>NZ_CP146350.1:1325000-3880338 GCF_037055355.1 Streptomyces sp. DG1A-41 | reverse complement strand
GCGACGGGCCCGTCAGGAGCAGCAGGACCAGGCCGATGCGGACGGCCGACATCCCGCTCGTGGACGTCAGGTACGGCGGCAGCACGATGACGAGCGCCACGAAGCTGAACGCCAGCACCAGCGGCACCAGGCAGACGGCCAGGAACTGCGGGCGGGCGAACAGGCCCAGGTCGAACATCGGGTGCTCGGTGCGGCGTTCCACCGCCACGAAGGCCACCATCAGGACCAGGCAGCCGACGGCCGAGCCGAGCACGATCGGGTCGGTCCAGCCCCGGCCCGGCCCCTCCACCAGGGCGAGCACGAACAGGGCGACGCCGAAACCGAAGGCGAAGGTGCCGGTCCAGTCGAAGCGCGGCCCGCGGTTGGGCTCCGAGCGGGGCAGCAGGGGAGTGCTCAGCAGGACGAGCGCCGAGACCGCGGCCAGCACGAGGAAGACCGAGCGCCAGCCCCACAGGTTGACCAGGACGCCGCCGAACATCGGCCCGAACGCCAGGCCGGCTCCCAGGAACGTGCCGAAGAGGCCGAACGCCTTCGCGCGGGCGGTGCCGTCGAAGGACTGCGCCAGGATCGCGGTGATGGAGGCGAGCGCCGCGCCGCTGCCGAAGCCGGCGATCGCGCGCGAGACGTCGAGCAGCAGGATGCTGTTCGCGAGGCCGGACACGGTCATCCAGAAGGCGAAGAAGGCCATGCCCCAGGTGAACATCCTGCGGTGGCCGACGCGGTCGGCGAGCGAGCCCATGGCCGCGAGGCTGCTGGACGCGGTCAGCATGTAGCCGTCGACCACCCACTGGGCGGCGGCGAGTGAGCTGTGCAGATCGGCGCCGATGTCGGGGACGGCCACGGACGGGCCGGTCACCACCAGGGTCATGAGCGGGCCGACGACGCACGCCGCAGCGAGCGTGGCCCGCGGGTTGCCGGTGGACACGGAGGATCACCTCTGTCTGTTCATTGTCACTTGGGTGTAGTCAGGTATGTGTAAGAACCCTGGCATAGATTAGGGAGCTGAGCATAGGGCCTGTCAATGTCGTATGGCAGAGTTCTGTGTAAAGATGAGGGCCTGTCAATCAACGGACAGGTACGGCACACGGGCGAGTGGGAAAGGCGGTGCGCACGGCGATGCGCAGGATCCAACTGGGCGGCTCACAGCGGACCTTCGCGGCCGTCGGCCTCGGCTGCATGGGCATGTCGTGGGGGTACGACGAACTGGGCCGGGACGAGAACGAGTCCATCGGGGTCATCCGGCATGCCCTGGAGATCGGCGCCGATCTGATCGACACGGCCGACCAGTACGGCCCGTTCACCAACGAACTGCTGGTCGGCAAGGCGCTGCGGGGACACCGCGACAAGGCGCTGCTCGCCACCAAGGGCGGGCTCGTGGTGGACGACCCCGCCACCTACCGCAGCCACCGGGACGGCCGGCCCGAGTATCTGCGCGCCGCCGTCGACGCCAGCCTGAAGCGGCTCGGCGTCGACCATGTGGACCTCTACCAGCTGCACCGCATCGACCCCGAGGTGCCGGTGGAGGAGAGCTGGGGTGCGCTCGTGGAGCTGGTGAAGGAGGGCAAGCTCGGCGCGCTCGGCCTGTCCGAGGCGTCGGTGGAGGAGATCGGCCGGGCACAGGCGGTTCATCCGGTGGCCTCCGTGCAGAGCGAACTGTCCCTGTGGAGCCGCGACGCCCTGACGAGCGGCGTGGTGGAGTACTGCGGCCGTGAGGGCATCGCGTTCATCGCGTTCGCTCCGCTCGGCCGGGGCTTCCTGTCCGGGTTGATCAGCAGCCCGAAGGACCTGCCGGACGTGGACGGGCGGCACCGGATCCCCCGGTTCCAGCCCGAGGCCATCAGCGCCAACCAGGCCATCGTCGACCGGGTCCGGACCGTGGCCGACCGGCTCGGCGCGACGGTGGCCCAGGTCGCGATCGCCTGGGTGCTGGCCCAGGGCGACCACGTCGGCGTCATCCCCGGCACCAAGACTCGCCGCTACCTGGAGGACAACGTGGCGGCCGGTTCCCTGACCCTGACCCCCGAGGACCTGGCGGAACTGGCCGCACTGCCGGAGGCCGTCGGCGCACGCTAGACGCTCCGCGGGAAGCACCGCGACACCCCCGGGCCAACGGCCGAGCCACACCGACGTGCTCCTAAGGCCGACGGCACGCAGAGGGCGGCGCTCCCATGGTCCGGCCGGATGCAGAGGGCGGTGCTCCCATGGTCCGGCCGGATGCAGAGGGCGGTGCTCCCATGGTCCGGCCGGACGCAGAGGGCGGTGCTCCCATGGTCCGGCCGGACGCAGAGGGCGGTGCTCCCATGGTCCGGCCGGATGCAGAGGGCGGTGCTCCCATGGTCCGGCCGGATGCAGAGGGCGGTGCTCCCATGGTCCGGCCGGATGCAGAGGGCGGTGCTCCCATGGTCCGGCCGGATGCAGAGGGCGGCGCTCCCATGGTCCGGCCGCACGCAGGAGCGGCGCCCCTACGGCCCGGCCGGACGCAAAGGGCGGCGCTCCCATGGTCCGGCCGCACGCAGGAGCGGCGCCCCTACGGCCCGGCCGCACGCGGAGACAGCACTTCTGCAGCCCTGCCGCACGCGGAGACAGCACTTCTGCAGCCCTGCCGCACGCGGAGACAGCACTCCTGCAGCCCGGCCGCACGCGAGAGCGGCGCCCCCCCACAGCCCGGCCGTTGCCCGGCGACGGCGGTGTGTCCGCCGCGGCTGTGGGGCGCCGGCCGGGTGCGATCCGGCGTACGCGTCGAAGCGCCAGCCACGCCCCCCGCCCCCGCCTCGCGCCCTCACCGGGCACGGGACGGGAGCGGTCGTGTGTCACACCGGCTGGCGCCGGGTGCCGGTCACGAGGGTCGCCGGGATGACCGGCCAGCCGTGTTCCGCCGCGTGGGCCGTCATCCTCGGGTTGGCTCCGACCACGGCCGGGTGGCCCACCATGCGGAGCATGGTCAGGTCCCCCGGGTCGTCCCCGTAGGCGTGGCAGTCCGCCGGATCCGCGCCGAACTTCTCCAGCGCCTGCCGGACCGCCTCGGCCTTCGCCGGGCCGAACATAGCGTGCCGGATCGCCCCGGTCATGCGCCGGTCCGCGTCCAGCTCCGGCTCGGTGCACAGGACCAGGTCGATCCCGAGGTCGTCGGTGATCGGGTGCAGGGTCGCGGGCCAGGAGCCGGAGATGACGACCGTGTGGTGGCCCGCCTCCTGGTGACGGCGCAGCCGGGTGACGGTCGGCTCGATGAACGGCGGGCCGACTTCGCGCAGTTCGGCGTACCAGTCGCGCGCCTCGGCGACCACGTCGTCCCAGGGAACGCCGGTGTGCAGCTCGTAGAACTTGGACACCACCTCGACGGGGGTGACGCCCATGGACGCCAGCCGCCGCAGCGGCTCCACCAGCCGTTCGTACTCGGCGCCCGCCACGTCCCCCTGCCGCCGCAGCCGGTGGCGCAGCAGCGAGAACGGGGTCTTCATGGCGATGAGTGTCTCGTCGGCGTCGAAGAACGCCACCACGGGACGGGAGTGAGCGGTGGTCAGCGGGGGCAGGGCAGTGGTCATGTCCGGCTCCTGAGGTGGGCCGCTCGGGTGAGCAGATCGGTGGTCTCCTGTGGCCGCCGCGGGTCGAGCCGGGCCAGCAGATGGCCGTCCGGACGGACCACGGCCACGGCCGGTCGCGGACCGAGCGCCACGGACAGGCCCTTGGGGACCGCGCGGGTGAGGTCGAGCACGGGCGTGCCCTCGGGCAGCGCCCGCCGCATCCGGTCGCGGGTGCGCCGCCAGTCCGGCGGCGGGGTCCGCGTACCGGGCCACAGCAGCACGGTGTGCCGGTCCCGGTCGATCGCCGGCCAGCCGCCGCTGCCGGGACGCGGGGGCGTCCCGCCCGGGCCGGTCCCGCCCGAGACCATCACCGGCAGCCGGGGATGGCGGTCACCGCCGTAGCTCACGGCCGTCTGGCCGAGCTGCGGGGCCAGCTTGCGCTGGAACAGACCGGTCCGGTCGGCGGCCATGAACGCCGCGTCCCGGAGGGCGACCTTCGCCGGGGAGTTGACCAGGCCAGCCTTGGTCAGCAGCTCGGTCGAGCGCGCCACGTCGTGGGAGACGGCCCGGCGCTCGGTGTCGTAGGAGTCCAGGATCGACTCCCCGAACTCCCCGCGGATGACGCCCGACAGTTTCCACGCCAGGTTGAACGCGTCCTGCATCCCCGTGTTCATGCCCTGCCCGCCGGCCGGGCTGATCACGTGCGCGGCGTCGCCGGCCAGGAAGCAGCGCTCGCTGCGGAAGCTGGAGGCGATCCGGACGCGCACCCGGAAGGAGCCGCTCCACAGCAGTTCCTCGACCCGGCTGCGGCCGGCCGCCCGGTCGTCGACGAACTGCTGGAACATCTCGCGCGGCGGCGGGTCGTGCTCGTCGTACGCGTCGTGCGGCACGTTCAGGGCGATGCGGTGCACGCCGTCGCCCATCGGGCCGAGGACCATGGCGCCGCTCGGCGCGTAGCAGTAGTGCGACAGGTCCTCGGAGAGGGTGGTGGTCAGCCGGGCGTCGGTGATGGCGAACGACACGTCGACCGGCGGACCGTCGTAGGCGATGCCCAGTTCCTTGCGGACGGTGCTGTGCGCTCCGTCCGCACCGACCAGCCAGCCGGGCTCCAACTCCTCGATCCGGCCGCCGTCGTGCTCCAGCTTGACGACCGGGCCGCCCGGGGTGTTGTCCAGGGCGGTGAGCCGGACGCCCTCCTCCAGGGTGCCGCCGAGCGCGGCGAGCCGCCGGCGCAGCACCTGCTCGGTGTCGTTCTGCGAGAGCGTCAGCGCGAACGGGTACGGCGAGTCCGGCAGCCTGCTCATCCAGGCCGTCGCCAGCCGGCGGCCGCGCGAGTAGAACGCCGTGCCCGCCAGCCGGTGGCCGATTCCCAGCAGGTCGTCGGTCACCCCGATCCGGTCGAGCAGTTCGAGGTTGCGCGGCCAGATCACGTTCGCCCGGGAGTGCGCCGAGTGCCCGCGCCCGGCGTCCACGACGCGGACCGGGATGTCCCGCTGCAGCAGCTCGCAGGCGACGACCAGACCGACCGGGCCCGCCCCGACGACCAGCACGGACGCCCCGGGCCCACGCTTCGTCAGGCCGCCCACATCAGCCCCCCGTTGACCTCGACCACACTGCCGTTGACGTACGAGCTGTCCTGCGAGGCGAGGAACACGGCGGTGGCACCGACCTCCTGGGGACGGCCGAGCCGCCCGGACAGGAGCCGGCCGCGGTAGCTCTCCCAGGCGCGCTCGTTTGCGGCCAGTTCCTTGCCCATGCCCTCGTCGATGTAGCCGGGTGACAGACAGTTGACGGTGATGCCCTTGGGGGCCAGTTCGGCCGCCGAGGTGCGGGTGAACATCTCCACGGCGGCCTTGCTCGCGCTGTAGGCGGACGCGCCGATCGCGGCCCGGCCGGCCACGCAGGACGACACGTTGATGATGCGGCCGCCGACGCCCGTCGCCTCGCGCCGGATGGTCATCGGGCCGATCACCGCGCGCGTGCAGAGGAAGACACCGGTCAGGTTGGTGGCCAGCGTGGTGTTCCAGTCGGCCACCGAGAGCCGGGAGATCTTGCCGTCACGGCTGACCCCCGCGTTGTTGACCAGGATGTCGACGCCCCCGTACGTCTCGACGGCGGTGGCCATCAGCCCCTCCACCGAGGTCTCGTCGGTGACGTCCGTGTGGTGGTAGAGCAGCCGGTCGCCGTGGTCGTCGGCGAGTTCCTTGATGTCGTAGGGGTTGCGTGCGGCGACGACGACCGAGGCGCCCTCGGCGAGGTAGGCCTCGGCGATCGCCCGGCCCAGTCCCCGCGTGCCCCCGGTGATGACGGCCGTCTGTCCGTCGAGCCTCATGGCTCCTCCGATGCTGCGTGTGGTGTGCGTGTGTGGTCGGTGTGCCGGTGCCGGTGCGGAACGCGGCGACAGCGGCTCGGGGGGGGCGTCAGTACCAGGTCAGCAGCGCCGCGCCCGCGGTCATGCCGCCGCCCACCGACGCCAGCAGCACCCGCTCGCCGCGCCGCAGCGGCCGTTCGCGGTGGGTGGCGTGCAGGGTGAGCGGCACGGACGCGGCGACGGTGTTGCCCAGGTGCGGTGCGGTGTACGCGACCCGCGCCGGGTCGATCCCGGCGTCCGCGACGAAGGCCTCCAGGAGCCTGGTGTTCGCCTGGTGGAAGACGAACCGGTCGACGTCGTCCAGGGCCAGACCGCAGTCGTCGAGGGTCACGGCGGTCAGCTTGGCCAGCACCGACAGCGCGTAGTCACGCACCGCGCGGCCGTCCATTCGGAAGAAGTGCTGCCCGGTCTCGCGGGCCTCGGCGTCGAGCGGCGTCCGGGTGCCGCCGGCCTCCACGCCGACGTAGTGGTGGAACTCCCCGTCCGTGACCAGTTGCACCGACCGCAGGCCGTAGCCCTCGGGCACCTCGCCGAGCAGGACGGCGCCCGCGCCGTCGCCGAACAGGCTCACCGTGCGCCGGTCGGACCTGTCCATGATCGTGGAGAACATGTCGGCCCCGACGAGCAGCACGTGCTCGCCGTGCCGGCCGGCCTTCAGCAGGCCCTCGGCGACCGCGAGACCGTAGAGGAAACCGCTGCACACGGCATTGATGTCGAAGGCGGGCAGGGTGGAGAGTCCCAGCTTGTGCTGGAGGATCGCGGCCGTGGACGGCTGCGGCACGTCCGGGGTGCTGGTGGCCACCACCAGCGCGCCGAGCCCCTCGCGCACCTCGTCGGAGACGCCCTGAAGCGCCTCGCGGGCGGCGGGGAGGGCGAGGTCGGACGTGGTGGTGCCCGGCTCGGCGTACCGCCGCTGGAGCACTCCGGTGCGTTCGGTCACCCAGGACTCGGGCATCCCCGTCCAGGCGCTGATCTGCTGGTTGTCGACGATTTTGGCCGGTGTGTAGGAGCCGATCGACAGGACACCGACTGGCATGGTTTCCCTTTCCTGTGCTTTCTCGGGGTGGTGGTCGCGTGCGGCACGGGGCGTCAGTGACCCATGCCGAGCCCACCGCTGACCGGCAGCACGGCGCCGGTGATGTACGAGGCCTCGTCGCCGGCGAGGAACCGCACGGCGGCGGCCACCTCCCCGGCGGTACCGGCCCGGCCGAGCGGCGTCATCGCCAGGTACTGGTCGAGGCGGGCCGGGCGTACCTGGCGCAGCATGTCCGTCTCGACGAGCCCGGGGGCCACGACGTTGACGGTGATGCCGCGGCTGCCGAGCTCCCAGGCGAGCGAGCGGGCCAGCCCGACGAGGCCGGCCTTGGCGGCGGTGTAGTTGGTCTGTCCGGGTGAGCCGGTGAAGGCGACGGCGGACGACACCAGCACCATCCGGCCCCACCGCCCGCCGAGCATGCCCCGGGAGGCGTGCCGGGCCAGGCGGATGACCGACCTCAGGTTGGTGTCGAGCACGGCGTCGACCGCGTCGTCGTCGAGGGTGAGCAGCAGCCCGTCCCGCGTGATCCCGGCGTTCGCCACCAGCACCTCGACGTCGCCCTGCGCGGCCGCGACCTCCTTGAAGGCCCGCTCCACCTGCGCCTCGTCCGTCACATCGCACCGCACCCCGAGCAGCCCCGCCGGGGGCTCACCGGTGCGATAGGTGACCGCCACCCGGTCACCCCGCGCGGCGAGCGCCCGCGCGACGGCCAGCCCGATGCCACGGTTGCCCCCGGTGACGAGCACGGAACGCCCCTCGGCCACCGGGGTACCGGCCAAACCGGACGCACCGCCAACCCGGGGCCCACCCGCACCCTCGACGAAGCCGCCCGAGCCGGGGGTGGCGGGCGATCGGAGGCCCGGCGAAACCGTGCCGGGGGTGCCGGAGGTGCCCGGCGAACGGGGGCTGAGGGCCGAGCCTGAGGTGCCGGGGGATCCGGGGTCGCCCGGCGCACCAGCGGTGCCCGCGGAGCCGGGGGTGCCCGGAGTCCCGGCCGGGCCACGGGTGCCGTGGATGCCCGGAAAGCCAGGGCCGCCCGCCGAGCCGGAAAGGCCCGGCGAACCCACCGTGCCGGCCGAACCGGCGGAGCCAGGTGTGGCCGGGCCCCTGTCCGGTGCTCCCTCCGCGTTCGAGGTCATGCCGGCGTCACCACGATCACCGCGTTCTGGCCGCCGAAGCCGAAGGAGTCGTTCACCGCGGCGCCGATGTCCAGCGGCCGGGCCTCCTTCGCCACGACGTCCACGCCGATGCCCGGGTCGAGGCTGGTCAGGTTGGCAGTCGGCGGGACGAGGCGGCGTTCCACGGCGAGCACCGTGTACACCGCCTCGGCCGCCCCGGCCGCGCCCAGCAGATGCCCGACGACACCCTTGGTGGAGGTGACGGCCGGCTTCTCGCCGAAGACCCGGCGGATGACCCCGGCCTCGGTGATGTCGTTCAGCGGCGTGGACGTGCCGTGGGCGTTGACGTGGTCCACCTCGGAGGGGTCGACAAGGGCGTCGGCGAGGGCCGCCCGGATGGCCCGCTCGGCCCCGCCGCCCGTCGGATCGGGCGCCGAGGCGTGATGGCCGTCGGCGGACGCGCCGAACCCGGAGACCCTGGCCCGGACACGGGCGCCACGCGCCCGCGCGTCCTCGACACGCTCCAGTACCAGCATGGCCGCGCCCTCGCCCGCGACGAACCCGTCCCGGTCGGCGTCGAACGGCCGGGACGCGGACGCCGGGTCGTCGCCCCGCGTGGACAGCGCACCGGCCCGGGCCAGACTCGCCATCGCGGTCCGGGACATGGCCGCCTCGGCACCGCCCGCCAGGACGATGTCGCAGACGCCGGTCCCCAGCAGGGCGCGGGCGTACCCGATAGCCGTGTTGCCGGACGCGCAGGCCGTCGACACCACCTGGTTGGGGCCGAGGGCCTTGAGGTCCATGGCGATGTACCCGGCGGTCATGTTGACCGGGCCCATCACCATCAGCAGCGGCGACACGAACTCCTGGCCGTCGGCCAGGTGCTTGCCGTGCTCCCGCTCGACCGTCGACCAGCCGCCCAGCGACGTGCCGACGACCACGCCGACCCGGGGACCCTCCCAGGTCGCCGGGTCGAGCCCGGCGTCCTCGACGGCCTGTCGGGCGGCCACCACGCCGAAGTGGCTGACCGGGTCCATGCGTACGGCACTGCGCCGCCCGAGCAGCGCACCCGCGTCGAAGCCGGGTACGCGGCAGGCGAAGTCGACGGGCAGACCCGCGAGGTCCGGGTCGGTGGCCGCCGTGGACTCCCCCGCCCAGACCCGCTCCACGTTGGCCTCGACACCCAGCCCGGCCGGGGTGACCAGGCCGACGCCGGTGACCGCCACGTCGAAGCGTTTCGTGCGCCCGTCCGGGCGCTGCGTCACTGACCCGGTCATCATGCCACCGCGGCCTTGGTGTCGATCACGGCGAGGACGTCGCCGAAGGTGTGCTCCGGGGTCAGCGCCGTCTCGTCGATCTGGACGCCGAACTCCTTCTGCACGATGACGCTGAGCTCGATCAGCGCGAGCGAGTCCAGGTCGAGGGTGTCGAAGGTGGCGCTGGTGTTCAGCTCCTCGGGCAGCACGCCGAGCTTCTCTGAGACGAGCTGGAACAGACGGTCCTGGTGTGCGGACATGGCTGTTTCTCCTTGTACGGGTTGTGGATGGTGAGGTGGTACTGGTGAGTACTGGTCAGTGCCTGCCGACCACGACGGCGGTGAAGGTGAATCCGCCGCCGCCGTTGAGCACGAGCGCGTAACTCCCGGGCCTCAGCAGGTCCGTGCGGGCCAGGTCGGCGAGGGAGGCGTTGAGGTCGCCGGCCCCCACATGCCCGGTCGCACGGCCGAGGTCGAGAACCTCCGCCGAGGTGACGTCCGTCAGCGGCGGGAGGTACGCCTCCGCCATCGCCTTGCTCCCCAGCCGGGGGATCACGGCGTAGCGCAACCGCGGGTCGTCGGCGGCGAGTCCGGCACCGGCCAGCGCTTCCTCGACGACGGCACGGATGCGGTCGGCCGCGGTCTTGAGGAAGAAGTCGACGCCGTACGTCTTGATGAACGCCCGCTTGGTACGCCGCACGTCGATCACCGAACTGTGACCCATGGGCGTCGCGTTGAGCTCGTCGTCACCGCGGTGCATGACCTCCAGTTCGGCCGCGACCCGGGTGGCCAGGGAGTGCAGCAGCAGGTCCGGCGCGCGGGAGTGCCCTGCCGCGGCCGGTCCGCCGACCCGGTGGACGAGGACCGCCGTGGCCGCGTCCCCGGCCGCCATGCCGTAGTCGCTGAGCCAGCGGTGCCAGCTCGGCGTCAGGAACCGGTCGGCGGTCGTCACCAGCGCGGGCCCGGCGGCCGGGTCGCCCTGGAGCCGGCTCGCGGCCAGCTCGATGCCGATGGCGCCGCCGTTGCACTGCTGGAGCAGCCCGATCGGTACGGCCTGGTGGGCCCCGAGCCGCCGGGCGATGTAGTGCGGGGCCGACCATGCGTCGTGGCCTTGGTGGTGGACGCTCGCGTGCAGTACCAGGGAGAGGTCGTCGGCCTGGGTGCCGGAGACGTCCAGTGCCCGGGTCGCGGCCTCGACGGCCATGTCGGGCGGTGCCGTGTCCTCGCTGACCGGCAGGGCCGTGTAGCCGAGTTCGCGGGCGGTGCGGGCGTCGATGTCACCGGCGGCCACGGCTTCCTCGGCCGTCTGGCGGTGCTCCGGGTACCAGGCGGTCGCCGTCAGCCCGAGCGGTGAGTCCAGTCGCACGGGCCGTCACCTGCCGTCCGTGTCCGGAGCCGGTGACCCGGCGAGGTCGGCGACCGCGATCTCGGCCGTGCAGACCGACACCCCGTCCTGACGGAAGTCGACGGTGCGGCGCGCGTCGCCCGAGGGCGTGACGGTGACCGTGACCGGGCTGTCCAGTTCCACGAAGCGGTGGAACGTGGCGCCGAAGGCGCGGGCGTACCGCCGCTCGGCGGGCGCCCCGGCGGTGAGGACCGCGGCCTGGCGGGCCGCCTCCATGAGCGCCATCGCGGGCACATGGTCCAAGGGGTGGTCGTACATGGCCGGGTGCCGCACCGGGACGTCGAGCGTGGCTCGCAGAGCGATCCCGCCGCCCGGGCGTTCCAGGTCCGTGAGCACCACGTTCCCGGCCCGCTCGCGGCCGACCAGAGCGGGCTCGACGGGTGTGCCCACGCGGGTGTGCGGCATGTCGGACGAGGACGGTGGAACGTTTCCCCTGCTCTTCTCCCGGTGCGCCGTGTAGCCGTCCCGGCTGAGGTATCCGGCCACGACGGCGCTCGTCCCGGCCCGCCGTCCGCCGACGACGAACACGCACTCCAGCGTGGCGGCCAGCAGCCTGGTGCCGCGCCGCTTGAGGTCACGCGCGGCCACCTCGATCACGAGCTCGTCCGGGGCGTCACCCCGGGCCCGCAGTGCGGCCAGGTCCGTGAACTCGGTGGTCCAGTCGCTGATCAGGAAGGACGTGTCATAGGCGACGCCCAGCCACTGGTGCGCCACGACGGTGACCGCCTGGCGGGCGGCCTCCAGCAGGAACAGCGGGTCGAGCAGCGCGGGCCGCTGCGTGTGGTCGTTGTAGTAGCTGTGCGCGCGTGGCGCCTGGACGGCCACGGCGAACGTGTCGTCGCCGAGCCGCACCGCGTCCGTGACGAAGACCTCCATGACGGCCCGGCGGTGCACCAGGACGCGGTCCATCGAACGCTGGTAGGCGAGTTCGGCCGCGGCCGGAGCGGCTTCCGGCCGCTCCTGCTCAGCAATGGTCATGCCCCGTTCCGTTCGTCCGTGGGTCTGCTTCGGCGGCACCCCGAGGGGCGCGGAATCAGCCTCACAGCCGCCTCTGTGGGTTCGGCTGCGAACGGCGAGGGGCCCGACGGGCGGCTTGCGGGCGGCTCGGTGGAGAGCCGCTCAAGACTGGCTGGAGACGTGGCACAGACGCCCCGGCACGCGAAAGGGCCGTCCCCACCGGGGACGGCCCTGTTACCCGTACCGCTGCTCCGTGTGCGCTCCCGTGCCGGATCAGTCCGGTGCGACCGCCAGGACGACCTTGCCGCGCACATGGCCGGTCTGCACGAGTTCATGGGCGCGGGCGGCGTCGGCCAGCGGGAACTCCGCGCTGACGTGGACCCGCACCGCGCCCCGGTCCGCCATCTCCACCAGCTCGGCCAGGTCGGCCGGATCGGGGCGTACGAACACGTAGCGCCCGCCCAGCCGCGTCACGTCACCGGAGATGGACGCGAGCCGCCCGCCCGGCCGCAACAGGGCCGGGGAACCGAACAGGGTGTCACCGCCCATGAGGTCGAAGACGGCGTCGACGCCCTCCGGGGCCAGGGCACGCACCCGGTCGGCGAGCCCGGGGCCGTAGACCACCGGCTCGGCGCCGAGCGAGCGCAGGAACTCGTGGTTGCGCTCGCTCGCCGTGCCGATGACGCGCGCGCCGAGGGCCCGGCCGATCTGGACGGCGAGCGAGCCGACCCCGCCGGCCGCCGCGTGGACGAGCAGCACGTCACCGGCGGCGATCCGCAGATGGCGGCGCAGCGCCTGGTAGGCGGTGAGACCGGCGGCGGGAAGGCCGGCCGCGGCCCGCCAGTCGAGAGCGCGCGGCTTTCGCGCCAGGGTCCGCACGGGCGCGGCCACCAGTTCGCCGTACGTGCCGCGCTGCATGTGGTCCGCGCGGACGTAGCCGACGACCTCGTCCCCCGGGAGAACTCGGTGACCCCGAGGCCGGTGCGCTCGACGACCCCGGACAGGTCGCAGCCCATCACCATGGGGAAGTGCGACTCGAACCAGTCGTCGATGTAGCCCTCCCGGATCTTCCAGTCCGCCGGGTTCACACCCGCGTACTTCACGCGCACGAGCACGACGTCCGGTCCGAGACGCGGTTCGGGGAGGTCCACCAGCTCCAGGACCTCCGGACCTCCGTAGCGCTGAACGGCGATGGCCTTCACGTACAAACCCCCTGCTGGAACGACGACGGCACGCGCGACCGGGCGATGCCACTCGCACTATAGGTCAGACGTGAGGCAGAGTTCTGCTACACAATCGGCAATTGACATATGCCCGAGAACTCCGTCAGAGTCGCGGTCATGCTCGTACTGTCCGCCACCACCGGCAAGTTCGGCACGAACGTCCATCTCGTCGCCGCGGGCCCGGGACATCCCTGCCTCATCGTCGACCCAGGGCACGGCGCCGCCGAAGCGGTTCTCGAAGCCGTCCGCGCCCACCGTCTGGAGCCCGAGGCCATCCTCATCACGCACGGCCACATGGACCACACCTGGGACGCGGTGCCGCTCGCCCGGCACTACGGCGTCCCGGCCTGGATCCACCCCGCCGACCGTTACCAGTTCGGCGCCCCGGCCAAGGGTCTGCCGGACTCCTTCCCCCGAGAACTGCTCGTCGGCCATCCCGACCAGGAACCCGACGAGGTGAGCGAACTCCCGGAATCGGGCGGGGAGCTGGCCTTCGCCGCGGCCGAGGTGACGGTGCTGCACACGCCCGGCCACACCGGCGGCTCCGTCATGTTCCGCTTCGGCGGCGACGACGTCCCGCTGCTGGCCACCGGGGACACCCTGCTCGCCGCCGGCCCGGGGCGCGCGGACGCCCCCGGTGCCAGCCCGGCCGGCCTGCGGGCCTCCCTCGGCATGATCGCGGCCACCTGCCCGGACGACACGCGACTGCTCACCGGGCACGGCCCCACCACCACCCTCAGCGAGACGGGAATCCGATGACGAACCCCTCCGAGACCCCGACGAACCCCTCCGACACCGCCGCCACGACCTCCGGGAGCGTTATGCGTACCGTCCGTTTCGAGTCCTTCGGCGGCCCCTCCGTCCTGGACGTCGCCGAGATCGCCGTGCCCGAGCCCCAGCCGGGGCAGCTCACGATCGACGTCGAGTACGCGGGCGTGAACTTCGCCGAAGTGATGTTCCGGCGCGGCCAGTTCCCGGTCGACCTGCCGCACTGCCCCGGCCTGGAGGCGGTCGGCAGCGTACGCGCCGTGGGCGACGGCGTCACCGGCTTCGGGCCCGGCGACCGCGTGGCCGCCCTCACCCTGGGCGGCGGCGGCAACGCCGAGGTCGTCGCCGTCGGCGCGGAACACGTCGTACGGCTGGACGGCGACCTCGCCGCACTGGACGGCGCCGTGGCGGCGGGCGCCCTGTGCAACGTCACCACCGCACTCGGCGTGCTCACCTCGGCCGGACATCTCGCGCGGGGCGAGACGGTGGTCGTCCTCGCCGCCGCGGGCGGAGTCGGCACGGCCGCCGCCCAGCTGGCCCGGTCGCTGGGCGCGGGCAGCGTGATCGGCGTGACGAGCTCTCCGGTGAAGGTCGAGTACGCCCGCGGCTTCGGCTACGACAGCGTGGTGTCGTACGACAGGATCGAGCGGGAAGTGGCCGAGAGGACCGGCGGAGCGGGCGCCAACCTGGTCCTGGACTCCGTCGGCGGCGCGTTCCGCTCGTCCGTGACCGGCCTGCTGGCGGCGTTCGGACGCCATGTGATCTTCGGCAACGCGGCGGCCGAGGACGTCACCTTCGAGGGCAACCACCCCTGGTACACCAACAGTTCGCTCGTCGGCTACAACCTCGGCGGCGTCGCGGGCCGAGCCCCGCAGCTGCTCCGCGCCCACCTGGAGCAGGCGTTGACGGAGGTCGCCAAGGGCACCGTCCGCGTGGACGTGAAGGTACTGCCGCTGAAGGACGTGGCCCACGCCCACGAGCTGCTGGAGACACGCGCGTCCACGGGGAAGTACGTCCTGGATGTCCGGTCCTGACATGCGCGAGTCGGAGTCCGGACTGCCCATCGAGCCGGTCTACGGGCCGGAGGTCCTTCAGGGCTGGGATGCGGCGGAGAAGCTGGGGGAGCCGGGGAGGTTTCCGTTCACCCGGGGTGTGTATCCGTCGATGTACACGGGCCGGCCGTGGACGATGCGCCAGTACGCCGGTTTCGGCACGGCCAGGGAGTCCAACGCGCGGTACCGGCAGTTGATCGCCAACGGCACGACGGGCCTGTCGGTCGCCTTCGACCTGCCCACCCAGATGGGCCACGACTCCGACGCCCCGCTCGCCCACGGCGAGGTCGGCAAGGTGGGCGTCGCCGTCGACTCCGTCGACGACATGCGGGTGCTGTTCGACGGGATCCCGCTGGACCAGGTCTCCACGTCGATGACGATCAACGCCCCGGCCGCTGTGCTGCTGCTCCTGTACCAACTCGTCGCCGAGGAGCAGGGGGTGCCCGCGGAGCGGTTGACGGGCACGATCCAGAACGACGTGCTGAAGGAGTACATCGCGCGCGGGACGTACATCTTCCCGCCGAAGCCGTCGCTGCGGCTGACCGCCGACATCTTCAAGTACTGCCGGGCCGAGATCCCGAAGTGGAACACGATCTCGATCTCCGGCTACCACATGGCCGAGGCGGGAGCCTCCCCGGCGCAGGAGATCGCGTTCACCCTCGCCGACGGCATCGAGTACGTCCGCACGGCGGTCGAGGCCGGCATGGACGTCGACGACTTCGCGCCCCGCCTGTCCTTCTTCTTCGTCGCCCGTACGACGCTTCTGGAGGAGGTGGCCAAGTTCCGTGCAGCGCGCCGGATCTGG
Organism: Streptomyces sp. DG1A-41; assembly: GCF_037055355.1. Taxonomy (GTDB): domain Bacteria; phylum Actinomycetota; class Actinomycetes; order Streptomycetales; family Streptomycetaceae; genus Streptomyces. The sequence continues at coordinate 3,864,827 of NZ_CP146350.1, read as the reverse complement.
GCGCGGGTGATGAGGGAGGAGTTCGGCGCGGAGAACCCCAAGTCGCTGATGCTGCGCTTCCACACGCAGACGGCGGGCGTCCAGCTGACGGCCCAGCAGCCGGAGGTGAACCTGGTCCGCGTCTCGGTCCAGGCCCTGGCGGCGGTCCTGGGCGGCACCCAGTCCCTGCACACCAACTCCTTCGACGAGGCCATCGCCCTGCCCACGGACAAGTCCGCCCGCCTGGCACTGCGCACCCAGCAGGTCCTGGCCCACGAGACGGACGTGACCGCCACGGTGGATCCGTTCGCGGGCTCGTACGTCATCGAGGAGATGACCGACGACGTGGAGGCGGCGGTGCTGGGGCTGATGGCGAAGGTGGAGGAACTGGGCGGCGCGGTCGGCGCCATCGAGCGCGGCTTCCAGAAGAACGAGATCGAGCACAACGCCTACCGCATCGCCCAGGAGACCGACTCCGGCGAACGTGTCGTGGTCGGCGTCAACCGCTTCCAGCTCGACGAGGAAGAGCCCTACGAACCCCTGCGCGTCGACCCCGCCATCGAAGCCGAGCAAGCCGAACGCCTGGCCGGACTACGCGCCGCGCGCGACCAGCATGCGGTCGACGCGGCCCTCGCAGCCCTGCGGAAGGCCGCCCAGGGAGACGACAACCTCCTCTACCCGATGAAGGACGCCCTGCGCGCCCGCGCCACCGTCGGCGAGGTCTGCGACGCGCTGCGCGACGTGTGGGGCACGTACGTCCCCGTCACATGAGGACTCGCACCCGACAGGGGGACCAATGACCGCACCGATCCGTGTCGTGATCGCCAAGCCCGGCCTGGACGGGCACGACCGTGGAGCCAAGGTAGTCGCCCGTGCCCTGCGGGACGCGGGTGTCGAGGTCGTCTACACGGGGCTCCACCAGACACCGCGCCGGATCGTCGACACGGCGATCCAGGAAGACGCCGACGGCATCGGCCTCTCGGTGCTCTCCGGCGCCCATATGACGCTCTTCGCGGAGGTCCTCGGACTCCTCGACGAAGCGGACGCGCGCGACATCACGGTGTTCGGGGGCGGCATCATCCCCGAGGCCGACATCCCGCTGCTCCGGGAGATGGGCGTGGCCGCGGTCTTCACTCCCGGATGCCCCACCCCGGACATCACCCGCTGGGTGACCGACCGCCTGGCTCCTCGTCCCGTGAGGTAGCTCACGCGTCGGGGCCCGCTGTGTGTCCTGACCGGTCGGTGTGATGCCCCAGAGACTCCAAAGACCGTTTCCCGCGCTCGAAGTGATCGTTTCCCACCGCGCAGGTGACTCCTCCTCGGCTCGTTCGCAGCCCGGAGGCCGGGCTGGAGGCCTCCCGCAGGCGGGTGGCCTCCCAGGGGCCCCTGGCGATCAGAAGCGGCTGACCATCCCCGGGATGCCCGGGGGTGTCGGGAGCGGCAGCCGGTTCGGGGCGTTGCGTTCGTCTGCGGCCGGAGCGGCCTTGCAGTTCGTGCGGACCGCCTCGGGAGTCCGGCCCAGCTTGTAGGTGGCATGCCGCGCGGCGGTCCCCTCGGTCCATCGGGTGAAGGCGGGCTCGGCGCCCTCCGCCCAGACCTGGATCATCCCGCGCCAGCCCCGGGCCGGGTCGACGGCGCTGTCCAGCACGAAGCGGTCGGAGCGCTCGGGAACATCTGTGTGTAGACGGCGCCGAGGCAGGTGCCGTAGGAGTATCCGAGGTAGGAGATCTTCTTCTCGCCGAGCACGGCGCGGATGACGTCCATGTCCCGGGCGGTGTTGCGGGTGGTGATGTGGCGCAGCTTGTCGCCCTGCCTTTTGCTTTCCCTTCGCCACATTGCCCGTCGGTGCCTTTGGTGCTGCGTGGAACAGCCAGTGCCGAGCGAGAGAATGCGGCGCCTGCCGAGCACGTCGCCCAGCCGGCCGCCGAGCAGCAGCAGCCCACCGCCGGTGATCGTGTACCCGACCACGACCCAGGTCAGGGCGTGACCGTCGGCCCCGAAGTCGGCGCCGATCGAGGGCAGGGCGACATCCGTCGCCCCCGACGGCCGCCGGGCGACCGTGCTCATCAACGAGTCCCCGACCACCGACGCGAGCACCACGGCCTTCATCGCAGCGATCGACACGGCACTCTGTGCGAAGCCTGAGCCGGACACCGGCCCTTGACGATACGACGCTGTCCACCAACTGCTCGGGGGCGTTGCTCACCCTGCGCGGGACGGACGCGGTCGAGCCGGACGGTGATGACGATCAGCGCCCCCCGCGGTCGAGGGCGGCGACCTCGCGTACGGCCTCGGCGATGGCCGGAAAGTCCTTCTTGAGGAGCGCGCCGTGGTTGCTGGCGACCTTCGCGCTGATCCGGATGTTCGGGTTGCCGGCGGTCACCGCGTCGAGGCCGGTGCGTATCCGTTCCTGCTCATCACCGCGGCTTCCGAAGGACGACCCGGAGGCGACCACGTACCGCACCGGGACGGTGATGCCGTCCAGCACGGGGCCCAGCTCGCGCTCCCGGGAGAGCTTGCCGAGCTCGATGTTGCTGTCGGCCTGCTGGCCGGCGGTCATCCGCGGGGTCAGGCCCGTCGGGCGCAGCAGCGGCATGAACCAGCCCAACCGCCGAAACAGCTTCCGGATCTGCCGCTCCATGGCCTCGTCCAGCCAGTCGTACGGGAACGCGCCGTCGACCAGGACCGCGCCCACGGCACGCTCCGGATTCCGGTTGGCCCAGTGCGCCGCGACGACCGCCCCGTAGGACCAGCCGACCATCAGCGCCCGGTCCACGCCCCTGGCCGCGAGAACGGCGTCGACATCCCGGACGGCGGCCTCGAAGGAGTAGTCCGCCGAACGCTTCGACTTGCCGCGGGCCCGCTCGTCGTAGGTGATGTGCCGCCACCCCGTGCCCAGTTCGGCGATGACCCGTCGCCAGTACCCCTGGGTGGCGAACTGGCCGTTGAGGTAGACCACCGGGATCCCGGGGCCGCCGGTGTCGGTGACGGCCAGGGCCGTGTCGTCGACCGGCACCATGCCGGTCCACGTCGAACTGCTCGAACTGGTCGAGGAAGTGCTGTTCTTCGTCATGTGTTCTCCCTGGTGGTGGGCTCGGCCGGATAGTCCTGGTGCTGTTCGTTCAGAGGCTGCGGGCGGTGATGTCGCCGTGCGAGGTGGTGGCGCGGATGTCGAGTTCGGCGGTGCCGTCGTTCTTGAGGGAGTTGCTGACGCGTCCGTAGCCGGTGCCGGCGTCCAGGGCGGCCGGGACACCCGCGGCGGCGACGACCGAGATGTCGCCGGACTGGGTGCGGAGCACGACCGTGCCGCGCACGGCCTCGGCGATCCGGATGTCGCCCCTCGCGGAGCTGATCTCCGCGGGCCCGCCCAGCCGGCCGACCTCGACGTCGCCGTCGATCGCGGTGAGGCGGAGGCTCGCGGCTTCGTCGATCTTGATCCGGCGGTACGCGCCGTCGAAGACGACGTCGCCGAGGCGCCCGACGCCGCGGAGCTCGGCGCTGTCGGCCCTGGCCTCGACGCGGGAGCCGGCGGGCAGTTGGACCGTGACCTCCAGGGCTCCGGACGGGCCGAGGAGCTGGTTGCCGGAGGCCGAGGCCGTGATCCGCAGGACGCCGTCGGCGTAGGCGACGGTGGTCCGCTCGGCGGTCTCGGTGTCGCGCCTCTTGGAGGGGTTGGCGGGCAGGACCTCGACGGTGGTGTCGGCGCGGTCCGCGGCGATGAACTGGATGCGTCCGGCCGGGACGTCCAGGACGGCGGAGATCGGGGCGGGGGTGTCGAACTTCTGCATCGTGCTCTCCTTGGCTCTTCGTTTCGGACAATGGAAAGCTACGTTGCATTCACGGATGTGGCAACCACTTTGTTGCGTACGCTCAGAATAAATGCAGGTCAAGGTGGTAAATCGTTGCAACGTCTCTGGAATTAACGCAACGAAGGAAGGGTGTTCGTTGCAATGGATTGAAAGTGAACGCACTATTGGAGGCGTACCGTCCCTGTTCGATTACAGTGCTGAGCCGGCGTACGTATGGACCCCTGGGAGGTCAAGGTGGGTGCGACTGCCGGTGCCGTCTGGGGGCGTACGGAGCAGCAGGACTTTCGTAGCCGGGTGCGGGGGACGCTCCTCGGCTTGGCCGTCGGGGACGCGCTGGGTGCGCCCGTGGACGGGCTGGGGATCGACGGGATCAGGGAGGCGTACGGGGCGGAGGGGCTGGTCGATCTGGCTCCCGCCTATGGCAGACGCGGTGCCGTCACCCATCTCACCCAGCTCACCCTGTTCTCCGTGGACGGGCTGATACGGGCCCAGGTGCGGCGGGACACCGGCGCCTGGCATCCGCCCACCGACCTGCACCGGGCCTATCTGCGCTGGGCCGCCACGCAGCGGGACTGGGGGCCCGACGAGCGGCGCAAGGACGACGGGTGGCTCGCGCGGGAGGAGTGGCTGTACGCGCGCAGGGATCCGGGTCGTGCGCTGCTCCTCGGGCTCGCCGACGAGACCATGGGGATCCCCGAGGCGCCCAAGAATCCCGGTGAGCTGGGGCCCGAGGCCGCCGTCCGGTCCGCCCCGTTCGGGCTCCTCGTGGGGTGGGAGCCGCAGCTCGTGGTCCAGCTCGCGGTGGAGTGCGCGGCGCAGACCCACGGTCATCCCACGGCGTATCTCGCGGCGGGTGCGTACGCCGCGATCGTGCACGCCCTCGCCCTGGGGGAGAGCCTCGACGGTGCCGTGCAGCGGGCCTTCGCACTGCTGGCCGCCCGGCCCGGGCACCAGCCCGTGTCGGACGCGCTCCAGCAGGCGCTCGGTGCCGTACGCCAGGGGCTGCCCGGGCCGGAGCGCGTGGCGGAGCTGTGCGGGGCCGGTACGGCGGAGAGCCTCGTCGGTGCCGCCGCGTACTGCGCCCTCGTCGCCGCCGACGTCCGGCACGGACTGAGGCTCGCCGTCAACCACGACGGCCCCTCCGCCGCCACCGGCGCGCTGACGGGCGGCCTGCTCGGCGCCCTGCACGGCGAAACGGCCCTCCCTCCGGCCTGGCTGGCCGAGCTGGAGGGCCGTCCCACGATCCTGGAACTGGCCGACGACTTCGCCATGGAGATGACCCAGGGGCCCGCCCTGCACGGGCCCGGGGGTCGTCGCCGGGGTGGCTCGCCCGCTATCCGAGGGCCTGAGCCCAGCCCCCGGTCTTCGCGCCTCAGTCCTTGACCGTCGTCCGCACCACCTCGTCCGCCGGCCCGGTCGGTGCCGGAACCGCGGCCGCCGCCGTCCCGTCCCCGTCCGTGTTGATCTTTTCGATGAGCGCCAGCCGCTCCGGGGTGTCCTCCGGCTTGACGTAGCCGACGAGGATGTAGAGGACCAGGGACACCGCCAGCGGGATCGACACCTGGTACTGGAGCGGCACGCCGCCCTCGACGTTCCAGTTGATCGGGTAGTTCACCAGCCAGAAGGCGAGCAGGCCCATCGACCAGCTGACGAGGGCCGCCGTCGGGCCGGAGCGGCGGAACGCCCGCAGCAGGCCCAGCATCATCGGGATCGCCATCGGGCCCATCAGACCGGCCACCCACTTGATGACGACCGTGATGATGTCCTTGAACGTCGGGGAGTTGACCTGCGTCGCCGCCGCCATGGACAGACCGAGGAAGACGACCGTCGCGATCCGGGCGACCCGCAGGCCCTGGCTCTGGTTCCAGGCCCGGGCCCGTGCCCAGATCACCGGCGCGCAGTCCCGGGTGAACACGGCCGCGATGGCGTTGGCGTCCGAGGAGCACATGGCCATGGTGTGCGAGAAGAAGCCGACGATGACCAGGCCCAGCAGGCCGTGCGGCAGGAGCTGTTCGGTCATCAGGGCGTAGGAGTCGGAGCCGTCGGCCTTCTGCGACTCGACCAGCAGCGGGGACATCCACATGGGGAAGAACAGCACCAGCGGCCAGACCAGCCAGAGGATCGCCGACAGCCGGGCCGACCGCTCGGCCTCCTTGGCGTTGGGCGTGGCCATGTAGCGCTGGGCCTGGTTGAGCATGCCGCCGTTGTACTCGAAGAGCTTGATGAAGAGGAACGCCAGCAGGAACACCGTGCCGTAGGGGCCGACCAGCGGTTTCTCATGGCCCTGGAGCTCGGGGGAGTCCCAGACGCCGAAGAAGCCGCCGTGGTCGTCGAGCCGTACGAACACGGCCACGAACATCGCGATGCCGGCCAGCAACTGGATGATGAACTGGCCGAGTTCGGTCAGCGCGTCCGCCCAGAGGCCGCCGATCGTGCAGTAGATCGCCGTGATGCCGCCGGTGATGAGGATGCCCTGGTTGAGGGAGATCCCCGTGAAGACGGACAGCAGCGTCGCGATCGCCGCCCACTTCGCGCCCACGTCCACGATCTTCAGCAGCATGCCGGACCAGGCCAGCGCCTGTTGGGTCTTCAGGTCGTAACGGTTCTTCAGGTACTCCAGCGGGGAGGCCACATGGAGTCGTGAGCGCAGCCGGTTGATGCGCGGCGCGAACAGCTTGGAACCGATGGCGATGCCGAGGGCGATCGGGAAGGACCAGGTGACGAAGGACGTGACGCCGTAGGTGTAGGCGATGCCCGCGTACCCGGTGAACATCACCGCGCTGTAGCCCGACATGTGGTGGGAGATGCCGGAGAGCCACCACGGCATCTTGCCGCCGGCGGTGAAGAAGTCGCTGACGTTGTCCACGCGTTTGTGCGACCAGACGCCGATCGCGACCATCACGGCGAAGTAGCCGATGAGCACGGCCCAGTCGAGACCGTTCATGAGTCCCCTTCCACGGGTGCGCCGCCAGGGTCAGGCATGTGAACTCTGGGTTCGGTGACGTACGCACGGCAAGGAATGGGAAGGTCAAGAGACCGTAAAAAAGTTCGGTGAGGTGATTACTGTTTACGTACATGAACAAGTGGGTGTGACTGGAAATCGCCCTCAGCGCATCAGCTCACCTGCGTTCACCAGCAGCGACTGGCCCGTGATCGCCCGCGCCCGGTCCGAGGCCAGGAACACCGTCGTGTCCGCCACGTCCGCGTCCGTCGCGAGATCCGGCAGTGCCGTACGACCCGTCAGCCTGCCCAGCACCTCCGCCTCCGACACGCCTTCCTCGTCGGCGGCGAACCGTACGTACGCCCGCACTGGCGGGCCCCACATCCAGCCCGGCAGCACGGTGTTGACCCGGATCCGGTACGGCCCCAGCTCTCGCGCCAGCGAGTACATCGCGCTCGTCAGCGCCCCCTTCGACGCCGCGTACGCCGCCTGTCGCACCCGCGACGGAGCCGCCACCGCCGACTGCGTCCCGACGAACACCACCGAGCCCCCGCCGCCTTCCTTCAGCGCCGGCAGGCACGCCCGGGTCATCCGGAGCGTGCCCAGCAGGTTCACGTCCAGCACCGTGCGCCACGCCTCGAAGTCCGCATCCTCCAGACCGCCGAAGTAACTGTCCGTCGCGGCCACGTGAATCACCGCGTCGAGCCGCCCGAACCGCTCCAGCGCCAGCCCCGCCAGCGCTTCGCACTGCCCCTCGTCGGCGATGTCGGTCACCCGGTACGCCGTGCGCGACCCGTCCGGATCGAGCTCGGCGGCCGTCTTCGCCAGCTTCGCCTCCGTACGGGCCCCGAGCACGGCCCGGCCCCCGTCCCGTACGACGGCCGCCGCCACCTGCCGCCCCAGGCCCGCCCCGACCCCCGACACGACGACCGTCTTCCCCGCGAGCAGTGACATGGCAGTACCTCCCGGAAGCCGGACCGAACACCGGACCCTGGCGCTGTATCTGACGTAGCGTCAGAGTATGAGCCGGCCGCCTACGAAGGGGAAGGCATGAACGACGACGACACCCGCAGCGAGCTGTACGCCGAACTGGCCGCCGTCGGCCCCTACGGCACCCGTCCCGGCCACGCCCTGATCACCAGCCCTGGTGGGTGAAGCCCGCCCAGCCGACCAGGTTGTCGGGGCGGATGTACCGGGCCCGGACGGCGAGGCGGGCCGGCATCTCGGGGGAGTCCTGCGCCGCGGGTCCAGCATCCACAGCTGGGCCCGGCGCAGGGCCTGTCCCGGCGGCAGCGCCTCGCGCCGCAGGTAGTGATGGGTCATGTACATCAGCAAGGAGGTGTCCTCGTCCGGCACCGGCCACAGCGAGCCGAGCACTGTGTGCGCGCCGGCCGCCAGAAAGGCGGTGGCCAGGCTGTACGCCTCGTCGTAGCCGCGGCTCGAGACGTTGCTCCAGCAGGCGGCGAGGCACACCAGGCCGGGCTCGATCCGCCGGGCCGTGCCCTCGGTCAGTTCCTCCGCGGCCAGCCTGCTGCCCCCGGCCAGGTCCAGGTACGCGCTGTGCCGCTCGCCGGGGTCGACCCGTGCGTGACAGGCCAGGTGCAGCACGCCGCCGCGCTGGTCCGCCAGCCGTGCGGACACTTCTGTGGCATCAGCGGTGTCCGCGTCGAGATACGTACCGTCCGGGTAGAACACACGGTGGATCGCCTTGGCCTCCTCGCCCGCGTACCTCAGGTCTCCGGTGGGGTTGCCGATCACCAACGCTGGGCTGCCGGATGCCCCGGCGTCGGGGGGCGTGCGCCCGGCGACCTCGCATAGCGTCCGGGCCGAGGGCGCGTACGAGACCTGTAGTTCCTCCAGCGCATAGCGCCGGCCTGGCCCCTCGGCGCGCCAGGCGGCGTGCCACGGTACGGCGCCGAGCGCGCCGAGGGGGACGAGAACGACGGAGGGGATACGGGAGGGGCCGGACTGGGCGTCGTAGGAGCCGCCGTTTCCGCGGAACTCCGCCGTCAGCGGCGCCAGTACGGACCTCCAGGCCCAGCCGCACAGCCGGTCCAGCGCCTCGGCCCCTCGCGGTGGCACCCCGCCCTGGGGGGCCGTCACCGGACCCGCGTCCCTGCGCGGGCTCCCACCCCCGCGCCTGCGCGGGTCCCGGCCCGCGCCGCCGGCGGCCCGGTACGCCGTGAGCTCCGGGGCGTCGAGGCGCAGGTCCGGCAGCTCGACCGAGCGCAGTGCCCCGCCGGCCCCGACGATCAGCGCGGCGCCGGGAACCGTCCGGCTCCGCGGCACTGGCAGCTCCAGGTTCCCCGCCGGCACCAGGTAGATGAGCGCGTCGGCGCCGAGGGTCCGCAGCCCCCGGGCGATCTCGGCAGGGGCCGGCGTCGCGAGCAGCCTGTTGCGGTACGGCGATGCGGCCAGCACCTTCAGTACCCGGCGCCGCAGCCGCACATCGGGGCCGGTCGTGCGGAGCGCGGCCGTGGGGTCGAGGCGGCCGAGCGGGCCGGGCTCCGGCTCGAACGGCACCGGTCCGGCCGCGCGCCATTCCTCGGCCAGCTCGTCCTGGCCGAGTTGGCTCAGCATGTCCGGCACGGTGGCGCTGACCTGCGCCGCGTGCAGCATCAATGCGCGGCCGCTGTCCAGCGCCCGTACCGCGGTATCGAGTTCGCCGTCCACGACGCACCAGCGGGCGATATCGAGGCAGTGTTCCTCCATCGCCCTGCTGCCCGCCTCCATGGCGTGCCCGGTACCGGATTGGAGGATGACGTTCCAGGCGAGGCCGGACAGCGCGGCGAGGCCGATCTCCCGTGACTCCTTCCACAGCCGCGCGGCGGCGGCCGACCGGGCCTGCGGCATCATCATCGACCGCAAGCGCAGCGCGTCGGCGAGGAGGCGGCCGACGCCGGTCCACAGCGGGTGGGCCGGCCCCTCGGCGGTGCGCCGGACCCGACGCAGCAGGGAGATGGCCTGGTCGATGTGGGCGATGATCCGTCGGCCCGCAGGAGACAGGTGGCTGAGCGGCTTCGGTTCCCAGCGGATGAGTCCGGCCCGCAGGAGGTGAGCGGTGGCCAGTTGGGCCGCGCACCGCATCCAGTGCTCGCCGTCCTCCTCGCACTGCTCCAGAGCCTCCTGGAGCAGGCCGATGGCCTCGGCCATCGCCTCCGGGTTCTCGTCGTACGCAGCTCCGGGGATCACTTCGAGTGCGGCCTGCACCAGCGCGTAAGGGTCCGTCGGGTCGGGCCGCTTGTGGGCGCCGAGCCGGGGCCGCGATCCCGGCCAGGGCTCGCCCGTCCGGTCGGCGATCAGGCTCCGGAGCTTCAACCGGTCGGTGGCGAGCCACGACTCGGCGCTGTCCCGCCCCGGGTGGTGGCGCGGCAGCCGGGCCAGGGCGATCTCCTGCTCGCGGATGTACCGGGCCAGTGCCTCCTCGTCCCTGCCGAGGTAGGCCCGGCCGGCGCGAAGGCAGGCGATGTAGCAGGTGAGGTACACCTGGTCGTCCGGCCGGTCGGCCAGGCCCCGCCGGGCCGCGGCCAACTCCTCGATTGCCACGTCGAGTTCGCCCTCGCCCCCGCGCAGCCGTGCGTGCTCCGCCCGCGCCACCGCACGGCCGATGACAAAGCCGGTGGCGGTGGCGTCAGGCGTCCCGTCCATGGCCGGGAGCAGGCCGGAAGCCGACTCGAGGTCCTCCACCGCCTGCTGGAGCAGCCCCGGATCCGTGTGCGTGGCGGTGGCGTCCTGAAGCACGACGAGCGCCAGGACACCCTTGATGAACGCCTGCCACTCCGGATCCCGCCTGGTCCGCGCCGCCGCCGCCAGTTCCTGCGCCTGTTCGTGCGTGCAGCACGGCCCGCTCTGCCGCATCAGTGGTACGAGCTGGAGCAGATAGCCGGCGAAGGCCGGGTGGCGCGGGTCGGTGGCGGGCATGCTCCGCCAGTGGGCGTAGTAGAGGTCGAAGGCCGCCGCGGCATCGGCCGTGCCCGCGTGCTCCGCGACCATCGCGCTGAGTCGCTCGGTCGCCGTGATCCACGCCCGGTCACCGATCACCGCCTTCACAGAGCGCACCAGAGACTCGAGGTCGAGGGGATCAGGCATACGGATAACCGCTCCTCACCACTGGGGCACGACGGTGCGCACCTGAACCGTCTGCGTGGCCCACTGCCCAGGCCCGCCCGCTTCCCCCGGCCCGGCGTCCCTGCTGCTCCGCTCCGGCGCGTCGAACCGCAGCACCCCGTCCGCGTGCCGGAGGGCGGTATCCCGGCTGCCGAGGGGCGCGAGCGGGTCCCAGCGGTCGAGATGGAAGGGCACGGTGTTCAGCTCGCCCTCGCAGACGATCAGCTTCAGCCAGTCCCGTACGAACGCGCCGGGCCGCGGCGGCCGGTGCGGCGGCAGGGACAGCTGGACGGGCCGGTTGTCCAGGGCGTACGCGATGCGGCCGGGGCCGACGAACCGGCCGTCGTCGAAGAGCCCGGTGTGGGAGGCGTAGCTGTCGGTGAGGTCGAGCAGGACGCACCACAGCCGGCGGCCCGTGGTGGCCCGGTGGCGGATCCGTACGGAGACCAGTGGCGGCACGGGGCCGGCGGGTCCGAGGCCGTACCGGCAGACGACCTCTCCGTTGCCGTCCGGCACCAGCGGGACGTCGCTGTCCCATGGCGTGATCTCCAGCCGGACCCGTCCCGTCAGTGGGCCGAAAGGCGCCTCGAGGTCGCGGAGCCGGTGCCAGCGGGTCAGGTGGATGAGGCAGGCCGCGACCCGGTCCGCGTCCTCGGCCCCGGCCATCGGCAGCGGGTGGACGAAGGGGGAGCCGTCGCGCCGCAGCACGTGAGCCAGGCCCTCGCGGGCCTCGACCCGGAACAGCAGGCCGCCGGCCTCCTCCGGCCGACCGACGAGGCGCAGCAGCGGGGAGGGCCCGGCGCCGGGCCCGGCTTCGGCGACCGCCCGCTCCAGCGCCCGAGCCGCGGCGGGGTCGCCGGGTGCGGACAGGGCGACCGAGGCCGCCGGCACGGCCAGTGCGGAGAGAGCCACCGGGTAGACCCGCGCCGGCTCCGGGGCCCAGCCCACCGGCTCGACGAGCGTGCGTTCCGAGTCCACGGTCACGGCCCTGACCGTCCGGCCCACGGCCTCCGTCCGCTCAGGAGCCCGCCGGGGAGTATCGGGCCGGGTCACCCGGAACTCGGTGCCCGGCCCCGGGGGTAGGCCGTGGCCGCTGCCGCAGTCGACCTGCCAGCCGTCCTGCCGGTCCTCCCACAGCAGGTACGGGCTGGGCTCGCGCGCCCCGGCTCCGCCGAGGAACGGCTGGTCGGCAACCCCGCCGGGTTCGGCGGGTGTCAGCGTCGGCCGCTGGTACTCGCAGGAGACCTGCAGCCGGGACCGGGTGGCGGCGTGCACCTCGCGGTACGTCGCGGCCGGCCCTGCCGCGCGCAGCGCGCCCAGCAGGGCGTACGTGAACAGACCATGCGTCCGGCCGCCGAACCGGCCCTCGTAGGAGGGCTGGTCGAGCCGGGTGGCGGCGAGCAGCACATGCCGGGCCGGCTGCTCGGGAAGGCGGGCGTCGCGTGCGGCCGCCGCGAACCAGGCGGGGTCGGGGGACGCGAAGCGCGGAGTGAGGTGCCGGCCGCGGGTGGCGCCGCCGGCGTAGCAGCAATCCAGGACCGCGACCGTGTGGGCGCCGCCCGCGGCCACCTCGTTGAGGAGCGCGCCGAGGCGTTTGTCGACGAGCAGGCCGTCCGCGCAGACGAGGGCCTGGTAGCGGCCGGTGGCCTCGATGTCCAGGTGCACTCGTTCGGTGGCCGGCTTCTCGGTGCCGTGGCCGGAGAACCAGAACAGCGCCGTGTCCCCGGGCCCCGCCTGTCCGAGGTGGCGTCGGATGGCCGTCTCGACAGCGCTCACGGTGGCGTCGCCGTTCAGCGACTTACTGAGCTCGAGCCGCCCGCCGGCGCGTCGCAGCAGCATCTCTTCGGCGGCCTCGATGTCGTTGAGACACCCTGCGAGCGGTGTGCAACGGTTGGCGGTGTAGGTGTTGATGCCCGTGAGCAGGGCGTAAACGGTTCCCATCCGGCAGCCGCTCACCGGTCGTTATAGACGCGGACTTGTTGCGGCCGCACGACGCGCTCATCCATCCGGTAGCCGTGCCGCACCACTTCCGCGATCTCGCCGCTCTGTTCCGGGGAGAGCGCGGCGATCGCCCCGACGGCCTCCTGCATGTCGGGGTTGAACGGGCCGCGGGTGACGGGGATGCGGGTCATGCCGTACTTCTCCAGCAGAGCCAGCAGCTCCGCGGCGACGGAGCCGGCGAAGGCGTCGCCCTGCGCGGCCTGCCGCTCGACCCGGTCGACGAGGAGTACGAGGTCGTAGAGCAGCGGCTGCACGATGCGGCCCTCGGCGGCCTTGCGCGTGTGGTCGAGCTCGGTCAGCAGACCGTCGAGGCTGCGGCGGGCCTCCCGGTCGTTGAGCAGCCGTCGGCGAAACTGGTCACCGAGTGCGGCCAGTTCGTCGCGCATGCCGTCGACCGCGTCGGCCACGACGGCGAACGGGTCGGGCCCCGGCGCGGTGGCCGGGGGAGCGGGAGCGGGGTCGGGCCCGGGTTCCGCGACAGGGCCGGGCCGCGGGTCCTGCGGCGGTTCGGCCGGCTCCGGGGGCGGTGGGACGTGCGGCTCCCCCGGCTGGGGCACGAACGGTGGTGTGGTCATGAATCTCTCCCGGGTTGCGGCCTTCAGCGCGGGCGCAGGTCGTTGTAGGTGTGCCGCCATCGCGGCTTGACGCCCATCGCGATCGGCAGCCCGAAGAACCCGGCAAGGGGCAGCAGACCGAGCGGATCCGGCAGCGTGAGCATCAGCGCGACGCAGACGCCCATGACCGAGGCCATGCTCTTGTACCAGCGCCAGGTCCTGCCGAGTGCCTCGGCCGCATCCACCCGGTACGCGGTCAGCCGGTCGCGGAGCTCGACATCCGAGACACCGACGGCCAGCGCTTGGCCCACGCAGTGCGTGACCACCGGGACACTGTCCGCCGAGGCGATGACGTACCGCTGCCTGGTCGGGTGCCAGACCATGGCGCCCTCGGCGCGCCGTAACCAGATCCAGCCGATCTGGTTGCTGACGCCGTTGTGGCCGGGCCACTCCGCCAGGGCTCGTTCGTATGTGCTCAGTGCCTCGTCGTAGCGGCCGGTCCGGTAGAGGCTGTCGGCGGCGGTGATCTGGAGGTCGACGTCGGCGGGTGCGAGCTGAGCCGCCGTCAGGTGCCAGTTGGCGGCGGTGACGTGATCGCCTAGCTGCTCGTAGACCCGGGCGATCAGAGAGTGGGTGAGCGCGTCGCCGGGGTACAGTGCACGAGCCCGCTGGAACTCCTGCAACGCGTCGCCCAACTGACCTTGCTTGGCGTGGAGGGCACCGAGCAGCCGCCAGGCGTCGCCGTTGCCCTCGTCGTGGTGCACGGCCTGCCGCAGCTCGTACAGCGCGCCCTCGTCGTCGCCCTCGCTCATCAGCCTGCGGGCGTGCTTCACCCAGTCCCGGCCGTGCTGGGCTGACTGCGGTTGCGGTTGCGGTTGCGGCGCGGGCTCCGGTGAGCGGGGGCGCTGCCGCGCCTGGTCCAGCCGGCGGTCGTAGGCGTGGCGCCGGGTGGCGTCGAGCAGTTCCTTCCGTGCCTCGTAGATCAGCTCGACCTTGTCCTCGGCCTCCCGTCGCTTCTTGGCGTCGGGGCCCCGGCTGGCCCGGCTCGACCAGGTGCGGAAGGCCCGGTCGAGCTGCCGGGAGACCTGGTCCGCGGTCGCGGCACGGTCGATGCCGAACTCCGCGTAGTAGTCGGGGATGTCGTCGGTCGTCATCGCTGCCGGCTCCGGCTGGAGGGTCGGGACCTACAGGGTCGAGACGCGGGCGACACGGTCACCGAACTCGGCCAGCTCTTCCGGGCTCAGGTTGTCGGGACGTTCGAGCTCGAACTCGCCGAGCCACTTGCCCGTGGTGCCGTCCTTCACCTCGACGTGGATGATGCCGTCGACGTCGTAGGAGTAGAACACCTCGAACGGCGCGCCCTTCGGGTACTGCGGGATCTCGATGGTGCTCTCCCCGACCGTCTTCACGTACGCCAGGTCCTCGTCGTCGCCCTCCGTCACCCGTACCAGGAGCCGCCGTTGCCGGTCGAAGAGAGTGCAGAAGATGTCGCTCTTCTTGGCCGGCACGGGCGTGTTGTGCGGGATGATCACCGTGTTGTACTGGTGGTCGTGGTTCTCCGAGTTGGTCGTGACCATGCCGAGAGACTGCGAGGTGACGTCTTTGATGGACTTCACCTTCCCCTTGGTGAGGCGGGCCAGGCCGTCGCCGGGGGCGGACTCGACGCTCGCGCCGCTGCCGACGTACTTCCGCTTCTCCTCCGCCTCCTCGGCGCGCACCGCGGCATCCAGCGCGACCAGTGCGGCGCCGAGCGCGACCACCTCGTCCTGGGCGATGCCGCGCTCCGGCTCCCTGCCGGAGAGCCGTTGGATCAGCTCCTGCACCATGGGCATCCGGGTGGAGCCGCCGACCAGCAGTATCCGGTCGATGCCGTCCCAGCCGAGGCCGGCCTCCTCCAGCACACCCTCGGTGATGATGCGGGTGCGGTCGAGCAGCTCGGCGGTGATCTCCTCGAACTTCTCGCGGGTCACCCGGATCTGCTCGTGGCGGCCGCCGGCGGAGAGCATCACGACGGCCTGTGGGGCGTTGGAGAGGGTCCGCTTGGCGATCTCCGCCTTGTCGCGCAGCTCAGCCTGAAGCGCGCTGTCCTCATTGAGGTCCGGACCGCCCGAGGCCATGAACGCGCCGTTGAGGTGGTTCATCAGCGCGCCGTCCCAGTCGAATCCGCCGAGGTTGCGGTCCCCGTCGGTGGCAATCACCGTGTAGTCGCCGTCCTCGACCCGCATGACGGTGACGTCGAAGGTGCCGCCGCCCAGGTCGTAGACGAGTACGGTGCCGATGCTCCCACCACCCTCCCCGTCTTCCCCGCCGTCCGCGGAGGACTGCTCGAGGCCATAGGCGAGCGCGGCCGCGGTGGGCTCGTTGACGATACGCAGCACCTCGAGCCCGGCGAGCCGCCCGGCGTCCTGCGTCGCCTTGCGCCGGACGTCGTCGAAGTACGCGGGTACGGTGATCACCGCCTGCTCGACGGGCTCGCCCAACATGATCTCGGCATCTTCCTTGAGGCGTTTGAGTAGCAGAGCGGAGATCTCCTCAGGCCGGTACGGCGTACCGGACTCCGAGTGGTAGACCGGGTTGGTCTCCCCCATGTAGCGCTTGACGAACTGCACCACGTGGTCGGGAGCCGTGGCCGCAGACCGCTTCGCCTGGGAGCCGACGACAACGGTGTCGCCCTGGAACATCACCACGGACGGTGTGATGTTCTCGCCCTCCCGGTTGCGGACGATGGACGGGCTTCCCGACCGGTCGGCGACCGCCACGGCGCAGTACGTCGTCCCCAGGTCGATGCCCACCACACGCGTCACCGCTGATTCCCCCTTAGCGCACGGAACTGCTACCACCGCAATCATGCCCATTCCAGCGGCGGTTGACCGCCGCTTCAGCGTATCTCCCAGGCTCGCGCTGCTGACCCAGGGCTCACCGCAACTCGTCCACGTAACGGTCCGTCCCGGGCACCGTCGGTATGAACGGAGCGACGAACTGCACCTCGCCCAGCCCGGACGACGCCACCGCCGTGTCCAGGTCCGCGAAGTGCTCCTGCCAGTGGTCGCGGGGATCGTGCAGGAAGAACCACAGAAGGGTCAGCCGGATCCCGACCCCCTCGACCTGTTTGACATAGCTCATCCGGTCCACTGGCAACGGCGTTGGCGTGAAGACGGCCACCATGGCCGCGGGCGAGCCCTCCAGCCGTTTCGGAAGGTGGTCGTCGCGCAGCCACGCGAGCAGTTCCCCGCGCCCGTCGGGGGAACTGGCGTCGATGACCTGGACGACGAGCCCGGCGAAGGGGTGGTCGAGGGCGTGGATGTCACGCGGGCCGTGGTCGCCGTCGCGGTAGACCGTCGCCGCATGGTCCTGGAAGGCCGTGAAAATGTGCGTACGTTCCTGGAAGACGCGGTGGTCGCGGTTGAGGCGCTTGTTGATGCTGACGGTCCACCGCATGTGGTCGGCGTAGCGGCCCGCGGTCATCCAGTAGACGGAGAGGTAGCACCCTGCCGTCACCGGCTGCGCGACGGCAGAGGTCTGGGGATAGCGCAGAAGCTGCAAGTCCCGTGTGGCGACCCAGCGGCGGCCCGCGTACATCCACGGCATGGCCATCGCGCCGGCAATGAAGTGGTCGTCTTCGTACCAGCGATTGTACTGGCGTTCGTGGCCGGGGTGCGGCTCGACCATGGTGATCAGGGCGTGTCCGAGGTCGGCTCCGTAGGGGCCGACGGCGGCCAGGTCCGCATACGCGCGGCTGTGGGTTTCATGGGTGTGCGTCGCATCCTCTGTCATGGGTCCGGTCTACCTGACTAGGCGTCAGATTTGGAGAGTGGGTTCTCTCACCTCCGCCCGACCCCGCTCCCCGGCGACCGCATGACCTACGTCAAGCAGGTCGAGGGCGTCGGCACCCGGCTGACCCTGCTGTGGTTCCTCCAGGCGGATCCGCGCGAATGCTGGGCAACCTTTTTAACCGGCCTCGACACGGCGGTCGGCGAATCCGGGCTCGGGCGGGTGGAGCTGGTCGCGCCCTTCGTCCCGACGGTGCCGGGAACGGACCGGTACGTCGACCGCCTCCGCTGAGAGCCGGCAGGGTCAGCGCAGCTCCTCCGGGCACGGCGTGCCCCGGGGCAGCTGGTAGGGCGCCGCCAGGTGGTAGGTGCCCGGCTTCGGCGCGACCAGCACCGTCCACCTATCGCCCTCCTCGTCCTCCTCCGTCTCCGCCAGGCAGCCGTTGACGTTGACGTACGTCCTCGGCTCGCCCTCGGGACGCCTCCTGGACTCCTCCGTCTCCTGCGGCGGCTTCAGGCTCTTGCCCTCGGCGTCGACGATGCTCAGCCACGGCGAGTACGGGATACGGATCAGGACCCGGCCCGCCTTCTTCACCTGGAGGATCATCTCGCCCTGCTCGGCCCGGTCGACGACCGCGTTCGGCGCGGCCAGCGGGGTGGGGTCGGCCACCTTGAACAGCTGCCAGTTGGCGTCGCCCCAGACCTGGGTCAGATACGGCAGCCCGCGCTGCACCAGCGCCCGCTCCCGCTGACCCCCGTCGCCGTCCGGCTCGTCCTTCGGCAGCACCACGTAGTGCACCGCCCAGCGCTTCAGCCACTCGTGGTAGTTCGCCGAGTTGAGCGTGTCGTCGTAGAAGAGGGGGTTGCGCTCCATGTCGGCCTGCCGGTTCCAGCCGCGGGCCAGGTTGACGTAGGGGGCGAGGGCGGAGGCCTCGCGGTGGGAGCGGGCGGGGACGACCTCCACGCGGCCCTTCTCGGCGCCGACCTCCTGCAACTCGTTCACCAGCGGCGCCAGCTCGCGCGACCAGGACGCCGCCGGGGCCGTGTGCACGACGTCGTCGACCGTCTTGAAGCCGATCCACCCGGTGAAACCGACGAACGCGACGACGATCGCGTACCACTTGCGGCTGCGCGGCACCGCGAACGGCAGCGCGACGACCAGTACCACCCCGGCGAACAGCATCGCCAGCCGCGTGATGTTCGAACCGATCTGGGAGCTGATCAGCCACACCAGCACGACACCCAGCCCGTACACCGCGGCCGTCAGCCGGACTGTCCTCCAGTCCTTCGGCACGAGGGCGAAGGCGAGAATCGAGTACGTGAGCGGCAGGATCACCGAGGCGTACGTCATCGGCTGCGTCCCCGAGAACGGGAACAGCCACGCCGACATCGCCACCACCGCACTCGGCGCCAGCCCCAGCGCCCACGCGCCCGGGCGCCGCTTCTGGAGGAACAGCGCCACCGCGACCAGGCCCACGAACAGCCCCGCGACCGGCGACGCCATGGTGGCCAGCGCGGCCAGCGGCGCCGCGGACAGGGCCTTCGCCCAGCGCTTGTAACGCCACCGGTACGGCCAGCAGAACACGACGGCGACCGCGCCGAGCGCGAACATCATGCCCAGGCCGAACGTCACCCGCCCGGACACCGCGTTGCAGAACAGCCCGAACACGCCCGCCAGCGAGGCCCACAGGGGGTTGCGGACGGACCGGCTGCGCAGCAGGAGCAGGGTCAGCAGTCCCGCCGAGACCGTCCCCGCGATCATCATCGTGGTCCGCACGCCGAGCACCGACATCAGATACGGCGACACCATGCTGTACGACACCGGGTGCATCCCGCCGTACCAGGCGAGGTTGTACGCCGAGTCCGGGTGCCGGCCGACGAACTCGGCCCAGGCGTCCTGCGCGGCCAGATCGCCGCCGCTGTTCGCGAACGTGAAGAACCAGACGACGTGGAGCACTCCGGCCAGACCCGTGACGGACAGGACCGGGTGGCGCAGCATGCGCTCACGCAGCGTCAGTACGGCGGTCCGCAGCCGGGAGTCAGGGGAGCCGGGGGAGCCAGTGGAGTCGCTGGAGGCGCCGGCCTCACGGCCGTCCCGGCCGCCGCCTTCCCCGGCTGCGGGCAGGCGTATTCGCGGGCCGGATACCGGGCCCGGATCGGCGTCGTCGGCGCGTGTCGGCTCCGCAGTGGCCACTCGAAGGCACTCCCCGTGTCCCGTCTTCTGTTCTCGTCTTCACTTCCCGGCCGTGTCCCGTTGGTCAGCGGTTCACGGCCGCGCCGCCGCGGACGGCGACCCTGACCGGTTCGCGACGCTAGCACGCACCCCGCCTGCGGCGCCCGGACGGACCGTTACCGGCGGGGTGCGGTCGTGCGGTCCTGCGAGCCGGCTCAGCCGATGCGCGTGAGCTTGTCCGTGAAGCCCGGCTCCACGAGGTCCTTCTGGAGGGCGACCGGGACCTTGACCGCGTTGGTGCTGCCGTCACCGACGGTGAGCGTACCCACCTTCGTGCCGGCCTTCGCCGTGTGCGGCAGCTCGTCCGCGGCGAACGTCAGCTTGACGGACAGGCCCGCCCAGCCGACGGCCGTGACGTCCTCGGTGACGGCGACCGGCGTACGGCCGCCGAGGCCGTCGTCCGCGTACCCGACGACCGTGCCCTTCTTCAGGATCGTCGCCGACTCCAGCGCGCCCTGCGCGGCCTTGATCAGCTTGTCGCCCTCGTACAGCGCGGCACCCAGGATGGTGTTGTCCGGGCCGCCGGCGGGCTGGCGCACCACGGCGCCGACGATCCGGCGGGTCCCGCCGTCGACGTCCTTCCTCGCCGAGAAGACGAGGTTGCCGAGTGCCGAGGTGGTGGTGCCGGTCTTGATGCCGGTGACGTCGTTGTAGCCGACCAGGCGGTTCCAGTTGTCGTGCTTGGTGCCCTTGTAGTCGACGTACGACATCATCGCCGCGACCTCGCGGAAGGCGGGCTGCTCCATGGCCGCCTTGGCGAGCTTCACCTGGTCCACGGCCGTGGACACGGTGGTGTTGTTCAGGCCCGAGGGGTCGGTGTACGTCGTGTTCTTCATGCCGAGGTCCAGGGCGGCTTGGTTCATCTTCCGCACGAACGCCTTCTCGGAACCCGCGTCCCAGCGGGCGAGCAGCCGCGCCACGTTGTTCGCGGAAGCGATGAGGATGCTCTCCAGAGCCTCCCGCTCACTGATCTTGTCGCCCTTGGTGACGTCGACGGTGGACTCCTGGCCGGCGTCGGACTGGTCCTCGGCGGCCTGGTCGATCTCGATCTTCGGCCCGTCCTCACCGCTCTTGAGCGGGTGATCGCGGAGGATCACATAGGCGGTCATGACCTTGGCGACACTCGCGATCGGCACGGGCTTCTGCTCGCCGGACGACCCGAACGTGCCGATGCCCTGCACGTCCAGCGCGGCCTGGCCCTTGGCCGGCCAGGGGATGTCGACCTTGCCGCCCTCGAAGGTGTAGCTGTCCTCGGCGGTGAGTTCCAGGGTGGGCGCGGGCAGCGGGCGCACGCTCTGCACGACACCGAGGACGACCACCAGCAGCAGCACCAGCGGCGTCCAGATCTTCACCCGCCGCACGGCCGTCCGCAGCGGGGTGTCCGGCGGCGGCGGGGTGTTCGTCAGCTCGGCCAGCAGATCCAGCGGCGGCTTCGGCGGCATGGGCTGCTGGGTGGTCCGCTCGGGGCCGACGGTGGGCACGGGTGCGGTGGCGTCGGCGGGGGCGGGGGCGGGCTTACGGGTCGCCGGGTCGTCCAGCGGCTTGAGCGCGACGAACTTGCTGGTCCGCTCGGCGTCCTTCTCGGGGGCGTCCTCGGCGTCCTTGGCGGCACCGCCGAGCTTCAGCATGGTGGTCGGCTGATCGACCGGGGGCCGCACGGCTTTGAAGACGGCGGTGGGCTGGTCGACGGGGGGTCCGGCGTCGCCCTTGCCGGTGTCTGTGTCGGGGGTGTCCTCGGCATCGGGCTCGGGGGAGTCGGCCTCGGCCGGCTCGGGCTTCTCCGGGGTGTCGCCGGTGCCGACGTCGGCGGCGGCGCCCGCCGAGCCGGCCTCGGAAGCACCCGCGCCATCGCCGGTGGCGGAACGGTCCGCCTCAGCCTCGTCGCCCTTTTCCTGCCCGCCCTGATCCCCGGCACCGGCCTCCGCGGCGTCGTCCGGGTCTTCGGTCTCCGGCCGGTCGGGGGCGTGGGTGGCGGCGTCGGCGGCGTCGTCCGGGTCTTCGGTCTTCGGCCGGTCGGGGGCGTGGGTGGCGGCGTCGGCAGAGTCAGCCGTGCCTGCGGTCTTCGGCCGGTCCTGGACGTTCGCCTCAGCGTCCGCGACCTCGTCCGAGCCTTCGGCCTCTCGGTCGTCCCGGGCGTCTACGTCGGCCTCAGCGGCCTTCTCAGGCTTCTGGCCGTCCGTGTCGGCCTCCGCGGCCTCCGTGGGCTCTTCCGCCCTCTCAGCCGCCTCCTGGCCGTCCCCAGAGCCCTTGCCGGCGCCCTCGGCCCGCTCGCCCCGGCCCTCGGCTGCCGCAGACTCCTCGTCCTCGTCGGCCGACGCGACCCACGCGGCCACGGTGTCCCGCAGCCGCCCGCCACTGGCGGCAGCGTCGTCCTCGCGCTCACCGGAGCCGGAGGACCCCTCACCGGACTCGGAACCGTCGGCGGATCCGGAAGCCTTGCCGGAGCCGGTGGACTCGCCAGGCTCGGAGGGCTCGACCGAGGCCGAGGCCCCGGTCGCCCCCGAAGACCCGCCGGAGCCCTTCACGGGCTCCTCCGCAAGCCGCTGGGACGCATCGGCCGCCGCGCCCTCGGCACCGGCGTCACTCTCGCCCTGCTCGGCGTCAGCCCCCGCCTTCGCGGCACCGGCACGCTGCTCGGCGCCGGCCACCGAGCCCGCCTCGCCCGCGTCCCGCTCGGCGTCAGCCGCTCCCTCCCGTTGCTCCGCCGTCCGGGCGGGCTGCACGCGGGTCGCCGTGTCGGTGCTGCCCCGCTTCGCGGACCTCTCCGTGTCCCGGGCCACCGCGAGGCGCGGGTCGCGTGTGGGTGGGGCCTCGCTCCTGGCCTCGGGAACCGGACTCGCGCTCCCCGACGTCGGTTGTGCCGACGACTCGCGCTGCTTCGACCTGTCGGGGGACTCGCCCGCCACCGATGCCTCCTCCTCGCGCCGCACTCCCCGCGTGCGCGTACCGAACCGTGAACCGCCGCCCGTGACACCGCTCCCCGGCGCTGTCCGAACCTGTACCAGTGTCCTGTGCGCGGACTGAACCCATCCGGTAGACGAGAACGACATACCTACTGGTTCCACTACGAACCGGTCACGCACCCTCGACAGACCAATGTGAGAGGGGTCACCCTGTCATTCATCCACGCGGGGAGGCATGGATGGGCAGGAGCCGCAGAACACTTCCGGAGGAGCTTCTGCTGCTGGCGTTGGACCCGGCCACGGGTACCACTGCACAGCCGCAGTCGCTCGACCTCGGTCTGGCCGGAGCACAGCTAGTAGAGCTGGCGCTGGCCGGACGGATAGCCCCAGACGGGGATCGTATCGCCGTGGTTGTACCACGGCCGACTGGAGATCCAACTCTGGACTGCGCGTTGGAGTTGCTGCGAAGGCGCGGCGCTCCCGTACGGGCGGTTCACTGGATCGGCGGACCACGATTGGGGCTCCGCCAGACCTACCTCTCGCATCTGGAGCGGTGCGGCATGGTGCATGCCGTGGCGGGCCAGATGTGCGGAGTGCTGCCGACGACTCGCTACCAGGCGACGGACAACGACATCAGCCGGGAGATCAGGGCCCGGCTGGACTCGGCGATCCGCACCGGCGTACCGCCGGACCCGCGGACCGCCGCGCTCGCCGCCCTGGCACACGCGGTCGGCCTCGGCAAGCACCTGTATCCGGGCAACGAGGGGCGTTCCTCTCGGTCCCGGCTGCGGGACCTGATCAGGCACGACCCCATGGGCGGTCTCGTCGCGCACGCCGTGATGGACGTCCAGAACGGCGTGGCGGCCCAGCCGCGCCGCAGCCCGGCCCCGTCCGGCCGCCAGGCCGCCGGCGGAGCCAGGTCCGCACCGGAACCCGCCCGAGGCGTTCCGATGCAACCGCGCCACGGAACCATGGCGCGTGCCGTGGCCCACTGAGCCGCGCGGCAGCACGAGCACGACGCCGCACCCACGAACCCGGTCACGGGAGCCGCTGTCCGAGCGGGGCGGGGAGAGCACACACTCTCCCCGCCCCGCTCGGCGTGCCTGTCCGAACTGGCGTGTACCCGTCGCATATCCACCGTTTCCCAGCGGTAGGAAGCATCTTGGTGGCAGTCTGCTCAACAGCAGATACGCGAAGTAGTAGAGGCATGCAGCCGGAGGTGCACGTCCCGTGGCGTCGAATGTCAATCCCACCGTCAGGCGGCGCCGGCTGGGCCAGGAGCTGCGCCGGCTCCGTGAGCTCAAGGGCATGACGGCCGAAGAGGTCGCCGAGCGGCTGCTGGTGTCGCAGTCGAAGATCAGCCGGCTGGAGAACGGCCGGCGCAGCATCAGCCAGCGCGATGTCCGCGACCTGTGCGGGGTCTACGAGGTCGAGGACCAGCGGATCGTCGACTCGCTGATGCAGATGGCCAAGGACTCCCGGCAGCAGGGCTGGTGGCACGCCTTCGGGGACATCCCGTACAGCGTCTACATCGGCCTGGAGACGGACGCCGAGTCGCTCAGGGTCTACGAACCCCAGATCATCACCGGCCTGTTGCAGACGCGTGCGTACGCCGAGGCCATCATCCGGGGCGGCTCGCCCGAGGCGTCGGAGGCGGACAACGACAAGCGCGTCGAGGTCCGCCTGCGCCGGCAGGGCCGTATCACCGCCGAGACGGACCCGTTGCGGCTGTGGGTGGTCCTGGACGAGGCGTCCCTGCACCGGGTCGTCGGGAGCCGGCAGGTGATGCGCGAGCAGCTGGAGCACCTCATCGAGATGTCGCAGCTGCCCCACATCACCGTGCAGGTGCTGCCGTTCGAGGTCGGCGCGCACGCCGGCATCAACGGCCAGTACTCGATCCTGGAGTTCGCCGACGCGGCCGACTCCAGCGTGGTGTACATCGAGGGCGTGACCAGCGACCTGTACCTGGAGAAGCCGCTCGACGTGCAGAAGTACACGGTGATGTACGAGCACCTGCGCGCGCAGTCGCTGAACGTGGACCAGTCGCGGCAGCTCGTCGAGCGCCTGGCGAAGGACTACGCGCGCTGACTCTCCGCGGCGCGAGACCTTCGTGGCGTGAGACCTTCCGTCCGGCAAAGTGCGGGATGCTACACCTCTGACACGCCTGACTGGAAGTCTCCCCTGGAATATGCCATCCAGTCGAGTGAATGACTGCTCCGAGCGAGGATGTGGGCGAGTAGCGTCGATCACGCCAACCACCAGCACGGGTTGGCGCAAACGCAACTGCTACGGAGCGAACATGGCAATTCGTCTGGGCGCCACGGAAACGTGGACGACGTCCTCCTACACCAACAACAACGGCGCCTGTGTGATGGTCAGGTCGACCGTCGAAGAGGCCCTGGAACTCGGGGACACCAAGGTCCCCGAGGGTCCCAAGCTGGCGTTTCCCGCCGATGCGTGGAGCGCCTTCGTGGCCTCGGTCAAGGCCTGAGCCACCGCTCGACAACAGCACAAGCACCACCGAAGAGCCCTCTCGACCAGCCTCGCCGTCCTTGCCGAGAGGGCTCCGCTTGTGCCCGCGGATCCCGAGGGAGATCAGCCCACGGGGATTCAGCCCACCGGCAGTCGGTTCACCGGGAACGCCACGTCACACACGGGATCGTCGGCTCCCGCCGCCTCCCAGTCGGCGAAGTACAGCTCCCGGCACGGGCCGGCCGGGGTCAGTCCCCCGGTCGCCATCCACTCCTCCACCGCCTCGAACGCGGCCAGGATCTGCGGGTGCGCCACCTGCGCCTTGGTGATCCGGGTGTACGCCAGCCGCTGGGCCGCCTCCACCCGCACCGCCGTCTCCCACGCCCGCCCGTGCTGTTCGGCCCAGGCCCGTGCCGCCTCCTCGTCGGCGACCGGCACGCACGCCTCGGCGGGGCCGTCGCTCTCCATCGACACCTCGGCGTGGTAGGCGACGTACGGCACCCCGGCCACGCCCCCGCACTCCCGGGCCGCCCCCTCCAGCCGGCCCAGCGCCGCCCCGATCCAGGCCGGCAGCTCATCCGCCAGCGTGTGCCGCTTCTCGGTGATCACCACCTGCTGGGGCACGTCCACCGTCTCGATCACGAACTTCCGGTACATCTCGGAGCTCCTCCCCGACAGCCGTCCACGGAGGTACTCGGCGAGCGTCCGCTGCCCCGCCACCCGCGCCTCGACATCCGCCCAGTACGTGCCGAGCAGCTCCGCCGCCGCCGGCCCGTCGCCCGCCGCGACCACCTCGGCGATCCGGGCGAGCGGCATGTCCAGCTGCCGCAGCATCGCCACCAGCCGGGCCCGTTCGACCTGGCCGGCGCGGTAGTAGCGGTAGCCGGTGGCCTCGTCGACGTGCGCCGGGGACAGCAGCCCCAGCCGGTCGTACAGCCGCAGGGCCTTGGCCGACAGCCGGGCGCGCGCGGCGAACGCCCCGATGGTGAGCAGGTCCCGGTCCGGTGCGTCCACCACGGCATCCTCCGTCATCGGGCAGCTCTTCCGCCCGACGACGAGGACGCTCGGCCCTGCCCCAGGGGCAAGGTCAAGCAGGGGTGTCAGGCCAGCTGCGCCTCGATCGCCGCCACGACCTCCGCCGCCTCCGGCTCGGTCTGCGGGGAGAAGCGGGCGACGACCCGGCCGTCCCGGCCGAGGAGGAACTTCTCGAAGTTCCAGCGGATGTCCCCGCTGTGCCCCTCGGCGTCGGCGAAGCCGGTCAGGCGGTCGTACAGCGGGTGCCGGTTCTCGCCGTTGACCTCGACCTTCTCGGTCATCGGGAAGGTCACGCCGTACGTCGCCGAGCAGAACTCGGCGATCTCCTCGGCGTTGCCGGGCTCCTGCCCGAGGAACTGGTTGCAGGGCACGCCGAGGACGGTGAAGCCGCGCTCGGCGTAGCGCTCGTGGAGCTTCTCCAGCCCGTTGTACTGCGGGGTCAGGCCGCACTTGGAGGCCACGTTCACCACGAGCACCGCCTGGCCCGCGTACTGGGACAGGTCGGCGGAGCCGCCCTGGAGGGCACCGATCTCGACGTCGAGGGGAGAGGAACCGTTGTCAGTCGTCATGAGCGGATGCTAGCTCCGGCGGGTGCCGGGCCGGTTCCGGCCTCGACCAGCACCTGCCCCGCGGCCGTCCGCGCGTAGAGCACCGACCGGCCCGCCCGGCCCCGTTCCACCAGGCCCGCGTCCAGCAGGACCCGCAGATGCCGCCCGACCGAGCCGAGGCCCTGCCCGGTCACGGCGACCAGCTGACTGGTGCTCAGAGGGGAGTCCAGCAGGACGAGGACACGGGCCCGGGCGGTGCCGAGCAGGGCGGCGAGGCTCGCGGGTACCGGCCTGCTGCCGGGGTCGGCGAGCGCGCCCGCGCACGCGTAGATCACCGCGTACCGGTGGGGCTCCTCCCAGGACACCCAGCCGGTCTTCGGGGTGACCGGCACGAACAGGAGCTCGGCGCCGGAGATCTCGCGGGGCGGGTACTCGTGCAGATTCACCTGGAGCCGGTTGTCCCCCAGCCACCGGGTCCTGCCCGGTCGCAGCGCGTCCAGCACCGCCGCCCAGCCGCCCCGGCTCACCTGCGCGGTCCGGGCGACGACGTCCGCCTCCAGCACCCGCCGGCGCCGGTCCCAGTCCGGCCGTACGGTCTCGGTCCAGACGTATGTCAGCAGGCCGGCCGCGCGCTCGGGGAGGTCGTCCCGGTCCAGGGTGGAGGGAAGCGGGCCGGCGAGGGAGGTCCGCAGATGGGCGCGGGCCTCGTCGGGGTGGGCGGCCCGTACCCGCGCCACCCCTTCCTCGAAGGTCTCCCGGTCTCCCGGCGTGGGCGTGAGGAAGTCGGCGATCCAGGACCGGCCCAGCCCGGCGCGGACGAGCAGCGCGGTCACGGGGTCGGCGGCGAGCCGGGCCCGGTAGCCGGGCAGGTGCTCGCGCAGCCAGGCCCGTTCGCCCGGGTGTGCGGGCGTGCCCCGGTGCAGCAACTGGAGGCAGGCGAAGGTCTCGGCGAGCGGGGAGAGTACGAACCGGCTCCCGGCCAGGGTGTCGGCGTTGATCTGCCACCAGCCCATGCGCACCCCCGATGTTTCGCACCTGTGCGAAACAATAACCACGCGATCCGGGACGCCGGAGACTCCGCGGATGCGCAGCTACCGCGAACTGTTCCGTACCCCCGAGTTCACCCCGTTCTTCCTGGCCGCGTCGGCGCAGACGGTCGCCCAGACGATGGGCGAACTGGCGCTGGGCACCCTGGTGTACCGGGCGACCGAGTCGCCGCTGCTGTCCGCGCTGAGCATGTCCGGCTCGTCGCTGGTGCAGGTGGTGGGCGCGATGTTCCTGCTCTCGGCGGCCGACCGGCTGCCCCCGCGCGCGGCCCTGACGGCCCTGCCCCTCCTCTTCGCTGCGGGCACGGCGGCCCTGGCCCTGCCCGGACTGCCGATCTGGACCCTCTTCGCGATCGTCCTGGCCATGGGGCTGGCGAAGTCGGTGGGCGGGGGAGTGCGCTGGGGCCTGCTGAACGAAATCCTCTCCAAGGACGGCTATCTGCTGGGCCGCTCGGTCTTCAACATGATGAGCGGCCTCATGCAGATCGCCGGGTACGCGACCGGCGGTGCCCTCGTGGCCCTGCTGTCCCCGCGGATCTCCCTGCTGGTGTCCGCCGTCCTCTACCTGCTGTCGGCCGCGGTCGTCCGCCTCGGCCTGACCAGCCGCCCACCCCGTACGACCGGCCGCCCCTCGGTGTCGGCGACGTGGCGCGCCAACGCCCTGCTGTGGTCGTCCCCGCCCCGCCGCCAGGTCTATCTGGCCCTCTGGATCCCCAACGGCCTGGTCGTGGGCTGCGAATCCCTCTACGTCTCCTACGCCCCCGACTCCGCCGGCACCCTGTTCGCCTTCGCCGCGCTGGGCATGCTGGCCGGGGACGTGCTGGTGGGCCGCCTGGTCCCACCGCGGCTTCGCCCCCGCCTGGGCTTCCCGCTCCTGCTGCTCCTGGCCGTCCCGTACGTGCCCTTCCTGCTGCACCCGCCGCTGCCGCTCGCGGCGGCCGCCGTCACGCTGGCCTCCGTCGGCTTCGGCGCCAGCCTCGTCCAGCAGGAGCGCCTGGTGGCCCTGACGCACGACGAACTGACGGGTCACGCCCTGGGACTGCACTCGGCCGGCATGCTCACGATGCAGGGCGTGGCCGCGGCGCTCGCCGGCTCGGTGGCCCAACTGACCTCCCCGGCCGCAGCGATGACGGCCATGGCGACGCTGTCGGCCGGGGTGACGCTGGCGCTGATGGCGGCGGGGAGGCGGGAGCAGCGGGCGATGGCCCCGGCGCCTGGACGGTGAGCTTCTGACGGAAGGTCCGGTGAGCTTCGGAAGGTCCGCTACTCGACGCCGCCGAAGACCTGCTCGGCCTCCACGAACACCTCGGGAACCTCGTTGTCGACCACGACCCGCGACAGCAGTACGGCCAGCCGTTCCCGCTCGGCGCCGCTGAGCCCGGACGGCAGGGCCTCCATCCGGCGGCAGGTCTCTGTGTAGAACGCCTCGGCGAGCGCGGCGCCTTCCTCCGTCAGCCCCACCCGCACGGCCCGCCCGTCGCGCGGGTCGGCCTCCCGCCGTACCAGTCCGCGCTGCACCGTCCGGTCCACCAGCCCGGTCAGACTCGACTTCGCCAGCCCGAGCATCTCCCCGAGCTCGCCCATCCCGTAAGGCTGCGGCATCAGTACGCAGAGCAGCTGCCCCTGCTGCGGTGTCAGCCCGTACGCCCGGCTGGCCTCCGCATACACACCGTCCACCAGGAACGCCGCCCGTACGAGCGCGGCGACCACCCCCACCTGCCCGGTTGCCCCTTTCCCCATCCGGTCAGGGTACCGACCGGCCAGTCCCGGTGCGCTCACTCCTCGTCCGGGGCGCTCTCGTCCGGGGCCCGGCCCTCGATGAGCCGTTCCGCGATGTCGTCGGCCCACTCCTGGGCCCAGCGGCGGAGTCCGGCGACGGCAGCGGCGTCGAGGCCGTGGGCGGTGAACGCTCTGTCGTCGAGCCAGTCCGTGCCGGTCAGCCGGGCCTGGAGATCGGTGAGGTCGAAGGGTTCGGGGGCGTGACGGCGGCCGAGTTCCTCCAGTTCGGGATGGCTCCAGCGGGCCGAGGCGGCGTGTACGTAGACCAGGTCGCGGGCGAGTCCGCGATCGGCCAGGTCCCGCACGCGGGTGCCGACGAGGTCGTCGAGGGAGAGGGCCTGCCCGAGCCCGGTCGCCACGGGCGGGCGCCACAGCACCTCCTTGCGGATGCCGGTCTCGTACTCCGCAGCGGTCGCCGCGTCGGTGACGAGGAACTGGGCGGACAGCGGATCGCTCTCCAGTGTCCGCACGAGCCAGCCGCGTCCCACGAGCCCCGTCCGGACGGTGTCGGCGATGCCGTCCATCCCGGCGGGGTGCTCCGTGGCGACGTCCACGTCCCGCCCGGCCCGCCGCACCAGCCCGTGCGCCAGCACCGCGTACCCGCCCGCGAGGACGAGGTCGTACGCCTCACCCACCGCGAGAAGATCACCGATGAGCCGCCGGACCGGCTCGGGGGCGGGGGGTGGTTCGGACATGTGCTGATTATCGCGTGGGCGGTGGGAAGGGCTTGGGTGATCGGCCCGTACGGGTGACAGGGCCCCACGGCGCCGCACGGAACGGTACGGATTCCCCTAGGGCTTGCGGCCCACGCCGCAGTACGCGTCCACACCGGCGGCGCCCTCACCGACCGGCCCCTCGGCAGGCTCCTGCCGCCACTCGGGCACCCGTACAACTCCTGGCTCCACCAGCTCCAGCCCGTCGAAGAGCCCGGCGATCTCGGCGACCTCACGGACGTAATACGGCACGGCCCCGCTCGCGTTGTAAGCCTCCGACGCGGCGATCATGCCCTCACTCGTCGCGGTGCTGTCACTGATCACCAGGTGGCTGCCGGCCGGCAGCCCGGCCATGAGCCGCCGCACCAGGTCACGGGCCTGCTCGTAGTCGGCGACGTGCCCCAGCGTGTTGAGGATCATCAGGCCGACAGGCCGGGACAGGTCGAGCGTGCCCGCGGCGGCGGCCAGGACCGCCTCCGGGTCGTACAGGTCGGCGTCCAGATAGGCGGTCGTGCCCTCGGGCGTGCTGGTGAGCAGGGCGCCCGCGTGGGCCAGCACGACGGGGTCGTTGTCGACGTACACGATCCGGGAGTCCGGTGCCACGCGCTGGGCGACCTCGTGCGTGTTGTCGGCGGTCGGCAGCCCGGTGCCGATGTCCAGGAACTGCCGCACACCCTGCTCGACGGCCAGATACCGCACGGCCCGCCCGAGGAACCGACGGCTCGTGGCGGCCACGTCGACCAGACCCGGGAAGATCGACTTGATCTGGTCGCCGATCTCGCGGTCGACCTCGTAGTTGTCCTTGCCGCCGACGAAGTAGTTCCAGAAGCGGGCCGAGTGCGGCTTGGACGTGTCGATACGGGCACGCAGGCTGTCGTCGGGCATGGCAGGGCCTCCTGGGGGTGGGGAAGGGGGACCGGTCCACCAACCTAGGTGAACCCCCTGGTCGCATACGGATGTTGTCCGCCCCGCCACCGGGCCACCGTAAAGTTTCGGCCACCGGAAGCGAGCCGCCGCCCGTAGCGAGTGCCGCCCGTCATACCCCGCCGGGGGCGAAACCGCCCGGGCGTCGGCCGCCGGTCCCGCCGTCGTTGCCGTGCCGCCGCGTCGCCAGCCACACGCCCCGCCCCAGGGCCCACAGCACCAGCCGGTGGCGACCGGCGTACCGAAGATGATCGGCAGCCCGGCACCGATGTCGGCCCCGACGATCCCCGCGGCCCCGACCCCGGCCAGCACCAGCGCGACCCCACCGACGCCGGCGTCCACCCCGTCCCCGATGTCCCACGGCTGATAGGCGTAGTCGAGCTCGCTGAAGGCGAACTGGTACGGACGCGCGGCACAGTGGGGCACCGCGTACCGGCGCCGTTGCCCAGGATCAGGCGGGCGTCACCCATTCAGGCATGCGGCGAATCGTAGGAGCGGGTACGGCAACAGGGCCGTCCGGTCCTGCCAGGGTGGCGCGACGGCGCTGGAGGCCATCGCGCCGCTCACTCAGCCCGGAGCCACCGCGCGCCCCGTCTGTGGGGAGATCGTCCCCGCGCACAGGCCCCGGGCCGTCAGCCCCTGGGCGATGCGGGGATCGCTGCGAGGGCGTTGGCGGACCAGTCGTGCATGAGGAGGATCCGGCCGTTGGTGAGGCGGCCGGCGGCCTGGACGATCGCGTCGGTGCTCGCGCCGTTCCAGTCCTGGGAGTCGACGTGCCAGATGATCCCGGTGAGGCCGTGCCGGGCCGCGACCGACTTCACCGTCGCGTTCGTCTCGCCGTACGGCGGGCGGAACAGTTTCGCTGTGCCGCCTCCCGCGTTGGCGATGGCCTGCTGGGTCCGGGAGATCTCGGAGTCGATCTGTGCCTGGTTCAGGCGGGTCAGGTGCGGGTGGGTGTAGCTGTGGTTGCCGATCCACATACCGGCCGCCGCCTGGGCCCGGACCAGGGACGGGTGGGCGGCGGCGTACCGGCCCTCGTTGAACATCGTGGCCCGTAGGCCGCTTTGGCGGAGCGAGTTGAGCAGTCCGGTCGTGTTGCCGGACGGGCCGTCGTCGAAGGTGAGTCCGACGTATCCGGTGCAGGCGGCGGCCTGGGACGGGGTGGCGGTGGTGGTCACGGCCGTCGCGAGGACGGTCAGCGTCCCGCACTTCCCCGACTTCGCCCCGGACGAGCGTTCCATCGGCATCGGCGTAGGGGCGATGGCGGGGTGGATCGCCGAGCGGACCCACCACTGGGCGCTCACGTGGGAAGCAGGGGAAGCGTCAGCACGGATCCGGTGTGCAGCGTGATGCGTGTCGGTGTGAAGTCGACGGCGTCCACCGCGGACTTGCCGGTACCCGGATTGCGGGCGTAGCGCGGATGGGCACCCCCGCTGATCTGCCACCGCATCCGGTGCCCGGCCGGGAAGCGGTAGGCGGTGGAGCTCATCCGCACGGTGACCTCCGAGGGCGCCTGCCCCACCGT
The DNA here is from genome assembly GCF_037055355.1 of Streptomyces sp. DG1A-41. Taxonomy (GTDB): domain Bacteria; phylum Actinomycetota; class Actinomycetes; order Streptomycetales; family Streptomycetaceae; genus Streptomyces. Next base: position 3,832,488 of record NZ_CP146350.1, on the reverse strand, counting down.
CTCCAGCCGGGCCAGCCCGTCACAGACGTTGGTGGAGCGGCCCTGCGCGTCCACGTCGCACAGGCGGGTGAAGACGTCGGCGTACCCGGTGTCCGTGGAGACGCTCAGCCGGGCGGAGACCGGACCGAGGATGTCCACGGGTTCGGCCAGCGGTGGGCCCGTGAAGGTCAGGACGTCCTCTCGGCCTTCCAGGGCGCTGTTGTCGCGGGGGCCGGCCGTGCGGGAGAGCAGAGGGCCGCCGATGGACGGCGTGGGGTCGGCCGGATCGTAGAGCAGGGACGCCAGGGGCGCGGACCCCGCGCCGTCCGCGGGAGCCTTGCCGTCCGCGGGAGCCGCGTCGGCTCGCCGGCCGAACTGCCCGCCGGCGGCGGGAACCCATTCGGTGGTCACGGGGGAGAGGGACGGCCAGTCGTCGAGGTCCCGCCATGCGTCCTCGCCGCCCACGTGCACGCGCACGCGCGTGGGACGCAGACCGGAGGGCTCGGTGCACAGGTGCGCGCGCAGCCAGGCGAGGCTTTCGGCGAAGACCTCGGGCCAGCCCTGCTGCAAGGCGGAGGTATGGGTCCAGGGGCCGACGAGCAGGGCGGTGTCGCATCCGGCCTGACGCAGCCGGGCGTACTGCTCGAAGGTCTGGTCGACCAGGGCGTCGTGCCAGCCGGAGACCAGACTCGTCGGGACGCTCAGCCGCTCGGCCGCCCGTGCCAGGGACGCGCCGTGCCAGTACCGGTCGCCGGCGTCCGGGTGCGTCATCACGTCTTCCAGCCACGGCACGTCTCCGAGAGCCGACGCGTACGCCCCGCGCAGCGGCCGTGCGGTGACGATGTCGCGCAAACGGCGCTGCATGCGCAGCGTCGCCCTGGCGAACGGTGCGATCCCCCGATGCTGGTACGTCATCCCCAGGCCGACGAGCAGGGCGTTCTCCAGCCGGAGGGCACCGTCCGCGTAGAACAGGGCGTAGGGGTCGTGCAGACCCACCTGCACCACCATGGCCTTCAGCTCCGGTGGGGGGTCCAGGGCGAGTGCCCACTGCACGTATCCCAGGTAGCTGGGGCCGACCGTCCCCAGCGTCCCGTTGAACCAGGGCTGTTCGCGCAGCCAGGACACCGTGGCCCGGCCGTCGGCGGCCTCGTTGCGCCACAGATGGAACTCACCGCCTGAGCCGCCGGTGCCGCGGCAGCTCTGGAGGACCACGTGGAAACCCTGCTCGGCGAAGAGCATGCCGTACATGGGGGACCAGGGCAGGCCCCTGCCGTACGGCGACCGCACCAGGAGGGTCGGGAAGTCGCCGGTCGTCCGGGGGAAGTAGTGGTCCGTGACCAACGGACTGCCGTCGGCGCCCGGCACCGCCAGCCCCGGCTCCCACCCGATGTCGTGCCGCTTGTCCGGGAGACCGCGCCAGGTCGCCCTCATCATCCGTGAGGACAGCGGCGGCTTCCGGCCGGGCGGTGTCCAGGCCGGCCTCGCCGCAGGGTCGTGGCTGCGTAACGTCATGGTCCCTCTCCTCAATTTACGTACGTCGTACGAGAATAGAGGATGCTTGGATGGCAGGCACCACCACGGCGACCCACATCAACAGGAGTACGAAGACGGTGACGCGTGACGGCGGGTCCGGAACCGGGGGCGTCGACCCTCACCAGCTGTGGCTGACGGCCCATCAGCCCCGCAGGGGCCGCAGGCCGGGCTTCAGTCGCGAGGCGATCACGGCGGCCGCCGTGGCCCTGGCCGATGCGGAAGGGCTCGAAGCGGTCACCATGCGGCGGGTCGCCGCACAGGTCGGAGCCGGAGTCATGTCGCTCTACAGCTACGCCTCCGACAAGGAAACGCTGCTGGAACTGATGGTCGACCAGGTCAGCGGCGAACTGCCCGCGTCGGGCCCTCTCACCGGCGACTGGCGCGCCGACCTGAAGACCATCGCCCACCTCCAGCGCGACCTCATGCTCCGCCACCCCTGGCTGCCCGCCGCCCTCTCCACCCGCCGCAGCCTCGGCCCCCACACCCTGGCGTTCCTGGAACACGCCCTCGCCGCCCTGCGCCCCACCGGCCTGGACGGCGCGGCGAAGCTGGAGATCTTCGCCCAGCTCACCGCGTTCGTCGCCGGACACGTCACCTACGAGATCACGCAGACGGCAGCCGCCAAGTCCCCCGACCGGGCCGCGGCTGAAGCCCGCTACCTCGCCACCGTCGCCGCGGACGGCCACCACCCGGAACTCGCCGAGGCCCTCTCGTCTCCCGCACGCACCCTGACCCCCGAAGCCACCTTCACCCGCTTCCTCAACCGCCTGATCGAGGGCCTGGGCACCGACTGATCCGGCTCCTCTTCCGCTGCGCACCTTGGAGACGTGGAGACGGTGTCAGCCACGGGGCAGGAGGAGGCGGGAGAGGGCGGTGGTGGCGAGGAGGAGGGCGGCGACGGCGAGGAGGCCGATGCGCATGCCCGGCAGGGAGAAGGCACCGCCGGGGCCGGCGAGCAGGCTGCCGAAGAGGGCGACGGCCAGCGCACCGCCGGTCTGGCGAAGGGAGTTGAGCAGCCCGGACGCGGTCCCCGCGCGCTCCTGCGGGACCGCGTCCATCAGCAGCGCGGTCAGCGCGGGCACCGCGAGCGCCCCGCCGACGCTCAGCGGCAGCAGCAGGACGAGCACCAGCCATACCGGGGTGTGCACGGCCAGCGGCAGCAGGGCCAGCATCGCGCCGGTGAAGATCAGCTGCCCGGCGACGATCACCGGCCGCCGCCCGATCCGCTCCGCCAGCCGCGGCGACACCAGGTTGGTCGCCGTCACCACAACCGACATCGGGACGAACATCAGCCCGGCCGCGATCGCCGACATCCCGCGCAGCTGCTGGTAGTACAGCCCGAGCAGGAAGATTCCGCCGTAGAAGGCGGCGTTGACAGCGAAACCGACCGCGAGCGGGACGGCCACCCGGCGGTCCGTCAGCATGCCCAGTGGGACCATGGGCCGGGGGTGCCGGGCCTCCACCACGCGGAAGGCGCACCCGGAGACGAGGGCGAGCGCGGCGGCGGCCAGCACGGGTCCGCTGGTCCAGCCCAGGCGGCCGCCCTCGATCACCGCGAAGGCCAGCCCGGCCAGGGCCAGTACGGCGGTGAGCTGGCCGCCGCCGTCCAGTGCGGCGGGCCGGCGCGGGGAGCGCTCCACCCGGACCAGCAGGCCCAGGATCACCGCGCCCACCGGGAGGTTGAGCAGGAAGACCGCCCGCCAGCCGGCCGAGTCGGTGAGCAGCCCGCCCAGCACCGGACCCGCGGCCATCGCCACCGAGCCGCCGACCGTCCACAGCGCGATGGCGCGGGCACGCGCCCGGGCGTCCTCGTAGGCCTGCCGGATCAGCGCCAGCGAGGCCGGCATCACGATCGCGGCGGCGGCGCCCTGCGCCACGCGTGCGCCGACCAGCACTCCGATGCCGGGCGCGAGCGCGCAGCCGAGCGAGGCGACGGTGAACAAGGCCACGCCCCAGGCGTAGGCGCGGCGGGCGCCGGTGCGGTCGGCGAGGGCGCCCGCGGAGAGCATCAGGGCGGCGAACATCAGGGTGTACGCGTCAACCACCCACTGGAGCCCGGTCATCCCGCCGCTGAGGGAGTCCCGGATCGCGGGCAGCGCGATGTTCACGGCCGAGACGTCGATGGTGATCACGGTGAAACCGAGCAGCGAGGCGACCAGCGCGACGCCGCTCCGCCGCGGCACGGCCGGAGCCTCCGCGGGCGGCGCGGCCAGGCCCCGGTCCGGCTGCCGTCGCCGCAGCTCGGGCGCCGACGGCTCGGAGTCGTGCCCGGGGGTGGAGGTGGTGGACGGGGATGGGGACGGGGGCGGGGCAGGGGTGGCCGGCACGGTGAACTCCTGGACGACGGCGACTGCAAGGGACGACTCTGACGGTTCCTGACCGCTCTGACGGCTCATCAGAGATGACCGGGCGGGCGGTCCCAGCCCGCCGGGGCCGCGGACCGGTGTCTCGCACCCCCTGGGCCCCGGCGGACGGGCCGCCCGCTCCGGCGGGGTCAACTCTTCGCCCGCGCACGGCCGCCCGGAAGACCGCGCTGTGCCCGGGGTGCCGCGTTCCTGGCCCTGACGCGGCCCCCCACGCTCCTCGACCGCCTGCGACAATGACCGGATGGCAGCAGCAGCGGATACGAGGGGCACGGAGCTCGGCCGATACCTGAAGGCCCGCAGGGCGCAGGTACGCCCGGAGGACGTCGGTCTCCCGGCCGGCACGGGCCTGCGCCGCACCCCCGGACTGCGCCGTGAGGAGCTGGCCGCGCTGGCCGGAGTGAGCGTCGACTACTACATCCGCCTGGAGCGCGGCCGCGAGACCAACCCCTCACCCGCCGTCGTGGACGCCCTCGGCCGCGCCCTGCGGCTGCGTGGCGACGGTTACGAACGCCTGCACGAGCTCGCGGAACTGGCCTCCGGCCGGCCCTCCGCGCTGCCGGCCTGCTCGGACCACACCGTCCGCGACTCGGTCCTGCGCATGTTGGAGTCGGTGCGCCCACTGCCCGCCTATGTGGTGAGCCGCTACAACCGCGTACTGGCCGCGAACCCGCCCGGCCGACGGCTGATGCCCGGGCTCTGGGACTGGCCGGAGGACAAGCGCAACCTCACCCGCTACCTCTTCCTCCACCCGGTCGGCCGGACGCTGTACGAGCCGTGGGAGCAGACCGTCGCCCTCTCGGTGGCACATCTGAGGGCGGTCTCCGGGGCCGATCCGGACGATCCGGAGCTGACCGCGCTGGTCGGCGAACTCATGCTGAAGTCACCGGAGTTCGCACCGCTCTGGGAGCGGTACGACGTCTGCGAACGCAGCGGCGGACAGAAGTGCTTCCGGCATCCGAAGGCCGGCCCGATGACCCTGACCTACGAGGTCATGCGACTGGCCCGGACGGGCGGCCAGCGCATGGTGGTCTACCAGGCCGCCCCCGGCACCCCGGACGAAACGGCCATGCTCCGCCTGGAGTCCGCGGACACCCGACCGAGGTCGGCCCCCTCGAACCCTCCAGAGCCGACCACCGAGCCGTGCCCCGCCGACACGCCCTCCCCGGCCCACGCCTCCGCCTGCTGAGCCGGGACCGCCACCTCCGCCTCTTCAGGGAAGCCTCAACCCCGGTGAAGCGCGGTCACCGGTGACCCCGGCGATGCGCCACACGGTCCTGTTGGGTGCGGCCCTGCTTCACCTCGCCAAAGCACCTAGCGCACAACCACTTTGCGGGTTCCGGTCGCCGAGGAGGTCGGCACGTCGTAGGGCCCAGGAGGCTGGGGCATTGCCCCATCGTGCCGAGAGGCGCGGCACGTGGTCCACCCACGCCATGTCGGCCGTCGCGATGAGCGACTGACCGGCCACGGTTGCGGGGGTCACACCGGTGAACGCCACGACGTCCCGGTGCAGATGCGACTGGTCGGCGTAGCCGCAGTCGGCCGCGACCCTGGCCGCCTCCTGGCCCCCGGCCAGGCGGGTGGCGGCCCAGTCGAAGCGGACGAGCTTCGCGGCGCGCTTGGGCGGCAGGCCGAGCTGCGCGTGGAAGCGGGACCACAGGCGCTTGCGGCTCCAGCCCAGCTCGTCGGCCAGCTCCTCGACCCGCACCCGGCCGTGCTCGGCGACGATGCGGTCCCAGGCCCAGGCCAGCTCCGGCTCGATGGCGGGCCCGGCGGCGGTCAGCCGGGCGAGGAAAGCTTCGACGAGTGCGAAACGTTCCTCCCACGAGGCGGTCCCGGCCAGCTGCTCGCACAGCCGGGCTGCCCGCCGCTCTCCCCACAGGTCGCCCAGGGCCACCACGGAGCTCTCCAGCTCAGCAGGGCCCACGCTCAGCACGGCGCGCGCGATGGCGGGGGACAGGCGCACCTGCACCCACTCGACGTTCGCGGCCCGCACCCGCGCCGTACCGCCGACGCCGAACCCGAGCCCGGTGACAATGCTGCCGCGGTGCTGCCGCCCCGTCGACTCGTCGATGCCGAGCGCCGCCTCGCCGCAGGCCAGCGCCAGCGTCAGCACGGGGTGCGGGTCGAGCCGGTGGTCGACCGGAGCCGGGCCGCGGTCGCGCAGCCCCGCCAGGACGACGCCGGGTACGCGGCCGGGCCGGGCCGGACGCGTGACCTGCCACACGGGGGCAGCGACGCGCTGGCGCACGGCAGTTGACATGCGTCCATGCTACGGGCCCGCCTGGACGGAACATTTCTTCAATCCAGCGGGCCGCAGACGCGGCGAAGGTGAGCGCATGACTTCCACCGGAACCACCGCGCCGCCACCACCGGGCGTGGCCCGTCTGTTGCGCCCGTACGCGGGCGGCTTCGCCGTCGTCGTCGTCCTGCAGGTCATCGGCGCTGTCGCCGGCCTGGCGCCGCTCCTCGCGGTCGTCGAGCTCGGCCGTACGCTGCTAACGCCGGGGCCGGCCGACGACGGGCAGGTGCGCAACGTTGTGATCGCGGGCGCGGCAGGGCTGCTCGTACGGCTACTGTTCACGGCCGCCTCGTCCGGCGTCGGACACCTCCTCGACACCCGGGTGCAACTGTCGCTGCGCCGGCAACTCGCCGCGCGGCTCGGGCGGGTGCCGATCGGCTGGCTGGCGCGGCGGCGCAACGGGGAGCTGGCGAAGCTGGTGGGTGAGGACGTCAGCGCCGTGCACCCGCTCATCGCGCACACGCCGGGCGAGCTGGTCTCCGCCTTCGTGGTGCCGCTGGTCTCGCTCGGCTACCTCCTCACCGTGGACTGGCGGCTGACCCTGATCACGCTGATCCCCGTGCTGCTGGCGGTCGCGCTGGTGCCGCTGATGATGACCCCTACGCGGCTGCGCGAGCAGAAGGAGTTCGACGCCGCGATGGGGCGGATCTCCGCGTCGGTGGTCGAGTTCGTGCAGGGTATCGCGGTGGTGAAGGCGTTCGGCGGGTCGGAGCGGGCGCACGGCAAGTTCCGTATCGCGGTGGGCGATTTCACCCGGAGCTTCTACCGGATGGTGCGCGGTCTTTCCGGGGTCGCCGCCGGGATGCAGGTGGCGCTGTCGCCGCCGTTCGTGCTGCTGGCGGTGCTGGTCGGCGGCGCGTACCGGATCACCGGGGGCGGGCTCGCCCCGGCGGACCTGCTGCCTTTCGTGCTTCTCGGCCTCGGGCTGACCGCGCCCGTGGCCGCGCTCGGGCACGGCTTCGACGACCTGCAGGCCGCGCGGCGCGCCGTCGGCCGCATCCGGAACGTACTCGCCGAGCCGTCGCTGCCCGAGCCCGTACGGCCGGTGGCGCCCGAGGGACACCGAGTGGAACTGCGGGACGTCCGCTTCGGGTATGAGGGTGCCGCGGCCGGGCGCGAGGTGCTGCGCGGTATCGACCTGGTGTTGGAGCCGGGGACGATCACGGCCGTGGTCGGGCCGTCCGGCAGCGGCAAGTCCACGCTGGTGCAGCTGCTGCCGCGGTTCTACGACCCGACGCACGGCTCCGTGCTCCTCGGCGGCGTCGACCTGCGTGAGGTGGGCAGCCAGGAGCTGTACCGGCGGGTGTCCTTCGTCTTCCAGGACGTCCGGCTGCTGCGCGCCTCGGTCGCGGAGAACATCGCCCTCGCCGTCCCGCACGCCGACCGCGACGCCGTTGTCCGCGCCGCCCGCCGGGCGAGCATCCACGACCGCCTTCTCGAACTGCCCCGCGGCTACGACTCGGTGATCGGCGAGGACGCCCGCCTCTCCGGCGGCGAGGCGCAGCGCGTCTCGATCGCCCGCGCCCTGCTCGCAGACGCCCCCGTCCTGGTCCTCGATGAGGCCACCGCCTTCGCCGACCCGCAGACCGAGCAGGCGGTGCGTGAGGCGCTGGCGCAGACCCGGGAGAAGCGGACGACGCTGGTCATCGCCCACCGCTTGGAGACGATCGCCGACGCCGACACCGTCGTGATGCTGCGCGACGGCGAGATCGTGGAGCGGGGCACGGCCGCGGAACTCCTCGCGCTAAACGGCGCATTCGCCGAATTCTGGAAGATCCACGCCGGTGCCATGAAAGGGGAAGAGGACCGATGATCAGCACACTGCTGCGTGTGCTCGGCCACGAGTATGCCGGGCCGGTGCGCCGCACCGTTGCCCTGATGACGGCGACCGCCCTCGCCGAGGGACTGTCGTACGCCCTGCTGGTGCCTGTGCTGCGCGCGCTCTTCGGCAGCACACCCGAGGACGCCCGGCCCTGGCTGGCCGCCTTCGGCGCGGCGGTGGCGGTCTATGCGGTGCTGCGGTACATCAGCGACCGCTCCGGTTTCCGCGTGGGCACGACGATGCTGCACGGCATGTACGAGCGCCTCGGCGAACACCTCGCCCGGTTGCCCATCGGCTGGTATCAACCCGGCCGCACCGGCGAGGTGTCCGTCCTCGCCAGCCAGGGCGTGTTGCGGGCGATGGGCGTGATCGCGCACCTGCTGGCGCCGTACATCTCCGCCTGTGTGACGCCGCTGACGATCGTCGCCGTGATGCTCGCCTTCAACTGGCAGCTGGGGCTTGCCGGCCTGGCTGCTGTGCCGTTGGTAGCCGCGGTCCAGCTGCGCACGGCCCGCGCGACGACGGCGACCGACACGGAGCGCGTGGAACGCGAGCGCGCGGCCACCGGCCGCGTCATCGAGTACCTCCAGGCCCAGCCCGTGCTGCGCGCCGGCGGCCGCACCGGCGAGCGATTCGGTTTGCTGGACGACTCCCTGAAGGAACTGCGCCGCGCCTCGCGTCGCTCCACCATTTCGGCGCTGCCAGGTGTGCTGGGTCTTGCGGTCACCGTGCAGACGGTGTTCACCGCGCTGCTCGCACTCGGTGCGTACCTCGCCCTCGGCGGGGACATCGGCGCGGCCGAGGTGCTTGCAGTTCTGGTGCTCGCCGCCCGCTGCGCCGACCCGCTGCTGTCCCTCGCCGAGATGAGTGGTGGCATCCGCGCCGCCCGCGCCGAGCTCACCCGCCTCGACGATGTCCTCAACACCAAGCCGCTGCCGGAGCCTCGCGCGCCGCGCGAACCGGCCGGTCACGACGTCGCGTTCGACGCGGTCACCTTCCGGCACGGCGACCGCGCGGTCGCCGACGGGGTGACGCTGTCCGTACCCGAGGGCCGGCGGCTCGCCGTCGTCGGGCCGTCGGGCGCGGGCAAGACGACGCTGCTGCAGCTGCTCGCCCGCTTCTACGACGTCGACGCGGGCGCGGTGCGGATCGGCGGCGTGGACGTACGGGAGATGGACACCGCGGCGCTGATGGCGCGGATGGCCATCGTCTTCCAGGACGTCTACCTCTTCGACGGCACGATCGAGGAGAACGTGCGCCTCGGCCGCCCGGACGCCACCGACGCCGAGGTACGGGCCGCGGCCGCCGCGGCCCGTCTCGACGAGGTGATCGAGCGGATGCCCGGCGGCTGGTCGACGGACGTGGGCGAGGGCGGGGCGCTGCTGTCGGGCGGCGAGCGGCAGCGCGTCTCCATCGCCCGCGCGCTGCTGAAGGACGCGCCGATCGTGCTGCTCGACGAGGTCACTTCGGCCCTGGACCCGGTGAACGAGGCGGCTGTGCACGCCGGCATCGAGGAGCTGATGGCGGGCCGGACCGTGGTGCTGGTGGCGCACCGCATGGGGACCGTGCGCCGGGCCGACCGCGTCGCCTTCCTGGACGCCGGGCGGGTGGTCGAACAGGGCAGCCACGAGGAGTTGCTGCGGCGCGCCGGCCGGTACGCCGCGTACTGGGACCTGTCCCGGGCCGGGGCGGCGCGGGACTGAGACGGCCGTGCAGGTTGTCGCCCCGGCCGCGCAGGGCCTCGGTGGAGAAGACGACGGAACGGACGACGAGGAAGTCCTCGGGAACCTTCAGCGGAGATCGGGCCAGGAAGATCAGCCGGCAGCGGAGTTTGTCCTGGTCGGCGCAGCGGCGGTGGCCGTTCTCGGTGTCCTCGACGACACCCAGGATCTGGCCGGAGAAATGGTCGCACAGGGCGTCGAGCGCAGGGGCGAAGTAGCCGCCGACGTCGAGGAGGACGACATGGCGGCCAGCGGCGCGTTCTTCGAGGTGGCGCAGGGCTCGGTCGGGGTGGGCGAACAGGTCGCGGTGAGCCGTCGCAGGCGTAGCCGTAGGCTTCGACCTGGCATTGCGCCTGGCCGTGGACGGACTTGGGCTCGGGGCGCACCGCCCGCGGCTCGGTGACGGCACCCACACCGCGTACGCACGCGGGCCGCTCGGGTAGCAGGTGGGTGCTGGATACGGCAGGCCGCTGCCCGAGCCCAGGCGGGGGGAGCGGTGGCAGGAGTCTGCTTACGTCTTCACGACCCGCACCGGTCGCCCGGTCGAGCCGCGCGACGTACCGCTCGCGTTGGGTCATGCTGATCCGTCGGATTCCTGGGGGATCAAACTTCGTCCGCTCACGCAAACGGCCCCGGACAAGGAGTTCCAGGCCGAGCAGGAGCCCTCCTTGGGGAGAAACCCCAGGTCAGAGCGGTAATGCTGTGCCCCCGGCAGGATTCGAACCTGCGACACCGGCTTTAGGAGAGAGGCGGGGGCGTCTTGGTGACCTGCAGCTCTGTTGGTGGAGCTACCGAGTTTCAGCGCGTCCGCTGGGCACCCGTGTTGACCGTGGCTGACCCCTGTGTCTGGCACGGTTGTGGTGGCACGCGGCGGCCCAACCCTGGGGCTGTAGGCCGCCCTTCTGATCCGTCGTGATCAGCCGCAGGACGCTTGGACGTGGCGAAGGAAGTGCGGCCACTGATGGCCGATGCTGCTGCTGTGCCGCACGTCTCGGAGACTGACCTGAAGGGTTCGCTTCAGCGGGTGAGGCGACTGCATGATCGCCTCGTTTCGTTGAGCGAGGCGGTGCAGTTCGGCGGAGGTGGGGAGTCGGTCACTTTTGGTGCTGTTGCATGACTTGTGTGCCGGGGCGAGGTTCCAGATGAGGTCCAGGTCTGGCCCCTGCCAGCCGGACAGACCGCCGAAACGTGTCATGAGGGAAAACGGGAAGACGTGGTCGACGGCGGTCTCGTCGCCGGGGCCGATCGGTTGGGTGCAGATGAGACAGCGTCCGTGCTGGAAGCCGATCAGGGCTTCGGTGACGCCGGTAACCGGGCGGCGGCGTCGCTTGTCGGTGATCTTCAGCGTCTCCAAGTCCACTGCCACTCCCTCTTCGATGAGGCTGCGGCCGATCCCTGCGGCGAAGGAGTTCTCGACGATGTTCCACCGTGCGTCCAGCTCGCCACGCAGCACGGATGTCTGCTCACTTTGGGCGATCCTGCGCAAGTCGGCAGTCAGGTGCACTATGCGCTTGCCCGATCTGCCGGTCAGATCGTAGAAGTGGTGCGCCGTCTGAGTGCCGCCTCCCAGATTGTGGAACTTCTGCATCACCATCGCCGGCATGGACTTCACGGTCGCGATCCCATGTCCGTCCTCCTCTTGTCCCGACTCAGTTGTGCCGACGTGCCTTCGACGTGGTCGCTCATGAGGTGACCGGTAGCTCCCTCGCTCGCTGACGAGCCTGGGCCCGGAGTTCCTTCAGACGCGGGTGGAAAGCGTTGTGCTGGTTCTGGTCGAGGTTGAGTGGCACATCGAGCCGCGCTATCAGCTCGGACTCCGCGGTCCATGGCTCCGGATGCTCCACCCAGCACACCCGGGCGTGCTCTGCCATCCACTGGCTGAGCACGGCTTCCCCGGCCTTGCCGAAAGTCATGCGCTTCCCGCTGCCCACACGCCGGAGCTCCAGCCCGAGCAGGCAGCCGAGCGTGAGCCGCAGCGTCGAGCCGGCCGTATTGCCCCTGAAGTGGTATCGCATACGCTTGCGAAGGTTCTGGCTACTCGTCCGCGTGGCCATGTGGCGCGGGGCGATGCCCACGTAAAGCAACTGAGCGGCAGCGAGTCCGGAGAACGGAGAGGCGTCGAAGTGCCAGCCGTACACACCTGAAACCGGCGGGACAGGGCTGGGACGCCCCAAGACCTCGCTTGCAGACCACAGACGGTCCGGATTGACAAGCACGGCAGTGTCCAAACCAGCCTCCCACAACCCATCCTGCGCGGCGCACTGCACCCTACGGGCAAGCACTGACAGAGGTGAGGCGCCAGCACGGGCACCAGGGCAAGCTCTGAGCTTGGGAAGCTTGGGTTCTCTGCGCATGGCCACCACGCTGACCTGCGGTGGACCGGTTACCAGAGAGGTACTTCAGCCCGCGACAGCACGGCCACCTCTGACTGTTCCGGGCCGCTGGTGTTCGTCGGCGTTGATGTCAGTCATGGATGTCAGGGGGTGGCGTCCCTCGCCCATTGAGGACGTCGGCGAGAGCCTGCGCCTGGCCCGGCGTGATACCGAGTGCGAGCGGCACCCGGCGGGGACTGTAGGGCGACGAACAAACCGCGATCGGGTTGTCGGCAGTCGCGGTCCAGCGGGGGCCCTCACCTGGCTCAGGCTCCCCCAGCAAGCTTGTCGCCAACTCGCGGGCTGCATCGGAAGGCACCCCGCAGTGGATCAGCGCCAGTGTCACTGTGCCGTGAGCTTCGTTGGGTATTTCCGCATCCCCGAGCATCGGAAGGAGGAGCAACAGGCGCTGTGACCTGTCGGTCAAGCCTTCACCGTGGTCCGGCGTGGATGCTGCCAGCGTGGTGAGTTCCGTCCAGGACAGCCCGGGGCCGGCATCGTCGGCGCCGCACTGGCCGAGGTAACCGAGCCGTCCCCAGTCAGGATGGCGGACGAAGAAGTCGACGTTGTTCACGTCTTCGAAGTTGGCGTACACGACGTAGGCCGTATGCCCACCAGCCAGGGAAGCGCGCAGGACAGGCCAGGGCTCTTCGGGATCGCTGAGGCGCTCCGCCATCTCCTCGTAGGCTGCTGCGTCAACCCCGTAGCGCTGTGGATCCTCGCTCGGATCACCCACAGTCAACAAGAGATGGGCGAGCCAGAAGGCGGGCTCCAGCGCGAGGTCCTCGCCAGATACCAGTTCGCAGTCCTCGAAATACTCCGGGACGTGCACAGAAACAGCCATGCGCGGAGCGTACTCGGCAGGGCCTACGTGGTCGGCGACGACTGATCGGTGCCTCCACCGCCCCTATAGAGGGACGGCCCTTATCAGGTCGATCATCGCGAGCTCTAGGCACTGGATCTTGGCCTCCATGCGGCGTGGGAGCGGTCGCTAGGGTTCGCCGTGCTACGCCTTCATCCGCCGCTGTTGGTGTCAGCCGCTGGTGTCAAACATCAGTGGCTCACTTGACGGTCGCCCTAGATAGGGAGTAGAGGCGCCGCTCAGTCGCCGTCGCCAGCACGACGAGCTCTGGTGAACGCTCCGCCCCGAACCTGAAGCGCCGCGCCGAGCACGATGAGCCCCAGAGCCACGGCGGAAAGATTCGCCGCCGCTTCGGAAGAGAAACCGAGGATTTTGGGTCCTCCGTCCAAGATGAAGCCGCCACCCATCGCTATCCACCCCCAACCAACCCTAGGCGACCGCGCATACGCTGCGGTTCCCCGGCCGTTCAAGGTCAACACGCCCAGAACTGCGAAAAAGCAGCCGGAACTAAACATGATCCACGCGGACATTGCACCCCTCCATGGGGAGGTTACTGCACGGGCGGAACGGCTTCTGTCTGTGGCTGGCGGTGTACTCGGCGGCATGAGCGTCAGCAGCCACACCGCCCCAACCCACCACTGTCCACAGCTCCCATCCCGTCCGCCGTCGACCCACACACCGTGGAGCGGGCGTGGTTCATGGCGTCCAGGTGGAGCGCGCCACTGTACGAACGACCTGGACGCGCGGAGCCGTCCACTGCCACGCCGTCATCCGCATCGACGGCCCCAGCGGCGGCGACACCCCACCGCGACGGGAGCGTCCGCCTGGAGAAGGAGACCACCGCCGCAACGGCCAAGGAAGCGCACCGAGTTCTGCGCTCGGCGCTGTCCTCGGCCTGCCGCGAGGAATTGATCACGCGTAACGTCGCCAAGCTCGTCGAGCCGCCCCGCACGGATAAGCCCGATCTGAGCCCATGGGCCCTCGACGAGACGCTCGACTTCCTCGCGGCCTCCCGCAAGGATCCGCTCTACGCGGCCTTCGTCCTCGCCATCGCCATGGGACTCCGCCGGGGAGAGATCGTAGGCCTGCGCTGGTCGGACGTCGACCTCGACAACCGCGTCCTCTACGTCCGCCACCAGGTCCAGCGCCGCCGTGGCGTCCTGTACGACGACGATCCCAAGAGCCGCCGTCGCCGCGCAGTCCCTCTGCCCGCTCTCTGCATCGCGCCCCTGCGCTGGCACCGCCTGCGGCAGGCGGACGCTCGCGCCAAGGCGGGGGAGAGGTGGCAGGAGTCGGACTACATCTTTGCCACCCGCACCGGTCGGCCTGTCGAGCCGCGCAACCTGTACCGCTCCTTCACCCGCGTCGCCCAGTACCCCGGCCTCCGTGTGATCCGGCTGCACGACGCACGCCATGGAACGGCCACCTTGCTCACGGCAGCCGGAGTCGCGCCCCGCGTGGTGATGGAGATCCTCGGGCACAGCCAGATCAGCATCACCATGGACGTCTACACCCACGTCGTACAGGACACGCAGCGCGAAGCCATGAGCCACATGGACCGGCTGCTCAGGAGACGCCCCATCCGCGGCTGACCGCCCGCGTTGATGTCAGAAGTAGATGGCAAAGGCCCCGGACCATGATCGGTCCGGGGCCTTTTGGCTGGTGCCCCCGGCAGGATTCGAACCTGCGACACCCGCTTTAGGAGAGAGGCTGGGGCATCGGGTCGGTGACCTGCCGCTTCGCGGACCGAGCTGGCGGGCACGGACGCACCCGCCAGCCACCCTTGTTGACCGCTGCTGACCCCTGTATCTGGCACGGCTGTGGCACGGCGGCTGTTCGGTTCGAAGTACCTCAGGTCAGGCTTTCGGGCGATGACATCCAAGCGAAAGCGTCGGCTGTTCGGGTAGCCAGCGATCCGCGCCGCCAAGAATCGGTTATGTCGGTCCAGCGGCCAAGGCGGGCGCTGCGCGCGCCGTGCTCTGCTGCTTGGTCATAGTAGAGAGTGAACCTATAGACCCTGCCTTCCTCGGAAATCACCTGGCCGTCCTCGTGATCGGGGCCCTCCTGCAAGAGGTCGACGACGATCGTTCGGTCCGGATCAAGTCCCTGGGCCCTCAGAAGCTCCCGCAACCGGCTCCACAGGTCGTAGTCGCTGGTCCGCAGGAGATCGGTGTACTGGACGACGATGCTTGACACCATGACCCCATGATCGGTCCGGAATGCGGCGAAGGGAAGCCGGCCGCTGAGAAGCTGGCGGTAGGCCATCAGCTTGGGAAGCTGCGAGCATTTGGCGCCTGTCCGTGCAATGACCTGGGGGAACACCCCTGGTTGCCGCCTCCTCAGGCTGGGCCGCTTTCACCGTGATTCCCCGCTGTTCCCCGCCTGATCTGGTGCGCTTGTGGTGCGGTCGGCCCGGCGCCCGGCGCCCGGCTCTGACGGACTGACCGTGCGTGCAGCCGCGTTGGCAGGCGCCTCAGAGATGGCGCTTGGACGCTCTGACCAGTCGACTGATGTCGTCGCGGGTCTTCACCCTGCGCTGGTCCAGTTCGGGCCTGCTGTCCGTCTTGGGCAGGGCTGTGACGTCCGCAAGTACGGCTTCTGCCGCCTCGCTCAAGGCATCGTCATCGGTGAGCATCTGCACCCGGAAGAGAGCTTCTTGGGCGTTGGAACGCAGGTCGTATGCGCGGACTCGCACCACGCTGGGTCCTCGTGTGGCGGTTGTGCAGGCCCTCGTCGACGGGTCCGGCGTCACGTGCCGGTGAGCTTGTCGAAGTCGGGGGCGTAGACGGTCATCCAGTGTGGGTTCAGCCGGTAGTAGACGACCTCGCGGTTCCAGTCGAAGGCGTCGTCGTCGCCGTAGAAGTCCTTCAAGTAGGCCAGGAGTTCCTGCCAGTCGGCTGTGGTCTCGGCGTCCTCGGGGTTCAGCTCCTCCACCGTGCCGTGGGTGAACACGCCGAGGCCCTCGCCGCGCATGTACGCGACGCTGGCGGCCGGACGGGCCGCGAGATGACGGGCCTTGGCGGCGTTGCGCGCCGTGCCGAAGTGCCACCGGCCGTGCAGGAAGTGCCCGTCGGCGCCGCTGATCCGCGGTTCGCCCTTTGCGGTCACCGTGGAGAGGGCAAGCGTGCACATGCCGGTGAGGACCCCGGTGAGCTGCGCCGCCGTGATGGTGCGGCCCTCGACGATCGAGCGGAGGTGTGCGGTCGAGCCGGAGAGGGAGGAGTCGAGGAGGGACTGGAGCTTGTCGAGTTCTTCCGGGGTTTCGCGCATACGTCCATCGTCGGCCGTAAACCCGACACCCTCTGTCGTCATTGATGAAGCAGCGGTGAGGTTGCTCCGCGCGGGTTACGCTCGGTGCTGCGGGGATGGCAACAGGTGGGGGACGAACGCCGGGGCATGTTCATGTGTTCGCGGTGAACAAGTGGAAGCAGTTCCGGGCGGTTTCTAGGGATTCGAACCTGCGACACCCGCTTTAGGAGTTCGATCAGTGCCCCATGTGGTGGCGGCCCCCTGTGCGTACGGGCGCCGCACATGATTGCCAGACGCCACTGCTGTCCGTGGTCGTTGATGTCAATGTTGGATGTCAGCGGAACGGCACCGGCACCGGGCAGACTTGCAGGAACGTGCCCAGCCTCACCGGACATGCCGAACGGCACACTTCCACAGCAATCGACAGGTCGGCGAAAGTGCGGTTGCGGCAGTCTGCTTGGATGCCGGAGATGACGACGAGTTCTCCTGTTCCCCGCGCAGACGGCGCCGATTCCGACCGCCTGAGGGCCCTGCTGGAACGTGCCGCCAAGGGGCGGGACAGTCAGGCCTGGAGCGACCTCTGGACGGAGCTCTACCACAACGGCTCTCTGGACGTCGCCCATCCGCTGGTGCTGCCCACGCTGGCCGACATGGCGGAGGCCGACAAAGCCGACGTGGCAGCTTCGGCCCTCCACCTGGCCGGCGCCCTGCTCGTCCAGGCCGACCAGCGCTACGAGACCCGGAATCTGCGGTACCAGTACGCGTCGGAAGTCACACGCCTACTGGGCGCTGCGAACCGGTGGAGGCAGGCCACCGCCGACCGGAACGACTACTGCTATCTGGTTGAGGCGGCCCTGAACCTGGAGGGCGACATCCACTGGGCGGAGGACTTGATCTGGGGCATCGTCAGCGAGGAATACGAGCTCGAGTGCCCGGATCCCGACGGGTGCGCGTCGCTATGGGTGATCATCGGAGAGCGGGGCTTCTTCAGTGCGGCAGAGGACTACGCCCTCTCTGATGACATCGAAACCGTTCCTCTGCATCCGGCCGACCCCCGCGCCCTGGAAGGTCTGGGCCGCCGCCTCTATGACCTCGCATTGGCTGACGGCCACGAGGAAGTCGTGCGCGCCCTGACTTATGCCTTCGGTGAGGCGACTTGCCCGGAGTGTGAGCAGCGCTTTTCCGTTGTCGGGCAGATTGCCGCCGGTTCCAGCTGAGAACCGCGCGGGGCGGTGGGGTTTGAAGCCAGGACCTCTTCGTCCCGAAGCAACTTGGCTGGGCCTCCGACCATGGGGCCGTGCGGCTCTCACCTGCTGCGATGGTCCGTAGGTATGCGTGGTTGTCCGCCGCTGTCCGTGGGCGTTGTCACGCAGTAAGACACTCACCCAAGATGCGATCCGGCGCTTAGAGATGCGGGCAGGCGTTGATGGGGCGGTCCAACAGCACCATTGTGCCTCTGTCCCGGGTTGTCGAGTGTCGCTACCATCCGCCGTCGTTGCCGTCAGGATTGCCGTCACTGCGAGCGACAGAGCCAGGGGAGTATCCGCTGCTTGTAGCACGCGAGTGGCGATTGCGATGAACCTTGTTCAGGTGATGTGCGCCCCCTCTGTGCGCTGGTTGCCACCTTGTGTGACTCGCCTGGGCGCAGCACGGTTTAGGTGGACGCTGCTCGGTGCTGTGCTGCAAAACCACCAGGGGAGGGCGGTACGTCGTGGGTTCAGCCAGTCAATGGGCACGTGAGACCTTCGGGGACATAGCTGGTGAACTGGCGGACATCATCCCGGCTTGCCTCCTCCGGGCGCATGATCGGGCCCGCACTGGGCACGAGGGTGTCCACACTCAGACGCTCGAAGCCTACGGACATGGCCTCTATGCGGTGCAATACGAGGAACTGGCCGCCGGCATCTCCGGGCTTGGGGAAGCTGTGCGCCTGCAAGGACGCACGATGATGCTCGTCCGCGGCCACCTCATCTACCCACTCCGCTATGCGAAGAAAGACGTACCCGTCACGGCTGCACGCCTCCGTCGGGCCACAGGGTTCCGAGCAGACCTGATCCGCCGCCACGGCCCTCCTCCCAGGCAACCGGCATTCGACCTGGACTGGGGAGAACTCGATGACTCCGAGGTACACCCAGACCTGGAGCTGCTTCCCGAAGACGTGCAACTCGTTCTCGTCGCCTACGCCTGCTCCATGGAGACGGGTGTCATGCGCATTGAGTGGGGTTCCGCGGAGTTGCGCCGCGAGGACCGGTACCTGATCTGGCACCGTCACGAGCCGCTGCCAACCAGAGATTGACCTGGAGCCGTAGGTAGGCGTCAACGGCGCACGAAGACCCTGGTTTCGGTCGAGTCAGTGCGCCACCCCTAGCAGGGTGCCGACCGCCAGAAGGGCAAGCGCTGCACCCGAGAAGAACATACCAAAGCGGATGTTCCTGTATTTACGAGCAACAGATGGGGCCAGCACCGAAAACTGTTGGACGTTCCGCTCCGCGTGATTCGCCGTTTGGATTAGGTTCAGAATCTCGGATTCTGTCAATTCGCCGTTGGCATGCATGTCACCGAAGTAGTACATGCGCCCCTGCTTTCCGTTGCCCGGATAGGGGTATACGGCCATACCGAGAAACACCAATGCCAGGGTTGCCAATCCGCAGCCGGACCAAAAAGTCCATTGCGCTGCGGAGTCAAACTTGATCGGATTGATTTTGGCGCTAGCAAAAGCTCCAATTAGCGCCGCAGCTGCCACCCCGAGCGCCGCAAGGAGAAGGTTTGCCTTTTGGTCTGCTTTGGCCAGTTCCTCGCGAGTCTCCGACAGGAGGGATTGGGTCAGCGGTAGGCAATCCGGCCGGGGTGAATTTCCACTAGCCACTGATACCTCGCCGAATTTGGCGACTGTTTTGATCGCGGAACTTGATCACTTCCTGGTACTTGCCATACTCCAAGCGGTGACGTTTCGTGTCCAGGTCCGGCCTTCGCCAGGAACCGGAGCAGACCTTTTCGCAGTACGAGTCCCCGCAGTTCTCACACCAGCTGCTTGTGAGGAGCAGACCCTCAGAGTCCTTCCCGGAGACCTTTTCTACATGGCGCTCCGACCATAGAGGAACAGACTCTTCGCCACATTCGCAGGAATACCATAGGTACTCGGTACGGCGAATGATGTCCGCAATGGGCTTAGTGACGATCATCTCGTGGGCGTCGGCCTGCTGTGAACACTTAGCCGCATAGTTGACAGCGCGGCCCGCCCACACCGGGGCGTGATGATCAGTGCGCGAGATTCCAATCTTTTTGCTCAAGAGGTCACTGATCGCACATCCGATCTTGAACCCAGTCTGCGGCGGGTTCATCGGCCACTTGTTCTCGAGAGCGGGTATGAGAATGCGCTGACCGAAAGTCTTAATCGTGATTCCAGCGCAAATCGCTCGCCGTTGAGAATACTTGCCAGTAAAAAGGCCAAATGCTGCATCTCCTTGCACATCGATGAAGTCGGCGCCGAAATCTGAGAGAATACGCACGGCGGGTTTGACGGCAGCGTCATAAATTGAAGCGGTTGACGCCTCCCATCGCCCATCTCGCAGAGTTGTCGAGCCAGCCAAGTCGGCGAAAACGCAGGATACCTGCGGGTACTTTCGCCACTTTGAGGCGTCGATGAAAAGGTCCGCTGTATCAATCGAGCCGTCGGTTTCAATCACCTGCGGGGTTTGTCGCAACTGTGAGGTGACATGTTCGCCGAATTCATCCATCATCTCGGATACCGGCGGTCTCTCGGTCATACTTTCCCCAATCGCTCGATATGCCAGTATGCCGACGCGACGGGCTCCGGGCTACCTACTTTCAACAACTGAGGTGTCCTAGGCCAGTCGCGCTCGCGAGGTCGGCGGAGCGGCTTTGGGCTGGAGCTGCTTTGGGGCGAGTGATCATGGCCCCGTAAGCTTCCGGCGAGTCGGGCAGTCTGTGGACCTGCCCGTTAAAGCACGACGTTGGGGCCATGATCTTAGAGGCTCGCCCCAAAGTGGCTGCCTAAAGCCGTGGAGCCGACCGCCCCAGCCACAGAGGGTGTCTCCCACTTCATGCCCGCAGCCGCCGAGCGCGCCGCCGGGCGCGGCCAGCCGGGGCGCAGACAGGAGGCAGGCCGCGCCGCAGAGGCGGCGCGCGCCCGCGCCGTGCGCGGGCCTTGAACCAGTAGAGAAAGTTGTAACTCAGTCGGTCTGCTGGGGCTTGAAAGCATGGGCGCAGGCTGGGAGTTCGGCGCCCTGTCGGTGTGCGAGCGGCAGAAAGAGCACTGGCCGGATGTCCCACGTGATGCGGACGTCTGCGTGCCTGATGGTCACTGTGCACGGCTCGGAGCGCAGGAGAGCTCTCCGGGTCTCGGCGCGTCCGTCGTACAGCCACGTCCATGCCTCGCCCGATGCGTCGGAGTCGAGCGCGGGTGAGATTGTGCGCAGGGCGATGGCGACCCATCGGTCTGCCTGGGGCGCTGAGTGCGCGTCGAACGATGCCCGGAGTGCCGGCGGTTCTGTGGTGCTGACGTCCTCGGTCCAGCATTCGCACCAGTAGCCGTGAGTTGGCCCGTTCACGAGGTCGGTCCCGTCGGGTAGGCCACGAGGACGTAGCGGGTGTTCTCGTCGTACAGGGTGAGTTGGTAGCCCGTGCCTGCCGTCATGTAGGCAAGGGCTCGTTCGTGTTCCGCTTCGTCCGTCAGCCAGTGCAGTCCGGGCTGTGCGTATGCGGCGTCGAGTTGGTCGGTGATGTGGCGGGTGCGCTCCTGTAACCAGCGCAGGGCCAGGCGCGGGCTCGTGGTGTCGTATCTCCCCATGGGGATGGCTCGGGCCTGGTTCGAGGGGTAGGCGGCGGCTCGGCACTGGTAGGGGAGACGTCGGCTGTCTGTGTGCGGTGCTTCGGGACGAGGAGACGTCAGCACGGGCGTCCCCTTGTCGGGCGGGGCTCGGTGAAAAGTTCCGCGGTGACCGTGTAGCCGCTGTGGCTGTCGTGGACTACGACACGGTGTGCGATCGCGCTGACCATGCCCAGGCCCCGGCCGTGCTCGGCCTGGTCGTCCTGGTGCTCGACCTTCGGAGCGGTACCGGTGCCTCCCTCGTCGGTGACCGACAGGGCGACCACCTGCGGGGACACCGCGAGTGCCAGATGGAAGCTGCCGGACTGAGTGCCGCTGGCGGTGTGGAGGATCGCGTTCGCGCTCAGCTCGCTCACGATCAGTTCGGCGTCGTCGGCCAGGGGAGATCCGCGCAGGATGTCCCGCGTCCAGCGGCGGGCCCGGCTGACCTCTTCCGGGAAACCTGGGCAAGACAGTCCCCAGACCCGGGCTGTACTCGTATACTCGTGCATACAAGTTCCTTCGTGCTGGTAGGCCGCCATGTGCAGCGGGTTCGGGCTAGACGAGTTTCACGCCGTCGTGGGCGCGTATGGCCGGCGGGGACGCCGCGTCGAGTGCGTCAAGGACGCGGATCGCGTAGGCCTCGTCGGCGAGTTCGATGACCTCTTCGCGGGTGGCCCAGCGCAGTGCGCGGGTCTCGTACCCGGTGGTGGGTGTGCCGTCGGCTGCCTGGCAGCGGAAGACCATGGAGACGATCAGGCCCGTCATGTTCTTGTAGACGCCGGTCAGGGTCGCAGGAAGCTCGATCTTGATGCCGGTCTCTTCGTGAACTTCACGCTGGAGGGCCTCAGGGATGGTTTCCTCACGTTCGAGGACGCCGCCCGGGGGCTCCCAGTGACCGTTGTCGCGGCGCTTGATCAGCAGGGCCCGGCCTTGGTCATCGACGATGACCCCGGCGACGCTCACGGAGTGCGGGCGTTCTGTGCTCACGTTCCTCGGCCCTCTCGGCTGGCTAGGCTCTCCACCGTAGCAACAACACTCGCCCACTCGTCTAGATACCTAAAGGAGTACGCGTGACGTCTCTACCGAGCATTCTCGGCGGCCTCGACCCGACCAGTGATCGTGCGGTCTTCCGGCAGATCGCCGATCAGCTGCGCGAGGCCATCGACCGTGGGCGATTCAAGGAGGGGGAGAAGCTGCCTTCTGAAGCTGAGCTGGTCGAGCACTACGGCGTTTCCCGGATGACGGTCCGCAACTCCTTCTCGGTGCTCCAGGGTGAGGGCCTGGTGCACGCCGAGCACGGCAAGGGCGTCTTCGTCCGGCCCCGGCCCCCGGTGCGGCGGCTCGCCTCGGACCGGTTCGCCCGGCGCCACCGTGAGCAGGGCAAATCCGCGTTCATCGTGGAGGCCGACGCCGCCGGCAGTCACCCGAAGGTGGACAGTCTGGAGGTCAAGGAGGAGAAGGCCAGCCAGGACATCTCCACCCGCCTCGGCTCCGTGCGGCGCGTGCTCGCCCGGCGTCGCCGGTACCTGCTCGACGGCCGACCGGTCGAGTTCGCCACGTCATACCTCCCGCTCGACATCGCCCGCGGAACACAGATCGCCGAACCCAACCCGGGCCCCGGCGGTATTTACGCCCGGCTTGAGGAGCTGGGCCACCAGCTCGACCACTTCGAGGAGGAGATCAGGGCCCGGATGCCCTCGCCGTCCGAGGTCAAGACGCTGCAACTGGCGTCCGGTGTACCGGTGATCCACCTGATCCGTACCGCTTTCGATACTGCGGGGCGGGCCGTGGAGGTCTGTGACACGGTCATGGCGGCGGACGCCTACGTCCTCTCCTATCAGCTTCCGGCAACCTGATCGGCGGTGCGCGAGGCCAGTTCCCCGGACTCGTACACCTCAACACGCATACTCGTATAGACGAGTGGGCAAGTGGTGTGGCAGAGTGGTCGACGTTCCCGGCGTCACCGGGTTCGAAGACTGCATCTTGTCTAGACGAGTAGATGGGAAAGAATCTTGCGCACCATCCGTGTGGAGACCTCGGCCGCGACGATCCTGCTGACTGAGGCGCCCGAGCCCAAGGTCCGCGACCGGCAGACCGGCGAGATTGCCAAGGACGCCGTCAGCGGTGAGGCGCTGATGACGATCGGCGTCGTCTACATCGAGGAGGGGGAGTCGTCCCTGATCAAGGTGACCGTTCCGGAGAGCGGGGTGTCGGAAGGGCTTGCCCTGGGTGCCCCGGTCTCTCTGCCGGGTCTGGTCGCCCGGCCCTGGGAGAGCGTCTTCAACGGGCAGCAGCGCCACGGCATCGCTTTCCGCGCTGCCGCTGTCACTCCGGCCTCCTTCCCGGCCGCTGTGGGAGCCACGGCCTGATGACCGACCTGACGACGCTTCTGGAGGTGGGTGGTCCCGTTGCCGCACTCGGCGGTGGGGCCGCCTACGCCCGGGCCAAGCGCCCCGGCATCTACTGGTCCACGGTCGGCTTACCGATATCCACGGTCCGGCTGCTCAGCTCCTACGGCTCGGTCATGGAGGCGTGCGGGCTGACGGTGGCGCCCTCCCGGCTGCGGGTCCTGGCGGTCAAGGCCACCACCCGCCGTGAGGTCCGGTCCGTGCCGCCGCGTCGGGGGATCGTCCGGCCGACCTCGACGGGGTTGCGGGTCCGTCTGCGGCTCGCTCCTGGCCAGGAACCTGCCGATGTGGCCGCCTCCGCTGAACGGCTGCGGCACGCCTGGGGTGTTCATGCCGTCTACGTGACCACCGTCAAGCCGGGTGTGGTCGAACTGCGGCTGGTCGGCTTCGACGTTCTGCGGAAGGTCCGTATGCCTCGCAAGCTCCACCCGGACCTTCTGCGGGTCCCGGTCGCGCTGCGAGAGGACGCCACCCCGTTCGTACGCGACTACCGCACCGTGCCGCACCAACTCACCCTCGGCGCCACGCTGTCCGGCAAGTCCATGTACCTGCGTCACCTCGTCACCGGCCTCGCCCGTCAGCCCGTCGCCCTGGTCGGCATCGACTGCAAGCGGGGCGTGGAACTGGCGCCCTTCGCTCCGCGCCTGTCGGCGCTCGCCACCGACCCAGAGCAGGCCGCCGAGCTGCTGCCCGTGCTCATCAAGGAAATGGAGGACCGATATGACCTGATCAAGGACCGGCAGGGCATCGCGCCGAGCACCCCGGACGAGAAGATCACCTCCGACATCTGGGGCCTGCCCGAGCATGAACGCCCGGTGCCTGTCGTGCTGTTCGTCGACGAGGTGGCAGAACTGTTCCTGGTCGCCACGAAGAAGGACGAGGAACGCCGGGACGAGATGGTCACCCAGCTCATCCGCCTCGCCCAGCTCGGCCGGGCCGCCGGCATCTACCTGGAGGTCTGCGGCCAGCGCTTCGGCGCCGAACTCGGCAAGGGCGCGACCATGCTGCGGGCCCAGTTGACCGGCCGCGTCTGCCACCGCGTCAACGACGAAGCGTCCGCCAAGATGGCGCTCGGCGACATCGCCCCCGAAGCGGTCTCTGCTGCCTGCGCCATCGCTCCCGAACGGCCCGGCCTCGCCGTTGCCGGTGACACCTCCGGCGGCTGGTCCCGCATCCGCACCCCGTACCTCTCCCTCGACGACGCCGCCGAGACCTGCCGCGAGTGGGCCCATCTGGTCCCCGACCTGCCCGCACTCAAGCCCTTCCGGCCCGACGTGCCCGTACCGCCGACCGCCGAGACGCCGGGTCCGCTCGTGTGGCCCCGGCCAGTGACCGACTGATCCACGTCCGCACGCACCCCCGGTCGGCGTGACCGCCTCACGCCATGTCCCTACCCCTCCCATGCCTAAACCCGAAAAGGAGCCGTAGCATGCGCGCCCACCTGGCCCGTGTCGACGCGGTGCTCGTCCAAGCGGTCATCGCCGCCGCGCTGTCCTTCGCCCACCTGCACGACGTCGCCTCGGCGGCCGGACAGGACGGGTGGAAGGCGTGGGCCTACCCGATCAGCGTCGACCTGCTGCTTGTCGCCGCCTGGCGCCGACTGCGGTCCGGGGAGGCGAAAGCGGCCGGGTGGTGCTGGTTCCTGATCGCGCTCGCCGCGTCCCTCGGTGCGAACGTCGCCACTGCCGGGCTGCTCGACCTGGACCACGTACCGGCCTGGCTCCGCATCCTCGTCGCGGGCTGGCCCGCGGTCGCCTTCCTCGGCGGAACCCTCCTCGTCCACTCCTCGCCGGCATCGCACGACGAGACCAGTGACCCCGTGGACGGGAAGACGTCCGAGGACATCGGCGACCAGGAGGGCGAGCCCTACTCCGTACGGGAAGCCCCAGCGCCTCCAGCAGTCGAGCCGGTACCGGCTCCGTCGTCGGTCGCCGTCCCGGCCGCCCTGGTCGAGCACGCCCGCAAAGTCGCCGCCGAACACCACACCCGCACCGGGACGGCCATCGACACCCCAACTCTGCGCGCCCGCCTCGGCGTCCCGCCGCCCATGGCCGACGCCATCGCCGCCCAACTCACCTGACCACCAAAGGGGAATCATGCCTCTCTGCTTCAACACCGCCGCCGACTACCTCCAAGCGGCCCGCGAAATGGCCGTGAGCGGCCGGTCGACGCTCGCTCGGCTCCTCGCCGGAGAAGCTGCCGACCGCACGCCGGATCCCGAGGAAGCTGCCCGGATCCTGCGCGAATTCCACGGCCCCAGCCTGCGACAGGAGAACTGACCATGTCCGCACCGAAGCGCTTCCGCGACGTCACCCGCATCGGCCCAGTTCAGGTCGGCACCTCGTACGACGGTCGCGGCCGGGAGAAGCACACCGCCGCCTGCACGGCCCCGCGCTGCGGCTTCTCCGCCGACTACGACAGCCGCGCTGCCGCCGAGCTGGCGGCCCGTACCCACCGTTGCCCCGTCCGCTGAAAGGACCCGCACACCGTGACCGTCAGCCTGCCGCTCGTCGTCGTCCTCGGCTTCTTCGCCTGGGGAGCGGTCAAGTTCCTCGGCGTCCGCACGTGGATCGTCGTCCTGATCGCCCTCTTCGGGTTCTGGCTCTCGCACACGTTCATGGCCCCGGCCATCGAGTCCGGTACGCGCTCTGGCGTGGACATCGTCAACGGCTCACATGACTAGACGAGTAGGTAAGGAGAGCTTCGCTGTGTTCCTGCCCAAGTACCCCGACAGCCCGACGCCGCCGCCCGCGTACACCCACACCGTGGCCGACCAGGCACCCGCGCGGCGTCCCGCCGCTCAGATCTCCGTCAGCACGGGAGCGGTCGCGGCCGTCCTCGTCGGTGGCGTCGTGCTGACCGCGCTCCTGGCCGCCGTCGCCGTCACGGCCGTCTCGGTGGCCGTCGCCGCCGTGGTCCTGCGCTCGATGCTCCGCGACCAGCACCGCCGCTGACACACCAGACCCCCGGGGCGGCCTCGATACCGCCAAGCATCCGCCGCCCCGGGGGCCCTCTCCCTCCAGCCGAAACCAGAAGGAGAAGCCATCATCACCCGCGCCACTCCGCCCCCGCTCCACGAACTCGGCGAACTGGCCGCCCTGGGCACCATGCCCGCACTCCTGCGCCAGCTCGCCGGCCTCGGCGGCTGCACGCACCCGATCCGCCTCGACGGGCACCGCACCGAGTGCGACGTCACCCGCACCGGCGAGATCGGCAATGTCCTCCACCACCTCGACTCCGCCAGCCTCCCGGCCGGGCACCTCCTGGTCCGCTGCAACAACCGCCGCACCACCCGCTGCGCGGCCTGCGCCGAGGTCTACCGCCGCGACACCTTCCACCTGATCACCTCCGGACTGCGCGGCGGCAAGGGCGTCCCCGAACGCGTTGCCGCACATCCGCGCGTCTTCGCCACCTTCACCGCACCGAGCTTCGGCCCGGTCCACAACCGCCCCACCGGCCCGACCGGTTCGGTACGCCGCTGCCGCTGCGGAGCCCGCCACGACCAGGACGACCCCGCACTCGGTACCCCCCTCGACCCGGACAGCTACGACTACGAAGCGGCCGTGCTCTGGAACGCGCACGCCGGTCCGCTGTGGCGGCGCTTCTCGACCTACCTGCGCCGAGAGGTCGCCAAGCGCGCCGGACTGACTCAGCGGGCCTTCCGCGAGTACGCCCGGGTGTCCTTTGCCAAGGTCGCCGAGTACCAGAAGCGCGGAGCCGTCCACTTCCATGCCGTAATCCGCATCGACGGCCCCGAGGGGGGCGACACCCCGGCACCTGCCTGGGCCACCGCCGATCTGCTGACCGACGCCATCCAGGCCGCCACCGCCGCCGCCCGCGTGGACGGCCCGGTCATCGACGGGCGGGCGCATGCCTTCGCCTTCGGCCGTCAGCTCGACGTGCGCACCATCCGCTCGGCCGACTTCGACGGCGGCCAGGAGCTGACCGAACGGGCCGTCGCCGCGTACATCGCGAAGTACGCCACCAAGGGTGCCGAGACAGCGACGGGAGCTCTGGACCGGCCGCTGAAGTTCCTCGCCGAACTCGCCCAGCTCGACATCAGCGACCACGCCCGCCGGCTCATCCGTACCGCCTGGACTCTCGGCGCCCGCAAGGACCTCGAACACCTTCGCCTGCGGGCCTGGGCCCACATGCTCGGCTTCCGCGGCCACTTCTCCACCAAGTCCCGCCGCTACTCCACCACCCTCGGCGCCCTCCGTGACGCCCGCGCCGAATGGCGCCGCGCACAAGCCGCAGCAACAACCGAGCACGACCCGGACACGACCCTCGTCCTCGCTCACTGGGTCTACGCCGGGACCGGCCTCACCGACGCCGAAGCCTGGCTCGCCGAAAGTCTCGAACCCGCCCCCGGAACGGAAGGAGAACCCACCCATGGCTGACCGCTACCTGACCGTGGCGCAGGTGGCCGAACTCCTCGGCACCACCGAACGCTTCCCGCGCCGCCTGATCGCCGAGCGTCGCATCGTGTTCGTCAAGGTCGGCCGACACGTCCGTATCCCGGAGAGCGCACTGAACGCCTTCATCGACGCCAACACGGTGCGGCCCATCGGCCACCGGCACAGCTCCCTGCGGAGGGCTGCCTGATGGCCAACAAGAAGGGGAGGCGAAGGGACTTCGGCTCGGTCCGGCAGCTTTCGTCCGGCCGTTGGCAGGTCCGCTACCGAGACCCGGAGACGGGGCAACTGCGCCCGGCGGAGAAGACCTACCCAACCAAGACAGACGCCCAAGTCGCGCTGACCCACATCGAGTCGGACATCACGCGCGGGCAGTGGTCGGACCCGGACGCCGGGGCGGTGAACTTCGAGGAGTACGCCACCGCGTGGCTGCGGGACCGAAAGCTTGCTGACCGCACCCGCGAGCGGAACGAGTCGGTGATGCGGATGCATATCCTGCCCACCTTCGGAGCCGGGAGCGTTGCCGATGTGACAACGGCCCGGGTGCGCAGCTGGCGCGGGAAGCTCCTCGCGGCCGGCCTCGGTGAGCCGACGGTGGTCAAGGCGTACCAACTGCTGCGGGCCCTGATGAACACGGCCGTGGATGACGAGCTGATCCGGCGCAATCCGTGCCGCATCAAAGGCGCGGACCGCTACGACGTGCCCGAACGGCCTGTCCTCACGGTGGCGGAGGTCTTCGCCGTCGCCGACTCCATCACGCCGCGCTACCGACTGCTCGTGCTCATGGCGGCCTTCACCACCCTGCGGTTCGGCGAGCTGGCGGCCCTGCGGCGTAGAGACATCGACTTGGAGGCGCTGACCGTCACCGTGCGTCGTGCTCAAGCCGAGTTGCAGGACGGCCGACTCTTCGACAAGGCACCGAAGTCCGCCGCAGGGGTGCGCTCCGTCTCCTTCCCGGCCGAACTGCTCGACGCGGTCAGGCACCACCTGGAGCACTTCGCCGCTCCTGGCCGTGAGGGTCACGTCTTCGTCGGGCCGCAGGGTGGGCAGTTGCGACGCAGCAACTTCCGCGACGACTGGGTCAAGGCCCGGAAGGCGGCTGGCGTCACGGCCGAGCTGCACTTTCACGACCTACGCCACACCGGCAACACACTGGCCTCGACGGCCGGGGCCAGCACGCGGGAATTGATGACGCGGATGGGGCACAGCAGCTCCCGGGCCGCGCTGATCTACCAGCACATGACCAGTGACCGCGACCGGGCCATCGCTGACCGGCTCGGGGCCATGATCCGGGGCGGTGGGGGAGTGGCTCCAGGCTCCCCCGGAGAGGACGCCGAGCGGACGTAGTGGCACGCGTGTGGCACGGCACCTGAAACGGCTAAGGGCCAGCCTGGGAGGAAACCCCTCCTGAGCTGGCCCTTATCTCTGTGCCCCCGGCAGGATTCGAACCTGCGACACCCGCTTTAGGAGAGCGGTGCTCTATCCCCTGAGCTACGAAGGCAGTGGCATCGGACGCAAGCAGCGGCGTGCCTGTGGTCTGGGAGGACCACAGGCGTCAGCGTACCGGATACGGGTCGGGTGGGTGTGGGGGTCAGGCCAGGGGGACGTGGGTGAAGCGGCTGGCGGTGTGGAGGTCGGACTCGATGCGGGTGGCTGTTGAGGTCAGTTCGGGGAGGAGGTCCGTCACGCATTCGCGGAGGGTGTGGCGGCTCGCGTGCATCGCCGTGTTCAGGGCGGCCACGACCCTTCCGGACCGGTCGCGGACCGGGACCGCGAGGGAGCGGAGGCCCTCTTCCAGTTCCTCGTCGACCAGGGCGTATCCCTGGGAGTGGATCGAGGTCAGGTCCCTGTGCGTGTCCGCCAGCAGGACTCGGCCCAGTGCCGTCGCGTACGCCGGCAGGCGTGTGCCCACCGTGACGTTCACGCTCATCACCCGGCCCGTCGCCACCCTGGCCGTGTACTGGATCTCCTCGCCCGAGTCCGAGAGCACCGCCATCGACGTCGACTCGTGGATGCGGGACGTCAGGTCGGACAGATGGGGCTGGGCGATCTCGGGGAGGGACGTGCGGGAGAGGGGTGGGAAGCCCAGGGAGAGGACCCGGGGGGTCAGGGTGAAGGTGCGGGGGCTCGGGGTGGTGACCAGGTCCAGGTGTTCGTAGGTGATCAGGGCTCGGCGGGCCGTGGCCCGGGCCAGGCCCGTTGCCTGGGCCACCTCCGTGAGGGTCAGCTCCCTCCTGCCCTCGCCGAAGGCCGTGAGGACCGTCAGGCCTCGTGCCAGGGATTCGATGAAGTCGCGGCCCAACTGCTGCTTGGACGCGCCCGTCCAGAGCGCCAGGTTGGAGGGGGGCGGGCCGGGCTCCGGGGGCGGCGTACGGTGCAGTTCGCGTTCCATCTCCGTCACCGCCGACCGCAACCTCGGCAGCAGGGTGGTCCGTAGGTCTTGTGCTGTGTGCCGGCTGGTGTGGCTGACCACGCTCGCCACGCATGCGATCTTCCGGCGGCCGTCTGTGTGTGGGGACCGGACCGGGACCGAGACCGCCACCAGGCCCGGTTCGATCAGCTGGTCGTCCAGGGCCCAGCCGTCCGCGGCCGCCTCTTCCGTGCGGGCGACGAAGGCCTCGTCGTCTCGTTCGTGCCCTCCGTACGTGCGCGGCGGTACGGCCGTGAAGGACAGGTCCCTCGGGTCCGACGCCCTGCGGTCCCGCCAGTGCTGCCAGTCGGTGTCCGTCCACTCCGTCGCGAACAGCGGGCCCGGCGCGGTGCGTTCGGCGGGGAGCAGGTCGCCGATGCGGAAGCTCAGGGACATCGCGCGGCGGCGGGTCGCCTGGTGGATGAAGCGGATGCCGTCGCGGTCGGCGACCGCGAGGGAGACCGACTCGTCAAGTTCGTCGGCCAGGGCGTCCGCTCGGGCGGCGAGGAGGGCGGGGAGGCGCAGGGCGGAGAGGTAGGCGTTGCCCAGTTCCATCAGGCGGGGGACAGGTGTACGTCCCTGCCGTCCACGCGGACGTAGTCCATGCGGGCGAGTGTGGCCGTGATGCGGTCGACCGTGGAGCGGGCCAGGCCGGTGGCGCGTTCCAGGGCGCTGAGGCTCAGAGTGCCGTCCGCCTCGGTCAGCTCCCGCAGGACCGCGATGCCGCGGATCAGCGGCGTGACCGCCTCGGCGGGTGCCCCGCCCCCGGCAGGCGGTGGGGCGGCCCCCGTCCCGTCGGCCCGTGGCGTCGCCGCCTCCTGGGCGTCGTTCATGGGCTTCTCTGGCATCGGCTCTCCGGTACGGCGGTCGCGGTACGCCTACCGTAAGGCGGCAGGCCTACCGTAATCCGGAATCTGCCCTGGACCTGTGCGCTGATCGCACTGGTGCCGGCGGCTGCTACCTCCCTCCGCGCGTCAGCCGCTGCCTACCCCCGCGTCACCCGCACCCGGTAGTCCCCCGCCGGGTCCGCCCCCACCACCCTGATCAGGACCCCCCTCCGCGGATCCATGAACGTCTCCCCGGGAGCGAGCGGCGCGTCGGACAGTTCCGCGTGGACGTTCGGCGCGCGTGTGCAGCCGCCGCTGTCGCGGCGGGAGTCGTAGACCGTGACCGGGCCCATGCCCGTGTCCACCTCTGCGTCGACCTTGTAGACCAGGACGCCCGGGCGGCACACCGACTCGTCGTTGCCGGCGCGGGTGCGCAGTTCCACGGCGTAGCCGGTTCTGCTGTCCAGGGGGACGACGACCAACTTGGAGCCGCCCGCGCGGGCCAGCGGCGTCAGGGTGTACTCCGTGGTGCCGAGGGTCGATACGCAGTGCACCTGCTCGGCGTCCAGCCAGCCCAGCTTCCACTTGTGCCAGCCGAGGAGGTCGTTGTTGGCGCCCCAGTCCTCGCTCATGATGTCCCAGTGGCCGACCGCGCCCCCGCCCTGAGCGGTGTACAGGTCGGGCAGGCCGAAGACGTGGCCGTTCTCGTGGGGGAGGACGCGGTAGCCGGTGCGGCCGTAGGAGCCGGAACCGTCGTCCTGGCGGGAGTAGACGAAGGAGGCGTTGGCCACGGGTATGCCGTCGGCTGTCGGGGCATCGGGGTTGCCGGCGAAGGTGACCGAGAGGACGGTGTCGAGGGCGGAGGGGCCGGCGTTCGGGGTGACCAGTACGTTCAGCAGGTCGTACGCGCGGAAGTCCACCCTCGGGTCGGCCGCGGCCACGAGGTCCTGGACCAGTTCGCGGTAGCCGGGATCGAAGGGGGCGCCGCGCTCTATGCCGTACTCGCGGAAGGACTTCGGCATCCGCAGCCACTCCCGGATCGGGGTCTCGGGGCGGTAGTCCAGGCGGCCGTAGGAACTGGTGCGGAACCAGTGCCGGGTCTGCGGGAAGAACTCCCGGAAGCGGTCCAAGGCCTTGCCCTCGCCGGGTGCGTCGGAGAAGTCGATCATCAGGGTGAGGGCGCGGACGGTGCCCGTGGAGCGGGCGTAGCCGTCGGTGGTGGGGATGCCCTCGGACATCTGGACCTCGCGGGCCCCGCGGATCATGCAGGGGCCGTGCGCGGAGGTGCGGGACAAGGAGGTCGGGCCCGCTCCGGCCGTGGTGTCGCCCGGGGCGAGGTGGCCCGTGCCGGCCGAGGCGCTGACCGTGAAGGTCAGGGCGGTCACGCAGGCGAGGGCGGCCAGGCGCCGCCGGGGTATCCGGCGGCCGGGCGGCCCCGAGGCGTCTGACCGGGGTCGCTGAGGCTGCGGCTGTATGCAAGGGACCTGCAAGGGACCTCCCGCGCCACGGCAGCCTCCGGTCTCCGGCTGCGCCCTTGCGATCACCCTGCGTCGCGGGGTGTGGGGGCGCGCGTTGGAGGAGACCGATCGTGGGTTTCCGGCCGGTAGCCGGAATATCGGGAGCGGATCCACGGTTTGTGAGCCAGGTCACAAGCGAAAGTCCCTGGTGCGGGAAATACCGGGGAGCGTGTCCCCGTTTAGCCAGGTGTCCGACTGAAACGGGGACACGCTCCCCGGATCGCATCACCGCACACTCAGACCACCCAGGAGTACGCCGTGCAGACCGCCACCCCCGCAGCGCGCAAGGCGCCCCGGCCCCGTGCCGACGCCCTGCGCAACCGGGAGCGGATCGTCACCGCCGCCCGGGAGATGTTCGTCGAGCACGGCCCCGAGGTGCCGCTCGACGAGATCGCCCGCCGGGCCGGCGTGGGCAACGCCACGGTGTACCGCCACTTCCCGGACCGCGACGCACTCGTGCGCGAGGTCGTCTGCTCCGTACTTGACCGTACGGGCGCGGCGGGCGAGCGCGCGCTCGCGGAGACCGGGGACGCGTTCGAGGCCCTGGAGCGCTTCGTGCACACCTCCGCCGACGAGCGGATCAGCGCGCTGTGCCCGATGGTCTCGAGCACCTTCGACCAGAACCACCCCGACCTGGAAGCGGCGCGCGAGCGCGTGGAGCGGATTCTCCAGATGGTCATGGACCGCGCCAAGGCGGCCGGCCAGCTCCGCCCCGACGTCGGCGTCGGTGACCTGATGGTCGCCGTGGCCCAGCTCAGCCGGCCCCGGCCGGTACCGCATGCTTCAGCGCCGACCGCTTCGTACACCGTCATCTTCAGCTGTTCCTGGACGGGCTGCGGGCCCCGGGCCGTTCCGCCCTGCCGGGCACGGCAGTGACCATGGAGGACCTCCGCCAAGCCTGACCGATCAGTTCCGGGCGCCACCCGAGTCACCACTCACCGCACAGGCTCACGCCACCTGCAGCTCACGGCCACGCCGGTCGTCGAGTCGTCCCTCAACGACACCTTTTTCCGTCACCTTTGTCCCGAAGTGGGTACCTCCATGTCTGAAACAGCCTCAAAGGCACTCGGCGCTCCGGCAACCTCGCCGGACGCCGGCCGCTGGAAAGCGCTCGTCTTCATCGCGCTGGCCCAGCTGATGGTCGTCCTGGACGCCACCATCGTGAACATCGCCCTGCCCTCCGCCCAGCAGGACCTGGGCATCTCCGACGGCAACCGGCAGTGGGTCGTGACGGCCTACGCCCTCGCCTTCGGCGGTCTGCTCCTGTTCGGCGGCCGGATAGCCGACCTGTGGGGCCGCAAGAAGGCCTTCGTCGTGGGCCTGGGCGGCTTCGCCGTGGCCTCCGCGCTCGGCGGCGCGGCCATCAACGAGGCGATGATGTTCGGCGCCCGTGCCCTCCAGGGCGCCTTCGGAGCCCTGCTCGCGCCCGCCGCGCTCTCCCTGCTCGCCGTGATGTTCACCGACGCCAAGGAGCGCGCCAAGGCCTTCGGCATCTACGGCGCGATCGCCGGTGGCGGCGGTGCCGTCGGTCTGATCCTGGGCGGATTCCTCACCGAGTACCTGGACTGGCGCTGGACGTTCTTCGTGAACATCCCGTTCGCCATCGTCGCCGCGGCCGGTGCGTACTTCGTCATCCGTGAGCCGGAGGGCGGCCGCAACCGCTCCCCGCTCGACATCCCGGGCGTCGTCCTGTCCACGCTCGGCCTGGTCGCCCTGGTCTACGGCTTCACCCGCGCCGAGTCCGAGGGCTGGAGCGACTCCGTGACCGTCGGCATGTTCGTGGCATCCGCCGTCCTGCTCGCGACCTTCGTGATCGTCGAGTCCAAGGTGAAGGCCCCGCTGCTGCCGCTGCGCGTGATCACCGAGCGCAACCGCGGCGGCGTCTACCTCTCCCTCGGGCTCGCGATCATCGCGATGTTCGGCCTGTTCCTCTTCCTGACCTACTACCTCCAGATCGTGAAGGGGTACTCGCCGGTCAAGACAGGGTTCGCGTTCCTGCCGATGATCGTGGGCATGATCACGGGTTCCACCCAGATCGGCACCCGCCTGATGACCCGGGTCGCGCCGCGCCTGCTGATGGGCCCCGGCTTCCTGGTCGCCGCGCTCGGCATGCTGCTGCTGACCCGGTTGGAGATCGGCTCCTCGTACGCCGCCCTGCTGCTGCCGGCGATGCTGCTCCTCGGCCTGGGTATGGGTACGGCGTTCATGCCGGCCATGTCGCTGTCCACACAGGGTGTGGAGCCGCGGGACGCCGGTGTCGCCTCCGCGATGGTCAACACCTCGCAGCAGGTGGGCGGCGCGATCGGTACGGCCCTGCTGAACACGATCGCCGCCTCGGCCACCACGTCCTACATCGCGGACCACATCGCCGGGGCCGGCAGCCGGTCCCAGCAGCAGCTGGTCCGGCTGGAGGGCATGGTCGAGGGGTACACGAGCGCCATCTGGTTCGCCGTCGGCATCCTCGTCGTGGCCGCCGCGATCGCCCTGACCTTCGTCAACGCCGGCCGCCCCGGCAGCGCGCCCGTGACCGGCTCCGGTTCCGGTTCCGGCGAGGGCGTGGCGGACGAGGTGCCGATCCCGGTCGTCGCCCACTGACGGCCGTACCCAAAAGCACCCCTTCGGGCCCTCCGTAGGTACGAGGAGGGGACGCCTCGTACCTACGGATTCCAGGACCTGCCCTGGCTCAGCGGAGCCAGGGCAGGTCCGCACCCGCTTCGGCCGGCTGGAGTCCCTCGGCGATGATCCGCATGATCTCGCCGAGGGACTTCTGCTGTTCCGGGGTGAGCCGGTCGAAGACCGCCTGGCGTACGGCCTCGACATGGCCCGGCGCGGTCTGCCGCAGCACCTCGTAGCCCTCGTCCGTCAGCACGGCGAACTGGCCCCGCTTGTCGTCGGGGCAGTCCTCGCGGCGCACCCAGCCGTTCTTCTCCAGGCGCGCGATGGCGTGCGAGAGGCGGGAACGGGTGATCTTCGCCAGCATGGCGAGCTCCGTCATCCGCAGCCGCCGCCGCGGCGCCTCGGCGAGCTTGACCAGAAGGCCGTAGTAGACGTGCGGCATGCTCGCGTCACGCTGGAGCTGACGGTCGAGATGGTCGTCGAGGAGGGTGACGCCCTCCATGAACGAGCGCCATACGCGCTGCTCCTCGTCGGTGAGCCAGCGCGGTTCCGGAGGCTCTGCCACGGAGCCCGATGTCGGTGCGGATGCGGGTGCCTTCATGTCTTCCACTCTACGTGGCCCCTCCTTGAACTTTAAACAAATGGCCCGTACAGTTTTGTCAGGGAACCATGTTTTGGAAGGAGTCGCAGCATGTCCGCCGCCACCCAGGAGCGCATGCCCGCTCTGTACCTGAGCCACGGCGCCCCGCCGCTGGCGGACGACCCGGTCTGGCCCGGCGAACTGGCCGCCTGGTCGGCCGGCCTGCCGCGCCCCCGGGCGATCCTGATGGTCTCCGCCCACTGGGAGGAGGCCCCGCTCGCCATCGGTGCCACCGAGGCCGTCCCGCTCGTCTACGACTTCTGGGGCTTCCCGGAGCACTACTACCGGGTGACCTACGAGGCTCCCGGCGCACCGGAGCTCGCCGAGTCGGTACGGAAGCTGCTGCGCGCCCCCGGCATACCCGTCCAGGACGTCCCCGACCGCGGCCTCGACCACGGCGCGTACGTTCCACTGGTCGAGATGTACCCGGAGGCCGACATCCCGGTCCTCCAGGTCTCCATGCCGACACTCGACCCGGTCCGGCTCATGGAGATCGGCCGCAAGCTCGCCCCCTTGCGGGACGAGGGCGTGCTCATCGTCGGCTCCGGCTTCTTCACCCACAACCTCGCCG
Organism: Streptomyces sp. DG1A-41; assembly: GCF_037055355.1. Classification (GTDB taxonomy): domain Bacteria; phylum Actinomycetota; class Actinomycetes; order Streptomycetales; family Streptomycetaceae; genus Streptomyces. The sequence goes on along the minus strand of NZ_CP146350.1, from coordinate 3,796,050 downwards.
CGCTCCGGCAGGGCGGCATCCCCGCCTGGTCGGCGGAGTTCGACGACTGGGCCGGCGGGCGCTGGAGGCGCGTGACGTGGACGCCCTGCTCGACTTCACCCGCAAGTCGCCCGCGGGGCAGCTCGCCCACCCGCGCACGGAGCACTTCGCCCCGCTGTTCGTGACCATGGGCGCGGCCGACGCGGCCGGTGAGCTGGACGCGCAGAAGTCGGTGATCGACGGCTTCTGGATGGGGCTGGCGAAGCGGTCGGTGCAGTTCGGCTGAGCGTGCCCGTGCCCCGTGGCCCCGGGTTCCTACGTGAGGTCCTTCTCGTACCAGGCCACGTCCCAGTAGCGGCCGAACTTGCGGCCGACCTCCCGGTAGGTGCCGACATGCCGGAAGCCGAAGTTGTCGTGCAGCCGGGTGGACGCCTCGTTCGGCTGCGCGATGCCCGCGTAGGCGCGGTGCAGGTCCTCGCCGGACAGGGCCTCGAAGAGGGCCTTGTACAGGAGGGTGCCGACGCCGCGGCGGCCGGCGTGCGGGGCGACGTACACCGTCGTCTCCACGGAGGTCGCGTAGGCGGGCTTCGCCCGGAAGGGGCTGGACGTGGCGTACCCCAGAATCTCCTGTGAGTCCGGGTCCGCGGCAACCAGCAGACGGTAGGGGCCGTCTTCAGGGTGGGAGAGCAGCCAAGGGCGGCGCTCTTCCGGAGTGAAGATCGCGGTATCGAATGTGATCGCCGTCTCACGTACATAGTGGTTGTAGAGGGCTGTGAGGGCATCGAGGTCACCCTCGACTCCCGGCCTGACCTGCACCTCTGTAGGTTCCGACGACATCTCGCCTCCTCGCGTGGCCGGACAGGGTACTGCATGATCAGAAAAATCGACGGGTGGGTTGGGAATTCTGTCCTGATTCCAGTCGTTGTTTCCATCGGATGCAGGGCACCCGAGGAGAGTCCCGGAAAGTCCCGGAGACGGAGTCCAGCGTCCGAAGGACCACCCGCTGACCTCACCATCGCAAGGGAGCACGCATGGCAACCCGTGCCGTCGCCCGTCGTCAGTCCGCCACCGGCGAGACGGCCGACGCGGCAAGCAGTGTTCGCGCCCATGGCGGCGAGATCGCCGATCGCGACCTGGTCGGCATGTACCTCGACGAGATCGCGCGTACACCGCTGCTCGACGCCGCCAAGGAAGTCGAGCTGTCCCAGGTCATCGAAGCGGGTGTGTTCGCGAAGCAGGTCCTCGACGGGTTCGAGGAGACCAAGGCGGACGCCACCCGTGAGGAGCTCGAAGCCCTGGTCGCCGACGCGGAGCGGGCCAAGGACGTCTTCATCCGCTCCAACCTGCGCCTGGTCGTCGCCGTAGCCCGCCGCTACCCCCGCAGCGGTCTGCCGCTGCTGGACCTGATTCAGGAGGGCAACGCCGGCCTGGTGCGCGCGGTCGAGAAGTTCGACTACCGCAAGGGCTTCAAGTTCTCCACGTATGCGACGTGGTGGATCCGCCAGGCCATCACCCGCTCCATAGCCGACCAGTCCCGTACGATCCGCCTGCCCGTCCACCTCGTGGAGGAGCTCGGCCGGATCCGGCGGGTGCAGCGCGAGTTCAACCGCGAGCACGGGCGGGACCCGGAGCCCGCGGAGATCGCCGCCGAGCTCGGCTCGACGCCGGAGCGCGTCATCGACGTGCTCGACTGGGCCCGCGACCCGGTCTCGCTGAACATGTCGGTGGACGACGAGGGCGAGACCCAGTTCGGCGACCTCCTGGAGGACACCTCGGCGGTGTCGCCCGAGCAGTCGGTGCTCACACTGCTGCGCAGCGAGGAACTCGACGACCTCATCGGCCGCCTCGACCAGCGCACGGCCTCGATCATCAAGATGCGCTACGGCATCGAGGACGGCAGGGAGCGCACGCTGACCGAGGTCGGCAAGGAGCACGGCCTGACCCGCGAGCGCATCCGGCAGATCGAGAAGCACGCGCTGCTGGAGCTGAAGAAGCTGGCGCGCAGCACCGGGTTCGACGCGGCGGCGTGACGCCGGTGTCCGCCGGTGGACGCCCGGGCGTACGAGTCGTCCCGGGGCCTGTGGGTGTCGTCCCACGGCCTGTGGAGGACGGACAGCGTGCGCCCGGGAGTCGCCGCGTACGCCGGGTGGCGAAAGACCGCGCAAACATGGCGATGTAACGCCGCTTCAACCCGCGGGGCACCGGGAACAAGACTTCCGGGCCCACCAGTTCGGGCCGGGGCCACGCTCCCGGCCCCCCAGAGCCAAGTCCCGTCGCACTCCCCCCGGCGCCGGGACTCTCCCAAAGCCGGGCTTCGGCGTCCCTCCCCCCGGGCGCCGGGGCCCGGCTCTCTGCATGACCGGGGTAACGGAGGCCGGGCAGCGGAGACGGGGTAACAGGGCCTGGCAGCGGGGACCGGGAAATGGCGACCGGGAAGCGGAGACCGGGGAAAGGAGGGCGGGCCGCCCCGTACCTGAACCACGGGGCGGCCCGCCAGATGGCAGATTGTGTCACACAGGCATAGCCTGCCGGGTGTGAGCACCACCCCGACCCCTCCTCCGGCCTCGCTGACCGAGCGGCGCAAGGCCGAGACGCGTACGGAGATCGCCCGGGCCGCGGCCGGCCTCTTCGTACGGCACGGCCTGCGCGCCACCCGCGCGGAGGACATCGCCCAGGCCGCCGGCATCGCCCCGCGCACCTTCTACCGGTACTTCGCCACCAAGGAGGAGGCCGTCGCCCCGCTCTACGCGGCCGGCGCCCAGCACTGGGTGGAGGCGGTACGCGCGGCACCCGCCGACGCGAGCGCGCTCCGGGCCCTGGAACACGGGGTGCGCCACACCCTCACCCCGGGCGTCGGCGTCTCGGCGTCCTCCTGGGAGTGGGTCCGCACGCTCCTGCGCCTCGCCCAGGCGAACCCGCCCCTGCGCAGGGTGTGGGCGGAGGTGTGCCAGGCGTCGGAACGGACGCTGGGGGAGGTGCTGGCGCATCGGCGGACTCGGACGGCGGCTTCGGAGGGTGACGACAACGTTGCCGCCACCCCTGAGCCGCGCTTCGCCGCCGCCGTCGCGAGCGCCGCCGTACGAACGGCCCTGGAGGGCTGGGCGGAGGGGGACGGGCCGGTGGAGGGCCCGGGGGGCCCGGCGGAACTCGCGCTGCGGAATCTGGGGGCGTTGCGGGACTTTCCGTGGGAGGGCTGACGGAGCCTAACGGCAGTTGAGCGCAGGGTACTTAGACCGTGTCCTGGCTGGCCGGCTGCCGCCGCCTGCACCGCCGCTCCGAGCGAAAGGCCGAGCACATCCTGGCCTTCGTCGGCATCGCCCAGCCCTCATTGGCTACCGCCGCCTCACCAACTGAAACGACCTTACTCGGCACCTGCGGCCGCCCTGCTCAGCCGCGCCCCCAACTCCTTTACCGCACACACGAGTTCCTCCGGCTCTCGGACGACGAAGTCGCACTCCAGCATCGCCAGCCGGAACGCCACCCACTGCACCGCGTCGCCGACGGACCCGCGCAGCCGGCAGCTGTCGTAGTCCAACGGCTCGGGCGTGCCGAGCCATTTCGGCAGCCGGGCGGCGACGAAGCCGGCCGGTGCGGCGAACGTGACCTCGAAGTCGTACGACTCCTGGTGCCGTTGCATCGAATGCCGCAGGTACTCCTCCGCACTCCCCGTCGGCAGCTCGCGCGGCATGAACCGCGCCCCCGTGGCGAACGGTTCGCTCACCCGGTCGACGCGGAACGTACGCCAGTCGTCCCGGTGGATGTCGTACGCCACCAGGTACCAGCGGTGGCCCGTGGACACCAGCCGGTACGGTTCCGTCAGGCGCCTCGACTCGGTGCCGTCCGCGGCCCGGTAGGCGAACCGCAGCCGCTCGCGCCCGGCCACCGTGGAGGCCATGACGGTCAGTGTCTCGGGCGCGATGCTCGGCCCGTCTCCGCAGGTCAGCGGCGTGGTCGCGCCCTGGAGCGTGGTCACGCGGTGGCGCAGCCGGCCCGGCAGCACCTGCTCCAGCTTGGCCAGCGCCCGCACCGACGCCTCGTCCAGGCCCTCCACCGCGTGCCCCGCCCCGGCGCGCAGCCCGACCGCGATGGCCACGGCCTCCTCGTCGTCGAGTACGAGCGGCGGCATGGCCTTGCCGGCGACCAGCCGGTAGCCGCCGTCGGCGCCCTTGGTCGCCTGCACGGGATAGCCCAGCTCGCGCAGCCGGTCGATGTCCCGCCGGACCGTGCGGCGGGAGACCCCCAGCCGGTCGGCGAGCTCGCCGCCGGGCCATTCCTGGGGCGTCTGGAGGAGGGAGAGGAGCGTCAGCAGCCGGGCCGGAGTGTCCGTCGTCATACCGACGAGGATGCAGCACCATTAGGACACGATCTGACCTGATGGCCCTCTTGCTTCCGGGGCATGACCTCCACCGAGACCTCTCTCAGCACCGCGGGCGGGACCGGCCGCCGAGACGGGCGCGTCCTTCAGCGCGATCACGCTGATGACCGCCAAGAATCAACTGGAGTGATCGGCGAGGTGGGACGTGCCAACGCGCTGTCGTCGTCTCCTGCGAGACCGTCCGCCGCCGGTGCGCCAAGCTCGGCCAGGCCTACGCCAACGGACCGCGTCGCCGTCGGCCCCGTCCCGGGGGACAAGTGGTACCTGGACGGAGTCTTCACCAAGGTCAACGGCGAGCAGCGGTACCTGCGGCGGCCGTGGAGGCCGCCGGCAACATCCTGGACGTCCTCGTGCAGAACCGGCGGGACACCGCCGCGGCCAGGCGGTTCCGCAGACTGATGAAGAAGACCCACAGGGTGCCCCGGGTGGTCGTCACCGACAAGCCGCGCTCATACGGCGCCGCTCACCGTGAGGTCATGCCCTCGGTCGAGCACCGCTCCCACAAGGGCCTGAACAACCGGGCCGAGAACAGCCACCAGCCCACCCGGCAGCGCGAACGCGCGATGAAGGGCTCCGCGGTACCGGTGGCGCCCAGCGGTTCCTGTCCGCACAGCGGCATCTCACCCCACTTCCGGCCCGCCGCCACCTCAGGACAGCCTCCGACCACCGCGCCGAAATGACCATCCGCTTCGTGATCTGGGACCGGATCACCGGCACTGCCGGCCAGCCCACCACGGCCTGAGCACACGCCCGGACGCCAGGCCCACCATGCCCCGCCGCGCCGTCAGACCGTCACGTACCCGACAACGTGACAACGCCTTGGCGGGCCGTGCGGGCGGGGTGCGAGAAGCAATCGGAGCGAATGTTCCACCCGAAGGAGGCAACGGGCGGGGTGAGGCCTCCCCACCAGTGGAACATTCGCTCCGATCACCCCGGACAGCACGGCGAGGAGCGAGGAATGAACACATCCGTCTCTGTGTACGGTGGGCCGACCGCGCTGATCGAGTACGGCGGCCTGCGATTCCTCACCGACCCGACATTCGACTCCCCCCGCTCCTACGACCAGGGGCTGGTGAAGACAGCCCATGCCACGGCCGCCCCGGCCGACCTGGGCCGGATCGATGTGGTACTGCTCTCGCACGACGAGCACGTCGACAACCTGGACGACTCCGGCCGGGCGCTGCTGGCGTCCGTCCCCCTCACGCTCACGACCCCGAGCGGTGCGGTTCGCCTGGGCGGCACCGCGCGGGGTCTGCGGGACTGGGAGTCGATGGAACTGGAGCGCCCCTACGGCGGCAAGCTGGCGGTGACGGGCGTACCGGCGCTGCACGGCCCCGGCAAGAGGGAGGAGCTGGAGCCGATCGTCGGCCAGGTGGTGGGCTTCGTGCTGACCGGCGAGGGCCTGCCCACCGTCTACGTCAGCGGGGACAACGCCCAGCTGGAGCTGGTCAGGGAGATCGCCGACCGCTTCGCCCCGGTCGACACGGCCGTCCTTTTCGCCGGGGCGGTCCGCACGCCTCTCCTGGGCCACCGGCTCCTCACCCTCGACAGCGCCCAGGCGGCGGAAGCCGCCCGTATCCTCGGCGCCCGCCACATCGTCCCCGTCCACTATGACGGCTGGGCCCACTTCACGGAGGGCCGTCAGGATCTGGTGGCGGCGTTCACGGCGGCGGGGCTGATGGATCGCGTACAGCTGGACTGAACGCCGGACCATTCCGGGCACCGCCACAGGAATTCCCACGTCATTTGCTTTAGTGAAATGATCCGGTGATGGGATTTCACTTTCGCGGACTGCCGAGGCAAGAACCGCTCGCGCCTACGCAATCGCTGCCCGCATGTGCGAATCAGCTTGCCGTATAGCCATATATGCCCCCGACGCCCCTCCCTCATGCAAAAGAGCTGGTCACGCGGGCACTTCGGGGAAGCACCCGGGCCCATTGCAGATCACGCCGCACTTCCGCTTCCTACCTGAGAAGGATTTTAGAGCCCGTAGCAGGGAGGCGCCTGGACAGAGGCATATTCATGCGGCAACCCTAGGGCGGCTGTCGATCATTCGGAACAGCGAACGTTCCTCTGATCTCGGAGACCTTCTTGACGGATTCCCGGTATCCCCCGCCCGTCCCTCTGGCCACAGCGGACGTGGCCCCACCGTTGCCGCCGTGCCCGGACGGTGACTTCGTCGCGACATTCGATCCGCGACTGTTCCGCGAAAGTTCCGAAACCGCCCTCGCCCTGCTGGAAGAGCATCTGGCCGACCACTCCGTGCGCGGGCTGAACCTCACCGACCCGGCCGTGCTCCTGCGGGCCGCTCGTGCACTGATGACGACCGAGTCCCGGCACGTCGCGAAGTTCGACGCGAAGCGGCTCGGCGCCATCCTCGACCTGTACATCAGAACCGGCCTCCCGGTGCACTCGCCGGGGTACATGGGACGCCAGTTCTCCGGGGTCGTGCCCCTCGCCGCGATCGTCGACCTGGTCAGCTCGGTCGTCAACCAGCCTTCCTCCTTCTACGAGGCCGGCCAGCTGCCCAACGTCGCGGAGCGGATCATGGCCGAGGAGCTGAACCGCTTCATCGGCTGGGAACCCGGCACCTTCGGCATGGTGACCACCTCGGGCGGGTCACTGGCCAACCTCACCGCCCTGCTCGCGGCACGCAACCAGCACTTCCCCTCGTACTGGGCCAGGGGAGCCGCGGCGCAGGGTGCCGGGGCCGGCCCGCGATCGCAGTCGGTGCGGAGGTGCACTACAGCGTGGAGCGGGCGGCCGGGGTGATGGGCATCGGCGCCGGGCAGATCGTCCGGCTGCCGCTCAACGCCCGGCGTCAGATCTGCGTGGAGGGCGCCCGAGCCACTCTCGACGAGGCCGAGGCACGGCAGCTCAAGGTGTTCTGTCTGGTGGCCTCCGCGGGTACCACGACCGTCGGCGCCTTCGACCCGCTCGACGAACTCGCCGCTCTCGCCCGGGAGCGGAACCTGTGGCTGCATGTGGACGGGGCGCACGGGGCGAGCCTGCTGGTGTCGGACCGGCTTCGGGACCGGCTGCGCGGAATCGAGCTGGCCGACTCCCTGACCTGGGACGCGCACAAGATGATGTACGTGCCCGCCCCGTGCACCATGCTCTTCTACCGGGACCGGCAGCACAGCCTCGGCGCGTTCCGCCAGAAGGCGAGCTACGTGTTCGACGAGAAACCCGACATCTACACCGAACTCGACAGCGGCGACAAGAACTTCGAGTGCACCAAGCGCCCGATGATCATGACGCTCTGGACCCTCTGGGCAGTGTTCGGCCCGGCCCTCTTCGCGCAGAAGACCGACTATCTGTGTCGACTGACCCAGGAAGCCCACCGCATTCTCGAGGGCGAGCCGGATTTCCGTACGCTCCATGCCCCCGAAGCCAACATCCTCTGCTTTCGCCATCATCCGGCCGAACTGGACGAGAAGGACCTGCACCGGTTCCAGGTGGAGATCCGGGACCGTGTCAAACAGCGTGGCACCTTCTTCGTCTCCAAGGTCGACGTGGACGATGTCGCCGCCTTGCGCGTCGTCATGATGAACCACCAGATCACCACCGCGCATTTCCGCATGCTGCTCGACGAGATCCGCCGTACCGGGCAGGAACTGCTCGGCGCCGAACGGACGCCGCACCAACGAACAGGAAATGAATGATGACCACGACCGCCGTCCCGCAGACCGTCACGGCTCCCGGGAACCCGGAGAACCCGGCTGAATTGATCAACTGGCTCATCCCGGACTGGGAATGGAAACCCGAATCCGTCGCCCTCGTGGCGAACCTCCCACCCTTCGCGAGCAAAATGCGGGAGTGTGCGCGCGTCCTCGGGACGCCGTACAGCGAACTAGCACACGAGGTGCAGGACGCCCTGGTCCTGCGTCGGCTTCAGCAAATGGTCCACACCGTCCAGCTCAATCCGCTCTGGCGCAGCAGGCTGCACGGCGCCGGAATCACGGGAGCGCCGCAAAGTTTCGAGGAATGGCAGGCGATTCCGCTCGCGGACAAGGATGTCCAGCGCGACTTCTTCATGGGCGGCCGAGAGGGCATGGTCGTGCCGCTCGACCATGGCGGCTTCGAGATCGTGGCGAGCGGCGGCACCTCCAGCGGGTGCCCGCTGGAGACGGTGTACTCGCTACGGGAGCTGTGGGACACGTACCAGGTCGCCGGTCAGTTCATGGGCACGTACCAGCTCACTCCCCGGCTCACCGGTGCCGGACCGAAGTGGCTGTACACCACGCTGGCCGACTACCAGATGTGGAGCAGCGGCACCATGGTCGGCGGGGTGCTGCAGAACGTGCCCGGCGTCAACTACGTCGGCGCGGGGCCCGTCACCGCGCCGGTGCTGGAGCACATGTTCTCCTACCCGGGGCCCAAGGCCCTGATGGGGATCACCGCCGGTGTCGCCATTCTCAGCGATCTCGGCGCGGGCATGAACCAGGCGGCGCGGGAGAGTTTCCGTCTCGCCCTGTACGGCAGTGGGGTGCTGCCGCAGCGCAAGCGCGCCGACCTGCGGGCCGTCTACCCGAACGTCGAAGTCCTCAGTTACTTCGCGGCCACCCAGGCGGAGACCATCGGGCTCCAGCTGGACCCCGCCGCAGCCGAACTGTCCGCCGTGCCCGGCCTGCACCTGGTGGAGATCGTCGACGAACAAGGGCGCTGGGTCGCCGAGGGCGCCGAGGGCGAGCTGGTCGTCACGCGGCTGCACGCCCACGAGGCTCCGCTGCTGCGGCTCAAACTGGGCGACCGGATGATCCGCAGGCCGCGGCGGGACGGCCCGGGGCTGAAGGCGCAGCAGTTCGAGTTCGCCGGCCGCACCGGCGACGTGCTGCACCTGAACGACAGCCAGTACTTGGCCCCACGGGCCCTGACAGCGCTGGGCGAGGACCTGCGGGCGGCCGGTGCCGTGGACCTCGACGCCGTGGCGCACGAGATCCAGTTCGTCAATCACCGCGAGGCGAAGATCCTCACGCTTCTCGTGTCCGTCGACGACCCGCAGGCCGTGACGTACCACATGGACACCGCGCTCGGTCCGTACGGCCTGCGGCGCGTCTTCCTGAACGCGCTGCCCCAGGCCCTGTCCCTGTTCAACGAAGGCGAGGCGAATCCGGAGTCCATCGAGAAGACCGGATACGACTTCCGTCTGCAGTTCGTGTTTAAGGGGGCATCCGAGATCGAACGTACCGACGTGGGAAAGGTGCCTCTGGTCCGCGACCGTGGGCAATAGCCCTGGGTAAAAAGCTGAATGCCTGTCAGAACAGGAGTGTGAAATGAAATCGCAAGTCAACATCATCGCCCTGGTGGACAGTATCGGGGCACTATCCGACCGCACCCTGCACAACGGGAATCTGTCGCTCATCGACGACGGTTCCTTCCACAGCGCGGGCCAGGGAACTCCGGACCTGTGCACCGTCGTACGGCCGGGGCAGATCGTGCAGTGGCAGGCCCTCGCTGTCGACCTCCAGACACCGGTGGAGATCAAGAGCATCACCTTCCTCGACTCGCCGAACGGGCACGTCGGGTACCGGCCGTCCGACTGGTCCGAGGAAGGAGAAAAGCTCGACCTCGACGTCTGGGCCGGGATCGTTCCGCCCTCCATGGGCATCGGCGTGCCCTACAAGTACCGCCTGGAACTCCAGATGTACGAGGGCAAGAACAGCGTCATGTTCATCGATTCGCCCGCATTGATGTGCGCGTGACCGACCACTCGAGGAGAAAGGCAGGTTCATGCCTCAGCAGCTAGGCATCATCGTGCTCGTGGACACCGCCAACGCGCTGGCGGAGCGGACACTGAGCGGCAACACCTACTGGTTCGACAACGCGAAACTGTACGGTTCCCGGAACCAGGGCACCGAGAACCTGGTCACCGCGATTCACGGCTCCTACTGGCGGGACGGCTCGCAGGCGGCGGAGCAGGTCCTCAACTGGCTGCCGTACAGCCTCGGTTCCCTCCCTCCGAGCGTGCCACGCGGCTACGTGGCCGAGCGCTCCCAGTGCAGCGACGAGGAGGTGCTGACCGAACTGGAATCCATCGCCAACGGCTCCAGCGCCCCTGAAGCCGCCGAGTTGGAGCGCCTCCGCAAGGCGCTCGGTAAGCGGGCCAATGCCCACGGGCGCGGCAGCCGGGGCCAGAAGGTGCTGGATGTCACCGGACACGTCGTCACCGAAGTGGGCAGCGAGGCGCACAGCTACCCGCCGCCGACCATCACCGACGTCTTCGGCCAGGCCGTCGACGAGAAGGTCATCTATCCCGCCGAGTACGGCTCCCCGGACCTGGTGACCGGCGGCTGGTACTGGGCGGCCTCCGTCGATACCTCCCGGCCCGGCACCTACACGTACGAGATGCGGATCCAGCTTCACGACCTGGTGCAGCGCGACGGCGAAATCCTCTGGGAGCCGGTGAACTTCACGTGCCGATCCAGCCTGAAGATCACCACCGAGCCCAAGCGCAACGCCTTCACCAAGGCGGGCATGGGCTATCTCCCCATCCCCTCCCTGCCGTCCCAACCCAGCACCGCACCCGCGGCACCCGCGGCACCCGCGGCAACGACAGAACCCACAGCATCCCAACACTGAGGAGCAGCAGATGACCACGTCCACCAAGCAGAAGCAGACGACGACCTCACGACCGATCACCATCACGGCTGTGGTGGACGCCGTTGGCGTACTGGCGAGCGACAGCACCAGCGGTGAGGTCTATTTGTACGACACCAACAAGTCCGGCGGCTCGACGGGCTTCGGCACGCAGGAGCTGAAGACCAAGGTCAAGCGCGGGGACCATCTGCTGTGGACCACGATCGCCCTGGAGTGCGAGGCACACGTCGCGATCCACGGAATCGACATCGACAAGACCGTCTGCGAACCGGAGCGCAAGGTGTATCCGAACACCGACGTCGCCTACTGGACGGGCACGGTGAAGAAGGACATCGACGGTGCCGTCCCCTACCGGATCAGCTTCCAGGTGGGGACGAGGAACGACCCCATCACCACCGCCCTCTCGCCCGCCCTGGTCGGTTAGCCAGGCCGCGCGGCCCGTTCAACGGTGCATCCGAAGGAGAAACGCTGATGAGCACCACGCTCAACCCCGCGGAGCAGAAGCAGAACCCCGGCCAGCTGAACTCGGTCCAGCTCAACATCGTCACGCTCGTCGACATGGAGAAGGCCGTCGCGACGGGGGCCCTGCGCGACGCGATGTACATGATGGACAACAGCATCGGAGGCGAGGGTCAGGGCACACACAAGCTGGAGACCGTCTGCAAGCAGGGCCAGGTTCTGAACTGGATCATCCGCCCCGTCGACATGGAAAAGCGGCTGGACGGCACCTGGCCACCCATGCCCAAGATCAACAACATCGTCGTCCTGGACACCGAGAAGGGCGACGAAGAGGACGTCGCCGAGAACAAGCTGCTCACCGAACTCAAGATCTACGGCGGCCCGGACCGCATGCGCTCCCCGATGACCCCGGTCTACTACTACTGGGCCGGCACCGTACTGAGCACCGCGAAGCCCGGACTGTACCGGTACCGCCTGGTGGTTGAGCTGGAGCAGGAGGGCAAGAAGGAACGGGTGTACCTCAACACCGAGGAGCACCCCGCTCTTCGTGTGGTGGCGGTATGACGGCAGCCGTGGCCGACGACTGATCCGGCTGAGGATGAGATTCCCGAGGCGGCCCCCCGGCCCCTCGCCGGCCCGCCGCCGAGGGGGCCCACCCTCGCGCGCTCAACCATCACGGCCCCCCGGCGTCGGTCCCCTGACCATCGTCCGGCAATCGTCGCAGGACGGGCTCGGCACATGAGTGCCGAGCCCATTTCTGTTTCTGATCATGCCCGATTGGGTCCGAACCTGTTTACTTCGTGGAAATGTCGGCGTAGCCTCCCGCTGAAACCACACGTTCGGGCACGAGGCGGAGGCGAACAGACATGTACGCACCGGAGCGGCAGCAGGAGATCCTCCGGCTCGCCCGTGACGGCGGCCGAGTGGATGTCGTGTCGCTGGCCGAGGAGTTCCAGGTGACGGCGGAGACGATCCGCCGGGACCTGAAGGCCCTCGACCGCGCCGGACTGGTCCGCCGGGTGCACGGTGGGGCCATCCCGGCCGGGCGCCTCGACTTCGAGCCGGACCTCGCCGAGCGCGAGACGACGGCCCCCGACGAGAAGGACCGCATCGCCAAGGCGGCCCTGGCGGAACTGCCGACCGAGGGCACGATGATCCTCGACGCCGGGACGACGGTGGCCAAAATGGCCGCGGTCCTCCCGCTGGAGGCGTCGCTCACCGTCGTCACGCACAGCCTGCCCATCGCGGCCCGCCTCGCCGACCATCCCGGCATCCAGCTCCACCTCATCGGGGGGCGCGTACGGCACCGTACGCGCGCCGCCGTGGACGCCTGGGCGCTGCGCGCGTACGGCGAGATCCGCGCCGACGTGCTGTTCGTGGCCGCCAACGGCTTCTCCGCCGAGCACGGCCTGACCACCCCCGACCTCGCCGAGGCCGCAGTGAAGCGCGCGGCCGTGGCCGCCGCCCGCCGCGTGGTGCTGCTCGCCGACTCCTCCAAGCATGGCCAGGAGCACTTCGCCCGCTTCGGCGACCTGAGCGACGTGGACCTGCTGATCACCGACAGCGGGCTGAGCCCCGAAGACACCGTCGCCATCGAGCGCGGCGGCACGGAAGTAGTGCGCGCATGATCCTCACCGTCACCCCCAACCCGTCCCTGGACCGCACCTACGAGGTGCCGTCCCTCGACCGCGGCGAGGTCATCCGCGCCACCGGCGAGCGGATGGACCCGGGCGGCAAGGGTGTGAACGTCTCCCGCGCGGTCGCCGCCGCCGGGCAGCGCACGGTGGCGGTCCTGCCCCTGGGCGGTGCCCCGGGCGCGCTCGTCGCCGACCTGCTCGACGCGCAGGGCATCGAGGTCGCCCCGGTCCCGGTCGCCGGGGCCACCCGCTCCAACATCGCCCTCGCGGAAGCCGACGGCGTCCTGACGAAGATCAACGCGCCGGGCCCCGAACTGTCCGATGCCGAGCGGGAACTGCTCCTGGAGACCGTGCGGCAGCAGTCCCGCGACGCCTCCTGGATCGCCTGCTGCGGCAGTCTCCCGCGCGGCCTCGCCCCCTCCTGGTACGCCGAGCTGGTCGCCCGCACGCATGCCGCCGGTGCCCGGATCGCCCTGGACACCTCCGGTCCCGCCCTCCTGGCGGCCCTGCGCGAGCGGCCCGACGTGGTCAAGCCCAACGCCGAGGAGCTCGCGCAGGCCGTCGGTCGCCCCCTCGCCACCGTCGGCGACGCCGTGAAGGCGGCCGAGGAGCTGCGCGAGATGGGCGCCCGGGCCGTGCTCGCCAGCCTCGGCGCCGACGGGCAGCTGCTGGTGTCCGACGAGGGCGCCTGGTTCGGCAGCGCCCGCGTGGACGCCGTACGCAGCAACGTGGGCGCCGGCGACTCCTCCCTCGCCGGTTTCCTGATCGCCGGCGGCAGCGGCCCCGAGGCCCTCGCCTCCGCGGTCGCCCATGGCGCGGCGGCCGTCCAGCTGCCCGGCAGCGTCATGCCCGAGCCCGGCGACCTGGACCCGGCCGCGGTGACGGTCACGGCGGACGTCCCGGCGGACCGGATGCTGAAGGAGCCGGTGTCATGACGTACCTCGAGCCGCCCGAACCGGTCCAGGAGCGGGGAGTCTCCCCGTTACTCCCCGCTCCCACCCCCGTCACCCCCCACCGCATCCCCGTCCCTTCCCCCGCCCATCCGACTGACCGGGCGATACGCGCGCTAAGGAGCCCGCGATGAGCGACATGATCACCGCGGACCTGGTCGATCTCGACCTGTCCGCCGACACCAAGGAAGCGGCGGCGCGTGCCCTCGCCGAGCGCATGGTGGCCCTGGGCCGGGTGACCGACCTGGAGGGCTTCCTCGCCGACGTGGCCGCCCGCGAGGCCCAGATGCCGACCGGCCTCGACGGCGGCATCGGCATCCCGCACTGCCGCAGCGAGCACGTCACCGAGCCGACGCTCGCCTTCGGGCGCAGCGTCGACGGCATCGACTTCGGCGCGGCGGACGGCCCCGCCGACCTGATCTTCCTGATCGCCGCGCCGGCCGGCGCCGACGACGCCCACTTGACGATCCTGTCGTCGCTGGCCCGGCAGCTGATGAACACGGAGTTCACCGACGCCCTGCGCGCGGTGGGCGACGCGGCGGCCGCGGCGGCGCTGATCCGCGGCGACGCGCCCGGCGAGCCCGCCGAGGCAGGCTCCGAAGACCCCGTGGCGTCGGCGGGAGCGGCCTCTCCCGCCGCCGCCACGGTCACCGACAACGTCGACGACACCGCTGACGCGGAGGAGCGCCCGTTCCGCATCGTCGCCGTCACCTCCTGCCCCACCGGCATCGCCCACACCTACATGGCGGCCGAGTCGCTGGAGAACGCCGGCCGCGAGGCGGGCGTCGAGGTCACCGTCGAGCCCCAGGGCTCGGCCGGCTTCACCCGGCTCGACCCGGCGGTCATCGCGGCGGCGGACGCCGTGATCTTCGCCCACGACGTGCCCGTACGGGAGAAGGAGCGGTTCGCCGGCAAGCCGACCGTCGACGTCGGTGTGAAGGCGGGTATCAACCGTCCCGCGGAACTCATCGCCGAGGTCCGGGAGAAGGCCGCCCGCGGCGAGGTCACCTCCGGCTCCGCCCCGGCCTCTCCGGTGGAGCGCTCGGGCGACTCCGGCGAGGGCTACGGCACCAAGCTGCGCAAGTGGCTGATGTCCGGCGTCAGTTACATGGTGCCGTTCGTCGCGGCGGGAGGTCTGCTGATCGCCCTCGGCTTCGCGATCGGCGGCTACAAGGTCGACAAGGCCCCGTCGGTGATGGACCACTTCATGTGGGCGCAGGCCGACAGCTGGGCGGCTCTGCTCTTCCAGATCGGCGGCGTCGCCTTCGGCTTCCTCGTCCCGGTCCTGGCCGGCTACATCGCCTACGGCATGGCGGACCGGCCCGGTATCGTCCCCGGGTTCGTCGGCGGCATGATCGCGTTCAACATCAACGCGGGCTTCCTCGGCGGTCTCGCGGCCGGTCTGATCGCCGGTGGCGTGGTGATGGCGATCCAGAAGGTGAACATCCCGGCCGCGCTGCGCGGCATCATGCCCGTGGTGGTGATCCCGCTGATCTCCTCGGCGATCGTCGGGTTCCTGATGTTCGTCGTCATCGGCAAGCCCATCGCCGAGGCGCAGAAGGGCATGACCGACTGGCTGAACGGCCTGTCCGGAAGCAACGCCATCCTGCTCGGCGCCCTCCTCGGCCTGATGATGTGCTTCGACCTCGGCGGCCCCGTCAACAAGGTCGCCTACACCTTCGCCACCGCCGGTATCGCGGTGTCCAGCCCCAGCGACTCCGCGATGAAGATCATGGCGGCGGTCATGGCGGCCGGCATGGTCCCACCGCTGGCGATGGCCCTCGCCACGACCGTGCGCGGCAAGCTCTTCACGCAGACCGAGCGCGAGAACGGCAAGGCCGCCTGGGTGCTCGGCGCCTCCTTCATCTCCGAAGGCGCGATCCCGTTCGCCGCGGCCGACCCGCTGCGCGTCATCCCGGCCTCGATGGCGGGCGGCGCGATCACCGGCGCCCTGTCGATGGCCTTCGGCGCCACCCTGCGCGCCCCGCACGGCGGCATCTTCGTGGTCCCGCTCATCGGCAGCCCGCTGCTCTACCTGGTCGCCATCGCCGCGGGTGTCTGTGTCACCACGGCCCTGGTGGTCGTCCTCAAGGGCCTGCGCAAGCCGGCCCGGGCGTCACCACGGCCCGCGGCGGGGACACCGCCCCGGCGGCGGAGAAGCCGCAGCCGGTGGCCGCGTGAGCCCGCTGCCGTTCGCCCCCTTTCAGGGTGTGTGAACCGTTCATGCCACCTGCGAGATAGATCACGAAAATCACGGCCCGGGACCGAAGTCCCGGGCCGTGGTGTCTACTGGGTCGCATGCCCGAGCACGTCTCCCGATGGCCCGAAGGTCACCCTCTCCCCGCCCTCCCGCAGCAGCGGCAGACGGGCTCCCGGTCGGAGTCCGTGGAACTGACCCCGGAGGAGAGACACGCCTTCGCCGAGCTGGTGCGCCAACTCGGCGACAGAGGGCTCTCCGACAGCTAGACGAGTAGTTCCGAATGCGGGGTTCTCAGACGGAGGGAGGGTGTCCAACATCGGGTTGTGACGACCGATTTAGACACCCTCTTGACGGCACTGTACGTGCATGTCGATGACCGTTTGAAGACCCTGCGGTGGCGGGGGCGTCCGCCGCGGCTGACCGATGCCGAGCTGGTGACCCTGGCGGTGGCCCAGGCCGTGCTGGGTTTCCACTGCGAGGCCCGATGGCTGCGCTTTGCCCACGCGCACCTGCACGGGATGTTCCCGTACCTGCCGCAGCGGCCCGCCTACAACAAGCGGCTGCGAGCCGCTCTGCCCCTGGTCAAGCGGGCCATCCGGTCACTGGCCGCGGACACCGACCTATGGCTGGACGACGTGTGGATCGTGGACTCCACGCCCGTCGAGTGCGCCCGCTCCCGCGAGACCGTCAAACGCTCCGACCTCGCCGGCTGGGCCAACTACGGCTACTGCCGCTCCCACTCCCGCTTCTACTGGGGCCTGAAGCTGCACCTGGTGTGCACCCCGGCCGGCCTGCCCGTGACCTGGGCCCTGGCCGACCCGAAGATCGACGAGCGGCAGGTCCTGGCCGCCCTGATCGATGACGAACCTCATCTGGCAGCCACCCGGCCGGGCCTGCTGATCCTGGCCGACAAGGGCTACATCGCCGCCGACCTCGACCGCTTCCTCGCCGCCCGCGGTATCAGCCTGCTGCGGCCCTCCTACCGCAACCGCGGCACCCCACAGCCCGCAGAAGCCCTGCTCAAGACGGTGCGGCAGCTGATCGAGTCGGTCAACGACACCCTCAAAGGCCAACTCGACCTCGAACAGCACGGCGGCCGCACCATCGAAGGCGTCGGCGTCCGGGTGGCCCAGCGGATCCTCGCGATGACCTGCGCGATCTGGCACAACCGCACCATCGGCGCACCCGTCACCAGGTCACTCATCGCCTACGACCACTGAGCCACATCGGAACTACTCGTCTAGGGCTCTCGGACAGCTGGAGATCCAGGCCCGATGCCGGTGACTCAGACCGGCGTTGGATCTAGGACAGCTGCGCCGCGCGCCGCTCCATCGCCTCCCGCGCCGCGTCCTCGCTGGCGTACACCTCGCACATGTGCCGCCCGTCCGGCGTCGCCGTGTGCTCCACCTCCCAGAGGGAGACCTCCGCGCCGTCGCGCAGCAGGAACGCGTGCTCGTAGAGCGAGTAGCCCAGCCCCGCCCGGCCCGCGCGGCACGGCCGGCCGAAGGCCTGGGTGATCTGGTGACCGGACGCCGTGGCCAGCAGGGCCGCCGTGTCGTCGCCCGGCCGGTCCGCGTTCTCCGCGCGGCGCAGTAAACGCCGCGCGTGGTCCGCCGAGTCGTCCCCGGCGTAGGCGTGCCGGGGCGCGGGGATCGGGGACAGCTGCACCGTCACCGGCAGCTCGAAGTCGGGCGTGTCCGGCGGCAGCGGCAGGCGCGTGGTGGCGGCGCGCAGCTCCTCCTCGTCGACATGCACCTCGTGCTGCGGCTCGCTGCCCGGCGCGGTGTTGTGGACGAGCTCCCAGAGCGTGAGCGCCGAACCGTCGGCGAGCAGCCACGTGTGCCGGTACGTCTCCCGGTGCAGGCCCGCGCTGTGGTGCGCGGAGTGCAGCGAACTGTCGTGCGCCAGCGCGCAGTCGAGCCGTCTTATCGTCTCGTCCGGCAGCTCGAAGGAGTTCAGGGCGCGGCCGAGGAGTCGCGCGAGATGCTCCTCCGGAGACTCGGGCGAGTCGTGGGGTTCGTACGCTGCCGTCTCGTACGGAACGCTCAAGGTTTCTCCCGGCGTTGCTGCATGTCACCTTGTGGGTGCATACGGTAGTCCCTCGGTCGGACATCATGTCCGGGAACCGAGAAAACGTACGTCCAGGAAAACGCAGGGGCCGCGCGAAATGTTCCCGCGCGGCCCGGCCGATCCGTCAAGAACCCCAGATGGGGGAGTCGTTCATCCGCTTACGCGGCGCTGCCCGCGACCCACTGGCTCCACGCCATGTTCCAGCCGTTGAGCCCGTTGTCCGGCGCCACCGTCTGGTCGGGGGAGTTCTTGACGACCACCACGTCCCCGATGAGCGAGTTGTCGTAGAACCACTTGGCGGGTGTGCTGCCGCCGGCGCCCTGGACGTCCGCGAGGCCGACGCAGCCGTGGCTGGTGCCCTGGCGACCGAAGGGCGGATTGCCCTTGTTGTACCAGTAGTTGCCGTGGATGAACGTGCCGGACGTCGTCAGGCGCATCGCGTGCGGCACGTCCGGGATGTCGTACTCACCGCCCAGCCCGACCGTCCGGCTGTTCATCCGGGTCTGCACGAACTTCTCGGAGATCACCATCTGCCCGTTGTACGTGGTGTGTTCCGGGCTGCCCGCCGAGATCGGGATCGTCTTGAGGGTCTTGCCGTCCCGCACGACCGTCATGGTCTGCGTGTTGACGTCGACCGTGGAGACCTGCGAGCGCCCGACCGTGAAGGTGACCGTCTTCTTCTGCACGCCGTAGACGCCGTTCGCGCCCTCGACCCTGTCCAGGTCGATCTTCATCGTGACCTTGGAACCGGCCTTCCAGTACTCCTCGGGCCGGAAGTCGAGCCGCTGCGAGCCGAACCAGTGCCCGACGACCTTCTGCCCGCTGCTGGACGTGACCGTGATGTGCGACTGCACGTCCTTGCGGTTCGTGATGGCCTTGTCGAAGGTGAACGACACCGGCATGCCCACACCCACCGTGGTGCCGTTGTCCGGCGTGTACGTGCCGATGAAGCTGTTCGCCGAGGTGACCGTTGTGAAGATGGAGTTCGCGGCGGCCGTACGGCCGTTCGCGTCCTTCGCGGTCGCCGATATCTGGTACTTCGTGCCGCGCTCCAGCTGCTCCTTCGGCTTCCAGGCCTTGCCATCGGAGGAGATCGAGCCCGGTACGGCCTGATCGCTGCCCGCCACCGTCATCTTCACGTCGGTCAGCTTCCCGTCGCTGACCTTCACGCCGGTCGAGTTGATGGAGGCGTCGGTCGAACCGTCCTTCGCCGAGATCGCGATCTTCGCGACGGACGTCTTCGCCGAGCCGTCGCCACCCTTGGCCTCGTCCTTGGCGTTGGCGCTGCCACCGCAGGCGGTGAGCGTCAGGGCGCCGACCATCAGGGCGGCACAGGCCCCCAGTTTGCGCCGCGCTGCAATGTCCGGCGTTGTCACGGGCTGCTCCCAGTTCGAGTGATGTGCGTGGTCCGCTCCAGTACGTGAGGGAAGAGGGGCCGGACGGCCGGTCGGGTTCCGTCCGTGCGCGGTGAACGCCGTCACGTGACAGAACCGCGACAAAGTCCGGCCCCGCTGTGGATGCGCTGTGCGCCGCAGGCCTGTTCAGCGGCCCGCGTACAACTCCCCGTACGACGGCCACGCCCCGCCCGGACCCTCGACCGGCACCGCGGCGCGCACGGCCCGCACGATCGCCCGGGTCACGACGTCCGCGCCCGCCGCGAGGATCTCGTTGAGGGCGAGCGGGTTCGCGGCGTCCAGAGCGCGGTCTCCGGTCGCCAGCGCGAACACCGTGTCCCCGTCGTTGAGGAGGTGCACCGGCCGCACCGCGCGGGCGATGCCGTCGTGTGCCGTGCCGGCCAGCTTCTGCGCCTGCGCCTTCGACAGGTCCGCGTCCGTGGCGACCACCGCGAGCGTGGTGTTGAGCGGCGGAGGCGCGCTCCTCGCCGCCGTCTCGGCGAGGCGCCGCTGCGCGGCCTCGTGCATCCGCGCCTCCGGGTACTCCACGCGCCCCTGGAACAACTCCCCGTACAGCACCCCCGTCTCCGGATCCAGCACCGATCCCGCCGCGTTGGCCACCACCAGCGCGGCCACCGTGATCCCCGAGCCGAGCACGGTGCTCGCGCCGCCGACGCCACCCTTCACCACCCCGACCACCGCCCCCGTACCGGCGCCCACACATCCCTCGGGCACCGGTGCGCCGGGCTCGCTCGCCGCGGCCGCCTCGACCGCCGCCCGGCCGGTCGCCGCGTCCGGCCGGGCCCGGAAGTCGCCGCCCCGCCCCAGATCGAAGACACAGGCGGCCGGCACCACCGGCACGACATGCGCCGGGTCCGCCCCGACCCGGATTCCGCGCCCCCGTTCCTCCAGCCAGGCCATCACCCCCGAAGCCGCGTCGAGCCCGTACGCGCTGCCGCCGGTCAGCACGATCGCCTCGACCTTCCGCACCACGTTGCGCGGGTCGAGCGCGTCCGTCTCCTTGGTGCCGGGACCACCGCCCCGCACATCCACGGCGGCCACCGCCCCGCCCTCCGGGGCCAGCACCACCGTGGTGCCGGTGAGCCAACCGTCGCCGTCGCGTGTAGCGTGCCCCACCCGCAGGCCGGGGACATCCGTCAGAGCGTCCACCAGAGCGTCAACTGTCATGGCGCCCAGTCTCGTCCAGACACCGGCCCCCGTCGGGCGTACGGTGAGCCGCGCGGGGCAACCCAGCTGGTTCGACCCCGTCGGGCGTACCGGTCGGCGCCGTCAGCCCGCCCGGCTCACAGGGACGCGGGACCTCGCGGGCGCCGTCACCCGGCCGGTGCCGCGGGCCCGCCCACCCGGGCGGCCCTGCGCAGGGCCAGCGTCTCTCCCGCCACCACAGACAGCGCGCAGCCCACGCCCGCCGCGAGCACCGCCCAGTCGCCTAGGAACGTGCAGCAGATCACCAGCAGTGCCGTCGTCGGCAGCACCAGCTGCTGGGCGATGCCCGCCTTGAAGTGCCGCGAGTGCAGGGCCCACAGAGTCAGCAGGTACAGGGCCGTCGGCAGGGTCACCGCGGCCGACGCCGACAGCGTGGAGATGTGCGCCTTGCCGACCGTCTGCTCCACCGCCAGCTCCAGCCCGGCCCCGATCGCGGCCGCCGAGGCGAAGACCAGATAGTGGCCGTAGCCCCACAGGAACGCCTGGCGGTTGGACCGCAGATGCTCGTGGATGGGCACCACGAAGTAGACCCACCACGCGGCGAAGATGACCAGCAGCCCGCCCGCCGCGATGGGGAGGAGCTCGCCCAGGGCGTCGTTCTCGTCGATGGCGGACTTCACGGCGACCGTGGCCGCGGCGATCGTCTCGCCGAGGACGATGATGGTGAACAGCCCGTACCGCTCCGCGATATGGCGGGGATGCCAGGACGTGGGATGGTCCTTCTCCGCCCACGGCGGCACGCACATCTCCAGCAGTGCCATCACCAGGAACCACCAGGGTCGGGCCCCCTCGGGCAGGAACAGCAGCCCCAGCCAGCCGGCCTGGCACAGCAGCACGCCACCGGCGTAGCGCAGGGCCGTCGTACGCTCCGGGCCCTCGCTGGAGCGGGCCGCCCGCAGCCATTGCGCCGCCAGGGCGATCCGCATGATCAGGTAGCCCAGCCAGACCACGAAGAACTCGTGCTCCCCGAACGCCCGGGAGACTCCCGCCGCGAGGACCAGCACACCGGCGATCTGCACCAGCGTGACGACCCGGTAGAGCACGTCGTCGTTGTCGTACGCCGAGGCGAACCATGTGAAGTTCATCCACGCCCACCACAGGGCGAAGAACACCATCGCGTAGTCGAGGACCCCCTCGCCCGCATGCCCCTCGGCGACGGCGTGCACCAGCTGGATGCCCGCCTGGGCCACCGCCACGACGAAGCACAGGTCGAAGAAGAGCTCCAGCGGCGAGGCCGCCCGGTGCTCCTCGTCGCGTCCGCGGGCCCTGAGTTTGCGCAGCGGCCCCCGGCCGCCGGACGCGCCGGAGGGAACGGGCGGGGGAATGGGGCTGGACATCATGATTCCTAGCACGACGGAGGGCGCGGGGATTTCCTCCGCGACCGTACCCTGGACGCATGAGCACCGCCCCCGAGCCCGAGCCGCGCGCGCCGAAGCCCGCGCTGGTCTTCGACGACCCGCTCGACCAGCAGTCCTCCGACGACACCGACCGCGGCTGGGGCGAGCGCTCCGACGCCGGCGGCGGAGCGGCCGACCTCAAGCGCTTCCTCGACGAGAAGCCGCCCCACCACCTCTGAGCCAGTCGGACGGCGGCCCGTAGCGCTACTGCCGGTCGTGCCCGGAGCCGCGCTGCGCGACCAGCGCGTCCCGGATGTCCTTCAGCACCTCCAGCTCGGTCACCTCCATGACCTCTTGTGCGCCCTCCTTCGCCTTGCGGCGGGCCTCCATCCGGGCCAGGTACTTCGCCATGGGCAGGACCATCAGGAAGTACACGACCGCCGCCGTGATCACGAAGCTCAGCGTGGCGCCCAGGACGGAACCCCACAGGATCCGGATGCCCTGCTCGCCCTCGCACGTCGAGCTCAGACACGAGCTGTAGTGGTCGAGGTTCTTGGTCCCGATGGCCCCGACGACGGGGTTGATGATCCCCTTCACCACGGCGTTGACGATGTTGGTGAAGGCGGCGCCGATCACCACCGCCACGGCCAGATCGACGACGTTGCCGCGCATCAGGAAGGCCTTGAAGCCCTCCCAGACGCTCGGTTCCTTCTTCTCGCTCACCTCGGGGTCTCTCCTCGCACGAGCAGCTTGCGGAACAAAACGCTCCGCAACCTACGTCAACGTTGCTCCGAACGGAGCACCCGGGTCCCTCGAACGAGGGACTTGACGGGACCGTGCACGTCACCATGGCGTCGCCCGTCATCGTCGCGGCGCCCGTCACCACAGCGTCACCGCCAACCGCGCGGTGGCGCTCGCACCGGCCAGCCGGGCGGCCGTGCCCCGCGGCACCGACAGCACGACGAGCGCTCCTCCGTCGTTCGCGCCCTCCAGCGGTTCCGGCACCTTCGTCACCCTGGCCCCGCGGGCGACCACCCGGGCATCGCCGCCCGACACCGTCTCCTCGGCGGCGATGACGTCGACCCGGTCGCCGGGCCGCAGCAGGCGCACGGTGGCCGCGTCGGCGATCCGGACCGGGGCCGACACCGCCCCCACGGCACGACGCGTCCGCACGGGCTGCTCCCCGGACACCGGGGTCGCGTGCGCGGGAGGCTGAGCCCGGGGATGCCCGCGGGCCCCGTCGGAGCCCCGCGGTCCCGCCGCCACCAGCGCGGTCGCGGTGACCGCGAGCCCCACGGCCAGGGCCCGCCGCCGGTGCCGCACGAGCCGGCCCGACCGGCCGCCGCGTACCCGTACGGGGTCGAAGCGCGGCACCTCACGCACCGCCGGCACCTCGGGGCCGGGCGGGCATGCGGCAGCCGACCAAGACGGCGGGGTGAGGAAGAGGGGGACGGAGCATGGGACATGAGGGACCACCACCTGTGACGAGCGATCGGCTTGCGCTCCCCACGATGAGGCTTCCGGCCAACGCGTGCTCAGGCCTGTGGACCTACCGCCGCCCTGTGGACAACTCCCTCACCCGAACGGCGAGTTCCGCCCCGTCGCCCATCGGTCATCAACCATCACCCGTCGGCCATCCGGGCCATCCGGGCCATCCAGGCCATCCAGGCCACCCGGGTCCTCCGGGCGTCGCCCGACACCCGGCACCCACCGCCTACGGCAACGCAAACCCCGGATCCATCCCACCCAACGCATTCACGCACAGACAGCCCCGCTCGTCCTCCCCCGGCAGCCCCGCCACCGCGTCGAACAGCACGCCCCGCAACCGGTCCACGTTCGCCGCGAACACCCGCAGTACCTCGTCGTGCGAGACGCCCTCCCCGGTCTCGGCGCCGGCGTCGAGATCGGTGACCAGGGTCAGGGACGTGTAGCAGAGCTCCAGCTCGCGGGCGAGCGCCGCCTCGGGGTGGCCGGTCATGCCCACCACCGACCAGCCCTGCGCCTGGTGCCACAACGATTCGGCACGGGTCGAGAAGCGCGGCCCCTCGACGACGACCAGCGTGCCCCCGTCCACCGGCTCCCAGTCCCGGCCGCGCGCAGCCTTCAGCGCGACGGCCCGCCCGGCGGGGCAGTAGGGATCGGCCAGCGACACATGCACCACGTTCGGCACGGTCCCGTCGGGCAGCGGCAGCCCGTCGAAGAACGTGTTCGCGCGGGACTTCGTGCGGTCGACCAACTGGTCCGGCACCAGCAGCGTGCCCGGCCCGTACTCGGGACGCAGACCGCCGACGGCGCACGGGGCGAGCACCTGGCGCACGCCGACCGACCGCAGCGCCCACAGGTTCGCCCGGTAGTTGATCCGGTGCGGCGGCAGATGGTGGCCCCGTCCGTGCCGGGGCAGGAAAGCGACGCGCCGGCCGGCGACCTCGCCGAGGAAGAGGGAGTCGCTGGGCGGCCCGTACGGGGTGTCGACCTGGACCTCGGTCACGTCGTCGAGGAAGGAGTAGAACCCCGAGCCGCCGATGACGCCGATCCCGGCGCCCTCCACGTTCGCCCCGCCGCGCGCGTTCGCCACGTTCGCCTTGTTCGCCATGCCCGCACCCTAACCGCACGCGGAAATGCCGAGGACCCCGTCGCCGCAAGGCGACAGGGTCCCGTAAGAAGCAGGCCTTACGCGGCGGTGCTGCTGCTGGTGGAGCTGCCGGTGCTCGACGACGTGCTCGAACCGGAGCCGGAGCCGGAGCCGGCGCTGGAGCCGGAGTCGGAGGACGACGAGGAGGTGCTCGACGACTTCGACGCCGGGGCGCTGCTCGACGAGGAGCCGCGGCTGTCGTTCCGGTAGAAGCCGGAGCCCTTGAAAACAATGCCGACCGCCGAGAAGACCTTCTTCAGGCGGCCCTTGCAGCTGGGGCACTCGGTGAGGGCGTCGTCGGTGAACTTCTGCACCGCCTCGAGGCCCTCGCCGCACTCGGTGCACTGGTACTGGTAGGTGGGCACTGTCTTCCTCCTGGCACTCTCACTCGATGAGTGCTAACGACGATCCATCTTGACGTATTCCGGCCGTTCAGTCCACTGCCACCGGCACGCGGTGATCCACGCCACGTGCGACGGTGCGGCCCTGGGCACGGCCCGCCAGCCGGGAACGCAGGGCCAGGAGGGTCACCAGGGCGAGCACGGTGCCGCCCATCGGCACCAGGAAACCGGCGCCGTCCCAGAAGCGGTCCTCCAGTTGCCCGGAGACCGTGACGGCGGCCGCCTGGCCGAGCGCCACCGCGCCCGTCAGCCAGGTGAAGGCCTCGGTACGGGCACCGGCCGGGACCAGGCTCTCGACCAGGGTGTAACCGGTGATCAGGGCGGGCGCGATACACATGCCGACCAGCAGGCCGAGCCCGGCGAGGACCGGCACCGAGTGGGCGGCCCACAGGCCCGACGCGGTGAGTGCGAGCGCCGTGTAGCCGACGACGAGGCGCCGCTGCGGGGCCACCTTCCAGGCGATCGCGCCGCAGACGACGCCGGAGAGCATGTTGCCCGCGGCGAAGATCCCGTAGAGGACGCCGTTCAGGCCCGGCTCGCCGATCGACTCGGTGAACGCGGCCAGCGAGACCTGCATGCCGCCGAAGACGGTGCCGATGCCCAGGAAGGTCACGATCAGTACGCGCACCCCGGGGACCCGCAGTGCGGAAGCGTGCTCCACGCGCGCGTGGCCGTCGCCTCCGACCGAGGGCTGAGTGCTCTTCTGCGCGGCGAACAGCAATCCGCCGATCAGGGTCAGCGAGGCCTCCGTCAGCAAGCCGGCGGCCGGGTCGACGGCCGTGCACAGGGCGGTGGCCAGCAGCGGGCCGACGACGAAGGTCAGTTCGTCCGTGACGGACTCGAAGGCCGCCGCGGTGGTCATCAGCGGCGAGTCCTTGAGCTTCACGCCCCAGCGGGCCCGCACCATGGGCCCGACCTGCGGCACCGAGGCACCGGTCGGGACGGCCGCCACGAACAACGCCCACAAGGGGGCGTCCATGAGCGCCAGCGCCGTCAGCGTCAGCCCGGACAGCGCGTGCAGCAGCACGCCGGGGATCAGCACGGCACGCTGCCCGTAGCGGTCGGCGAGGCGTCCGCTGTAGGGCGCGAACAGTGCCATGGAGACACCGGTGACGGCCGCGGCGGCGCCCGCCGCTCCGTACGAGCCGGTGGTGTGCTGCACCAGCAGCACGATGGAGATCGTCAGCATCGCGAACGGCTGGCGCGCCGCGAAGCCGGGGAGCAGGAACGTCCAGGCGCCGCGGGTGCGCAGCAACCGGCCGTATCCCGGGCGGGCGGAAGCCGTCGACTTCTTCGAGGTCGTCGAGTTCTTCGAGGTCATCGACTTCTTCGAGGTGACCGTGGATGCCACGGCCCGTGCCTTTCTGCCACCTGGTAGCGCGGGCCCGTCAGCGGGCGGCGCCGAGAGCTGTCCTCTTGCGCGGAACTGCGGTAGATGCCGGGGCCCGGTGAGGAGGGGCGACCCGACCGCCATACGGTCGCGCCAGCTCTGCGTCAGGCAGAGTTGGTTCGATCTTGGGTAACGCCTTCATCGTACAGGCGCCTCGCGCGGCCTGCCTGTGAAAAACAGCACGCCGGGGACGCCCACCTGCGAAACCAGGGCGCTGCGAAGCGCGTAAAACCGCCCTCAACGACTCGCCCCGTCCGTCCCCAGCCATCCGGCCAGCTTGCCGCCGCGGCCCACCGCGCGCAGCCGGCGCTCGGTCGCGTCCCGGACGGGGTCCGTGGCCACGACGAGGAGCTCGTCCCCGCGTTGCAGCACCGTCGTGGGCAGCGGAACGAACGATTCCGACGCGCGTACGACGAGCGTCACGGCGGCACCGGACGGCAGCCGCAGCTCGCCCACCTCCACGCCGTGCATCTTCGACCCCTCGGGGATCGCCACCGACAGCAGATGCCCGCGCAGCCGCTCCAGCGGGGCCGACTCGATGCCGAGGTCGGCGGCCTCCGAACCGTCGCCCAGGCGCAGGGTGCGGGCCAGCCACGGCAGCGTCGGGCCCTGGACCAGGGTGTAGACGACGACCAGGATGAAGACGATGTTGAAGATCCGGCGGCTCGCCTCCACGCCCTCCACCATGGGGATGGTCGCCAGGATGATGGGCACCGCCCCGCGCAGCCCCGCCCAGGACATGAGGGCCTGTTCCTGCCACGGGACCCGGAAGGGCCACAGGGAGACCACCACGCTCAGCGGACGCGCCACCATGGTCAGCACCAGCCCGATGACGAGCGCGGGCACGATGTCGTCGCCCAGCTCGTGCGGGGTGACCAGCAGGCCGAGCAGGACGAACATGCCGATCTGGGCCATCCAGCCGAGCCCGTCGGCGAAGCCGCGCGTGGCCGGCCAGTGCGGCAGCCGCGCGTTGCCCATCACCATCGCGGCGAGGTACACCGCGAGGAACCCGCTGCCGTGGGCCAGCGCGCCGGCCGCGTACGCCACCACGGCGATGGCCATGACGGCGATCGGGTACAGGCCGGAGGCCGGCAGTGCCACGTGCCTCAGCCCCCAGGAGCCCAGCCAGCCCACCGCGAGTCCGATGGCGGCGCCGATGGCCAGCTCCAGCAGGATCACGCCCAGCAGCACGTACCAGTGTTCGGCCGGACCCGCCGTGGACAGCGAGACCACGAGGATGACCACCGGGGCGTCGTTGAAGCCGGACTCCGCCTCCAGTGTGCCCGTCACGCGCGCGGGGAGGGGGATTTTCCGCAGCACGGAGAACACGGCCGCCGCGTCGGTCGAGGAGACGACCGCCCCGATGATCAGCGCCTGCCGCCACTCCAGCCCGATCAGGTAGTGCGCGGCCGAGGCCGTCACCCCGACGCTCACCGCGACACCGGCCAGCGCCAGTGCCGTGGCGGCCGGCAGGGCCGGCTTGATCTCCTTCCACTTCGTGCCCAGACCGCCCTCGGCCAGGATCACGACCAGGGCCGCGTATCCGATGACCTGGGTCAGTTCGGCGTTGTCGAAGTGGATGTCGCCGATGCCGTCCTGGCCCATGGCGACGCCTATCCCCAGGTAGACGAGCAGGCTGGGGAGCCCGCTGCGCGAGGAGATCCGTACCGCTGCGACGGCGACGAGCAGGACGAGCGAGCAGACGAGCAGGAGCTGGTTGAGGTGGTGAACAGTCAGCGGCCGAATCCTTCCCTGGCTCACACGCACGCGCGCGTGGGCTCACGTACATCGCACACGAAGCTGCGGCGCATCGCGCCAACTACTTCGTTACCTTACCTAACTCTTGACGATTTCTTGACGCTTCCGAGGGCGAGATCGAACGTCCGTCAATGCCGGTTCCCGACTCCGCGTCAAGGGGCGCAAGGCCCTGCGCCTATCGTTGCTCCAGCGCTCAGTTAAAAGCACAGCCGAACCTGCCGCTCGACTTAGGACAGCAAGGACAGCGATGCCCACCGACACCACCGCCTCCACGGGTCAGCAGCCCGGCAAGTCCGGCAGGAGAAAGGGGCGCAAAGCACGTCTGATCGTGCTCGTCCTGGTGCTGGCACTGATCGGAGGCGTCGCCTTCGGGGCGTACTGGTCCATCAGCACCGTCCGCGCCTCCTTCCCGCAGACCAAGGGCTCCCTCACGCTCAAGGGCCTCTCGGGACCCGTCGAGGTCAAACGGGACAACTACGGCATTCCGCAGATCTACGCCTCCTCCGACGCGGACCTGTTCATGGCGCAGGGCTACGTCCAGGCGCAGGACCGGTTCTACGAGATGGACGTACGCCGTCACATGGCCGCCTGGCCTGTCGGAGATGTTCGGCAAGAGCCAGGTCGACAACGACGAGTTCCTGCGCACGCTCGGCTGGGAGCGGGTCGCCAAGGAGGAGTACGACACCAAGCTGTCGGCCGCCACGAAGAAGTACCTCCAGGCCTACGCCGAGGGGGTCAACGCCTACCTCCAGGGCAAGGACGGCAAGGACATCTCCCTGGAGTACGCGGCGCTCGGGTTCACCAACGACTACAAGCCGCAGAAGTGGACCCCGGTCGACTCGGTCTCCTGGCTGAAGGCGATGGCCTGGGACCTGCGCAGCAACATGCAGGACGAGATCGACCGCGCCCTGCTGACCAGCCGCCTCGGCCCGCAGCAGATCGCCGAGCTGTACCCGCAGTACCCGTACAGCCGGAACCAGGCGATCGTCCAGGAGGGCCAGTACGACGAGCTGACGGGCGCGTTCGAGCAGGGCGGCACCAGCGGCACGGGCACAGGGGGCACGAGCGGAACCGCCGGCACGGCGGGCACCGCCTCCGGCACCTCGGGCGCGGCTTCCGGCACGGCCTCCGGCACCTCGGGCGCGGCTTCCGGCACGGCCTCCGGCACCTCGGGCCTGGACAGCCAGCTCACCGGCCTCAGCGACGTCCTGAGCGACCTCCCACCGGCCGTCGGCGTGAACGGCGACGGCATCGGCTCCAACTCCTGGGTCGTGGGCGGGCAGCACACCATCACCGGCAAGCCGCTGCTGGCCAACGACCCGCACCTGTCGCCCTCGCTGCCGTCCGTCTGGTACCAGATGGGCCTGCACTGCCGCAGCGTCTCCAGCGCGTGCCAGTACGACGTCAGCGGCTACACCTTCGCCGGCATGCCCGGCGTGATAATCGGTCACAACCAGGACATCGCCTGGGGCATGACCAACTCCGGCGTCGACGTCACGGACCTCTACCTGGAGAAGATCACCGGCGACGGCTACCTCTACGACGGCAAGGTCAAGCCCTTCGAGACGCGCGAGGAGACCATCAAGGTCGCCGGCGAATCGCCCAGGAAGATCGTCGTCCGCGAGACCAACAACGGGCCCCTGCTGTCCGACCGCGCCAAGGAGCTCGTGAAGGTCGGCAAGAAGGCCACCGTCGACACCGCCGCACCCGACAGAGGCGACGGCTACGGCGTCGCGCTGCGCTGGACCGCGCTTCAGCCGGGCACCACCATGGACGCCGTCTTCGCCATGGACAGGGCGAAGAACTGGACCGACTTCCGCAAGGCCGCCGCGCTGTTCGACGTGCCCTCCCAGAACCTGATCTACGCGGACACCGAGGACAACATCGGCTACACCCTGCCGGGCAGGATCCCCAAGCGCTCCCAGGACGACGACGGCTCCGTCCCGGCGCCCGGCTGGGACCCCAAGTACCGCTGGACCGGCTACATCGAGCAGGACGCGCTGCCGTACGAGTACAACCCGGATCGCGGCTACATCGTCACCGCCAACCAGGCCGTGATCGACCCGGACAAGTACCCCTACACCCTCACCAAGGACTGGGGCTACGGCACGCGCAGCCAGCGGATCACCGACCTGATCCAGTCGAAGATCAAGGACGGGGGCAAGATCTCGACCGACGACATGCGCCAGATGCAGCTGGACAACAGCAGCGAGATCGCCCGGCTGCTGGTGCCCACGCTGCTGAAGATCGACACCGGTGACAAGGACGTGCGCGAGGCGCAGAAGCTGCTGGAGGGCTGGGACTACACCCAGGACACCGACTCGGCGGCGGCCGCCTACTTCAACGCCGTCTGGCGCAACATCCTCAAGCTCGCCTTCGGCAACAAGCTGCCCAAGGAGCTGCGGGTCAAGGGCCAGTGCCTGTGGGTGGAGCCGGTCAACACCACCGGGCCCGCCGACGAGGCGGAGAAGGTGCGCGAGTGCGGCGAGCGCGACCCCGACCAGGCGCAGCCCGACGGCGGCGACCGCTGGTTCGAGGTGGTCCGCAAACTGATGGACCAGCCGGACAGCGACTGGTGGAAGACGCCCAAGGCGGGCACCCGCCCCGCCGCCGTCAACCGCGACCAGCTGTTCAGGCGCGCGATGATCGACGCCCGCTGGGAGCTGACCGCCAAGCTCGGCAAGGACATCGACACCTGGACCTGGGCCGGCTGCACCGCCTGTTCCTGAAGAACGAGACCCTCGGCACCGAGGGCCCCGGTTTCCTCCAGTACGCCCTCAACCGCGGCCCCTGGGAGCTCAGCGGTGGCGAGGCGACCGTCAACGCGACCGGCTGGAACGCGGCCGGCGGCTACGGCGTGGTGTGGGTGCCGTCCATGCGGATGGTCGTGAACCTCGGCGACCTCGACAAGTCCCGCTGGATCAACCTCAGCGGCGCCTCCGGGCACGCCTACAGCGCCCACTACGTCGACCAGACGGACAAGTGGGCCGACGGCGAACTGCTCCCGTGGTCCTTCTCGGACCAGGCGGTCGAGGACGGCACGGCCGACAAGCTGGTGCTCAAACCGTGAGCCACTGACACCGGAAACCGAAGCGGCCCTCCACGCAGGCGTGGAGGGCCGCTTCGCGTCAGGTGTGGTGCCCGAACCGGCGTACCCCCGACGGCGTCACCACCGCCCGCACCGGCCGGTCGTGGGGCTCGGCGGGCACGAACCCGACGACCTCGGTGTCGTACAACAGCACCACCAGCGCAGGACGCGCGCCCGCCCGTTCCAGCCGCGCCAGCACACGGTCGTACGAGCCTCCGCCGCGTCCCAGCCGCATCCCGCGCGTGTCGACCGCCAGCCCCGGCAGCAGCACGGCGTCGGCGGTGGTCACGGCGTCCGGCCCGAGGCGCTCGCCCGCGGGCTCGTAGAGGGCCATCCTGCCGCCGTGTTGGACGCGCGCGAGCGAGCCCTCGCCCTCGTAGACGCCCCAGTCCAGGTCGTTGTCGGGCAGCAGGGCCGGCAGCAGGACGCGTACGCCCCGGGCGCGCAACGCGTCCAGGAGCGCGAGCGTCCCCGGTTCGCTCCCCACGGAGACGTATGCCGCCACCGTGCCGGCCCGCGCCAACTCGGGCAGCTCCAGCGCCCGCCGGGCCAGCGCGGACGAGGTTTCCCGCAGGTCATCCGCCGTCAATCTGTTCCTCACCGCGAGGATCTCGCGCCGCAAACTCCGCTTGTCAGGCTCGCCCGGACGTCCGATGTGACTCAAAGGTTGCTCCCGTACCGTTGCAATACGCTCATATGAGCGCCTATGAACCGGAGCCGCAGATTCCATGCAAAGGCACCGGATATGGTGGCGGGCATGACTCAGTCGCACCCTCGGATCAGCAAGGCTGTCATTCCCGCAGCAGGCCTCGGCACCCGGTTCCTGCCGGCCACCAAAGCCACTCCCAAGGAGATGCTGCCGGTCGTCGACAAGCCGGCGATCCAGTACGTGGTCGAGGAGGCCGTCGCCGCGGGTCTCGACGACGTCCTCATGGTGACGGGCCGCAACAAGCGCCCCCTGGAGGACCACTTCGACCGCAACTACGAGCTGGAGTCGGCGCTTCAGAAGAAGGGCGACGCCGGCCGCCTCGCCAAGGTGCAGGAGTCAAGCGACCTCGCGACCATGCACTACGTCCGCCAGGGCGACCCCAAGGGCCTCGGCCACGCCGTCCTGTGCGCCGCCCCGCACGTGGGTGACGAGCCCTTCGCCGTCCTCCTCGGCGACGACCTGATCGACCCCCGCGACCCGCTGCTCCAGCGCATGGTCGAGGTCCAGGAGCAGCGCGGCGGCAGCGTCATCGCGCTCATGGAGGTCGCCCCGGAGCAGATCCACCTCTACGGCTGCGCGGCCGTCGAGACCACCGAGGACAGCGATGTCGTCCAGGTCAGCGGCCTCGTCGAGAAGCCCGACCCGGCCGACGCCCCGTCCAACTACGCGATCATCGGTCGCTACGTCCTCGACCCGCACATCTTCGACATACTGCGCCGGACCGAGCCCGGCCGCGGCGGTGAGATCCAGCTCACGGACGCCCTCCAGCAGCTCGCCGCCGACGAGAAGATCGGCGGCCCCGTGCACGGCGTCGTCTTCAAGGGCCGCCGTTATGACACCGGCGACCGCGGCGACTACCTGCGTGCCATTGTCCGACTCGCGTGCGAACGTGAAGACCTGGGCCCGGACTTCCGGACCTGGCTTCGCAGTTACGTAGCCGAGGAGATGTAACACGTTGAGCAGCGCCGCGCCCCGCGTCACCGGCCAGGACCACTTCGGCCCCGACCACCTCTGGTCGGTGGAGGAGCACCTGGAGGACATCCTCGCCACCGTGCGCCCCCTGGACCCCATCGAGCTGCATCTGCTCGACGCCCAGGGCTGCGTCCTCGTCGAGGACATCACGGTGCCGGTGTCCCTGCCGCCCTTCGACAACAGCTCGATGGACGGCTACGCGGTACGGGTCGCGGACGTCGCGGGCGCGAGCGAGGAGTTCCCGGCGGCCCTGGAGGTCGTCGGGGACGTCGCCGCGGGCCAGTCCGAGCCGCTCCACGTGGGCCCCGGGCAGGCCGCCCGCATCATGACCGGCGCCCCGCTGCCGCCCGGCGCCGAGACGGTCGTGCCCGTCGAGTGGACCGACGGCGGGCTCGGCGAGGGCCCGGTGGCCGGGATGCGCGCCCGCAGCCTCGGCCTCGAGGGCGCCACCGGGCACGTGCACGTGTACCGCCCGGCCGAGGCCCGCGCGCATGTGCGCGCGAAGGGCAGTGACGTGAAGGCCGGCGACCGCGCCCTGGAGGCCGGCACGGTCCTCGGCCCGCCCCAGATCGGTCTGCTGGCCGCGATCGGCCGCGGCACGGTCCGCGTGCGCCCGCGCCCGCGCGTGGTGGTGCTCTCCACCGGCAGCGAACTCGTCCAGCCCGGCGCGGAACTGGGCACGGGTCAGATCTACGACTCCAACAGCTTCGCCCTCACCGCCGCCGCCCGCGACGCCGGCGCCATCGCCTACCGGGTGGGCGCCGTAGCCGACGACGCCGAGACCCTGCGCTCCACCATCGAGGACCAGCTGGTCCGCGCCGACCTGATGGTCACCACCGGCGGTGTGAGCGTCGGGGCGTACGACGTCGTCAAGGAGGCCCTGTCCCACGTCGCCGACGAGGATGAGGCCGGCAGCGGCATCGAGTTCCGCAAGCTCGCCATGCAGCCCGGCAAACCCCAGGGCTTTGGCTCCATCGGCCCCGACCACACGCCGCTGCTGGCCCTGCCCGGCAACCCGGTGTCGTCGTACGTGTCCTTCGAGCTGTTCGTCCGCCCCGCGATCCGCGCCCTCATGGGCTTGGAGGACGTCCACCGGCCGACGACCCGGGCGACCCTGATTGCGGACAAGGCGCTGACCTCCCCGAAGGGCCGCCGCCAGTTCCTGCGCGGCACGTACGCCGACGGGCGGGTGACCCCGGTCGGCGGCGCCGGATCCCACCTGGTCGCGGCCCTCGCCCACGCCGACGCGCTGATCGTCGTCCCCGAGGACACCGAGTCCGTGGAGCCCGGCGCCGAGGTCGAGGTGGTCCTGCTCGGCTGACAGGCGCTGGTTGGGGGTACCGTGTCGCGCACAGCAGGCCCGGACCGGGAGCGCCACACAGCATGAGCACGCAGGACCCCCCTACGCAGGACCACCTGACCCACATCGACGAGGCGGGTGCCGCCCGCATGGTCGATGTGTCGGAGAAGGACGTGACCGCGCGCACCGCCCGCGCCAGCGGACGCGTCCTCGTCTCGCCCCGCGTGATCGAACTGCTGCGCGGCGAGGGCGTCCCCAAGGGCGACGCCCTCGCGACCGCGCGGATCGCCGGGATCATGGGCGCCAAACGCACCCCGGACCTGATCCCGCTCTGTCACCCCTTGTCGGTCTCCGGTGTGAAACTGGACCTGTCGGTCGCGGACGACGCGGTGGAGATCACGGCCACCGTGAAGACGACCGACCGCACGGGCGTCGAGATGGAGGCCCTCACCGCGGTCTCCGTCGCCGCGCTCACCGTGATCGACATGGTCAAGGCGGTCGACAAGGGAGCGGTCATCACGGACGTACGGGTGGAGGAGAAGACGGGCGGCAAGTCGGGCGACTGGAGCCGGGCATGACCTACCGCGCTCTCGTCGTCACCGCCTCCAACCGGGCCGCCGCCGGGATCTACGAGGACAAGGGCGGCCCGCTGATCGCCCACGGCCTGAAGGGCTTCGGCTTCCAGGTCGACGGCCCCCAGGTCGTCCCCGACGGCGACCCGGTGGAGGCGGCCCTGCGCGCCGGTGCCGAGACCGGCTACGACGTCATCGTCACCACCGGCGGTACGGGCATCTCGCCCACCGACCGCACCCCCGAGGCGACCCGCCGCGTGATCGACCACGAGGTCCCGGGCATCGCCGAGGCCATCAGGGCGTTCGGCCGGGAGAAGGTGCCGACCGCGGCACTCTCCCGGGGCCTGGCCGGAGTGGCCGGCGGGACGCTGATCGTCAACCTGCCCGGCTCCACCGGCGGCGTGAAGGACGGACTGGCGGTGCTGGAGCCGCTGCTGGTCCACGCCGTCGAGCAGCTCCGCGGCGGTGACCACCCCAGACCCGGCAGTGGGGGTGCGAGCTGAACAGCCCATCCTGGCCCGTCGAGCTGGTGGACGGCGACATCGTCCTCCGGCCGATAAAGCTGCGCGACCAGCGGGCGTGGCGCGAGGTCAACCGGCGCAACCGCGACTGGCTGCGCCCCTGGGAGGCGACCATTCCGCCGCCCGGACCCGGCGGGCCGCTCGCGCACCGCCCGACCTTCCGCCAGATGGTCCGCCACCTCAGGTCGGAGGCGAACGCGGGCCGGATGCTGCCCTTCGTCATCGAGTACCAGGGGCGGCTCGTGGGGCAGTTGACCGTGGCCGGAATCGCCTGGGGCTCGATGTGCTCGGGGCATGTCGGCTACTGGGTGGACGAGGCGGTGGCCGGCCGCGGGGTGATGCCGACGGCGGTGGCGCTCGTCGTGGACCACTGTTTCCGCACGGTCGGGCTGCACCGCATCGAGATCTGCATTCGCCCCGAGAACGGGCCGAGCCGCCGGGTCGTGCAGAAACTCGGATTCCGTGAGGAGGGGCTCAGGCCGCGTTATCTCCACATCGACGGGGCCTGGCGCGACCACCTCGTCTTCGCGCTCACGGCGGAAGAGGTGCCGGACGGGTTGCTGAGACGCTGGCACCGGGCACGAACGGAGAGTAATCCGGGAATCCGGCACCACCCCCGAAATTGAATATATGTTCGAAATTGATCGGTCGGTGACCGTCTCGGGTCGTTGAATTCCCGGCCTCGGCGGTCTGTTGATCGCATCGATCGCAAAAAAAGCTCGAAATATCAGCCAGATCGTGCGACACACCGGCTCAATTGGCAGATGGCCTCACGCAAACCCCTCTACCGTGTGAGGCGTGAGCAGCAGCGGCCTCATCTACGCAGTCATTGTCGGGGCCTGGGCCGCCTACTTGGTGCCGATGTGGCTCCGTAGGCAGGACGAGCTGAACGAGGCCCGTCCGACGGAACGCTTCAGCACCGCCATCCGGCTTCTGTCCGGAAAGGCGGCCATGGAGCGCCGGTACGCCAGGGACCTGCGGGCGCGCTCCGCCGAGGAGGGGGAGCAGGACGCCGACGACCTGGACGCCGTCACCGACTCGGTGGACGTCCGGGCCTTCGCCGTGTCCAAGACGCGTCCGCAGACCCAGGTGCCCGTACCGTCGCCCGCCCCCGAGCAGCCGGCCCGCCCGGCAGCCGGACCGGCGAGTGCCGAGCGCGGACGGGGCCAGATGCCCGCCGCCCGGCGCGGCGCGACGCCCCAGGCGAGCAAGGCGAGCAAGGCGAACGAGGCGGCCGCAGCGCGGGCCCGGCGCTCGAAGGTGCTCGCGCGCCGTCGGCGCACCACCACCATGCTGTTCCTCGCCTTCACCCTCGGCGCGATCGTCGCCGCGGTCGGGGGCCTCGCGTTCCTGTGGGCGCCCGGTGTGCCCGCCGTCATGCTCAGCGTGTACATCGCGTACCTGCGCTCCCAGGAGCGCCGCCGGTTCGCCTACCAGATGGACCGCCGCCGGGCCGAGGTCGCGGCCCAGCGGCTGCGGGAGCGCCAGCGCCAGCCCCGCCGGCGCGCCTGCGCCGCCGAAGAGGCCGACGAACCGGAGGAAGGACCGGGGCCGGTGACCGACCCCGGCCTGTCGGCCCTCGCGGCGGACCGGCGCGCACTCGTCGAGCAGACCGACCACGCCGAGTGGGTCGACCAGCAGCGCGAGCGGCAGCGGCGGCCGGGCCAGGGCGACAGCTGGGAGCCGGTGCCGGTGCCCCTGCCGACCTATGTGACCGCGCCCGTCGCGCCCCGGGCCACCAGCGACGTGGACCTCGGAGCCCCCGACACCTGGAGCTCCGCGCGGTCGAGCTCCGTCACCCCGGACCACGAGGACGCGACGGCCCCCGCCGATGACGCGGACCCCGAGGCGGAGCCGCGCACGCAGGAGAGGGTGGACGACGACGGGCGCAGTGACGCCCGCCGCGCAGCCTCCGCACGGCGGGCACGGGAGCGCGGCCGTACGCCGCTGTTCGACCAGTACGAGGACGGGGACCGGCCCCGGGCCGCCAACGAGTAGCCCCGCGAAGCCGCAGGTGACCGGCCCTCGGCAACGGATTTCCGAGCAGGCCGATCGGGGTGCTAAAGTTTCACTCGTTGCAAGGGCCTGTGGCGCAGTCCGGTAGCGCACCTCGTTCGCATCGAGGGGGCCAGGGGTTCAAATCCCCTCAGGTCCACGCAGCTCAGAGCCCCGGTCGGGATCCCCGACCGGGGCTCTGACGTATGCGCACTACTTCTTGAGTCGGCCGCCGTCTGTGCGAGCGTAAGGCCCCGGCTCGAGAGGGAGTGGAGAAGGCGTTGCTTCTCAACACGCCCGGCAGTTCCTGGACCGTATGCACGAGAGCGTCTGGCAGGGCATGGGCCTGATGCCGAGACCGCGCTCGGCCGAGGACGACGCGGAGGCCGCGCGGCTCATCGACGAGTTACTGCGGATGCGGACCGGGCTGGCCGGCCACGAGCAGATCGAGAAGCTGCGCGCCGGTCCCCACGAGAACGAGAAACAACTGCGCGCGATGACCGTGAGCAAGTACGAGAACGCGCGCACGATGCAGGGCCTGCACAAGATGGCCCAGCATCGAGCGAGCCGGCCGAGCCTTCGCTTCCCGGTTCCGGATCGTCCGTTGCCCGGCACTCTGCCCACCGGCCGGGTGAACGTGCTGACGCTGTCCGTGGCCGCGGGGCAGTCCCGGCTTCTCCTTCACGATGACGCACGTCGTGGAGCGCGCCATCAGTGTGCTGCGGCATGGCCACGAGAACGACAGCGCCGATGCCACCACCCATCCGCCCCCGGTGCTGCGGCGCATGATCCCGCGCCATGTGCTGAGTCGTCACAACACACCGCAGACCGAAGCCGCGATCGGGCTCGGCGAGAACATGGAGGAGGTCGTGGAGATGATCTGGCGCGACCTGCGGCCCCGCTTTCTCGACGCGCGCCGGGCCGGAGTGCGGCCGCTCCAGCGCCGGCAGGACTGACCACGCGTCACGCGGTGGGCCCATACCAGACTACGCCCACCGCGGCGACGATGAGCGCGAGGTGACGAAGGTCGGGACGATCGCGTCCGCAGGTCGCGGACCGCGCGGTGGGCACGGGCGCGTTCGGCGGTGACCAGGTCGGGGAGCCGCTGGACGGCCGGCTCCCGCTTCGGGATGCCGAACGCCGAGCGGGAGGACAGGAAGGCGCCCACGCACGCCGTGATGATCGCCAGCAGAAGAAGAACGCCGACGAGCACGCGGGCCCCCTGGGCGAGACCCTCGTCACCGCGGTCTCGGTCGCCCGAGGCCGGGACTCGATCGTCGGTTGAGCACGGCGGCCAGCGCCGTACGCCAGTTGGACGTCACCTCCCGCACCGCACGCAACTCCTCGGCGGTACGGGCGCGAACGGCCTCGGACAGCGCGTGGTCCTCGGACGGACCGGGGGTGACGCGCACACCCCTCGGTCAGCTGCCCCGCTCGACGTGCAGCGACCAGGACGCGCCGTAGCCGGTCACTCCCTCGGGCGAGCCCGGGTGCGGAACGCGGCAGTTGCACGATGCGAGACGTCGGGCGAGCGGTTCGCCCCGGCCGCGCGGCGGGTGGCGTCCCGGAGCAGGGCGCCGATCCCGGGGCGCAGCGGGTCGTCGCGGTTGATCGCGCGGTAGCTGACGAGGGGTTCGGCGTGGGCGAGGGAGCGGCGGCAGCGGGGGCAGGTCCCGGCGACGAGGATGAGCTCGGGGGCCGTCTCGTCGGGCTCGACCCGCACGGTCGCGGAAGCCGCCATGGCCGCGCTCCACTCGGCGCGGCCCTCCACGGCGTACTCGACAACCTCGTCGGCCACGGCTCTGCCCTCACGCGCATCGACAACCCGGACCAGGTCAGCGATCCGGCGGGAGGGGGACCGGCGACCCGGGGGAAGTGACCTACAGCTGCTTCGCGAAGCAGCGGCTCGACTCGTGGTGCCGGTAGTAGCCGAACTTTGCGCACGGCTCGTAGCCGCTGGACGTGTACAGGGCTATGGCCTCCGGCTGCTTGGTGCCTGTCTCCAAGACCATGCGGATGCGGCCGGCCGCGCGGGCGTCCTCCTCCAGGGCGGCCAGGATGCGGCGGGCGAGGCCCCGGCCGCGCATCTGCTCGATCACGTACATGCGCTTGAGCTCGGCGTCGCCGTCCAGGTTGCCCTCGTCGTTCGCGTCCTGAGCGCGCCAGCCGCCCGAGGCGACGGGCGTGCCGAGCTCGTCGTACGCGATCAGGTAGATGCCGTTCGGCGGGTCGAAGTCCGTGGCGGCCATGGGCGTGGCATCGCCGTCGTCCCCGTAGCGGACGGCGTACTCGGCCTGGACCTGGTCGTTCAGCTTCACGGCGTCGGGGTGGTCGAAGGAGACCCGGCGTATATGCATGCCGGCTACCGTATTCGATCCGGAACTGGACTTCGTCCAGTGTGCCGGTATCGTGCCGGGGTGCTCACTGTGACCTCTGTGAATGTGAATGGGCTGCGTGCCGCCGCGAAGAAGGGCTTCGTCGAGTGGCTCGCGCAGACCGACGCCGACGTGCTGTGTCTCCAGGAGGTGCGGGCCGAGCCGGAGCAGCTGCCAGCGCACGTCCGCGACCCCGAGGGCTGGCATGTCGTGCACGCGCCGGCCGCCGCCAAGGGGCGGGCCGGGGTCTCGCTGTACAGCCGGCGTGAGCCCGACCGGGTCCAGGTCGGGTTCGGGTCGGCCGAGTTCGATGGCAGCGGGCGGTATGTCGAGGCGGATCTGCCGGGGGTCACCGTCGCTTCCCTGTATCTGCCCTCGGGTGAGGTCGGGACCGAGCGGCAGGACGAGAAGGAGCGCTTCATGGGCGAGTTCCTCGCCTATCTGAAGGGGCTTCGGGAGCGGGCCGCCGCCGAGGGGCGCGAGGTGCTCGTCTGCGGCGACTGGAACATCGCCCACCAGCAGGCCGACCTGAAGAACTGGCGCGGCAACACCAAGAACTCCGGGTTCCTGCCCGAGGAGCGGGAGTGGCTCGGGCGCGTGTTCGACCCGGCCGACGGCGGCTACGTCGACGTCGTACGCGCCCTGCACCCGGACACCGAGGGGCCGTACTCCTGGTGGTCGTACCGCGGGCGGGCCTTCGACAACGACACGGGCTGGCGGATCGACTATCACGTGGCCACCCCGGGGCTCGCCGGGCGGGCGGTCAAGGGGTTCGTGGAGCGGGCCGCCACGCATGCGGAGCGGTGGTCCGACCATGCGCCGGTGACCGTCGTCTACGACCGATAGGGCTTGCGCATTCTGCGGTCCAGGGCCAGGGACAGTTCCGCCTCCACCACACTGCGCGCCAGTGGGCGCAGCCGGGGCAGGTCGTCCTCGGAGGCGTGGCGCAGGACCAGGCCGGTGAAGAGTTCGGCCAGGGCGTCGGCGTGGGTGCGGACCTGCTTGGCCGCGCCGAGGACCTCCGCGAGGGGGATGCCCTCGCGGACCAGGGCCGAGGAGACGTCCAGGAGGCGGCGGCTGATGTGGACGATCTCGTCGCCGTCGGTGCCGAGATAGCCGAGCTCCATCGCGGCGGCGAGGTTCTCGGGGGTGGCCTCGCCCGCGAAGTGGTCGGCGAGCTCCTCGGGGGTGAGGTGGACCGGCTCCTCCTCGGTGGGGGCGCCGACGCCGAGCAGGTCGCCGACGTCCCGGCCGTGGTCGAAGGCCTCCGCCAGCTCCGCGATGCCGCTGAGGGTGTGGCCGCGTTCCAGCAGGGCCGTGATCGTGCGCAGCCGGTTCAGGTGGTGGTCGTCGTACCAGGCGATACGGCCTTCCCGGCGGGGCGGCGGGATCAGCTTGCGTTCGCGGTAGAAGCGCAGGGTGCGCACCGTGATGCCGGCCAGGCGGGCCAGCTCTTCCATGCGGTATTCACGCTTCTCGGCCACCTGGGCACCTTAAGACGTACCAAGGGTAACTTTCCTCGACCGCCCCCTACCCATCAGTACGCCGCCGTCCTACTCTCCCATTGCGCCAGTGTTCACTGGCATGGTTCTCGTGGTGTGTGGAGGTGTCGGCATGGGCGAACGCGAACGCGAGCATGTGCGGGTCGCGGTGGTCGGGTCCGGGTTCGGCGGGCTGGGGGCCGCCGTTCGGCTGCGCCGCGAGGGCGTCACCGACTTCGTCGTCCTGGAGCGGGCGAGCAGTGTCGGCGGCACCTGGCGCGACAACAGCTACCCGGGCTGCGCGTGTGACGTGCCGTCGCATCTGTACTCGTTCTCCTTCGCGCCCCACCCCGACTGGCCGCGCACCTTCTCGGGCCAGGAGCACATCCGCGCCTACCTGGAGCATGTGACGGACACGTTCCGGCTGCGGCCGCACATCCGCTTCGACTCGGAGGTGAAGCGGATGACGTGGAACGCCGAGCGGCTGTGCTGGGACATCGAGACGACCAGCGGGAATCTGTCGGCGGACATCGTCGTCTCCGCCACCGGGCCGCTGTCCGACCCGAAGGTCCCGGACATCCCCGGGCTGGACTCCTTCCCGGGCAAGGTCTTCCACTCGGCCCGCTGGGACCACGACTACGACCTGCGCGGCAAGCGCGTGGCGATGGTGGGGACCGGGGCCTCGGCCATCCAGATCGTGCCGGCCGTCCAGCCCGAGGTGTCGCGGCTCACGCTCTTCCAGCGCACTCCGCCGTGGGTGATGCCCCGCGTCGACCGGGCCACCAGCGACGCCGAGCGATGGCTCCACCGGCGGCTGCCCCTCACCTCGCAGCTACGGCGCGGACTGCTGTGGGGCATCCGGGAGTTGCAGGTCCAGGCGTTCACCAAGCGCCCGAACCAGCTCGGCTTCGTCGAGCAGCTGGCCCGGCGCAACATGGCACGCGCCATCAAGGACCCGGCCCTGCGGGCGAAGCTCACCCCGGACTACCGCATCGGCTGCAAGCGGATCCTGCTGTCCAGCGACTACTACCCGGCGCTCGCGCAGCCCAACGTGGACGTGGTCGCGAGCGGGCTGAGCGAGGTCCGCGGATCGACCCTCGTCGCCGCCGACGGCAGCGAGGCCGAGGTGGACGCGATCGTCTTCGGCACCGGGTTCCACGTCACCGACATGCCCATCGCCGAGCGGGTCGTGGGCGCCGACGGACGGACCCTCGCCGAGACCTGGAAGGGCGGCATGGAGGCCCTGCGAGGCGCTTCCGCTGCCGGCTTCCCCAACTGGATGACGATCATCGGGCCCAACACCGGCCTCGGGAACTCCTCGATGATCCTCATGATCGAGTCCCAGCTGAACTACCTGGCCGACTTCGTCCGCCAACTCGACGTCCTCGGCGGCCGGGTCGCCCTCGACGCCCGGCCGAGCGCCGTACGCGCCTGGAACCACCGGGTGCAGGAGCGCATGAAGCGGACCGTGTGGAACACCGGCGGCTGCACCAGCTGGTACCTCGACGCGAGCGGCCGCAACACCACCATCTGGCCCGGTACGACAGCCGAGTTCCGGCGGGCGACGCGGCGGGTGGACCTCGCGGAGTACGACGTCCTGCGGGTCCCCGCCACGAAGACGGCCGAGCAGAAGGCCGGGGTGGACGCATGAGCCGTCTCCTGCGCGTCGACTCCGGCCCCTACGCCCCGCCCGCCCTCGCGCGCGAACTGACCGCCGTCTCCGCCGACGGCGCCCGGCTGCACGTCGAGATCCACGGGCCCGAGGGTGCCCCCGCCGTCGTCCTCGCCCACGGCTGGACCTGCTCCACCGCCTTCTGGGCGGCCCAGATACGCGACCTGGCCGCCGGCCACCGGGTCATCGCCTACGACCAGCGCGGCCACGGACGCAGCCCCGCGAACCCCGCGTGCAGCACCGACGCCCTCGCCGACGACCTGGAAGCCGTACTCGAAGCCAGCCTCGCGCCCGGCGAACAGGCCGTGATCGCCGGGCACTCCATGGGCGGCATGACCGTGATGGCGGCCTCCGGGAGAACCGCCTTCCGCGAGCACACCGCCGCCGTCCTGCTGTGCAGCACGGGCAGTTCGCAGCTGGTCGCGGCCTCCACCGTCGTCCCCATGCGGCCCGGGCGGCTGCGGACCTGGCTGACCCGGCGGATCCTCGGCTCCCGGGCACCGCTCGGCCCGGTCACGCCGCCGGCCCGCCGGATCCTCAAGTACGGAACGATGGGCCCGGGTTCGGCTCCGCACATGGTCGAGGCGTGCGCCCGCATCGTGCACGCCTGCCCCCGCGAGGTCCGTCACGCCTGGTCGCACGTGCTGGACCTGCTCGACCTCGACCACGGCGTACGGGAGCTGGACGTGCCCACGGCCGTGGTCGTCGGTACGGCGGACCGGCTGACGCCGCCGGCGCAGGCCCGGGCCCTGGCCGCCGCGTTGCCGCACTGCATCGGGATCACCGAGCTGCCCGGCATCGGCCACATGACGCCCATCGAGGCGCCCGAGCTGGTCACCGGGAAGATACGTGAACTCGTCCAGGCCCACATCCAGGTCGTATCCGAGGAGAGCGCATGAGCAGGGTGAGCCTCGAAGGCAGGGTCGCCGTGGTGACCGGGGCGGCGCGCGGCGTCGGGGAGTTGCTGGCCCGCAAGCTCTCCGCGCGCGGTGTGAAGGTGGCGCTGGTCGGGCTCGAACCGGACGCGCTCAAGGAGGTCTCCGGGCGGCTGCACAGCGACAGCGACCACTGGCACGCCGACGTCACCGACCACGAGGCGATGGCCCGGGTCGCGCAGGAGGTCAAGGAGCGCTTCGGCAGGGTCGACATCGTCGTCGCCAACGCCGGTGTGGCCACGGGCGGTCCGTTCGCCGACTCCGACCCGGAGTCCTGGCGGCGGGTGATCGAGGTCAACCTGGTCGGCTCCGCGGTGACGGCCCGCGCCTTCCTGCCGCTGCTGCTGGAGAGCCGTGGCTACCTGCTCCAGATCGCGTCCCTCGCGGCGATCACCCCGGCGCCGATGATGACCGCGTACTGCGCGTCCAAGTCCGGCGTGGAGGCGTACGCGCACAGCCTGCGCGCCGAGGTCGGGTACCGGGGCGTGAAGGTCGGCGTCGGATACCTGTCGTGGACCGACACCGACATGGTGCGCGGGGCCGACCAGGACGACGTCATGCGGGAGTTGAGGCAGCGGCTGCCCTGGCCGTCCAACAAGACGTACCCGCTGGGCCCGGCGGTGGACCGGCTCGTGGCCGGGATCGAGCGCCGGTCGAGCCATGTCTACGGGCAGTGGTGGCTGCGTGGGATGCAGGGCGTGCGCGGATATCTGCCCGGGGTGATCGGGACGGTGGGCCAGCGCGAGATGCGGCGGTTCGCGGACCGGCTGAACGG
This sequence comes from Streptomyces sp. DG1A-41, assembly GCF_037055355.1. Taxonomy (GTDB): domain Bacteria; phylum Actinomycetota; class Actinomycetes; order Streptomycetales; family Streptomycetaceae; genus Streptomyces. The sequence goes on along the minus strand of NZ_CP146350.1, from coordinate 3,751,246 downwards.
CATGCGCACGGGCCTCGTCGGGGCGGGCGGAGCCGCCGATGAGCGGCAGAGGGACACGCTCCGTAAATGATCGACATGCGCAGCGTCACGGCTCGTGTGAATCTGGTCGAGCCAGATCCCCTCACCCCCAACGGGAGTGAACCCACATGGGTATGAAGGACCAGTTCCAGGAGAAGTCCGAGCAGTGGCAGAACCAGGCCCGGCAGAAGGCGGACCAGGCTCGTGAGCAGATGCAGGGCCGCGGCCGCCGGCGTGACGAGGACATGGACCCGTCGCAGCCGCAGCGTGACCGCGACCGCGACCGCGACCGCGACCGTGAGCGCGAGCAGGAGGACCGCTTCGACCAGGACTACGACGCCTGACGTTGCGTGCTGAAGGGAAGGGGTGCCTCGCGCGGGGCACCCCTTCCTCATGTCCTGCAACTCCTCACGTCCTGGGCTTCCTCAGGTCCTGGGCGGCAGCTTCGGGCGGGAGCGGTCCGGTACGTCGCTGTAGGTCGGCGGCGTCGCCGGCGGATCGATCTCCAGCAGCCCGAGCGCCAGCTCCACCGCGTCGGTCAGCTGGGCATGACGGCCTTCCGCCCAGTCCAGCGGGGTGCGCAGGACGTCGATGTCGGGGGCGACGCCCTTGTTCTCCACCGACCAGCCGTAGGCGTCGAACCAGGCCGCGTTCATCGGCACCGTGATCACCGTGCCGTCCCCGAGCTCGTGGCGGCCGGTCATGCCGACGACACCGCCCCAGGTGCGCTGCCCCACCACCGGGCCCAGCTTCAGCAGCTTGAACGCGGCGGTGATCATGTCACCGTCGGAGGAGGTCGCCTCGTCCGCCAGGGCCACCACCGGGCCCCGCGGCGCGTTCGAGGTGTACGACACGGGCTGGGCGTCGCGGGTCAGGTCCCAGCCCAGGATCGTGCGGCTCAGCGTTTCGATGACCAGCTCGCTGATGTGACCGCCGGCGTTGCCGCGCACGTCCACGATCAGCGCGGGCCGGGACACCTCCATGCGCAGATCGCGGTTGAACTGCGCCCAGCCCGACCCGCCCATGTCCGGGATGTGCAGATAGCCGCACCGTCCGCCGCTCAACTCCCGTACCACCGCCCTGCGTTTGGCCACCCAGTCCTGGTAGCGCAACGGCCGCTCGTCGACGAGCGGGACGATGGCGACCCGCCGGGGCGGGCCCGTGCCCTCCGCCGGGGAGAAGGTCAGCTCCACCGTCGTACCGCCCGCACCGGCCAGCAGCGGATGCGGGCCCGCGTCCGGATCCACCGGGCGGCCGTCGACATGCGTCAGGATCGCCCCCTCGCGGATGCCCGTGCCGGCCAGCGGGGAGCGGGCCTTGGAGTCGGAGGAGTCGCCGGGCAGGATCCGCTTGACCATCCAGCCGCCGTCCCGGCGTACGAAGTTGGCGCCCAGCAGGCCCTGCCTGCGCTGGTAGTGCGGCGGGCCCTCGTTGCGCCGGGCGGCGGCGACGTACGCGTGGGACGTGCCCAGCTCGCCCAGCACCTCGCGCAGCAGGTCGGCGAACTCGTCGGGGGAGGCGACCCGTTCGACCAGCGGGCGGTACTGGTCCAGCACCCCGTCCCAGTCGATGCCGCACATGCCCGGCTCCCAGAAGTACGCCCGGATCAGCCGCCCGGCCTCCTCGTACGCCTGCCGCCACTCCGCCGCCGGGTCGACCACGTGCAGGATGCGGCGCGCGTCGATCCACACCGTCGTGTCAACGTCGCCGGGCTCGGTGGCGGGCGTCGCGCGCAGTTCTCCCTCGTCGACGATCACCAGCCGCGTGCCGTCGCCGCTGACCGCGAAGAAGTCCAGGTGGACGGCGAGTTCGGACTTCTTGGCCTTGGTGATGCCGAAGTGCTCCAGGGTCGGCCGGCCGCTGGTGTCGTCCGGGTTCGCGAACGTCTCGCCCAGCGCACCCGAGATCGGCCAGCGCAGCCACACCAGCCCGCCGCCCGCCACCGGGTGCAGCGCCGAGTACTTGGAGGCGGCCACCGGGAAGGGCGTGACCCGGCTCTCCAGCCCCTCCACCTCGACGGTCACGGCGCCGCTCTCCCCGTTCTCGTCGTCCTCCACCGGGTCTAGGCCCCCGGCGGCCGGGCGGCCCTCCGGACTCAGCGCGAACGGGGAGGGCGTCGCGGAGGACAGCGGGACGAGATACGGGCGGCAGCCCAGCGGGAAGGACAGGTCGCCGGTGTGCACGTCGTAGACCGGGTCGAAGCCGCGCCAGGAGAGGAAGGCGAGGTAGCGGCCGTCGCTCGTGAAGACCGGGTTCTCGTCCTCGAAACGGCCGTTGGTGACGTCGACGACGAACCTGTCCCCTTCGGTCGTTCCGGCGAGTCGGGCCATCTTGATCTGCCGCAGCGTCCGCCCGATGCCCGGATGCGACCAGGTCAGCCACGCCCCGTCCGGGGAGAACGCGAGGTCGCGCACGGGCCCGTTGATCGACCGGATCAACTCGGTGACCACACCGCCGGAATCCGCCGTGCCGCTGCTCGCCGGGCCGCCACCCGCCGTGCCGCTGCCCGCCGGGTCGCCACCCGCCGTGCCACTGTCCGCCGTGTCACTGCTCGGCGTGCCGCGGCTCGACGGGCCGCCGTTTGGCGTGCCGGTGCCCTCCGTGCCGCTGCCCGCCGTTTCACCGCTCGGCGTGTCTCCACCCCCGGTGCCGCTGTCCTCCGTGCCGTCACCGGCCGTGTCGCTACTCTCCGCGCTGCCGCCCTCCGCGCTGCCGCCCTCCGCGCTGCCGCCCTCCGCGCTGCCGCCCTCCAGGCCGGCACCCTCCAGGCCGGCACCCTCCAGGCCGGCGTCCTCCGTGACGTCGACGAGCAGCAGTCGCCCGTCGTGTGAGGCGACCGCCAGGCGTTCGCCCTCCGGGTCCGACACCAGCTCGCGCACCCGGCCCAGCGCGCCCGAGGCCAGCCGTCGCGGGCCGCGGTCGCCGCTCGCCCGGGGCAGGGAGGCGATCTCGATCGCGTCCTCGCCCTCCGCGTCCGTCACATACGCCACCCGCCCGCTCGCGCCGAGCATCTCCGGCATCCGCACCCGGACGCCGGGGGTGTCGGTGAGGGTGCGGGCCGGCCCGTCCCGGTGGGTGAGCCAGTACAGACTGCCGCGTACGACGACCGCGCTGGCCCGCCCGGTCTCGTCGACCGAGATCCCGTCGACGTGCTGGGAGGCCGCCACCTGGTACGGGCGCCGCCCCGCGCGCGGCCCGCTCAGCCGTACGTCCAGCCAGGCGCGGCTCGGAGTGCGGTGACAGGTCGTCGACCAGCCACAGGTCGCCCGCGCACTGGTACACCACCCGGGTGCCGTCGCTCGAGGCGTGCCGGGCGTAGAAGGCGTCGTGGTCGGTGTGCCGGCGCAGGTCGGAGCCGTCGTAGGCGCACGAGTAGAGGTTGCCGACGCCCTCGTGGTCGGAGAGGAAGGCGATCCGGCCGCCGACGAACATGGGGGAGTGCAGATGGCCGCCGAGACCGGCTAGCAGCCGTTCGCCGTGCAGCCACAGCCGCCCCATGGCCCCGCCCCGGTAGCGCTTCCAGGCGGCCGGTTCGTGCGGCGGGGTGCCGGTGAGGAGGAGAGACTTCCGCTCCCCGTCCAGATCGGCGACCTGGATGTCGGCTACCGGCCCCCAGGGCAGCTTGCGCCCCGGGTCGCCGTCGAGGGACACCTTGTAGGCCCAGGTGAAGTACGAGAAGGGCTCGCCGTGCGAGGCCACGGCCAGGATCTCGCCGTCCGGGGTCCAGCCGCAGACCCGGGTGTCGGCGCTGCCCCAGTGGCTCACCTGCCGGCCCTGGCCGCCGTCGACCGGGGCGAGATGGACCTCGGGCACCAGGCTGCGCCAGCTCGTGTACGCGAGGTGGCGGCCGTCGGGTGAGAAGCGGGGGTGGCCCACCTTGGTGCGGTCGACGGTGAGCCGCCAGGCGCGGCCGGGGCCGTCGACCGGGGCGAGCCAGAGGTCGTCCTCGGACACGAAGCACAGCAGGTCGTCATGGAGATGTGGCAGACGCAGATAGCTCACCTCCCCATGCTTTGCCTCGGGGCATACCAGGGCAAGTCTTGACAAGCTGCCGGGCGAGCCGCCTCGTGACCCGGAACACGTACGAAACGGTTTCGTTCTCATAGAAGGTGCGCTACATTCGTGACGTACGAAACCGTGTCGTTCGGAGCAGGAAGGTGAGCGAGATGGCTGAGGCCGCCACCGTGCGTCGCAGTCGGATCACCCCCGAGCGTGAGGCCGAGCTGTACGCGGCCGTGCTCGACCTGCTCCGCGAGGTCGGCTACGACGCCCTCACCATGGACGCCGTGGCCGCCCGCACGCGGTCCAGCAAGGCGACGCTCTACCGCCAGTGGGGCGGCAAGCCGGAGCTGGTGGCGAAGGCGATCCGGCACAACAAGCCGGGCAACATCGCCGACGTCGACACGGGATCCCTGCGGGGCGACCTTCACGCCCTCATCTCCCGTGAGGACGACTGCACCATGCAGCAGAACGCCGCGCTGATGCGGGGTCTGTTCATGGCGGTGCACGGCAACCCGGACCTCCTCCAGGCGTTCAAGGAACTGCTCATCGAGCCGGAGATGGAGGAGTTCCACCGGGTGGTGCAAAGGGCCGTCGACCGCGGCGAGGTCCAGGCCGGCCGACCGGCGCTGGACTACATCGTGCACATGTTCGTCGGCGCCTTCGCCACGCGCACGCTGATCGACGACCAGCCGCCGACACAGGCGTTCCTCACCTCGTACATCGACGCCGTGGTCCTCCCCGCCCTCGGCGTTCCCGTCAACTGACGATTCCCTGAGCTAGCCCTCCACCTGACGTCACCTCCCCCATTGCCTGAAGGGCATGGGGGCGCCCCCATCGTCGTCGGGCTGATCAGCCCTGCCCAGAACCACCCCCACGACCTGACCGGGAGTACGCCCTCGTGGCCACATTCCTCTACAAACTCGGCCGGATGTCCTTCCGGCGGCGGCACCTCGTCGCCCTGATATGGGTGGCCCTGCTGACCCTCGCCGGTGTCGGCGCGGCCAGCGCCCCCGCCGCGGGCAACAGCTCGTTCTCCATCCCCGGCACCGAGGCGCAGAAAGCCTTCGACCTGCTGGAACAGCGCTTCCCCGGCACGAGCGCCGACGGAGCCACCGCACGGGTCGTCTTCAAGGCGCCCGGCGGCGAGAAGATGACCGACCCCGGCAACAAGGCGACGGTCCAGGAGACCGTCAAGGAACTCGCCGACGGCTCCGAGGTCGTCCGCGTCACCGACCCGTACCAGGCGAAGGCCGTCAGCAAGGACGGCACGATCGCGTACGCGCAGGTGTCGTACAAGGTCTCCGGCATGGAGCTGGAGGACTCCTCCCGCGACGCCCTGGAGGACAGCGCGCGGGACGCGCGGAAGGCCGGGCTGACCGTCGAGATCGGCGGTGACGCGCTCCAGACGGTCCCCCACACCGGCACCGGCGAGATCATCGGCATCGCGGTCGCCGCGGTCGTCCTCGTCATCACCTTCGGCTCGCTGGTCTCGGCCGGTCTGCCGCTGCTGACGGCGCTCATCGGCGTGGGCATCGGTGTCTCCTCGATCACGGCGCTGGCCGGCGCGCTGAACCTGGGCTCGACGACCTCCACCCTCGCGATGATGATCGGCCTCGCGGTCGGCATCGACTACGCGCTGTTCATCGTCTCCCGCTACCGGGCCGAACTCGCCGAGGGCCGCGACCGAGAGGACGCGGCGGGCCGGGCCACCGGCACGGCGGGCTCCGCGGTGGTCTTCGCGGGCCTCACGGTTGTGATCGCCCTGGTGGGCCTGTCCGTCGTCAACATCCCGATGCTGACGAAGATGGGCGTCGCGGCGGCGGGCACGGTGGCCATCGCCGTACTGATCGCGCTGACCATGATCCCGGCGCTGCTCGGGTACGCGGGCCGGAGGGTGAAGCCGGCGGGCGAGAAGGGCAAGCTGCTCGGCCGGGCCAAGACGCAGGAGAAGCAGGAGAAACAGGAGGAGCCGGCGAAGCCGAACCTGGGTACGCGCTGGGCGAGCTTCGTCGTCCGTCGCCCGATCGCAATCCTGCTGCTCGGTGTCATCGGCCTCGGCGCGGCGGCCGTCCCGGCGGCGAGCCTGGAACTGGGCCTGCCGGACGACGGCTCCCAGCCCACGTCCACCACGCAGCGCCGCGCCTACGACCTCCTCTCCGAAGGCTTCGGGCCGGGCTTCAACGGCCCGCTGATGGTCGTGGTCGACGCGAAGGACAGCGACGACCCGAAGGCGGCCTTCACGAAGGTCGGCGACGAGATCAAGGGTCTCGAGGGCGTCGTCACGGTGACACCGCCGGCGCCCAACAAGGCCGGAGACACGGCGACGATCACCGTCATCCCGGACTCCAAGCCGTCGTCGGTCGCGACCGAGGACCTGGTCCACTCCATCCGCGGCAAGGGCGCCGGAATCAAGGCCGACTCGGACGCGAACGTGCTGGTCACCGGCCAGACGGCGATGAACATCGACGTCAGCGAGAAGCTCAACGACGCCTTGGTCCCCTATCTGGTCCTGGTGGTCGGCCTGGCCTTCCTCCTCCTGATCGTGGTGTTCCGCTCGATCCTGGTCCCCCTGAAGGCGGCCCTCGGTTTCCTCCTGTCGGTGATGGCGGCCCTCGGCGCGGTGGTCGCGGTCTTCCAGTGGGGCTGGCTGGCGGACGTGATGGGCGTCGAGCAGACCGGCCCGGTCATGTCGATGATGCCGATCTTCATGGTGGGCGTGGTCTTCGGCCTGGCCATGGACTACGAGGTCTTCCTGGTGACCCGGATGCGGGAGGCCTACGTCCACGGTGAGAAGGCCGGGCAGGCGGTCGTGACGGGCTTCCGTCACGGCGCCCGGGTGGTCACGGCCGCGGCGGTCATCATGATGGCGGTCTTCGCCGGCTTCATCGGCTCGTCCGAGTCGATGGTCAAGATGATCGGCTTCGGTCTCGCGATCGCGGTCTTCTTCGACGCGTTCGTCGTCCGCATGGCCATCGTCCCGGCCGTCCTGGCCCTCCTCGGCCGCAGGGCCTGGTGGCTGCCCAAGTGGCTGGACCGGGCGCTGCCCAACGTGGACGTCGAGGGCGAGGGTCTGCGCACGGACACCGACCGCGGGGATCAGGACAGGGCTCTGGTACGCGCCTGACAGCGCCCTGAGAGAGCGGCCGGTGAGGGCCCCCGTGGGGACGGGGAGCCCTCACCGGCTCTTCTCATGTCAGGCGTGCGGGTGGAGGACGACCTTGGTGTAGCCCTCGACGCGCTTGTCGAACTTCTCGTACGCCGTCGGCGCCTGGTCGAGAGGAAGTTCGTGCGAGACGACGAAGCTAGGCTTGGCACGGTCCTCGATGATCAGGTCACGCAGGTGGCGGTTGTACCGCTTGACGTTGCACTGGCCGGTGCCCATGCGGAGCCCCTTCTCGAAGAGGCGCCCGATGGAGACCATCAGCATGCCCTGCTTCGCCTGCTCGTCCGGTCCGCCGGGGTCGCGCGGGACGTACAGTCCGGGCACGCCGAGCGCGCCCGTCGGCCGGACCGTCTCCACGAGCGAGTTCAGTACGGTCGCCGGTTCCTCGCGGTCCGCGCCCTGCGCCTGCGCCTGGTAGCCGACGGCGTCGATCCCCTTGTCAGTGCCCTGGCCGTCGGTCTGCTCCTTGATCTGCTCCGCCGGACTGCCCTGGGTGAAGTCGATCGGCACGGCACCGATCTCCCGCGCCTTCTCCAGCCGCTCCGCCACCCGGTCGACCACGAACACCTTGCTCGCGCCGCGCAGCATCGCGGAGTAGGCGGCCATGAGCCCGACCGGGCCGCCGCCGTAGACCGCGACGCTGTCACCGGGACGTACGTCGGCCAGTTCGTTGCCGTGGTAGCCGGTCGGGAAGATGTCGGCGAGAAGGACGAAGTCGGTCTCCTTCTCGGTGCCCTCGGGGAGCTTGAGGCAGTTGAAGTCGGCGTACGGCACGCGTACGTACTCCGCCTGGCCTCCCACATAGGGCCCCATCGCGACATAGCCGTAGGCGCCCCCGGCGAAGCCCGGGTTCACGGTCAGGCAGAAGCCCGTGAAGCCGGCCGTACAGTTCTTGCAGAAGCCGCATGCCACGTTGAAGGGCATGACCACCCGGTCGCCGCGGCTGAGCGAGGTGACCCCCTCTCCTGCCTCCTCGACGACGCCGAGATTCTCGTGGCCGAACACGATCCCCGGTTCCGCGGCGGTACGGCCCTCGTACATGTGCAGGTCCGAGCCGCAGATGGCGGTCGAGGTGACACGGACGATCACATCGTTCGGGTGCTGGATCCGTGGGTCCTCCACTTGCTCTATCGCTACCTCGAAGGGGCCTTTGTACACGACAGCCCTCATCGTCACGCACCTCCAACTGTGCCGTGGGTCATATACCAGGCTGGTGCATGATGAGACGATTTGCATCTACAGAGGGAAGGAACTATGGCTTTGTCAGGACGTATCGGCACACTGCTCGTGGCGGTCCCCGGCCTGTCCGGCGTCGTCTATCCGGAGGGGACGCGCGTGACCATCCAGGGCACCGGAGGGTCTGTCGACGGTTTCGTCGCAGGAGACTGGCTGCCGCTCGCGTGGTGGGAGTTCGCGGATGTCCGCCCGGAGGACGGCACCGGCTGAAACCGGCTCGCGTGCCTCGTACACGCACCGCTAGCGTGCCCGCATGACGACGACAGCCGCCACGGACGCCGAGAACTCCGGAGCACACCCTCGTTTCGCCGAGGCCCTGCGGGAACTGGGGATCGAGGACCTCGTCACTCAGGTCCGCCGGTTCCCGGAAGCCACCCGTACCGCCGCCGAGGCCGCCGCCGCGCTCGGGTGTGAGCTGAGCCAGATCTGCAAGTCGCTGATCTTCGCGGTGGACGGAGTGCCGGTGCTGGTGCTCATGGACGGGGCGTCGCGGGTCGACGTCGGGCTCGTGCGCAAGGAGCTCGGGGCGGAGAAGGTCACGCGGGCCAAGGCCGATGTCGTGCGGGAGACCACCGGGTACGCGATCGGCGGGGTGCCGCCCTTCGGGCACAGGATGAAAACGCGCGTGCTCGCCGACCGGTCCCTGCTCGGGCACGACGTCGTCTGGGCCGCCGCCGGGACGCCGTACACCGTGTTCCCCATGGCCCCCCGCGACCTCGTCACCCACGCCGGGGGCACCCTCGTGGACGTGCGCGAACTCTCCGCGTGACGCCCCTGGTCACCGCCGCCGTCCTGCTCGCCGCCGTCACGCACGCCGGCTGGAACGCCATCGCCCACAAGATCACCGACAAGCTGGCCGGGTTCGCGCTGATCTCGGGCGGCGGGGCGGTCATCGGGCTGGCCCTGGCGCCCTTCGTGGCGTTTCCGGCGGCCCGGGCCTGGCCGTATCTGCTCGGCTCCGCCGCCATCCACATCGCCTACTACGCGCTGCTGATGAAGTCCTTCCGGCTGGGCGACTTCGGGCAGGCCTATCCCATCGCGCGCGGCACCGCGCCTCTCGTCGTGACCGTGCTCGCCGCCGTCTTCGCGCACGAGGTGCCCGACGGGTGGGCCGCCGCCGGTGTCGTCCTGTCGTGCGCGGGGCTGACCGGCGTCGCCCTGTGGGGACTGCGCGGGCGTCGGCCCGACTGGGCGGCGATCGGGGCTGCCCTCGCGACCGGGCTGACGATCGCGGCGTACACCGTCGTCGACGGGCTCGGCGTGCGCGCCTCCGGGCCCTCCCTCGGGTACATCGCCTGGCTGATGGCGGTCCAAGGGGTGGTGATCCCCGCCTGCGCCGTGAGCCGCTGGAGGAGGGAGACCGTCGCTGTTCTCCGGCCGTTCGCCGGGATCGGGCTCATCGGGGCCGCCCTCTCCGTCGCCGCCTACGCCCTCGTGCTGTGGGCCCAGACCAGGGCCGAACTCGCGCCCATCGCCGCCCTGCGCGAGTCGTCGGTCATCGTGGGCGCGGCGATCGGGGCCGTGTTCTTCAAGGAGCGGTTCGGGGCGCCGAGAATCGTGGCGGCCGGGCTGCTCGTCGTCGGGATCGGGCTGATGCTGCACGCCGGGTAGACCGGGTCAGGCGGGTGCGCCCAGCCGGTGGGAGGAGCACTCTGGAACTAAGTGTTCCGGAGGTGATCGTCATGATGCACACCGCGGTGGGATGGCATGTCGAGCTGGAGTTCACGGAGGACGACCAGCACACGCGGGCGGTCGCGCTGGTCCGCCTGCCCGACGGCAGCGAAGTACGGGCACACGGGCACGCGAGCCGGCACCGCTCCGACGCCAATCAGCCCAGAGTCGGAGAGGAGATCGCCGGCGCCCGGGCGCTCAACGAGCTCGCCATGCGACTCCTGACCAAGGCGCACGACGAGATCGACCAGGCGTCCGGGCGGACCTCCCACCCTATTCACGTCTAGAGCCCCGGCTCACGCGTCTAGAGCCCCAGCGCTCCCCGCACCGCCCGCACCAGCCCCTGCGCCCGCGGATCCGCCGTCACCGTCTTGCGGAAGCCGTTGGTGACATAGCCGAACGCGATCCCGGTGTCCGGGTCGGCGAAGCCGAGGGCGCCGCCGCGGCCCGGGTGGCCGAAGGAGCCCGGTGTGAGGAAGGGGGAGGCGCCGCCGTGCAGCATGTAGCCCAGGCCGAAGCGGGTGCCGACCACCAGGACGCGGTCGGGACCCGCCGACTCCTCGGCCCGGGCCAGTCCGACCGTCTCCGGGGTGAACAGGCGTGAGGCGCCGGCGGTGTCGCCGATCAGCGTCGCGTAGAAGCGGGCCAGTCCGTCCGCCGTCGCGATGGCGTTGGTCGCGGGGAGGGCTGCCGCGCGGTAGGCCGGGTCGTTCTGGTCCGGGAACGGGGTGATCGCCGCGAAGGCCCGGCGGGTCAGGGAGGCCGGGTCCTCGTAGGCCGCGGTGACCGAGCGCTTCGGGCGGGTGCGCAGGCCACCGGCCGGCTCGGGTCCCTCGACGCGGCCCGCGCGTCCGACCCGGCCGGCCTCCGCGTCCGGCAGGCCCAGCCAGAGGTCCAGGCCCAGCGGGCCGGCGATCTGCGAGGCGAGCCATGTGCCGGTGCCCTGCCCGGTCACGCGCCGTACCAGTGCGTCGAGCAGCCAGCCGTACGTCAGCGCGTGGTAGCCGTGGTCGGTGCCGGGCTCCCAGGCGGGCGACTGGGCGGCGACCGCCTCCGGGCCCCGGAGCGGGTCGAGGGCCTGCTCGGGGGTGAGGGGCTGGTCGAGGACGGGGAGGCCGGCCCGGTGGTTCAGGACGTGCCGGACCAGTACCCGCTCCTTGCCCTGCGCCTTGAACTCCGGCCAGTAGTGGCCCACCGGCGCGTCCAGGTCCAGCTGTCCGCGCTGGTGCAGCAGCAGGAGTACGGCGGCGGCGACGCCCTTGGTCGCCGAGCGCACCACCTGGGCGGTGCCGCGCTCCCAGGGGTCCGTGCCGTCGATGTCCTTCGTGCCGGCCCACAGATCGACGACCCGCTGCCCGTCCCGGTAGACGGCGACCGCGGCGCCCCGCTCCCCGAGCGTGGCGAAGTTCCGTACGAACGCTTCCCTGACCGGCTCGAAGCCCTCGGCCACTGTGCCGCGCACGTCCACGTCCGTACTCCTCGTTTCGCTGCGGTGCTCTCCTTGCTCCCCTTTAGCCAAGCAGGATCGTCACGTCGATGTTCCCGCGGGTCGCGTTCGAGTACGGGCAGACCTCGTGGGCCGCGTCCACCAGCTTGGTCGCCAGGTCCGAATCGAGGACGGGGAGCGAGACGCTCAGGGCGACCGCGAGGCCGTAGCCGCGTTGCGTGTTGGGGCCGATGCCGACCTTCGCGGAGACCGTGGAGCCGGTCAGGTCGTAGCCCTCGCGGTTGCCGACCAGGATCAGCGCGTTGTGGAAGCAGGAGCTGTCGCCGGCCGCGAAGAGCTGTTCCGGGTTGGTGCCGTTGCCGTCGCCGCCGAGCTGCGGGGGCATCGCGACCTTGAGGTCGAGCTGGCCGTCCTGGCTGGTGACATAGCCCTCGCGGCCGCCGTGGGCGGTGGCCTCGGCCACGAACATGATCTTCGTCGGGCGGGTGTCGACGGCGGAGCCGTCAGTCATGCTGTCCTCCCGCGGGAAACAAGTGCGCGCAAACACATCGTGCACAAGGTACTGGCCAGTAACCGGACTGCCGCTACCAGGGGGTGGCAACCGGGGGTAACCCCTTCGCAGGTCAGCGAGCGCGGTCGGCTTCAGCGGGCCCGGTCCGCCGCCGACTCGGCTCTCTCCGCCACCCGCCACAGCTCCTCGCGCAGTCGCGCGACCTCCGTGCCGTCGAGCCCCGTTGCCGAGAGCAGTGCGCCGGGCACGCTCGCCGCCCGCTCCCGGAGTTCCTCCCCGCGCCCGGTCACCGCCACGAGCACCGACCGCTCGTCCCGCGCCGACCGCTCACGCCGTACGAGACCCGCCGACTCCAGCCGCTTCAGCAGCGGCGACACCGTGCCGTAGTCGAGTCGCAGCGCGGCCGCCAGTTCCTTGACCGTGGTCTGCCCGCGCTCCCAGAGGAGCAGCAGGACCAGGTACTGCGGGTAGGTGAGGCCGAGTTCGTCGAGGAGAGGGCGGTACGCCGCCGTCACCGCGCGCTGGGCGGCGTACAGCGCGAAGCACAGCTGCTGGTCCAGCAGCAGCGAGCCCTCGGTCTCCTCGTTCGTCACGCGCTCATTGTCTTCGTCACGCTCCCATTGTCACGGACGTGCCGGAGCGGCCGGCACGGAACGCGGATCGAAACCGAACGGCAGCTCCAGCCGGTGGGCGCGCATCAGTTGCTCGTCGGAGAGCAGTTCGCCGGTCGGGCCGTCCGCCGCGATCACGCCCTCGCTGAGGATCAAGGAGCGCGGGCACAGCTCCAGGGCGTACGGCAGGTCGTGCGTGACCATCAGCACGGTCACGTCGAGGGAGCGCAGGATGTCGGCCAGTTCGCGGCGGGAGGCGGGGTCGAGGTTGGAGGAGGGCTCGTCGAGGACGAGGATCTCCGGTTCCATGGCGAGCACGGTCGCCACGGCCACCCGGCGGCGCTGGCCGAAGGAGAGGTGGTGCGGCGGTCGGTCCTTGAACTCGGCCATGCCGACCCGCTCCAGCGCCCGGTCCACGCGCTTCTCCAGCTCCGGCCCCTTCAGCCCGGCCGCCGCGGGCCCGAACGCCACGTCTTCCCGGACGGTCGGCATGAAGAGCTGGTCGTCCGGATCCTGGAAGACGATGCCGACCCGGCGCCGGATCTCCGCCATGTGCTGCTTGCCGACGGGCAGCCCGGCCACCTTCACCGTGCCGGTGCCGCCGGTCAGGATGCCGTTGAGGTGGAGCACGAGGGTCGTCTTGCCGGCGCCGTTCGGACCGAGCAGCGCGACCCGCTCGCCGCGCGCGACGGAGAAGTCGACGCCGAAGAGGGCCTGGTGCCCGTCGGGGTAGGCGAAGGCCAGACCGGCCACGTCCAGTGAGGGGGTCACATCAGTCACAGGGCCCATCCCAGCAGACACACGACGAGGGCGGCACAGGGCAGGGCGAGGGCGTACGTCCACTGCGCCCGGGACGCGGTCACCTCGTCGATGACCGGCATGGAGCCGGCGTACCCGCGGCTGACCATGGCCAGGTGCACACGCTCGCCGCGCTCGTAGGAGCGGATGAACAGGGCGCCCGCGGACTTGGCCAGGACGCCCCAGTGCCGGACGCCCTTCGCCTCGAAGCCGCGTGACTCCCGGGCGATCCGCATGCGCCGCATCTCGTCCGTGATGACGTCGCCGTAGCGGATCATGAAGGACGCGATCTGCACGAGGAGCGGCGGGAGTCTGAGCCGCTGGAGGCCGAGGAGGAGTTCGCGCAGTTCGGTGGTGGCGGCCAGCAACACCGAGGCCGCGACACCGAGGGTGCCTTTCGCCAGCACGTTCCAGGCGCCCCAGAGGCCGTCGACGCTCAGGGACAGGCCGAGGACGTCGACCCGCTCGCCCTCCGCCACGAACGGCATCAGCACCGCGAACGCGACGAACGGCACCTCGATGAGCAGCCGCCTGAGCAGGAACCCGGCGGGCACCCGCGCGACGTACGCCACGACTCCGAGCAGCACGGCGTACAGCCCGAACGCCCACATCGCCTCCCGCGGTGTCGACACCACGACCACCACGAAGGCGAAGACGGCGGCGAGCTTGGTGTGCGGCGGCAGGCCGTGCACGGGCGAGTGCCCGTGCCGGTAGAGCTTGTGCGCGTGCCCCGCTCCCATGTCAGACGCTCGTGGTACTCGAGGTGGTCGCCGCGTCCGTCGTGTTCGACGGGGACGTGTCGTCCGAGCGGCGACGGCGTACCGCCCAGAAGACCGCGCTGCCCGCGACGACCGTGACACCCACGCCGATGACGCCCGCCAGCCCCCCGGACAGGCGGGCGTCGTCGACGTCCTTGACGCCGTAGTCGGCGAGCGGGGAGTCGGCCACCGCGTGCTCCTCGGCCTTCTCGTCGATGCCGTGATCGGTGGCGACCTTCTCCAGGCCGTCGGGGTCGGCGGAGGCGTAGAAGCTGACGAACCCGGCCAGGACGAGGGAGGCGACCAGGCCCGCCGCCCACACCCTGCGGTGCGAGGTCCGGGCGGCCACGGGCGCCGGCTCGGGCTCGGCGCCGGGGGCGTCGACCAGCTCGCCGTTCACCCGCAGCTTGAGCTTCTGCGTGAGGCCGCGCGCCCCGTACACCAGGTCCGGGCGTACGGCGATGACCGAGCCGACGGTCAGCGCGGTGATCACGGCCTCGCCGATGCCGATCAGCACGTGCACGCCGACCATGGCGGTGGCGACCTTGCCGATCGACACGTCGGTGGTGCCGCCGATCGCGTACATCAGCGTGAAGGCCAGGGCGGCGGCCGGGACGGAGACCAGGGCGGCGACGAAGGAGGCCACGGTGACCGACCGGCGGGTGCGGGGCAGCACCTTCACCAGGCCGCGGAAGAGGGCGTAGGCGACGACCGTGGTGACGATCGCCATGTTGGTGATGTTCACGCCGAGCGCGGTCAGGCCGCCGTCCGCGAAGAGGATGCCCTGCATGAGCAGGACGACGGAGACGCACAAAACCCCTGTGTAGGGGCCGACGAGTATCGCGGCGAGCGCACCGCCGAGCAGATGACCGCTGGTCCCCGCCGCGACGGGGAAGTTCAGCATCTGCACCGCGAAGATGAACGCCGCGACCAGCCCGGCCAGCGGCGCCGTCCGCTCGTCGAGCTCGCGGCGCGCGCCGCGCAGGCTCACGGCTATGGCGCCCGCGGCGATCACACCGGTGGCGGCGGAGGTGGGCGCGTCGATGAATCCGTCAGGTACATGCACCGTTCGATGATGTGGCTTGATGCGAACGGTTTGCAAGAGCGTGATGCTCGTTTTATCTCATCTGTAGTATGTCCGGCCTCCGAGGGCGCGATCCGGAAAATGTGCGACATTGGAGAGGGAGTGGACGCACAGTCTCCACACAGGTGGCGCACGGTGAAAGGGCCGTCCGATGTCCGTAGTCGAGCAGTACGCGCGAGCCCACATCGTCACGGATGCCGACGTCCCCCTGGACGCGGAGCAGGACGCGGTCCCGGTCACGCTGCGCTACGACCCCGAGCGGGACCCGCACGCCGTTCGGATCGGACTGCCCGGGGCCGGAGCCCGCGAGTGGACCTTCGACCGCCGGCTGCTGGAGGAGGGGCTGCGGGTCCCCACGGGCAGCGATGAGATACGGGTGTGGCCGTGCGGCCGGGCGCAGGCAGTCGTGGAGTTCCACTCCCCGCAGGGGGTGTCGGTGGTGCAGTTCGAGCGGCAGGCGCTGCTGCGGTTCCTGCGGCGGACGTACATGGCCGCCGCGGAACCGGTGACGCACTAGGGGTCCTGAGCCCGGGGCTCAGCCGCCCGTCTTCAGCAGCGCCGCCACGATCGGCCCGGCCGTATCGCCGCCGTGGCCGCCCTGCTGGACTACGCCCGCGGCCGCCAGGTCGCCCCGGTAGGCGGTGAACCAGCCGTTCGGCTTCTTCTGCCCGTCGACCTCGGCGGACCCGGTCTTCGCGCCGGCGTCGCCGCCGACGCCCGCCATCGCCTCCGCGGCCGTGCCGTAGTCGGCCGTGTACGACATCAGCTCACGCAGCTGGGACAGCGTGCCCGCCGACATCGTGCGCGAGGCCTTCGCGAGCTCGCGGCCGTCCACGTCCGGGGAGACCAGGTACGGCTGGTGGAAGGTGCCGGACTTGACCGTCGCCGACACCGACGCCATGTTCAGCGGGTTCATCCGGACCCCGCCCTGACCGATCAGCGAGGCGCCCATCTGGGCCGCCGACTGCACCGGCACCGCGCCGTCGAAGGACGGCACGCCGATCGCCCAGTTGTTCAGCCCCAGGCCGAAGACCTGCTGGGCCTGCTTGGTCAGGTCGTCGTCCTTGAGTTTCGGTGCCTGGCTGATGAAGGCCGTGTTGCAGGAGCGGGCGAAGCTCGCCTTGAACGTGCCGTCCTTGATCTCGAACTTCTTGTCGTTCTGGAACTTCCAGTGCCCGTACGTGAAGTACTTCGGGCACGGGTGCTTCTTGTCCGCCGAGGCCAGGCCCTTCTCGATCAGCAGCGAGGAGGTGATGACCTTCATCGTGGACCCGGGGGCGAGGGAGCCCTGGAAGGCGGTGTTGAAGCCGGGCGAGGCGTTGGCGGCGGCCAGGATCTCGCCGGTCGAGGCCCGCACCACGGCCACCGACGAGCGGGCCTTCTTCGCGACCTGTTTCTCGGCCGCCGCCTGGAGGGCCGGGTCCAGCGTGGTCTTCACCGTTCCGGGCGTGCCCATGCTCAGCTCCAGCAGGGTCTTGTCGGACAGGTCGTCCGACGCGGCGGACTTCCCGCGCACGACCCGGAGCTCGATGCCGGCCTTGCCGCCGGCCTCCTTGCCGTACTTCTCGCGCAGCCCGTCCAGGATCGGCCCGATCGAGGCGTACTTCTTCCTGGTCAGTTCGCCGCCGTCCCGGTCGAGTGCCTTGACCGGGGGCGTGCCCGCCTCGCCGGTGACCAGCTTGTCGCCGTCCTTCAGCTCGGGGTGGACGACCGCCGCGTGCCAGTCGACCAGCGGCTTCCCGTCGCTCGTGCGGCGGACGACGGTCAGTGCGCTGTCGTACGCCAGCGGCTTCTCGGTGTTCTCGTACGACACCGTCGCCTTGACGGAGAACGGCACCTCGTCGCCCGTGGGCGTGCCCGGGGTGAGGGTGACCTCCTTGATGCGGGCGTCCTTGCTGTAGCCCGTGAGCAGGGACGTGGCCGCGGCCGAGTCGTCGGTGGCCGCGGCGGCCTCGGTGACCTTCCCCGACTGCCAGGCGGTGAGGAAGGCACGGGCGGTGGTGGTGACCTCGGTCGCCGACAGGGGCCCGGTCTTCACCTCGGGCTTCTGGTTGGCGGAGGCCGTCCGGGCGCCGTCGTCGGCCGCCGCGCCGCTGTACAGCGCGTAGGCACCGAACCCGGCACCGCCGACGACCACGGCGATCATCCCGCCGATCACGGCGGGGCTCGTCTTCCGTCGCTCGGCGACGCGCCTTCTGTTGCCCACTGCTGTCCGTTCCTCCACGAATTCCCAGGGTCCCCATTGCCCTCTGCTGTCCCAACGACGGCCCCCACCCTAGAGTCCCGTCCCGTAGAGGTGAGATCAGCCATCGGTTCGTAGCACGGCTGCGACAATCGGCCCGGCCGCGTCGCCGCCGTGACCGCCCTCCTCGGTCATGGCCGCCGCCGCGATGTCGCCCCGGAAGCCGGTGAACCAGCTGTTGGACTTGGCGTTCCCGTCGACCTCGGCGGAACCGGTCTTGGCGCCGATGTCGCCGCCGAGTCCGGCCATGGTCTCCTCAGCGGTGCCCTGGATGGCGGTGAGCCGCATCATCTGCTTGAGCTGGGCGGCGGTGCTCGCCCTCAGACCCTGGGCCTGGGCCAGCTGCCGGTCGTCCAGCTCCGGTGAGACGAGATAGGGCTGGCGGAAGGTGCCGGTGATCGCGGTCGCGGTCACCGAGGCCATGTTCAGCGGACTCATCTGCACCTGGCCCTGCCCGATGGCACCGGCCGCCCGGTCCGGGCCGCTGACCTCGGGGACGCTGCCGTCGAAGGAGACGATGCCGGTCTTCCAGTTGTCCTGGCCCAGCCCGAAGCGCTGCTCGGCCTCCTGGGTCAGCGAGGCGTCCGTGAGCGGCTTCTCGTCGATGAGCTTGATGAAGGCGGTGTTGCAGGACCGCATGAAGCTGTTGGCGAGGGTGGCGCTCTCGTTGGGCTCCATGCCGGTGAGGTTCTCGAACTTCTGGCCCTGCCACACGGCGTCGGCCGGGCAGGGGGCCGGGCCGTTCATCGAGGTCACGCCGTTGTCGATGAGCATCGCGGCGGTGATGATCTTCATCGTGGAGCCGGGCGCCGCCTGGCCCTCGAAGGCCGCGTTGAAGCCGTCCGTACGGTTGTTCGCCACAGCCAGCACCTCACCGGTGCTCGGCTTGACGGCCACCACGGACGACTGGGCGAACCGCTTGACCGCCTTCTCGGCGGCCGCCTGCGCGCTCGCGCTGATCGTGGTGGTCAGCTTGCCGGGCTCGCCCTCGGCGAGGGTGAGCAGCGGGGTGTCCGGAGCGTTCCCGGCGGTGTGCCGGATGACCAGCTCGATGCCCGGGGAGCCGCCGGTCTTCTCGCCGTACTTCTCGCGCAGGGCGTCCAGGACCGGGCCGAGGGAGGGGTACTTCTCCTTCGTCAGCACGGAGCCGTCACGGCCGACCGCCTCGATGGGCGGGCTGGCCGACTGCTCCGTGACGAGCGTGTCGTCCTTCTTCAACTCGGGGTGCACGACGGACGGCTGCCAGTCGACCAGCGGCCGTCCGGTGGTGAGACCGCGCACGACCTTCAGCTTGCCGCTGTAGCTCAGCGGCTTGGACTTTCCGTCGTAGGCCACCTTCGCCTTCACCGTGTACGGCACGGTGGTGCCTTTCGCCGCCTCGGGCGTGATCTTCACGTCGGTGATGTGCGCGTCGCCGGCGAAGGCGGTCAGCAGCTGCTCGGCGGCGGCGTCGTTGTTCGTGTACGACGCCGCCGTCGCGGTCGCGCCCTCCTCCCAGGCCGCGAAGAACTTGGCCGTGGTCTCCTTGACCTCGTCCGTGCCGGGCGGGCCCGACTTCTTCTCCGCGGCCGCCCCGCTCGTGCCGCCGTCACCGTTCAGCGCGCTCACGATGTTGAAGACGCCGTACCCGGCGCCGCCCACCATCACCGCGAACACGCCGCCTATGACAGCGGTCTTGACCCCCTTGCCCATTGGGTGGTCCCCTCCCCCCTTGAGCTTCACACGCTCCTTTGAACGCGTTCAGAAAGCTCGATCCTGGGAGCACTCTATGGGGAAGCGGTTACTACGGGGACGGGCGTTTCGATTTTCGACCGAACATGGACCAGGCCCGTGACACCGTGCCCGGGGCTCCTCGACTAGTCGTCTCCGCCACGCCGGGAGCTGGAACTCCCGTCCGCGCTGCGGACCAGTTCGCTGCCGAGCAGCGTCACCCTGGCCATACCACGTGCCCAGCGCGGGGCGTCGCCCCGGGCCGCCCAGAAGACGCAGACACAGCCGCCGATGAGCAGCAGGACGACGACCGACAGTATGAGCACCAACATGTTCGCCCCCCGTTTGTGTGATGATCCGCGCCATCCTCTCAGCTAGACCCAGGTGTCCAGCCACATCCGCGCCCGCCAGTCGCCGATCGGGATGGCGGTGCCCGTGTACAGGGGCCAGAAGTAGATGAAGTTCCACGCGATCAGCAGGACGAGTACGCCCGCGCCCGTGGCGCCGACGACGCGGCGGGTGTCGGTGGAGCGGGGCGGGCCGATGATCGCGCCGAGGAGCATGGCCACCGCCAGGCACAGGAACGGCAGGAAGACGATGGCGTAGAAGAAGAAGATCGTGCGCTCCTGGTACATGAACCAGGGCAGGTAGCCGGCCGCGATGCCGCAGGCGATGGCGCCCGCGCGCCAGTCGCGGCGGAAGAGCCAGCGCCACAGGACGTAGAGCACCGCGAAGCAGGCGACCCACCACAGCAGCGGCGTGCCGAGGGCCAGGACCTCGCGGGCGCACTTCTCGCCGGCGTCCGCGGGGCAGCCGTCCCGGCCGGGCGCGGGGGACTCGTAGAAGTACGACACCGGGCGGCCCAGGACCAGCCAGCTCCACGGGTTGGACTGGTAGGTGTGCGGCGAGGACAGGCCGACGTGGAACTCGTACACCTGGTGCTCGTAGTGCCACAGGCTGCGCAGCCAGTCGGGCAGGAAGGTCCAGCTGCCGCCCTTGCCGTCGCTCGCGGCCCAGTTGCGGAAGTAACCGCCCGAGCCGTCGGTGGGGGAGAGGATCCAGCCGGTCCAGGACAGCAGGTAGGTGACGATCGCGACCGGGACCGTGGCGAGGAACGCCAGGCCCGTGTCGCGCCTGAGCACCGCCGAGTACGGGTCCCGGGCGCCGGCGACCCTGCGCGAGCCGACGTCCCACAGGACCGCCATCAGGCAGAACGCGGCCAGGACGTAGAGGCCGTTCCACTTCGTGGCGATGGCCAGGCCCAGCATCAGGCCCGCCGCCCAGCGCCAGGGGCGCCATCCCAGGCGGGCCGTCTCGGCGACGTGCCGGTCGGGGCGGACCCGGCCGTCGGCGTCCACCGGGAGCGCCGCGGCGAGTTTCCCGCGGGCCTTGTCCCGGTCGATGAGCAGACAGCCGAACGCGGCCAGCACGAAGAACATCAGCACGCCGTCGAGCAGCGCCGTGCGGCTCATCACGAAGTGCAGGCCGTCCACCGCCATCAGCGCGCCAGCCAGGCACCCCAGGAAGGTCGAGCGGAACAGCCGGCGGCCGATCCGGCACAGCAGCAGCACCGACAGCGTGCCGAGCAGCGCCGTCATGAACCGCCAGCCGAACGGGTCGAAACCGAACAGCAGCTCACCGAGCCCGATGACGTACTTGCCGACCGGCGGGTGCACGACGTACGCCGCGTCCGTCGGGATGGTGACGTGCCCGCCGGAGGAGAGGACCAGGTCGTTGGCGTTCTTGTCCCAGTTGACTTCGAAACCGCGGTGGACGAGCGCCCACGCGTCCTTGGCGTAGTACGTCTCGTCGAATATCACCGCCTTGGGGCTGCCCAGGTTCCAGAACCGCAGCACGCCCGCCAGCAGCGTGACGAGCAGCGGGCCGATCCAGCCCGACCAGCGCACCAGCCGCCCCGCGAGCGTGTGCGGGACGCCCAGCGCGGCCCACAGTCGCGGGCCGGGCTCGGCATAGGGCGGCACCAGCCGGTCACGGACGTCACGGGCGTCGCTTCTTGGCTGCTGGTAGCCGAAGCGGCGCAGCCGCTGCTGCCAGGACGGCCGCTGCTCGTGCGGCTCCTGGCCCTGCCGGGTGTCCGTGGAGGACGCGGTACTGGTCACCGCGCCATCGTAGGGAACCGTGCTGTGTGAGTCCCGTGCATGGCCGGTATGCGTCCCCATCCTCCGCCCCTGGGAGGATGGAGGGCGTGACCGGAACCCTCGTACTCGCAGGCACCCCCATCGGCGACATCGCGGACGCCCCGCCCCGGCTCGCCGAGGAACTGGCCGGAGCCGATGTCGTCGCCGCCGAGGACACGCGGCGGCTGCGCCGGCTGACCCAGGCGCTCGGCGTCACGCCCAACGGGCGGGTGGTGTCGTACTTCGAGGGCAACGAGACCGCGCGGACGCCGGAGCTGGTCGAGGAACTGGTGGGCGGGGCGCGGGTGCTGCTCGTCACGGACGCGGGGATGCCGTCGGTGTCGGACCCCGGGTACCGGCTGGTCGCCGCCGCCGTGGAGCGGGACGTCCGGGTCACCGCCGTGCCCGGGCCGTCCGCCGTGCTCACCGCGCTCGCGCTGTCGGGGCTGCCCGTCGACCGGTTCTGCTTCGAGGGGTTCCTGCCGCGCAAGGCGGGGGAGCGGCTGGGGCGGCTGCGGGAGGTGGCCGGGGAGCGGCGCACGCTCGTCTACTTCGAGGCTCCCCACCGGCTCGACGACACGCTGGCGGCGATGGCCGAGGTGTTCGGGGCCGAGCGGCGGGCCGCGGTGTGCCGGGAGCTGACCAAGACGTACGAGGAAGTGCGGCGCGGGGGGCTGGGCGAGCTGGCGGCCTGGGCCGCGGAGGGGGTGCGCGGGGAGATCACGGTCGTGGTGGAGGGGGCGCCCGACACGGGGCCTGAGGACGTCGGGGCCGAGGAGCTGGTTCGGCGGGTTCGGGTGCGGGAGGAGGCGGGGGAGCGGCGCAAGGAGGCGATCGCCGCGGTGGCGGTGGAGGCCGGGGTGCCGAAGCGGGTGGTCTTCGACGCGGTGGTGGCCGCGAAGAACGCGACCGGGTAGCCGGGTTCGGGGGTGGGGCCGGGGTTTGTCGCGGGCCGGCGGTTGTCTGTGGCTGGGCGCGCCCACGTGGCGGAGCCCCACATGGATGCAGCCCCGCTGGGGCGCGTCCCATAAGGGGGCGCTAAATACCCTCTGAGCAGGGCGCTTTTCTTATGAGCGCGCGCCCCATGGATGGGCAAAGGCGACGGGGGGCTGGGGCAAGGGAGCCCCAAAACGGCGCCAATAGTCGACAGGTCTGCTGCCTTCGGTCCGGCTGGGGAGTCCACTGGGTTGCGGGGACGGAACCGTCTTCACGCCACAGCGGAACAGGAGCTGGCATGAGTGAGATCGAAGGGCAGACCGGGCTCCGCGCCGGCGCCAACGCCGTCGTCAACGAGTCGTACTCCTTCGCCTGCATGCGCTGCGGGTACGGCTGGGAGCAGTCCTACGAGATAGAGCACCACACGGACGCCGCGGGACACGAGTTCGTCCTCTACGTGGCGGACGGCAAGGTCGTGCCCTCCCCGTTGAGCAAGCCCACGTGCCAGAACTGCGACGGACACGTCGTGCGGATCATGCGGCCCGGGCGGGTCGAGTCGGCGCGCAACGCGGAGCACCGGTCCCACCGCGTGCCGCCGCCCGCCGGGCCCGTGGACGCCCCGAAGGCGGACGCCGAGGGGACGGAAGAGCAGCCCGAGCACCACCACTGGCACCTGTCCGACCTGCTGCACCCCTTCCAGCGCAAGGCGAGCTGACCCGTCCGGCTCCCTTGTCGACGCCCTCCCCGGTCCTCCCCCATCGGGGAGGGCGTACCCCTTTCGTAGGATCGGGGCATGCCTACGAACGACTCCGGCAAGCACGCCGCGCCCCCGCTCCCGGACCCCCTCCGGGTGCCGGTCGCCGACTCCCACACCCACCTGGACATGCAGTCCGGCACGGTGGATGAGGCGCTGGCGAAGGCGGCGTCGGCCGGAGTGACGACGGTCGTGCAGGTCGGCTGCGACCTCGAGGGCTCCCGCTGGGCGGCCGAGACGGCGTCCGCGTACGACGCCGTCCACGCGACGGTCGCCCTGCACCCGAACGAGGCGCCGCGGATCGTCCACGGCGACCCCGACGGCTGGTCGAGGCAGGGCGCGCGCGAACCCGGCGGCCTGGCCGCACTGGACGACGCGCTCGCCGAGATCGACCGGCTGGCCGCGTTGCCCCAGGTCAAGGGCGTCGGTGAGACGGGCCTCGACTACTTCCGCACCGGGCCCGAGGGCAAGGAGGCGCAGGAGAGGTCATTCCGCGCCCATATCGAGATCGCCAAGCGGCACGGCAAGGCCCTGGTCATCCACGACCGCGACGCCCACGCCGACGTCCTGCGCGTGCTGAAGGAAGAGGGCGCTCCCGAGCGGACCGTCTTCCACTGCTACTCGGGCGACGCCGAGATGGCGGAGATCTGCGCGGGCGCGGGCTACTTCATGTCCTTCGCCGGCAACGTCACCTTCAAGAACGCCCAGAACCTCAGGGACGCGGTGGCGGTGGCCCCGCTGGAGCTGCTGCTCGTGGAGACGGACGCGCCCTTCCTCACGCCGGTGCCGTACCGGGGCCGGCCCAACGCCCCGTACCTCGTGCCGATCACGGTGCGGGCCATGGCCGAGGTGCGCGGCGTTGACGAGGACACGCTGGCGACGGCTCTCGGGGAGAACACGGCACGCGCCTTCGGGTACTGACCCGGCTGACCCCGGCTGCTCCCCGCCGACCCCTGCCGCACGACTGTGCGTAGTCGCGTCGCTTTGGAGAGTGACGGCCGCTCCGCTAGGTTCTGGGGGCCCGATCCGGACCCCTCTGGACCCCCTCCGGCCCCTGGAGCGTGTCGGCGTGAGCAAATCGCAGTACGAGACGTACGAGTCGTATGGCCCGGCCTTCGCGGACCCGGTGTACGGCGGTTTCGACGCGCCGCCCGCCGATCCGCGCAGCGCCGGGACGCCCGGGTACGGGACGCCCGGGGCGCCCGTCACCTACGAGGACACCTACCGGCCCGCCTACGAGGACACCTACCGACCCGCCTACGAGGGGCCGCCCCTGCCCGGGCTGCCCCGGCAGGGCGCCCCGGACGACGATGCGGCACCACCCGCGACCGGCGCGCGCACAACGCGTGTGGAGGCGCGCGCCGAAGCCCGCGCCGCGGCGCGCACCGGCTCGCACCGGCGGTCCGCGCGCCGGCGCAAGGCGCCGCGGTACGTCGAGCGACCGGGCGACGGCTCCATGCGGCGGCTGCTCCCGCAGGCACTGGTCGTCGCCTTCCTGGCGGGCGGCACCACGGCGTTCGTCGCCAAGGACAAGGCGATCGAGCTGAACGTCGACGGCAGGGCGCGCACGCTGCACACCTTCGCCGACGACGTCACCGAACTGCTGGCGGAGGAGGGCGTCGAGGTCGGCGCCCACGACGTGGTGGCGCCCGGACCCGGCACGGAGATCACCAGCGGCGACGAGGTCGCCGTGCGCTACGGCCGCCCCGTGCGGCTCACCCTCGACGGACAGCGGAGCGAGGTGTGGACGACGGCACACACCGTGGAGGGGGCGCTCCGGCAGTTGGGGGTGCGTCAGGAGGGCGCGTACGTGTCCACGTCGCGCTCCCGGCGTATCGGGCGGGAAGGGCTCGCGCTGGACGTGCGGACCGAGCGCACGGTCACGATCATGGCGGACGGCCGCGCCCGCACCGTCCGCACCAACGCGGCGACCGTGCGGGAGGCCGTCGAGGAGGCCGGGATCACCCTGCGCGGCCAGGACACCACGTCGGTCCCGCAGGGGAGCTTCCCGCGCGACGGGCAGACCGTCACGGTGCTGCGGATCACGGGCGGCAAGGAGGTCCGCG
Organism: Streptomyces sp. DG1A-41; assembly: GCF_037055355.1. GTDB lineage: Bacteria > Actinomycetota > Actinomycetes > Streptomycetales > Streptomycetaceae > Streptomyces. Next base: position 3,726,101 of record NZ_CP146350.1, on the reverse strand, counting down.
AGGAGCCGATCCCGTTCCAGGTGCGGCGGACCGACGACCCGACCCTGTTCCGTGGCACGGAGGTCGTCGAAGAGGCGGGCCGGCCCGGCCTGCGCCGGGTCACCTACTCCCTGCGCACCGTCAACGGCGTCAAGCAGAAGCCGCGCCGGATCAGATCCGAGGTGGTGCGCGAACCGCGCCCGCAGCTGGTGAAGGTCGGCACGAAGCCGCGACCGACGTCCGTGCAGGGTGCCGACCACCTCGACTGGCAGGGCCTCGCGGCCTGCGAGTCCGGCGGCCGCCCCGACGCGGTCGACTCGTCGGGCACCTACGGCGGCCTGTACCAGTTCGACACCCAGACCTGGCAGGCCCTCGGTGGCAAGGGCCGCCCCCAGGACGCCCCGGCGGCAGAACAGACGTACCGCGCGAAGAAGCTGTATGTGCGGAGGGGGGCCAGCCCTTGGCCGCACTGCGGGGGGCGCTTGCGCGGGTAGGCGTGAACCGCGGGCATGCCTGCCGCCTGGGGCGGCACCCGTCCCAGGGAAGCGGCACCCCGCACCGCCGGGCTGCGCAACCCCCCGCCCCCGGCACCGACGCCGAGCACCAGGAAACCCGGCCTCCCGAACCCCCCGTACCCTTGTCCCCGTGACCAGCCCCACCCCCGACGCCCTCCTCGGCCCCGCCGACGTCCGAGAACTCGCGACAGCCCTCGGCGTACGCCCCACCAAACAACGCGGCCAGAACTTCGTGATCGACGCGAACACCGTCCGCCGTATCGTCCGCACCGCACAGGTCCACCCCGACGACGTGGTCGTCGAGGTAGGCCCGGGCCTCGGGTCACTGACGCTCGCCCTGCTGGAGGTCGCCGACCGCGTCACGGCCGTCGAGATCGACGAGGTGCTCGCCGCCGCGCTGCCCGCGACCATCACGGCCCGCATGCCCGACCGCGCCGACCGGTTCGCCCTCGTCCACTCCGACGCGATGCACGTCACGGAGCTGCCCGGCCCCGCCCCGACCGCGCTGGTCGCCAACCTCCCCTACAACGTGGCCGTCCCGGTCCTGCTGCACATGCTCGACACCTTCCCGAGCATCGAGCGCACCCTCGTCATGGTCCAGTCGGAGGTCGCCGACCGCCTCGCCGCCCCGCCCGGCTCGAAGGTGTACGGCGTCCCGTCGGTCAAGGCCAACTGGTACGCCGAGGTCAAGCGGGCCGGTGCCATCGGACGGAACGTCTTCTGGCCGGCGCCCAACGTCGACAGCGGCCTGGTCTCCCTCGTCCGCCGGCCCGAGCCGCTGAAGACGACGGCCTCCAGGCGCGAGGTGTTCGCCGTCGTCGACGCCGCCTTCGCCCAGCGCCGCAAGACGCTGCGGGCCGCGCTCGCCGGCTGGGCCGGGTCCGCCGCCGCGGCCGAGGCGGCCCTCGTCGCCGCCGGGGTCTCCCCGCAGGCGCGGGGCGAGTCGCTGACCGTGGAGGAATTCGCGCGGATCGCCGAGCACAAGCAGAACCAGCACCAGGAGAAGGAGTCCGCGTGAGCGTGACGGTCCGGGTCCCCGCCAAGGTCAACGTCCAACTGGCGGTCGGCCCCGCCCGCCCCGACGGCTTCCACCCCCTGGCCAACGTCTTCCTCGCGGTCGGTCTCTACGACGAGGTCACCGTCACCCCGGCCGACGAGCTCCGCCTCACCTGCGAGGGCCCGGACGCCGACCAGGTCCCCCTGGACCGTACGAATCTGGCCGCGCGGGCGGCTGAAGCGCTCGCCGAGCGGTACGGCCGGACGCCCGACGTCCACATCCACATCGCCAAGGACATCCCCGTCGCCGGCGGCATGGCGGGCGGCAGCGCGGACGGCGCCGGCGCGCTGGTCGCCTGCGACGCGCTGTGGGAGACCGGCGCGTCCCGGGAGGAACTGCTCGACATCTGCGCCGAGTTGGGCAGCGACGTGCCGTTCAGCCTGGTCGGCGGGGCGGCGCTGGGCATCGGGCGGGGCGAGCAGCTGACGCCCCTGGAGGTCGGCGGCGCCTTCCACTGGGTGTTCGCGATGGCCGGCCGCGGCCTGTCCACCCCGGCCGTCTTCCGGGAGTTCGACCGGCTCGGCGAGGGCACGGACATCCCCGAGCCGGTTGCCTCCCAGGAACTCCTCGCCGCCCTGGCGAAGGGCGACCCGGACGCGCTCGCCGCCGCCGTCTCCAACGACCTCCAGCCCGCGGCCCTCTCCCTGTTCCCGGAGCTCGCGGGCACCCTGGCCACCGGCCGCGCCGCCGGTGCCCTCGCCGCCCTGGTCTCCGGCTCCGGCCCGACCACGGCGTTCCTGGTCCGCGACCCGGAGTCGGCGGCCGCGGTGGCGCAGGCGCTGGTGGCGTCGGGCACGTGCCGGACCGTGCGGACGGCGTCGGGTCCGGCACCCGGGGCGACGGTCGCGGGGCGTTGATCACGTGCCGCGTCCGGTTCCGGGCGCTTGGGCTCCTCCGGTTGTTTCCCAACGGGGGGCAGGCGTGGAAGAACTGGTCGCGGCCGTACGACGCGGAGACGGGGACGAGGTCCGGGCACTGTTGGAGTCCGGGGCCGACCGCGAGCTCCTCGTCGACGGCCTGCCGGACCTCCGCCGGGCCGTGGCGGCCTACGACGAACCCGTCGCCGAAGCGCTGCTGGAGGCGCTGTGTGGAGGCCGAGCACCGGATCGGCCCCGTCGCCGAGGAGCTGCGGGGCGACGAGAGGCTGCTGGACGTGTGGCGGTACCAGCAGCGCCAGGAGGCCGCCGAGCACTCCTGAACACCCCGGCCGGAGCACCCCGCCGCCCGACTACCCTGGAGGGTCGATCCACCCCCCTCGTCAGGAGAGAAATGGCCGTCAACCTGGTCAATGTCGAGAACGTCAGCAAGGTGTACGGCACCCGCGCCCTGCTCGACGGCGTCTCCCTCGGCGTCTCCGAAGGGGACCGCATCGGCGTCGTCGGCCGCAACGGCGACGGCAAGACCACGCTGATCCGCATGCTCGCCAGGCTGGAGGAGGCCGACACCGGGCGCGTCACGCACTCCGGCGGACTGCGCATCGGCGTGCTCACACAGCACGACTCCCTCGACCCGGAGGCCACGGTCCGCCACGAGGTCATCGGCGACATGGCCGACCACGAGTGGGCGGGCGTCGCCAAGGTCAGGGACGTGCTGACCGGCCTGTTCGGCGGGCTCGACCTGCCGGGGTTCCCCAAGGGGCTCGACACCGTCATCGGGCCGCTGTCCGGCGGTGAGCGGCGCCGTATCGCGCTCGCCAAGCTGCTCATCGAGGAGCAGGACCTGCTCGTCCTCGACGAGCCCACCAACCACCTCGACGTCGAGGGCATCGCCTGGCTCGCCCGGCATCTGCAGAACCGCCGGTCCGCCCTCGTCTGCGTCACCCACGACCGCTGGTTCCTGGACCAGGTGTGCACGCGCATGTGGGACGTCCAGCGCGGAGACGTCTACGAGTACGAGGGCGGCTACTCCGACTACGTCTTCGCCCGTGCCGAGCGCGAGCGCATCGCCGCCACCGAGGAGGTCAAGCGGCAGAACCTCGTCCGCAAGGAGCTGGCCTGGCTGCGGCGCGGCGCACCCGCCCGTACGTCCAAGCCGCGCTTCCGCGTCGAGGCCGCCAACGAGCTCATCAAGGACGTACCGCCGCCCCGGGACAGCAGCGAGCTGATGCGGTTCGCGTCGACGCGGCTCGGCAAGACGGTGTTCGACCTGGAGGACATCACCGTCCAGGCCGGTCCCAAGGTCCTGCTCAAGCACGTCACCTGGCAGCTCGGGCCGGGGGACCGGATCGGTCTCGTCGGTGTCAACGGCGCCGGGAAGACGTCCCTGCTGCGGGCCATGGCCGAGGCGGCCCGGACCGACGGCGAGGCCCAGCCCGCGGGCGGGCGCATCCGCGTCGGCAAGACCGTCAAGCTGGCCTACCTCTCCCAGGAGGTCGCCGAACTCGACCCGGCCACGCGCGTGCTGGAGGCCGTGCAGCAGGTGCGCGAGCGCGTCGACCTGGGCAAGGGGCGCGAGATGACCGCCGGGCAGCTGTGCGAGACGTTCGGCTTCACCAAGGAGAAGCAGTGGACGCCGGTCGGGGACCTGTCCGGCGGTGAGCGGCGGCGGCTCCAGCTGCTGCGGCTCCTCATGGACGAGCCCAACGTCCTCTTCCTCGACGAGCCCACCAACGACCTCGACATCGAGACGCTGACACAACTGGAGGACGTGCTCGACGGCTGGCCCGGCTCGATGATCGTCATCTCCCACGACCGGTTCTTCATCGAGCGCACCACCGACCGGGTGTTCGCCCTGCTCGGCGACGGCACGCTGCGGATGCTGCCGCGCGGCATCGACGAGTACCTGGAGCGGCGGCAGCGCATGGAGGAGGCCGCGGCCGCCTCGACACCGGCCGCGGCGCCCCAGACCGCCGTCCCGGAGAAGAGCGCGGCCGACCAGCGCGCCGCCAAGAAGGAACTCCAGAAGATCGAGCGGCAGCTCGACAAGGTCTCCGAGAAGGAGGCCAAGCTGCACGCCCAGATCGCCGAAAACGCCACGGACTTCGCGAAGGTCGCCGAACTGGACGGCGAGCTGCGCGCGTTGGCCGGTCAGCGCGAGGAGCTGGAGATGCGCTGGCTGGAACTCGCCGAGGACGCGTGAAGGGTGCGTGAAGGCGCATAACGGCGGCATCACGGGCCGGTCCTCCCTTGGGAACAGGGGATGACACGGCCCGGTGTGCTGTCGGCACCGGGTGATAGAAAGAGCCGTCTTAGAACTTCATGAAGCGACTCTGAGCCCATTGAGCACCTCAGGGCGTGGCTAAAAATCAGTGATCGAACGGGGGAGCCGCTGATGACTCAGCCGCCCAGTCAGCCACCTCACGGTGGCTTCGGAGCACCGCAGGACCAGCCGCCGCAGGGCGGTGGCTTCGGGGCACCGCAGACCCCGCCGCCGCCCCAGGGACCGCCCCGGACGCCACCGCCCCCGCAGGGGCCGCCGCAGCCTGGATACGGCTACCCCCAGCAGCCCCCGCAGCAGCCCGGACCGTACGCGCAGCCCGGTCCGTACGGGCAGCCGGGACCGTACAACTCCGGGCCCTACGGCCAGCCGCAGCAGCCGGGGCCGTGCGGCCCGCCCGGCTACGGCTACCCGCAGCAGCCGCAGTACCCCGGCGCGCCCGGTACCCCGCCCGGGGGCGGCTCCGGCAACCCCTTCAAGGGCAAGCCCGCCCTGATCATCGGCGCCGCCGTGGCCGCCCTGCTCGTGGTCGGCGGTACCGTGTGGGCGGTCACCGGCGGCGACGACGGCAAGGGCAAGAAGAAGCCGGTCGCCCAGCCGAGCAACGACGGCAAGCCCGGCGCCTCCGCCCCGGTCAACCCAGGTGACGGCAGCGGCGACGGCGGCGAGGACCCGGAGAACCTCAACGAGGGCCGCCAGGCGGGCGAGGCGAAGGTCCTCTGGTACAAGGAGGCGCCCGACGCGCCCGGTTCCGGCGCCGACGCCCCCGGCATGTGGATCACCGACAAGACCGCGGTGAAGGCGGCGTACGAGCAGCTCTTCGGCTACAACGTCGGTGACGGCAAGCCGGCCTGGGACGTGATCACCTTCCCGCAGAAAATCTGCGCGACCACCCCGCAGAAGACGTCCGACGACAAGATCGTCGTCGCGTACATGAGCGGCAGCAGCGACCGCGCCAAGTGCAACCAGCTCCAGGAGATCGACCTCAACACCGGTGAGAAGGGCTGGAAGCAGGAGGTCGGCGACGGCGCCCTGTTCGACTCCACGCTCTCCGTCGAACTGTCCATCACCGGCAAGACGCTGATGGTGGGCCGCTCCCAGTCCGGTACGGCCTACGACGTCACCAACGGCGACAAGCTCTTCGACCACAAGCGCTACGGCAGCGCATGCTTCCCCTCCGCGTTCGCCGGCGGCGAGAAGCTGATCGCCGTCGCCTCCTGCGGTGCCGGCACCGACAAGGAGCACGACGAGGTGCAGGAGCTCGACCCGCGCACCGGCGACGTCAAGTGGACCCAGCCGTTCGACAAGGGCTGGCGGGTCGCGCGCACCTACTCGGTCAGCCCGCTGGTCGTCTACAGCACCAACAAGGACAAGAAGGCCTGGAACATCTCCACCTTCACCTCCGGCGGCAAGTTCCGCTCGCAGGTCGGCTTCGACGAGGACTTCGCCCCCGAGTGCGGCTGGGCCATCCTCGAACGCGACCTCCAGGGCTGTCAGGGCGTCGCCGCCGACGACACCACGCTCTACCTCCCGACGGAGGCGACCGCCGGCGCCAACGAGATCGTCGCGGTCAACCTCGCCGACGGCAAGGAGAAGTGGCGGGTGAAGTCCCCGGCCGACGAGTCGATGCTGCCGATGAAGGTCGAGGGCGGCAAGCTCATCGCCTATGTGAAGCCGTCGTACGACGCGGGCGGCCAGGTCGTGTCCATCCCGACCGGCGGCAGCGGCCACAAGCCGGTCAGGCTGCTCCAGAACCCGCAGGGCGCCGCGGACATCGAGAACGGCTTCTTCTCCAAGGACACCGACTGGGTCGACGGGCGCTTCTACATCTCGACCACGCGGCTGAGCGGAAACGACGACACGAAGGAGAAGTTGATGCTCGCCTACGGCAAGTGACTCTTCCCTCTTCGGTTCCGCTTCGTCTTCGTCGTCCGTCCCCTTCCGCGAGGTACTCACGCCATGACCCAGCCGCCTCCGCCGCCCCAGCAGCCCCCGCCCGGGGGAGGCTTCGGGCCGCCCCAGGACCAGCCCCCGCAGCCGGGGTACGGCTATCCGCAGGCGCCCCAGCCGCCCCAGGCTCCGCCCGGCTACGGCTACCCCGGCCAGCATCCGGGGCCGTACGGGCAGGCGCCTTACGGCCAGCCGGGCCAGCCGGGCCAGCCGGGCCAGCCGGGCCAGCCCGGACCGCCAGGGCATCCAGGGTACGGGCAGCCCGGTTACGGCTATCCGCAGCCGGCCATGCCGCTCCAGCCGCAGCCCGGACAGCCGGGCGGGGGCGGGAAGTTCAACGCGCAGCTGGCCATCATCGTCGCCGCGGTCGTGGCGATCGCCCTGATCGTCGGCGGCGGCGTCTGGTATTCCTCGTCCAAGGACGACGGCAAGAAGGACGACACCGCCGGCTCCGGCGGCGGCACCGGCGGCACGGACGACGGCAACGGCGGCGCCGGCTCCAGCGGCAAGGAGAAGGCCCCGGCCGACCCCGGTGCCAAGGTCCTCTTCCAGGTCCCGATGCCCGAGGTGAAGAACGACAGCACGGTCGTCGTCTCCGGCTCGTGGCTCACCGACAAGGCGTACGTCAAGAGCGGCGTCGCCGAGATCGTCGGCTACGACCGCGACAAGGGCGGCGAGCTGTGGAAGATCCCGCTGGACGGCCCGGTCTGCCAGGCCAGCCGCCACGTCACCGACGACAACAAGACGGCGGTCCTCTACCAGCCCGCGATGCCGACCAAGGCCGACCCTTCGCACGGGTGCAGCCAGATCGCCCTGATCGATCTCGACGCCGGCAAGGAGCTGTGGACCAAGACCGTCAAGACCGGTGACCAGCTGATCAGCTTCGACAATGTCACGGTCAGCGGGAAGACCGTCGCCGTCGGCAGCTCCAGCGGCGGCGCCGCCTTCGACGTCTCCGGCAAGCTCCTGTGGAGCCCGAAGCCGGCCGACTCCTGCTATGACGCCGGGTACGGCGGCGGCGAGAAGCTGGTCGCGGTGCGCAAGTGCGGCACGTACGGGCAGCGGCAGCTGCACATCCAGACCATCGACCCGAAGTCCGGGAAGGTGATTTCGGAGTACAAGATGTCCCAGGGCATCGAGTACGCGAGCATCGCGTCGACCAACCCGCTCGTCGTGGCCGCCGACGTCGGCGACTCCGCGGGCGACGGCAGCGGCATCTCCGACTTCTTCTCCATCGACAACAAGACCGGCAAGCTGCGCACGCGCATCTCCGCGCCGGGCGAGCAGTTCGCGGCCCGCTGCGAGGGCATCACCCGCATCGAGTACTGCACCAAGCTGGCCGTCGGCGGCGACCGGCTGTACCTGCCGACCGAGGAGCACGACGGCAGCGGCGAGTACAGCCAGACCAACGAGATCGTCGCCTTCGACCTCGCCACCGGCAAGCAGACCGGGCAGCGGGCCGACGCGGGCGACGGCTACACGATCTCGCCGCTGCGCATGGACGGCGGCAACCTGATCGCGTACAAGCGGCCGCCGTACGACAAGGGCGGGCAGATCGTGAGCATCGACGGAGGCAGCTTCAAGCAGACGAAGCTGCTGGAGAACCCGGCGACGGACACGGTGCGCGACGTGGAGGCCGCCATGTCGCCGGAGTACTCCGAGTTGCTGTACGGCGACGGGCACCTGTTCATGTCCAAGGTGTACGCCAGCAAGCGGAGCGGCAGCACGAATGAGAAGGAGTACCTCGCGATCGGCTTCGGTACGAGCTGATCGATCGATGGCCGCTTGGTGATCGACTCGGTGCCGGTACGGTCCCGTCCCTGTTCAGGGGCGGGACCGTTCGCGTTTGGCTCAGTCAACCTCGAATGAGAGGAATTTCGGCGATCCGGGGCGATTCTCGCGGGTAGGGGAGCGCAACGTCGAACAAGCGTGTAGCTTCCGGGGGCATGAAGGCGGGGGAGCCGGGGGGCTTCCATCTGGGGGGACCGGGGTGACTGGGGGGTTGCTCGATGGGAGTGCGGCTGATGGTGGTCGACGACCACCGACTGCTGGCCGAGGCGCTGGCCTCGGCGTTGAAGCTGCGGGGGCACCGGGTACTGGCCGCGGCGGCGCCGGCCGCGGGGGCGGCGGAGCTGGTGATCACACGGGCGCCGGAGGTGTGCCTGCTGGGGACGGCCACGCCGGCGGAGCCGGGGATCTTCGACCCGGTGGTGCGGATCAAGCGCGAGCGTCCGCAGGTCGCGGTCCTGGTCCTGGGACCGGTACCCAGCCCGCGCGGCATCGCCGCAGCCTTCGCCGCGGGGGCGTCGGGGTACGTACGTCACGACGAGCGCATAGAGGGTGTCGAGCGGGCGATCATGAAGGCCCGGGCCGGGGAGGCGGCGGTGGCACCGCAGCTGCTGCAAGGCGCGTTCAGTGAGTTGCTCAACCCGGCGGCCCAACCGGACGACGAGGGCCAGCGGTTGCTGTCGATGCTCACGCCCCGGGAGGTGGAGGTCCTGGTCCGCGTCGCGGACGGCGAGGACACGCGGCTGATCGCGGCGGGCATGGGCATCGCCCCGTCGACGGCCCGCACGCACGTCCAGCGGGTCCTGATGAAACTGGGCGTCGGCTCCCGCCTGGAGGCGGCGGCACTCGCGGCGCGGACGGGCCTGCTGGACCGCGCGGGGTCGCTACCGCGGACGGTGACGCCGGATCCGGAGACGGGGCCGGAGGCCTGACGGGCTGCACCTGAACGTCGAGGCATGGGTGGGTTTTTGGTCGATCTCAGCCCTGTGGGGCACCTGACTCAGCACCATGTTCACGAGATGCGCACAGATAATCCCTAGGTGCATCACGGGACTTGTGCCTCCCGGACCGGTGAAGTCCCATGGTGCCTTTTGCGCCACGCCGCTCCCGCCTCGAAGAAACCCTCTGGCCCGGTCGAACGCTTGTACCTAAGGTGATCGTCGCGCCCGGCGGAGCTGACCACTCGGCCACAGCGCGCGTCAACCGGCGACCGGGGGGACACCGTCGCCACGGGGAGGGACACGCCGTCATGCCGCGAAACCGGCTCTTCACGCATCTCCTCCGCCTCTTCTGAAGGGCACCCCCGTCCGCCTTCCTTTGCGACGAAGGGATGCTCTCTTGCGCCCAAGACCAGGGCCTTTCCGGTCCAGATCCCGTTTCCTGACCAGATCGGGCAGACCCCGTTTCCTGACCTCTGTCGTCACGTCCGCGGCGGCCGTGGCCGTACTGGCCGGCGTGGCGGTCCAGCCCGAGGTGCTGGATCGGCTCACCGGCACGGAAGCAGCCGCCCTGGCGGACGACTCGCCCCACTGGTCCGACGACACGGCGGCCGAGCAGCTGCGGCAGGACCAGTGCCTGATGGCGGAGGTGCTGCGCCTGGGCGGGCCGTCCATGGCCGCGACCGCGCAGGACGGGCTCAACCAGCCGCCGGACAAGCTGCACGCCCTGGCCAACCGGGATCGCTGGGAAGAGACCCCGCTGGCCGTTGCGTACCAGCGGGACAGGGACGCGGCCCGGAAGGAGCTCGACGCCCTCAACAATCAGCTTGGGGAGTGGGGTGAGCCACTCGACGGGCTGGAGCAGCCGGGTGGCTTCGACTCGTTGGCCGACTGGCGGGACCCGCCCGGCTCGATCGGCAGTGAGGAGGACGACTTCTATACGCAGACCGGACTGACCCCTTGGATCGCCGACAGGTTCTGGAAGGACGAAGGCGACTTCTACGAGGACCCCACCCCCAAGGCCGACGAGAAGACCCTGAAGGTCGCCACCGATCTGGGTACCCCGCTCTACGGTGAGAAGCCCTATGACCCGGACCTGCCCAGCGGGGAGTGGCAGCGGCAGTACGAGGAACGGCAGGCGTTCCAGGGGCTGTTCGACACCTTCCACGGCAAGGGCGCCGATGACGCCCGTCTGTTCCTGGCCTCCGGCGGATTTCCCCGCACCGCGCCGGAGCCGGGTACCGCCGAACACCGGATCGCGGTCGAGGACCTGAAGACCAGGTACGCGTCATGTGCCTGGCGGGATCCGATCGACCCGAACAAGGTCCTGGGCGGCATGGTCGACACGGCCGCTTCGGAGTGGCAGCGGGAAATCACCTCGCAGGCGGTCCAGCGCAACCAGATCCTGAATTCCAGCAAGAGCGCCACCAACGCCCTGGCTGCCGGCGCGAAGGCGTTGGGGAACCTGCTGGGGCACTCGTGGGTCGCCGACCGTCTGGTCCGTTGGCAGGACTACTGGGCTCCCGGCGGTGCGGGCTGGATCGGAGACTCGCCGGCGGTCATCCAGGTCGAGGCGGCCAAGGGCAAGTGCCTGGACGCGGAGGGCGGCAAGACGACCTCCGGCACCCCGGTGCAGATCTACACCTGCAACAACGCCTCGGGGCAGCAGTGGCGGCTCCGTGAGGCTTCCGGTGACAGCTACAACCTCGTCAACGTCAAGTCCGACAAGTGTCTGGACGTCGAGAACAGCAATGCTGCCAATGGCACGAAGATCCAGATCTGGACGTGCAACGACAGCAAGGCGCAGGAGTGGCAGTTCGACATCCGCGCCGTCGGCGAGTTGCGCAACGTCGCCACGGACAAGTGCCTGGACTTGAACAAGTTCGACAACAGCCACGATGCCTGGCTGTGGGGGTGCAACGGCACCAACCCGCAGAAGTTCCGGATCGTTCCCAAGGGCCACCAGGGCACGGACAACCAGTTCTATCCCGACAAGGCGCAATTCGACCAGGCCAAGACGAACATCGCGGCGGCGCAGGCGCAGGCGAAGAGGCAGCTCGACGTTCTCAAGGCTCAGTTGGCCGCGGCGCAGAAGCACGCTACAGCCAGTGACACCGCGCAGAAGGCCGCGTACGCCATCGCCGACGAGGCCGGTGCCCCACGTGGCCGTGGTCTCCTGGTCGGCCAGCAGAAGGCCCAGGTCACCAGCGGCGCGGCAGCGGCCCTCGAAGCGATGGTGAAGGCCGGTACGACCGCTGAGGCCGCTACCCGCGCCTCAGCCGGTGACAGCGCGACCATCGCGCAGCGTGCCCTGGCCCAGGCCGCGCAGTCGAAGGCGGAGTTCCGCAAGGCCGCCGCAGCAATGGCCGAGTCCCAGGCCAAGGCCGCGGCCGACGCCGCGAAGGTGCACCGCGACAACGCCAAGAAGGACAAGGAGACCGCGGAGGCCAAGCTCACCGAGGCGCTCAAGGCCGAGGGAGAGGCCAAGGCAGCCGCCGCCGAGGCCCGCGCCAAGCGCCTGGCCGCCGAGGCCGAGGAGAAGACGGCCGAGGCGGAGAAGAAGACGGCCGCGGCCAAGCAGGCCGAGGCCGCCCAGCACAGGAAGAACGCCGAAGCCGAGGCGACGAAGGCCAAGGACGCCAAGGACAAGGCCGAGGCGGCCGAGGGCACCGCGGTCGAGAAGAAGAACGCCGCGGTCAAGGCCCGTGACAACGCCAAGGCCAAGCGGGACGACGCGTGGGAAGCCGAGCAGAAGGCCGACGCCGCCCGCGCCAAGGCCGACGCCAAGGCCGCCTACGCCGACTCCCTGGAGGCCGGAGAGGCAGCCGACGCCGCCCGCGCCGCGGCCAATGCGGCGGACAAGCACGCCGACGACGCCGAGGCAGCGGCCACGAGGGCACGCTCCGAAGCGGACGCCGCGACGAAGGCAGCCGCGGACGCCGACGCGGCAGCCACACGCGCGGAGGCGGCGGCCAAGCGCTCCCGCGCGCACGCGGACGACGCCCAGGCCGCGAAGCTGAAGTCCGACGCCGCGGTGAAGACCGCGACCAGCGCCGCGGCCGACGCCATCGAGGCATCCCAGCACGCCTCCTCCGCGGCCAAGACGGCCGTCGAGATGGCCGACGAGGCGGAGAAGCAGGCCAAGACCGCCAAGTCCCACGCGGACGCGGCGAACAAGGAGGCGGCCAAGGCCCTGGCCGCCTCGGCGAAGGCCGCGGGCTTCGCCCACGTCACCGCCCAGGCCGCCGTGGACGCCGGCAACGCCGCCGCCCAGGTCGCCAAGCCGGCCAACGACGCGATCCAGCTCGGCTCCCCGTACATCGACACCGACTCGGCCGCCGGCCTGGTGGTCCTCACCGGCCAGGCGTCCAAGACGATCGCCGAACAGCAGAAGGCCGTCGCCGACGCCCACGCCAAGAACGCGGCGGCAGAAGCCTCAGCCGCCAAGAACCTCGCCGACCAGGCGAAGGGCGACGCCAAGGCCGCCTACCAGCACGCGGCCAACGCCGCCGGACACGCCTCGACCGCCCGCACCTATGCCAAGGAGGCCCTCGGCTACGCGGCCGACGCCGCCAAGGCCGCGTCCAATGCAGCCGCCTCCCTGGCCCGCACCGTCGACTACAACCGACAGGCCACCAAGGACGCCCAGGCCGCCGACCAGGCAGCAGGCCGCGCCGAGAACCACGCCAAGGACGCCCGCGACTCGGCCGACCAGGCAGCCCTCGACGCCGAAGCCGCCCGCACGGCCGCCGCTGCGGCCGAAGAGGCCGCCAAGGACGCCCGAGCAGCGGCCAACCGCGCCGACGCCGCGGCGACCGAGGCCGAGGAAGCGGCCAAGGACGCAGAAAGGTACGCCAAGGAAGCCCAAGAAGCGGCCGACCGGGCCGAGAGAGCGGGGAACGCGCAGCAGATCGAAACGGGAACCGTCGTCGACGAGACCGGCGGCGCCATCGGCAACATGTTCTACGTCGTCGACCACCTCCAGAAGATCGGCGATCCGCAGACCGTCAAGAAGACGGACGGCTGCGACGGCTGGATCGACAAGCTCTTCTACCAGGGCGACTGCACGATCACCGCGAAGATCCGGTTCAAAGCGGTCCTCGACCTGTACATGTGCACCGCGCGGGATCTGGACCTGGAGCAGTTCACCTGCCCCTCCGGCGCGACGGTCTACCTGGGGCAGCACCCGACCAAGGAACTGTCCACCGAGGTCACGCACAACATCACGATCGCGGAGTACCAGAAGAACGTCGACCCGATCGACATCCTCTTCGGGAGCTGGATCAAGTGCGCCCAGAAGATCACCCCGGGCGGCGCCGGAGGCAGCTGGGGCGGATGCGCATGGGCGGCCGTGGACGTCGCGGCCCTGTTCGCCGGCAAGATCCTCAGGCCCATCGCGGACGCGGTCAAGGCAGTGGACGCTGCCGCTCGCACGGGCATCGGCTTCACCGATGCCTATCAGGCTCTGCGTGCACTCGGCTTGGCCGACGACGTCATTTTCCGGATCGGGACCAAGGGGCTCGACGGACTGGTCAAGACCTGCACCAGGGTCCGAACACACGGGCTCTCACGAGCGGCCATGGCCGCCGACGCATGCCCCAGGGGATTGATCGCCTACAACAGTGACGAGATGAGCCACCTCGCCTACCAGTACAGAACGCAGAACGGGTACTACGGAGCGGACCACAATGTCGCCGTCGCGAAGGTACCGGGATGGAACGATCCCAAGACCGGTGACTTCGTGATCGCCAACAGCGGCTTCTCCGGCCACTCGGAGACAGCGATCTTGGAGAGGCTGAAGGCAAAGGGATTCGACCCCAAGCAGATTACCGCTCTGTACACGGAACGGCAGCCCTGCCCCGACTGCGCCTCCGCCCTGACCGGTGCCCTCAAGGAAGGCACACCGGTCACCTGGTCGGTCCCCTACCACCCCTCCTTCGCGAAGGAAGCGAAGGATTTGCTCGCCCGCTACGTGAGGCAGGCTGGGGGAGAACGTATGACACGCCACGCAATGACCGACCAGCAGGGCGAGGAACGAGAGGCCCATGTCTGAACCCGTTTTCGACATGCATCCGAAAGCCGCACCGGAGGTCATCGCTGAACGCCAAGCGCTGGCCGAGCGGGTATGCCGGGAACTGCATCGCGCTGGTCTTCCTGTACACCGCGGTGATCTCAGCGGCGGGCCGCACAGCCGACCCGGCGTGGACGTGCACGTGGCGCCTTTCATCGAAGGTGGGGTGTACGTCGACTGGAGCACGGACGCGGAGCTGCGGGATGCAGCTCTCGATCTCTTCGCGCAAGGAATCGACTACTCGGATCCGCCTCCGATCGTCAGTCACCACAACACGGTGCTCCAGCACATGCAAGCCGCCCTTTTGGGAATTCTCACCTCGGCGGGATTCGAGGTCGAAGAACCAGACCGACACGGGCACGGGAGCATGGTCCACGTAAAGGGCCTCCGCCCCTGATCCCCTGCATGCCGGGCCCTGCCGAAGCCGAGATGTACAGGCTTCGGCAGGGCCTGCCGGGTGTGCCCATGCTCATGCGACGAAACGCAGCGGTGACGGCCTGACCGTCGCCGTCACCGCGGTACAGCCATCGGCGCCCAGTAGCGCAACCGGACGCCCGCCGTCACTCCCTCGGTTCATCCCCCGTCACAACATCCGGCGGCGGAGCCACAGGCCGCAGCTTCAGCCAGACCAGGAAGAACACCCCCAGCGCGAGCATCCCCAACCCGGTCCACAGGTTGATGTTCACACCCTCCGCCTTGTCGATGTCGGCGTCGGACGCCGTGAACCCCGCGATCGTGACGATCACGCCGTAGACGACGAACAGACCGCCGATGATCCGCCGGATGTCGAACAACCGCGCAGCCGTCGCCGACTTGCCCTGCAGCTCGGTGACTTCCCGCTGCACGTCCTTGTCGGAGTAGAACTCGGACATCTGTCAATCCTCCCTCGGTCAGAACGAGAACGGGATGTAGCAGGCCGCGGCCAGGATCACCGCGCCCCAGCCCAGCAACGCCGGCTTGCGGTACCAGGCCTCGTCCCCGGGTGCCGGCGGCTCCGCCATGCCGGGCGAGGTCGTGCCGTAGACCAGCCCCTGGAGTTCCTCGGCCGGCTTCGGGGCGGTGAAGAGCGACACCGCCACCATGACGACCGCGCCCGCGACGAATCCCGCGATCGCCGAGACGAAGTTGGCGCCCTGGTCGGAGGGGATGTCGATGATGCCCTGCTTGTAGATCCAGAAGTAGTTCACCATCGCCGCCGTCGTGCCCGCCACCAGCCCCCAGAAGCCCGACTTCATGGACGCCCGCTTCCAGAACATGCCGATGATGAAGACGACGAACATCGGCACGTTGAAGAAGGAGAACAGCGTCTGGAGGTAGCTCATGATGTTGGAGAAGGACGACGCCAGGAACGCCGTGCCGATGGAGGCCAGGACGCCGATCGCGGTGATCAGGCGGCCGAAGCGGACGTAGTAGTCGTCCTCCCGGCCCTTCACGACGTACTTCGCCCAGATGTCCGTCGTGAACACCGTGTTGAACGACGACACGTTCGCCGCCATGCCCGCCATGAAGGCCGCGAGGAGACCCGTCACGGCGATGCCCAGCACGCCGTTCGGCAGCAGCTGTTCCATGAGGTAGGGGATCGCGTCGTTGTACTGGAGGTCGGAGCCGGCCGTGCCGATCCTGGGGACCAGGACCGCGGCGACCAGACCCGGGATCATCACCAGGAAGACGATGAAGATCTTCGGGAACGCGGCGATCAGCGGCGTCCGCTGGGCCGCCGAGAGGTTCTTCGCGGACAGGGCGCGCTGCACCTCGGCGAAGTTCGTCGTCCAGTAGCCGAAGGAGAGGACGAAGCCGAGGCCGAGGACGATCGTCAGCCAGTTCGCGCCCAGCGGGTTGTCGCTGCCGATACCCGTGCCGCCCCAGGACGTCATGAAGTCGGCGCCGCGGCTCTGTGTGAGCGAGTCGGACAGGCCGTCCCAGCCGCCCACCTTCTTCAGGCCGAGGACCGAGATCGGGATGAGCGCGGCGAGGATGACGAAGAACTGGAGGACCTCGTTGTAGATCGCCGAGGACAGACCGCCGAGGGTGATGTACGCCAGGACGAAGAAGCCGGCGACCACGATCGCCACCCACTGCGGCCAGGCCAGCAGCGCCTCGACGACGATGGCCAGGGCGTAGAGGTTGACGCCGGCGATGAGGATGGCGGCGCAGGCGAAGAGGCCCGAGCTCAGCAGGTGCGCCGCCTTGTCGAAGCGCAGCAGCAGGAATTCCGGGACCGAGCGGACCTTTGAGCCGTAGTAGAAGGGCATCATGACCAGGCCGAGGAAGACCATGGCCGGGATGGCGCCGATCCAGTACCAGTGGGTGGTGTAGACGCCGTACTGCGCGCTGTTGGCGGCCATGCCCAGGATCTCGGTGGCGCCCAGGTTGGCGGCGATGAAGGCGAGGCCGGTGACCCAGGCGGGCAGGGAGCGGCCGGAGAGGAAGAAGTCGAGGCTGGTCTTCACCGAGCGGCGGGCGGCGAAGCCGATGCCGAGGACGACGGCGAAGTAGATGCCGAGGATCGTGTAGTCGAGCCAGTTCGTGGGGAGTCGCAGCTCGGCTGCCAGGTGTGTGGGGGGATGCATGAGCCCTCGCTTCGTTGCGTGAACCGATACCTCGCGGAATCTATGCCTAGGTCTTCAGTAATTGAACACATCTGGTGATGCTCTTTGTTTGATTGTGATGTTGACGATTGGGGAGCATCGTGTTTTGGTATGTTGAGTTATGTTTGAAGGATGAGGAGTGCGGCGTGAAGAAGACCTCGACCCGGCTGGCCGACGGTCGCGAGCTCATCTACTACGACCTGCGTGACGACACCGTGCGGGACGCGGCCGACCGCCGCCCGCTGGACCGCACCGTCACCACGTCCGAGATCCGCCGCGATCCCCTGCTCGGCGACTCCGTCGCCATCGCCTCGCACCGCCAGGGCCGCACCTACCATCCGCCGGCCGACGAGTGCCCCCTGTGCCCTTCCGAGGGCGACCGCCTGAGCGAGATCCCGGACTCGTCGTACGACGTCGTCGTCTTCGAGAACCGCTTTCCCTCGCTCGCCGGCGACTCCGGCCGCTGCGAGGTCGTCTGCTTCACGTCCGACCACAACGCGTCCTTCGCCGACCTCAGCGAGGAGCAGGCGGGCCTGGTGCTGGAGGCCTGGACGGACCGTACCTCCGAGCTGTCCCATCTGCCCTCCGTCGAGCAGGTGTTCTGCTTCGAGAACCGGGGTGCCGAGATCGGCGTCACCCTCCAGCACACGCACGGGCAGATCTACGCCTACCCCTTCACCACCCCGCGCACCGCCCTGATGCTGCGTTCCGTCGCGGCCCACAAGGAGATGACGGGCGGGGAGAACCTCTTCGACGCCGTCCTGGAGCGTGAACTCGCCGACGAACGGGTCGTCCTGGAGGGTGAACACTGGGTGGCCTTCGTGCCGTACTCGGCGCACTGGCCGTACGAGGTCCACCTGTACCCGAAGCGCCGCGTGCCGGACCTGCTCGGGCTGGACGAGGCCGCGCGCACAGAGTTCCCCAAGATTTATCTGGAACTGTTGAGGCGCTTCGACCGGATCTTCGGGGAGGGTGAGCCTCCGACGCCGTACATCGCGGCCTGGCACCAGGCCCCCTTCGGCGCGCTGGAGGAGTTCGACGGGGTCGCGCGTGAGGACTTCGCGCTTCACCTCGAGCTTTTCACCATCCGCCGCACTTCCGGCAAGCTGAAGTTTCTCGCGGGTTCCGAGTCCGGCATGAACGTGTTCATCAACGACGTGCCGCCGGAGCGCGCGGCCGAGCGACTGCGAGAGGTAGCGAGTTCATGAGCGGGAAGTACCTGGTGACGGGCGGCGCGGGTTACGTCGGCAGCGTGGTCGCCCAGCACCTGCTGGAAGCCGGTCATGAGGTCGTCGTCCTCGACAATCTCTCGACCGGATTCCGCGAGGGCGTCCCCGCCGGGGCGGCCTTCGTCGAGGGCGACATCCGCGACGCCGCCAAGTGGCTGGACTCCTCGTTCGACGGGGTCCTGCACTTCGCCGCGTTCTCGCAGGTCGGCGAGTCGGTCGTGAAGCCGGAGAAGTACTGGGACAACAACGTCGGCGGCACCATGGCCCTGCTGGCGGCGATGCGCGAGGCGGGCGTCCGCACGCTCGTCTTCTCCTCCACGGCGGCGACGTACGGCGAGCCGGAGCAGGTCCCGATCGTCGAGTCGGCGCCCACCTCCCCGACCAACCCGTACGGCGCCTCGAAGCTCGCCGTCGACCACATGATCACCGGTGAGGCGGCCGCCCACGGCCTGGGCGCGGTCTCGCTGCGCTACTTCAACGTGGCCGGCGCCTACGGCGAGTACGGCGAGCGCCACGACCCCGAGTCCCACCTGATCCCGCTCGTCCTCCAGGTCGCGCAGGGCAGGCGCGAGGCGATCTCCGTCTTCGGCGACGACTACCCGACGCCGGACGGCACCTGCGTGCGCGACTACATCCACGTCGCGGACCTGGCCGAGGCCCACCTGCTGGCGCTGGACGCCGCCACCAGCGGCGAGCACCTGATCTGCAACCTCGGCAACGGCAACGGCTTCTCCGTCCGCGAGGTCATCGAAACGGTCCGTCGGGTGACCGGCCACCCGATCCCGGAAGTGGTCGCCCCCCGCCGGGGCGGCGACCCGGCGGTCCTGGTGGCATCGGCCGCCACGGCCCGCGAGAAGCTGGGCTGGAACCCGTCGCGCGCGGACCTCGCTGGAATCGTCGCGGACGCGTGGGATTTCGCGCAGCGGCGTGGCAACTAGAACGGAACGAAGGGTCAGGGGTCAGGGCATGAGCGAGGCTGTTGCCGACAAGGCCGCCGGAGCGGTCGCCGAACGGTTCACGGAGCTGTACGGCGCCGAGCCGCACGGGGTATGGGCGGCACCGGGCCGCGTCAACCTCATCGGCGAGCACACCGACTACAACGACGGCTTCGTCATGCCGTTCGCCCTGCCGCACAAGGCGGTGGCAGCGGTCTCCCGCCGCGAGGACGGCGTACTCCGACTCCACTCGGCAGACGTCGAGGGCGAAGTGACCGAACTCCGCCTGGACGACCTGTCCCCCGAGTCGGACAAGAACTGGACGGCCTACCCGGCGGGCGTGGTGTGGGCCCTGCGCCAGGCCGGCCACGCGGTGACGGGCGCGGACGTCCACCTGGCCTCCACGGTCCCGTCGGGCGCGGGCCTGTCGTCGTCGGCGGCGCTGGAAGTGGTCGTCGCGCTCGCCCTGAACGACCTGTTCTCCCTCGACCTCCGGGGCTGGCAGCTGGCCCGCCTGTGCCAGCGAGCGGAGAACGTCTACGTGGGCGCCCCGGTCGGCATCATGGACCAGACGGCGTCCGCGTGCTGCGAGGCGGGCCACGCCCTCTTCCTCGACACCCGCGACCTCTCCCAGCGCCAGATCCCCTTCGACCTGGCGGCCGAGGGCATGCGCCTCCTCGTGGTCGACACCCAGGTCAAGCACTCCCACAGCGAGGGCGAGTACGGCAAGCGCCGCGCGGGCTGCGAGAAGGGCGCGGCGCTGCTCGGCGTCGACGCCCTGCGGGACGTGCCGTACGCGGAACTGGACGCTGCCCTGGCCCGCCTCGGCGACGAGGAGGAGGTCCGCCGCCTGGTCCGCCACATCGTCACGGAGAACGAGCGCGTCGAGCGGGTGGTGTCCTTGCTGGAGTCGGGCGAGACCCGCGCGATCGGCCCGGTCCTGGCCGAGGGCCACGCCTCCCTCCGCGACGACTTCCGCATCTCCTGCCCCGAACTGGACCTGGTCGTCGACACGGCCCTCACCTCCGGCGCCCTCGGCGCCCGCATGACCGGCGGCGGCTTCGGCGGCTCGGCGATCGTCCTCGCGGAGGAGCCCGACGTGGACGCGATCACCAAGGCGGTCACGGAAGCCTTCGCCACGGCGGGCTTCACCGCACCACGCGTGTTCGAGGCGGTGCCGTCGGCGGGGGCACGCCGCCTGCGCTGACGAACCGATCGGGCGCCCTCACCTCGAAAGAGGAAGGGCGCCCGAGCATTCCGCGCGGTTTCAGCGGTTGACGGACTGAATCTCCTGAACCGGCACTTCGGTGGTGGTGGCGAACGTGCCGTCGGGCAGATCACCGCCGGTGCCGCCCGCACCTTCCCAGGTGATCTCCCAGGTGAGCGTCGCCTTGAGGGCGTAGGAGTCGTCTCCCGACGACCGCAGGTACCGCACGCCGCACGGAGGCGTCAGCTCCGCCTTGCCCCTGGCGTAGGGCTCTCCGATCGACCCGTCGTCGTTGATCACGCACTCGCCGGACGCCGGAAGGCTCTCCGCGTCCTCCGTCCCCGGATCGATGTGCAGGCTCACCGGCTTGGCGGTCGTGGTCGCCCACAGTCCGGTGCCAGGCAGACTCGCCGTGACGGAGACCGGCTTGAAGGTGCCCTTGTCCAGCCAGATCCAGGTGGGGGCGTTCACCGTCGACTTGCCGTTCGGAGCGAGGGAGACCTCGGTCGGCGGCACGACGGTCCGCTGGTGGGCAAGACCGGCGAGGGTCTCGGTGTCGATGGCCTGGGGGAGGTCAGGGGTGTCGCCGTTGTCCACCCAGAAGGGCTCACGCGTGCAGGTCCGGGCCGCAGGATCGTCCTTCATCACCGGGTTTTTGACGGCCACCCACCACATGCCCTCGTCGTTCTTGTCGACGTTGAAGTCCTTGTAGGGCTGACCCTGTTTGTAGCGCGCCTTGTCGTCCGCGATGCCCTCGGGCGCGCCGCCGACGGACTCGTAGATCGACCACTGGGCCTCGTTGAACTTCTTGAAGTCGTTGGCCTTCCAGTACGGCTCGTACCAGCAGGCGGGCGGCTCCCAGTCCACGGCCGCAGAGGTGATCGGACCGCTGTCCTTCACCTTGGAACCCGGGACCTTGATGGTGACGCGGGATTCCAGGGCCGGGCCGGACGAGTCGCCGGAGGTCTTCGTCTCCTGGGGGCCGATGGTGTCGAACCCTCCAGCCGCGGCCGGAAGTGCCCCGAGGCCGAACAGCGCCGTGGCGAGCGCTGTCACTCCCACGCACCGCGTCAGGGCTGGCACTTCTGCGACCCCCGGTCCTCGGTGAGATCCCAGGTCTGCCAGACCCCGTCCTCGTTCTTCTTCAGGCCGAGGTTGTAGAAGACGTAGCTGTTGGGCGTGGTCTTGGTGCCCTGCAGCTTGTTCGTCTCGCGGTTCTTGAGGTCAGCCTTGCTCTCGTCGACGCAGTACGTCAAAGCCGCCGACTTCTTGTCGAACACCGTCACCTGGCGGTCGAAGTAACGCAGGGTGCCGGCCCAGCTGGTCTTCTTGGCGATGGCGCCTTTCGCGTACTGGTAGACGCCCACCAGCGCGTTGTCCGTGTAGTAGAAGGTTATGCCCGACTTCTTCATGTCCCCGTACGCCATGGCCTGCCACACTGTGCTGACGGTTCTCTCGTTGTCCGCCAGGATCGCGTCCTTCGTGGCGTCGCCCGTCTGCCGCCCCTCGAAGACCAGCTTCATGTCCGATGGCACCTTGGTCTCCGGCCGGTCGATCCCGTCCGCCGTCGCGGACACCGACGGCGAAGCCGATGGCGTCGCAGCCGAATCCGCACCGGCGATCTTGTCGGACGACGCCCCGTCACCTCCCCCCGAGCCGCAGGCGGTCAGCAGCAGGGCCGCGGATGCGGTGAGCGCGGCCGTCACGAGCCGAGCGGGGCGGTTCACTGTGTCTCCCGTTGATGATGTGGGGGGATAACTCAAGCGAACCAACGCTATCGATCAACCGAACCGCGACGGCAACGAGGTCGTCAGCACAGCCTCTTCGTCAGCGTGTACTCCGTGATCCCCGGCGGATAGTCCGGCACCACGCACACCACCTCGTACCCGTGCTTCTCGTAGAAGCGAGGTGCCTGGAAGTCCCATGTCTCCAGGCGGGCCGCGCGGCAGCCCCGTTCACGGGAGGCGATGCGCTCCGCCTCCGAGAGCAACCGTGCCCCCATGCCCCGGCCCCGGTGGCGTTCGTCGACCCACAGGTAGGTGACGTGGAGCCAGGTCGCCCAGGTGTAGCCGACCAGGCCGCCCGCGAGATCGTCGTCCGTGTCGTTCACAGCCCACACGTGCAATGGGACGTCCCTTTCGTCCGGTGTTCCGCGCAGGGCGCGCAGTACCGGAGAGGCGGCTGTGTTCGTTTCCCGCAGACGCGTCCGGAGCAGATCACGTCGGGCCTTGTCGACTTCTGTCTCAAGACGGAACATGCGGCACACCATAAACGCGCAGGACAGTCAGTTCTGCAAATAACCTTCCGCTCCGGGCCCCCGGCCGTACTCTGATGAACAGCACCGGTGGGGGCCGGTGCCGATCAGGGGGCGAGACAGCCGGGTACGACGCCCGGGGTGGGGGTAGCGGTTTCTGCACGGCGGCGGCCGTGCGGCTGCGGCGACCCGGCCAGGCTGCTGCGAGGACGGACGGACAGACGCAGCAGACCCGGGCACCCCGGTGTCGTACCCGCGCGGTGTCGTCTTCCGACGATGGGGTATCCCCTGCTCTTCGGGAGCCTGGGGAAGGGGGTTACGTGGTTCGCATCCGAGTCCTGGTCGTCGACGACCATCGCATCTTCGCCGAGTCACTCGCGGCGGCCTTGGCCGCCGAGCCCGATGTCGACGTCTCCGCGGCCGGCAGCGGCCCTGCCGCGCTGCGCTGTCTGGAGCGGGCGGTCGCCGAGGGGCGGCGGTTCGACGTGCTGCTCGTCGACGCCGACCTGGGTGGCAAGGTGCCGGGCGCCCGCCCGGCCGTACCCGTGCAGGAGGGCAACGAGGACGGGCTCGTCGACGGGATCTCCCTCGTCACGGGGGTGCGCTCCGCGCAGCCGAACGTACGGATCGTCGTGCTCGCCGAGAAGGACGACCCGCGCCGGGCCGCGCTGGCCCTCCAGGCCGGGGCCTCCGGGTGGGTCGCCAAGGACTGCTCGCTGTCCCGGCTGCTCACCGTCATCCGGGGCGTGCTGCGGGAGGAGACGCATCTGCCGCCCGCCCTGCTGACCGGAGTCCTGCGCGAGCTGACCGCGGCCCGCAAGCACCGCACCGAGAGCGAGCGGCTCGTGGAGTCCCTCACTCCGCGTGAGCGGGAAGTGCTGCGGTGCATGGTGGCTGGGCTGGGGCGCAAGGCCGTCGCCGAGCGCCTCTATCTGTCGCCGCACACGGTGCGTACGCACATGCAGAACGTGCTGGGCAAGCTGGGAGTGCATTCCACGCTCGCCGCCGTGGCCCTGGCCCGGCGTGCCGGAGTGGGGCCCGCCGACCTAGCCGGGGATGTTGTCGAACGGGGCGGTCAGCTGGCGTAGCAGCCCGGCCAGTTCGCCGCGCTGGGCTCGGGTGAGCTCCGCGAGGATCGCGCGCTCCTGGTCCAGCAGACCCGCCAGGGCCTGGTCCGCGCGGTCCCTGCCCTCGTCCGTCAGCCGGACCAGGACGCCTCGGCGGTCGCTGGGATCGGGGAGGCGTTCCACCAGGCCCTTCTTCGCCAGGCGGTCGATGCGGTTCGTCATCGTGCCCGACGTGACCAGGGTCTGGGTGAGGAGCTGTCCCGGCGAGAGCTGGTACGGCGTGCCCGCGCGGCGCAGCGCCGTCAGGACGTCGAACTCCCACGGCTCCAGGCCGTGCTCCGAGAAGGCCAGCCGACGTGCCCGGTCCAGATGCCGGGCCAGTCTGCTCACGCGGCTGAGCACCTCGAGCGGTTCGACGTCGAGGTCCGGGCGCTCCCGCCGCCATGCTGCGACCAGCCGGTCGACCTCGTCCTCCATGTCGATCAGTGTAGTGGTTGTGTCGACGTAGAGTCTCTTGATGTCCATTTTCTTGACGTGGAGATAAGTGCGGTGTCACGCTGGGTGCGCGATCGTTGCCAGTCACCACCAGGGAACCACCAGGACGCCGCCAGGGACACCAGGACACCAGGAGGATCCATGCCCGGAGCCGCCGCCTGGGACCCCGCCCAGTACCTCCGCCACGCCGGCCACCGCGCCCGCCCCTTCACCGACCTCCTCGCCCGCGTCCCCGACCTCCCGGGCGACCCTCCCCGCATCGCCGACCTCGGCTGCGGCCCGGGCAACGTCACCGCCCTGCTCGCCGCCCGCTGGCCCACCGCCCGGATCACCGGTTACGACAACTCGCCCGAGATGCTCGACAAGGCCCATGCCGATCACGAGGGGCCCACCCCGGGCGGCGGTGGTCTCGACTTCGCCCACGCCGACGTCCGTACGTGGACGCCGAGCGAGCGCTGCGACCTGATCGTCAGCAACGCCGCGCTCCAGTGGGTGCCGGGGCATTGCGACCGGTTCGCCGACTGGGTGGCCGCACTGAAGCCGTCCGGCACCTTCGCCTTCCAGGTGCCCGGGAACTTCGACGCCCCCAGCCACCGGCTGATGCGCGACCTCGCACGCCGGTACGGCCTCGCCGGCACCCTCCGCCACGCCGACGCCGTCCTGACCCCCGAGGCCTACCTGGAGCGGCTCACCTCGCTCGGCTGCGCCGCCGACGTGTGGGAGACGACGTACGTCCATCTGCTCCAGGGCGAGGACCCGGTGCTCGACTGGGTGCAGGGGACCGGCCTGCGGCCCGTGCTGACCGCCCTCGCCGATGACCCCGAGGCGCGGGACGGCTTCCTCGCCGAGTACCGGACGGCCCTGCGCGAGGCCTATCCGGCGGGGCCGCACGGCACGCCCTTCCCGTTCCGGCGCCTGTTCGCCGTGGCCCGGAAGGAAGGGTGACTAGGCCTTGCGGCGCCCTATCAGGTGCGGCTTCGCCTCCAGCCCGTCCAGCCCGTGCCACGCCAGGTTCACCAGGTGCGCGGCCACCTCGGCCTTCTTCGGCTTGCGGACGTCCAGCCACCACTGGCCGGTCAGGGCGACCATGCCGACCAGGGCCTGGGCGTACAGCGGCGCCAGCTTGGGGTCAAAGCCGCGGCTCTTGAACTCGCGGCCCAGGATGTCCTCCACCTGGGTGGCGATGTCCGAGATGAGCGAGGCGAAGGAACCCGTGGACTGGGGGATGGGGGAGTCACGGACCAGGATGCGGAAACCGTCCGTGTACTCCTCGATGTAGTCCAGCAGGGCGAAGGCGGCCTGCTCGCACAGTTCGCGGGGGTGACCGGCCGTGAGGGAGCTGGTCACCATGTCCAGCAGGCGGCGCATCTCGCGGTCCACGACGACCGCGTACAGCCCTTCCTTGCCGCCGAAGTGCTCGTACACCACCGGCTTGGAGACCCCGGCCTTCGCCGCGATCTCCTCCACCGACGTGCCCTCGAAACCCTTCGCGGCGAAGAGCGTGCGACCGATCTCCAGCAGCTGCTGGCGGCGCTCGGCACCGGTCATCCGCGTGCGACGCACTCGCCGCGGCTTGTCATTGCTGGGGGTGCTGCTCGAGTCGGTCGCCACAGCGACCATCATGCCGCCTTGACGGGCTCCTTCCCGCGCGGGGAGCCGCCTTCCCCGGTGTTACGGCGCGAATCGATACGCGAGCGTGACGGCCAGCGCACGTCGTACGCCCAGCCGAGCATCTCGAACCAACGGATCAGCCGGGCGGAGGAGTCCAGCTGGCCGCGCATCACACCGTGCCGCGCGGAGGTGGGGTCGGCGTGGTGCAGGTTGTGCCAGGACTCGCCGCAGGACAGGATCGCCAGCCACCACACGTTGCCCGAGCGGTCGCGCGACTTGAAGGGGCGCTTGCCCACCGCGTGGCAGATCGAGTTGATCGACCACGTCACGTGGTGCAGCAGGGCCACCCGGACGAGCGATCCCCAGAAGAACGCCGTGAACGCGCCCCACCAGGACATCGTGACCAGCCCGCCGATCAGCGCCGGGAGGGCCAGGGACACCACCGTCCACAGGACGAACTGGCGGGAGATCGCGCGGAGCGTCTTGTCCTTGATCAGGTCCGGGGCGTACTTCTCCTGCGAAGTCTGCTCCTCGTCGAACATCCATCCGATGTGTGCCCACCACAACCCCTTCATCAGGGCCGGGAGCGTCTCGCCGAACCGCCACGGCGAGTGCGGGTCGCCCTCCGCGTCGGAGAACTTGTGGTGCTTGCGGTGATCGGCCACCCAGCGGACCAGCGGACCCTCGACCGCCATGGAGCCGGCGACTGCCAGCGCGATCTTCAGCGGCCGCTTGGCCTTGAAGGAACCGTGGGTGAAGTGACGGTGGAAACCGATCGTGATGCCGTGGCACCCCAGGAAGTAGAAGAACACCAGCAGACCGAGGTCCAGCCAGCTCACGCCCCAGCCCCAAGCCAGCGGCACGGCCGCCAGCAGCGCGAGGAACGGGACGGTGATGAAGAGGAGGAGGGCGATCTGCTCGATGGACCGCTTCTGCTCGCCGCCCAGCGTGGCGGCGGGGGCTTGATCGGTGGCCTGACCGGACGCCTTCGGGGCGTTCTCGATCACGTCGGAACTACTGGTCATACGCGTCCCCTGGGGGGTATGTGGATGGAGAGGAGGGTGCCGGAGCACGGGAACTCCGCAGTGCTTCCTACGGTTCCGTAACCTACGGCTTCGTAAGTATGGCAGCGCGTCGCCCGGCGGCAAGAGCCCAAGAGCCTGCGCGTCCCGGCCGACACCTATCCTGGAGTCGGTCGGACAGCGCGGTCCGCTCTGATTTCTTCCCGGACGTCCGGCCCGTAAGCGGCGCCCGCCGCGCGAGACGCCGTCCGGGTACCCCTCCCAGACGAGCTTCAACACTGCAAGGAGCCGCACCTGTGAGCAGTGCCGACGACCAGACCACGACGACGAGCAGTGAGCTGCGTGCCGACATCCGCCGACTGGGTGACCTCCTCGGAGAGACCCTCGTCCGGCAGGAGGGTCCTGAGCTCCTGGAGCTCGTCGAGAAGGTCCGCCGCCTCACCCGTGAGGACGGCGAGGCCGCCGCCGAGCTGCTGCGCGGCACCGAACTCCAGACCGCGGCCAAGCTGGTCCGCGCCTTCTCCACCTACTTCCACCTGGCCAACGTCACCGAGCAGGTCCACCGCGGCCGCGAACTGCGCGCCCGGCGCGCCGCCGAGGGCGGACTGCTCGCCCGTACGGCCGACCGGCTCAAGGACGCCGACCCCGAGCACCTGCGCCAGACGGTCCGCAACCTCAACGTCCGCCCCGTGTTCACCGCACACCCCACCGAGGCCGCGCGCCGGTCGGTCCTGAACAAGCTCCGGCGCATCGCCGCGCTCCTGGAGACCCCGGTCATCGAGTCCGACCGCCGCCGCCTCGACATCCGGCTGGCCGAGAACATCGACCTCGTCTGGCAGACCGACGAACTGCGCGTCGTCCGCCCCGAGCCCGCCGACGAGGCCCGCAACGCCATCTACTACCTGGACGAACTGCACGCGGGCGCCGTCGGCGACGTCCTGGAGGACCTCACTGCCGAGCTGGAGCGGGCCGGCGTCAAGCTCCCCGACGACACCCGCCCCCTCACCTTCGGCACCTGGATCGGCGGCGACCGCGACGGAAACCCGAACGTCACCCCCCAGGTCACCTGGGACGTCCTCATCCTCCAGCACGAGCACGGCATCAACGACGCCCTGGAGACGATCGACGAACTCCGCGGCTTCCTGTCCAACTCCATCCGCTACGCCGGCGCCACCGAGGAACTGCTGACCTCCCTCCAGGCCGACCTGGAGAACCTCCCCGAGATCAGCCCCCGCTACAAGCGCCTCAACGCCGAGGAGCCCTACCGGCTCAAGGCCACCTGCATCCGGCAGAAGCTGGAGAACACCAAGCAGCGCCTCGCCAAGGGCACCTCGCACGTGCCGGGCCGCGACTACCTCGGCACCAGCGAGCTGATCAGCGACCTGCGGATCATCCAGAGGTCCCTGCGCGAGCACCGCGGCGGCCTCTTCGCCGACGGGCGCCTCGCCCGCACCATCCGCACCCTGGCCGCCTTCGGCCTCCAGCTCGCCACCATGGACGTACGCGAACACGCCGACGCCCACCACCACGCCCTCGGTCAGCTGTTCGACCGGCTCGGCGAGGAATCCTGGCGGTACGCGGACATGCCCCGCGACTACCGCACCAAGCTGCTCGCCAAGGAACTGCGCTCCCGCCGCCCCCTCGCACCCACCCCCGCGCCCGTGGACGCGCCCGGCGAGAAGACCCTCGGCGTCTTCCAGACCGTCAAGCGGGCCCTGGAGATCTTCGGACCCGAGGTCATCGAGTCGTACATCATCTCCATGTGCCAGGGCGCCGACGACGTCTTCGCCGCCGCCGTCCTCGCCCGCGAGGCCGGCCTGATCGACCTGCACGCCGGCTGGGCCAAGATCGGCATCGTGCCGCTGCTGGAGACCACCGACGAGCTCAAGGCCGCCGACACCATCCTCGAGGACATGCTCTCCGACCCGTCCTACCGGCGCCTCGTCGCGCTCCGGGGCGACGTCCAGGAGGTCATGCTCGGCTACTCCGACTCCTCCAAGTTCGGCGGCATCACCACCAGCCAGTGGGAGATCCACCGCGCCCAGCGCCGCCTGCGCGACGTCGCCCACCGCTACGGCGTCCGCCTGCGGCTCTTCCACGGCCGCGGCGGCACCGTCGGCCGCGGCGGCGGCCCCACCCACGACGCCATCCTCGCCCAGCCCTGGGGCACCCTGGAGGGCGAGATCAAGGTGACCGAGCAGGGCGAGGTCATCTCCGACAAGTACCTCATCCCGGCCCTCGCCCGCGAGAACCTGGAACTGACGGTGGCCGCGACGTTGCAGGCCTCCGCCCTGCACACCGCACCCCGCCAGTCCGTCGAGGCCCTCGCCCGCTGGGACGCCGCCATGGACGTCGTCTCCGACGCCGCCCACGCCGCCTACCGCCGCCTCGTCGAGGACCCCGACCTCCCCGCGTACTTCTTCGCCTCCACCCCCGTCGACCAGCTCGCCGACCTCCACCTCGGCTCCCGGCCCTCCCGCCGCCCCGACTCCGGAGCCGGCCTGGACGGACTGCGCGCCATCCCGTGGGTGTTCGGCTGGACCCAGTCCCGGCAGATCGTGCCCGGCTGGTTCGGCGTCGGCTCCGGCCTCAAGGCCCTGCGCGAGGCCGGCCTCGACACCGTCCTCGACGAGATGCACCAGCAGTGGCACTTCTTCCGCAACTTCATCTCCAACGTCGAGATGACCCTGGCCAAGACCGACCTGCGGATCGCCCAGCACTACGTCGACACCCTCGTCCCCGACGAGCTCAAGCACGTCTTCGACACCATCAAGGCCGAGCACGAACTCACCGTCGCCGAGGTACTGCGCGTCACCGGCGAACAGGAACTCCTCGACGCCGAACCCGTCCTGAAGCAGACCTTCTCCATCCGCGACGCCTACCTCGACCCCATCTCCTACCTTCAGGTCGCCCTGCTCAAGCGACAGCGCGACGCGGCCGCCGCCGGCGAACAGCCCGACCCGCTCCTCGCCCGCGCCCTGCTCCTCACCGTCAACGGCGTGGCAGCGGGCCTGCGCAACACCGGCTGAGCCGCTCCCCGGACACGACCGTGCCCCCGAACCCGTACGGGCCCGGGGGCACGGCGCGTTCCGCGTCAGCCGCGGTCGAGCCTCCGGCGACGCGACACCAGGAACCCACCGCCCGCGACCAGCACCGCCGCCACACCGGACAACAGGCCCACCGGGGCCCCGTTGCCCGTCTCGGCGAGGTCACCGCCGGCACCGCCCTGCGGCGACGGCGACGAGGACGCGGGCCCACCCTCACCGGCCGGCGAACTCGGCGACCCCGACGTCCCCGGCTCCGCCGACGGCGCCTCGGACGCCCCGGACGAAGGCGACGGAGAAGCCGCCCCCGACGGCGTCGAACCGCCGGGCTCCCGCCCGTCCTCGCAGTCCGTCCAGAACACCTTGTGCTTGGCCGCACCCTTCTCGCCGTCGAAGTTCCAGAACAGCTTGTAGTGCCCGTCCGGCAGCGACAGATCCTCCGTACGGCCGTGGCCCTCCGCGTCCAGCGTCAGCGCGCCGGACTTCACCGTCTCCCCCTTGTTCTCGCTCGGGGGGATCGCGTCGATGTGCCAGTCGACCTCCTGGCCACCGTCGAAACCGAAAGCGTCCAGGTAGAACGTGCACACGTGCGGCTCGTTGCGGCGCAGCTCCTCACCCGTCGAAGCATCATGGATCTTGACCGTGCCGTTGTCACCGGGAGGGCTGGCCTGGGCGGCCGGAGCGAGCAGAAGGACCGCGGAAGCGGCGGCACAGACCGCGCCAGCGCGCATGAAGGTTCGCATCGAGGAGTAGTCCATCTTCGAGAAGTGACCGGGAAGATGTGGAGGGGGCGGCTCAGCTTCCAGCCTCGCCCGAGGGCCCGTCAATCACGAACACACAACGCTCGTCCCCTCCACAGAAGCAGAGAACGCCCGAACCCCTCAGACGGTCACGAAAGCGGCCGTCAGCAACGCCACCCCCGACAACGCCATCACCCACGCCGCCCGCGTACGCAGCAGACCGCCCGCCACCACCACCGACGCCAGCAACAGCGCACCGCCCAGCGGAATCCACGCGTACAGAACCCCGGCCGGCCCCGAACGCACCGCGTCATCGCTGCCCGGCTTCACGACCACCGTGTAGGTCCGGCCCTTCTGCACCGCGACCGACTTCTCCAGGACCACCTTCGACCGGGGCTGCCAACCCTCGGACAACGGCGAGTACCGGCCCGTGCACGTGTCCTGCCCGCACCGCGTCACCTCGACCGTCCCGCGCTCCCGGCCCTTCGTCAGCATCACGTGCTGCGCCGTACCCCACGACGCCCACACACCCGCGATCAGAATCAGCACGGCGACCACACCCATCGCAGCGAACCGCCCGAACCGCAGCACGGCATGAACGCTCGGGCGAGGGGCGGCGGCAGAGGCAGGCATGGCCGGGATCATTGGCCATATCCGCACGGCCGGTCAACTCCCGAGGGTGACAAATCAGGAGTTGTACGTACTCTGCGCCCGCTCCAGCCCCTCGATCACCAGACACTCCACCGCGTCCGCCGCCCGGTCCACGAAGTAGTCCAACTCCTTGCGCTCCGCCGACGAAAAGTCCCTCAGCACGAAATCCGCCACCGGCATCCGCCCCGGCGGCCGCCCGATCCCGAACCGCACCCGGTGATAATCCGGCCCGAACGCCTTCGTCATCGACTTCAGCCCGTTGTGCCCGTTGTCCCCGCCACCCAGCTTCAACCGCAGCGCACCGTAATCGATGTCCAACTCGTCATGAATCGCCACCACATGGCCCACCGGCACCTTGTAGAACTCCCGCAGCGCGTTCACCGGCCCGCCCGACAGATTCATGTACGACATCGGCTTCGCCAGCACCACCCGCCGGCTCATCGGCCCCGGCGGCCCGATCCGGCCCTCGACAACCTGCGCCTGCGCCTTCCCGGCCCGCTTGAACCTCCCCCCGACCCGCTCCGCCAGCAGATCGGCCACCATGAAACCCACGTTGTGCCGGTTCCCCGCATACTCCGGCCCCGGATTACCCAGCCCCACGATCAGCCAGGGAGCGGCGGCATCGGTCGTCACGTCCATGTCTCCTTCATACGCGTCGGCCGCTGCTCCGCACGGGAACAGCGGCCGACGAAACGACGACGAAGAGGATCAGGCCTCGGCGGCCTCTCCGCCCTCGGTCTCCTCGCCCTCCGGGGCCTCCTCGGCCTGCGCGGCCAGAACCTGAAGGACGACGGTGTCCTCCTCGACGGCCAGCGTCGTGCCCTTCGGCAGCGGAATGTCCTTCGCCAGGATCGAGTCACCCGCCGACAGACCCTCGATGGAAACCGTCACGGACTCCGGGATGTGGGTGGCCTCGGCCTGGACCGGCAGCGCGTTCAGCACGTGCTCCAGCAGGTTGCCGCCCGGGGCCAGCTCACCCTCGGTGTGCACGTAGATGTCGACGTTGACCTGCTCGCCACGCTGCACCAGCAGCAGGTCCACGTGCTCCAGGAAGCCCTTCAGCGGGTCACGCTGCACGGCCTTCGGAATCGCCAGCTCGGTCTTCTTGCCGTCGATGTCCAGCGCGATCAGCACGTTCGGCGTACGCAGCGCCATCAGCAGGTCGTGACCCGGCAGGGTCAGGTGCAGCGGGTCGGCACCGTGCCCGTACAGGACACCCGGAACCTGGGAGTCACGACGGATACGGCGCGCGGCACCCTTGCCGAACTCGGTGCGCGTCGCGGCGGAGATCTTCACCTCGGACATACTCACTCCTCGAAGTCAGAAACGGACGTGGTCACCCGGCCACGAACGGCCTGCTACGAAGAGCGCGTCGATAACGGACCGCCGTACAGGCTTCCTGAAGAAGCGGTACGGCCTCCCTCGCCGAGCAACTTCAGCAGTCTACTCGGCCAGGGAGGCCGCACCCAAAACGATCTACAAAAGCCCGCCCCAGGGCTCCTACTGCTCGTCGAACAGGCTCGTCACCGAACCGTCCTCGAACACCTCACGCACCGCGTTGGCGACCGTCGGCGCGATCGACAGCACTGTCAGCTTGTCCAGATCCCGGCCCAGCTCACTCGGCGTCGGCAGCGTGTTCGTGAACACGAACTCACTCACCCGCGAATTCTTCAACCGGTCCGCCGCCGGACCCGACAGCACACCGTGCGTCGCCGTCACGATCACGTCCTCCGCGCCATGCGCGAACAACGCGTCCGCCGCGGCACAGATCGTCCCACCCGTGTCGATCATGTCGTCCACCAGCACACACACGCGCCCCTTCACCTCACCCACGACCTCGTGGACGGTGACCTGGTTCGCGACATCCTTGTCCCGGCGCTTGTGCACGATCGCCAGCGGCGCACCCAGCCGGTCGCACCAGCGGTCGGCGACCCGCACCCGGCCGGCGTCCGGAGACACGACCGTCAGCTTCTCCCGGTCCACCTTCCGGCCCACGTAGTCCGCCAGCAGCGGCAACGCGAACAGATGATCCACCGGACCATCGAAGAAGCCCTGGATCTGGTCCGTGTGCAGATCCACGGTCAGCAGCCGGTCCGCGCCCGCGGTCTTCATCATGTCCGCGATCAGACGCGCCGAAATCGGTTCACGTCCCCGGTGCTTCTTGTCCTGTCGCGCGTAACCGTAGAACGGCACGATGACGGTGATGGAGCGGGCCGACGCGCGCTTCAGCGCATCGATCATGATCAACTGCTCCATGATCCACTTGTTGATCGGAGCCGTGTGGCTCTGGATCAGGAAGCAGTCGGCACCACGAGCCGACTCCTGATAACGCACATAGATCTCCCCGTTCGCGAAGTCGAAGGCCTTCGTCGGGACAACCCCGACACCCAACTGCTGGGCGACCTCCTCGGCAAGCTCGGGGTGGGCGCGGCCGGAGAAGAACATCAACTTCTTCTCGCCGGTCGTCTTGATCCCGGTCACAGCACTGTCTCCTCAGAGGTGTCGCAGCTGGGTGTCGAGAGACCTCTCAGCCGGCTTGCGAGAGGCCGTCTCAGCTGGTGGGGGTGCGGGTATGCACCTATCACCGTACGCCGTGTTCGAGGCACCGGTTTCCGGTCAGCCCTCCTCGGCCGCCCCCCGGGAAGCCGCCTCCGCCGCCTTCGCGGCCGCGCTCCCCGGACGCTTGCGAGCCACCCAACCCTCGATATTCCGCTGCTGACCACGGGCCACGGCCAGCGAACCGGGCGGCACATCCTTCGTGATCACGGACCCGGCGGCGGTGTACGCGCCGTCCCCGACCGTGACAGGCGCCACAAACATGTTGTCCGAGCCCGTACGGCAATGCGAACCGATGGTCGTGTGGTGCTTCTCCTGACCGTCGTAGTTCACGAACACGCTCGCGGCGCCGATGTTCGTGTGCTCACCGATCGTCGCGTCACCGACGTACGAGAGGTGAGGCACCTTCGTCCCCTCCCCGATGGAGGCGTTCTTCGTCTCCACGTACGTCCCGATCTTGCCCTTGGCACCCAGCCGGGTCCCCGGACGCAGATACGCGTACGGCCCGACGGTCGCCTCGGGTCCCACCTCCGCACCCACGGCAACGGTGTTGTCCACACGCGCACCGGCCCCCACGCGGGTATCGGTCAACCGGCAGTTGGGCCCGACCTCCGCGCCCTCCCCGAGGTGGGTCGATCCATGCAGCTGCGTGCCCGGGTGGACGACGGCGTCCTGCTCGAACGTGACGGTGACGTCGACCCACGTGGTCGCCGGGTCGATGACCGTGACACCGGACAGCATGGCCTCGGTGAGCAGCCGGTCGTTGAGAATGCGACGGGCCTC
Organism: Streptomyces sp. DG1A-41; assembly: GCF_037055355.1. GTDB lineage: Bacteria > Actinomycetota > Actinomycetes > Streptomycetales > Streptomycetaceae > Streptomyces. The sequence continues at coordinate 3,691,465 of NZ_CP146350.1, read as the reverse complement.
GGAGAGCTGCACGCGGTTGTTGATGCCGGCGATCTCCCGGTGGTCCGCGGCCACGGAGGCGCCGACCCGGTGCCCGGCCTCACGCAGGATCCCGAGCACGTCCGTCAGATACTCCTCGCCCTGGCTGTTGTCCGTCCGCACCTTCTTCAGCGCGTCCGCGAGCAGCTGCCCGTCGAACGCGAACACCCCCGAGTTGATCTCACGGATCGAACGCTGCGCGTCGGTGGCGTCCTTGTGCTCCACGATCGCCGTCACGGCACCCGAGTCGTCCCGCACGATCCGGCCGTAGCCCGTCGCGTCCGGCACCTCGGCGGTCAGCACGGTGACCGCGTTGCCGTCGGCGGCGTGCGTGGCGGACAGGGCCCGGAGGGTCGCGCCGGTCAGCAGGGGAGTGTCCCCGCACACCACGACGACCGTCCCGTCGACGGACCCGCCGAGCTCTTCCAGCCCCATCCGTACGGCGTGCCCGGTGCCGTTCTGCTCCGCCTGCACGGCGGTGCGGACGTCCGGGGCGATCTCGCCCAGGTGGGCGGTGACCTTCTCACGGGCGTGGCCGACCACGACGACCAGGTTCTCGGGGTGCAGCTCGCCCGCGGCGGCGAGCACGTGTCCCACGAGACTGCGGCCGCAGAGCTCGTGCAGGACCTTGGGTGTGGCCGACTTCATACGGGTGCCCTCACCCGCTGCGAGAACGACGACGGCTGCCGGGCGGTTGGCGCTCACGGGATGCCCTTCGGCTGTGGATGGGGTGGGGTGACATCCGCAGGATACCGGGGGGTTTTGTGGGGGGTGTGGGTGTGGGGCCTGACCGGATCTCATCAGCCAGGACCCGAACCGAGCATGTGCTCCCCTGCCAGGACTCGAACCTGGAATGATCCATCCAAAGTGGATAGTGTTGCCTATTACACCACAGGGGACTATAAACCCGGCTAATCGGACATCTCGCCGATCGGCTGGGCGGCTCCCAACACTATGCCGCACTAAGAGCCTTCGATGCGACGGTACAGCTCGGCACCCTTAAGGACTTTGATCACGAGGCAGCCGCGGTAAGAGTCGCCGGTGTTCTTGCGAACCGTCTTGGGGGTGTGCCTCTTCAGTGTCGTCTTGTTGAACGCGGAGCGTTCGGCGCCGACGAACTCGGCCCAGTACCGCTCGGCCTCTGTTACGTCAGCAGACTCGTGGATCATCACCGTGAAGCGCAGGCGGTCTCGTTCCACGCCCAGCAAGTCAAGCCAGGCCAGGAAGACCCGGATCATGCCGGGGTCGCTGTTGACGAAACAGACGTTCTCGCGGCGATCGTAGGGCTTGTCCTTGCCGCCCTCGGCCCAGTACAGGCCGACGCCCAGCAGGAACAGCTCGCGCGGTGACAGGGCGCCGACCGCCTGCTTGGCGGCATCCTTGGTGCGCTGCCGTTCCTCGTCCCGTAGGCGCATCGTGGCTTCCCAGCCCCGCCTCGCGATCGCTGACGCCTCTTCGGTAGTCCGCTTGCGCTCCGGCTTCGGCAGATCACGTACCCACAGCGAGATCGAACTCTTCGAGCACCCCAGCTCCACCTGGATCTGGTCGTACGTCCAGGCCTGGAGCCGGAGCTCCCTGGCCCTCTCGCGGAGGTCGTCCTTCGCGTTCGGGCGCTTCGTCCACTCCGGTGGCGGCTCGCCCTCCAGCAGGCGGTTGAGGATGTCGTTGTTGTCGACGTGCAGTCGGTCGCGGATCTGGCGTCGGCTCAGCCCCGTGCGTCGCAGCGCCACCGCCCTCTCCCGTAGTCCCTCGAAGTCGGTGTATTGGCCAGGGGCATGCGTCATGCGCATACCGTCCGGGCGGAATGGAGGGCTCCGGTGTCGAACGGTGAGCGATTCAGCAGTTCGAGGGATATCGGGCGGTATCGCTTCCGAACGGTCACGGAGTGTGGTGTAGGCCAGTCCGGGAAACTCGCCGGAAAACCGGCTGCGGGCGCCCGTAGGCTGGAGGCATGACCGCGACGGGGGAAGACCACGTGACGGCCCGGGGAGGGCCGTGGTGGTGGGTGAGACGGCGTAGTGCCGTGTTCGATGTGAGTCTGGCCGTGGTGTCGGCGCTGGAGTGCGCGGCGGAGGGCATTCCGTTCGCCAGGGACGCGGGGGTCCCGGTGGCCGCGGGGGTCGTTTTCGGTCTGTTGGCCGGGGCCGTGCTGCTCGTGCGGCGGCGCTGGCCGATCGCCGTCGTGCTGGTCTCGATCGCCATCACGCCCGCCCAGATGGGTTTCCTGATGGGCATCGTCGGCCTCTACACGCTGGCGGCGTCCGAGCTGCCCCGGCGGATCATCGGCTCGCTGGCGGGGATGTCGCTGGTGGCGACGCTCATCGTGACGTTCGTGAAGACGCGGCAGGACGTGGTGCGGGGCGATCTGGACATAGGGGACTGGTTCGTGCCCTTCGCCGCCATCACGATGTCGCTCGGCTTCACGGCGCCCCCGGTGCTGCTCGGTCTGTACGTGGGGGCCCGGCGGCGGCTGATGGAGAGCCTGCGGGAGCGTGCGGACAGTCTGGAGCGAGAGCTTCAGCTGCTCGCGGAGCGGGCGGAGGAGCGGGCCGAGTGGGCCCGGAACGAGGAGCGGACGCGGATCGCCCGGGAGATGCACGACGTCGTCGCGCATCGGGTGAGTCTGATGGTCGTGCATGCCGCCGCGCTGCAGGCCGTGGCGCGGAAGGATCCTGAGAAGGCGGTCAAAAACGCCGCGCTCGTGGGGGACATGGGGCGGCAGGCGCTGACCGAGCTGCGGGAGATGCTCGGGGTGTTGCGCAGTGGCGGGGACGAGCGGCGTGAGCGTGCCGCGTCGGTGCCGCTGGCGGCGGTGGGGGTGGCGGCCGCCGCGGCGGCTTCGCGGGCCGCCGATGACGAGGGGCCGTGTCTGGCGGAGATCGAGGAGCTGGTGGGGCAGTCGGCCGCCGCGGGGATGGTGGTCGATCTGACGGTGGAGGGGGATGTCCGGTCGTATGCGCCGGAGGTGGAGCAGACGGCGTATCGGGTGGTGCAGGAGGCGTTGACGAACGTCCACAAGCACGCGGCCGGGGCGAAGACGTATGTGCGGTTGGCGCATCGGGTGTCGGAGATCGCGATGCAGGTGGAGAACGAGCCGCCTGCGGCGGCGGCGTCGTCGGCGCGGTTGCCGTCCGGGGGGAACGGGCTGGTGGGGATGAAGGAGCGGGTGGCGGCGCTGGGCGGGGTGTTTGTGTCCGGGCCGACGGATGCGGGGGGTTTTCGGGTGTCGGCGGTGATTCCGGCGTCGTAGCCCCCGGCTGGGAGGCCGGCGGCTTTCTCCTGTTGCGTCAGCCCGCTGTGAGGCGTGTCGGTGCGGTGCCGGCGATGAGGGTGGACAGGGCCTGGTCGATGTCGGCGCCGAGGTACCAGTCGCCGGTGTGGTCGAGGGTGTAGACGCGGCCTTCGGTGTCGATGGCGAGGAGGGCCTGGCTGTCGGTTTCGGCGCCGAGGGGGCAGACCTCGGTGCCGAGGGCGCGGCCGAGGTCGCCGAGGGTGCGGGCCATGTGGAGGCCGTGCAGCGGGTCGAGGTGGAGGGCGGCGGGGGCGACTCGCCGGCCGGGGCCGGTGGGGGTGATGTGGAGTCCGCCGAATTCGGCCCAGGCCTCGACGGCCGCGGGGAAGACGGTGTGTCGGTGGCCGGCGGGTGAGACGTGGTCGCGCAGGGCGTCGGCCCAGATCTCGGCCTGTTTGATGTCCCAGCGTCCGGGTTGCCAGCCGGCGGCGCGCAGGGCGGCGTCGACTTGTACGGCGAAGCGGGTGGTGGAGGTGCGGTCGGTGTGCATCTGCCCTTCGTCTCGTCGAGGTCATGGGATGGCGTGCGGTGCACGCGCCGGGGTGTCCGGCCGTGCGGGTGTGTTGGGGGGCGTCAGCTGTTCTGCGACGCCGGGTCGACTATGCGGACGCCGAAGTGGGCGCTGAGCGCGGTGCAGGCGCGGCAGGGGGTGGCGAAGCTGCCGTGGAGGGGGTCGCCGTCCTCGCGGATGCGGCGGGCGGTGAGTTTGGCCTGCTTGAGGGCTTTACGGGCCTCGCCGTTGGTCATGGGTTTGCGTGCGGCGCGTTTGCTGCGTGCGGCGTCCGCGGCGGCGATGTGCCGGGAGATGAGGATGGTCTCGGCGCAGCGGCCGGTGTAGCGGTCGCGCTGGGCGCTGGTGAGGGTGTCCAGGAAGTCCTGGACGAGGGGGTGCAGGGCCGGGGGTGTGTCGCCGCGGGCGGCGGTGCCGGTGAGGGTGGTGCCGCGGACGGAGAGGGCGGCGGCGACGGTGGGGAGGATGCCGTCGCGGCGGTGGTGGAGGACGGGGGTGTGAGCGGCTTCGGTGGCGCTCCAGCCGATGCGGGGGTCGCCGCCTCGTGGGGCGCCGCCCCGGGGGTCGCCGTTTCGTGGGTCGGCGGACCTGCCGGTGTGTGGTCCCGTCTGCGTCGCGTTCATGATCGTATACCCCTCCGTGCATCCCCCCGGGGGTCACAGACTGCCAAATGCCGTGGCAGGTGCGGAAGCTGGGGCGCGGTGACACGCCCGTCCGGGGTGTGCCGTGACAGTGGGGTGACGGCTGGTCACGGAAGCGGAGAGGTCGCCGACCGGTGGCCGGTGACCGGTGTCGTCGTACCGCATAGGCTGTCGGCACCGCGATCCACGTGGTTGACGCGTGGGTTCGGACGTGACAGTCGATACGGGGCGTAGTGGGCCAGAGGGGTCACTGCGGGTCGTACAGAGTGCCGCAGGGGGCAACCGCCATGACGACAGGTCGGCTCGGGCAGCAAGCCGCGCCGCCGAACGCGGCCTACGCCGGGCAGGTCGTGCATTTCCCGGATCCGGTCCGGGCGGCCCGTCACCCGAGAGGGGTACGGGTCGACGAGCGTGGTTACCCCGACTTCTCGCCCTACGCGCGCGCGGCCGCGGAGATCGCGGAGCCCCCGGAGGGTTTCGGCGTCGACGAGTTGCGGCTGACGGACTACGTGTCGGCGAACATGGCGCTGGCGGCGTCCGGGCACGAGTTGTGGGACACGGTGCCGGCGGTGGCGACGCCGCACGGCTGGACGTGGCACCACGCGGTGGGCTCGCGGCGGCTGGAGCTGGTCCCGGTCGAGGTGAAGGCGTTGCTGCGGCACCACGGCGGTGTGGCGACGTCGGGCGTCGACCAGTCAAAGCGGGGCACGCGGCCGTTGCAGGAGACGCGTCCGGCGCACTTCGGGCTGCCGAAGTCGGGTGTGGCGGTGACGGAGTCGCAGGTGCAGGGCGTCGAGGAGGATCTCGGCTACCGGCTGCCGGGTCCGTACCGGTCGTTCCTGAAGGCGGCGGGGGGCTGTGCGCCGGTGGGTGCCGCACTGGACGCGGAGCTGGGGCTGCTGATCGACCAGCCGTTCTTCACCGTGCGGGACGAGGCGGCGGTCAACGACCTGGTGTACGTCAACAAGTGTCTGCGTGACCATCTGACCAAGGACTATCTGGGGATCGGCTTCGTCCAGGGCGGGTTGCTGGCCGTGAAGGTGAAGGGTGACCGGATCGGTTCGGTGTGGTTCTGCGCGTACGACGACGCGCGGGACGTGGATCCCTCGCTCCCGCCGGCGGCGCGGGTGGAGCGGTTGCTGCTGCCGTGCGGGGACGATTTCGATGTCTTCCTGTCGCGGCTGGCCGGTGATCCGCCGGAGTTGGAGACGGTGGCGAACCTGATGGTGGACGGCGGGTTCGCGCGTGTGGTGCCGGTGGGTGCGGTGTCGTCCTCGGCCGTGGGGGAGTGACTTCAGCGATGGTGACCTTCGCGCAGGCGCAGGAGCGTGCGGAAGAGTGGATCAACGGGGACGTGCCGTCGTACCAGCATCGTGAGGTGCGGGTGCGGGAGTTCGACCTGGGGTTCGTGGTGTGGGCCGAGGACCGGGCGGACGGTCCGCGTTCCGACGGCGGCGCGCAGCGGCTGGTGATCGCGCGGGACAGCGGCGAGGCGACGCTGTGGCCCGGGTTGCCGGTGGGTGAGGTGATCCGCCGGTACGAGGAGGAGTACGGCCGTCCGGACACGGCGGAGGAGCCGGCTCCGGCTCCGGCGGCCCGGGTGGACCTGAATCAGACGTCCTTCCTGCTGACTCCGCCGGAGTGGTTGCAGGACGCGGCGGACAAGCTGGGGATTCCTGATCGGCGGGGGGTTGGTGCTTCGGGCTCTGCTTCTGCCGGTGCTGCGGGTGGTGATTCCGCTTCCGGTGCCTCCTGGCCTGCTGCCGCGGGGAGCGACTCGGGGAGTGACTCCGGCACGGGCGCGGGGGTGCCGGGTGCGGCTGCCGGGGCCACGCCCTGGGCCGGTACGGACACCAACGGCGATGCCGGTGACGACCGTTCCGTGCCGCTGCCCGCGACTGTCTTCGCGCCGCCGCTGAGTGAGACCGATGGTGACTCGCCGCCGCCGACGACGCCCGAGGCGAAGACGGCGCTGATGTCGGGCGGCAGCCGGATTCCGCCGACGGCTGTCTCACCGGCGATCGACGATCCGAACGCGCAGGGCGGTGCGGGTGCGGCTGCGCCTGGTGGGCCGGGTTACGGCTATCCGCCGGGGGCGACGGGTGCTGCTCCGGCTCCCGGCGTGCCGGGGACGCCGCCGGGTGGTGTGCCGCAGGGCGGCACGCCTCCGCCTGCGCCGGGCGGGCAGCCGTACGGGTATCCGCAGGGCGTCGGCGGTGGGTCTGCGGGTTCTGTGGGTTCTGCGGGGGGTGCGGCGGCTTCCGGGCCTGCCGGTCCCGGCAGTGCGCCTGGTCCTGCCGGTCCCGCCGGTGTGCCGCAGCCGCCGGCCGGGCCGGGTGCGTCTGAGCGGCCGCTCGCGCCGAACGCCGGGGACATCGCCGACGCCGCGACCAGCAAGGCGGCCCCGCCGCCGGGCCGTGGACGAGGCACCGCGCCGACGCCGCCGCCTCCGCCGGGCGCCCCGGGGACGCCCGGTGCGCGGCCGGGCGGTACGCCTCCGCCGTCGGGGCCCGGTGCGCCGGGTACTCCGGCGGGAGGTTACGTGCCTACGCAGCTTGTGTCGGCGCTCGGGCCCGAGGGGTCCGGGGGGCCTGGAGGCCAGGGCAACGAGGGCCCTGGTGCGCCGCTGCCTCCCCAGCAGCCGCCGGGTCCTCCTGGTGCGCCGAACCCGCCTGGTGCGCCGCGGCCTCCGGGCGCTTCGAACCCGCCCGGCGCCCCCGGTGGTACGCCCCCCGGTGGTGTCCACCATGCCGCCACGATGCTTGCCGATCCCGGCCGGACGGGCGGCCCGGGTGCGCCACAGCCTCCGGGGCCTCCCGGGCCTCCGGGCGCGCCTGGTGCGCCTGGTGCCCCGCAGGCTCCGGGTGCCCCGAACCCGCCTGGTGCGCCGGGTGCCCCTGGCGCCCCGGGCGCTCCCGGCGGCCCGGGTCCCGTGCACCACGCGGCTACCGTGCTGGCCACGCCCCCGGTGGGCGGCCCCGGCGTGCCTCCGCCGCCGCAGGCCCCCGGCGCACCACCCGCTGCCCCGGGCGCTCCCGGCGTGCCCGGTGCGCCGCCGATGCCGCCCGGCGCGATGCCGCCGCCCGGTCAGCACGTCCCCGGGCCGCCGCCGGCGTACGGCTATCCGCAGCAGCCCACCGGGCAGCCGACGGTCGGCCCCGGCTACCAGGCCGTGTTGCGCTACCGCGCGCAGGACGGTTCCGAGCAGCAGCTGATCCGGCGTTCGGCGCCGGGTACGCCGCACCCGGAGTGGCAGATCTTCCACGAGCTGCGGGCCATGAACGTGCCCCCGGACCAGGTGCTGGAGCTGCACACCGAGCTGGAGTCGTGCGAGTTGCCGGGTGCGTACTGCGCGCGGATGATCCGGGAGCAGTGGCCGCAGGCGCGGATCACGTCCATCGCGCCGTACGGTACGGACCACGCGAGCCGGCAGCAGGGCATGCGGCAACTGCTGGCCCACCAGGGCGAGTTGCACCAGGTGGCCGACGGCCCGGCGCGTCCGGCTCCGGTGCGGGCGCCGTTGCCGCCGGTGCAGGCGGCACCGCCGATCCCGCCGGAGGGCATCGCGCAGGAGCTGGGTGCCGCGTTCGGGCCGGGGGTGTTCCGGTTCGAGCAGGCCGCCGTGTCCCGGCAGGGCGTGCCGCCGGTCGTGGCGCACACGCTGGTGGCGGCGGGCCTGCCGATGGACATGGGCCCCTTCTTCTGGGCGCAGGCGCAGCCGGGCCGGCCTGTTCCGACGCTGGCGGAGCTGGCGGCCGAGCGCGGTGTGCAGCCGGCCTCGGACGCCGGTTCCTACCTGGTGATGGGCAGTGACTTCGGCAAGGCGATCTGCGTGCAGTACGGCACGGCGAACATCGTCGCCGTGCCGGTGGAGGCGGGGCCGGGCGGGGCGCCCGTACCGCCGCAGTTCGTGAACACCGGGCTGATGGAGTTCGCGCGCTGCATGGCGCTGCTCGGGCGGATGTGGCGGTTGCGGTTCGGGCTGACCCAGGAGCAGGCGGGCCGTTGGACCGTCGACTTCCAGGCGCAGTTGGCCGCGCTCGACCCGGCGGCGCTCGGGTCGCCGGAGAGCTGGTGGTCGGTGCTGCTGGAGCAGATGTGGGACGGACTGCTGTGACGCGCCGCCGCTGACTCCTGAGGAGCCGGGTCCGGCCGGTCGTGAGGCCGCCGGGCCCGGCTTTTTTCATGCTGGGCTGTCACATCTTCCTCCGTCGTTCCGTCAGTGCGGTGGCAGAGATCATGCAGGCACGGATGACCAACCCGGCATACGTCCTTCCCGGTGCGATGAAGGGCATCGGCACCCTCTTCCAGGCGATCGGGGAGGGCGGGCTCCGGCAGGACCTGGCGGAGATCGTCGGGCTGCGGGCCAGCCAGATCGACGGCTGCGGTGCCTGCGTGCACGGGCACACCGCAACCTCCGCGAGGCCGGCGTGAGCGAGGAGCGCATCGGGGCCGTCGCTGCTTGGCGGCACGCGCCCTTCTTCTCGGACGCCGAGCGGGCCGCGCTGAAGCTGACGGAGGCGATGACGCGGCTGTCGGATCTGTCGCAGGAGTCGGTTCCGGAGGCGCTGTGGGACGAGGTGGCCGACCACTTCGGCGAGAAGGAGATCTCCGCGCTGATCCTCACCGTCTCGGTCACCAACATGGTCAACCGCATCAACACGACCATCAAGGAGCCCGCGGGCACCACGTGGGGCTGACGGCCGTACGGCTCGGTCGGGGGCCCACGTCCTCTGTGCGGAGTGTCACGTTATGAACACTTCCGTCCGGTCCACCAAGATGTGCGCGAAATCATCCCATTTCGCGCTCGATCGCGCGTCGGCGTGGTGGAGAGGGGCCCCAGCATGAGCAGCGCATCGGTGTCCCCGCACGGCTTCCTGGCCGTGCGGGGGCGCGGTTACCGTCCCGAGCAGGTCGACGAGTACGCCGAGGCCCTCTCCGAGGACCGCGACGCGGCCTGGGAGAGGGCCGCCCGGCTGACGGTGCTCGCCCGGCGCATGGACTCGGAACTGGAGCGGTTGCGGGAGGTCGTCGCGCGGTTGGTCCCGCAGACCTACGAGTCGCTCGGAGAGCGGGCGCGGCGGCTCTTCGAACTCGGCCAGGAGGAAGCCGCGGCCGTGCGAGAGGGGGCGCGGCGGGAGGCGCGGCAACTCGTGGACGGGGCGTGCGCGTCCGCGGCCGACGTGCGCGAGTCCGCGCAGGCGCACGCCGACGCCGTACGCGCCGACGCCGACGAACGTGCCCGGCGGCGGCTGCTCGCGGCGCGTGCCGAGGTCGACGAGATCCTGGGCGCGGCCGACCGTGAGGCGAAGGAACAGCGGGACGAGGCGCTGGCCGCGCTGCGGGAGATGCGCCAGCGCACCTCCGGGATGCCGGCCGACCAGGCCAAGGAACACGCTGAGCGGTGGGCGGAGTCGGACCGGGAGGATGCCGCCCGGGCGGCCGCGCTGGACGCCCACTACGCGGAAGCGGTGGCGCGGGCCGAGGGTGCGCTGTCCGAAGCCAAGCAGGCCTTCGCCGACGCCGAGGACGCGAGCGGGCACCGGCGGGAAGAGGCAGCCGCGCGCGCCGCGGAGTTGCTCGCCGAAGCCCACGGCCACGCCGAGTCCGTGGAACAGGAGACCGACCGACTCGTGCGCGAACACGCCGAGCGCGGGGACGACGCCCGGGCACACATCGCCCGCGTACACACCATCCTCACGGCGTGGGCGGGGCGGGTGGCGGCGGAGTGAGGTGGTGTACGGCTCCGCCGCCCCCGGTCCTCCCGCTGGCGGCTGAGTGCTGGTCTCCCGCGAGGGGAATCAGTATTCGCCCATCGAATGTGTGACCTTTCCGGGTGCTGCTCGTTGGGTGTGATGAGTGGTTTTTCGAGGGGCCGTATGGGGGTGTGAGAAAGTCCTCGCGCCGGTGGACACGCACCTCGGCTCGCTCGCCTCCCGGGACTGTGCGCTGGCGGTCTGGAGTACTCCACGGACACGTGGGCGGCCCGGAAGCGGGGCTTGACCTCGCGTGTTACCCGCGTTGACGAAGGTGCTCGAACTCGCCGACTGTGCGATGCCCTGGCGAACCTGGTCAGTGTCCGAGGAGCCGACGTACGTAGCGGATTCCGGGGCGGCCGGCCACGGTGGTGTCCTCGACGCGTGTGAAGCCGTTGCGGGCCAGGACGGTCATGGAGGCCGTGTTGTCCAGAGTCGTGACCGCGGTGAGGGAGGTCAGCCCGTAGTCGGTGGCGGCCAGGCGGCACACCTGAGCGACGGCCGCCGTCGCCACGCCCCGGCCCGCGGCCTGTTCGCCCACCCGGTAGCCGAGTTCGGCGCGGCCGTCCGCCAAGTCGACCAGGTTCACCCGGCCGACCAGGCTCCCCTCCTCGTCCAGGGCGACATGGAAGCGGCACACGCCCGCGTGCTGCTCCGCGAGGAGCGCCCGGTGGCGTTCGGCGAACCCCGCTGCCGTGAAGTAGACGTCCCCGCGGTCCGGCACCGAGCGGGCGAAGTACGCCCGGTTCTCCCGCTCGAAGGCCAGCAGCGCGTCCGCGTGATCGGACCGGAGCGGTTCTATTCTCAGCATGGGCCGGAGGATACGCAGGGCCAGTCGTCGGGCCCCGGGAATTTCCGGGGCGCGAGGAACAGCAGTCCCAGGAACGCCAGTGCCGCCGCGCACGGCCCAGTCCACGCGCGTGCGGGCCGCTTTCCCGCACCGGCTCGTGAAGGTGACGGGTGATCAGCCAGGGCGCGACCGCGCCGATCGGCAACATGGAGGCCGTCGCTTTGCCTGCCCCTTGCAGCTACCTGCCGTCGGACAGCTTCCACTTGACCCCGACGCAGCGGGAGGGTGGAGCCTGAGAGGGCCGGCGGGTGGAGCGAGCCCTGAGATGGTCTCCACCCTTCGGTGGACTGCCCCTAGGGGTACCTCCGTACTACGACCTGGGGAGGGTTCGTACCGACGGAGGACGAGACGCGCAGGGGTCGGTCCTTAACCTGGCTTTATGCCGCCGGGGGGCGGTTTTGCACACCGGCGGGGGTGGGGTTTTCCACAGGAAAAGACTGCGCTGAGCACCAGGGCGCGGGACCCCTCCCCGCCGCGAGACTGAAACGCGTCGGACGGACCCAGTGGTCCGGCAGCGCACGCCGCGGCCGTCGACCAGGCGACTGCCTTCACCATCTGCTGACCGATATAGGAGACATACCGTGACTTCGGCTGTGACCATTCCCAGGCACGGGGGTACTGGAGGGCGTACGGCCGTTGCCGCGCGGGCGCGGCAGGTCGTGAAGGCGTACGGGACCGGTGAGACCCGCGTCGTCGCCCTCGACCACGTCGACGTGGACATCGCACGCGGCCAGTTCACCGCGATCATGGGTCCCTCGGGGTCCGGCAAGTCCACGCTCATGCACTGCCTCGCCGGGCTCGACACCGTCACCAGCGGGCAGATCTACCTCGACGAGACCGAGATCACCGGCCTGAAGGACAAGAAGCTCACGCAGTTGCGCCGGGACCGGGTCGGGTTCATCTTCCAGGCGTTCAATCTGCTGCCGACGCTGAACGCCATCGAGAACATCACGCTGCCCATGGACATCGCGGGCCGTAAGCCGGACAAGCAGTGGCTGGCGCGGGTCGTGGAGACCGTCGGGCTCGCCGACCGTCTCAAGCACCGGCCCACCCAGCTCTCCGGCGGCCAGCAGCAGCGCGTCGCCGTGGCGCGGGCGCTGGCGGCCCGGCCCGAGATCATCTTCGGGGACGAGCCGACCGGAAACCTCGACTCGCGCGCCGGCGCCGAGGTCCTCGGCTTCCTGCGCCGTTCGGTCGACGAACTGGGCCAGACCATCGTGATGGTCACCCACGACCCGGTCGCCGCCAGTTACGCGGACCGTGTGCTGTACCTCGCCGACGGCCGCATCGTCGACGAGATGTTCAAGCCGACGGCGGAGGCCGTCCTCGACCGCATGAAGGACTTCGACGCCCGGGGGCGCACGTCATGACCGTCATGAAGACCTCCCTGCGCAACTTCTTCGCGCACAAGGGACGCATGGCGCTGTCGGCGATCGCCGTCCTGCTGTCGGTGGGCTTCGTCTGCGGGACGCTCGTCTTCACGGACACCATGTCCACGACGTTCGACAAGCTCTTCGCGGCCACCTCCTCGGACGTGACGGTGAGCGCCAAGGGCGCCTCCGACAGCGGTGAGACGACCGCCGACAACGGCAAGCCGCCGGTCATGCCGGCCTCCGTGCTCAGCGAGGTGCGCAAGGCCGACGGTGTGAAGTCGGCCGAGGGCACGGTGTTCTCCACCTCGGTGACGGTCGTCGACGCCGACAAGGACAACCTGTCGCCCTCCAGCGGTGCCCCGACCATCGTCGGCAGCTGGAACGCCAGCGAAGCCCGCACCATGAAGATCACCTCCGGTGCGGCGCCCAAGGGCCCCGACGCGATCATGGTCGACGCCGACACCGCCGACAAGCACGACCTGAAGCTCGGGGACGAGATCGGCGTGATCAGCGCCGTCGGCACCCACCACGCGAAGATCTCCGGCATCGCCGACTTCACCGTCACCAACCCCGGCGCAGCGATCTTCTACCTCGACACGAAGACCGCCCAGCAGACCCTGGTCGGCGAGATGGGCGTCTACACCAACGTCAACGTCACCGCGGCCTCCGGCGTCAGCGACGCGCAGCTGAAGAAGAACGTCGCGGCGGAGCTGGGCACCGGCTTCCAGGTGAAGACCGCCGAGGAGACCGCCGACGCCAACCAGAAGGACGTCGAGGGCTTCATGAACGTCATGAAGTACGCGATGCTCGGCTTCGCCGGTATCGCCTTCCTCGTCGGCATCTTCCTGATCATCAACACCTTCTCCATGCTGGTCGCCCAGCGCACCCGCGAGATCGGCCTGATGCGGGCGATCGGCTCCTCCCGCAAGCAGGTCAACCGCTCCGTGCTGGCCGAGGCGCTGCTGCTCGGCGTCGTCGGATCGGTGCTCGGCGTGGGCGCGGGCGTCGGCCTCGCGGTCGGCCTGATGAAGCTCATGGGCCAGATGGGCATGGAGCTGTCCACCGACGACCTGACGGTGGCCTGGACGACCCCGGTGGTCGGCCTCGTCCTCGGCGTGGTCGTCACCGTCCTGGCCGCCTACCTGCCCGCCCGGCGCGCCGGCAAGATCTCCCCGATGGCCGCATTGCGCGACGCGGGAGCCCCCGCGGACGCCAAGGCCGGCTGGATCCGCGGGGTGATCGGCACGGTCCTCACCGGAGCCGGCGTCTTCGGCCTGTACCTGGCGGCGGCGGCCGACAAGGCACAGGAGGGCTCGCTGTGGCTCGGCCTCGGCGTGGTGCTCTCGCTGATCGGCTTCGTCATCATCGGCCCGCTGCTCGCCGGCGGTGTGGTCCGCGTCCTCGGCGCCGTCCTGCTGCGCATGTTCGGCCCCGTCGGCCGCATGGCCGAGCGCAACGCCCTGCGCAACCCGCGCCGCACCGGCGCGACGGGCGCCGCGCTGATGATCGGCCTCGCGCTGGTGGCGTGCCTGTCCGTGGTCGGCTCCTCCATGGTGGCGTCCGCCACCGACCAGCTCGACAAGACCGTCGGCACGGACTTCATCGTCCAGTCCGACAGCGGCCAGCTGATCACCCCGCAGGCGGTCAAGGCCGCGAAGTCGGCGCAGGCCGTGGAGCGGGTCACCGAGTACAAGTGGACCAAGGCCGACTTCACCACCCCCGACGGCGAAACGCTGGGGGGCACGGCGATCACGGCGGCCGACCCCTCGTACGCGACCGACCTGCGCACCGAGACGGTCGCCGGCAAGCTCCCGGACGCCTACGAGCCCGACTCGATGTCCGTGCACGAGAAGTTCGCCGAGGACCACGGCATCAGCCTCGGCTCCAAGATCAAGGTTGCCTTCAAGGACGGCGCCACGGCCGACCTGACGGTCCGGGCGATCACCAGCAGTGACGTCGTGATCGACGCGGGCGCGATGTACACGTCCATCGCCACGATGGCCAAGTACGTCCCCGCCGACAAGATGCCGCTGGACTCGCTGCTCTTCGCCAGCGCCAAGGACGGGCAGCAGGACGCCGCCTACAAGTCCCTGAAGTCGGCGCTGCACGACTACCCGCAGTACACCGTGCGCGACCAGACCGACTACAAGGAGGCCCTGAAGGACCAGATCGGCCAGCTGCTCAACATGATCTACGGCCTGCTGGCCCTGGCGATCATCGTCGCCATCCTGGGCGTGGTGAACACCCTGGCCCTGTCGGTGGTGGAGCGCACCCGGGAGATCGGCCTGATGCGGGCGATCGGCCTCTCCCGCCGTCAGCTGCGCCGCATGATCCGCATGGAGTCGGTCGTCATCGCCCTCTTCGGCGCCCTGCTGGGCCTCGGACTGGGCATGGGCTGGGGCGCCACCGCACAGCAGCTCCTCGCCCTGGAGGGCCTGGGAGCCCTGGAGATCCCCTGGCCGACGATCATCGGCGTCTTCATCGGCTCGGCGTTCGTGGGTCTGTTCGCGGCACTCATCCCGGCGTTCCGGGCGGGCCGGATGAACGTCCTGAACGCGATCGCGACCGAGTAGCCGGCCAGAGACCACCGCACACGGGGGTTGCGGAGGACGGGCCCGCCCCCGGAGGTTTGCGCCTCCGGGGCGGGCCCGGTGCTCGACAGGGTGTGCCGGTATCAGCCCGCCGTCAGCCGCTCCAGGACCACGTACCCGTTGGCGTTGCCCGCGATGGCGTACTCGGCGCCGGGGTGCAGCTTCCGGGCGTAGCCCACGGGGTCGCGGTACTCGCCGTCGACGTTCTCCAGGGCGACGTACTGCGGAGTGACGCCCCGGGTGTTGCCGAGCCAGAAGACCCGGCAGCGCGAGGTCAGGCGGCTGATCGGGCCGATGTTGGCCTCGACGGTGGCGCCGTCGGGGATCCGCTCCAGGAGCCGTTCGACGCCGGACACCGCGGCGGGCTTGCGGTAGATCCCGGCCTCCGTGAGCTGCGCCAGCGGCAGCGAGGTGGTCAGCGCCAGGCCCGCCGCGGCGACGGCGGCCGGCAGCTGGGCGGCGTACGAGCTCAGCCACGGGCGCGGACTGTGGCGCACGGTCGTGAGGGCGTCGGCGAGGGCGAGGAAGACGACCGGCATCAGGACCGCGCTGTAGTGCCAGTCGGTGCCCCAGTAGTGATCGTCTCCGGACAGGAAGCGCCAGCCGAGCGTCGGCAGGGCCACCAGCATCAGCGGGGAACGCAGGGCGAGCAGCCCGGTGGTGGGGATCAGCAGCCAGGCGAGGGTGCGGAGCTTGGTGTCGAGGCCGTCGAGGGGGCTGCCCGAGTCGCTGACCTTGTTCCAGTAGTCGTAGGTCCCGGAGGTGTTGAACGACGGGATGACCACGGTGAGGACGAGCACCGTCGCCGCCACGCCGAACACGGCGGCACCGAGCCCGTACCGAACCGTCCGGGGCGACGAGCCGCGCGCCCGCCAGGCGACGACGAGCGCGATCGCGGCCAGCGTCAGCCCCAGGTCCTCCTTCACCAGCACCAGGGGAAGCGCCCAGCACAGGGCCGCGCCCCGGCGGTCCGCGAGCAGGGCCTCCAGGGAGAAGGCGATCAGCGGGACGGCGAAGCAGATCTCGTGGAAGTCGAAGTCGACGGCACGCTGCACGCCCCAGGACAGTCCGTAGGCGAGGCCGAGGGCGAGACCGCGACGACGGCCGAGGAGCCGGGCGGCGGCGCGGGTGACCGGTACGGCGGACAGGGCGAAGAGCGCGGCCTGGGCGACCAGCAGCGTGACCGGTGAGGGAAACAGCCGGTAGGCCGGCGCGAGCAGGGCCGTCACCGGGCTGAAGTGGTCGCCCAGGATGTTGAAACCCGGCCCCTTGAGATCGGACACCGGCGCCCGCAGATGCGTGTACGCCCGCACGACCTGCTCGAAGATGCCCAGGTCCCAGGAGAGGGTCGTCATGTGCCGGAAACGGCTGACGGAGACGGCCGCGTAGGCGGCGAAGAGGACGGCGGCGAGGATCCAGGGGTCCCGGCGCGCGCGGTCCGGGTGCCGGTCGCCGCGTGGAGGGGCGACCGGCGTCGGTATGTGGGCCTCTGCGGCCTGGAGGGTGGGGGCAGGCATGCCGGGCCTTACGGGTGGGGGGTATCGCTCGGGGGACCGGACCGATCATGCCGTGGCGAAATCGACGGTTGGAGGTGAAGTTGTGAAGATTGGGCAGCTGGTTCCGTTCTTGTCCAGCCGTATATCTTGTCCAGCCGTATATGGGGGCAGGCGGCCGGGCGGGCCTCGCGACGATCGGGCGTTGTCCACAGCCCCGCCGCGCGGGCGTGCGTCGTCGTACGCTGGAGACCCCGGCCCGCTGCGCGCGTCGGGCCCGTCGTGTTGCCCGCCCCTGCCCACCTCTGGACGGAAAAAGCCCCGAATGAGCCTGCACGGTCTGCTCGACGCCGTAGTCAAGGACGCCGCCCTCGCGGAAGCGATCAGCGCGGCCGCAGACGGCAACCGCATGCACGTCGACCTGGTCGGCCCCCCTGCGGCCCGCCCCTTCGCGGTCGCCGCCCTGGCCCGCGACACGGGCCGTCCGGTGCTGGCGGTGACGGCGACGGGCCGCGAGGCGGAGGACCTGGCCGCGGCCCTGCGCTCCCTCCTCCCGCCGGAGGGGGTCGTGGAGTACCCGTCCTGGGAGACGCTCCCGCACGAGCGGCTCAGCCCCCGCAGCGACACCGTCGGCCGCCGCCTGGCCGTGCTGCGCCGCCTGGCCCACCCCCGCCCCGACGACCCCGAGACCGGCCCGGTCTCCGTCGTCGTGGCGCCCGTGCGGTCCGTGCTCCAGCCGCAGGTCAAGGGCCTCGGCGACCTGGAGCCGGTCGCCCTGAGGACGGGGCAGAGTGCCGACCTCGGCGAGATCGTCGAGGCCCTGGCGGCCGCCGCGTACGCGCGCGTGGAGCTCGTGGAGAAGCGCGGTGAGTTCGCCGTCCGCGGCGGCATCCTCGACGTGTTCCCGCCCACCGAGGAACATCCCCTGCGCATCGAGTTCTGGGGCGACGACGTCGAGGAGATCCGCTACTTCAAGGTCGCCGACCAGCGCTCCCTCGAAGTCGCCGAGCACGGCCTGTGGGCGCCGCCGTGCCGCGAGCTGCTGCTCACCGAGGACGTCCGCGCGCGTGCGCGAGCCCTGGCCGAGGAGCACCCCGAGCTCGGTGAACTGCTCGGCAAGATCGCCGAGGGGATCGCGGTGGAGGGCATGGAGTCCCTCGCGCCGGTCCTGGTCGACGAGATGGAGCTGCTGCTCGACGTGCTGCCCAAGGGCGCCATGGCCGTCGTGTGCGACCCGGAGCGGGTCCGCACGCGCGCGTCGGACCTGGTGGCCACGTCGCAGGAGTTCCTGCAGGCCTCCTGGGCGGCCACCGCCGGCGGCGGGGAGGCGCCAATCGACGTCGGCGCGGCCTCCCTGTGGTCCATCGCCGACGTCCGGGACCGGGCCCGCGAGCTGGACATGATGTGGTGGTCGGTGTCGCCCTTCGCAGCGGACGAAGAGCTCGACGCGGACACGCTCAAGCTCGGCATGCACGCCCCGGAGACCTACCGCGGGGACACCGCCAAGGCCCTCGCCGATACCAAGGGCTGGCTCGCCGACGGCTGGCGCGCGGTGTTCGTCACCGAGGCCCACGGCCCGGCGGCCCGCACGGTCGAGGTGCTGGGCGGCGAGGGCATCGCCGCCCGCCTCGACGCCGACCTCGACGAGATCTCCCCGTCGGTCGTGCACGTGGCGTGCGGCTCGATCGAGCACGGCTTCGTCGACCCGGCCCTCGAACTCGCCGTCTTGACCGAGACGGACCTGACGGGCCAGCGGGCGGCGGGCCGCGACGGCGCCCGGATGCCGGCCCGCCGCCGCAAGACCATCGACCCGCTCACCCTGGAGCCGGGCGACTACATCGTCCACGAGCAGCACGGCGTCGGCCGCTACATCGAGATGGTCCAGCGCACCGTGCAGGGCGCGACCCGCGAGTACCTGGTCGTCGAGTACGCCCCCGCCAAGCGCGGCCAGCCCGGCGACCGCCTCTACATCCCCACCGACCAGCTGGAGCAGATCACCAAGTACGTCGGCGGCGAGGCCCCCACCCTGCACCGCCTCGGCGGCGCCGACTGGACGAAGACCAAGGCCCGCGCGAAGAAGGCCGTCAAGGAGATCGCGGCCGACCTCATCAAGCTCTACAGCGCCCGCATGGCGGCCCCCGGCTACGCCTTCGGCACCGACACCCCCTGGCAGCGCGAACTGGAGGACGCCTTCCCCTACGCGGAGACGCCCGACCAGCTCACCACCATCGCCGAGGTCAAGGAGGACATGGAGAAGTCGGTCCCGATGGACCGCCTGATCTGCGGCGACGTCGGCTACGGCAAGACCGAGATCGCGGTCCGGGCCGCCTTCAAGGCCGTCCAGGACGGCAAGCAGGTGGCCGTCCTGGTGCCCACGACACTGCTGGTGCAGCAGCACTTCGGGACGTTCAGCGAGCGGTACGCCCAGTTCCCCGTGACCGTGAAGGCGCTGTCCCGCTTCCAGACCGACACCGAGGCCAAGGCCGTCCTGGAAGGCCTGCGCGAGGGCTCGGTGGACATCGTCATCGGCACCCACCGCCTGTTCTCGTCCGAGACCAAGTTCAAGGACCTGGGCCTGGTCATCGTCGACGAGGAACAGCGCTTCGGCGTCGAGCACAAGGAGCAGCTGAAGAAGCTCCGTGCGAACGTCGACGTGCTGACCATGTCCGCCACCCCGATCCCCAGGACGCTGGAGATGGCGGTGACCGGCATCCGCGAGATGTCCACGATCACGACGCCTCCGGAGGAACGGCACCCGGTGCTGACCTTCGTCGGCCCCTACGAGGAGAAGCAGATCGGCGCCGCCATCCGCCGCGAACTGCTGCGCGAGGGGCAGGTCTTCTACATCCACAACCGCGTCGAGTCGATCGACAGGGCCGCCGCCCGGCTGCGCGAGATCGTCCCCGAGGCGCGCATCGCCACCGCCCACGGCCAGATGTCCGAGCAGGCGCTGGAGCAGGTCGTCGTCGACTTCTGGGAGAAGAAATTCGACGTGCTGGTGTCCACGACCATCGTGGAGTCCGGCATCGACATCTCCAACGCCAACACCCTCATCGTCGAGCGCGGCGACACCTTCGGCCTGTCCCAGCTGCACCAGCTGCGCGGCCGGGTGGGCCGCGGCCGCGAGCGCGGGTACGCGTACTTCCTCTACCCGCCGGAGAAGCCGCTGACCGAGACCGCGCACGAGCGGCTCGCGACCATCGCCCAGCACACGGAGATGGGCGCCGGCATGTACGTGGCCATGAAGGACCTGGAGATCCGCGGCGCGGGCAACCTGCTCGGCGGCGAGCAGTCCGGCCACATCGCGGGCGTCGGCTTCGACCTGTACGTGCGCATGGTCGGCGAAGCCGTCGCCGACTACCGCCGCCAGCTGGAGACCGGCGAGATCGAGGAGGAGCCGCCGCTCGAGGTCAAGATCGAGCTGCCCGTCGACGCGCACGTCCCGCACGACTACGCGCCGGGCGAGCGGCTCAGGCTCCAGGCGTACCGCGCCATCGCCTCCGCCAACACGGAGGAGGACATCAAGGCCGTACGCGAGGAACTCGTCGACCGCTACGGCAAGCTGCCCGAACCCGTGGAGAACCTGCTGCTCGTGGCCGGTCTGCGGATGCTCGCACGGGCGTGCGGCGTCGGCGAGATCGTGCTCCAGGGCACCAACATCCGCTTCGCGCCAGTGGAGTTGCGCGAGTCGCAGGAGCTGCGGGTCAAGCGGCTGTACCCCGGGGTCGTCATCAAGCCGGCGGTGCACCAGGTGCTGGTGCCGCGCCCGAAGACCGCGAAGGTCGGCGGGAAGCCGCTGGTCGGGCGCGATCTGCTGGCGTGGGTCGGGGAGTTCCTGACGTCGGTGCTGGGGTCCTGACTCAGGCCCGCTGAAGTTCTGTCAGGCCACCGGTCGCACGCGTGCGCCTGTGGCCTCGCGCGGTGTCGCTGGTTGTGCGTCGTCGCCGGTGGCTCGGCGCAGCGCTGTCGGCTGTGCGTGGTCGCCGGTGGCTCGGCGCAGCGCCGCCGGCTGTGTGAGGTCGTCGCCGGTGGCCTGACGCAGGGCCGCCGCCAGCCGGTCACGGACAGCGACCTGCGCGGCGATGCGCGCGTCCAGCACCGCGAGACGGCCTGCGGCCACCCGGAGCGCCTCCTCGGAGGCGGGCCCGGCCGTGACGTCGCCGTCCAGGCACGGCAGGAACACCCGTACGTCGTCGAGCGTCAGGCCCACGTCCAGCAGACGGCGGACGTTGCGGACGCGGACGGCCGTACCGGCGTCGTACAGGCGATAGCCGTTCCCGGCGCGCTCGGAGGTGATGAGCCCCGCCTGCTCGTAGTGGCGCAGGGCGCGCGGTGTCGTACCGGTCGCCTCGGCGAGTTCACCGATCCGCATACGTCGTTCCGCCATGCGCGTCAGTCTCATGCGACGACCGCGCCGCCGTCCACCGGAAGGATCACGCCGGTGACGAACGAGGCCTGCGGCGAGGCCAGTCGCGTGATCGCCCACGCCACCTCCTCGGGCCGTCCGACCCGGCCGAGCGGCGTGTGCCCGAGCTGCCACGCGCGGATCGCGGCCTGCTGCTCCGGGGTGTGGCCCGCGTGTTCGCCGATCGGTGTGTCGATCGCGCCCGGTGCCACGGCGGCGACCCGGATCCCGAGCGGGGCCAGCTCGACCGCCCAACTGCGCGTGAGCACCTCCAGGGCCGCTTTCCCGGCCGCGTAGAGGGAGTTGCCGGGCCAGGCGCGCTGCCCGACGGACGTCGTCACGTTCACGATGACGCCCCGGCTGTCCTCGAGCGCCGGGAGCGCGGCCTGCACGAGCAGGACGGGAGCGAGGAGATTCGTCGCGAGCTGGGGCTCCACGGCGGCACGCGTGTAGGTGCGCAGGGACTGGGTGTTGACGATGCCCGCGTTGTTCACGAGTACGTCGAGGCGGCCGTGCCGGTCGAGTGCCGTACGGACGATGCTCTCGGGGCCGTCGTCGGCCGTGATGTCGGCGACGAGCGGGCTGATGCGGCCCGGGTCGTGAGCGGCGGTCTCGGCGAGGAGTTCCTCACGGCGGCCCACCGCCACGACGTGTGCGCCGGCGTCGGCGAACGCGCGGGCGGTGGCACGGCCGATGCCGGTACCGGCGCCGGTGACGAGCACGGTTCGCGGGGTCTTCGGATGCCTGGATGGGGATGCCATGCGGGGATCGTCGGACCCTGACGTCAGTGTCAAGGTCAAGCGCGCGTGTCGAGGTCACGCCCGTGTGGCACGAGGGCGGCGAGCGACGGCTACCCGGTGTGGCGGAACAGCATCCGCGCCAGCTTGCGGAACACGTCCTCGGGGTCCTGGTCGCCGACCGGGTCGTCCAGGTTGTGACCGAGCAGCAGCGTGGCGAAGCCGTGGGCCAGGGACCAGGCGGCGACGCTGGCGAGTCGGGCGTCCGTGCCGCGGCCTTCCGGGGGCACCGCCGTGACGGCCTCGCGCAGGGCGTCCGAGGCGAGGGCGCGTGCCGTGGTCAGTTCCAGGTCGCCGGTGCGCAGCAGTTCGGGCGCGAACATCACCTGGAAGTGCGCCGGATGCTCACGCGCGAAACGTACGTAGCGCACACCCGCCTCCTGAAGGTCCGCCGCCGCCCTGAGCGTGGTCGCGAGCAGCCCGAAGCCCTCGGCGGCGATCGCCGTGAGCAGTCCGGCGCGGTCCTTGAAGTGGTGGGCGGGTGCGGCGTGCGAGACGCCCGCGCGGCGGGCCAGGTCGCGCAGACTCAGTCCGGACGGACCGTCCGTCGCGATGGCGTCGAGGGCGGCGGTGAGGATGGCACGGCGCAGGTCGCCGTGGTGGTACGGGCGGCCGCTGGGGCCCTTCTCGGTCGCTGATGGCTTGCTGGGGCTCATGGTCAGGAGCGTACGCCGCATCTAGGCATTGACAAGTTCGGGGTCGACGGAGCAATCTTGTCAGTGTCAAGTTGAGTGCCTGGGCCGAACGCGACGCGGTGGGAGTCGCGGCGGTCAAGTGTGACGGGACCGGACGCGAGTGCGTGGAGGTGTCATGCCGGAACATGTCGGCGAGATCGACGGAGACGCGGTGACGCGGGACGGCGGCATGGAGCCGGCTCGCGTACGGCAGATGTGGCACCTGCTGGAGCCCCTGCACGCGGTGTTGTACTACGCGCCGGAGGCCTTCGAGGAGGCGGCCGTCCTCGGGTACGGCACCCGGGAGCGCTGGCCCAGCTACTTCCCCTACCGCGCCGCCCCGTTGAGGGAGGCCGGCCCGGAGCGGGTGGCCTCCGCCTTCTACAGCTTCAGTCCTCGCATGGTCGCCGAGTATGTGGAGCCCGCCTGGAGGATCGCGAGCCCTGAAGCGGTCCTCGAGGCGAGGGCGCGGGCGGTCGACCGGGCCTACCGGGAGCTGTTCGGCGACCAGGTGGACAGCCCCGCACTGGCGGAAGCAGCCGCGCTCGCCCGGCGTGCGGCGGAGGTGGCGGACACGGCTGGCCGCCCGCTCGCCGCGGCCAACGCCGCGCTCGACTGGCCCACGGCCCCGCACCTGGAGTTGTGGCACGCGGCGACGATCCTGCGCGAGCACCGAGGCGACGGCCACCTCGCGGCCCTGCTCGTGGCCGGCCTGGATCCGGTGGAGGCGCTCGTCTCCTTCGCCGCGATAGGCGCCGCGCCGGTGGAGCGCTTCGAGAGCCGTGGGTGGAGCTCAGGGGAATGGGCTGCCGCGCGCGACCGTCTGGCCGGCAGGGGCCTGGTCGACGCGGACGGCGGGGCCACGGAAGCGGGCCGCGACCTGCGTGACCGAGTGGAGCGGCACACCGACCGACTTGCCGCCGGGCCCTGGCAGTTGCTCGGCCCGGAGGGCGTCGACCGTCTCGCCGGACTGCTGGGCGACTTCTGGGTCGCGGTCCTGGCGTCGGGACTGCTGCCCCGGGAGACGACGTTGGGGATAGGCAAGGTCTGATCCGGCGGGGGTGCGAAGGCCCGCTCGGGCCGCGGCGCATCCGCCCGACTCTCCCAGGCGTCGTCGGTGCATGCGAAGCCGCCCGCAGGAGGTGCGTCCTGGTGGCCTCCCCGCGGACGGCCTCTGATGTCCGGAGGCCTTACTGCTGGTCGGGCCGTTCGCGGTCACGATCCATGCCGAGCTGTCCCTCGACCCGCCGCTGCCCGGCGTCGATCTGGTCCTCGTACTGGCCGCCGGTCCTCTCGTTCATCTTCTGGTCCGCGGAGTCGGAGCCTCGCTTGCCCTTGTTCCGCGCCTGGCTCTTGAACTTGTCGAAGATGCCCATTCAGAGCTCCTTCCGGAGTTGGCTCAGAACCGACGATACGCGCGGTATGCGAGGAACGCCCGTTCAGTCCGGGTGTGGTCTGTACCTCTCCCTCGCTACGGTGGGGGAGGCACAGACCGCCCGTGCGGTGGCGGAACAGGCGAGCAGGGGAGGGGCGCACAGTGAGGCGTCTGAGGGGCGGGGCGGCACTGGCCGTCGCGGTGATGTGCGCTGTGCTGGCCGGCTGCGAAGGCCTGACCGAGCCATCGGACGGCGGTGGCCCCTCGGGCTCCGGCGTCCCCACGGCCGGCGACGGACGAGCCGTGAACCCGCTGGACAACCCGGACGGCACGAAGCCGGGCCTGGCGGCGATCACGTCCACCGAGGACAAGGCGAGGGCCCGTGCCTTGATCGAGAAGGTGGGGACGAAGGGGCGCGGCCCCAGGACGGGCTACGAACGGGACAAGTTCGGCTACGCCTGGATGGATTCGGCACCGGCCGATGTCCCCTTCGCCCGCAACGGGTGCGACTCGCGCAACGACGTCCTGAAGCGTGACGGGGAGGACCTTCGCTTCCGGTCGGGCTCGGACTGCGTCGTCATGGCACTGACGCTGCACGACCCGTACACCGGGAAGGTCATCGAGTGGACCAAGTCCCGTGCGACGGAGGTCCAGATAGACCACGTCATGCCGCTGTCCTACGACTGGCAGATGGGCGCCTCGCGCTGGACGGAGGACAAGCGGGAGGCCATCGCGAACGACCCGCTCAACCTCGTCCCGGTGGACGGGCGGACCAACGGCTCGAAGGGCGACTCCGGTCCGGCGTCCTGGCTGCCGCCGAACAAGCGGATCCGCTGCGCCTATTCGGTGCGCTTCGCCCAGGTGTCGCTGAAGTACGAGCTCCCCGTCACGGCGGCGGACAAGCGGATGATGCTGGAGCAGTGCGGGGGCTGAAGCGGCATCGGGCCGCCGGTGCGGCTGCCGCTCGGCCAGAAAGCCCTTTCCAAACTCCTGTCAGCTGTGCTGAGGTGACGGGTGAGGTCACTGAACGAGTGACGTGAGCCGCCCGATCGGAGAGTGACGGATGCCGAGTGGACTCGTCGCGCTGGCACTCGGCGGGTTCGGTATCGGTCTGACCGAGTTCCTCATCGCCGGGCTGCTGCCGCAGGTGGCGTCGAGTTTCGCGGTGTCCGAGGCGGCCGCGGGCTGGCTGATCTCGGGGTACGCGCTGAGCGTCGCGGTGGGCGCGATCGCGCTGACCGCGGCGACCGCACGGCTGCCTCGCAAGCAGGTCCTGGTCGGCCTGGTGGCGCTGTTCGTCATCGGCAACCTGCTCTCCGCCATCGCGCCGAACTACCCGGTGATGCTGCTCGGGCGCATCGTCGCGGCGTTGTGCCACGGTTCGTTCTTCGGCATCGGCTCGCTGGTCGCGCGCAGTCTGGTCGCCCCGGAGAAGAAGTCCCAGGCCGTGGCGGTCATGTTCGCCGGGCTGACGGTCGCGAACGTGCTGGGCGTGCCGTTCGGCGCGCTGGTCGGTGAACGCTGGGGCTGGAGGGCGGCGTTCTGGGCGGTCACCGCGATCGGCGTGCTCGCGCTGGCGGGAATCGCCGCGTTGGTGCCCGCGTGGGCGGGCCGGGTCCGGCCGGGAACAGGAACGGATCCCATACCGGGTCGGTCGGTCACCGGGCCCGACGAGTCGGACCCAGCTCCCCCAGCGGCCTGCGGGCGCAGTTGCGGGCGTTCCGGTCCTGGCAGGTCTGGCTGACGCTGGCGGCGACCGCGCTCAGCTACGGCGGGATGTTCGGCGCGTTCAGTTACATCGCCTACACGTTCACCGAGGTCAGCGGCTTCGCCTCGGCGGATGTCGCCTGGCTGCTGATGGTGTACGGCGTCGGCCTGGTCGTCGGGAACCTGGTCGGCGGGCGCGCGGCCGACCGCGACCGTGACCGTGCCCTGGTCCTCGCCCTGTTCGGACTCACCCTCACCCTGGCCTCGTTCGGGCTGCTGGCCGGCAGCGCGACCGCCTCGGTCGTCCTGGTGTTCGTGATGGGGGTGACCGGGTTCGCCAGCGTGCCCGGGATGATCACGCGTGTCACCGACTTCGCGCACGGAGCGGCACTGGCCGCCAGCGCCAACGTGTCCGCGTCCAACGTCGGCAACGCCCTCGGCGCCTGGCTCGGAGGCGTGGCCATCACCGCGGGCCTCGGCTACACGTCACCGCTCTATGTCGGCGCCGGCATCGCCCTGTTGTCCACCGTCGTCATGGTGATCGCAGCGCGCGGAGCCAGGTCTCCCCGAGGGGTGGATCGTGTCCCCACGCGGTAATTCGGTGCCGGGAGAGCGGCCTCACACCTACCGTGAGCGCATGCAGTCGAAGATATCGAGCCTGGCCGACCGCCCGGACATGCTGGAGCGCGTCGTCGGGATGGCGGACAGCTGGCCGGAGTTCGCGATCCAGGACCTCGTGGGTGCCGCACACTTCCCGCGCCTTGCCACCGAACTCCCGGAGTACGTCCTGTTCGCCGAGGACGAGCAGGGCGAGGTCGTCGCGAACGCCTACAGCGTGCCCTTCGCCCTGGAGGCCGAGGGCCGTGGCCGACTGCCCGCGAACGGCTGGGACACGGTTGTCGTGTGGGCGTTCTCCGATCTGCGTCGCGGGGCCCGCCCCGACACCGTCAGCGCGATCTCGGTCTCCGTCGCCCCGCAGGCCCAGGGCCGTGGCCTGTCCGCGCTGATGCTCTCGGCCATGCGCGACAACGCCCGGGCGCGCGGCTTCCGGGAGGTCGTAGCCCCGGTCCGCCCCAGCGCCAAGCACCTGGAACCGCACACGCCCATCGAGGAGTACGCCCACCGCGTCCGCCCCGACGGGCTGCCCCAGGACCCGTGGCTGCGGGTCCATGCCCGGGCCGGTGCCACCATCGACTCCGTGGCACCGGCGTCCATGACGGTGGCCGCCTCACTGGCGGACTGGCGCCGCTGGACGGGGCTGCCCTTCGACACCCAGGGCGACATCGAGGTGCCCGGCGCCTTGGTGCCGGTGCGCTGCGAGCTGGACCGCGGGTACGCGGTGTACGTCGAGCCCAACGTGTGGATGCGGCATCCTCTGTGACCCGTGGCGGGCCTGCCACAAGGCTCCCTTACGTCCCGTAGGCGGCTGGCCCGCCACCGCGGCGAGTTCGGGAGCGGGCTCGACGCCCAGCTCTCCGCGCAGCCGGCGCCGTAGGTCCCGGAAGAGCTCGGCGGCCCTGCTGGGGGCGCCGATCTCCACGAAGGCCCGCATGAGCAGCAGATGGCTCGGCTCGTCGAGCGGTTCCCAGGACACCAGGAACGTCGCGGTCTCCGCCGCCTCGTGGGCACGGCCGCCGGCCAGGAGGCTGTGCCCCGCCTCACGCAGCGCGTGGAACCTGCGCTCGTCCCAGCCGGCCTGGTGCATCTCCGCCCACGCCGACCGCACATCGGACATCAGCGGCTGCCGCAGCATCTCGATATATGGTCTTCGCCGCCCGTTCGGCCACCATGGAGTTCCGCACCGGCACGATCTGGGCCTCCCGGCTGGCCGTGCCGTCCTGGCACCGGCTGCTGACGGGCAAGGCGGCGGTCGTCGCCGGGCTCGCCGCACTCGCCGGGGCGGTCCTCATGGCCGGTGGCCTCGCCGTGGCAGCGCTGGCGGAGCCCACCGCGCGGCTCACCCCGGACTCCGGACTCGACTGGCGCCAGCTCCTCACCGTCCCCGTGGCGTTCGCGATCACGCGGTCATCGGTCTCGCGGTCGGGCTGCTGCTCAAGAGCGGAGGCGCGACCGTGGCGGTCGTGCTGGTGTGGTCACTGCTGGCCGAACCCGCGCTGGGCGCCGCGGGCGAATGGCTGCTCAGCGTCGACATCGGTGCCTGACTGCCCTTCATCGCGCTCAGCGACTTCCAGGGACAGCCCGGCGGGACGCCCTTCCCCGGCGGTCCCTACGCGGCGGGCCTCTACGTCACCGTCCTCGCCGCCGGGCTGCTGGCGGCGGCGATCCGGGTCCAGGACCGCCGGGAGCCCTGACCGCACCCGGGACCCGGAAACCCCGGGAGGGGAACCGCGCCGCCCCCCGGACGCCGCTCCCCTCCCGGCCCGGCCCGCGCGGCGGTGCCGGAAGTCCTGGTGAATCGTTGGTCGAATGGGTTGGCCAGAGCTCAGCCACTGCCTACCATCGATCACCGCAAGACCTTGTGCACCGTCGCACAATCTCCTCGGGAGGTCTCCTTGCACCGCCGCCGTCGCACCGCGCTCGTCCTCACCGCCGCGATCGCCGCCGCGGCGCCCCTCCTCACCGCCTGCGGCAACGACGCGCATCCCGGCGCGGCGGCCGTGGTGGGCGGCCAGCGGATCACCGTCTCCCAGCTGGAGGAGCGGGTCGGCGAGGTACGCGCGGCCCAGCGGGCGGCCGTGCGGAACGACGCCCAGTACCAGCAGGCCATCGCCGGGACGGGCACGCTCACCCGCGACACCCTGCACACCATGGTCCTCGACCGGGTGCTGCACCGCGCCGCCGCCGACGCCGGTGTGACCGTCACCCGCAGGGAGATCCAGGAGATGCGGTCCGGCCTGGAGGAGCAGGCCGGCGGCGCCAAGGAACTGGAGACGACCTGGCTCCAGCAGTACGGCATCCCGCCGCAGCGGCTCGAAGAGAACCTCCGCCTCCAGCTGGAGGCCCAGAAGCTCGCCCGGAAACTCGGCACCGCCACCGACCGTCCCGAGTTCTGGAAGGCCCTGTCCGAGGCCTCCAAGGACCTGAACGTCGACCTCAACCCGCGCTACGGCACCTGGGACGTCCAGAAGAGCAGCCGCGCCGACGCGAAGACGCCGTGGGTGCGGGACGTGTCGGCGGCCCAGACGCAGCAGGGCATGTAGGGGCACCCCGTGCACGGGCCTGTGGACAACGGGTCTGTGGACAACGGGTCTGTGGACAACGGGTCTGTGGGGCCAACGGGCCTGTGGATAACTTCGGGGACTGTCGGCGGCGTGGGATAGCTTCGAATCGTGAACGCCAACAGCCCCGAAGCCACACCGCGACCCGAGCAGGCCGCCCCCGGAACGGCCGGCACCGCCGCCCCCGGCCGCATCGTCCTGCTCACCACCAGCCACCGCGTCGCCCCCGGCCTGCTGTCCTGGCCCGCCTGGCAGGCACTGCACGCGGCCGACCAGGTGCTGTGCGCGGACGGCGCGCACCCGCAGCTGCCGTATCTGCGCGAGGCGGGGATAACCGTCGACGAGGCGTCCCCGACGGCCCAGGAACTGGTCGACGCCTGCGCCGGCGGCCGCACGGTGGTCGTCGTGGCGACGGGCGAGGGCGAGCCGGCCCTGACGGACGGCCTGGCCCGCCTCGCCGGCACCGGCCGCGTCGCCATGCCCGAGCTGGAGCTGCTGCCCGCCTCCTATGACCTGCCGGGCGCCCGCCTGCTCGATCTCGTCCAGGTCATGGACCGCATCCGCGCCGAGTGCCCGTGGTCGTCCCAGCAGACCCACAAGGGCCTGGCCAAGTACGGCATCGAGGAGGCGTACGAACTCGTCGAGGCGATCGAGGAGGGCGACCGCGGCGAACTGCGCGAGGAGCTCGGTGACGTCCTCCTCCAGGTCGTCTTCCACGCCCGGATCGCCGAAGAGGACCTGGACGCTCCCTTCTCCATCGACGACGTCGCCGCCGGCATCGTCGCCAAGCTGATCCACCGCCACCCGCATGTCTTCGGCGACGAGACGGCCAGCTCGCCCGAGGAGGTCAAGGCGCACTGGCTGCGCACCAAGGCGGTCGAGAAGCAGCGCACCTCGATCACCGAGGGCATCCCCCTCGGCCAGCCCGGCCTGGCCCTCGCCGCCAAGCTCGCGTCCCGGGCCCGCACAGCGAACCTGGACATACCGCTCCCGCCCGTCGAGGGCATCGGCTACGACCTGCTGGCCCTGGCGGTCCGCGCGGAGTCGGAGGGCGTCGACCCGGAGGCGGCCCTGAGGGCGGCGGCCCGCGCGTACCGGGACGCGATCAGGGAGGCCGAGGGCTGAGAGGGACGGCCGTGACGCGCTGCCCGGCGGGTCAGTCCCGCCAGTCCAGCTGCGTTTCGGGGATCCCGAGGGAGCGGGCGTGGGAACCCGCTGACGTCCCTCCGCCCGCCCGCGTCGATTCTGGCCACGCGGACAGCGGAAGACCTCACACCGGCGAAGACCACGAACGCCTCGGCGGCGGTGTTGTAGTTGACGTACCAGCCCCCGTCCGGGGCCAGGCACCCGGCCAGCCGCTCCGCATCGGCCTCCTCCGCGGTGAAGTCCAGGAACGTCCACCGCTGCGGCTGCCCGCCGCCGCGTCCTCCACCTCCACCCTGGCGGTCTTCGTGACGCGCAGCGGGACACCGGCCGGCGCGGCCCCGACCCGCAGGCTCTCCGCGATCAACACGCCTTAGCACCCGGTCCTCCTCGATCTCGACGCGGCGAGAGCAGCGATGACCTCTGACCGTGGCGGCCGGCGCCGCCCCGGACGCTGCGTAGGGTCGTGGCATGCAAAGTGAAGTGCCCGGGGTGCCCGAACTGTTTTCGTGGGAGTTCGCCTCCGACCCCTACCCCGC
The DNA here is from genome assembly GCF_037055355.1 of Streptomyces sp. DG1A-41. Lineage (GTDB taxonomy): Bacteria > Actinomycetota > Actinomycetes > Streptomycetales > Streptomycetaceae > Streptomyces. Next base: position 3,661,121 of record NZ_CP146350.1, on the reverse strand, counting down.
CTACGCCTGGCTCCGCGAGCACGCCCCCGTGCACCGCACCAAGCTGCCCAGCGGTGTGGAGGCCTGGCTGGTCACGCGGTACGCCGACGCCAAGCAGACGCTCGCCGACCACCGGCTCTCCAAGAACCCGGCGCATCACGACGAACCCGCGCACGCCAAGGGCAAGACCGGGATCCCCGGTGAGCGCAAGGCCGAGCTGATGACGCATCTGCTCAACATCGACCCGCCGGACCACACCCGGCTGCGGCGGCTCGTGTCCAAGGCGTTCACGCCCCGCCGTGTCGCCGAGTTCGCGCCGCGGGTGCAGGAGCTCACCGACGGGCTCATCGACGGGTTCGCGGAGAAGGGGACCGCCGACCTCATCCACGAGTTCGCCTTCCCGCTCCCCATCTACGCCATCTGCGACCTGCTCGGCGTCCCCCGCGAGGACCAGGACGACTTCCGCGACTGGGCGGGGATGATGATCCGTCACCAGGGCGGGCCCCGGGGCGGGGTGGCGCGGTCCGTGAAGAAGATGCGCGGCTACCTCGCCGACCTCATCCACCGCAAGCGGGAGGCGCTGCCCACCGAGCCCACCCCCGGCGAGGACCTCATCTCCGGTCTCATCCGCGCCTCCGACCACGGTGAGCACCTCACCGAGAACGAGGCCGCGGCCATGGCCTTCATCCTGCTGTTCGCCGGGTTCGAAACGACCGTGAACCTGATCGGCAACGGCACCTACGCCCTGCTCACCCACCCCGGGCAGCGCGCAAGGCTCCAGGCGTCCCTCGCCGCCGGAGAGACCGGCCTCCTGGAGACCGGCGTCGAGGAGCTCCTGCGCTACGACGGCCCCGTCGAAATCGCCACCTGGCGGTTCGCCACGCAGCCGCTCACCATCGGCGGGCAGCACATCGCGCCAGGCGACCCGGTCCTCGTCGTCCTGGCCGCCGCGGACCGGGATCCGGAGCGGTTCGCCGACCCGGACGTGCTCGACCTCGCCCGCCGCGACAACCAGCACCTCGGGTACGGCCACGGCATCCACTACTGCCTCGGCGCTCCGCTCGCCCGCCTGGAGGGCCAGACCGCGCTCGCCACGCTCCTCACCCGTCTGCCGGACCTGCGGCTCGCGGTGGATCCGGCCGAGCTGAGATGGCGCGGCGGCCTCATCATGCGAGGGCTGCGGATGCTGCCGGTGGAGTTCACGCCCCGGCCCCAAGGTGACACGCCGTCAGGAATGTGATCTTCACGTGATCTGCGCGGCATGAACTTGTGACAAGTGATCGTCTGCCGATACGTTCACCCATCAACGCGGCCCGGGCATCGCGCCGCGTCGGTCACTGCTGTCTCGCGAAAGGTCTCCGTATGCTCTCCGGGAACGGTCGGCACCGTCGCCCCCGCCAGGCTCCGGCTCTCCTCGTCGCGGCCGGAGTGACCGGCTCCGCCATCGCGATCCCGCTCCTCGGAGCCTCCGGTGCCAGCGCGGCCGACGGCACGACCTGGGACCGGGTCGCGGACTGCGAGACCGGCGGCGCCTGGAGCCAGAACAGCGGCAACGGATACTTCGGCGGCCTCCAGCTGTCCCAGGAGGACTGGGAGAAGCACGGCGGCCTCGACTACGCCCCGAGCGCCGACCTGGCCAGCCGTTCCCAGCAGATAGCCGTGGCCGAGAGAATCCTCGCCGACCAGGGGGTCGGGGCGTGGCGCACCTGCGGGCTGCTCTCCGGGCTCCAGCAGGACAAGGACTCGGGGACGTCCGACTCGTCGACTGCGACGGACTCGCCCGGATTGCTCGACTCCACCGAGTCGTCCCCTTCGCCCACGTCGCCGTCCCCTGACGGGCCGTCGACCTCCGAGGACGAAACCGTCAAGTCCGACAAGTCATCTGATTCTGCCGATTCCTCGGCGCAGGACCAGGAGCCCGACAGTTCCTCCTCGCCCACCGACGAGAGTGACAAGTCTGACAACTCACAGCAGAGCGACGACTCTTCGGCCCTGACCGACACCGGCTCCGGCCGCCACCGCGGCCCCAGCGCCGACGGGGACGCCGCGACCGGGGACGGTCGTACGTCCGGGTCCGCCGGCCGGCACGCCTCGCGCGGCGGCGAAGCCTCGCGCGAGGCGGCGGACGGCTCCTACACCGTCCGCTCCGGCGACAGCCTCTGGTCCATCGCCGACTCCCTTGGCCTCAGCGGTGGATGGCACGCGCTCTACGCCCGGAACGAGGCGGCCGTCGGCGCCGACCCGAACCTCATCCGCCCCGGTCAGAAGCTCACGGTAGGGGTCGAAGCGGGCGAGGAGTAGCCGGTGGGGCAGTCCGGAAACGGCGGCGGAAGTCACCGCGAAACCGCGCGAGTTCGCGACACCGTTCGGGCCTAATGTCGCTTATAAGTGCGGTGAGAGATAGATCTCAGAAGCCCTGATCGTCTTTGAAATTCCGCCGATCGCATGTCTACGGTCATGACCGCTCGCCACCGCGAGCCCCGGCTGCCGCAACGCCGAATCCTGCCAGCGGCCGCACGGGAACAGTCGTCGCGTCAAGCGCCGTAGGCAGGAGCGGGGGACCCAAGGTAAGTGCCGGGCCCGGCGGTTGAGGCAACTCGACGGCAGGTTCCGGCTTGGGGTGAAGCCGTGTCCCGGGAGGGGCGCGGCCGGGCAACTCAACCGGCCCGAACCCGACAGCTCACCTCGCAGGCGTCGGTGAGGGGATCCATTCATGCTGTTTTCCGGCAAGGGCAAGCACCGTCGTCCGTCCAAGGCCACCCGTGCCATCGCCGTCGCCGGTGTCGCCGGCGCCGCCGTCGCCGCCCCGCTGATGGCGGCCGGCAACGCCTCCGCCGCCACCGCCTCCGAGTGGGACGCCGTCGCCCAGTGCGAGTCCGGCGGCAACTGGTCCATCAACACCGGCAACGGCTACTACGGCGGTCTTCAGTTCTCCGCCTCCACCTGGTCCGGCTACGGCGGCACCAAGTACGCCTCCACCGCCGACCAGGCCACCAAGGCCCAGCAGATCGAGATCGCCGAGAAGGTCCTCGCGAGCCAGGGCAAGGGTGCCTGGCCTGTCTGCGGCAAGGGCCTGTCGAGCGCCGGCTACAGCGGTGGCGGCTCCGCGCAGAGCGGCGGCTCCACGGAGACCCGCGAGACCGAGCAGCAGCCGGCCTCCCGCTCCGACGAGCGTCCGGCCCAGACCCAGAAGAGCCAGAAGACGGTCACCACCCCGACCGGCAAGAAGGTCGAGAAGGGTGATGGCGAGTACAAGGTGGTCAAGGGCGACACCCTCAGCTCCATCGCGACCGAGCGCAAGGTCGAGGGCGGCTGGGAGAAGCTGTTCAAGCTGAACAAGGACATCGTCCAGGACGCCAACCTCATCTACCCGGGCCAGCAGCTGCACCTGAAGTAAGCGGCGGCCCGACCCCGTCCCCACGGGCTCCCCGCCCCGGTGCGTCACCCCCCGTGCGCACCGGGGCGGGGTTTTTCTGCCTCTTTGCGATCCGGATTTGTTCCGTTCGGAAACAATTTACTCTCGGTTCTGTCCATGGGGTGGGCGACCCGGTGGCCGATCGCCCGGAGCCGGTTAGGCTCATGTCGCGAGCCACCGCGGCCCGCACCGCGCAGGGCCCGAGGGGCCCGCGTACCCGCGTCACATCGAGAAGGAGATGCTCGTGCCGTCCATCGACGTCGTCGTAGCCCGGGAAATCCTGGACTCCCGAGGCAACCCCACGGTCGAGGTCGAGGTCGGCCTCGACGACGGCAGCACCGGTCGTGCCGCCGTCCCGTCCGGCGCCTCCACGGGTGCCTTCGAGGCCATCGAGCTGCGCGACGGTGACTCGAATCGCTACCTCGGCAAGGGTGTGGAGAAGGCCGTCCTCGCGGTCATCGAGCAGATCGGCCCGGAGCTGGTCGGCTACGACGCCACCGAGCAGCGCCTGATCGACCAGGCGATGTTCGACCTGGACGCCACCGACAACAAGGGCTCGCTCGGCGCCAACGCCATCCTCGGCGTCTCCCTCGCCGTCGCCCACGCCGCCTCCGAGGCCAGCGACCTGCCGCTGTTCCGCTACCTGGGCGGCCCGAACGCGCACCTGCTGCCGGTGCCGATGATGAACATCCTGAACGGCGGCTCGCACGCCGACTCCAACGTGGACATCCAGGAGTTCATGATCGCCCCGATCGGCGCGGAGTCCTTCTCCGAGGCCCTGCGCTGGGGCGCCGAGGTCTACCACACGCTGAAGAAGGTCCTGAAGAGCAAGGGCCTGGCCACCGGCCTCGGCGACGAGGGCGGCTTCGCCCCGAACCTCGGCTCCAACCGCGAGGCCCTCGACCTCATCCTCGAGGCGATCAACGAGGCCGGCTACACCCCCGGCGAGCAGATCGCCCTCGCGCTCGACGTCGCCGCCTCCGAGTTCTACAAGGACGGCGTCTACACCTTCGAGGGCAAGGAGCGCTCGGCGGCCGAGATGACCGAGTACTACGCGGAGCTCGTCGACGCGTACCCGCTCGTCTCCATCGAGGACCCGCTGTTCGAGGACGACTGGGAGGGCTGGAAGACCATCACCGCCAAGCTCGGTGACAAGGTCCAGCTCGTCGGCGACGACCTGTTCGTCACCAACCCCGAGCGCCTCGCCCGCGGCATCGAGGAGGGCGCGGCCAACGCGCTCCTGGTCAAGGTCAACCAGATCGGCTCCCTGACCGAGACCCTGGACGCCGTCGAGCTGGCCCAGCGCAACGGCTTCAAGTGCATGATGTCCCACCGCTCCGGCGAGACCGAGGACGTCACCATCGCCGACCTGGCGGTCGCCACCAACTGCGGCCAGATCAAGACCGGCGCCCCGGCCCGCTCCGAGCGCGTCGCCAAGTACAACCAGCTGCTGCGCATCGAGGAGATCCTCGACGACGCGGCGGTGTACGCCGGCCGCAGCGCCTTCCCGCGCTTCAAGGGCTGAGGCTTCGTAGGAAGCGTCGTACGTACGTCCCCGTACCCGGTCCCGTACCGTGTCCGGGGACGTACGCGCGTATGACGGTGCAGCAGGAGGCGGACAGACATGGCCGTGAAGGACCGGGACCGGTTCTCCACCGCGACCAGGATCCGGCTGCTCGGCGAGCAGACCGCGGCCCGGGTCTACCGCTCCCAGACCAAGCGCCAGGCCCGCCGCTCCCGGCTGACCGGCCGGGCCGCGCTGCTCGCGCTGGTGATGTGCTCGCTGATCGTGGCCCTGGCCTACCCGATGCGGGAGTACGTCTCGCAGCGCGCCGAGATAGAGGACCTCCAGCGCGAACAGCAGCAGGCCCGGCAGCGCGTCGAACGGCTGCGCGACCAGAAGGCGCGCTGGCAGGACGACGCGTACGCGGAGCAGCAGATCCGGAAGCGGTTGCACTACGTCATGCCGGGGGAGACGGGGTTCATCGTCGTCGACCCGCACGCGGCGCGGCGCTCGCGCGCCGACCTCGGGGCGGCCGACCGCCCCTGGTACGCGAACGTCTGGGACGGGGTCGACAGGGCCGACGCCTCCGACCAGTGAACGTGACCCGAGAGAACACTCCAGAGAAAGACAGCCTGAACACAGTCATGGAAACGCCCCCGCCGACCACCCCGCGCACCGAGCCCACCGACGCGGACGTCGAGGCCTTCAAGCAGCAGCTCGGTCGGCCCCCGCGCGGCCTGCGCGCGATCGCGCACCGCTGCCCGTGCGGACAGCCCGACGTCGTCGAGACGGCACCGCGCCTGCCCGACGGCACGCCCTTCCCGACGCTGTACTACCTGACGTGCCCGAAGGCGAACTCGGCGATCGGCACGCTGGAGGCGAACGGCGTGATGAAGGAGATGACCGAGCGGCTGGCCTCGGACCCGGAGCTGGCGGCGGCGTACCGGGCGGCGCACGAGGACTACATCAGGCGCCGTGACGAGATCGAGGAGCTGAAGAACTTCCCGAGCGCCGGCGGCATGCCGGACCGGGTGAAGTGCCTGCACGTGCTGGTGGCGCACTCGCTGGCCGCGGGGCCCGGGGTGAACCCGCTCGGCGACGAGACCGTCGGGATGCTGCCGGAGTGGTGGCTCAAGGGCCCCTGCGTGACGGCCGCCGAGGAGGACGCCCAGTGACCCGTGTCGCCGCCGTGGACTGCGGTACGAACTCCATCCGGCTCCTGGTCGCCGACGCCGACCCGGCCACCGGCGAGCTGGTCGACCTGGACCGCCGTATGACGATCGTCCGGCTCGGGCAGGGCGTCGACCGCACCGGCCGGCTCGCCCCGAGGCGCTCCAGCGGACCTTCGCGGCCTGCCGCGAGTACGCCGGGATCATCAAGGAGCACGGGGCGGAGCGGCTGCGGTTCGTGGCGACCTCCGCCTCCCGGGACGCCGAGAACCGGGACGAGTTCGTGCGCGGGGTGCTGGACATCCTGGGCGTCGAGCCCGAGGTGATCTCCGGGGACCAGGAGGCCGAGTTCTCCTTCACCGGCGCCACCACGGAGCTCGCCGGGCGCGACCACCTGCCGAAGCCCTACCTCGTCGTGGACATCGGCGGCGGCTCGACCGAGTTCGTCGTCGGTGACGACCACGTCCGTGCGGCACGCTCGGTGGACATCGGCTGTGTCCGCATGACCGAGCGTCACCTGGTCCGGGACGGGGCCGTGACCGACCCGCCGGCCGAGGAGCAGATCGCGGCCATGCGGGCCGACATCGAGGCCGCCCTCGACCTCGCCGAGGAGACGGTCCCGCTGCGCGAGGCCCGCACACTGGTCGGCCTGGCCGGGTCCGTGACGACCGTGTCGGCGATCGCTCAGGAGCTGCCCGAGTACGACTCGGCCGCCATCCACCACTCCCGTGTCTCCCGCGACCGGGTCCGCGAGATCACCGAGTGGCTGCTGCGCTCCACGCACGCCGAGCGCGCGGCCGTGCCTTCCATGCACCCGGGCCGCGTCGACGTGATCGGGGCCGGGGCCCTCGTCCTGCTGTCGATCATGGAGCGGATCGGCGCGGAGGAGGTCGTGGTCAGCGAGCACGACATTCTCGACGGGATCGGATGGTCTTTGGTCTGACCGCCTACATATCGCGGTACACGTCCCGCCGGTCGCCCACCTTGACGACGAGGATGACGAGTTCACCATCGTTGATCTGGTAGGCGACCCGGTAGCTTCCGACCCGGAGCCGGTAAAGCCCGGACGGGCCGGTGAGCTTCCTGACGTCGGCGTCCTCGCGGTACGGGTCGTCACCGAGCGCGGTCAGCGCGGTCAGGATGCGCATGGCGTCGGGCCGACTGATGGCGCGGAGCTGCCGCTGCGCCGCAGTGGTGAACCGGAAGGCGTGCTTCACGCCGTCTCGCCGTCCTGCTCGGTGAAAAGGTCTGCCAGCAGTTCCGCCATTGTCACGGTGGGGCCCCCCTCGGCCAGGACTGCTTCGGCTTCGCGCGCCAGCATGACGTCGGCAGCTTGCTCCAGCGCTTCGAAGTCCGCGATCGGGACTACGGCTGCCACCGGAGCGCCGTTGCGCGTGATGACGGTCGGAACGCCTTCCTCGGCCCGGTTGATGTGGTCGGCGAGGTGCGCGCGGGCTTCCCGTACGGTCACGGTGTTCTCAGCCATGAGGTCAGTGTACGCGTTTGTGTGTACACCTGCCCGGTTCGGGGAGTCGCGTTCGCGAGCGATCCTCGACGGCATCGCCTGTCCGTCGCCTAGGGCGCTTCTGAGCAGGCAAGGATCACGTTTGAGCGGGTCCGAGGGGCGCGCGAGCCCCTCGGGAGCGACCTCCCGGAAAAGTTCGTGAAGTTCTTCACAAGGAATTCGGCACTCCAGGGCGAGGAGAAGGGCCGCGTTGACCCTTCCGGGGGTCCGATGGGCCTTTGAACGTGTTCAGAAGCATGGTATGGGCGCGCCGGGGCAGGGGTCCGCAGGAGGGTCCGGCGGAGGGCTCACAGGGGGGTCGGCGAGCCAGAGAGGCAGCTCACGCGGCATTGACAACGGCTCGCAGTGCACAAAGGAGCCCGGTTGTCACCATGACATGGATCACGCGGGTCGCGGAGGATAACACACACCCTGACGGAGCTTGTGAAGGGGCGCACGAGCCACCCCCCTGAAGCGGGTGGATACTCGATGGCATGAGCACCACGGAGCGTCCCAGGATCCTCGTAGTAGGCGGTGGGTACGTAGGCCTGTACGCAGCTCGGCGCATCCTCAAGAAGATGCGTTACGGAGAGGCGACCGTCACGGTCGTCGACCCCCGGTCGTACATGACCTACCAGCCCTTCCTCCCCGAAGCCGCCGCCGGCAACATCTCCCCGCGCCACGTCGTCGTCCCGCTGCGACGCGTGCTGCCGAAGGCGGAGGTCCTCACCGGCCGGGTCACCACCATCGACCAGGACCGCAAGGTCGCCACGATCGCGCCGCTGGTCGGCGAGGCGTACGAGCTGCCCTTCGACTACCTGGTCGTCGCGCTCGGCGCGGTCTCCCGCACCTTCCCGATCCCCGGCCTCGCCGAGCAGGGCATCGGCATGAAGGGCATCGAGGAGGCCATCGGCCTGCGCAACCACGTCCTCGAGCAGCTCGACAAGGCCGACTCCACCACCGACGAGGAGATCCGCCGCAAGGCGCTCACCTTCGTCTTCGTGGGCGGCGGTTTCGCCGGTGCGGAGACCATCGGCGAGGTCGAGGACATGGCCCGCGACGCGGCGAAGTACTACAAGAACGTGTCCCGTGAGGACATGCGCTTCATCCTGGTCGACGCCGCCGACAAGATCCTCCCCGAGGTCGGTCCCAAGCTCGGCAAGTACGGCAAGGAGCACCTCGAGGGCCGCGGCGTCGAGGTCTACCTGTCCACCTCCATGGACTCCTGCGTCGACGGCCACGTGGTGCTGAAGAACGGCCTCGAAGTCGACTCCAACACGATCGTCTGGACCGCCGGCGTCAAGCCCAACCCGGTCCTCTCCCGCTACGGTCTGCCCCTCGGGCCCCGCGGTCACGTCGACTGCGAGACCACGCTCCAGGTCAAGGGCACCGATTACATCTGGGCCGCGGGCGACAACGCCCAGGTCCCGGACCTCGTCGGCCGCAAGGCGGGCAACGAGAACGCCTGGTGCCCGCCGAACGCCCAGCACGCGCTGCGCCAGGCCCGGGTCCTCGGCGACAACGTCCTGTCCGGCATGCGGGGCTTCCCGCAGAAGGACTACTCCCACGGCAACAAGGGAGCGGTGGCCGGTCTCGGGCTTCACAAGGGCGTCGCGATGATCGTCATGGGCAAGATGAAGATCAAGCTCAAGGGCCGTCTCGCCTGGTACATGCACCGTGGCTACCACGGTCTGGCGATGCCGACCTGGAACCGCAAGATCCGCGTCTTCGCCGACTGGACGCTCGGCATGTTCCTCAAGCGCGAGGTCGTCTCGCTCGGCGCGATCGAGACGCCGCGCGAGGAGTTCTACGAGGCGGCCAAGCCGGCCCGGTCGCCGCCGCGCCGAAGGAGAAGACCGAGGCGAAGGCCAAGGAGAAGACCGAGGCGAAGGCCAAGGAGAAGACCGAGGCGAAGGCCAAGGCCTCCTGACCTCCGGCCCCTTTCCGCCCTGACCGAAGGACCTTCCGCCATCCGTGGTGCGGGAGGTCCTTCGGCGTTCCTCCGGTTCCTTCGGAGTGGTGGTTTTGCCCATCCGTGACGCGTGCCGGGGACTGCGCCGAGGCCCCGCAGGTGTTTACGTGGTGTCGGGACATTCCGGGATTCCCCATCACGGAGGTGTACACCATGGCAGACGCCGCGCCGCGGCTCCAGGGCCTCTTCGCACAGTTGCTGGGAGCACCGCTACCCGTGCGCATCCGCGCCTGGGACGGTTCGCAGGCGGGCCCGCCGGGCGCGCCGGTCCTGGTCGTACGCAACCGCCGCGCCCTGCGCCGCCTGCTGTGGAAGCCGGGCGAACTCGGTCTGGCCCGGGCCTGGGTGGCGGGCGACCTCGACATCGAGGGTGACCTCTACACCACCCTCGACCTGCTGGCCGGCCACATCTGGGAGCGCGGCGAGGACGCCCGCACTCTCGCCCAGGCCCTGCGCGACCCCGAAATCCGCTCCGCCGTCCGCGGGCTCGTCAAGCTCGCCGGGCCCCCGCTGCCGCCCGCCCCGCCCCGCGAGGAGACCCGCAGCCCCCGCCGCCACCTGCACACCAAGCGCAGCGACAGACGCGCCATCAGCCACCACTACGACGTCGGCAACGACTTCTACGAAATCGTCCTCGGCCCGTCCATGGTGTACTCCTGCGCCTACTGGCCCAGCCCCGACAGCACCCTCGAACAGGCCCAGCACGACAAGCTCGAACTGGTCTGCGGCAAGCTCGGCCCGAGCCCCGGTCAGCGGCTGCTCGACGTCGGCTGCGGCTGGGGCTCGATGGCCGTCCACGCCGCCCGCGAGCACGGCGTGAGCGTCGTCGGCATCACGCTCTCCCAGGAGCAGGCCGCGTACGCCCGCAAGCGCGTCGCCGACGAGGGCCTCACCGACAAGGTCGAGATCCGGGTGCAGGACTACCGCGACGTCCGCGACGGGCCCTACGACGCGATCTCCTCCATCGGCATGGCCGAACACGTCGGCGCCGAGCGGTACCTGGAGTACGCCACCCACCTGCACGGGCTCCTCAAGCCCGGCGGGCGGCTCCTCAACCACCAGATCGCCCGCCGCCCCCAGCGGGACGAGACGGCGTACAACGTCGACGCGTTCATCGACTCGTACGTCTTCCCCGACGGTGAGCTCCAGCCCGTCGGCATCACCGTCGCCCAGCTGGAGCGCGCCGGGTTCGAGGTGCGCGACGTGGAGTCGATCCGCGAGCACTACGGCCTGACCCTGCGCCAGTGGGTCGCCCGCCTGGAGGACGGCTGGGAGCGTGCCGTCCGGCTCACCAGCCCCGGCCGGGCCCGAGTCTGGCGCCTGTACATGGCCGCCTCGGCGCTCGCCTTCGAACACAACCGCATCGGCGTCAACCAGGTCCTGGCCGTGCGGACCTCCGAATCGGGCGAGTCGGGCATGCCGCTGCGCGCCCGTACCTGGAACTGAACGCGGAAGGGCCCCGGTTCCTGCCGGCGGGGACCGGGGCCCTTCCGGTGTGGTGGCCGGGAGGGGGAAACCCGAGAGCGTACTCGCGCCCGTTCCCGGGCGAGGAGATCGCGGGCCCAGGGTGACGAACGGGCGACGCGGCCCCCGAACCCCTCTGGTCCGCACACGGCCCCGGCACGCGGCCCGTGTGGCCGGGCTCGTCAGCGCGCCGACCGCACCTGGAACGAGACGCGGAAGGGCCCCTTTCCCACGATGGGAAAGGGGCCCTTCCGCGCCGGCTACTCCGCCTTGATGGCCTCCAGCATGTTCAGCCGGGCCGCCCGCCGGGCCGGCCACAGCGCGGCGAGGACGCCCACCGTCGCGGCCAGCAGCAGGAAGACACCCATCCGCGCCCAGGGCAGGACCAGTTCGTACGTCGCGAGCTTCGTGGCCAGCAGCTCACCGGCCGCCCAGCCGAAGAACACGCCCAGGCCGATGCCCAGCACCGCGCCGAACAGGGAGATCACCAGGGACTCCAGGCGGACCATCCGCTTGATGCCCTTGCGGTCCAGGCCGATCGCCCGCAGCATGCCGATCTCCTGGGAGCGCTCGAAGACCGACATGGCGAGGGTGTTGACGACTCCGAGGACCGCCACGATCACCGCCATGGCGAGCAGGCCGTAGACCATGTTCAGCATCAGCGTGAACATCTGCGCGATCTCGTTGGAGATGTCCTTCTTGTCCTGGACCTTGATGGCCGGGTTGGTGCCGAGGGCCTTCTCCAGCTTGTCCTGGGTCGCGCCGGACGTGCCGCCTGCGGTCTTCACCATGACCTTCATGTTGTACGGGTCCGACACGTGCGGGGCGAGGGTCGCCTGGTCGAGCAGGATGCCGCTCAGGAAGTCGTTGCTCTCGTAGGTCCCGGCGACCGTCAGCCTCTGCTTCTTGCCGTCCTCGTAGGAGACGGTGAAGGCGGAACCCGCCTTCCAGCCGGAGGACTCGGCGGTCTCGCTGTCCACGACGACCCGGGTGCCGCCGACCTCGAAGGAACCGGCGTCGACCTTCGGGCCGGCCAGCTCGCCGATCGCGCCGCCGTTGACGCCGGTCAGGTACTCGGTCCGGCCGTCGATCCGGGATGCCGCGTTGAGCATCGGGCTGGTGGCGGTGACGCCGTCGGTCCGCTCCAGCTTCTTCTCGACGTCCGGCGACAGCGCGTTGCCGTTCGCCATGGACACCACGTAGTCCGCCTTGACCGAGGACGACGCCATCTTCTCGATGGCCTGCTGGAGGCTGCCCGCCATCACCGTCATGCCGGTGATCAGGGTCAGGCCGATCATCAGCGCGGAGGCGGTGGCGGCCGTACGGCGCGGGTTGCGCACCGAGTTCTGCCGGGCCAGCTTGCCGGAGACGCCGAAGGCGCGCAGCACGGGCGCCGCGGCGGCGATCAGCGGGCGGGACAGCAGCGGCGTCAGGATGAACACGCCGATGATCAGCAGCACAGCGCCGAGGCCCATGGGCATCTGGCCGTCCGAGCCGTCCATCGTCGTGGCCACCAGGACCACCGCTATGCCCGCGGCCGAGACCAGGGCGCCCAGCGTGTTGCGCAGCACCAGCGACTTGGTCGTGGCCTTGGCGTGCAGGCTGTTCATGGCCGCCACCGGCGGGATCTTCGCGGCACGGCGGCCCGGCAGCCATGCCGCCAGCATGGTGACCAGGATGCCGACGGCGAGGGCGGCGACGATCGTGGCGGGCCTGATGATCAGCGGCCCGTCGGGCACGGTCCCGCCGAACGAGCCCATCAGCGAGCGCAGTCCGGCCCCGATGCCGATACCCGCGAGCAGCCCGGTCACGGCGGCGACCGCGCCGACCACGAACGCCTCGATGAGCACCGACCGCGTCACCTGCCGGCGTGAGGCGCCGACCGCCCGCATCAGCGCCAGCTCCCTGGTGCGCTGGGCGACCAGCATGGTGAAGGTGTTGGCGATGATGAACGTGCCGACGAACAGGGCGATGCCGGCGAAGACCAGCATGGCCGTCTGCATGCCGCTCATCGACCGGGCGATCGCCTCCGCCTGGTCGTCGGCGAGCTGCTTGCCGGTGGTGGTCTCGACGGTGCCCTTCGGCAGCGCCTTGTCCAGCTCCGCCTTCAGCGCGGCCTGCGTGACGCCCGGCTTCGCCTTGACGTCGATCTGGTCGTACACGCCCGCCTTGCCGAACAGCTTCTGGGCGGTCGCCGTGTCGAACAGGGTGAGGCTGCCGCCGGCCGCGACGTTGCCGTCGTCGGTGGTGAAGACGCCGGTGATCTTCGGGGTCAGGACCGGCCCGTCGACCGACATCCGCACGGTGTCGCCGACTTGGTAGCCGGCGCGCTCGGCCGTCTCGGAGTCGATGAGGATCTCGCCCCGGCCCTTGGGGGCGTGGCCGCTGACGAGCGGGTAGCGGGGGTCCTTGGTGCCCCAGTAGTTGCCGCCCTGCGACTGGAAGCCGTCGCCGATGAGCTTGCCGTCCTTGTCGGCGATGGCGGTGAAGCCCTGCACGACCCCGATGGCGGACGCGGCCCCGGGAACCCGCTCACTCCTCTCGAGGACGGCCTCGGTCAAGTCGTGGTGCTTGCCGGCCTGGTCGCCCTCGGCGTCCTGGTAGCCCGCCGTCATGGCGACGTCGACCTGGTCGAAGCCCTTGGCGGAACTCTTCTGGAAGGCGTCGGAGATGGTGTTGGTGAAGACCAGGGTCCCCGACACGAAAGCCACGCCGAGCATCACGGCGAGGACGGTCATCAGGAGCCGGGCCTTGTGCGCGAGCACATTGCGCAAGGCGGTACGGAACATGGGTTTTCTTCTTCTCAGTCCTGTCGGTCCTGACGGGGAATCAGCTGGTGCGGCCCTTGGCGTCGAACGCCTTCATGCGGTCCAGGACCGACTCGGCCGTCGGCCGGTACATCTCGTCGACGATCCGGCCGTCCGCGAGGAAGATCACCCGATCCGCGTAGGCCGCGGCCACCGGGTCGTGCGTCACCATCACCACCGTCTGGCCCAGTTCGCGCACGGAGTTGCGCAGGAAGCCCAGCACCTCGGCGCCGGAGCGCGAGTCGAGGTTCCCGGTGGGCTCGTCACCGAAGATGATCTCGGGCCGGGAGGCCAGCGCCCGGGCCACGGCGACACGCTGCTGCTGACCGCCCGACAGCTGTGCGGGCCGGTGGCCGAGCCGGTCCGCCAGACCGACCATCGCGATGACGGAGTCCAGCCACTGCTTGTCCGGCTTGCGGCCCGCGATGTCCATCGGGAGGGTGATGTTCTCCAGGGCCGTCAGGGTCGGCAGCAGGTTGAACGCCTGGAAGATGAAGCCGATCTTGTCCCGGCGCAGCTTGGTCAGCTGCTTGTCCTTCAGGGAGCCGAGCTCGGTGTCGCCGATGCGCACCGATCCGGAGGAGAAGGTGTCGAGACCGGCCACGCAGTGCATCAGGGTCGACTTGCCGGAGCCGGAGGGACCCATGATCGCGGTGAACTCGGCCTGCCGGAAGTCGACGGAGACCCGGTCCAGGGCGACCACCTGGGTCTCACCCTGTCCGTAGATCTTCGACAGATCCGTGGCGCGCGCGGCCACGGTGGTGGCCCGGTCGGTGAGCGGTGCGGTGGTCACGGGATGGCACTCCTGTCGGACGGCGGTGTGGGAAGGACTCGTTCCATCGTCCGGGGCCCGCGCCGCCGTGTAGTCACCCGTTGTTCGGGTTCCGAAGGCCGACTTCGGTCGGACCGCGAGGGGCGGTGTCATACCTGGGGAGGAGGAACGCCCCTGAGGGGGCCGGGTGTCGAGAACAGGTGGAGTGCCCTTGTTCAGACGGTGAAATTCCGTCATTCCGCATGCGCCGCCGACGGCCGCACGCAAGGCTATTGGCAAGTGCGGATGGCGCGTTCCGTGTGCTGATGCACCCTCAGACATCAATAAAATAAGACAACATCGGTCCGCCCTTCCGCTGTTCGGGGGACTCGTCCCGATAGTGTCGGAACCTCGATGCGGAGCCCATGGCCTGCCCGGATGGTGGAATGCAGACACGGCGAGCTTAAACCTCGCTGCCCCTTCGCGGGCGTGCCGGTTCGAGTCCGGCTCCGGGCACCTTCCGATCCCTGTGTGGCCCATTGAGAAGTTCGCGGCGTGCCCGTTGACAGCGGCCGCATGCCGTCAGAGACTCACATACTGAAGTGGTGAAGAAAATTTCACCACACGAACGAATGAGAAGGGTCGCCCGATGCGCACCACCGTCGGCATCATCGAGCCGGCCCCGCCGGCCTCCTCCTCGCCCGGCTGCTCCACAACTCCGGCATCGACTCGGTCGTCCTGGAGAGCCGCGACCGCGCCTACGTCGAGCGGCGGCAGCGCGCCGGGATCCTGGAGCAGGGCACCGCGGACGTGCTGCGCGCGGCCGGTGCCGGGGAGCGCATGGACCGCGAGGGGCTGCGCCACGACGGCATCGAACTGCGCTTCGACCGCAGGCGCCACCGCGTCGACTTCCCCGCCCTCACCGGCGGCCGCTCCGTGATGGTCTACGCCCAGACCGAGGTCTGCAAGGACCTCATCGCCCTCCAGCTGGCCGAGGGCGGCCCGCTGCTGTTCGAGGCGGAGGCGCTGGCCGTGGAGGACGCCGGCACCGACGCCCCG
The DNA here is from genome assembly GCF_037055355.1 of Streptomyces sp. DG1A-41. Taxonomy (GTDB): domain Bacteria; phylum Actinomycetota; class Actinomycetes; order Streptomycetales; family Streptomycetaceae; genus Streptomyces. The sequence continues at coordinate 3,645,497 of NZ_CP146350.1, read as the reverse complement.
CGCGTCCGCTTCCGGCACGAGGGCCGCGAGGACGTCCTGGAGTGCGAGTACGTCGTCGGCTGCGACGGCTTCTGGGGCGTGGCCCGCAAGGCCATCCCGGCCGAACTGACCCAGGTCTTCGAACGGACGTACCCCTTCGGCTGGCTCGGCATCCTCGCCGACGTGCCGCCCTCGCACGACGAGCTGGTCTACGCCCGCCACGACCGCGGCTTCGCCCTCCTCTCCATGCGCTCACCCTCCGTCTCCCGCCTCTACCTTCAGGTGCCCGACGGCACCGACGCCGAGGCGTGGAGCGACGAGGCGCTCTGGGACGAGCTGGAGCGCCGCTTCGAGACCGCCGACGACTGGCGTCTCGAGCGCGGCCCGATCACTCAGAAGTCGGTCACGCCCATGCGCTCCTACGTCCACGAGCCCATGCGCCACGGCCGCCTCTTCCTCGCCGGCGACGCGGCGCACATCGTGCCGCCCACCGGAGCGAAGGGGCTGAATCTCGCCGTCGGCGACGTCGTGACGTTCGCCCGGGCCCTGGATCACCTGAAGAAGACCGGCTCGCCGGAGCTGCTCGACGCCTACTCGGAGACCTGCCTGCGCCGGATCTGGCAGGCCGAGCGGTTATCCTACGACATGACGACCCTCCTGCACCGCGCCCCCGGCGCGACCGGCTTCGAGGACCGGCTCCAGCTCGCCCGGCTGGAACGCATCGCCTCCTGCCGCGCCGCCGAGACCGATCTGGCCGAGGGGTACACGGGCCTCCCGTTCGGGTGACGCTTCGGGTGGCGTAAGGACGGCGTCAGCGGGTGATCTCCGACCGGTTCCGGATGTGTCGCAGCTTGGTGATGAATGACCCCCTCCGATGAGGGGAATCACGAAGCCGCGTAGCGTGTTGCGCAACACGACGAGGGAAAGATCCTCCCCAAGCACTAGGGTCATTCCTTTGCCTACCTATTACTCTTGAGCCAAGGCCACGCAGTGTTGGCCATGGAGGAGTGAAATGAGGAGCAGAAACCCGGTCTTCTCGCGACGGGGGTTCAGCCGCGACAACGGCTACGCGGGCTTCAACACCGCGCCGCAGGCCGGGGGTCCCGCTGTCGCCACCCAGGGCAACCCGTACGCGCAGCCGACGGGCAACCCCTACGCGCAGAACCCGTACGCGCAGAACCCTTACGCCCAGCAGGACGTGCAGTACGGCGCGCCGCCGCAGGCCCCGGCCACCACCGGCCGGATGACCATCGACGACGTCGTCCTGCGCACGGCGAGCACCCTCGGCGTGCTCATCCTCACCGCGGCACTGTCCTGGGCCCTGCTGCCGGTCGACGACGCCAACATCAGCCGTAGCTACGGCATCGGTATCGGCGCCGCGCTGATCGGCATGGTCCTGGCGTTCGTGCAGGCCTTCAAGCGCAAGGCCTCGCCCGCGCTGATCCTGACGTACGCCGCGTTCGAGGGTGTCTTCCTCGGCGTCGTGTCCAACATCGTCGACAGCCGCATCGCCGACGGCGCGGCCATGCAGGCCGTGATCGGCACCATGGCGGTCTTCGCCGGTGTGCTGATCGCCTACAAGGCCGGCTGGATCCGAGTCAACCGCCGCTTCTACGGCTTCGTGATGGCGGCCGCGCTCGGCTTCATCCTGCTGATGATGGTGAACCTGCTGTTCGCGGTGTTCGGCGGCGGTGACGGCCTCGGCTTCCGCAGCGGTGCCCTCGGTGTCGTCTTCGGCGTCATCGGCATCATCCTCGGCGCGTGCTTCCTCGCCCTGGACTTCAAGCAGGTCGAGGACGGCGTCGCCTACGGCGCACCGCGCGAGGAGGCGTGGCTCGCGGCCTTCGGCCTCACGCTGACGCTGGTGTGGATCTACCTGGAGTTCCTGAGGCTCATCTCGATCCTCAACAGCAACGACTAGTCCGACGCGTCGTGCGCGAAGGGCCCCGGCTCCGCCGGGGCCCTTCGTCGTCTGCCGGGCGGCTTCGTCGTCGAGACGTGTCCTCGCCTAGAGCAGTTTGCGCGCGGCCCTCCTCAGGTCGTACTCATGGATGATCGCCTTGGCGTGGCCGTACGCGAGGTTGTGTTCGTGCCGGAGCCAGCTGACCTTTTCCTCGAAGCGGAAGAGTGCCGGGCCTTCTTCGACGGTGCGAAGCCAGTCGGATATCTCACGACCGGTGCAATGGGGGATGCGGGCGAGCATGTTGCGATGGGTCTCTTCGGAGAAGACTTGGGACATCGGCGCCTCCGGACGCTGGGATGTAAGCCGGTCCTTCAGGTCACCGTGCCTGAGTGTTCGCCCGTTGGCAACAGTCCCGGTGCGACGCGTACGCTCGCGGCGTGGTTGATACGACGCCTCTGACCCGTGCGGTGGATCACTTCGCCGATCGTTTGAGGGCTGCGCCCCAGAGCCGGTTGCAGCGGGGCGCTGCCGCTGAGGCTCTCGGGCTCGCCCGGCAGCTCGCTCGTTGGGCCCAGGAGTTGGAGGAGCCGGGCGTGGAGCCTCGGGAGATGCCGGATGCGGGGATGTTCGCGGCGGCAGATCAGATCACCGTTGCCGCGCATGATCTGGCGGTCGTGATTCCCAGTGGTGCCGATGTCGATGACGCGGTGCGGTTGGTTGAGGAGGCGCAGAAGCGGGCGGGGGTGTGACCCGTTTCGTCGGCGGGCGCGGGGCGCGTTGTGCTCGCGCCCGCGCGGCGGAGCCGCATGTCGATACAGCCCCGCGCCCCTTCGGGGCGCTCCCCTAGAGGGACGCGATGACCCTGTCGGCCAGGATGTAGACGTTCTCCTCGCCGCACTCGAACGTCAGGGTGTAGGCGCCCGATACGCCTGAGCCGCCGAGGAGGGTCGGGGTCTCGCCCGCGCGCAGGGCTGCGGCGAGGCGCTCTGAGGTTTCCCGGTGGCCCGGGGTCATGCACAGGGTCGTGCCGTCGGCGAAGACGTAGACGTCGAGGGTGCCCAGCGGGCCCGGGCGGACGTCCGTCAGTTCCACGCGCGAGGCGGCCAGCTCCTCCAGCGTGGCGACCGTGCGCTCGTGGTCGTTCACGACCGGCGACTGCGTCGGCACGAAGTCCGGGTGTGAGGGGTGACGGCGACGGGCCGCGGCCAGCTCCGGGGACTCAGCGGCCGGCTCCTCGGTGTCCGCGCCGGGCTCGGACACCGGCTCCAGACCCGCGAAATCGGCCTGCCGGGGCAGGAACAGGTCGACGTCCGGCAGGCCCAGCAGGGGTGGCATGTCGGAGGCGTCACGGGCCTCCTGGGCGGCCCAGAACGCCCGCGCCTCGGCGAGCTCCCGCTCGCGTTCCTCCGCGAGCGCCGCCGCCACGGCGGCCCGTATCTCGTCGGTGTCGGCGGGCGTGCGGGCGGCGGGCAGCAGTGCACGGGTGGTGGCGGCGCGGCTCTCGGCCAGCGCGGTGTGCAGGGCCGCGACCTGTCGGCGCAGTTGCAGCACGGTGCGCAGGACGGCGACACCCACGGCGCCCGTGGCGGCCGTGGTGACCAGCAACGCGATCGGCATGGCGCTCACTGACGTACTCCCGGTTCAAAGTCGACCCCCGACTTCCTACATCAGCTTGAAGGGCGGACTAACCAGCTGTCAGTGCGTAACGTCACGAAACGGACAGGGCTTCGGTGTCGGGGGAGAGGGTGGGGCTGCTGTGACCTGGGCGTCTCCCCGTGTAGAGGGAGATAGGTCACATCCTGGGGGAGATTGGATCACAAAACGGCCCAGAACCCTGGGGTTTCCGGGGTTCTGGGCCGGGGCCTCACAGCGCGTGCTATGGCGGCTACGGTGCGGTGCTCAGCTGAGGCGCTCGATGACCATGGCCATGCCCTGGCCGCCGCCGACGCACATCGTCTCCAGGCCGAACTGCTTGTCGTGGAACTGGAGCGAGTTGATGAGCGTGGTGGTGATGCGGGCGCCGGTCATGCCGAAGGGGTGGCCGACGGCGATGGCGCCGCCGTTGACGTTCAGCTTCTCCAGCGGGATGCCCAGGTCGCGGTAGGAGGGGATCACCTGGGCGGCGAACGCCTCGTTGATCTCGACCAGGTCGATGTCGTCGATGGTCAGCCCGGCCCGCTTCAGGGCCTGGTTGCTCGCCTCGACCGGGCCGAGGCCCATGATCTCGGGCGAGAGGCCGGAGACGCCGGTCGACACGATGCGGGCGAGCGGGGTGAGGCCCAGCTCGCGGGCCTTGGTGTCGGACATGATCACGAGCGCGGCGGCGCCGTCGTTCAGCGGGCAGCAGTTGCCGGCCGTGACCAGGCCGTCGGGGCGGAAGACCGGCTTGAGGCCCTGGACGCCCTCCAGGGTGACGCCGGCGCGGGGGCCGTCGTCCTTGGAGACGACCGTGCCGTCGGGGAGGGTCACCGGGGTGATCTCGCGCTCCCAGAAGCCGTTCTTGATGGCCTCTTCGGCGAGGTTCTGCGAGCGGACGCCGAACTCGTCCATGTCCTGGCGGGTGATGCCCTTGGCGCGGGCCAGGTTCTCGGCGGTCTGGCCCATCGCGATGTACGGGTCGGGCAGCAGGCCGTCCTCGCGCGGGTCGTGCCAGGTGGAGCCCTCGGACTGGGCGACCTCGGCGGTGCGGGCCTCGGCCTCGGCGAAGAGGGGGTTGTGCGTGCCGGGCATGTCCGAGCTGCCGTTGGCGTACCGGGAGACCATCTCGACGCCGGCCGAGATGAAGACGTCGCCCTCGCCCGCCTTGATGGCGTGCAGGGCCATGCGGGAGGTCTGGAGGGAGGAGGAGCAGTACCGGGTGATGGTGCAGCCCGGCAGGTGGTCCATCCCCATGTGTACGGCGACGATGCGGCCGAGGTTGTGGCCCTGCTCGCCGCCGGGCAGGCCGCAGCCGAGCATCAGGTCGTCGATGTCCTTCGGGTCCAGCTCGGGGACCTTGGCCAGGGCGGCCTGGACGATCGTGGCGGTGAGGTCGTCCGGGCGGAGGTCCTTGAGGGAGCCCTTGACGGCGCGGCCGATGGGGGAGCGGGCGGCTGAGACGATCACGGCTTCGGGCATCACGGCTCCATTGACGTACCGGGTGGTCTGGCTGGGCTGTCTGGGAAGTTACCCGTACGTATGGTCTGGGTCACGGGTGTGGCGGTGTGACCCTGACCGCAGTTTTCTAAGCGCTTGCTTTTCCAGGGTGCTCCCGGACTTCCCTCACTTGGAGGGTGTGACAGGGGCCGGTTCCTGCTCGGGTACCCGCCGGCGTCGCCGACGCTTCAGCAGGGCCCACGGGCCCCGTGGCCCGCTCGGCATCGCGGCCGCGACCTCCGTTCCCGCCTCCGACGCGGCCTCCGCCGCCGCCCGGGCCACCGGCAGGAACCCCTCGCGGCGGGAGGCGTCCGGGCGCTCCTCCTCGGCCGGCCACAGGCCGAGGGAGGCGCAGACGGTCGGCAGGACCGCCATCGCCGCCGTCGCGTAGCCCTCGGCGGAGGGGTGGTAGTTGTCCGGGCCGAACAGCTCGCGCGGGTTCGCGGCGAACTCGGGGCCGAGCAGGTCGCCCAGGGACACGGTGCGGCCGCCCTGTTCGACGACTCCGATCGTCTGGGCGGCCGCCAGCTGGCGGGAGGCCCGTCGGGCCAGCCAGCGCAAGGGTTGCTGGACCGGCTCGATCGTGCCCAGGTCGGGGCAGGTGCCGACCACGACCTCCGCGCCCGCCGTGCGCAGCCGCCGTACGGCCGAGGACAGGTGGCGGACCGAGCGGGTCGGGGGCATGCGGTGGGTGACGTCGTTCGCGCCGACCATGATCACGCAGATGTCGGGCACCGGGTCGGCATCGGCCAGCACCAGGGCCACCTGGCGGTCCAGGTCGTCCGAGCGGGCCCCGGGCGTCGCCACCGTGCGCAGCTCCACCGGGCGTTCCGCCAGTGCCGCGAGGCCCGAGGCCAGCAGCGCCCCCGGGGTCTGCCCGGCCCGGTGCACGCCCTGGCCGGCGGCCGTGGAGTCGCCCAGCATCGTCAGCCGCAGCGGTACGTCGGTGGGGACGGTGTACGTACGGCCGTACAGCCCGTCCGCGTTCGGCACATGAGGAGACGTGCCGTTGCCCACCCGGCGCCGCGCCAGCTGCACCTCCGCCAGCAGCAGCCCCACGGCGGCCGCCCCGGCCAGCCCGATCCCGCCACCGCCGTACGCCGCGCCCGCCGCGATACGCCGGGCCACCCGCGCCCTCGACATGCTCGTCATGCGCCGCCGCCACCTCCTCGAACCCGTACACCCAGTGCTTGCCCCGTACAGACCGTCGCCCAATCTCGACAGCGAGTGAACGACCGTCACGGATGACCGGCAGGGCCTAGGCTGGCGGCACCAACTACGACCACTTCTGCGGCAACCGGAGACAACGGTGCAGTTCCACGACTCGATGATCAGTCTCGTCGGCAACACCCCGCTGGTGAGGCTCAACAGCGTGACCAAGGGCATCAGGGCGACCGTCCTGGCCAAGGTGGAGTACTTCAACCCCGGCGGTTCCGTGAAGGACCGCATCGCCCTGCGCATGATCGAGGCGGCCGAGGAGAGCGGCGCGCTCAAGCCGGGCGGCACCATCGTCGAGCCGACCAGTGGGAACACCGGGGTGGGCCTCGCCATCGTGGCGCAGCAGAAGGGGTACAAGTGCATCTTCGTGTGCCCTGACAAGGTGAGCACCGACAAGATCAACGTGCTGCGCGCGTACGGCGCCGAGGTCGTCGTCTGCCCGACCGCCGTGGACCCCGAGCACCCGGACTCCTACTACAACGTCTCCGACCGGCTGGTCCGTGAGACGCCCGGCGCCTGGAAGCCCGACCAGTACTCCAACCCGAACAACCCCCTCTCCCACTACCACTCCACCGGCCCCGAGCTGTGGGAGCAGACGGAGGGGAGGATCACCCACTTCGTGGCGGGCGTGGGCACCGGCGGCACCATCTCCGGGACCGGCCGCTATCTGAAGGAGATCAGCGACGGCAAGGTGAAGGTCATCGGCGCCGACCCCGAAGGGTCCGTCTACTCCGGCGGTTCCGGGCGGCCGTACCTCGTCGAGGGTGTCGGTGAGGACTTCTGGCCGACCGCCTACGACCGGACCGTCGCGGACGAGATCGTGGCCGTGTCCGACAAGGACTCCTTCCAGATGACCCGCCGCCTGGCCAAGGAGGAGGGCCTGCTGGTGGGCGGCTCCTGCGGGATGGCGGTCGTCGCCGCCCTGGAGGTCGCCGAGCGGCTCGGCCCGGACGACGTCGTCGTGGTCCTGCTGCCGGACAGCGGCCGCGGCTACCTCAGCAAGATCTTCAACGACGAGTGGATGGCCGACTACGGCTTCCTGGAGGACGCGGGCCCCAGCGCCCGCGTCGCCGACGTCCTGAACGACAAGGAGGGCGACCGCATGCCCTCCCTCGTCCACATGCACCCGGACGAGACGGTCGGCCAGGCCATCGAGGTGCTGCGCGAGTACGGCGTCTCCCAGATGCCGGTCGTCAAGCCGGGCGCGGGCCACCCCGACGTGATGGCCGCCGAGGTCGTCGGCTCGGTCGTGGAACGCGAGCTGCTGGACGCGCTGTTCAGCAAGAGCGCCTCGCTCGACGACCCGCTGGAGAAGCACATGTCCGGCCCGCTGCCCCAGGTCGGCTCCGGCGAACCCGTCGCCGACCTGATGGCCGTCCTCGGCAAGGCGGACGCGGCGATCGTCCTCGTCGAGGGCAAGCCGACCGGTGTGGTCAGCCGGCAGGACCTGCTGTCCTTCCTCGCCCGGTCCGCGAAGTGACGGCGAACGTCCGGTGAACTGCCCGCGAACTCGGTGCACTTGCCGTTCGTCCGCGATCTTCGTGGACTTCGCGGAAGTGGTACGAGCGCGACACGTTCGCGCAGCACCCGCTTAACACGGGTCCTGCACATTAGTGGGTGTCGGCAGGGCGGGAGCGGCTCCCCGCCCCGGCCGGCGCCGTTGGCGTCAAGGACCTCCGGAGCGGCTCCCGGACCTCCACCGACGTCACAGACGCGCAAGCCCGGCCTGACCAGGCCCGCGTCTTACGCGGGGACCGCCGTCGTCCCGCCCCCCGGTCACGGGGGTGCGGCGGTCCCCGCGCATTTCTTTGTACGGGTGTCAGCCGGCCCGGCTCGTCATCCAACTCCCGCGACCGGGTGCCGGAGCTGCAACGGCGTGTGCCCGCTCAGTCCTCCCAGTCACTGTTCTGGGAGGACTTGCGGCGGCCGCCGAACAGGCCCGGGTTGGTGCGGGCGGCCTGTACGACGTTGACGCCGACGATGCCCGCCCAGGCGGTGAGCAGGCCGGGCAGATGGGCCACGCCCCCGCCGATCGCGGACAGCGGCACCGCGAGGACGAGGGAGACGATCCCGAAGCCGAAGCGCTCGCCCCAGGAGTCCGTGGCCCCCGGCGACCGGGAGTCCCGGGCCGTCTGCATCTGCTGCTCGGCGAGCTGCCGGCGCACCCGGCGCTCCACCGCGCCGTCGATCCGCTGGTCGACCTTCTCCAGGAACGAGTCGACCAGCGCGGACTCGTACTCCTCGCCCAGCTCCCTGCGCGCGTGCAGGGTGGCGTCGAGTTCCTTCTTCAGGTCGGTGTCCCGCGCGTCCATTCCGGTCATGTCATTCACGGTAGGAAGCCGGGGCGCCGGCCGCACTGGGGTTAGCCCCCCTGTCCGGGCTGGGGCTGCCGGGCGGATGGCGGCGCGGGGGAGAAGCGGCCGCTGTGAATGAGAGTCGACGACCTGCGCGGCATCACCGACACGCTGAAGGAGTCCCACCATCGGCCGGGACTGCTGCGCTGCGAGGTCGGCACGGGCGGCGAGGCCGTCGAGTACCGAGGGCGGGACTTCCCGCTCGGCCCGCTGCTGGACCGGGCGCCGGGCCGCTGACCGCCCCGTCGCCGAGGAGGCGACTTCAAAGCTGCTTCTCAGCTTTCTTCAGCCTGCTCTCAGGTTCATAAGAAGATTCTCAGGTTCAGCCGCCTCGCTCAGCAATCACCAAGGTATTCACAGCGCTTGTTTGCCGTCACATCGCCGACTTTGCCATTCCTTGGGATCGGAGCCGTGTAAGTTCTTCGGTGTCGGGCGGCGGGGATATCCCGGGTGACGATCCGGAACGAAATCCCCGTCCGTATCCGTAGAGAATTCTCGCGCCATCAGTACTGCACCACTCTCAAGGAGTCGGAATGAGCCTCAAGAAGCTCGCCCCGCTGCCCCCGAAGGCCAAGCTGAAGCAGCTGCCGCCCCAGCCGAAGCCGAAGCCCAAGAAGAAGCACCCCAAGCCGCTGGCGCCCAAGCCCATCCCGGGCGGCGACAACTGAGTGAGCGGTGAGAGGGTCGACGGAATTCCGTCGGCCCTCTTTTCAGTGAAATCGGGCCTCGCGTTTTTCGTGAACCTGTCGCGTCCTTGCCGGAGGCGGGCGGAGGGGAATAGTCGTGCAAGAAGAAGCGCATTCCTGGTCGGGCGGCGACGAGGACGACGAATTCGAATACGGGGAAACCCCCACCATTCCGGCTCGCGCCGCCTTCCGCCGCTTCTGGCCGCTGACGAAGGGGCTCAGGCGGTGGCTGGTGGTCGTCTGGGTGTGCACGGTGCTCGCCGCACTCGCAGAGACCGAGGCCATCCTCGTCTTCAGCGACCTCACCGACAACGCGTTGCGGAAGGGCTCGCTGTCCGCGTTCTGGGGCCCGGCCGTGAAGTGGCTGGGCGTGGCAATCGCCGGCGCGGCCGTCGCGTACGCCGGGAACTCCCTGGCCGCGTGGGTGGCCGAGCGCTTCGTGATACGGCTGCGCGAGCAGGTCTTCGACCACGTACAGCGGTTGCCGCCGCACTTCTTCCAACGGCACCGGCAGGGCGACCTGCTGTCCCGCCTGACCAGTGACGTCGAGGCCATCGAGACGATGGTCGTGTCCGGGCTGGTGGGCGCGGCCTCGGCCGTCTTCAGCGCCCTCTTCTACGCGGCCGCCGCCTTCTGGCTGCGCTGGGACCTGGCCGCCGCAACCTTCGTCCTCGCGCCCCTGTTCTGGCTGGCGGCGCGCCGCTTCTCCGGCTCCATCAAGGACGTCTCGCGCGCGGGCCGGGTCGCTGACGGCGCGATCACCTCCGTCGTGGAGGAGTCGCTCGGCAACATCGTCCTCACCCAGGCCTACGACCGCCGGGACGCCGAGCGGCGGCGGCTTCGGGAGGAGGCGAACGCCTGGTTCCGCGCCTCCGTGCGCTCCACGCGCCTGAACGAGGCGTACGAGCAACTGGTGCAGGTCATCGAGACGGTGTGCGTGCTGGCGGTGATCGGCATCGGTGCCTGGGAGATCTCCGCGGGCCGCATGACGCTGGGCCAGCTCCTCGCCTTCGCCGCCTTCCTAGGCTACCTCTATCCGCCGGTGCGGGGCCTGGCCCAGCTGGGGCTGACCGTCACGGCGGCCACGGCCGGCGCCGAGCGGCTGATCGAGATCCTGGACGTGCCGCCCGCGGTGACCGACCCCCGGCATCCCGCGCAGACCGGCCGCCCCGACGGCCTGATCGAGGTGCGGGAGGTGTCCTTCCGCTACCCCGGCGCCGACGCCCCGGCCCTGCAGGGGCTGTCCTTCACGGTCCATCCGGGCGAGCTGGTGATCGTCACCGGACCCAGCGGCGCGGGCAAGTCCACCGTCACCAAGCTCCTGCTCCGCTTCTACGACTCCGACGCGGGCGACGTCCTGCTGGACGGCGTACCCCTGCGGCACTTCCCGCTGGCGCGGCTGCGCGAGTACGTGACGCTGCTGCCTCAGGAGACGCTCGTCCTGCACGACACCGTCCGCGCGAACATCGCCTGCGGCCGTCCGGGCGCCAGCGATCAGGCCCTGATCGAGGCGGCGAAGGCGGCCGACGCGCACGAGTTCATCATGCGGCTGCCCGAGGGATACGACACGAAGGTCGACCCCAACTCGGCCCGCCTGTCCGGCGGCCAGCTGCAACGCCTCGCCATCGCCCGCGCCATCCTGCGCGACTCCCCGGTCCTGGTCCTCGACGAGCCGACGACCGGCCTGGACGCGATGGCCGCCCGCCGGGTCGTCAAGCCCCTGCGCCGACTCATGGCCGGCCGTACGACCATCATGATCACCCACGATCTCAACCTCGCCCCCGACGCCGACCGCATCCTCGTCGTCGACCGCGGCCGCATCGTGGAGACGGGGCGCCACGACGAACTGCTGGCGTGGGGCGGGGCATACGCACGGCTGCACCGCTCGCAGAACAGCGTGGTGACGGACACGGGGGAGCTGCGGATGCCGTTGTTCGCGCACACAGTCCAGGAAGCCCCCACCGCACTGCCCGACGGCCGTCCCCTCTTCCGTGACGAGGTGTCCTGGCGGGGAGGGATCTGACCTTAAAGAGATCCCGGCAACCGGAGGTTCGGTTGCCGGGATCGGGTTCGTGATCGGCACGGTGACGTCACACCGTGGCGGCGTCAGGTCAGGTGAGGGTCCACTTCTGGTTGTTCTGGCCGTTGCAGGTCCACAGGAGCAGCTTGCTGCCGTTGGCGGTCGCCGCGCCCGATACGTCCAGGCAGAGGCCGGACAGGTTGTTGGTGAGGGTGCCGTCGGAGTTGGCGGTCCACTTCTGGTTGGTGCCGTTGTTGCAGTCCCAGATGATGACCTTGGTTCCGTTGGTGGTGCCGTTGTTGTCGGCGTCCAGGCACTTGTTGCCGTAGACGACCAGCTCGCCGCGTGACGTCTGGGTGAAGGTCTGGTTGCGCCCGCCGGCGCAGTCCCAGATCTGCGCCTGGGTGGCGTTGGTGATGGTGTTGTTGCCGATGTCGACGCAGCGGTTGGAGGCGGTGCCCACGAGGGCGACGCCGTCGGTGCCGGGGATCCCCTGGACCCGGATGGCGTCGATGTCGGGGGCTGTGCTGCCCGAGACGGCTGCGAAGCGCACGGTGTTGTCGCCCTTGCCCAGGTGGGCGAGCACGGACACGGTCCGGTAGGTGGTCGCCGAGCCCGTCGGCGGGAAGGCCACGACGGACTTGTACTGCCCGTTGACCTGGATGGTGGCCTTGCTGGCGGTGGTGGCGCCGTTGGCGTAGGTGATGTCGACCAGCTTGGTGCCGGCGGAGGCGGTTGTGACGCCGGTGAAGGTCGGTGTGGTGGCGGTGGTGGTGTCCTCGTAGGTCGTGCCGGACGCCTCGGTGCCGGAGACCGTCAGCAGCACGGCGTCGTTCGCCGGGACGGTGGTGGAGTAACTCGTGGTGTGGTACTTCGTCTTGGTGCCGGTCCACACGTTGCGGACGGACGCCGAGGCATCGGTCAGACCGAGGTCGGCCCAGCGGACGGTCATGTCCGCGGCGGAGCCGGTGCGGTTGAGCAGGAGCACCGCGCGCTTGCCCTTGCCTGAGAGGACCTTGCTGTACACCTGGAGGTTGCGGGTGTCCTCGGCGACCTTGACGCCCTGAAGGCCCCTGGGGTCCTGGTCGATGGCGATGACCTTGGAGTTGGTGAGGATGTCGCGGGTGGCGGTGCTCATCGTGGCCACGTTGTTGCCGGCCAGCAGCGGGGCGCCGGAGATGGCCCACAGGCTCATGTGCAGCCGGTTCTGAGCGTCACTCAGGCCGTTCATCCCGACCATCAGCATGTCGGGGTCGTTGTAGTAGCCGGTGTGCTGGGCCGCGGGGTGCAGCCCCTTGTCGAAGTTGGCGAGCATCTTGGCGGTGTTGGCGGTCTGGCCCCAGAAGATGACATCGGTGCTGGTGCGCCACAGGTCGCCGTAGCCGGTGGCCCAGTTCCAGGGCAGTCCGGTGCCCCACTCGCAGAAGGACAGCACGAGCTTGTGCCCGGTGACGGCGGTGGCGGCCTCGTTGGCGGCGGTGATGGCCTTGTACGTCTTCTCCTGGTCGAGGCCCTCCTTCTGGCCGCCGCACCAGTCGATCTTGACGTAGTCGAAGCCCCAGCGCTGGAAGGTCTCCAGGTCCTGCTGGTAGTGACCCTCCATGCCGGTGTTGGGCGCGGCGGGGCGGGTGGTGGGGTAGTAGTAGCCGCAGCCCTGCTTGCCGGCGTCGGTGTAGATGCCGGCCTTCAGGCCCTTGCTGTGGATGTAGTCGGCGATGGCCTTCATGCCGCCGGGCCACAGGGTCTCGTCGACGACGATGTTGCCGTTGGCGTCGCGGTCGCCCTGCCACCAGCCGTCGTCGAGGTTGACGTACTCGTAGCCGGCGTCCGCCATGCCGGAGGAGACCAGGGCGTCTGCCTGCTGCTTGATGACGGTGTGGTCGATGCTGCTGGCGAAGCTGTTCCAGGACGCCCAGCCCATCGGCGGCGGGGTGACGTCGATCTGGCTGGTGCTGACGGCGGTCGGTTCGACGGCCAGGGGCGCCGACGGCTCCTGCCGGTCGAGGCTCGCCAGACCGGCGACGGCGAGTCCGGCGGTGAGGACCTGGATGGTTACGCGTCTGGCCCATCTGTGTAGAGCTGTGCGGGACATACGGCTCTCCAAGGGGAGGAAAGGGAGGAAAGGGGATAAAGGTCGCTGACCGCGCCAGGGCGATGGGCCTGGGGTGCCGCGGTCAGCCACAGGGCGTCAGTCGACGCTGGAGAAAGCGGCGTTCGCGCGGTCGCTGGCGGCGGGAGTCGGGGCTATGCGCCGGGCGTAGATCGAGTGCCTGAGGTAACAGGTCGGGAAGTTGAGTGATCTGGACGGCCAGGTGTAGTTGACCGACTCATGTGGGCGGTAAGAGCGGTCGGCCAGCTCCGGAGGTCATGCCGAGGAAGCGTCGGCGCGACGGCTGGGAGTCCGGCCGGGGGCTTGTGCTCATCGACTCTCCAACGAGGACGTGCGGAAGGGGAGAAAGCGCTCAGGAGAGAGAGCAGGCCTGAGGGGCTGAGTGCGGGGCCACTGGCACTGCTTGTCCGACCGGTCGAACTAGGTGCAGTGAATCGGTCAGAAAAGTAGAGGTGAGACAGGAACAGGTCAATGGTTTTGTCGTTTCTCGTTGAGTTTTGTGTGACTGAACGAGCCGCTGGACTCTGCCCGGCCGTCGCACGCCTTCGCAATCCGCCGTTCGGCCGAGGTCCGGCTGCCCGGGTCGGTTGCTTGTGGCCGATCGTGAGGCGGTGGTCCCTGTCTTTCGGGAAGGGCGGATCCGGCGTCCGCCCTCGCCCCGCTCGCAGTGCGGCGATGTCGCTGCGGCTAGCCTTTCGAGCCGCCGTGTGGCCGGGCCGCACAGTCTCCGCAAGATCTGCCCCGACGTGCTGTTCGCCTGCCCAGCCGAGATGGCCGCCCATGCCTTCCGCGTGACGAGCTGACCCGCGCCGACGGTGCCTGGCTCACGCGAACCACGGGCAACCGCTGAGACCAGGGTTTCCCATCAGGTTGGCGACCTCCGCCGGTGGACACGGTTCACTCAGTGCACTATCACTTTGAGGTTCACGCGCCCATTTCAGGCCTCCGCACTCAGCGGGGGGCGGCCTCGCCGGTCCCGCTTGCCGGTCTGGTCTGCATATGCTTATGCAGAATCCTCAGCTACTGAATAGGCGAGGGGGAGCACGTCATGAGCGTGACCGACAGCCCTGCCGCGCGGTTGCAGGCGCTCTTCGAGGGCCACCGGCTGACGCCGACCCAGCGGCGCATCGCGCACAGCATGGTGCGGCGCGCCGCCGACGTGCCGTTCCTGTCGAGCGTGGAGCTCGCCGAGCTGGCCGGGGTCAGCCAGCCGTCCGTGACCCGCTTCGCCGTCGCCCTCGGCTTCGACGGCTACCCGGCCCTGCGCCGCCACCTGCGCGAGGTCGCCCCCGCCGAACCCGCCGCGGACGCCGGGTCCTCCAACGAGTACCAGCAGGCCGTCGAGGCCGAGATCGAGAACCTGCGGCACCTGGCGGAGGCCCTGGCCGACCCCCGGCCCGTGCGGCGGGCGGGGCGTCTCCTCGCGGCCTCCCGCCCCCTCCCCGTCCTCGGACTGCGGGCGGCAGCCGCCCAGGCGCACGGCTTCGCCTACTTCGCCGCCAAGGTCCACCCCGACGTGCGGCTCCTCAACGAGGGCGGCACGATGCTGCACGACCGCATCGACGCCGCCGTCCGGGCCGGCGCGACCGCACTGCTGTGCTTCGCGCTGCCCCGGCACCCCCGCGAGGTCGTCGACACCCTCGACTACGCCAGACAGACCGGGCTGACCGTCGTCACGGTCGCCGACTCCGCCTTCGCGCCGGTGGCCAAGGTGTCCGACCTGCTGCTCCCCGCCGCCGTCGGCACCGGCCTCGCCTTCGACACGGCCTGCGCCCCGATGCTGCTCGGCCGGGTCCTGCTGGAGGCGATGTGCGACGACCTGCCGGAGGCCCAGTCCCGCCTGGAGGAGTTCGACGTGCAGGCGGCGGCGCGGGGGCTGTTCGTCGACTGACGGCACGTACGGCGGCTTCTCAGACTCGTCTCACGTTGTGTCGCTAATGTGCCTCTCCTGAAACGCCCTTCAGACGCTTCGGAGACTGAACGGAGGCTGAACGTGACGCGCGGAGGACATGGGCTGGCTCGGGTCGCCGTCGTCGTACGAGCGGGAGCGGCACCCTTGTGGTGGCTGGGTGTGTTCGCGGCCGGCATCGGCCTGCTGGTGCCGGGGCTGACCGGGCGCCGGATCGGCGTCCTGGCCGGCGCGGCGCTGTTCGTCCTGGCGACGGCCGTCGTGGCGTACGGACGCCGCAAGCGGTACGTCGCCCTGGCCGCGTCCGCGGCCCGCGCCGGCAAGCACGACGTACTCCAGGACCGCGCGGTGACCGCGCGCAACTGGCGCCGCGCCCACCGCTGGTGGCTCCTGCTCGCCTTCCTCGCCGCCCTGGGCAGCGCCTTCGCCGTACCCGCCGCGGCCGGCCTGCTCCTGGCCGGCTGCGGCGCGGGCCTGTGGCTGAAGTCCGCGTGGCTCGGCCGCCGTGAGCGCGCGGACGAGGTGTTGCTGTGGGTGCGGGTGGACTGGCTGCGCGGGGGCGCGGGCGGCCCCGCGGGCAAGCGGGTCAAGGCGTACCGCAGCACGGGCATCGCGGCGGGCGACGCGGCACCGGGCGGGGCGCGAAGGAAAACCCCGGCGCTCGTGTAAGCGGGCAGGGGAAGACGGACTCAGGGGCGCGGGGCTGTGCCTATCCGCGGCTCCGCCGCGCGGGCGCGACCAGCAACAACCGGGTGCTACGAAGGCCACGCGTCGCCCAGCAGCGCATCGACCTGCGCCCCTCCGGACTCCGCCACGACCTCCTCGACGGTCTGCGCCTCGCGCACCACCGCGAAGGCGACGCCCTCTTCCCGACCCGGCCCGAACCCGTAAATCGCGGGCCGGACAAGCGAGTTGTACGCATAGTGGTGCGCGAAGTAGTACGCCCCCGTATCCAGCGCCGCCGCGAAGTCCCCCTGCTCCAGCAACGGCAGCGCACACCCCTCGGCCAGCAGGTCGCCCGAGAAGCACGCCGGTCCGGCCACGTCCTGCACCACGGCCGGACCCTCCTTCGGGTGCCCCTTGGAGTCGTACGCGGCGATCCTCAGCGGCCAGACCCCCGGCGCGTACACCGTCCGCGTCGCGACCTGCACGCCCGCGTGCGTGACCGCCACCGGCAGGCCGCCCGCGCTCTTGGCGTACTCGACCCGCGCCACGACCGTCCCGTGCTTCGTCAGCAGTGACCGCCCGAACTCCGTCACCAGTCCGTACCGCCCCCCGAACAGCCCCGGCACCTCCTCGGCCAGTGTCCGCGCGTACTGCGCGTACGTCGGCGTCGTCGCGTCCGAGGCGAAGTTCACCGGCAGCCCGCCGCCGATGTCGAGCGTGTCGACCTGCCGCCGCCCGGTCCGCCGGTTGATCTCCTCCGCCAGCTCGTACGTCTCCGCCACGCCCCGCGCCATCAGGGACAGCGGGACCCCCTGGGATCCGGTGTGCGCGTGCAGCCGGGTCAACCACGGCCGGTCCAGATACGCCCGTACGACCCACTCCCGGGCGCCCTCGTCGCGCAGCGCCACCCCGAACTTCGAGGTGGCCGTGGCCGTGGACGTCGCTGCGATGGAACCCCCGCCGATCTGCGGATTCACCCGTATCCCGAGTGGGGAGCGGCTGGCGGCGGACCGCATCAGGCCGTCGATGCGGTCCAGCTCCTGCGGATTGTCCGCGTTGACGGCGATGCCCAGCGCCAGCGCCTCGCGCAGTTCCCCGGGCGTCTTGGCCGGCGAGTCCAGCACCGTCATCTCCGGGCCCAGCCCAGCCGCCCGTGCCAGCGCCAGCTCGCCCGGGCTCGCCACCTCCGCGCCGATGCCCTCCTCGCGCAGCAGCCGCAGCACCGGCACCAGCGGGGTCGCCTTCACCGCGAAGGCGTGCAGCACGGGCGTGCCCGGCGCCACGACCGCGTCGAACGCCGCCCGCAGCTCCGCCGCCGACTCCCGGATGCCGGTGACGTCCAGCAGCCCGACGATGGGGCTGTCGGGCCCGAGCAGCCCCTGCTCCACGGCGGCCCGTACCGCCTCGGCCCGCCGGGCCGCCCGCCAAGCGCCGGAGTCGCGTGCCTCTTCTGCCTCGATGTGTGCGCCCATGCATCCAGCCAAACATCCATGGCGCCGCCGCGCCGAGCCCCGGACGTATTGACTAGCTCTATTCAGACGTCCAGGATGTGAATAACCGCAGCAACAACCCGCCGGGAGCACCACGCACCCACCAGGAGGCAGACCATGTCAGGACCCCGCCCCGTCCGAGCACCCCGCGGTACGGAACCGAGCGCCCTGGGATGGCAGCAGGAAGCCGCCCTGCGCATGCTCCAGAACAACCTCGACCCGGAGGTCGCCGAGCACCCCGACAAGCTCGTCGTCTACGGCGGCACCGGCAAGGCCGCCCGCGACTGGCGCTCCTTCGACGCGATGGTCCGGACGCTGCGGACCCTCAAGCAGGACGAGACGATGCTCGTCCAGTCCGGCCGCCCCGTCGGCGTCATGCAGACCCACGAGTGGGCCCCGCGCGTCCTCATCGCCAACTCCAACCTCGTCGGCGACTGGGCGAACTGGGAGGAGTTCCGCCGCCTGGAGGCCCTCGGACTGACCATGTACGGGCAGATGACGGCCGGCTCCTGGATCTACATCGGCACCCAGGGCATCCTCCAGGGCACCTACGAGACCTTCTCCGCGGTGGCCGCGAAGAAGTTCGGCGGGTCGCTGGCCGGGACGATCACGCTGACCGCCGGTCTCGGCGGGATGGGCGGTGCCCAGCCGCTCGCCGTGACGATGAACGACGGTGTGGCGATCTGCATCGACTGCGACCCGCGCGCGATCGAGCGGCGCATCGAGCACCGGTACCTGGATGTGAAGGCCGACTCCCTCGACCACGCGCTGCGGCTCGCCGTGGAGGCCCGTGACGCCCGCCGCCCGCTGTCCATCGGCGTCCTCGGCAACGCCGCCGAACTGGTGCCGCAGCTGCTGGCCATGGGCGCCCCGATCGACGTCGTGACCGACCAGACCTCCGCCCACGACCCGCTGGCCTACCTGCCCCTCGGCACCGCCTTCGAGGACATGGCCGACGCCGCCGCCAAGGACCCGGCCGGCTTCACCACCCGGGCCCGCGAGTCCATGGCCGGGCACGTCGAGGCCATGGTCGGCTTCATGGACGCCGGCGCGGAGGTCTTCGACTACGGCAACTCCATCCGCGGAGAGGCCCAACTCGCCGGATACGACCGGGCCTTCGCCTTCCCCGGCTTCGTCCCCGCCTACATCCGCCCGCTGTTCTGCGAAGGCAAGGGCCCGTTCCGCTGGGCCGCCCTGTCCGGCGAGGCCTCCGACATCGCCAAGACCGACAAGGCGATCCTCGACCTCTTCCCGGAGAACGAGTCCCTGGCCCGCTGGATCCGCATGGCCGGGGAGCGGGTCCACTTCCAGGGCCTGCCCGCCCGTATCTGCTGGCTCGGCTACGGCGAACGGGACAAGGCCGGTGAGCGTTTCAACGACATGGTCGCGAGCGGGGAGCTGGCCGCGCCGGTCGTCATCGGCCGCGACCATCTCGACTGCGGCTCCGTCGCGTCCCCCTACCGGGAGACCGAGGCCATGCTCGACGGGTCCGACGCGATCGCCGACTGGCCGCTGCTGAACGCGATGGTGAACGTGGCGTCGGGGGCGTCCTGGGTGTCCCTGCACCACGGAGGTGGGGTCGGTATGGGACGGTCGATCCACGCGGGGCAGGTGACGGTGGCCGACGGTACGAGGCTGGCCGGCGAGAAGATCCGGCGGGTGCTGACGAACGACCCCGGCATGGGGGTCATCCGGCATGTCGATGCCGGGTACGACATCGCGGAGTCGGTGGCTCGGGACAAGGGCGTCCGTGTTCCGATGCGTGAGGGTGACTCGGCGTGACCCGACCGAACGGCAACCCTTCGGTCGGGGCGGGCGCATCGTCGCCGCCCGCTCCCACCGGCAGCTCCTTCCACCAGATGTGGCGCGACCTGCTCCCCCTCGGCCGCCACCCCGCCTCCCACGGCTACCGGCGATTCGCCTGGACCGGTGTCGACGGCGACTGCCGGGCCTGGTTCGAAGAGCAAGCCGTGGCCCGGGGACTGCGCTACGAGGCCGACCGGAACGGGAACCAGTGGGCCTGGCTCGGTGACCCCGCCGACGGGGACGCCGTCGTCACCGGGTCGCATCTCGACTCCGTGCCGGACGGCGGGGCCTTCGACGGCCCCCTAGGAGTCGTGTCCGCCTTCGCCGCGCTGGACGAACTGCGCGGCCGGGACGCGCGATTCACCCGGCCCCTCGGCATCGTGAACTTCGGTGACGAGGAGGGCGCCCGGTTCGGGCTCGCCTGTGTCGGGTCCCGGCTCACCGCCGGGCGGCTCACCAGCGAGGAGGCCCACCGGCTCACCGACGGCGAGGGCGTGACGCTGCCGCGCGCCATGGAGGCCGCCGGATACGACCCCGACGCCATCGGCCCCGACCCCGAGCGGCTCGCCCGCATCGGCGCCTTCGTCGAACTGCACGTCGAGCAGGGCCGGGCCCTCGACCTGTCCGGCGACCGAGTCGGCATCGCCAGCGCGATCTGGCCGCACGGCCGGTGGCGGTTCGACTTCCGGGGAGAGGCCAACCACGCCGGCACCACCCGGCTCGCCGACCGGCGCGACCCCATGCTGTCCTACGCCGAGACCGTCCTCGCCGCCCGCCGCGAGGCCGAACTCGCCGGTGCCGTCGCCACCTTCGGCAAGATCGCCGTCGAGCCGAACGGCGTCAACGCCATCCCCTCCCTCGTGCGCGGCTGGCTCGACTCGCGCGCCGCCGACCAGGACAGCCTGGACGCCGTGGTCGCCGGCGTCGAGAAGGCGGCCGGGGAGTACGCCGCCGCCCACGGTGTCGATCTCGCCGTTGTCCGCGAGTCGTTCACCCCCGTCGTCGAGTTCGACCACGCCCTGCGCGACGAACTCGCCCGCATCCTCGGCAAGGACACCGGCCTCACCGTCCCCGTCCTCGGCACCGGGGCCGGACACGACGCCGGGATCCTGTCCGGGAGCATCCCGACCGCCATGCTGTTCGTGCGCAACCCCACCGGTGTCTCCCACTCACCGGCCGAGTTCGCCACCGAGGACGACTGCGCGGCCGGGGTACTCGCACTCGCCGACGTACTGGAAGGACTGGCCTGCACGTGACCACAGCAGCCACGCGCACGTACTGGCTGGAGCACGCCTGGCTCGGCACCCTCCCCCGAGCTCTCGGCTCCGCTCGAGCAGGGGGGACCCCCGTCGAGCCGGGCGTGGCCCTCGACGTCGCGGGCGGCCGCATCGTCGGCGTCCGCCCCGGCACACCCGCCCCGCCCCCCGGCGCCGAAATCCTGCGCGGCCTCACCCTCCCCGGACTGGCCAACGCCCACAGCCACGCCTTCCACCGCGCCCTGCGCGGCACCGTCCAGGTCGGCTCCGGCACCTTCTGGACCTGGCGCGAGGTCATGTACGCCACGGCCGCCCGGCTCACCCCGGACACCTACCACGCCCTCGCCCGCGCCGTGTACGCCGAGATGGCGCTGGCCGGCATCACGGCGGTCGGCGAGTTCCACTACGTCCACCACGCCCCCGGCGGCATCCCCTACGCCGACCCCAACGCGATGGGCGAGGCCCTGATCGCGGCAGCCTCCGAAGCCGGGATCCGCATCACCCTCCTCGACACCGCCTATCTCTCCTCCGGCTTCGGACAGCCGCCTACCGCCCCTCAGCTCCGCTTCTCCGACGGCACGGCGGACGACTGGGCCGAACGCTGTTCAGTTCTCAAGGAACAAGATCACGCGCGGATCGGAGCGGCGATCCACTCCGTGCGGGCCGTGCCCGCCGACCAGCTGGCGACCGTCGCGCGGTGGGCCGAGGAGCGGCGGACCCCGCTCCATGTGCACCTGTCGGAACAGACGGCCGAGAACGACGCCTGCCGCCAGGCCCACGGCCGCACCCCCGCCCGGCTGCTCGCCGACCACGGGGTGCTCGGCCCGCGCACCACCGGCGTCCACAACACCCACCTCACGGCCGAGGACATCTCCCTCATCGGCGGCAGCGGCACCGGCACCTGCATGTGCCCCACCACCGAGCGGGACCTCGCCGACGGCATCGGGCCCGCCGTCGCCCTTCAGCGGGCGGGCTCCCCGCTCTCTCTCGGCTCCGACAGCCACGCCGTGATCGACCTGCTCGAAGAGGCGCGCGCCATGGAGCTGAACGAGCGCCTGCGCACCCGTACCCGAGGCCACTGGACGGCGGCGGCCCTCCTGCGGGCCGCCTCGGCGGACGGGCACTCGGCTCTCGGCTGGGAGGACGCGGGCGCCCTGGAGCCCGGCGCGCTCGCCGACTTCACGACGATCGCGCTCGACTCGGTCAGGACGGCAGGGCCGCTTCCGCGGCTCGGGGCCGAGACGGCCGTATTCGCCGCGTCGGCAGCAGACGTGTCGCATACGGTCGTGGCAGGTCGGCACGTCGTACGGGACGGGGTGCACTCACTCGTACCCGATGTGCCGCAAGCCCTCGCGGACGCCGTCGAAGCCCTGCGCGGATGACCCCGGGCCGCTCCTCCGAGCGGTCGGCCCCCGAACCCGACCCCACCGCCGACCAGGCCACCAAGGACGCCATGAGCAACGCGACGACCGTCAGCCCCGCCCACTCCGCGAGCACCGCGAGCACGCTCATCACCAACATCGCCGCTCTGGTCACCAATGACCCCTCCCTGGGTGACAGTTCCCCCCTCGGACTGATCCAGGACGCGGCCGTCGTCATCGAAGGCGACCGCATCGCGTGGACCGGTGATCAAAGCAAAGCACCCGCCACTGACAATCGGGTCGACGCCGGTGGCCGGGCGGTCCTGCCCGGCTTCGTCGACTCCCACTCCCACCTCGTCTTCGCGGGCGACCGGACGCAGGAGTTCAACGCCCGGATGTCGGGGCGGCCCTACAGCGCGGGCGGCATCCGCACGACCGTCGCGGCCACCCGCGCCGCGACGGACGAGGAACTGGAGGCCAACGTCACCCGTTACCTCGCCGAGGCCCTCCGCCAGGGCACCACCACCTTCGAGACGAAGTCCGGCTACGGCCTCACGACCCACGACGAGTCCCGCGCCCTGCGCGTCGCCGCCCGCCACACCGACGAGGTCACCTACCTCGGCGCCCACATCGTCGCCCCCGAGTTCGCCGAGGACCCCGCCGCCTACGTCGCCCTCGTCACCGGCGAGATGCTCGACGCCTGTGCCCCGTACGCCCGCTGGATCGACGTCTTCTGCGAGAAGGGCGCCTTCGACGGCGACCAGGCCCGCGCGATCCTCACCGCCGGCAAGGCACGCGGCCTGCACCCCCGTATCCACGCCAGCCAGCTCTCGTACGGCCCGGGCGTGCAGCTCGCCGTCGAACTCGACGCGGCCAGCGCCGACCACTGCACCCACCTGACAGATGAGGACGTAGACGCCCTGGCGAACAGCCGCACGGTCGCCACGCTCCTCCCCGGCGCCGAGTTCTCCACCCGCGCCGAGTGGCCGAACGCCCGCCGCCTCCTCGACGCGGGCGTCACCGTGGCCCTGTCCACCGACTGCAACCCGGGCTCGTCCTTCACCTCGTCCGTCCCGTTCTGCGTCGCGCTCGCCGTACGGGACATGGGCATGACCCCGGACGAGGCCGTCTGGTCGGCCACGGCGGGCGGCGCGGCGGCCCTGAGGCGCACCGACATCGGCCGCCTCACCCCGGGCGCGTACGCGGACCTGATGCTTCTCGACGCGCCCAGCCACGTCCACCTGGCCTACCGGCCGGGGGTCCCGCTGGTCACCGGCGTCTGGCGGCGCGGCGAGCGGGTCCTCTGACCGACGAAGACCTGGGTGTGTGGACCCGGAGCGGTGTTCACGCGGGTCATGGTCGGGGGCGGACCGTTCGGTCCGCCCCCGAAGGACAGCGTCACCCGGTACAGCGTTGTCCAGTGAGGATCACTCCTCGACGGTCAGCCCCTTGCGCAGCCGTACCAGTGTCCGCGACAGCAGACGCGACACGTGCATCTGGGAGATGCCCAGTTCCTCGCCGATCTCCGACTGGGTCATGCCCGCGACGAAGCGCAGCGACAGGATCTTCCGGTCGCGCGGCGGAAGATCGGCGATCAGCGGCTTCAACGACTCGACGTACTCGATGCCTTCGAGCCCGTGGTCCTCGTAACCGATGCGGTCCGCGAGCGCGCCCTCGGAGTCGTCCTCCTCCGGCTGGGCGTCCAGCGAGGAGGCGGTGTAGGCGTTCGACGCGGCCATGCCCTCGACGACCTCGTCGTTGGAGATGCCGAGGCGCTCGGCCAGTTCGGTCACCGTCGGGGCGCGGTCCAGCTTCTGGGCCAGCTCGTCACCGGCCTTGGCCAGGTCGAGCCGAAGCTCCTGGAGCCGCCGCGGTACGCGCACGGACCACGAGGTGTCGCGGAAGAAGCGCTTGATCTCGCCGACGATGGTCGGCATCGCGAACGTGGGGAACTCGACACCGCGAGACAGCTCGAAGCGGTCGATCGCCTTGATCAGGCCGATGGTGCCGACCTGGATGATGTCCTCCATCGGCTCGCTGCGGGAGCGGAACCGGGAGGCGGCGAACTTGACCAGCGCGAGGTTCAGTTCGACGAGCGTGTTGCGGACGTACGAGTACTCGTGGGTGCCTTCCTCCAGCGACTCGAGGCGCTCGAAGAGGGTCTTGGACAGAGCCCGTGCGTCGACCGCGTCGACTTCCTCGTACGGGGGGATGTCCGGAAGTCCGGCGAGAAGGTCGTCCTGTGTGACGAGCATCTCAACCTGCTCGATGGGATCCAGATGTTCCGGAGGGGGTGTCGACGTCGCTTTCTGGGTACGCGATGCGTCGAGCCGGGGTGACATGATGTCCTCCATCGTTCTCGGCATATGGCTGCCGGAGCCAGTACGTGCACTGCGGTGTGCGGCGCCTCCAAAGCCGACCGTGGTCGGTTACGTGTCCTTACTAGGCCTACCCGCTTTCCCGAGGCCGCCGCAAGTGCGTTCTGTGGGCATATGTCCGTTTGTGTGTGGTTGTTCGGGTGTCGAAGCGTGTGAGGAAGGCGTAGTGTTCGAGGGCGTCAGCAGCAGTCACGACGTCGGGAGAGAGAGACGGCATGGACCGCGGGACAGTCGGCAGCGCACAGTCTGGCCGGCTTCTGGTGGAGGTGCGGGAAGAGGGCTCTAGTGCCGTCGTGACCCCGGCGGGTGAGTTGGATCACCACACCGCCGATCTGTTGCGTGAGCCGCTCGAGGACTGCCTCGCCAAGGGATTCAAGCGCCTGGTCATCGACTGCGCGCGGCTGGAGTTCTGCGACTCCACGGGGCTCAACGTGCTCCTGGGTGCGCGGCTGAAGGCCGAGGCCGCCGGTGGTGGCGTGGCGCTCGCCGGGATGCAGTCGGTGGTGGCACGCGTGTTCGAGATCACCGGCGCGGATGCGGTCTTCAGCGTCCATGACACGCTTGAGGCGGCCCTGGCCGAAGAGTCGGGCTGACCGGCGGTGCGTCGACGCGCCGGGCCTCGGCCATCCCGCTGTGACCGGTGTTCTGGTCCCGTCATGACCTTCGCGCCGAATACGGGGGTGTTCTGCCGGTCCGCCCGGGCAGGAGACATCCTGAAGCGGTCGGCCACCAGGGCGGCGGGGGCGCAGCGAAGCCGTCGTGCCGCGCACTGTGTGACTGACTGTGTAGTGAATTTTTTGAATCGTGAACTGGTGAATCGGTGAGGTGAAGCGCTGATGAGCACCACCCGGCCCTATTCGCCGGGCGACCGCGGGCCGGAGCCCAGCGGCGCTTCCGGGGCGTCCGAGGGTGGCGTACCGGCGGACGGCGCGTCCGGCGAGGGCGTGGTCGCGCCGTCCGGAGCCGCGGGACCGCCGGGGGGCCGGCAGGTGCGTCGGCTGAGCTTCGAGGGGGCGAGCGGTGTCGTCCCGCTCGCCCGGGACTTCGCCCGCCAGGCGCTGTACGCCTGGGGCTGGCTGCCGGCCGCCTCCGCGGACCAGCGGGCCGCCGCCGAGGACGTGCTGCTCGTCGTCTCCGAACTGGTCACCAACGCCTGCCTGCACGCCGAGGGGCCGGACCAGCTGTGGATCACCTGTGACAACAAGGTGATCCGCATAGAGGTCGCCGACCGGGGCACCGGCCAGCCCTCACCCCGCACTCCGCACCGGGCCGGCCGCCCGGGCGGTCACGGCATGTTCATCGTCCAGCGGCTGTGCCTGGACTGGGGTGTCGTCCGCACGCCGGGAGTCGCCGGCAAGACGGTGTGGGCCGAACTGGGAGCGCCTGCCTGATCCGGGGGCGTTGCTAGCGCGCTCGGCGCGTGTTCCCCGGACGACCCTCCGGGCGCGGGCTCCGGGCACTCCTCGAGCGGCCATCCGGGTGAACGGCGAGCGGGCGGTCCGCCGGCGACTGCCGCGCCGCCCCCACGGAACCTCCGCCGAGCATCCCCCCGTCCGTCACTCACCACACGCCGGATCGCCACGGATCCGGCGCGCACTGTGTCTTCCTTCCTCAACGCCCCGGGCGTACCTTGACGGCCCGATCTGATACTCCGTCAGGAACAGGAAGGGGAGCGGCACCGTGTCGTACCGGAATCGAACCGCCGCGCTCGCGTCCGCCGCGGCCCTGGCCGGCTCGGCGGTGTTGATGGCAGCCCCCACGGCCCGGGCCGATGTCGTCGACGTCAATTACCAGTGCAAGACGCCGATCGGCGACAAGAGCGCCGTCTCACCCATCGACATCAAGGGCGTCAAGAGCGGCAACGGCTACCGGATCACCATGTCCTGGCAGAAGGGCGTCTCCTCCAGCCCGGTCGAGCTGGGCAAGGGCGCGATGACCCCGAGCGCCACCATCGCCCTGGGCGGCGCGGACAGCGGCACCGTCACGGTGACCGGCCCCGCCAACGACGCCGCGATACCGGCCAACACGCCGATCAAGATCAACGACCTGAGCGGTACGTACACACCGAAGAAGAGCGGCGAGGTCACCTTCACTGCCGGCGTGCTCACCATCAAGGCGCTCGGCACGACGACCACGTGCACGCCGACGAACGACCCGGGCCCGTCCCTGGCCCTCGACGTCACGGCCCCGAGCGGCGGCGGTGCCACCGGCTCCACCCAGGGCGGCGGCTCGGGATCCGGCTCCGGCGCCGAGCTCCCGCAGACCGGCCCGGAGGACTCGGCCGTCGCCCTCGGCACCCTCGGCGGGACGGTCCTGCTCGCCGGCGCGGCGGGCGCCCTGTGGCTGACACGACGTCACCAGAGGGCCTAGGGGGGCCGCGAAGTCCCGCGTGCCGTCCGACGCCCGGCACGCCCTCTCGCCGCACGTCGCGCGGCCGCCCTTCGGGCGATGACGCCGCTTTCGCGACAGGCCCCGGTACGCCACTGAGCGCACGCCCGTACGACCGCTGGAGCCGCCGATGCCGTACGCCGCCCGTGTTCCGTACCTGTCACTGCCCCTCCTGCTGGTGCTCCTGCTGGGCCTGGCGGGCGCCGGGCCCGCCGGGGCGGCGGACCGGCCCGTCGTCGAGCTGTCCAAAGCCCAGGCCGGGACGGGCGGTTCGGTCACCGTCACCGGCGGCGGCTGGCGGCCGCGTGCCCTGCTGACGCTGCTGGTCTGCGGGCAGGCCGAGCCGTCCCGGGGCGTGACCGGCGGCACCGACTCCTGCGCCAACGCCGACGGCCGGGCCGTCACCACCGACGCCGAGGGCCGCTTCCGCCGCGAACTGCCCGTCGTGGAACCGCCCGTGCCGTGCCCCTGCGTGGTGCACGTGGCGACGGTGACCGGGGCCAGGGCCGAGGCCGACGCGGTCCTCCAGGTCGCCGGGCACGCGGTCGAGCCGCTGCCCGCTGACCGGGCCGGCGGGCGGCTGTCCCCGCTCGCGGACACCCGGCTGCGTGGCTCCGGCGGGCTGTTGACCTGGTTCGGCTCCCCGCCCGCCCGGACGCTCGTGGTCACCGTCGGGAACGTCGGGACGTCCCCTGTGAAGGACCCCGTTTTCCAGGTCGGCACCTCCCACGGCGTGTTCGCCCCGCAGTGGCAGGACCAGCGCTGGCGCGGCACGATCCGGCCGGGCGGCAAGGCGCGCATCGAACTCCCCGTGGAGCTCGCGGCCGGGGCGCACGGCGACTACACCGTGTCCCTGAAGTACGGCGGCAAGGTCCTCGCCGAACACCCCTGGGGCGTGGGCCGCCCGTGGGGCGTGACCCTGTTCTGGGTCCTCGTCTGCCTGGTCGTCCCGGCGGCGCTGTTCCGTGCCGGCCTGGCCGTCGTCGACCACGCCCGCCCCCGCCGGCCCGTCCATGCGGCCCGCCCGCCCCGCCGCCTGCGCCTGCCCGCCGCACGTCGGCCCCCGGCCCTGCCATGGGTCGCCCCGGACGCCGAACCGCCGGGATCGACAAGGACGTGAGACGAGGCAAGGACGTGAGATGAGGACAGGAGAAGGCCGCCGCACCTTCGAGGTGCGGCGGCCCTTGCGTCAGGGTCCGGTGGGGCGGATCAGTGGACGTCGCCCATCAGCGCCTTGACCTTCCTGCGGTACATGTACACCGCGATACCCGCCAGGGCGGCGAGGACCGCCTCCGCCGCGACCGCGCCGGTGCCGCTCAGGTCGACGCCGCCGATGGCCGGGTTGGAGAGCAGACCCGTCACCGAGTCGCCCGCCGTGACCGCGAGGAACCAGACACCCATCATCTGGCTGGCGTACTTCGCCGGGGCCATCTTCGTCGTCACCGACAGCCCGACCGGGGAGAGGCACAGCTCACCGACGGTCTGGATCAGGTAGATGCCCACCAGCCACATCGGGCTGACCAGCGTGTCGCCGTCGGCCATGCCCAGCGGCAGCAGGAAGAAGAAGAACGAGACACCGATGAAGAACAGCGCCGCGGCGAACTTGGCGACCGTGCTCGGCTCCTTGCCCTTGCGGTTCAGCCACAGCCAGAACCAGGCGAAGACCGGGGCCAGGGCCATGATGAACACCGGGTTCAGCGACTGGTACCAGGACGACGGGAAATCGAAGCCGAGCAGCGAGCCGGAGGCCTTCGTCTCACCGAACGCCTGGACCGTGGAACCGCCCTGGTCGTAGATCATCCAGAACACGGCGGCCGCGACGAAGAACCAGATGTAGCCGGTCATCTTCGACTGCTCGACCGCGCTGAGCTCCTTGTCCCGCTTGATGCGGATCAGCACACCGGCCGGGATGATCAGGCCGATCACCGTGAGCGGGATCATCGCCCAGTTGAGGGTGAAGTGGCCGGTGTAGCCGACGACGCCGTAGAAGACCGCCGCGACGGCCAGCCAGAGCAGACCCTTGCGCAGCCAGGACACGCGCTCCTCGGCCGCCAGCGGCTTGGGCACGACGTTGCTCTGCGGGCTCAGGTTCCGGGTGCCGACGAGGAAGGCCACGAGGCCGATGCCCATGCCGACCGCGGCCAGGCCGAAGCCGAGGTGCCAGCTCACCTGCTGGCCGACCGTGCCGATGATCAGCGGCGCGAAGAAGGCACCCATGTTGATGCCCATGTAGAAGATCGTGAAGCCGCCGTCGCGGCGCGGGTCGTCCGGGCCGTCGTAGAGGTGGCCGACCATGGTGGAGATGTTGGCCTTGAGCAGGCCGGAGCCCAGTGCCACCAGCGCCAGACCGGCGAAGAAGGGCGCCTGCCCGCCGGGCAGGGCCAGCACCAGGTGACCCGACATGATCGTGACGGCCGCGATCGTCACCGTCTTGCGCGGACCCCAGATCCGGTCACCGAGCCAGCCGCCGGGCATGGCGAGCAGGTACACCATCGACAGGTAGACCGAGTAGATCGCCGTGGTGGTGGCGAGGTCCATGCCGAGCCCGCCGCCCATGCTGCCCTTCTTGGCGTCGGGCCCGCCGGAGAGCAGGTACACGACGAGCAGGGCCCGCATGCCGTAGAAGCTGAACCGCTCCCACATCTCGGTCATGAACAGAGTGGCCAGTCCGCGGGGGTGGCCGAAGAAGGTCTTCTCGGAGCCGGGGGTGCCCGGGTGGGCCGAGTCCTTCGTCAGGCTGGACGCCATGGTCGTTCCTTGCTGGTCGGGACGCGCTCCGCGGCAGCGGTGGTGCGCCCGGTGGGGGCTGCCGGCACCGGTGCGTACGGCCGTCCGTCCGACGCCTACGGGGGTCCGCTCCGGGGTCAGGAGCGGTGGGCGGTCGCCACCGGGATCCACGCCTCTACGCGCGTATCCGCACGACGAGGCCCGGCCACAGTCGTTTCAGGTGGGGGGCCGGCGTAAACCAGCCCGCACACAAAAGAGACCTCCAGGGGCAAACAGCCTCCGAAGGTCGCCGTGGTGCTACAGGCGTTGATTCACCATACGGCAGGACACAGCCGCATATGGAAGGACTTGAGACACGGATCACAGGTGTCGGGGGAACTGTAAGCCCCATTTCCAAGGTCCTTACCAGGATTGCACCCCACAGGCAGAGGTTTGTTCGCGTACCCGTAGAACGTAAGAAACGGGTATGTCACGGGTAAGAATCCAGGCTTCCGGTCACACCCCAGCTCAGGGCCTTGCAGGTCTACCATCACCTCATGACCCGTGTACTGCTCGCCGAGGACGACGCGTCCATCTCGGAGCCGCTGGCCCGTGCTCTGCGCCGGGAGGGCTACGAGGTCGAGGTGCGTGAGGACGGACCCACCGCGCTCGACGCCGGAATACAGGGCGGCGTCGACCTGGTCGTGCTCGACCTGGGTCTGCCCGGCATGGACGGCCTGGAGGTGGCCCGCCGCCTGCGTGGCGAAGGCCACAGCATTCCGATCCTCATCCTGACCGCGCGCGCCGACGAGGTGGACACCGTCGTGGGGCTCGACGCGGGCGCCGACGACTACGTCACCAAGCCGTTCCGGCTCGCCGAACTGCTCGCCCGCGTCCGCGCCCTGCTGCGCCGCGGCGCCGCCGAGCCGCCGCAGCCGCCCGCCACCCACGGCGTGCGGATCGACGTCGAGTCGCACCGCGCCTGGATGGGCGAGGAGGAGCTCCAGCTCACCGCAAAGGAGTTCGACCTGCTGCGGGTGCTCGTGCGCGACGCCGGCCGGGTCGTCACCCGCGACCAGCTCATGCGCGAGGTCTGGGACACCACTTGGTGGTCGTCGACCAAGACCCTCGACATGCACATCTCCTGGCTGCGCAAGAAGCTCGGCGACGACGCGGCCAACCCTCGCTACATCGCCACGGTCCGCGGTGTGGGCTTCCGCTTCGAAAAAAGCTGAGCCGCGGGCAGGCACGGGTAAGCACGGGTAACAGGACATGCGCCGCCGACTGATCCAGTCCACGCTCGCCGTGGTGCTCGTCGTGATCGCCGTCTTCGGCGTCTCCCTCGTCATCGTCGAGACCAGGACGATCAGCAACAGCGCCCAGGAGCGGGTGGAGTCCGAGGCGGTCCGGCTGGCCAGCATCGTCGACAGCCGGCTCTTCGGGGCGCAGCAGGTCGACGCGGAGGTGCTGCGCGACCAGGTCACGCAGGACCGTTACTACGCGGTGATCCGGATCCCCGGGGAGGCGCCCATCGAGGTCGGCTCCAAGCCATCCGGTGACGTGATCACCGCGACCGCGCCCGGCGAGGAGGGCGAGACGGTCACGGTCCAGGAGCCGCGCTCCACGGTGACCCGGGAGGTCGGCCGCACCCTGCTGATCATCGGGCTGGTCGCGCTGCTGGCGGTGGTGGCCGCGGTCCTGCTGGCGGTCCGCCAGGCGAACCGGCTCGCGTCGCCGCTGACCGACCTCGCGGAGACGGCCGAGCGGCTCGGCTCGGGCGATCCGCGCCCCCGGCACAAGCGGTACGGCGTGCCCGAGCTGGACCGGGTGGCGGACGTGCTGGACGGCTCGGCCGAGCGCATCGCGCGCATGCTGACCGCCGAGCGGCGGCTGGCCGCGGACGCCTCCCACCAGCTGCGGACGCCGCTGACGGCGTTGTCCATGCGGCTGGAGGAGATCACCCTCACCGACGACCCGGACACGGTGAAGGAGGAGGCGACGATCGCGCTGACGCAGGTCGAGCGCCTCACGGACGTCGTGGAGCGGCTGCTGACCAACTCGCGTGATCCGCGCACCGGCTCCGCCGTCACCTTCGACCTCGACGAGGTCATCCAGCAGCAGCTCGCCGAGTGGCGCCCCGCCTACCGCAGTGCCGGCCGGGCGATCGTCAGCTCCGGCAAGCGGCATCTCGAGGCCGTGGGCACACCGGGAGCGGTCGCGCAGGTGCTGGCCGCGCTGATCGAGAACTCCCTGATGCACGGCGGCGGCACGGTGGCGCTGCGCACCCGCGTCATCGGCAACCAGGCCGTCATCGAGGTCACGGACGAGGGCCCCGGGGTCCCCGCCGACCTCGGCGCACGCATCTTCGAGCGGGCGATCAGCGGACGCAACTCCACGGGCATCGGCCTGGCCGTGGCCCGTGACCTGGCGGAAGCGGACGGCGGCCGCCTGGAGATGCTCCAGACCAAGCCCCCGGTGTTCGCCCTGTTCCTGTCCCGCACACCCGTCCGGAAGTCCCACGGCGGCGAGGACGAGCCGATGATCCGCTGACGCGGCTCACGACGGGCCTACGGCACCCGCTGCCCGGCCCGCGACCGCCTGGCCCGTTCGCTCTTCAGGATCGATTCCGCGTCCGCCACCGCCTCACGGGTGGGAAGGGCGCGGAACACCCAGCTGCGGTACGACCAGAAGCGGAACAGCGTGGCGATGCCGATGCCGAGGAACTTGAAGATGTTGTTCTGGAGCGGGGTGTCCCAGCCGAAGCCGTACGTGGCCGCGTACAGGACGCCGTTCTCGATGACCAGCCCGACCGCGCTGAACAGCAGGAACAGGGACATCTCCCGCGTACGGCGGGTCTTGTCACGGTCGCGGTAGGTGAAGTAGCGGAAGCCGACGTAGTTGAAGACGATCGCGACGACGGTCGCGATGACGCTCGCGCGCACCACCTGGAGGTCGGTGACATGCCGTACCAGGTTGAACACGAGGAGGTTGACCAGTACCCCGGCACCGCCCACCGCGCCGAACTTGGCGACTTCGTGAACGAGCCGTCGGAGCCGCGAGGCACCATGTCCCATGGTCATGCAGGACCCCGTCCGTGGTTGGCGTCAACCCAGCCATGCTAACCACCCTCCAGCGCGATCTTCCTGCGGACGCCGGTGGACGGCCGGAGATGGTCCGGGCAGGGGCGGGGTGGGGCAGGAAACCGGCCACCCCGGCGCGGCCGATACCCTGGGGGCGTGACATTCCCGGTAGTCGGCATGGTCGGCGGGGGCCAGCTCGCTCGTATGACACACGAGGCAGGCATCCCGCTGGGCATCAGGTTCAAGCTCCTCAGTGACACCCCGCAGGACTCGGCTGCGCAGGTCGTGGGCGATGTCGTCGTCGGCGACCATCGCGACCTCGACACGCTGCGCGAGTTCGCCCGAGGGTGCGATGTGATCACCTTCGATCACGAGCACGTACCCACCGAGCACCTCAGGGCCCTGGAGGCGGACGGCATCCCCGTGCGCCCCGGCCCCGACGCGCTCGTGCACGCCCAGGACAAGGGCGTGATGCGCGCGAAGCTCGACGCGATCGGTGTGCCCTGCCCGAGGCACAGGATCGTCTCCGATCCGCAGGACGTGGCGGCCTTCGCCGCGGAGGGCGACGGCTTCCCTGTCGTGCTCAAGACCGTCCGCGGCGGTTACGACGGCAAGGGCGTGTGGGTCGTCGACTCCGTCGAGGAGGCCGCCGACCCGTTCAAGGCCGGTGTCCCCGTGCTCGCCGAGGAGAAGGTCGACTTCGTCCGCGAGCTCGCCGCCAACGTCGTACGCTCCCCGCACGGCCAGGCCGTCGCCTACCCGGTCGTGGAGTCCCGCCAGGTCAACGGCGTCTGCGACACGGTCATCGCCCCGGCGCCCGACCTCGACGACGCCCTCGCCCTCAGGGCCGAGGAGATGGCGCTGAACATCGCCAAGGAACTCGGCGTCGTCGGCCACCTCGCCGTCGAGCTGTTCCAGACCCGCGACGGCCGCATCCTCGTCAACGAACTCGCCATGCGCCCGCACAACTCGGGCCACTGGTCCATGGACGGCGCCGTCACCAGCCAGTTCGCCAATCACGTCCGGGCGGTCCTGGACCTGCCCCTCGGCGACCCGCGCCCGCGCGTCAAGTGGACCGTCATGGTCAACGTCCTCGGCGGCGACTACCCGGACATGTACTCCGCGTACCTGCACTGCATGGCCCGCGACCCCCAGCTCAAGATCCACATGTACGGCAAGGACGTGAAGCCCGGCCGCAAGGTCGGCCACGTCAACACCTACGGCGACGACCTGGACGACGTGCTGGAGCGCGCCCGTCACGCAGCCGGCTACCTGAGAGGCACCATCACCGAATGAGCCCTGTTGTTGGCATCGTCATGGGGTCGGACAGCGACTGGCCCGTCATGGAGGCCGCCGCCAAGGCCCTCGACGAGTTCGAGATCGCCTACGAGGTCGACGTCGTCTCCGCGCACCGCATGCCGCGCGAGATGGTCGCGTACGGCGAGCAGGCCGACGAGCGCGGGCTCAAGGTGATCATCGCCGGGGCCGGCGGCGCCGCCCACCTGCCCGGCATGCTCGCCTCCGTGACACCGCTGCCGGTCATCGGCGTGCCCGTGCCGCTGAAGTACCTCGACGGCATGGACAGCCTCCTGTCGATCGTGCAGATGCCGGCCGGTGTCCCCGTCGCCACCGTCTCCGTCGCCGGTGCCCGCAACGCCGGTCTGCTGGCGGCGCGTATCCTCGCCGCGCACGACGGGGAACTCCGCGCCCGCATGCGCGAGTTCCAGCAGGAGCTGAACGACCAGGCGACCGAGAAGGGCAAACGCCTGCGTGCCAAGGTCGAGGGCGCAAACGGCGGCTTCGGCTTCGGGAAGTGATCCCATGACGTCCCTCGACGACGCCCGCGCGCTCCTCGCCGAGTTCTCCGTCGCCGACGGGCACAACGACCTGCCCTGGGCGCTGCGCGAGCAGGTCCGCTACGACCTCGACGCCCGCGATGTCGCCGCCGACCAGAGCGCCCACCTGCACACCGACATCCCGCGGCTGCGCGCGGGCGGGGTCGGTGCGCAGTACTGGTCGGTGTACGTCCGCACGGACGCGCCCGACCCGGTCGCGGCCACCCTCGAACAGATCGACTGCGTACGGCAGTTGATCGACCGCCACCCGGAGGACCTGCGGCCCGCGCTGACGGCCGCCGACATGGAGGCCGCGCGCCGGGAGGGCCGGATCGCCTCCCTCATGGGTGCCGAGGGCGGCCACTCCATCGCCAACTCCCTGGGCACCCTGCGCGGTCTGTACGGGCTCGGCGTGCGCTATCTGACCCTCACCCACAACGACAACGTGGACTGGGCGGACTCGGCGACCGACGAGCCGCGGGCAGGCGGCCTCACCGCGTTCGGCCGGGAGGTCGTGCGGGAGATGAACCGGCTCGGCATGCTCGTCGACCTCTCCCATGTGGCGGCGACGACCATGCGCGACGCGTTCGACGCGAGCTCCGCCCCGGTGATCTTCTCCCACTCCTCCGCCCGGGCCGTCTGCGACCACCCGCGCAACATCCCGGACGACGTCCTGGAGCGGCTGCCCGCCAACGGCGGCATGGCGATGGTGACGTTCGTGCCGAAGTTCGTGCTCCAGGCCGCCGTCGACTGGACCGCCGCGGCCGACGAGAACATGCGCGCCCACGGCTTCCACCACCTCGACACCACCGCGGAGGCCATGAAGGTCCACCGCGCCTTCGAGGAACGGCACCCGCGCCCGGTCGCGACGGTGGCGACGGTCGCCGACCACCTGGACCACATGCGCGAGGTGGCCGGCGTCGACCACCTCGGCATCGGCGGCGACTACGACGGCACGGCCTTCACCCCCGACGGCCTGGACGACGTCTCCGGCTACCCCAACCTGATCGCGGAGCTGCTGGACCGCGGCTGGTCGAAGGCCGACCTGACCAAGCTGACCTGGAAGAACGCGGTACGGGTGCTGGACGCGGCGGAGGACGTGGCACGGGGGCTTCAGGCCACGCGGTCGCCGTCCAACGCGACGATCGCGTCGCTCGACCCGCTCGCCGGCTGAGCGTCGAGGGTGGGGTAGTCGGTGTAGCCGGTCGCCCCGCCCACGTACATGAAGTACCGGTCGCGCATCTCGTTCAGCGGCGCCCCGAGCCGCAGCCGCGTCACCAGGTCGGGGTTGGCGAGGAAGGACCGGCCCAGGGCGATCAGGTCGGCCCCGGCGGCCAGCAGCGCCCCGGACGCCCGGAGTGCACCGCCCGTGGAGATTTCCTTCAGCACCGGGTTGGCGACGATCACCCCGGGCCAGCCGGCGCGCACCTTCCGGAACACCGGCGTGTCCGGATCGGCGTACCCGAGGTGCAGATACGCGAGCCCCAGCCCGCCGAGCCGCTCGACGAGCGCCGGGTAGATCTCCTCCGTCTCGCCCTCCTCGATGCCGTTGACGGTGTTGCCGGGGGAGACCCTGAGCCCCACCCGATCGGCTCCGACCTCGGCGGCGACGGCCTCGGTCACCTCGGCCGTGAACCGGATCCGGGCGGCGACCGGGCCGCCGTAGCCATCCGTACGGTGGTTCGTGTTGCGGGCGAGGAACTGGTGCAGCAGATGGCCGTTGGCGGAGTGCACCTCCACACCCTCGAACCCGGCGTCCAGCGCGTTGCGGGCGGCCTTCGCGAAGTCGGCGATCGTGGTGCGGATGTCCTCGGCGGTCATCTCCCGCGGTACCGGGGCCGGCTGGTGACCCTCCGGCGTGAAGACCGTCTCGGGGAGCGGGACGGGCGAGGGCGCGACCGGCGTCAGCCCGCTGGTCGCGGGGTGGCCGACCCGTCCGCCGTGCTGGAGCTGGAGGAACATCCGTCCCCCCGCGTCCCGCACGGCGTCCGTGACCCGCCGCCAGCCGGCCACGTGCGCCGGGGTGTGGACGGCGGTGATGTTCGGGTACGTCTGCCCGACCGCGTTCGGCGTCGCGGCCTCGGCGATGATCAGCCCGGCGGCGGCACGCTGGGCGTAGTACGTGGCCATGAGCGGGGTCGGGGTGCCGTCGGCCTGGGCCCGGTTGCGGGTCAAAGGCGCCATCACCAGACGGTTGGGCAGGTCCAGCCCGGGGAGACGAGCCGGTTCGAAGAGTGCTGTCGTGTGCTGCGTCATGCCCGTACGCTAGAACCTGACACCGATGTCAGAATCAAGTCCGGGAGTGGGACGTGCGGATCGGTGAACTGGCCCGGCGCACCAACGTGAGTGAGCGCTCGCTGCGCTACTACGAGAAGCGGGGGATGCTCACGGCCGAGCGGACGCCCGGCGGGCACCGGGAGTACCCGGAGGCGGCCGTGGACCGGGTCGTCCGGATCCAGGAGCTGTTCGCGGCGGGACTGTGCAGCGAGAAGATCCTCCAGCTGCTGCCGTGCATGCGGGACACGGACGGCGGGCCCTCGGTCCGCGCGACGCCCAACCTGGTCGCCGAGCTCACGGCCGAGCGGGCCCGCATCGACCGGATGATCGCCGACCTGGTCCGCTCCCGGGACACCCTGGACGAGGTGATCGAGGCGGCTCGGCTGCCCTGAGAGCGTGGCCGCACGAGGCCGGGACCGTACTCCGAACGCGCCGCCCACCAGGAACCCTCCCGCGCTCCGTGCGACGGTGACCGTATCTCACGAACGACGTACGGAGCCGCCATGGCAGACCTCAAGGACGACCTGTGCCCCACCGCCGCGGCCGGTGAGTTCGACGACCTGGCCGAGCCGTACCCCGACGAGGCCGTCATGGCGGCGGAGCCCTACGAGCCCGTCTCCGACCCGGACGACGCGCCGATGACCCGGGCCCACGCCATCCTCGCCGCCTATCCCGTCGCCGACGGCTACAACGGACTGCCCTGGGCGCTCAAGCGCCTGTCCTCTTACGACCTGGAGGAGGGCGAGACCACGGTCGACACGGACGTGCCCCGCCTGCGTCGCGGGCATGTGGGTGCGCTGTTCTGGTCGCTGCACCTGCCCGAGGGCCTGGACGGCGACCGGGCGGTCGGCGCCACCCTGGAACAGCTGGACCTGGCCAAGGGCGTCGCCCGGACCTGCGACGAGGGGCTGCGGCCGGCCTGTACGGCAGGGCAGGTCGCGGACGCCCGCAACTGCGGCCGCGTCGCCGTGCTCCTCGGGCCCGCCGGGGCCGCGGCCGTGGGCGACTCGCTGGGCATCCTGCGCCAGCTGCACATCCTCGGTCTGCGCGCGCTGACGCTGACCGGGGTGTCCTGGGCGAGCGACGCGGGGCTGACGCGGTTCGGCGAGGAGGTCGTGCGCGAGATGAACCGGCTCGGCGTGATCGTGGACCTCTCCGGGGCCTCCGCTCCGACCGTCCGCCGTGTGCTGAGCCTCTCCCGGGCGCCCGTGTTGTGCAGCCGCTCCGCCGCCCGTGCCCTCCGACCCCACCCGGTCAACCTCCCCGACGACCTGCTGGCGGAGCTGGGCGCGGCCAAGGGGCTGTGCCTGGTGCCGCTGACCGCCGAGCAGACCGGTCCGACCGTCCGGGACGTGGCCGACCATCTCGACCACATCCGGGCCGTGGCCGGTGCGCAGTGCGTCGGGCTGTCCGGCACGTACGACTCGGGCTCGGCCCATCCGCAGGAGCTCGGCGACACCTCCTGCTATCCGCGGCTGATCGCGGAGCTGCTGCGGCGCGGCTGGGATGAGGCCGACGTGGCACTTCTGACCTGGAGCAACGTCCAGCGGGTGCTGCGCGGCGCCGACTTCACCGCCCGCGCCGCCCAGCAGCGGCGCAAGCCGTCGACGGCGACCATTTCCGAGCTGGACGGGTGACGGGCAGGTGACTCAGGCGGGGTGCTCGATCCGGCACAGGCAGAACGGATGCCCCGCCGGGTCGGCGTACACCCGGAAGTCCTTCTTCTCGTAGTCCTCCCGGTCCAGCACCCGCGCGCCCAGCGCCAGCACCCGCTCCTCGGCCGCGTCGATCTCCTCCCAGGTCGAGCCGCCGTCGAAGTCCAAGTGGAGCTGCTGGGCGTTGCGGTCGGCCCGGGGCCACTCCGGCGGGGTGTACCCGGGCGAGCGCTGGAAGGCGAGCCGCGGCCCGTCGGGGAACCGCAGCACCACCCAGTCGGGGTCGTCGTCCTCGGGAGTGCCGCCCCCAACCTGCGCGTAGAAACGGGCCAGCTCGCGCGGTTCGGGGCAGTCGACGACGACGGTACGGAAACGTGCCACAGCAGGCATGGGGCCTCCCGGAGTCAGCCGGCGCAGAGACAGAACGGGTGCCCGGCCGGATCGGCGTAAACCCGGAAGGTCCGCGTCCGGTCCTCGGCGTCCAGCGGCTTCGCGCCGAGCGCCAGCACGCCCTTCTCGGCCGCGTCCAAGTCGTCCACGTCCAGGTCGAGATGGAACTGCTGCGAGCCGTCGGGCGACGGCCACGTCGGCGGTACGTACCCCGGGGACTCCTGGAAGGCCAGCGCCGGTCCGCCCGGCACCTTCAGGTCCACCCACTCGCCCGAGCCGTCGGCCTCCACCGTGGGAGTGCCGCCGAGCACCTCGGCGTAGAAGCCGGCCAGTGCGCGCGGGTCGGGACAGTCCAGGACGACGACACCCAGCTTGGCGAGAGCCATGACTTCCTCCTCGAAGTCGCTGTTACCCACACAGTCCGGGTAACCGGTAACCGTTACTCCATGCTGGCCCATCGGCGGTAACCTCGCAAGGGGAAAACCGAGAGGTACGGTCCAGCCATGACGGAGAGATCGCCCGCGCCCGGCGGCCTGGCCCTGGTCGAGGCCTTGGTGAACACGCTGGACATCGAGTCGGGCGCCGACGCGCTGGACACGGCGGAGGGCCGGGCCCGTTTCCGGATCACGGGGGAGGAGGCCGAGCAGGCCCGCACGCTGCGCGAGTCGCTGCGCGCGACCCTGCTCGCCCACGCCGGTCACCCGCCGCACCGCGAGGTGCCTCCGCTCGGCGACCTCCTGGCCGCGTCCCCCTTGGTCGTCATGGTCGACGCGAGGGACGGCTCGGCCGCCCTGGCCCCCGCCGACGGCCACTCCCTCCACGCCCGCGTGGCCGCTGCCGTCGCCGAGGCCCTGGTCGCCGGCACCTGGACCCGGCTCAAGGCCTGCGAGGCCGCCGACTGCCACTGGGCCTACTACGACCGCAGCCCGGCCGGACGGGGCCGCTGGTGCTCGATGCAGGTGTGCGGAGCCCGTGCGAAGATGCGCCGCTACCGGGCCAAGGGGGCGTGAGGCACCCCGCGCCCTGGCCCGGTGGGCAAGAACGCACCAAGACGCCGGTTCGGCCGACTGAGCCTCGGCCGAACCGGCGTGGCCCGTTCGGTGCGTCTCCCGCTCAGACCTTGGGCCGCCCCATCGCCCGGTACGTCCA
Source organism: Streptomyces sp. DG1A-41 (assembly GCF_037055355.1). Taxonomy (GTDB): domain Bacteria; phylum Actinomycetota; class Actinomycetes; order Streptomycetales; family Streptomycetaceae; genus Streptomyces. Next base: position 3,605,746 of record NZ_CP146350.1, on the reverse strand, counting down.
CCCGGCCTTGCGCCAGCGCTCCGCGTCGAGGGCGTTGCGGCCGTCGAGGATGACCCGGGCCGCGGCGACCTCGCCGAGGGACTCCTCGTCCAGCTCGCGGAACTCCCGCCACTCCGTCAGATGCAGCACGATGTCGGCGCCGCGTACGGCGTCCAGCGCCGAGCCGGCGTAACCGAGGGTCGGGAAGACGCGGCGGGCGTTGTCCATGCCCTTGGGGTCGTAGACCGTGACCTGGCCGCCCTGGAGGTGGATCTGCCCGGCGACGTTCAGCGCGGGGGAGTCCCGTACGTCGTCCGAGTCGGGCTTGAAGGTCGCGCCCAGTACGGCGACGCGCTTGCCGAGGAACGGCCCGCCGCCCAGTGCCTGCCGGGTCAGCTCGACCATCTGCCCGCGCTGGCGCATGTTGATGGAGTCGATCTCCCGCAGGAAGGTCAGCGCCTGGTCCGCGCCCAGCTCACCGGCCCGTGCCATGAACGCCCGGATGTCCTTCGGCAGACAGCCGCCACCGAAGCCGATCCCGGCCCGCAGGAACTTCTTGCCGATCCGGTCGTCGTAGCCGATGGCCTCCGCCAGCTTGGCGACGTCGCCGCCCGCGGCCTCGCACACCTCCGCCATGGCGTTGATGAAGGAGATCTTCGTGGCGAGGAAGGAGTTCGCGGAGGTCTTCACCAGCTCGGCCGTCGGGAAGTCGGTCACCACGAACGGCGAGCCCTCGGCGATCGGCGTGGCGTACACCTTCCGCAGCAGCTTCTCGGCACGCTCGCTGCGCACGCCCACCACGATCCGGTCGGGGTGCAGCGTGTCCTTGACGGCGAAGCCCTCGCGCAGGAACTCCGGGTTCCACGCCAGCTCTGCGTCTTCGCCGGCCGGCGCGTGCGCGGCCAGGTAGGCCGCCAGCCGGTCGGCGGAGCCGACGGGCACGGTCGACTTGCCGACGACCAGGGCGGGGCCGTGCAGATGTGGGGCGAGCGAGGCGATCGCGGAGTCGACGTAACTCATGTCGCAGGCGTACTCGCCGTGCCGCTGCGGGGTGTTCACGCACACGAAGTGCACATCGCCGAAGGCACCGATCTCGGCCCAGTCCTGGGTGAAGCGCAGTCGCCCGCTGGAGCCCTCGAAACCGGCGACGTGCCGGCGCAGCAGCTCGTCGAGGCCCGGCTCGTACATCGGGGCCTCGCCGCGCTCCAGCTTCTCGATCTTCTCGGGCACGACGTCGAGGGCGAGCACCTCGAAGCCCAGCTCGGCCATGGCCGCCGCGTGTGTCGCGCCGAGATAGCCGGTGCCGATCACGGTGATCTTCAGGGCCATGGGTGCTCCAGGGGTCTACGGCAGGTGCGCGCCCGAGCATATCCGGGGCATGGGAGCGGGCTGCGCAGGGCAACTTCCCGCTGTCGTCTAGCTCACGTATCCCTCCCGTGGGCGACCCCATAAACTTTTGATTACTTAACGGTAGTTAGCGCCACCATCGCAGCGTTTTGGAGCGTGAGAGACCTTGGCCGGATCGGCTGACTTCGACCTGTACCGCCCGTCCGAGGAGCACGACATGCTCCGTGACGCCGTCCGCTCGCTGGCCGAGGCGAAGATCGCGCCGTACGCCGCCGCGGTGGACGAGGAGGCCCGCTTCCCGCAGGAGGCGCTGGACGCCCTGGTCGCGAACGACCTGCACGCCGTGCACGTACCCGAGGAGTACGGCGGGTCGGGCGCGGACGCGCTCGCCACCGTCATAGTGATCGAGGAGGTCGCGCGCGTCTGTGCCTCGTCCTCCCTCATCCCCGCGGTGAACAAGCTGGGCTCGCTCCCGGTGATCCTCTCCGGCTCCGAGGAGCTGAAGAAGAAGTACATGGCCCCGCTCGCCAAGGGCGACGGCATGTTCTCCTACTGCCTGTCCGAGCCGGACGCCGGCTCCGACGCCGCCGGCATGAAGACGAAGGCCGTCCGCGACGGCGACCACTACGTCCTCAACGGCGTGAAGCGCTGGATCACCAACGCGGGCGAGTCCGAGTACTACACGGTGATGGCGGTCACGGACCCGGCCAAGCGCTCCAAGGGCATCTCCGCCTTCGTCGTCGAGAAGTCGGACGAGGGCGTCTCCTTCGGCGCCCCCGAGAAGAAGCTCGGCATCAAGGGCTCCCCGACCCGCGAGGTCTACCTCGACAACGTCCGCGTCCCCGCCGACCGCATGATCGGTGAGGAGGGCACCGGCTTCGCGACGGCGATGAAGACCCTCGACCACACCCGCATCACCATCGCCGCCCAGGCCCTCGGCATCGCCCAGGGTGCCCTCGACTACGCCAAGGGCTACGTCCAGGAGCGCAAGCAGTTCGGCAAGCCGATCGCCGACTTCCAGGGCATCCAGTTCATGCTCGCCGACATGGCCATGAAGATCTCGGCCGCCCGCGCCCTGACCTACCAGGCCGCCGCCGCCTCCGAGCGAGGCGACGCCGACCTCACCTACCTGGGCGCCGCCGCCAAGTGCTTCGCCTCGGACGTGGCCATGGAGGTCACCACGGACGCCGTCCAGCTCCTCGGCGGCTACGGCTACACCCGCGACTACCCGGTCGAGCGCATGATGCGCGACGCCAAGATCACGCAAATATACGAGGGCACGAACCAGGTCCAGCGGATCGTGATGGCGCGCAACTTGCCGTAACAGGCTCTTGCGTCAGAGGGTGAGCCTCCCGTCCCGCGGGAGGCTCACTCAGTCCTCGAACCCCTCCGCCGCCCGCTTCTCCCGCAGTTCCATGATCGCCCGGCGGCGGGCCAGGCGGTGGGTGCGGCGGATCTGGGCCTCCTGGTAGCGGCGCTTGTCGCGTCCGGTCTCCGGGAGGACCGGGGGGACCCGGCGGGGCTTGCCGTCGGCGTCGACGGCCGCGAAGACGAGGTAGGCGGAGCCGACCTGCGTGGGCGGGGCGGATTCGTTCCAGCGTTCGGCGAGGACGCGGACGCCGACCTCCATCGAGGTGCGGCCGGTCCAGTTGACCTGTGCCTTGACGTGGACCAGGTCGCCGACGCGGACCGGCTCCAGGAAGGCCATCTCGTCCATGGACGCGGTGACGGCCGGCCCGCCGGAGTGCCGCCCGGCCACGGCACCCGCCGCGTCGTCCACCAGCTTCATGATCACACCGCCGTGCACCGTCCCCAGAAGGTTGGTGTCGTTGTGGGTCATGATGTGACTGAGGGTCGTGCGGGAGGCGGAAGTCGGCTTGCCCGGGATATCCGGAGTGCCGGAATCCGCAGCGTGGGCCTGGTCTGTCATGGCCCCTACCTTATGCCGAGGCGGCATGAGGCGGTTTTGTGTCAGCTTCGCCACAGCCGTGCTCTGATTTTCCGACGACTCTTGTATGGCGTACTACGGGGACCTGCACACTGGGGCGCATGAACAATTGGCCCGAGGGATGGTCCGACGACAACCGCGGCAGCCGGTACGGACGCGGAAGCGCGAGCGCACAGCCCGAGAGCGCCCGTGTGATGCGGCAGGTCCGCCGCGGTCCGGCGCCGTCGCCCGGGCAGGCCGGCTACGGCGGCGCCCCGCCGTACAGCAGTGGCGTACCGCAGCAGCCGTCGTACGTCGACGGCGGCTACGACAGCGGCTACAACACCGGCCAGGTCTACGGCTCCCCCGGCGGCAGAGGCCCCGGCGGTCCGGGCGACGGCATGTACGAGCCGCGCCCCGCGCCGAACTGGCGCCGCCGTATCAAGGTGACGGCCATCACGGTCGCGACGGTGCTGGTCGTGACCAGCGTCGCCACGTACTTCTGGGCCGACTCCAAGCTCAACCGCGACGTCGACCTGTCGAAGGTCATCGACCGCCCGGAGGCGGGCGAGGGCACGAACTACCTGATCGTCGGCTCCGACAGCCGCGCGGGCATGTCGGCCGAGGAGAAGAAGAAGCTGCACACCGGGTCCGCCGAGGGCAAGCGCACGGACTCGATGATGATCCTGCACACCGGCAGCAACGGCCCGACGCTGATCTCGCTGCCGCGTGACTCGAACGTCACGATCCCGTCGTACAAGGGCTCCGATTCCGGCAAGCTCTACCCGGCCACGGGCCGCCAGACGAAGCTGAACGCGGCGTACGCGGAGGACGGCCCGGAGCTGCTGGTCCGTACCGTCGAGGCCAACACGAACCTGCACATCGACCACTACGTGGAGATCGGCTTCGGCGGCTTCGCGAACATCGTGGACGCGGTCGGCGGTGTCGAGATGGACATCCCGCAGGACATCAAGGACAAGAAGTCGGGCGCGGACCTCAAGAAGGGCAAGCAGACCCTCAACGGCGAGCAGGCCCTCGCCTTCGTCCGCACCCGCTACGCGCTCGCGGGCTCCGACCTGGACCGGACGAAGAACCAGCAGAAGTTCCTGTCGGCCCTGGCCAACCAGGTCGCCACCCCCAGCACGATCCTCAACCCGTTCAAGCTGTACCCGACCATGGGCGCCGGCCTGGACTCCCTCGTGGTCGACAAGGACATGGGCCTGTTCGACCTGGCGTCCATGTTCTGGGCGATGAAGGGCGTCAGCGGCGGCGAGGGCAAGTCGATGAACATGCCGATCTCGGGCAACTCCCCGAACGGCAACCTCCAGTGGGACACCGCGAAGGTGAAGACGCTGGTGAACCAGCTGAAGAACGACGAGACGGTCACCGTCTCGGGCAACTGAGCACCGGCATGCGTCGGGGGCACCCACGGGGGTGCCCCCGACTGCTGTGAAGCGGTCCTCACATCGTGGCGGCCGACATCGAGCGGCACATCTCGGCACAGCGGCGACACGCCTCGGCGCAACGCATCATCTGGGCATCGTCCGGCATCGACATACACGCCTCGGCGCACATGTCACAGGCCCGGGCGCACATCGCGCACATCTCGGCCGACAGCGGCGAGCGACGCATCATCATGTCGGCGCACATGCGCGTCATCTCGGCGCAGTCCATGACCGCGCGCATGATCTGCATCTGGGCCTGGCCGCCCATCTGGAGGCAGGAGCTCATGGTCTCCTCGCACACGCCGTGGCAGGTCATGCACGCCTGCACGCAGTCCTGCATCTCCTTGCTCAGCGGGGTCATCGTGGGCTGCTGGGTCATGATTCCTCCTGGGGGACGGCGAGAGCCGGGGGGTCGGCCCTTGCTGCCTTCCGTCCTACGCCTGGCCGGCCCCGACCGCCACGGGGCGGAAGGAAGGAATCCGCCATGCGTGCGTCGAGGCCCCTACGAGCACGCCACCTCATCCCCCCTCATCACCCCGGACTCGCCCTGCCCCGGGTCCTCGGCCCGTACCTTGCGTACGCGCTCGAAGTCCGTGCCCGCGATGACCTTCAGGGTCGCGCCCAGGCCCTTGACCGGGCGGAGTTCGCTGCCCGGCAGGGCCATGGCGAGGGACTTGGCCGAGCGGTCCCAGCGGGGGTCGTGGGCGACGATCGTGCGCTTGACGTCGCGGACGGCGGCGTTCACCGGGGCCCGGGTCGTACGGAAGCCCGTCGAGGCCAGGGCCGCGTCCACCCGGCGGCCCAGTCCGGGCGTGCGGGTGCCGTTCTCCACCTGGACGCGGATCTGCTGCGGGGCGACCGAGACGATCCGGGCCGCGCCGCGCGGCCGGTGCACGGACAGCGGCTGGTCCGCGCGCAGGGCGTGGAAGAGCCGCTCCGCCTTCACGGGGTCCCACTTCAGCGTCGAGCCGACGCCCTTCACGGCGTACCCCATCCGCCCGATCGGGACGGTCGTGAACTCGGAGGAGGAGGGGGAGAAGTTCCGCATGGCCCGGCCCAGGTCCAGCATCTCGTCCGTGCCGAAGCCCTTGTCCGCCCGCACCGAGCCGAGCACCGCCCGCGTCACGTCCCGGAACTTCATCGGGTTGAGGAGGATCCCCGAGGAAGTGATCCGCTCCACGAGCGCCGCCATGAAGCGCTGCTGCCTCTTCATCCGGCCAAGGTCCGAGGCCCCGTCGACGTGCCGGGCGCGTACGTACTGGAGCGCCTGCCCGCCCGCGAGGTGGTGCCGCCCGGCCGGGAGGTCCAGGCCGGTGTGGCTGTCCTTCAGGGGGGCCGCGGTGCAGATCTTCACGCCCCCGACCACGTCCACCGTCCTCATGAAGCTGGTGAAGTCGACCTCCATGTAGTGGTCGATCTTCACCTTCGTCATGCTCTCGACCGTCCGCACGGTCAGTTGCGGCCCGCCCTCGGCGTACGCCGCGTTCAGCTTGATCGGGTGCCCATGGTGCCGCTTGCCCGTCGTACGGTCGACGTGCGGGGGCGCCACGGCGTACGAGTCGCGCGGCAGGCTCACCACGCTCGCCCGCTCCCGGTCCTCCGAGATGTGCACGATCATGATCGTGTCGGTGCAGTGGCAGGGCGCCCCGCCCAGCCGGTACTTCTGCCGCTCCTCCTTGCTGATCTTCTCGCGGCCGTCGGTGCCGACCAGCAGCACGTTCATGCCGTGGCCCGCCTGCGGACGGTTCTTCATGTCCTTGAAGGGGTCGAGCCGGGCGATGTCCGCGTCCAGGCTGGTCATCACCGCGTGCCCGATACCGGCGGACGCGAGGACCACCACGGACAGGGTGGTGACCATCCGCATGCCCCAGCGCGGCTTCCGGCGCCGTACGGGCGGCGCGGGTCTGCGCGGGGCGCGCCCGGGGGAGGGCTGCGGGCGGCGCTGCGGAGCGGCGGTGGACCGAGGGGACCGCGGCGGCGTGGGCAAGGGAACACCTCCGGACGACGGCCGTATGTGGGATCCGTGAAACCGTAGGCCGATACGATCTGCGGCCCGCGGTATCGCCCCGGCGGCGCGCACCGGTGTCCCCCGTTCGCGGTAACGTGAGGCCCCTATGAACGCCAATCCCGACGTGCGGCTCCCCGCCGTTTCCGTGATCATGCCCGTCCTCAACGAGGAACGGCATCTGCGGGGAGCAGTCCAAGCGATCCTCGCGCAGGAGTACGCCGGCGAGATGGAGGTCGTGATCGCCCTCGGTCCGTCCACGGACCGCACGGACGAGATCGCCGCCGAGCTCGTGGCCGAAACCGCGTCATCCAAAAGCAAGCGTGTGCACACCGTCCCCAACCCCACCGGCCGTACGCCCGCGGCGCTGAACGCGGCGATCAACGCCTCACGCCACCCGATCGTCGTCCGCGTCGACGGGCACGGCATGCTCTCGCCCGACTACATCGCCACCGCCGTACGGCTCTTGGAGGAGACCGGCGCGCAGAACGTCGGCGGCATCATGCACGCCGAGGGCGAGAACGACTGGGAGCGCGCCGTCGCGGCCGCGATGACCTCGAAGATAGGTGTCGGCAACGCCGCCTTCCACACGGGCGGCCAGGCGGGCCCGGCCGAGACCGTCTACCTCGGCGTCTTCCGGCGCGAGGCGCTGGAGCGGCAGGGCGGCTACAACGTGGAGTTCATCCGCGCCCAGGACTGGGAGCTGAACTTCCGGATCCGCGAGGCCGGCGGGCTGATCTGGTTCTCGCCCGAGCTGAAGGTGTCGTACCGGCCGCGGCCGAGCGTGAAGGCGCTCGCCAAGCAGTACAAGGACTACGGCCGCTGGCGGCACGTCGTCGCCCGCTACCACGAGGGCTCGATCAACCTGCGCTACCTCGCCCCGCCGACCGCCGTGTGCGCGATCGCGGCCGGGATCCTGGTGGGGGCGCTGCTGACGCCGTGGGGTTTCGTGGTGCCCGGCGGCTATCTCGCGGCGATCCTGCTCGGCTCGGTCCCGGCGGGCAAGGGGCTGCCGCTGAAGGCGCGGCTCCAGATCCCCGTGGCGCTCGCCACCATGCACATGTCGTGGGGCTGGGGCTTCCTGACCAGCCCGCGGTCGCTGGCGAAGAAGGTCATCGCGTCCCGGCGTCCGGCGGTCCGGGCGGACGCGGACGCGACCACGGGCTGACGCACACCGCACGCGTCCGGGCCCCTCCCTCTCGGGAGGGGCCCGTTTCCGTCACCAGGTGAAGCCCGGGTTCACGTGCATACAGGCCTTGTCGTCCGCGCCGTTGAGCGCGTCGGCCGACTTCGGGGTCTCGTCGTTCCGCTTCGGCGCCTTGTAGTCCGTGCCCTCCCGCCAGTCGGCGCCCACGACGAGCGTGACGCCGGAGACGTCGGTCGACCGCTGCACCGAACTCAGAGGAATTCCCAGGGCCTTGGCGACCCGCTGGGCGTCTCCCTCCAGGTCGGTGCTCGGGTAGCGGACGACGGTCCGCTCCTCGCTCCACGAGCCGTTGGTGTCGGCGACGGCCTGGGCGAAGCCCTGCTCCGTCAGCAGCCCGGCCACGGTGCTCGCGCGCCCGCGTGCCGCGGCCAGGGTGTCGGTCCGGGTGCCGTTGCGGACCTGGACGGGGATCTCGCCGTCGGCCGCGGCCGGGTCGGAGGAGGCCTTCTCCGCCGCCTTCTTCCGGTCCCTGTCCTTGCCGTCCAGCGCGATGTCCTCCCGCACCAGCCGGAACAGCTGCTCGGCGTCCTCGGTGGGCTCCACGCGGGCGCCCACGTACCGGTTGGGCATGGTGGTCATGGTGATGCGCTCCGGCTCCACCTTGCGCAGCTCGTCGCTGAGGTCGTAAAGCTTCTTGACGGTGTCGAGGCCGGGGTCGACCGTCAACGCCCGGGTGGCCTCCTCGGCCAGTCGGCGGAGCTTGTTGGGGCTGCTGAGGGTGGCGTTCTCGCGCAGCTGGCGGACCATCGCGTTCATGTACATGTGCTGGGCCTTGGCGCGGGCCAGGTCGCTGCCGTCCTCGAAGCCGTAGCGGGTGCGCAGCCACTGGAGGGCTTGCTCGCCCTGGATGTACGAGGTGCCCTTCTCCAGTTTCAGACCCGAGCCCTTGCCGTCGGAGGTGCGGGAGTGGATGTTCGCGTCGACGCACACCGGGACACCGCCGACGGCGTCGGCCATCGACACCACGCCCGCGAAGTCGACCATGACGAAGTGGTCGATGTGGATGCCGGTGAGCTCCTGCCAGGTGGCCACGGTGCAGCCCGGGCCGCCGTGCCCGAGGCTCTGGTTGGTCATCGTCCGCCCCTGGGTCGCCGGGTACACCTTCCCGTCGTCCGGGTCGGTGCACTTCGGGATCTTCACGAGCGTGTCGCGGGGCATGCTGATGACCGACATGTTGGTGCGGTCGGCGGACAGGTGCAGCAGCATCTGCACGTCCGCCAGCGGCGCGGCGCCGAACGTCTCACGGGCGCCGCCGAGTTTCTGATTCTCCTCGGTGTCCCGCGCGTCCGACCCGATGAGCAGGATGTTCAGCGGGGTCTGCCCGGCGGCGTTCGGCGTCGGGGCGGCGACCTTGTTGTCGCCGAGGTTCAGCTCGTCCTTCTTGATGTTGCCGTTCAGGTGGCGGTAGTAGAGGTATCCGGCTCCGGCCGTCCCCAGTATGAGGACGGCGAGCACGGCGGCGGACCACCTCAGCAGCCGCCGGGTACGCAGGGGCCGGCCCTCGCCGCCGGGGGCGCCACCCGTCGCCGACTTGCTCTCACCCGGGCCCGGTTCCCGGCGGACGCCCTGCCGCGTCTTGTTCTCCCGCACACCGCTCTGCGTCACTTCCTCGGTCCTTCCCGCCCCCGAGCATGCAACAGGCCCGTCCTGCCCCCTGTTAGACGCACGACGGGCCTGTCAGTTGCCCTCAGCGGGTCAACTCGCGCACTTCACCTTGTCGGCGGTGGACTTCTCCACGTCCGCCGCCTCGACCGGGGCGTTGAGCTTCACGCCGGCGCCTTTGAAGTCCTTGCCGAGGGTCAGGGTCATGGCGGGCAGGCCCTGGGAGTTGGTCACGCTCTCGCCGGGCTGCAGGGCCGACCCGGACAGCCCCATGATGTCGGCGAGGCGGCGGGCCTGGTCGGCCTGGTCGGGGGCGTACTCGAGCGTGGTCTTCGCCAGCTCGGCGGGCGCGTTCCCGCCGTTCTCGGACTTGGTCACGCCCTCCTCGACCTGGAGGTGCTGGAGGGTCTTCTGCGCGGCACCGGAGACGGCACTGCCGTTGAGGACCCGGACCCGGACCTCGGAGGCCGGTGCCTTGGTGCCCTTCAGCCGCGCGGCCTCGGCGTCCTTCTCCCTCTTCTTCTGCTGCTTGACCTCGGTGAACGAGACGTCGTTCTGGATCATGTCGAACACCTGGGGAGCCTGCGACTCGTCGAGGACGACCGTCGCCTTCACCGTCTCCGCCGGGTTGTCCTTCACCGGGACGGTCGTGAAGGCGATGTTCTTGGTCGGCACCTTCTTCAGCTCCAGGGCGATGTCCTTGAGCGTGCCGACGTTGCCGATGGCCTTGTCCACGGTGAGCGCCTTGGTGGCGGCCTCGGCCAGCTTCAGCAGCTTCGAGGGGCTGGTGAGGGTGTCACTGGAGGACATCTTGCGCATGAGCGAGCCCAGAAACTGCTGCTGTACCTTGATCCGGTCCAGGTCGCCGCTGTTGCCGAAGCTCTTGCGCGTACGGACGAACGCGAGAGCCTGCTCGCCCTCGACCTTCGACTCGCCCGCGGGCAGGACGAGTTTGGACTCCTTGTCGTTGACCGGCTTCTCCACACAGACGTCGACCCCGTCCACCGCCGTCGTCAGGGTCTTCACCGCGTTGAAGTCGGCCATCATGAAGTGGTCGACCTGGATGCCGGTGTTCTCCTTCACCGTGCGCATCGTGCAGCCCGGGTCCCGGCCGCTCTCCCCGAGGCTCCGGTTGAAGCGGACTCCCTGTTGGCCCGGGACGATCTTCTCCGAGCCGTCCTCCAGCTTCGTCGGGCAGTCGGGGATGTTCACGATCAGGTCCCGGGGGATGCTGAGCGCGGTCGCGTTGGAGCGGTCCTTGGCGACGTGCAGCAGGATCGTGGTGTCGGCGTGCCCGGAGCTGCCCTTGTCGCCGTAACCCTCGTTGCCCTCACCGGTGCGTTTGTCCGTGCCGATGATGAGGATGCTGAAGGCCTCGTCCTTGCTGAAGTTGCTGGCGCCCGCGCTGCCGACGTCGGTCGTCGCGACGTTGCCCTCCAGGTGCTGAAGGTAGAAGTCGCCGGCCGCGCCGACCCCGACCAGCACGAACGCCATCGTGCCGCCGGTCCACACGAGCGCCTTCTTCGCCTTCTTCGGCTTCCGCTGCACCGGCCGGCGCCCACCGCGCCTCCCCGGCGGCGGCTCCCCGGGCGCACCGCGCCGCCGGCGCTGGGGCGGAACATCGGTGCGGGTGGCGCCCTCACGGGAAGCCCCGTTCCGGGGAGCCGCCTTGCGCGGTCCCGCCGTACGGCCGCCCGCCCCCGTCGGGGGAGTGGAACCGCGTGCCCCGGGCACCGGCGACTGCGCTGCGGATGGAGTCAGTCGCAGTTCGTATTCGCCGGTGTTCGGATTGAGTACCCACTGGTCTGCGGGATCGATCTGGTCCCCCCGCCCACGGCGTTGCGCGTCCACGGTTGTCTGTTTCCTCCGTCGGGGCACGCGGCGCCTTCTCCCCCGGAAGGCGCACGGGTACTTGTCATCACAGAAGCACTGGATCGCTCACACTATCCGCCCAGTTGAACGTCGGTGTGCGCTGAATGACAAATTCGGCGTCCCTACATTTGGGCAATCCAGCCCAATTCCATGTGAGGAAGCGGAAGGAAGTCGTCGACCGGTGTGCGGGTTGTTCCCCCGGTCGCTACCAGCGGTAGGGCGCGTACACGTCCATGCACTGCCCGGCGTCCGAGCCGTTGAGGGCGTCCGCGTCGCCGGGCAACTTCCCGGTTTTCGGAGCCGGCTGCTTCGGATAGGCCGTGCCCGTACGCCAGTCGGCGCCCACGACGACCGTGACGCCGGAGACATCGGTCGACCGCCGCACCGAACTCGCCGGAATCCCCAGCGACTTGGCGACACGCTGCGCGTCGCCCGCCAGGTCGGCGCTCGGGTAGCGCACCACGGTCCGCTCCTCGGACAGCGCGCCCGTGGTGTCGGCGGCGGCCTGGGTGAAGCCCTTCCCCGTGAGCAGCCGCGCGATGGCGCCCGCGCGCCCGCTCACCGGACCGAGGGTGCTGGAGCGCGTGGCGTTCTGCACCAGGACGCCGATCGCGTCGTCCGCCGCGGCGGGATCCTTGGACGTCTCGGGCGTCTTGGATGCCTTGGGGGCCTTGGAGGTTCTCTTCGCGCCCTTGCCGTCGAAGGGTACGTCGTCGCGGATCATGGCCCACATCCGGTCGGCGTCGGCGCCGGCCGGGACCAGGTGGTTGCGGTCCTGCGGATCCTCGGCCGTGGGCAGCGTCGTCATGGTGATGCGGTCCGTCGGCACCGTCTTCAACTGCATGCCCAGGTCGTACAGCTTCTTCACCGTGCCGAGCTCCTCGGACACGTGCAGCGACCTGGTGGCCGCCTCGGCCAGATCCGTCAGCCGGCCGGTGTCGGTGAAGACGTTCTGCGCCTTGAGCGTGCGGATCATCGAGTTCATGTACATGTGCTGGGCCCTGGCCCGCAGCGGGTCGCTGCCCCACGCGTGCCGAGTGCGCAGCCACTGGAGCGCCTGCTCGCCCTGGACCTTCTTCCGGCCGGCGGCCAGCTTCAGACCCGAGCCGCCGGGTACGCCGGGCAGCGGGCGGTCCCACACGTTCTGCCGCACGCACACCTCGACCCCGCCGATGGCGTCCGCCATCTTCACCACGCCCGCGAAGTCGATCGTCATCCAGTGGTCGATGTAGACGCCGGTGAGGTTCTCCCAGGTCGCGAGCGTGCAGCCTGCTCCGCCACGGGCCAGCGAGGCGTTGATGATCGTGTTGGCCGGCGGGAACGTCCGCCCGGTCTTCGGGTCGGTGCACTCGGGTATGTCGACCCGGGTGTCGCGCGGAATGCTCACCACGGAGGCGCTCCTGCGGTCCGCGGCCAGGTGGATGAGCATCTGCACGTCGCCCAGCGGCGGATTCCCGCGGTCCTTCCGGGCGCCGCCCAGCTTCACGTTCTCGTCGGAGTTCCGGCTGTCGGAGCCGACCAGCAGGATGTTCAGGGGCGTCTGCCCGGCCGCGTTCGGGGCGGACTTGCGCGCCTTGGAGTCGCCGCTGCTTCGCCGGCCCTTCTCGATGTTGCCGTTCAGGTGCTCGTAGTAGAGGTAGCCGGCGCCGGCGGTCGCGAGGATCACCACGGAAAGGGAGGTCGCCGACCAGCGCAGGAAGCGGCGGCCCCGGCCGGGCCGGCGGCCTCCCCGGCCGTCCCCGTCGCCCGGCCCGGTGGATCTGCCCGGGCCCGGCTCGCTCGGGACGGCACCCGGCCTGGTCCCCTCCCCGTACACACTGCTGCTCTGTGCCATCTGCTCTTCTCCACCCCCGCGTCACCGGACAGGCCTGTCGTACGCCCTGTGAGACGTACGGCAGGCCCGTCAGGTCATTCGGCGCACTCGACCTTGTCCGCCGTGGACTTCTGGACACCCTCCGGCGCCTTCGACGGAGCGGTGAGGGAGGTGCCCGCACCCTTGAAGTCCTTGCCGAGGGTCAGCGTCATCGCGGGCAGCCCCTGGGCGTTCTCCACGCTCTCGCCCGGCTTCATCGCCGACCCGGGCAGGCCCATGATGTCGGCGAGGCGGCGGGCCTGGTCGGCCTGGTCGGGGGCGTACTCGAGCGTGGTCTTCGCCAGCTCGGCGGGCGCGTTGCCGGCGTTCTCCGACTTGGTCACGCCCTCCTCGACCTGGAGCCAGCTGAGCGTCTCCTGGGCGCTGCCGGGGTCGGCACCGCCGTTGAGGATCCGCACCCGGACCTCGGAGGCCGGGGCCTTGCTGCCCTTCAACCGGGCGGCCACGGCGGCCGCCTCCTTCTTCTTCTGTTGCTTGACCGCGGTGAAGGAGACATCGTTCTTGATCATGTCGAAGACCTGCGGGGCCGTCGACTCGTTCAGTACGACCGTGGTCTTGACCTTCTCCGCCGGGTTGTCTATCACCGGGGTCGTGGTGAACGTCAGGTTCTTGGTGTCGAGCTTGCCCAGCTCCAGACCGAGGTCCTTGAGCTTGCCAATGCTGTCCAGCTGCGAGTCGACGGTCAGGGCCTTGGTGCCCGCCTCGGCCAGATCGAGCATCTTCGAGGGGCTGGTGAGCGTGTCGTTGGACTTCAGCTTGCGCATCAGCGCGCTCAGGAACTGCTGCTGGAGCCCGATCCGGCTCAGGTCGCCGCCGAAGCCGACGGAGTGCCGGGTGCGTACGAAGGCCAGCGCCTGCTCGCCCTCGATCGTGTGCGTGCCCTTCGACAGCTTCAGCTTGGAATCCGGGTCGTCGATGTCCTTGCCCAGGCAGACCTCGACCCCGCCGACCGCGGTGGTCAGCGTCTTGACGGCGTTGAAGTCGGCGACCATGAAGTTGTCCGGCTTGACTCCGGTCAGCTCGGTCACGGTCCGCATGGTGCAACTGGGGGTACGGCCGTCCTGGCCGAGGCTGGTGTTGAAACGGACCTGCCGCGTGCCCGGGATGATCTTCTGGGTGCCGTCCTCCTGCGTCGTCGGGCAGTCCGGCACGTCGACGATCAGGTCACGGGGGATGCTCAGCGCGGTCGCGTTCGAACGGTCCTTGGAGACGTGCAGCAGGATCGTGGTGTCGGCGTGGCCGACGCTGCCCGCGTCGCCGTACTTGTCGTTGCCCGCGCCGGTGCGCTTGTCGGTGCCGATCAGCAAAATGTTGATCGCCTTGTCCTTCTGGAAGCCACCGGTGCTCGCGCCGTCGTCGGAGACGGACGCGATGTTGTCGTTCAGGTGCTCGATGTAGAAGTAGGCGGCGCCCGCCCCGGCGACCAGCACGAACGCCATCGTGCCGCCGGTCCACAGCAGGACCTTCTTCCCCTTCGCGGCCTTCTTGGCCGGCCGCCGCCCGCGCCGCCCGGGCAGCGGTTCCTCCGGCGCCCCGCGGCGCCTGCGCGGCGGCACCGCACGGCCGGGCGTCCCGGGCCGCGGCCGGCCGTGCGCCTCCGTACGGCCGCGCGCCGACGCGGCCGCGTCGGAGGCCGGTGGCCTGCGGGGAGCGGGGACGCCCGACTGCGGTGGGGAAGGGGGCAGTCGCAGTTCGTATTCGCCGGTGTTCGGATTGAGCACCCACTGGTCAGCGGGATCGATATCGTCCGCCCGCCCACGGCCTTGCGCGTCCACGGTTGTCTGTTTCCTCCGTCGGGGCACGCGGCGCCTCCCCCTCCAAGGCGCCCGGGTCTCGGTCACACAGTGCGCGACCTCAGGACCGTCCTCGGGGCCGGTCGCACCGGATCGCTCACACTAACCGCCCAGTTCAGTGCCGAACGACGACGGTGACAAATTCCACGTCCCTACACCTGGGCAATTCGCCCATTTCCCGGGTGAAGAGTTCATTGCCTTGGAGTTACATTGGTGCCCGCTTTACTCGCAGGTGTCCTCGGCTGCCGTGTTCCCCCGGAACGTCGGTGGAGGAGAAACGGTGACGGCGGGCTTCCCGAACGGCCCCGGATGCGGATCCCCGTACGACCCGTTATGCGAATCGGTGGGCCGCAGCGGGGCGGAACCGTGCGGAACGTCCCGGGCCACCGCCACGGGTGTGTCCGTACGCAGCCGCTCGAACAGCCTCTCCGCCTCGGGCTCCACGAGTTGGTCGCGATTGGCGTCGTACGCGTACGACTCCCGTGGAACGGTCAGGAATTGCACGCGTTCCATGGGGATGTCGCGCAGTCCGCGCACGAGTTCGTACAAACCGCGAAGGCTGGCCAGATCCGGGTCGGTTGTGAGAGATGACGTGGCGGCGTCCAGCACGGGATACAGCTTCGCCGGATTCAGCAGGACGTCATTGCTGCGCACCTTGTTGACGAGTGCCCCGAGGAACCGTTGCTGCCGCTCCATGCGCTCCGTGTCACTGCCGTCGCCGAGCGTCTTGCGGGCGCGGACATAGCCGAGTGCCTGCTCGCCCTCGAGGGTCACCCGCCCGGCGGGGAGTCGCAGCTTGGCGGCCCGGTCGTCGATCGGCTCCCGCAGGCACACCTCCACGCCGTCGACCGCGTCGACCATCTCCTTGAAGCCGTGGAAGTCGACGACGACGTGATGATCGACGCGGATGTCGGTGAGCTTCTCGACGGTCCGGATGGTGCAGGCCGAACCGCCCAGCTCGAAGGCCCGGTTGAACGCGGCGAACCGCGGCGCGCTGCGCGACCCGTCCGGGCGCCGGCAACTCGGCAGGTCCACCATCAGGTCCCGGGGCAGGGAGACGGCGGTGGCGCTGCTCCGGCCCGCGGACAGGTGCAGCAGGATCGTGGTGTCCGACCGCTCGGTCCCGGAGTCACGCCCGTAGCGCGCGTTGTCGTCCCCCTCGCGCGAGTCCGAACCGATCAGCAGGATGTTCCGCGCGTCCTTGACCAGCGCGGTGGGCCGTTCCTTCTCGTACCGCGCGAGCTCGGCGGCGGCGGCCTCGTCGGGCGTGATGTTCCCGCTGAGCTTCGCGTACACGGCCCATCCGGCCCCGCCGGCCGCGACGACGACACCGGCGACCCCGAACGCCCCGATCCGCACCCACCGCCGCCGACGCCGCCGCACCAGCCCCGGCCCACTGGCCGAGGCCCCCGCCCCCGGCCCAAGCCTCCCGGTGTCGCCCACGACAGAGACCACCCCTCACGACGTACGAACGTGCGCGCGCACTGCTCCTACGACTGTGGCGTGGATGGGGTGCAGGGGTGGGGTGGGAATGGGCTGAACGGAGGATGCACAGCTGGGTGCGGTCCCGCTCAGTTGCGGGCGCCGGCCCCGCTCGGCTGCGGGCAGTCGTGCCGCCAGGGGCGGCGCACGTCTCGAAATCGCGGCACCCCGCCGCGCCGGGCTGCGCACCCATCCGCCCCCAGCACCCCACGCCGAGCACCCGGCAAACAGGCCCTACCGGGCAATAGCCGTAACCCGCTCACTCTCGACCCGCTTGTCCAGCACCCCGTCCCCCACCTGCTCCAGATGCCGGCACAGCACCACAGACCCCCCCGTGGCCAACGGCCCGTACAACCCCGCGTTCAACCCCTCCCACGTGTCATACGGCAACCCCGACAAGATCCGCGAGCCCGGACCGGTCAACCCCAGCTCCGTCGCCTCCGCCCGAGCCCGCTCGACGACCTCGGCCCCGCTGAACTCCCGCCCCGCCACGATCAGCGCAGGCCCCTCCGGATCCACCGGCGCATACGGCGCGAACCGGTCCCCCTGTCCCGGCACCTCCACCGCGTAGTCGACGAACCCCTCGGGCACCTGCGGAAACCGCCCTCCGAGCGGCCGCAGCGCCATCGCGACCCGCGCCCCGGAACACGCCCGCGCCGCCTCCAGCTCGTCCGGCCCGCTCACCACGACATCAGCAGCCCGCGCGTCCCCCGCCACGTCCGCGACGACACCCACCGACGAACACGCCAGCAGCCACACCGCCGTCTGCCAGTGCGCGGGCAGCAACAGCGCCACCCGGTCCCCGGGCTCGACGGACAGCTCGTCCTGGAGGAGGTTGGCGGTCTTGGCCACCCAATTGGCGAAGGTGGCCACGGACAGTTCGACACGTTCGCCCGTGGCGTCGTCGTAGAAGGTCACCAGGGGACGTCCCGGATCCGCGGTGAGCGCGGAATTCAGCAGGTCGGCAGGGGTGCGATCGGTGGCGTTCACCCGCGCAAGCGTACGCGGCACCCATGCCCCCGCCCAACGGCCCGGCCACCGCCCCGCCGTGAATCCGCCACCGGTTCGGCCGAACCCCGGCCGATGGTCCGTCAACTCCCAAATGGACAGACTTATACGACTATGTCCAAGATCAGGAGCATGCGTGGATTTCTTGCTTCTTCGATCGGTGTCACCTGTGCGGCCGCTCTGGCTCTCCCCCTCACTCCGCCCGCCCTCGCGGCGAAGGCGAGACCGGTACCGACCACGGAAGCGGCCACGACCGCGAGACCCGCGCCCCACGCGGGGACACCGGACACGGCCATGGCCGACCGGCGCGCGGCCGAACCGTACGCCCCCGGCAGCACCCAGTCCCTCCCCCTGGAACCCCTCACCCGCAACCGCGCCACCCCCACCGGCCCCGGCGCCCCGGAACAGGGCCTGCCCCGACGTGCCGTACGCCATTTCTCCCTCGTCGGGGTCGTCTGGGACGACCCCGAAGCCGAACTGCACGGCCGCGTCCAGGTCCGCACCCGAGCCGCCGGCACCGGTGCATGGTCGGGCTGGCAGGACGTCGAGACGCACAACGCCGATCACGCGGCCGACCGGGGCACCCCCGAGAGCACGTCGGGCCGCGTCCGCGGCGCCACGGCCCCGCTGTGGGTGGGGGACTCCGACGGTGTGGAACTCCGCGTCCGTTCCGAACCCGAGAGTGCGGAAGCCGACTCCGCGCGCCACGGCACGGCCGCCCGCAACCTGCCCGCCGCGCCCCCGCTGCCCGCCGGCCTCCGCCTCGAACTCGTCGACCCGGGCGATGAGGCCCAGCCGCCCGGCGCCTCCGTGGACGGTTCCCGCACCGCCGGCCTTGCCGGCGAGACCTCCGCCGCCACCAAGGCCTCCGCCGTCACCGCCGACCTGGCCCTTCTCGGCGCCACCGAGAACCCGGCACTGAACCGCGCGAAGACCGAGCAGGAGTCCTTCGCCCGCAGCGCCGGCGAGCTGACGGAGCGGCAGCAGGCGAGGCCCTACGTCGGCCCGCGCCCGCGCATCGTCACGCGGCGCGGCTGGGGGGCGAACGAGGGGCTGCGGGAGCGGGGCTTCCGGTACACGAAGAAGGTCAAGGCGGCCTTCGTGCACCACACGGCCTCCGGCAACAACTACCGCTGCTCGCAGGTCCCGTCACTCATCCGCAGTATCTACCGCTACCACGTCAGGAGCATGGGCTGGCGGGACATCGGCTACAACTTCGTCATCGACAAGTGCGGAAAGATCTACGAGGGCCGCGCCGGGGGCGTGGCCAGGCCGGTCCTCGGCGCGCACACCCTTGGTTTCAACAGCAACAGCATGGGGATCGCCGTCCTCGGGTCGTACGACGTCAAGAAGCCGTCGTCCGCCGCCGTCAGGGCCATCGCCCGGCTCACCGCCTGGAAGCTGGGCCTGTACGGGGTGAATCCGCGGGGTAAGACATACCTGAAGTCGGGGGGTAGCAATCTCCACAGAAAAGGTAAGAACGTACGACTGAACGTGATCTCCGGTCACCGGGACGGCTTCAAGACGGAGTGCCCGGGGAGGAAGCTCTACAGCAAGCTCGGCTCGGCCCGCTCCAAGGCGGCCCGGTACCAGGGCCGCTGAGACAGAACACGTTCACCGCCGTCGGGGGGCAGCGGGGCGGAATGCCGCACGGCCAGCGAAGGCGCCACGGAACGGTCTGCATACACTGACCGGCCGAAAGACAGTTCGGCCGGTCCCGGCAGGAAGCAGAGACGACACGTGACAGAAGCGATCCTCCTGGTCGGCGGCAAGGGCACCCGGCTGCGCCCGCTCACGGTGCACACGCCCAAGCCCATGGTGCCGGCGGCCGGGGTGCCCTTCCTCACGCACCAACTGGCGAGAGCGAGAGCGGCGGGTGTCGAACACATCGTCCTGGCCACGTCCTATCTGGCCGAGGTCTTCGAGCCGTACTTCGGTGACGGTGCCGCGCTGGGGCTGCACCTGGAGTACGTGACGGAGGAGGTGCCCCTGGGCACGGGCGGTGCCATCCGCAATGTGGCCTCCCGGTTGCACTCGGGCCCCGACGACCCGGTCCTCATCTTCAACGGCGACATCCTGACGGGCCTCGACATCCGGGCCTTGGTCGACACCCACCAGACGACGGGGGCGGACGTCTCCCTGCACCTCACCAAGGTCACGGACCCGCGCGCCTACGGCCTCGTCCCCACGGACGACACGGGCAGGGTCCTGGCGTTCCTGGAGAAGCCGCAGACGCCCGAGGAGATCGTCACCGACCAGATCAACGCGGGGGCGTACGTCTTCCGCCGCTCGGTCATCGACACGATCCCGCTGGGCCGGCCGGTGTCGGTGGAGCGCGAGACGTTTCCGGACCTGTTGTCCGCCGGGGCGCACCTCCAGGGCATGGTGGACTCGACGTACTGGCTGGACCTGGGCACACCGGCGGCGTTCGTCCGGGGTTCGGCTGACCTGGTCCTGGGCCGGGCCCCGTCCCCTGCGGTCCCCGGCCGCTGCGGCGACCGCCTGGTCCTGCCGACGGCGACGGTCGCGGCCGACGCGAAGCTGTCCGGCGGCACGGTGGTCGGCGAGGGCGCCTTCGTCGCGGAGGGCGCCCGCGTCTTCGGCAGCACGATCCTCCCGGGCGCCGTGATCGAACCCGGCGCGGTCATCACCGACTCCCTCATAGGCACCCGGGCCCGCGTCGGCGAACGCTCCGTCCTCACCGGCACGGTCATAGGCGACGGCGCGATCATCGGCCCCGACAACGAACTCCGCGACGGCGCCCGCATCTGGTGCGACGCCCAGATCCCAGCAGGAGCGGTCCGCTTCTCTTCGGACCAGTAGCGCCTAGGCGCGGCTGCCGCCGGCCGCCCGCCGGCGGCAGCCGCGGGCAGTCGTAGCCGTCCTGGCTGCGGGCAGTCGCGCCGCTAGGGGCGGCGCCCGTTCCAAAGAAGCGGCACCCCGCTACGCCGGGTTGCGGACCCACCCGGCCCCAGCACCAACGCCGCAGCACCGAAACCGGGGCCGGCTGATACCTGGGCAGCTCACAACCCCCCGATATCCCACCGCGGCATCTTCGGCGCCCTCCGCCCCGGCGCCCTCCCACTCAGCAAAATCAACCGAGCCGCCCGATGCCGCTGCCCCGCATACGGCTCCAACAACTCCAGCATCACGGAGTCATCGGCATCCCGGTCCCCGGCCAACGCCCACCCCACGATCCCGGGCAGATGCAGATCCCCCACGGTCACCTCATCCGGCGCCCCATGACTCCGCTGCACCGTCTCCGCCGACGTCCACGGTCCGACCCCCGGTACCAACTCCAACCGCGCCCGAGCCGCCCCCGGTTCCATCCCGGCCGCCTCCTCCAACCGCCCGGCCACCCGAACCGCACGCAGGATCGTCGACGCCCGCTTGTTGTCGACCCCGGCCCGGTGCCACTCCCACGACGGGATCAACGCCCACGCCCGAGGCTCCGGCATCACGCACATCCGCCCGGGCGCGGGCCCCGGCGCCGGCTCCCCGAACTTCCGCACCAGCAGCCGCCACGCCCGATACGCCTCATCGGTCGTGACCTTCTGCTCCAGAATCGACGGAATCAGCGACTCCAGCACCAGCCCGCTCCGCGTCAGCCTGAGCCCCGGCCGCCGATGCCGGGCCAGCGCCACCAGCCGGTGCCGGGGCACGAACACGGACGGATCATCGGCGGCCCCGAGCAGCTCCGGCAACCGGTCCAGCAGCCACTCCGCCCCGGGCCCCCAGGCCTGGCCCCGCACCCCACCGCCGTACGCGCAGACCCGTAGCGTCCCGGGCCCGGCGGGCGTACGACAGGCCCGCCACACGGACCCGTCCGGCATCTCCCGGAACGTCGGATCACCCGGCCCGCGCCGCAGCGGCCCGAGCACCAGACCGAGATCCAGCGGCCCGTCCGGCACCCAGTCGCGCACCCGCCCCGGCCCCGCCGCCTGCTGCGGCACGCCCCCGGCGACGCCGACCTGCCCACCGCGCACAGCCGTGCGCGTGGGCCGAGGAGCGAACCGTCCTGCCATGAGTCAAGTCCCTGGGATACGAGAGGGGGCTACGAGAGGAGCAGCCCCAAAAGCGTAGGCGCCGCCCCGGCGCCGGTCACCGCACCTCGATGAAGGCCCCCGCGTCCCGCTCCGGCCGGGGCCGCGGTTCCTCCGCCGGATGCCCGACCGCCACCGCGCCCATCGGATCCCAGGCCGCCGGCAGCGCCAGCACATCGCGCACCACGTCCCGGCAGAACATCGTCGAGGACACCCACGCCGACCCCAGCCGCTCCCCGGCCAGTGCGACCAGGAAGTTCTGCACGCCGGCGCCCGCGGCGACCACGAACATCTCCCGCTCGGCCCCGTCGCGCCGCGCGTCGCCGTAGGTGTGCGAACCGTCCATGACCAGACAGGGGACGACGAGGTACGGCGCGTTCCGCAGGACGTCCCCTCGCCGTATCCGCCGGGCGATGGACTCCTCCGTCTTTCCGTCCCGCCGCAGATCGGCGATCCAGGCGTCCCGCATGGCGTCGAGCAGCCGCGTCCGCGACTCCCCGGACTCCAGCAGCACGAATCGCCAGGGGGTGGTGTGGTGCGGCGCCGGCGCCGTCACCGCCGCGGCCACCGCACGCCGTACCGCTCCGGGGTCGACGGGCTCGTCCGTGAAGGCCCGGACCGTACGCCGCTGGGTCACCGCCAGCCGTACCGCCTCCGACGTCCCGAGCCGGAACATGTCGTCGCGCGCGCCGCGCACCATGGCCCGCGCTCCCTCTCCGTCATCCGGCACCAGCACGTGCGGCAGGCCGCGCACCACGGCGACGGGGAGTCCGGCCGCCTTGCCCTTGACGAGGTCGCCGGCCGCGGCGAGTTCGTCGGCCGTGGCGACGACGGTGGCGCTGAGCGGGTTGCCGTACGCGTCCGTGCCGCCGCGCAGATCGTCCAGTACGCGTACTCCGGCGGCGCCGATCGCGACGTCCGTGAGCCCCGCGCGCCAGGGTCGCCCGAACGTGTCGGTGATGACGACACCGACGTCGACGCCGAGGATGTCCCGCAGTCCGTCGCGGATCACGCGGGCGGAGGCGTCCGGGTCCTCGGGCAGCAACAGCACCGTCCCGGCCGGGGTGTTGGACGCGTCCACCCCGGCCGCGGCCATGACGAGGCCCTGCCGGTTCTCGACGATCCGGAGACTGCCGCGCCGGGCGACGACCCGTACCGTCTCGGCGTCGATGGCCGCCTCCCGGTCGGCCGCCTGGACTGCCCGGCCCTCCGCCTTGGACACGATCTTCGACGTGACGAGCAGCACGTCCCCGTCGGACAGACCGGGCTCGGCGGCCGCGATCAGCTTGGCCAGATCGTCCCCGGCCGTGACCTCGGGTATCCCGTCCACGGCCCACACCCGGTACTCGTCGGCATTCCGCCGGTTCTCCGGGATCTCGCCGCTCAAGCTCCCCGCACCTCCTCCGCCAGTGCCAGGGCCTCCCGCGCCATCTGCGCGGTCGCGTCGTCATCGGTCATCATCAGCGGCACGGCCCGGCAGCGGATCCCGGCCGCCTCGACCCGCCCCACCACGCCGGCGTCCACCGTGTCGACGAGCCAGCCGTCCAGCAGGCCCGAGCCGTAGTGCTCGGCCACCGCCGGCGCGGTCGACTCGACGCCCACGGCGGCGAGCACCTTGTCGGCCATGCCCCGCACGGGCGCGTCACCGACGATGGGGGACAGGCCGACCACCGGCACTCCGGCGTCGGCGATGGCCTCCCGGATGCCGGGCACGGCGAGGATCGTGCCGATCGACACGACCGGGTTGGACGGCGGGAAGAGGATCACGTCCGCCCCGGCGATCGCCTCCAGCACACCCGGCGCGGGCTTCGCCTGGTCGGCACCCACCGGCACGATCGCCTCCGCGGGCACCGAGGCGCGCAGCCGCACCCAGTACTCCTGGAAGTGGATCGCCTTGCGCTCGCCGTCGATCTCGACGGCCACGTGGGTCTCGACACGGTCGTCGGACATCGGGATCAGCCGCACGCCCGGCTGCCACCGGTCGCACAGCGCCTGGGTCACCGCGCTCAGCGGGTACCCGGCGCCGATCATCTGCGTCCGCACGATGTGCGTGGCGAAGTCACGGTCGCCGAGGCCGAACCACTCGGGCCCGACGCCGTACGCCGCGAGCTCCTCCTTGAGGTGGAAGGTCTCGTCGGCGCGCCCCCAGCCCTGCTCCTCGTTGATGCCGCCGCCGAGCGTGTACATCACCGTGTCGAGGTCCGGGCAGACCTTCAGCCCGAAGAGGTGGATGTCGTCCCCGGTGTTGCCGATGACCGTGATGTCCGCGTCCGGCACGGCCCGCTTCAGACCACGCAGGAACCGGGCACCACCGATGCCGCCTGCCAGAACCACAATGCGCATGGAAGCCAGTCTTGCAGGCGCCTACGACAACCGGTCAGCGGCTACGGCAACCGGTCAGGCAGCCACGCCGACCGGTCGGAAACGTCACGCCGACCGGTCAGGCAATCACGGCACCCGGTACGCCCGGGCCTCGCAGTGCTGGGCCATGGGGGTCCCCCCGGTCGAACGAAGTTGAGACTGGGGGAGCATCGGCATCTCCGTCAGGCCCGGGTAGTAGACGTGCAGGCTGACCGCCGGCTCCAGTGCGTCGTTGACGACTTCGTGCACGTACCCCGGCGCGAAAACGCGCTGCGCGCCTGCCCGCAACGCGCGCGTGCCCCGCTCCGTGCGCTCGGTCAGCGTGCCGTCCAGCACGGTCAGCACACCGGAGGAGCGGCCGTGGTCGTGCAGCCCGCTGCCCTGCCCGGGCACCCAGGACAGCAGCCACACCTCGTAGCCCGGGCCGGTGCGCAGCCGGTGGTACCAGCGGCTGGTCGCGTCGTACCGGACGAGGTGCTCCCACTGGGAGCGGTCTGCGGCGATGGAGCGGGCGAGTCCGACGAACTCGGCGACGGTGGCCGGGTGCTCGCGCGGGGTCTGGAGCAGATGCGGGACTTCGAGGATGTCGCCGGCGATCTGGAGGTCGCTGTCGCTGTTCATGGGGTGCGGTGGTTCCTCGGCAAGGAGTGGAAAGTCGGTGGGGGTGTCGCGTCGTGTGTGCCCGGGTCCGCGGGCGGCGACGAGGAGTGCCCTGGTGGAGGGGGACAACAGCGGCCGAGTCGTGGGTGACTCAGCGGCGGCCGGAGCGCGTCGGGCTCAACAGCTGGAACAGCAACAGCTACAGCGAGCGCGGGCAGCACCGAGGGACCCGGCGGTGCGGGTCGAGGTGAGTGCCAAGTTCGCGAGCATGCCCACTAGGACACCGGTTCACACCCTCACTGTCAACTCGGCACCCGGTATGTGGGATGTGGTTCACCTCATCCGGTCGTTCACTCAGATGAAAGGTTTGTTCAGGGCCCGCCCGGGACACATGGCGTCCAACCGGGCGCACGAACCCCGTTGCGTACTCGTGATCCGAATGTGATCCGTTTCGCTTCGAGGTGCGTGTCGGAACGAGACCGAACCCCTGGGCGTCCTTCCCTGTACAGGGCTGCATGGGGTCAGGCGGACGGCGTGAACCCGTGCGGGCTCCGTCGGTGTGTCAGGTTTTATGGTGATTTGAACACTTTCCGCTTGGGCTTGGTTCCGCAGAGTGAATAAGGGGCTCAATAGCAGATCTCGGCTTGACTCGCCCGGAGCAGCACACTTGTAATTTCACTCGTGTCGTTCAGCCGGAATCGGTAACGGCTAGATCACGGGGACGCGAAAGACAGACGAGGGGCGCACATGACCGAGACGGTGCAGCAACTGCTGGTCGACGACGTGGATGAGGAACTCGGCTGGCAGGAGCGTGCACTGTGCGCCCAGACCGACCCCGAGTCCTTCTTCCCCGAGAAGGGCGGCTCGACCCGGGAGGCCAAGAAGGTCTGCCTCGCCTGTGAGGTCCGCTCCGAGTGCCTCGAGTACGCCCTCGCCAACGACGAGCGATTCGGCATCTGGGGCGGCCTGTCCGAGCGGGAGCGCCGCCGGCTGAAGAAGGCCGCGGTCTGATCCCGGACGGCGCGATACCCGGACAGCGCGCATACGACGGATGGACAGCGCACATACGTACGTACGCACGGTTCGAACGGGCCCGTCGCAGGTGGGTTATCCACAGGCGGCGGGCCCCCTTGTTGCGCAGCCGATAGTGTGGTCGCTCGTCCGAGACGCCCCGCTGCCCCCACCGGTCGCGGGCGTCCACCGCAGTCCACCGAACCGGGGCCCGTACCTCGATGTCCGTGCACAGCCACCCGGCAGCTCATCACGACAGCGCTGCCACACCTGAGTTCCCGCGTCATGTGGTGACCGCGGTCCTCGTCTCCCACGACGGCGCCCGCTGGCTGCCCGACGCGCTCGCCGGGCTGCTCGGCCAGGAGCGACCCGTCCAGTACGCGATGGGCGCCGACACCGGCAGCGCGGACGACTCCGCCCAGCTGGTCACCGACGCCCTCGGCGCCGACCGCGTGCTGCACCTCGCCCGCCGCACCGGCTTCGGCCAGGCCGTCGAGGAGTGCGGCCGCACCGCCCCGGTCCTCACTCCCGAGCACCTCCCGTACCTGAAGCGGCCCAGCGGCTGGGACCCGGTCACCCGCTCCTGGCGCGACGACGCGTACGACATGCCCGAGCTCCCGCACGGAGAGCCGGTGCAGTGGCTGTGGCTGCTGCACGACGACTGCGCCCCGGAACCGGACGCCCTGGCCCAGCTGCTGCGGGTCGTGGACAACGAGTACGAGCTGGGCCGCGAGGACGTGGCCGTCGTGGGCCCGAAGCTCCGCGGCTGGTACGACCGGCGGCAGCTGCTGGAGGTCGGCGTCAGCATCGCCAACTCCGGCCGCCGCTGGACCGGCCTGGACCGCCGCGAGCAGGACCAGGGCCAGCACGACCACGTCCGGCCCGTGCTGTCGGTGTCCACCGCCGGCATGCTCATCCGCCGCGACGTCTTCGAACAGCTGGGCGGCTTCGACCGCCACCTTCCCCTCATGCGCGACGACGTCGACCTGTGCTGGCGCGCGCACGCGGCGGGCTACCGCGTCCTGGTCGCCCCCGAGGCGGTCGTCCGGCACGCCGAGGCGGCCTCCCGCGAGCGCCGCACGGTCGACTGCGTGGGCCGCACGGCCGCCTCCCCGCACAAGGTCGACAAGGCCGGCGCCGTCTACACCCTGCTCGTCAACACGCGTACGGCCGTGCTGCCCTGGGTGCTGCTGCGGATCGTGCTCGGCACACTGCTGCGTACCGTCGCCTATCTCGTCGGCAAGGTGCCCGGACAGGCCGTCGACGAGATCCGCGGCCTCATGGGCACGCTGCTCAGGCCCGAACGGATCCTCGCCGGGCGGCGCGGCAGAGGCGCTCCCCGGATCGACAAGGACGAGTTGCGGTCGCTGTTCCCGCCGCCCGGCGCGACCGTCCGCATGACCGTCGAGCAGGTCGCGGGCAACCTCGTCGGCCGCGCCGACCCCGAGGTCGCCTCCGGCGCCGGACGGCACGGCGGCGCCGTCGAGTCGGGCCCCGGCGGCGACGACGCCGACTTCCTGGAGATCGAGCAGTTCGCCCGGCTCAAGCGCATCGCGCGCAAGCCCGGCCCGGTGCTCTTCCTGGTGCTGCTGCTCGTCTCCCTGGTCGCCTGCCGCGAACTCCTCGGCGGCGGCTCGCTCGCGGGCGGCGCCCTGCTGCCCGCCCCGGCCGACTCCTCCGAACTGTGGGCGCGCTACCTGGACGCCTGGCATCCGGTCGCCGCCGGCGGCACCTCCTCCGCGCCGCCGTACCTCGCGCTCGTGGCGATGCTGGCGTCCCTGCTGTTCGGCTCGACCGGCCTCGCCGTCACGCTGCTGCTCGTCTGCTCGGTGCCGCTGGCCGGTGTCACCGCCTACTTCGCCTCCCGCCCGCTGGTCGAGTCCCGGCTGCTGCGCGCGTGGGCGGCCGTCGTCTACGCCTTCCTGCCCGCCGCCACCGGCGCCCTCGCCGGCGGCCGGATCGGCACCGCCGTTCTGGCCGTGCTGCTGCCGCTCATCGCCCGCGCGGGCATCGCCGCCAGCGGCCTGGCGAACCCCTCGGGGGCACGCGGCAGTTGGCGCGCGACCTGGGCGTACGCGCTGCTGCTGACCATCACCACCGCGTTCACCCCGATCGTGTGGCCCATCGCGCTGCTCCTCGGCGCCGGGCTGCTGGTCCTGCGCCGGGCCGACATCACGGCGTACGGGCTGCGGTTCCTCGCCCAGCTCGGCACACCCCTGCTGGTCCTCGCGCCCTGGTCGCTGTCATTGCTCCCGTACGGTTTCTTCCAGGAAGCCGGTCTGGAGTACGGCCCCTCGGCCGCCTCCGCCCTCGACCTGCTCGGCGCCAGCCCGGGCGGCCCCGGCACCGTCAGCGGCCTGATGCTGATCGGCATCGTGCTGGCCGCGCTCGCCGCCCTGCTCCGCTCGGAACGCCGGCTGGGCATCTCGACGGCCTGGACGGCCGCCCTGACCGGCTTCGTCTTCGCGGTCCTGTCCAACAGCTCCACCTGGTCCGGCCCCGCGACCCTCGTCTACGGCATCGCCCTTCTGGCGGCCGCCGCGCTCGGCGCCGACGGGGCACGCGCGCGCGTGGCCGAGCAGAGCTTCGGCTGGCGCCAGCCGGTCGCCGTGCTGATCGCCTTCGCCTCGGCCGCGGGCCCGCTGCTCGTCGCCGCGGGCTGGATGATCCGCGGCGCCGACGGCCCCCTGGAGCGGCGCGACCCGACACAGGTCCCCGCGTTCGTCGCCGAGGAGAGCGGCAGCAGCGACCAGGCCCGCACCCTCGTCCTCGACAGCGACTCCGCCTCCCATGTCGGATACATGCTGGTCCGCGGCTCCGGCGCCCGCCTCGGCGACGGCGAGATCGCCGCGGCCGACGGCGAGAACAGCAGGCTCGACAAGGTCGTCGCCAACCTCGTCGCCGGCTCCGGCGCCGACCAGGCCGATCAGCTCGGCGGCTTCGCCGTGCGCTACGTCCTCGTCCACCAGGGCGCTCCCCGCGACGTCACCCGCGTCCTGGACGCCACGCCCGGCCTGACCCGGCTCAGCCAGCAGGACGGCGGTGCGCTGTGGCAGATCGACCAGGAGGTCGCGCGCGCCACCATCGTCCCCGCCTCCGGCTCCGGCACCCCCCAGCCCGTCGCCGCCGGGCCCGTCGACATCCACACCACGATCCCGACCGGCCCCGACGGACGCGTGCTGCGCCTGGCCGACACCGCCTCCGACGGCTGGACCGCCACGCTCGACGGCAAGCCGCTCGCCCGCACCACGGTCGACGGCTGGGCCCAGGGCTTCGAACTACCCGCCGCCGGCGGCAAGCTGGACGTCACCTACGACGACCCGGTCGGCCACACCGCATGGCTGTGGGCGCAGGGGCTCCTCGCCGTCGTGCTCGTCGTGCTCGCCCTGCCCGGCCGGCGCCGCGACATCGACGACGACCTGCCCGAGGAGCCGGCCGTCCCCGCCCAGCCGGTCGCGGGCGAGGGCCGCCGAGCCCGCCGCCTGCGCGCCCAGGCCGAAGCCGAGGCCGAAGGGGCGGCGCAGCCCGAGGAGTTCCCGCCCCCGCAGGCCGAGCAGCCCCCGGCACCCGTGCCCCAGCAGCAGAACTACGGGATGGGGGTCCCCCCGGGCGAGGATGTTCGAGCCTGGGAGAGGGACGACGCCGGCTACCAGAGCGGCGAGTACGCGGGCTACGGCGACCAGTACCAGGGCGCCCAGTACCCGGCGGACGCGTACGGACAGCAGTACCAGGCGGACCCGTACCAGGGCGGCCAGTACGACCCGTACGCGTACGGCGGCCAGCCCCCGAACCCGTCGTACGACCAGCAGGGCTACGACCAGGCCTACTTCCAGGGCTACGGCACGCCGTACGACCCGGCACAGCAGCAACACCCCCACGGCACGGGCAGTGAGCGTCCCGACGGGAGCCAGCAGTGAACCGCACCACCCTGTCCCTGATCGCCGGCGCGACCGCGCTCGCCGCCGTCACCGGATTCGCCGCGCTGTCCGCCCCGGACACCGCGGGCACGGACACCACCGCCAAGGCGGCCGCCCAACTGCCCGTGGAGCGCACGAGTCTGGTGTGCCCCGCGCCCAGCATGTCCGACATCGCGGAGACGTCCTACACCTCCTTCACGCCCGTCACGAAGGGCACCGGGAGCGGCGGCAAGGCCGAACTCCTGGCGGCCGCCCAGGAGTCGCGAGACGGCTCGGGCGCGGGGGGTGGCAAGGGCAAGGGCGACGGGAAGTCCGGCGAGCGGAAGACCGGGAAGCCCGTGCCGACCTCCAAGGAGCCAGGCAAGCCGGTCACCGGTGACAGCTCGGGCGCCGAATCGCCCGCGCTGGTCGGGACCGCGGACGGCAGGTTCGCGCCCGGCTGGACCGTCCAGGAGACGACGGAGGTCGCCGCGGGGACCGGTCGCGGCCTTCAGGGCATCAACTGCACGGCCCCGGACACGAGTTTCTGGTTCCCCGGCGCCAGCACCGCGGCCGACCGCACCGACTACGTCCATCTGACGAACCCGGACGACTCGGCCGCCGTGGTCGACATCGAGCTCTACGGCAAGGACGGCGCCCTCCAGTCCACGGTGGGGGAGGGCATCACGGTCCAGCCGCACTCCAGCGAGCCGGTCCTGCTGTCCACCCTCACCGACGAGCAGCAGACCGACCTCACCGTGCACGTCAACGTCCGCAGCGGACGGGTCGGCGCCGCGGTGCAGGCCCTGGACGACAAGCTCGGCGGCGACTGGCTGGCCGCGTCCACGGACCCGACGGGCAGCCTGGTCCTGCCCGGCATTCCCAGGGACGCCACCTCCGTGCGCCTGGTCGCCTTCACCCCCGGCGACGCCGACGCGGACCTCAAGCTGCGCCTCGCCTCCCCCTCCGGGCTGATCACCCCGGCGGGACACGAGACGGTGCACATCAAGGGTGGTATGACCACCGCCGTCGACCTCGGCGACGTGACACGCGGCGAGGCGGGCTCCCTGGTGCTGACGCCGACCGACCAGTCCGTGCCGGTCGTGGCGGCCCTGCGGGTCGTACGCGGCAAGGGCGACAAGCAGGAGACGGCGTTCATCCCGGCCACCCGCCCCGTCGGCACACGCGCGACGTCCGCGGACAACAGCGGCAAGGGCAGCACACTGTCCCTGACCGCCCCCGGCCGCACCGCCACGGTCGAGGTCACCGCCTCGGCGGGCAGTGAGGGCGGCACACCGGTGTCGAAGACGTACACGATCAAGGCCGGAACGACTCAGGACATCGAGCCCCCGGTCCCCAGCGGCCTGAAGGGCACGTACGCGCTCACGGTCGAGCCGAAGTCCGGCGGCCCGGTCTACGGCGCCCGCACCCTGGCGGCGACGGAGGGCGGTGTCCCGGGCTTCACCGTGCAGACGCTGCCCGACGACCGGGGGACGGTCGCGGTACCGGAGGCGGACGAGGACCTGTCGGTGTTGCAGAAGTAGTCCGGCCGGCCAGCCGCCGGCCGTCTCAGCCCTGGTCCTCGCCGTACCGCGGATCCACCGTCTCCGGCGTCAGCCCGAGCAGCTCGGCGACCTGCTCGACGACGACCTCGTGCACCAGCGCCGCCCGCTCGTCGCGCCCCTTGGTGCGGATCTCGACCGGCCGCCGGTAGACCACCACGCGCGCGGGGCGGCCCTCGCGGGCGCTGATCGTGCCGCCCAGCGGGACCGCCTCGTCGTTCCAGGCCTGGCCGGGCCCGTCGAGCCGCGGCACCTCCAGCACCAGGAAGTCGATGTCGGCGAGCTGCGGCCACCGCCGCTCCAGGCGCTCCACGGAGTCCTGCACCAGATCCGCGAACGCCTCCGCACGGCTGGCGGCGAGCGGCACCTGCGGCGGCGCGATCGGGCCGCGCATGCCCCGGCCGTGGCGATCACGGCGGCGGGGCCCGGGGGCGGCGGCTCGGGGCGTTACGGGCTTGTCCATCACTGGTGAAGGGTAGTCCCCGCCGCGCCCCTGCGCCCGGCACCGCACGGCGGTACGGACGCCATCCGGCCGACCGGTTCGGCATGTCGTTACATGGCCATTCCAGCCAAGGTTGGGCTCGATTCCGTATCCCGCCGAGACCGGCAACCTCACGGCAATTGAGGGTCTTGCGACGATTCTTGACCGCTTGAGGGACCGTTCGATACCCCGGACGACGGTGTCCGGGCAGGTCAGCAGGGTGCTCCGGAAGAGGTGTGTGGGGCGTTTCACAGCACGACACGGGGGAGTGACCTGGTGGAGAGTCGTCGCGGCCCGCTCAAGAGTGCGGTACCGTCCAACGTCGTGAGCCCTGTACGTCGCTGTTCGCGCACCGCCTGCGGCCGTCCCGCCGTCGCGACGCTGACGTACGTCTACGCCGACTCGACCGCGGTCCTCGGCCCGCTCGCCACCTACGCCGAACCCCACTGCTACGACCTGTGCGCCGAGCACTCGGAGCGCCTCACCGCCCCGCGCGGCTGGGAGGTCGTCCGGCTCCTCGACGGCTCGGCCCCGGCGCGTCCCAGCGGCGACGACCTGGAAGCGCTTGCGAACGCCGTGCGAGAGGCGGCCCGTCCTCAGGAACGGGCGGCCGGTGGCGGCGGGCGCGCGGCCGACCCGATGGAGGTCGCCCGGCGAGGGCACCTGCGCGTCCTCCGGTCGCCCGACAACTGACCACACCCACGGTTCCTCCCCGCGCACACCCATTGACGCGTGCTTGGCGCGGACATGACCATTCCGTTTTGGGGTAGCGAGAAATCGCTTTCACATGACGGAAACCGGGGAGGTGCCCGTGTACGTCCAGGAACTGGAACCCGTCGCCGGCTCACTGGGCCTGTCCGCCCTCGTGGCGGCCCTGCCCCTCGTGATCGTCCTGGTCCTGCTCGGTGGCGTCCGCCTGAAGGCGCACCTGGCGGGCCTGACCGGCCTCCTCGCCGCCGTTCTCGTCGCCCGGCTCGCCTACGGCATGCCCCTGGACCAGACGCTCTCCAGCGCCGCCCAGGGCGCCGCCTTCGGCCTCTTCCCCATCCTGTGGATCGTCGTCAACGCCCTGTGGGTGTACCGGATGACGGTCCGCACCCGGCACTTCGACATCCTGCGCCGGTCCTTCGGGCGGCTGTCCGACGACCCCCGCATCCAGGCACTCGTCATCGCCTTCTGCTTCGGGGCGCTGCTGGAGGCGCTCGCCGGCTTCGGGGCGCCCGTCGCGATCAGCGCGGTCATGCTGGTCGCCCTCGGGTTCGAACCGGTGCGCGCCGCCGTAGTCGCCCTGGTCGCCAACACCGCGCCCGTGGCCTTCGGCGCGATGGGTACGCCGGTCGTCACGCTGGCCCAAGTCACGGGGCTGCCGCTGGACTCCGTGGCGTCCGTGGTGGGCCGTCAGACGCCGCTGCTGGCCCTCGTGGTGCCCCTCGTGCTGGTCTGGCTCGTGGACGGCCGGCGCGGGCTGCGCGAGACCTGGGTGCCCGCCCTCGCCTGCGGAGTCGCCTTCGCCGTCGCCCAGTTCGCCGCCTCCAACTACGTCTCCGCCCAACTCGCCGACATCGGCGCCGCGCTGGCGGGCGCGGGCGCCCTGGCCGCCGTTCCGCACGCGCGCGTGCCCACCGCCGAGTCCGTACGCGTCTCCGTACTGACCGGAGTACGCAGCGAGGAACTGGACGAGGAGGACCCGCCCCGCGAGGTCCTGCGCGCGTACGCCCCCTACGCGCTGATCGTCCTGGTCTTCTCCGCCGCCCAGGTCCCGGCCGTCAAGGACTGGCTGGACAAGGCCACCCAGACCTACGACTGGCCCTTGTTGAACGTGCTCGGCTCCGACGGCGAACCGGTCGGCGGCAACGTCTTCACCTGGCCGATCGTGTCGACCGGCGGCACGCTCGTGCTGCTCGCCGGCATCTGCACGGCCGCCGTCATCGGGGTGCACGCGCGGGTGGCGGTGAAGGAGTGGCTCGCGACGGTCCACGAGCTGCGCTTCGCGATCCTGACGGTGACGTCCGTCCTGGGGCTCGCGTACGTCATGAACCTCTCCGGCCAGGCGGCGACCATCGGCCACTTCGTGGCGGCGGCCGGAGCCGGTCTCGCCTTCCTGTCGCCCGTCCTCGGCTGGTTCGGCGTCGCCGTGACCGGATCGGACACCTCGGCCAACGCGCTCTTCGGCGCCCTCCAGGTGACCGCCGCCCGCGAGTCGGGACTGTCGCCCGACCTCCTGGCCGCCGCCAACAGCTCCGGCGGCGTCCTGGGCAAGATGATCTCCCCGCAGAACCTCACCATCGCCTGCGCGGCCGTCGGACTCGCGGGCCGCGAGGGCGACTTGCTGCGCAGGGTACTGCCGTGGAGCCTGGGCCTGCTGCTGGTGATGTGCCTGATCGTGGTCGGCCAGAGCACACCCGTCCTGGGCTGGATGCTGCCCTGACAAGAGATGACGTCCGGGCGTCCACTGGGCGTCCGCACAGCGCGCTGTCAGCGGGCGGGGGTAGTTTGTGCGGACCGACAGTACTTTTTCAGGAAGGTTGGCCGTGGCTGCTGATCTGTCGCAGGTCGTGAAGGCGTACGACGTACGCGGGGTCGTCCCCGACCAGTGGGACGAGTCCCTGGCCGAGCTCTTCGGAGCGGCCTTCGTGCGGGTCACCGGCGCGAGCGCCATCGCGACCGGGCACGACATGCGGCCCTCCTCACCGGGCCTGTCGCGTGCCTTCGCGCGCGGGGCGGCGGCGCTGGGCGCCGACGTGACGGAGATCGGCCTGTGCTCGACGGACCAGCTCTACTACGCCTCCGGCGCGCTGAACCTGCCGGGCGCCATGTTCACCGCCTCCCACAACCCGGCGCAGTACAACGGCATCAAGATGTGCCGCATGGGAGCCGCCCCGGTCGGCCAGGACACCGGCCTCGCCGAGATCCGCGAACTGGTCGAGCGCTGGAGCGAGTCGGGCGCCCCCGAGCCCGCCGCGACGCCCGGAACCATCACCGGACGCGACACGTTGTCGGACTACGCGGCGTACCTGCGCTCCCTGGTCGACCTGACCTCCATCCGCCCCCTGAAGGTCGTCGTCGACGCGGGCAACGGCATGGGCGGCCACACGGTCCCCGAGGTCTTCGCCGGCCTGCCCCTGACGCTCGTCCCGATGTACTTCGAACTTGACGGCACCTTCCCCAACCACGAGGCCAACCCCCTCGACCCCGCCAACCTCGTCGACCTCCAGAAGCGCGTCCGCGAGGAGGGCGCCGACCTCGGCCTCGCCTTCGACGGCGACGCCGACCGCTGCTTCGTCGTCGACGAGCAAGGCGAGCCGGTCTCCCCGTCGGCGATCACCGCCCTGGTCGCCTCCCGCGAACTGGCCAGGCACGGCGGCAAGGGCACGATCATCCACAACCTGATCACGTCCTGGTCGGTCCCCGAGGTCGTCGCGGAGAACGGCGGCACCCCGGTCCGCACTCGCGTGGGCCACTCCTTCATCAAGGCGGAAATGGCGCGGTCGGGCGCGATCTTCGGCGGCGAACACTCCGCGCACTACTACTTCCGCGACTTCTGGAACGCCGACACGGGCATGCTGGCCGCCCTCCACGTCCTGGCGGCCCTCGGCGGCCAGTCGGGACCGCTCTCCGCCCTCGTCGCCCAGTACGACCGTTACGCCGGCTCCGGCGAGATCAACTCCACGGTCACCGACCAGTCGGCCCGCCTCGCCGCGATCCGCTCCGCGTACGAGGGCCGCGAGGGCATCACCCTCGACGACCTGGACGGCCTGACCGTCTCCGCCACCGACTGGTGGTTCAACGTCCGCCCCTCCAACACGGAGCCACTGCTCCGCCTGAACGCGGAGGCGAGGGACCCGGAGACGATGGCCAGGGTGAGGGACGAGGCACTGGCGATCATCAGGGCCTGACGGGTCGGCGAGTCCAGCCTCTTGTCCGACCGCTTCGTGCGGCGGGTGGGCACAGGCCCAGGGGGCCAGGGGGCGAAGCCCGGGGTCAAAGGGGTGGAGCCCCTTCACCACCCACCCACCCATCGCACCTACCAACCACCCCCACCGGCGGTACCCTGACCAGGCACATCCGCACCACCCCCAGCACCAACGCCCACCCCGTCCAATCCCGAAGGGACCCCGCATGGCACTCGAAGCCGGCCTCCTCGAAATCCTCGCCTGCCCGGCCTGCCACGCCCCCCTCAAGGAGCAGGACACCGAATTGCTCTGCACCGACCAGAACTGCGGCCTGGCCTACCCCGTCCGCGACGGCATCCCCGTCCTCCTGGTCGACGAGGCCCGCCGCCCCGCGTAGCCCCCGCCCGGGCAGACACACTCGCGTGAACCCCCGGTGCACATAGCCCCCCGGCACAACGGGCACCGACGTAGGACACCCCCAAATACGGGGCCCGAACGGACCCCGGCCATCGGAGGCAGCCGCCCATGCTCGACGAATCGCTGCTCGACTCCCCGGAGGGCCTCTCCGAGGCCGATCACCGCGGGCTGCTCCGCGGCGCCGCAGAAGCCGGCGCCCGCGTCCGCACGGCCGCCCGCCACTCCGCCGAGGCCGGCATCAACGACCTCAAGCCCGACGGCCGCCCACGCGCCGTCCTCATCGCCGGCCCGGGCGCCGCCGCCACCCACGCCGCCGACCTCATCGGCACCCTCGCCGGCGCCGGCAGCCCGGTCACGCGGCTGGCCCCCACCGGCGTCGCCCCCGCCGCGGGCGCCCTGCGCTGGGAGCTGCCCGGCTGGGTCGGCTCCGTCGACCTCCTCCTGATCACCACCCCGGACGGCACCGAACCGGGCCTGTCCCTCCTCGCCGAGCAGGCCTACCGCCGCGGCTGCAACGCCGTCGCCGTAGCCCCCAGCCGCTCCCCGCTCGCCGACGCGGTGAACGGCTCGCACGGCCTGTTCGTCCCCATGGCGACCGCCCCGTACGACCAGGACGAGCCCCTCGCCGCCTCCGCCCCCGGCGTTCTGTGGGCGCTGCTCACCCCACTGCTCGCGCTGCTGGACCGTACGGGAGTCCTCGCCGCCCCGCCGGACGCCCTCGGCAAGGTCGCCGACCGCCTCGACGCCGTCGCCGAACGCTGCGGCCCCGCCATCGCCACCTACAGCAACCCCGCCAAGACCCTCGCCGCCGAACTCGCCGACGCGCTCCCGATCGTCTGGACCGAGGGCACCTCGGCCGGCCCGGCGGGCCGCCGTTTCGCCGCCGCGCTCGCCGAACTCTCCGGCACCCCCGCGGTCGTCGCCGAGCTCCCCGAGGCTCTCGCCGCACACAGCGCCCTGCTCGCCGGCCCCCTGGCCGCCAGCGCCAACCCCGACGACTTCTTCCGCGACCGCGTCGAGGAACCACCCGCCCTGCACGCGCGCGTGGTGCTCCTGCGCGACCGCCCCATCGGCGGCCTCACCGCCGCCCCCGGCGCCCGCGACCTGGCCCTCAGCCACGACACGCCGATCAGCGAACTGGAACCGGAGGCGGGCGGCGAACTCGAGACCCTCGCGGAACTGATCGCCATCACGGATTTCGCCGCGGTTTACCTGGCGCTCGCTTCGAGGGCCTGATCATTCCCCAGACACCCTGACGCGCCCGCACGCCCGAACACCCAGAGAGACCCCCATGGACCGCCTCGACAACACCATCCGCCCCTACGCCTGGGGTTCCCCCACCGCCATCCCGCACCTGCTCGGCACCGAACCGACCGGCGAGCCGCAGGCGGAGCTGTGGATGGGCGCCCACCCCGGCGCACCCTCACGCACCGACCGGGGCACGCTCGTCGAGGTCATCGACGCCGACCCCGAAAAGGAACTCGGACCGGCCGCCGTCGCCAAGTTCGGCCCCCGCTTGCCCTTCCTCCTCAAGATCCTCGCCGCGGGCGCCCCCCTCTCCCTCCAGGTCCACCCCGACCTGGAGCAGGCCAAGGAGGGCTACGCGGACGAGGAGCGCCGCGGTATCCCCGCGGACGCCCCGCACCGCAACTACAAGGACGCCAACCACAAGCCCGAACTGATCTGCGCCCTCACCGAGTTCGACGGCCTGTGCGGCTTCCGCGACCCGCTGGAGGCCGCCGGCCTGCTCGACGACCTCGGCGTCGACTCTCTCAAGCCGTACGTCGACCTGCTGCACGCCCACCCCGAGGCCGCCGCCCTGCGCGAGGTCCTCACGGCGATCCTCACCGCCGACCCCGAGGAGATGTCCCGAACCGTGGCGGAGGCGGCCGCCGCCTGCACCCGCCTCGGTGGCACCTACGCCCCCTACGCCGACATCGCCCACCACTACCCGGGCGACCCCGGAGTCATCGCCGCGATGCTGCTGAACCACGTCCGGCTCCAGCCCGGCGAGGCCCTCTACCTGGGCGCCGGCGTCCCGCACGCCTACCTGAACGGCCTCGGCGTCGAGATCATGGCCAACTCCGACAACGTCCTGCGCTGCGGCCTGACCCCCAAGCACGTCGACGTCCCCGAGCTCCTGCGCATCGTCCGCTTCCGGCCCAGCGACCCCGGCGTCCTGCGCCCCGAGGCCTCCCCGGACGGCGAGGAGGTCTACGAGACCCCGATCGACGAGTTCCGCCTGTCCCGCTACGTCCTCCCCGAAGCCGGCAGCGCCCACGACCTCACCCGCGCGACCCCGCAGATCCTGCTCTGCACCGCCGGTACGGTCCGGGCGGGTGAACACGACCTGACCCCCGGCCGGTCCGTCTTCGTCCCGGCCGGCGAAAAGGCCGAAGTGTCAGGAACCGGCACGCTCTTCCGGGCCACCGTCGTCGCCTGACCGTTTCGATGCCCCCCGTGCTGGTGACCTGAAGCACCGCGGCCCGAGCGGGCTGCAACAATGGCCCACCGTCAAGCACGGGCAAAGCCACGGGTGCCGCACCAAGGCGGCATCCCGGCCCTGGAACGGCGTACGAAGGGACAACGCGAACATATGAGCGCGTCAGGCGGCACCAAGGCGATCGTGGCGGCACTGGTCGCCAACCTCGCGATCGCGGTAGCGAAGTTCGTGGCGTTCCTCTTCAGCGGCTCGTCGTCGATGCTCGCCGAGTCCGTGCACTCGGTCGCAGACTCCGGCAACCAGGCACTGCTGCTTGTCGGCGGCAAGAAGGCGAAGCGCGAGGCCACCCCGCAACACCCCTTCGGCTACGGCCGCGAGCGCTACATCTACGCCTTCCTCGTCTCCATCGTCCTCTTCTCGGTCGGCGGCATGTTCGCCCTCTACGAGGGTTACGAGAAGATCAAGCACCCGCACGAGCTGACGCACTGGTACTGGCCGGTCGGCGTCCTGGTCTTCGCGATCATCGCCGAGACCTTCTCCTTCCGCACGGCCATCAAGGAGTCCAACGTCCTGCGGGGCCAGCGCTCCTGGAAGGAGTTCGTCCGCCACGCCAAGGCCCCCGAGCTCCCGGTCGTCCTCCTGGAGGACCTCGGCGCCCTCGTCGGCCTGTTCCTCGCGCTCGGCGGCGTCGGCCTCGCCCTGCTCACCGGCGACAGCGTCTGGGACGGCATCGGCACCCTCTGCATCGGCATCCTGCTCATCCTGATCGCCCTGGTCCTCGCCGCCGAGACCAAGTCGCTGCTGCTCGGCGAGTCCGCCGGCGTCGAGGAGACCCAGAAGATCGAGGCCGCCCTCGTCGACGGTGACACGGTCACCCGCATCATCCACATGCGCACGCTCCACCTCGGCCCCGAGGAACTGCTCGTCGCCGCCAAGATCGCCGTCCACCACGAGGAGACGGCCACGGAGATCGCCGCCGCCATCGACGCCGCCGAGTCCCGCATCCGCGAAGCCGTCCCGATCGCCCGCGTGATCTACCTCGAGCCGGACATCTACAGCCAGGCCGAAGCCGCCAAGGGCTCCGACCCCGACGCAAGCCCCGGCGGCCCCACCCCGCACTCCACCGACCACTGACACCCCCTACGTCTCCTCCGGCCGCGGGGCCCGCCGACCCACTCGGCGGGCCCCGCGGCCTTCCCTCGCCCCCACACCTCACCGACAGTCCCACCCCCGGCCGTTACGGGATCGGCTCGATGTGTTTGCCTGCGGACTGGGGATCGCAGGCGCCCCCGGTGTAGCTTGGGACGGAGCCAGACGTCGCTGCTGATGGCGGTCGGGCGGTCCCACCGCGGACCGGCCGAGGGAGAGAGGGCCTCCGACGGACTGCGCTGCGCGCACGCGGGCATGCCTGTGTCCTCTTTCGGGCACCCCTGTGTCCGCCGCCGCGCAGACCAGCCGTACCCACCTCGACCCAATCCCGAGGAGCAGCTCTCAATGACGACTGTCGAAAACCGACAGGACTTCAAGGTCGCCGACCTCTCCCTGGCCGAGTTCGGCCGCAAGGAGATCACCCTCGCCGAGCACGAGATGCCCGGCCTGATGGCGATCCGCAAGGAGTACGCCGAGGCGCAGCCCCTGGCCGGCGCCCGCGTCACCGGCTCCCTGCACATGACCGTGCAGACCGCCGTGCTCATCGAGACCCTGGTCGCCCTCGGCGCCCGGGTCCGCTGGGCCTCCTGCAACATCTTCTCCACCCAGGACCACGCCGCGGCCGCCATCGCCGTAGGCCCGAACGGCACGCCCGACAACCCGCAGGGCGTCCCGGTCTTCGCCTGGAAGGGCGAGACCCTGGAGGAGTACTGGTGGTGCACGGAGCAGGCGCTGACCTGGCCGGACAGCCCCACCGGCGGCCCGAACATGATCCTGGACGACGGCGGTGACGCCACCCTCCTCGTCCACAAGGGAGTCGAGTACGAGAAGGACGGCAAGGTCCCGGACGTCGACACCGCCGAGTCCGACGAGCACCGCGTCATCCTCGAACTCCTGCACCGCACCATCACGGACGGCTCGCAGAAGTGGACCCAGCTGGCCTCCGAGATCCGCGGCGTGACCGAGGAGACCACGACCGGCGTCCACCGCCTGTACGAGATGCAGCGCGACGGCACCCTCCTGTTCCCGGCGATCAACGTCAACGACGCCGTCACCAAGTCGAAGTTCGACAACAAGTACGGCTGCCGCCACTCGCTCGTCGACGGCATCAACCGCGCCACCGACGTCCTCATCGGCGGCAAGACCGCGGTCGTCTGCGGCTACGGCGACGTGGGCAAGGGCTGCGCGGAGTCCCTGCGCGGACAGGGCGCCCGCGTGATCGTCACCGAGATCGACCCGATCTGCGCCCTCCAGGCCGCGATGGACGGCTACCAGGTCACGACCCTCGACGAGGTCATCGACAAGGCCGACATCTTCATCACCACGACCGGCAACAAGGACATCATCATCGCCGGCGACATGGCCAAGATGAAGCACCAGGCAATCGTCGGCAACATCGGCCACTTCGACAACGAGATCGACATGGCCGGCCTCGCGAAGATCCCCGGCATCGTCAAGGACGAGATCAAGCCGCAGGTCCACACCTGGACCTTCCCCGACGGCAAGGTGATCATCGTCCTCTCCGAGGGCCGCCTGCTGAACCTGGGCAACGCCACCGGCCACCCGTCGTTCGTGATGTCCAACTCCTTCGCGGACCAGACCCTGGCCCAGATCGAGCTGTTCACCAAGCCCGACGAGTACCCGACCGGCGTCTACGTGCTGCCCAAGCACCTCGACGAGAAGGTCGCCCGCCTCCACCTCGACGCGCTCGGCGTGAAGCTCACCACGCTCCGCCCCGAGCAGGCCGAGTACATCGGCGTGGAGGTCGAGGGCCCGTACAAGCCGGACCACTACCGCTACTGAGCCGAGCAGAACAGCGCTGCCGAGCCCACACCGCAGCCCGGTGAGCACGTCCGTGCACTGACGCGCTCCACGGCAGCAGCTCAGGTCCTCCGAGGCAGGCCCCCGCACCCCCGTGCCGGGGGCCTGCCCCGTTTGACGGACCAGCGACCGGCCCAGCCCGTCAAGACCCAGGACCACCATGCCCCGCGGCCGATATTCGCTCCACGATCCGCACGATCACACCCCCCTCGCAGAAGAGCACTTCCACTGCGCCATCGGCCCCTCCGGCTGGCGTTACGTCTCCCAGCTGACCACCCCCCCGGGCGATCACCACGGCTCCGTCGACCTCACCCTCGACGAACTCGGCCGCCCCATCCGCCTCGAACTCCACACCGCCGCCTGGCAGGTCCGCGGCGCCGCCCTCGACGGCGTCACCTGGGTCCGCACCGACCCCTCCGGAACCGAGGCCACCGAAGGCAATGTGCGCGCCCACGCCTTCACCGGCGCCTCCCCGGCATTCCTCGTCGCCACCACCCGTCTCCTACGCCTCACTCCCTCCTCAGCAGGCACCCGCGTACGCCTCGTCGCCTTCACGGACCCGGTCCTCGCCCCGCGCACCGTCGACCAGTCGTGGACCTTGCTGAAAAGAGAAGCACACGCCACTGACAACGGCCCCCTGACCGTGGACGAATACCAGGTCACAGCCCTGGACACGGGCGAGCAGCACTCCGTGCACATCGCCGGCGACGTGGTGCTCGCGGCCCCCGGCATCGAGCTCGAGGACCTCGAATCACCGCCGTCGGTGTTTCCCTGAGGGCAACCCCCTCCGAGCGTGCAGCCCCGACCTCCACTACGCCGGCGGCACGAACCCGGTCCCAGGACGATCGCCCGCGGGCACCTCATGCGCCTCCGCGGGCCGAACCCCGCCGGACGGCTCGGACGCGGCACCAGGCGGCGAAGCCGACGGTCCGTACACAGCGGGCGCCGCGCCCGCAGCCGGAGCGGTCTCACTGGCTGGAGCCCAGTAGGCAGCCCGAGCGGCCGACGAGGCCGACCCGCTCCCGAAAGCCCGCCGAGCCTCCCGCGACTGCCGTTCATGCACGACCGCCGCCAGATACGCCGCCGGCGGAACACCCTGCGGCACCGGAACCCCCGTCCGCTCGGCGAGATCCGACGCCAGCCGCTCCCCCATGGACCAGCCCACCTGCGGATCCAGCTGCTGCACGCGCGTCAGATACTGACGGACGGCGAGCCACAACCCGTCGGGCACCGCAGACAGATCGAGCCCCGAGAACCGCCCCGCCAGCCAGGGCGGGGGAGGCGGCACGAACCCAGTCCGCGCGACCGGAGTCCGCTCCCGCACGACGAGAGTCCCCGCGAACACATCCCCCAGCCGGCGCCCACGCGCCGACACGAACGAG
This sequence comes from Streptomyces sp. DG1A-41, assembly GCF_037055355.1. Taxonomy (GTDB): domain Bacteria; phylum Actinomycetota; class Actinomycetes; order Streptomycetales; family Streptomycetaceae; genus Streptomyces. The sequence goes on along the minus strand of NZ_CP146350.1, from coordinate 3,563,147 downwards.
GCGATACAGGCGACGACCCCGAAGGTCATGAGGATCTCGATCACCCCGATCAAGCCCCTCACCAACGCATGGCGGAACCGGATCGGCCCCCCGTCGTCCCGCACCACGCGCAGACCGCACGCCATCTTCCCGAGCGAGCGCCCATGACTGAGCGTCTCCACCGCTATCGGCCCGCCCACCAGCACGAGAACGAACGTCGCGATCGACAGTGCCGTCTGCGCCGCCTCGTCCAGCGAGGCGGTGGAAACCACGATCGCGATGGTCACCGCGACGTAGACGGCCACGGCCACCACAAGATCCAGCAACACGGCCAGCGCCCTGCTGGGCAACCTCGCGGGGCGCAGCTCCAGCGCCACCGCCTCGCCCGTCACCAGCTCACTCACGCCCGCCGTCCTTCCCCTGCCCTGCCCCCGACAGGGCCAGTCTGCCAAGCTGAGGGCGCATCGCGCCGCAGTACGACAAGCTGATCCACGACGAGCCGCCGACGAACAGCCGAGGAGCAGGCACACCGATGGACCTCGACGTCTTCGTCTCCGCCCACCGAGCGGAGTGGGACCGCCTCGAAGCTCTGCTCCGCCGCCAGCGCCGCCTCAGCGGTGCCGAAGCCGACGAACTCGTCACTCTCTACCAACGCACGGCCACGCACCTCTCCCTGATCCAGTCCAGCGCCCCCGACCCCCAGCTGACCGGCAGGCTCAGCCAACTCGTGGCACGCGCGCGTAGTGCCGTGACAGGCACCCGACGCGCCACCTGGCGCGACGTCACCCGCTTCCTCGCCCACGGCTTCCCCGCCGCCGTCTACAAGTCACGCCACTGGTGGGTACCCACCGCACTCCTGTCCACGGCCGTGGCAGGCCTCCTGGGCTGGTGGATCGGCACCCACCCCGAAGTACAGGCCTCCATCGCGGCCCCCAGCGAACTGCGCGAGCTCACTCGCCCCGGCGGCCAGTACGAGACGTACTACTCCAGCCACCCGGCTGCCAGCTTCGCCGCCCAGGTCTGGACGAACAACGCCTGGGCCGCAGCCCTGTGCCTCATCCTGGGTGTCTTCCTGGGACTCCCGGTCCTCTGGATCCTCTTCCAGAACATGCTCAACCTGGGCATCGGCGTCGGCCTGATGTCCTCGGCCGGCCGCCTCGACACGTTCCTCGGGCTGGTCCTCCCGCACGGCCTGCTCGAACTGACCGCCGTCTTCGTGGCCGCCGGCACCGGCCTGCGCCTCGGCTGGACTCTTATCGACCCGGGGCCCCGCACACGACGCACAGCTCTCGCGGAAGAGGGCCGTGCCGCGATCGGCATGGCCATCGGCTTGGCCCTGGTCCTCTTCGTCTCCGGGGCCATCGAAGGCTTCGTCACCCCGTCCGGCCTCCCCACCTGGGCCCGCATCACCATCGGAGTCGTCGCCGAAGCGGCCTTCCTCGCCTACGTCTACGTTTTGGGCGGCCGTGCCGCCCGCGCCGGCGAGACCGGCGACGTCGAGGCAGCGGAACGCAGCGCCACCGTGCCGACAGCTGCCTGAAGGGCCCTGCGGCAGCCGGATGTGCGACCACGTCCGTTCAGCTGCTAGTCTCCTCTTCGCCCCACAGGAGCCGTTGACACGGCCACTGCGGGGAGGTAGATTCGAACAGTTGCCTGGACATGGGGTTTGGCCCCAGATCGGCGACTGTGAGCATCTGTCCGCTTCATGAATCGCTGATTTCATTGAAGCCCCTCCCGATAAATCGGAAATGAGTGGCCGGTCAGTCCGGCCCGAAACTCTGGTAAAGTCGGAAGCGCCGGAAAGGGAAACGCGGAAGCGGGAACCTGGAAAGCACCGAGGAAATCGGATCGGGAAAAGGATCTGATAGAGTCGGAAACGCAAGACCGAAGGGAAGCGCCCGGAGGAAAGCCCGAGAGGGTGAGTACAAAGGAAGCGACCGTTCCTTGAGAACTCAACAGCGTGCCAAAAGTCAACGCCAGATATGTTGATACCCCGTCTCCAGCATCTGCTGGGGCGAGGTTCCTTTGAAAAAACACAGCGAGGACGCTGTGAACGGTCGGATTATTCCTCCGACTGTTCCGCTCTCGTGGTGTCGACCGGATTACCGGTACACATTCACGGAGAGTTTGATCCTGGCTCAGGACGAACGCTGGCGGCGTGCTTAACACATGCAAGTCGAACGATGAACCACTTCGGTGGGGATTAGTGGCGAACGGGTGAGTAACACGTGGGCAATCTGCCCTGCACTCTGGGACAAGCCCTGGAAACGGGGTCTAATACCGGATATGAGTCTCCATCGCATGGTGGGGGCTGTAAAGCTCCGGCGGTGCAGGATGAGCCCGCGGCCTATCAGCTTGTTGGTGAGGTAACGGCTCACCAAGGCGACGACGGGTAGCCGGCCTGAGAGGGCGACCGGCCACACTGGGACTGAGACACGGCCCAGACTCCTACGGGAGGCAGCAGTGGGGAATATTGCACAATGGGCGAAAGCCTGATGCAGCGACGCCGCGTGAGGGATGACGGCCTTCGGGTTGTAAACCTCTTTCAGCAGGGAAGAAGCGAAAGTGACGGTACCTGCAGAAGAAGCGCCGGCTGAACTACGTGCCAGCAGCCGCGGTAATACGTAGGGCGCGAGCGTTGTCCGGAATTATTGGGCGTAAAGAGCTCGTAGGCGGCTTGTCACGTCGGTTGTGAAAGCCCGGGGCTTAACCCCGGGTCTGCAGTCGATACGGGCAGGCTAGAGTTCGGTAGGGGAGATCGGAATTCCTGGTGTAGCGGTGAAATGCGCAGATATCAGGAGGAACACCGGTGGCGAAGGCGGATCTCTGGGCCGATACTGACGCTGAGGAGCGAAAGCGTGGGGAGCGAACAGGATTAGATACCCTGGTAGTCCACGCCGTAAACGGTGGGCACTAGGTGTGGGCAACATTCCACGTTGTCCGTGCCGCAGCTAACGCATTAAGTGCCCCGCCTGGGGAGTACGGCCGCAAGGCTAAAACTCAAAGGAATTGACGGGGGCCCGCACAAGCGGCGGAGCATGTGGCTTAATTCGACGCAACGCGAAGAACCTTACCAAGGCTTGACATACACCGGAAAACCCTGGAGACAGGGTCCCCCTTGTGGTCGGTGTACAGGTGGTGCATGGCTGTCGTCAGCTCGTGTCGTGAGATGTTGGGTTAAGTCCCGCAACGAGCGCAACCCTTGTCCCGTGTTGCCAGCAGGCCCTTGTGGTGCTGGGGACTCACGGGAGACCGCCGGGGTCAACTCGGAGGAAGGTGGGGACGACGTCAAGTCATCATGCCCCTTATGTCTTGGGCTGCACACGTGCTACAATGGCCGGTACAATGAGCTGCGATACCGCGAGGTGGAGCGAATCTCAAAAAGCCGGTCTCAGTTCGGATTGGGGTCTGCAACTCGACCCCATGAAGTCGGAGTCGCTAGTAATCGCAGATCAGCATTGCTGCGGTGAATACGTTCCCGGGCCTTGTACACACCGCCCGTCACGTCACGAAAGTCGGTAACACCCGAAGCCGGTGGCCCAACCTCCTTGTGGGGAGGGAGCTGTCGAAGGTGGGACTGGCGATTGGGACGAAGTCGTAACAAGGTAGCCGTACCGGAAGGTGCGGCTGGATCACCTCCTTTCTAAGGAGCACTTCTCACCGATCCCTTCGGGGTGAGGTCAGAGGCCAGTACATCAGCGAGTGTCTGATGCTGGTTGCTCATGGGTGGAACGTTGACTACTCGGCCAGGACCTCGGGTCGGAGGCTGCTAGTACTGCTCGTAAGAGCGTGGAACGCACGATCTCCGGGCGGGAGCTGGCCGGGCACGCTGTTGGGTGTCTGAGGGAATGGATTTTTCCTCGGCGCCGGCCCCAGTGAACTCGGGATGTTGTCCCGGGGTGATGGGTGGCTGGTCGTTGTTTGAGAACTGCACAGTGGACGCGAGCATCTGTGGCCAAGTTTTTAAGGGCGCACGGTGGATGCCTTGGCACCAGGAACCGATGAAGGACGTGGGAGGCCACGATAGGCCCCGGGGAGTCGTCAACCAGGCTTTGATCCGGGGGTGTCCGAATGGGGAAACCCGGCAGTCGTCATGGGCTGTCACCCGCTGCTGAACACATAGGCAGTGTGGAGGGAACGCGGGGAAGTGAAACATCTCAGTACCCGCAGGAAGAGAAAACAACCGTGATTCCGGGAGTAGTGGCGAGCGAAACCGGATGAGGCCAAACCGTATGCGTGTGAGACCCGGCAGGGGTTGCGTATACGGGGTTGTGGGATCTCTCTTTCATGGTCTGCCGGCCGTGAGACGAGTCAGAAACCGTTGATGTAGGCGAAGGACATGCGAAAGGTCCGGCGTAGAGGGTAAGACCCCCGTAGTCGAAACGTCAGCGGCTCGTTTGAGAGACACCCAAGTAGCACGGGGCCCGAGAAATCCCGTGTGAATCTGGCGGGACCACCCGCTAAGCCTAAATATTCCCTGGTGACCGATAGCGGATAGTACCGTGAGGGAATGGTGAAAAGTACCCCGGGAGGGGAGTGAAATAGTACCTGAAACCGTGTGCCTACAAGCCGTGGGAGCGTCGGATGGAAGCTTGCTTCCATCTCGTGACTGCGTGCCTTTTGAAGAATGAGCCTGCGAGTTTGCGGTGTGTTGCGAGGTTAACCCGGGTGGGGTAGCCGTAGCGAAAGCGAGTCCGAATAGGGCGTTTGAGTAGCACGCTCAAGACCCGAAGCGGAGTGATCTAGCCATGGGCAGGTTGAAGCGGAGGTAAGACTTCGTGGAGGACCGAACCCACCAGGGTTGAAAACCTGGGGGATGACCTGTGGTTAGGGGTGAAAGGCCAATCAAACTCCGTGATAGCTGGTTCTCCCCGAAATGCATTTAGGTGCAGCGTCGTGTGTTTCTTGCCGGAGGTAGAGCACTGGATAGGCGATGGGCCCTACCGGGTTACTGACCTTAGCCAAACTCCGAATGCCGGTAAGTGAGAGCGCGGCAGTGAGACTGTGGGGGATAAGCTCCATGGTCGAGAGGGAAACAGCCCAGAGCATCGACTAAGGCCCCTAAGCGTACGCTAAGTGGGAAAGGATGTGGAGTCGCAGAGACAACCAGGAGGTTGGCTTAGAAGCAGCCACCCTTGAAAGAGTGCGTAATAGCTCACTGGTCTAGTGATTCCGCGCCGACAATGTAGCGGGGCTCAAGCGTACCGCCGAAGTCGTGTCATTCATACAACAGCCCCAACGGGTGTGTGGATGGGTAGGGGAGCGTCGTGTGCCGGGTGAAGCAGCCGCGTAAGCGAGTTGTGGACGGTTCACGAGTGAGAATGCAGGCATGAGTAGCGATTCACACGTGAGAAACGTGTGCGCCGATTGACTAAGGGTTCCTGGGTCAAGCTGATCTGCCCAGGGTAAGTCGGGACCTAAGGCGAGGCCGACAGGCGTAGTCGATGGATAACCGGTTGATATTCCGGTACCCGCTGTGAAGCGTCAAACATCGAGCCCGCTGATGCTAAGGCCGTGAAGCCGCCCTGGAGCCTTCGGGCGAAGGGGAGTGGTGGAGCCGCCGGACCAAGGTGGTAGTAGGTGAGTGATGGGGTGACGCAGGAAGGTAGTCCATCCCGGGCGGTGGTTGTCCCGGGGTAAGGGTGTAGGACGTCAGGTAGGTAAATCCGCCTGGCAATAGTCTGAGACCTGATGCCGAGCCGATTGTGGTGAAGTGGATGATCCTATGCTGTCGAGAAAAGCCTCTAGCGAGTTTCATGGCGGCCCGTACCCTAAACCGACTCAGGTGGTCAGGTAGAGAATACCGAGGCGTTCGGGTGAACTATGGTTAAGGAACTCGGCAAAATGCCCCCGTAACTTCGGGAGAAGGGGGGCCACATCCGGTGATGAGCTTCGCGCTCTGAGCTGGGGGTGGCCGCAGAGACCAGCGAGAAGCGACTGTTTACTAAAAACACAGGTCCGTGCGAAGCCGTAAGGCGATGTATACGGACTGACGCCTGCCCGGTGCTGGAACGTTAAGGGGACCGGTTAGCTCACTTTCGGGTGGGCGAAGCTGAGAACTTAAGCGCCAGTAAACGGCGGTGGTAACTATAACCATCCTAAGGTAGCGAAATTCCTTGTCGGGTAAGTTCCGACCTGCACGAATGGCGTAACGACTTCTCGACTGTCTCAACCATAGGCCCGGTGAAATTGCACTACGAGTAAAGATGCTCGTTTCGCGCAGCAGGACGGAAAGACCCCGGGACCTTTACTACAGTTTGATATTGGTGTTCGGTTCGGCTTGTGTAGGATAGCTGGGAGACTGTGAAGCTTGGACGCCAGTTCAGGTGGAGTCGTCGTTGAAATACCAGTCTGGTCGTGCTGGATGTCTAACCTGGGTCCGTGATCCGGATCAGGGACAGTGTCTGATGGGTAGTTTAACTGGGGCGGTTGCCTCCTAAAGGGTAACGGAGGCGCCCAAAGGTTCCCTCAGCCTGGTTGGCAATCAGGTGTTGAGTGTAAGTGCACAAGGGAGCTTGACTGTGAGACCGACGGGTCGAGCAGGGACGAAAGTCGGGACTAGTGATCCGGCGGTGGCTTGTGGAAGCGCCGTCGCTCAACGGATAAAAGGTACCCCGGGGATAACAGGCTGATCTTCCCCAAGAGTCCATATCGACGGGATGGTTTGGCACCTCGATGTCGGCTCGTCGCATCCTGGGGCTGGAGTCGGTCCCAAGGGTTGGGCTGTTCGCCCATTAAAGCGGTACGCGAGCTGGGTTTAGAACGTCGTGAGACAGTTCGGTCCCTATCCGCTGTGCGCGTAGGAGTCTTGAGAAGGGCTGTCCCTAGTACGAGAGGACCGGGACGGACGAACCTCTGGTGTGCCAGTTGTTCTGCCAAGGGCATGGCTGGTTGGCTACGTTCGGGAGGGATAACCGCTGAAAGCATCTAAGCGGGAAGCCTGCTTCGAGATGAGGACTCCCACCCACTTGATGGGGTAAGGCTCCCAGTAGACGACTGGGTTGATAGGCCGGATATGGAAGCACGGTAACGTGTGGAGTTGACCGGTACTAATAGGCCGAGGGCTTGTCCTCAGTTGCTCGCGTCCACTGTGTTGGTTCTGAAACCACGAACAGCCCCATGCCATGGTCACGGTGTGGTGCGGTTGTCAGTTTCATAGTGTTTCGGTGGTTATAGCGTAGGGGAAACGCCCGGTTACATTCCGAACCCGGAAGCTAAGCCTTACAGCGCCGATGGTACTGCAGGGGGGACCCTGTGGGAGAGTAGGACGCCGCCGAACAATCTTTGGGGAAACCCCCGCATCTTCGGATGCGGGGGTTTTCTGCGTTTACAGACCCTCTTCCGAGGGCCCTTCCTGTTACAGGCGTCCAGCCGTCTTCAAGGCCAAATACGCGTCTGCCAGGGCCGGCGCCAGGTCATCCGGGGTCGCGTCTACGACTGTCACGCCGTGACGGCGGAGTTGTTCTGCCGTGCGGTGACGCTCGGACTGGGCCTGGGCGGCTGCGGCTGCCTCGTAGACGGCGTCGACGTTTCCGCGTGCCTTGGCCATTTCGGTGATGTGCGGGTCCGCTACTGATGCCAGCAGGACCGTGTGGCGCTGAGTGAGCTGGGAGAGGACCGGGAGGAGGCCTTCTTCGATAGGGGCCGGGTCCAGGGTGGTGAGGAGCACGATCAGGGAGCGGCGGGGGGACGTGCGCAGGGCCGTGGCCGTGAGGCCGCGTGCGTCCGTTTCGACGAGCTCGGGTTCGAGCGTGGCCATTGCGTTGACCAGGGAAGGAAGGAGATCGCCTGCTGTGCGGCCCTGGACGAGGGCGCGGACCTTGCGGTCGTAGGCGAGGAGATCGACGCGGTCGCCGGCGCGGGAGGCGAGGGCTGCGAGGAGGAGTGCCGCGTCCATGGAGGCGTCGAGGCGGGGTGCGTCGCCGACGCGGCCTGCCGAGGTGCGGCCGGTGTCGAGGACCAGGAGGATGTGGCGGTCTCGTTCGGGGCGCCAGGTGCGTACGGCGACCGCGGACTGGCGGGCTGTGGCGCGCCAGTCGATGGAGCGGGTGTCGTCGCCGGGGACGTACTCGCGCAGGCTGTCGAACTCGGTGCCCTGGCCGCGGGTGAGGACGCTGGTGCGGCCGTCCAGCTCGCGGAGGCGGGCCAGCTTCGAGGGCAGGTGCTTGCGGCTGGTGAACGGGGGCAGGACGCGTACCGTCCAGGGCGCTTTGTGGGTGCCCTGGCGGGCGAAGAGGCCTAGGGGGCCGTACGAGCGGATGGTGACGCGGTCGGCTTGGCGGTCGCCTCGGCGGGTGGGGCGCAGGCGAGTCGTCACGCGTCGGCGTTCGCCCGGGGGGACCGTGAGGTGGTGGCGGGATGCCGTCGTCTGCGTGCCCGGCTGCCAGGCGCTCGGGGGCCAGGCGTCGCGGAGGCGGGCACGGAGGGGGCGGCGGGAGGGGTTGGTGATGGTCAGGGTCACGTCCGCCGTGTCGCCGAGGCGTACGGAGGTATCGCCGGAGCGGGTCAGGCCGAGGTGTCGTACGGGGGCGGCCAGCGCGAAGTCGCAGGCGCAGGCCACGGCCAAGGGTGCGTTGACCGCCAGGATGCCCGTCCAGCTGGGTTCCCAGATGCCGACGGGGAGGGAGCCCAGGGCCGCGAGGAGGGCGGCGCGTCCGGTGAGTGCCATCAGCGGGGGACGGGGACGTGGGCGAGGATCGCGTTGATGACGGAGTCGGCCGTCACGCCTTCCATTTCGGCCTCCGGGCGGAGTTGTACGCGGTGGCGCAGGGTGGGGAGGGCCAGTGCCTTCACGTCGTCGGGGATGACGTAGTCGCGGCCCGTCAGCCAGGCCCAGGCGCGGGCCGTGGCGAGGAGGGCCGTGGCGCCTCGAGGGGAGACGCCGAGGGTGAGGGACGGCGACTCGCGGGTGGCGCGGCAGATGTCGACGACGTAGGCGGTGATCTCCGGGGAGATCGTCGTCTTGGCGACGGCGGCGCGGGCCGCTGCCAAGTCCGCCGGGCCCGCTACCGGGCGTACGCCGGCGGCGTGGAGGTCGCGTGGGTTGAAGCCCTCGGCGTGGCGGGTGAGGACGTCGATCTCGTCCTGACGGGAGGGGAGGGGGATGGTGAGTTTGAGGAGGAAGCGGTCCAGTTGGGCTTCGGGGAGGGGGTAGGTGCCCTCGTACTCCACCGGGTTCTGTGTTGCCGCGACCAGGAACGGATCGGGGAGGGGGCGGGGGGTGCCGTCGACGGTGACCTGGCGTTCCTCCATGGCTTCCAGGAGGGACGACTGGGTCTTGGGGGGCGTGCGGTTGATCTCGTCGGCGAGGAGGAGGTTGGTGAAGACCGGACCGGGCTGGAAGGAGAACTCGGCGGTGCGGGTGTCGTAGACCAGGGAGCCGGTCACGTCGCTGGGCATCAAGTCGGGGGTGAACTGGACGCGCTTGGTGTCGAGATCGAGGGCGGAGGCGAGGGCCCGGACCAGGAGGGTCTTGGCGACGCCGGGGACGCCTTCGAGGAGGACGTGGCCGCGGCAGAGCAGGGCGACGACGAGGCCGGTCACGGCGGGGTCCTGGCCGACCACGGCCTTGGCGATCTCGGCGCGCAGGGCCTCCAGGGCGGCTCGGGCGGCGCCCGGGTCCCCGGTCTGCCCGGCGTTGTCAGTGGTCGGGTCCATCATGGACGGCGTACCTCTCTTTCGAGGGCGTCGAGTTGGTCGGCGAGTGCGATGAGTGCTGCGTCGTCGCTGGGCGGTGGTCCGAAGAGGAGGGTGTGCAGGTCCTGTCGGTCGCCGTGGAGATGGGCGGACAGGGCGGGGAGCAGGGCCTCGGGCGTGTGTGCCTGGGTGACGGGGACGCCTGTGAGGGGGGCGAGGCGGGTGCGGGTGGTGGAGCGAAGAGCGTTGGCCGCGCGGTCGCGGGCGTCGGCCTTGCGGTAGAGGCGGGCTCGGCCTTCGGCTGTTTCGGAGGCGCGGATCGCCACGGGGAGTTTTTCGGGCACGAGGGGGCCGAGTCGGCGTGCCCGCCAGAGGGCGGCCAGGGCTGCGGCGATGAAGAGTTGCAGGGTGCCCCAGAGCCAGCCCGAGGGGAGCAGGTCGAAGAAGCTGCGTTCGTCGTCGGTGCCGGTGGCCGACGTGTCGGAGGGCGAGGGGAGGTACCAGACCAGATGGGGGCGGGAGCCGAGGAGTTGGAGGGCGAGCGAGGCGTTGCCCTGCTTGTCGAGGCGGTCGTTGAGGAGGATGTCGGGCGCGCCGAGGACGACGGTGTCGCCGTCTCCAGTCTGGGCCGGGACGCGCAGCAGGGTGGCCAGGCGCTCGCTGGGGTAGCACTTGTCGGCGTCGAGGTGGGTGGTCGTGTAGCGGACGCCGCCCGTGTCGGCGGTGCCCGCGCGCCGGGCCGCGGGCAGGTCGCAGTCGGGAGAGAGCGTCGAGTCGAGGCTGGTGGCGGGGTCGGCGGTGACGCCGGGCGCGAGTCGTTCGACGGACGCGCTGCCGGAGGCGACCAGGACGGTGCGGCCGCCGGAGCCGGCGAACGCGTTGTGCAGACGGGACTGCTGACTTCGGCTCAGCAGGTCGGGTACGGCGACCAGGAGGGTCGTGTCCGGGCCGGCTGCGGCGGCTGCCTCGTCCAGGGTGGTGACCACGCGTGTGTCCACGCCACGGTCGGCGAGGAGTTCGGCGACGGCGCGGCTGCCGTTGGGGTCGGGGGAGCGCGGGTCGAGCTCGCCGTGCCGGGCGTCGGAGCGGATCACGGCGATGGCGATGGCTCCCACGAGGAGCAGCACGAGGGCGAGCGCGATGCCGCGAGCGCGGGTCCAAACCTGGCGTGCGGTGGGCGAGGCCGAGGTGGGCGGGAGCGTGACCTCGGTGGTCATTCGGCGGCTCCCTGGCGGCTGCGGGGGGCCGTGCTGTGGGCGCTGCTGTGCGCGAGCTGGGGCTTGGTGCGTTCGAGGTCGCGGTCGAGGTCGGCGATGCGGTGGTACGACTGCTCGGTCGCGGACCGGCCGCCGTACGTCACGTCGTCGAAGTCGCGGGCGGCGGCGCGCAGTCGGTCGGTGTGGGCGGGCAGGGCCCGGCCGGCCTCGGCTGCGGCTTCGTCGGCGGTGCGGCCGGGGCGGACGTCGAGGAGGGCGCGTTCCTCCAGGGCGCGGACGAGGGCCCGCATGCGTTCCTGGACGGCCTGGTTCCAGTGGCCCTGGGCGGCGTGTGCCTCGGCGGCGGCGCGGTGGTCTGCGGCGCCGCGAGGGCGGTCGTCGAACAGGGTGGCGGACGAGGTGTGTTGGCGGCGCGGGGTGCCCAGGCGCCACCACAGGGCGGCCAGGACCGCGACGACCGCCAGGATGATGACGACCAGGCCGAGTGCTCCGCCGGGTGTGGCGCTCGATGCGGCGCTGAACAATTTGTCGAGCCAGTCCCAGAAGGCGTCGAGGGCGCGCTGGAACAGGCTGGGGTCGTCCTCGTGGTACATCCGTTTCGACAGTTCGCGCCGGGCCGCCTCGCGCGCGGGGTCGCGCGGGGTGGTGAGGGGCGGTTCGTCGGCGGAGCGTACCGGCGACAGTACGGAGGTGTCGCCGGCGCGCAGCAGTGTGCGTATGGCGGCGCGTGGCAGCGCCGTTGTGAGAACTTCCCCCGCCCAGCTCACCGCATCAGCTCCCAGGGATGGCGCCGGGGGCGTTGGGGCCGTAGCCCTGGACACCGGCGGCGCGGGCCAGTTCGAGGTCGAGGGCCTCGCGGCGGATGCGCTGGTCGATGTACAGGAGCACGGTGACGCCCGCCGTGATCGGGAACGTGATCATGGAGCCGATCACCGCGCCGATGCCGCTGACGATGAGGAACGTCCAGCCGAGGCTGGAGCCGCCGCTGTTGAGCCAGCCGGTGACGCCGTCGCCGCTGAGGGCCGCGGCGAGGAAGGTGAACGGGATGACGATGATCGAGGCGACGACGTTGGCGATGATCGTGGCGAGCAGCTGGATGCCGAAGATCCGCCACCAGGTGCCCCGCACGAGCTTCGTGGACCGGCTCATCGCCTTCTTGATGCCCTGCTTCTCCAGCATCAGGGCGGGCGAGGCCAGGGAGAAGCGGATCATCAGCCAGAGGGCGACGATGCCGGCGCCGATGATGCCCAGGACGGTCAGGGCGACGCCCGGTCCGGTGCTCCCGGCGATGCTGACGAGGATGCCGGGCAGGGTGCCCACGGTGACGATGCCGGCGGTGATGAGGAGCAACAGGCAGATGAGCCCGAAGAGTTTGACGACCTGAGGGCGGGCGTCCCGCCAGGCCTCGCCGATGGTCACCGACTTGCCGAGCACGGCGCGGCTGGTGACGGTGGTGAGCAGTGCGGTCGCGATGACGGTGCCGACCAGGGAGATGACGAAGAGGACGGTGGAGTTGAGCATGGCGTCGCCCATGGCGCGGCTGAGTTCGCGGAGGGTGGCGCTCGGGTCGTTGAGGGCTTCGGTGCTGGAGTTGTCCAGGACGAGGCCCTGGAACAGCACGACGATGATCTCGGTGATGACCGCGACGGTCAGGGAGATGCCCAGGACTGTGCGCCAGTAGGTGCGCATGGTGGAGACCGCGCCGTCGAGGATCTCGCCCACGCCGAGCGGGCGGAGCGGGATCACGCCGGGCTTGGCGGCGGGCGGGGGGCCGCCCCAGGCGCTGCCCCAGCCGCCGGGGCCTCCGTATCCGCCGGGGCCTCCTGGACCGCCGGGACCGTATCCGCCGGGGCCGCCAGGGCCGTAGCCGCCGGGGGGCTGGGTGCCCCAGCCCGGGCCGGGCGGCGGGGGCGGGGGAGCCTGGCCCGGGCCGGCCGGGGCTCCGGGGCCGCTGGGGGCGGACCACTGGGCGGGAGGCGGCTGGTCCTTGGACCACTGCGGGCCGGGGCCCTGCGGAGCCTGGCCCGGCTGGTCCGCGGGCTGTGCGGGGCCGGGGCGGTCAGAGGGCTCGGCAGGGTTGGGGTGGTCGGCGGGCTCGGCAGGGCCGGACGCGTCAGGCTTCTGCCCGCCGGACGGGGCGGATCCGGGCGAGGCCCAGCCCGGAGTGTCGTTCATCGTCGCTCCTTCACGGTGCCCGTCCGCGGTCGCGGCGGCAGGTTGGCAGCCATCGTGCCATGGGGTGGTCTTCGAGTGACCGGCCGCGGTATGGGCTGCGTACCTTCAATTGTCCGCTCGTTAGGGGGCAGACTGACCGCATGGCTGATCAGTACGCGTACAGCGGCGATGACAAACGGCCGACCGAGATCCCGGCGATCCGTTGGGAAGAACCACCGGAAGGGCCCGTTCTGGTCCTTCTCGACCAGACGAGGCTGCCGGCCGAGGAGGTCGAACTGGTCTGTACGGACGCGCCCGCGCTCGTGGAGGCGATCCGCTCGCTCGCCGTGCGCGGGGCGCCCCTGCTCGGCATCGCGGGGGCGTACGGCGTCGCGCTCGCCGCCGTGCGGGGCTTCGACGTGGACGAGGCCGCGGCCGCGCTGGCGAGCGCCCGGCCGACCGCGGTGAACCTGGCCGTGGGGGTGCGCCGGGCCCAAGCGGCCCACCAGGCCGCGCTCGCCAAGGGCGGTGACATCAGGCAGGCGGCCGCGGCGGCGCTGGCGGCGGCGCGGCAGTTGCACCGGGAGGACGCCGAGGCCAGTGCGCGGATGGCCGAGCACGGGATGGCGCTGCTGGACGAGCTGCTGCCCGGCGGCGGGCACCGGATCCTCACGCACTGCAACACCGGTTCGCTGGTGTCGGGCGGGGAGGGGACGGCGTTCGCGGTGGCGCTCGCGGCGCACCGGGCGGGCCGGCTGCGGCGTCTGTGGGTGGACGAGACGCGTCCGTTGTTGCAGGGCGCCCGCCTGACGGCGTACGAGGCGGCGCGCAGTGGGATGGCGTACACGCTGCTCACCGACAACGCGGCCGGGTCGTTGTTCGCCGCCGGGGAGGTGGACGCGGTGCTGATCGGGGCGGACCGCATCACGGCGGACGGTTCGGTGGCGAACAAGGTCGGGAGCTATCCGCTGGCGGTGCTCGCGCGGTATCACCATGTGCCGTTCATCGTGGTGGCGCCGGTGACGACGGTGGATCCGGACACCCCGGACGGGGCGTCCATCGAGGTCGAGCAGCGGGCCGGTCATGAGGTGACCGAGTTCGTGGCGCCGCAGGTGCCGGTGACCGGAGCCGAGGCGGGTGGTGGCATTCCGGTGGCGCCGCTGGGGACGCAGGCGTACAACCCGGCGTTCGACGTGACCCCGCCCGAGCTGGTGACGGCGATCGTCACGGAGGAAGGCGCGGTTTCGCCCGTCACGGCCGAGGCGCTCGCCGAGCTCTGCGCCCGGTCGCGCCGGGTGGCGGCGGGCTGAGCCGGGCGGCTGCCGGAGTGCGCGCGGGGTGGCGCGGGCTCCGGCGACCTCGTGCCTTCGCGGGGGACGGGAACCTCGCCGCTGCCCGTCGTCGAGATCAACAGGGGGCGGACGAGGGCAGACAGTAGCGCTTGCTGCGACTATGGTCACTGGCCGGTGACCTACCTCACCACTGCCTTCGCCACCGTTATGAGAATGGGATGATGTCGTTTATGAAGGGACGAGTCCTTGTCGTCGACGACGACACCGCACTGGCCGAGATGCTCGGCATTGTGCTGCGTGGTGAGGGTTTCGAGCCGTCTTTCGTGGCCGACGGCGACAAGGCGCTGGCCGCCTTCCGTGAGTCCAAGCCCGATCTGGTGCTGCTCGATCTGATGCTGCCGGGCCGGGACGGCATCGAGGTGTGCCGTCTGATCAGGGCGGAGTCCGGGGTGCCGATCGTGATGCTGACGGCGAAGAGCGACACGGTCGATGTCGTCGTGGGCCTGGAGTCGGGTGCCGACGACTACATCGTGAAGCCGTTCAAGCCGAAGGAGCTGGTGGCCCGGATCCGGGCGCGGCTCAGGAGGTCGGAGGAGCCCGCTCCGGAGCAGCTCGCCATCGGTGACCTGGTCATCGATGTGGCCGGGCACTCCGTGAAGCGGGACGGGCAGTCGATCGCGCTGACGCCGCTGGAGTTCGACCTGCTGGTCGCGCTCGCGCGCAAGCCATGGCAGGTGTTCACGCGCGAGGTGCTGCTGGAGCAGGTGTGGGGCTACCGGCACGCGGCGGACACACGTCTGGTCAATGTGCACGTGCAGCGGCTGCGCTCCAAGGTTGAGAAGGACCCGGAGAAGCCGGAGATCGTGGTGACCGTCCGTGGTGTCGGGTACAAGGCAGGGCCGAGCTGACATGTCCGGCGACAGTGCCGCTTCGGCGCCCGGACGGTCCGGGGGCCGCCCGGGGCGGCCTGTCGGGCGGGAGAAAACGAGTTCCCGCTGGGCACGGTTCCTGGAGAGCGGGTTGCTGCTCCAGGGCGGGGTGCAGGGCAGTCCGGTCATCCGGCTCTTCATGCGGTGGGTGCGCCGGCCGTTGCTGCCCGTCATGCGGCTGTGGCGGCGCAACATCCAGCTCAAGGTCGTCGTCACCACGCTGCTGATGTCGCTGGGCGTGGTCCTGCTGCTCGGCTTCGTCGTCATCGGGCAGGTGCGCAACGGCCTGCTGGACGCCAAGGTGAAGGCGTCCCAGAGCCAGGCCACGGGTGGGTTCGCGGTGGCCAAGCAGCGGGCCGACGAGGCGGCGAGCGGGACCGGCGACGATGTCGCGACGGCGGACGGCCGTCCCGCGCAGAACGTCATCCAGTGGATGAGCGACCTCGTGTCCTCGCTGTCCAGTGGTGGCCAGGGAGCCTTCGACGTGGTCACGCTGCCGGCCTCCGACGCGGACGGTGCGGGAGGGCGCGGGCCGCGCGCCTCCGGTGAGGTGGACTGGAGCAGAAGCGTGCCCGCCGACCTGCGCGAGCTGATCGGCAGCAGTACGACGGCCGCGCAGAGCTACACCCGCATCACGTACAACAACGAGACCAAGGACTCCCAGCCGGGCCTGGTCATCGGCAAGCAGGTCAACGACCCCAACGGCGACCCCTACCAGCTGTACTACCTCTTCCCGCTCACCCAGGAGGAGAAGTCGCTGAGCCTGGTCAAGGGGACGCTCGCGACGGCCGGGCTGTTCGTGGTCGTCCTGCTGGGCGCCATCGCCTGGCTCGTGGTGCGCCAGGTCGTCACGCCGGTGCGGATGGCGGCGGGGATCGCCGAGCGGCTGTCCGCAGGGCGGCTTCAGGAGCGTATGAAGGTCACCGGCGAGGACGACATCGCGCGGCTCGGCGAGGCCTTCAACAAGATGGCCCAGAACCTCCAGCTGAAGATCAGCCAGCTGGAGGACCTGTCGCGGATGCAGCGCCGGTTCGTCTCGGACGTCTCGCACGAGCTGCGTACGCCGCTGACGACCGTACGGATGGCCGCGGACGTCATCCACGAGGCGCGGGAGGACTTCGACCCGGTGACCGCGCGGTCGGCGGAGCTGCTCGCCGACCAGCTGGACCGGTTCGAGTCGCTGCTCGCGGATCTGCTGGAGATCAGCCGGTTCGACGCGGGTGCCGCGGCGCTGGAGGCGGAGCCGGTAGACCTCAGGGACGTCGTACGGCGGGTGGTCAGCGGGGCCGAGCCGCTCGCGGAGCGCAAGGGCTCGCAGATCCGCGTCCTGGGCGACCAGCAGCCCGTCGTCGCCGAGGCCGATGCCCGGCGTGTGGAGCGCGTGCTGCGCAACCTCGTCGTGAACGCCGTCGAGCATGGTGAGGGCAGGGATGTCGTCGTCAAGCTCGCCGCGGCGGGCGGTGCGGTCGCGGTCGCGGTGCGGGACTACGGGGTCGGGCTCAAGCCGGGCGAGGCGACCCGGGTGTTCAGCCGCTTCTGGCGGGCCGACCCGGCACGCGCGCGTACTACGGGTGGTACGGGTCTGGGTCTGTCCATCGCCCTGGAGGACGCGCGGCTGCACGGCGGCTGGCTTCAGGCGTGGGGCGAGCCGGGCGGCGGATCGCAGTTCCGGCTGACGCTGCCGAGGACGGCGGACGAGCCGCTGCGGGGCTCTCCGATACCGCTGGAGCCCAAGGACTCACGGCGGAACCGGGGGCTCGACGACGCCGGTCTGCCGTGCGGCGGCGAGGAGGCCGAGAAGCGGGCGACCGTGCCGGCACAGTCGGCGAGCGGGCCGGTGCGGCCGGGGCCGGCACGAGACCCGATACCGCCGCGGACGGTCTCCGCGCCCCCCTCGGCCGATCCGACGGCGCTGCCCGGCAATGGCGCGCGCGTGGTGCCCCGGCCCGCCTCGGGCACGCGACGGCAGGACGATCCGCAGGCGACTCCGGAGCAGCCGGCTCGCGACGGGGGCGCGAGCGGCCCGGCGGGCGCGGCCGGCCATGACGGGGTGAGCGGTTCGTCAGGAGCGGCCGGCGGCGGTGTGGTGAGTGGTCCGGCAAGTGCGGCCGGCCACGGCAGGCCGAGTGGCTCTGCTGGGCCCTCCCGGGACCAGGTCGTGGGTGGGCCCCGGGGCGAGGACAAGGACAACGGATCCGCGGGCTCCGGCAGGGAAACCGAGTGGGAGAACGTGGACAGGCATGGGGAGGCATTTCGTGGGCGCTGACCGTGGGGGGCGCGGTCGGCGCACGCCCGCGCGCGTGATGGCGTACGCCGCCGGTGGCGTCCTGCTGCTGGCAGGGTGTGCCTCGATGCCGGACAGCGGGGATCTGCGGGGTGTTGCGTCCACACCGCGCCAGGACACCCAGGTGCGGGTGTTCGCCGTGCCGCCGGGTGAGGACGCGCAGCCCTCGGAGATCGTGCAGGGCTTCCTGGAGGCGCTCACCAGCGACGATCCGCACTACAAGACCGCGCGCCAGTACCTGACCGGCGAGGCCGCCAAGACGTGGCGGCCGGAGCTGTCCACCACCGTGCTGACGGACGGACCGGGGGCCAAGGCCGAGGGGGCGGCCGGCTGGGAGGACACCGGCGAGATCTCGTACACGCTGACCGGCACCAAGGTGGCCACGGTGGACGCACAGCAGTCGTACGCGCCGGCGACCGGGGCGTACGGCAGGACCGTGCACCTGACGCAGGAAGAGAAGAGCGGGCAGTGGCGGATCGACGCGCTGCCGCAGGGCGTCGTCATGGGCGAGTCGGACTTCCAGCGCAACTACATGTCCGTCAACAAGTACTACTTCGCTTCGAACACCACGGTGGCCCGGGCGGACACCCAGCCCACCGCGGTCGCCGACCCCGTGTACGTCCGCCGGAGGGTGGACCCCATGACGCAGATGGTGCGGTCCGTCCTGAGCGGGCCCACGCGGTGGCTCGGGCCTGTGGTCAGGTCGAGTTTCCCCACCGGTACGGCGCTGTCGAAGGACGCTGGTGCGCTGACGCCGGACGACCGGAACAAGCTGACGGTCTCGCTCAACGACAAGGCCGCGGGTGTCGGCACCAACCGGTGCGAGGACATGGCGGCCCAGCTGCTGTTCACGTTGCACAGCCTCAGCCCCGCGGTGGACGAGGTCGAGCTGCGGGCCGGCGGCGCGGAGCTGTGCTCGCTCAGCCAGGAGTCGGCCGATGCCGCCGCCTTCCGGAGCTCGGTGCGCCGCCCCGACTTCCTGTACTTCGTCGACGCCAAGGACCGGCTGGTACGGATCCCCGCGGGCAGCAGGGACACCAAGCCGGACCCGGCGCCCGGGGCGCTGGGCGAGGGCGACACGGCGCTGCGGTCGGTGGCGGTGTCACGCGACGAGCACACCGCGGCCGGTGTCAGCCTCGACGGCAAGTCGCTGTACGTGGGGTCTCTGGTCTCGGGCGGTTCGCTGGGCGAGCCGGTGCTGCGCAGCCATGGCCGGACCGAGGCGGACCGGCTGACGACCCCCAGCTGGGACGCGCAGGACGGCCTGTGGGTGGCCGACCGTGACCCGGACAATCCCCGGCTGCTCCTGCTGGAGGAGGGCAAGGGCGATCCGCTGGAGGTGCGCATGCCGCACCTGGACGGGCGGGTCCAGGCCGTGCGGGTGGCCGCCGATGGGGTGCGGATCGCGCTCGTCGTGGAGAAGGGCGGCAAGAAGACCCTGCTCATCGGGTTGATCGAGCGGGAGGGGAAGCAGGGCGAGCAGCCGGTTGTCAGGGTGGTCGAACTGCGCTCCGCGACGCCGGAGTTGGAGGAGGTCACCGCCATGTCGTGGGCCGGGACAGCCGGCTCGTGGTGGTCGGGCGTGAGCACGGCGGCGTGGAGCAGATGCGGTACGTCCAGGTCGACGGCTCCACGCCGGACGTACCGGCGCCCGCGGCTCTGACCGGCGTGAAGGAGGTCACCGCCGCCGAGGACGACCAGCTGCCGTTGGTGGCGTACTCGGTGGACGGGATCGTCCGGCTGCCGTCGGGCGCGCAGTGGCAGAAGGTGACGGAGGGGACGGCGCCGGTCTATCCGGGGTGAGGTGTGGCGCCCCCGTGGCCGGTGCCCGGGGCTGCGCTTGTGGGAGCGGTCGCTTCTGCCGGGTGAGGCCCGGGAGGGGCGGCCGCTGTCGTTCGGGAACGGGATCGGCCGGGGCTCCTCATGGGGCTGTCCCCCGGGCCGTCCTACGGGGCCGTCACTCGTGTGGGGACGAGCGGTTCGCCGGGTGGGGAGTTGTCCACAGGGCGTTGTCCACAGGGGTGGTCGGCGGGGGGCCCGGGGCGGCACAGTGGTGGTCATGCGGGGGTGGTGGCAGGACCTCACCGACCTGGTGCTGCCGGCCGAGTGCGGGGGCTGTGGGAGGTCTCGTACGGTGCTCTGCCCGGAGTGCCGTGCGGTGCTGAGCGGAGTCGCGGCACGGCGGGTGCGGCCGGTGCCGGAGCCGCCCGGGCTGCCCGCGGTGCACGCGGCGGCCCGGTACGCGGACGAGGTGCGGGCGACGCTGCTGGCACACAAGGAACGGGGTGCCCTGGCGCTCGCAGGTCCCCTCGGGGTGGCCTTGGCGGGAGCCGTGCGGGCGGGGCTTGGGAAGGCGTGGGGCGGCTCCTCGGCCGGGGCCGAGGGGGCGTGGTCCCGGGCCGTCGGGGCTCCTGTGCTGCTCGTGCCCGTGCCGTCCGGGCGGCGGGCCGTGCGGGCCCGGGGGCATGATCCGGCCCGGCGGATCGCGCTCGCGGCGGCCGGGGAACTGCGGCGGAGCGGGGTTCCGGCCCGGGTGCTCGGCGTGCTGCGGCAGCGGCGGACCGTGGCCGACCAGTCGGGGCTCAACTCCCGGCAGCGGCTGGACAATCTCGCGGGCGCGCTGGCGGTGGCGCCCGGAGGGGCCCGGCTGCTCTCCGGGGGGCCGGTCGTTCTCGTCGATGACGTGATGACCACCGGGGCGTCCCTGGCGGAGGCTGCGCGTGCCGTGCGTGCGGCCTCGTACGGGTCGGTAACGGGGCCGATTCCGAACGCTGAGGGAACTGTGGCCGTGTACGGGGACGAGACGTGGGAAAGCAGAGAGGAACAGAACGTCGGATCAAGGCGGATGAGGACGGGCCGGCGGCCCGGTCGGCAGGTGATGACGGGCGCGGGCGGCACCGGCGCGGTCGTTGACGTGGTGTGCGCGGCAGTGGTCGCGGCGTCACCGGACTCTTTCGAAATAAACCGGAACTGACTGAGATCTTGCGTCGTTGCAGGTAACGAGAGGCCTTATTCACCTGAACGGAGGTACGCCGCAGTAGAGGGTGACGACATCCGTCCGGGCGAGATATGTTCGGTTGAGAGGGAAAGCCGCAGGCCACACCTCTCAAATCCGAATGCCATGCCGCGGGTTTTTCTTCATCACTCGCGACGGTGGAGTGGAGATCTCGTCCACGGGGGAGGAGGTGGAAGTCACCGAGTCCGAGGTCCCTGGGCACACCGGGACCTGGTGCAAAAGGGAGATGCTCCGCAGCGAAGCGGAGTGATCCGGGAACGGAGTTCTGCGTGGACATCGTCGTCAAGGGCCGCAAGACCGAGGTGCCCGAGCGGTTCCGGAAGCACGTGGCCGAGAAGCTGAAGCTGGAGAAGATCCAGAAGCTCGATGGCAAGGTGATCAGCCTCGACGTCGAGGTGTCCAAGGAGCCCAACCCCAGGCAGGCCGACCGCAGCGACCGAGTGGAGATCACGCTTCGCTCCCGCGGGCCGGTGATCCGGGCGGAGGCAGCGGCGAGCGATCCGTACGCGGCGCTCGACCTGGCGGCGGAAAAGCTGGAAGCCCGGCTGCGCAGGCAACACGACAAGCGGTTCTCGCGCCGTGGCGCGCGCCGGATCTCGGCCGCAGAGGTCGCCGACCACGTCCCGGGCGTGGCGACGCTCAACGGAAACGGTCTGGTGCCGACACCGGAGGAGAAGCCGGAAGAGGCCGTCCCCACGAAGAAGATCGGCTCGCTGGAAGTGCAGGGTGACGGCCCCATCGTCGTCCGCGAGAAAACCCACGTCGCAGCCCCCATGACCCTCGACCAGGCTCTCTACGAGATGGAGCTGGTCGGGCACGACTTCTACCTGTTCGTCGACTCCGAGACCAAGGAACCGAGTGTCGTCTACCGACGGCACGCCTACGACTACGGCGTGATCCACCTCAGGACGGACACGATGGTCACACAGGCGCACGCGCCCGAGGCTGGCGGTGCGCTCGGCGGCTGACCATGCCGGGTGACAGCGGAGCAGGTGCCCCTGGAGCGCGTGTGCGCCCCCAGGGGCACCCCTGTGCGACCACTGAGCGCCCCGCTCCGTCACCCCGGTGTCGTCCGGGCATGAAATCATGGTTGGACACGGCCCAACCGGTGGGTCGTTGCTCTGGGTTGGCGATGGCTCAGGACGAAAGGCCACAGCCTTCAGGGGGAGGAACGATGGCGGACAGCTTCGGACCGATGCGTGGCGAGGATGCCGACGGCGTCGTCGGCATGGGCCCGGACACGGACTCTCCACGCAAGGAACCGATCAGAGTCCTTGTGGTCGACGACCACGCCCTGTTCCGCCGTGGCCTGGAGATCGTGCTGGCGGCCGAGGAGGACATCCAGGTCATCGGGGAGGCGGGCGACGGCGCCGAGGCCGTCGAGAAGGCCGCCGACCTGCTGCCCGACATCGTCCTGATGGATGTGCGGATGCCCAAGCGGGGTGGGATCGAGGCATGCACCTCCATCAAGGAGGTCGCCCCCAGCGCCAAGATCATCATGCTGACGATCAGCGACGAGGAAGCCGATCTCTACGACGCCATCAAGGCGGGAGCGACCGGCTATCTCCTCAAGGAGATCTCCACGGACGAGGTCGCCACCGCCATTCGCGCGGTGGCCGACGGGCAGTCGCAGATCAGCCCCTCCATGGCGTCGAAGCTGCTCACCGAGTTCAAGTCGATGATCCAGCGCACCGACGAGCGCCGGCTGGTGCCCGCGCCACGGCTGACGGACCGCGAACTGGAAGTCCTCAAACTCGTCGCGACGGGGATGAACAACCGCGATATCGCCAAGGAGTTGTTCATCTCCGAGAACACCGTGAAGAACCACGTGCGCAACATCCTGGAGAAGCTTCAGCTGCACTCCAGGATGGAAGCGGTGGTGTACGCGATGCGGGAGAAGATCCTCGAGATCCGGTGATCCCGTGATCCCTTGATCCGGTAGGGCTTCAGACGAGGACGCGGGCGAGTTCCTTGACGAGGGGTTCGCGCAGGTCCGGAGCGTCGACCCGTTCCACGCGTACGTCCGTGCAGTCCACCCAGGTCGCCGCCTCGGCCAGGGCCTGGGCCACGGCCGGGACGGCCTTCGCGCCGTCGAGCGTGACCTGCTTGGCCACCAGTGTGCGGCCCTCGCGGGCCGGGTCCACGCGGCCGACGAGCCTGCCGCTGGCCAGGACCGGCATCGTGAAGTAGCCGTACACCCGCTTCTGTTTGGGGACGTAGGCCTCCAGGCGGTGGGTGAAGCCGAAGATCCGCTCCGTGCGCGCCCGCTCCCAGATCAGGGAGTCGAAAGGTGAGAGCAGCGTGGTGCGGTGGCGGCCGCGCGGGGGTGTCTCCAGGGCCGCGGGGTCGGCCCAGGCGGGCTTGCCCCAGCCCTCGACCAAGACCGGGACAAGGCCTGAGTCGGCGATCACCGCGTCGACCTGCTCGCCCTTGAGGCGGTGGTAGTCGGCGATGTCCGCGCGCGTGCCGACGCCGAGGGCCTGGCCCGCCAGGCGGACCAGGCGGCGCAGGCACTCGGCGTCGTCCAGTTCGTCGTGCAGCAGGTCCTCCGGGATCGCGCGCTCGGCGAGGTCGTACACGCGCTTCCAGCCGCGGCGCTCCACACAGACCACCTCGCCGTACATCAGGGCGCGTTCGACGGCGACCTTCGAGCCGGACCAGTCCCACCAGTCGTTCGTCTTCTTCGCGCCGCCCAACTCCGTGGCCGTGAGGGGGCCTTCGTCGCGGAGCTGCTTGATGACCTCGTCGTAGGCGCCGTCCGGGAGCTCGTGGTTCCAGTGCGGGCGGTTGCGGTAGGCGCGGCGGCGGAAGGCGAAGTGCGGCCATTCCTCGATAGGGAGGATGCAGGCCGCGTGGGACCAGTACTCGAAGGCGTGGGGTCGTGCCGAAGGCGCGCCGGAAATCGCAGGCTTCCAGTAGGCGTTCTCCACTGTCTTTCGGCCGACCGCGCCCAAGCGGGCGTACGGGACGAGTTCGTGGGAGCGGGCCAGGACCGAGATGGTGTCGAGCTGTATCGCGCCCAGGTGGCGGAGGATGCCGCGGACGCCGGAGCGGCGGGGTGGGGCGCCGAGAAAGCCCTGGGCGCGGAGCGCGAGTCGGCGGGCCTCGTCTGCGGAGAGCTCTGTTGTGGGGCGCGGGGTGGTCATGGTTTTGCACGATAGGGGGTGGGACTGACAGAGGGGTGGTGAGCTGCGGGGTCGCGTGCGGGGTGCTGTGCGTTGGGGCTGGGGCGGGGTGGGTGCGCAGCCCGGCGGAGCGGGGTGCCGCTGCGCCCACCCTCCCCCAAGCTCTCGGCTTCGCTCGAGCAGGGGAGACCCCCATCGCCCCAGCGGCACGACTGCCCGCAGCTAGATGAATGAGTCCGAAGTCTTCAGTGGTCGTACGCGATCAGCGAGCGTTTGGCCGTTGCTCCGGTGTGCCAGTTGTGCCAGATCGCGGTGGCCAGGGCCAGCAGGCGTTGGGCGGTTCGGGCGAAGACTCCGGCCGGGGTTCTGCCGCCGTGCTGTTCCAGGCTGAGCTGGCCCTTGAGGGTGTCGATGACGGCCTCGATCCACTGGCGGACACGCGCGATCTTGCCGAAGCGGGCCGGTTCGTCCTTGCGGTCCGGCCGTACCAGGTGGGCGCCGAGCCGGTCGGTGACGAAGACTTCGAACTCCCGGCCGGCGAAGCCCTTGTCGGCCAGGATCACCTGCCCCGCCCGGGTCAGGTGATGGTCGCGTTCCAGCAGAGCGGCCATCACCTCCCGCTCTCCGAGTTTCGGGTTGGCCAGACACCAGGAGACGGGCATGCCCTCGGCGGTGGTGACCAGGTACAGCCGGAACCCCCAGAAGAACCGGGAATGGCTGCGGCAGTAGCCGTATCCGGCGTGCCCGGCCAGGTCGGAGCGCTTGACGGTCTCGCGGGAGGCGGCGCAGGGCAGCGGGGTGGAGTCGATCAGCCGGAGGCTGTCGTGCCAGGTCGGCACCTGCCGGGCCAGGGCCTCGATCACATGGCTGATCAGCGGCCCGGCGGCGTTGAGGCGCTTGTTGTAGGCCGATTGCTGGGGCAGGTAGCGGAAGAGGTGGCCCAACCGGGCGTGGGCGAAGCGGATCCAGTGCCGGGCAGAGGGAAAGCCGAGCAGGACCTGGGCGACCGCCAGGCACAGCAGTTCGGCGTCCGTCAGTTTCGGGGGTCGCCCGATCCGGCGACAAGGCGCCACATGGTCGTCGATGAACACGTACAGTGCCGCCAGAAGGGCGTCCAGGTTTGTCTTCACACACTGACCAACGGGCGCCCTTCGCCATGGTCGCGACCAGCACACACATCGGACTCATTCATCTAGGCAGCTACGCGAGCGCCGGCAAGTAGGGGGCCGTCGAAGGGAGGCCCAAGTCCGAGGGGAGCAAGGAGCCGACCCAGGTGTCGCGGCGTACGCCCTTGTTGTTGGTCGAGGCGCGCAGTGTGCCTTCGATGGTGAAGCCGGCTCGTTCCGCTACCGCGCGGGAGGCCCGGTTGCCCACCTCGGCGCGCCACTCGATGCGGTCGATCGCGGCGTGGACGAAGGCCCAGCGGCAGGCGGTGAGCACGGCCTCCGTGACGTAGCCGCGGGAGCGGTGCTGCTTGGCGGCCCAGAAGCCGATCTCGCCCATGCCCAGGGCGCGCATGGTCATGCCGAGCATGCCGGCGAGTTCTCCGGAGTGGAGGAAGACGCCGAAGGTGTACATGGAGCCGTCCGCCCAGCCGTCGGGGACCAACTGTTCCGTGAAGGCCTCGGCGTTCTCGCGGAGGTACGGCGAAGGGATCGTGGTCCAGCGCTGGATGTCGGGGTCCTGACAGGCGTCGTACACCGCGTCGGTGTCCTGGGGGCCGACCGTGCGCATCAGGAGGCGGTCCGTGGTGAGGGTGACGGGGTCCATCGGCCGATTCTGGTCGGAGGCCCCTGCAATCGCCATCTGTTTGCCGTGAGTGAGGGAGTGATCACGCCTCGCGTAATCCGGGCGGGGGATGCGGCACCATCCGAGGGGCCCGGACGTTGTCCCCTTTGAGGCAGAGTGAAGGCGAAATGAAGCAGCGGACGGTCGCCGTCACGGCAGGCCCTCCCGGCGCGGTGGGGTCCTCGCATACGATGGCCGTTGCTCAGTAAGTCAAGTGGTAAGCGACCGTCCCAGGCCCGACCGGCAAGGAGACCAACCCCCGTGTCCGTCCTCTCGAAGATCATGCGTGCAGGCGAAGGCAAGATCCTGCGCAAGCTGCACCGCATCGCGGACCAGGTCAACTCCATCGAAGAGGACTTCGTCGACCTCTCCGACGCCGAGCTGCGGGCCCTCACCGATGAGTACAAGCAGCGGTACGCCGACGGTGAGAGCCTGGACGACCTGCTGCCCGAGGCCTTCGCCACCGTCCGTGAGGCCGCCAAGCGGGTCCTGGGCCAGCGCCACTACGACGTGCAGATGATGGGCGGCGCCGCCCTGCACATGGGTCACGTGGCCGAGATGAAGACCGGTGAGGGCAAGACCCTCGTCGGCACGCTGCCGGCGTACCTGAACGCGCTGTCCGGCGAGGGCGTCCACATCATCACGGTCAACGACTACCTGGCCGAGCGCGACTCCGAGATGATGGGCCGCGTCCACCGCTTCCTGGGCCTGAGCGTCGGCTGCATCCTCGCCAACATGACGCCGGCTCAGCGCCGCGAGCAGTACGCCTGCGACATCACCTACGGCACGAACAACGAGTTCGGCTTCGACTACCTGCGCGACAACATGGCGTGGTCAAAGGACGAGCTCGTCCAGCGCGGTCACAACTTCGCCATCGTCGACGAGGTCGACTCCATCCTCATCGACGAGGCCCGTACGCCGCTGATCATCTCCGGTCCCGCCGACCAGGCGACCAAGTGGTACGGCGACTTCGCCAAGCTGGTCAAGCGCCTTAAGCGCGGCGAGGCCGGCCAGCCGCTCAAGGGCATCGAGGAGACCGGCGACTACGACGTCGACGAGAAGAAGCGCACGGTCGCCATCCACGAGTCCGGCGTCAGCAAGGTCGAGGACTGGCTGGGCATCGACAACCTCTACGAGTCGGTGAACACCCCGCTGGTGGGCTACCTGAACAACGCCATCAAGGCCAAGGAGCTCTTCAAGAAGGACAAGGACTACGTCATCATCGACGACGAGGTCATGATCGTCGACGAGCACACCGGACGTATCCTCGCCGGCCGCCGTTACAACGAGGGCATGCACCAGGCGATCGAGGCGAAGGAAGGGGTGCCGATCAAGGACGAGAACCAGACGCTCGCCACGATCACGCTCCAGAACTTCTTCCGCCTCTACAAGCGCCACGACCACAAGGGCAAGGAAATGCCCGGCCTGTGCGGCATGACCGGTACGGCGATGACCGAGGCCGCGGAGTTCCACCAGATCTACAAGCTCGGCGTGGTGCCGATCCCGACCAACCGGCCGATGGTCCGCAAGGATCAGTCGGACCTGATCTACCGGACCGAGGTCGCCAAGTTCGAGGCGGTCGTCGACGACATCGAGGAGAAGCACCGCAAGGGCCAGCCGATCCTCGTCGGCACCACCTCGGTCGAGAAGTCCGAGTACCTGTCGCAGCAGCTCAGCAAGCGCGGCATCCAGCACGAGGTGCTGAACGCCAAGCAGCACGACCGTGAGGCGCAGATCGTCGCCCAGGCCGGCCGCAAGGGCTCCGTCACGGTGGCCACGAACATGGCCGGCCGTGGTACGGACATCAAGCTCGGCGGCAACCCCGAGGACCTCGCCGAGGCGGAGCTGCGCCAGCGCGGCCTCGACCCCGAGGAGCACATCGAGGAGTGGGCGCACGCCCTGCCCGAGGCGCTCAAGCGGGCCGAGAAGGCCGTCCAGGCCGAGAAGGATGAGGTCGAGAAGCTCGGCGGCCTCTACGTGCTGGGCACCGAGCGGCACGAGTCGCGGCGGATCGACAACCAGCTGCGCGGTCGTTCCGGCCGTCAGGGCGACCCCGGCGAGTCCCGCTTCTACCTGTCCCTCGGCGACGACCTGATGCGGCTGTTCAAGGCCCAGATGGTCGAGCGCGTGATGTCGATGGCGAACGTCCCGGACGACGTGCCGATCGAGAACAAGATGGTCACACGCGCGATCGCCTCCGCCCAGTCGCAGGTCGAGCAGCAGAACTTCGAGACCCGTAAGAACGTCCTGAAGTACGACGAGGTCCTCAACCGCCAGCGTGAGGTCATCTACGGCGAGCGGCGCCGCGTCCTGGAGGGCGAGGACCTGCACGAGCAGATCCAGCACTTCATGGACGACACGATCGACGCCTACGTCCAGGCCGAGACCGCCGAGGGCTTCCCCGAGGACTGGGACCTCGACCGGCTGTGGGGCGCCTTCAAGCAGCTCTACCCGTGCAAGGTCACCATCGAGGAGCTGGAGGAGGCGGCCGGCGACCGGGCCGGGCTGACCGCCGAGTTCATCGGCGACTCCATCAAGGACGACATCCACGAGCAGTACGCGGCGCGCGAGGCGCAGCTCGGCTCCGAGATCATGCGTGAGCTGGAGCGCCGGGTCGTGCTGTCGGTCCTCGACCGCAAGTGGCGCGAGCACCTCTACGAGATGGACTACCTCCAGGAGGGCATCGGCCTGCGCGCGATGGCGCAGAAGGACCCGCTGGTCGAGTACCAGCGCGAGGGCTTCGACATGTTCACCGCGATGATGGAGGGCATCAAGGAGGAGTCCGTCGGCTACCTGTTCAACCTGGAGGTCCAGGTCGAGCAGCAGGTCGAGGAGGTCCCGGTCGAGGACGCCAAGCCGGTGGCCGACCTGGAGAAGCACGACACGGTGCCGGCGCAGGCCGGTGCCCGCCCGGAGATCCGCGCCAAGGGGCTCGACGCCCCGCAGCGGCGCAACCTCCACTTCTCCGCGCCGACGGTCGACGGTGAGGGCGGCACCATCGAGGGTGACTTCGCCACCGACGACGAGCCGGTGCGTTCCGAGGCCGACGGCCTCACGCGCGCGGAGCGCCGCAAGCAGGCGCGCAGCCGGGGCCGTCGCAAGAAGTGACGGCCGCTGAGGCACCGTAGCGGCGTGAAGGGCCGGGCACCCGAGGGTGTCCGGCCCTTCGGCTTGCCGAAACCGGCGGCTGTGCCGCCTTGGGCGATGCTCAGTCGGCCTCTGCGCGGGGCGGGCGGGGACCGCCGAGTTCCACTGCCGTGCAACGCCAGCGGAGGTCCTGGCCGAGCTCCAGGCGGAAGGCCATGGCGCGCAGTTGGTCGCCGGCGCCGATGCGGGCGAAGGCCTCGATGGCGCCGGGGCGGGGTTCGAAGTAGCCGATGTCGCGGACGACGGGGCGGGCGCCGCGGGTGCGCAGGGGGCCGCGTTCGGCGAGCCAGGCCAGTTCGTCGTAGGCACGGCCCCGGGTGTGGCGGAGCATCGAGTGGACGGGGCGGTGGCCGCTGAGGACGGCCACGAGGAGGTCGGCGAAGACGTCGGTGGGGAGGGGGTGGGGGACCGGAACCGGGCGGTGGGGGTGCTGGGCGGGGACGCGTGGTGTGGTGTCCCTGGGGGCCGGGGCGGTGGTTCGCGGCGCCCTGCGGGGTGCTGTGGGGGCGGCGGAAGGTGTCGGGGGGCGGGTGTCCCTGGGGCGGGTGCGGGGCCTCGCGGTGCGGGCGGAGCCCGGAGGGCGGCCGTCGGCTGCCGGGGTGCGGGCGGGGCCTCCGCCGGGGGTGCGCGGCGGGGCGGTGCTGCCGGGAGTGTGGGGAGAGGAGGGCGCGGGGGTGCGTGAGGTGGTGCCGCCAGTGGTGCGTGGCGGGGTGGTGCTGCTGAGGGTGTGGTGAGTGGGGGTCCCGGCGGGGCGTGGGGCCGTGCTGCCGGGTGTGCGTGGGTTGGCGCTGCCGCCGGGGCGGCGTGGGTCGCGGCGGGCTGGTGGGCGGGTGCCCGGGCGCTGTTGTGCCCTGGTCATGACCTTGTTCATGGGGGTCCCCGTTTCGTGGGCCCGGTTGATACCGGAGAGTAACTTCGAGCTGGTGATCTTGTACGGGGCCGACGGGGGCGGGGGCAAGGAAGCGGACCCCGTATGGCAGGCGCCGAAATGTTCACCTATCCGGGTGGTGTGGAGGGCGGGAAGCCAGTCAGCGCGGGGGTGCGCCGGGTGAATGCCGGGCCCGGAGTTGCCGCGTCCGGCGTCACAGGGCGGAACTCGAAAGGGGACGCACCGCACGTATCCTGAAGGCCCTCCGGAGCCCTCCGACCATGCAACGACCCCAAAGGAAGCGGCCAGCCATGCGTGTCTACGTGCCCCTGACCCTCCCCCGTCTCGCCGAGGCGTACAAGACGGGTGAGCTGGGAGCCGGGCCGTTCGTCGCGTACGCCGTGACGCCAGGGCTGCGCGAGTGGTACCTCTCCGACGACATCGAGGAACTGGAGTACGCGGCGCTGAGCCGGGCCGCGCTGGCCTCGCTGCGGCTGCTGGCGGCCGAGCCGGAGGCGCCGCGGCGGCGGGTCGTGGTGGCCGTGGACGTGCCCGACCGGGCCGCGAGCGCGGATCCCGACCGGGGGCTGGACCCGTCGGCGCTGGGGGAAGTGCGGGTCGCCGGCGCCGTCGCGCTGGCCAAAGCGGCGTCCGTGCATGTCGACGCCGCGGATGCGGAGGCGGATGTGACGGCGGCGGCCGAGGCGCTGCCGGCGGCGGACGGTGGGGACGACGACGCGCAGTTCGTCGTGGACGGAGCGGAGGACCACGAGTTGCTGTGGTTCGCCACGCAGGAGATTGCGAACCTGGTGGGGCGCGGGGACTGAGCGCCGGGGCGGGTGCTCTCGGCGTTCAGGGGGGCGCGTTGAGTTGCCGTTCTCTTGATTGTCAGTGGGGGCGGGTACTTTTTGGGGCATGGGCAAGCAGACGGGCGCGCACATTGTCTGGGACTGGAACGGGACGCTGTTCCACGACATCGACGCGATCATCGGGGCGACGAACGCGGCGTTCGCCGAGCTGGGGCTGGAGCCGCTGACGCTGGAGAAGTACCGGGAGCTGTACTGCGTGCCGGTGCCGAAGTTCTATGAGCGGCTGATCGGGCGGCTGCCGACCGAGGCCGAGTGGGAGGTCATGGACGACATCTTCCATCGGTACTACGCGGAGCACCGGGTGAGGTGTGAGCTGACGGTGGGGGCCGTGGAGCTGTTGGCGGAGTGGCGGTCGGCCGGGCGCAGTCAGTCGATTCTGAGCATGTATGTGCACGAGGAGCTCGTGCCGTTGGTGCGGGGGTTCGGGATCGAGCCGCACTTCATACGGGTGGATGGGCGGACCGGGCCGTCGGGGGGCAGCAAGGCCGAGCACATGGTGCGGCATCTGGAGTCGCTGAGGGGGGTGGTGCCGGAGCGGACCGTTGTGATCGGGGATGCCGCGGATGATGCGGTGGCTGCGCAGTATGTGGGGGCGAGGGCCGTGCTGTATACCGGGGGGTCGCACAGTCGGGCGAGTCTGGAGTCGGTGGGGGTGCCGGTCGTGGACACGCTTGAGGAGGCCGTGGCGGAGGCGGAGCGGCTGGCGGCGTAGGCAGGTGCTCGGCGGTTGGGCTGGGTCCGGGTGAGTGCGCAGCCCGGCGGAGCGGGGTGCCGCTGCGCCCACCCTTCCCAACCTCCCGGCTTCGCTCGAGCAGGGGGGACCCCCATCGCCCCAAGCGGCACGACTGCCCGCGGCTAGGGCGGCCACTCGGCCGTAGCTGCGTGCGCTCACTGTGCAGAACGTCAAACTTCTCGGCCTGGTTTTGTACACATACGGCTCATGACGGGCCCCCTGTGAGGAGCGATAGCCTTGGTGGCGTGATCAGCGCGATAGTTCGCGGGGACGTCGTCGTCCCTGCCCTGCGCCCGGAGAGCACGGACCACATCCGTGACCGGGCGGCGGTCGCTGGTCTTCGCGGGCGGGACGGGGCTTCGAGGACTCCCGGGACGCCGAGCACCACCCGGACCGAGGCGTCGCAGAGAGCAGCCTCACACCCGTGGGGCAGCTCAAGAACGGCTCAGACACCCCCGCTCATCTCACCTTGCGGCATAGCGTCGGAGCAGACCGGATACCCCGTGTCACGGCGTGACGTCGTAAGTGCAGAGGCCGTACTTCCTTCTACGTCACGCAACGGCGCGCGACAGGAGCCAGAGGACAATGCAGACCAAGCTGGACGAAGCCAAGGCCGAGTTGCTCGAGAGGGCCGCCCGGGTAGCTGAGAACAGCCCGGTCGGGGGGCACCTACCGACCGGGTCGACGGGCGAGGAGACCCCAGACGCCCAGGGAGCCCCGGATCGTGAGTCCCTGCTCTCGTTCCTCCAGCGTTACTACCTGCACACGGCCCCGGAGGACCTCACCGACCGCGACCCGGTCGATGTCTTCGGAGCCGCAGTCTCGCACTACCGGCTGGCCGAGAACCGCCCCCAGGGCACGGCCAACGTACGGGTGCACACTCCCACGGTCGAGGAGAACGGGTGGACGTGCAGCCACTCCGTCGTCGAGGTCGTCACCGACGACATGCCCTTCCTCGTGGACTCCGTCACCAATGAGCTGACGCGGCAGGGTCGCGGGATCCACGTCGTCATCCACCCGCAGTTCGTCGTGCGGCGTGATGTCACCGGCAAGCTCATCGAGGTGCTGCCCTCTCCCGCGACCGTCGTCGGCGACCTTCCGCACGACGCGCACGTCGAGTCCTGGATCCATGTCGAGATCGACCGCGAGACCGACCGGGCCGATCTGAAGCAGATCACCGCCGACCTGCTGCGGGTGCTGTCCGACGCCCGCGAGGCCGTCGAGGACTGGGGCAAGATGCGGGAAGCGGCGACCCGGCTGGCGGAGGGGCTGCCGGACGAGCCCATCCCCGCTGACCTGCCCGGACCCCAGGTCGAGGAGGCCCGCGAGCTGCTGCGCTGGCTGGCCGACGACCACTTCACCTTCCTCGGCTACCGCGAGTACCAGCTGCGCGGGGACGACTCGCTGGCCGCCGTGCCCGGCACCGGCCTCGGCATCCTGCGCGCCGACCCGCACCACTCCGACCAGGAGAGCCACCCGGTCAGCCCGTCCTTCGAGCGGCTGCCCGCCGACGCCCGGGCCAAGGCGCGCGAGCACAAGCTGCTCGTCCTGACCAAGGCGAACAGCCGGGCGACCGTGCACCGGCCGTCGTACCTGGACTACATCGGGGTCAAGAAATTCGACGCCGAGGGCAATGTCATCGGCGAGCGGCGCTTCCTCGGACTGTTCTCCTCCGCCGCCTACACCGAGTCCGTGCGCCGGGTCCCGGTCATCCGGCGCAAGGTCGAGGAGGTCCTCGAACAGGCCGGGTTCTCGCCCAACAGCCACGACGGCCGGGACCTGCTCCAGATCCTGGAGACGTACCCGCGCGACGAGCTGTTCCAGACCCCCGTCGACGAGCTGCGGGCCATCGTCACCTCCGTCCTCTACCTCCAGGAGCGCAGGCGGCTGAGGCTCTACCTGCGCCAGGACGAGTACGGGCGCTACTACTCGGCCCTCGTCTACCTGCCGCGCGACCGCTACACCACGGCCGTCCGCCTGCGGATCATCGAGATCCTGAAGGAGGAGCTCGGCGGCATCAGCGTCGACTTCACGGCCTGGAACACCGAGTCGATCCTGTCCCGGCTGCACTTCGTGGTCCGGGTCCCGCAGGGCACGGAGCTGCCCGAGCTGTCCGACGCCGACAAGGAGCGCATCGAGGCCCGGCTGGTGGAGGCCGCCCGCTCCTGGGAGGACGCCTTCGCCGAGGCGCTCAACGCCGAGCTCGGCGAGGAGCACGCGGCGGAACTGATGCGCCGGTACGCGCACGCCTTCCCCGAGGGCTACAAGGCCGACCACAATCCGCGCGCGGCGGTCGCCGACCTCATCCACCTCGAACAGCTGAACGGCGAGGAGGGCAAGGACTTCGCGCTCAGCCTCTACGAGCCGGTGGGCGCCGCCCCCGAGGAGCGCCGCTTCAAGATCTACCGCACGGGCGACGCCATCTCCCTGTCGGCGGTGCTGCCGGTCCTCAACCGGCTCGGCGTCGAGGTCGTCGACGAGAGGCCGTACGAGCTGCGCTGCTCGGACCGGAGCGTGGTCTGGATCTACGACTTCGGCCTGCGCATGCCCCGTGCGAAGAGCGGCGGCGGGGACTACTTCGGCGACGACGCCCGCGAGCGGTTCCAGGACGCCTTCGCCGCCACCTGGACCGGCAAGGCGGAGAACGACGGCTTCAACGCCCTGGTGCTGAGCGCCGGGCTGACCTGGCGCCAGGCGATGGTGCTGCGGGCGTACGCGAAGTACCTGCGGCAGGCGGCGTCCACGTTCAGCCAGGACTACATGGAGGACACCCTCCGCAACAACGTCCACACCACCCGCCTGCTCGTCTCCCTGTTCGAGGCGCGGATGTCGCCGGACCGGCAGCGCGCGGGCCACGAGATCGTGGACGCGCTGCTGGAGGAGCTCGACGCGGCCCTCGACCAGGTGGCCTCGCTCGACGAGGACCGGATCCTGCGGTCCTTCCTCACCGTCATCAAGGCGACGCTGCGGACCAACTTCTTCCAGGAGGCGGCGGGCGGCAAGCCGCACGAGTACGTCTCCATGAAGTTCGACCCGCAGGCCATCCCCGACCTGCCGGCGCCGCGCCCGGCGTTCGAGATCTGGGTGTACTCGCCGCGTGTCGAGGGCGTGCACCTGCGCTTCGGCAAGGTCGCGCGCGGCGGTCTGCGCTGGTCCGACCGCCGTGAGGACTTCCGTACCGAGATCCTCGGCCTGGTCAAGGCGCAGATGGTGAAGAACACCGTCATCGTGCCGGTCGGCGCCAAGGGCGGCTTCGTCGCCAAGCAGCTGCCCGACCCGAGCGTCGACCGCGACGCGTGGATGGCCGAGGGCATCGCCAGCTACAAGACGTTCATCTCCGCGCTGCTCGACATCACCGACAACATGGTGGTCGGCGAGGTCGTGCCCCCGGCGGACGTCGTCCGGCACGACGAGGACGACACCTACCTCGTGGTCGCCGCCGACAAGGGCACCGCGACCTTCTCCGACATCGCCAACGGGGTGGCCGAGCAGTACAACTTCTGGCTCGGCGACGCCTTCGCCTCCGGCGGCTCCGCCGGCTACGACCACAAGGGCATGGGCATCACCGCCCGCGGCGCCTGGGAGTCCGTCAAGCGGCACTTCCGGGAACTGGGCGTGAACACCCAGGCCGAGGACTTCACGGTCGTCGGCATCGGCGACATGTCCGGTGACGTGTTCGGCAACGGCATGCTGCTCAGCGAGCACATCCGCCTGGTCGCCGCCTTCGACCACCGGCACATCTTCATCGACCCGAACCCGGACGCGGCCACCTCCTACGCCGAGCGCCGCCGCCTGTTCGAGCTGCCGCGTTCCAGCTGGGAGGACTACAACAAGGAGCTGCTGTCGGCCGGCGGCGGCATCTTCCCGCGTACGGCCAAGGCGATCCCGGTCAACGCGCACATCCGCGAGGCCCTCGGCATCGAGGCCAAGGTCACCAAGCTGACCCCGGCCGACCTGATGAAGGCGATCCTCCAGGCGCCGGTGGACCTGCTGTGGAACGGCGGCATCGGTACGTACGTCAAGTCCTCCCCTGAGTCGAACGCGGACGTCGGCGACAAGGCCAACGACGCCATCCGCGTCGACGGCAAGGACCTGCGCGTCAAGGTCGTCGGCGAGGGCGGCAACCTGGGGCTGACCCAGCTCGGCCGGATCGAGTTCGCGCTGCACGGCGGCCGGATCAACACCGACGCCATCGACAACAGCGCGGGCGTGGACACCTCCGACCACGAGGTGAACATCAAGATCCTGCTCAACGGCCTGGTCGCGGACGGCGACATGACCGTCAAACAGCGCAACAGGCTGCTCGCCGAGATGACCGACGAGGTCGGCCACCTGGTGCTGCGCAACAACTACGCGCAGAACACGGCGATCGCCAACGCCCTCGCCCAGTCCGGCGCCATGCTCCACGCCCAGCAGCGCTTCATGAAGCACCTGGTGAGGGAGGGCCACCTCGACCGGGCGCTGGAGTTCCTGCCCACCGACCGGCAGATCCGCGAGCGGCTCGCCCAGGGCCAGGGTCTGACCGGCCCGGAGACGGCCGTGCTGCTGGCGTACACGAAGATCACCGTCGCCGAGGAACTGCTGCGCACCTCGCTGCCGGACGACCCGTACCTGAGGGGTCTGCTGCACGCGTACTTCCCGACCGAGCTGCGCGAGCAGTTCCCGGACCGTCTCGACGGGCACCCGCTGCGCCGCGAGATCACCACGACGGTCCTGGTCAACGACACGGTCAACACGGGCGGTACGACGTATCTGCACCGCCTGCGCGAGGAGACCGGCGCGTCGCTGGAGGAGATCGTGCGGGCGCAGACCGCGGCCCGGGTGATCTTCCGCCAGTCGCCGGTGTGGGACGGGGTCGAAGCGCTCGACAACAAGGTCGAGGCCGACGTCCAGACCCGCATCCGCCTGCACTCGCGCCGTCTGGTGGAGCGCGGCACGCGCTGGCTGCTCAACAACCGGCCGCAGCCGCTTCAGCTCGCCGAGACGGTCGACTTCTTCGCCGAGCGGGTCGAGCAGGTCTGGGGGCAGCTGCCGAAGCTGCTGCGCGGCGCGGACCTGGAGTGGTACCAGAAGATCTACGACGAGCTGACGGACGCCGGTGTGCCCGACGAACTCGCCACGCGCGTGGCGGGCTTCTCCTCCGCCTTCCCGACGCTCGACATCGTCTCGGTCGCGGACCGCATGGGCCGGGAGCCGCTGGACGTCGCCGAGGTCTACTACGACCTCGCCGACCGGCTGCGGATCACCCAGCTGATGGACCGCATCATCGAGCTGCCCCGCGCGGACCGCTGGCAGTCCATGGCCCGCGCGGCGATCCGCGAGGACCTCTACGCGGCGCACGCGGCGCTGACCGCCGACGTCCTGGCGGTGGGCGACGGCGCCGCGACGCCCGAGCAGCGCTACAAGGCGTGGGAGCAGAAGAACGCGGCGATCCTCGGCCGGGCCCGCACCACACTGGAGGAGATCCAGGGCTCCGAGGCGTTCGACCTCGCGAACCTGTCGGTGGCGATGCGGACGATGCGCACGCTGCTGCGGACGCATTCGTAGGAGTCAGGAGTCACGAGTACGGCGTCCGGGGCGCCCCGGGCCGGTATCGGCCCGGGGCGCCTTCTTCTTGGCGTGCTTTAGGGCGATTCGAGTGGAGGACTTACTGTTTCCGGCTAAGGCTTGGGGCGTGACAGTGAATCTCTCCGGGGAGCGAGTGGCCGCTCCCGCCGTCCCGCCGGTGAAGCGCGTCGTCCTCGAAGTGGTGAACTTCGCGCTGGTCGGCGGGAGCGGCGTCGCAGTGAACTTCCTGGTGTTCAACCTGCTCCTGCACGGGCTGCACCGGGCCGCCATGGTGGCGACCGTGCTGGCCAGCCTGATCGCCATGGGCACCAACTACCTCGGATTCCGGTATGTCACCTACCGCGACAGGGCGTCCCGGACCCGGCGCCAGATCGTGCTGTTCTTCGTCTTCAGCGGAATCGGCGTGGCCATGGAGAGCGGGCTGTTCTACGCCGGGTATCACGGGCTCGGCCTGTCCGGTCCCTTCGAGTCCAACGCGGTCAAGGCGGCTTCCATCGTGCTGACCTCCGCCTTCCGCTTCCTCGTCTACCGCACCTGGGTGTTCCAGCACGATGCCCGCCGCGCCTAGACCGGCGGCCCTGGCCGCGCAGGCGGCCGCCGCGGTGGTCGTCCTGCTGCTGGTCCTCGTGATCGTCCGGCTGCCGTGGGCCGGGGACCTCGGCATGCACGCCGCGACCGTCCAGCGGCTGCGGCACGATCTCGTCGACCCGGGCAATCCGCTCGTCGACGCGGACACGCCGAGCCCGTACTACTCGCCCTGGATGCTGGTGCTCGGCTGCGTCGCCCGGGTGAGCGGTCTGTCGGTCTTCGTTGTGCTGCGGCTGGGAGCACTGGCCGGGCTCGCGCTGCTGCTGTCGGGAGTGTGGCGGTACGTGCGGACGCTGAGCGGCCATCCGGCCGCGCCCGCCCTGGCCGTGCTGAGCCTGCTGTTCCTGTGGGGGACCGCCCTGTTCAACTGGAGCGGCTTCTACGGGCTCAACTCGCTCGCGCTGACGGTGTCGTATCCGAGCGTGTTCGCGCTGGGGCTCGCGTTCCACCTCTGGGCGTGGGTCGGGCGGGCGGTGCGCGGTGACGGTGACGGTGACGCGGGGTGGGGCGTGTGGCTCGGACTGGGGGCGCTGTGGGCGGTGATCCTGCTGTGCCATCAGTTCTCGGGGGTGGTGGCCACGCTGGGGGCGGTCGCGACGGTGGTCGCCGCGCGGCCTGGCCGGGTGGTGTGGATCCGGCTGGGCGGCGGGCTGGTGCTGGCGCTGGTCGTCCTGCTGCTGTGGCCGTACTACGACTTCTTCGCGCTGTTCGGGGCCGGGGGCGGGCTGGAGTCGGTGCACCGCGCGCTGTACGAGGACCTGGTCGGGCGGTACTGGCTGGTGCTGCTCGGGGTGGTGGCGCTGGGGGTGCGGTGGTGGCGGGATCGGTGGGATCCGCTGGTGCTGTTCTTCGTGCTGGGGGTGGTCGTGGTGGCGGCGGGTGGGCTGAGCGGGCACTGGTCGTGGGGGCGGGCGTTGCCGGCGGCGTTGATTCCGGCACAGGTCGCGGTGGCGGTGGAGGTGGGGGAGGCCGGGCGGTGGCGGGCTCGGGTGGGGTGGGGGTGTGTGCTGGGGGTGGCGTTGGTCGTGGGGGCTTGGACGCAGGTGGGGACGGTCGGGTATGTGGTGAAGCGGGGAGATCTGCCGGAGGCCGTCGCGGAGAAGTACCGGCGGCCATGGGAGGGGTACCACTGGATGACGCCGTGGGTGAAGTACGGGGATGTGGTGATGGCTCGGGCGGGGCGGCCGGCTCGGCAGATCCCGGCGTACGGGGCGTACACCGTGGCGCCTGGGTATCCCGACTTCTTCCTGCCGGACGAGGGGCGGCGGGAGGCGGCTGTGCGGAGGTATTTCGCGGAGGGGACGTCAGGGAGGCAGCGGGGGGAGGTTCTTCGGGAGTACGGGGTGCGGTGGGTTGTGGATACGGGCGGTGCCGTCGGGCGTGGTGCGGGGTTGCGGGAGGTGGCCCGGGGGCCCGGGGGGCAGGTGCTCTACGCCGTGGTGCGGTGAGCCGTACGGCGTGCTGAGGTCGGGTGGGGCCGCAGCCCGGCGTGGCGCGGGGTGTCGCTGTGCCCACCCGTGCCGCCCTTAGCGGGCACGACTGCCCGCAGCGGCGGCCTGCGTGGGCAGCCCGGTGTCGCCGGGTGCGGCCAGCGTCTGCTGAGGCGGGGATGGGTCCGCAGACGGGCGGAGCGGGGTGTCGCTGTGCCCACCCGTGCCGCCCCTAGCGGCACGACTGCCCGCAGCTCAGCGCGTCCGCCGGTTGGCCTACTTCAGCGCGCTTGCCAGCAAGCGTGCTGCCCGCTTTACCCGGGGCCTTGCCACTCGGCGTGCCACCGGGCGGATCAGCCCTGCCGTCACACCCACCGGTTCCCAGCGGACCTGCAAGCGGCCCGGGCCGTGGCCCTCCGGTTCCAGGGTCAGGCGGTGGTGGGGGACCTGGGTGGTCAGGGTGGGGAAGGTCAGGGGAGCCAGCAGGAGGCCCGTGTGGGACAGGCCCTGGTGTTCCAGGCGGAGCAACGGGTGGCGGACTCCGGCGAAGCCCTGGAAGGGGAGAGGAGCCGCTGCCAGGTCCAGGTGGGCGTGGCCCTCGAAGACGCCGGGGTGTACGGGGGAGAGGCGGAAGGGGACGCGGAGGCGGCGTCGGCCCGGGGCGATGAGGAGGGTCGCGCGTTGGGGGCCGACGGGCAGGCGCAGGGACGGGTCGTACGTGCGGATGGTGAGGTCGACCGAGGCGCCCGGGCCCCGGGTGATCTCCGTGATCTCGTGGCGGAACTGGGCGCTCGGGAAGGGGCGCGTCTCCAGCTCCAGGTCCGAGATGTCCAGTTCGCGGCGGGACCATTCCGAGGAGGGGATCTGGTCGCCCCAGTAGGTGCGGCCCTGTTCGTCCGTCGTGACCTGCCTGGGGGCCACTCCGTGGCCGAGGCCCCGGGCCGCCAGTCGGGTCTCCGGCAGACGGCGGTCGCGGATCAGCTGGAGGACGACTCGTTCGGCGCGGGGGAGGCGGGCGAAGGCGCCCGGCGCGAGTGTGTCCAGGTACGGCGTGACGATGTCCGCGAAGGAGGACAGCCACTCCTCGTCCCGGTAGGGCAGGTCACCGGCGTACATCCGGAAGTCGTGCTTGAGGAACTTGTGGTCCTTGTCCTCCCGCAGCGACTCGTGCCCGCTCTCCGCGAGGAACGCGTCGATGAGGTGCTGGACGTGGACGCGGTCGCGGACGTTGGCGAGCTTGTGCCGCTGGTTCGATATCGAGGCCGCGTCGGAGGCGGCGAACGGGGCGACGTACCAGCGGTAGACCGGCTCCGGGATGATCGTGAAGGCCTTGGCCAGGCAGTACGCCTGCGCCGAGAACAGCTGGTCCTCGTAGTGGATGCCCTCCGGGAAGCGCAGGCCGTGCCGGTCGAGGAAGGCGCGGGCGTACATCTTGCTGGTGGCGAGGTGCTCGAAGAGCAGACGCGGGTCGGCCTCGATGCCGTCGAGGGTGCGGCGCTCGGCGACCAGGTGCGGCATCCACGTCGAGCGGCGGCCGTTGTCGACCCGGACGCGCTGCACCGCGCCCATCGCGAAGTCGATCTCGCGTTCGCGGTGCGCGGCGAGCAGCAGTTCGACGGCGTTGTCGGGGAGTTCGTCGTCGCTGTCGAGGAACATCAGATACGGCGCCCGGGCCGTCTCCAGGGCGCGGTTGCGCGGTGCGCTGCATCCGCCGCTGTTCTCCGGCAGGCGCAGATGGCGGACGCGGGGGTCCTGTGCGG
The DNA here is from genome assembly GCF_037055355.1 of Streptomyces sp. DG1A-41. Lineage (GTDB taxonomy): Bacteria > Actinomycetota > Actinomycetes > Streptomycetales > Streptomycetaceae > Streptomyces. The sequence continues at coordinate 3,522,764 of NZ_CP146350.1, read as the reverse complement.
CCAGCCGGCGGGCCACCTCGGGTGTCTCGTCCGTCGAGTGGTCGTCGCTGATGACGATCTCCACGTTCGCGTGGGTCTGCCGGCGGACCGAGTCGACCGCGCGGGTGAGGCGTTCGGCGTCGTTGTAGACGATGACCGTCACGGTGACGTCGGGGGTGCTCATGCGGTCGCCTCCTGCGGGGTCGGGGCCGGGGTGCGTTCCTCGATCGGCAGCACCGGCGGCAGGGACCGTTCGTCCTGGCCGAGGAAGACCCGGCGGACGACGCGCTCGGCGGCGCGTCCGTCGTCGTACTCGCAGAACCGGCGCCGGAAGACGGCCCGGGTCTTCGCCGCGCCCTCGTCGCGCCAGGCCTCGGTGGTGAGGATGTCCGTCAGCTCCTGCTGGGTGCGGGCGACGGGGCCCGGGGCCTCGGCCATCAGGTCGAAGTAGACGCCGCGGGTGGTGCGGTACGTCTCCCAGTCGTCGGCGTGGATCACGATCGGGCGGTCGAGGTTGGCGTAGTCGAACATGATCGAGGAGTAGTCCGTGACCAGGGCGTCCGCCGCCAGGCACAGCTCCTCCACAGGGTCGTAGGAGGAGACGTCGATGATCCGGCCCGTGCGGCGCAGGTTGGTGAGCGGGGAGGCCGCGCCGCCGTAGAAGTAGTGGCCGCGCACGAGCAGGACCGTGTCCTCGCCGAGGCGGTCGGCGAGGGCGGCGAGGTCCAGGCGGGGGGTCCAGCCGGCCTCGTAGTCGCGGTGGGTGGGCGCGTAGAGGACGGCCCGGCGGCCCGGCGCGATGCCGAGCCTGTCGCGGACTGTGCGGATGTCCTGCGCGCCGGCCGTGTAGTAGACGTCGTTGCGCGGATAGCCGTGGTCGAGGGAGACGTGGTGCGACGGGTACGCGCGCTCCCACATGCGCGTGGTGTGGCTGTTGGCGGAGACGCTGAAGTCCCACTTGTCGATGCGCTCCAGCAGGGCTTGGAAGTCCAGTCCCTGCGCGGCCGCCGGGTACGCCATCTGGTCCAGGCCCATGCGCTTCAGCGGTGTGCCGTGGTGGGTCTGGAGGTGGATCGCGTCGGGGCGTTTGACCACCGCGTTGGGGAAGTTGACGTTGTTGACGAGGTACTTGGCCGTTGCCAGCACCTCCCAGTAGCGGCGGGTGCCGGGCACGACGTGGTCGGTGCCGGGCGGCAGCAGGGCCGCGTTCTCCTGGGTCACCACCCACACCGGGTGGATCTGCGGGGCGAGTTCGGCGAGCTTCGCGGCGATCGCGGCCGGGTTGCAGGCGACACCGCGGTTCCAGTACGCCGAGAACACCGCCAGGTGGGGATTGACCGGGCGGCCGAGCGCCCTGCGGTACTGGTGGTCGCGGAGCCTGGCGCCGACTTGCCGCTTACGGGTCCGTACGGCCGACTTGGCGGTGCGGCGGGTGCGGTTGACGGCCTGGAAGGCCCGGTACCTGCCGTAGGCGCCCTCTTCGAGCAGGGAGCGGCGGACGCCTTCGAGACCGGCGGGGCGCCGGTAGCCCTCGGGGCGGCGGCGCAGGGCGGCCAGGGACGCCCGCCGGAAGAACTCCCGCGCGACCTCCTCCGGCATGCCGCCGCGGGTGAAGGTGCGCAGGCAGTCGCGGACCATGATGTCGTAGAGCACGGCGTGGGCGGCGCGGCGGTCCCGGGTGAGGTCGAGGAGCGACTCGTAGCGCTCGACGAGGCCGTAGCGCTGCTCGGGAGTGACCGGGGGCAGGCTCGCGGGGCGCAGTCTGCGGTCCTCGTAGGCGACGTGCGGCAGGCAGGCGACGCGGTCGGCGAGCAGCAGGGCGGCCAGGGCGGCGTACGGCTCGTCGTCGGTGGTGAGCCGCGGCTCGTGCGCCCGCCAGAAGTCGGCGCGCAGCACGCGGGTGCCGAGCAACGGGGTCAGGCGCAGCAGCGGCGCGCAGTCGTCGAGGGCGACGTCGGCACGGCCCGCCCGGGCCAGCAGGGAGCCGTCGCGGGAGGGCATGCCGGAGGTGCGCCAGGTGCTGCGGACGTGGTCGAGGAGCAGGACGTCCACTTCGGCCGGGAGCTCGGCCACCCGCTCGGCGACCGTGCGCGGCGCGCCGGCGGGCAGGCCGTCCTTGGCGTGGACGAAGTGCAGCCAGCGGCCGGAGGCCCGCGCCGCCCCCGCCGCCCGGGCCGCGGCGTCGCCCGTACCGTCCGGCAGCGGAACGACCTGCACGTCCGGCGTGTGCCGCTCGGCCGTCTCCCGGGCCCAGTCGCCGACCGCGGCCACGATCAGCTCGGCGTCCGGCAGGGGATGGGCGGCGAGGGAGTCGAGGAGCTCCGTCAGATGGTCCTGCACGTTCGGCCCGTGGACGATGACGCTGAGCTCGGGCATCACGGGGCTCCTCCATCTCGTCGAGGCAGGCGGACCTTATTCGGTCATGGTGTCACCAATGCGACAAAAGGACCGACCGGGGTGCGCCTCACGAGGGAACAGGCGCCTTCGGCTCGGCCTTGGGGGACTTGTCGCCGGTGAACGCCTCGTACTCCTTGAGGACGTCCTCCGTCGGCCCGTCCATGCGCAGCTCCCCGCGCTCCAGCCACAGCACGCGGTCGCAGGTGTCGCGGATCGACTTGTTGTTGTGGCTGACCAGGAACACCGTCCCGGCGTGCTTGCGCAGCTCGCGGATGCGGTCCTCGGAGCGCTTCTGGAAGGAGCGGTCGCCGGTGGCCAGCGCCTCGTCGATCAGCAGCACGTCGTGGTCCTTGGCGGCGGCGATGGAGAACCGCAGCCGCGCGGCCATGCCGGAGGAGTACGTGCGCATCGGCAGCGTGATGAAGTCGCCCTTCTCGTTGATGCCCGAGAAGTCGACGATGTCCTGGTAGCGGTCCCTGATCTGCTCGCGGGACATGCCCATGGCCAGGCCGCCGAGGTACACGTTGCGCTCGCCGGTCAGGTCGTTCATCAGGGCCGCGTTGACGCCGAGCAGGGAGGGCTGGCCGTCGGTGTGGATACGGCCGTTCTCCACGGGGAGGAGTCCGGCGACGGCCTTCAGCAGGGTCGACTTGCCGGAGCCGTTGGTGCCGATCAGGCCGATCGCCTCGCCCCGGTAGGCGACGAAGGACACGTTCTTCACGGCGTGCACCCGGCGCACGCCCGCCGCCTTCTCGGTCTGCTTGCGGCGCAGCATGCGGTTGAGGGCGGCGGTCGCCGAGCCGCGTCCGGCACCGGTGCCGTTGACGCGGTAGACGATGTCGACGCCGTCGGCGACGACGGTGGGGATCCTGTCGTTGGCGATGTCAGCCACGGCCGTACGTCTCCTCAGCCTTCCAGAAGTAGATGAAGCCGCCGACGCCGGCGACCAGCGCCCAGCCGGCGGCGAGCGCCCACACATGGGCCGGGAGCTGGCTCGCGTGGAAGCTGTCGATCAGGGCGAAGCGCATCAGGTCGATGTAGACGGCGGCCGGGTTGGTCGCCAGAGCCACCGTCACCACGTGCGGGAGGCTGTCCTTCTGCGCCAGCTTGTCGATGCTCCACATGACGCCCGAGACGTACATCCAGGTACGCAGCACGAACGGCATCAGCTGGGCGATGTCCGGCGTCTTGGCGCCCATCCGGGCCATGACCATGGAGACGCCCGCGTTGAAGGTGAACTGGAGGAACAGTGCCGGCAGTGCCAGCAGCCAGGACACCCTGACCGGCACGCCGAAGCAGAGCAGGATGACGACCAGGGCGCCCATCGAGAACATCAGCTGCTGGAGCTGCTGGAGGCAGAACGACAGGGGCAGCGCGGCGCGCGGGAAGTGCAGGGCGCGCACGAGGCCGAGGTTGCCGGAGATGGCGCGGGTGCCCGCCATGATCGAGCTCTGCGTGAACGTCCAGATGAACACGCCCGTGACCAGGAACGGGATGTAGTCCGGCACCCCGTGCTTGGTGCCGAGCAGCACGCCGAAGATGAAGTAGTAGACCGCCGCGTTCAGCAGCGGGGTCATCACCTGCCAGACCTGGCCGAGCTTCGCCTGGCTGTACTGGGCGGTGAGCTTGGCGGTGGCGAAGGCGGTGATGAAGTGGCGGCGGGCCCACAGCTGGCGGACGTACTCGGGCAGGGAGGGGCGGGCGCCGCTGACGGAGAGGCCGTGGCGGGCGGCGAGGGCCGCGAGGTCGTCGTCGGCCGGGGCCGGTGCCTGGGGCGGTGTGTGGAGGACCTGGCTCACATCCGCTGCTTTCGTTCGAGGGGGGTGTGGGACCTGTGGGAGGGGGTGGACCTGTGGGGTCGCGAAGTGGGGAGCGGCGGCGGTTCTTACCGGACTCTTCACGTTGTCTTACGTCGGGACGGGACCGTATCGTCGCAACGTGAGCGTATGTCGTCCGAGCGTCGGAACGCAACCGTTTCGTCGTGACGCCCTATGCTGTCGGCATGACGACGAAGCCCGACGAGCCCCAGCAGCCCCCGCGCCGCCGGGCCCCCGCAGGGGCGGCCGTACTGCGGGAGGACGTGACGGAAGCCATCCGGGCGGCCGTCTTCGAGGAGCTCGCGGCCGTCGGCTACGCGCGGATGTCCATCGAGGGGATCGCGCGCCGGGCGGGGGTCGGGAAGACGGCGGTGTACCGCCGCTGGCGCTCCAAGCTGCACCTGGTCCTCGACATCGTCTCGGCGCTCGCCGTGCAGGGCCTGCCCGCGCCGGACACCGGCTCCCTGGAGGGCGACCTGCGGCTGCTGTACGAGGTGACGTCCCGCGCCCTGCGCCACCCCGTCGCCTCGCAGATCATCCCCGACCTCCAGGCCGAGGCGGCCCGCAACCCCGATATCGCCGAGGCCCTCCAGAAGGCCCTGCGCGAGGGCCAGGACGGCGTCGCGGCCGGCATCGTCACGGCGGCGGAAGCCCGCGGCGAACTCCGCCGGGGCCTCGACCACGACCTGGCCCTCGACCTGATCTCCGGGCCCCTCTACTGGCGCTCGGTGGTGATCCGCAGCCCGAAGCTGCCCAAGGGGTATCTGGGGTCGCTGGCCCGGGCCACGGCGGGGGCGCTGAAGGCGTTGTAGGGCCGGAGGCGCCCGTCAGCTGTGCCGGGCGGCGCGCTGCGCGAGCAGCTCGGGGGCGAGCAGTTCGATCCGGCCGTCCACAGCGACTCCCGTCGGTATCGCGTGATACAGCGCCATCCGGCGCCCCGAGCCCAACGTCACCGCCGAACCCGTACACCGGCCCCGAAAGGACCCCCGTGTTCGCCGTGGAACTCGCCTTCACCCCTGCCCCGGAGCGCCTTGCCGCCCGTCCCGCACACCGCGAGACCCTCGCCCGTCTGCACGCCGACGGACACCTGGCAGCCGCCGGCCCGTGGGCCGACGACACCGGCGCCCTCCTGCTCTTCACGGTCGACCGGGCACGTCTGGACGAGATCCTGCACGAAGACCCCTACTACCGCCGCACGCCCGGCGTCGAGGTGCGCTCGGTCCGCGAGTGGACCCCTGTCGTCGGCCCGGCGCCGATCAGCCCCGCCTGGCCTCCGGGTGCAGGCGTACCCAGCCTTCCCACGCCGACGTGACCATGTCCTGGACGTCGTGCCGGGCCTTCCAGCCCAGCTCCGCGGCTGCGCGGTCGGCGGAGGCGACGACGCGGGCCGGGTCGCCCGGGCGGCGGGGCGTGACCGTGGGCGGCCGGTCGTGGCCGGTGACCGCGTTGATGCGGTCGATCATCTCGCGGACGGAGACGCCCTCGCCGCGGCCGATGTTGAGCGTGAGGTCGCGGCCGGGGGAGGAGCTCAGGACCCGGGCCGCCGCGACATGGGCCTCGGCCAGGTCGACGACGTGGATGTAGTCGCGTACGCAGGTGCCGTCCGGGGTCGGGTAGTCGTCGCCGAAGATGCGCGGCGGCGCGTCCTCCGTGAGCTTCTCGAAGACCATGGGGACGAGGTTGAAGACACCGACGTCCGCGAGCTCCGGGCTCGCCGCCCCGGCCACGTTGAAGTAGCGCAGGGACGCGGTCGACAGCCCGGTCGCCCGGCCCGTCGCGCGCACCAGCCACTCACCGGCCAGCTTCGTCTCGCCGTAGGGCGACATGGGCACGCAGGGCGTGTCCTCCGTGACCAGGTCCACGTCCGGCATGCCGTACACCGCCGCCGAGGAGGAGAAGACGAAGGACGGCACCTTCGCCGCCGTCACCGCGTCCAGCAGGACCCGCAGGCCCTCGACGTTCTCCCGGTAGTAGCGCAGCGGCTGCTCGACCGACTCGCCCACCTGCTTCTTCGCCGCGAGGTGGACGACGCCGGTGACCGCGTGGTCCGCGAGGGTGCGCGCGAGACGCTCGTTGTCCAGCGTGGAGCCCACCACCAGCGGCACCCCGTCGGGCAGGCGCTCGGCGATACCGGTGGACAGGTCGTCGTAGACCACCGCCTGTTCCCCCGCCGCGGTCATCGCCCGTACGACGTGCGCTCCGATGTAGCCGGCGCCGCCGGTGATCAACCAGGTCATGTGCGGCCGTCCCCTCGTCAGTTGGCCCGTGGTGGTGGTGCTCTGTGCCGATCGCGCCGATACGCGTCGTGCTCTCAGTGAAGCAGGCGGCGCAGCCTTCCGTACGCGACGGACAGCACACCGCGTACGCCGGGCGCCACGCGCAGCGCCAGCGCGCCCGAGTGGGTGGCGTACGGCTGTACGAGTACCACGCCGTGCCGGGCGCTCGGGACGGCGCTGCGGCGCAGGAGACCGGCGCCCGAGAGGGCGTGCGCCGTGACGTCGCGGCTCACGCCGTCGCGGAAGCGGATCCGAAGGCGCAGGTCCCAGGTGCCCACGCCGGGCGCGGCCAGCGCGGCGAGGTCCACTGTCGTCTCCGCCGTCCAGGTGCCGGCCGACGGCACCAGCGCGGTCGTACCGCGGACCGCCTCGTCGCCGTCGTCCCGGCGCCGCCACTCCACCTCCACCGTCTCCGGGCTCGCCTGCGCCACCCTGCCGTACAGCTCGTGCAGGCGCAGCCGCAGCCGGGCGCCACGCGCGCGTGGTCGCAGTTCCGCGTCGACGGCCAGGGGCAGCACGTGCACGGGCCGGGTGAGCAGGGGCTCCAGGGAGACGTGCGGGAGGTCCTCCGACCAGACGGGCGTGCCGTCGACGGCACGGGCGTACGGCGGGTACAGCCGGGCCGGGCGGGCGGCCAGCTCCCGCAGCCGGGGCAGGTCGCGCGGCTCCGGGGAGGCCAGGACGACCCGCCCGACCAGCCGGCCGGGAGCGGCCGGGTTGCGGGCCCAGTCGTCCGCGTCGTACTCGGCGAGATGCGCCCGCGTGAGCTCCCACCACGCGCGCCGGTAGGCGGGGTCGCGCAACCCCAGTTCCCGCATGTACATCCGCAGGTCGTGGTCGAGGAACTTGGCGCGCGCGACCCGGGCGAGTTCCTTCCGCCCGGCGCCCAGCAGGACCTCGTACGCCTGTCGGCACGCCTCCGTACGGGCCCGCCAGTTCTCGACGCCGGACCGGTCCAGCGAGATCGACAGCCGCGCGGCGGACCGTCGCACGTGCCACACGTACACCCGGTCCGGGACCAAGGCGATGCGCGGGGCCGCGGCCAGCACGCGCGCGGTGAAGACGACGTCCTCGTACGGGAAGCGGCCCTCGGGGAAGCGGATGCCGTGCTCGCGCAGGAAGCCGGTGCGGTAGAGCTTGTTGACACAGAGCGTGTCGTGGACCAGGCGCGGCCGCAGCGTGGGGTGCGGAACCACGGCGTGCAGCGCGTACAGGCGCGGCTGCCAGGGTACTTCGCGCCCCGACGGCAGCTCCCGGCGTACGCACAGACCGCCCGCGACCTCCGCGTGCGCGCCCGTCGCCGCGTCGAGCAGCGCGTCGACCGCACCGGGCGGCAGGACGTCGTCGCTGTCCAGGAACATCACGTACGGCGACGTCACCGCGTCGAGCCCGGTGTTGCGCGGGGTGCCGCAGCCGCCGCTGTTGGCCCGGCGGCGGATGACCTTCAGCCGGTGCTCCGACGCGGCGAGCCGGTCGAGCAGGCCGACGCTGCCGTCCCTCGAGCAGTCGTCGACGGCCACGACCTCGCGCACGGCCGGGCCCTGGGCGAGCGCCGAGCGCACGGCGTCCGTCACATGGGCGGCGTCGTCGTAGCCGATGACCACGACGGCGACTTGGGGCAGCAGCCTCTCGGGGTTCTGTACGGCATTCATTACGGCGGATCGTAAGCCGGGCGAATGACATAAAAGTGATAACACACCATCAAGCGTCATCAAAGCCCGCGTAACGGCACAGAATCGGGCCGTGATGAGCGGACAGTCCAGGGGGAGCGGCCGGTTCGGCACGAACGTGGGGCCCGTGGCGGTTCCCATGGCGGTGATGACGGTGATCGGGCTGTGGGGCCTGGACCGGGGTGGCATGTGGGGCGACGAGAGCGTCACCTTCCAGGTGGCGCAGCGCACGGTGCCGCAGATCTGGCGGCTGCTGCACGACGTGGACGCGGTGCACGGCCTGTACTACCTGTTCATGCACGCCGTCCTCGCCGCCCACCCGGGCGAGGTCGTCCTGCGTCTGCCGTCGGTGTGCGCGGCGACCGCGACCGCCGGCCTGGTCGCGGCCCTCGGCGTCCGGCTGGCCGGCCCGCGCGTCGGCCTGTGGGCCGGTCTTCTCTACGCGATCACGCCGATGACCGGCCACTACGCCCAGGAGGGACGGTCGTACGCGCTCGTCGCGGCGGGCGTGGCGGGGGCGACGCTGCTGCTGCTCAGGGCGGTGGAGGCGGGCACCGCCCGGGCCTGGTGGCCGTACGGGGCCGTCGTCGCCCTGACCTGTCTGCTGCACGAGCTGGCGGTGCTGGTGCTCTGCGCGCACGCGCTGACACTGGCCCTGCTGCGGGTGCCGAGGGCGGTGTGGTCGGGGTGGGGGCGGGCGGCCGGGGCGGCGGTGGTGCTCCTGCTGCCGCTGGTGTGGGTGTCGCAGGGGCAGTCCGGGCAGGTGGCGTGGCTGGTGGCGCCCGGGTGGGACAGGGCCGAGAGGCTGGTGCGGAACTTCTCTCCCGGGCCGACGGGCGTGGTCTTCTGGGCCTCGCTGCTGCTGATGGCCGTCGGGCTCCGGACGCGGCGGCTGGCGGCGGTCGCGCTCCCGCTGCTGCTCGTGCCGGCGGGGATCCTGATGAGCGTGTCGCAGGTGCGGCCGCTGTTCCACGACCGGTACGTGCTCTACTCCCTGGGGGGAGCGTCCCTGCTGGTGGCCGCCGGGGCCGGGCGGGTGGCCGGAGTGCTGGGCCGGGTGCGGTTCGACGGGCGCCGGGTACGGGTCGGCGGCCGGCGGGTGCACGCCCTGCTGGGCGTCACCGGCGTCCTCGCCCTCACCGTCACCTTCGTCCACCACCTCCCCGCTCACCGCCAGGACCGGTCCGCCGCCCACCGCCCCGACAACCTGGCCGTCGTCTCCGCGCTCGCCCTCCGCCAGATGCGACCCGGCGACCCGGTGCTGTTCGTCCCGTCGGTCGGGAGGCTCGCCGCGCTGGCCTACCCGAAGGGCTTCCGGCAGGTCCGGGACATCGCGCTACGGGAGTCGGCGCCCCGGTCCGGGACGCTGTGGGGCCGTGAGGCGACCCCCGGGGAACTGCGGCACAGGCTCGCCTCGGTGGACCGCGTCTGGGTCGTCGCCGAGGCGTACGCCCTGGACCCGCGCTGGTCTCCGCCCGATCCGGTCGAGCGCACGAAACTCGCCGTCCTGGCGGAGGAGTTCACCGTCCGGGAGGAACACACCCGGGACAGGGTGATCCTCCGCCTCCACGTCCGGAGAACCCCGGCCGACGCACCGGCCGTCGACGCGTCCACCGGGGTGGCGACCGCCGGTGCCGCGACCGCCGAGGTGCCGGGGCCACGGGCGAGCCGTCCACCGGCGTCGCGACCGCCGACGAACTGTCCGCCGGGCCGTCCGCCGGGCGCCGTGGCGGCTTGGGGTTTGTGCCGAGTGCCGGTCGTCGGTGGTTGATCGCGCAGTTCTCCGCGCCCCTTGATGCCCGATGGGCTGTCCGTCGACGAGCCGCAGGCCGGCGTCGCAGCCGCGGCGAGCCTTCGCCGACGTACCGGCCGCCGATGGGCCGCCCGGCGCGTCCGCCGGCGAGCCGCCCTTCGCTGCGACCGCCGGCTGCGGGCGAGCCGTCCACCGGCTCCGCGCTGGCCGCGTCCAGTGCGGTCGTCGGCGTCGCAACCGCCGATGGGCCGCCCGGCGCGCCCACCGGCGAGCCCCCCTCCGCTACGACCGCCCGGCTGCCTGCGAGCCGCCCGCCGGCTCCGCGCGTGCGGCCGCGTCCAGCGCGGTGGTGAGCTCGTCGAGGCGGGCGCGCAGGGCGCGGATCTCGTCGGCGTCGAACCCGGTCGAGGCGGCGATCCGGCGCGGCACCTGAAGTGCCCGCCGCCGCAGCGCGACGCCCTTTTCGGTCAGCCGCACCTCCACCGACCGCTCGTCACGCGCACTGCGCTCCCGGCGCACGAGCCCCGCCGCCTCCAGCCGCTTGAGCAACGGCGACAGCGTGCCGGAGTCCAGGCGCAGATACTCCCCGAGCTTCTTCACGGGCAGCTCGCCGTGCTCCCACAGCACCAGCATCACCAGGTACTGCGGGTACGTGAGCCCGAGGTCCTTGAGGATCACGCGGTAGACCCCGTTGAAGGCGCGGGAGGCCGCGTGCAGGGAGAAGCAGATCTGCTGGTCCAGGCGGAGCCAGTCGTCGTCCGGCGTGTTCATGCCTCCAGGGTAGCTCGTGGCCGCCATTTAATTGCGCACAACTTAGTTGTGTGCTCTACTTCTGGGCGTCAGGCGGCCCGGTAGCGGGCCGCCGCACCTTGACGTGTGAGAGGGAAGGATTTCCATGGACGCGCTCTACACCGCTGTCGCCACCGCCACCCACGGCCGCGAGGGCCGCGCCGTCAGCTCCGACGGCGTGCTGGACCTCGCGCTGGGCATGCCCGAGGCGCTGGGCGGCAACGGCCAGGGCACCAACCCCGAGCAGCTCTTCGCCGCCGGTTACGCCGCCTGCTTCGGCAGCGCCCTCGGCCTCGTCGGCCGCCAGGCCAAGGTCGACGTCAGCGACGCCGCCGTGACCGCCGAGGTCTCCATAGGCAAGCAGGGCGAGGGCTTCGGACTCGCCGTCACCCTCCGCGTGGAGCTCCCCGACAGCGTCGACGAGGCGACCGGCCGCAAGCTGGTCGAGCAGGCCCACCAGGTCTGCCCGTACTCCAACGCCACCCGCGGCAACATCGAGGTCGACCTCGTTATCGAGTAAGCACCGGCACGTCACCCCCCGACCCGCGCCAGCACCTCCCCCGTCCGTCTGCTCCACGCCACCACCACGGCCTCCTCGGGCACCGGGTGCCAGCGCGTCAGCAGCAGCCAGCGCACGTGGTAGCGGCGGACGACGGCGGCACGCTCGGCGCGGGTCGCGTCGGGGGCCAGATAGGCGCGGACGTCGGCCGCCCGGCGTTTGCGTTCCCGTTCGTCCAGGGCGGGGTCGGGCCAGATGGGCGCGGCGAGGTTCGGCCCGTACCCGGCGATGGAGTGGCTGGCCAGATACCCGTCGGTGATCACCACCTCGCCCGGCCCGATGTGCCGAGCCGCCCAGTCGTACGACGGCCAGCGCGTCGGCTGCGTGAACCCCACCGGGTCGACCGAGCGCGGCACGACCGCCCCGGCGTGCACGGTGACGAACCCGACGCACACCCCGGCCGCCGCCGCCCCGCCCAGCACCCTCCTGGCCCGCCGCCACGGCCGGGGCGCCGCCAGCTCCACCGCCAGCGCGAACTGGAGCGGCACCAGCACGGCCCACAGGGCCCTGGCGTACGTGTAGTGCCCACTCAGCCAGCCGTACGCCACCAGCAGGCACTCCAGCAGGAACATCAGCACCAGTGGGTCACGCACCGACCTGCGGGCCCGCACCCACAGCGCGGGCAGGCCGAGCAGAGCCAGCCAGGAGTTGGCGAGCATCCCCTCGTACAGCCGCCGGTGCATCGCGTCCATGCCGGTGTCGCCCACCAGTGTCAGGACGTCGTAGTACGGCCACGTCAGGGCCACCGTCGCGCAGGCCGCCCCGGCGAGCGCCCAGCGCGCCACGACCGGCCGGCGCCATGCCCGCTGCCGTGACGCCACGATCGCCACCGCCCCGATGAGGGCCGAGGCCGCCGTGACGGGGTGGGTGAGCAGGATCAGCCCGTACAGGGCGCCGATCCCGGCGTACCCCCACCAGCCGCCGAGCCCGCTCGGGCCGACGAACCGTACGGCGGGGGCGTCCTCACGCGCGCGCACGCAGGTCCAGGCCCACGCCCAGAACGTCAGCCCGATCGCGACCGCGGACGGATAGCCCAGGTTCGTCGTCATCGACATCAGCCCGAGGTAGCCGCTCCACAGGATCCGCGCGGTGCCCCACAGCAGCGTCATGAACAGCAGGGCCAGGACCGGCGCCCACGGGCGCGGGGTGAGGGCCCGGACGAAACGGCCGATCCCCGTCAGCAGCACCACCAGATGCACCGGCCCGGCGAGCTTCACGACCTCCCAGCCGGACAGCCCCGTCAGCCGCGCCAGGACGCCCTGGGCGACGGCGTAGGGCCCGTAGTAGGGGCTGCCCTCGCCCGGCAGGTCCGCCATGGTGTGGGCCGGGTGCAGCAGATCGGCCTTGAGACGCTCGACGACCGCCGCGTGCTGCCCGGCGTCGCAGCACAGCGGGATCCGCCAGAACGCCAGCGTCATCACCAGCCAGAACAGGGCGCCGTAGAACTGGTACGGGGTCAGCCGCCCCACGCGGCCGCCGCGCAGCGCCGTCGCGCCGCGCACGGTCCGCCGGACGAGGACCGAGGCGCTCACAGGACTGTCGGAAGGGCAAGGGTCTGGGGCATGCGCCGAATGTTCCCGCCCTCGCGCACGCCCTGACTCAGGGTCACTTCATCGGGTGAGGCGACTACACCCACCTGCCGCCGGTCAGTCGCACAGCGCCCGCTCCGCCGCGGCCGGCCAGCGCGCGAACCGGAACCGCGTCCGCTCGAAGGCCCCCGTGAGGTTCCGCCAGAACCGCTCGGCGGTCAGCGGCGCGCGCACCGACTCCTTCAGCTCGGCCAGAGCGCCGCAGCCCAGCGCGGTCCGGGCCGCCTCGACCGCCTCCCGCGAGGCCCCGGCCCGCAGCAGGTCGCGCTGCGGCGGATGCTCCACCGACCACTCCGCGAAGACCCAGTGGTTGCGCAGGAACTTCTCGTGCCCGGGCCAGCTCCACCGCTCCAGCGCGAGATGCGCGCCGATGGGACTGGCCAGCCCCCACGCGTCGTTGACATAGGCGTCGAGCGGCGCCGCGGCTCCCGTGACACCGAGATGACGTCCCACGATCACCACGTGGTACGGGGAGTCCTCCCGCATCGGCGTGGCGTGCAGCCGGCGCCCGGCGTCGAAGTACAGCAACGTCGGCCGGGGCGCTCGCGCGGCCTGGGCCAGCATGCCGCGCCCCTCCGGCAGGGACGGCCAGTTGTCCACCCAGGTGGCGGTGCGCACCGGGTTGTGGTCGCCGAGGCCCTCCACGTCGGAGCTGCGCACGTTGAAGGAGCCGGGCGTGCTGCGCACGTCGAACGGTGCCCGCAGCGGGCTGACCACCGCGCACAGCCACACCACCAGCAGCGCGCTCGCCACGCCCGTGAACCTGGTCGCGGGCACGACCAGGACCGGCAGGAGCAGCAGCAGGAGGGCGGGCAGGATCATGCGGGCGTGCATGTAGTCGCCGCCGACGCGGACGACGTACCCGGCCAGCAGCGCACCCGCCACGAGCGGCGCCAGGAGCACCGCGAGCGAGGTCCGCCCCGGGGCGCGGTCCCGCCGTTCCCGGCGGACGCGCCGCACGAGGAGGACGGCCGGCGCGGCGAGCACGGGCACGACGGGCCACAGCCAGTAGGGCCCGAGCGTCTCCTGCACATAGCCGGCGCCCCGGCTCCAGTCGCTGGCGCCCGCCTCCTTGGCGATGGCGGGCAACGGCACCAGGATCCCGTAGTACCCCGCCCGGAACACCTCGTACGCCAGCGGCAGCGCCACCGCCGAGGCCAGCATCGCCGCGGTCCCCCGCCGGGACGGGCGCAGCACCCACCACTGCGCCGCCAGGAAGCACACCGTGACCACCGCGAGATCCGGCCTGACCAGCAAACCCAGCCCGAACACGAAGGCGCCGGCGCAGGTCACCCGGGCCTCCCGACCGCGCCGGGTGCCCGTCAGCAGCCACCACGACAGACCGGTCCAGAAGGCGCCGAGGCCGCTCTCCAGGCCCGAGGTCATGTACGACCAGAAGGGCGGCACGGCCAGCAGCACGAACACACCGGCCGGGAGCAGCAGCCCCGCGCCCCGGTGCAGTCGGCACGTGGCGTACAGGGCGAGCCCGAAACCGGCCGTGCTCAGCAGCAGCCCGAGCCCGACCGCGAGGAACGCCGGGTCCTCGCCGGTGACCCAGGTGCCGAGCGCGAGCAGCCACTGCCACAGGGTGCCGGTCGAACTCTCCGCGCGTTCCCCCACGTTGAACACGGGCCCGTTGCCCGCCAGGATCTGCCGGACGGGACGCAGGTAGATCAGCCCGTCGTCGCAGATCCAGCGCCGCCGGTAGCCCAGCACGAACAGGGCCGCGGTCGGCACGGCGACCAGGGCCGCGTGCCACCAGTGCGCCGGCCGCAGCCGCTCGACGACGGCCGGCGGCCGTGCCGAGGAGGCCCGCTGGCCGGGCATGGAGGGAACGGCCTCGGGGCCGGCGGGCGTTCTCATCGCTCGACCAGCGCCCCGGACCGGGCAGGCAGGCCCGGGGTCCGGCGGGCCGCGGGCAGCAGCGCACCGCCCCGCTCGCCCAGCATCAGCAGACGGACGACCCGCTCGGCGGCCCGTCCGTCCTCGAACTCGCAGTACCGCTCCCTGAAGCCCGCCCGCAGCCGCGCCGACTCCGCGTCCCGCCAGGTGCCGGACGCGAACAGCCAGGCCAGCTCCCGGTACGAGCGCGACACATGCCCCGGCGCGTCGGCTGTGATGTCGAAGTAGGCGCCCCGGCTCGCCGCGAACGCGCCCCAGTCGTCGGCGTGCACCACCACAGGCCGGTCCAGGAGGACATAGTCGAACAACAGGGCGGAGTAGTCGGTGACCAGCACGTCGGAGGCGAGCATCACGTCCTCGACGTGCGGCTCGTCTGTCGCGTCCACCACCACCCCGCGCCGGTGCAGGTCGGCAAGGCCCAGGCCGCGCGCCACACCCCCGGCGAGTGACGGGTGCAGCCGGACGACGAGCGTGTGGCCGGGGCCGAGGTCCGCGGCGAACCGGGCCAGGTCGAAGCGGTCGACGTGCCCGCCCCGCCGGTAGTCGCGGCGGGTCGGCGCGTACAGCACGACCGTGTGGCCGGCGGGGACGCCGAGCCGCTCGCGGACGGCCGGGCCCCGCTCCGGGCCGGCGCCGACCAGCACGTCGTTGCGCGGGCTGCCGGTCCGCAGGGAGGTGAAGTGGCACGGGTACGCCCGCTCCCAGGCCCGCTCCGCGTGCCGCCCGGCGACCAGGCTGTAGTCCCAGCGGTCGGCGCGGCGCAGCATCTGCGGCACGTCGAAGCCGAGCCGGGCGCCCGGCTTGGTCAGCAGGTCCGCGCCCATGTACTTGAGCGGGGTGCCCTGGTGGGTCTGGATGTGGACGGTGCCGGGCCGCTTGGCCAGGGTGCCGGGCCAGTTGACGTTGTTCACCCAGTACGTGGCCCGCGCCATGACCTCGTGGTAGCGCCGCGAGCCCGGCGTCACATGGTCGATGCCGGGCGGCAGCGAGTCCACCGCGTCCTCCCGGACCACCCACACGCCCCGGATGTGCGGGGCGATCTCGCGCGCCGTGGCGTGGATCGCGGCCGGGTCGCCGGACACCCCCCGGTGGTGGGTCGCCGAGTAGACGGCGAGATGCGGATCGAGGGGCCGCTTCGACTGGGCCCGGTACCAGGTGCGCCCGGCGGCCGCCGACGCCTTCCGCGCCACCCGCCGCTGCCCGCCCAGGGCGGCCGCGCGCAGGTCCCGCAGCCCGCGGACCGCCGCGTACGACGCGTAGGGCGCCGACGCCAGCAGCCGCATCTCGACCCCGCGCCAGCCGTCCGGCTCCGGGAAGCCGCCCTCGGGGAGGTGACGCCGGTGGAAGGAGCGGATCTCACGGTAGAAGTCGCCCCGGTCGGCGGGCCGCACCCGGTCTGCCCGGGCCATCACGAACAGCATGTGGTCCAGGGCCCGCTCCAGCAGCAGCGGCCGCGCCCAGTCGAGGTCGGAGCGCTGCTCCAGGAACGCGAACAGGCCCTCGTACTGCCGGAAGATGTCGAAGTGGCGGCGCCCCGGCGTCTTGGTGATCGCGCCCTGCCGCCGCTGCCGGTACTCCACCCCGATCCGGTCCAGACAGGCGATCCGCTCCGCCAGCACCATCGACCGGTACGTGACCGGCGCGTCCTCGTACAGCCCCGGCGCGTACTGAAGCTCGTGCTCCTGGAAGAAGGACCGGCGGTACGCCTTGTTCCAGGCGACCAGGAAGAGGTTCAGGTACTGCGGGCTCTGACGGATGCCGAAGGTGTCCGTGCCCGCCGCGGCCAGCAGGTCCGCCGCCTCACTGCGCCCGCCCCGGCCCCACCAGTGGGTGCGCACATGGTCGAAGACCAGGATGTCCGGCTCGCCGGTCGCTTCGAGGCGCGCGGCGACGGCCGCCAGCAGGCCCGGCGTGTAGCAGTCGTCGCTGTCGAGGAACAGGACGTAGTCGCCGGCCGCCTGCTCCAGGCCGGCGTTGCGGGCCCGGCCCAGGCCGACGTTCTCGGGCAGGTGCAGCACCCGCACCCGGGCGTCGCGGGCCGCGTACTCGTCGAGGATCGCGCCGCTGCCGTCCGGCGAGCGGTCGTCCACGGCGATCACCTCGAAGTCGCCGTACGACTGGCCGAGCACCGAGTCGAGACACTCGCGCAGGAAGCCCTGCACCTTGTAGACGGGGACGATGATGCTGAAGCGGGGCACTTCTTCGGTCAGCTCCTTACGAGGGTGGCGGCGGGGGCCGGGACGCGCTCCGCGAGCGGGATCACGGGCGGGATCGACTCGGGGGGCTCCCCCAGCAGCACCCGGCGTACGACGCGCTCGGCGGCCCGCCCGTCGTCGAACTGGCAGAAGCGCTCCCGGAACGCGGCGCGCAGGGCGCTGGCGGACTCGTCCGCCCAGCCGCCGTCGCGGAACACGGCCGCGAGTTCCTCGGGCGTGCGGGCGATCCGGCCGGGCGGGACCCGCATCAGGTCGAAGTAGACGCCCCGGATCTCCCGGTAGACCTCCCAGTCGTCGGTGTACACGACGATCGGCCGGTCCAGGTTGGCGTAGTCGAACATGATCGACGAGTAGTCGGTGATCAGCGCGTCGGCGGCCAGGCACACGTCCTCCGAGGAGCGGTGCCCGGTGACGTCGATGATCCGGCCGCCGCCCCGGCTCGCCCCCTGGTCGTAGAAGTAGTGGGCGCGCAGCAGCACCACGTAGTCGTCGCCGATCGCCTCGCAGAACTCCGCCAGGTCCAGGCCCGACGCGAAGCCGGTGGCGTAGTCGCGGTGCGTGGGCGCGTAAAGCAGGGCCTTCTTGCCGTCGGGGACGCCCAGTTCCTTGCGGACGCGGGCGACGTCCTGGGCGGAGGCCGTGTAGTAGACGTCGTTGCGCGGATAGCCGTACTCGAGGGTCTCGTGCGCGCCCGGAAACGCCTTCTCCCACATCTCGGTGGAGTGGCGGTTGGAGGTGAGGTTGTAGTCCCAGCGGTCGACCCGGGCCAGCAGCTTGGTGAAGCTGCCGGTCGCCGCGGCCACCACGGGGTACGTCGCCTGGTCGGCGCCCATCTTCTTCAGCGGTGTGCCGTGCTGGGTCTGGAGGTGCACGCTGCCGGGGCGTTTGACGACGGCGTCCGCGAAGTTGGCGTTGTTGACGAGGTACTTGGCGCGGGCCAGCACCTGCCAGTACTTCCGGCTGCCGATCACCGCGTACTCCACGTCCTTCGGCACGCTGTCCACCGCGTCCGGCTCCACCAGGAACACCGAGCGGATGTGCGGAGCGAGTTCGCGGGCCCTGGCGTGGATCGCGGCCGGGTTGCATGCGTAGCCGCGGCCCCAGTACGCGCAGTACACGGCGAGGTTCTTGTCGAGGGGGAGGCGCAGCCCCGCCGCGTACCGCAGGTGGGTGCGCAGCCCCCGGGGGTGCGGGAGCTGCGCGGCGGCCCGCGCGGCCCTCTGGTTGACGGCGCGCAGGGTGCGGAACGCCGCGTACGACCCGGCCGCCAGCAGCCGGTGCTGGACGCCGAGGCTGCCGCCGGGCGGTTGGTAGCCCGCGGGTCGGTGCTGCCGGTAGAGCGCGCTCGCCCGGCGGAAGAAGGCGCGCCGTCCGGCCGGCAGCCGCCGGGGGTGGGCGGCCGTCTTCAGGACGGCGGCGAAGAGCTGCTCGAACAGCGGCCTCAGCCGGTCCGCCGGCAGCCCCTGCTCCACGGCCCGCGTCAGCACCAGCTCGGTCTGGTCGAGCAGCTCGGCGTGGTGTTCCCCGGGCAGGTTGAGACGGTTGCCCTGCCGTCGCAGCAGATGCCGGACGACGACCGCGCGCAGGGCCGCCACCCGCTTGGCCCGCAGGGCGACCAGACCGCCGAACCCGGTGTCGGTGAAGTGGTCCCCGGGGAAGGCGAGGCTCTGCTCGGTGAGGAAGCCCCGACGGTAGGCCGCGCTCCACGCCGGCAGCGCCACGCCCGTCAGGTGCGGGGCCCGGCCGGGCGAGAAGGCCCCGTCCGGGGCCCCGGCCAGCAGGGGCGCGGCCGGGTTGGTCGGCTCGCCCTCCCACCAGGGGGCGCGCTCGTGCTCGAAGTACACGACGTCGACGTCGCCGACCGCTCCCAGCCGGGCGTCCAGCGCCGCCAGTGCCCCCGGGACCAGGACGTCGTCCCCGTCGAGGAACACCACATGGCCGCCGACCGCCGACCGCAGCCCGGTGTTGCGCGCCCCGGCCAGACCGGCCGACGGCGGCGAGTGCACCGGCGTCACCCGGGAGTCCCGCTCGGCGTACCCGGCGACGACGTCCGCCGCGGGTGAGTCGGGCGCGTCGCACACCGGGATCAGCTCGAAGTCGCCGAACGACTGGGCGAGGATCGAGTCCAGCGCCTGGGACAGCCGGCCCGCGACCCCATGGGACGGGACGACGATGCTGAAGCGGGGCATTCTGCTCTTTCTGTCGAGGGGGCGAGGGTCTACGGAAGCCCGGGCCGCGTCAGGTGCCGCGACGGCGTCCCGGCCTGCCGGACGGACGCCAGGAGGGCGGCCGGCTCGGGGTCGGCCGCGACGGGCTGGAGGGCATGCGAACTCCCACGTGTGTGAACCGGGTTCAGAGGCTGTCGGTGACGACGGCCGGACCGGCCGGGTGCGGCACCGTGGCGAGCGGCTCGCGCGCCAGCGAGGCCGCCGCCGACGGCACCGGCCGGCGCTTCTCGAGCGGCACGACCGGCGGCAGGTCCGACTCCCCGAGCACGACCCGGCGTACGACCCGCTCGGCGGCCCGGCCGTCGTCGTACGTGCAGAACCGCTCCCGGAACGCCGAGCGCAGCTGGGCCGACCGGGAGCCGCGCCAGTGGCCGGTGGCGAAGATGTCGATCAGTTCGTCCTCGCCGCGCGCGACCGCGCCCGGCGGGAACGAGCGCAGGTCGAAGTAGGTGCCGCGGGCCGCGTCGTACGCCTCCCAGTCGTCGGCGTGGATCACGATCGGCCGGTCCAGGTTGGCGTAGTCGAACATCAGCGACGAGTAGTCCGTGACCAGGGCGTCCGAGGCCAGGCACAGCGACTCCACGCTCGGATGGCCGCTGACGTCGACGACCCGGCCGCAGGTGTTGGTCATCGGGGCGTCGTAGGCGTGGTGGGCGCGGGCCAGCACCATGAAGCGCGGGCCCAGGCGGCGCACGATCCGCTGGAGGTCGAGGGCGTGGCGCTGGGAGCGGCGGTAGTCACGGTGGGTCGGCGCGTAGAGGATCGCCACCGTGCCCTCCGGGATGCCGAGCGAGGCGCGCAGCCGGGCCACGTCCGCTTCGGTCGCCGTGCGGAACACGTCGTTGCGGGGGTAGCCGTACTCCAGCGTGGTGTAGCGGCCGGGGTGGACGCGCTCGTGGGTGAGAGTGGTGTGGCGATTGGCGGACAGCACGTAGTCCCACTGGTCGACACCCTCGAGCAGCCGGGCGAAGTCCCTGCCCCGGGCCGCCGCCGGGCGCTCCTGGAGGTCGAGGCCGATGTGCCCCAGCGGGGTGCCCTGCCCGGTCTGGATCAGGGTCTGGCCCCGGCGCTTGACCAGGCGGTGGTCGAATGCCGTGTTGCTGACCAGCCAGGCGGAGCGGGCGAGCGCCGTCCAGTAGGCGGCCGTGCCGGGGACGAGGCGGCGCGAGCCCGGCGGGATGGTGTGGTGGTGCTCGGGACGGGCGATCCACGCCGTGCGGATGTGCGGCGCGAGATCGCGGAACGCGGACTCCAGCGCGCCCGGGTTGCAGCTGTGGCCGCGGCCGTCGTAGGCGGTGAAGACGGCCCGGTCGGCGCGCAGCGGGAGACAGCGCTGGACGCGGTAGTGGAGCCTGAGGGAGGCGGACCGCAGGCCGCGCAACAGCTTCCCGGTGGTCCGCGCGACGCCGCGGTGCAGGGACGACACGAGCTGGAGCGTGCGGTACGTGCGGTGCAGGCCGAAGCGGATCAGGGTGTGCTGCACCCGGGCGCGCAGCGGGACGGGGGCGCCCCGGGTGCGGTAGCGGCGGTAGTGGGCGCGGGCCCGGCGCATGAAGTCCGCGCGCGAGCCGGGGGGCAGCCGGTCTCGCCGGGAGTACACGATCGCCAGGTGATGGACCATGCGGCGGAACAACACCGGCCGCCACCGGGACAGTTCGGGGCGCTCCTCCAGATACGCGAACACCCGGTCGTACTGCTCGAAGACGTCGAAGTGCCGCTCGCTTGTGGTGCGCAGGATGCTGCCCTGCCGCCGCTGGCGGTAGTGCACGCAGACGCGGTCGAGGGTCGCGATCGACTCAGCGGTCATCAGCACCGGGTACGTCCACGGCGTGTCCTCGTAGTACCCGGGCGGGAAGACGAACCCCTGCTCCTCGACGAACTCCCGCCGGTAGGCCTTGTTCCAGGCGACCATCAGCAGCCGCAGCAGGCCCGGCCGGTCCTCCAGGCGGAACGGGGCCGGGCCCTGCTCGGTGAGCTGGAGGGCCGCCTGGTTGCGGACCGTCTCCCCCGTCCAGTAGGTGCGCGCGTAGTCGAAGACCAGGACGTCCGGATCGCCCGTCTCCTTCAGCCGGTCCGCGATCGACCGCAGCGCGTCGGGCGTGAGGGTGTCGTCGCTGTCCAGGAACAGCAGGTAGTCGCCGCTCGCGTGCGCCAAGCCGGCGTTTCTCGCGCGGCCCAGGCCGACGTTCTCGGGCAGGTGGACGGGGTGGACGCGCGCGTCGCGGGCGGCGAACTCGTCGATGATCGCGCCGCACGCGTCCGGCGAGCAGTCGTCGACGACGATCAGTTCCAGATCGGGACAGGACTGGGAGAGCACCGATTCGAGGCACTCGTGCAGGTACGCCTGAACCTGGTACGCGGGGACAATGACACTGAACCTGGGCAAAAGGCCATCCATCGGTCGGCGCGGGCGTTCGGCCCGGGAACGGCCGGTGGGGTGAGTTGGTTACGGCGGCTACGGCATCCGGGGGAACGCGCAAGGGGCGGACCGCGACCGGTCCGCCCCTCCAACTGCCTCGCGCTGGACGCTACTTGACGGCTCCCGCCATCACGCCGGACACGAACTGCCGCTGGAACGCGAAGAAGACGGCCAGCGGGACCACCATCGAGATGAACGCGCCGGGTGCCAGCACGTCGATGT
Organism: Streptomyces sp. DG1A-41; assembly: GCF_037055355.1. Taxonomy (GTDB): domain Bacteria; phylum Actinomycetota; class Actinomycetes; order Streptomycetales; family Streptomycetaceae; genus Streptomyces. The sequence goes on along the minus strand of NZ_CP146350.1, from coordinate 3,500,948 downwards.
TGTTGCCGAACTGCCGTACCTGCGTCTGGAGTGCGACCGTGATCGGCTGGCTCCCGGAGTCCGAGAAGATCAGCGCGACCAGCATGTCGTTCCACACCCACAGGAACTGGAAGATGCCGAGCGAGGCGATCGCCGGTGCGCCGAGCGGCATCACGACACGGAAGAACAGGCGCAGTTCACCCGCCCCGTCCAGCCGTGCCGCCTCCAGCAGCTCTCTCGGGATCTCCGCGAAGAAGTTCCGCAGCAGGAACACGGCGAACGGCAGGCCGAAGCCGACGTGGAAGAGCACCACGCCGATCACCGAGCCGAAGATGCCGATCTCGCCGAAGAGTTCGGCGATCGGGATCAGCGCGACCTGCACGGGCACGACCAACAGGCCGACCACGCCCAGGAACCACCAGTCGCGACCCGGGAACTCCATCCAGGCGAAGGCGTAGCCCGCCAGCGAGCCGACGATCACGACAAGCAGCGTCGCCGGCACGGTGATCCACACCGTGTTGAGCAGGCTGCTGGTGATGTCCTCGTTCTCCAGCAGCTTGGAGTAGCTGTCGAAGGTGATCTGCGACGGCTCGGTGAACACCTTCCACCAGCCGCTCGCCGCGATGTCCTCCGGCGAGCGGAGACTGGCCAGCAGCAGACCGATCGTCGGCACCAGCCAGAACAGGCCGACGACGATGAGGAACACCCGCACCAGCCCACCGCTGACCCTCTCGGCCAGCCGGGACCCCAGCGACTGCTTCGCCTTCATCGCCGCACCTCCCGCCTCAGCCGCCGTACGTTGAACCACATCACCGGGATCACGAGGAGCAGCAGGAACATCGAGATGGCGCTGGCGATGCCCGGCTGGTCCTCGGAGAAGCCCTTGCGGTACAGCTCCAGGGCGAGGACGTTCGCGTCGTCCTGGGCGGAGCCGGGGGCGATGATGAAGACCAGGTCGAAGATCTTCAGCACGTTGATCATCAGGGTGACGGTGACGACCGCGAGGACCGGCGCCAGCAGCGGCACCGTGACCCGTCTGAACACCTGCCACTCGGTCGCGCCGTCGACCCTGGCCGCCTCCAGGAGTTCGCGCGGCACGCCCGCGAGCCCGGCCGCGATCAGCACCATCGCGAAGCCCGCCCACATCCAGATGTACGCGCCGATGATGGCCGGGGTGACCAGGGACGGTCCGAGCCAGTCCAGACCCCGGTACGGCTCCTTGAAGTTGCTGTCGGGGAGCCGGAGTTGGGCCCCGTCGGCCGAGGCCGGCAGCGTGAAGGTGCCGTCGTCGGCGGCCGTCGCCGACGCCACTACCCTGCCGTCCTTCACGGCCTCGATCCTCATTCCGGCATAGCCCAGTTCGGACGGGTCGACCCGGTTGAGCGTCCCCACGCCCTCGCCCCGCGTGAAGTCCTGCCAGGTCGTACCAGTGATCTTGTCCGGCTCGGGCTTCGCCGCCACGGCGGGCTTCGCGTCGTCCGGCATCAGGTCCGGCGCGACACCCACCAGGGGCAGTAAGACGGTCTCGCCCGTGCGGACGGGCGACTTGGTGATGAAGGCGCCCCCGCCCGCCGGCTCCAGCGGCGACTCCCTCCCCGGGTGGGCCTTCGGGAACGCCGACGCCTGGGCGAACGTGTCGTGCACGCCCACCCACACCGCGTTCGCGACGCCCTTGTCCGGGTCCTGGTCGTAGACCAGGCGGAAGATGATGCCCGCCGCCAGCATCGAGATCGCCATCGGCATGAAGACGACCAGCTTGAAGGCCGTGCCCCAGCGCACCCGTTCGGTCAGCACCGCGAAGATCAGGCCGAGCACCGTCGCGACCGTCGGCGCGAACACCACCCAGATGACGTTGTTCTTCAGCGCGGTGCGGATGCCCTCGTCGGTGAAGAGGGCCTTGTAGTTGTCGATCCCGGCGAAGCCGTCGCCGGACTGGTCGTAGAAGCTGCGGACCACCGAGTACCCGATCGGGTACACCACGAGCGCGCCGAGCAGAACGAGCGCGGGCAGCAGGAACAGCGCCGCGACGATCCTGCGGGTGCCGGTCACACTCTTGCGCGACTTGGGAGCGGCAGGGGGCTTGACGCCCCCTGCCGCCGCGGCCGACGTCATGCCGTCAGCCTCCGTAGGCCGCGGCCGCTTCGGTCTCCAGCTTCTGTTGCGTACCCGCGACGTCCTTCGGGTTCTTCAGGAAGTCCTGGAGGATCTTCCACTCGCCCTTGCCGGGCGTGCCGCCGAAGGCCTGCGGGGCCTGGTCGGACATGTCGAAGCGGAAGTCGTCACCGGCGTCGATGAGCGCCTTGGCGATCCTCTGCTGCACCGCGTTCGGGTACGCGGAGTTCGGCACGTTCTTGTTCGGCGAGAGGTAGCCGCCCAGCTTGGCCTGGATCTGGGCCGCGTCGGGCGAGGCGAGCCACGTGGCCAGGGCCTGCGCTCCCTTCGAGTCCTGAAGGATCACGGCCGCGTCGCCGCCCGAGACCACGGGCCCCGTGTCACCCACCGCGGGGAACGGGAACACCTTCGCGTCCGTGCCGATCTTCATGGTCGTCGGGATGTTGACCTGCGCGAAGTCGCCCGCCGCGACCATGGCCGCCTTGGGCTGGTCCCCGCCGGTGAAGACCTGCGTGACGGAGGCCGGGAAGTCGGTCTGCAACGCCCCGTTCGCCCCGCCCGCGACGTAGTTCGCCTTGCCCCAGACCTGCGCGAGCGTGGTCAGCGCGTCCTTCACGGACGGGTCCGTCCACTTGATCTCGTGCTTGGCCAGCTGGTCGTACTTCTCCGGCCCGGCCTGGGAGAGGTAGACGTTCTCGAACCAGTCGGTCAGCGTCCAGCCCTCGGCGCCGCCGACGGAGAACGGGGTGACGCCGGAGTCGTAGACCGTCTGTGCCGTCTTCAGCAGATCCGGCCAGGTCTCGGGCTCACTCGCCCCGGCGTTCTCGAAGACCTGGTTGTTGTACCAGATCAGGGACTTGTTGGCGGCCTTGTAGTAGACGCCGTACTGCTTGCCGCCCACCTTGCCGATGTCCTGCCAGCCCTGCGAGTAGTTCTCGCCGAGCTCCTTCAGGGCCTCGGCGCCGAGAGGCTTGGCCCAGCCCCGGTCGACGGCCTGCTTGATGGCGCCCGGCTGCGGCAGCATCGCGATGTCCGGCGGCTGTCCACCGGCCACCTTCGAGCCGATGAAGTTGATGATCGGGTCCTGGGCGGGCACGAACGTGACCTTGGCGCCCGTGCGCTTCTCGAACTCCGCCAGGACCTTCTTGAAGTTGGCCTGCTCGGCGCCGCTCCACACGGCGGCGATCTCCAGGCTCGTCCCGTCCAGCTTCGGAAGAGTGACGTTGTTGGCGGTCTCCTCGGTGTTTCCCTCGGTTCCACTGTTTCCGTCGCCGTCGCCTCCGCAGGCGGTGAGCGAGAGCGCGAGCGCTCCCGCGGCGACGGCGGCCGCGGCCTTGGCGGCTCTGCGGTGCTGGGGGGTCGCCTTGTCCCGTTGCGGCGACCAGCGTGTCCGGATGGTGCTCGTCATGCGCATGACTGCCCCGTTCTTCGTTCCATCGTCGAACGTCGAGCGCGCTCCCGTGCGATCTGGTCTACGCCCGGGTGTGCGGGGGCGGCAAGATGGCGTCGGCTGTCAAGCGAGGGATCGTGACCCCCTCGTGACCAGGGACTCGTCCCTGATCAACGGACGGGGTCGGCATCCAGCCAGTGCCATGGACGAGTGCTACAGAAGTGACGGCACCCGCGCCGCCGCGACCTCCCGCGCCGCCCTTTCCAGCGCGCTGGCCAACAGTGCCAGGTCGGTCGGGCCGTTTCCGAGTTCCCGCACCGGACGGCGGGCCGGAGGGTCACCCATGCGGTGCCATTCCAGGGGCACGACCGTGGGGCGCAGCGTCGCCGTCCGGGGGATGCGGCCGGTGACCCGACCGCCCTGGAACGGCGTGATCCGCCCGTCCGCACAGACGAGGCGGCCACGGCCCGGAGCGGGCTCGTCGGGGCCCGGTGCCGGGGCGTCGAGGGTGACGCGGAGAGTGGCCCGGCGCGCCGGTTCCGTCTCCGCCGTACGGGCGCACGGACCGGTGGCCGCCACCAGGTGGACCCCCAGCCGCTCGCCCTCCCGGGCCACGGCCTCCAGCGCGCGCATCACCGACCCGGCCGCGGGCCGTCCGGTCGAGCCGAGGGCGGGGGAGACCAACGCGTCCAGGTCGTCCACGACCACGACGAGCCGGGGCAGCGGCGGCGCCGCCTCCGTCCGCCGCCGGCCCGCTCCGGGCCGCAGCCGCATCGTCGAACTGGGCGGGGAGTCGAGATCCCCGGCACCGGCGGCGGTCCCGGCACCGGCCTCGGCCCGGGCGCCGCCCCGAACCGTCGCCGTGCGCTGGGCGACCATACGGCCCGACAGCTCGCGCCCGGTGTGCCACTCGGTGAAGTCGGACCGCCCCAGCAGCTCGGCGCGCCGCTTCAGTTCGGCGCTCAGGGACTGCGCGAACTCGCGCATCCGGACGGGGTCGTGGGCCGTGAGGTACGTGGTGACATGCGGGACGTCCGTACACACGCGCAGTCCCTCGCCGGTCCCGCCGCCCGCGCCGGGGCCGCCCCGGCCGTCGACCAGCACGATGCCCAGCCGGTCCGGCCGCTCGGCGGCGGCCAGGGACGCGGCGACCGCCCGCAGCAGCTCCGTACGTCCGCTGCCCGGCGGGCCCTCGATCAGCAGATGCGGTCCCTGGGCCGCGAGGTCCGCGCAGACCGGGCCGCGCGGCCCGGCGCCCAGCACCGCGCGCACCCGCCCGCCCAGCGCCTCGGTGTCGTCGGCCGCGTCCGCCCAGCGCGCCATCAGCGACGCCGGGGTGGCCCGGGCCAGGCCCAGCTCGTCCAGCAACCGGGCAGCCTGGGGCAGGGGCGCGGAGACGCGCGGCTGCCGCTCGCTCGTCGCGCCGTCCGTACGCAGCGGCGCCAGCGCCCGCGCGAACCGCTCGGCCCACGCGGCGGAGACGGCGTCGACGGTGGCGATGGTGCCGTGGCCCACGGGCCCGACCGGTCCCGAGGCGCCGTCGACCCGGGCCACGCGCATCAGCCGCAGGGCCGTCGCCACGTCCCCGCTGAGCAGCGCGACCGCACCGCACTGCCGGAACGTGGGCGCCACCGAGCAGGCCGCCTCGTAGGTCTCCGTAACGGGCGAGGCGGGGGAGGCGGCCGCGGTCTCGGCCAGGCAGACGACGTGGATCCCGGCCCGGGGGCCTTCCAGCGCCAGCCGTGCCACGGCCTCGCGCAGATCGGCCCCGCCGGGGTCGCCGTCCACGACGAGGACGGTGTAGGGGCCGGGGAAGCCGGTGGCCGGGGCGGGGGCGGGGGTGTCGTCCCGGGCCCAGGAGGGGCGGCGGGTCACGGGAGCGGCGGTGCCGGGCACGGGGTTGTCGGCGTCGGGGCGTGGCGCGCTGCCGCTCGGGCCGTCGGTCACCTGGGCTCTGGAGAACCGCACGTTGTCCAGCAGCCCGGCGGCCCCTGCGGTGTTTCCTCCCGCGTCCGCCAGCTGGTCCTCCAGGCGACGGAGCAACTCGTCCGTGCGGGCGGCGGCCTGTTCCCGGTCGTAGGCGAGCAGCAGGCGGCAGTCCTGCCCGTGCCCCGGGCGGACATGCGGCAGCCAGCCCAGCCAGCCCCACTCGGCGGTGCGCTCCTCCAGCGGGCGGGAGCGGTCCGCCGCGATCAGGACTATTTCCAGGGTGTCGGGGGAGTGCAGCGCGGTGAGCTGCGCCAGCACGGCACGGGCCAGCCCGGCGAGCCGCGCCCGCGGCCCGGCCAGTCCCAGTGCGCCGACCTCGCGCAGCCCGGAGGTCACCGGCACCGCGGGCAGCAGGCCCGAGCCGTCCGGCGCCGCCCGGTCGGCGGTGCCGAGGCGCACCGCGAGGGCCTCCGGGTGGCCCGGGCCGCGCTCCCACAGCCGGGGCCCCGGCCCCAGCGCCGTCAGCAGCAGCGTGGCAGGATCCGGCCACGTTTCCGGCACCGCCGGACCGACGGCCGTGCGCTCCGCCGCGACTTCGGCCGGCTCGTCTTCGTGCGTCCCGCGCGCGGCCGCCCCCTGCTCGCCACGCCCTCCGGTCAACCGCCGCGCCCACGCCCCGAGCCCGCCGCGCCTGCGCGTCCCCGGCGGAACGTCGGTGCCGCGGAGGGGGGTGCCCTTGCGCCCACGGCCGGACCGCTCGTCTGCGGAGCTCGCCGGGGCCAGGCCGTCGTCGTCGCCGGGACGGCCGCCCCCGGCGGGAGCCGTCGGACGGGGGGCCGCCTGGCCTCCGGTCCCGGCCTGAGGGCCTACGCCGTCCGCCGCTCCCGCGCCGTGGCCGGAAACCCCCGCACCCCTGTCACCGAACGCCCCGGCCCCGGAGCGCCCCGCGTGCGTGTCCCCGGTGCCGATCCCGGTACCGCGCTGCCGGTGAGTGCTGGTGACGCCGTCGGGGGAGGCCACCGCCGACGAGCCCTCGGCGGCTCCGCGCTGCCGGGGAGCCCGGACCGCGCCCTCCGGCGAAGCCGTACGGGCACCTTCCCGGGAGGCCGAGCGCGCCGCGTGTCCGCCGGGGCCGACGGGCCCCGGGTCCCCCTGGCCCCGGGCGTGGCCCGGCCCGTGTTCACCGACAGCATCCCGGCTTTCGCCCTGCGCGGCCCCCGGCCCACCCCCGGCGGCATCCCGATGTCCGCCCCGTGTGGCTCCTGGCTCATCCCCGGCGGCATCCCGATTTCTGCTCTGCGTGGCCCCCGGCCCACCCCCAGCGGCCGGCCGCGAAGCCTCCGTGGCCGCTCTGGCACCCCTGCTCTCGACCCGCGGCGCTCCGCCCTGCCCCGGCACCACCGCCGAGTCGCCGGAGCCGCGCCCCGCGGTGCCCGGCGCATCCCAGGCCGCCGAGCCGTAAGCGTGATGAGTTGGCCCGGCGGAGTCGGCAGAGTCGGCAGGGCCGGAAGCACCGGCGGGACCCGCAGGGCCGGAGGCACCGGCACGCCCGAGAGACCCGGGAGGACCGGAGGCCCCGGAAGCTCCGGTAGGACCGGAGGAACCGGCAGACCCGGCAGGTCCCGCAGGGCCGGAATCACCGGCACGCCCGGCAGACCCGGCTGGACCGGCACCGGCAGGCCCAATCCACCCGGCAGGCCCGGAATCACCGGTACGCCCGGAAGTACCGCCAGGCCCGGAATCACCGGTACGCCCGGAAGCATCGCCAGGCCCGGAGGCACCGGTACGCCCGAAGGACCCGGCAGGGTCGGAAGCACCGGCACGCCCGCCAGACCCCGAAGCACCGGCAGGCCCGGCAGGTCCGGCAGACTCGGCAGGTCCGGCAGACTCGGCCGGTCCCGCAGGACTGGCAGGCCCCCCAGGATCGGAAGCACCAGCGGGCCGGGAAAAACCCACAGCTCCGGCAGTACCGGCAGAAGCCGCGGTACCGGCAGAGCCCACAGCACCGGCAGCCCCCCCAGCCCCGGCACCACCGAGAGCCCCAGTGACCGTCCCCGACGCGCGCATATCCGCGCCCGAGCCGCCGGCGGGCCCCGGCACGCGCACGTGCCCCTCCCCGTCCGGCGTCGTGTCCACCCGGGCCCCGGGCCCCCCGGCGGGAGCCAGCCGCAGAGCCGATTCGCCGATCCGGAGCAGCGCCCCCGGCGCGAAACGGACCGCCCGGTCGCCCACGCGCGCGCCGTCCAGCGTCGTGCCGTTCGTGGAGTCGAGGTCGGCGACCGAGACGCGGCCGTCGGGGCACACCGTCACCGCGCAGTGCAGCCGGGAGACGTCCGGGTCGTCGAGCGGCACATCGGCGTCGGCGGAGCGGCCGATGCGGATCTCGCCGCCGTGCAGCAGGTGGACACCGCCGGCGTCGGGCCCGGCGACCACCTGGAGCTGGGCCGGGGCGTCGTCCAGCTCGGGATGCGGCTCCGGCTCGCCCGGCGCGCCCACGGACAGCACGGCACCGTCGGTCAGCGGGGGCTCGCCGAGCGTGCAGCGCTGGGCGTCGAGCCGCTGCTCCCCGGCGTACAGCACCGGGGAGCCCGAGCCGTCACCGCCGAGGACCACCTGGGCGAGCCCCGAGGCCACCACCGCGAGCGCCGTCCCGGCGGGCGCAGTGACCAGCACGTCGCAGCGCGCGGCGCGGTCCCGAGCCGGAGCCGCCAGGCCCAGCGGGTCTACGACGGTCAGCCGGATCTGCATCGCCGTCAGCGGTCCCTTCTGCCCGGGCGCGGAGTCCCCCACTCCGCCCCAGCACGTCGGCCAGTACTGCACGCATCCTCGCACCTGCCACTGACAGCGCGCCCCTCGCTCCGGAACAAGTGATCTTGATTGGTCGGCTCTGCCCGCAAAAGTGCCTGAGAGATGACCCGCTCGCGATCACTTGAGATCGGTCACGCTCGTTCTCGGCAACCCCGAGACCGAGGAAAGCGTCTTTCCTTCGAACGTGTGTGAGAACGGATACGTAAGACCCACAGAATGACGACACCCCGGTCCCCGGCGGCACGGCACTACAGTGGGTCGGACAGGCCAGCAGGCAAGGCAAGCACCAGGGAGCGCATGACGTGCGGCCGGTAGGCAGCAAGTACCTGCTCGAGGAGCCGCTCGGACGCGGCGCCACGGGCACCGTCTGGCGAGCCCGCCAGCGCGAGACCGCGGGCGCCGAGGCGGCCGTGCCGGGACAGCCCGGCGAGACCGTCGCGATCAAGGTCCTCAAGGAGGAGCTGGCCAGCGACGCGGACGTCGTGATGCGGTTCCTCCGGGAGCGCTCCGTCCTGCTCCGGCTCACCCACCCGAACATCGTCCGGGTCCGTGACCTGGTGGTCGAGGGCGATCTGCTGGCGCTGGTCATGGACCTCGTCGAGGGCCCCGACCTGCACCGCTACCTGCGCGAGAACGGGCCCTTCACGCCCGTGGCCGCGGCCCTGCTCACCGCCCAGGTCGCCGACGCGCTCGCCGCCAGCCACGCCGACGGCGTCGTCCACCGCGACCTCAAGCCGGCGAACGTCCTGCTCCAGCAGCGCGACGGGCAGATGCACCCGCTGCTGACCGACTTCGGCATCGCCCGCCTGGCCGACTCCCCGGGCCTGACCCGCACCCAGGAGTTCGTCGGCACGCCCGCGTACGTCGCGCCCGAGTCCGCCGAGGGCCGCCCGCAGACCTCCGCCGTCGACATCTACGGCGCCGGCATCCTGCTGTACGAGCTGGTCACCGGCCGCCCGCCGTTCTCCGGCGGCTCCGCCCTGGAGGTGCTGCACCAGCACCTGAGCGCCGAGCCGCGCCGCCCCTCCACGGTCCCCGATCCGCTGTGGACGGTCATCGAGCGCTGTCTGCGCAAGAACCCGGACGAGCGGCCCAGCGCCGAGAACCTCGCCCGTGGCCTGCGCGTCGTCGCCGAGGGCATCGGTGTGCACGCGAACTCCGCGCAGATCGCCGCCGCCGAGGGCGTCGGCGTGCTCCTGGTGCCCGACCCGGCGCCCGCGCCCGTGCCGGACACGCCCGGCGCGGCCGACCCCACCCAGGTCCTCCCGCAGGGCGCGGGTGCGTACGACCCGAACGCCGCGACCAGCGTCATGCCGCACACCGGCGGCCCGGCCGGCGCCGCCGACCCCACCGCCGTCCTGCCGGGCCGGGGCGCGGCCGACCCGACGGCCGTGATGCCGCCGGTCCCGCCGGGCTCGCCCGGCCACCCCGGGCAGCAGGGCCAGCAGGGCGGACCCGAGGACCCGCACCCCTGGCAGAACCAGCTGCGGGCGGCCCGCGACCGCAACGAACAGACGCAGGTCCAGTACCTCGACCCCAACCAGGACCCGCTGCGCCGCCGCCCCCAGCGGCAGGTCGCCCGGCCGCAGCAGCCCCCGCGGCGTCAGGCACCCCCGCCCGGGCCCGGCTACGGCCATCCGCAGCAGCAGCCCCAGCAGTACGCCCCGCAGCCGCAGCGGCCCCAGCCGCCGCAGCGCTACGCCCCGCCCGCGCCGCCGCCCCAGCCCCAGCAGCCGCAGCGGCCCCCGCGCGAGCCCCGGCAGCGCAGCGCGAACCGGATGCGGATCCCCGGGCTCGGCTGCCTGAAGGGGTGTCTCTTCTCGATCGTCATCCTGTTCGTCGCCGGCTGGCTGATCTGGGAACTGAGCCCGCTCCAGGAGTGGATCGGCACGGGCAAGGGCTACTGGAGCCAGCTCACCGACTGGTTCAACACCGTGACCGGCTGGTTCGAGAAGCTGGGCGGGAGCGGTTCCGGCACGAACTGACCGGAACCGCCCTGCGGGGTTGGTGATTTGTCGACACCTGGCGGGTGATTTCTGCCTCCGCAGTGAAGGTTGGCTCCCCGGACGCGTAGTTTTAACGACAACACGCGTCGGTAGGAGCAGCCTTGGCACGGAAGATCGGCAGCCGGTACACCGCCCACCAGATCCTGGGGCGGGGCAGCGCCGGCACGGTGTGGCTGGGTGAGGGCCCCGAGGGCCCCGTCGCCATCAAGCTGCTGCGCGAGGACCTCGCGTCCGACCAGGAACTCGTCGGGCGGTTCGTACAAGAGCGGACGGCGCTGCTCGGCCTGGAGCACCCGCACGTGGTGTCGGTGCGCGACCTGGTCGTGGACGGCAACGACCTGGCGCTGGTCATGGACCTCGTCCGGGGCACCGACCTGCGGACCCGGCTGGAGCGGGACCGGCGCCTCGCGCCCGAGGCCGCCGTCGCGATCTCGGCCGACATCGCCGACGGGCTGGCGGCCGCGCACGCCGCGGGCGTCGTGCACCGGGACGTGAAGCCGGAAAACGTGCTCCTGGACATGCAGGGCCCCCTGGGACCGGGCGGCTCCCACCGCGCGCTGCTGACCGACTTCGGTGTGGCCAAACTCATCGACACCCCGCGCCGCACCAAGGCCACGAAGATCATCGGCACGCCGGACTACCTCGCCCCGGAGATCGTCGAGGGCCTGCCGCCCCGCGCCTCCGTCGACATCTACGCGCTCGCCACGGTCCTCTACGAGCTGCTCGCGGGCTTCACCCCGTTCGGCGGCGGCCACCCGGGCGCGGTCCTGCGCCGGCACGTCACGGAGACGGTCGTCCCGCTGCCCGGCATCCCGGACGAGCTGTGGCAGCTGCTCGTGCAGTGCCTGGCCAAGGCGCCGGCCTCGCGGCTGCGGGCCTCGGAGCTCGGCGCCCGGCTGCGGGAGCTGCTGCCGATGCTGGCGGGCATGCCGCCGCTGGAGGTGGACGAGCCGGACACGGAGTCCGCCGAGGAGACGGACCGGGAGGAGCAGCCCGCCGGACCGGCACCGGCCGGGGAGCGGGTCCGGCGGCGGGGCGCGGTCCCCCTGGTGCCGGGCGCGAAACCGGCCGACTCCAACCGGGACACCCACACCTCGATGCGCGTACCGGCACCCGACGAGTTGGCCGGGGGCGCCCACGGCACAGCCAGGGCCCCGCGCGCGTCGGGCACGCCCCGGCCGGGCTCCGCCCGCAACCGCGCCATCGCCCGGCGCCGCCGCGTGGCCCTGGGCGCGGCCGCGGTCGCCCTGGCGGCGGCCGTCGGCGTCGGGGCCTGGCTGTCCACATCGAGCGACGACGCGAACACCCCTCCCCAGGACACGAAGAACTCGGCCCCACAGTCCCCCTGAGCCCTGAGCCCTGAGCCCTGAGCCCTGAGCCTTGTGCCGGGGCCTGGCCGTCGGCGAGGGGTGAAGGGCGCGGGGTGCCGGGGCGCGGCGAATGCGGCTCGCGGTGGTCTGTCCCGGGGGACGGGAGAAGCGTGGCGGCGCCGACGGCCGGAGCAGGGGTCTGGCTGTCGGCGAGGCGCGGCGAATTCGGCTCGCGGTCTCCTGGCCTGTCCCGGGGGACGGGCGAAGGGCGGCGGCAGCGGTCCGGGGCGGGGCCCGGCCGACGGCGGTGGGTGAGTGACGCCGGGCGTGGCAGGGCACGGAAAGGTTCGGCGTCCCTCGTCGCCCTGGCCCGTCGGCTCCGGCGGCCCGGCGCTGGCCGGTGGACGGAGCCGTTACGCTGGAGGCGTGGCAGTCGTCGATGTATCCGAAGAGCTCAAGTCCCTCTCCTCGACCATGGAGTCGATCGAGGCCGTTCTGGACCTCGACAGGCTGAGGGCAGACATCGCCGTGCTCGAGGAGCAGGCGGCCGCGCCGTCCCTGTGGGACAACCCCGAAGAGGCGCAGAAGATCACCAGCAAGCTGTCCCACCTCCAGGCCGAGGTGCGCAAGGCCGAGGCCCTGCGCGGTCGTATCGACGACCTCGCCGTTCTCTTCGAGATGGCCGAGGAGGAGGACGACCCGGACACCCGTGCCGAGGCCGAGTCCGAGCTCACGGCCGTGAAGAAGGCGCTGGACGAGATGGAGGTCCGCACCCTCCTCTCCGGCGAGTACGACGCCCGTGAGGCCCTGGTGAACATCCGCGCCGAGGCCGGCGGCGTCGACGCCGCCGACTTCGCCGAGAAGCTCCAGCGCATGTACCTGCGATGGGCCGAGCAGCGCGGCTTCAAGACCGAGATCTACGAGACGTCGTACGCGGAGGAGGCCGGCATCAAGTCGACCACCTTCGCCGTCCAGGCGCCCTACGCGTACGGCACGCTCTCCGTCGAGCAGGGCACGCACCGGCTGGTGCGCATCTCGCCCTTCGACAACCAGGGCCGGCGCCAGACCTCCTTCGCGGGCGTGGAGATCCTGCCCGTGGTCGAGCGGTCCGACCACGTCGACATCGACGAGAGCGAGCTGCGGGTCGACGTCTACCGGTCCTCGGGCCCCGGTGGCCAGGGCGTGAACACCACCGACTCCGCGGTGCGCATCACCCACATCCCCACCGGCATCGTCGTCTCCTGCCAGAACGAGCGCTCCCAGATCCAGAACCGGGCGACGGCCATGAACGTGCTCCAGGCCAAGCTCCTGGAGCGGCGCCGCCAGGAGGAGCAGGCCAAGATGGACGCCCTCAAGGGCGACGGCGGCAACTCCTGGGGCAACCAGATGCGTTCGTACGTGCTGCACCCGTACCAGATGGTCAAGGACCTGCGCACCGACTTCGAGGTCGGCAACCCCGAGGCCGTTTTCAACGGCGAGATCGACGGATTCCTCGAAGCCGGAATTCGCTGGCGCAAGCAGCAGGAGAAGTAAGTTTGTCGACAAGGTAACTGTCGGCGTCAGAGCGGCAGTTGCCTTTTCTGTGCCCTGCATGTCTGGGTTTTACATCACACTCACAGAGTCAGACTCCCGGCATTGCCCCCGTACTTGGACATGGCGTCCGCAAACGCCCTTGACGTGTCTTTGAAAAATGGGAAGGGTAAAGCGCGGCATGCGTGTCTCTGGGGCGCATGTGAACCGGGGGGCTCTTCACCGCAGCTACCCCCGTCGAGCACAGCTCCAAACGCTGCCTAATGACGATGAGCTACTGGGGGTAGCAACCACATGACGAAGAAGACGCGGATCCGTGTCGCGCGGATAGCGGCCGGCGCCGTGATCGCCGCCGGTGCCTCGCTGACCGCCGCCGGTGCCGCATCCGCCGCGGAGACCGAGGACTGCCTGCTCGGCATCCTGTGCGCCGAGGAGTCGCCGGTCCCGACCCCGACCCCGCCGGCGACCACCCCGCCGGTTCCGACCGCCCCGCCGACCGTCCTCCCGACGGACCCGCCGTCGACCGCGGAGCCCACCGACGAGCCGACCGAGCCCACGGGCGAGCCCACCGAGCCGACCGAGGACCCGACGGCCCAGCCGACCGACCCGGGCAACGGGAACGGCGGCGGTAACGGCAACGCCAACGGTGGCGGCAACGGCGGCGGCAACATCGCCGACCCCGACGGCGGCACCGTCCCGCAGGAGGAGGGTTCCTCGTCCCTCACCGACACCGGCTCGGACGCCACCCCGGCGGCGCCGCAGGCCCAGGGCAACGGCCAGGAGCTCGCCGAGACGGGTGCGGCGCAGACCACCTTCCTGGTGATCGGCGCCGCCACGATGATCGCCGGCGGTGTCGGCTTCCGCGTCCTGCCGCGCCTCATGGGCGGCCGCGGGACTGCCGCCTGACGGTAGCCGCGTCCCTACGGACGGTAGGCACAGCGCAACGCCGAGGGCCCGGAGCGAACGCTCCGGGCCCTCGGCCGTGTCTTTCGGGTCTCTCGGACCGCTGCTGAGTACTCCGCTAGGCGGTCTGGTGCGCCAGGAGCGCCACCGCGGCGATCAGCACGGTCAGCAGTGCGATCAGCGTCACAGGGTTCAGACTCGAGAGGAAGTTCTCCTGCTGCATCCGCTCGCGGTTCGCACGGCACACGGGGCACCGGCCCTCGCTCACGGGCGCTGCGCAGTTCGCGCACACCAGCCGGTCGTACGTCATGCGCTCGCCCTCCTTGCGCCGGTTCCTTGTGTGTAACGCTCGCGGCGGCGCGAACGTTCCCCCTCCACTGTGCCAGGTTCCTCCGGAGGGTGCGCGGCTCGCACCCGAGGGGGTGGTTGCCATTGTCGCGCGGCCGGGGGCCGTAGGCGGCTGGGCGCGCAGTTCCCCGCGCCCCTTGAGGGTGTGGTACTCACCGGCAGAAAAAGGCACAAGTGCTACACAAGCGCCACCGGTGACTGCGGTGCCCTGCCCGGTTCGCGTATGGTCACGCTCATCTACCCCCGGCTACCCGTGGTGCATCCGTGATCCGATTCGACAACGTCTCCAAGGTCTACCCCAAGCAGACCCGCCCCGCCCTCCGGGATGTATCCCTGGAGGTCGAGAAGGGCGAGTTCGTCTTCCTCGTGGGGTCCTCCGGCTCCGGAAAGTCCACCTTCCTGCGGCTGATCCTCCGCGAGGAGCGGTGCAGTCACGGGCAGGTGCACGTTCTGGGCAAGGACCTCGCGCGCCTCTCCAACTGGAAGGTGCCGCAGATGCGGCGCCAGCTGGGGACGGTCTTCCAGGACTTCCGCCTGCTGCCGAACAAGACGGTCGGCGAGAACGTCGCCTTCGCGCAGGAGGTCATCGGCAAGTCGCGCGGCGAGATCCGCAAGTCCGTGCCGCAGGTGCTCGACCTCGTCGGGCTCGGCGGCAAGGAGGACCGGATGCCCGGCGAGCTGTCCGGTGGTGAACAGCAGCGCGTCGCCATCGCGCGGGCCTTCGTCAACCGGCCCAAGCTGCTCATCGCCGACGAGCCCACCGGCAACCTCGACCCGCAGACCTCCGTCGGCATCATGAAGCTGCTCGACCGCATCAACCGGACGGGCACGACCGTGGTGATGGCCACGCACGACCAGAACATCGTGGACCAGATGCGCAAGCGCGTCATCGAACTGGAGAAGGGCCGCCTCGTCCGCGACCAGGCCCGCGGTGTCTACGGCTACCAGCACTGAGACCGCACCCGAGAGTCACGGAAAGGCATAACCCTTCGCCATGCGCGCCCAGTTCGTCCTGTCGGAGATCGGCGTCGGTCTCCGCCGCAATCTGACGATGACCTTCGCCGTCGTCGTCTCCGTCGCCCTGTCGCTCGCCCTGTTCGGCGGGTCGCTCCTGATGAGCGACCAGGTCAACACCATGAAGGGCTACTGGTACGACAAGGTCAACGTCTCGATCTTCCTCTGCAACAAGAGCGACGCCGAGTCCGACCCCAACTGCGCCAAGGGCGCGGTGACGGACGACCAGAAGAAGCAGATCAAGGCCGACCTCGACAAGATGGGCGTCGTCCAGTCGGTCACGTACGAGTCGCAGGACCAGGCGTACAAGCACTACAAGGAACAGTTCGGCGACTCCCCGCTGGCCAGCTCCCTCACGCCGGACCAGATGCAGGAGTCGTACCGCATCAAGCTGAAGGACCCGCAGAAGTACCAGGTCATCGCCACCGCCTTCAACGGCCGGGACGGCGTGCAGTCCGTTCAGGACCAGAAGGGCATCCTGGACAACCTCTTCAAGCTGCTGAACGGCATGAACTGGGCCGCGCGCGCGGTGATGGCGCTGATGCTGGTCGTCGCGCTGATGCTGATCGTCAACACCGTGCGCGTCTCGGCGTTCAGCCGCCGGCGCGAGACCGGCATCATGCGCCTGGTCGGCGCCTCGGGCTTCTACATCCAGGCGCCGTTCATCATGGAGGCCGCGGTCGCCGGGCTCATCGGCGGCACACTCGCGTGCGCCTTCCTGCTGATCGCCCGGTACTTCCTCATCGACCACGGACTGGCCCTGGCCGACCAGCTCACACTGATCAACTTCATCGGCTGGGACGCCGTCCTGACGAAGTTGCCGCTCATCCTCGCCACGAGTCTGCTGATGCCCGCGTTGGCCGCGTTCTTCGCGCTGCGCAAGTACTTGAAGGTGTGACGCATACCAAGAGGGGCCGTGCGGTCAACAAGCCGTACGGCCCTTTCCCTTGTCCTAGACTCACCGGCATGTCAGGTCGTGACCCGTTCTGCCAGCCCCGTCGCATCCGCCGCGGGGCCGCCCTGACATTGATGTTCGCGAGCGTGCTCGTCGCCGGCGCGGCCACGGGATCCCTCCCGCAGGCCGAGCGGAAGTCCGCGCCGGACGAGGCCCGTTCGGCCACCCCGGCCGGGCACCACGCGGACGTCGCCAGGGCGGCCGAGGAGGCCATGGCCGACGGCAAGTCCCCGATGGAGGCCGCGAAGCGCGCTGTCAGCCGTAGCGGGGACCGGTGGGGCGCCGTCTACTCCCAGGGCGAGTACGAGGAGTTCGAGGAATCCCTCGACGGCGAGTACACCGGCGTCGGCCTCTGGGCGCGCAGCGAACGCGACGGCCGTATCGAGGTGACGAAGGTGCGCGCCGGCTCGCCCGCTGCCGCCGCCGGGATCCGCCCCGGCGACCTGCTGCGCAGCGTCGACGGCCGGAAGACCGACGGACGGCCGGTCACCGAGGTGGTCTCCTTACTGCGCGGGGACGCCACGGACGCCCCCGCCGGCACCACCGTCCGCCTCGGCCTGGAGCGCGGCACGCGCGCGTGGACCGAGACCCTGCGCCGGGCCCAGCTCTCCAGGGACTCGGTCGCCGTGCGAGAAGTCGCCGGCTCGGTCACCGTCATCCGGGTCGACAGCTTCACCAAGGGCTCCGGCGACCAGGTCCGCCAGGCCGTCCGGCAGGCCCCGCCCGGCGGCGGGATCGTCCTCGACCTGCGCGGCAACTCCGGCGGCCTGGTCACCGAGGCCGTCACCGCCGCCTCCGCCTTCCTGGATGGCGGCCTGGTCGCCACGTACGACGTCGACGGCGAGCAGCGCGCCCTGCACGCCGAGCCCGGCGGCGACACGACGAGACCCCTGGTCGCGCTCGTCGACGGCGGGACGATGAGCGCGGCCGAACTTCTCACCGGCGCCGTTCAGGATCGCGGACGGGCGCTCGTCGTGGGGTCCCGGACCTTCGGCAAGGGCTCGGTCCAGATGCCGAGCCGGCTGCCCGACGGCTCCGTCGCGGAGCTGACCGTCGGGCACTACCGCACCCCCTCCGGCCGCGCGGTCGACGGCCGGGGCATCACGCCCGACCTGGAGGCCGACGAAGGGGCCCTCCAGCGGGCCGAGACCGTACTGCGCGGTCTGGCCGGTCCCTCGTAATCGACTTCCCGCGGGACCCCTGGGTAGTGCGAAAATGGGCGGCACTATGGCTAAGGAAAAAGGGCGCAAGCTGATCGCGCAGAACAAGAAGGCGCGGCACGACTACCTCATCATCGACACCTACGAGGCCGGTCTGGTCCTCACCGGCACCGAGGTGAAGTCGCTGCGCCAGGGACGGGCGTCGCTGGTCGACGGCTTCGTGCAGATGGACGGGCACGAGGCGTGGCTCTACAACGTGCACGTGCCGGAGTACACCCAGGGCACGTGGACCAACCACAGCGCCCGCCGCAAGCGGAAGCTGCTGCTGCACCGCGAGGAGATCGACAAGCTGGAGTCGAAGTCACAGGAGACGGGTCACACCATCGTGCCCCTCGCCCTGTACTTCAAGGACGGCCGCGCCAAGGTCGAGATCGCGTTGGCGAAGGGCAAGAAGGAGTACGACAAGCGCCAGACGCTCCGCGAGAAGCAGGACCGGCGCGAGGCCGAGCGGGTGATCTCGGCGGTGCGGCGGAAGCAGCGGGCGTGACCTGTGTCACATGCCGGGGTCGGCAGCGCTCCGGCACAGGAAGGCGTTGAACCCGGTGCGTCGGCGGGGTGGCCGCCGGGAATACGGTGGCATCGTCGGAGGTTGATCCCGTACGATGGCATCTGCATCGTCCAGTCGGTGCGAGCCCCTCGTAGCGGGGGCGACGATTGAAAAATCAACATGGGGATGATCGGTTTCGACAGCGGCTGTCGAAGCAGGGGAAGCGTGTCGAGGAAGCGGCCATGATCTCGTAAACCACAGGCCGAAAAAAATAATCGCCAATTCCAAGCGATCCATCTCCCAGGGCGAGCTCGCCCTCGCTGCCTGATCTTCAGGTAGCGAGCAGCGGCTCCCCTACTTAAAGGGAGTGTCAGCCCGGGGGTGTTCCCGACCCGGATCCTGGCATCATTTAGGGAACTAAACCTCTAGACCCGGTCACGGGGTCTGGAGGGAAATCACACAGTGACTGGGCCCGTCGGAGACTTGTCGGCGTGATCTCCGGGGCCGAGAAAAGCACAGCCGACTGCACACGGAGAAGCCCTGTTTCCACACCGTTGGACGCGGGTTCGATTCCCGCCATCTCCACAATCTCCATGTGACGAGGGCCCGGTGGTTTCACCCGCCGGGCCCTCGTCGTGTGTCAGCGCAGGGTGAAGGCCGACAGGCGCAGACCGCCGCTCAGGACCAGGTACACGTCCGTGCGGCCCCTCGCCGCCGCCGACAGGCCGGCCGTCACCGTCCCGTATTCGTACGGCGACGAGGTTCCGGCGAAGCGTGCCGTCCCGGCGAGCGGGCCGTCCGGTGCGCCGAGGCGTACCTCGACCGTGCCGGGCGCCCCGGCGACGCGCGCGCTGAACGCGGACGCGCCTCGGCCCAGGCCGGCGTCCGCGAACTTCAGCCACGCGCCGTCGGCGGACGCGGCCACCGCCGTGCCGCGTACCTTCGACTCGTCGACCAGACGGACGGCGTCGTAGTCGTCGAAGTTCTCGGCACGGGTGCTCCTCGACAGGTCCCGGGGCGGGATCGTCTCGCCGCGTACCGGCCAGGCGGTGCGGGTGCGGATGTCGGCCGAGGACGCGCCCACCAGCACGTCGTACGTGGCCGTCTCCACGACCCACTTCGAACGGGTCACGTCCCAGTGGGCGAGGTCCTTCTCCCTCACCTTCAGACGGACCGTCTTCGTCTCGCCCGGCTGGAGCGCCACCCGCTGGAACGCCTTCAGCTGCTTCAGCGGCTGCTTGTCGCGCGACTGCCGTTGCCGCACGTACAGCTGCACCACCTCGTCGCCGGCCGGGTGCCGGTGTTGGTGACCGGCACCTCGTATCCGTCGCCCACGCGTTTCAGGGCGCCGTAGCGGAACGTCGTGTACGACAGGCCGTGGCCGAAGGGGTACAGCGGGCGGCCCCGGAAGTACTGGTAGGTGCGGTCGGACTTGATGATGTCGTAGTCGAGGATCGACGGGAGGTCGGACTCGGAGCGGTACCAGGTCTGGGTGAGGCGGCCGGCGGGGTTCACGTCGCCGAACAGGACGTCGGCGAGCGCGTTGCCCGTCTCCTGGCCCGCGTGGGACGTCCACAGCACGGCCGGGACCTCCTTCTGGAGGGCGCCGAGCGTGGTGGGGTAGCTGTTCTCGACCACCACGACCGTGTTCGGGTTCGCCTTGCGCACCGCCTTGACCAGCGCCTCCTGCGTCGGTGCCAGGCCCATGTCCTCACGGTCGTCGGTCTCCCGGCCGTTGATCGCGGGCATCGAGCCGACCACCACCACGGCCGTGTCCTTGCCCCGCACCGCCGCCACGGCTTCCTCGACGCCGCTGCGGACGATCTCCTTGGCGTAGTGGGCGGCCCGCTCCTTCGCCACCAGGCCGAGGGTGCCGTCCGCGCCGGTCGGGCCGAGGTAGACCGGGTTGGACCACCAGGGCTCCCGGGTCTCGTACCCGGCGTAGCGGAGGGTGTACGTGCCGTCCGTCTGCCGCTCCGGCACGAACTGCTGCTGGACGAACCAGCCGTTCGGCTGGGTCTGGTCGTTGACGAAGTGCGACCAGTTGTAACCGACGTACTTGCCGTTGGCGGCCGAGCGGAGGGTGACGATGCCCGCGCCCCAGTCGAAGATGTCGAACTGGGTGCTGGCACCTGAGGCCGAGCTCTCCTTCAGCGGCTCGCCGTCGGCGTCCGTGCCCGCCGTGACGTACTTGCCGGTCGCCGTGTTGCGGAAGGCGATCCGGTCCACGCCCTCGCTGCTCGCGACCGGGGTGCCGAGCTTCGCCTCGATGCCCTCGGCGGGCGTGACGGCGTACGGGAGCGTGCCCGAGTACCAGTCGGTGTAGAGAGTGTCGGCGAGGGGGCCGACGACCGCCGCCTTCGCGGACTTCCGCAGTGGCAGGGCGCCGCCCGCGTTCTTCAGCAGCACCGCGCCCTCGGCCGCCGCCGTGCGGGCCAGCTTCCGATGGGCCGGGCTGTTGACGACCGACTTCCCGATGGAGCCGTATCTGCCGCCGCCCGGGTCGAACTCGCCGAGGCGGACGCGGACGGAGAGGATGTGGGAGACCGCCGTGTCGATGTCCGATTCCTTCAGCAGGCCTTGCCGCAAAGCCGAGTTGACGGCGCCGATCGTCGGTCCCGGGTCGTCGTTGTTGTCCGTGAAGCTGTCGATGCCGGCCTTCAGGGCGGCCGCGTCGCCCTCGGCGAGGGTGGGGTAGTACCTCTGGTCGCCGGGGATGTTGCCCGGCGCGAAGGCGTCGGTGACGTTCAGCAGGTCCCGGTCGGTCCAGGTCCGTACGACGTCGTTCAGGTCCGCACCGACCGTTGCCGGGCGGCCGTTGACCAGGTTGTAGGAGGTCATCACGCCTGTGGCCGCGTCCGCCTCGATGGCCGGTTTGAACGCCGCCTCCTCGTACTCGTGCTTCACGCGCGGGCGCAGGTCGGAGGAGGTGGTGGTGCGGTTCACCTCGTTGTTGTTGGCGAGGTAGTGCTTGAGGGTGGGAGCCGTCTTGAGGTGGTCCGGGTCGCCGCCGGTCAGGCCCTCGCCGTAGGCCGTGGCCAGCGCGCCGGTCAGCTTCGGGTCCTCGCTGTAGCCCTCCTCGTTGCGGCCCCAGCGCGGGTCGCGCAGCACGTTCGCCACGGGGGCCCACACGTTCAGGCCCCAGCCGGCCGGGCGTTCCTGCTGGAAGCCGCGCACCTCGTCGCCGACGGCCGAGCCGACCCGCTCCATCAGCTTGGGGTCCCAGGTGGAGGCCAGGCCGATGGCCTGCGGGAAGACGGTGGCCTCGCCGAGCCAGGCCACGCCGTGCAGGGCCTCCTGCCCGGTGCGGAAGGACCGGATGCCGAGGCGGGGGATGGCGGGCTGGTACTGGTGGAGGAGGGAGACCTTCTCGTCGAGGGTGAGGCGGCCGAGCAGGTCGTCGACCCGCCGGTCGACGGAGAGTTTCGGGTTACGGAAGGGGAGGGTGTCCTCCGCCTGTGCGGGGACGGTGGCGCCGAGGCCCGCTACGAGCGCCAACGCCAGGACCAGGGTCGTTCTCGTTCTCGTTCTCCGGCTTCTTCGCATGCCCTGCATGCCACGGCTCCTTCGGGTAGGGCCTTACCAGGTCGTGCGGGACGTCAGGCCGTGCGCGGTGCCGTACTCGCCCGCTCGGTCAGCCGAGGCGGCAGCAACGTGGCCTCCGGTGCGGACTTGCCGCCCAGCTTGTGCATCAGCAGCTCCACCGCCCGCGCACCCACCTCGGCGGACGGCAGGGCGATCGAGGTGACCGGGACGCGGGCCGACGCGGCGAGTTCGTCCGGGCAGACGGCGACGACGGACAGGTCGCCGGGCACCCGCAGCCCGAGCTGCTCGAAGGCGTCGACCAGCGGCTCCAGTAAGGGTTCGTTGTGGACCACGACTCCGGTCAACGCCGGTTGCTCGCGCAGCAGCTGCTCGGCGATCCGCCGGGCTGCGCCGGGGCCGGTCTCGCACGGGTGCACGGCGGAGACGAGCCGGTGCCGGTCGGCGGCCGCGGTGAAGCCCTGCACGAGCCGCTGCGCGAACGCGGTCTGCCGGACGTACACCTCCGGCGGCGAGCCCACCAGCGCCACCACCCGGTGCCCGAGCCGCACCAGATGCTCCACGCACGCCTCGCCCGCCGCCTTGAAGTCGAGGTCGATGCAGGTCAGCCCGTCCGGCTCGGCCGGGAAGCCGATCAGCACCGACGGCCGGTCCAGCGAGCGCAGCAGCGGCAGCCGGGGGTCCTGGAGCTGGACGTCCATCACGATCAGGGCGTCCACCATCGCCGTGTCCGCGACCCTGCGCAGCCCTTCCTCGCCCTCCTCCTGGGTGAGCAGCAGCACGTCGTGGTCGTGGGCGCGGGCCGTGGTGACGGCCGCGACCGCGAACTGCATCACCACCGGTACGTGGATCCCCGCCCGCAGCGGAATCACCAGGGCGAGCACGTTGGACTTGCTGCTGGCCAGGGCCCGGGCGCCGGCGTGCGGGCGGTAGCCCAGCTCGCGGATGGCCGTCTCGACGCGGCGCCGGGTCTCCTCGGAGATCGGGCGCTTGCCGCTCAGCGCGTAGGACACGGTGCTGGGGGAGACCCCGGCGCGCCGTGCCACGTCCGTGATCTTCACCATCAGCCCAGCTCCAGCGTCAGGAACCCGGTCCCGTTCTGCGCCCGCACCTCGCGCTCGCCGGAGGCCAGTCCCCAGGGCGCCGCCGGGTCGCTGCAGGACGCCCGCAGGGTCTCGCCTTCGCGTACGACGGTGAAGGTCACGTCCCCGACCGGCACCGTCACCTGGTCGCCCCGCCTCAGGCCGTACGCCCGCAGGGTCACCCCGTCGGCATGGTCGTAGTCGGGCCGGTCGTCCACCGCGCCCACCGGGATCACCGCGCCCGGCCGGACCAGCAGCGGCACGCTCAGGAAGTCGTGCTGCTCGCGCACCCAGCGCGGCCCGGTCACCGTCCGGCCGGTCAGGAAGTGCGTCCAGGTGCCCTCGGGCACGTAGTACGAGACGTTCCCCTCGTCGGAGAACACCGGCGCCACCAGCAGGTCCGGCCCGAGCATGTACTGCCGCTCCAGGTGGGCGCAGCCCGGGTCGTCCGGGAACTCCAGCACCATCGCCCGCATCATCGGCAGGCCCTCGGCGTGGGCGGTTCGGGCGGCCTCGTACAGGTAGGGCATGAGCCGCAGCTTCAGCCGGGTGAACAGCCGCAGGACGTCCACGGCCTCCTCGTCGAACAGCCACGGGACCCGGTAGGAGGAGCTGCCGTGCAGGCGGCTGTGCGAGGACAGCAGGCCGAAGGCGATCCACCGCTTGAACAGCGCGGGCGTCGGCGTGCCCTCGAAGCCGCCGATGTCGTGGCTCCAGTAGCCGAAACCGGACAGCCCCAGCGACAGGCCACCCCTCAGCGACTCGGCCATCGACTCGTACGTGGCCTCGCAGTCGCCGCCCCAGTGCACGGGGAACTTCTGGCTGCCGGCCGTCGCCGACCGCGCGAACACGACGGCCTCCTCCTCGCCGCGGTGCTTGCGCAGCACGTCGAAGACGGTGCGGTTGTACAGGTACGTGTAGTAGTTGTGCATGCGCTCCGGGTCCGAGCCGTCGGACCAGGCCACGTCGACCGGCACCCGCTCGCCGAAGTCCGTCTTGAAGCAGTCGACGCCCTGCGCGAGCAGCGCCTCCAGCTTCGCGGCGTACCAGTCACGGGCCGCCTGGCTGGTGAAGTCGACCAGCGCCATACCGGGCTGCCACAGGTCCCACTGCCAGACACTGCCGTCCGGCCGCTTCAGCAGATGCCCGAGCGCCTTGCCCTCGGCGAACAGCGGGGAGCGCTGGGCGATGTACGGGTTGATCCACACGCACACCCGCAGGCCCCGCGCGTGCAGCCGCGCCAGCATGCCCTCCGGGTCGGGGAAGACCCGCGGGTCCCACTGGAAGTCGCACCAGTTGAACTCGCGCATCCAGAAACAGTCGAAGTGGAAGACGGACAGGGGGAGTTCACGCTCCCGCATGCCCTCGATGAAGGAGGTGACCGTCTCCTCGTCGTAGGAGGTGGTGAAGGACGTCGACAGCCACAGGCCGAACGACCAGGGCGGCGGGAGCGCCGGACGCCCGGTGAGCTCGGTGAACTTCCGCAGGATCTCCTTCGGGCTCGGCCCGTAGATGACGTAGTACGTCAACTGCTGTGTCTCGGCGCTGAACTGCACCCGTGAGACGACCTCCGAGCCGACCTCGAAGGACACCTTGCCCGGGTGGTCGACGAAGACGCCGTAGCCCGCGTCCGTCAGGTAGAACGGGACGTTCTTGTAGGCCTGCTCGGTGGCCGTGCCGCCGTCGGCGTTCCAGATGTCGACGACCTGGCCGTTCTTGACCAGCGGGCCGAAGCGTTCGCCGAGGCCGTAGACGGACGTGCCGACGCCCAGGTTGAGCTGCTCGCGCAGGTAGTGCCCGCCGGACGCCTCCCGCATGATGCCCATGCCCTTGGTGGAGCTGGAGGTGAGGGTGCGGCCGTGGGCGAGGAAGTCGACGTGCCAGGAGCCGGTGCGGGCCACCCGCACCGACAGCGCGCCGGACGTCAGGGTCGCGTGCTCGTCGTCGTACGCCACCTGCGCCGGGACGTCCTGTGTGGCGACCTCGAACTCCGGTCCGCGCGGCTGCTCGCCGTCGAAGTGGGTGAAGGTGACGCCGATGACGTCGGGCATCGGGGCGTGCGCGCTGATCGTCACGACCGGTCCCTTCAGCAGGTCGCCGCGGTGGCGGATGGGCTGGGTCGGCGCGTGGATCTCCAGCGCGCCGTCCTGCGCGGTGACGTCGAGGACTTCGACCGGATAGGCCGCGGTGATGCCCTCGCGCAGCAGCCAGTAGCCGTCGGTGAACTTCATGTGGGGGTCCTTACTTCACGGCTCCCACGGCGATGCCGCGGGTGAGGGTCCGCTGGAAGACGAGGAAGAAGACGATGGCGGGGAGCACGCCGAGCAGGGCGGCCGCGTTGGTCATGGTGGCGTCCATCAGGCGCTGGCCCTGGAGGACGCCGAGCGCCACCGACACGGTCTGGTTGTCGTTGGAGATCAGCATGACCAGGGGGAGCAGGAACTCGTTCCAGGTCCAGATGAAGAAGAAGACGAGGAGCACGCCGAGGGTGGGGCGGCTGACGGGGACGACGATCCGCCACAGGACCTGCCACTTGCTGGCACCGTCGATGCGGGCGGCCTCGATGATCTCGCGCGGGAACTGGCCCAGCACAGACGACAGCAGGTACGTGCCGAAGGCCGCCTGGATCACCGTGAAGACGATGATCACGCTGAGCCGAGTGTCGTAGAGGCCGACCTCCTTGCTCAGGTAGTAGATCGGGTAGACCAGCGCCTCCTGCGGCAGCATGTTGGCCAGCACGAAGAACGCCAGCACCCAGGTGCGGCCCTTGACGCGGCCGATGCCGATCGCGTACGCGTTGAGGACGGACAGAGCCGCCGCGAAGATCGCCACCGCGCCGCTGATCAGGAGCGAGTTCAGCAGCTTCTGGCCGTAGTCGACGCGTTCCCAGAAGTCCTTCAGGCCGTCCAGGTAGAGGCCGTCGGGCATGCTCAGCGGGCCGCTCTGGGCGTACTCGGCCGGGGACTTGACCGCGTTGACCGCCACGATGAGGAACGGGACGACCATGAAGAGCGCGGCGATGCACAGGGCTGCCAGCACCGGGTAGCGGCGTACGGCGGTCATGCGCGGGTCCCCTCCTCCGCGTCCTCGGCCCGGGTCTGGAGCTTCAGCCCGACCAGGGAGAGGGCGAGGATGATCACGGTCAGCACGGTGGAGATCGCGGCGCCGTAGCCGACCTGGGTCTTCTCGAAGAACGTGGTGAAGGAGAAGTAGGAAGGCACGTTGGTGGCGCCGCCCGGGCCGCCCTTCGTCAGCACGTACACCGCGCCGAACACCTTGAGCGCGGCGATCGTGCACCAGGTGAGCACGACGTACGTCTCCGGGCGGATCTGCGGCAGCGTGATGTGCCAGAAGCGGCGCCACCAGCCGGCGCCGTCCAGCTCGGCCGCCTCGTACAGCTGCGGGTCGACGCGTTGCAGGCCCGCCATGAACACCACCAGCGGGAAGCCGATCTGCACCCAGACCATGACGCCCATGACGCTGTAGAGGGCGAGGTCGGGGTCGCCGAGCCAGTCCTGTTGCCAGGAGCCCAGACCGATCGCCCTCAGGAGTTCGTTGAGGGAGCCGTTGTCGGGGGCGAGGATCCAGCTCCAGACGATGCCGGCGACCGCGATCGGAAGCACCTGGGGGAGGTAGAAGCAGGCCCGCAGCACGGCGGCCGTCTTCGACCCGAAGTGCTTGCCGACGTAGTCGAACAGGGCGGCGGCCAGGACCAGGCCGATCGCCGTCGGCACGAGCGCCATCGCCACGACCATGAACAGGCTGTGCCGGAACGACGCCCAGAACTCGCTGTCGTCCATCAGCTCGCGGTAGTTGGCCAGGCCCGACCAGCTCGGGCTGCCCACGCCCTGCCAGTCGGTGAAGCTCACGCCCGTGTTCATCAGGAACGGCAGGACGATGACGGCGAGGAAGGCGAGGACGCCGGGGAGCAGGAACAGGGCGTAGGAGTCGCGGGGGCGGTGGCGCGGGGGGCCGGCATGGGCCTGCTTGCCGGTCACCCGCCCGCCCCGCTTGTCGACGGCGACCGTCATCGCTTCGGTGCGCCCTTGTCGTACGCCTCCTGCAACGCGTCCAGGTACTCGTCCGGTCGCGCGCTGCCCGTGATCAGCTTCTGCGTCTCGGAGACGAGGACGTCGTAGAAGCCGGGGACCGGCCAGTCGGGGTAGAAAGCCAGGCCGTCCCTCTGGGAGAGCGTGTTGAAGTTCGCGATGAGGGCCTTTGCCCGCGGGTCGGTGATGGCGTTCGGGTCGGCCGCGACCGGGACGCCGCCCTTGTTGCCGAGCAGGTTCTGGATCTTCTTCGACATGGTGATGTCGATGAAGTCGTAGGCGAGCTCCTTGTTCTTGGCGCCCTTCGGGACGACCCAGAGGTTGCCGCCGGAGCCCAGGGTCAGGTTCGAGTCGGGCCACAGGAAGGTGCCCCAGTCGAACTTCGCCTCCGCCGCGACCCGGCCGAACCACCAGCTGCCGGAGAACATGATCGGCGCCTTGCCCTGCATGAAGGAGACGCCGGCGTCCTCCGCCTTGGTGCTCGACGAGGTCTTGGCGATGTAGCCCTTCTTCACCCAGTCGGCGAAGGTTTCGGCGCCGTACGTCCAGGCCGTGTCGTGGAAGTCGGTCTTGCCCTTGTACAGCTCGTAGGCGTCGACCCAGGAGCGGTCCGCCTTCGACAGGGCCAGCTGGTACAGGTACTGCTGGGCCATGTACTCGGCGCCCGCGTTGGCCAGCGGGGTGACGCCCGCGTCGACGAACTTGTCCATCGCGGCGGTCAGGTCGCCCAGCGTCTTCGGCTCGGCGATGCCGTGCTTCTTGAACAGGTCCTTGTTGTAGTAGACCAGCGTGTACTCGGCGTAGTTGGGCACGCCGTACCACTTGCCGGAGCCCATGACCCCGTTGGTGTCGTACACGCTGGTGGTGCGCACACCGGAGCTGAGCTTCTTGTCCCAGCCGCGCTTGGTGGCCTCGGCCGTGAGGTCGGTGAGCAGGCCCTGCTTGGAGAGCAGGCCCGCCGTGGCGTTGCCCTTGTTGTACTCCATGAGGTCCGGGGCGTCGCCGGAGTTGAGGACCATGGGCGCGGTTTTCTGGATCTGTTCGAAGCCCTTCTCCTCGAACTCGACCTTCACGCCCGGGTGCGTCTTCTCGAACTCCTTGATGGCCTCGTTCCAGGCGGCGCCCATCGCGCTGTCCGGGCCCTCGTAGTGCCAGAGCTTCAGGGTCTTGCCGTCGGAGGAGCCGCTGTCCGAGTCACCGCAGGAGGTCACCAGCAGTGCTCCGGCCAGGACCACCGCCGTCGCCACCACACGCCTTCGTGTCGTCAACATCCTGTGCCTCCAGGGGAGCCGGATGGGTAGGTCGCAGCGCCACGCGGGTCGTCGAATCGTTCGATACGCGGCGTCGAAGCGCTTCGACGGGCGAAGGTATGCGCGAGCTTCCAGGCCGTCAATGGGATGCGCGAAAATTGACGAAACGGGTTACGCGGACGTGGTGAAGCGATTCGACGACCCGAACAGAACGAGGGAGAGCACCAGGGCCACGGCGGCGGCCGTCACCGGCACGCCGTACCCGGCCGCCGCCGAGGCGTGCTCCACCGTCCAGCCGCCGATCGCGCTGCCGCAGGCGATGCCGCCGAGCAGGCCCGTCACGGCCAGGGTCATGCCCTCGTTCAGATGGCCCTCGGGGGTGCGCTGCTGGACCAGCGTCATGGTGGTGACCATGGTCGGGGCGGTCGCCATCCCGGCGATCAGCAGCGTGCCGGCGAGCAGCGGGAGCGAGCCGGTCAGGGCCGTCGCGAGCAGTGGCAGCGTCAGCAGGGCCGTCATCGCGGCCACGCACCACGGCAGGCGGGCCCGCGCGGACCCGGCCGGCCGCAGCGCCCCGTACACCAGGCCGGCTGCGCACGAGCCTGCCGCCTGGAGGGCGAGCACCACACCGGCCGCCGCCTTGTGACCCTGTGCGTCCGCGAACGCGATCGTGACGACCTCCGTCGCCCCGAACACCGCGCCCATCGCAAGGCACACGGCCAGCAGCGGCGGGATGCCGGGCGCCCGCAACGGTGAACCGGCCGTCGTCGTACGTCCCCGGGGCGGCGGTTCGGTCGAGCGCTGCGCTGCGAACAGCAGGACGCCCGACATCAGCAGCACCGCGCCGGCCAGCGTGCCCGCCTCCGGGAAGAACGTGCCGCACAGGAAGGCCGCGAGCGCCGGCCCGAGCATGAAGCACAGCTCGTCCGCGGCCTGCTCGAAGGAGTTGGCGGCGTGCAGGGCCTTCGCGTCGCCTTTCAGCAGATACGCCCAGCGGGCGCGGGACATGCCGCCGGTGTTGGGGGTCGTCGCGGTGGCGGCGTACGCCGCGAAGAGGGTCCAGTCGGGGGCGCCGTGGCGCACGCACAGCAGCAGCGCGAGCGAGCCGAGGACGGCGATCACCGTGGCGGGCAGGGCAACCCGGGCCTGGCCGTGCCGGTCGACGAGCCGCGCGGTCCACGGCGCGACCACCGCGGTCGCCGCGAGCCCCGTCGCCGTGACGGCACCGGCGAGGGCGTACGAGCCCCGCGTCCCGGCGATCATGACGACCGCGCTGACGCTGAACATGCCCATCGGCAACCGGGCGATCAGGTTCCCGGCGGTGAACGCACGGGCGCCCGACAGCCCGAAGAGACGGCGGTACGGGGTGAGTTGCGGCATGCCCCCACCGTCGCCCGGAGGTGATCGGGCGGTCCAACACCTGTTCCGTACGGACTCACGCACCTGGGTTGTAGGACAGGCGGGAAATGTTCGCGGCCTGTTTTTCATACAGCGATATGGAGAGTCCTTAATGACACATGGAAAAGATACTCGGCCGGGAAATCCTTCACTCGTTTGCCGCGCATCCGCCGAAGTGGACCGACGGTTAGTCGGTACATGACCGAGGCGACCAGGAAAGACGGTTGGGCGGTAACGCTCGGCCCCTACACCTACATTCCCGCTCCAGCGCACTCGTCGGCCACCGTCAACGGCACGCTCACCAAGGCCGGCTGCCCGGTCGCGCTCCAGGTGACCGAGCCGGTTCTGCGCGATTTCATCGATGCCATGAGCGTGCTGGAAAAGGACCTCGCCCGGCGGTGGATCAGTGCGACGGAATGGCCCGCTTTCGTGCTTGCGGAATAGTCGGATCGCGCTATGTACGACAAAGGAATCGAGGGCACCGGCCGGCACCGGGCTCCGACCAGGGATTATGTGACTCCGCTGACGCCACCGGATCCGACCTGGGACCCGGCGGAGGAACTGGCGTTCATCCTCGAGGAGGCGCTCGGGGAGCAGGAGTCGAGGATTCCCGCCCCCCGGGACACGGCACAGGCCGCCCCCGCCCCCGCCCCCGCGGACCCGGCCCCGGGCGAGCGCATGCAGCGCCTCCAGGACATCACCGAGGAACTGCCGCCCGTACGGGACGTCCCCCGGCGCCACCGCAAGATCCGGGCCAGCAGAGCCCCGGGCGTGCTCCGCACCACCAGTTTCCTCGTCGCCGCCCTGACGGCCGTCATCGCTTCCGCGGTGAGTCTCCTGAGCGGCATGGTCGCCTACGACCCGTTGCGCCTGGTCGCGGTGTCCCCCGCGGAGCGCAGCCTGCGCACCTGGTGGCCCCTGCTGGTGTACGGGCCCTGGCTGGTGGCCTCCCTGTCCGTCCTGCGGGCCGCGCTGCACCAGCGCCGTGCCGTGCACTCCTGGTGCGTGGTGGTGGTCTTCTCGTGCGTCGCCGTGCTGCTGTGTGTCGCCCAGGCACCGAGGACCGTCCTCGGTATCGCGGCTGCCGCCCTGCCCGGGCTGGCGGCGCTGGCGTGCTTCCAGCAGGTCGTCCGCCAGATCACGCTGACGCGTCCGCCCGTGCGTACGGTGCCTCGGCATCGCCTGGGGCAGGTTCCGTCGAGGGAACTTGCCGGTGGGGATGGTCCGGGGGGTGAGGTGACGGGCGCGGGTGCCGGTCCGGGTGCCGGTCCCGTTCCGGGTGAGTGTGTGGGGGAGGGCGGCGAGGAGCCTGGTCGGGTGGCCGGGAGCTGAGGAGGCCGCCGGGGTCCGAGCAGGGCGCCGGAGTCCGAGCGGGTCGCCGAGGACTGAGCGGGTCGCCGGGGGCCGAACGGCAGGCCGTCGCTGTAGGTTCACGGCATGCCCGGCCACCTCGACCCCCGTCTCCTGCGCGCCTTCGTCACCGTCGCCGAGGAACTGCACTTCACCCGTGCCGCGGTGCGTCTGCATACGGCCCAGCAGGCGCTCAGCCGGGACGTGCGGCGGCTGGAGCGGGAGCTGGGCGCCGAGTTGTTCGTACGGACCACGCGGCAGGTGACACTCACGCCCGACGGAGAGCGGCTGCTGCCGTACGCCCGCCGCGTGCTCCAGGCGCAGGAGGAACTGCTCGCCGCCTTCGACCGGGCCCGGCCGCTGCTGGTGGACCTCAACTCCCCGGGCCTGGTCACACCGCGCCGCGTGCTGCATCGGGCGCGTGAACTCGCCCCGCGGCACGAGCTGATGGCCCGCTATGAGAGCGGTCTGACCGGAGCCGCCGGGGAGTTGCTCGCGGGCCGGCTGGACGCGTCGTTCGGACGGTTCGCCGGGCTGGATCCGGCGCTGCGGTCCGGGCTCGACCACCAGCCCGTGCGGTTCGAGCCGATGGCGGTCGTGCTGCCCGGGGACCACCGGCTGGCCTCGCTGGCGGAGGTGCCGCTCGCCGAGCTGGCCGGCGAGACCGTCTACGCGGGGCCGGCAATCCCCGTACGCCGGAGTGGACCGGCCTCGCGCGGCTGCTGTTCGAGGGACGGGGTATCGAGATCGCGCCACCGGCACCGCTCGCCGTCGGGGAGGAGGAGTTCCAGCGGATCATGGCCCGTACGCGCAACCCGGTCCTGACCGTCGTGGGGTTCCCGGCCCCGCCGACGACGGTGTCACGTCCATTGGTCGATCCTGTTCCGCTTTCTCCCGTGTCGCTGGTGTGGCGCAAGGGCTTGACGCACCCCGCGCTCGACGCGCTGCGACGGGCGGCGGCGCGGCTCGCGGCGGAGGCGGGGTGGCTGCGGAGGCCCGCCGAAGGGTGGATTCCGGCCACCGATGATGTCCTCATGGCGTCTCACCGCTGACACGATTCGGCACCCGGTCCGCACACAACTTCCGCATGCGCTACATTCGACGCCTGAGCACAGTGTGGTAATGGGGGCGCTCTGGACGGGTTGGGGACCCGGTCCGGACGACGGGTGCTCAGGTCGTACGCGTACCTGAACCATCCCGTGGGGGGAAGTGCGTGCGAGTGGAACAGTGGCGAGAAGACGCCCAACCCGAATGGCCCGACGCCGTGGCGGCGACCGGTGAGCTGCCCGCTGACGGCAGAGGCCGGGACCGGAGAGCCACGCAGGTCTTCTCCGGCGGCGACGTCCAGGTGACCGGCCGCCGGCTGCCCGGCGGTACGGAGATGCTGCGCGGCATCCCCCGGCAGAGCGAGGGCGAGGCCGACTCGTTCGCCGCGGACTCCGCGCCCCGGACCGCCGCCCGCGACCCCTGGCAGGAGGTCGCCGACCCGGTCGGACACCGCCACGACCCGCACGAGGTCACCGTCCAGCTCGACGCCGTACAGCTCGGGGGCGGGTTCGTACGGCAGGTCGAGGAAGGCATCGGCGTGGGCCCCGCAGCCCCCGCCGACCGGCCCGTCTTCGTCGACGAGTCGGGCCGCCGCAGCCGCCGCTTCCGCCGGATCGGCATGGCCATCGCCCTGTCCTGTGGGGTCTACGCCGTGGTCATCGTCGCCACGCTGCTGTCCGGCAACTCCAACGCGCCCTGGTTGCCCGTACCGGGTCAGCAGGAGGGGGCGCCGGCCGGGCAGGTCGACACCCCGCCGCTGCCCGAGCAGTCGGCCCCGGCCACCGGCACCGGCACCACCGCCCCGGGCAGTGCGCCGACGACCGACGAGGTCACGGCGCCCTCGCCCGGCCTCAGCGCCCTCGAACCGGCCGCCACCGCCGAACCGGGCCGCCCCGGCAAGCAGCCCGTCGGCCCCTCGCCGACCGCGCGCCGAACCACACCGGCCCCGGGCACCGGCGTGACCGCCCCGACCCCGACCGAGCCGGCACACCCGCCGACCACGCCGGCGACCGACCCGACGCCGACGGTCGAGCCCACGCCGGAACCGACCGAGCCCACGGGCGCCGGCGACAGCGGCGGCACCGAAACGGTCGCCGAAGGCCCGCCCGAGACGCCGCCCGTCGCCCAGTCGCCCGCCGCCTAGACCCGGTCGCGGGGACGGCGCCCGCCGCGTCCGCCCTCCAGAAAGATCCCGGGGAAGGGTGCTCCGGCGCCCCGGATCCCAGGCCCCGAGCTCCTGGCCACGCTGGAGCGGTGGGGCCCTGACGCCGTGAGGCCTGCCGACACCGTCCCCGCACCACCCGTCCCCGCAGCACTTCATCCCCGCACCACCCCGGAGTACCACCACTCATGGCATCCCATACCCGCCGTTCCGGGCCCGCGCCCCGAGCCCGTGGCGGCAGCAGGCGACGCCTGCCCCTGCGCCTGCTGCTGCCCCTGCTCGTCCTCGTCGCGCTGATGGCGATGCTCATGCTGCGCGGGTACGTGCACAGCGAGATCCTCGCCGACCACCGGGTCCGGCCGCCCGCCGCCACCGACCAGGTGCCGGAGAAGATCATGCGAGGCGGGCCCGTCATCGACACCCGCAGCGGCCGCACGGAGAGCCTGCGCCTGCCCGACCGCCGCCTGGTCCTCACCTTCGACGACGGCCCGGACCCGGTCTGGACGCCGAAGGTCCTGGACATCCTGAGGAAGCACGAGGCGCACGCGGTCTTCTTCGTCACCGGCACCATGGCCTCGCGCTACCCGGACCTGGTCAGGCGCATGGTCGCGGAAGGCCACGAGGTCGGTCTGCACACCTTCAACCACCCCGACCTGTCCTACCAGTCCAAGAAGCGCATCGACTGGGAGCTGTCCCAGAACCAGCTCGCGATCTCGGGCGCGGCGGGCATCCGCACCTCTCTCTTCCGGCCGCCGTACTCCTCCTTCGCCGACGCCATGGACAACATGTCCTGGCCGGTGACCGAGTACATCGGCGACCGCGGCTACATCACCGTCGTCAACAACACCGACAGCGAGGACTGGCGCAAGCCCGGCGTCGAGGAGATCATCCGCAAGGCCACGCCCAAGGGCGGCAAGGGCGCCATCGTCCTGATGCACGACTCCGGCGGCGACCGCCACCAGACCGTCGAGGCACTGGACCGCATGCTGCCCGACCTGCGCGAGCAGGGATACGAGTTCGCCAATCTCACCGAGGCCCTCGACGCCCCGAGCGCGCACTCCCGGGTCACCGGCCTCGAACACTGGAAGGGCAAGGCGTGGATCTTCCTGGTGCAGGCCTCGGAGCACCTCACCGACGGGCTGGTCGTCGGCCTCGCGATCGTCGGCACCCTCGTCATCGGCCGCTTCGTCCTGATGCTGCTGCTCTCCGGGCTGCATGCACGCAGGGTGCGCCGCCGCGGCTTCAGCTATGGGCCGCCGATCACCGAACCGGTGTCGGTCCTGGTCCCGGCGTACAACGAGGCCAAGTGCATCGAGAACACCGTCCGTTCCCTCGCCGCCAGTGACCACCCCATCGAGGTCCTCGTCATCGACGACGGCTCCTCCGACGGCACGGCACGGATCGTGGAGGCCATGGGCCTGCCCAATGTCCGGGTGGTCCGCCAGCTCAACGCGGGCAAGCCGGCCGCGCTCAACCGCGGTGTGGCCAACGCCCGTTACGACCTGATCGTGATGATGGACGGCGACACGGTCTTCGAACCGTCCACCGTGCGCGAGCTGGTGCAGCCCTTCGGCGACCCGCGCGTGGGCGCGGTGGCGGGCAACGCCAAGGTCGGCAACAAGGACACCCTCATCGGCGCCTGGCAGCACATCGAATACGTGATGGGCTTCAACCTCGACCGCCGGATGTACGACGTGCTGCGCTGCATGCCGACGATCCCCGGCGCGGTCGGAGCCTTCCGCCGCAGCGCGCTGGAACGGGTCGGCGGCATGAGTGACGACACGCTCGCCGAGGACACCGACATCACCATGGCCCTGCACCGCGACGGCTGGCGCGTGGTCTACGCGGAGAAGGCCCGTGCCTGGACCGAGGCGCCCGAGACGGTCCAGCAACTGTGGTCCCAGCGCTACCGCTGGTCGTACGGCACCATGCAGGCCATCTGGAAACACCGCCGGGCGCTGGTGGACAAGGGCGCCTCGGGCCGCTTCGGCCGCGTGGGCCTGCCCCTGGTGTCCCTCTTCATGGTCGTGGCGCCCCTGCTGGCACCGCTGATCGACGTGTTCCTCGTCTACGGCCTCGTGTTCGGCCCGACCCAGAAGACGATCATCGCGTGGCTCGGCGTCCTGGCGATCCAGGCGGTCTGCGCGGCCTATGCCTTCCGACTCGACCGAGAGCGCATGACCCACCTCGTCTCCCTGCCCTTGCAGCAGATCCTCTACCGGCAGCTCATGTATGTCGTCCTGCTCCAGTCCTGGATCACCGCCCTCACCGGCGGCCGGCTGCGCTGGCAGAAGCTGCGGCGCACCGGTGTGGTCGACACGCCCGGGGGCGGCCCCGTGCCGCGCCAGCGGTCCCAGAGCAGCGGCGAGCGGAGGCCGGTGGCATGACCCACGAAAACCCTGTCCCCACGTCATCGGCGGCGTCCGGCATGCCGGGGCCGCCGTCGTACGGCATCCCGCAGCAGCGCACGACGGACCCCGCAGCCGCGGGCGAAACCGCCCCCGACACGGCGCCGCGCCAGGGCGGCGGCCGTGACCGCTACCTGGACCTGCTGCGCTCGATCGCCCTGGTCCGTGTCGTCGTGTACCACCTGTTCGGCTGGGCGTGGCTGACGGTGCTGTTCCCGTCGATGGGCGTGATGTTCGCGCTGGCGGGCGCCCTGATGGCGCGCTCGCTGAACCGCCCCGCGCTCGGGGTGGTCCGGGGCCGGATCCGCCGGCTCCTGCCCCCGCTCTGGGTGTTCAGCGTGGTGGTGCTGGCGATGATGTTCGCGGGCGGCTGGAACCCGCTGAAGGACCCGGACCACGGCGGCACCTGGGGCCTGATCGACCTGTTCAACTACGTCTTCCCCGTCGGTGCCCCGCCCTTCCCCTGGCACCTCGGCGCCAAGTCCGGCCTGCTGGAGGACACCTGGGCGGTGCAGGCGGCCGGTCCGCTGTGGTACCTGCGGGCCTACCTCTGGTTCGTCATCGCCTCCCCGCTGCTGCTGTGGGCGTTCCGCCGGGCACCCTGGCCGACGCTGCTGGCACCCCTGGGCCTCACGGCGGTCGTCGGCACGGGCCTGGTGAAGATCCCCGGCGAGACGGGCAACGCGGTGACCGACTTCGCGGTCTACGGCGGCTGCTGGGTCCTGGGCTTCGCCCACCACGAGGGCCTGCTCAAGCAGATCCCCCGCTACCTGGCGATCTCCTGGGCGGCCCTGCTGATGGCATTCGGCCTGTGGTGGGCCTCGGGCCACCTGGGCCCCGACGGCTGGGACCTGAACGACATCCCACTGGCCCAGGCGGCCTGGTCCTTCGGCTTCGTGGTCATCCTGCTCCAGTACTCCCCGTCCTGGCGCGAACTCCCGGGCCGCCTCGCCAGGTGGGACAAACTCGTGACCCTCTCCAACAACCGCGCGGTCACGATCTACCTCTGGCACAACCTCCTCATCATGGCGACGGTCCCGATCCTCGACCTCCTCTACGAACTGCCGTTCCTCCAGAGCGACAGCGCGGTGTCCGCCCTGGACACCACGTACACGATCTGGATGTTCGTCCTGGTCTGGCCCTTGATCGGCGCGGCGATCCTCGCGTTCGGCTGGGTCGAGGACGTCGCGGCGAAGCGGAAACCCCGGTCGTGGCCGAACAGTGCGCCTCGGGTGAGGTCCCGAGGGAGCCGGAGGCGACCGGCACCCGGCGGCTGAGCGGGGCCGGCATCGGCGAGGACGGACGATGAGCGGCCATCGCCGAAACCGAACCGCTCCCAAGGGACCATCGCGAGCGGCATCCAGCCGAACCCGACGGCGAACACGGCGACGACGGTGGTGACCTGGGCCGGGAGGAGCCACCCCAGCTGGGCGACGAGCAACGCCACGACCGGCAGCCAGACGTCGAACACCAGCACCGCCAGCACCTTGCGCGCCGCGGCTCCCAGGCCGACCCGGGGCGTGTCCTCGTTGCCGCGCGCCATACCGAAGAGGATCACCGGCAGCATCAGCCCGGTCAGCCCGCCGACCCCGATGCCTCCCACCACCGCGGCGTTGTGCCCTTCGTCGGGCACCACGCTCGACAGCGGGGCCGCGCCCACCGCCCTGCCCAGCAGGGCCACGGCCCCGAACGCGCCGAGCGTCGCCGTCGCCAGGACGAGGAGCATTCCCGCTCCGAAGGCGACGGTTCCGGCCAAGGAGCGCTGCGGGCGCCGTGCCTCCGGCCGCTCGGCCCTCGACTCAGCGGACACGGACTCTCCGCTTCCCCGCGTGGGTCCGCTTGAGGACAACGAGGCCCGTTCCCTTGGGCTTTCCCGGTGTGGAAAACTGCCTGAGTTGCGCATGTGAACAACTGTGCCCAGTGAGTGGCCGGGGAGCGGTGGGATGAGTAAGCGGCAGATGCAGAAGATGCTGCGGCTGATGGCGAGCGGAGAACCGGTCGAGCTCACCAGCCCGATGGCGTCCGTGAAGAAACTCGCCCGGCTGGCCTTCGTCGCCCAGCAGTTCGGCTACGAGTACGCGGACGTCCGGCAGAGCACCGGCCGCAACGGCGCGCTCACCATGCTGATCCTGCCCGACCCCAGCCCGCAGGCCCGGGCTCGGGCCGCACAGAACTGGGCGCAGTACCCGGGCGCCGGCGACGGTGTCTCCCTGCCGCCGCTCGTGCCGGACGCCTTCGAGCTCCTCAAGGCCCGCATCAACTTCGACCTCACCGGCAAGAACGCCGAGAAGCGCATGGGCTACGCGGCCCTCGGCGTCACCGTCGGCTGCGTGGTCCTCGCCTTCCGCACCGGCGGTGAGTCCTTCGACTTCATCGCGGCGGGCGTGGTGTGGCTGCTGTTCATGGCGATCTTCGGCATCGGGCTGCTGGTCACGCGCAAGCGCAACACGAAGTTCGCCGCGCGCTTGCAGGCGGCCGGCTTCATGCCGGTGACCGATGAGAACGGGCGGTTGCGGTATCTGCCGCCCGGGGCGCAGATGCCGGGGCGGGGCAATCCGTTCGGGGGAGGGCCGTACGGCGGCGGGCAGGCGCCCGGGGTGCCGGGCAGGCCCGGCGGGATGCCCACTCCGGCCGGTGGCTCCCCCGGGGGTTACGGACAGCAGGCGCCAGGGCCGTACGCCCAGCCGGCGCCGGGCCCGTACCCCGGGCAGCAGGCCGCCGGCCCGTACCCCGCGCAGCCCGCGCCGGGCCCCTACGGTGGCCAGCCCGCGTCCGGCCCGTACGGTGGTGGCCAGCCCGCGCCGGGCCCCTACGGTGGCCAGCCCGCGTCCGGCCCGTACGGTGGTGGCCAGCCCGCGTCCGGCCCGTACGGTGCTCAGACCCCCGGCCCCTACAGCCAGCCGTATTCTCAGCAGAACCCGCACTGGCAGCCTCCGCAACGCTGACACAAGCCGCCGAACCTCTCATCCCGCCCAAGGCCGGGGTGAGAGCAAAGTTCCCTCGCGGTCACCCGGTGGCACAGTCACGAAACGAGTCCTCCCTACCTTCGGGACCAGCACACATGGAACGACCGAGTCCCGGAGCAAGTGGAGGCGTCATGACAGGCCCTGGCACGGCACCCGCACCCCCGAGCAGGGGCGGACGCTGGATCCAGCACTGGGATCCGGAAAACGAGACCTTCTGGAAGGAGAGCGGGGAGAAGATCGCCCGCCGGAACCTCTTCTTCTCCGTGCTCTCCGAGCACATCGGGTTCTCGATCTGGACCCTGTGGTCCGTTCTGGTCCTCTTCATGGGCCCGGAGTACGGGCTGACCCCGGCCGACAAGTTCATGCTGACCTCGATGGTCACGCTGGTCGGCGCCGTCGTCCGCGTCCCCTACACCTTCGCCGTCGCGATCTTCGGCGGCCGGAACTGGACGATCATCTCCGCCGCCCTCCTCCTCGTCCCGACCGTCGCCGCGTTCACCGTGATGGAGCCGGGCACCTCCTTCTCCACCTTCCTGCTGGTCGGCCTGCTCGCCGGCGTCGGCGGTGGCAACTTCGCCTCCTCCATGACCAACATCAACGCCTTCTTCCCGCTGCGGAAGAAGGGCTGGGCCCTCGGCCTGAACGCGGGCGGCGGCAACATCGGCGTACCGGTGATCCAGCTGGCAGCGCTCGCGATCATCGGCGCCGGCGGCGGACCGCGCCTGCTGCTCGGGATCTACATCCCGCTGATCCTCGTCGCCGCGGTCATGGCCGCGCTCTTCATGGACAACCTGGAGAACGTCAAGAACGACACCGGTGCCGCCAAGGACGCCGCGCGGGACGCCCACACGTGGATCATGTCCTTCCTCTACATCGGCACGTTCGGGTCGTTCATCGGATACAGCTTCGCCTTCGGCCAGGTCCTCCAGAACCAGTTCGGACGCACCCCGCTGGAGGCGGCGTACGTCACCTTCATCGGTCCGCTCCTCGGCTCGCTGATCCGGCCCCTGGGCGGCTGGCTGGCCGACAAGTACGGCGGCGCGAAGATCAGCCTGTGGAACTACGTCTGCATGGGCATCGCGACGGCCATCCTGATCGGCGCCTCCATGGAGAAGTCGCTGGCGCTGTTCACCGTGGCGTTCGTGGTGCTGTTCGTCCTCAGCGGGCTCGGCAACGGCTCGACGTTCAAGATGATCCCGGGCATCTTCCAGAACAAGGCCCTCGCCAAGGGGCTGAAGGGTGAAGCGGCCGCTGCCTACGGGCGTCGCCTCTCCGGCGCCTCCATGGGACTCATCGGCGCGGTGGGCGCGCTCGGCGGTGTCGGCATCAACCTCGCCTTCCGCCAGTCCTTCCTCTCCTACGGCTCCGGCACCGGCGCCTTCGTCGCCTTCCTCGCCTTCTACGCGGTCTGCTTCGCGGTCACCTGGGCCGTATACCTTCGCCGTACGACTCCCCGGGTACCCGCCACGACGGCGACCTCGGAGGCGGAGCCGCAGCTCAGCTACGCCAAGGTGTGACGTTAGTGCTGATCCGGGGGACGACCCCCGGATCCCCGGCCGAAGCCCGTAGCCGTCGATCCGGCGGAAAACGGCATCGGTAACACGAGCGACATCAAGCGGATCCGAGCCTGTCACGAGCCGTTGACAGGCTCGATCGGCATGTAGGTACGCCGTACCCATGTACGACGACTCGAGTGCGGGACGAGAGCCATGTACGAGGAAGAACAGCGACCGGACCACGGGCCCCTGGCGGGTTTCACCGTGGGCGTGACGGCCGCGCGCCGGGCCGACGAGCTGGGCACGCTGCTCCAGCGGCGCGGTGCCGCCGTTCTGCACGCCCCTGCCCTGCGGATCGTGCAGCTCGCCGACGACAGCGAGCTGCTGGCCGCGACGAAGGAGCTCGTCCGCCAGGTGCCGGACATCGTGGTCGCCACGACCGCGATCGGTTTCCGGGGCTGGGTCGAGGCCGCCGACGGCTGGGGGCTCGGCGACGATCTGCTGTCGCGTCTCGGCCGCGTACGGATCCTGGCGCGCGGCCCCAAGGTGAAGGGCGCGGTCCGGGCCGCCGGGCTGACGGAGGAGTGGTCGCCGTCGTCGGAGTCCATGGCGGAGGTGCTCGACCGGCTGCTGGAGGAGGGCGTCGACGGGCAGCGGATCGCGATCCAGCTGCACGGTGAGCCGTTGCCCGGGTTCGTGGAGGCGCTGCGGGAGGGCGGGGCCGAGGTCGTGGGCGTGCCCGTCTACCGGTGGATGCCGCCGGAGGACATCGCCCCGGTGGACCGCCTCCTGGACGCGACGGTCTCCCGGGGCGTGGACGCGCTGACCTTCACCAGCGCCCCGGCCGCGGCCTCCCTGCTCTCCCGGGCGGAGGAGCGCGGGATGCTCCCCGAGGTACTGGAGGCCATGAGCCACGACGTGCTGCCGGCCTGCGTGGGCCCGGTCACCGCCCTGCCGCTCCAGTCCCGCGGCATCGACACGATCCAGCCCGAGCGCTTCCGGCTCGGCCCCCTCGTCCAGCTTCTCTGCAAGGAACTGCCCGGCCGGGCCCGCGCGCTGCCGATCGCCGGGCACCGGGTGGAGATCCGCGGTCACGCCGTCCTGGTGGACGGGGAACTCAAGCCCGTGCCGCCGGCCGGCATGTCCCTCCTGCGTGCTCTCTCCCGCCGCCCCGGCTGGGTGGTCGCCCGCGCGGAACTGCTCCGCGCCCTCCCCGGTTCCGGCCGCGACGAGCACGCGGTCGAAACGGCCATGGCCCGCCTCCGCACGGCCCTCGGCACCCCGAAACTGATCCAGACCGTGGTCAAACGCGGCTACCGCCTCGCCCTGGACCCGGCAGCGGACACGAAGTACGCGGACGCGTGACCGCATCCGCGGGTTGAGCGAGATACCGCCATGCTGACGCCGCCCGCGCGTCCATTGCCGCTCGGCGTGGGGCGCGCGCCATGGCCGGAACCCGTGCCGGGGCGAAGCCGCGCCTCACGACGGGCCCGTGCGAGGGGTTTTCGGCTTCGCGGTGGGCAGGCACTGTAAGAGGGAACGGTTTCCCAGCCCTCTCACTGGCGCCCCACCGAACCCCTCGCGACCGGGGTGCACCCCTAGGCGGTGACAGGCACATGGCACTGGGTACGGCCACGGCCCCGTACGAGCTGCGCTTCGATGCCGGGCGGATCTGCCTCGATCTGCTCTCCACCACGCATCCGGAGGAACGGCTGGACTCCGTGGACGTGCTGCGCGCCTGGATCACCGGTTCCGGGCTCGTCCCGGCGGACACCGCCCTGGCCCACGCCGACGCCACCTGGCCGGCCGCCTTCCGCGAACTGCGCGGCCAGATCGACCGGTTGGTGCGCGGCTGGCCGGGATCCGGAGCCCGGGCGTACGACTTCGCGCTCGCGCGCGTCAACGACCTCGCCCGTACGGCGCCCCCCGCCCCGCGCGCCGTCCGCGGTGGAGACGGCGAGCTCGTACGGCGGTTGGACGGCCCGCCCGGCTGCCCCGCCCTGCTCGCGGTCGTCGCCCGGGACGCCGTGGACCTGCTGACCGACCCCGTCGCCCGCGCGGCCCTGCGCCAGTGCGAGGGCGACAACTGCCCGATCGTGTACCTCGACACCTCCCGGGGGCGCAGGAGGCGCTGGTGCTCCAGCGAGGTTTGCGGCAACCGCGAAAGGGTCGCCCGGCACCGCCGCCGCGCGG
Source organism: Streptomyces sp. DG1A-41 (assembly GCF_037055355.1). Classification (GTDB taxonomy): domain Bacteria; phylum Actinomycetota; class Actinomycetes; order Streptomycetales; family Streptomycetaceae; genus Streptomyces. The sequence continues at coordinate 3,459,013 of NZ_CP146350.1, read as the reverse complement.
CGCTCACTCGCGCTTAAATCCCTTTTGTCCTTCACTGCAAGGCCGTTGGATGGTCGCTGCACCCAATTCCCCTGTCCTAAATGCGACTTCTGTGGACGTGCTGTCGAAGTGATTTCGATTACACGCCGTTTACCTACGCCCCCGTAGGGAAAGCCTGGCTTGATTTGATCGATGTGGCGGAAATGTAAAGAACATGGGGTGGGAATGTGCTCCCATGTCCCCCTCGTCACGCCACTCCGAAGAAATCTGTCACGCCTCTTTGAACACCCAACGGCTCGCATCCGTACGGCATGTGGAGCGACCGACTGGGGGAACCCCCGGACACCGGAGGTGGGCGTGCGCAAGGATTCCGTCGTGGCCAATGAACGTGCACCGAGGGCCCGACATCGCATGTCCCAGCCCTCGGAACCCGACGAGGAGCTGATGCGTGCGCTGTATCGCGAACACGCCGGACCCCTGCTTGCGTACGTCCTGCGCCTGGTCGCCGGAGACCGGCAGCGCGCCGAGGACGTCGTGCAGGAGACGCTCATCCGTGCCTGGAAGAACGCCGGTCAGCTCAATCGGGCGACCGGATCGGTACGCCCCTGGCTGGTGACGGTCGCCCGGCGCATCGTCATCGACGGCCACCGCAGCCGGCAGGCCCGGCCGCAGGAGGTCGACCCGTCGCCGCTGGAGGTCATCCCCGCGGAGGACGAGATCGACAAGGCGCTGTGGCTGATGACTCTGTCGGACGCACTCGACGACCTGACTCCCGCCCACCGGGAGGTGCTCGTCGAGACGTACTTCAAGGGGCGTACCGTCAATGAGGCGGCCGAAACCCTGGGCATACCCAGCGGAACCGTCCGCTCCAGGGTGTTCTACGCCCTGCGTTCGATGAAGCTCGCACTGGAGGAGCGGGGGGTGACGGCGTGATGAGTGTTTACGGGGGAAACCAGGGATTCGGTACGGGAGGCATGGGTATGTCTGGACCCATGCAGGGATCTCCGGTGCCGAACGAGCACGAAACCGTCGGTGCCTACGCTCTCGGCATCCTCGACGACGCCGAAGCAACCGCTTTCGAAGCCCACCTCGCGACCTGTGAATGGTGCGCCCAGCAGCTCGACGAGCTGGCCGGCATGGAGCCGATGCTCGCCGCCCTCGCCGACCTGCCCGGCTCGGGCACACCCGCGATCGGCGAGTCGCTGTCCGCGAAGCCCCGGCCGCGCCTGGTGGAGAAGCTGGTCGACGAGGTCGCCGACCGCCGCGCCCAGAAGCGCCGCCGCAGCTTCTACATGGTGGCCGCGGCCGGCGCGCTGATCATCGGTGGCCCCTTCGTCGCGGTCGCGACGAACGGCGGCGGTGACGGCGGCGGCGCCGAGAACCGCCCGCTCGCCTCCAGCCCCGCCAAGGAGGCCTTCGACGGCATCTCCGACAAGATCACGGCCACCGACCCCAACACCAAGGTCTCCGCGACCGTCGCCGTCCAGAAGAAGGACTGGGGCACCGGCACCGTCCTGGAGCTGAAGAACCTCAAGGGCCCGCTCAAGTGCGCCCTCGTCGCGGTCGGCAAGAACGGCGAGCGCGAGACCCTCGCCTCCTGGTCCGTCCCGGAATGGGGCTACGGCCTGCCGGACGCCAAGTCCGAGAAGGCCAAGGAGCCGCTGTACGTCCAGGGCGGCGCCGCCTTCGAGCCGAACCAGATCGATCACTTCGAGGTAGTGACCTTCGACGGCAAGCGGCTGGTCGAGGTCGACGCGTAGCTTTACCGGGTCCCCTTCGCGTACGGTGGACGGCTGCCCAGCACGTCAGAAGGGGGCCCGGTGGCCGCTCAGGCTCAGCAGGAAACCGCGCTCGACTCCCTGAGAGACAGAGAGATCGGCGTCGAACAGGAACACCTGGACCGGGTGTACCGGCGTCTCGAGGAGAAGGTCCACGAGGCCGAGTTCCTCATGAACGACGCGGCCCAGCGCGGCCAGGTCGGCACACCCGGCGCGCTCGCCGAGCGGGACGCCCAGGTCTTCCGCGCCGGCATACACCTCAGCCGGCTGAACAACGAGTTCGAGGACTTCCTCTTCGGCCGCATCGACCTGCTGCGCGGCAAGGACGGCAAGAAGGGCCCCGACGGCGCCTACACCGCCGTGGAGCCCGCCGAGGGCGCGATCCGCGAGGACAACACCGCCGACATCGCCGAGACGCTGCACATCGGCCGCATCGGTGTCCTCGACCAGGACTACGCCCCGCTGGTCATCGACTGGCGGGCCCCGGCCGCCGCTCCCTTCTACCGGTCGACGCCCGTGGACCCCGGCCGGGTCGTCCGCCGCCGGGTCATCCGCTCCAAGGGACGCAGGGTGCTCGGCGTCGAGGACGACCTGATGCGCCCCGAGCTGACGGCCTACCTCGACGGCCACGAGCTGCCCGTCATCGGCGACGGCGCCCTGATGGCCGCGCTCGGCCAGGCCCGCAGCCACACCATGCGCGACATCGTCGCCTCCATCCAGGCCGAGCAGGACCTGGTCATCCGCGCCCCCGCCGCCTCGGTGACCTACGTCGAGGGCGGCCCCGGCACCGGCAAGACCGCGGTCGCCCTGCACCGCGCGGCCTACCTCCTCTACCAGGACCGCCGCCGGTACGCGGGCGGCATCCTGATCGTCTCGCCGACCCCGCTGCTCGTCGCCTACACCGAGGGCGTGCTGCCCTCCCTCGGCGAGGAAGGCCAGGTCGCCATCCGCGCCATCGGCTCCCTCGTCGACGGCGCCGAGGCCACGCTCTACGACTCCCCGTCCGTGGCCCGTGCCAAGGGTTCGTCCCGCATGCTCAAGGTGCTGCGGAAGGCCGCGCGCGGAGCCCTGGAGCTGAACGATTCACCGGCCCGGCTGCGCGTGGTCGCCTTCGGCCGCCGCCTGGAGCTGGAGGCCGAGCAGCTGGCGGGCATCCGCCGCGCCGCACTCGGCGGCACCGCCCCCGTGAACCTGCTGCGCCCCCGCGCCCGCAAGCTGCTCCTGGACGCCCTGTGGGAGCAGTCCGGCGCGGCCGGCCGGCACACCGACCCGGAGCTCGCCGCCGAGCTGCGCTCCTCCTTCGACGAGGACATCACCTCCGAGGACGCCTTCATCGAATTCCTCGACGCCTGGTGGCCCGAGCTGACTCCGGCGGCGGTCCTGGACGTCATGGCCGACGAGCGGCGCCTCGGCCGCTGGGCACGGCGGATCCTCAACCCCGGGGAGATCCGCAAGGTCGCCCGTTCCCTCAGGCGCGACGGCCACTCGGTGCACGACATCGCGATGCTCGACGAGCTCCTGGCCATCCTCGGCGCCCCGGCCCGCCCCCGGAAGAAGCGCGAACTCGACCCGCTCGACCAGCTCACCGGCCTGGAGGAGCTGATGCCGGTGCGCGAGGAGTCGCAGCGCGAGCGCGCCGAGCGGCTGGCCGCCGAGCGCACCGAGTACGCGCACGTCATCGTCGACGAGGCCCAGGACCTCACCCCGATGCAGTGGCGCATGGTCGGCCGCCGCGGCCTGGCACGCCACCTGGACGGTCGTGGGCGACCCCGCCCAGTCCTCCTGGTCCGACCCGGAGGAGGCCGCCGAGGCCCGCGACGAGGCCCTCGGCACCCGCCCGCGCCGCCGCTTCGAGCTCACCGTGAACTACCGCAACCCGGCCGAGATCGCCGAGCTCGCCTCGAAGGTGCTGGCCCTGGCCATGCCCGGCTCCGCGTCCCCGAAGGCGGTCCGCTCCACCGGAGTCGAGCCCCGCTTCACGGTCGTGGACGACACGTTGGCCGAAACCGTCCGCGCCGAGGCCGCCCGGCTGCTGGAGCGCGTCGACGGCACGGTCGGTGTGGTCGTTGCCATGCAGCGCCGCGAGGAGGCCCGGCGCTGGCTCGCCGGACTCGGCGACCGGGTGGTGGCACTCGGCAGCCTGGAGGCGAAGGGCCTGGAGTACGACGCGACGGTCGTGGTCTCCCCGGCGGAGATCGCCGACGAGTCCCCGGCCGGACTGCGTGTGCTCTACGTCGCACTGACCCGGGCCACCCAGCAGCTCACGGTCGTCTCGGCCGGACGGGACGAGCCCGACGCGGCCGGGATCCCGGACCTGCTCAGGGACTGAGGCCCGTTACCCACGTGTCGGCGAAATGAACTCCCGGTACGGGAATGGCCTTACGGGATCTGTTTGTTAGCCTGGACGTGGCACCGGCTCGATCCAAGCCCCCGGGCCCAACCTTCGTCGCTACGAGCGACCACTTGCCGCGAGGCGAGCATGGCGGGTCGGTGCCACCTACTTGTGAAGAGACCCACGTCCACAGTGACGTGGGTCTCTTTTTGCTGGCCTGTTCCGCGAACAAAACGTTCGCAATCGAGGGTGGCTACCTGCTACTCAGCGGTAGGTGCGACGATCGGACGGCACAACTCAGCGTCAGGTGAAAGCAGAGGAAGTCGGCCATGGCAACGGCGCCCAGCGTCTCCTACTCGATGACGGTCCGGCTGGAGGTGCCCGCGAGCGGAACCGCCGTCTCGCAGCTCACCACCGCCGTGGAGTCCTCCGGAGGCTCGGTGACCGGCCTCGACGTCACCGCGTCCGGTCACGAGAAGCTCCGAATCGACGTCACCATCGCGGCCTCGTCGACCGCGCACGCGGACGAGATCGTCGAAGAACTCCGCGGCATCGAGGGCGTCACGCTGGGCAAGGTCTCGGACCGGACCTTCCTCATGCACCTCGGCGGCAAGATCGAGATGGCGTCGAAGCACCCCATCCGCAACCGTGACGACCTGTCCATGGTCTACACGCCGGGCGTGGCCCGCGTCTGCATGGCGATCGCCGAGAACCCCGAGGACGCCCGCCGCCTCACCATCAAGCGCAACTCCGTTGCGGTCGTGACGGACGGCTCCGCCGTGCTGGGCCTGGGCAACATCGGCCCGAAGGCCGCGCTGCCCGTCATGGAGGGCAAGGCGGCCCTCTTCAAGCGGTTCGCCGGCATCGACGCCTGGCCGATCTGCCTCGACACCCAGGACACCGACGCGATCGTCGAGATCGTCAAGGCGATCGCCCCGGGCTTCGCGGGCATCAACCTCGAGGACATCTCCGCGCCCCGCTGCTTCGAGATCGAGGCCCGGCTGCGCGAGGCCCTCGACATCCCCGTCTTCCACGACGACCAGCACGGCACCGCGATCGTCGTCCTCGCCGCCCTCACGAACGCACTGCGCGTCACGGGCAAGGCGATCGAGAACATCCGGGTCGTCATGTCCGGAGCCGGCGCGGCCGGTACGGCCATCCTGAAGCTGCTGCTGGCAGCGGGCGTCAAGAACGCCGTCGTCGCCGACATCCACGGCGTCGTGCACGCGGGCCGCGAGGACCTGGTGGACGCCGCCCCGGGCTCGGCGCTGCGCTGGATCGCCGACAACACCAACCTCGAGGGCCTGACCGGCACGCTCAAGGAGGCCGTGCGCGGCGCCGACGTCTTCATCGGCGTCTCGGCCCCGAACGTCCTCGACGGCGACGACGTGGCCGCCATGGCCGACGGCGCCATCGTATTCGCGCTCGCGAACCCGGACCCCGAGGTCGACCCGGCAATCGCCCGCCAGACCGCGGCCGTTGTGGCCACCGGCCGCTCCGACTTCCCGAACCAGATCAACAACGTGCTGGTCTTCCCGGGTGTCTTCCGCGGTCTGCTGGACGCCCAGTCCCGCACGGTCAACACCGAGATGATGCTGGCCGCCGCGACCGCCCTCGCGGACGTGGTGACCGAGGACGAGCTGAACCCGAACTACATCATCCCGAGCGTCTTCAACGACAAGGTCGCGGGTGCGGTCGCCGGGGCGGTGCGGGAGGCCGCGAAGGCGGCGGGGGCGACGGCGACGACCTCACAGCCGTAGGGCGGCAGTCCTTCGGTCGGCTGTGAGGATTGCCACGACTGGCCCGGCAACGGCGCGTCGGGGAACCCCACCCCTTGGGCCGCCCTCTATCGTGTCGGCCAGGCTCAGGCCCTCTTTTCGTGTGACTCCCAAGGGTGTTCTCACGACTCCTGCGGGTGCCGGATTGGCTTTCCCGCCGCAGGTAGAGGCAGGATGCGTCCCTGGGCGCGAGGGTCTGACGACGGACCCGGGTCCGGGGACTCATTGAGGACCCTGGCAGCATCGGCTTCGATCTGACGCCTCAACGGCAAGATGAACACGGGAGTAACAACATGAACCGCAGTGAGCTGGTGGCCGCGCTGGCCGACCGCGCCGAGGTGACCCGCAAGGACGCCGACGCCGTGCTGGCCGCGTTCGCCGACGTGGTCGGCGACATCGTCTCCAAGGGGGACGAGAAGGTCACCATCCCCGGCTTCCTGACCTTCGAGCGCACCCACCGTGCCGCTCGCACCGCCCGCAACCCGCAGACCGGCGAGCCCATCCAGATCCCGGCGGGCTACAGCGTGAAGGTCTCCGCGGGCTCCAAGCTCAAGGAAGCGGCCAAGGGTAGGTGACCTGGTCGTTCGTACGTCTCAGGATGACGTACGAGGCACAGTGACATCAAAGGGGCGGCCACCCGAACCGGGTGGCCGCCCCTTTGGCATCACTGCGTGTGCTGACTGCCTGTGCTACCCGAGCGCCTTGCCCGGCAGTTCCACCTTCGCGCCCAGCTCCACGAGCTTCTCCATGAAGTTCTCGTAGCCGCGGTTGATGAGGCCGATGCCGTGGACGCGGGACGTGCCCTGGGCCGCCAGTGCCGCGATGAGGTACGAGAAGCCGCCGCGCAGGTCGGGGATGACCAGATCGGCGCCCTGGAGCTTGGTGGGGCCGGAGACGACCGCCGAGTGGAGGAAGTTGCGCTGGCCGAAGCGGCAGTCGGAGCCGCCCAGGCACTCGCGGTAGAGCTGGATGTGCGCGCCCATCTGGTTCAGGGCGGAGGTGAAGCCGAGGCGGGACTCGTAGACCGTCTCGTGGATGATGGACAGGCCCGTGGCCTGGGTCAGGGCCACCACCAGCGGCTGCTGCCAGTCGGTCTGGAAGCCGGGGTGGACGTCCGTCTCCAGCGCGATGGACTTCAGCTGGCCGCCGGGGTGCCAGAAGCGGATGCCCTCGTCGTCGATTTCGAAGGCCCCGCCCACCTTCCGGTAGGTGTTCAGGAACGTCATCATCGAGCGCTGCTGGGCGCCGCGGACGTAGATGTTGCCCTCGGTCGCCAGCGCGGCGGACGCCCAGGACGCGGCCTCCAGGCGGTCGGACAGGGCGTGGTGGGTGTAGCCGCCGAGTTTGTCGACACCGGTGACGCGGATGGTCCGGTCGGTGTCCATCGCGATGATGGCGCCCATCTTCTGAAGGACGCAGATCAGGTCCTCGATCTCCGGCTCGACGGCCGCGTTCGAGAGCTCGGTGACGCCCTCGGCGAGCACCGCCGTCAGCAGCACCTGCTCGGTCGCGCCCACGGACGGGTAGGGCAGCCGGATCTTCGTACCCCGCAGCCGCTGCGGTGCCTCCAGGTACTGCCCGTCCGCCCGCTTCTCGATCCGCGCGCCGAACTGCCGCAGCACGTCGAAGTGGAAGTCGATGGGACGGCCGCCGATGTCGCAGCCGCCGAGGCCCGGTATGAACGCGTGGCCGAGGCGGTGCAGCAGGGGGCCGCAGAAGAGGATCGGGATACGGCTCGAACCCGCATGGGCATCGATGTCAGCGACGTTCGCGCTCTCCACGCGCGTCGGATCCATCACCAGTTCGCCGGGTTCGTCCCCCGGACGGACCGTCACACCGTGCAGCTGCAACAGACCCCGTACGACCCGTACGTCACGGATGTCCGGAACATTGCGGAGGCGGCTCGGAGCGCTGCCCAGCAGCGCTGCCACCATGGCCTTCGGTACGAGGTTCTTCGCACCGCGGACACGGATCTCGCCCTCCAGCGGGGTTCCGCCGTGGACAAGCAGGACATCGTCGTTGACGGTCATGAATCTCGCGTTCCGTGGAGTCGGGCAGGGGCCAGGAGGGAAAGGGTAATCGCCCTCCACCCCCCTTCCGTAAGCCTGAGTCAGACCCAGCCACGTCATAGCTCTGTCACAACACGAACCGTTCTGTGCCGGGCACGTGGGGTCACGGTCGCGCTCGTGTGCGTGGGACGCATCAGTGCGCCCTGAGCTGCGTTCACTCCCGACGCCGCATTGCCTCCCCATGCGGAGGCAAGATGCGGGATCATGTCAGGCATGACCGAGGTGTCCTCGCTCACAGGGCGGTTGCTCGTGGCCACGCCCGCCCTGGCGGACCCGAACTTCGACCGCGCGGTGGTGCTGCTCCTCGACCACGACGAGGAGGGCTCCCTCGGTGTCGTCCTCAACCGACCCACCCCGGTGGACGTGGGCGACATCCTGGAGGGCTGGGGGATCTCGCCGGCGAACCCGGCGTCGTCTTCCAGGGCGGCCCGGTGTCGCTGGACTCGGCCCTCGGGGTCGCCGTCGTCCCCGGCGGAGCGTCCGGGGAGGCCGCACCGCTGGGCTGGCGCCGGGTGCACGGGGCGATCGGTCTGGTCGATCTGGAGGCCCCGCCGGAACTGCTGGCCTCCGCCCTCGGCTCGCTGCGGATCTTCGCCGGATACGCCGGCTGGGGCCCGGGCCAGCTGGAGGACGAGCTGGTGGACGGCGCGTGGTACGTCGTCGAGTCGGAGCCCGGCGACGTCTCCTCGCCGTCCCCGGAGGGACTCTGGCGCGAGGTGCTGCGCCGCCAGCGCAACGAGCTGGCGATGGTGGCGACGTACCCGGACGACCCTTCACTCAACTGATGTCTGTGACCTTCAGTACCCTTGGGCCTATGAGCACTCTCGAGCCCGAGCGCGGGACTGGTACGGGGACCCTCGTAGAGCCGACGCCGCAGACCTCCCACGGTGACGGTGACCACGAGCGCTTCGCCCACTACGTCCAGAAGGACAAGATCATGGCGAGCGCCCTCGACGGCACCCCCGTCGTGGCGCTGTGCGGCAAGGTCTGGGTGCCGGGCCGCGACCCGAAGAAGTACCCGGTGTGCCCCATGTGCAAGGAGATCTACGAGTCCATGGGCTCCGGCGACGACGACAAGGGCAAGGGCGACAAGTAGAAGGCCCGGTCCGCGCGGCGTAAGGCTTCCAGGGTGCGTTGTGCGCGCCCTGGGGGCTTTTGTGCTGTCCGGGTGCGGTGCTGCGCGGGGGCGCGGGATGCGTCTGCCGGGCGCAGAGTGGGCGAGGCCTCTTGTGGGCGTGGGTGAGCCGGGCGCGATTGCTGTGGCTGGCCTCCGGACCGGGCGGAGCGGTGAAGGGCTGACGTGACCGAACTGATTCCGAAGCCCCGCAGCGTCGCCGTCACCACCGGCGAGGTGCGGCTGACGGCGCACTCCCGGCTCTACACCTGCACCGGGACGCAGGGCGTCGGCCACTGGCTGCGCACCGTCCTCCGGCAGGCCACCGGCCTGCCGTTGCGCGAGGGGCGGGAACTCGACGACGCCGGCGGCGACGGCATCGGGCTCCAGCTCGCCCCCGAGCTCGGCCCCGAGGAGTACCGCCTCGTCAGCGACTGGAACGGCGTCCTCATCGAGGGCGGCAGTGCGGCCGGTGTCTTCTGGGGCGCCCAGACTCTGCGGCAGCTTCTCGGCCCTGACGCGTACCGCAAGGCCCCGCTCAGCCGCGACCGCGCCTGGGCCGTGCCGTACCTCACGATCGAGGACGCCCCCCGATTCCGCTGGCGCGGCCTCATGCTCGACGTCGCCCGGCACTTCATGCCCAAGGAAGGCGTACTGCGCTATCTCGATCTGATGGCGGCGCACAAACTCAACGTCTTCCACTTGCATCTGACGGACGACCAGGGCTGGCGCATCCAGATCGAGCGGCATCCACGGCTGACGGAGATCGGCTCCTGGCGGGCGCGGACGAAAACCGGCCACCGGGCCTCGCCGCTGTGGGAGGAGAAGCCGCACGGCGGCTACTACACCCAGGACGACATCCGGGAGATCGTCGCCTACGCCGCCGAGCGGCATATCACCGTCGTCCCCGAAATCGACGTACCCGGCCACTCGCAGGCCGCCATCGCCGCGTACCCGGAACTCGGCAACACCGACGTCATCGACACGACTGCCCTCTCCGTCTGGGACACCTGGGGAATCAACCCGAACGTACTCGCCCCCACCGACAACACCCTGCGCTTCTACGAGGGCGTCTTCGAGGAAGTGCTGGAGCTGTTCCCGTCGGAGTTCGTCCACGTCGGCGGCGACGAATGCCCCAAGGACCAGTGGCGGCGGTCCGGGACGGCCCAGGCGCGCATCAGAGAGCTCGGCCTCGCGGACGAGGACGAGCTCCAGTCCTGGTTCATCGGGCACTTCGACGCGTGGCTCTCCGCGCGCGGGCGCCGGCTGATCGGCTGGGACGAGATCCTGGAGGGCGGGCTGGCGAAGGGCGCGGCCGTGTCCTCCTGGCGCGGTTACGCCGGGGGTGTCGCCGCCGCGCGGGCCGGCCACGACGTCGTCATGTGCCCCGAGCAGCAGGTGTATCTGGACCACCGTCAGGCCCCGGGCCCCGACGAGCCGGTACCGATCGGGTGGGTGCGCACCCTGGAGGACGTCTACCGGTTCGAGCCCGTCCCGCCGGAGTTGACGCCCGAGGAGGCCCGGCACGTGCTCGGTACCCAGGCCAACGTGTGGACCGAGGTGCTGGAGGACCACGCGCGCGTGGACTACCAGGTGTTCCCCCGGCTCGCGGCCTTCGCCGAGGCCGCCTGGAGCGCCCTGCCCGCCCCGGCGGAACGGGACTTCGCAGGCTTCGAGCGCCGTATGACCGCCCACTACCGGCGACTCGACGCCCTCGGCGTCGCCTACCGGCCACCCGCCGGCCCGCTGCCCTGGCAGCGGCGCCCCGGAGTACTGGGCCGCCCGAAGGACGGCCCGCCGCCCAGCCGGTAGCCCCGGGCCGTCGCGACCGAACAGCTCGAACAGGCCACAGAAAATGGGCACAAGGGTCACCGAAAGTGCCAATCGGCACGCACTGGCGAACCCGTGCGAAAACGGACCATCTCCCCGGTGAGGTGGGCGAATACCTTCTAGTGGACCCGTGTCTTCGGCTCTCGCCAAGATGTGCCAGAGTTGCCACGTCCGCCCTGTCAGCACGTACCGTACGGCAGCACAGGTGGGACCAGGTGGGGCAGCGGGAAGGGGCAGCCGGTTTGACCACGCACGCACCGCAGGCGGCGCAGGCCGTCACGCTGCCCACGACGCTGGACGAGGCCGTCGCGGCACTCACCGCCGTGCCCGCCGCCGTGCCCGTCGCGGGCGGCACCGACCTGATGGCCGCCGTCAACTCCGGGCAGCTCAGGCCCGCCGCGCTGGTGGGACTCAACCGGATCAGCGAGATCCGCGGCTGGCAGTACCAGGACGGTCACGCGCTGCTCGGCGCGGGCCTCACGCACGCGCGCATGGGCCGCCCCGACTTCGCGGCCCTGATCCCGGCGCTCGCCGCCGCCGCGCGCGCCGCGGGCCCGCCGCACATCCGCAACGCCGGCACCCTGGGCGGCAACATCGCCTCGGCCGCCCCCACCGGGGACGCGCTGCCGGTGCTCGCCGCCCTGGAGGCGACCCTGATCGTCGCGGGCCCGGGCGGAGCCCGCCGGGAGATCCCGGTGTCGCACCTGCTGGCCGGGATGGAGATGCTGCGCGCCGGCGAACTCATCGGCTACGTGCGCGTGCCGCTGCTGCACGCCCCGCAGGTCTTCCTGAAGGCGACCGGCCGTACCGGTCCGGGGCGCGCGGTGGCATCCGTGGCCCTGGTCCTGGACCCCGCACGCCGGGGTGTGCGCTGTGCGGTGGGTGCCATTGCGCCGATGCCCCTGCGCCCCCTGGAGGCCGAGCAGTGGGTGGGCCGGCTCATCGACTGGGACAACAACCGCGCGCTCGTACCGGAGGCCCTGAGCGCTTTCGGGGAGTACGTCGCGGCGGCCTGCATCCCCGACGCGGCCCCGGCCGAGGACGGCTCCGTACAAAAGCTTCCGCCCGCCGTACTGCACCTGCGGCGCACCGTCGCCGCGCTGGCCCGACGAGCACTGGGGAGGGCGCTGTCGTGACCGACGACCAGCACGGAGAGGGCACGCCCCGGGGTGGGAGTCGCTGGGACCCGCTGCCCCAGGGCGAGTACGACGACGGCGCCACCGCCTTCGTCCAACTCCCCGAAGGGGGCGTCGACGCCCTGCTGGCCGCCGACAGTCCCCTCGCCGCGCCCGGCCACGGCTACGTACCGCCGCAGATAACGGTCGACACCGCCACGACCGGCGGAACCGACCCGGGGGCCCCGGCGGCGTGGCCGGTGCCCGGCGCGCCCGTCGACGGCGCCCAGTGGCACGACCCGCACGCGGCACACCAGCAGGGCCACGAGCACGGCGGCCACCAGCAGCCGGGGCACGACACGGGGGAGCGGTCGTACGGCTCCGAGGCGCCGTACGGATCCGGCACGCCGTACGGCTCCGGGGCGGCGCGGCACGGCGGCGGGAACGACCGCTTCACGTACAACCCGGGAGCCACGGGGCAGTGGCACTTCGAGGAGGCCACGGCGGCGGAGTCCGCGCCCGGCCATGACGTGACCGGGCAGTGGTCCATCCCCGTCGCCGGGGGTGATCTTCCGGACGAGTCGGGCGAGTTCACCACGTCCTCGCTGGTCGAGCAGTGGGGCGGCACCCCACCGGCCACGCTGCCGGGCGGTGCGCCCGCGCCGTGGGCGACACAGGCGGCGGGCCTGCCCTGGGGGCAGCAGGACACGGCGGGACAGGAGCAGGCCGGGCCGGGCTATCCGCACGGGCACGAGCAGGACGGCGGACACGGACACGGGCAGCCGGGGGCTGCCGGGCCGGCCTCCGGGTACGCACCGGATCCGGCCGCCCGGAGCGCCCACGCCCCGGGGCAGCCGCCTGCCGGGCCTCTGCCGCAGGAGGCCGACCCGGCGGCCGGCCACGCCCCGGGAGCGGCCGACGGCACCGGTCACGTGCCGCAGCAGCCGGAGGGTGCCGCGCAGGCGCCGGAGCCGTCCGGCTTCACCGGTCATGGGGCGGAGTCGTCCGGGTTCGGCGGTCATGGGGCGGAGATGCCCGGCGCCGGTCACGCACCTCAGCCGTCCGACGGTGCCGGCCATGCGCCGGAGCAGCCGGCTTTCGCCGACCACGGGTCGGATCCACACGGCTTCACGGACCACGGCTCGGAGTCACCTGCATATACGGACCACCGTCCGGAGCCGTCGGCTTTCGCCGACCACGGGTCGGAGTCGCAGGGCGTGCCCGGCCACGGTTCGGATCCGTCCCCCTTCACGGACCACGGCTCGGAGTCGTCCCCCTTCACGGACCACGGCTCGGAGTCGTCCCCCTTCACGGACCACGGCTCGGAGTCGTCCGCCTTCACCGGCCACGGCTCGGATCCACACGGCGTACCCGAGTCGCAGGGCGTGCCCGGCCACGGGACGGAGTCGCACGGCGTACCCGGCCACGGGTCGGATCCGTCCTCCTTCACGGACCACGGTTCGGATCAGTCCGCCTTCACCGACCACCACCCGGAGCCGCACACCTTCACGGACCACCACGGCCCGGAGCCCTCCGGCTCCCCCGGTCCGGAGCCGTCGGGCGCACCCGGCCACGTCCCGGAGCCGTCCGGTGTACCGGGACACGCGCCGGAGCGGTCGGGCCACGTCGGCGACCCGACCGAGCACCCCGCTGCCGCCGATGACGCACCGGAGCACCCCGGGCCCGCCGCGCACGCCCCCGAACAACCGGCGTCCCCCCAGCCGTACCCCGAGGCCCCGGGCGAGGCCTCCGGTGAGCCCGTGCCCGAGGCGCACGAGGAAGCCGCCGCGCCCTCGCCGACCCTCCAGGAAGCCTCACAGGACGCTCCCGGCCCCGATGAGGCCGCCGAGGACGCCCCAGAGGCCGCCGAGGGCGCCGACGCCCCCGCCGAGCCGCTCGCCGGGCCCCTCCCGGCCGAGGCGGACCCGGAGGCCGCCGACGGCGAGACCCCGGACGACCCGGCACCGCAGGACCCGTCCGCCGCTCCGCACGACTCGGCCGACACCCAGGGCGAGGCGTCCCAGGAGCCGCCCTCCACGGCCCCGCAGGAGGAACACCCCCTCGCCTCCTACGTCCTGCGCGTCAACGGCACCGACCGCCCGGTCGGCGACGCGTGGATCGGCGAGTCCCTGCTGTACGTGCTGCGCGAGCGGCTCGGACTCGCGGGGGCCAAGGACGGCTGCTCGCAGGGCGAGTGCGGCGCGTGCAACGTCCAGGTCGACGGGCGGCTCGTCGCGTCCTGCCTGGTCCCGGCCGTGACCGCCGCCAGCAGCGAGGTCCGTACCGTCGAGGGCCTGGCCGAGGACGGGCAGCCGTCGGACGTGCAGCGGGCGCTCGCGCGCTGCGGCGCCGTGCAGTGCGGCTTCTGCGTCCCCGGCATGGCGATGACGGTGCACGACCTCCTGGAGGGCAACCCGGCGCCCACCGAGCTGGAGACCCGCCAGGCGCTGTGCGGCAACCTGTGCCGCTGCTCCGGCTACCGGGGCGTGGTGGACGCCGTGCAGGAGGTCGTCGCCGAACGCGAGGCACACTCCGGGCCCGCCGACGGCGACACCGACGAGGCCCGTATCCCGCACCAGGCGGGCCAGGGCGCCGGCGGCGTCAACGCGTCGGCTTTCGGCTCGCCCCCGGAACCGCACACTCCAGACCCGCATGACCAGCCCCACGGCCAGGACGGAGGCCCCGCGTGAGCAACGAAGCAGCCACCGCGCAGGCCGCGGAGGCCGCCCCCGCCGCCGAACCGCTGCCGCACGGCCTGGGCGCCGCCCTCCCGGCCGCCGACGCCCGCGCCAAGACGGAGGGCACCTTCCCGTACGCCGCCGACCTGTGGGCCGAGGGCCTGCTGTGGGCGGCCGTGCTGCGCTCACCGCACCCGCACGCGCGCATCGTCTCCATCGACACCTCCCACGCGCGCGAGATGCCCGGCGTACGCGCCGTCGTCACCCATGAGGACGTCCCCGGCAGCCCGTTGCACGGCCGCGGCAAGGCCGACCGCCCGGTTTTCGCCTCCGAGGTCGTACGCCACCACGGCGAGCCCATCGCCGCCGTCGCGGCCGACCACCCGGACACCGCGCGGATGGCCGCCGCCGCCGTCATCGTCGAGTACGAGGTGCTCGACCCGGTGACCGACCCGGAGCAGGCCTTCGAGGCGGAGCCGTTGCACCCCGACGGCAACCTGATCCGGCACATCCCGCTGCGCCACGGCGACCCGGAGGCGGCCGGCGAGATCGTCGTCGAGGGCCTGTACCGCATCGGCCGCCAGGACCCCGCGCCCATCGGCGCCGAGGCGGGCCTGGCCGTGCCGCGCCCGGACGGCGGCGTGGAGCTGTACGTCGCCTCCACCGACCCGCACACCGACCGCGACACGGCCGCCGCCGCCTTCGCTCTGGAACCCGAGCGGGTCAAGGTCGTCGTCACCGGTGTCCCCGGCGCCACGGCCGACCGCGAGGACCAGGGCTTCCAGCTCCCGCTCGGCCTGCTGGCGCTGCGGACCGGCTGCCCGGTGAAACTCGCGGCCACACGCGAGGAGTCCTTCCTGGGGCACGTCCACCGACACCCCACCCTGCTGCGCTACCGCCACCACGCCGACGCCGAGGGCAGACTCGTGAAGGTGGAGGCGCAGATCCTGCTCGACGCGGGCGCCTACGCAGACACCTCCGCCGACGCCCTGGCCGCCGCCGTCGCGTTCGCCTGCGGCCCGTACGTCGTCCCGAACGCCTTCATCGAGGGCTGGGCCGTACGCACCAACAACCCCCCGTCCGGCCACGTACGCGGCGAAGGCGCCATGCAGGTCTGTGCCGCCTACGAGGCACAGATGGACAAGATCGCCAAGAAGCTCGGTTTCGACCCGGCCGAGGTGCGGCTGCGCAACGCCATGGCGACGGGCGACGTGCTCCCGACCGGCCAGACGGTGACCTGCCCGGCCCCGGTCGCCGAACTGCTCCAGGCGGTCCGGGACTTCCCGCTCCCGCCGCTGCCCAAGGACACGCCCGAGGAGGAGTGGCTGCTGCCCGGCGGCCCCGAGGGCGCGGGCGAACCGGGCGCGGTGCGCAGGGGCGTGGGCTACGGCGTGGGCATGGTGCACATGCTCGGCGCGGAGGGCGCGGACGAGGTCTCCACGGCGACCGTGAAGGTCCACGACGGTGTGGCGACGGTGCTGTGCGCGGCCGTCGAGACCGGCCAGGGCTTCACGACCCTGGCCCGGCAGATCGTGCAGGAGACGCTCGGCATAGACGAGGTGCACGTGGCGCCGGTCGACACCGACCAGCCCCCGGCGGGCGCGGGCTGCCGCGGCCGGCACACCTGGGTGTCGGGCGGCGCGGTGGAGCGTGCGGCCAAGATGGTCCGCACGCAGCTCCTCCAGCCGCTCGCCCACAAGTTCGGCATGTCCACGGAGCTGCTCCAGATCACCGACGGCAAGATCACGTCGTACGACGGAGTCCTCTCGACGACCGTCACCGAGGCGCTGGACGGCAAGGAACTGTGGGCCACCGCCCAGTGCCGCCCGCATCCGACCGAGCCGCTGAACGAGGCCGGCCAGGGCGACGCCTTCGTCGGCATGGCCTTCTGCGCGATCCGCGCGGTGGTGGACGTCGACATCGAGCTCGGTTCCGTACGGGTCGTGGAACTGGCCGTCGCCCAGGACGTGGGGCGGGTTCTGAACCCCACCCAGCTGGCCGCCCGGATCGAGGCGGGCGTGACCCAGGGCCTGGGCATCGCGCTGACCGAGAACCTGCGCACCCCCCGCGGCCTGATCCGCCACCCGGACCTGACCGGCTACGCCCTCCCGACGGCCCTCGACGCGCCCGACGTCCGCATCGTCAGGCTGGTCGAGGAGCGGGACGTGGTCGCCCCCTTCGGGGCGAAGGCGGTCAGCGCGGTGCCGGTGGTGACGTCCCCGGCGGCCATCGCGTCCGCCGTACGGGCCGCCACGGGCCGCCCCGTGAACCGGCTGCCGATCCGCCCGCAGGCCGCGGTGGTCACGGAACGGTCCTGATGCCGGAGCTGGACGGGGTCGTCCTGGTCACCGGGGTGATGGCGGCCGGCAAGTCGACGGTCGCCCAAGCGCTGGCGGAGTCCCTGCCGCGGGCCGCGCACGTCCGCGGGGACGTGTTCCGGCGCATGATCGTGTCCGGCCGGGAGGAGTACCTCCCCGGCGCCGGGGGCGAGGCCGAAGTCCAACTCCGGCTCCGCTACCGCCTGTCGGCGGCGACGGCGGACGCGTACGCCGAGGCCGGGTTCACGGCCGTCGTGCAGGACGTCGTGCTGGGCGAGGACTTGAGGACGTACGCCGGTCTGGTGCGCACCCGCCCGCTGTCCGTGGTCGTCCTGGCGCCACGCCCTGAGGCGGTGGCCGTGCGGGAGGCGGATCGCTCGAAGACGGGATACGGTGCCGCCTGGTCCGTCGGCATGCTGGACGAGGAGCTGCGCACGCGGACGCCGCGCATCGGGCTGTGGCTGGACACCTCGGAGCTGACGGTGGGACAGACCGTGGAGGCGATTCTGGCGGAAAGGGAACGCGCGAGGGCGCTCTGAGCGTCTGGTGAGGTGGACGCGCAGTCGCTGGGGGGCGCGTCGCTGTTCCGGGGCGTTGTCAGTGGTGGGGCGTACTGTTCTGGGCAGTGGGGGACGGCTGCCGGGCCTGGCCGGGCGGTCTGCCGTGCTCCGCCTGGGGACGGTGAGCAAGCACATGCGGGGGAGCCCATGAGTACGACCGACGCCGGTTCCGCGGTGATCACCCTGACCGAGTCCGAGCTGGACCCGTGGGTCACGCACGTGTCGACGCGGCACTGGCTGACCGGGCCCGGACTGCCGTCCGACAGCGGCGTGCTGAGCTTCGCCGAGCTGGGCCGGGAGGGCCTGCGCACGGTGGCGGACTCGACGGGCGATGCGGAGGACAGGCTGTCGGCGGAGCTGCGCGAGCAGCTCGTGATAGGCGGACTGCTCGGCCCCGGAGGCCTGGAGACGGAGTCGGTCCTGCTGGACGGCGCGACGGGCGAGATCTCGACGACGTACTTCCTGCCCGACCGCCCCGACCTGATGGACCGCCGCCCCTTGGCGCCCTCGCTGCGCACGCTGGTGCGCTTCGCCGAGGCCACGGACGAACTGGCGGGCCTGCGCGGCCAGTTCGTCTCCTACGCGGGGCGCTTCGGCCCGAAGGCGGTGGCGGAGGCCTCCCAGCACCTGCTGGCCGTGTTCCGGGACGGGACGGACGGCGAGCCGGCCCCGTTCTGGAAGATGGCGGCACTGATCCGCCCGCTCTCCCTGGTCGCGGGCCGGTCCGGCGCATCCGGCCTGTCCCTGGATCTCCCGCACCGCCTCCTGGACCAGGAGTTCGGCCCCGGCAAGGTGGCCCGCTTCGAGGACGTCGACTTCCCCGCGACCCTCACGCACGAGCCGACCCGCCGCTTCCTGCGCGAGGTGGGCCTGCCTGAGGACGCCCACGTCTTCTCCCTGGACACGGACGTCCCCCTGGCGACGCTGGCGGAGTACCACGCCGACACGGACGGCCCGACGGAGCTCCCCTCCAGCGCCCACCGCCTGATACGCCTCGGCCACCTCGTCGAGGACAACAGCCTGGTCGTCGACGGCGCGACGGGCGCGGTCCTGAACTGGTGCGAGCCCGAGGCGACGCTGTACCCGCTCAACACGGACGTGTCGACCCTGGCGTTCACCCTCTGGTTGCTGCACCGCGAGCGGGCGATCGACGCCCAGTCGGACCACGAGCTGACGACCGACACCTACGACCAGCTGGCCATGACGATGCTCCAGGTCCTGTCGGCGGTCGACCCGACGGGCGTCACGGCGAGCAGCTCCGGCCGTCACTACTGGACGGACGCCTTCCAGGACGAGGCGGGCGGGGTGCTGTAGGGGCGGGGTGCCGTACGAGGACTGCTGCGCGACAAGGGCGTAGGACCAAGGTCCAAGGCAGGGACCGTCTCGCGACAGGGGTCAAAGTGCTCTGTGGCCCTTACTCTGGCGGTCATGACCACCCCGCAGCCGCGTGACGCAGATGTCGTGGATGCCGATGACCTGCCCGCCGTCCCCGCGGTGGACGACACCGTGTGGGGGCGGGCGTATCGGGCGCTGAGCTTCGGGATCGTCTCCGTCGTGCTGCTCATCGCCTTCGAGGCGACGGCGGTCGGCACGGCGATGCCCGTCGCCGCGCGGGAGTTGGACGGGGTGTCGCTGTACGCGTTCGCGTTCTCCGGGTACTTCACCACCAGCCTGTTCGGGATGGTGCTCTCCGGGCAGTGGTCGGACCGGCGCGGGCCCCTCGGGCCGTTGACGACGGGCATCGCCTCCTTCGGGGCCGGGCTGGTGCTGTCGGGGACCGCCGGGGCGATGTGGGTGTTCATCCTGGGGCGGGCCGTGCAGGGGCTCGGCGGCGGTCTGGTGATCGTCGCTCTGTACGTCGTTGTCGGGCGGGCGTATCCGGAGCGGCTGCGGCCGGCCATCATGGCCGCGTTCGCCGCGAGCTGGATCCTGCCGTCGATCGTCGGCCCGCTCGCCGCCGGTACGGTGACCGAGCAGCTCGGGTGGCGGTGGGTGTTCGTCGGGATACCCGTGCTCGTCGTCTTTCCGCTCGCGCTCGCACTGCCGCAGATACGCCGCCGGGCGTCCGGACCGGTGCCGGAGGCCGGACCGGTGCCGGAGGCCGGACCGGTGCCGGAGGCCGGACCGGTGCCGGAGGCCGAGCCGGTGTCGGAGCCCGCCCCTCCCGGCCGGCCGCGCTCCCTCAACCGGCGACGCATCCGCCTGGCCCTGGCCATCTCCCTCGGGGCCGGCCTCCTCCAGTACGCCGCCCAGGACTTGCGCCCGCTCTCGCTCCTGCCGGGCGCGGTCGGAGTGGCCCTGTTGGTGCCCGCCGTGCTCGGGCTGCTCCCGCGCGGCACCTACCGGGCCGCTCGCGGGCTGCCCTCCGTCGTGCTGCTGCGCGGCGTCGCCGCGGGGTCCTTCATCGCCGCGGAATCCTTCGTGCCGCTGATGCTGGTGACCCAGCGCGGACTCAGTCCGACGCTGGCCGGGTTCTCGCTCGCCGCGGGCGGCGGGACGTGGGCGCTGGGCTCGTGGGTGCAGTCGCGGCCGCGGTTCGAGCCGTACCGGGAGCGGCTGACGACTCTCGGCATGCTGCTGGTGGCGGCGGCCATCGCCACCGCACCGAGTGTGCTGATCGACTCCGTGCCCGTCTGGACCCTTGCCGTCGCCTGGGCCTTCGGCTGCTTCGGCATGGGCCTCGTCATCTCCTCCACGAGCGTGCTCCTGCTCAAGCTCTCCGCCCCCGAGGAGGCCGGCACCAACTCCGCCGCCCTCCAGATCTCCGACGGCCTCTCCAACGTCGTCCTGCTCTCCGCCGGCGGCGCCGCCTTCGCCGCCCTCGGCGGCGGCACGGTCACCCACACCACCACCGCCACCACCGGCTCCCATCCGGCCGCGTTCGCCGCGGTGTTCCTGCCGATGGCGGTGGTGGCGCTGGCGGGGGCCTGGGTGACGACCCGGTTGCGGGAGCGGTGAGGACCGCTTCCCGGCTGTGACGTGGATCCCACCCTGGCATGACCCGGCCTTGTCCGCGCATGGGCAGTGGTGGGCCGCCGGTAGGGTGGCCCGGTTGTCATACGTAGCCGAGCCGTCAGGCTCCCTCGAACGAGCCGCCCGACCCCCAACGGAGACCGTGACTACCACCGCCGGCACAAGCTCTGCCTCGCACCACCTGTCCCCGGCGTTCCCCGGCCGGGCCCCCTGGGGTACCGCCAGCAAGCTGCGCGCCTGGCAGCAGGGCGCGATGGAGAAGTACATCCAGGAGCAGCCGCGGGACTTCCTGGCGGTCGCCACCCCCGGCGCCGGCAAGACGACCTTCGCGCTGACACTGGCGTCCTGGCTGCTGCACCACCACGTCGTGCAGCAGGTCACCGTCGTGGCCCCGACCGAGCATCTGAAGAAGCAGTGGGCCGAGGCCGCGGCCCGGATAGGCATCAAGCTCGACCCGGAGTACAGCGCCGGGCCGCTCGGCCGGGAGTACCACGGGGTCGCCGTGACGTACGCGGGTGTCGGTGTGCGGCCGATGCTCCACCGCAACCGCGTCGAGCAGCGCAAGACCCTGGTCATCCTCGACGAGATCCATCACGCCGGTGACAGCAAGTCCTGGGGTGAGGCCTGTCTGGAGGCCTTCGAGCCCGCCACCCGCCGACTCGCCCTCACCGGTACACCCTTCCGGTCCGACACCAACCCCATCCCCTTCGTGACGTACGAGGAGGGGCAGGACGGAATCCGGCGGTCCGCCGCCGACTACACCTACGGGTACGGCAACGCGCTCGCCGACAACGTCGTCCGGCCCGTCATCTTCCTCTCCTACAGCGGCAACATGCGCTGGCGCACCAAGGCCGGTGACGAGGTCGCCGCGCGGCTCGGCGAGCCCATGACCAAGGACGCCATCAGCCAGGCCTGGCGGACCGCCCTCGATCCGCGCGGTGAGTGGATGCCGGCCGTGCTGCGCGCCGCCGACCAGCGGCTGACCGAGGTGCGCAAGGCCATCCCGGACGCCGGCGCGCTCGTCATCGCCTCCGACCAGGACTCGGCGCGCGCGTACGCCAAGCTGATCCGCGAGATCACGGGCAGCAAGGCGACCCTCGTGCTGTCCGACGACGCCGGCGCCTCCGAGCGGATCGACGAGTTCAGCGCGAACACCGACCGGTGGATGGTCGCCGTGCGGATGGTGTCCGAGGGCGTCGACGTGCCGCGGCTCGCGGTGGGTGTGTACGCCACCACCATCTCGACGCCGCTCTTCTTCGCGCAGGCCGTCGGGCGTTTCGTACGGTCCCGGCGGCGCGGCGAGACGGCCTCCGTGTTCCTGCCGACCGTGCCCGACCTGCTCTCGTTCGCCAACGAGATGGAGCGCGAGCGCGACCACGTCCTCGACAAGCCCAAGAAGGAGGGCGAGGAGGACCCCTACGCCGAATCCGAGAAGGAGATGGAGGAGGCGAACAAGGAGCAGGACGAGGACACCGGCGAGCAGGAGATGCTGCCCTTCGAGGCGCTGGAGTCCGACGCGGTCTTCGACCGGGTCATGTACAACGGCGCCGAGTTCGGCATGCAGGCCCACCCGGGGAGCGAGGAGGAGCAGGACTACCTCGGCATCCCCGGGTTGCTGGAGCCCGACCAGGTCCAGCTGCTGCTCCAGAAGCGGCAGGCCCGGCAGATCGCGCACAGCCGCAAGAAGCCGGACGAGGAGGCCGACCTGCTCGAACTGCCCGCCGAGCGGCGGCCGGTCGTCTCGCACAAGGAGATGATGGAGCTGCGGCGGCAGCTCAACACGATGGTCGGCGCGTACGTCCACCAGAGCGGCAAGCCGCACGGAGTGATCCACACGGAGCTGCGGCGTGTGTGCGGGGGGCCTCCGGCGGCGGAGGCCACGGCGGGGCAGCTGCGGCAGCGGATCGCGAAGGTCCAGGAGTGGGCCACGCGGATGAAGTGACCCCCGGGTGTACGTATGTGGGCAAAGGGAGCCAGTCGGCCTGACTCGTGCCCGGATTCTGGACGGAGCCTTCCGCTCAGCGAACCCCCTTCGCTACTGTCCGGCTACGCATACGCCCCGTGGCAGCGCCGCCGCGGAGCGCAGCCGTGAAGCGACGCGGCCCGGACAGGCCGGGCCGCCGGCCGATCGGCGGCCTCTGAAGCGCGTTGCCGACGGGACTCGGTGACGCATCCGCCGACGGGGGGCCGCCGACCTCACCACTAAGGAGTGGGCGTCGTGACCGCGGAGACCTCCCAGACGCTCGACAGGGGACTGCGTGTCCTCAAGCTGCTCGCCGACACGGACCACGGGCTGACCGTGACCGAGCTCTCCCTCAAACTGGGCGTCAACCGGACCGTGGTGTACCGGTTGCTCGCCACGCTGGAACAGCACGCGCTCATACGCCGTGACTTGGGCGGACGTGCCCGGGTCGGGCTGGGGGTGCTGCGTCTGGGGCGGCAGGTCCATCCGCTGGTGAGGGAGGCCGCGATGCCGGCGCTGCGGTCACTGGCCGAGGACATCGGCGCGACGGCGCACCTGACCCTGGTCGACGGGGCGGACGCGCTCGCCGTGGCCGTGGTGGAGCCGACCTGGACGGACTACCACGTCGCCTACCGGGCCGGGTTCCGGCACCCCCTCGACCGGGGCGCCGCGGGCAAGGCGATCCTCGCGGCCCGGCAGCACCCGATGACGGACCCGGGCTACACCCTGACCCACGGGGAGCTGGAGGCCGGCGCGTGCGGTGCGGCCGCGCCGCTGCTGGGCGTCACGGGTGTCGAGGGCAGCGTGGGCGTGGTGATGCTGGCGGACGTGGTGCCGGAGCGGGTGGGGGTGAGGGTCGTCGAGGCGGCACGAGAGGTGGCGGACGCGCTGCGCTGACGTGCGCGGAGCCCTCCAGCCGGATATCGGGCGACCTGGGCCCGGCCGGATTCCACGCCCGAGTTAGATTGAACCCGTGTTCTCTCGCCTCACGCGTCCCCAGGCCATCGCCGTCTGTGCCCTGCCCGTCGTGGCTCTGCTCGCCACGGCGGTGTTCGCGCCACTGCCGTTCTCGGTGGCGCAGCCCGGGCAGACGACGAACGTGCTCGGGGAGGACAAGGGCGACCCGGTGATCACCATCTCGGGCGCGCCGGTCCGGGACACCCGTGGCCAGCTGCGGATGACCACCATCGTGGCGACCTCGCCGGACACCCGGGTCTCGCTCCCGGACATCATCGACAGCTGGTTCCGTACGGACCGGGCGGTCATGCCGAGTGACGCGATCTACCCGAGCGGCGACACCGTCCAGGAGATCGAGCGGCACAACGAGAAGCAGATGAAGGAGTCCCAGGACGCGGCGACGCAGGCCGCGCTGAACCATCTCGGCCTCCACGCCAAGGACGTCAAGGTCGGCCTGAAGCTCGCGGACGTGGGCGGGCCCAGTGCCGGGCTGTTGTTCTCCCTCGGGATCATCGACAAGCTCGACGGCGACGGCACCGGTGGTGATCTCACGGGGGGCCGTGTCATCGCCGGCACCGGCACGATCGCCGCCGACGGCAAGGTCGGGGCGGTGGGCGGCGTCGCCCTCAAGACCCAGGCCGCCAAGCGCGACGGCGCGACCGTGTTCCTCGTCCCCAAGGCGGAGTGCGCGGACGCGCGGGCCGAGCTGCCGAAGGGCCTGCGGCTGATTCCGGTGACCACGCTGAAGAGCACGGTGAGTTCACTGGGGGCCCTGGAGACGGGGAAGGGGTCCGTGCCCAGCTGTTAGTGGGCGGCGGCCGGCCCGGGCGTCGTGGCCAGGCGGAGACCGAGTTCGACGAGTGTCCAGCCGAGCCGGGTGCGCAGCTCGCGTCGGTGCGGGGTGAGTGCGGCGGCCCGGCGGTGTTCGTCGGCCAGAACGCGAAGTTCGGCGCTGCGGGCGTGGTGCAGGACGAGATGGATGTCGGGCTGCATCGGGCAGGGCCTTTCAGTTCGTGCGGACGGGGAAGACGTGCGTGTGGACGCGCACCTGCTCGGCGTCCGGGGCGGCTTCGGCGGAAACCTGGGTGCGGTAGTGCTCCACGAGGTCGTGCATCTTCTGCACGAGCTCCAGGGCGAGCGCGGGCGGCAGGCGCAGGGTGAAGTCGCTGGCGTCCGAGGCGCGGTACCACTCCTCGGACCACTCGTGGGTGGTCCCGAGGAACGCCGAGAGTTCCTGGGCGTGTGTGGTCGCGACCTCGTGCAGGAACGCGGAGGCCGCCCCGCGCACCGTCGGGTCGGCGTGCCGCAGCAGGGACTCGTCGAACTGCACGCCACCGTGGATCGCCCGCCACCACCGTTCCCGGCCCTTGCCGTGCTCGTGGGCGTCTTCGACGAAGCCGTGCTCCGCGAGCTGCCGCAGGTGGTAGCTGGTCGCTCCGCTCGACTCGCCCAGTTTCTCAGCGAGTTGGGATGCCGTGGCGGGTCCGCCCCGGCGTAGTGCCGTCAGCAGCCGCATCCGCAGGGGATGGGCGAGGCCGCGCAGGGAGCGGGCGTCGAGCAGATGGGTGGGCCGGTCCTCGGGTTCGGGCATGCATGCAAAGGTAGCGTTGCAAAGAGTCCTTTGCAACGGCTTCTTTGTAAGTCACCCCCTCCCTGTCATTCCTCCCTGACAAGCCCCTCCTCCACCATCCACTCCAGCGCCACCTGATGCGGATCCTCCCCCTCCACATCCACCTTCGCGTTCAGCGTCCGCGCCACCGTGTTGTTCAGCTTCGCCGTCACCGGGTCCAGGACGTCCGCGATCGCCGGCCACCGCTTCAGGGTCTTCGCGTTGATCATCGGCGCGGCGTTGTAGTGGGGGAAGAACTTCCTGTCGTCCGCCATCACCGCCAGGTTCATGGACTTGATGCGCCCGTCGGTGGTGAACACCTCCCCGTACGGGCAACTCCCTTTCGACGTCTGGGTGTAGATGATCCCGGTGTCCATCTGCGTGACGTTCCGCGCCGGCAGCTTCATCCCGTACGTCCGCTGCATGCCCGGCAACCCGTCCGCCCGGTTGGCGAACTCGACCTCCACGCACAGTTTCACCGCCCCCGGGTCGGACTTCGCCAGCTCCGCCACGTCCGACAGGGTCTTCGTGCCGTACTTCTTCGCGTTCGCCTGGTTCATCGCCAGCGCGTACGTGTTGTTCAGGGACGACGGCCGCAACCAGGTCAGCCCGTTCGCCGCGTCGGCCTTCCGCACCGCCTCCCACTGCTCGCGCGGATCGGTGATCGGCTCGCTGTGCCCCAGGTACGTGATCCAGGCCGTGCCCGTGTACTCGTACCCGGCGTCTGCGTCGCCCTTCCGGACGGCCTCGCGGCTGCCGAGGGAACCCTGGATGCCCGTGCGGTCGAGCACCTGCGCCCCGGCCGCCTCCAGGGCGATGCCCATGATCGCTCCGAGGATCAGCCCCTCGGTGAACGACTTCGACGTCACCGTCAGGCTCGCGCCCTTGAGCGGCTCGCCCCGCCCGACCGACCCGGGCCGCACGTCGTCCGCCATGGGGGAGCCGCTGGTCAGGCCGCACCCCGCGACCAGCAGCCCCGCCGCCACCAGGCCCATCCGCCGTCTCATGGCCGGAGCCCCCGCGGCCGCAGGAGAACTTCCGCCAGCGAGGCCAGCCAGTCCACCAGCAGGGCCAGGGCCACCGTGAGGACCGAGCCCAGGACCAGCACCGGCATCCGCTGGTTGGTGATCCCGGTCGTGATCAGCACGCCCAGTCCGCCGCCCCCGCCGAAGACCGCCAGGGTCGCCGTGCCGACGTTCAGCACGAGGGCCGTGCGGACACCCGCCAGGATCAGCGGGACCGCCAGGGGGAGCTCCACCCGGGTCAGGACCCCCATCGGCGACATGCCGATGCCCCGCGCCGCCTCCAGCAACGTCGGGTCGTTCGCCTTCAGGCCGGTGATCGTGTTCGACAGCACGGGCAGGACGGCGTAGACGATGATGCCGATCAGGGCGGCCCTGCGGCCGATGCCCAGCCAGATGACGAGCAGCGCCAGCAGGCCGATCGCGGGGGTCGCCTGGCCCGTGTTGGCGAACGCCATCGCCGCCGGGGTGGCCCTGCTGAAGGCCCCGCGGGTCAGCAGGATCCCCAGGGGGATGGCGATGATCAGCACGAAGAACGTGGAGATCGCGGTCAGTTGGATGTGCTGCCACAGGGCTTTCGAGACCTGGCCGCCCGAGAGGGCGTTCCGGGACAGCGCGTCCAGGTCTGCCCGCTGGAACCAGAGCCAGGTGGCGAGCAGTACGGCCACCAGGGCGGCGGGCAGGACGGTCAGCTTCTGCCAGCCGACGCGCCGGGGCGGGGGGCCGGGTGAGGTCCGGGGTGCCCCGGCTTCTTCTCCGGCCGCCTGCCGGGGGTGGCGCGCACCGGCCCCGGAGCGGTCACCGCGTCCCTCCGAAGCCGCCCACGCGCGTGACGTCCCCGCCGCCCTCCTGCTCCGCGTGCGTCTGGGACGCCCGCAGGTTCTCCAGCTCGTGCTGGTGCTCCAGCGCGTCGAGCCGGTCGGCCTCCAGCATCTCGTGCACGGAGTTCAACAGCGTCTCCATGTCGACGACGCCCGTGTACTCGCCGCGCCGCCCGGTCACCGCCACCCGCCCGGCCTTGTCGGTGAGCACCGCCTCCAGCGCGTCCCGCAGGGTCGCGTCCCGGGTGACCGTGTCGTGCACCGGCGTCCCGGCCCGGGCCAGGGAGCCCCGGGCCCGCATCAGGTCGCCTCGCCTGAGCCACTTGTAGGGGCGGCCGCGCCGGTCGAGCAGCAGGACCTCGCTGGTGCCGCCGTTTCGCAGCCGGTTGAAGATCTGCTGCAAGGGGTCGTCGATCGTCACCGTCGGATAGTCGGTGATCTCCACGTCCCGTACGCGTGTCAGGTTCAGCCGCTTCAGCGCCGCCCCGGCGCCGACGAACCCGGACACGAAGTCGTCCGCCGGGTTGGTGAGGATGGCCTCCGGGGTGTCGAACTGCGCGATGTGGGACCGTTCGCGCAGGACGGCGATCCGGTCGCCGATCTTGATCGCCTCGTCGAAGTCGTGCGTGACGAAGACGATCGTCTTGTGCAGCTCGTGCTGGAGCCGGATCAGCTCGTCCTGGAGATGGTCGCGGGTGATCGGGTCCACCGCCC
This sequence comes from Streptomyces sp. DG1A-41, assembly GCF_037055355.1. Lineage (GTDB taxonomy): Bacteria > Actinomycetota > Actinomycetes > Streptomycetales > Streptomycetaceae > Streptomyces. The sequence goes on along the minus strand of NZ_CP146350.1, from coordinate 3,431,403 downwards.
CGAACGGCTCGTCCATCAGCAACACCGGGGGATCGGCGGCGAGGGCCCGCGCCACGCCCACGCGCTGCTGCTGGCCGCCGGAGAGCTGGCGCGGGTAGCGGCCGTGGAACTCGCCGGGGTCGAGGCCGACGAGGTCGAGCAGTTCCTCGGTCCGCGCCCTGATCCGGGCCTTCGGCCAGCCGATCATCCTCGGTACGAGCGCGATGTTCTGCGCGACCGTCATGTGCGGGAAGAGCCCGGCGGACTGGATCGCGTAGCCGACCTTGCGGCGCAGCTTGACCGGGTCGATGTCGGTGACGTCCTCGCCGCCCATCCGGATACGGCCGCCGGTCGGCTCGATCAACCTGTTGATCATCTTGAGCGTGGTCGACTTGCCGCAGCCCGAGGGGCCGACGAGGACGACGACCTCGCCCGCCTTGATCTCCATGCTCACGTCGTCCACGGCCGGCTGCGCACCGCCGGGGTACCGCTTGGTCAGGTTCTGCAGCTCGATGGAGGCCCCGTGCTCGCCGCTCTCAGGCACGGATCCCCCTGGGAATGGTCAGCCGCCCGATCAGGACGTACGCGGCGTCGAACAGCAGCGCCAGGACGATGATGCCGAGCGTGCCCGCGAGGACCTGGTTGAGCGCGTTGGCGCTGCCCAGCGAGGCGAGGCCGCGGAAGATGATGTTGCCGAGGCCGGGTCCTGAGGCGTACGCCGCGATGGCCGCGATGCCCATCAGCATCTGGGTCGCGACCCGGATCCCGGTCAGGATCGGCGGCCAGGCCAGCGGCAGCTCGATCCGCAGCAGCCGGGCCGGCCGGGACATCCCGATGCCCGTGGCCGCGTCCACCAGCGACGGGTCGACCCCGCGCAGCCCGACGATCGCGTTGCGCACCACCGGCAGCAGCCCGTACAGCGTCAGCGCGATCACCGTCGGCGCCACGCCCAGCCCCACGACCGGGATGAGCAGGCCGATCAGGGCGAGCGCCGGCACGGTCAGAACGGTGGCGGTGGCCGTGGTCGCGAGGTTCCCGGCCCACTCGCTGCGGTAGGTGGCGACGCCGATCAGGACCCCGAGCACGGTCGCGACGACCATGCACTGGAAGACGGCGCTCGCGTGCTGGTAGGTGTCCGTGAGCAGCTGCTGGTGCCGGTTGGCCAGATACTCCCAGAAGTTCACACGCGCTCACCCCATGACTTCAGGTCTCCTCCGCGGCCTGCTCCACCAGCGGGATGATCCGCAGCGGAACGGGGTTCTCCATGACGATCGCCGTGGAGGCCCGGACGATGCCATCAAAACCGACGACCCGGTCGATCACACGCTGGAGATCGGCGTTCGAGCGGGCCACCAGCCGGCACAGCATGTCCCCGCTGCCGGTGGTGGTGTGCAGCTCCAGCACCTCGGGCACGGTCGCCAAGTGGGCCCGAACGTCGGCGCCTTGCCCCTGCCGGATCTGGAGCGTGGCGAAGGCGGTGACCGGATAGCCGAGCGCCGCCGGATCCACCTCCGGACCGAATCCGCGGATGACTCCGTTCGACTGAAGCCGGTCGAGCCGCGCCTGCACGGTGCCCCGGGCCACGCCCAGCCGCCGGGACATCTCCAGCACCCCGATCCGCGGCTCCCGGGCGAGCAGCAGAATGATCCGGCCGTCCAGATGATCGATCGCCACAGCAGCCTCCCGGCATGGTCATCCTGTACAGAGATGCCCTTGATACGGCCGTATCGCTGAACAGATTGCCCAGTGAAAACACAAACTATTGCGCACCTTGCCGAGCGGGGAGACCCTGCGGCTATGACGCAGACCACACACCACACTCCCGACACCGCCCGGCAGGCCGACCCCTTCCCGGTCAAGGGAATGGACGCGGTCGTCTTCGCCGTGGGCAACGCCAAGCAGGCGGCGCACTACTACTCCACCGCCTTCGGCATGAAGCTGGTCGCCTACTCCGGACCGGAGAACGGCAGCCGCGAGACCGCGAGCTACGTGCTGGAGAACGGCTCCGCCCGCTTCGTCCTCACCTCGGTCGTCAAGCCGTCCACCGACTGGGGACACTTCCTCGCCCGGCACGTGGCCGAGCACGGCGACGGCGTCGTCGACCTCGCCATCCAGGTGCCGGACGCGCGCGCCGCGTTCGCCTACGCCGTCGAGCACGGCGCCCGCCCGGTCGCCGAGCCGTACGAGCGCAAGGACGAGCACGGCACGGTCGTCCTGGCCGCCATCGCCACCTACGGCGAGACCCGCCACACCCTCGTCGAGCGCTCCGGCTACGACGGCCCGTACCTGCCCGGTTTCGTGGCGGCCGAGCCGATCGTCGAACCGCCCGCCCACCGCACCTTCCAGGCCATCGACCACTGCGTCGGCAACGTCGAGCTCGGCCGGATGAACGAGTGGGTCGGCTTCTACAACAAGGTCATGGGCTTCACGAACATGAAGGAGTTCGTGGGCGACGACATCGCCACCGAGTACAGCGCGCTGATGTCGAAGGTCGTCGCCGACGGCACCCTCAAGGTCAAGTTCCCGATCAACGAGCCGGCCATCGCCAAGAAGAAGTCCCAGATCGACGAGTACCTGGAGTTCTACGGCGGCGCGGGCGTCCAGCACATCGCGCTCAACACGAACGACATCGTCCAGACGGTCCGTACGATGCGCGCGGCCGGCGTGGAGTTCCTCAACACGCCCGACTCGTACTACGACACGCTGGGGGAGTGGGTCGGCGAGACCCGGGTCCCGATCGACACCCTGCGCGAGCTGAAGATCCTCGCCGACCGCGACGAGGACGGCTACCTGCTCCAGATCTTCACCAAGCCGGTCCAGGACCGCCCGACCGTCTTCTTCGAGATCATCGAGCGCCACGGCTCGATGGGCTTCGGCAAGGGCAACTTCAAGGCCCTGTTCGAGGCGATCGAGCGTGAGCAGGCCCGCCGCGGCAACCTGTGATCCGATCGCCCCTGTGAGCTCGTGCGGGTGTCACGGGGCACCCGCCCGCCTCACTCCCCGCCCATCTCCGGCACCCCCTCGTCCGGCGGCTCCCCCAGCGCATCCAACGCCGCCCGCGCCGCAGGCACATGCAGGGGCGAGAAGTGCGGGTTGATCCGCAGCGCCTCCGCGAGGTGCCGTCGCGCGGCCCCGTAGCGCTCCAGTTCCCGCTCGATCATGCCGCGGTGATACGCGTACGCCGCACTGCGCACCCCGCCCCCGTGCTGGTCCTCCGTCGCCCGCACCGCGAAGCGCAGCGCCCTCTCCGACTCGCCGGACCGGTGCAGCGCCCAGCCCAGCGCGTCGGCGACCTCGGTCCCGGGCTGGCGGCGCCACTGCGCCCGCAGCCGCCGTACCGCTTCCCGCGGATCGCCGTGGTCCGCCTCGTACTGGCCCAGCACCAGCTCATCGTCGGCCCCGCCCGCGGCGGCGCCCCGGACCCGCTCGCGCAGCAGGTCGTACTGCACCCGAGCCGCCTCCGGCATCCCCAGCGACTCGTACAACTCGCCCAGCTCCAGGGCGTACCGGGGGCAGGGCTGCTTGGTGAGAGCCACCCGGTACGCGTTCAGCGCCTCCGTCGTCCGGCCCAGGGCCGCCAGCGCTCTGCCCTGCCCGACCTGGGCCGCCCGCTGGTCCGGGTCGAGGCGCACCGCCTCCTGGAAGTGCCGCAGCGCCTCCTGGAGGTCCCCGCGTTCCCAGGCCAGCTGACCGGCCCGCTCCAGATAGACCGCCCGCTCGGCCGGCGCCCGCGCGCCCGCCGCCGCGTCCGCCAGCGAGGCCGCCGCGTCCTCCCGCCAGCCCCGGTCCCGGTAGACGGCCGCGGCCCGCGCCAGCACGGCGGGACCGGAGCGCAGCTGCGTCAGCCGGTCCAGCGTCCGCTTGGCCGCCGCGTGCTCACCGAGCCCGGTGTAGGCGTCGATGAGCAGCGGATACGTCGTCCACCGCCGGGGCTCCAGCTTCAGCGCCGCCTCGCCCCAGCGGCGCGCGGCGGGGAAGTCCCGGCGTGCGTTGGCCAGCGCCGCCATTCCGGCCAGGGCCCGCGTGTTCCGCCGCGGCCGCACCTTCAGCGACGTACGCAACGCCTTCTCGGCACGCGGGTAGTACGCCGGGTCCGCCAGCCGCCGCCCCTGCTCCACGTAGGCCGCCCCGAGCACCGCCCAGGACCGCGCGTCCCGCGGATGCGTCCGCAGCCGCTTCTCCCGCTCGTCGATCAGCTCCGCCAGGTCGGGCAGCGCGACCGGTACCCCGGAGGTGACCGCCGCCATGGCCAGCGCCCCCGGCGACGGCGGAGCGGGCTCGGCGGGGCGTTCCCACGGCAGCAGCACCAGGACCCCGCCGAGCACGGCACACGCCGCGACGCAGGCGAGCACCATCCGCCGGGTGCGCGAGCGGCCCCTCGGGCTGCTCTGCTGCCGCCGCGGACCCTCCTGCTGGTTCTCCATGGCGCTCACTGTGCGTCAGTACGACGACCACACCCGGGCAGGTGAAGGGTGCCGCCGACGGGGTTCACACCGATGGCCCCGGGTGCGAACCTGTGATCATGAGCCGTATCGAAGCGCCCAGCGACGAAACGACCGGCAACCTGATCGACCTCCTGCTCAGCGGCCTGCCCGCCGAGGCGGTCCTCACCGACCCCGACGTCACGGCCTCCTACGCCAACGACATGGCGAGCTTCTGCCCGGCCGGCACCCCGGCCGTGGTCGTCCTGCCCCGCACGGCCGAGCAGGTCCAGCACGTGATGCGCACCGCCACCGCCCTGCGTGTCCCGGTCGTCCCGCAGGGCGCCCGCACCGGACTGTCCGGCGCCGCGAACGCCTCCGACGGCTGCATCGTGCTCTCCCTGACCAAGATGGACCGGATCCTGGAGATCAACCCGGTCGACCGCATCGCCGTCGTCGAGCCCGGCGTCATCAACGCCGCCCTCTCCCGGGCCGTCGGCGAACACGGCCTGTACTACCCGCCGGACCCCTCCAGCTGGGAGATGTGCACCATCGGCGGCAACATCGGCACGGCCTCGGGCGGCCTGTGCTGCGTGAAGTACGGGGTCACCGCCGAGTACGTCCTCGGGCTGGACGTCGTGCTGGCCGACGGGCGGCTCATGTCCACCGGCCGCCGCACCGCCAAGGGCGTCGCCGGGTACGACCTGACCCGTCTCTTCGTCGGCTCCGAGGGCTCGCTCGGCATTGTCGTACGGGCCGTGCTCGGCCTGCGCCCCAAGCCGCCCGAGCAGCTCGTACTGGCCGCCGAGTTCGCCTCCGGGGCCGCCGCCTGTGACGCGGTGTGCCGCATCATGGAGGGCGGCCACGTCCCGTCACTCCTCGAACTCATGGACCGTACGACGGTCAAGGCCGTCAACGACCTGGCGCAGATGGGCCTCCCGGAGAGCACCGAGTCCCTGCTGCTCGCCGCCTTCGACACCACCGCCCCGGCCGCCGACCTCGCCGCCGTCGGCGCGCTGTGCGAGGCCGCCGGCGCCACCCAGGTCGTACCGGCCGACGACGCGGCCGAGTCCGAACTGCTCCTCCAGGCGCGGCGGTTGTCGCTCACCGCGCTGGAGGCCGTCAAGGGCGTGACGATGATCGACGACGTGTGCGTGCCCCGCTCCCGGCTCGCCGAGCTGCTCGAAGGGGTCGACCGGATCGCCGAGAAGTACCAGCTCACCATCGGGGTCGTCGCCCATGCGGGGGACGGCAACACCCACCCGACGGTGTGCTTCGACGCTGCGGATCCGGACGAGTCCCGGCGCGCCCGCGAGTCCTTCGACGAAATCATGGCCCTCGGCCTGGAACTCGGCGGCACCATCACCGGCGAGCACGGCGTCGGCGTGCTGAAGAAGGAGTGGCTGGCGCGCGAGATCGGCCCCGTGGGGATGGAGATGCAGCGGGCCGTCAAGCAGGCCTTCGACCCGCTGGGCATCCTGAACCCGGGCAAGCTGTTCTGAAGGTCGCGCGTCCTCACTGGGCGAGCAACTGGGCCAGCTCGTCGTCGAGACCGAGCTGCTCACCCTCCGTCCCCGGCGGGACCACCCGCAGCGTGCGCTCCAGCCAGGCCGACACCTGCGCCGCGGGGACCTCCAGCAGGGCGTCCCCGTCGGGTGAAGTCAGCGCCACCAGCACGACGCTGCGTCCCTCGGCCTTCGTCGGCCACACCCGCACGTCCCCCCGCCCGCACGGCCGGAACACGCCCTCCACCAGCAGGTCCCGGGCGAACGTCCAGTGCACGGGGTGCGCGGAGTCGATGTGGAAGGTGACGTGCACGGCGTACGGATCGTCGGTGTCATAACCGAGCCGGGTCGGCACCGGGATCCGGCGCTCCGGCGACAGGACGAGTTTCAGCTCCAGTTCGCGTTCCACCACGATGCGCATGGCGGTGTTCCCTTCTCCGTACGGCTGCCCACGAGGGCCGGTCGGCAGGAGAGAGCGCGCGGGGGCGGCGGCATTACGCGCGTCGCCGGAAGTTTTTTCGCAGGGGGAGGCGTCGGGCCGCGCGATCCGTAGCACATCGGTGCTCGAAAGGGGCGGGTCCGGTGGGAGCGGCGGTGGGGGTTGCGCGCGTCTGATAGATGTGGAGGCCCCCATTTGGCCCTCGAGCAGATACGGGACGACGGAGATGAGCGCCCCAACCCCGGCCCCCGGTGACGACAGGCCCCGCGAAGGTTATTACCCGGACCCGTCCATTCCTGGATATGTCCGGTACTGGAACGGTGCCTCCTGGGTACCGGGCACCAGCCGTCCCGCGCCCAAGGACGGGGAGACGCTCGCGCCGCCGCCCGGTGCCGGCTCGGGCTCCGGCTCCGGCTCGGGCTCGGGCTCCGGCACGGCTTCGGTCGAGGAGACCGGACCGCACTTCTTCGACGAGGATCCGGCCGACGAGCCGTCCCCTGCCGACGCCCAGCACGGCAGCCGTCCCGAGCCCGCCACCGCCTGGGGCGCCGACCGCTCCCGTCAGTCGGGCTTCGGCGGCGACCAGGACCGCCGTGTCTCGTGGGGCGCACCGCAGGGCGCGCAGGGAGCAGCCCGGCAGGGAGCGGCTCAGCAGGGCGCCGACCCGAGGGTGCCGCAGGCCGACCGGCAGCCGGCAGGCGACTCCGCCCGGCAGGGGGAGCCCCCGTCTCCCGCCGAAGAGGAGGCGAACGCCGCGGCCGCCGGCAGCACGTTCGTCTTCCGCCGCCCGACGGGGAAGGCCGGGGAAGGGGCCTTTGCCGATGCCCCCGACGAGGGCACGATGACGTTCCGCGCGGTGTCGCCGCGTCCGGGCACGGCGGCGTCCGGAGGCGGTTCGAAGCCGGCCGGGGGCTCCGGCGCCAACTCAGGAACTCCGGGGTTCGGTTCTGCGGGCTCGGCGGGACCGGCAGGCTCGGGTGGTTCGGGCACTGGCCCGGCGTCGTCCGGGCTCGGTGCCCAGGCCGGGCCGGGCGGATCCGGGGGCAACTCGGCAGGGTCTGGTTTCGGCGCGCAGGGCGCGGCGGCGGGCTCCGGCGGCGGCTCCGGTGCCTCGGGATTCGGTCCGGCCAACCCGGCGGGCTCGGCGGCTTCCGGCTTCGGAGCTCAGGCCGGCCCGGTCGGCAGCCCGGCGGGACCCGCCTTCGGCGCGCCGGGCGGCGCGGCCGCCTCCGCCGACGCCTCGAACCGCCCCGGCTTCGGTGCGGGGAAGGCCGCCGCCGCCCGGGCCGCCGCCGCACAGGCCGACCCGGGCGCCCAGGCCTCCGCAGCCGCCCCGACGGCGCTGTCCGGCCCCCAGTCGGCGCCCGCCGTCCCCCCGCAGGGCGGGCCCCAGTCCGGCCCCGCCGCCTCCGCCACCCCCCTCAGCCCCGGCCCCGGCGGCGGTCAGCCCTCCTGGGCGCAGCAGGTGCACCGGCTCGCCGGAGCGGGCGGCGGTGACGAGCAGCCCGTCGCGCCCTGGAAGCCGCCGACCGAGGACGTGTTCCAGGCGGCCGCCCGGCGCCAGGCGTCGGCCCGCCCCGCGGGACTCGGCAAGCGGCTGGCCGCCCGGCTGCTGGACACCCTCGTCCTCGCCGGCATCACCGCCGGGGCCGCCGTACCGCTCGGCATCAAGGCGGTCGACCATGTCAACGAGAAGATCGAGGAGGCCAAGCTCTCCGGCGAGACCGTCACGGTCTGGCTGCTCGACGGCACCACCTCGGCGTACCTCGGCATCGTCCTGGCCGTCCTGCTGCTCGTCGGCGTCGTCTCCGAGGTGCTGCCCACCGCCAAGTGGGGCCGCACCCTCGGCAAGAAGCTGATGGGTCTCGAAGTGCGGGACATCGAGGGTCACGACGCCCCGGAGTTCGGCGCGGCCCTGCGCCGCTGGCTGGTCTACAGCGTGCCCGGACTCCTCGTCATCGGGATCGTCGGCATCGCCTGGTGCCTCTTCGACAAGCCGTGGCGCCAGTGCTGGCACGACAAGGCCGCGCACACGTTCGTAGCGGGCTGAGCGGCCCCCGTACGTCCGGAACGGGACGGCGGCGTACCGCTGCGGCACCAGGTGGATCCGTACCTCGTACGGCCGCCCGCCGGATGCGGAGCCGGGGGGTTCGCGGTCGACTCGGGCCATGAGCAGTGAACCGCCCCCCGGCTCCGGTCAGCAGCCCCCGGAAGACGATCCGTTCAGGAAGCGGCCCCCGGGCGAGCAGCCCGGCGAGGGCACGGGCTCGCCCTACGACCACCAGCCCCCGCCATACCCGGGCGGCGGCCAAGGCGGCGGTCCGAGCGGCGGCCCCTACGACGGTCCTCCCAGTGGCGGCCCCTACGGAGGCGGTCCTCCCGGCGGCGGTCCCTACGGCGGCGGCTCCTACCCCACCGACCCCCTCGCCGGCATGCCCCCGCTCGCCGACAGCGGCAAACGCACGCTCGCCCGCATCATCGACATGATCCTGGTGGGTGTCGTCGTCTGGCTGCTCACCTGGGGCTTCGGCGTCAACGAGTACGACGTGGACAGCGACCGCGTCGAGGTCGGCAAGTCCCTCTGGCAGTCGGCCGTCGCCGCCGTCCTCTACATCGCCTACGACACCATTCTGACCGCGCGGACCGGCCAGACCCTCGGCAAGAAGCTGCTGCACATGCGGGTGGCCAACCTCGACAACGGCGCCACGCCCTCCGGGCAGAACGCACTGATGCGCGCGGCGGTGCTGTGGCTCCCGTTCGCCTTCTGCTGCGCCTGCGTCTGGACCGCGATCTCGGGCGGCTGGAGCTTCTTCGACCGGCCCTACAAGCAGGGCCTGCACGACAAGGCGGCCAAAACGGTCGTGGTCAGCACCGATTGAGGCACAGATGGATCAACCGGAGGCAAGGAAGGAGCGGTCGGAGGCAAGGAAGTGGCCGCCGGAGGCAAGAATCAGCCGGCGGTAAGGAACGATCAGCCGGCGGTCAGTAGACCGCCCGCTCGCGCACCGGTTCCGGGGCCGGCCCGGGCACCGAGGCCCGTACGGGTTCCTCGGGCGCGGGCTGTTCCACCGCGGCCGGGCGCTTCCCGGGCAGCGGCACCGTCATGGCGACCAGCAGCCCGAGGGCGAGCGCCGCGACGGCGGTGATCGCGATACCCACGGCCGAACTCGTCTGTGACAGCAGCAGCATGGCGAGGGTCGAGAAGATCACGGTGCAGGAACCGTAGGCGAGCTGTGCGGCAGTCGGACGGGGCATGGCCATCATGTCCTCGAAAGTGGGGGTCCACGGGGGTGTCGGCCTGGCATTCCGCCGGCTTCCGGGCGTGCCGCCAAGCGACTTTCTCATCGGCAGCGTGCCCGAGTGGAACGAACGGTAAGCGTGACCTAATCAACAGGGCCGGAGCACAGGGGGCGCACGGAGTCATGGCGTCCACGTAGTGGACATATGTACGCGCCCACTGGACGGTGGCACGTGCCTGCCGGGCGCCGGCACGTTCCTTCAGGAGGGCGGACATCGCCTGCCGGGCGCCGGCTTCGTTGTCCGTAAAACGAACACCGACTCCGCATAGTGCACTTGACCTGTCCAAGTCAAGGTCTGTCTTTTCTTCTCAACCTCTAGTCAAATGTCGTCACTTGACTACACGCGTTGATCACGCGCGCGCGGACTCCTGAACCACAGACCCCTTCCTCCGCGCGCCCGAACGCGGGGAGGAACTCAAGTGACCAGTAGACCCTGGACGTTCAGAGCGGCCGCCATCGGTGTGGCGCTCGCGGCGGCCACGGCCACCGCCTCTGCCTACGCGGTGGCCGACGACACCTCCGCTCCCCGGTCCGCCACCGTGGACCGGCACGACCCGGCGGATCGCCACGACGGCGAGCACGACCTCGATGGCCCGCTGAGCAAGACCCAGGAGGCCCAGCGCGAAGAAGCCCTGAAGCAGGTCATATCCGGCAAGACCACGGTCAAGAACCGTGACGGCTCCAAGGTCGTCCAGCTCAAGAGCAAGAAGGGCGACAGCAAGTACGTCGAGCTCGGCCGCGAGAAGACCGACAAGATCTTCACGATCCTGGTCGAGTTCGGCGACAAGATCAGCGAGTTCGGCGGCACGCCCGGCCCGCTGCACAACCAGATAGCCAAGCCGGACCGCACGAAGGACAACTCCACGGCCTGGCGGGCGGACTACGACCGGGAGTACTTCCAGGACCTCTACTTCGGCACCGGCAAGAACACCGAGTCGGTGAAGAAGTACTACGAGAAGCAGTCCTCCGGCCGTTACTCGGTCGAGGGCGAGGTCTCCGACTGGGTCAAGGTCCCCTACAACGAGGCCCGTTACGGGAACAACGCCTGCGGTGACAAGAACTGCCCGAGCGTGTGGAACGTCGTCAGCGACGGCCTGAACGCGTGGGTCGCCCAGCAGAAGGCAGCTGGGAAGACCGACGCCGAGATCAAGGCGGCTGTCCGGCAGTACGACCAGTGGGACCGCTACGACTTCGACGGCGACGGCGACTTCAACGAGGCCGACGGCTACATCGACCACTTCCAGGTCGTGCACGCCGGCGAGGACGAGTCCGCGGGCGGCGGCGCCCAGGGCGAGGACGCGATATGGGCGCACCGCTGGTACGCCTTCGGCACCGACGCCGGTGCCACCGGCCCCGAGAACAACAAGCTCGGCGGCGCCAAGATCGGCGACACCGGCATCTGGGTCGGCGACTACACCGTGCAGCCGGAGAACGGCGGACTCGGCGTCTACGCCCACGAGTACGGCCACGACCTCGGCCTGCCGGACCACTACGACACCACCGGCGGCGGCGAGAACTCCACCGGCTTCTGGACCCTGATGTCCTCCGGCTCCTGGCTCGGCACGGGCAAGAACGAGATCGGTGACCTGCCCGGCGACATGACCGCCTGGGACAAACTCCAGCTGGGCTGGCTCAAGTACGACACCGCGAAGGCCGCGACGAACTCGTGGCACAAGCTGGGTCTCGCCGAGTACAACACCAAGCACAAGCAGGCCCTCGTGGTCGAGCTGCCCAAGAAGGCCGTCACCACGGAACTCGTCACCCCGGCCCAGGGCTCCACCCAGTGGTGGAGCGGCAGCGGCGACAACCTGAAGAACACGCTGACCCGCTCCGTCGACCTGACCGGGAAGACGTCGGCGTCGCTGACCCTCGACGGCTGGTACGAGATCGAGGCCAACTACGACTACCTCTACACCGAGGTGTCGACCGACGGCGGCGCCAACTGGACCGCCCTGGACGGCACCGTGGACGGCAAGCCGATCCCGCGGGACGGCAGCGACAAGGCCCTGACCGGCACGGCGGACTCCTACGAGAAGCTGGCGTTCCCGCTGGACGCCTACGCGGGCAAGAAGATCGACCTGCGCTTCCGCTACCAGACCGACGGCGGCCTGGCGATGAAGGGCTTCACGGCCGACCGGATCGCCGTGACCGCCGACGGCGCCACCGTCTTCTCCGACGACGCCGAGTCCGCGGACGCGGCCTGGACGGCGAAGGGCTTCTCTCGCATGGGCGCGTCCTTCACCAAGGACTACGCGCAGTACTACATCGCGGAGAACCGCCAGTACGTGTCGTACGACAAGACCCTCAAGGTCGGCCCGTACAACTTCGGCTTCTCCAAGACCCGTCCGGACTGGGTGGAGCACTACCCGTACCAGAACGGTCTGTTGATCTGGAAGTGGGACACCTCCCAGCAGGACAACAACACCAGCGTCCACCCGGGCACGGGCCTGCTGCTGCCGGTCGACTCGCACCCGACGGCGATGAAGTGGACCGACGGCACGCTGATGCGCAACCGCATCCAGGCCTACGACTCGCCGTTCAGCCGGTACCGCACGGACGGCATCACGCTGCACAACGCGGACGTCGCGACGCGCATCCCGTCGTCGAAGGGGGTGTCGGTCTTCAACGACCGCGCGAACACCTACTACGACGAGACGAACAAGACCGGCGGCGTCAAGATCACTGACACCAACACCAAGATCAAGATCATCAAGGAGGCGAAGGACGGCTCGACGATCGAGCTCGAAGTAGGCCCCGCGGCGAAGTAAATCGCGTTTTCGCAGGTCAAAGCATGATCGGCGGTGACCCCCTGGCGGGTCACCGCCGATCCGTGTTTAGGTGCGTCCTGTGGTTCTCTTATTGACACCGACCGACACAGCGACCGACACGGGGGTATGACCACATGGCCGCAGGAGGTTTCTGCAAGCTGCCGAACGGCACGGTGGTGGTGGCACTGAACCTGCCCAGCCCCGCCGCCGACGGCCCCGGCGCCGTCCGCGTCCTCGTCCATTCCGCGAACCGCGCCCGAGCCCTGACCAGGCTCCGCAACCTCGGCCTGCGCTCGGTCTACCTGCGCGGCAACGCCGCGCCGCCGTCCCCGGACGAGATCACGGCGGTCCTGCACCACCCCGACGGCCTGATATGGCGCACGGCCCCCGACAACGGTGTCGTGGGCGGCCCGGACCTCGTCCTGGAGCTGTGGCGCCCGATCAGAGCCCTCCTGCGACGCCCGACGGCCCAGACCTGACCCCCAGGGCCTACCGGGTCACTGGACGACCGGCTTGCCCGAGAGCTCCACGCCCGCTTCCCGCAGCTCCTCCAGGGCCCGCTCGGTGGTCTCCTGGGCCACGCCGGCCGTGAGGTCGAGGAGGACGTGGGTGCGGAAGCCCTCCTTCGCGGCGTCCAGGGCCGTGGCGCGTACGCAGTGGTCCGTGGCGATGCCGACCACGTCGACCTCGGTGACCTCGCGGGAGCGGAGCCAGTCGGCCAGTTTCGTGCCGTTCTCGTCCGTGCCCTCGAAGCCGCTGTACGCCGCCGCGTACGCCCCCTTGTCGAAGACGGCGTCGACGGAGCCGGACGCGACGGCGGGGGCGAAGTTCGGGTGGAAGCCGACGCCCTCCGTGCCGGCGACGCAGTGCGCGGGCCAGGAGCGGACGTAGTCGGGGTTGGCGGAGAAGTGGCCGCCGGGGGCGATGTGGTGGTCGCGGGTGGCCACCACGTGCTGGTAGCCGGACCCGGCCGCCTGCCCGATCAGCTCGGTGACGGCGGCGGCCACATCGGCACCCCCGGCCACCGCGAGGCTGCCCCCCTCGCAGAAGTCGTTCTGCACGTCTACGACGATCAAGGCGCGGCGCATGGGCGGTGTCCTTCGGCTATGAGGTCGGCAAGCCCGGCCGGTGCACTTCCGAGCCTATTGACATGGAGGAGGAGACGGGAGGGGGCACGGGTCGGCGCATCGCGGCACACCGCAATTAGCTACCCGTGGCCTCGTGCGCGTACTCCGTCGGAAGGACCGGCTCCCCGCGCGAGAGCTGCGTGGCCGACATCGGGAGCCCCGCGCGCGCCGCCGCGTGCCGGTCCCGCGCCGCGTCCAGCGGCTCACGGGCGACGACCTCGCCGCCCTTGACCAGATGCACCAGCAGCTGCCGGTCCGCGAGCTCCGCCGGCACCGGCCCGGTGCCGATCACCTCGGCCTCGGCGACCCCGTAGGAGTCCAGCCGCCGCGCGGCCCACTTGCGCCCGCCCACGGACGTCTTGCCCCCGCTCGACTTCTTCGCCACCGGCACCAGCGGCGCGTTCGGGTCGGTGGACTCGGCCCGTGCGACCAGCTTGTAGACCATCGAGGACGTCGGGTGGCCGGATCCGGTCACCAGCTGCGTACCGACGCCGTACGCGTCCACCGGCGCCGCCGCCAGCGAGGCGATCGCGTACTCGTCCAGGTCCGAGGTCACGATGATCTTCGTACCGGTCGCGCCCAGCTCGTCCAGCTGCTGCCGCACCCGGTGCGCCACCAGCAGCAGATCGCCGGAGTCGATCCGCACGGCCCCGAGCCCGGTTCCGGCTACCTCCACGGCCGTACGGACCGCCTCGGCGACGTCGTACGTGTCCACCAGCAGCGTCGTGCCCCGCCCCAGCGTGTTCACCTGGGCCTGGAAGGCGTCCCGCTCGCTGTCGTGCAGCAGGGTGAAGGCGTGGGCGGAGGTGCCGACGGTGGGGATGCCGTAGCGGAAACCGGCGGCCAGGTCCGAGGTGGTGGCGAAGCCGCCCACGTACGCGGCCCGGGACGCCGCCACCGCCGCCAGCTCGTGCGTGCGCCGGGCGCCCATCTCGATCAGCGGCCGGTCCCCGGCGGCCGACGACATGCGCGAGGCGGCCGCGGCGATCGCCGAGTCGTGGTTGAGGATCGAAAGGATCACGGTCTCCAGCAGCACACACTCGGCGAAGGTGCCCTCGACCCGCATGATCGGCGAGCCCGGGAAGTACACCTCGCCCTCGGGGTAGCCCCAGATGTCCCCGCTGAAGCGGTAGCCGGCGAGCCACTCGAGGGTCTCCTCGCCGACGATCTCGCGCTCGCGCAGGAAGGCGAGGACGCCCGCGTCGAAGCGGAAGTTCTCCACCGCGTCCAGCACCCGGCCGGTGCCCGCCACGACGCCGTAGCGGCGCCCGTTCGGCAGGCGCCGGGTGAAGACCTCGAACACGCTCCGCCGCTCGGCCGTGCCCGCCTCAAGGGCGGCGCGCAGCATCGTCAGCTCGTACTGGTCCGTGAAGAGCGCCGTCGAGGGAACATCCACCGGCAGCCCAAGGTCCGCTGTGTTCATGAGCGGGATCGTACCCCCATTTCGTCAGTTTGACGATTTTCATCAAGGCCCCCGGCTTCCAGGCCCGTTTGTGCGACTACCCCCCTCGGGTGGCAGCATGGGCAGTGTGACGTCACCCGCGCCCCTGGAGATCGAACGGACCGAGTCGGCGGAGGAGGTCTTCGCCGTACCTGAGCCCGACCTCCCCTGGGTCACCATCGTCCACAACGACCCGGTCAACCTCATGAGCTATGTGACGTACGTCTTCCAGGCGTACTTCGGCTATTCCAAGGACAAGGCCACCAAGCTCATGCTCGACGTCCACCACAAGGGCCGGGCGGTCGTCTCCAGCGGCAGCCGCGAGGAGATGGAACGCGACGTGCAGGCCATGCACGGCTACGGCCTGTGGGCCACCCTCCAGCAGGACCGCAAGTAGCCAGCAGCCCGCCCAGCAGCGAAAAGGCGTTCATGCCCGGAACCTTCGAACCGCTTCCCGGCGGCGGCGCGGCCGTCGCCCTCGACGAAGTCGAGATCTCCATCATCCGGTCGCTGGCCGTCCAGCTCCTGGAGCTCATCGGCCCCGGCCCCGCCGGGGAGGCCCCCGACGACCCGCTCGCCGAGCTGTTCTCTCAGGGCCCGAGCGAGCCGCCCGCCGACCCGGTGCTCAAGCGGCTCTTCCCGGACGCCTACAGCGACCCCGAGCAGCCCGCCTCGCCCCGGGACGCCGAGGAACAGCGGGCGTACTCCGCCGAGTTCCGTCGCTACACCGAGAACGACCTGCGGGCCGGCAAGCGGGACAACGCCCTCGCTGTGATCCGCTCCCTGGACGCGCTCTCCTCGGCCTCGGCCGGCGAGGGCGGCGCGGTGCTGAAGCTGTCGGTGGAGGAGTCCCAGCGGTGGCTGGGCGCGCTGAACGACCTGCGGCTCGCGATCGGCTCGCGGCTGGAGATCACCGACGAGGAGGACACCGACCTCCTCTACCGTCTCCCGGACGAGGACCCGCGCAAGCCGATGGTGATGGCCTATCTGTGGCTGGGCGGACTCCAGGAGACGCTGGTCGGCACGCTTATGCCCTGACCCGTGCAGGTTCTGTGACCGCCGGGTGACCGATCGGTGTTCGCTCAGCGGACGCTCAAATCCGGATAACGATCGCGTCACCGTACCCGCCTCCTATGCCGACTTCGGCTGCGCTTTGTCCGGTTTTCCCTGTGTGGTGTGTCACAAGACGCCCGTGTGATCAGTGCTGCCGCCGTGATAAATCTTCACGATCGCCCGGCCGGCACCACCCGAATGTCCGGCCGGGTGCGCCACCGAGCCGGCAACCGCCGGCCAGGCACCGCTCCAGCAATCCGGGGGGATCGAGACCCGATCCGAGGCCGACGAAGGTCCGGGTCGGCATGGAGAAAGGCGCACCACAGATGACCTCTGCGCAGGTCGACACGGAAAACGTCCCCGAGGAGGGGTACGAGCGCGGACTGGGCAGTCGCCAGGTCCAGATGATCGCGATCGGCGGCGCCATCGGCGTCGGTCTGTTCATGGGTGCCGGAGCGAACATCGCCAAGGCGGGGCCCAGCATCATCCTCATGTACGCCCTGGCGGGCGTCGTGATCTTCTTCATCATGCGGGCGCTGGGCGAGCTGCTCCTCTACCGGCCCGTCTCCGGCTCCTTCGCCGAGTACGCCCGCGAGTTCCTCGGCCCGTTCTTCGGGTTCGTCACGGGCTGGACGTACTGGCTCATGTGGGTGGTCACCGGCATGGCCGAGCTCACGGCCGCCGCGATCTACATCCACTTCTGGTTCCCCGAGATCCCGCAGTGGGTCAGTGCCCTGGTCTTCCTGGTGGTGCTCTTCGGCGTCAACCTGATCTCCGTCAAGATCTTCGGCGAGGTCGAGTTCTGGTTCTCGATGATCAAGGTCACGGCCATCATCGGCATGATCGTCATCGGCCTCGGCGTGCTCACCCTCGGCTTCTCCGACGCCGGTGACACCGCCACCGTCTCCAACCTCTGGTCGCACGACGGCTTCTTCCCGAACGGCATCGGCTCCAGCCTGATGACGCTCCAGGGCGTCATGTTCGCCTACCTCGCCGTCGAGCTCGTCGGCGTCACCGCGGGCGAGTCCGAGAACCCCGAGAAGACCCTGCCCAAGGCCATCAACACCCTGCCCTGGCGCATCATCGTCTTCTACGTCGGCGCGCTGCTGGTGATCCTCTCCGTCGTCAAGTGGACCGAGTTCTCCGCCGGCGAGAGCCCGTTCGTCCACGCCTTCGGCGAGATCGGCATCCCGCTCGCCGCGGGCATCGTCAACTTCGTGGTGCTCACCGCGGCCCTGTCGTCCTGCAACTCGGGCATGTACTCCACCGGCCGGATGCTGCGCGACCTGGCCGCCAACAGCGAGGCGCCGCAGGCGTTCGGCAAGCTCAACGCCCGCAAGACCCCCGCCGTCGGCATCACGGTCTCCGTTGCGCTCATGGGCATCGGCGTCGTCCTGAACTACGTGGTCCCGGAGAAGGCGTTCCTCTACGTCACCTCCGTCGCCACCGCGGCCGGCATCTGGACCTGGATGATGATCCTCGTCAGCCACATCCGCTACCGCGCCGCGGTCGACGCGGGCCGGCTGCGCGCCTCGTCCTTCCCCGCCCCCGGCGGGGCGCTGTTCAGCTGGGTCGCGCTCCTCTTCCTCGTCGGCGTGACCTGCATGATCGCGTACGACAAGGACGCGCGGATCTGCCTCTACGTCGCGGCCGCCTGGGCCGTCGCCCTGGCCATCGGCTGGGCGGTCCTCAAGAGCCGCAACCCGCAGATCGCCGAGCGCCGCGACCCGGAGTTCGAGAAGGTCGGCTGAGTTCGAGAAGGCCGGCTGACGAACCAGCCAGGACGTCCAGCCGCAGGGAGTACTCGTGGCACCCCCCCCCGCGGCTGCCGCTCAGGGCGTCCGGCATGTGGGCCGTTCCGTACCAGCCATCGGTACGGAACGGCCCTTCTGCTTATCCTGACGAGCATGCTGACCATCACCCAGGCCCTCGTCGACCAGATCGTCGCCCACGCGCGCAAGGACCACCCCGACGAGGCGTGCGGCGTCGTGGCGGGTCCGGCGGGCTCGGACCGCCCCGAGCGCTTCATCCCGATGCTCAACGCGGCCATGTCGCCCACGTTCTACGAGTTCGACTCCGGCGACCTGCTCAAGCTCTACCGCGAGATGGACGACCGTGACGAGGAGCCGGTGGTGATCTACCACTCCCACACGGCGACCGAGGCCTACCCCTCCCGCACCGACATCTCGTACGCGAACGAGCCCGGCGCGCACTACGTCCTCGTCTCCACGGCCGACACCGACGGGGCCGGCGAGTTCCAGTTCCGCTCCTTCCGGATCGTGGAGGGCGAGGTCACGGAGGAGGAGGTCCGGATCGTCGAGGCGTACTGAGCGGGTCTGGACCGGTCCGAACGGTGCTGAACAGGGCAGTCTCACTCTCCGGCCGGAAATCGTCCGCGATGTGGGATCACATTCCAGAACCCGGACCGGGAATCGATACGATGAGCGCATGGTTTTCCACGACGTGAGCGACAAGACGCCGGGCATGCTGCTCGTTGCGCGGCTGCACGTCGACCTGTGCAGGCTCGCCAGCGCCATCTGTTGACGCCGACCCCTGCCGCCGTACGGCCGTGAGCCGCGGCGCTGCACACACGCACCACCCCGCTGTTCTTGCGCTGCCGCGCGCCCGACTGACTACTCCCGACAGGAGCCCTGAGCCATGGCCATCGAGGTCCGCATCCCGACCATCCTCCGCCAGTACACCGACGGTCAGAAGGCGGTGGAGGGCAGCGGTGACACCCTCGCCGAGCTGTTCGCCGACCTCGAGACGCGGCACGCCGGCATCCAGGCGCGCATCGTCGACGGCGACCAGCTGCGCCGCTTCGTCAACGTCTACCTGAACGACGAGGACGTGCGCTTCCTCGACGGCATCAACACCAAGCTGACGGACGGCGACAACGTCACGATCCTGCCGGCCGTGGCCGGCGGCATGGTCTGATCACCGATGCGATACGACTCACCCCTGGCCGCGGTCGGCAACACCCCCCTGGTGCGCCTGCCGCGGCTGTCGCCGTCCGCCGACGTGCGCATCTGGGCGAAGCTGGAGGACCGCAACCCGACCGGGTCGGTCAAGGACCGGCCGGCCCTGCACATGATCGAGCAGGCGGAGAAGGACGGCCGCCTGACCCCGGGCTGCACGATCCTCGAGCCCACTTCGGGCAACACCGGCATCTCCCTGGCCATGGCGGCGAAGCTCAAGGGCTACCGCATCGTGTGCGTGATGCCGGAGAACACCTCGCAGGAACGCCGGGACCTGCTGGCCATGTGGGGCGCCGAGATCATCTCCTCCCCGGCCGCGGGCGGCTCCAACACCGCCGTGCGCGTCGCCAAGGAGCTCTCGGCCGAGCACCCGGACTGGGTGATGCTCTACCAGTACGGCAACCCGGACAACGCGGGCGCCCACTACGCGACGACGGGCCCGGAGATCCTCGCGGACCTGCCCTCCGTCACCCACTTCGTGGCAGGCCTCGGCACCACGGGCACGCTCATGGGTGTGGGCCGCTACCTGCGCGAACACAAGCCGGACGTCCAGATCGTCGCGGCCGAACCGCGCTACGACGACCTGGTCTACGGCCTGCGCAACCTCGACGAGGGCTTCGTCCCCGAGCTGTACGACGCGTCGGTCCTCACCAGCCGCTTCTCGGTCGGCTCCGCGGACGCGGTCACCCGCACCCGCGAGCTGCTCCAGCAGGAGGGCATCTTCGCGGGCGTCTCGACGGGCGCCGCGCTGCACGCCGCGATCGGCGTGGGCCGCAAGGCCGTGAAGGCCGGCGAACCGGCCGACATCGTCTTCGTCGTCGCCGACGGCGGCTGGAAGTACCTGTCGACGGGCGTCTACACGGCCCCCACGACGGAGGAAGCCATCGAGACACTCCAGGGGCAGCTCTGGGCGTAACCCGACGGCAGATCACCCAGGAAGGGCTGGAGTGAGGACTCCGGCCCTTCTACGTTTCCGGCCCCTTCACATTGCAGCCCCGCAGCCCCGGCGAAGCCCGGCCCCGCCCCGGACCCAGGCGACCTGATCCCCGGCCCGGTTCCGGGGCCGCATCTCGGCGGCCGGGTGGGCCCGCCGGGTGCGGGCCGCGCACCGCTGCCGTGCTGGTGTCGCACCCGCTGCCACTGTCACCACTGCCGCGTTGCTGTCGCACCTGCTGCTCCCACGGCCGCGGCGAACGGCGGGCGGCCGACGGCCGGAGCACCGCCCGGGCTGCGGCGCGCCGGGGCGGCCGTCGTGTCCGGCCGTCGCGCCGGCCCGGCGGCATGTTCCCGACGTCGCGCCATGATCCTCCGGCTCTGAGGCGCGGCTCTCAGCCGGCCAGGTATCGCACCTGGTCCCACAGTGCCGGGTCCACCACGCCGACCCGTCGGCGGAAGCCCCACACCGGGACCTCCCGCAGGTCGTCCGTCTCCAGGAAGCTCGCGCGGCCCTGGGTGTCGCCGACCGCGCCCGGGGAAGGGGGATCACGCCGGTCCGCTCGTGCCGGAAGCGGGTGGTGATCTTCGCGACGGTCGCCCGTTCCCCGCGCACCGCCAGCACCAGGCAGGGCCGGTCCTTCGTGCGGGCCTCGTCCTCGTAGGGAACGTCCGCCCACCAGATCTCCGCCGGCTGCGGCAGCCCCGCCACCGTGGCGGCCTCAGCCGCCGTCCGGCCCCGCCGCGCCGACGACCGCCGCCCCCAGCCGTCGACGAGCGTGGCGACGAGCGCGAGCAGTACCACCGCGGCGAGCGCCAGCCACCAGGACGTGTCCATACTGAGACGTTACCGGCGCCGTCCCTCCCACGCGCCCTTCCTCGCCAGGATCACAGTCGGCCCTGCCAGCCGAACCGGTGACACCACAGGTGAGTTCGCCCACAACAGCCCTTGGCGGAGGAGCGACCGGAGGTTTTGCGCCTTACGCTCGTCGCACCGCACGACCCCCGACGCCCCTCTCAGTCATTCCCGCCAGCGGAGGTTTCTGCTTCATGAAGCTCACCGTCGTCGGCTGCTCGGGGTCGTTCCCGTCCGCGGAATCGGCCTGCTCGAGCTACCTCGTCGAGGCCGACGGCTTCCGGCTGCTTCTCGACATGGGCAACGGTGCCCTGGGCGAGTTGCAGCGCCACTGCGGTCTCTACGACCTCGACGCGATCTTCCTCAGCCACCTGCACGCCGACCACTGCATCGACATGTGCGCGTACTTCGTCGCGCGCTACTACCGCCACGACGGCGGCCGCTGCGATCCGCTCCCCGTCTTCGGACCGGAAGGCACGGAACACCGGCTGACCACCGCCTACGCGGACACCCCCTCCGCCTCCTCCATGAGCGAGGTCTTCGACTTCCACACGGTCAAGCCGTCCACCTTCGAGATCGGCCCGTTCACGGTGCACACCGAGCGGGTGGCCCACCCCGTGGAGGCGTACGGCATCCGCGTCGAACACGACGGCAAGGTCCTGACGTACTCCGGCGACACCGGTGTGAGCCCAGCCCTGGACGAACTCGCCCGGGACGCCGACCTGTTCCTGTGCGAGGCGGCGTTCACGCACGGCAAGGAGAACATCCCCGACCTGCACCTCAACGGCCGCGAGGCGGGCGAGACGGCCGCCCGGGCAGGTGCCCGGCGTCTGGTCCTCACGCACATCCCGCCGTGGACGGACCCTCAGGTCAACCTGGCCGACGCCCGCGCGGTCTACGACGGTCCCGTGGACCTCGCGGCGCCGCGGCAGACGTACGAGGTCTGAGAGTCGGGCAAGCCGAGCACGACGAGGCCCCGGAACCGAAGCGGTTCCGGGGCCTTCAGCGTGTGCGGGCTACTTCGCCTCCGCCTTCTGGAGCTCGGCGAGCTCCTCGTCGGACTCGCGGCCCGGCGTCGGCAGGTTGAACTTGGTGATCGCGAAGCGGAAGACCACGTAGTAGACCGCCGCGAAGCACAGGCCCACCAGGGCCAGGCCCCATGGGTTGGTCGCGATGCCCAGGTTCAGGAAGAAGTCCACCGCGCCGGCCGAGAAGCCGAAGCCGTCCTTCATCCCCAGGGCCCAGGTCAGCGCCATCGAGACACCGGTGAGCACGGCGTGGATGGCGTACAGCACCGGGGCGATGAACATGAAGGTGAACTCGATCGGCTCGGTGACGCCCGTGACGAACGAGGTCAGCGCGAGGGAGAACATCATGCCGCCGACGACCTTGCGGCGCTCGGGCCGGGCGCAGTGCACGATCGCCAGGCAGGCGGCCGGCAGGGCGAACATCATGATCGGGAAGAAGCCGGTCATGAACTGGCCGGCGCTCGGGTCGCCCGCCAGGAACCTGGCGATGTCGCCGCTCTTGCCCTCGTAGGTGCCGGCCTGGAACCAGGGGAAGGAGTTCAGCAGGTGGTGCATGCCGATCGGGATCAGCGCGCGGTTGGCGACACCGAAGATGCCCGCGCCGACGGCCCCGGACCCCACCAGCCACTCGCCGAAGCTGTGCAGGGCCGTACCGAGGACCGGCCAGACGTAGCCGAAGACGATGCCGATGACCAGGCCCGCGAAGGCGGACAGGATCGGGACCAGGCGGCGACCGCCGAAGAAGCCCGCCCAGTCGGGCAGCTTGGTGCGGTAGAAGCGCTGGTAGAGCAGGGCGACGACGAGGCCCATCACCACACCGCCGAGCACCTTGGCGTCCACCGGAGCGTCCGTCATGACGACCTTGCCGTCGACGGCCGTCGCCACCTTCGGCAGGTTCGGGTCGGTGAACGTGGCCAGCACGTTCTTGAAGACCAGGTAGCCGACGACGGCGGCGAGAGCGGTCGAGCCGTCCGACTTCTTCGCGAATCCGATCGCGATGCCCACGGCGAACAGCAGCGGCATGTTGTCGAGGATCGCGTTGCCGCCCGCGGTCATGAAGCTCGCGATCTTGGTGATGAACTCCGGGAACGACTCCCGCCCCAGCATGTCGGTGTTGCCGAGGCGGACCAGGAGGGCGGCGGCCGGCAGCACGGCGACGGGCAGCATGAGGCTGCGGCCGATGCGTTGCAGGACCGCCATCACCGCAGACCCCTTCTTCGGGCTCGCGGGCGCGGCTGTGGCTGTGGACATGAACTTCCTCCATGGGGCACGGCGCCGCCCAGGGAAGAGTTCGACGGGGGACGGCGGCGTCTCAAAAGGGGAACGCGGTCAACACCGCGCGACCTCCACCGGTGAGTGGTGTAGACCAGTTGTAGCACGGTAGGCCGAACGAGTGGAACCCGCCAATTCCGCCCGCCCCGACGATCATGCCTTGGCGCTGTCCTCGACTTCCTCCTCGGGCTCGCGCCCCGGAATCTTCAGGCCGAACTTCGTGATCGCGAACCGGAAGATCACGTAATGGGGAGCGCGAAGCCCAGACCGATCGGAATGATCAGCCATGGTCTTCGCCAGGTTCCGGTCGATGACGTAGCCGATCAGCCCCGCCGAGAAGCTGAACCCGTCCTTCACGCCCAGCGCCCACGTCACCGCCGTCCACACCCCCGTCAGCAGCGCGTGCACCGCGCACAGCACGGGCGCGATGAACAGGCACGAGGACGCGATCGGCTCGGTGATGCCCGTGCCGAACGACGTCGGCGCCACCGACAGCATCAGACCGCCGACCTCCTTGCGCCGGTTCGGCCTCGAAGAGTGCGTGATCGCCGGCGCCGCGGCCGGCAGCGCGAACATCCTGATCGGGAAGAAGCCCGTGGTGAACTGCCCGGCGTCCGGATCCCCGGCCAGGAACACGGTGATGACGCCGTGCACCACCGTGCCGTCCGGCTTGGTGTACGAGCCGGACTGGAGGGCACGTTCAGGAACTGGTGCAGCCCGATCACCAGCAGCGCCCGGTTCGCCACCCCGAAGACGCCCGCGCCACGCGCCCGGACCGCTCATCCAGTTGCTGAAGCTCTCCAGCGCCTCACCGATCGGCGGCCACACCCACAGACACGGCGCCGCGAACACGATCGCCACGAACGCCATGATGATCGGCACCGGCCGCCGGCCGTTGGAGAACCCCGGCCAGTCCACCAGCCGCGTGCGGTGGAAGCGGGCCCAGAAGAACTCGGCCAGCAGCCCCGTCACGATCCCGCCCCCCGGGTTTGTGGAACGTACGCGGTCGCCATCCGGCACCCGCCGGTCACCTGACACCCGACGTTCGGCACCGTCACGGACCCCTCGGGACAGTCCTCCGGGAACTGCCGCAGCACCGTGAAGCAGACGAGGAATCCCGCCACCGCCGCCGCCGGCGCCGTCGAACCGTCCGATTCCGCGCCGTCCCGATCGCAACGCCCACACAGAACAGCAGCGGCAGCCCAGGACGTACGGCGGCCTCGGCGCCGGCGGCGCTGTCGGCACTCACTCCGGACCCTTTGTCGAAAGGCGGGATCGTGGTGTAGACCAGTCGAACGGGCGGTCGCACACTGGTGTGAGGCCATCCTTCGGCACGCACGACATGACCGCTCGCAGAGTTGAACCACCTATGGGTTACTGCGACAAAGCGGTTCGGATCAGGGAGAACGAACATGGCCACCAAGGCTGAGAAGATCGTTGCCGGGCTCGGCGGCATCGACAACATCGAAGAGGTCGAAGGCTGCATCACCCGCCTGCGGACCGAGGTCGTGGACCCCGCCAAGGTCGACGAGACCGCCCTGAAGGCCGCCGGCGCCCACGGCGTCGTCAAGATGGGCAGCGCGATCCAGGTCGTCATCGGCACCGACGCCGACCCCATCGCCGCGGAGATCGAAGACATGATGTGAAGCACGGGGACCGTCCCGGGCTTCACCCCCTGACAGACCCCCGAGATCCGCTGTGAGGGCCCCTTCCCACCGCGGGAGGGGCCCTTCCGCATGTACGGATAGGCTCACTGGCATGTCTCGAATCGACGGCCGCACCCCCCAGCAACTCCGCCCGATCACCATCGAACGCGGCTGGAGCAAGCACGCCGAAGGCTCCGTCCTCGTCTCCTTCGGCGACACCAAGGTCTTCTGCACCGCCTCCGTCACCGAAGGCGTCCCGCGCTGGCGCAAGGGCAGCGGAGAAGGCTGGGTCACCGCCGAGTACTCCATGCTGCCCCGCTCCACCAACACCCGCGGCGACCGCGAGTCAGTCAAGGGCCGTATCGGCGGCCGCACCCACGAGATCAGCCGCCTCATCGGCCGTTCGCTCCGCGCCGTCATCGACTACAAGGCACTCGGCGAGAACACCATCGTCCTCGACTGCGACGTCCTCCAGGCCGACGGCGGCACGCGCACGGCGGCCATCACCGGCGCCTACGTGGCGCTGGCGGACGCCGTCGCCTGGGCCCAGCGCAAGAAGCTCATCAGGGCCGGCCGCCAGCCCCTCACCGGCACCGTCAGCGCCGTCTCCGTCGGCATCGTCGGCGGCGTCCCCCTCCTCGACCTCTGCTACGAGGAAGACGTCAAGGCCGAAACCGACATGAACGTCGTCTGCACCGGCGACGGCCGCTTCGTCGAGGTCCAGGGCACCGCCGAGGCCGAGCCCTTCGCCCGCGAGGAACTCGACGCCCTCCTCGACCTCGCCGTCGCCGGCTGCACGGAACTCGCCGCCCACCAGCGCACCGCGCTTGATGCCGTCCTCGAAAAGTAAAGGGCGCGCCAAGACAGGTGCTCGGCACGGGCAACCGCGCCGAGCACGCTCGCGTCTCAAGGAGTACGGGCGCACGGCTCATCCCTGTGCGTCCGGCCAGCCATAGGGCCGCCCGGCCCGACCGAACGAGAGGGACCGTTCCATGGCCGCGAGCCGCCGACGCCGCACCGCCGCCGTCGCCGCCACCCTGGCGGCCGTCGCGCTGACCGCCGGACTCACCACCGGCTGCGCCGCCGTCGACAAGGCGCTGGACTGCGTCCAGACCGCCGACGCCATCGCCGACAGCGTCACGGAACTCCAGCAGGCCGTCGACAACGCGGCCAACGACCCGACGCAGCTCGACGAGTCCCTCGACTCCATCGACAAGAACCTGGACAAGATCGGCGACAAGACCGACAACGCCGACGTCAACAAGGCAGTCGACGACCTCAACCAGGCCGTCGGCAACGTCCGTACGGCGATCAAGAACGGCGACGAGACGCCCGACATCAGCCCGGTCACGGACGCGGCCGGCGAACTGACCAAGGTCTGCACGCCGTAACGCCGCGCTGGGCTGGGCTTCTCGTCTGCCGGGTAGCGGTGGTGGCAGCGTGCGGGTTCGTCGGGGCTGATCGCGCAGTTCCCCGCGCCCCTTGCGGGGCGCTCCCCGGCAATACTGGGGCCATGACCCGCTTGATCCTCGCCACCCGCAACGCCGGAAAGATCACCGAGCTCCGGGCGATCCTCGCCGAAGCCGGGCTGCCGCACGAACTCGTCGGCGCCGACGCCTACCCGGACATCCCCGACGTCAAGGAAACGGGCGTCACCTTCGCGGAGAACGCGCTGCTGAAGGCCCACGCCCTCGCCCAGGCGACGGGCCTCCCGGCCGTCGCCGACGACTCCGGCCTCTGTGTCGACGTCCTGAACGGCGCCCCCGGCATCTTCTCCGCCCGCTGGTCCGGCCGCCACGGCGACGACAAGGCCAACCTCGACCTGCTCCTCGCCCAGCTCTCGGACATCGCCGACGAACACCGCGGCGCCCACTTCGCCTGCGCGGCGGCGCTGGCCCTGCCGGACGGCACGGAGCGGGTGGTCGAGGGCCGGCTACGGGGCGTACTGCGCCACGAGCCGGTGGGTTCGGGCGGCTTCGGCTACGACCCGATCCTCCAGCCGGAGGGTCAGGCCCGGACCTGCGCGGAGCTGACTCCGCAGGAGAAGAACGCGATCAGCCATCGGGGGAAGGCGTTTCGGGCGTTGGTGCCGGTGGTGCGGGAACTGCTTGGCTGAGTGATCAGCCCCGCGCCTTCGACTCGAAGGCGCGGGGCTGATCCTCTGAGTACGCCCGGTCGGATTCGAACCGACAGACACGACCACCTAAAGATCGCCGCTCAGCCGTTGGCGTACGGGCGCCCAACAGGTTTCTACTTTACTGGGCGAGATTATGTCGTCGCTGCCCGCCTCGACACCAGGTATTCGTGACAGCGTGGCAGTTGGGGCACAGCAACCGCAGGTTCTCCAGTCGGTCGTCGCTCCAGTCACCGTTGACGTGGTCGACCTCCTGCGTCATGGGCTTGCCGAGCCACTCGGGGCCGACCCCGCAGTCCGCGCACTCTTCAGGCACGCCCATCTCGTGGAGCGCCCGGCGCAACACAACCGTGCGGGTCCGACGCTCGCCGTCGTGCTTGACCAGGATCTCCTCAGGACGTCTGCCCAGGGACGGGCCGCGCTTTCCTCGCTGGTGAGCCTGTCCCAGAAAGTGCTCGGTGGCCAGTTGGTCCTCGGCGATCCACTGGCGCAGATACGCGCGCTGCGTGCCACTGCCCGGGCGTCCCAGGCGGCGAAGCACCTCTGCGAGGGAGATGGACTCGGCGACCGCGACACGCAGTTCTTCGGGGGTGGGCCGCGCCCTGTGGCTGCTCATGAGGCATGCCCCCGCGCGCGTCGTTTGCCACGCCCTCGGTAATTGTCCGTCGTCGAATGGCAGTTGGGGCACAGGAACCGAAGGTTCTCGATCCGGTTGTCGCTCCAGCGGCCGTTGATGTGATCGACCTCCAAGGGGAGTGGGTGGCCCCGCCAGACCGCCTCTATGCCGCAGAGGGCGCACCGCTCCGCTACTCCGGAAATCGTCATGGCCCACTTGAGGCGGTCACTCGGAACACGCCGGGCGCGATCTGCTGGTTGCTCGACGAGGAAGGCCTCCGGGGTTCGCGGACGCCAGGGCTTCCCACGCCTCGTCGGCACCTGGAAGTGCGACGTGTCGATGCCGTACGCCTTGATCCGGCGGCTGATGTGCGTGTGGTGTCCGCCTACCACCTCAAGGCCGAGGTGCCGCAGCACCTCGCCCATGTTCGTCGACGCCGCGACCGCCCGCTCAAGGACGTCTCGCGTCCACTTCACCCCCTCCCGTTCGAAGTGCGACACGTCCACCCCGAGCTTCTTCATCCGCTCGTGCACATACCGCCGCGTCGAACTCTTCGGATCCACGCCCAACCGCACCAACGCCTCCGACAACGTCCGTGCCCCCCGGGCCGCCTCCTCCAGCCGCTCCCTGGTGTACGCACTTGCCCCCATCGATCCCTCCGTCCCCCGACCACCCGTTCGTGATCTCGCACGGAGTAACGAACCGTTTATTGGACAGTCACGCCCGAAATGCGGAACGGCTCGTACCGGACCACGCCGGTACGAGCCGTTCCAGAAGCCAAGCGGCGGGCCTCAGACCCCCAGATCCTTGATGATCTTGGCCACGTGGCCCGTCGCCTTGACGTTGTACAGGGCGCGTTCGACCTTGCCCTCCTCGTCCACGATCACCGTGGAGCGGATGACGCCGACGACCGTCTTGCCGTACAGCTTCTTCTCGCCGTAGGCGCCGTAGGACTCCAGGACCTGCTTGTCGGGGTCGGCGAGGAGGGTGACCTTCAGCGACTCCTTGTCGCGGAACCTGGCCAGCTTCTCGGGCTTGTCGGGGGAGATGCCGATCACCTCGTAGCCCGCGCCGGCCAGCAGCTCCAGGTTGTCCGTGAAGTCGCAGGCCTGCTTGGTGCAGCCGGGGGTGAGGGCGGCCGGGTAGAAGTACACGATGACCTTGCGGCCCTTGTGGTCCGACAGGGACACCTCGGTGCCGTCGGCGTCGGACAGGGTGAAGGCGGGGGCCACGTCCCCCGGCTGGAGTCGCTCGCTCATCGCACCAGCTTGACGTGCTCCCTGGCCTGAAGTCCAGAAATCCCGGTCTGGATCGTCTGACCCTTCCGAGGGCTTCCTGCTTCACCGGCCTGTGCGGGCACGTGTGCCCGTCTTACCGGCGCTCCACAGGCGTTTTGCGTCTCCGCCCGTCCGGCGGCGACGATACGGCGTCCTTCGACTTTCTGTCGCGCAGGCAGTCGTTCCGCACCACGCGGGCGCACCCGAACGCACCGCCGGCGCGTGTCGCTGAGAGGCGTACGGGCAGGCCCGGTAGTCGTAGCGGAGCTGCATACCGATCACCGTACGACGCTTTGTGGCCACTCACGGCGAAAGATCACATTCAACCGGAACCGCACACGATGTGGGCAACTGTGTTCGAGGACTTCGAGGTCTCCGCCCGCCGGATACGCCCGCGGAGGTCGTCCGGCGTGAACGCCGCGCCCTCTGCAAGGCTCCGGTAACCGGGGGGCCTGACAGTGCGATGAGCCGTGGAGCTGACAGACTGTGCGGCACAGGCTTCATACCGACTTCGGAGGCGACACGGTGGCGGACACGGCGGACACCAGGACCCCGGCGCAGATCGAGGCGGACATCAGGCGCCGCCGCGAGACCCTGGCCGAGACCCTCGACGAGATCGGGGTGCGGGTTCACCCGAAGACCATCGTCGGGGACGCCAAGGCCAAGGTCGCGTCCAACATCGACCACACCCTCGGGCGGGCCTACGTGGAGGTCAACCGGGCCGTCACCGATGTCAGGGCGCGGTTCGTGGACGAGGACGGCGCCCCGCGGCTGGAGCGGGTCGTGCCCGTGGCCCTCGTCGTCGTCGGAGTGGTCGGTCTGCTCGCCTTCAGCACGCGGCGGCGCAAGGGCTGACCCGATCGCGTACGTTCTCGGGGAAGACAGGTAGGTTTCAGGGCGTGAGCGCCAACAGAAACGAGCACAGCACCCATCCCGACAAGCTGCCCATCCGGATGCTGCACGACCGCGTACTCGTGCGGCAGGACACCAGCGAGGGCGAGCGGCGTTCCGGCGGCGGCATCCTGATCCCCGCCACGGCGGCGGTCGGCCGGCGGCTGGCCTGGGCCGAGGTCGTCGCGGTGGGGCAGAACGTACGGACCGTGGAGCCGGGCGACCGGGTTCTGTTCGACCCGGAGGACCGTGCCGAGGTCGAGGTGCGCGGTATCGCGTACGTGCTCATGCGCGAGCGTGATCTGCACGCCGTGGCCGCGG
Source organism: Streptomyces sp. DG1A-41 (assembly GCF_037055355.1). GTDB lineage: Bacteria > Actinomycetota > Actinomycetes > Streptomycetales > Streptomycetaceae > Streptomyces. Next base: position 3,401,419 of record NZ_CP146350.1, on the reverse strand, counting down.
ACCGGTTCGAGGGCTCGGAGGACTCGACGGGCCTCTATCTGTAGCTCCAGTAGCAGTAGCAGTAGCAGAAGGGGCCGGTGACGATCGTCACCGGCCCCTTTCGCGGGTCACTGAGTAAGCGGCAGCGGGCGGCTCATTCGCGGCGCGCCATCTGCGGGACCACGCCCCAGCCGGGGCCCGTCGGGCGGCCCGTCGAGCCGCCGTCTGTCGTGTCGCCGCCGCCTTCCGTCGTAGCGCCGTCGGTGGCGGTGCCGCCGTCTCCCGTGCCGCCGTCCGCGGTACCGCCGCTCGGGGATTCGCCGCCCGTGCCGCCGTCGGTGGTGCCGCCGTCGGTCTGGCCCTGAGTCTGCCCCTCGGGCGCGCTCGGGGACTGGCCGGGCGTCTCGGTGCCGCTGTCCTGGCCGCCGGTGGACGTGCCGCCGCCGTCGGTCGTGCCGCCCGTGGTCGGGTCGGCCGGGGACTCGGTGCCCGGGGCCTGCGGGACGTCGGCGCCCGGCTGGAGCCTGAGGTCGAAGTCGGTGACCGGCTTGCCCTTCAGGGCGTCCCGGGTGAACTGGGCCCAGATCTCGGCGGGCGCCCCGCCGCCGTTGATGCGCGGGAGGCCCATCGCGCCGTACAGCGACTTGTGGGCGGCGGTGACCGGGTCCTGGCCCATGACGGAGACGACCGTGGCGAGGTCGGGGGTGTAGCCCGCGAACCAGGCCGCCGTGTCCTCCTCGGCGGTGCCGGTCTTGCCCGCGGCGGGGCGGCCCGCGGCCTGCGCGGCGGAGGCCGTGCCGTTCTGGACGACGCTCCGCAGGACCGAGGTGGTGGTGTCGGCGGCCTCGCGGCTCACGGCCTGCCGGGTGCGCCGCTCGGGCAGCGCGATCGGCGAGCCCTCCTTGGTGACCTTCTCGACCATCGTGTACGTGCCGTGCCGGCCGTGGTTGGCGAGCGTGGCGTACGCCTCCGCCATGTCGAGGACGCTGGCGGTGGCCGTGCCGAGCGCGATGGCGGGGCCGTCGGCGAGGTCGGGGGTGGTCTCGGGGACGCCGAGGTCGATCGCGGTCTGCTTGACCTTCTGCGGACCGACGTCGGCCGCCATCTGGGCGTATACCGAGTTCACGGACTTGTCGGTGGCCTCGGTGACGGTGATGTCGCCGTAGGAGACCTGGTCCTCGTTCTCCGGGGCGTACGGGTCGCCGGCCCAGCCCTGGACGGGGCGCTTGTTGGTGCCGTCGTAGATCGTGTTCGGGGTGATCGGGCGGCCGTCCTGGGTCTGCGAGTCGTTCTCGACGGCCGAGGTGAACACGAACGGCTTGAAGGTGGAGCCGACCTGGAAGTCCCTGCGGGTGGCGTTCGGGGTGTACTGCTTGACGTAGTCGATGCCGTTGTACATCGCCACGACCTTGCCGGTCTTGGGGTCGACGGCGGCGCCGCCCGCGCGGACGTAGGTGTCGACCTTGTTGTTCTTCGTGTCCAGCTTGTCCATGAGCTTGTCGTTGACGGCCTTCACGAAGGCGTCCTGCCTGGGCTTCTGGAGCGTCGTGGTGATGCGGTAGCCGCCGGCGTCGAGCCGGCTCTCGTCGATGATCTTGTTCTGGGTGAGGTAGTCCTTGACGGTCCGGACGATGTAGCCGCGCTGGCCGGACATGCCGGTGGAGAGGGTGGACTCCTTCGGCATCGGGAACTTCATGCCGGCCCGCTTCGACTCGCTGAGCCAGCCCTTCTTGACCATGCCGTCCAGGACGTAGTTCCAGCGGGACTCGGCGGCCTTGCGGTTCTCGGGGTGGGCGACGACGTCGTACTGGCTGGGGGCGTTGACGAGCGCGGCGAGGTAGGCGGCGCGGGCCGGGTCGAGGTCCGTGGCGTCCATGCCGTAGTAGGCCTGGGCGGCGGCCTGGATGCCGTAGGCGTTGCGGCCGAAGTAGCTGGTGTTGAGGTAGCCCTCGAGGATGTGGTCCTTGCTCACCTCGCGGTCCAGCTTGATCGCGATGAAGAACTCCTTGGCCTTGCGCGTGATGGTCTGGTCCTGGCGCAGGTAGTAGTTCTTCACGTACTGCTGCGTGATCGTGGAGCCGGACTGCTTGCCCTTGCCGAGGGCCGTGTTCCAGGCCGCCCGGACCATGGCCTTGGGGTCGACGGCGGACTCGGTGTAGAAGTCGCGGTCCTCCGCGGCCAGGATCGCGTGCTGGGCGTCCTTGGAGATCTGCGGGAGCGAGACGTTCTCCCGGTTGATCTCGCCGTCGCGGGCGATCACCGAACCGTCCGCGTAGAGGTAGACGTTGGCCTGCTTGGTGGCGAGCGCGTTGGCCGGCGGGATCTTGACCAGCGAGTAGCCGAGGAAGAAGCCGCCGACCAGCAGCAGGGCGACGATGATGAAGGCGCCGAGCGTCATGCGCCAGGTCGGGATGATCCGGCGCCAGCCGGTCCGCTTCGGTTTCCCGGCCGGCCGGGCCTGAGGCGTGTTCGGATCGCCGTCCGCCTGCGGCTCTCTCGGTGCCCAGCCCGGTGTCGGCTGCTGCGGCTGAGGCTCGTCACTCATGTCGTGCACGGACTCCTGTTTCGCGTCGTACGTCGTTCCCGTACGTCTCTGCTCGCTCTTGCGCCCCTGTGATGAAGACTGTCCCGTCCGGCGATCAGTTCCCTGATCGAGGGCCGTGTCGTGAGCCGTGTGGCGAGGCCGGCCCCGCGCGGGGCGGGCGCAGGGTGAACGGTGTCACCCTGCAAGCCTGTTCGAATAGCGATCTTGCCTGCGCGAGATTCGCCGAGGTGGGGACACGACCGACGCTGCGACTGCTCGCACGCTCCGCCCTGGCCGGCACCGCCGCCGCACTGCTCGCCCTGGCCACGGGCGCCTCGGCCCACGCGGACGGAACGGATCGTACCGTCTGGGCCGGCCCCCACTCGCCCTGCGGCGCTCCCCACCCCTGCCGAAAAATCCGTGGCACGGCTGATCGTCGGCCCACTAGGCTCCTGCGCTTCGGTGCCGGGCGGCGAGGAGGGCTGTGGATGTGGGCTCGGGACGGTTGTACGCGGCCGTCGCGGCGGGGGGCTTCAGGCGGTACGCGACGTACAAGGCGGCCACCGTGGCCGGGGTGTTCACCAACACCGTCTTCGGTCTCATCCTCGTCTACACGTACCTGGCGCTGTGGGAGGAGAGGCCGCACCTGGGAGGGTACGACCAGGCGCAGGCCGTGACGTACGTGTGGCTGGGGCAGTGCCTCTACGCGACGCTGGCCATCCAGGGCGGCGGAGCCGAGAAGGACCTGATGGAGCGCATCCGCACGGGTGAGATCGCCGTCGACCTGTACCGGCCGGCCGATCTCCAGCTGTGGTGGCTGGCGGGCGACGTGGGGCGGGCGCTGTTCCAGATGCTGGGGCGGGGCGTCGTCCCGTTCGCGTTCGGCGCGGTCTTCTTCCCCATGGCGCTGCCGACGTCGGTCACCCCGTGGGCGGCCTTCGTGGTCACGCTCCTGCTGGCGACGGTCGTCAGCTTCGCGATCCGCTACCTGGCGGCCCTGAGCGTGTTCTGGCTCATGGACGGCATGGGCGTCAACCAGGTGCTGATGATCACGGGAGTCTTCTTCTCGGGCATGGTGCTGCCGCTGAACGCCTTCCCGGGCGTGTTCGGCGACATCGTGCGGGTGCTGCCGTGGGCGGCGCAGATCCAGATGCCGGCGGATGTGCTGATGGGGGAGACCGACCCGCTCCGGGCGTTCGTCTTCCAGGCGGCGTGGGCGGTGGCGCTGCTGGCGGCGGGTCGGCTGTTGCAGTCGGCCGCGACGCGGCGGGTGGTGGTGCAGGGTGGGTGAGCGGAGCGTCCTGCTGGAGGGGCTGCGGGCCTACCGGCTGATCGCCGGGATGTGGGTGCGGTCCAGCATGACCTACCGCACCTCCTTCGTCGTCACGGTGTTCGGCAACCTGATGGTGACCGGCCTGGACTTCGTGGGGATCCTGCTGATGTTCTCGCAGGTCGACTCGCTGGGCGGCTGGACACTGCCCGAGATCGCCTTCCTGTACGGGCTGTCGGTGACGGCGTTCGGGATCGCCGACCTGGTGCTCGGCTCGATGGACGTCCTGGGCGCCCGGATGCGCGACGGCTCGTTCGACATCCTGCTCGTGCGTCCCGCGCCGGTGCTCGCCCAGGTCGGGGCCGACCGCTTCGCGCTGCGCCGACTGGGCCGGATCACCCAGGGTGCGGTGGTACTGGCCTGGGCGCTGGCCTCGGTCGACGTCGACTGGAGTGCGCCGAAGGCGCTGCTGGTGCCGGTGATGGTGGTCAGCGGAGCGGCGATCTTCTCGGCGGTGTTCGTGGCGGGCGCGGCCTTCCAGATCTTCGCCCAGGACGCCGCCGAGGTGCAGAACGCGTTCACGTACGGCGGGACCACGCTGCTTCAGTATCCGCCGACCGTGTTCGGGAAGGACCTGGTGCGCGGCGTGACCTTCATGCTGCCGCTCGCCTTCGTCAACTGGGTCCCCGCCGCCTACGTGCTGGGCAGGCCGTACCCGATCGAGCTGCCCCCGTGGACGGCCTTCGCGTCACCGCTGGTGGCAGTGGCCTGCTGTGCGCTGGCGGGGGTGGCGTGGCGGGTGGGGCTTCGTTCCTACCGGAGTACAGGGAGTTGAGGTGACCGGGGTGGACAGCGGGCTGACCGGAGTGGACGGCGGGTCGACCGGGGCGGGCGACGGTTCGGGCGGGGCGGACGGCGGCGGGTTCATCGAACTCGACGGCGTCGAGAAGGTCTTCGACGTACGCAAGAAGACCGGCTTCATGAAACGGGAGCGGCGGCAGGTGCGGGCCGTCGACTCGATCTCCTTCCGCGTGGAACGCGGCGAGATGGTCGGCTACATCGGCCCGAACGGCGCCGGCAAGTCGACCACGATCAAGATGCTGACCGGCATCCTCACACCGAGCGCCGGCCGGCTCCGCGTCGCCGGCATCGACCCCTCCCGTGAACGCACGCGGCTCGCGCACCGCATCGGCGTGGTGTTCGGGCAGCGTACGACGCTGTGGTGGGACCTCCCGCTGGTCGACTCCTACCGGCTGATGCACCGCATGTACCGGATCCCGGACGCCCGTTACCGCGAGAACCTCGACCGTCTGGTCGAACTCCTCGACCTGGGCGACCTGCTGGACGTGCCGGTACGGCAGCTCTCTCTCGGGCAGCGGATGCGCGGCGACATCGCGGCGGCGCTGCTGCACGACCCGGAGGTGCTGTACCTCGACGAACCGACCATCGGCCTCGACGTCGTCTCCAAGTCCAAGGTGCGGGAGTTCCTGCGGGAGTTGAACGCCGAGCGAGGCACGACGGTGCTGCTGACCACGCACGACCTCCAGGACATCGAGCAGTTGTGCAAGCGGGTGATGGTCATCGACCACGGGCGCCTGATGTACGACGGCCCGCTCGCCGGGCTGCACGAGGCGGGGGAGAGCGAGCGGACGCTGGTGGTGGACCTGGAGCGGGAACTGCCGCCGATCGACGCCCCGGCACCCGCCCGGGTCGTCCGGGTGGACGGTCCGCGGCAGTGGCTGGCGTTCCCGGCGGCGGAGTCGGCGGCGCCACTGGTCGCGCGGATCGCGGCGCAGTACCCGCTGGTGGACCTGTCGGTGCGTGAGCCGGACATCGAGGCGGTGATCGCCAAGATGTACGCGGAGCGTGCGACCGCATAGTGTCCGGGACATGTAACTCGTACGCTGCTGTATATGACCGACGACGCAGTCCCGGACCTCCGCGCCTCCGACGCCGACCGTGAACGGGTCGCCGAGATCCTGCGGGACGCCCTCGCGGAGGGCCGTCTCGACATGGCGGAGTTCGAGGAGCGGCTGGACGCGACGTACCAGGCGCGGACGTACGGGGAACTGGCGCCGATCACCCGGGACCTGCCGGCCGCGGGTGTCACGGCGCCCTCCGTGTCACTGACCAAGGAGCCCGCCGCCGGCCCGGACGGCGCGGACTGGTCCGGGCGGATCGTCGGCGGTGAGGGAACCTCGACGTGGGCCGCCGCCGTGATGGCCGGCTTCCAGCGCAAGGGGCACTGGACGGTGCCCCGGCGGTTCACCTGCCTCGCCCTCTGCGGAGGCGGGGAGATCGACCTGCGCCAGGCGAACTTCACGGACCGCGAGGTCGAGATCAACGTGATCGCGATCATGGGCGGGGTGGACGTCATCGTCCCGCCCGGCGTCGAGGTCGTCGTCCGCGGCATCGGCATCATGGGCGGCTTCGACCACCAGGAGGAGGGCGTCCCCGGCGACCTGGGCGCGCCGCGCGTCATCATCACCGGCTTCGCCTTCTGGGGCGGCGTCGGAGTCCAGCGAAAGCTGACCCGAGCGGAGAAACAGCGGCTCCGCGAGGAACGCCGCCAGCAGCGACTGGACCGCAGGGCGGGCCGCCGCCAGCTCGACGGCTCCCGCCGGGACTCACACTGGGATCACTGAACGCCGACCGCTGAGCACTCGGCGTTCAGGTTGGAGCCGGGGCACCCCGCAGCCCGGCGCTGCGGGGTGCCGCCGCGCCCACCCGTGCCGCCCCAGCGGCACGACTGCCCGCGGCTCAGCGGGATCAGCACACGGCTGAGCGGCGCCGACTACCCGCCGTCTGCGGGCAGTCGTGCCGCTCGGGGCGGCACGGGTGGCCGCAGACGGCACCCCGCAGCGCCGGGTTGCGCACCCCCCCCGCGCCTCAGCACCGGCGCCGGGTACGCAACAGCCGGCAGCCCCTACAGCTCCGCCGGTGCCGACCCCTTCAGGCTCTCCAGGTCGAACGCCTCCGCCATCCGCGCATACCCCTTGTCACTGGGATGCAGATGATCCCCCGAGTCGTAGTCGGCCCGCAGCCGGCGCGGGTCATAAGGATCACGCAGGGCCTTGTCGAAGTCGACCACCGCGTCGAAGACCCGCCCCGCACGAATCTCCGCGTTGATCCGCTGCCGCACCGCCTCCCGCGCGTCCGAGTACCCCCGGTGCCCGCCGAACGGCATCAGCGTCGCCCCCACGACCTTCAGCCCCCGCGCATGCGCCTGCCCGACCATCGTGCGCAACCCGCCGAGAATCGCGTTCGGATCCGCGAGCCCAGGATTGCGCAGGATGTCGTTGACCCCGAGGTCGATGACGACGACCTTGGCGTTCGTCCGCTCCAGCACGTCCCGCGCGAAGCGGTTCAGCCCGCTGGGGTTGTCCGCCGGCCGGCCCAGCCCGTCCGTGAGGACCCGGTTCCCGCTGATGCCCTGGTTGACGACGCTGTAGCGGGGCAGATCCCGCCCGGCGGCGATCTCCGCGCGTAGCCGGTCGTTCAGCACATCGGTCCACCGGTTGTTGGCGCCCGCCGTGGAGGTGATCCCGTCGGTGAGCGAGTCGCCGAGGACGACGACCGTCCCGTCGGACTCGTTGCTCAGCACGTCCAGCGCGGTCAGGTAACGCCAGTACATGCTCTGCTCGGTGTACGGCGCGCCCGTCGCGTCCGCCGCGTGGTCGCCCTGGGCGACGTAGGAGATCTGCCGGGCGTGCGGGTGGTACGTCACCGGGCCGGAGCTGGTCGGCGTGTACGTGGTGATCAGGACGTCCGCGTCGTGCGGGACGGCGATGCGCACGGCGTCGCTCATCACCTGCCGGCCGGGCGGGATGACGACCGTCGGCCCGCCGTTGAAGGTCAGCTGCCGCATCGTGTCCGGGAGCGCCGCGGGCGTACCGCTGCCGGCGGCGACGGCGATGGAGGCCTGTGTGATGCTCAGCGGCGACTGGCCGTAGAGATTGGACAGCGTCACGCGGGCACTCGTACCGCCGACGCTGGTGTGGACGACGTTGCGCACCGAACGGTTCGCCATGCCGGTCGTCTCCGTGCCGGGCTCGGCCGCGGCCGGGGAGGTGGACCAGGTGCCGACCCAGGTGCCGGTGGAGGCGGGTGCGGCGGAGTTGTTCGGAAGGCGGCTGTCCGTGACGGCGTTCCGGCTGTGCGTGCCGTCGTCGGACGCCACTCCGACGTATATGGCAGTGGAAAGGGCCACGATGGCTGCGACCAGCCCGGCCAGAAGGGCGTAACCACGACCCCGGGTCATGCTGTGTAGTTCTCCTCGGGCGATGGGAGCCCCAGGCTCCGATCTGATGTGCCCATGATGCGGCATGGGCAGGGGGAAGCTCACAGGACCCCCCCGTGGCATTGCCCCCTCCCGACAGACGCCGGGAACTCCTGTTCCGTTCCAGGAGTCGGTCAGGAAGGGACAATGTGTGTGGGATCACCAAGCGGGTGGAGCGGATGGAACAGGCGAAAGTGGAAGAAAAGGGTGGTGTCCGGGGGCAGCATGCCCGCCCGGGCGCCGTCACGAACCGTGCGATGACGAGCTTCAGCCCGGCGGACGAGGAGAAGCAGCGCGGCGTACGCCGCATGAAACTCACCGCCACCGGGCTCCTGCTGTTCGTGGCCGTGGTCTACATCCTCGCCAAGTGGGCCCAGAACTCCGGCGCGGGGCCCTGGGCGGCCTATGTCGCCGCGGCCGCCGAGGCGGGCATGGTCGGCGCGCTCGCCGACTGGTTCGCCGTCACCGCCCTCTTCCGCCACCCCCTGGGCATCCCCATCCCGCACACCGCGATCATCCCCACCAAGAAGGACCAGCTCGGCGTCTCCCTGGGCGAGTTCGTCGGGGAGAACTTCCTCTCCGAGGACGTCGTACGGCAACGGCTGCGCGCCGTCGGCATCGGCAGCCGCCTCGGCGCCTGGCTCGCCGTCCCCGAGCACGCCGACCGGGTCACGGCGGAGCTGTCCACCGCCCTGCGCGGCGCCCTGACCGTCCTGCGCGACTCCGACGTCCAGGCCGTGGTCGGCGAGGCGATCACGCGCCGCGCCAACGCCCAGGAGATCGGACCCGGCATCGGCAAGATGCTGGAGAAGGTCGTCGCCGACGGCGGCCACAAGCGGGTCGTCGACCTGGTCGTCACCCGCGCGCACGACTGGCTGGTGCTGCACCGCGACGAGGTGATGGACGCCGTGGAGGGCGGCGCGCCCGGCTGGACGCCGAGGTTCGTCGACCGGAAGGTGGGCGAGCGCGTCTACAAGGAGCTGCTGCGCTTCGCCACCGAGATGCGCGACATGCCCGCCCACCCCGCGCGTGGCGCCCTCGACCGCTTCCTCACCGACTTCGCCTCCGACCTCCAGTCCGACACCGACACCCGCGCCCGCGTCGAGCGGCTCAAGGGCGAGGTGCTGGGCCGCGGCGAGGTCCAGGACCTCATCGCCAGCGCCTGGACGGCCGTACGGTCCATGATCGTCGCGGCGGCGGAGGACGAGCGCAGCGAGCTGCGGCTGCGCGTCCGGGCCTCCCTGCTGTCGCTGGGCTCCCGGATGGCGGCCGAGCGCAAGGTCCAGGACAAGGTCGACAAGTGGGTGGAGGACGCGGCCGTCTACGTCGTCACCACTTACCGCAAGGAGATCACCTCCCTGATCACGGACACGGTGGCGAGCTGGGACGCCGAGCACACCACGAGGAAGATCGAGGCGAACATCGGCCGCGACCTCCAGTTCATCCGGATCAACGGCACGGTGGTCGGCTCACTCGCCGGCCTGCTGATCTACACGGTGTCGCACGCGCTGGGGGCGTGAGCGGCGGGACGGTGACGCGCCGGTGGCGTCAGGTGGCAGGGCGTAAGCGAAACCGCTCAGGGCACTCGAACCGGGTTCTTCTCGATGAGGAGGGAGCCCATGACCACCGCACAGGCCGGGACCGGCCGCACCGTGACCACCGACATCCCCGCCCGCCTCGACCGCCTCCCGTGGTCACGCTGGCACTGGACGATCGTCATCGGACTCGGCACCGTGTGGATCCTCGACGGTCTCGAAGTCACCGTCGTGGGCAACATCGCCAGCCGCCTGTCGGAGCCCGGCAGCGGCCTGCCCATCACCTCCGGCGAGGTCACCGGCCTCGCGGCCGCCCTGTACGTGGCGGGAGCCTGCTCCGGCGCGCTCTTCTGGGGCCGGCTGACCGACAAGTGGGGCCGTAGAAAACTCTTCATGATCACGCTCGCGGTCTACCTCGGCGCCACCGCCCTGACCGCGATCGCCTTCGACACCTGGTGGTTCTTCCTCTTCCGCTTCCTCACCGGCTTCGGCATCGGCGGCGAGTACGCGGCCATCAACTCCGCGATCGACGAGCTGATCCCCAAGGAGTACCGGGGCCGCGTCGACCTGATGATCAACGGCAGCTTCTGGCTGGGCGCGGTCGGCGGCTCCCTCCTCTCGATCGTCGCGCTGGACACCGACATCTTCGCGGCGAACGTCGGCTGGCGCCTCACCTTCGCGCTCGGCGCGGTCCTGGCCCTGGTGATCCTCCTGGTCCGCCGGCACGTCCCGGAGAGCCCCCGCTGGCTCCTGATCCACGGCCGTGACGACGAAGCGGAACGCATCGTCTCCTCGATCGAGCGGAAGATCGAGCAGGAGCAGGGCGAGCCGCTGCCGCGCGCGGAGGGCGAGATCACCATCCACCAGCGCCGCGGCGTCTCCTTCCTCGAGATCGGCCGCACGGTCTTCTCCGACTACCGCCGCCGCGCGGTCCTCGGCTTCTCCCTCTTCATCGGCCAGGCCTTCCTCTACAACGCCATCACCTTCGGCTTCGGCGCGATCCTGACGACGTTCTTCGACGTCCCGAGCGGCAACACCGGCTACTACTTCGCGGTCATCGCCCTCGGTAACTTCTTCGGCCCGCTGCTGCTGGGCAAGCTCTTCGACACGGTGGGCCGCCGCGTGATGATCTCCGGTACCTACCTGCTGTCCGGCCTGCTCCTCTTCGGCACGGCCTGGCTCTTCGACCAGGGCTCCCTCAGCGCGAGCACGCTGACGGCCTGCTGGTGCGCGGTGCTGTTCTTCGCCTCGGCGGGCGCGTCCAGCGCCTACCTGACGGTGTCCGAGGTCTTCCCGATGGAGACCCGCGCCATGTCCATCGCCTTCTTCTACGCCATCGGCACCGCAGCCGGCGGCATCAGCGGCCCGCTCCTCTTCGCCGACCTCACCGGCACGGGCAAGGTCGCCGACACGGTCCTCGCCTTCCAGATCGGCGCGACCCTGATGTGCCTGGCCGGCCTGGCAGCAGCGCTCCTCGCGGTACGCGCGGAACGCCGCTCCCTGGAGGACATCGCCAGGCCGCTCACGGCAGCGACGGACCAGACGGGCCCGACGGCTCAAGACAAGGGAGACGGCGCCTACGCCTCCGGCTCGACGGGGTCGAGGACGGCGACGACGTAGCACCTGGCTGCGGGCGGCCGTAGCCGACGCAGCTGCGCCCACCCGTGCCGCTTGGGGCGGCACGGGTGGGCGCAGCGGCACCCCGCCGGCGCCGGCGAGCGACCCGACCCGTGCCCGGGCCACACGCCCAGCGCCCTCGCAACGTGCCGAAGGCCGAGGCCCTGCGCAACGTGCCGGACGCTACTCGGCCCCACCCCGCCGCACCCGCACCCTTCCCCGCCGCCGCAGCAACAGCAACCCACCCGCGACAGCGGAAACCCCCGCCGCGGCAACCCAGCCGACCACATCCTCGGCCCCGGTAGCAGCCAGGTCACGCCCCGCAGCAGGCGAGCCCGAGGCGCTCACGGCCCCCTGCGGCCGCGCACCCCCACCAGAGGCCGCTCCAGACGAACCCGCACTCGGCGCCCCGCCAACCGCCCCCTCCACCCGCTCCCGATCCCGAGTAAAGGCCAGAGTCCCGAACCCAAGCTGGTCGTAACCCCCACTGTTGGGCCCATAATCCCCACCCCCGCCCTCCGGCGCAGCCTTGGCCGCAGCACGCGTCACATACGACGCCGACAACCCCCGCCGCTTGGTGTAATGGTTGGCGATCATCGCCCAGATGGGCCGAGTCATGGCCGGATCCACACCCGCGGCCCCGGTCGCGGTCTCACTCCCCGACCACCCCCCGATGGCCCCCTTCCTCCGCGTGTTGGCCGTATACGGCACGTCCCCGCCCAGGCTCCACTTCGCCACGTACTGCGCCCCCTTGAGGAACCGGCTGTCGTCGTAGCCGTACAGATCGATCCCCTGGTTCCACGCCATCTCGCACACCGTGCCCATCAGCCCGACCCCGAGCAGCGCATGCCCTTGGTCCCGCCCGGCCTCGACCCACTCGGCGAGCCCGTCCTCGTGCACGACGGGAATAGCGTGCTTGACGGACCCCATGCCGTCCCCGTGCTTGAAGTACTCGACGGCCCGGTCGACCACGGCACGGTCGTCGCAGAAGATGCCGGTGGCGAGCACACAGGCGATGGCCGTCAGGTCCCAGTTGGGCCAGTAGTTGGTGACGACGGCGTTGTTGTGATCGCTCAGGAAACCGTCGCTGAGCGGATGGAAGACGTTGCGCATCAGCTCCTGCGCCCGCCCGAGCTCGAAGTCACCGTGATCGCGTACGAGTTCGGCGGCGTTGGCGAACTGGTAGCCGTACAGCCCGGCGGCCAGGAACCGGTCGGCGGAGCCCTGGATCGACGTCAGCTTCCCCGACCAGGCGTTGAGGATCGCCACCGCGGTGTCGGCGTGCGCGGTCTCGCCGCTGACGTGGTACCGCAGGGCGTTCTGGTAGGCGGCGTGGATGTCGTTGTAGAGGACCGCGTAGTTCTGGGGCGAACCCGCCCCCCGGTACACCGTGGCCTGCGGATTGGCCCGCCAGCCGCTCTGCGCGTGCCGGTTGGCGGTGAGCTTGGCGAACCCGGCCGTATAGGGTCTGGCGCCCGCCTTCACCTTGGCCGCCATACGGTCCAGGTCGGTACGGGTGTGCAGCAGCCCCGGGTGGGCGAAAGCGGAGCCGGCGGCGGAGGCCGGAATCGCGAGCGCGGTCGTACCGACGCCGATGCCGGCGGCTCCGGCTGCCGCGCCCGCGGCCTGCACCATGCTCCGGCGGCTGATGTGTCGTGTCACGTTGTCGCACCTCAACGTCGTAAGTCGCGTTCCTGCGGGGGACGGTGAGGAGACGGCCGGACGGCGGAGGCGATAACGAAAACTGCGCTATAGTTGATCTGCGTCCGGTCGCAGGAACTCCGGTAGACGGACGATGCGTTGGTGGTCCAAGGAAAGACGCCCCGCTTCCTGCGGGGAAATGCAGGTGCAAGGCCTGCCCGGCGCTCCAGACGAGAACCCCGGCCCTGGGTTTCAGGGCCGGGGTTCTTCGCTGTGCGCTCGGCTCAACCGCGCCGGTCGGCGACCACCCAGGACGCCACCGCCACGGCCCCCGCCACCCCGAACACGGCAGGCCAGGCCCCCACCTTCTTGGCCAGCGGATGCGACCCGGCGAAGGCGGCGACATACGCGGCCGACAACGCCCCCGCGGCCACCCCGCCGGCCTGCTGCCGCCACTGCCGCGCGGCCGCGGCCCCGGCGACGGCGAGCACGGCCCCGCCGAGCGGCCGCTGCCTGGTCCAGCGGGCCACGCCGTACCCGCCCACGAGCCCGCTCGCGGCGATCACCGCACTGGGAACCTTCGCCATTCCTGCCTCCTGTGCCCTCGCTCGTGCGGTCTTGAGGCTAACGCCCCAGGTGACGGGCGCCTGCGCCGGGGCACCACAAGATCACCTCTCCGATGTGAGTCGAGGCTTGTCAAGTTTCCTCCTCCGAGTTATATAAGAAGACGCAGAACGTAAGGGCATCGCACAGGCAAAGCCTGAAGAGAGGAGTGACCAGTGATGCTCATGCGCACGGACCCCTTCCGTGAACTCGACCGGCTCACCCAGCAGGTCCTCGGCCCCGCCACCCGCCCGTCGGCGATGGCGATGGATGCCTACCGCTCCGGGGACGAGTTCCTCGTCCACTTCGACCTCCCCGGCATCGACCCCGAGTCGATCGAGCTGGACGTCGAACGCAACGTCCTGAACGTCCGAGCAGAGCGCAGGTCCCCCGCCCCCGAGGACGCGGAGCTCCTCGTCGCCGAGCGTCCCACCGGCAGCTTCACCCGCCAGCTCTTCCTCGGCGACACGCTGGACACGGAGCGCATCGACGCCTCGTACGAGGCCGGCGTCCTGACCCTGCGCATCCCGGTGGCCGAGCAGGCCAAGCCGCGCCGCATCCAGATCACGGGCGGCGACAAGCCCAAGCAGCTCAGCGGCTGACGGCACGGCCCTCCCGTACCCACGCACCCACGAGGGCTGTCCCGAGGACGTCCCACCCGCGGGGCAGCCCGCCCCCAACCCTCACCCCCGCCGCCGGAGTCCGAGCCCGGCGGCGTGACGCAGGACCGGATCCGGAGGAAGACCCACACATGAGCGTGACGACGGTGCCCAGTGTGACGACTACTCTCACGGCCTCGGAGGCCCTGATCCCCGCCGCGCCGCACAACCACGACACCCGAGGTGACGACAACGCCTGGACCCGACTGATCGGAGCGGTGCGGGAATCGGGCCAGTACCCCACCAGGTCGGAGGCGGAGCGTGTCACCCGTATCGTCCTGTCCGCCCTCGGCGGTCATGTGATCGGCGACGAACGGGTCGACCTCGCCCGTGCCCTGCCCGAAGAGGCCGCCCGGGTGGTCGCCTCCCAGATCCCGGCCACGCGCCGGCTGACCGCCGCGGAGTTCGTCGACTCCGTCGCGGCCCGTATCGAGGGAGCGACCCCCGCCACGGCCCGCTGGGACGTCAGCTCGGTCCTGAGCGTGCTGCCGTCCCTGGTCGGCGATGACCTGGTGACCCGCATCCTGGCCCAGCTCCCCGCCGGCTACGCCCTCCTCTTCGGCCGAGCGGACCTGAGCCCGGCGTCGTAGGCTCCTGACCCGCGTACGACGGCCACCGCCGAGGCCGACGGTGGCCGTCGGGCCGGTCGTCGTCGGACAGACGGCCAAGCCACCGACAGGAGCCGCCACTTGACCCGCACGAGGTCCGCGACCCTCACCACCCCCGACGGCACGCACCTCGCCCACAGAGACCACCACCCCGCCGGGGAACCCGCGGCGACGTTCCTCCTCCAGCACGGCCTGGCAGGCCACCACCACCTGCGGCGACGGAAACGGCTCCGCTCCCGCGAAACCCGGCCTGACGGCCGCGGCGGGCACCGAACCACCCGGGTGAGCGCATCCGAGCCCGGTGGTCGTGCGGGAAAAGTGAGCGGAGTGAGTCCTCACTCATTGACGGAGTGAGGACTCACTCCGTACTCTCGCGGTCATGACAGCAGCTGAGGAAAACCAGACCACCCGCCGCCGCGCCCCCGCCATGTCGCCGGAGCAGCGCCGCGAAATGATCATCCAGACCGCGATCCCGTTGATCGCCGAGTACGGCGCCGCGGTGACGACCGCGAAGATCGCCCGCGCCGCGGGCATCGGCGAGGGCACGATCTTCCGGGTCTTCGCCGACAAGGACGAGCTGCTACAGGCCTGCATGTCCGAGGCGCTCTCCCCCGAGCACGCGGTCCGCGAGCTCGACGCGATCGACCTGTCCCAGCCGCTGCCCGACCGGCTCGCGGAGGCGGCCGAGGCGCTACAGGCGCACATGTCCAGGATGGGCGCGATCGCCGGCTCGCTGGGGCATCGCGGCGGCAAGCATCCCGGCACGGTGCGCGGCGCGGGCCGCAACGAGTCGACGACTCGTATCCGCGCGGCCCTCGCGGAGTTGCTGGAGCCCGACAAGGCCGCCCTGCGCCGGCCGCCGGAGCAGATCGCGGCCCTCTTCTTCGGGCTGCTCTTCACCCAGCCGCGTACGGAGGACGAGCCCGACCTGACCCCGCAGGAGCTGGTGGAGGTCTTCCTGAACGGGGCGCTCTCGGGGGACGCCAAATGAGCACAGGGCGAAAGCGCCTGGCGGTTACGGCCCTGGCCGTCCCGGCCCCCGTCCTGGTGTGGCTGGTCGCGGACCCACTGCTGGGGCACCGCCTGCGGATCGCCGACGGCGAGCAGACGCTCGACATCGGCGCCGTACCTGTGGCGGTCGTCGCACTGCTCGCGTCGCTCTCCGGCTGGGGACTGCTGGCCGCCCTGGAGCGGTTCGGGGCACGGCGCGCCCGCGCCATCTGGACGGGAGTGGCCGGCGCTGTACTGGCCGTGTCCTTCCTGCCGTTCATCGGCGACGGCATGGACGGTGGCACCCGGGCCTCCCTCGCGCTGATGCACCTGGCGGTGGCGGCGGTGCTGATCCCGGGGCTGGGCGGCAGGTCCCCCGGCGCGGGAGCCGGTGCCGCCAGGGGGTGACCGCCAGCACCAAGTACACCGCAACCAGCACCAGATGGAGGCAGCCCCGCCAGAGCGTGGCGCGGCCGGGGATGACCGTCAGAGTGCCCACCACGATCGGGATGAAGAGCGATACCTGGTGGGTCGGGCCGCGGCCCGGCAAGAGTGGAGGCTGGAGTACTGACTGACTCACGCTGGACGAACTACGCCGAGGTGCCTCCGTACCCCAACGGCCACCACCACCCGCCAGCTCCCCGGCGACGGCCCCGCACCCCGCCCCAACCGGCCCCGCCGCCCCACCCCTGGGCCGCTCGCCCCGGAACCGCCAACCTCGGAAGAACCGGGCGGCCGTGAGTACGTCACAGCCAACGTGATGATTACGGACCTGGTCTGCTACGCCAGGGACTTGCGCACTGCCTCAACCAGCGACGCCGCCCGAACATCGTCTGGCCCTCCGATGATGTGGTTCATCACGTAGCCGAAGGCGATGCCGTGCACCGGGTCGGCGAAGCCGAGGGAGCCACCTCGACCGGTGTGACCGAACGACTTCGGACCGGCCATGGCGTTGTTCTCGGTGGGCAACATGTAGCCCGAACAGAACCGGCTCGGCGTCAACATCACCTGATCGACCCCGCTGACCTGCTCCGCAGTCGCCAGCGCAAGGGTCCCAGGACTGAACAGACGCACGCCATCCACATCACCGATCAGCGCGGCGTACATACGTGCCAGCCCGCGCGCGGTGCCGATCCCGTTGGAGGCCGGGAGCTCTGCGGCCTGCACCTCGGGCGAGTTGAAGTCGATCTCAGCCGGATCTGTGACGGCGAACGCCCTGTTGCTGAACGAATTCGGATCGCGCCAGGCGGCAACCAGGTCGCGGAGTTCATCTGGGATCGACTCTGGGGGAGCGGAGGTGAGGTCGACCTCTGGCTGCTTGTGCACCATGCGGCTCACCCGGTCACGCTCACGCGTCGGCAATCCGATGAAGAAGTCCAGCTCGAGGGGGGCGGCGATCTCGTCGGCGAAGAAACGGCCCGGCGTCTGGCCGGACACCCGGCGGATCACCTCGCCGACGAGCCAGCCCCAGGTCCGACCGTGGTATCCGTGCGCCGTGCCAGGAGTCCACTGGGGACGCTGAGCGGCCAGTGCGGCCGCCATTGGATGCCAGGCCAACGCCTCGTTCAGTGGGACCGGGTGGTCCAGCGTGATCAAACCAGCCTGGTGGGACAGCAACCAGCGCACCGGGATGTCTGCCTTGCCGTTCGCGGCGAACTCCGGCCAGTACTTCGCCACCGGCGCGTCCAAGTCCAGCGCACCATGCTCGGCCAGCATGTGCGCTGCGGTCGCGGTCGCCCCCTTGGTAGCCGAGTAGACGAGTTGCAGCGTGTCCCGCGTCCACGGACAACCGGCTTTGGGATCGGCGACGCCACCCCACAGGTCAACCACCGGTTGACCGTACTGGTACACGCACACCGCCGCGCCGATGTCCCCGTGCTGGGAGAAGTTCGCCGCGAACGCCTCACGCACCGGTTCGAACCGAGCCGCGACCTCACCGTCGATCGTCGTCATGCCGTCCATCCTGGCATTGGAACCGCATACTCCGAGGGGGTGGGCTCGCCCTCGAAGTCCGAAAAGTGACTGCTAAGCCGCGACGGGCAGAGCCTGAAGGCGCTCACGGAACTCACGGACAGCGGGGACGGACTTGCGCGGTTCGAGCCGCGCGGAGAACTCCTTCAAGCGGTCCAGAGCCCGTACGGAGCTGACACTGGTCTCCAAGAGCTCGGCGCCGTAGTTCGCGGCGTCCAGCGCCCCCTCCAGGTCACCACCAGCGAGCCGGGCCTCAGCCAGGCGGCTGGACCGTACGGCCTTGTCCCGAGGAGCCGCGCTCTTCACGGAGGTCTCCAGGGAACCCGTCGCGCGCTCCACCTCCCCGGACCGCAGCAGAACCTTGCCCTCGGTCGACTTCAACTGGGCCTCACCGAACCAGTCGAGCCAGTCCGGATTCTCCTCCGCCGTGTGGCGCTCCCAGAGAGACAAGGCACGGTTGAGCGCCGCTCCGGCTTTCTGGTGGTCGCCGTCGCGCGACAGTGCCTCGGCCTTGTGCAGGTAGAGGAAGGACTGGGTGTACGGCGACAGCGTTCGAGGTGCGTTGTCGATGGCGGTGGAGATGAGGTCGACACGCTCGGCGGTTCGTCCGGCTTCGGAGACGTGAACGCCCATCTCCGCGAGGATGAAGGCTCCGAATGCGTCGTCTCCAGCGGTACGGGCGCTGCGTAGGGCCCCGACGTAGTAACGCTGGCCGGCAGACCGCAGCCCTGCGTCGTAGGCCATCCACCCGGTCAGGTGCGATACCCGGGCCGCCAGACCGTAGAGGCGGACGCGCACCGTGTCCGTGTACCGGCCAGCGCTCAGGAGACCGGTCACCAGGGCGAGATCGCCGCGTGCCTGCTCCAGAAGCGTGGCGCCTCCGAGTTGATCGTCGAGAGTGCGGAGCGTGCTGATGCGCTTTTCGATCGTCGAGACCATCGTGTCCGTGACCTGATCCCCGTTGAGGGCTGAGGCGAAGGCGGAGGGCGCGTCCACCCAGCTCGCCGCGAGGCCGGTCAGGGCGGCCCCGGTGATCGTGAGAAAGCCCCGGCGATCCATGCGGCCACTCCCCACGAGTTCGGACAACGCCTCAACGGTACCGGCCTCGGTCCACGGGGCGGTGAGCCCCGTCACCTCCCAGACCGGAAGCCACCGGGGCCATCCTTCCTTCCGGGCCTGCTCGTACGGGACGCGTAACAGGTCAGCGAGTACGCGCTGGGCGTCCGCGTCCGGCTCCTGCCCCTGCTCCCACTTCCATACGGTCGTCCGGTTGGTCGCTAGCGGGATTCCGAGCAACCGCCCGTGCGCCTGCATGAGTCGGGCGAACTCGGCCTTCCCCCATCCGCGTGTCTGGCGGAGGAAGCTCAGCGGATGAACTGCCAACGACTCACCAGGCACGTCATCACTCCCGTCATCCCCTCACGGCGTAGTGGGGAGACTACGTCGCGTGTCCGCGCACGGCGAGGGCGTCCTCATGAGGAACCCCTTAGAAACGTTCCGCCTTGCTGGACAGGGTCGTTGACTGAGTATCAGCCGTTCACGGAGCACGCACGGCGTTCGCTCCTGGAACGGTTCCTCAGATCGGCGGCTTCGCCCCTGTCTCTCTGTCGGGGGCGGAGCCGCCCTCCAGCTCTTCGGAGGCGTCCGCCATGCCCACGCTCGTCCATCGGTTCGTCCTCGCGGGTGCGGAAAGGGAGGTGCCCCTCGCCCGGCGCAAGGTCGTCGACAAGGTGCGCGCGTGGGGCGTGCCGTTGGACGACGAGGCGGCTGACGCCATCCGTCTTGTCGCCTCCGAACTCATCACCAACGCCATGGTCCATGGGGAAGGGCCCGTCACGGTCGCGCTGTTTCACCGGCCCGGTCGCCTGGTGATCGACGTCCTCGATGACAACCCCTCGGTTCCGCACAGGAGTTGTGCCCAGGCCGACGACGAGAGCGGGCGCGGCCTGGCACTGGTCGGACTTCTCGCGTCGCGGTGTGCCTGGGAGCCTTCCGGCCGCGGGAAGCGTGTATGGGCGGAGATCGCGCTTCCCATGGCGGAGCCCGCTGTCCGAGCCGCCGTTCTGCGCAGATTATTCACGCTACGGCCGAAGCGCGAGGTCGTAGCCGAGCACGAGTCGCTCACCCTGGCGGTCGTGTGATGGGACGGCACGTGTTGCGTTCGAGGTGACGTGGATCGGGTCCGTCCGATCGAGCGGAATGCACGCGGCCTCTATACCTCCCGCGCGTGCCTGTACGAGCTGGACCAGCGCGTTCTGGACACCAACATGCGCCAGGACGTCAGCGTCCCGTCGATGAATCGCGGACCTGCCCGATCGTCGGTGTAGGACCGCGGCTCATCGCGCCCCCCAATGCCGCCGCTCCACGGCAACCCACCTATCCCACGGCCGTGGGGCGGCCATCGACCTCCTGCCGGAGCCCTGGCGGGAGAACCGAAGAGGAAGGAGCACGAGGTGGCAGAGCACACGGCACCGCCTCCGACCCGGAGCGGCCTCCTGGTGGCAGTACAAGAGCTGACCGCCGTCCACGACCGGTACGACAGCCTCCGGTCGGACAACGCCGGGAGTTCCGGCGACGCGCCGTGGCCGGGTGGCGACGGCAACCTGCACGACAGCGAGTAGGCGTCAAGCGGTGGGGGCTGACGCGGTCGGCCGTGTCGGCCCCCACCGTGTCCGAGTCACGTGGTCGAACCCATGGAGGACGCAGCTATGGAACATCGGTTGATCAGCGCCATCGAGACAGCGCTCGGATGGAGCGGGGCCGGGGAACTGGGCAAGGGCTTCGTACGCGGGAGCATGGACGACCCCGCACTCGTCTCCCGCATCATGACTCCGAACCGCCTGCTCGACATCGCGATGCGCCGGAGCCTGAACCGCCCTCAGTTCAGGTGCTTCCAGAAGGGCGAGGAGGTTCATCCGGCCATCTACTACACCGACAGCGTCAGCCCCAGGGGCCAGAGCATCCCCGTGGTCAACATGCGCAGCCTGGGCAGGCTCTTGCGGGATGGCGCGACAATGATCATGGACCAGGCCAACGTCTTCGATCCGACGATGGAGGTCGCGTGCCGGGCCCTGCAGTGGTGGTCTCGCGAACGGGTCCAGGTCAACGCGTACCTGACGACGAACGACGCCGCCGGCTTCCCCCTGCACTGGGACGACCACGATGTGGTGATCGTCCAGCTCGCGGGGGAGAAAAAGTGGGAGGTGCGCGCGACTTCCCGCAAGGTCCCGATGTACAGGGACTCCGACCCCAACGACACTCCGAGCGACGAAATCATCTGGTCCGGCGTCATGCGGACCGGTGACGTCATGCACATCCCCCGAGGCCACTGGCACCAGGCGACACGGACCGGCAGCGGCTCCGGCAAGAGCCTTCACGTCACCTTCGGCATCACCAAGCGCACGGGAGCGAGCTGGCTCGTGTGGCTGGCCGACTGGTGTCGCGAGCGGGAGATCTTCCGCCACGATCTCGACCGCTGGCACGGAACCGGCGGCGAGGCCCTGACTGCGGCCGCCGCCCAGCTGGTCGGCGAACGCTCCCCGGTCGACTTCCTGGCCGCATACGAGCAGGAGACGACGCTGCCTCGGCACGTGCCGTTCCTCGACACACTCGGGCCGCTCGACGCCGTGGTGTGCACCACTCACTTCCCACCTCGTATCCAGGAAAGCGGGGAGACCGTCGACGTCGTGGCCTCAGGGAAGAAGCTCACCCTCGCTGCCAAGGCCGGGCCCGCACTGCACCTGCTGCTCAGCGGCAGGCCCGTCCCGCTGGAGCGGGCCGCAACCGTCGTCGGAGCCGAAGTCCCGGAGGTCGCCGAGATCCTGGTGAAGGAGGAGCTGTGCGCGGTGCTGACCCCCGAGTTGTCCTCGGGTTACACCGGTCTTGTCACGAACGCCGTCTCCTGACCGGCGCGCTGGAGCTTGGTGTCGCCGCACTTGACACCAGCAGCAACTACCTTGGCTTCCGCTCACATCAGGTCCTGGCACGGACAGCCGGTGATCTGTTGCCGAAGTTCACGGTCTCCACCAAGATCGGATATTTCCCGGGGCGGGACGGGGTGGAGCACTCCCTGGACCCCGTACGCCTGCACGCTGCTGCGGAACAGGCGGCCAAGGACCTCGGGCGAGAGCCGGACCTGGTGTTCCTGCACAATGCGGAGCATTCGCTCCGCGAAGCCGCCCCTCACCATCAGGACGCGTTTGTCCAGGCGTGCGCCGCCCTCGACACCGCCGTGGCGAAGGGGCTCTGCGCAGCCTGGGGCGTCGCGTCCTGGGACCCGTCACCGCTGCTGAGCCTGATCGACATGACCGTACCGAGGCCAGCGGTCCTCATGGTCCGCGCCGGTTTGCTTGTGGGATCCAGAACGCTGGACGCCGCGGATGCCCTCACCAAGGCGTGGGGTCTGGGCAGCGGCAAGGTGTGGGGGATGAGCCCTTTCGTAGGCAGCACCAGCGGCCCGGTGTGGGCCCGGATCGATCCCCGCGTATTTCTCCGTGACAGCAGCCAACTCTCCCGTGTACAGGCGGCATTCAGAGTCGCCTATCACCTCCCGCGGGTCGGCTCCGTTGCCGTGGGCACCGATGACCCCGCCCATCTGGGCGAACTCGTCGGCGCCTTGGCGGGCGAGGTCGAAGAGCGGACCATCCAGGAGTACCGGAGTCTCCTTCGAGACCGCTCGCGCGGTCAGCCCTCCTGAAGCTCCTTGATGGTCTGCTCGGCCATGCGCCGGGCGGGTTCCAGCCGAGGATCCTCCGGATGCGCGTACGGCCCGAGGATCTTCGAGCAGGCGAACAACGTCATCAATTTGCCGTCCCGGCTCTCGAAGTCGGACCGGCGCTCGTGCCGTACGCGATCGGCCAGAGCCGGGACAGCAAGGGAACTCGCCCATAGGGATGACGAATCCAGCCCAAGCGGTGCGCTACCCCAGTCCTCCCAGTCGAAGATGCTGAATGTCGGGGCGGTCATGTTTGCCCAGTTCAGATCCGCGTGGGCCGGCACCCACCGCTCCACCGACGTATCGAAGTCGCCGGAGAAGACACCACGGATGGACTCGGTGACGAGGGCCTGGGTGATGGTGACGGTGTCGGGTGTGGCGACCCGCCCAGTCTCCTGTGCCGCCAGGGTGTCCAACGAGGCGTTCAACGCCTCCCACCAATCGTCCGGCAGCTCCGGGGCTTCACTCAAGATGGCGCTTCCGACGGGAGCCCCTGGCAGGAGCTCGGTTTCATCGGCACGCCACATCACCGGCTCGTCAGTGTCCCGCCAGACCACACATCCGTGCCATTCAGGCTGGGCGATGCCTTCCAGACGCGCGGCACTTTCAGTGCCGTTCCACCCCTGGTCGGGGATCTTGTCGAGCAAGCGCCGCTCGATCCGCACCCAGGTGTCGCGGTCTGTTCTGGCCCCCACGGATCGGCGTTTACGCACCACCGTGTCCAGGAGCAAGCGCACTCGCAGAGACTGCTCGACGCGATCAAGAACCTCGTCAACCGGCTGTACCCGTAGGTCCACAGCCTGACCCGTGGAGACCGAGAGCGTCATGGACGCGACCGTAGCAGTGGAGACGGGGGCGTCAGCGAGGACCGAGAGTTGACCTGCGGCCATTGCCAAGTTCTCTACAGCGTCGCGGCACCGGCCTGGTCCTGGGCGCTGCTCAATGCACCAATGAAGCGACACCACGCCTCGCTACCGACGGAAACGATCGGCCCCGGTTGTTGGTACTTGGAGTCGCGTATGAGCGCTCCGTGAGCGACGTATGCGCACTCCAGGCACTCGGTGGTGTTGCCGCCGCTGTACGACGACTTGAACCACCTCGGCTCAGAGGCGGTCTGAGGGCTGGCGGGCATTCAGAGCTCCTTGCGGGCGCGATGGATCAGGGCGGAGGAAGCCTCCATATCCAACGCTTGTGCGCGCAGGTACTCGAACGCAAGTCTG
Organism: Streptomyces sp. DG1A-41; assembly: GCF_037055355.1. Classification (GTDB taxonomy): domain Bacteria; phylum Actinomycetota; class Actinomycetes; order Streptomycetales; family Streptomycetaceae; genus Streptomyces. The sequence continues at coordinate 3,377,809 of NZ_CP146350.1, read as the reverse complement.
TATCGCTCCAGTTCCTCTTCCTTTTCCAAGAAGAGGGAGCCTGTGTGGAAGTCGACGTACACGACGTCGAGGGCCGGTTCAGGGCCGCCGATGATGACGAAGCTGCCCAGGGCAGCGGCGTGGGCTCCCTTGGAGAACGGCAGCACCTGGAGAGTGATGTGAGGTGACTCGTTGGCTTCGAGGAGCCGGTCGAGCTGATCCTTCATGACCGCCGGCGAGCCGACCACGCGGCGGACCACCGATTCATCGAGGATCGCCCACAGGTGCAACGGCTTCTGACGGGTCAGGATCTCCTGCCGCTTCATGCGGATGTCGACGAGCCGCTCGATCTCTGCCGACTCCAAAGGCACTTCATTGGCCCTCTGGAGCGCTGTGCTGTAGTCACGTGTCTGTAGGAGGCCAGGGACGTAGACACAGCAGAAGTGGTTTTCACGAACCGCTTCGTCCTCAAGGGTGAGCAGCAGGTTCATGCTCTCCGGGATCGAGTCGGCGAAGGAGCTCCACCAGCCCTGCTCCTTGGCGTCCTTGGCGAGGTTGACAACTGCTCGCCGCTCAGCGTCAGTTGCCCCGTACTCACGGCAGAGCGCGTCGACGACGATCCACTTGACCGGTCCGGCAGTGGTCTCGTACCTGCTGACGGTCGCTTTCGATACGCCGACCAGGCGCCCGGCTTCCTCAAGCGTCAATCCCGTGCGGGAACGCAACTTGCGCATGGTGGCGCCCAGTTGGCGGCGTCGTGTCGTGCTCCGTTCGGGCATGAGGCTCCTTCGCCATGTGCCGGGCCTCAGCCCGGAGGACGCCCATCAGGCTAGGCAGCGGTGAAGCGGGCTCACCACCAGGTTCACCCGATAGATTCTCATGAGAAGTTACACAGTGAGATTTCTCTGTGCCATGCTCTTTCCGGGTCGCTACGCAGCGCAGCCGTACGGATACGGCGTGATCAAGCGTGTTGCGTGGCCAGGGAGGGAGGACTGGTCATGCCTGACTGCGAGTTCACGGAGTCGCGACTGCGCTGCGTACTGCCCTTCGAAGCAGCGCCGGCGGAGGTGCGCCTGCTGAGGAGAGCAGCCTTTCAGCAGCTCAGCCGGTGGGGCATGCTGGTCGCCGCTGACGAAGCAGAACTCCTTGTCGCGGAGCTGGCCACCAATGTCGTCAAGCACGTTGGTGAAGGGGCGTCGGCGACCCTGATCCTTGAAAGGAAGGCGGAGTGCCTACGCCTCGAAGTCCACGACAAGAGCCCTGTCATCCCCGTCGTCAGGGAGGCGGGATGCGGTGATGAGTACGGCCGTGGCCTGCATCTGCTTGCGGCGATGGCAGGGGACTGGGGCACCGTTCTGACCGCGGCAGGCAAGGCCGTCTGGTGCGAGATTCCCCTGAGCAGCGGGAGTAACTGCCGCCGTATCGAGCGGGCTGTGGAGGCGCTCGAAAACTACGAGGGTGCCGCGCGCGGGCTAGGCCAGCACCGGCGAGGCCGAGAGGTGAGCCTTGTCGAGTCGGCGGTCGAGCTGATCGCTGATCTGCTCCACTGGAGCAGCGCCTGCGGCCATGATCCGGACGACATTCTCGACCGGGCTCAGATGCACTACGAGGCCGAGTCGGAGGCTGCCTGATGCGATCGCGTGGAACGCGGGCGCCACCCGTTTCGGTAGTTGACGACGACGGTTATCGCAGAGGGTTGTTGAACTGCCTTACGCACTGGGGTAGTTCAGTGAGGCTTTCGATACGGAAGGTCGGCAGTTCCACGGCCTCGCTGCTGTTCCACTGAATGGCGGCTCACGGCCCGCGATGCACCAGCGCGGTGTGCAACCCTGCTGCTCGGGCGGGTCGGATGTCGTTGTCGCACCGGTCACCGACATACAGGATCTCGTCGACCTCGAAGGGCACGGCGTCGGCCACCCGCTTGAAGAACTCGGGGTTGGGCTTGCTGGCGCCCCAGTCGTCGGACGTACCGATCAGGTCGACGTCGTCGGAGAACAACTCCCGCAGAATGCCTCCGGCTCGTACGGTCTGGTTCCCGGCGATGGCGAGCCACAGCCCGTCCGCCCGGAGCCGCCCCAGCGCCTGGCCTGTCCTCGTGCAGGTCCCCTTCCCCAAAGCTCTCCGGCTGCCCGGCAGCGGCGCGCTTCTCCCGCTCCTCGAAAAGATCGAAGCCGGGCCGGAACTCCTGAAATGTCTCCCTGTAGTCCCGCCCCTGCGCGATGACAGCCCCGAACATCGCATGGAAGGTATGCCGTGGCACACCAAACCAGTCGGCCCAGCTTCCGTACTCGCGGGTCTCGTCGACCAAGCACTCACCGACGTCGAATACCACTGCCCGAATCACACGGGCAGGGTATCGGTGCGCTGTTCGGCGCACCGGTCATCCCCTGGAGGAATGAGGGTCGTCAGTCCTCCTCGATCAGAGCTCCTGCGAGTTTCAGCATGACATCCACTCGGTCGTCATGCTTCAACCGCAGCCACTGGACGAAAACCCGCTCAACTTCGTCACGCTCGGGTTGCCCTGACTGCATGAGCCGGTACAGACGCCGCTTGTCGGCACGATTGCTGAGGTTGGAGGCTTGTTCCAAGATCTCTTCGCGTGTCGGCAGCGGCTTGCCCGTCCCGCTTCCGCGGCTGCAACGCTGGCACTCCACACGCAGGTTCGACAGTTCCGTGTTCGGTGGCGGACTCGGATCGATGATGTGGACACCAAGGGCCGCTTTCTCATCCTCGCCATCTGAGAAAGCCTCGCCAGCCCTTGTGCCGCACATCTGACACAAGGAGTCGACCGCTTCAATGGCTTCACGGCGGCGAGTCGCTGAGATCCGCGGTCGTGAAGGCCGCTCCGGTTGTTCACCAAGGTCGATACGAGTGCCGATCGCTGTGAGCCGGTACTCGTCGGGCTGGAGGTGCGGGTCGGTCTTGTAGTTGTCGATCTGCCAGCCCAGCTCGCGTAGGTCACGCATGCGGCGATCCACCTGAGCCACACCGGGAACGCCCTCGAACAGCTCAAGCTTCTTGAACACCTTGCCTTCCCCCTTGGCCGCCAGAAATTCCGCGACCTTCACCTTTGATGACCGCCTTACAGGGCGCTCGTCTGCCACGCCATCCTCCTCTGGTCCATGGAGTGATACCGTCGGCCCAACTCTCAGGGGGACGGCTCGAACTACCGTACCGCCGTCCCAGGATGTCGTACCGCCGTCAACGTTCGGCGACGTCCGGCAACACGTGAAATGGTGCCGACGCGACGAGTAGCCGACTGGTCGCTGGCGTAGCCGCCGTGCCGACGGGTCGTTCCTGAGCAGGGTCGAGTTTTCGGCCTGTCAGTGAGGTGGGAGGGGAGGCAAGTTGTCTGCGGACGCGGCCGGGCAGCCGGCCGGGGCAGCGATGGTCGGCGCGTTGGCGGGGGCGCAGCTGTGACCGTCCCGCTTCCGGGCAGGCGCGGCCAACTTTCTGAGGGCGCCCGCCCGTAGGGGTGACGGGCCCCGCCGGGCGCGCCTGCGATCTCCTCGGCCGGGTCCCGATGCAGAAGGAAGTCTCCGCGCTGTAGCGCCGATGCTCACTCGATCGCAGCCCGGAGCAAAGCGCCGGCGTCATCCGGCGAGCCCTGTTTATGGAGTTCCCACGTTACGTGCATCACCTCTTGATCTCGGTGATCACGTCCGTAGATGTGGATCAAGTTGTCCACGAGCTCGTTCTGCTGTTGCTGGCGGAGTGCTCGGAACAGCGTCGCGGTCTCGACGGGGCTGAGGACTTCTGCGGTGTGACGCAGCAGGGTCAGTGCGGCATCCTGCTGGCCCTCGCTCCGCAACTCCGCCGCCCGCTTTGCCACCTGCCGTGCTGCCGACAAGTCGTTCTTGCTCCGCTGCCGGTCCCCCCTTCGGCGGGGGACCGGCAGCGGAGCAAGCGCCGCATGGGCGGTGAGCCGCGCTTGCAAGCCGGCCCGGGTGGCCTTTAGTTCGGAAACAGCGTCCTTGAGCGACTTGACCTGTCGTCGGAGGGACTCCAGCTCTGCCGCGTCGCCCGAAGCCGACTGTCGTAGAGCGGTGATCTCGGCTTCTGCTGCCCCCGCTTGCGATATCGCGGCCGTCAGCTGTGACCGCAGATCAACACAGCTTTGGCATCGCTCATCCGAAGCCGCTTTGTGAAGCCTCCGCAGGTCATCAAGGGCGATGCCGAGGGCGTGCTCACCGCCAGCGTCGGCGCAGGCCGTCTTGTAGAGATGTTCTACGGAGTGCAGCCGTGGCACCGACTGTCCGCTCAGGAATCTGGACAGGGAGCTTTCGCTGCAAAGCAAGTGCCGGGCTGCATCCGCCTGGGTAGGGGTCATTTCCGGTGATTTGCCCGATGGTGCCGGGGTGATGTGGCGGCATAGATTCTGGAGAGCTTTGGCCAAGGCTCGCTGGCCTGGCGGAACGTCACTGCGGAACTTCTTGTCTGTCCAGCTGCGCTCGACTGGGACGCCCCCGTCTCGTGCCATGCGTTTTCTGCCTCCTTGTGCGGCGGTCGACCTACGGAACCCCTGGTCGTTGACCCAAGGGTCTGTCTAGGTTCCGCAATTGTGCCTGAGGAGCGGGAAGTTGCCTCTTGCTATTTCCGGAGCAAGTGTTCAACTGCTGGACTTCCTTTCGGGTTGTGGTGCCAGACTGATGCTGCAACCGCCCGACAAGCGGGGGGCGTAAGCCGGGTATGTATCGGTGTTTCCGTCATGCACGGCTTATTGCGGTATGTCATTCGACTTGACCGGAGGCGATGCATGACGCTGCCGTCGTGGCAGGACGAGAAGTTGGGAAGCATGGCGCGTGCGGCCCTGTGGCTGGTGGATGTGGTGGGGGAGGGAAACGTCTTCACGAAGGCTCAGCTGCGCGCGGCCTTTCCTGAGGTTGCTCAGATTGACCGGCGGACTCGAGATCTCAGGGATCACGGGTGGCGGATCGACACGAGCCGCGATGACGTGTCTCTGAAGCAGCAGGAACAGCGCTTCGTCGCTAGGGGCGCCGATGTCTGGATTCCGGGCAAGTCGAAGGCGCCCAAGCACAAGAACAGCCTCACGACGGCACAGCGCCTGAAGATCTTCCAGGCCGACAACCACCTCTGCCGGTCCTGTGGAATCGCTGGTGGCGAAGCGTATGAGGACGGCATCACGCTGTCGGTTCTGAACGTGGCCCGCAGGAAGGTGGTGCTGCCGGACGGGGGAGACGACTACCAGTTCGTCACCGAGTGCAAGCGTTGTGGGGCTGGAAGCACCGATCGCGAGGTCGATCTTGGAGTAATCCTGGATCTCGCCGAGTCGCTCGCGCCCATGGAGCGGCAGATCTTCCTGGCGTGGATCGCAGCCGACCAGAGGTCGCTCAGTCCCATGGAGAAGATGTGGGGCATCTACCGGACTCTTCCCGAGGAGTCCCGCAAGGCCGTCGCCGACGCGCTCCACGACATGGACGACCAGGACAACTAGACAGGACGGGGAAGAACGATGCTGCGGGAGCTCCCGCCGCCGCCGCGCGCGGCCGAGTTCAGTGAGCTGATCAAGAAGAAGGTGGAGGAGGTCAAGAGGGCCGGCGGCACAAGGGAGACCGTTACGGTCGACTGGAACGAGCAGCAGGCTCATGTGGAGGTCGTCGACCTGCCGCTCAGCGGGCTGTACTTCAACCCCAGCACGCACCGGATCCGGGCCCAGCGCAGCCATGACGCAGCCCGTGATGAGCTGCTGGAGAAGGATCCATGGTGTGCAGAAAGCCAGGACTACCTGCGGTTTCTGCTTAAGGCCTCGCCGGCCGACCCGAACATCCGTGACACCGACTTCGACAAGCTCAAGGAGAGCTTGGAGCAGTTCGGCCAGAACGATCCCGGCCTTGTGACTCATCAGGGCGTGCTCGTGAACGGCAACACGCGGGCCGCTGCACTGCATGAGCTCGGCGCGCAGTCGATGCGCGTCGGTGTGCTGCCGGAGTCGTTCACGTGGGCGGACATCAACGCGGTCGAGCTGTCTCTCCAGCTGCGTAAGGACCACCGTCGCGACTACTCGTACATCAACCGGCTTCTCGCGATGGAGGAGCAGGCCTCGCTCGGGCGTACCCCTGAACAGATCGCCAAGGAATTCCGGATCCAGGTGAAGACGTACCACCAGGAGCGCTGGATCCTGAGCACCATCCGGGAGCTCATCGACCGCAGCAAGAGCGGTGGAGGCGTGGCGCTGCGGCTTGTGGACTGGGAAGGCGCCAAGGAACGGCTCAAGGAGCTTCACCGCCTATACGTGAAGCTCGAGTCTGTCGACCGGGACCAGGCGGAGGTTCTCAAGGAGTGGCGACTGGCCGCCATCCTCCTCGAATTCTCGAAGACTGACGTGCGCCACATTGACGAGGATTTCCTGAAGGAGGGCCACCTCACTCGTACCTTGCCGGCGACGCTAACCGAGGCAAGCAGCAGCTCGGCTGGTCAGGAGGCAGTGTCAATCCCTGGGCTCGACCTCGCGGTCCCAGCGGCCTCTTCTGCCGTGTCCCAGGCACGAGCGCTGAACGACCAGATTCTGCGTGCCAGTGCTGCTATCCGTAGTGAGGGCTCGAATCTCCTCGACAGTGACAAAGCACAGAGCCAGGCTGTTTGGGACGACGCTAGGAAGGCATTCGATGACGCGATCGAAGCTGCCGGCCGTAGTGCACGCCTACGCAAGCGTAAGCAGCTTGCGCCGGCGCGGCTCGCGGAAGCCTGCGCGAGCATCGATCAGTGCGTGATGGACCTCGTCCAAGCTCGCACCTCTAGGAGCCTGGACGAGGAAGCCTTCGATGAAGCTGTGCTGAAGCTGCGTGTCAGTCTTCGCAAGCTCGCACAACAGGCTGGCAGGGGTCTTCCCACCCCCGGCGACGGGGTCGCCTGGCTGCTGGAGGCCGCGGCTGCGGAGGGCCGCCAGTGACGGACAACGCGACCGAAACGTCTTTGCATCTCGGGTTTGATGAGACGCGCACCCGTGTCGTCCTCAGGACGACCGACCAGTATCAGCAAGACCTTGTCCGGCTGGCCGCCCGTTTCCGCACGGGTGGCCAGCTCGGCCCGCTCGCCGCGTCGGTTGCCCTCGACGAACTGCTCGCGGACCTCAGTGTCCTTAGTGGTTGGCCGCACCACCAGGGAGTGGAGTGGGCTCCAGAGCTTCGGAACCTTGTGGCGGGAGTCGTACAGGACGCCAACACGGTCAAGGAGCGTCTCGCCGGCACCAAGCCCCAAGGTGAGGTCACGCCCGACGAGGTGTCAGGCCTCTTGGGTGAGACCTGGCAAGGTGCACTGAGCGAGTTTCAGCTTCGGGACATCGCGAAGCTTCTGACGCTTCAGCATGGGGCCAACTTCAGCGTTCCCGGAGCGGGGAAGACGCGTGTAGCCCTGGCCGTGTATGCGGCACAGAAGTCTCAGGGACGCGTGAGCCGGATTTTGGTGGTCTGTCCCAAGTCGGCGTACGAGTCCTGGCGCTACGAGACAGCGGTGTGCTTCAGCTACCCGCTGCGCACCCACGTCCTCGACGGTTCTATGGATCAGTGGGCGGAGGTGCTGATCGTCAATTACGAACGGCTTGATCGCTCACTGGCCACGCTGGCCAGTTGGCTGAAGTCAGGTCCCTCGATGATCATTCTCGACGAGGCGCACCGGATGAAGCTGGGAGCGCGGGGCACGTACGGTGCCGCGTGCATGGCTCTTGGTCCTCTGGCCGAGCGGCGGATGATTCTTACTGGGACGCCGGCACCCAATGGTTCGAAGGACTTGGAGAACCTTCTCGGCTTCGTCTGGCCCGGGCATGGGCAGCGAACCGTCGTACAAGCCGTGGCAGGCGGAGACCTTGCCTATGCCAGCTCCGTACTCCGGCCGCTGTTCACCCGGACGACGAAGCAGGAGCTGGGACTTCCTCCGGTCTGGCTGAGGATGCGGTACGTCGACATGCCTCCACTGCACAACGAGATCTACAGCTCGCTCGTGGGCGGTGAGAGCAGTCGTGCTTCCAGGGATGACCTGAGTTCACTCGGCAAGACAGCCTTGCGACTGCTGATGGCGGCCACCAGCCCAGCGCTCCTCCTGGAGGGAGGCAGCCGGTATGAGCCCTTGGCGTATCAGCTACCGCCGCTGGAGGTCCCGGAAGGCAGCTCCTTGTACTCGCTCCTCCAGAACCTGCCGGACTATGAGCTGTCGCCCAAGTACAAGGAGGCGGTGGCCATCGTGGCGGAGAACGCTGCACGAGGCCGCAAGACACTGGTCTGGACGACCTTCGTCCGCAGCCTGACGACCCTTGAGCAGATGCTGGAGAAGTACAGCCCCGCGGTCGTCTACGGTGGCACGCCTGATCGGGACGAGCAGCTGCGGCGCTTCCGCGAAGACCCGAGTTGCATGGTGCTGATTTCCAACCCGGCGACTCTTGGGGAGGGCATCAGCCTGCATCACATCTGTCATGACGCTGTGTACGTGGATCGTGACTTCATGGCGGGGCGGTTCCTCCAGAGTCTTGACCGGATCCATCGCCTGGGGCTTGCACCTGGGACGGACACTCGGGTCACCGTCCTGGCTGTCCGGAACACCATCGATGAGGTCGTGACAGCGCGCCTGGATCGGAAGCTTGAGTTCATGGGGAGGATCCTCGACGACCCCACAGTGCAGCAGCTGGCCGACCTGCAAGAGGAGCCGTCGGTTGCGGCTGGCTTGGCGCCGAATGACATCGAAGCCTTGCTGCGGCACATCGGCGGCGGCTAGCGTCTGGTGGCCTCTTTGCCCCACCCCAAGGCCCCGGATTGGGCCGGGAATCAGGAGCAGTGGGAGACTCTTGTTGCCTTACGCGGTGTGCGATCACCGTCTCTGTAAGACTTGGCAACAGTTTTGAGTCACCTCCGGAAGGAGCGCCATGCGCCCCAGCGGCCAGCAGCGTCCGCAGTTCGCCACGCCACTGACCTCGATCGAGATCTGTGCGGGGGCAGGCGGACAAGCTGTTGGGCTGCACAACGCCGGCTTCGATCACTTGGCTCTCGTCGAATGGGATGCGGACGCGGTAGACACGCTTCGCGCGAACGTGGGCGACTGGCCTGGCTGGACTGCAGAGCGCGCCAAGGCGCTGAGGCCCATGGATGTCAAGACTTTCCTAGACTCCAAGGAGTACGAGCAGCTTGGCCTTACCCAAGGAGAATTGGATTTGCTTGCGGGAGGAGTCCCATGCCCTCCGTTCTCCTTGGCAGGGAAGAGGCTAGGAAAAAATGACGAAAGGGATCTGTTTCCTGCTGCCTTGGATATCGCCAAAGCCTTGCTCCCTAAAGCTGTAATGATCGAGAATGTGCGAGGAATTCTTGAGCCGCCTGAGGTGTTCATCGAGTACCGTGCTTGGATTCTGGATGAATTGCGAAAGCTAGACTACGTAGTTCCGGAACTCGATAGCTGCTCAAGCCCTCGTCAGCAAGACTATGCAATGCGACGCGTTTGGCGCAGGTTGGATGCGAGCGATTTTGGCGTTCCTCAGTTGCGCCCTCGCGCCATTCTTGTTGCGATTCATGAGGATGCAATCAAGAGGAACGGTGTTGAATTTGTATGGCCGCAGCGGGTGTCGCGAAGGCAAGTCTCTGTGGTGGGAAAACTCCGAAGAACTATGAGGGAGCGTTGCGAGGATTTCTGGCACAAGAACCAGGAGGGGGAGTTGGCCTCGTCCAGTGATCGGACAGGCAAAGATGTATTTTATGAGTGGCTGATCAACGCCAAGAATGCCAGGGACGCTGGGAGGGGCGTTGCCCCAACGCTCGTCGGAGGCTCAAGGAAGCACGGTGGGGCGGACCTTGGTCCCACCCGGGCGAAGCGCGCCTGGGCGGCAATGGGCGTAAACGCTATGGGTGTCGCTAACGATCGCAAGGCATGCGACCCCGAGAGAGACCTTTTCAGGCCCGCTGGGCCGATGCTGACGGTCGAGCAAGCCGCCATTATCCAAGGGTTCCCCCGCGATTGGGACTTTCAGGGGAAGAAGACCGCCCGGTACCGGCAGGTCGGCAATGCGTTCCCTCCTCCAGTTGCCGAAGCTGTCGGTCGGGCCATCGCTGCGGTATTGCGGCCAGAGCATCGGGAGGAGCTGCTCGAAGGCTATGTCATGGACACCAATGACAGCCCTGCCGTCAAGCCGGATCCCGAGCAGATGGAGATTCCTGTGTCAGGCATGTCTCCCCGTGATTCGGCGGGCTACGACCGTCGCGGCGATTTTGTCGGCGCACCTGTCTGATGGCTCGTGCTCCCAGAAACGGAGCACTAGCCATCCCGCCTCCTTGAGCCGCTGATCAGTGTCGCGGTCGCGTTCCATATTGCGGAGGACCTTCTCTGACCAGTATCCCGAGTTGGTCCTCGGCGGTACGTAGTGTTCTGGGCAGCCGTGCCAGTAGCAACCGTCGATGAACACTGCAACCTTCACCGAACGGAACACCATGTCGGCCGTCCGGCGCAGATCGGGAAGTGGGCGGGCGGCGACGCGATAGCGCAACCCTTGCGCATGGACTAGACGGCGAATCAGCTTCTCAGGCTGCGTGTCGCGGCTGCGAATCGCTTGCATGTTGCGACGGCGAGCTGCGGACGAAGCCCAGGAACCCTCTGGCGCTTCCCACGTAGGATCTTCGGACACACGGCAGAGGGTAGTCCGCCCTTGGGCGGGGTTCACATGCACTGCAGAGGCCGCCCGCTTCCATGCCAGTGTCGTGCCTCCACGCCCCGTCCCAAGGGCGCTCCACTCCGCTGCGTTCCGCGTCGGCTGGCGCTGATGGCCCTTCGGGCCACCCTTGACCCGGGCCGCGGAAGCACGGGAGAGAAGCGAGCGGGCGGCCTGGAGAGGTGGGGGCCGCAGGTGGGGAGCGCAACTGGTTGGCTCCAGGCACCCGGCGTGGGTGAATGCGTCAGCAGCTCGGCGTACGCCGGGTCGGGTCGCGGTGGGGTGAGGCGTCCGGGGCGTCACCAGAACGCGCCCGCTCCCATCCCCAACCCGAGCAGCACGCAAGAGACCCCCCAAGCCAGATGCGCCCCCGCCGAGTACGACACGTTCGCCGGCCTTCCGTCCTTCTGGTGTACGACCACCACCCGGCGTGGGTCCCTCGGGTCGTAGCGGAGGACGACCGGGACTCCTGCGTGGAGAGGGTGCTGCTCGTGGTTGAGAGGGGTGCGGCGGTACGTCTGGTCGGCCGGGGCGTCGGGGCGGCCGACCGGTGGGGCTTTGTAGCGGACCTGGGGCGGGTGGAGGGTGGGGCCCTCTCGGCGGGGGCCTCGGGCCACCTCGCCCCTGGTGCGGATGCCCCGGACGCCGAGGCGGGAGAGGGCTCGGCGCTGGCGTTGGGCTATGCGTAGGTTCCAGATTCCGAAGGCCGTCATGGCGGCGGCCATGATGAGTGTGATCGTGAGCCAGGGCTGGTCCACGTGACGTTCCCCCCGGGAGCCGACGTCAGTCGTCTGTCATCCGGGAAGACGGGGGTCGTGTCGTGGCAGTTCCGTGGGGCAGGCTGTCGGGCCGGCCCGCGTCGGCACTGCCCCGGCTACTCGGCGATCTCCGTCCGTTCCCACCAGCGGTACGCCGTTGCCTGGCCTTCTGGTGTCTCCTCGTGGCGGGTCGTGACTTTGTAGTGCTCGTAGCCGCTGCGGTGGGGGATCTTCAGTTCCTGGCCGGGTGGGACGACCGGCGCGATCTTGCCTGCCCGGTCGTCCATGGTGGGCCGGAGGACCCGGTGCCCGTGTCAGGCCGTGCGTCCGTGGCAGGCGCCGTACGGTTGTCCGGAGCCGCACCAGCAGGCCGCGGTGCTCTGTGGGGGCCAGGCCACCGCCCGCCCCCTCGCCGCCAGGGTCGTCGCGTACTGGGGGAGCAGGGTCGCGTCCGACGGGGAGGAGAGTTCCGACGCTGCGAAGGCCTCGTAGGACGGGACCGTGCCGGTGACGATGCCCAGGTTGGGGGTGCCGGAGGAGGACAGTTCTCGTAGGGCGGACTCTATGGTCGCGAGGTGGGTCTCGTGGGAGGGGTATTCCGAGGCCAGGGTCGGGTACGCCTCGAGGAGTTCCGAAAGTTCCGTTGCCGGCCAGTGGAGGATCGCTACCGGGAAGGGGCGGGAGAGGGCTTCGCGGTAGGCGCCCAGTTCGGCTCGGAGGCGGGTGATCTCCGCTTCCAGTTCCGCCGGGTTCTCCGAGCCCAGGGACCAGACCCGTTTCGGGTCGTGGAGTTCGTCCAGGGTGATCGGGAGGGAGTGGACCGTGTCCGCCAGCGCGTCCCACTCGTCATGGGACCTGCCCAGCATGCGGCGGACCCTGTGGCGGCCGAAGAGGAGGGGGTGGGTCGGTTGTGGGGGTTGCGGTACGTCGGTCAGGAGGAGGCGTACGGCCTCCGTGAACGTGTCGTGCGCCGCTTCCAGCTCGTCGTGCGACTCCAGGGCCTCGGCGACGATCACCCAGGGGGCCGGGTCCCTCGGGGACGCCACCCGGACGCCCTCGATGATCGCCCTGGCCTCGGCCTCGTGGCCGTACTCCCAGAGGTTCGAGGCCTTGAGCGCCCGTACCAGGTGGGGGTTCTCCAGGCCGTCCGTGGAGGACAGCAGGCGGTCGTAGAGGGCCGTGGCCGTGGGGCGGTCGCCGGCGAGTTCCAGGTGGGCCGCGGCGCGCAGCAGCAGGGCCTCGGAGTCCTCGGGGTACAGGCCGGCGGTCCGCTCCAGGCGTGCCGCCTCGGCGGTGTGGTCGACGTTTTCGGCAGGCGTGTCGGGGCGCATGGGGGACACCGTACTGCCGGGAGGTGACGAGCGTGAGAGATGCGCAGGCCAGGCGTCTGGCCTACCCAGCCTCCTTTCGCTCGTCACCCCGGCTCTACAGTTCGGCCCGAATCGCCGTCATCACGTCGGCCTACAGGGTCACTCCGTCTATCTGGAGTGTTTGGACCGACTTTGCCGCGAACGGGACGCTTACCGATTTTCCGTTGAGGCGGATGTCCGAGCGGGGGGTGTAGAGGTCGCCGCCGCCCGTCGTCACCGTGTTCCAGCGGGGGACCGCGCCGTTCGTGCCGCCCGTCACCGTCGAGAAGCGGGAGAGGTCGAAGGTGAGGGTCTGGGCCGATGTGGCCGTGTTCACGGCTACCAGCACCAGGCGGCGGGCCGACGCCGAGTACGCCGCCACCGCGTAGCTCACGCCCGTGTCCAGGATCGTCATGCCCGGGCGGATGTGGCGGCTGAACTGGGCCAGGACGTAGTGCTTGGTCTGGACTGTCGTCGGCTGGAGGGTGTTCTTGTCGTAGGCGATCATCGCCCAGCCCGTCGTCGGGTCCATGACCTGCCAGTAGCACCATGCCGTGGGGTGCAGCCAGCGGAAGTCGTAGCAGAGGTTCGACGCCATGGTCAGGCCCGTGCCGTCGCTGTCGCCCGTCTCGGAGTTCCACAGCTTCTTGCGGGACGTCGTCACCACGTCCGTGTAGAGGAGGTCGCGGCGGCCGCCCGAGCCCTGGTAGCCGTGCACGTTGACCTGGGAGACCAGGGCCTTGGTGGACGAGTTGAAGGACGCCCAGGTGGAGCGGGCCGTGTCGTAGTTCGTCTCGTCCGAGGCGGCGATCCGTATGCCGGTCAGGCCACGCTTGTCCAGCTCGCTGCGCATGTACGGGAGCACGGCCGCCTGGACCGCGGGGTCCATGTGGCAGCCCTCCTGGGTGCCGGTCGCGGTCCACCAGGTGGAGGCCGGCTCGTTGAAGGGGTCGACCGTCGCGAAGTTCACGCCCCAGTTGTCGCGCGCGTACAGGGCAGTCGCCGCCAGGTGGGAGGCGTGCTGGCGGTAGTTCCAGGTCTGGAGGTTGTTGCCGCCGTTCGACGCGCCCGAGGGGTTGTGGTTGCTGCACATCCACCACATGGGGGAGTTGGCGAACAGCTCCGTGATCGCGCCCCGTTGGGTCGCCTTGACCAGCATCGCGCGCTGGTTGGCGTCCGCCGTCCACTTCCAGGCAGAGGAGGTGGGGTCCTCGTTGTTCCAGTCCTGCCAGAAGCCTTCGATCTGCTTGAAGGCGGGGATGTTGGGTGATTCGACCATCGTTTCGCCGCCGACGCTGTTCCAGCTGCACGCGCCGAGGTTGTAGCGGGCGATGTTCAGGCCCAGGCCGGGGAGTGATCTGCCGTTGTACGTCACCGACTTGGTGGTGAAGAAGAGGTCCGCGAAGTCGTCCCGGGCGCCGAAGACGTTGGCCCACCAGGCGAGGGAGGTGCCCCAACCCTCCCAGGTGCCGTACGTGGTCGACGGGTTGACGGCGATCGTGGCGTCCGCGTGGGCGGTGCCTGTCGCCAGGGCGCTGCCGAGGAACGTACCGCCTGCTGCGGTCAGCAGGGTTCTGCGTCGTATCACGGCTCCTCCGTAGGGGAATCGGGGCAGGCGCCGGTCCCCCGGCCCGGCGTCGCGGGTTGGCCCGTTCATGGCAACGAGAAGCATCGGGTGTGGTGGGTGGGTTGTCGAGAGTTGCGACGAACCTTTCTCAAACCCGTGTACGAAGTCTCGGACGCGGCTGTCAGAGCGATCCTGTATAACGAACAGAGCGAGGAGAACGGGTAGTCGAGCGAGCGAGCGAGCGTTCGGGAGGAGGGGAGCCGATGATCCGCGGTTGGACGAGTCTGCGTCCCGCTTTCGTGCTGCTCCTCCTGGTCCTGGAAGTGGCGCTGCTGGACACCGGCAGCCTCTCCGCCACCGTCGCGCTCGCCGCGACCTCCGCGGCCTGTGCCGCGCTCGCGGTCTGCGCCCTCGTCGGTTCGCGCTGCGCTCCCGCCGTGCCGCGCACCCGGGTGCGTACGGCCATCCGCGACCGTGACCTCCGTACGGCCTTCCTGCCCCAACGCGATCCCGACGCCCGGGGGCGCACCCGGCCCCGGGCACCCGGACACGCCCTCCGGGCGACCTTCGCGTAGGGCACCTCCAGGCACGTTCACGTAGCCGGCCCCGCGCGGGTCGTCATGCCGCCATGTCCCACTCCCGGCACGACGAGACCCCCGGAGGGCTCACCCATGTCCGTCTTCGCCCACCTGGTCGAGCGACTCGCCGACCTCCTCCAACCGCTGTTCGGCACCTGTGCGGCCGCCGCCGCGATCGTCCTGTTCACCGCGCTCGTACGACTCCTCGTCCACCCCCTGTCGCGGGCCGCCGCGCGCGGCCAGAAGGCCCGGGCCGCGCTCCAGCCGAAGATCGCCGAGCTGCGGAAGAAGCACGGGAGGAATCCCGAGAAGCTTCAGCGGGCCGTGCTGGAGCTGCACGCCGAGGAGAAGGTGTCGCCGCTGGCCGGCTGCCTGCCCGGGCTGCTCCAGGCGCCCGCGTTCTTCCTGCTCTACCACCTGTTCTCCAGCGACACGATCGGCGGGCGGGCCAATGAGCTGCTCGACCATCGGTTGTTCGCCGCGCCGCTGGGGGAGCGTTGGGTGGACGCGATCGGAGGTGGTCTCTTCGATGGGGCGGGGCTCGTCTACGCCGGGCTGTTCGTGGTCGTCGCCGGGGTCGCCGTGTTCAGCTACCGCCTCAGCAAGCGCATGATGGCCGCGAACCCGGCCCTCCCGGCCGGTGAGGAGCACGTGGCGGGGCTGGGGGCGGTGACCAAGGTGATGCCCTTCATGTCCTTCTTCACGCTCGTCACCGTGGCCGTGGTGCCGCTGGCCGCCGCGCTGTACGTCGTGACCAGTACGACGTGGAGTGCCGTCGAGCGCGCTGTGCTGTACCGGTAGCCGGTCGGGTCCGGGGCGGTCCAGTAGATGAACTGGGTATTGCGGAGTGGACTCCCAGCTTGGAGGATCGACCAGTCCTCCGATGGCTGCCCCGCCGCATCCGGGTCGCAGGCCTCGGGTGGGCGCCCGCGATCGAGGGAGACGTGATCATGAAGCTGCTGCGAGTCGGTACGGCGGGGGCCGAGCGGCCCGCACTGCTCGACGCCGACGGGACCCTGCGGGACCTTTCGGGCGTCGTGCAGGACATCGACGGGGCGCTGCTCGCGGACGACGCGGCGCTCGGTCGGGTCCGTGCCGCCGCCGATGCCGGTGAGCTGCCCGACCTGGACGCCACGGGGCTGCGGATCGGCCCGCCGCTGGGGCGGATCGGCAAGATCGTCTGCATCGGGCTGAACTACCACGACCACGCGCGCGAGACGGGTGCCGAGCCGCCCGCCGAGCCGGTCCTCTTCATGAAGGCGCCGGACACGGTGGTCGGGCCGAACGACACGGTGCTCGTGCCGCGCGCGTCCGGCAAGACCGACTGGGAGGTCGAGCTGGCCGTCGTCATCGGGCGTACGGCCCGGTATCTGGAATCCGCGGAGGAGGGGCTCGCGCATGTCGCCGGGTATGCGGTGGCACATGACGTGTCCGAGCGGGAGTTCCAGATCGAGCGCGGCGGGACCTGGGACAAGGGCAAGAACTGCGAGACGTTCAACCCGCTGGGGCCGTGGCTGGTGACGGCGGACGAGGTGCCGGATCCGCAGCGGCTGTCGCTGCGACTGTGGGTCAACGGGGAGTTGAAGCAGGACGGGACGACGGCTGAGCAGATCTTCCCGGTGGGGGAGGTCGTGCGGTATCTCAGTCAGTTCATGACGCTGTATCCCGGGGATGTGATCAACACGGGCACGCCGGCGGGGGTGGCGCTGGGGGCGCCCGAGCCCAAGCCGTTCCTTCGGGCCGGGGATGTCGTGGAGCTGGAGATCGAGGGGCTCGGGCGGCAGCGGCAGGAGTTCAAAGACGCCTGAAGGGCGGGGAGCTGCGGAGCGTTCGCGGCTGCGGGTTCGTCGTGGTTGTTCGCGCAGTTCCCCGCGCCCCTGAGGGGTCAGCCCAGCAGCACGGTCGCCAGGTCGCGCCACGCCTTCCTCGGGAGGACTTCCCGGCGCTCGCCGCCCAGGACTTGGAGGGCGAGGTGGTCCGCCCCCGCCTCGAAGAAGGCGTCGATCTTGGTGCGGATCGCCGTGTCGTCGCCCCAGGCGAACAGGGCGTCGACCAGGCGGTCGCTGCCGCCGTCCGTCAGGTCGTCCTCGGTGAAGCCGTGCCGGAGGAAGTTGTTGGTGTAGTTCGCAAGCGGGAGGTAGATCTCGAGGAACTCGCGGGCCAGGGCGCGGGCGCGGGCCGGGTCCGTCTCCGGGATGACGCCCAGCTCCGGGGCCAGCAGCGGGGCCTCGCCCAGGATCTCGCGGGCGTGCGCGGTGTGCTCCGGGGTGACCAGGTACGGGATCGAGCCCGCCGCCCGGTCGCGGGCCAGCCGGAGCGACTTCGGGCCCAGAGCGGCCAGGAGGCGGCGGTCCGCCGGCACTCCGGCGGCGTCCAGGCCGTCGAGGTGGCCGACGAGGGCCGAGTAGGGGCGGGAGTACTGCTCCTCGCGCTTGGCGTGGCTCACTCCGAGGCCCAGCAGGAAACGCCCGGGGTGGGCCGACTCCAGTTCCCCGAAGGCCGTGGCGGCGGCGTCCGGCCCGTGCTGCCAGATGCTCTGGATGCTGGTGCCGACGGTGAGCTTCGAGGTCGCCTCGATCAGCGGGGCCGCGTTGGCGGCGGAGCTGTTGCCGCCCAGCCAGACGGCGCCGTAGCCGAGTTCCTCCAGTTCGGCGGCGGCCTCGGCGAGTTCGCCGCGCCGGTCCGGGTCCTCCGAGCGCAGGCCTACGCTCCAGATGCCGAACCGGCCGACGGTTTCCTTCAGAGCGGTGGTCATCGGTGGGGATCCCTCCGGGTGGGCGCCGTGTGTGATCAGCCGTGTGCGATCACGCGTATAGCGGGTGCCAACCGGAGAGGCCCGGCGGTAATTCCGAGCCGGTGCCGGTGATTTCGGCGCGCTAGCGGTCCTTGCCGAGGAACTCCTCCAGCGCCTCCACCACGAACCGGTGGTCCTGGAGCTGCGGCAGCCCGGACACCGTCACCGCGCCGATCACGCCCACGCCCTCGACGGTGATCGGGAACGAACCGCCGTGTGCCGCGTACGTGTCGGGGTCGAGGCGCGAGGACTCCTCGAACGTCGTGCCCTTGGCGCGGAAGCGGGCCCCCACCAGGTAGGAGGCGGAGCCGTAGCGCTCGACGACCCGGCGCTTGCGGGCGATCCAGGCGTCGTTGTCGGGCGTGGAGCCGGGCAGCGCCGCGTGGAAGAGCTGCTGGCCGGCGCGGTGGATGTCGATCGCGACCGGGGCCTGCCGCTCCCGGGCCATGCCGACGAGGAGCGAGCCGAGCGCCCAGGCGTCGTCGTGGGTGAACTGGCGGAACACCAGGCGGCGTTCCTCCTTCTCCAGCTCCTCCAGGCTCGGGGTGAGCTCCGGGTGGATCTTCGGGGTGAGTCCCTGGCTGTGCGAGGGGTTGTGCGTGCTCTTGTGTGTCACAGGGTCACCGTCACCTTCTCGCGGGCCGAACGACGCGCGGCCTCCAGTACGTCCAGGGCGGCGGCCGCCTCCAGCGCGGTCACCGGGTTCGGGGCGCCCTCCAGCAGGGCCTTCGCCACGGCCGCATAGTAAGCGGGGTAGTCGCCCGGGAGGGTGGGTTCGGGTCGGCCGCCTCCGGTGACCGGGGACTCGCCGGAGCCCACCCGGCCCCACAGCGACTCGGGCTCCGCGCCCCAGCCGGGCCCGGGGCGGTGGCCTGAGCGCAGGGCCGCCTCCTGGGGGTCGAGGCCGTACTTGACGTAGCCGGCGGCGGAGCCCAGGACGCGGAAGCGGGGGCCGAGCTGGGCGGTCGTCGCGGAGACGTAGAGGTGGGAGCGGACGCCGCTGGTGTGCGTGATCGCGATGAACGTGTCGTCGTCCGTCTCGGCGCCCGGGCGGCGGATGTCCGACTCCGCGTACACGGCGGCCGCCGGGCCGAAGAGGACCAGCGCCTGGTCGACGACATGGCTGCCGAGGTCGTACATCAGACCTCCGATCTCTGCGGGGTCGCCGGACTCCCGCCAGCCGCCCTTCGGCTTCGGACGCCAGCGCTCGAAGCGGGACTCGAAGCGCCAGATGTCGCCCAACTCGCCCTCGGACAGCAGCTTGCGCAGGGTGAGGAAGTCGTTGTCCCAGCGGCGGTTCTGGAAGACGGAGAGGAGCAGGCCGCGCTCCTCGGCCAGGGCGGCCAGCTCGCGGGCCTCGGCCGCCGTGCCCGCGACGGGCTTGTCGACCACGACCGGCAGACCGGCCTGGAGCGCGGTGGTCGCGAGCGGCACGTGCGTCTTGTTCGGGGACGCCACGACGATCAGGTCCAGCTCGGCGGCCCGGTCGAACAGCTCGTCCGGGCCGGCGGCGAGGCGCACCTCCGGGAACTCGGCGCGGGCCTGCTGCTGCCGCTCGGGGTTCGAGGTGACCACCGTGTCGAGGGCGAGGCCCTCGGTGGCGGCGATCAGCGGGGCGTGGAAGACGGAGCCGGCCAGGCCGTAGCCGACGAGGCCGACGCGGAGGGGCGAGCCGGGGCTGCCGGGGCTGCCGGGTGCGCCGGGTGCGCCGAGGGGAGTGCCAGTCATGCCGTCCACTTTCGCAACGCTGTTTCCAAAGTGCAAGCGCCGGGGACAATGGTGGCGTGAACAGGGCGAACGACCGTACGGGCGGAGTGGGCGGTGTGGCCGGCACAGGCAAAGGCACAGGCACAGGGGCAGGGGCCGGAGCGAACCTGCTCGCCCTGCGCAGCCACAACGCCGCGCTGGTGCTCGACCTGCTGCGGACCGCCGGCTCCGACGGCATCAGCCGGCTCGAACTCGCCGAGCGGACCGGCCTCACCCCACAGGCGGTCAGCAAGATCACGGCCCGGCTGCGGGAGGACGGGCTCGCGGCGGAGGCGGGGCGCCGCGCGTCGACCGGGGGCAAGCCGCGCACGGTGCTGCGGCTGGTGCCCGAGGCGGGGCACGCGGTGGGGGTCCACCTGGACCGGGACGAGGTCCGGGCCGTGCTCGTGGATCTGCGCGGGACGGTGGTGGGGGAGCGGCGGGCCGCGCTGGATCTGGGGGCCGGGGCGCGGGCGGTGCTGACGGCGGTGACGCAAGTCGTGCGGGAGACGGTGGCGGAGGTACTGCCCGCCGGACCGCTCCTCGCGCAGGCCGGTTCCCTGCTCGGGGTGGGGGTGGCGCTGCCCGGGCCGCTCGACCACGTCCGGGGTGTGCTGCACCGGGTGACCGGCTTCCCCGAGTGGGACGGCTTTCCGCTGCGGGAGGCGCTGGCGGAGCGGCTCGGGCTGCCGGTCGTGGTCGACAAGGACACCAACGCGGCGGCGCTGGGCCTGGCGGCCGGGGACGAGGGCGGCTCCTTCGCGTACCTGCACCTCGGTACGGGGCTGGGGGCCGGTCTGGTGATCGGCGGAAGCGTGCACCGGGGAGCCCGGACCGGGGCCGGGGAGTTCGGCCACCAGGTGATCCAGTTGGACGGCCCGCCGTGCACCTGCGGCGACCGCGGCTGCGTGGAGGCGCTGTGCCTCGGCGCGGTGGCGCGCGGCGATGCCGAGGAGGCGGCGCGCGTACTGGGAGCGGGCGCGGCGAACCTGGTGGGGCTGCTCGACATCGACGTCGTCCTGCTGGGCGGCCGGACGGTGGCCGCGGCTCCGGAGGCGTTCGTGCGGGGGGTCGGGGCGGTACTGGGGGCACGGGCCCGGCGGACGGGGGAGGACGCCGTGCCGGTGCGTGTCGCGCCGGGTGGAGGGCGAGTCGTGGCGGTGGGGGCGGCTCAGCTGGTGCTGGGGCCGGTGTTCGGGCGGGGGGCTGGCTGAGGGGTGGGGGGCCGCATTCGGCCACGGCGTGGCTGTGGCGTCCGGGAAGATCCGCACCAGGTGGTACTCCAGCACCGTCCGGACGTCCTCGAGTGAGCGGCGGCCGTGCAGGACGTCCCGGCCCAGCCCGACCGCTCCCGCCACCAGCAGGTCGGCCTCGTGCGTCCGGTCGATGCCCGGCGCGGTCCTCACCGTCGCCGGTGTCCCCCTGACCGGCTGGGCGCACTGGCGTGCGAAGGCACTCGGGCGCCGCCGAGGGGCCCGGAGTATCCGCCGACCGGGCGGCTCCGCTCCGCCGTTCGGGGGCGTTCCCGGCGACGTCGGCTCGCTACCGGCTCAATCCGGCAATGTCACATCTCCATGCGACTCTGCACGCCCGCTCACCTCTGCCTGGCGGCGGCAGCCGCCGTCCTGCTCACCGGGGCTCATCCGGCGTACGCGGAAGACCCGGCGCCCGCCTGTGCCGCGCCCGACGACCACACCTTCCCGCTCACCACCCGCATCCACGGCGGACCCGACGCCTACACGGCCGGGGGCGGGTTCGGGACCTGGTACGTCGATCTGACCAACACGACCG
The DNA here is from genome assembly GCF_037055355.1 of Streptomyces sp. DG1A-41. GTDB lineage: Bacteria > Actinomycetota > Actinomycetes > Streptomycetales > Streptomycetaceae > Streptomyces. The sequence continues at coordinate 3,356,608 of NZ_CP146350.1, read as the reverse complement.
ACCGGCCGTGCACCGGTATCCACCCCGTCGTCGTGCTCGTCGACGACAAGCGGGCGCTGGAGCCGTCGCAGCCCCGGCTGGAGTTCTTCGAGGGGGCGCGGGCGCACCCCGTGCGGTTCGAGAAGACCAGTGAGGACGAGCTCGTCGGGGCGTTCACCGACGAGGAGGACCGCTTCGCCGGGTTCACCGTCGCGCCGGGGAAGACCGTCACCGTGAAGGTGCGGCTCGCGGTCACCTCGGACGCCGTACCGAACGACGTCACCGCCAACGCCGCCGTGGTGCAGCGGCACGACGACGACGGCGACTGGGTCGGGCAGTCGAACGACTACCGGTTCGGGATCGACGCCGACGGACCGATCGACGGGGGTGAGCCGGAAGCCGACGGCGGCACCGACTCCCAGCCCGACTCCGACGCGTCCGTCCCGCCCCGCGAGGACCGGTTCCCGTTCGCCGAGGAACTCGCCGGCACGGGAACCGGCGGCCAGGTCACCGCGGCCGCCGCGGCGGTGCTGCTCGCCGGGGGCGGGGCGCTGCTCCTCGTGCGCCGGCGCCGCTGAGGCGCCAGGAGCTGTCCCGCCTGTCGGGACGCCGTATCCAGGCCATTCCGCAAGATCTCGCCACCTGTTTAGGCTGGGGCGCACGCTGGCCCGCGTACGGCAGGAGATCCCGCACATGGCAGACCGCAAGCCCATCGAGTCGTGGCTCACCGACATGGACGGTGTGCTCATCCACGAGGGCGTACCGATCCCCGGCGCCGACGCCTTCCTCAAGAAGCTGCGCGAGTCCGGGAAGCCCTTCCTGGTCCTCACCAACAACTCGATGTACACCCCGCGCGACCTGCACGCCCGGCTGCGCCGCATGGGCCTGGAGGTGCCGATCGAGAGCATCTGGACCTCGGCCCTGGCCACGGCCCAGTTCCTGGACGACCAGCGGCCGGGCGGCTCGGCGTACGTCATCGGCGAGGCCGGCCTGACCACCGCGCTGCACGACATCGGCTACATCCTGACCGACCACGAGCCGGACTACGTCGTCCTCGGCGAGACCCGCACGTACTCCTTCGAGGCCATGACGAAGGCGGTACGGCTCATCCTCGGCGGCGCCCGTTTCATCTGCACCAACCCCGACGAGACGGGCCCGTCCACCGAGGGCCCGCTGCCCGCGACCGGCGCGGTGGCCGCGCTGATCACCCAGGCGACCGGCAAGAAGCCGTACTTCGCCGGCAAGCCGAACCCGCTGATGATGCGGACCGGGCTGAACGCCATCGGGGCGCACTCCGAGAGCAGCGCGATGATCGGCGACCGGATGGACACGGACGTGCTGGCGGGCATAGAGGCCGGGATGCAGACGTTCCTGGTGCTCACCGGCCTGACCCGGCCCGAGCAGGTCGAGGACTTCCCGTACCGGCCGTCGCAGGTCGTCGACTCGATCGCGGACCTCGTCGACCGGGTCTGAGCAGGGGACGCAGCGGGCCGGAGCTCAAACCCGTCGCCACCCGTATGGAGCAGCCGCCGCGTCTTTGAGGATGCGGTGGCCGACCGTGCGGGGGAGGCTCCAGGCGTCTGGAGGTTCACGATGGGTTCCCTGAGAGTCACCGTCTGTACGAGCGTCCTGGTCGCGGCCGCCTTCACGCCGGCGGCGTACGCGGCGGACGCAGGGGGCGTCTCGGTGACCCCGGCGACCCCCGCGCCCGGCAGTGACGTCACGCTCCGGGTGACCGACTGTGCGGAGAGAACGGCCGTCGCCCGCTCGGCGGCGTTCGTCGCGGACGCGCGGCTCACCGTCACCGACGGTGAACTCGTCGGCGAGAGCCGCGTCCGCTCCACGCTCGACGCGGGGACGTTCGCCGTGAAGGTCACCTGCGGGGAGGCCGAACGGGCCGGCACGTTCACCGTCCGGAAGGGTGAGGAGCGGCGGTCCGTGTCCGGGGCGGGCGAACATCCGTCCGGGCCCGGGTCCGTGGCCGGGACCGGTGGAAAGCCGCCCGCGCCCGGGACGGTCGGACAACCACCCGTGCCCAGGACGGTCGGACAACCACCCGCGCCCGGGGCGATCGGGGAGCCGCCCGCGCCGGTGACGGTCGGACAACCACCCGCGCCCGGGGCGATCGGGGAGCCGCCCGCGCCGGTGACGGTCGGGCAGCCGCCCGTGCCCGAGGGCGGTGGGCCGCCGTCCGGCTCCGGCGACGACGGGCAGCGGTCCGGCTCCGGCGACGACGGGCAGCGGTCCGCGTCCGGGGGCGATGGGCAGCAGCCCGCTTCCCGGCGGCCGGGCGCACACCCCTCGCCCATCGCCCCGGTCCAGGCGGGCGGTGGTGGCGCGGCGGACCTCGTCGCCGCCGAGGACCGCGGAGCCGGTCCCGGTACGGCGCAGGGGGTGACCGGCCTGGTTCTCGCGGGAGTGGCCGCGGTGGTCGTCGCGCTGGGCGGTGTCCGCCGGCGTCGCGGAACGGACTGACCATGTCCGACCAGGATGGAATCAAGGGCCGTTCTTCGGGCACCGGCCGCCTGCTGGCCGGCGTGGCCTGGGTGGCGCTGCTGCTCGGACTGTGGCTGTGGGGCCGCGAGGTGACCGACGTACGGCACGGCATTTCCGCGCCCACCACGGGCGACATGGCGGCGGCCGGACGGCCCCCGGACGTGAAACTGCCGCCCGCGCACCGCCCGTTGGGCGACGCGCTGCCCCAGCGCGTCGACATCCCCGGGCTCGGGGTGCAGGCGCCCGTGGTGGCGCGGGGGCTGGACGCGCGCGGCGCGCTCGATCCGCCGCCGTACGACCAGCCGGACGCGGTCGGCTGGTACGCGGGCGGCGTGGCACCCGGCGCACCGGGCACCGCGCTGATGGTCGGTCACGTCGACACCGACACCCGGCCGGCCGTCTTCTACAAGGTCAGTGCCATGCGTCCGGGCCAGACGATCCGGGTGATCCGGGCCGATGCCAAGGTCGCGGAGTTCACCGTCGAGTCCGTCCAGGTCCTCACCAGAGACCGCTTCGACGCCCACCAGGCCTACGGGCCCCGCGAGTCGGGCCGGGCCGAGCTGCGGCTCGTCACCTGCGGCGGCAGCTTCGACCGTACGACCCGCAGCTACACGGCGAACGTGGTCGTCTCGGCGTACCTGACGGGAACCGGCCTGTAGCAGTCCCGGTGCGGCCCCCAGCCCGGTCGGCGACCCGCTCCCCCTGAAGTCGCCGACCGGGCTGGTCCTCGACCGCGCACGCACGGGCTGCGGGAGTAACCCGGCGAGCTGCGCGGGAGGCCGCGGGAGCCACGGTGGGTGAAACTCTGGCCGGAGGTCGGGCCCTGCTGAGGAGACTCTAGAGCCAAAGGGCCGCCCGGGCCTAGAGGTTGAATAACGCCAAGTCCCGATACGGTGGCTCTGCGTCATGCACGCAGGTGGCTTCCGCCTCGTGGGGGTCGCGTGGCGTATGTCAGGATTGAGACTTGGAACGGTGCACCCAAGGGGGAGTTGGATGTACGGCAGCAGGGGGGTAGGGGTGTCCGCCGCGAGGCGGATGTCCGCAGTGGTGCTGGGGGCGGCACTGCTGATCACGGGGTGTTCGTCCGACGGGGGGACGGATCGGACCCGGGCGCCGACGCGAGTGCCGACGCGGGTGCCGGGATCACACAGCAGCCCAAGGAGACCGCCCCGTTCTGGGTCAATCCGGACGGCACCGCGGCGAAGCAGGTCGCCGCACTGGAGAAGGCCGGCAAGAAGCAGGACGCCGAGCAGATCCGCAAGATCGCCGAGCAGCCGGTCGCCGAGTGGATCGGCCCGGACAACCCGCGGGAGCAGACCCGCGGCTTCACCGAGGCCGCCGACAAGGCCGGCCGTACGGCGCTGCTCGTCCTCTACAACATCCCGCACCGCGACTGCGGCCAGTACTCGCAGGGCGGCGCCGCCGACGGCAACGCCTACCGCGAGTGGGTCGACGGCGTGGCGGCGGGCATCGGCGACCGCTCCGCCACGGTCATCCTCGAACCGGACGCGCTGCTGCACCTGGTGGACGGCTGCACCCCGGAACAGTTCCACGAGGAGCGCTACGACCTCCTCAAGGGCGCCATCACGAAGCTCGGTTCCCTGAAGAACACGCAGGTGTACCTGGACGCGGGCAACGCCGGCTGGCAGAACCCCGACCAGATCTTCGAGCCGCTGAAGCGGGCCGGCATCGAACAGGCCGACGGCTTCTCCGTCAACGTCTCCAACTTCTACTCCACCGACGATTCCATCGCCTACGGCAAACAGCTCTCCGCCAAGGTCGGAGGCAAGCACTTCGTCATCGACACCAGCCGCAACGGCAAGGGCCCCTACACCCAGGGCGACCCGGACGAACGCTGGTGCAACCCGCCGGGCCGTGCCCTGGGCGAGACGCCGACGACCAGGACGGCGGACCCGCTGGTCGACGCGTACCTGTGGGTCAAGCGGCCGGGCGAGTCGGACGGCGAGTGCAAGGGCGGGCCGAAGGCGGGGCAGTGGTGGGCGGACTACGCGCTGAAGCTCGCCAAGGCCAGTTCCTAGCAGACGTCCTCGACCTGGTCCGGATCGACCGCAAGTTCCTTCTCCCCTTCGGTCAGTTCCCGCTGGGCGAGGGCGCACAACCGGTCGGCCCAACGCTCGGGATCGAGGGGGACGACGGAGGTGCGTGAGCCGTCCATCATCGTGAGGGACTTGCCATCGGCGCTCGGCGAGACGATCGAGCCGTAGCCCATGTAGTAGCGGTAGGTGTCCCGGCGGTCGACCACGTCCCAGACGACCAGCTCGCCGGCGGCGGTCGTCGTGTGCAGCAGCCGGTTGTCCAGGAAGCGGCCGAGGTAGTAGACGCCGTCGTAGGTGAGGTCCGGTTCTCTGAACTTCTTCTTCCGCACGTCCCACAGGCGCACCTGGCCGCCGGCGTACTGCACGGCCAGCAGCTTTCCGTCGGGGGAGAGGCTGAACGACCGGATCGACCGGTCATCCCCGGGTTTCTTCGGCTTGTGCCACCTCGTGAACTCGCCCGAGGCGAAGTCCCAGACGCCGAACTCGTCCAGCTTCCGCACCAGCGCCTGGGGCTTCCCGGGGATGGCGATGGCGAAGGTGCCCGCCGCCTCGTTGGCGAGCTGCCAGTCCTCCTGGACCGCGGGCCGGTACACCTCGCCGTCCGGCTTCCCGGTGTCGAGCCGCCAGCGCGAGACGTACGACAGCCCCGAGATCACGGCGTGGTCGTCGTCGGAGAAGCTCATGTTGATCAAGGACGGGGTGAGCCCCGTGCGGGGGTCCGGGCCGGCAGCCGTGATGTCCGGCGGGGCGGGCAGGTCGAGGGCGTGCTTCTCCGTCAGGGTGCCGCCGTCGATCCGCCAGGCCAGGACCGTGCGCCGGTCCTCGGCGATCGTCAGCATCCACCGCCCGTCCGGGCTGAACGCGGCGTACAGGGGGGCAAGCGGCCGGGACGGCCGCGCGGTCGCGAGGAGCGTGCGGCTCGCCAGGTCCCACAGTTGCAGGTTCCTGCCACTGGAGTCGACGACGGCCATCCTGCCGGACGACCCGTCCGGTGTGCGGCTGCGGTTGAGCAGGGCGTTAATGTCGAACGACGTCGGCGGCCGGACCCGTACGGTGATGATGGTGCCGCCGAGGGCGACGACCGCGCGCAGGTCGCCGGGCGGCCCGGCGAACGCGACGGGCGGGGCGAGCCCGCGGCCGGTGATGTTCTGGTCCTCCGGAGCGGCGGCGGGCGCGTCGAAGGTGGCCGGCCAGCCCTTCTCCAGGTCGACGACGAGGAACCGCAGCCGGCCGAGGTCGCTGCCGATGCGTCCCATGGGGTTGATCAGATAGCTGCCGGAGGCGTCGAGCCGGGGCGTGTGGAGCGGGCACAGGCCCTGGAAGCCGGAGTTGTTCCAGCTGCGGAAGCGCTTCGGCGAGGCACCCAGCCGCCACGCTTCGAGCACGCCCTGGGTCGTGCAGGTGACCAGGACGCGGCCGTTGCCGCTGACCGTCGCCGAGGCCGCGGCCTGCTCGCCCCAGGGGCGGTGCAGGGCACCGCTGTCGAGGTTCCAGGAGACCAGCCGGCCGCGGGCGTTGTCCGCGGCGGCGTCCTTCGGCACGATCCGCGCGACCACCGTACCGTCCGCACCGAACCAGGCCTGTGCGGCATCCCAGCCCTTCGGCGGGGCGAGCGTACGGCCCGTGCGGCGGCCGGTGTCCGTGTTCCACACGAGCACGCCCTCGCGGGGGATCGCGGCGAGAATCCGCTTGCCGTCCCCGTCGAAGGCCAGGTCGTGGACGCCGCGCAGGTTGTCCCCCATCTGCTCCTTCTGCCGGAGTGTGACGGTCCGCAGGCCGCCGGAGGGAGCCGGGATGCCGAGCGAGATCACACCCCAGTCGGACGCCCGGGCCGCGATCCGGCCGTCGGGCGACACGGCCATACGCGCGTTGTCGGTCGCCTTGTTGTAGAGGTAGGGCTTCGGCCGGGCTTTGCCCCGCAGGTCGAGTCGCACGTAATGGCCGCTGCCGAGCAGGGCGTACGCGTAGGCGCCGTCCTCCGTGAGCGCGACGTCTTCGACATCGTGACGCCCCTCCATCAACACCCGCTCCACGTCCTGCAAGCGCAAGTACTGCGCCAGCAGGGCGGACCGCGCATCAGGCCGGGCCTCCGCCCGATACGCCCCGACCGTGTACAGCGAGGACACGGCCAGGGACGTGCCGTCGATACTCGCAGCCTGCTGCGCCAACCGATCCGAAACCAACCGCCGCTGCTCCGTCAGCAGGTTCAGATACAGCACGGACACCACCGCCGCCGCCACCACGGCCAGCACCGTGACCACCGCCCACAGCACCCGCAGATACCGCTTCCGGCGCTCGGACCTCGCGGCCTCGTGTGCCTTACGAGCCCTCAGTCCGACACTCGCCTCGATGAACTGCCGGTCCTCCTGGGTGAGTTCGTCACGCCGATCCGCGAGCCACCGCTCCGCCACCGACAGTGCCGGATCCTCCAGCAGCAGGCCGTCGGGCCGTCCTTCCCGCCACCAGCGGGCGCGGTCGTAGCGCAGTTCGCCGCGCCAGGTGAGGAACGTACGGTCTTTCTCCAGCTGCTCGGCCAGCGGCTGCCAGTGTTCGATGAGGGCCTCGTGGGCCAGCTCGACCGTCTCGCCCCGCTCGGGATCCGCGCCCACCACCAAGACGCGGGCCTCGACGAGCTCCCGGGCGACGGCCCACCGCTCCTCGCCCGCGTCGCGGCGGGCGAGCCGGGCGCGCAGGGCCGTGCCGCTGCCGGGCGGGACCTGGATCAGTGCGCGGAGCAGCCCGGTGGCGGTATCCGGCGCCGCGCCCCGCAGCGCCCGTCGCCACGCGGAGTCCGCCCTGCTGCCCAGTACCCCGCCGAGGCCGCCCAGTTCGCGGTAGGTGTCGAGGCGGAGCCGGCCGCCGACCTGCCGTTCCCACAGGGTGGTCAGGACGAACCCGAGCAGGGGCAGGGCTCCCGGCCGGCCCGCCGCGTCCTCGATGAGCCGGTCGGCCAGGCCGCTGTCGTACTCCACGCCGGGGAAGGCCCGCAGCGGCAGCCGGACCACCTCGGTGAGCTGCTCGCGGGTCATCAGGCCCAGCTGGTGCGCGGGCGCGCCGCCGACCAGCCGGCTCAGCTCCGGGTGGCGCAGGGCCGCGTCCTGGAAGTCGGTCCGCAGCGCGACCAGGACCGCCACTCCGGGGTGCCGGCAGGCGTCGAGGAGGGCGTCGACCAGGGAGCGCAGCTCCTCCTCGGGGCGCAGCAGCAGCGCCTCCGCCTGGTCGAGTGCCAGCACGAGTCCGCGTGCCGAGCGGTGGGTCCGCAGTGCGTCCCGTATCGCCGCGGCGTCCGGCTGGCGGCCCTCCGCGCGCAGGGTGACGACCTCGACGTCCTGCTCCTTCAGGCGGGGCAGGACGCCCGCCATGAGGAGGGACGACTTGCCGGAGCCGGAGGGGCCGGTCAGGGTCACGCAGCCCTCGGGCAGCGACCCGCGCGGGCAGAGCAGGTCGACGACCGCGGTGACGTCCTCGTCCCGGCCGAAGAAGTGCGCGCTGTGCTCCTCGGTGTACGGGCGCAGGCCCGGGAAGGGGGAGGAGGGCGCGAGGAGTTCGGCCAGTTCCGGCAGTTCGTCGAGGAGCGTGCGGGTCGGGATGCAGAAGGCCTGTCCGCGGTGCGCGGGGGAGATCGAGGCGACGATGCCGACCACGGCACCGAGGTCGTCGTCCCATACGGCCGAGCCGCTGAAGCCGGGCTGGATCGGGTCCGACTGCCCGTCGAGCGGCGACATCTGGAGCCGGCCCGTGCCGGTACGGGCGCGCAGGCGGGCCGTGTGCCAGCCGCCGCCGGTGTCGTCCCTCGGCAGTCCGAAAACGATGGCCTTGTGGTCCCAGACGTCCCGGGGCGCGACCATGACGACCGGCCGGGTCTCCGACAGCGGGTCGGCCAGTGAGAGTACGGCCATGTCCCCGGTGCCGTTCGCGCGTACCGGGACCCAGTCGCGGACGACGGCATCCACCGGCTCGCCCTCACGGAGGACCAGGCGGACACCGAGGGGTCCGTCGGGGCGCTCCTCCTGGCGGGCCGGCCGCCCCGAGGCCTCCAGTACGACATGAGCGCAGGTCAGCACCAAAGTCGGCGCGATGAGCACCCCCAGGCCGCCGATGTGCCCGTCCGCGCCTGTGACCTGGACGGTCGCGGCGGCCAGGACCTCCTCGGCCGCCGGGTCCGACGTGGTCGACTCGGTCATCTCCCGTTTCCCCCGCCACCGTTGACCACACGTGTCGATGTCGTACCGAGGGCACCCCAGATGCCGTACGCGGGTCAAGCCGGTTTCCCGTCAACACCCGGACATGCAGCAGGGGCGCCCCCCGCCGCACGGGAGAGCGCCCCGATCAGCCGATTCCTACGGCACCTTGACCCACTGCGCCTTGCTCGGCGTGCCCCGGTCGTCCGTCACGAACAGCATGTACCAGCCCGCCTGGACCAGGTTCCGGTTCTTCGGCACGGTCACCGTCAGCTTGTCGCCGGACGCCTTGAAGTCCAGGGCGATCGACCGCTGGTCGACGTCCGTGACGTGCGTGGCGGCGCTCGGGCGGATCAGCCGGACCTTCTGGATCTTCGCCGCGTCCGACGAGGTGAACGTCCCCGTCCCGCCGCGCTCGATGGTCTGCGGCCCGCCGGACAGCGAGGGCTGGTCCCCGCTGCCGTAGAGGTACGGCGGTGTGTAGATCTCGATGCGCTGCTCGAACGTGCCCGGCTTGGTGTTGGCCTTGTCGCCGTACAGCGAGTCCGAGCCGAAGAACATCACACGGCCGTCGGGCAGCAGAATCGACCCGGAGTGGTAGTTGCGGCCCACCAGCGGGTCGGCGACCCGCCTGAGCTTGTTCTTCTCCGTGTCGTAGAGCCGCGCCTCGAAGATGTTGGAGTCGCTGCGGCCCCGGTAGTCCTGCGAACCGCCGGAGATCAGCACGCTGTCGTCGGGCAGGATCGAGGCGTTCGGGTAGCGCGTGCCCTTGTCCAGGGACGGGCCGTCCACGAAGCGCGGGTCGTCGTCCTTGAGGTCGACGATCCGGGTCTTCTCGCTGGACTCCTTGGACTCGCCGACGCCACCGCCGCCGATCACCATGTACTTCTCGTCCTGCGCGGGCGGCAGCAGCACCGTGCCGGACGTCTCCATCAGCTTGGGGTCGCTCAGGCCGGGGATCTTCGTGAACTTGTTGGTGTCCACGTCCCACACGCCCGGCTCACGGCCCACGTCGTCCGGCCCGTAGCCCGCGTTGGAACCCGAGTAGAAGATCTTGCCGTTCTGCATGAGGAACAGCGCCGGATAGGTCGGGAACTGACGGACCTTGTCGGTGTAGGTCCACTTCTTGGTCTTCGGGTCGAAGACCTCGTTCTTGCCCGGGACCAGCTGGCCGATGTCGTCCAGGCCGGAGACGCTGAGGATCTTCCCGTCGCTCAGGGTGGTGAGCGTCGGGTACCAGCGGGCCTCCTTCATCGGGTCGACCTTGATGTACTTCTCGGCCACGGGGTCGAACTCGAAGGCGTCCCGGATCCCCTGGAAGTCCTTCTTGTCGAGGGCGAGCTTCTGCGCGATGCCGTACGTGTTACGCGCGTCATCGCCCTTCAGGCCGTGCACGCGGTAGTTGTCCTGCGTGCCCGTCTCGTACTTCTGGCCCCGCTTCTGCGCCTCGACGTAGATCCGGCCGAGACCGGGGTCGTTGCGCAGGAACTTGCCGGTCGCCTTGTCGAAGACCTTCTTCGCGCGCGGCACGAGCACCGGGTCCTTCGAGACGAAGGTCTTGCCGTTCTCCTTGCCCGTGAACTTCGTGCCCGCGGGCAGCGTGATCGGCTTGTCCGGGTTCTCGTTGTGGACGATCATCAGGCCGCCGGCCTTGGTGACGTCACCCTTGAGCTTCTCGTACCGCTTGGTGCCGCCCGCGATCAGCAGGTTGCCGTTGGCGAGCTGGGTGTGGCCGGTGCAGAACAGGTCGCTGGGCGTCGGGACCTTCTTGATGGTGCCCTTGACCGGGTCCCAGATCCGTGTGTCGAACTTCTTCGCGTCGAAGTTGTCCTGGTTGTTGCCCGACCCCGCGACGAGCAGCACCTTGCCGGTGCGCAGCAGCGCCGCGTGGATCGTGTTCTGCCGGTATTCCTCGGGAAACTCGATGATCTCCCACTTGCCGTTCGCGGCCTTGTACTCCGGCTTGTTGATTGTGTACTGGTGGTATTTCTCGGTCCCCAAGCGGTACAGCCACGGCCCGTTCGCACCGGCCAGCGCGAGTACCACCGCCGTGCCGATCGCGAGTCGACGGGCCCGGCGGCGGCCTGCACGGTCGTTCATTCCTTACGTCCCCCAAGTCCACCAAGGGCGATCTGCATGGTCTGGTCGGTCCCCCCGACCTCCCCGTTTCCGCCCGGGGCGGCGGCCCAACCGGGCTTGTTCTGCGGGGCGTGCGGCGCCGCCTGCTGCGGGATGGGCAGCGGCTGCGTCCGGTGCGGCCCCGCAGGGTCCTGCGGCTGCTCCCCGGCGGGTGCGGCGGGCTTCTTCGCGTCCTGCCGCAGCTGCCAGCGCCAGGCGAAGACCGGCGAGGCGGTGATCAACAGCGCGAACGACGCCCAGATGATCATCGCGGGGTGCGAGTGGCCGAAGACGAAGCCGGCCGCGATCGACGCACCGAAGATCACGACGAAGTACCAGTGGTAGCGGAACGTCGCGAACCACCGGTCCGGGCTCGCCGAATCACCCTTGGGCGTGACCACGAACTTGCTCTTGCGCCGCAGCACGGAGTCGAACAGCGCCTTCGCGTACAGCGGCGCCGACAGTGCGGACATCACCATGCCGGCCACACCGCCGGAGCCCTCCGGCTCGTGCGGCGAGACGTTGTGCCGGCGGTTCCAGACGTACAGGCCGATCTGGAGCGCGGAGGCGTTGCCGTAGAGCATCAGCCACACCGCAGGGTCGATGTTCACACCCGAGGCACCCAGGCCCAGGAACAGGCAGCAGCTCAGCGCCGCCAGGATCCAGTTCAGGGCCGACATCGGGTAGAAGATGATCATCATCGTGTAGTTGAAGAGCTTGCTCGGCGGCAGCGAGTACCAGCCCTTCCAGTACTGCTTGAGGATCGTCTCGTACGTCCCCCGTGACCAGCGCATCTGCTGGGTGAAGAAGTCCGTCCAGGCGCTGGGGCCCTCACCGACCGCGAGGACGTCCGGGGTGTAGACCGAGCGCCACTTGTTGCCCGTCGCCGGGTTCTTGTGGCGGTGCATCTCGAAGCCGGTCGCCATGTCCTCGGTGATCGAGTCGTACAGACCGCCGATCTGCTTCAGCGCCTTGATGCGCACGGCGTTGGACGTGCCGACGAACATCGGGGAGCCGTAGCGGTTGCCCGCGCGCTGGATCAGCGCGTGGAAGAGGAACTGCTGCGACTCGGCGGCCTTGGTGATGGGGTTGTCGTAGTTGCCGTACACCTGCGGGCCGATGACGAAGCCGACGTCCGGGTCGCGGAAGAAGCCGAGCATCCGCTCCAGGTAGTTGGGCAGCGGCACGTGGTCGGTGTCGACCGAGGCGAAGAAGTCGTAGTCGTCGCCGTGCGCCTCCAGCCAGGCGTTGTAGTTGCCGTGCTTGGTCTTGGCGCGGTGCGGGCCCTCGGCCTGGTTCCACTTGGCGACGCCCTTGCGGGAGAAGTGGTGCACGCCGAGGCGCTCGCAGACCGCCTTCACCTCGGGGTCGTCGCCCTCGTCGAGCAGCCAGACGTGCATGAGGCCCCGGTGGCGGATCTTCACCGCGGCCTCAAGCGTCTTCGTCACCATCTCCAGCGGCTCCTTGCCGGGCACGAAGGAGGTGAGGAAGGCCACTCTGGTGCCGGTCTCGGGCACCACCGGGACCGGGTCGCGGGCGACCAGCGTGGCGTGCGCGTTCGAGACCACGTTCATGCAGCGGAAGAACTCGATCAGGCCGATCGAGACCAGCATCACCACGTCCAGCGCGGGCAGCCAGTCGAAGGCCGGGTAGTCGCGCTCGGTCCAGTGCTCGGGCTGGAGCAGCCACACCAGCAGCACGACGGACAGCACCGGGGCCGCGGCCAGCATCAGCGCGACTCTTATGCGGTGCGGTTCCTGCGAGATCAGTGACCGGTACTGCACCTTGTACGGCTTGGTCGGATCAGGCTGGGTGAGGGGACCGGCGAGCCGGCTGTAGTGCTCGTAGTCGTATCTCGGCAGCGTCTTCTTGATCCGCCGGAACGTCCCCGTGGTGCTCATCCGATGCGTCGGAACCCTGAGCTGGGTGGTCTGGGACGGGTCGTGGTCCTGCTGCCGGGCGCCCGTCGGCCTCGACGTCATGAGTCATCCCCCCACACGCGGACACCGCGTGTTTCGTCGCTTCCTTCGTCTGCGGCAGGTCCCCCTCGACCTTCACAGACGTATCAGTGGTGGGTCGCTGTCACCACGTCACCCACACCTTATAGACACGGCAACGCGACCTTCCGGTTGCATGGTGCCCCCCACGGCATCGCTTCATGAACGAGGGCCCCTACCCCCGTCCGGTCGGCAACCGGTTCTTTTGCCCCCCAACTGCTGCGTATGCGCAGCATCTTGAAAAACCAGAAAACCAGAGTTCTACGGCGTTCATCATGATCGCAAGGTGCGAAACGCGGTGTTTACCGGTCATACGCGTTCATTGTGGCGGGTGTGGGGACCCTGTGGAGCCGTTGTGGACAGGCGGGCGCGGATGTTCCCGAAGTGCTCTCTTATGGCCTCCTCCGCCCGCATCGAGTCGCCGGACCGGACCGCGTCGAGGATCTCCCGGTGCTGCCGGCAGGTCACCTTCGGGTCCTGCGGCACGCCCCCGAGGTCCGTGCGGACCCGGTGGAAGGCGTCCCAGAACGCCTCCAGGACCTCGCTCAGCAGCACGTTGTCCAGCCCCCGGTAGAGGGTGGCGTGAAAGGCCCGGTCGGTCTCGGCGAGACCGGCTCCGCGCGCGGCCTGTTCCTCCATACGGTCGACGAGCCCGTCCAGTTCAACGAGGTCCGCTTCCGGTATCCGCCCCGCGAGCCGGGAGACCAGCCCGGTCTCCACCGCCTCCCGCAGTTCCAGCAGCTGGAGCAGGGAGTCCTCGCCCCGGTAGTGCCCGGCGACCGTGCGGAAGGCGAGGCCCTCGATCATCGGGGCCAGGGACATCGGGCCGACGTAGGTACCGAAGCCGTGCCGGATCTCCACGATGCCCATCGCCTGGAGCGCCTTCAGCGCCTCCCGCACCGAGTTCCGGCTCGCGCCGAGGTACTCCATCAGCTCGGGCTCGGTCGGCAGCGGGGCCCCGGAGGCCAGCCGGCGGTCGATGATGAGCTTCTTGATCCGCTCTTGGAGGTCACGCGCTGCCATGGCGAGAGGGTATCCGGCCATTCACGCGGTGGGCCGGGTTCCGGCCAGAGAGAGGGGTCGGCCCTCGCGCCCCAGGAGATACAAGAAGGCCCCCCGCTTCCGCGAGGGGCCTTCCGGTCGGTGCGCCGCCAGGGACTCGAACCCCGGACCCGCTGATTAAGAGTCAGCTGCTCTAACCAACTGAGCTAGCGGCGCGCGCTGACGGCGTAACTCTACAGGACGCCCGGAGGTGCTCCCGACCACCCGTCCGGGCCCGGGAGGGCTCCCGTGCGGCGCGGTGTACATCATTCGGACCGTCAGCATGCGCGTGCGGAAGACAGTTGAGAAACTGACGGCGCGCGCCCGGACGGATACAGGCGCGGCCTTTTTCCGCCGGAAGTGTGAGGGGAATCGCATGGAGTCTCCGGTATTCGAGGAATTCGACCCCGCGAGCGACTGCGACTGCCCCGGCTGCGTCCACTGGCGCCGCGTCCTGCCGCATTCCCAGTCCGGCCGCGCCACCGCCCACCCGGCCGCACACCGTGCCCTCGCCCTTGCCGCCGTGGCCTCGACGGCGCTCGGCGCGGGCCACGCCGTACCGGCCGCAGCCGCCTCGCACGCACCCCACCGATCCGGCGTTTCCGCAGGTGACGAGCCTGACACCCCTCAGGGAGGCCCTGACACCCCCCAGGGCGGCAAGGCCCCGCTGCACGGCCCCGGCGGCCGTCCCGCGAAGCCCTCGGTCACCCCCAAGCCCACCGCCATCACCCGTACGGAGATCATCAACCGGGCCAAGACCTGGGTCGCCGCGAAGGTGCCGTACAGCATGAACGACTACTGGTCCGACGGTTACCGGCAGGACTGCTCGGGCTATGTCTCGATGGCCTGGAAGCTGCCCGGAAACGAAGGGACGGGCAGGCTCCCCCAATACAGCGAGCGGATTTCCAAGGAGGAACTCCAGCCGGGCGACATTCTGCTGTTCCACAATCCGGCCGACCGCGACAGCGGCTCGCACGTCGTCATTTTCGGCGGCTGGACGGACTCCACGCACAGCTACTACATCGCCTACGAGCAGACCCGCCCGCACACCCGCCGGCACTCCACCCCGTACGCCTACTGGAGCGACTCCGATCAGTACGTCCCCTACCGGTACAAGGGCGTCACCCCGGAGGAGCCGGGGAAGGAACCGGGGACCGTGCCGGGCAAGGAACCGGCCGCCGGGGAACCGGGCGCACCGGCCGCCACGCCCTACCCGGGGGCGGCGTATTTCGGCCCCGGCGCGCACAACAAGTACGTCACGCTGCTCGGCCGCATGCTCGTCGCGCGCGGGGCCGGTGGCTCCTACGCCTCGGGCCCGGGACCGCGCTGGACGGACGCGGACCGGCGGGCGACCCAGGCCTTCCAGCTGGCCCAGGGCTGGACGGGCGCCGACGCGGACGGCCTGCCCGGCCCGCGCACCTGGGAGCTGCTGGTCACGGGGAAGGGCAAGGACGTGAAGGCCGGGGCGGAGGGGCCGCCGCCCTCCTCCCACGGGGTTGCCGGCTACCCGGGGCGGGCGATGTTCCGGCCCGGCGCCAGCAACACCTACGTCACCCAGCTGGGGAGGCAGCTGGTGCGCAAGGGGTTCGGCGGGTTCTACAAGGTCGGGCCGGGGCCGCGCTGGGGCGAGGCGGACCGGCGCGCCGTCGAGGCCTTCCAGCGCACCCAGGGCTGGCGGGGCGGCGCGGCGGACGGCTACCCCGGGCCGGAGACCTGGCGGCGGCTCTTCTCGTAGCAGCTCTCCCCGGAGGGGGCCCGGACCCCGGCATCGGGGATCACCGTTGTGACGCATCTGGCGCGGAGGCTGGAGGCACCCATGAGTACGACCACTTCCCACACGTCCGAGCCCGACGGGCCGGCGCGGTCTGGCCGACGGACCGGCCAGACCCGCCCGGCTCATCCAGAACGAGGCCACCATCGAGATCCCCGTCCACCTGTTGTTCCGCGGCGACCCCGACCCGGCGACGGTGCCGCTCAAGCCGGCGGTCGTCGGCCGCAGTCAGGGCACGGGGGAGCAGCCGCGCCGGAGACGCCCGGCGGCCGTGGCGCCGCGCCCGGTGCCGCAGGTCGACCCCGACCTGGCGGAGCGGCCCGCGCGGGTGCTGCCCGGGGCGGCGGGTGTGCTGGCCGGGGTGTGCGGGGCGGCCGGGTGTGCGGCCACCTCCTGGTGGGCCGGGCTGCTCCCGCCGCTCGTGCTGGAGGCGCTGCGGCTGCCCGCGCACGCCGGGGCCGGGCTCGGTCCCGCGCAGTGGGCGGCGTACGCGGGAGCCGGGGCGCTCGGGCTGTTCGGGTTCGGCGGGCTGGCCCGGGGCCGGACCGGGCGGGCCTGGGTGCTGGATCTGTTCGGCCGCTACCGGGGGACCGTCCGGCGTTCCGGTCTGCTGTGGGTCAATCCGCTGCTGCTGCGCCGCCGGGTGGACGTGCGGCTGCGGCACTGGCGCAGCGAGCCGGTGCCGGCCGCCGACGGAGGCGGGGTCGCGCTGCGGGTGGTCGTCCTGGTGGTGTGGCGGGTACGGGACACCGCTCGGGCGACGCTGGGCGTCGAGGACCACGAGGCGTATCTGCGCGAGTGCGTCGAGGCGGCGCTGGCCCGCGTGCCGGTGGAGCTGCCCGGCGGGACCAGGGGCTCCACGGACGCGGCGGCCGAGGCGCTGACCGGGCTGGTGGCGGCGGACGCGGCGCCGGTCGGCCTGGAGGTGTTCTCGGTGCAGCCGCTCCGGGCGGAGTACGCCCCCGAGGTCGCCGCCGCGATGCACCGCCGCCGCATCGCCGCGCTGGACGCCCAGCACCGGGCGAGCGTGCTCACCTCGGTCGTGGACTCGGTGGAGGACACGGTGACCCGGCTGACCATGCGGGGGCTGGTCGAACTCGACGACTACGAGCGGAAGGTGCTGGTGAAGGACCTGACGGTGGCGTTCTGCGCGGGCCGGGGAGAAACAGCTCCGTGATGGGGATGGACATGTTCGACCAACGCCCATACGCTCAAGCTTGGTCTAGACCTAACTGCACAGCTCACTGAACCTCCCCCACGTTCTCCAGGAGCGGCAGCATGCGCACAAGGACCAAGTTGTCCGCAGCCGCGGTGGGACTGGCCACGACCGGAGCCCTCGTCCTCTCCTCCGGCGGCGCCAGCGGCCACGGCTACACCGACCTCCCCATCAGTCGGCAGAAGCTCTGCCAGAACGGCACCGTAACCAACTGCGGCCCGATCCAGTGGGAACCGCAGAGCGTCGAGGGCCCGAAGGGCTTCCCGGCCTCCGGTCCGGCCGACGGGCAGATATGCAACGCCGGCCTCGGTCACTTCAGCCGGCTCAGCGCACCGCGGACACCGTCCGGCGGGGCCTGGCCCACCACGAAGGTGACGGGTGGCCAGACCTACACGTTCCGCTGGCAGTTCACGGCCATGCACGCCACGACCGACTTCACGTACTACATCACCAAGCCGGGCTGGAACCAGAACCACAACCTGGCCCGGTCCGACCTCAACCTCACACCGTTCTTCACGGTGCCGTACAACGGCCAGCGGCCCCCGTCCACGCTCTCCCACAGCGGCAGGCTGCCGTCCGGGCTGAGCGGCCATCACGTCATCCTCGCGGTCTGGACGATCGCCGACACGGGCAACGCGTTCTACGCCTGCTCGGACGTGACGTTCTGAGGTTCTCCTACGGGCTGCGCGGCGGTGTTTCTGGGCGTGGTCATCGTCTTCTGCCTGGTGTTCATGGTCGTCGCCCATCTCGTGTGCACCGTGGTGTGACGCCACGGCGGCCCTCCACATCTGACGGTGCATCAGCTATTTTGCGGCCCATGGAGTCCACAGGACGTACGGTCGCGGAGCTCGTACGGGACCGGTGGGGCGACCACCGGCCGGGGCTGTGGTGCGGGGAGCAGGTACTGACCCACCACGAGGTGGCGGCCGGAGCCGCGGCGCGGGCGGCACTGCTCGCCGACCTGTTGCCGCCGGGCGCCGAACCCCACATCGGGGTACTGCTGGACAACACCCCCGAGTTCCCCCTGTGGCTGGGTGCGGCGGCCCTGGCCGGGGCAGCCGTCGCCGGTGTCAATCCCACCCGCCGGGGCGCCGAGCTCGCCCGCGACATCCTGCACACCGAGTGCCAGGTCCTCGTCACCGAGCGGACCCACCTGCCGTTGCTCAGGGGCCTGGACCTGGCCGGCGTGGGCCTGCTGGTGACGGACGCGGAGGAGTACGCCGACCTCCTCGCCCCCTACGCGGACGCACGCCCGGACGCCTCCCGCGCCACCCCGCACGACCGCTTCCTCCTCTACTTCACCTCCGGCTCGACCGGCGCCCCCAAGGCGGCGCTCTGCTCCCAGGGCCGCCTGGCAGCCGCCGGACGCTCCCTGGCCGGCCAGTTCTCCCTGGGTCCCGAGGGCGTGCACTACCTCTGCATGCCGATGTTCCACGGCAACGCGGTGATCGCCGGCTGGGCGCCGGCACTCGTCGCCGGGGCGGGTGTGGCACTGCGCCGGCGCTTCTCGGCGTCCCGCTTCCTGCCGGACGTACGCCGATACGGGGCGACGTACTTCACCTACGTCGGCCGGGCGATCCAGTACGTCCTGGCCACCGAGCCCCGCCCCGACGACCGTGACAACCCTCTGCGCCTGGGCTTCGGCACGGAGGCCGGTGCGGTGGACGCGGCGGCCTTCGAGCGGCGGTTCGGGGCGCGGCTGGTGGAGGGATACGGCTCGTCGGAGGGCGGGGCGGCGGTGCAGTGGTCGCCGGGGACACCGCCGGGGGCGGTCGGCCGGGCGGCTCCGGGGCTCGTCGTCCTCGACCCGGAGAGCCGCGAGGAGTGTCCGCCGGCCCGCTTCGACGCGGCGGGACGGCTGCTCAACGGGGACGAGGCGATCGGCGAACTGGTCAACCAGGGGCCCAGCCCCTTCGAGGGGTACTGGCGCAATCCGGCGGCGGAGGCGGAGCGGCGCCAGGACGGCTGGTACTGGACGGGCGACCTCTTCTACCGGGACGCCGACGGCTACCTCTACTTCGCCGGCCGCACCGACGACCGCCTCCGCGTCGACGGCGAGAACCTGGCCGCCGCGATGATCGAGAACCTCCTCGCCCGGTACGAGGGGGCCGCCGCCGTCGCGGTGTACGCGGTGCCGGACCCGGTGACCGGGGACCAGGTGATGGCGACGATCGCCGGGACCTTCGACCCGGAGGCGTTCGCGAGGTTCCTGCTCGCCCAGCCCGATCTGGGGACGAAGATGGCGCCCCGGTTCGTGCGGGTGGTGGGGCGGATGCCGGTGACGGCCACGAACAAGATCCGTCGGGCGGCTTTACGGAAGGAGGGCTTCCGGTGCGCCGATCCGGTGTGGTGGCGGCCACCGGGGGAGTGCGCGTACCGCCTGCTGACCAGGGAGGATCTCGAACACGCCGAAGGGCCTCCCGCTCCCACGAGAGGCCCTTCACCGGTGCGCCGCCAGGGACTCGAACCCCGGACCCGCTGATTAAGAGTCAGCTGCTCTAACCAACTGAGCTAGCGGCGCATGACTCTCGCCGACCGCGTATCCGCATCGCGCATTCTCGCGGCGGGCGACGCAGAAAATAATACCTGGCCCCGGGGGGTGCTTCCGACCACGTCCGGAGGGGTGCTTCGGACCACCCGGAGCGGACCCTAGATCGCCATGGACAGCAGGACCGGTGCCGCGTTGCGGTTGAGGGCGTCCGCGGCCTGGCGCAGGCGGTGGGCTTGCTCGACCGGAAGGGACAGGGCCAGGCAGCCGACGGAGGAGCCGGCCGTGACGGGGACGGCCGCGCAGACCGTGCCGACCGCGTACTCCTGGAGGTCCAGGACGGGCACGGTGGGTGGCTGGGACTCCAGCCGGGAGAGCAGCAGCCGGTCGCTGGTGATGGTGCGCGAGGTGAGGCGGGCCATCTTGTGCCGGGCGAGGTGGTCGCGGCGGCCGGCGTGGTCGAGCTGGGTGAGCAGGCTCTTGCCGATCGCGGTGGCGTGGGCCGAGGAGCGGAAGTCGACCCACTCGTTGACCTTGGGTGTGGCCGGGCTGTCGGCGTACTGGGTGACGCTGATCTCGCCGTCGACGTACCGGCTCATGTAGACGGCGGCGCCGACGGAGTCGCGCAGCCGGTCGAGGGTGTGCTGGAGCTTGTCGCGCAGGGCCTGCTCGCGGTGCTGGGCGGAGCCGAGGCGGGCCAGCGTCTCGCCCGTGACGTACGCGCCGCCGGTGATCTGCTCGACGTAGCCCTCGCGGCGCAGCATGCGCAGCAGCGCGGTCAGCCGCTCGGGTCCGATGCCGGTGTGCCGGGCGAGCTCGGCGTCGGTGACTCCGGTGGAACTCCGCGCCACCGTCTCCAGGACGCGCAGGGCTTCCTGGGCCGAGTGGTACGGGGTGGTCGGCGGCTCGTGCTTCAGCGCCACGGTGGTCTCCCCCTGCGCTTGCTGTTGGGCCGAGTGTCCGGGCAGCGAATCCCCTCCACGATAACCGGCAAAGGGGTCGAGGAGGGCGGGGGTTGACAGGATTCCCGGGCCCCCGACTGGGGCATTTCCCCTCTGGCATATGCCAGAAGCATGCCCCAGTCGTCGGGTCCTGTGTTCTGCCCGGTCACACCGAGCAGTCAGAGCACTGCGCTGAGGAACTCACGCGTGCGGTCCTGCTCCGGCTCGCTGAAGATCTTCTCCGGCGGGCCCGACTCGATGACCCGGCCCGAGTCGAACATCAGTACCTGGTCGGAGATGTCCCGGGCGAAGTTCATCTCGTGGGTCACGCAGAGCATCGTGATGTCCGTGGAACGGGCGATGTCCCGCAGCACGTCGAGGACGCCCGCGACCAGCTCCGGGTCGAGCGCGGAGGTCACCTCGTCCAGGAGCAGTACCTGCGGCCGCATCGCCAGCGCCCTGGCGATCGCCACCCGCTGCTGCTGCCCGCCGGACAGCTGCGCCGGGTGCTTGTCGAGGTGGTCGGTCAGCCCGACCAGCTCCAGCAGCTCGCGCGCCCGCTCCTCGGCGGCGTCCTTGGACATGCCGAGGACGGTGACCGGGGCCTCGGTGATGTTGCGCAGGACCGTCATGTTCGGGAACAGGTTGAACTGCTGGAACACCATCCCGATCTTCTTGCGGACCTCGCGCACCTGCTTCTCGGGCGCCGGGAACAGCTGGTCCCCGTCCACGGTGATCGTGCCCTCGTCGGGCTTGAGCAGCGTCATGAGCAGGCGGAGGATCGTGGTCTTGCCGGAGCCGGAGGGGCCGATCAGCGTGACGTGCTTGCCGGCGTCCACGGAGAAGTCCAGGTGGTCCAGGACCGTGTGGTCGCCGAACCGCTTGGTGACCTGCTCCAGCCGGATCAGCTCGCCGGTGCTCCTGGCGGGGTTCTTCTCGGGGTTGGGGAGAGTGTCAGTGGGCAAGGCGTCGCTCCAGGGCTCGCAGGAGAAGGGAGGCCAGATAGGAAATGACGATGAAGGCCACGCCGATCACCGTCAGCGGCTCGGTGAACTGGAAGTGCTCCTGCGAGAACAGGCGCGCGTGGCCGAGCATCTCGAGCACGGAGATGGCCATCAGCATCGGCGTGTCCTTGAGCATCGCGATGACGTAGTTGCCGAGCGCGGGGACGACCCGGCGCACCGCCTGCGGCAGGATCACCGCGGTCCACGTCCGGCGCAGCGGCAGGTTCAGCGCCGTCGCCGCCTCCCACTGGCCGGCCGGCACGGCCTCGATACCGGCGCGGTAGACCTGCATCGTGTACGTCGAGTAGTGCAGTCCGATCGCGAAGACGCCCGTGGCGAGCGCCGAGAAGGTCAGGCCCCACTCGGGCAGCACGTAGTAGAGGAAGAACAACTGCACCAGCAGCGGTGTGTTGCGGACGAACTCCGTGACGGCGCCGACCGGCCAGGTCACCCAGCGCGTCGGCAGCCGCATCAGCAGCGCCCACACCAGGCCCAGCACGAACGAGATCAGCGAACCGATCACCAGGATCTGAAGGGTGACCAGCAGGCCCTTCCAGAAGTCCGGCATGAAGTCGGAGACCGCGCTCCAGTTCCAGTTCATCGGACCGCCTCCACCACGACCGGCTCAGGCGCCCGGGTCTTGATGTCGGGCTTCTTCCCGACACCCGCCTTGAGCCTCTTCTCCAGCCCGCGCATGACCCGGGTGAGCAGGAAGGCGATCACGAAGTAGATGAGCAGGACGTACGTGTAGATCTCCGCGCTCTCCTGGAGCGCCAGACGCACCAGGTTGCCGCTGAACGCCAGGTCGCCCATGCCCATGATCGACACCAGGGCGGTGCCCTTGAGCAGCTCGATGAGCAGGTTGGAGAACGGCGGGATCATCTCCGGCACCGCCTGCGGCAGCAGGATCAGCCGCATCCGCTGCCAGGGCGAGAAGCTGAGCGCGATCCCGCCCTCCCGCTGCGCCGGGTCGACCGCGTTCAGCGCGCCGCGCACGATCTCGGAGCCGTACGCCCCATAGGTCAGGCCGAGCGCGAGCGTGCCCGCCCACAGCGGCACCAGCTGCCAGCCGAAGGCCGGGGGCAGGACGAAGAACACCCAGAAGATCATCACCAGGGCCGAGGTCCCGCGGAACACCTCGGTGTAGAAGCCCGCCAGGAAGCGGACGATCCACAGCCGGTGGGTGCGCGCGACGCCGACCACGAAGGACACCGCAGCCGCCAGCAGCGCACTGCACACGAGCAACTGGACCGTGACCCAGACGCCCTTCAGTACGAGTTCCCAGAGTCCCGAGGTCATCCGCCGCAGAGCTCCTTCGCGGTCAGATCCGTCATCTCCGCCTTGGTGAAACCGAAGGGCTTGAGGATGCGGAAGAGTTCGCCGCTCTTCTTGAGCTTGTGCAGCTCGGCGTTGAAGGCGTCCCGCAGCTTGGTCTCGGTCGGCCGGAACGCGAAGGCGCCGCCGTCGACGTGCGGCTTTCCGTCCACGAGCGGCGCGAACGGCTCGGTCGCCTCCGCCTTGCGGGACTTCTTCACGACCTCGCGGGTGGTGAGCGCCGTACCGGCGAACACGTCCACGCGGCCCGCCTCCACGGCGTTCAGTCCCGCCACCTGGTCCGGGACGATGAGGATGTCGCTCTCCTTGTACCCCGCCTCGACGGCGTACTGGATCTCGGCGTATCCGGTCCCGGTGGCGAACTTCGCCTTCTTCTCGACGACGTCCTTGTAGCTGCGCAGCCCCTTGGGGTTGCCCTTGCGCACGATGAACGAGTCGAGCATCTGGTAGTCGGGGTCGGAGAAGATGACCTGCTCGCAGCGCTCGGGGTTGACGTACATCCCGGCGGCCACGACATCGAACTGCTGGGAGTTCAGGCCGGGGATGAGCGAGCCGAACTCGGTCGGTACGGGCTGCACCCGGTCGACGCCGAGACGCTTGAAGATCACCTTGGCCAGTTCCGGGGCTTCACCGGTCAGTTCGCCGTTCTTGTCGATGAAGCCGAACGGGATCTCACCGGCGATGCCGAGACGGACGACGCCCGCGGCCCGGAGCCGGTCGAGCAGGTCGCCGCCCTCGGTGCTCGACGCCGTGGCCACACGACTGCATCCGGCGGCGCCCAGCGCGCCGAGCGCCGCGACCCCCGCGAGCAGCGACCGGCGTGTGGGCCCGGATGCGGCCTGGGATATGGGTTCCGGACTTCTGAGTGGGCTTCTCTGTGGTGGAGCCATGGGCGCGCGGCTACCCGACCGCATGCGAGTTATGCCGATCTTTTCAAGCCCCGCACGTCTTCCCATGCGCCCTTGACCGCGGGGGCGGCGGGCACTCCCATGGAGGCATGGCTGATCGTTATATCGAAGTCTCGCTGGTCAAGCGCGACGTGACGTGCCGGGCCAGGCTCCTGGACGACCGCGCGCCGCTCACCTGCGCGGCCGTCTGGGACGCCCTTCCGCTGGCCGGCGACGTCTACCACGCGAAGTACGCACGCAATGAGATCTACGCCCTTTTCCCGCCATTCGCCGAAACCGAACCACCCCTGGAAAACCCGACAGTCACCCCCATTCCGGGTGATCTGTGCTATTTCGCCTTCGCGGGTACGGAGTTGGGGACCAAGGCCTACGGCTACGACCGTGAGGTCCGCGCCGGGACCACGCTCGTCGATCTGGCCCTGTTCTACGAGCGCAACAACCTGCTGCTGAACGCCGATGTGGGCTGGGTCCCCGGCATCGTGTGGGGCCAGATCGTCGAGGGCCTGGACGCCATGGCCGAGGCGTGCAACGACCTGTGGAGGTCGGGAGCGGCGGGGGAGACGCTCAGCTTCCGGAGGGCCTGAGCCGCCGGCGGACGCCACGCCGGCCTCGTACAGCGCGTGGGCCGCCCGCAGCACCAGATCGTCCCGGTGCCGGGCGGCCACGAGCTGAAGACCGATCGGCAGGCCGTCCCCGTCGGCGCCGACCGGCACGCTCGCCGCGGGCTGCTGCGTCATGTTGAACGGGTAGGTGAACGGCGTCCAGCCCGTCCACCGCCGATGGCCGGATCCCTTCGGTACCTCGACGCCCGCCTCGAACGCCGTGATCGGCAGGGTCGGCGTGACGAGCAGGTCGTACGTGTCGTGGAAGACGCCCATCCGGCGCCCCAGGTCCATCCGGACGTCCACCGCGGCCAGATAGTCCAGCGCCGAGTAGCGGGCGCCCTGTGTGCAGATCTCGCGCAGGCCCGGGTCCAGCAGCTCCCGCTGCCGCGGCCCCAGGTGCTGGGTCACCCGGGCCGCCCCGCTGAACCACAGGGTGTGGAAGGCCTCCACCGGTTCGGTGAGGTCCGGGTCGGTCTCCGTGACGTAGGCGCCCAGGTCCGCCAGCCGCTCCACGGCGTGCCGCACCGCCGTCGCGACCTCCGGGCGCACCGCCACCTGCCCGCCCAGCGTCGGCGAGTACGCCACGCGCAACCCGTGCACTCCGCCCGTCAGGCCGTCCGCGTACGCACCGGGCGACGGGGCGAGCGCCGACCAGTCACGCGAGTCCGGATGGCCGATCACGTCCATCAGCAGCGCCGCGTCCGCCGCGTCCCGGGTCATCGGCCCGACGTGCGCCAGCGTGCCGAACGCGCTCGCCGGGTAGAGCGGCACCCGCCCGTACGTCGGCTTCAGCGCGAAGATCCCGCAGAACGACGCCGGGATACGGACACTGCCGCCGCCGTCCGTGCCCAGCGACAGCGGACCCGCGCCGAGCGCCACGGCCGCCGCGCTGCCCCCGCTCGACCCGCCGGCGGTGCGCGACGGGTCGTACGGGTTGCGCGTCACCCCGCTCAGCGGCGAGTCCGTCACGCCCTTCCAGCCGTACTCGGGGGTCGTCGTCTTGCCGATGAAGACCGCCCCGTGCTCCCGCAGCCGGGCCACGGACGGGGCGTCCTCGTCCCAGCGGCCCGCCGGATCCACGGTCTTGGACCCGCGCAGGGTCGGCGCGCCGCGCAGCAGCAGGATGTCCTTGACGGTGACCGGCACCCCGTCCAGCAGCCCCCGCGGCTCACCGCGCCGCCATCGCTCCTCCGACTCCCGGGCCCGGGCCAGCGCGTCCTCGGCGGTCAGCCGGACGAAGGCGTTCACCTCCGGCTGGATCGCCTCGGCCCGCTCCAGTGCCGCTCGGGTCGCCTCCACAGGGCTCCACTCGCCCTTGCGGTAGCCCTCGAGGAGCCGTACGGCGGTCAGCTCGGTGAGCTCGGTCATGCACCCTCCAAGGAACGTCAGTGTCCGGGTACATACCCGCGCTGCTTGTCGACCACGTTCTCCAGCGGCTTTCCGGCCGCCCAGAGCTCATAGAGCTCCACGAACTGGGCGCCGAGCTCGTCTCGCCAGCCGACGATGTCGCCGCTCATGTGCGGGGACACGATCAGGCCCGGGACCTGCCACAACGGGCTGTCGGGGGTCAGGGGCTCGGACTCGAAGACGTCCAGGGCGGCGCCCGCGATCCAGTGCTTGGCCAGGGCCTCGGCGAGCGCGTCCTCGACGACCAGCTGGCCGCGGCCGACGTTCACGAACCGGGCGGACGGTTGCATCACGCCGAAGCGCCGGGCGTCGAACATGCCCTGCGTCTGATCGGTGAGCGGCGCCGCCGCGATCACCCAGTCGGCGCGCGCCAGCAGCCGGTCCAGATCCTCCGGGCCGTGCACGCCGGTGCGCGGAGTGCGCCCGACGAGCGCCGTCGTGATGTCCAGCGCGCCCAGCGTGCGGGCGATCGCCCGGCCGATCGGCCCGGTGCCGACGACGACGGCCCGGCTCCCGGCGACCTTGTGCGACTCGCGGTGCCGCCAGGTCCGCTCCCGCTGGAGCTCCAGCGTGCGCGGCAGGTCCTTGGCCATGGCCAGCACGAGTGCGGCGACGTACTCGGCGATCGGCTGGTCGAAGATGCCGCGCGCGTTCGTCACCACCGTGTCGGAGGCGGCGAGTTCCGGGCACATCAGATGGTCCACACCTGCGCTCGCCGTATGCACCCAGCGGGGCCGCGGGCCTTCGCCGGGCCAGGCGTCCCGCACGGCGCGCGAGGTGAAGTCCCACACCAGCAGGACATCCGCACGCGGGAGGCGCGCGGCGAGACCCTCTGCGTCGGTGTGTTCGATACGGGCGTGGCCGGTGAGGCGCCCGAGGCGGGGGAGGGGCTCGGTGTCCAGGACGAGGAGGGTGGGGATGGGCATGAGCAGCCGTTTCTCCAGCCGTGCGGCGGGGGCGGCCTGCCTCCGGAAGGCGGCCGGTGACGACGAGTTAACACGGTGTTGACCAAGGAATGGCCCGGGCGGATTGACCACGCTCGCACCCGAACCTACCGTCGTCAACACGGGCGTTCCCACGATCCGTTGCACACTCGTTGCCCAGTGTGAGGCCGGTGCCCTGCCATGGACGTCTCATTTCTCGGCGGGCCCAGCCCGCAGCGCGGGGTCGGCGTCGTCGCCCCCTTCGACTTCGCACTCGACCGCGAGCTGTGGCGCTGGGTGCCGGACGAGGTCTCCCTGCACATGACACGAACACCGTTCGTGCCGGTCGAGGTCAGCCTCGATCTGGCCCGCATGGTCAGCGAACACCAGACGCTGAGCGAGGCGGTCCGCACGCTCAACGCGATCGCCCCCGAGGTCATCGCCTACGCCTGTACGTCCGGCAGCTTCGTCGGCGGCGTCATGGGCGAGCGCGCGATGTGCGAGGCGATGAGCCGGGCGGGCGCCGTACCGGCGATCACCACCTCGGGCGCCCTGCTGGAAGCCCTGGTGGAGCTGGACGTACGGCGGGTGGCGCTGGTCACGCCGTACACGGTGTCGGTGACGCAGTCGCTGGAGGCGTACGTCGCCCAGGCGGGCGTCACGATCTCCGGCTGTGCCTTCATGGGCCTGACCCGGCACATCTGGAAGGTCCCCTACCGGGAGGTGGTGGACATGGCGCGGCAGGCCGTACGCGACGACGCCGACGCCCTGTTCATCAGCTGCACCAACCTGCCCACCTACGACGTCATCCCCCAACTGGAGGCCGAGCTGCGCATACCGGTGATCTCGGCCAACCAAGTGACGATGTGGGCGGCGCTGCGCCGACTGGGTACCCGTGCGGTGGGACCGTATCAAGCGCTGATCAATCCGGACGCGCGCGCCGGTCTCGGAGCGCCGGGGGCGAACCCCGGCCCCGTCGTGCCGGAAGAAAAGCAGCAGCAGGAAGGCTGGACATGACAGCACTGGGATTTCTCTACCCGGGCCACTCGGCCGAGGACGACTATCCGCGCATCGAGCAGTTGCTGGGCAGCGACATCCGGGTGGACCTGGTGCACACCGACATCGGTGAGGACGCGCACCGGGTGGACGCGCTGCTCGAGATGGGCTCCGCCTGGCTGGCGGCGGGCGTGCAGGAGCTGCGGCACGCCGGCGCGGACGCCGTGGTGTGGGCCTGCACCAGCGGCAGTTTCGTCTACGGCCGGGACGGCGCGCAGGAGCAGGTGCGCGCCCTGGCGCAGACGGCCGGCATGCCGGCCTCCTCGACGTCCTTCGCCTTCGCGCACGCGGTACAGGAGCTGGGGGCGCGTCGGGTCGCGATCGGCGCGACGTACCCGGACGACGTGGCCCAGCTGTTCGCCGAGTTCCTGCGGGCGGACGGCGTCGAGGTCGTCTCGGTGAAGAGCTCCGGCATCATCACGGCCGCCGAGGTCGGCACCTGGGGCGAGGCGGAACTCCTCGCCCTGGCCCGGCACTCCGACCATCCCGACGCCGAGGCCCTTCTCCTGCCCGACACGGCCCTGCACACGGCGGCCCACATCCCGACCCTGGAGAAGGAACTCGGCAAGCCGGTCCTCACCGCCAACCAGGTCACGGTCTGGGAGGCCCTCCGCCTCGCGGACCGCCGCGTGAACGCGCCGGAACTGGGTGCGCTGTTCACGAGGGAGCCGATCGTCCAGGCGTGAGCGGGCCTGTGAACGGCTTTTGAAGCGACGCCCGGAATCGGTCCCACCTCTTCGGCGGGGCAGATCCGGGCGTACGGGGTGAACTGCCCGCCAAGAGGTGAGGAACCCTCAACTCCGCTGTCCCGTCGGGCGCTTCAGTTGACCGAAAGCGTGTTCCTCTTCCGTCGTCCACCCCGTGCACACTGGCCACGTCCGCAGCCAGTCGTACCGTGAAGGACGGTCCCCGATGGCCGAACCGGGTCAGATCAGATTCCAGGTAAGCGCTGTCCGGCTGTTCGGGTGCCTGCTGTGCTGGAGCCTGGCCGCAGCGATGATCACCGCCGCCGTGGACGCCGTCCTCGATCCGCAGGCGAGCTGGTGGGGTGCTGTGTGGTCGCTGCCCTGGTGGCTCGCCTGCGGAGCCGCCCTGGCGTGGGCCGTTCTCCGTGTCCGCGAGAAGGCGGCCCGGCGGCCCCCGTACGGCGGAACGCAGAGCGACTGGGCGCAGGCAGCCTGACGCTCCCCAACCGGGGAATAACCGGAGACAGTCCCCTGTTGAGGCCGGGACGACAGCAACGGCCCACAGCAGGAGGCATCCCCGTGGCGGCAGACGAGATACGCGGCGCAGCGCAGGGCAGCGCCCCCGTCCCCCTCTCCGTACTGGACCTGGTCACCGTAGGGGCCGGCCGCACCGCCTCCGACGCGCTGCGCACCAGCGTCGACCTGGCCCGCCTCGCGGAGGCCCGCGGCTTCCACCGCCACTGGGTCGCCGAGCACCACTCCATGCCGGGCGTGGCCTCGTCGTCCCCGGCCGTGATCCTGGCCCACCTCGCCGCCCACACCGACCGCATCCGCCTCGGCTCGGGCGGCGTGATGCTGCCCAACCACGCCCCGCTCGTCATCGCCGAGCAGTTCGGGACGCTGGAGGCCATGGCCCCGGGCCGCATCGACCTCGGGCTCGGCCGCGCGCCGGGAACGGACGGTGCCACGGCCGCCGCCCTGCGCCGCACCGACCGGCGGGGCGAGGGCGCCGACGACTTCCCGCAGCAGCTCGCCGAGCTGACCCGGTTCCTCGACGACGACTTCCCCGACGGGCATCCCTACCGCCGTATCCACGCCGTACCGGGGCCGGTCCAGGCCGCGTCCCCCGGCGGCGTCCAGTCCCCGCACCGCCCGCCCGTCTGGCTGCTCGGCTCCTCCGGCTTCAGTGCCCGCCTGGCCGGCGCCCTCGGACTGCCCTTCGCCTTCGCGCACCACTTCTCTGCGCAGAACACCGTTCCGGCCCTGGACCTGTACCGGGAGTCCTTCCAGCCGTCGGCGGTCCTGGACGAGCCGTACGCCCTTATCGGCGTCTCCGCCCTCGCCGCCGACGAGGAGCGGGAGGCCCGCCGGCAGGTGCTGGCCGCGGCCCTCGGCATGGTCCGGCTGCGTACCGGACGCCCCGGCCTCGTGCCCAGCCCCGAGGAGGCGGAGGCCTACGAGTTCAGCCCGATGGAGCGCGAGTTCGTCGACTCCTGGAACGCCAACGTCATTCACGGCACCCCCGACGAGGTCCGCTCCGGCCTGGACGACCTCGCCAAGCGCACCGGCGCCGACGAGCTGATGATCACGGCCAACGCGCACGGCGGCGACGTACGCGTGCGCTCCTACGAACTCATCGCCGACGCCTACGGGTTGCCGACGCCCGCCTGAACGCCGGGCGTGCCCAGCAGCTCGGAGATACGATCCGGCGGCACCGGACGGGAGTACAGCCAGCCCTGTCCGGTGTCGCAGCCGATGCGCCGCAGCCGGGTCGCCTGGGCCGAGGTCTCCACGCATTCGGCCGTGACGGTCAGCCCGAGCCGGTGGGCGAGCTGGATCATCGCCTCGACCACGACCTCGTCGGCCGGGTTCGGACGGGTGGTTGTGTCCCGGTCGTCGTACTGGAAGCCGCGGACGAAGGTGCCGTCCAGCTTCAGTACGGACACCGGCAGGCGGCTGAGGTAGGCCAGGTTCGAGTAGCCCGTGCCGAAGTCGTCGATGGCGATGCGTACGCCCATGTCGCTGAGGGCCTTCAGGGCCTGGAGCGGCAGGCCGGCCGAGCCCATCACCGCCGACTCGGTGAGCTCCAGCTGGAGCAGGTGCGGCGCGAGGCCCGTCTCGGCCAGGGTCTGAGCCACATCCGCCACCAGGTCGGAGTCCCAGACCTGACGCACCGCCACATTGACGCTCACGAAGATCGGCGGCTCGTCGGGGTGGTCCAGCTGCCAGCGACGGGCCTGTCGGCAAGCTGTCCGCAGCACCCAGCGGCCCAGCGGAACGATCGAACCGTCCTCCTCGGCCAGTCCGATGAACCGATTGGGCGTCAGTACGCCGAACTGCGGATGGTTCCAGCGGATGAGCGCCTCGACCCCGTGCAGCCGGTCGTCCTCCATGCCGACCAGCGGCTGGTACTCCAGCTGGAACTCGCCCCGGTCGATGGCCGGCCGCAGCGCGGAGGCGAGGGCCTGGCGGGTCATGCGGTGGGCGTTGCGCTCCGGGTCGAACAGGGTCCAGCGGGACTTGCCGTCGGCCTTCGCCCAGTACAGCGTGGTGTCCGCCGCCTGCATCAGGGCGGTCGGGGTCGTCCCGGCCGCGTGCCGCTCCACCACGCCGATCGACGCCGAGACCGACAGCCGTTGCCCGGCGATGTCGAACGGGTGCTGGACCGCCTCCAGTACCGACTCGGCGAGTTCGGCCAGTTGTTCGGTGCCCGTGGAGTCCTCGACGAGCAGCGCGAACTCGTCACCGCCGAGCCGGGCCACCAGCGGGATGCTGGGCCTGGAGTGGCCGGCCTCGTCCGCGCAGTGCGTCAGGCGCTCGGCGACGGCCGCCAGCAGCCGGTCGCCCACGCGGTGGCCCAGGGTGTCGTTGATGGCCTTGAAGCCGTCCAGGTCCAGATAGCACAGCCCGATCCGGCCCGTGCCGCTCTGCTCGTACGACTCCGCCTCCAGCGCGGCCGACAGGCGTTCGAAGAACAGCGTGCGGTTGGGCAGCCGGGTGACAGGATCGTGCATCTGCAAGTGCCGTAGCCGGGCCTGGAGTTCGCGGCGGGAGCTGATGTCGGCGACGGACAGCAGGACGGCCCGGTCCTCGCCGGGCAGCGGGGTGACCGTCACCTGCACCCACAGCGAGTGCCCGTCGGGGCGTTTGAGGCGCCGCGTGCAGCGCAGCCGGGACTGCCGGCCGCGCAGCACCTCGCGGTACGCGTGCCAGGTGCGGGCGTCGGAGGTGAGGTCGACCAGGTCGGCGGCGACGGCCCCGGCCAGCTCGTCCGGGGCGGTGCCGAGCAGCGCGGCGAGCGAGTCGTTGGCGCTGACGACCGTCCCCTCGCGGTCGACGACGGCCATGGCGAGCGGGGCGGCCGTGAAGACGGAGCGGTAGGGCGGATGCGCCGGGGGCTCGGTACGGGAAGGCGTGTCGATCTCACTCTCTGTGACGGCCGGCCGGTCGAGGTCTGCCGCGGGCGCCGGCCCTTCGGAGGTTCCGCTCACCGCTCGCTCCCGCATGTATTCGATCTCTGTCCGTGCAGGAAAGGTCAGGAAAGTGTGCCGATCATAGATGCTGGCTCCGGGCCCTTCCAGCCGGTCATAAGTGTTCCCGGCCAGCGCGCCCTTCTGCCAGATCGTTTCTGCTCACGCCTGGACGGCATCTTCAGGCCCCCGACCAGTTGTGACGTTCTGTGAGTGTTTCCGAAGTGTCGGCTTCCGTGATTCTTCGACCCATTCACCCAACTGGTGCAGACAAACAGGACGCAGTACGACAAATCATCACAGGCTGGGTGCGGTGTCCCGCGAACCGTACCCGGAGGTACCCGTGCCGCGTCAGTTTCCGCGCGCCCGACTGCGCAGCACCGCGGCCGTGTTCACCATCATGTCGGCGCTCGCCGCGACCTCCCTCGGCACCGGCCCGTCCTCCGCCGAGCCCGACTCGGTCGCGCCCTGCGCCCTGACCCGCACCGACGCCCACCACTCGGAGGGCCTGGACACCTGGAACGCCGCCTATCCGCGTCCGGCCCGGGCCCTGGACGCGGTCATGGCCTTCCTGTCCTTCCCGGACGCCCACCCGCTGACCACGCCGCAGGAACTGATCGCCGACTACTTCCCGGACACCACCCGCTTTTTCGAACGCGCTTCCTACGGCCGTTTCACCCTGCGCCCGCACCCGCTGAGGCACTGGATCCAGATGCCGCAGCCGTCCACGGCGTACGCCATACAGCGCGACTGGAGCGCCGCGCACCGGGCCGCGTACCTGCGGGACGCGCTCTCCGTGGCCGACCCGCAGGTCGACTTCTCCCGCTACGACGTCGTGTACTTCGTCGCCGACCCGGACGCGCCCGGTGTGGACTCCGACGCGACCAAGGTGGTGAACCTGACGAGTCCGATGCGGGCCGACGGCACCGACCTGCGCCGGGTCGTCACGGTGTTCGAGCAGCATCCGCCGGACCGGCTCGTCCTCGCCCACGAGACCGGGCACGTGTTCGACCTGCCCGACCTCTACCACCGGCCCGTGGACGGCAAGGGCGACTGGGACACGCACGTCGGCGACTGGGACCTGATGGGCAGCCAGTTCGGACTGGCGCCCGACCTGTTCGGCTGGCACAAGTGGAAGCTGGGCTGGCTGGAACGGCGGCAGGTGCGGTGCGTGCAGGACGCCGGGCCCACCCGGCTGACCCTGGAGCCGCTGGCGGCCGGGCCCGGGGTGCCGGTGGCGGGAGCGGCCGGGGCGCCGGCCTTCGGTCTCGGGAGGGGGACCAAGCTCGCGGCGGTGCGTACGGGCCGCGACAGCGTGCTCGCCTTCGAGGCGCGCGGGCCGGCGGGCAACGACGTGGCCGCGTGCCGCCAGGGGGTGCTCGTGTACCGGGTGCGGGGCGAGGCGCAGTCCGGGGGCGGGCCGATCGAGGTGATCGACGCCCATCCGGGTACCGAGGCCTGCTGGGAGGACTCGGTCTACCCGCCCCTCGCGGATGCGCCGATCGCGGCCGGGGAGAGCTTCACGGTGCCGGGGGAGGGCGTCCGGGTGGAGGTGGAGGGGCGTACGGCTTCGGGGGCCTGGACGGTGAAGATCACGGTCGGGCGCTGAAGGTCTGGACGATCGGAGGGTCTGGAAGATCCGGAGGTCTGGAAGGCATGCGAAAAGGCCCCCCGCTGGTGCGGAGGGCCTCTCACTGTCTGTGCGCCGCCAGGGACTCGAACCCCGGACCCGCTGATTAAGAGTCAGCTGCTCTAACCAACTGAGCTAGCGGCGCCTGCTGACCGGATCAGTCTAGCGGACCTCGAAGGGTGCTTCGGACCGGGCCGCCGCGCCTCCGGCAGCGTGATCACGCGGGGACTCAATGCGATTCCTCCGCGGTGTGGTCCGGGGTCCCTGGTGCGTTCGATTCTCCGGCACCGTCCGTCCGGGGTGAATCCTCGCCGTCATGGCTTGGGTGTGACGGTTTCGTACGCCCGTACCGTCGTGGGCATGCGAAAAGGCCCCCCGCTGGTGCGGAGGGCCTCTCACTGTCTGTGCGCCGCCAGGGACTCGAACCCCGGACCCGCTGATTAAGAGTCAGCTGCTCTAACCAACTGAGCTAGCGGCGCCTACTGACGTCGTAGACGTTAGCACCCTGCTCGGAGGGAGGAAAAATCGATATCCGCACAGCTCCCCGAGCCGCCCGCACAGCCGCCCACAGCAACACCTCCGGCCCAGGCAACCAGGGCTGCCGACAGTCCGGCGCAACCAGCCACCGAGCCCCACCTCGCCCGGCAGCCCCGAACTCGGCGAACACCCCGTCGAAAGCGCCCTCGGCGTCGGGGGCCCACCCGAAGGGGGAAACGGCCGGGCCTGGAGCGGTGGGTGTGCCGGGAGATGCTAGCGGGCCGGGAAAACGCCCCCCGCGCCGGAGACCGCCCCGTCGTGGGAACCGGTCCCGGCGGGGGAGCCGGACTGATCGGCGGAGGCCGCCCCGGCGCGGGAGGCGGTCCCGTCGTGGGAAGCCGTCCCGCCGTGGGTACCGGTCCCGGAGGGGGAGCCGGACTGATCGGCGGAGGCCGACCCGGCCCCGGAGGCCGCGCTGGCGCCGGAGGCCGCGCCGGCGCGGGAAGCGGTCCCGGCGTGGGAAGCGGCCCGGCCCGGAGCGGTGGGTGTGCCGGGAGGGGCGAGTGGGCCGGGGACGGAAGACGCAGCGGTGGAAGCCGGCCCGGCGTAGGCGGGCGCCCCGGAGGGGGAAGCCGGCCCCGTGGGGGATGGGGATACGGTCGCGGCCGGGACGGTGACGGCGTCACCCGTGCCGTGGCACAGCAGTGGGGGAACAAACCTCGTACGACCGCCCGCGCCCCACTCCTCCCACTCCAGCAGCGCCGGCAGCCGCTGGGCCGTGCCCGGCGCGGCGAACAGCAGCATCCGGCCGCGGAGCTCCGCGACCGGCCCCGAGCCGGGCCCGTCGTCCCACAGCCGGTCGAGCATCCGCCGCCCGAACATCGCGGGTGCGCTGACGACGTCGAAGACCGATCCGCATGGCAGCACGACCGGTGCGTCCGGCCGCTCCTCCCAGAGGGCGAGCGTGCTCCGCGGATACGTTCCTGCCGAGGCGAGCCAGGCGGCCCCGTCCGGGGTGACATAGGAGGCGTTCCATGCGCTGCTGCTCATGGCATCCATGTCTACCGGCCGTGAACGCGCGGTTCCCGAGGGTTGCGGGAAATCGGGACAGGAGGGGGTGGGAGGGAGTATCTTGCCCGCCTGGCATATGCCACGGAGATCAGCAGGGCCGCGGAACCCCGGGGCTCACACCGGGTCGACAGGCCCCCGGCCCTCGCCGCCGCCCCGCATCAGGTCCCGCCCGAACTCGACCATCTTCTTGGCGTAGTCCTCGGTCCACTCGGCCCGCTCGGCGATGTCCGCCGTCGTCAGCCGGTCGAACCGCCGCGGATCGGCCAGCTGCGCCGCCGCGATCGCCTGGAACTCCACCGCCCGGTCCGCCGCGGCCCGGAACGCCAGCGTCAGCTCCGTCGCCCGGGACAGCAGCGCGCGGGGATCGTCGATCGACTCGAGGTCGAAGAAGTGCTCAGGATCGGAGGCCGCCTCCGCGGGCTCGAAGAGCAGGGGCGCGGGGCGTAGCCGCGGTTCGTTCCGACGCGGCGTGGGCTCCGCCATGTCTACTCCTCCTCGTACGTCGCGCTGACCCCCTGGGTGGAGTGGGCCACCGTCCATTGTCTCGCGGGCGCGCAAGTGGGCATCGCGGTAGTGGGTACGGATGCGACACCACCCGGCGTTCGTCACGGCTGCCAGGACACGTGATGTTCGGCCAGATGCGCCGACACCGCGTGTGTCCGCTGGTGGGGGTCATGGCAGCCACACCACCCGGTGTTCCGCCAGGTGTGCCAACACCGCGTGATTCGCCTCCCAACCGTCAGGAAACTTCACCACCGTCCCCAGCTGCACCGGCTCCGTCGACGGATAGTCGTCCAGCAGGTCGCCGACCCCCGCCCGGCACACCACGACGCACGCGTGCCGGTGGCGGGACGCCAGGACGCACAGGCGGCCCGTCTCCAGGTGGAAGGCCGTGGCGTCGGGGCGGCCGGAGAGGGGGTGCAGGACCACCGTGACGTCGTACTCGCGGCCCTGGAGCCGGTTCGCCGTGTCCACGACCACGTCGGTGACGCCGAGGTCGGCGAGGGCCGCTCGGACCGCCGCCGCCTGGTCGCGGTGCGCCGTGCCGACGGCGATCCGGTCGGCGGTCAGGGGAGAGGGGTCGGCTGAGCGTTCCGACGTCGCCGCGCCGCCCCGGTCCAGCAGCCGCCGTACGACCGCGGCCACCGCCCGCACCGCCTCCGGGTCCGTGCGCGGCGTGTGCCGCGCGGGCAGCTCCAGCAGGCCCCAGCCCGACTCGGCCGCCTCGTCGATCACCCGGTCGGGGCCCGAGCCGTCCGACGGCACGGCGAAGGACAGGGCGCGGTCGCCGTGGCCGGTGCCGCTGCGGAACGGCGTGTACGGGTAGAAGGCGTCCGAGACCAGGGGCGCCGCGGAGGCCGGGAGCCGCCAGGAGACCGGCAGACGGTGCTGGGGCAGGTCCGGGTTGTGTGCGAGCAGGGTCGTCACCGCCGAGGCCGACGGATCGTACGCGAGGCCCGCCCACTGCTCGCTGCCCACGATCGCGAACGGGTCCAGCTGCCCCGGGTCGCCCACGAACAGCGCCCGCTCGAACAGCCCGGCCACCGCGAGCAGCGCGTCCGAGCGCATCTGGTACGCCTCGTCGACGATCGCGTGCCGCCACGGCTCCTCGGCCTTCACATGTGCCCACTTCGCCGCCGTCGAGAGCACCACGGCCAGCCCGGCGAGATCGGCCGCCTTCGCCGACTTGCGGACGTTCTCCAGGCCGTCGAGCGCCTTGTCGTACGGGTCGGCGTCGCTGCTGTGCAGCCGGCCCACCGGCAGCTCGGGATTCTTCTCGGCGAGCCGCAGGACCAGGTCGTCGACCTGGGCGTTGGTCTGCGCCACCACCATCAGCGGACGGCCGGCCTCGGCCAGCTCCAGGGCCGCGCGGACGACGAGCGTGGACTTGCCCGCGCCGGGCGGGGAGTCGACGACGACACCGCGCGCGGTGCCGTGCAGCGTGTCGTGCAGGATCGCGTCGGTGGCCCGGGTCGCGGCGGCGGAGGGATCGAAGACCGTCGTCACAGCACGTCCTCCGCGGTCACCGGGTCGGCGGCCTCCAGGGTCGCCTCACCGGGCGGCCCGCCGTGCGTCCAGGGAGTCTCCTCCGGGTCGGGCAGCTTCGCGCCGCCCCGCTGCTCGTGCTCGAAGAGCGTGAAGCAGACCCGGTCGCCCTTCTCCGGCACCGACCCCGGCTCGGGCTCCTTGCCCCGGCCCATCTTGTCGAGGACCCGCAGCACGACGTACGCGCCGTCCTCCTCGGCCCCGACGAACTCCGCCGACTGCGGCTTCCCGCCCAGCGACCGGTACACCTTCGTCCGCTCCCCGAGATGCGGCCGGTCGTCCGTGCGCACGGTGACCAGGGGGCGCGGGCTGGGCCGCTTGCCCTCGCCGTACGCCATCACGACGTCCGTGACCTCACCCGCGAACGCCTCCCCGGACAGTCGCCGTCCCGCCATGACCAGCGGGTCGTCGAGGGCCTCCTGCGCCTCCAGCCGTGCCTGTTCGCGCTCGCGCGTGGCGAGCTTGTTCGCCGCGGTGACCGCGTCGTCGCGGCGCGGCTGCGGCGGCTCGCCGGCCAGGACCCGGTCGCGGTGGCCGGTGAAGGACCAGCGGTCGCGGGTCCAGCGCTCCTCGGCATGCGCTCCCCCGGGCAGCTCCCGCAGCAGGTCGAGGCCCTGCCAGACCTTCTCCCAGGTGGGCAGGGTGCGGCTGAGCACCAGGTCCCGGATCTCCCGCTCGGCGGCGGTCAGCGCACCGAGCCTGTCGTCGGCCTCCAGGCCGTCCTCGGCGGCGCCCAGGGCCGTGCGGGCACGGTCGTAGCGCTCGATGGCCGGGGCGAGCAGTTTGTTGTCGAACGCCGGGTCGGTGGCGGGACCGGCCGGGGGACACGTCAGCTGGCCCTTCGCGTCCCGCTCCAGCTCGGCCCGCAGCGCCGCCTCGGCGCCGGTCAGGCCCTCCGGCGGGTCGATCCAGGCGAGCAGCGCCCCCAGGTGCTGGTCCTCCAGCGTGGACTGCCCGGTCGCCCAGTGCCTGGCCCAGTACGTCCGTCATGGCCAGCAGCAGTGAGGAGCCGGGCACCCGGGCGCGCTCCCCGAAGTGCGTCAGCCACCGCCCGAGCAACGGCACCCTCGGCGGCGCCGGATACGGGGCTTCCGGATCCTGCTCGGCCGTACGCCGGAAGCGCATGGAGCGCCCGAGCAGCCGCACGAGGTCGATGCCCCCGCGGCTCGGCACGATCAGTTGCGGCGCGTCCGCGCACAGGTCGACCTCGACCTTGACCCGCTTGCCGGTCTCCGGGTCGGTCTCGGTGCGCTCGGCGGCCTCCACGACCTCGGCGTACGCGTCGACGTACGGCAGCACCACGTCGGCCAGTTCGGCCAGGAACGCGAACCTGAGGTCGCGGTCGCGGGGCTGCGGGACGACCAGCAGACGCGGCGCGTCCCGGTCCGTGCCGACCAGCGCGCCGAGCGGGGCGCCGGCCTCACCGGCGGTGGTGAGCGGCACGAACACCAGCGGACGGTCGGACAGGTGCCGGTGCCGGACGGTCGCGGCGGGCTGGGCGCGGCCCGTGCTGACCGCCTCGAGCCGGGCCAGGGTGGAGATCAGCGACACGCCGCCTCCAGCGCCTCGGCGCGCAGGGCCGCCGCCCGCCTGAGGGCCGCCACCGCCGGATCGTCGGGGTCGCCCGCCTCGCCGCGGGCCGCCGCAAGGACGTCCTCGACCGTTGTCAGACCGCCGAGCTCCGCCCGCACCGGCCGCCCGAGCGAGGTCACCGCGCCCGACTCGCGGGACCGGGCCCGGCAGTGGAAGGCCAGCTCGCACGCGGACAGGCACTCCGGCGCGTACGTCGCCGGGACCGACTCCACGGCGGCCGTCAGCTCCTCGGCGGGCAGCTCGGGGGAGAAGCACGTGCCCTCGGGGAGCGTCTCGGCGATGTCCTCGATGCGGGTCAGCCGGGTCAGCTGGCGGGCCGTCACCGCACGCTGCTTGCGGATGTCGACGGCGGACGCGGCCGGCAGGTTGGAGAAGTCCCTGGGGCAGACGAGCAGGATCCGGTGCCGCACGCGCGGGGACGGAGCCCTGACCTCAGCCGTGCTCGACCCTTCGGGCCTGTGCGCGCTCGCCCCCTCGACACCGGCGCACCCCTCCGGCTCGGCGCCGAGCCGCGCGGCGACCTCCTCCAGCGCCAGCACGTACACCGCCGCCTGGCGGGCCGCCGCCCCGACCTTCGCCGGGTCCGCCGAACCGTCCAGCAGCGGGAACGACTTGATCTCGACCACGGTCCAGCTGCCGTCCGGATGCACCACGACCGCATCCGGTTCGAGGAACGCGGGGGAGCCCGCGACATCGAGCGCGAGCATCGGGTGGTCGAGCAGTGTCCACGCGCCCGGGTGCGCGGTGGCCTCCCGCAGCTCCAGCGCCGTACGGGCCGTACGCCCCTGGGGACCGGGCGCGGTCAGGTCGGGCACGCGCGCCTCGGCGGGCGGCTCGGCGGATGGGTCCAGCTTCTCGTGCACCAGCCGCAGCAGCTCCGCGCCGCTGTCGGCCTTGACCCGCGCCTCGAACGCGTTGCCCCGTGTGAGCGCGAACTGGGACTGCCCGAAGGCGGACGGCGAGCCCAGCGCGCTCGCCAGCGCCGCCTTGTTCACCCCGGCGCCGTCGAGGATGGCGCGCCGCGCACACCCGGGGTTGGCGGCCAGTGCCGCCAACGCGCGCGCGTCCAGGGCCTTCGCCGGTACGTCGGGACCGCGCAGCTCAGCGAGCCGGTGCCGGAGCGCCGTCCCCCGCGTCCTGGGGGAGGCACTCGGCTCGGCTCCCGCTTTGAACCGCGACTCGCGCTGCCGTGGAATTCGCTCACCCGCGGAAGTCTGGCATCCGGCACTGACAATCGAGGAACCCGCGGCGGAAGATGTCACCGGGACCGGCGCGACAGCCGGCGCGAACCGTGCCCTGGCCCGGTCCGCCGTGCGCATCACGGCCGGCGCCAGCAGCAGCCCGACGCCCATCACGGCCGCGCCCGCGAGCGCGTCGAGGAAGTAGTGGTTGGCGGTGCCCATGACCACGATCGTCGTGATCAGCGGGTAGGCGACTCCCGCGATCTTCGCCGTGCGCGTACCGCCGTAGCGCCACAGCATCACTCCGCACCACAGGGCCCAGCCCACGTGCAGACTCGGCATGGCCGCGTACTGGTTGGTCATTCCGCCCATGCCGCGCGGTGCGCTCGCCGCGCCACCCCACCAGCCGTAGGAGCTGTACTGGGCCATCGTGTCCACGAAGCCGTGGCTCGCTTCGAGGAGCCGGGGAGGGCAGGTCGGCATCAGTGTGAAGCCGATCAGGCCTATGAGGGTGGACGTCATCAGCCACGTGCGCGCGGCGCGGTACCGCACCGTCCGGGAGCGGAAGAGCCATACGAGGATCGCCGGCGTGACCAGGTAGTGCAGGGATGCGTACCAGAAGTCCGCCGGTATGCCTATCCAGGCCTCGCGGGTGAAGAGACGGTTCAGCGGGTGCTCGAAGTCGAGACGCAGCGCCTTCTCGGCGCGCAGCAGCGCCAGACCGTTGTCGACCGCACCGGACACGTCGCCCCGGGCCAGGAGCCGGCCCGCCGAGTAGCACGCGTACACCAGCAGTAGCAGCGGCAGCTCCGTCCACCAGCGCAGCCGGAGCGCAGGGGCCGCCTCGGTGCCCGGTGTCTCGGTGTGCGGCATCCGATCGCCCTCCCCCTTCGTCGTCACGCGGCGCCCGGCCGTTCGGTCGTGCCACTTTACGGCGTACGTGCGCGCCCTGGGGGCGCCCTCCGGACCTCAAAGACGCAGAGATCGCCCCCCGGGTTGCCCGCGACCAGCGTGCGCGATGATGGAGGAGTTCCGCTCGCGTTTTTCTTCCGGAAAGGTCCCCCATGGCTCCGCGCATCCTGCTGGCCCGCCACGGACAGACCGAGTGGTCCCTGTCCGGCAAGCACACCGGCAGGACGGACGTGCCGCTCCTGGAGGAAGGCCGACGCGGGGCCAAGCTGCTCGGCGAGCGCCTGCACCGGGCGCCGTACGACGGCCTGCCCGGGGCCGAGGTGCGCACCAGCCCGCTGGCACGCGCGCGTGAGACGTGCGAACTGGCCGGCTTCGGCGAGCGCGCGCGTGCGTGGGACGCGCTGCTGGAGTGGGACTACGGGGCGTACGAGGGCATGACCCCGGCGGACATCCAGGCCGTCCGGCCCGGCTGGCTCATCTGGCGCGACGGGGTCCCCGAGGGCGAGACCCTCGCGGAGATGACGGCCCGGGCGGACGAGGTGGTCTCCTGGGCGCGTGCCGAGGACCGGGACGTCCTGGTGTTCGCCCATGGGCACATCCTGCGATCCATCGGGGCGCGGTGGCTGGGCCTGCCGGTCGACTTCGCGGCGCGGATACGGCTGAATCCGACGTCGCTGTCGGTGCTGGGGTGGGCTTACGGGGAGCCGGCGATCGAGAGCTGGAACGACTTGGGGCACCTTGTTTAGTCGAGGGCGATGAGGCGCCGGCCGGGTGGGCGCACACTGAGCCGGTTCACACCATCCGCGGCAACGACGCGTGCCTCTCCAGGAACGCCGACACCCCCGAAGCCCGCCGGTGCGGCGAGAGCACCCGCGCCGTAGCCGCCAGCATCGTCTGGATCCGGGACGACTGGACCTCCTCCAGCAGGTCCAGCACCCGCATCCCCGCCACGGCGGCCTCGTCCGGCCGCCCGCCCCGCGCGAGGTCGTCCGCCAGCTCCGCCGTGTACAGCGCGATGTTCCGCGTGAAGTGCGGATTCTGGAGCTTTGCCGCCCGCCGCGCGTGCCGTGCCGCCCGGGGCCAGTCGCCGAGCGTGGACCAGCACTGCGCCTCCAGGCCCTCCAGTTCGGCCTCGCCGTAGAAGCTCATCCACTCGGGGTCGTCGTCCGAGGGGCCCCGTTCGAACAGGGCATGCGCCCGGGCCAGTGCCTGCTCGCAGCCGACGCGGTCGGCGAGGCCCGCCCAGCCGCCCGCCTCGCGCAGCGCGAGCAGTGACATCAGCCGGGCCGAGCCCACGGGCCGGGCGACGCGCTGTGCGGCCTGGGCGGCCCGGACCGCCTCGCGCGGCCGGCCCGCGTCGCGCGCGAGGAAGGCCGTGTTGCAGAAGGCGTGCGCCTCCAGACCCGGATCGCCGGTCATCCGGGCTGTCGCCAGCGCCTCCGCGTAGTGGGAGCGGGCGTCGTCGAAGCGTCCCGAGTCGTGGGCCAGCCAGCCCACGGAGATGGCCAGTTCACCGGCGCCCGAGTAGAGCCGGTCCGCCGTCGTCTGCCGGGTCGTCCCGGCGTCCAGCAGGGCGTAGGCGGCACGCAGCGGGGCCGCCGCACGGCGGTAGAGGCCGTCGGCCCCGTGCCGGTCGTCGAGCAGCCGGATGCGGCGGACGGCTTCTTCCAGGGCATCCGCGTCACTCGCCCCGGCGCGGCGCACGGGGCGCTGTGCCGCCGCGGCGTCGAGGGCGAGGCCGACGGGCCCCAGCGAGGCGGCGGCCACGGTGGCGCCCCCGCCGGTCATGAATGCGCGACGCAGCACGTCGCTCTCCTCGTAGGTGTCGTGCGGGTGGTACGGGTCGTACGGGTTCTGCGTTTCATACGGCTCGCACGCCCCGCTGGTCTCACTCGTGGCGTTTGCCGGGTTCGCGGTGCGCGTCAGGGGCGCGTCCTCGGTGTCGCGCGCCCGGCGTCCGCGTACCGACGAGCGGGGCGCGAACCCCAGATCGGTGAGCGTGCGGCCAGGGAACATGTGCAGGAACACCCGTTCGTACGCGTAGTTGGGGCAGCGGATCTCGCCCGTTTCGACCCGGCCGATGTACCGCGCGTCACAACTGACCTGCTCGCCGATCTCCAGGGCGGCCCGCCGGATCGCCGCGGCGAACTCGGCCGGCGAGCGCTGTCCGCGCAGGTGCCGGAAGGCGAGGTTGGGCCGCGGTGGCCGGTTGGGTTGAGCCGAGGTCACCGTTGACGACGCCATGGCCGGGTCCTCTCGTGCGAACCGTCGAACCATGCCGGGTTCGGGGTGAGTTATACGGGTTGTCCCGTATGGTCTGCCCCGTGTCCGGCGGGCAAGAACGTACCTGCTGTGCCGGAGTCCTCACGCTGAGTTTGGCTACAAACCGGATATCTCATCCGTGATCTGCCATGAAGTGCCATCCTTTGCGGCTGACTTCCGCCGTAGCCGTTGACGGTCTGCCGCGTTGAACCCTGTGGACCGGGAGGCCCCCGACTCCCGACCGCTCGTCCAAGCAGGGGTTCTGTGGTGGAGGCCGGGATGGAGACCAGCCAGATCAACGATCCTCGTACACCGCCGAGTGCGCCGCCGGCCGGCTGCGATGTCGTGACGGTGCCGGCGCGGCAGGGGCTGGAGGCGGTCGACATCCTGCGGCGCGGGACCGGGGAGGCGGTCGGACCCGTACTGCATGACGACGGCGGTGGCACGCTGGGCTTCCTGGTGCCGCCGGGGACGGCCGCGGCGTGGGACGTGCCGGGGAGCACCTGCACGGAGACCGACGGACGCGGACCGACCCTGGCCCCCGAACCTCCGGTGGAGGGCTCGGACTGGCTGCTGCCGCCCGGGGAGGCGGACCTCGCGACGGACCCCGCGGTGCTGCGCAAGGCCCTAGGGGAGGCGGCCCGGACGATCAAGGCGGCGGACAGCTGCCGCTGAGGCGCCCCCGTCTGGCGGGGTGGCCTTTACGCCTGGCGGGGCACTAACGCCTGGCGGGGCGCGGACGCCTCGCGGGGCCTCACGCCGGCCCTTCACGTCCCGGGGCGCGGATGCCCGGCCGGCCCCTTACGGCCGGCGGGGCGCGGATGCCTGGCCGTCCCTTCACGCCCGGCGGGGCGCCGATGCCCGGCCGGAGCGTACGACCCGCTGAACAGCCCGCCCCCGATAATGACCCCATGGGAAAGTCCAGGAGCGGTCGGCGCAGGCAGGCCGGTGCGGAAGCCGTCGTCCAGAGCGTCGACGGCGGGCTCGCCGAGCTGATCCCCGACCGCGACCGGGCCCGGGCCTGGACCCTGGTGATCGACGGGGCCCCGCAGTCGCACGTCGACCTGGACGACCCGGCGTATCTGTCCTTCGAGTACCAGCGCCGGCTCGGGCATGTCATCGACCTCGTCGCCGCGCCGGGCAGGCCCGTGCACGCCGTGCACCTCGGCGGTGGCGCGTTCACCCTCGCCCGGTACGTCGCCGCGACCCGGCCCCGCTCCACGCAGCAGGTCGTCGAACGGGACGCCGGCCTGGTCAAACTGGTCCGCCGCGAGCTGCCGTTGGACGCGAACGCGCGCATCAGGGTGCGGTCCGTCGACGCCCGCGAGGGCCTCGCCAAGGTGCCGGACGGCTGGGCCGACCTGGTCATCACCGATGTGTTCAGCGGGGCCCGGACGCCGGCCCATCTGACCTCGACCGAGTTCCTCGACGACGTACGCAGGGCGCTGAAGCCCGACGGGGTCTACGCCGCCAATCTCGCCGACGGGCCGCCGCTCGCCCACCTGCGCGGCCAGATCGCCACCGCCGCCGCCCGTTTCGAGCAGCTCGCGCTGGTCGCCGACCCGACGGTGCTGCGCGGAAAACGCTTCGGGAACGCCG
This sequence comes from Streptomyces sp. DG1A-41, assembly GCF_037055355.1. Taxonomy (GTDB): domain Bacteria; phylum Actinomycetota; class Actinomycetes; order Streptomycetales; family Streptomycetaceae; genus Streptomyces. The sequence continues at coordinate 3,312,158 of NZ_CP146350.1, read as the reverse complement.
TCCTGGTCGCCTCCGACCAGCCGCTGCCCGTCGCCGAACTGACCCGCCGCGCGGCCTCCGACCCGCATCCCGGCCGGGTCGAGCACGGCAGGACGCTCACGGACTTCACCGGCGGGGCCGTACCCGTGACGGACATCGCGGCGGTGGCGTCGCCCGCGCCGCCCGCGTCGGTGTTCAGGTGAGCCGTACGGCACTCGGCAGGTCCCGATCTCCACACGCGGCGGTCCGCGACGCGGCCGAGGCGGTCCGGGAGCGGCTGGCGTTCTGGTCGGCGCTCGCGGAGGACGGGGATCGCAAGGCGCGCGCGGCCGGGGCCGGCCGGTGTGCATACCCGTCGGTGCGCATACCCGTGGCCGGGCCGACCTGGCCGCCGCGCTCGATGCGCAACGGCGAGGACGCGGTGATCGTCCTCGTGTCCGACGCGGGCCCCGGCATACCCGACCCGGAGGCCGTGATGGCGCGGGCCGCGGCTCCGGGAGCGACGGCTCGACCGGGCTCGGTCCGGATATCGTGCGGCGGCTCGCGGAGTCGACCGGCGGTGACGTACGGATCGGGCCGGTGCGGCGCCGTCGGCCGGACCGGCTGGTCACTGCATACAACCGCTCCCACCCCGGTCCCCTCCCGGGAACGTTCACGCTCACAGGTCGGTCACGTTTCTACAAACCAAGCCGACGCCCCTTGACGCATGACCAGACATACGGCTGTTATTGCGCCACCGTGTTCGGTCAAGTTGATTTCTGGTCGATTAAGACCGGATTTCATGTCGCACCCTCGTGGCCGAACCCTGCCCCCAGGAGCCGTTCATGCACGACCTCTCTCCCTCCGGACTCTCCCTCCCCGCTCCCAGCCGCCGCACTCTCTTGCGCGGCGTAGGCGGCGCGGCCCTGCTCGGCGCCGGCATACCCCTGCTGAGCGCCTGCGGCGGCAGCGGCACGGCTGCCGACCCGAAGACGGTCAGCCTCGGCTCGAACTCCTCGGACGCGGTGCCGAAGAAGGCGTTCGCCGAGATCTACGCCGCCTTCACGAAGCAGTCCGGCATCAAGGTCGACGTGAACACCAAGGACCACAACACGTTCCAGGAGCAGATCAACTCCTACCTCCAGGGCACGCCCGACGACGTGTTCACCTGGTTCGCCGGCTACCGCATGCAGTTCTTCGCGTCGAAGAAGCTCGCCACCCCGATCGACGACGTGTGGCAGAAGATCGGCGGGAACTTCCCCGAGGCGATGAAGAAGCTCAGCAAGGGCGAGGACGGCAAGTACTACTTCGTGCCGCTGTACACGTACCCGTGGGCGGTCTTCTACCGCAAGAGCGTCTTCGCCCAGCACGGCTACAAGGTCCCCACCACCTGGGACGCCTTCGTCGCCCTGTGCAAGCAGATGCAGAAGGACGGCCTGGTCCCGATCGCCTTCGGCGACAAGGACGCCTGGCCCGCGATGGGCACCTTCGACCAGATCAACTTCCGCACCAACGGCTACGACTTCCACGTCGAGCTGATGGCGGGCAAGGCCTCCTGGACCGATGCCAAGGTGCGCAAGGTCTTCGACCACTGGACGGAGATCCTCCCCTACCACCAGGAGGGCGCGGTGGGCCGCACCTGGCAGGACGCGGCACAGACCCTGGTGGCGAAGAAGGCCGGCATGTATCTGCTGGGCACCTTCGTCGGCCAGCAGTTCACCAACAAGGCCGACCTGGACGACCTGGACTTCTTCGCCTTCCCGGAGATCGACCCGCAGTTCGGTCAGGACACCGTCGAGGCGCCGACCGACGGCTTCATGCTCTCCAAGGCCCCGAAGAACAAGGCGGGCGCCGTCAAGCTGCTGGAGTACCTGGGCACCCCCGAGGCCGAGCAGATCTACCTCAAGTCCGACCCGAACGTGGTGGCCGCCTCCACCAAGGCCGACACCTCCTCGTACACCGCGTTGCAGAAGAAGGCCTACGAGATGATCTCGGGCGCGAAGAGCCTGACGCAGTTCATGGACCGCGACTCCCGGCCGGACTTCACCTCCACGGTGATGCAGCCCGCACTCCAGAACTTCGTCCGCAACCCCAAGAACGTCGACAGCATCCTCTCGTCGATCGAGCGCCAGAAGAAGACGATCTTCGCCTCCTCGTGACCCGACCGGAGACTCGACGACTCGGACCTGACATGACTGCCACCCCCGCCAAGGTCCCGGAGACGGCCGACGAGCCGGCTCCGGGGCCCGCCCCCGCGTCCAAGCCCGTCAAGGTGCCCCACGGGCACAAGCGCCTGCTGACCCGCCGCGACCGGCTCACGCTCGGCCTGATGGCGGGCGTGCCGACGATCCTGCATGTCGCCCTCGTGTGGCTGACGGCCCTCGCCTCCATCGCGCTGGCCTTCACCAGCTGGAACGGCATCGGCTTCGATTCCATCCAGTGGGTCGGCTTCCAGAACTTCCGCGAACTGTTCACCAGTAACCCGCAGTTCTGGCCCGCCGTCGAGCACAACGTGATCTGGTTCGTCGTGCTCATCGTGCTGCCCACGCCCTTCGGCCTGTTCCTGGCCGTGCAGCTGGACAAGAAGATCCGCTTCAGCCGCGTCTACCAGACCGCGTTCTTCCTGCCGGTCGTGGTGTCGATGGCGGTCATCGGCTTCGTCTGGCAGCTGGTCTACAACCCCGACACCGGCCTGATCAACAGCCTCATCGGCGCCAACAAGCCCGGCCACTACATCGACTGGATCGGCGACCCGGACCTCAACCTCTGGGCCATCCTGGTCGCCGCCTCCTGGCGGCACGCCGGCTACATGATGATCCTGTACCTGGCCGGCCTCAAAAGCGTCGACCCCGCCCTGCGCGAGGCCTCCGCGTTGGACGGCGCCAATGAGTGGCAGACGTTCAAGAACGTCGTCTTCCCGACCCTGCGGCCCACCAACACCGTCGTCCTGGTCGTCACGATCATCGAGGCCCTGCGCGCCTTCGACCTGGTCTTCGTCTTCAACAAGGGCGCCCAGGGGACCGAACTGCTGTCGATCCTGGTGACCAACAACATCATCGGCGAGTCCAGCCGCATCGGATACGGCTCCGCCATCGCCGTCGTCCTGCTGGTCATCTCGCTCGCGGTGATCATCCCGTATTTGATCGCCACCTTCCGGAAGGAGCGGCGCGCATGAGCACCGCCGCCGGCGCTCACAAGCAGCGCACCCCCATCCGCCCCGCCCGGGTCCTGCTGCACACCTTCCTCGTCGTCACGGCACTGGCCTGGCTGGCGCCCCTGCTGTGGGCCCTGCTCGCGGCGATGCGGCCGTACGCGGAGACCAGCGACAAGGGCTATGTCTCCTGGCCCGACAAGCTGACCTTCGACAACTTCACCAACGCCTTCACGCAGTCGGACATGCTGCACTACTTCGGCACCACACTGATCGTCGCCGTGCCGGCCGTGCTGCTGACCCTGCTGCTGTCGTCGATGGTCGCCTTCTACGTCAGCCGCTTCGACTTCCGCCTCAACCTGGCGCTGCTGCTGGTCTTCACCGCCGGCAACCTGCTGCCCCAGCAGGTCATCATCACCCCGCTGTACCGGCTGTACCTGCTGATCGACCTGCCCGGCATCACGGTGAGCGGCAAGCTCTACGACTCCGCCCTCGGCCTGGTCCTGATCCATGTGGCGTTCCAGTCCGGGTTCTGCGCGTTCGTGCTGAGCAACTACATGCGCTCGCTGCCGCACGAACTGACCGAGGCCGCCCTCGTCGACGGCGCCTCCGTCTGGCGCCTGTACTGGCAGATCGTGCTGCCACTGTGCAAGCCCGCGATGGCCGCCCTGGCCACCCTGCTGTCCATCTGGATCTACAACGACTTCTTCTGGGCCATCGTCCTGATCTCCACCGGCGAGAACATGCCGATCACCTCGGCGCTGAACAACCTCTCCGGCCAGTACTTCACCGACCCCAACCTGGTCGCCGCCGGCGCCCTGCTCACCGCGATCCCGACCCTGATCGTCTACTTCGTCCTCCAGCGGCAGTTCGTCAGCGGCCTGACGCTCGGCGCCAACAAGGGCTGACCTTCCCGAAAGAGATCACCGTGCACCACCCCTTCACGCCGCTGGCCTCCGTGCCCGTCGACCTCCGCAACGCCCGTGTCCACGAGGAGGGCTGGCAGTCCTGGAGCCCCAGCGGCGCCTACCTCCTCGGCACGGCTCCGTATCGCCCGGCGGGCGCCAACTGGGCCACGGTCTGCTACCGGCCCGGCGTCACCGTCCCCGACGGCGTCTTCCAGGGCGAGGGCCTGCTGGCGCTCGACCCCGGCGACGGCTCGGCGGTCCGGTTGTGGGCGGCGGCCGAGCCGACGCGTGAGGTGCCGTCGATCCGGCTCGCCGTACGGGACGGGGTCGCGGAGGTCGCTGCCGACGGCCTGGTGAAGGAGTGGACGGGCGAGGACATCCATTCGGTGCTCGGTGACTGGGCGTCCGGTCTCGGCCTCGCCGCCCCGCGCCCGGCGCCCACGGTCTGGTGCTCCTGGTACGAGTACTTCACGGAGGTCACCGAGGACGACATCCACGAGAACCTCCGCGCGATGGACACCCTTGACCTGCCCGTCGACGTCGTCCAGATCGACGACGGCTACCAGCGGGCCCTCGGCGACTGGCTCACCCTCTCCGGCCGCTTCCGCTCCCGCGCCGGAACCGCCGACAAGATCCGCTCCCGCGGCCGCCGCGCCGGCATCTGGACGGCACCGTTCCTTGTGGACCCGGCGAGCGAACTGGCCGCCGAACACCCCGACTGGCTGGTCCGGGACACCGTCGGCGGCTTCGCCCACGCCGGCCGCAACTGGGGCCACGACCTGCGCGTCCTGGACACCACCCACCCGGACGCGGCGGCGTACCTGACCGAGGTCTTCACGACCCTGCGCGCCGAGGGCTACGACTACTTCAAGGTGGACTTCCTGTACGCGGGCGCCCTGGACGGCGTACGCCACGCGGACGTCGACCCCCTCACGGCGTACCGATCGGGCATCGAGCTGATCCGCGAGGCGATCGGCCCGGACTCCTATCTCCTGGGCTGCGGCGCCCCGATGCTCCCCTCCATCGGTCTGTTCGACGCCATGCGCGTCAGCCCCGACACGGCCCCGCACCGCCGCCCCGAGGCAGACGACTACTCCCAGCCGGGCCAGGACCCGGCCGAGTTCACGGGTGCGGCCCGCCAGTGGCAGCACGACCGCCTCTGGATCAACGACCCCGACTGCCTGATGGCCCGCCCGGCTGTCGAGACCCGCGAACAGTGGGCGGCACACGTGGAGTCCACAGGGGGTCTGATGGCCTCCAGCGACCGCTTGCTGTCGCTGGACGAGTGGGGCGTGGAGACGACCCGCAGGCTCCTGACGCCCCACCGCGTCACCTCGCCCTGAACAGCCGGGGCGCGGCACTCCCCTAATCGTGCCGCGCCCCGTCCCCCGCCTCCGCAGTGGCTAGACCGCCTCCACCTCCGGCAGCGTTCCGGTGCGAGCCGCCTTCGCGTACCAGTGAGCGCTGGACTTCGGCGTCCGTTCGAGCGTCGCGTAGTCGACGTACACCGCGCCGAAGCGCTTGCCGTAGCCGTAGGACCACTCGAAGTTGTCCATCAGGGACCACAGGAAGTAGCCGCGGACGTCCGCGCCGTCGGCGATCGCGCGGCGGACCGCCGACAGGTGGCCGTGCAGGTAGGCGACGCGCTCCGGGTCGTGCACCCGGCCGTCCGAGTCGATCTTGTCGTCGTAGGCCGCGCCGTTCTCGGTGATGTACAGCGGCAGGCCCGGCGCTTCCCGGGTGTAGCGCATGATCAGCTCGTGCAGGCCGGTCGGGTCGATCGTCCAGCCCATCTCCGTGCGGTCGCCGGGCGTCTGGTGGAAGGCGACGTCGTCCGCGGCCGGCCAGGGCGAGTGGGCGCTGGAGCCGTGGCCGTCGGCGCGCGGCCCCGTCGCCGAGGGGTCGGCCGCCGAGACCAGCGCGGGCGTGTAGTAGTTGAGGCCCAGCGCGTCCAGCGGCTGGTTGATCAGCGTCAGGTCGCCGTCGAGGACGTAGTCCCAGTCCGTGAGTTCCGCCGTCGCCACGTACAGCGACTCCGGGTACGCGCCGTGCAGGATCGGGCCGTGGAAGACGCCGTTGGCCAGGTCGTCGATCTTCCGGGCCGCCGCCAGGTCCGCCGGGTTCTGCGAAAGCGGCCTGACCGCCGAGGAGTTGAGACTGATCGCCAGGGAGTTGCGGGCCGGCATCACCGACCGCAGCGCGGAAGCGCCCAGCCCGTGCGCCAGGTTCAGGTGGTGCGCGGCACGCAGCGACGCCGCCGGGTCCGTACGGCCCGGGGCGTGCACCCCGGAGGCATAGCCGAGGAACGCGCTGCACCACGGCTCGTTGAGCGTCATCCACTGCTCGACCCGGTCGCCCAGCGCCTCGCCGACGATCTGCGCGTACTCCGCGAAACGGTACGCCGTGTCACGCTCCGGCCAGCCGCCCGCGTCCTCCAATTCCTGGGGCAGATCCCAGTGGTAGAGCGTGACGGCCGGCTTGATGCCCTTGGACAGCAGCTCGTCGACCAGCCGGCGGTAGAAGTCCAGGCCCTTCTGCACGGCCGGACCCCGGCCGGTCGGCTGCACCCGCGACCACGAGATGGAGAAGCGGTAGGCGCCCAGGCCCAGCTCCGCCATCAGCGCCACGTCCTCGCGGTAGCGGTGGTAGTGGTCGACAGCGATGTCACCGGTGTCGCCACCGGCCGTCTTGCCCGGCGTGTGGCTGAAGGTGTCCCAGATCGACGGCGTACGGCCGTCCTCCCGCACCGCACCCTCGATCTGGTACGCGGAGGTCGCCGCGCCCCAGAGGAAGGCCGGAGGGAAGGTCACCGTAGTGGCCGGGTTCTCGGAGTCAGGCATGGAAGCGCTCCCATTGGAGGTCGTGGAGGGGTGAGGGGGAGAGGGAGGAGGAGGGGGAGGAACAGGGGGCCGGGGCGGCGCTGACCCGGCCCCCTGGAAGAACGCTGGAACGACCCTGGAGGAACGGCCGCGGGCGTCAGCCCTTGACGGCGCCCTGCATGATGCCGCCCACGATCTGCTTGCCGAAGATCGCGAAGACCAGCAGCAGCGGCAGCGTGCCGAGCAGCGCGCCCGCCATGATCAGCGACTGGTCGGGAGTGTAGCCACGGCCCAGCGCGGCGACCGCGACCTGCACGGTCGGGTTGCCGTTCTGGGTCAGCACCAGGAACGGCCACAGGAAGTCGTTCCAGGTCTGCACGAACATCAGCATGCCGAGCACGGCCATCGCCGGCCGCGCGGCCGGGAACACCACGTGCCAGATCACGCGCCAGCTGCTCGCGCCGTCCACGCGGGCCGCCTCGATGATCTCGTCCGGCAGCGCCTGGAGCAGGTACTGCCGCATGAAGAACACACCGAACGCGCTCACCAGTGACGGGAAGATCACCGCCTGCAACTGGTCCGTCCAGTCGAGCTTGGCGACCATCATGTACAGCGGGATCACGCTCAGCTGCGGCGGCACCATCATCGTGCCGATCACGATCAGCATCATCGCGTTGCGGCCCTTGAAACGCAGCTTGGCGAAGGCGAACCCGGCGATCGTCGACAGGAACACGATCGTCGCCGCCGAAATGCCCGCCACGATCGTGGTGTTGAGGAACGCCTCACCGAGGTTGGCGTCCGTCCAGGCGATCTCGATCTTGTCGAACAGGTTCGAGCCGAACCAGAGCGGCGGCGGGGTCTGCGCAAGGCGCTGGTTGTCACGGGAGGCGGCGATCGCGGTCCACACCAGCGGGAACAGCGAGCCGATCGTGAACAGGATGAGGATGACGTAGGCGATCGGGCCCGCGTGCATCTGCCCGCCGGCCCGGGCGGACTTCGGTCGGCGGGTACGTTTTGGCCCCTGTGCGGGTGCCGTCTCGGGGGGCGTCACAGTCGTCGTCACGGCCGAACTCCTTAACTACTGGCGCGCAGCCGGCGCGAGATGACGTAGTTGACGATGCCGATGACGATCAGGATCAGGAACATCGTCCAGGCGATCGCCGAGGCCCGGCCCAGGTGCTGGTTGACCCAGCCCTGCTCGTACAGGTACAGGCCGAGCGTCTGGAACTGGTGCTCCGCGCCACCGGAGGCGCCCTTGTTGGCGTCGAACAACAGCGGCTCGCCGAAGACCTGGCTGGCGCCGATGGTCGACACGACGACCGTGAACAGGATCGTCGGGCGCAGCGACGGCAGCGTCACATGGAAGAACTGCTGCCATCGGTTGGCCCCGTCCAGCGCCGCCGACTCGTACAGGTCCTGCGGGATCGCCTGCATCGCGGCCAGGTAGATCAGCGCGTTGTAGCCGGTCCAGCGCCAGATGATGATCGTCGAGACGGCGATCTGCGAGGGCCACTTGTCGTTCTGCCAGTCGACCTTGCCGAGGCCGATCTGGTCCAGCACCCAGTTGATCATGCCGTAGTCACGGCCGAAGAGCAGCACGAACACCAGGGAGGCGGCCGCGATCGACGTCGCGTACGGCGCGAGCATCACGACCCGGTAGAAGGTCGAGGCCCGCAGCTTGTAGTTGAGGATGTGGGCGATGCCCATCGCCATCAGCAGCTGCGGAACGGTGGAGATGATGCCGATGGTGAGGGTGTTCTTCGCCGCGTTCCAGAAGAAGTCGTCATCGAAGATCCGGGTGTAGTTGCGCAGCCCCACCCAGTTCATGTCGGTCGGGGCCGTCAGCTCCACCTGGTGCAGAGAGGCCCAGCCCGTGTAGATCAGCGGGAACAGGCCGAAGGCGACGAACAGCAGGAAGAACGGGGAGACGAAGGCGTACGGGCTCCAGCGCACGTCCCGCTGCCAGCGGCGGGACAGCCGGGTCCGGCGCCGCTGCTCCTGCTCGGAGACGGCGTCCGCCGGGCGGCCCGGGGCCGCGCCCCCTCCATGGCGGGGGACGCGGCGGTGTCGTGACGGGTGGCCATGCGGGTCACTGGTCCAGGTTGTTGTCGATGGTCTTGGTGGCCGTCTCCCAGGCCTCCTCCGGCGACTTGCCCTTCGTCACGAGGATGACGCCGTTGTCCGTCAGGCCCTGCTGGATGATCTGGTCCTTGGGGCCGATCGTCTGCACCGGGATCTGCTTGGCGGCCTCGGCGAAGATCTCACCGATCGGGGCGTCCCCGGTCATGTCGTTCTTCGCGCCGGTGACCTCGGGGCTGCTGAACGCGGCCTGCGCGCTGGGGAAGCTGCCCTGCACCTTGAACAGCTTGGCTTGCTGCTCGGGCGCGGTCAGCCAGGCGACCAGCTTCTTGGCCTCCTCGACGTTCTTGCCGCTCTTCGGCACCGTCAGGAAGGAGCCGCCCCAGTTGCCGGACTTGGGCGCCACGGCCACGTCCCACTTGCCCTTGGCGTCCGGATTCGACTTGCCCTTGATGTAGCCGAGCATCCACGGCGGGCAGGCCATCGCGGCGAACTTGTTGTTGGCGATCGTTTGGTCCCAAGACGGCTGGAACTGCGTCTGCGCGCCGAGCAGGCCCTTCTCTGCGGCCTCGGCGGTCAGGTCGAAGGCCTTGCGCACGGCCGGGTTGGTCTTGTAGATGACCTTGCCGGAGGCGTCGTAGAACTTCTCCTTCTCACTGCTGAGGAGCGCGTTGAGCAGACCGCCGGGGGAGTCCATGAAGGTGGTGCCCTCGGGCCCGTTCTTCTTGTACTTCTCGCCCGCGTCGACGAGCTTGGCCCAGTCGCCCGCCCACAGCTTGGCGACCTCCGCGCGGTCGGTGGGCAGACCGGCCTTCTCGAACATGTCCTTGCGGTAGCAGATCGCCATCGGGCCGATGTCGGTGCCCAGACCGATCGTCTGGCCGTCCTTGGTGGTGGCCTGCTGCCACTTCCAGTCCAGCCAGTCGCTCTTGTTCACACCCGAAACCTTGGAGAGGTCCTCGAGCTTGGCGGCCTGAGTGTTGACGATCTCGGCGATGTTGCCGACTTCGACGGCCTGGACATCCTGCAGACCGCTGTTGGTGGTGAGGTGGTTCAGGAGCGCGGGGTAGTAGTTCTCGTTGCGCTCGACGACGTTCTCGGCGATCTTGATCTTCGGGTTGAGCTTCTCGTACTCGGTGTAGAGGCCGGCCTCCTTGAAGCCGAAGGCGCCGAAAAGTCCCAGCGTGATCGTCGTCTTCCCGTTGCCGCCGCCCGACGAGGAGCCGGAGCCGTCGTCCTTGCCGTCGTCGGCACAGCCGGCCAGCAGCCCGGCGCCCAGCGACGCGGCGGCCGCGAGGACCATCGCCTTGCGGGCGGTTCGGATGCGTGCTCGCATGTCGTCCTCCTGTTGCCCTGACGTGCCGACCCCCCGGCCAACTGCATTGTCGGACCCGTTTTTACTCGCTGCGGCTCGGGCGGGGAACGTGCGGGTTGTGTATGTGTCAGGTACCGTGGGAGCGCTCCCACCAGTGATGTGTTGAAGGTTCTCCGGTCGTGGCGGGGGTGTCAAGGGACCGGACAGCGAGAGATGCGTTCAGTTATCGGGCCGTTAACTGGACCCGGGGCGGAGTCCGCCGCGGCCCCGGGCGGCGGTATCAAGCCAGCCGGACCGGCTCGTCGGCGGAAGCGGAAGGCCGGGGGCGGCCGGCTTCGGCAGCGGTCGAGACAGCTGACAAGCCTGTTAAATTCCAGGCCAGCCGCTAAGTGCGGGTGTGGACGGGAAGGCGGAGCCCATGGCAAGCCACGGAGCGCGGGGCCGAAGCGGTGGCCGGCCCACCCTCGAAGAGGTGGCGGCGCGCGCCGGTGTCGGCCGCGGCACGGTATCCCGGGTGATCAACGGATCGCCCCGGGTCAGCGACGCGACCCGCGCGGCCGTCGAGGCGGCGGTCGCCGAGCTCGGCTACGTCCCGAACACCGCGGCCCGCGCGCTGGCCGCCAACCGTACGGACGCGATCGCCCTGGTCGTGCCCGAGCCGGAGACCCGGTTCTTCGCGGAGCCGTACTTCTCGGACATGCTGAAGGGCGTCGGGGCGGAGCTGTCCGAGACGGAGATGCAGCTGCTGCTGATCTTCGCGGGCAGCGACCGCGAACGCCGCCGCCTCGCCCAGTACCTGGCCGCCCACCGGGTGGACGGCGTCCTGCTGGTCTCGGTCCACGCGGACGATCCGCTGCCCGACCTGCTGGCCCAGCTGGACATCCCGGCGGTGATCAGCGGCCCGCGATCGGCGGCGGAGACACTGCCGTCGGTCGACTCCGACAACTACGGCGGCGCCCGCCAGGCCGTCGAGCACCTGCTGTCCCGCGGCCGCCGCCGGGTGGCCCACATTACCGGCCGTCTCGACGTCTACGGCGCCCAGCGACGCATCGAGGGCTACCGCGACGCCCTGAGCGACGCGGGCCACGAGGTGGACGAGGCGCTGATCGAGCCGGGCGACTTCACGGAGGGGGGCGGCAGCCGTGCCATGGCGGCACTGCTGGAGCGCCGGCCCGACCTGGACGCGGTCTTCGCCGCCTCCGACGTCACCGCGGCCGGCGCCCGCCAGGCGCTGCGCGAGGCGGGGCGCCGCATCCCCGACGACGTGGCGCTCGTCGGCTACGACGACTCCGCCATAGCCCGCCACATGGACCCGCCCCTCACCAGCGTCCGCCAGCCCATCGAGGTGATGGGCCGCCGGATGATCGACCTCCTCCTCACCGAGGTCGCCGACCGCCGCCCCCTGGCATCCCGGGGGCTGGACCGACGGCAGGTCGTGCTCGCCACGGAGCTGGTGCCCCGGTCGTCGTCGTGACGCCGCATCCCCTGCTGGACATCGCCGAGGTCGCTCGGACCGAGCCGTATCTGCGCACGGTGGGCGAGGTCTTCCGGGCCTTCCGCGACCAGGACTCGGGGTGCGTGTCGTACGGGGTCCGGCTCGGCGACGGGGAACGCTGGTTCGTGAAGGAGGCGACGACCGACGCCGCCCAGCACTCGCTGAACCGCGCCTGGGCCTTCCACCGGGCGGTACGGCATCCGGTGATCGTCCCCCAGCCGCACCGGTTCGCGGCGGGGGACGGCCGTACGGCGGTGGTGATGCCCTGGCGTCGCGGGGAGTCCATGTACTCGCCCGCGCGGCTACGGCACGCGGGCCCCCTGGCCCGCTTCCAAGCCCTCCCCGTCCCCCGGGGCCTGCGCGCCGTCGACCACCTGCTGGACGCCCACCTGGCGGTGGAGGCGGCGGGATTCGTCTCCGTCGACCTCTACGACGGCGCGTTCCTCTATGACTTCGACGCCGGCGAACTCCACCTGATCGACTTGGACGAGTACCGTCCGGGCCCGTTCGTGCTCCAGGCGGACCGCCTGCCGGGCTCACGGCGCTTCATGGCCCCGGAGGAATGGCGACGCGGTTCGACGATCGACACCCGCACCACCGTGCACGCCCTGGGCCGCGCCGTCCGCCTTCTCCTGGACACGGCCGCCGAGGAGCACACCTGGCGGGGCGCGGCGGCCCAACTGACGATCGTGGAACGGGCCACGCGCCCGGACCCGGTCGAACGCTTCACGAGTGTGGCGGAGTTGGCGGCGGCGTGGCGGAGCTCGGCACACGGCGCCCCGGACAACGCCGCATGACATCCACCGCGTCCGGCACGAACACCCACCGCCGGAATGCCTCCTGAAGCTCCTGCTCCCCGACCCAGCCGTGCCAGGCTTGACCCACTCCGTGGGCCAGTGCTGTCCATGGGCGTCTACGAGCGCTTTGAACTGAACGGCCTCCGGCTCGGAGGCGAAGACCTCGGACCGTTGCGCTCCCCCGCGGGAGCCGCCCTCACGCCACCGGACCTGATGTGCGGTCCCTGCGGACGCGCTTGCGGATGCTCGCCATGGGTGGAAGGTAGAACCCTTCTCAAGATCCCGGGTGGCCACCGGTGTGGCCACGGCGGGGACGAAGAGGCCGCTGACCTGATTGTCTCAGGTCAGCGGCCTCTTTGGCGAGGGTGAGTGACGGGACTCGAACCCGCGGCATCCTGGACCACAACCAGGTGCTCTACCAGCTGAGCTACACCCACCATGACCGGCTTGGAGATCAGTGATTTCCCCGACCGGCCGAGAAAAAGTGTACAGGGTCCGAAGGGGTGCTCGCGCCCGGCTTTCGCGGCGCCCCTCCATGGGCCCCCGGCACGGCTACTGGACGGGCAGAACGTGCTTCGCGGCGATCTTCTTCGCGGTGTCCGAGTCGGGCCCGGGCTGCGGGACGAAGACGGCCTCGCGGTAGTAACGCAGCTCCGCGATGGACTCGCGGATGTCGGCGAGCGCGCGGTGGTTGCCGTTCTTCTGCGGGCTGTTGAAGTACGCCCGCGGGTACCAGCGGCGGGCCAGCTCCTTGATCGACGACACGTCGACGATCCGGTAGTGCAGGTAGTCCTCCAGCGTCGGCATGTCGCGCAGCAGGAAGCCGCGGTCCGTGCCGACGGAGTTGCCGCACAGCGGGGCCTTGCCCGGCTCCTTGACGAACTCCCTGACGTACGCCAGGACCTGCTCCTCGGCGTCCTTCAGCGTCGTGCCGTCCGGCAGCTCGGCGAGCAGACCGGACGAGGTGTGCATCTGACGCACCACCTCCGGCATCGTCTCCAGCGCCCGGTCCGGCGGCCGGATGACGATGTCCACGCCCTCCCCGAGCACGTTCAGCTCGGAGTCGGTGACGAGGGCGGCCACCTCGATGAGCGCGTCGTCCGACAGCGAGAGGCCGGTCATCTCGCAGTCGATCCACACCATGCGATCGTTCATGTGTCTAACCTTACGGGGAGCCGCCCCGGGCTGAGCCGACCGTGCGGTGACCTTGTGGCCGAAGGCGCGCCTGCCTCGTGGCCGACGGCGTACCCGCCCCCGATACAGCGCCGGGCCCGCGCGGAGATTTCCTCCACTCGGGCCCGGTCACCGGCTCACGTCACGTCGCGCTGCGCTGCCCCGGCAGACTCGCCCGGCTCGGCACGTACGCCTCCCGGCCGTTGTCGGACGCCGTCGACGCCGTCGCGGACAGGGCCTGGGACGATCCGACAGCGCTCGCCGCCGCCGTACGGCGGGGCTGAAGCGGGACGGGGTGCTCCGGGTGCAGCGAGGCGGGCGGCTGCCCGGGATGCCCCCCGTGGCCCGGCATGCCGGACCCCGCTCCGCCCTGGGCGGCCTCGGTGTCCTGGGGCCGCTCGCCCTGGGGGCGACGGGCGCGGTACGCCGCCCGGTACGCGGCCGGCGACGAGCCCAGCTGGCGGCGGAAGTGCCCGCGCAGGGCGACCGGCGACCGGAAGCCGCAGCGCCCCGCCACCTCGTCCACCGAGTAGTCCGACGTCTCCAGCAGGCGCTGCGCCTGGAGCACCCGCTGCGTGATCAGCCACTGCAACGGGGCGCTCCCGGTCAGCGAGCGGAAGCGGCGGTCGAACGTACGACGGCTCATGTACGCGCGTGCCGCCAGCGTCTCCACGTCGAACTGTTCGTGGAGGTGTTCCAGCGCCCAGGCGACGACCTCGGCGAGCGGGTCGGCGCCGATCTCCTCTGGTAAAGACCTGTCGAGATAGCGCTCCTGGCCGCCGCTTCGGCGCGGGGGCACGACGAGGCGCCGGGCCAGGGCCCCTGCCGCCTCGTTGCCGTGGTCCGTGCGCACGATGTGCAGGCACAGGTCGATGCCCGCGGCCGTGCCGGCCGACGTCAGCACGTCACCGTCGTCGACGAACAGCTCCCGCGGATCGACGTGCACCGACGGATAGCGTTTCGCCAGCGTCGGCGCGTACATCCAGTGTGTCGTCGCGGGCCGGCCGTCCAGCAGGCCCGCCGCCGCGAGGACGAAGGCGCCGGTGCACAGCCCGACGATGCGGGCGCCCTCCTCGTGTGCCCGGCGCAGCGCGTCGAGCGCCTCGTCCGGTGGCGGAGAAGTGATCGAACGCCAGGCCGGTACGACGACCGTGCCCGCGCGCGAGATCGCTTCGAGGCCATGCGGTGTGCTGAGTTCCAGGCCCCCTGTGGTCCGCAGTGGGCCGTCCTCGCCGCCGCACACCAGCAGTCGGTAGCGCGGTACGCCGGCGTCCTGGCGGTCGATCCCGAACACCGACAACGGTATGGAACTCTCGAAGATGGGGCCGCCGCTGAACAGCAGCACCGCGACGATCTCCTTGCGGCGTCGCCCGGAAAGCTTCCGGGCCGCGGCTTCCGGCGCGGCAGTGGAGTCGTGGCTCATACTGCTAAGCCCCCCTCGGTGGTCGCGGCTCCTCGGTTGTGTCGCTCCTGCACGTTTCCCCTCGGTCCTGCACGAGTCCCCCGCCGTAGACAGTCAAGATCGAATCTACTGTGTCCCGTTGCGCCGCAGTGGCCGGTTCGGCACTCGGCACATTGTCGACTTGGCAACTTGGCGTGAAGCATTCGATCACGAAGCGTTGCACTCGTGGAGCGTGCAGGGAAGTGCGCCTTGTCGCAGTGGCCAATCCGCGTAGGGTGCGCAGCACCCACGAGGCCCTTTCCGTGCAGGTCGAACGGGGGTTGGAGGGTGGTCGGGGAGGGGGATGCACGGGTGTGAGAAGTTGGCTGAAAAGCAGCGTGCGTGTGCGCGGAAACCGGTCAGCCGACCGGTGTATCCCCGCCAGTGTGCCGTCCCCCGCGGTGTGACCCCGTTCCGGTGCGGTGG
The DNA here is from genome assembly GCF_037055355.1 of Streptomyces sp. DG1A-41. Lineage (GTDB taxonomy): Bacteria > Actinomycetota > Actinomycetes > Streptomycetales > Streptomycetaceae > Streptomyces. The sequence continues at coordinate 3,296,596 of NZ_CP146350.1, read as the reverse complement.
TGCCGGCCCCGGTGGGGCGCCCGGTCCTCGGCCGCCAGCCGGGCCGCACCGCGCTCGGACTGGCGCAGCAGGACCCGGCAGGCACCCGTGACGGCCGCGAGCCCGAGGGCCGTGCCGGCGGCCCCGGACAGGGAGGCGCCGTAGCCGAGGAGCACGACCGGGACGAGCAGGCAGCTGAAGACCGCCCAGCGGACCACCTCCGTCGCGGTGTCCCGCGGCGGCGGGGTCGCGCGGTCCGCCTCGGAGGCGGGGCGGGGTCCGGACATGGGTGCTCCCTGTGGCGTGACTCACGAGGTTCAACGCGTGGCCGGTGAGCAGGTCACTGTGTGACCGGATCACCCCCACGGGTAAGTGAATCCTGTGCAAACCGCCTGTACAGCGCAGCAACCATTGCGTTACGGGCGTCGCCTCGTGCATGCTCCCTGGAACCCGCACGCACGGCGGGCGGGATCTGGGCTGAGGAGGCGTGCCGCCGTACCCTTGGGGGTATGGGGTTGGGAAGACCATTCCCGGACACAGCTCCGCCGCACCCTGTTGTCCCACCCATAAAGGATCACAACCCCGAGACAGCCATGGCCGGTCACGAATTCTTCGAACCCGCGGACCGCAAGCGGCCCGTCGCCGATCCCACGGCGGCCGAGCCCCTGGCGGCGGAAGAGCCACGCCACTCCTGCGATCCCGCCTTCAAGCACGGGGTCGTCGTCGGCTTCGACGGCTCCACGTCCAGTGAGCGCGCCCTGGCCTACGCGATCGGCATGGCCCATCGCTCCGGGTCGGGCCTGATCATCGTCCACGTCGCCAACCGGCTGCCGACCACGGTGTGGGCCGGCTGCGAGCCGCCCGTGTTCGTGGACGTGCCGGACCACCGGACCGAGGTGCTCGGGCTGGAACTGGCCTGTGCGGACTACCTCGCCGAGGTGCCCTGGATCCTGGTCGAGCGCGGCGGCGACATCTGCCACGAACTCGAAGAGGTCGGCCGGGAGTACGAGGCCGACGCGATCGTCGTCGGGTCGACCCACGGCCTCGTCGGGCGGATCTTCGGCTCCGTCGCGGGACGGCTCGCCAAGCGGGCGAAGCGGCCCGTCGTCGTCATTCCCTGAGTGGCAACTCCCTTGCTCCCCTGGTGCGGTGCGTAAATCTACTCACGCGTAGAGGTGTTTGTGCCCTTGTGAAGGGCATATACGGGACACCGCACAATCGCACATGTACGAAGGGAGCCCGCCGTGGACAAAGACGTCTCCGCGGGAAGCGGAATCACCACCGTGGCCGGTCGACTCGCCCTGGGAATCACCCTGTTGGCCTTCGGGCTGGGGCATACCGCTGTGATCGACGGGGTGTCGGCTGCTGACGCCGTGTCAATCGCCCGGTACGTGGGCGGCATCGCCCTCTTCGTCGCCGGACTGCTGGCCCTGCGGGCCGGGGACTCCGTCGGTGGTACGGCGTTCTCGGTGCTCGGGGCCCTGTGGTTCACCTGGGCCGTGTCGGCGGGTGCCTCCGGCAATGAGGCAGGGTCCTTCCTGCTGTTGTTCGCCCTCGTGGTGCTGTCTCTGACGCTCGCGGGCGGGGAGCAGCTCGGTCAGGTGGTCCACGGGCTGTTCTTCGCCGCCCTGTTGCTCACGGCGATCGCCGAGTTCGCCGGTAACGACGGGTTCGCCAAGGTGGGTGGATGGTTCGCCGTGGCTGCGGGGGCAGTGGCGTGGTACGCGGCCACCGCGGCGCTCGCGCACTGGCCCACGGCGCTTCCGCGACGCGCTGCCGGCCGGGGAGTGACGGCCACCGGTTAGCTGCGCCGGCTGGGGAGTTGGGCGGCTTCCCGGCGATGAAAACGGACCCCCTGTGCTTGGTGGCAGCACGTGGGGGTCCGTCCTCTTCGTTTGGCCTCTGCGGGTGCGTGGGGGCTTGTCGCGCAGTTCCCCGCGCCGTCAAAGGCCAACTACTCGACTGTCACCGACTTGGCCAGGTTGCGGGGCTTGTCGATGTCCCGTCCGAGCGCCAGTGCTGTGTGGTACGCGAGGAGTTGGAGGGGGATGCCCATCAGGATGGGGTCGAGTTCGTCCTCGTTCTTGGGGACGACGATGGTTTCGTCGGCCTTCTCCTGGTGCTGGTGGGCTACCGCCAGGATCTTGCCGCTGCGGGCCTTGATCTCCTCCATGGCGGCGCGGTTCTTCTCCAGGAGGTCGTCGTCGGGGACGATCGCGACCGTGGGGAGGGCGGGCTCGATCAGGGCCAGGGGGCCGTGCTTGAGCTCGGAGGCGGGGTAGGCCTCGGCGTGGATGTAGGAGACCTCCTTGAGCTTCAGGGAGGCCTCGCGGGCCACCGGGTAGCCCCGCACGCGGCCGATGAAGAGCATCGAGCGGGCCTCGGCGAACTGGAGGGCCAGCTTCTTGACGTCCTCCTCGTGCTCCATGATCTCGGCGATCTGGGCGGGCAGCTTGCGCAGGCCCTCGATGATCCGCTTGCCGTCACGGACCGAGAGGTCGCGGGTGCGGCCCAGGTGGAGGGCGAGGAGCGCGAAGGCCACCGTGGTGTTCGTGAAGCACTTCGTGGAGACGACGCAGACCTCCGGGCCCGCGTGGACGTAGATGCCGCCGTCGGCCTCGCGGGCGATCGCGGAGCCGACCACGTTCACCACGCCCAGGACCCGCGCGCCCTTGCGCTTCAGCTCCTGCACGGCGGCCAGGACGTCGTAGGTCTCGCCGGACTGGGAGACGGCGATGTAGAGGGTGTCGGGGTCGACGACCGCGTTGCGGTAGCGGAACTCCGAGGCCGGTTCGGCGTCGGCGGGGATGCGGGCCAGCTCCTCGATCATCTGGGCGCCGATCATGCCCGCGTGGTACGAGGTGCCGCAGCCGAGGATCTTCACGCGGCGGATCCGCCGGGCCTCGCGGGCGTCCAGGTTCAGGCCGCCCAGGTGCACGGTGGAGAAGCGGTCGTCGATGCGGCCGCGCAGCACGCGGTCCACGGCGTCGGCCTGCTCGTGGATCTCCTTGTGCATGTAGGTGTCGTGGCCGCCCATGTCGTAGGAGGCGGCCTCCCACTCCACGGTGGTGGGCTCCGCGGTGGTGCGGGTGCCCTCCGTCGTGTACGTGCGGAAGTCGTCGGCCTTCAGGGTGGCCATCTCGCCGTCGTCCAGCGTGACTACCTGGCGGGTGTGGGCGACCAGCGCGGCGATGTCCGAGGCGACGAACATCTCCTTCTCGCCGATGCCGAGGACGACGGGGGAGCCGTTGCGGGCGACGACGATCCGGTCGGGGAAGTCGGCGTGCAGCACGGCGATGCCGTACGTGCCCTCGATGAGCCGGAGGGTCTCGCGGACCTTGTCCTCCAGCTTGGTGGCCTGCGAGCGGGCGATGAGGTGGACGAGGACCTCGGTGTCGGTCTCGGAGAGGAACTCGACGCCGTCCGCTTCCAGCTTGCGGCGCAGGTCGGAGGCGTTGTCGATGATGCCGTTGTGGACGACGGCGACCTTGCCCTCGTGGTCGAGGTGCGGGTGGGCGTTGACGTCGGAGGGGGCGCCGTGGGTGGCCCAGCGGGTGTGGGCGATGCCGGTGGTGCCCTTGAAGCGGGCCGGGACCTTGGCCTCCAGATCGCGGACGCGGCCCTTGGCCTTGACCATCTTCAGGCCGGAGGCCTTCGGGGACGTGATGACGACGCCCGCGGAGTCGTACCCGCGGTACTCCAGGCGCTGGAGGCCCTCCAGGAGGAGGGGAGCGACGTCACGCTTCCCGATGTAACCGACGATTCCGCACATGTATACGTATTCCTCAGCCGTAGACGATGCGCCGCAGCTGCCGGAGCGAGAGCTCCGGCGGTGCCACCGCGCGATATTTGAGATCCGCCTCGATCCGCTCGAAGATCGCCGCGTTCACCAGGCCCTGGGCCTGGAGCTCGCGGTGGCGGCGACGGACGTACTCCTCGGTCGTCTCGTCGAAGTAGGCGAGCACGTCCTGGATCACGCGCAGTGCCTCGCCCCGGTTGAGGGGGGTGGACCGCGTCAGATGATCAACGAGTTCGTCGTGCACCCGGTAGATCCTGGGGCACTGGCGGTACTTTCGCAAGAATTCTGCCCGGTTTCGGGCAGACGGCTGCTGGAATCCGTTGGGGGAACGTTGAACCTGTCATGAGCGCTTGTTCGCGAGGCGTCGACCGGGCAGCCGGTATCTCGTTGCCCGAGGCGTCGATTTTTGGACGCAATGGACACTCCCGTATGGGCGTACCCGAGCGGCTCGCCGAGCGCATGAGCACGGCCGAGCAGCACGAGTACCTGCGCGCCAGGATTCCACCACCGCGCCTACTGCACCTCCACCGCCCACGCCTCCGAGGGCGGCGTCCGGCGGGAGTGGGGTGCCGCTGTTCGAAAGGTACGCCGTGGACCTGGTCGTCAACGGCCACAACCACCAGTACGAGCGCACCGACGTCATCAAGGACGGCAAGCAGAACGAGACCGTCACCTGGTCCCGGGTGCGATACCCCGACTACTCCTTCCCGCGCGTGGACGTCAGCCCCGCGCCGAAGGGGCACCTGGTCACGCTCAAGGTGCGCGGCATCGCCGAGACCGGTGACCAGGTGGACCGCTTCACGGTGGCGCGCCGGGCGAAGTAGCGCCCCGAGGGTGTCACATCCGTTTCAGGATCGCCTGCTTGGCCAGCGCGAACTCGTCGTCCGTCAGTACGCCCGTGCGGTGCAGCTCACCGAGCTCGCGCAGGCGGCGCAGCAGGGCGTCGTGGTCGTCCTCGGCGGACGCGACCGGAGGAGAAGGCGGTTCCGGTCGCGCGTCCGCCAGGTCGCCGGCGGCTGCCCGGGCCGGGTGCGTAAGCCTGGCCTGGACCGCCGCCGCGACCAGCGCCATCAGCGGGTCCTTCTTGAAGCCCCACAGCTCCACGGCGTTGGGGTCGTACTTGGGCGGGGCCTTGGTGGGCGCGTTCCGCACGGTGAAGCGGAGGTAGCCGTTCTCCAGGCCGGCCGCAGGCTGCCACTCCACGCCCGTGATGTCGGTGAGCGCGAGCGTGCGGGCACCGGCGGCGGCCTTGGCGTCCTCCGTTTTCCAGTTCCACTCCAGGCGGATGCGCTCGCCGTCGAAGCCGGCGGTGCCGTCCCCGGCGGAGACCGACAGGGGGACGGAGGGGCCCGGCAGCAGGTACGCGTCGACCGGGTCGGCGGGGACCTGGTCCAGGAGCAGGGCGCGCCGGACCTCGTCCACGAGGTATTCGGCGACTCCGTAGCGCTCGGACTCCACGATCAGCTGGTACGGGTCGTGGGGCTCGGTGAGCCGGCCGCCCGTGGCGTGCAGCAGGGGGTCGGCGCCGTCGCGCAGTCGGAGCCTGAGCCGTCCCGTCTTCTTGCCCTGCTCGAAGGAGATCCCGGCCAACGCCCCCAGCGGGACGATCAGTTCGCCCAACTCCTTGCGCAACAGGCTGATGTTCTTGTCCCGCCCCGGGGTCAGCCGCAGGGCGTCGCCGTCGAAGGCCCACGTGCCGTCCGTCTGGATTATTTCCGCCATGGGGTGGATTGTTCCACCCGTCTCACGAGAGAGTGGTCCAGACCTCTTGGAGCTCAACGGCTCATGGAAGGGACGGGTTTGTGAGAGATGGCCGTGTCAGAGATCACCACAGAACGCTTCGCCTTCTCGGTTCCCTGCTGCTGGTCGCGATGGGTGTCTCCATGACAGGGGCCACCCCGGCACAGACGGCATCGCCCACCCCGCTCGACCGCGTGGTCCCCGCGCCTGCTTCGGTCGCCCCGAGCGGCTCCCCCTACCGCATCACCCGCGGCACGCACATCCACGTCGACGGCTCGCGGGAGGCGCGGCGCGTCGCCGAGTACCTCGCGGCCGTCCTGAGGCCCTCGACCGGCTACAGCCTCCCCGTCACCGCCCACGGCGACGGGGGCATCCGACTGCGCCTCGCCAAGGGGCCCTTCGGTGCCGAGGGATACCGCCTCGACAGCGGCCGCAAGGGCGTCACCCTCACCGCGGCGGAGGCCGCCGGTCTCTTCCACGGCGTCCAGACCCTGCGCCAGCTCCTCCCCGCGGACGTCGAGAAGGACACCGTCCAGCCCGGCCCCTGGCTGGTCGCCGGCGGCACCATCGAGGACAGCCCGCGCTACGGCTGGCGCGGCGCCATGCTCGATGTCTCCCGGCACTTCTTCACCGTCGGCCAGGTCAAGCGCTACATCGACCAGCTCGCCCTCTACAAGATCAACAAGCTGCATCTGCACCTCAGCGACGACCAGGGCTGGCGCATAGCCGTCGACTCCTGGCCGCGCCTGGCGACCCACGGCGGCTCCACCGAGGTCGGCGGCGGCCCCGGCGGCTACTACACCAAGGCCCAGTACAAGGAGATCGTGCGGTACGCCGCCTCCCGCTATCTGGAGGTCGTCCCCGAGGTGGACATGCCCGGCCACACCAACGCCGCACTCGCCGCCTACGCCGACCTGAACTGCGACGGCGTGGCACCCCCGCTGTACACCGGCACCGACGTCGGCTTCAGCTCGCTGTGCGTCGGCAAGGAGATCACGTACGACTTCGTGGACGACGTGGTCCGGGAGCTCGCCGCGCTCACCCCGGGCACGTACCTCCACATCGGGGGCGACGAGGCGCACTCCACCAGCCACGAGGACTACGTGAAGTTCATGGACCGGGTGCAGCCGGTCGTCGCGAAGTACGGCAAGACGGTGGTCGGCTGGCACCAGCTGACCGGGGCGACTCCCGCGAAGGGGGCTCTCGCCCAGTACTGGGGTCTGGACAGCACCAGTGCCGAGGAGAAGGCGCGGGTCGTGAAGGCCGCGCAGAGCGGGACGGGGCTGATTCTGTCTCCGGCCGACCGCGTGTACCTCGACATGAAGTACACGAAGGACACGCCGCTGGGCCTGTCCTGGGCGGGCTACGCCGAGGTACGGCGGTCGTACGACTGGGATCCGGGGGCGTATCTGCCCGGAGTGCCGGCCGGGGCCGTGCGGGGGGTCGAGGCGCCGTTGTGGACGGAGACCATCGAGAACTCCGGGCACATCGAGTACATGGCGTTTCCGCGGCTGCCGGGTGTGGCCGAGCTGGGGTGGTCGGCGGCGGGCACGCACGACTGGGAGCGGTACAAGGTGCGGCTTGCTGCGCAGGCTGAGCGGTGGAACGCCCTGGGGATCGAGTGGTATCGGTCGCCGGAGGTGCCGTGGGGTTCCGCCGGTCGGTGATTCGTCTGCGGGTGCGTGGGGGCTGGTCGCGCCCACGCGGCGGAGCCGCATCTCGACACAGCCCCGCGCCCCTGAAAGAACAAGGACGGGCACCCCGAAGGACCGTACTCCGGGGTGCCCGTCTGTCTGTGGGTCAGAACTCCGCGATGGGGTTCTTCAGGGTGCCGACCAGCTGGAGGGCGCCGGACGGGTCCGACAGGTCGACCATCTGTTCGTTGTTGCGCAGTTGGAGGCGGTTGAGGCAGGAGAGCGCGAACTCGGGGGCGAACATGTCGTACCGCTCGAACTTGTCGGCGAGTGAGGGCATCGACTCCTGGTACTCGCGCGTGACCTCCGCGACCGTGCGCCAGAAGTCGTCCTCCTCCAGGACGCCCTCACAGGCGAGGTTCGCCGCGAGGAAGCGGAAGAAGCAGTCGAAGACGTCCGTGAAGATCGACAGGAGTTTCTTGTCCTCAGGGACCTCCACGCGCAGCCGCTCCACCGTCGGCGGCAGCACCGCCTCCGGGTCCATGACGGCGATCTCCTCGGCGATGTCCTTGTAGATCGCGCGCTGCACGACGCCGTCCTTCAGCACGAGGATGACGTTCTCGCCGTGCGGCATGAAGACGAGGTCGTAGGCGTAGAAGCTGTGGAGGAGGGGGGTGAAGTACGCGCGGAGGTAGTGGCGCAGCCACTCCCTCGGGGCGAGGCCCGACTGCTCGATCAGCGCGCCCGCGACCGACGCCCCCTGGTGGTCGACATGGACCAGGGACGCCATGGTGGCCAGGGACTCGCCGTCCTTCAGCGACGGCACCGGGCTCTCCCGCCACAGCGCGGCGAGCATCTTGCGGTACGGCGAGTAGCGGTCCGTCGCCTGCTCGTACTCCAGATGCCGGTAGCCGACCGCCGCCCGCTCCCGGATGATCGACAGGCCCGTGGACTTCAGCACCGGGTCGTTCTCGATCAGCTGGGCCAGCCAGTCGTTGATGGCCGGGGTGGCCTCCATGTAGGCGGCCGACAGCCCGCGCATGAAGCCCATGTTGATGACGGACAGGGCCGTCTTCACGTAGTGCTTCTCGGGGCTGGACCGGTTGAAGAACGTCCGGATGGACTGCTGGGCCAGGTACTCGTCGTCGCCCTCGCCCAGGCACACCAGGTACCCCCGGGCGACCTCGGCGGCGAAGGTGACGGTGAGCTTGTTCCACCACTGCCAGGGGTGGACGGGGATGAGGAGGTAGTCGGCCGGGTCCAGGTCCCGGTTCCGCAGGACGCCATGGAAGCGCTCGACGGTCTCCTCACCCAGCTCCTCGCGCAGGAACGACTCGTACTCGATGCCGGCACCGGCCGTGAACGCGGCCCGCGAGCGGTGTGCCGCGAGCCAGACGAGCCGGACCGGGCTCGCCGTCTCCGGCGCGTACGACAGGTACTCGTGGATGCCGAAGCCGAGCCGGCCGTTGTTGGCCACGAAGCAGGGGTGGCCCTCGGTCATCGAGGTCTCGATGGTCTGGAAGTCACCGCGCGCCAGCTCGGCGGCCGTCGTCTTCGGCTTGGTGAGCTTGTAGCAGGTGCCCGAGAGGGTGGAGGAGATCTCCTCCAGGTAGACGGGCAGGATGTCGTCGCTCAGCCCCAGGGACTTCTGCGTCTCGATGAAGAAGTCCAGGGCGGCGAGCGGCAGTTCGGCGCCGTCACGGTGGCGGGTGATCGAGTCGGCGTCGACCTGCCAGTGGTCGAGGGCGCGGAGCGTGGCCGTGAAGGTGTACCGGGTCAGGCCGTCGTCGCTGCGGACGACGTAGGTGCCGTCGCCGGTGGCCTCCGGCGTGATGAGCCGCTCGTGCGCGAACTCGGCGAGTGCCTTGCGGATCAGGAGGCGGTTGGCCCGCGCCCAGCGGTGGGGGGACAGATGCGCTACGGCGTCGGACAGGGTCATACGGCTCCTCCTCGGGCGGCCAGGCTGTGCCTTTCAATGAAGCGTTCGCGCGTGCAGAAGCTCAGCAGCGCGCGCTTCTCCGGCTTGTCGATCTCACGGACGGGCACAAAGCCGACGGCCTCGTTCAGCGCGTGCACGGCCTTGTTGCTCACGTCGGGTTCCACGACGACCCGCCGGGTGCGCGGGTCGGCGAACAGCTCGTCCATCACGGCGGTGATGACGGCCCGGGTGAAGCCGTGGATCGGCCGGTCGGTCGGCGCGACCAGGAAGTGCATGCCGACGTCGCCGGGCTCGGGGTCGTACAGCCCGGTCAGCTCGACGTACCGGGGGTCGTACTTCTCCATCAGGAACGCCGGCCGGCCCTCGTGCAGGCCGAGGTAGGCGTGGTGGTGCTCGTGCGCCGCGATGCGCATGTACTCGCGCTCGACGTCCGGGAGCGTGGCGTCCTGCATCATCCAGTAGGCCGCCTTGGGGTGGGTGACCCAGGAGTGCAGCAGCTCGGCGTCCTTCAGGGGGTCGAGCGGGCGGATGGCGAACGTACCGATGCCGGTGGTGCTCATACGGCGAACTCCTGGAACGCGATCGTCTTCTCGACCGGGTAGTACTCGGTGCCGAGCAGCTCGCGGATGATGTACGCGTTCCGGTACGGGCCCATGCCCAGGTCGGGGCTGGTGATGCTGTGGGTGTGGACGCCGGCGTTCTGGAGGAAGATGCCCCGGCCGGTGACGTCGATGGCGTAGTTGCGGGCGACGTCGAAGTTGCCCCGGGAGTCGTAGACCAGGCGGTCCCGCACGGGCCCCAGGAACTCCGGCTCGGCGTACTTGTAGCCGGTGGCCAGGACCAGGCCCTCGGAGGTCAGCTCGAAGTCCTTGTCCTGCTCCTCCTGGCGGAAGCCGAGCGTGTACGTGCCGTTCTCGTACGCCGCGTTGGTCAGGGAGGAGTTGGTGAGCAGGCGCGTGGGCACCGGACCGCCGAGGTTCTTCTGGTAGAGCAGGTCGAAGATCTCGTTGATCAGGTCGCCGTCGATGCCCTTGAACAGGCCCTTCTGCTCGGCCGTGAGGCGGTAGCGGGTGGCCTCGGGCAGCTCGTGGAAGTAGTCGACGTACTCCGGCGACGTCATCTCCAGCGTGAGCTTGGTGTACTCAAGCGGGAAGAAGCGCGGGGAGCGGGTGACCCAGTTCAGCCGGTAGCCGTGGACGTCGATCTCGCTGAGCAGGTCGTAGTAGATCTCGGCGGCCGACTGGCCCGAGCCGACCAGCGTGATCGAGTCCTTCTTCTGAAGCTCCGCCTTGTGGCTCAGGTAGCGGGAGTTGTGGATGAAGTCGCCGCCCAGGTTCTCGCAGGCCTCGGGGATGTGGGGCGGGGTGCCGGTGCCGAGGACGAGGTGACGGGCACGGTAGGTGTCACCGGCGGTGGTCTTCACGACGTAGACGTCGTCCTCGTACGTCACCTCCGTCACCGTCGTGTCGAAGCGGATGCTGCTCAGTCTGTTCGCGGCCCAGCGGCAGTAGTCGTCGTACTCGACGCGCAGCGGGTAGAAGTTCTCGCGGATGTAGAACGAGTACAGCCGGCCCTTCTCCTTCAGATAGTTGAGGAACGAGTACGGGGACGTCGGGTCGGCGAGGGTGACCAGGTCCGACATGAACGGGGTCTGGAGGTGGGCGCCGTCGAGGAACATTCCCGCGTGCCACTCGAAGTCGGGCTTCGACTCCAGGAAGACGCCGTCGAGTTCGTCGATCGGTTCGGTGAGGCAGGCCAGGCCGAGGTTGAAGGGGCCGAGCCCGATGCCCACGAAATCATGAGTCGCAGGAAGAGGGGACGGGTTTTCAGGACGCGCGGTCAAGGGACTCTCCCAGGTACTGCTCGGCGTGGCCGGCGATCAGATCGAGGACGGCGGCGATGTCGGACGCCTGCGTCTCGGGGTTGAGCAAGGTGAACTTCAGGTAGTGGCGGGCGCCGACCTTGGTGCCCGCGACGATGGCGGCACCGGAGGCGAACAGGGCCTTGCGGGCGTAGAGGTTGGCGCGGTCGATCTCGGCGGGGTCGGTGACGGACGCCGGGATGTAGCGGAAGACGAGGGTGGACAGGCTCGGCTCCACGACGACGTCGAAGCGCGGGTCGGCGGCGAGCAGTTTCCAGCCCTTCTGGGCCAGCTCGCACACCTCGTCGAAGAGCTGCCCGATGCCGTCCGCGCCCATGGTCCTGAGGGTCATCCACAGCTTGAGGGCGTCGAAGCGGCGGGTCGTCTGGAGAGACTTGTCCACCTGGTTGGGGATACGTTCCTGCACCATGCGGCGCGGGTTCAGGTACTCGGCGTGGTAGGTGGCGTGCCGGAGCGTGGCCGCGTCGCGGACCAGCACGGCGGACGAACTCACCGGCTGGAAGAAGGACTTGTGGTAATCCACCGTGACGGAGTCGGCACGCTCGATCCCGGTCAGCCGGTCCCGGTGCTTCAGGGAGGCCAGCAGGCCGCAGCCGTAGGCGGCGTCGACGTGCATCCAGGTGCCGAACTGCTCGCACAGCTCGGCGATCTCGGGCAGTGGGTCGATGGAGCCGAAGTCGGTGGTGCCGGCGGTGGCGACGACGGCCATGGGGACGAGGCCGTCCTGCTTGCAGCGCTCCAGCTCGCGGGCGAGGGCGACGGTCTGCATGCGCTTGTCGTGGTCGACGGGTACGGAGACCACGGAGTCCTGGCCGAGCCCGAGCAGTTTCGCGGACTTCTTCACGCTGAAGTGGCTGACCTCGGAGGCGAAGATCCGCAGTTTGGCGAGGGTGTCGGTCTTGGCCTCCTCCCGGGCCAGCAGCAGCGCCTGGAGGTTGGACTGGGTGCCGCCGGAGGTGAACACACCGTCGGCGGCGGGGCCGAGGCCGATGCGCTCGGTCGTCCAGTCGATCAGTTTGCGCTCGATGAGGGTGCCGCCGGCCGACTGGTCCCAGGTGTCCAGGGAGGAGTTCACGGCGGACAGGACGGCCTCGCCGAGCACGGCGGGGATGACGACCGGGCAGTTGAGGTGGGCCAGGTAGCGGGGGTGGTGGAAGTAGATCGCGTCCCGGAGGTAGACGTCCTCCAGTTCGTCGAGCACCGCAGCGGTGTCGTGCAGCGGCTTGTCGAGGTCGATCGCGTCGATGGCGGGAGCGAGGGCGTCGACGGTGACGCCGGTGAACGGCCGTTCGGTGGTGGCGAGTTTGGCGGCCACCCGCTCGACTCCGTCGGTCACGGAGCGGCGGTACTGCTCCGCCGTGGTGTCGTTGAGCAGGTGCGAGCGCATGTGGGGGTCCTCCGGTGGGGACAGTCCGGTGCGGGACAGGGGCGGGCTGAACCGCGGGTTCAACTTAGGTAAGCCTAACCTGAGTTGCTTTCCGCGGAACATGGCCCTGCCGTGACTGTGGTCACTTGGGTCACGTGGGTGCGGGGGAGGGCTGGAGGCTGGAGGGCGTGTGGGCCGCGGCGTTACCCCTCTGTCCGCAACTGCTCCTCGCTCACGCCGTGGCGCCAGTAGCCGACGAACGTCACCCGGCGGCGGTCGATGCCGCGCTCGCGCACGAAGTGCCGGCGCAGCCGCTTCACACAGCCGGACTCGCCGGCGATCCAGACGTACGGCCGCTCGGCGGGGGGCAGTTGCGCCTCGCGGAGGGCGTCGAGGGCCATGGAGGAGCCCTCGCGGCCCTTCTCCTCCCTCACGAGCCAGGTGATCTCGGCGTCCGCCTCGGTCGCCAGGTCCTGGATGTCCCCGGCGTGCGGCACCTCCAGCCAGATCCGGGCGCGGGTGCCGGCCGGCAGCGACTCGACGATGGCCGAGGCGGCCGGTACGGCGGTCTCGTCGCCCCAGACGACCACGAGGTCGGTGTCCTCGGGCGGCCGGAAGCGGATCGCCCGGTTGTCGGCGACGGCCGGGCCGAGCAGCAGGACCCGGTCTCCGGCGGCGGCCCGGGCGGCCCAGCGGGAGGCGGGGCCGGCCTGGACCGAGGCGCCCGGCTCGATGCCGTGCAGGGCGAAGTCGATGTCGATCTCGTCCGGGTCGCGGCGCAGCGCCCGCAGCGTGTACGACCGCATCACGGCCCGTACGCCGTCCGGCAGTTCACGCCAGCCCTGCCACCAGCCGTCCCCGAGCTCGAGCGGGACGACCGGCTCGGGCTGCCCCGGGTGAGGCAGGAACAGCGACAGCGACTGGTCACGCCCGTCGGAGTGGAAGGCGTGCAGATCGGGCCCGCCGAAGGTGACGCGGACCAGGGACGGACCGAGCCGCCTCGTCGTCACGACCTGGAGTGAGAAGAAACGGAACGGGGCGGCCACGGCGGTGGTCATTAGGGGCTCCTGAGTCGTGGTCAGGGGGTGAGGTGAGGCACTTCAGGGGCGCGGGGCCGTGTCGATATGCGGCTCCGCCGCGTGGGCGCGCCGAGCCGTGACGGACCCGCACACGCCAATGAAGCTCAACACCCTGGCGTCAGGCGACCTTCTTCGCGTCCTCGATGGCCTTCGCCAGGTTCTCCACCAGCGGCACACACTTGTCGTAGGACAGGATCGGCTCAGCCGAACGCGAGATGACCTGCCCGGCCTTGACCGCCGGCAGCTTCTTCCACGTCGCCTCGGTGATGTCCGCCGGCTGGATCGCCGAGGACCGGTCGTCCATCATGATGATGTCGGCCGCGTACTTGTCGACGTTCTCCCAGCTCAGGCTCTCGAACCAGCCGCCGCCCTTGGCCTTGGCCTTCTCCGGCGGCTCGACGAAGTTCACGCCGAGGGCCTTGAAGTACTCCAGGTCGACGGAGAGGTTGGTGCCGGAGACGTAGAAGAGCTCCTGGCTCGCGGAACCGGCCATCACCTTGATGTCGGGGTGGGCCTTGGCGGCCTTGCGCAGTCGCTCGGAGGCCTCCTCGAACCGCTTCTTGGCGTCGGTGACCTTCGCGGCCTTCATGTCGCCGCCGAGGGACTCGGCCAGCTCCCACATGCGCTGGAGCGGGGCGGTGAGCTGTCGGTCGTAGACGGATATGCCGACGCTCGGGGCGAGCTTGGCGATCTTGTCCTTGGAGGCCTCGGGGACGTACCAGAGGGTGCCGACGGAATCGAACATGGTGCTGATCAGCACGTCGGGGGCGAGGGTGGCGTACTTCTCGACGTTGAACTGGTCCCAGGAGTTGCCGAGGATGGTCACCTTGCTGATGTCCATGTCGCCGGCCTGGACGTCGGGCTTGCCGTCCTGCGTCTTGGTGGGGCCGAAGACGCCCTTGACGGAGACGCCGTAGTCGTACAGGGCGGCGGCGACGCCGGTGAAGGCGACGATGTTCGCGGGGACCTTGTCGAGCTGCACGTTCTTGCCGCGGTCGTCCTTGAAGGACCACGGACCGGACTTGGCGGACGCCTTCGAGTCCGAGCCGCCGTCCGTCGAGTCCTCGCTGCCACACGCGGTCACGAGGGCGCCGAGTCCGAGAGCGCCACCGGCGGCGAGGATGCCGCGGCGGGAGAAGCGGGCGGTTGTGGCGTTCGACATCTCTGGGTCTGCTTTCGTACGTTCGGAGCCACTACGGGCACGGCTGTCAGCCAGCTGGCTGGATTCAGGCTTAGGTTAGCCTAACCTCAGCGTGTGTCCAGGGGGCCCTGGTATCTGTGCCCGGGGGAGGGGGCGTGGATGTCCGCAGGGGCAGTGATCCGAATCACCAGACCGGCGTGCCGAGCTTCTCGGCAGCGAGTCCGCCTACGACGTGAGGCGGCGCGCCGCCGCCCGGATCAGATCGGTGCGGGCCACCCGGAGTGCGAAGCCCGCGCCTCGGTTCGTCACGGGCTTCGCGCACCAGGGGAGGCCGCGGCGGCGCCACTTGGCGGGGCCGGCGTTCGACGGAATCGGCGGCAGGTCCGACGGCCAGGGGCCGAGCCGCAGGTGCCCTGTCGACAGCCCGGCCGGCAGCTCGGTGACCGGTACCGTACGACGAAGTCGCCGCCGGACCGCGCGGCCATGCGGGCCGGAAGACGGCGGTGCCGCCCCGGCCCTCCTCCAGGTGGACGGCGAGAGCGCCGTCCGGGAAGGCGGCGAGCGTGCACCGCCCGGCCAACTCCAGCTCCGTGGGCGCGCCCGGGGCCCATCGCACGCCATCGCCGGCAGCCGGTCGTTCATTCCCTCGTGCCACAGCGGGGCGATGACCTCGGCGAGCTGGGCCAGGGCCTTCTCCTGCTCGGGGCGGGGTTCGCGCGCCAGATGGCCGAGGAGCTGCTGCACCTCCACGGTCAGGTGGCGGGTATTCCCTCGCGGGCCGGTCGAGTTCCTCGCCCGTGCCATCGGTCGAACCGTCATCGACGGCCAGGATCTCCAATGCGTCCCGACCGATGCTCTGCTCTGCGACGGACCTGATGCAACGCGTGAGACAAGGCATCGCGTTGTACGCGGCGATAACCACCGAAACGGCAGGGCCGGTCACCGTGATACCCCGGAGAACGAGGCACGCCTCGTTCTCCGGCGTGGTCGGCGCCGGTGGTCTATTCGCGCACGGGGAAAGGTGCCTCTTTTGGGGGGAGATGCCGTGGAGTAGACGTGTGCATGGAGCGAGGCTCTCAGGTCACCAGGCCCAACTCCCGTGCGATCAGCATGCGCTGGACCTCGCTCGTGCCCTCGCCGATTTCGAGGATCTTGGAGTCGCGCCACATGCGGGCGACCGGGTACTCGTTCATGAAGCCGTAACCGCCGTGGATCTGGGTGGCTTCGCGGGCGTTGTCCACGGCGATGGTGGAGGAGTAGAGCTTGGCCAGGGCCGCTTCCTTCTTGAAGGGGTCGCCGGACACCAGGCGGGCCGCCGCGTCGCGCCAGGCGAGGCGGGCCGTGTGGGCCTTCATGTCCATGTCGGCGATCTTGAACTGGATGGCCTGGTTGGCGGCGATCGGCTTGCCGAAGGCGTGGCGTTCCTTGGCGTACTTCACCGATTCGTCCACGCAGCCCTGTGCCAGGCCCGTCGCCAGCGCCGCGATGGCGATCCTGCCCTCGTCGAGGATGCGCAGGAACTGGGCGTAGCCGCGGCCCTCCTCACCCAGCAGGTTCGCCGCCGGGACCCGGACGTCCGAGAAGGACAGTTCGCGGGTGTCCGAGGCGTTCCAGCCGACCTTCGAGTACGGGGCCGCGATCGTGAAGCCCGGCGTGCCCGAGGGGACGATGATCGACGAGATGAGCGGTTTGCCGTCCGGCGTGCGGCCGGTGACCGCCGTGACCGTCACCAAACCCGTGATGGCCGTGCCCGAGTTGGTGATGAAGCACTTCGTGCCGTTGATCACCCACTCGTTCGTCGACTCGTCCAGGCGGGCCGTCGTACGGGTCGCGCCCGCGTCGCTGCCGCCGTCCGGCTCCGTCAGGCCGAACGCGCCCAGGAGCTCGCCGGAGCAGAGGCGGGGGAGCCACTCCCGCTTCTGGGCCTCCGTGCCGTAGCGGTAGACGGGCATCGCGCCCAGGGAGACCCCGGCTTCCAGGGTGATCGCCACCGAGGAGTCGACCCGCGCCAGTTCCTCCAGGGCCACGCCCAGCGCCAGGTAGTCGCCGCCCATGCCGCCGTACTCCTCGGGGAACGGCAGCCCGAACAGGCCCATGCGGCCCATCTCCCGGACGATCTCGTACGGGAACTCGTGCCGCTCGTAGAAGTCGCCGATCTTCGGCGCCACGACCTCGTGCGCGAACTCCTCGACCGTGCGGCGGAGTTCCTCCAACTCGGGGGAGAGGCGGTAGTCCATGGTGATCACTGCTCCTCGGTGTCCTCGTGGGACAGGGCTCGGACGGTGCGGGACGGGCTGGGTCGGCCCAGGTGGGTGGCCATCCACGCGCTCGTGGCGACGAGGCGGCCGAGGTCGACTCCGGTGTCGATGCCGAGGCCCCGCAGCATCCACACGAGGTCTTCGGTGGCCAGATTGCCCGTCGCCGACTTGGCGTACGGGCAGCCGCCCAGGCCGCCCGCCGAGGCGTCGACCGTCGTGACGCCCTGCCGGAGGGCCGCGAGCGTGTTGGCGAGGGCCTGGCCGTACGTGTCGTGGAAGTGGACGGCGAGGGCGGTGGGCGGGATGCCCGCCTCGTCCAGGGCGGCGAGGAGCGTGACCACATGGCCCGGGGTCGCCACGCCGATCGTGTCGCCCAGGCTCAGTTCGTCGCAGCCCATGTCCAGGAGGGACCTGCAGACCCGGACCACCTGGGGGATCGGGACCGCGCCCTCCCAGGGGTCGCCGAAGCACATGGAGAGGTAGCCGCGGACGTGCCCGCCCCCGGCCTTCGCCCGGCTCACCACCGGCTCGAACATCGCCAGCGCCTCGTCCACCGTGCGGTTGAGGTTGGCCTTGGCGAAGGACTCCGTGGCGCTGGCGAAGACCGCCACCCGCCGGGCGCCCAGGGCCAGGGCGCGGTCCAGGCCGCGTTCGTTCGGGACCAGGACCGGGAGCGCGACGGGCAGGTCGGAGACCATCGGGAACAGCTGCTCGGCGTCCGCCAGTTGGGGGACCCATTCGGGGTGGACGAAGCTCGTCGCCTCGATCGTCGTCAGGCCCGCTTCGGCCAGGCGGCGGACGAACTCCGCCTTGACCTCCGTGGGGACGGTCGCCTGCTCGTTCTGGAGGCCGTCGCGCGCGCCCACCTCGTGGATGCGGACGCGAGTGGGGAGGTCCTGGGCCGGGACCACCATCGGGAGACCGTCGACTGTCATTCCTCCGCCTCCTCACGGGGTGCGATGACCGCCAGCACCTGGTCCATGGCGACCGTCG
Source organism: Streptomyces sp. DG1A-41 (assembly GCF_037055355.1). GTDB lineage: Bacteria > Actinomycetota > Actinomycetes > Streptomycetales > Streptomycetaceae > Streptomyces. The sequence continues at coordinate 3,278,786 of NZ_CP146350.1, read as the reverse complement.
AGCCCGGGGTCACGTCCAGTTCGGTGACCTTGCCGGAGTGCGGCGCGGAGATGACGTGCTCCATCTTCATCGCCTCCACCACCAGCAGGCTCTGACCCGCGGCCACCTCGTCGCCGACGGCGACCTTCACCACTGTCACCGTGCCCGGCATGGGCGCGGTCATCGAGTCGGCGCCCGCGTGGGCCGCGCGGCTCAGGGAGGCGGCGACCGGGTCGTGGTCGCGTACGTGCCAGGCGTCGCCGTCGCGGCCGAGCCAGTCGTCGGCGCGGTGGAAGGTGTGGCGGACGCCGTCCAGCGTCACCGAGACCCGGTCGTCCGTGACCGTGCCGGTGCCGCGCGGGGTGTACTCCACCGGATCCTGGACCCTGAGGTGGAAGGCGGGCGGTTTGCGTGCCCCGCCCAGCCGCCAGCCGCTGGGGACCGAGAAGGGGTCCGTCCAGCCGCCGGGCTCGGGCGTCAGCGCGTCCAGGCGTACGGCCGCCGCCGCCTCGTACACCTCCTCCGGTACGTCCGTGAGGACCAGTCCCTCGACCTCCCGCTCGACCAGGCCGGTGTCCAGGTCGCCGGCGACCACCGCCGGGTGGGCGAGCAGCCGGCGCAGGAAGCCGGCGTTGGTCTGCACCCCGAGCGTGACCGTCTCCGCCAGGGCCGAGCGGAGCTTGCGCAGGGCCGTCGCACGGTCGGGGCCGTACGCGATCACCTTCGAGAGCATCGGGTCGTAGAGGCTGCCGACCTCCGTGCCCTCCGTGAGGCCCGAGTCGGTGCGGATGCCGTCGCCCTGCGGTTCACGGAGCCTGAGCACTGTGCCGCCGGAGGGGAGGAAGCCGCGTGCCGGGTCCTCGGCGCAGATCCGGGCCTCCACCGCGTGCCCCGTCAGCCGTACGTCCTCCTGGGCGAAGGCCAGGGGCTCGCCGGCCGCCACCCGCAGCTGCCACTCGACCAGGTCCAGGCCGGTGATGAGCTCCGTGACCGGGTGTTCCACCTGCAGGCGGGTGTTCATCTCCATGAAGTAGTACGACGACGGGTCGCTGCCGGGGACGATGAACTCCACCGTGCCCGCGCCCCGGTAGCCGCAGGAGCGGGCCGCCTGGACCGCCGCCTCGCCCATGGCGGAGCGCGTCCGCTCGTCGAGGAGCACGCTCGGCGCCTCCTCGACGATCTTCTGGTGGCGGCGCTGGAGGGAGCACTCGCGCTCACCCAGATGGACGACATGGCCGTGGCCGTCGGCCAGGACCTGGATCTCGATGTGGCGGGGGCGGTCGATCCAGCGCTCGACCAGGAGCGTGTCGTCGCCGAAGGAGGCGCGGGCCTCGCGGCGGGCCGCGGCGATCTCCTCCTCCAGCCGGGTCAGGTCCCGCACCAGGCGCATGCCCTTGCCGCCGCCGCCCGCGCTCGGCTTCAGCAGCACGGGCGCGCCCAGCTCGCGGGCCGCCTCGGCCAGATCCGGGTCGCGTCCGCCGGGGACGACCGGCACCCCGGCATCCCGGACCGTCTCCTTGGCGCGGATCTTGTCGCCCATGAGGGAGATCGCGTCCGCCGGAGGCCCGATGAAGACCAGGCCGGCCTCGGCGCAGGCGCGCGCGAAGGCGGCGTTCTCGGCGAGGAAGCCGTAGCCGGGGTGGACGGCTTGCGCGCCCGTGCGGGCCGCGGCCTCCAACAGGCGCTCCACCGAGAGGTAGCTCTCGGACGCCGGGGCCGGGCCGAGCCGTACCGCCGTGTCCGCCTCGCGGACGTGCCGGGCGTCGGCGTCCGCGTCGGAGAAGACGGCCACCGAGCGCACGCCCATCGACCGCAGCGTACGGATGACCCGTACGGCGATCTCGCCCCGGTTGGCCACCAGCACTGTCTCGAACATCGTCGTCCGTCCCCTCACATCCGGAAGACGCCGAACTGGGGGTCACCCAGGGGCGCGTTGGCGCACGCGGTCAGGGCCAGGCCCAGGACGTGCCGGGTGTCCAGCGGGTCGATCACACCGTCGTCCCAGAGGCGGGCCGTCGCGTAGTAGGCATTCCCCTGGCGCTCGTACTGGGCGCGGACCGGGGCCTTGAAGGCCTCCTCGTCCTCGGCCGGCCAGGACTCGCCGCGCGCCTCCAGCTGGTCCCGCTTGACGGTCGCGAGGACCGAGGCGGCCTGCTCGCCGCCCATGACGGAGATCTTGGCGTTCGGCCACATCCACAGGAAGCGGGGGGAGTACGCCCGGCCGCACATCGAGTAGTTGCCGGCGCCGTACGAGCCGCCGACCACGACTGTCAGCTTCGGTACGCGTGTGCAGGCCACGGCCGTGACCATCTTGGCGCCGTGCTTGGCGATGCCGCCCGCCTCGTAGTCCTTGCCGACCATGAACCCGGAGATGTTCTGGAGGAACACCAGCGGGATGCCGCGCTGGTCGCACAGCTCGATGAAGTGGGCGCCCTTCTGGGCGGACTCGGAGAACAGGATGCCGTTGTTGGCGACGATGCCCACCGGGTGGCCGTGGATCCGGGCGAAGCCCGTGACCAGGGTCTGGCCGAACTCGGACTTGAACTCGGCGAAACGGGAACCGTCGACGACCCGGGCGATGATCTCGCGTACGTCGTAGGGGGTGCGGGAGTCGACCGGGACGGCGCCGTAGAGGCTGTGCGGGTCGACCTTGGGTTCCGTGGGCTGCGCAACCTCCCAGGGGAGGGACCCCCGGGCGGGGAGAGTGGAGACGATCGTGCGGACGATGCGCAGGGCGTGTGCGTCGTTCTCCGCGAGGTGGTCCGTGACGCCCGAGACGCGGGAGTGGACCTCGCCGCCGCCGAGCTCCTCAGCCGTGACGACCTCGCCCGTGGCCGCCTTCACCAGGGGTGGTCCGCCCAGGAAGATCGTGCCCTGGTCGCGGACGATCACCGCCTCGTCGCTCATCGCCGGGACGTACGCGCCGCCGGCCGTGCAGGAGCCGAGGACGGCGGCGATCTGGGGGATGCCGGCGCCGGACATGCGGGCCTGGTTGTAGAAGATCCGGCCGAAGTGGTCGCGGTCGGGGAAGACCTCGTCCTGCATGGGGAGGAAGGCGCCGCCGGAGTCCACGAGGTAGACGCAGGGGAGGCGGTTGTCGAGGGCGACCTCCTGGGCGCGGAGGTGCTTCTTGACCGTCATCGGGTAATACGTGCCGCCCTTGACCGTGGCGTCGTTGGCGATGATCACGGATTCGCGGCCGCTGACCCGGCCGATGCCGGCGATGACACCGGCGGCCGGGGCCTGCCCCTCGTACATCCCGTCGGCCGCGAGCGGGGCCAGCTCCAGGAAGGGCGAGCCCGGGTCGAGGAGGGTGTCGACGCGGTCGCGGGGGAGCAGCTTGCCGCGCGCGGTGTGGCGGGCGCGGGCCTTCTCGCCGCCGCCCTGGGCGGCTGTGGCCAGCTTGGTGCGCAGCTCCTCCACGAGGGTGCGGTGCGCCTCCTCGTTGGCCCGAAAGGCCTCCGGCGCGGGGTCTGCCGCGCTCGTGAGCTCCGGTGCCTCGTGCATCCTGCGGTCCCCTCACCTTGTTAATGAGCGTTAACGCATTTCCTTCAGGTTAACGACCGCTAACCTCCCTGTCTAGAATTGATTGCATGGCCACGAGAACCGACGCCCCCACCCGACGCGAGCAGATCCTCAAGGAGGCCGCCCGGCTGTTCGCCGAGCGGGGCTTCCACGGGGTCGGAGTCGACGAGATAGGCGCCGCTGTCGGGATCAGCGGGCCCGGGCTGTACCGGCACTTCGCGGGCAAGGACGCGATGCTCGCGGAACTGCTGGTGGGGATCAGCGGGCAGTTGCTGACCGGGGCTAAGCGGCGGGTGGCGGAGGCGGACGGGGGTGCGGGGGCGGAGGCGGTCCTCGACTCGCTGATCGAGGGGCATATCGACTTCGCGCTCGACGACCGGCCTCTGATCACCCTGCACGATCGGGAGCTGGATCGCCTCCGGGACAGTGACCGGAAGATGGTGCGGCAGCTTCAGCGGCAGTATGTGGAGCTGTGGGTGGGGGTGGTGCGGGAGGTGTACCCGGGGCTCGGTGAGCCTGCGGCTCGGTCGGCTGTGCACTCGGTGTTCGGGTTGCTGAACTCGACGCCGCATCTGGGGAGGGCGGGGTCTTTGCCCGGGCGGGGGGCTACGGCGGAGCTGCTGCATCGGATGGCTCGGGGGGCGTTTGCGGCGGCTGGGGTTTAGCGGGGGTTTTGCCCACCCACCCACCCACCCACCCGCCCGACGCGGTCGGACAAGAAGCTGAGCTTGTGTCGGGGCTGCGCCCCCGGCCTGGCGGGGGCTTCGCCCTGCCCCTCGAGGTTGCCCAGCTGCCCGCGTGACGCGGTTGGGGTAGAGGTTGAGTTCGTTTCGGGGCTCCGCTCGGGCCCCGGCGGGGGCTTCGCCCCCTGCGCCCCCGCGCGGTTGCCCAGCTGCGCGCGCGAAGCGGTTGGGCTAGAAGCCGTCCTCGCCTCGGGGCTCCGCCCCTGCGCCCAGGCGGGGAGTTCGCCCCCCAGTTCCCCCTGCTCGCCGGCGGTGGCGGGTTTGACCAGGTCACGCACCCGGCGCACGATGAGGCGGGCCGTGACCTGCTCGCTTTTCGTGCGGCCGGCGAACGCGGTGTGGGCAGGGGTCTCGGCGACCTCCGCGTCAAAGATGAGTTCGCCGGTGTCGGGGTCGGGCACGGCGGTGGGGTAGGTGACCCGCTGCCATACGGTGTCGGGGATGGCGAGGACGGCCCGTTTGACGGAGGGGTTCATGCCGCAGGTGATGGAGAGGTGGGAACCGGCCCGGCGGCAGGCGGCGATGTTCTCGCGGATGCACACCGAATCTGTGACCATGGAGCCCTAGGAAGTCCCCATCACCCCAGCTCAGAGCGCATCCGTGTGTTCACGCTCAAGCCTTGGACGGCTGTCGCTGGGTCTGTCCAGGTACGTGGCATTTACAGTCCCGAGACGCGGGCGGATCTCGGTGTTGACTATGGGATGGATGGGGCCAGGTCTGGGGCTTTGACACGTTCGGGGGCGAAGACGTGGCGGACCAGCGGCTCGAAGAATTCCAGCGGTTCGGTGGGGTAACCGGGGTCGAATGAGTTCTGGTCGTAATTGGCGCAGAAGTCCACGCAGTCCTGGTACCAGGGGTGGTCGGCCCAGTGTTCGCGGGCGTGCGGGTCGGCGCCGACGTGGTGGAACCAGTAGACACCCTGGAACACTCCGTGGTGCTTGAGGATCCAGTAGTTGCGTTCGGACACGTAGGGGCGCACGACCGCTGCGGCGACCTCGGAATGGTTCGCGGGGGCGAGCAGGTCGCCGATGTCATGGACGAGCGCGCACACGACGGTCTCCTCGTCTTCACCGGCACGGTGGGCGCGGGTGGCCGCCTGGAGGCTGTGCTGGAGGCGGGTGACCTGGTAGCCGGTGTGGTCGTCCATAGCCTTCAGCCAGCTGAGGATCCGGTCGGGGAACCGGGCGAGTTCGGCGGTTTCGTATCGGGCGAGCAGCTGGTAGTCATGCGCCGTCCCGTCGGCCATGGCTGTGAAACCGACCGTCCGCGCATCACCGGGCGTGGGCCGGCCGCGGCCGGTCCGGTCGTGGGCTTCCTGCTGCAGGTGCGCGGGGTGGGCGGTCACGCGTCCTCCTCGATCTCTTCGGGCTTCTGGGCGGCGAGGGGCATGTGCTCGCCGCGCAGCACCCGCCCGCGAGCGAGGAAATCGTCGAACTCCATGTAGACGTCTTGGAGTTGGCGTGCGCCGCTGCCCGGGTCGTAGGGCAGCCGGCCGTGGAGCACGCGGTGCGAGTGCACGGTGAGGAGGTCACCGTCGTCGGACTTGAAGGTGGCCCGGTAGCGGCCCGAGTCGATGATGGCGCCCAGGTGGCGGTAGGCGTCGTAGAACGCTTCGACCTGGTCGAAGGGGACCGAAAGTGGCTGGGCGAGCTGGTTGGAGAACCGGAAGAGCTTGATGTTGCCGTCGGCGTCGAGCTGGATCATCGGGTTCTCGGCCCAGGTGTCCTCATCCTGGCTGAACAGCTGGTAGGGCACCGGAACCCGGCACAGCGTGTCGAAGTGGGCGGGCGCATCCGCGCGCAGCTCGGCCAGCGCGGCCCACCCGTCGACAAGGGTCGATTCCCCGCCGGTGGCCTGGTTGGCCAAGAAGTGCAGGAGCTGGATGGACGGGGGCCAGTTGTAGCTGGGCAGGTCGGTGTGGGGCTTGAGTTCGCCGGGGGTGTGGGCGACGTTGTAGCCGGTGGGGTCGTGGCGGACGTTGTGGACGCGTTCGAAGGCGACCTCGCGGACGTGTCCGATGGTTTCGGCGAACCGCTCGACCTCGTGGTGAACGGTGGGGACACCGGTCACGATGGCCGCGCCGTACTCGCTCACCGCGTCAAGGTAGGCGAGCTGGCCCTCGCGTGTGTCGACGACATCGGCATGAGCGAAGCGCGGAGGGTCGATCCCGGTCTCGCCCCACAGCGTCACGGCGTGGCGGCGAGCGGATCTGGGGTCGCCGGAGTAGTCGTACCGGCGCAGCCAGCCAGTCGAGTAGCGGGCCCGCTGTCCGTCGCTCCAGAGCACGTCCAGACCCTCGTGCCGATCGAACGACGCCTTGGCCGGGGCGATCGTCGCGGGAATCGAGGGCGTGAAGAGCCGGCGCTCGCTGGACTGGAAGACCCGGTCGGCAGCGGCCCAGCTGTTGTCGCGCAGCCACACGTAGTGGAAACGGCGTTCCCTGCCGTCCAAAAGCAGCGACAGGCTGCGCTCGCCGAGGGTCAGGGTGCCCTCCGGCATGGTGGTCCCGGTGGTGGGGTGGGTGCTGTATCTGTGCGTGGCCTCGTTCATCGGCAGCCTCCTTCGATCCTTTCGATCGGTCGGACACCGTCAGCCTGGCCGAGCACCACCTCACAATCAAACAATGCGTTTTGGGTCTGAGACCCCGGAAAACTGAGGCTCGGAAGCGTTTGCCGTATCGTCGCCGAAGTGCGTGATCCCCTGCCCCCGCTTCCCTGCCTGGAGGCGTTCGAAGCTGCCGCCCGGCTGGAGAGCTTCGCCTCCGCCGCCGACGAACTGCACCTGTCTCCCGCGACCGTCAGCCAGCGCATCCGGATGCTGGAGACCCACCTCGGCGCGCGGCTCTTCGAACGCCTCGCCCGCAGCGTTCAGCTCACCGAACTCGGCCGTGCCTACCTGCCTGCGATCCGCGAGAGCTTCGACGACCTGGCCGTGGCCACCAGCGGGCTGTTCGGCGCCGCGCGACGCGAACAGCTCACCGTGCGTACCCAAGTCTCCTACGCGACGACGTGGCTTGCCCCTCATATCCACGACTTCCAGCGCGCACACCCCGGAATCGATCTGCGCCTGGTCTGCGCCGTCTGGTCTGAGGCCCTGACTCCCGGCGAGGTCGAGATCGACATTCACCAAGGGCGCGGGCCCTGGGCCGGCGTCAACAGCGAGCTGCTCCACCATGACCACGCTGTGGTCATCCACGGCCCCGCGCACATCGACCGGCACGGCCCGGTCACCTCGGTCGCCGACCTCGCCACCCGCCCCCGAGTCCAGGTCCTCGGATTCGACGACGTGTGGCAGCGCATCCTGCCCGAAGAAGCTCCACCACCCGAGCACCCCATCACCGTGGACACCAGCGTCGCCGCGCTCGAAATCGCCGCCGCCGGCGACGCCTGCGCCGTCGTCCCGGAACGCTTCGCACGCACCGCCGTCCGCGCCGGCCGCATCAGCCTCGCCCTGGAACAGACCTGGCCCATGCGCCAAGCCCACTATCTGCTGCGTCCTCTCAACGCCTCGCCCCCCGTACAGCCCGCACGCCTCTTCCTGCGCTGGCTCAGAGACCTCGAGCAGCGCAGCGAAGCCCTGGTGCCTGCCGTCGAATGATTCCGGGGAACCGCCACTGAGCCGTACTGGGATTTCTTGCGGGACCCCCGGCCTGCCCCGGGCTGCCCGGAGCCCTGCGGACCAGCTCCGACAACCGCCTCCGCGCTGCAAAGCGCATCACCGGAACCAGCCCGGCGTCCGCGATCGGATTGGCGTCATCGAACGCTGCGGACACCGCACGTGGCGGCATGGAAGAAAGCATCCCGGAGATGCCGCCCGGTGGATCCAGGCCGAGGCCCTGCACCCCCCAACGGCGGCCTGACGGAGGCCCTGCTCCCCCGACTAGGCACCGCACCTCCGGCGGAGGCCCTGCTCCCCCGGCGGATCCCGGAGCCGTTGCCCGGCCGCTCGGAGAGTGGAGCTGTGAGCGGCCGGCCGTCACGGGTGCGCTTCGTGTGGGTCGTGGGAAGGGTCCGCCTTGGACGGCCGGGTGGGTCTAGGGGGTTGTCCTCACCCGCAGGGCGTAGAAGCGGGTCGTCTGGGTCTTGTTCTCGTTGTCGTCGCTGGCCAGGAGGACCTTCAGGGTGTTGTGCGTGCGGCCCGTGATCGTCATGGCCTCGATGTTGTCGAGGAGGGGGTTCGGCTGGGGCTGCTTGGCCGTTGCGCCCAGGGAGGGGCAGGTCGCGAGGTCGGTGAGGAGGGTTTTGCTGATCAGGTGGGTTTCGGGATCGGCCGGCAGGGTCGCGATCGTGCTCGTGTCCGTCGCCTTGCGGGGGTCGGCCAGGTAGAGGCGGACCGTGTTGCCCACGCCGGAGGTGAAGCCGCGTTCCAGGACCAGGAGGCGGCCGTCGGGGGTCGCCTGGACCTCGGGGACGCCCAGGCCGGGGTCCGTGCGGTAGGCGTACTGGGCGCCTAGGGCGAAGTGGCCGTGTGCCGTCCTGCGCCAGGTCTGGAAGCGGACGATCGTCGAGTCGTCGCCGGAGAGCGCGTACTCCATGGAGGCCAGCAGGGTCCGGCCGCCGGGCAGCAGGGTCAGGCCCTCGAAGGTGCCGTTGGGCCGGGCGCGGCCCGCGGGGCTCACGCGCAGGGCGTCCGGGACCGGGAGGCGGTCCAGGAGCCTGCCGGTGCGGGTGTAGCGGCGTACGGAGGGCTCCGTCTCGGAGGTGACCAGGCGGGTGCTGTCGCCGTCGATGGCCAGGCCCTCGGAGTCGAGCGCGGTTCCGTTCTCGTCGGTGAGCGGGACGACGGACCGGGGCTTCAACGTCCTCGCGTCCAGGGCGAAGAGCGACGAGCGGTCGGAGAGGGCGGCCAGTGAGCCGTCGCTGTCCATGGCGAGTGCCGAGAGGTTGCCGACGTAGGTGTTCTCGTACGTCGTCTTGTCGAGCGCGTCGGAGAAGCCGTCGATGGAGACGGCCGGCGAGCAGGCGTGCCGGGTGTGCGCCTGGGCGGGGCCGGCGGCGGTCAGGCATGTGGCCGCCGCGAGGCCCGCGGTGAGGAGGGCGAGGTGGGTTCTCAGGGGCATGGGCGTCACCGTAGGGCGGGCCGGTGGCGCCGGGTAGGCCGTGTGGTGAACGGTCAGCTCGCGGCCAGGTCCTTGTGGATGACCTTGGCCACGGCCTGGATGGTCGCGATGCCGTAGTTCATGGTGCTGTTGCCGTGGGTGAGCACGGTGATCATGTAGTCGTGACCGCCGCCCTTGAACGTGCCGACGCTGTGCACCCGCCAGCCGTTCGTGGAGCGTTGCAGCCAGCCGTTCTTGACGGCCACGGTGACGCCGGACGGCACTCCGTACGGCGTGCCCCAGCGCTGGGACGAGACGACCTGGCCCATCAGCTTGAGGATGTAGGCGCGGGAGTTGTCGCTCAGGACCGCGTTCTTGGCGGTGAGGAGCTTCAGCAGCTTCTGCTCGTCGGTGACGGTGATCTGCGTCAGGCCCCAGTAGCCGTTCGCGCCGGGCTTGGTCTGGGTCATGCCGGCGGCGGCGAGGAAGCCCTTGATCTTCGTCATGCCGAGCTGCTTCCACAGGGTGGAGGTCGCGGCGTTGTCCGACTTGGTGATCATGGCCTTGGCGAGGGTGTTCTCGCGGTCGGTGAGATACCGGTTCGTCTTCTTCGCGTCCCACAGCAGCGTGGCGAGGACGGTGACCTTGACGACGCTGGCCGAGTCGTAGGCGGTGCCCGCGCGCAGGGTGCAGGTCGTGCTGGTGCTGCGGTCGTAGAGGCCGACGGCGACGGTGCCCTTGCGGGTGGCGAGCGCGGCGGTGATGTCCTGCTTCAGCTTGGCGGCGAGGCCGGCCTTGGCGGACGTACAGGTCACGGCCGGAGTGGCAGCGGCTGCGGGCGTGGCGGCGACGAGCGGCACGAGCGCGCCCGTACCCACGGCCGCCGCCAGCACTCTCGCGCGGCGGGATATCCCAGAAGTCATGCACTCCATGACTCATCGGGACGGAGTAAAGGTTGTGCGACTTGGCGAAGGTTTGTGCGAGTCGTTACCGGGCGCTGTGTGGTTTCACAGGAAAGCACCAGCTTCGGCACAGCGGCCACAAACCAGCGCTGCCCACGATGCTGAGGTGACATCTGCCACCGAATCCCAGCTCCGCACCGCCGCGCCGCCCTCACCCCCGCCGGGGGACAGTGCCGCCCCGCGCTGGTCGCTCCCCGTGCTGCTCGCGATCCTCGCCCTGGCGGCGGTGCTCTACTCGTGGAACCTCTCCGGCTCCAGCCTGAACAGCTTCTACAGCGCAGCGGTGCTGAGCGGCACGCAGAGCTGGAAGGCCTGGTTCTTCGGCTCGTTGGACGCCGGGAACTTCCTCACCGTCGACAAGCCGCCGCTCGCGCTCATGGTCATGGGCCTGTCCTGCCGGGTCTTCGGTTACGGCACCTGGCAGATGATGGCGCCGATGGTCGTGGCCGCGCTCGCCACGATCTGGATCCTGCACGCCTCCGTGAAGCGGGTGTTCGGGCACGTGGCGGCGGCCGTCGCGGCCCTCGTCCTGGCCCTCACTCCGATCACGGTCGCCATCAACCGGGACAACAACCCCGACACGCTTCTGGTGTTCCTGATGGTGTCCGGCGCGGCGCTCGCCCTGCGCGCTGTGCGCAACGGGCGGCTGCTGCCGCTGCTCGGCTCGGCGGCCTGCTTCGGACTCGCCTTCAACACCAAGATGCTCCAGGGGTACATCGCGCTGCCCGCCGTCTTCGCCGTGTACGTGTACGCGTCCCGGCTCGGCTGGCGCAAGAAGGTCGTGAACCTGGCCCTGGCCGCCGTGGTACTGGCCGTCTCCAGCTTCTGGTGGGCCGCAGCCGTGTCGCTGGTCCCGGCCTCCGAACGGCCGTACATCGGCGGTTCCACGGACGGCACCGCCTGGAACCTGATCATGGGCTACAACGGCCTCGGCCGGATCCTCGGCGGCGAGGGCAACGGCGGAGGCGGTGGCGGCGGTGGCTTCTCCGGCACCGCCGGTCTCGGCCGGATGTTCAACGACATTCTCGGCGGGCAGATCTCCTGGCTGATCCCCTTCGCGGGCATCGCGCTCGTCGGCGGACTCGTCCTGTGCGGGCGCGCTCCGCGTACGGACCTCACCCGGGCCGCGCTCGTGCTGTGGGGCGGCTGGACCGCCCTGCACTACCTGACGTTCGCCCTGGCCGAGGGCACGATGCACCCGTACTACACGACCGCGCTCGCCCCGGGTGTCGCGGCGCTGTGCGGAGGCGGCGGTGTGCTGTTGCTGCGGGCCTTCCGTACGGACCGGCGGTGGGTGTGGGTGCTGCCCCTCGGGCTGGGTGTCACGGCTGTGTGGGCGGCGGTGCTGCTGCGGCGGGCCTCCGGCTGGAACACCTGGCTGTGGCCTTCGATCCTGGTCGTCATGGCCCTCGCCCTCGTGGGCCTGTTCGTCTTCCGCTCCGGCGTCTCGGGGCTTCGGCTGCGGATGCTGGCCGTCTCCGTGGCAGCGGCTGTGGTCGCGGCGGTGGCGGGACCGGCCGCGTACGCCTGGTCCGTGCCGTCCGGGGCGGGCAGCGGCGGCATGGGCGGTACGAACCCGACGGCGGGCCCGTCGACGGGCAGCGGCTTCGGCGGGCCCGGGGGCGGCAGCGCCGGAGGCCGGGGCTTGCCGGGCGGCGGCTCGGGCGGGCCCGGCGGTGGGGCGATGCCGGGTGGCGGGGCTCAGCAGGGTGGTAACGCCCAGGCGGGCGGCGGCTTCCCGGGGGGTGAGGCGCCCTCCGGTGGGCAGGACGGACAGAGTGGGCAGAGCGGTCAGGCCCCCGGCGGGACCAGCGGCTCCGGCACCAGCGCACAGCCCGGCGGCACGGGAGGTGCACCCGGAGGCATGGGCGGAGGCGCCAGCAGCGAGCTCGTCTCCTACCTGAAGAAGCATCAGGACGGCGCCAAGTGGCTGCTGGCCGTGTCCAGTTCGCAGAGTGCCGCCCAGCTCATCGTGAGCAGCGGGGAGCCCGTCATCTCCATGTGGGGCTGGTCCGGCAGCGACAAGGCGATGACGCTGGCCAAGCTCAAGGAGCTGGTGAAGAAGGGCGAACTGCACTACGTCCAGCTCGGCGGAGGCATGGGCGGCGGCCCGGGCGGCAACTCCTCCCTCAGCTCCGAGGTCACCACGTGGGTGCAGAAGCACGGCACGGCCGTGAAGGTCTCGGACTCCGACTCCAATTCCAACTCCTCGTCGCAGTCGAGCCAGTCGACGGTCTACCGCCTGGACCCGTCCGACGTCGGCTGATCCCCCGCAATACCGGCGAACGGCCCCCGACCTCTCGGTCAGGGGCCGTTGCCCGTCCCTGCCGTTCCACTGACCCCTGCGGAAACTCTTGACGCCGTCTTCCCCACCGGGATACTTGCGGTCGACAGCGCGCCAACTGCCGCGTCAGTGACGGGACTTCGCTGCATCCGATCTGATGTCGACAGTGACTTCACATGTCCGAGATCCCGAACGCCGTACGAAGTCTCGCAAGCTTTGTCACGGCCACCCCCCACAGGAGGATCCGCAATGAGCCGACGCAAGGCGTCCCGCACGGCACTCGTAGCCGCCCTGACCGCCGCACTCCTGGCCGGCCCCGCCGTCGCCCAGGCCGCCACCCCCCAGGCCGCCCCTCAGGTCACCCCCCAGACCGCACCCGCCCCGGCCCGCGACCGCGCTGCCGCGGCCACCATCACCTGGTCCCTCGTACGGGCGAGCAACCCCACCGAGGACCAGCGCACCGCCTACGACGCCATCACCCGGGCCATGAACGCGGCGGTGGCCCGCTACAACAACCTCAGCGACCTGGGCAAGACCATCACCGTCCGCTACGAGCCGGGCGTCCCCACCGCCGACGGCAACATCAACGGGACCATCCGCTTCGGCAGCAACCGCAGCTACATGACCGAGCGGACGGCCCTGCACGAGATCGCCCACACCATCGGCGTGGGCACCAGCTCGGGCTGGTCCCGACTCGGCGGCAGCGGCACCTGGACAGGCGGGCAGGCGACCGCGCTGGTCAGGCAGTACGACGGATCCGGAGCGAAGATCTCCACCGGCGGCGGCCACTTCTGGCCCTACGGCCTGAACTACGAGAACGAGATGTCGAACACGGCGGCCGACCGCCACGTCCACATCGTCGCCGCGATGGTCCGCGACGGCCTGTAGGAACCTCGCACCTCCGCCCGATTGGGCCGTGCCGGCGCTCAGTCCAGGTGCGTCGGCGCGAACATCCGCAGCACGGCCGGGAGCAGGACCACCGAGGGCCCCGGCGACGCGAGTTGCCTCGCGAGGTCCTGCTCCAGGTTCTCCGGGGTCGTACGGACCCCGGGGACGCCGAAGGACTCCGCCAGCGCCACGTAGTCCGGCCGGGTCAGTTCCGTCCCGGTCGCCTCGCCGAACGCGTCGGTCATGTACTCACGCAGGATGCCGTAGCCGCCGTCGTCGACGATCAGCCAGGTGACGTTCAGGCCGTACTGGCGGGCCGTCGCCAGCTCGGCGATCGAGTACAGGGCGCCGCCGTCGCCGGAGACGGCGAGGACCGGCCGGGTCGGATCGGCCACCGCCGCGCCGAGTGCCGCCGGGAAGGCGTAGCCGAGGCCGCCCGCGCCCTGTGCGGAGTGCATGTGGTTGGGGCCCTTGGCGTCGAAGGCCGACCAGGCCCAGTACGCGAGGATCGTCATGTCCCAGAAGGACGGGGAGTCGGCGGGGAGTGCCGTGCGGACGGACGTCAACACCTCCTGCTCCAGGGTGAGTTCCTGCGCGGCGATGCGTTCGGCGACCTTCGCGAGCAGCGCGCGGACGCGCTCCGGCGCAGTCGGGTCCTCCCGCTCGGAGACCGTCTCCAGCAGCGCCTGCAACGCGAGGCGGGCGTCGGCGTGGATGCCCAGGGCCGGGTGGTTGGACTCCAGCTTGCCGAGGTCGGCCTCGATCTGGATGACCCGGCCGCGCGGCTTGAACGTGTGGTAGTTCGAGGAGAGTTCGCCGAGTCCCGAGCCGACGACGAGGAGTACGTCCGCGTCCTGAAGGAAGTCCGTGGTGTGGCGGTCCTCGATCCAGGACTGGAGGGACAGCGGGTGCGTCCAGGGGAAGGCGCCCTTGCCGCCCGGCGTCGTGACGACCGGCGCCTGGAGCGTCTCGGCCAGCTGACGCAGTTTCTTCGACGCGTCCGCCCGGACCACACCGCCGCCCGCGATGATCGCCGGACGGGCCGCCTTCGACAGCAGGTCGGCGGCCACGGCGGTCAGTTCGGGGCGGGGCGACAGCTCCTCGGGGAAGGCGTCGCCGCCGGTCACCACCGGGATCGCCGTCTCGGCGAGCAGCACGTCCTGCGGGATCTCCACCCACACCGGCCCGTGCGGGGCGCTCAGTGCCGACTTCCAGGCCGCCTCGATGGCGGACGGGATCTGTGACGGGGTGCGAACGGTGTGGACCGACTTCACCACGCCCCGGAACGAGGCCGCCTGGTCGGGCAGTTCGTGGAGATAGCCGTGGCGGCCGCCGCCGAGCCCGGCCGTCGGGACCTGGCTGCTGATCGCGAGGACGGGTGCGCTGGCCGCGGCCGCCTCCTGGAGCGCCGCCAGCGAGGTCAGCGCTCCCGGCCCCGTCGACAGCAGCAGCGGCGCCGCCTCACCCGTGATCCGGCCGTACGCGTCCGCCGCGAAACCGGCGTTGTTCTCCACCCGCAGGCCGACGTACCGGAGGTCGGAGCGGCGCAGGGCGTCGAACATGCCGAGCGCGTGCTGGCCCGGCAGTCCGAACACGGTCGTCGCGCCCAGCCCGGCCAGCGTTTCCACGACCAGGTCTCCGCCGGTGCGGCCGGGGGAGGGTTCAGGGCGGCCTCCGTCTGGGCGGGCGTCGGGCGGAGCACCAGGTCGTGGTCGTGGGTCACTGCGCGCGGGCCTCTGCAATCTGGCGGGACATGATCGTGGTCAGTTCGTACGCCGTGTGGGACGCGGCCACCGACGTGATCTCCGCGTGATCGTACGCGGGGGCCACCTCGACGACGTCCGCCGAGACCAGGTTGCAGGACGCCAGCCCGCGAAGGATCTCCAGCAGCTCGCGCGAGGTCATGCCGCCGGCCTCGGGCGTGCCCGTGCCGGGGGCGTGGGCCGGGTCGAGGCAGTCGATGTCGATGGAGATGTACAGCGGCCGGTCGCCGATGCGCTGGCGCAGCTGGTCGGCGACCTCGTCGGCACCGCGCCGGTAGACGTCCGCCGAGGTGACGATGCCGAAGCCCATCTTCTCGTCGTCGGTCAGGTCCTGCTTGCCGTAGAGCGGGCCGCGCGTGCCGACGTGGGACAGGGCGGAGGTGTCGAGGATGCCCTCCTCCACCGCGCGCCGGAACGGAGTGCCGTGCGTGTACTCGGCGCCGAAGTAGGTGTCCCAGGTGTCGAGGTGGGCGTCGAAGTGCAGCAGGGCCACCGGGCCGTGCTTCTTCGCCACCGAGCGCAGCAGGGGCAGCGCGATGGTGTGGTCGCCGCCGAGGGTCATCAGGCGGGCGCCCGAGCCGAGCAGGTCGTCCGCGGCGGCCTCGACGGTCTCGACGGCCTCGTTGATGTTGAACGGGTTCACGGCGATGTCGCCGCCGTCCGCGACCTGGGCGAGGGCGAACGGGGAGGCGTCCTGCGCCGGGTTGTACGGGCGCAGCAGCCGGGACGCCTCACGGATCGCGTTGCCGCCGAAGCGGGCGCCCGGCCGGTACGAGACACCCGAGTCGAACGGCACGCCCACCACGGCGACATCGGCCCGTCCGCCGACCTCGTCGAGCCGGGGCAGCCGGGCGAAGGTCGCGGGACCGGCGTACCGCGGGACGCGGGAGGAGTCGACGGGCCCGCGGGGAGTCTCGTTGCTGCTCATGGGGAAATGCCTTCTTTCCTACGCTTCATCGCGTATGTACTGCTTGCCCTATGACTTTACTGGGAAGCCGGGACCGGTTCGGACGCGAGTTCGGGGGAGCCCCCGGCGAGCCGCTCGCGCCAGGCGGCCAGGACGGCGGCGTCGGTGGCGGGAGTCGCCAGGGAGACGATCGCGTACGCGGCGAGCGAGGCGAGCAGGCCGTAGTAGACGGGCTCGTTGGCGAGGATGCCGTGGGTCGCCATCAGCACGGTGACCGCGAGTCCGCCGGTCGCGACGGAGGCGAGGGCGCCGTACACCGTGCCGCGCTTCCACACCAGGCCGCCGAGGATCGGCACGAGCAGTCCGCCGACGAGGAGGTTGTAGGCGACGGTCAGGGCCTCCACGACGTTGTCGATGGCGATGGCCGTGGCGATCACCGCGAGGCCCATGAGCAGGATGAAGGCCCGGTTGCCCTTGACCTCGTCGTGGTCGTCGGGCGGCGCACCCTTGCCGATGCCCCGCAGCCGGGACCAGATGTCGTTGTTGGCGACGGTGGCGCAGGCGATCAGCGCGCCGGAGGACGTGGACATCACGGCGGCCAGGGCTGCGGCCAGCACCAACCCCCGCACTCCGACGGGCAGTTCCTCCTTCACGATGGTCGCGAAGGCGTCGTCCGCGCTGCCGAGCTTCGGGTACAGCACCCTGGCCGCCGTGCCGATGACGGCACCGGCGAGGGCGTACGCGAGGCAGTAGGTGCCGGCGACGGTCCCGCCCCACCTGGCGGTCCGGTCGCTGCGGGCGGTGAACACGCGCTGCCAGATGTCCTGCCCGATGAGCATGCCGAAGGTGTAGATCAGTACGTAGGTGAAGATCGTCTCGCCGCCGATGCCGAGCGGGTCGAAGTAGCCGGTGGGCAGCTCGGCCTTCATCGCGGCGAAGCCGCCCGCCTTCACGACGGCGATGGGCAGCAGCAGGAGCAGCACGCCGATGGTCTTCACGACGAACTGCACCATGTCCGTCAGGGTGATCGACCACATCCCGCCGAGGGTGGAGTAGGCGACGACGATCGAGCCGCCGAGGACGATCGCGAGCGTGCGGTTGATGTCGAACAGGACATCGAAGATCGTGGCGTAGGCGATGGTAGAGGTCACCGCGAGCATGAGGGTGTACGCCCACATGACGACACCGGAGATGACGCCGGCCCGGCCCCCTCCGTACCGCAGGTCGAGCATCTCGGAGACGGTGTAGACCTTCAGCCGGGCGATGCGGGCGGAGAAGAAGACGGAGAGCACGAGCAGGCCGAGGCCGATGGTGAAGACCATCCAGGCGCCGGACAGGCCGTACTGGTAGCCGAGCCCGACACCGCCGATGGTGGAGGCGCCGCCGAGGACGATCGCCGCCATGGTGCCGGAGTACATGGCCGGGCCGAGCCGGCGGCTGGCCACCAGGAACTCGCTCTTGGACCGGGCGCGGCGCATGCCCCACCAGCCCATGGCGAGCATGCCGGCCAGGTAGACGACGATCACGAGGTAGTCGACGGCCATGGGGCCTCCTTCGCGCACGCACGGGGCGCAGGGCTCGGTCGTGGGGGACGAGGTTGACGAGCACTGACCCTAGGTGGCCGGAAAGCGACTGCGAAGTGTACGTTTCATCCATATGAGCGGCGATGGCTGGAGGGAACGCACACATGCCGGATTCGACGGTTCCCCCGACGCCTCCCGTCCCTCTCTCCGCTCTCCTGGCCCGCGAGGACCTGGCCCTGCGCCGGATCGCCGGTCCGGACGACCCCGGCACCGTCGTCCACTGGGTGCACACCTCGGAGATGACGGACCCCTATCCGTACCTGCTGGGCGGGGAACTGCTGCTCACCGCGGGCGTGCACATCCCCGAGGCGGCGGGGTCCGGCACCTACTTCGACGACTACGTGTCCCGGATCGTGGCGGCGGGCGGCGCGGCCCTGGGCTTCGGGGTGGCGCCGGTGCACGACACGGTGCCGAGGGCGCTGGTCGCGGCGTGCGAGAGGTACGGCCTGCCGCTGCTGGAGGTGCCGCCGCAGACCACCTTCTCGGGCGTGGCCCGCGCCGTCTGGCAGCTCATGGCCCAGGCCCGCCTGTCCGAACTCCGCCGCGTCACGGAGGCCCAGCAGAGCCTGGCCTCGGCCGCCTCCCGCCCCGACCCGGTCCCGTCGGTCCTCCGGCAGCTCGCCCAGCGGCTGGGCGGGTGGGCCGTGCTGTACGGGCCGGAGGGGGCGGAGATCGCGGGGGCGGGTCGGAAGCCCGGGGAGGATGCGGGCTCGGCGCTGGCGGAGCTGGCGCGGGTGGTGCGGCCGGCGGACGCGGGGGCTCCGCCCACACCCCACTCCCCACCGACGTCCTCCCTGACGAACCGCCCCCACCCCACCTCCGCCGCCGACACCGTCTCCGGTACACACCTCGCCGCCTACGCCCTCGGTGCCGGGCGCGGCTTCGTGCTCGGGGTGGCCGCCCCGGGGCGCGCGCCGGGGGATCACACCATCGTGTCCGTCGCCGCCGTGCTGCTGTCCCTCCTCACCGCGGAACAGCAGAGCGGTACGGGTGCCGCCCGTTCCTCCGCGCTGGTGCGGCTGCTGCTGGGGGCCGCCCCCGAGGACGTCGCACCGCTGCTCGGTGACGGGCGGCCGTGGGTCGTCGTGCACGCCCGTCCGGACGGGGAGGGCGCGCAGGTCGTACCCGACGCCGTCGCGGCCTCCGCGCTGGGTGCCGCGCTCGGGTCCGCCCTGGTCGACCCGGCGGGCGACGTCGTACGGGTCCTGGTCCCGGCCGACCGGGCACCGGACCCGCTACCGGGCTGGACCCTGGGCGTCAGCGCCGCCGTCGCACCGGGGGACTGGCCCGCCGCCGACACCCAGGCGGCCCGCGCCCTGGCCCGGGCCCGCGCCACCCGCGTCCCGCTGCTCCGGCACGCCCCGCGCCCCGCCCTCGCCGACCTGGTCCCGCCCGGGGAGGCGGCGGCCCACGCCCGCACCCTGCTCGCGCCCGTCACGGCCCATCCCGCGCTCCCCGAGACGCTGCGCACCTGGCTCTCCCTGCACGGCAGTTGGGACCGCACGGCCGTCGCCCTGTCCGTGCACCGCAACACCGTGCGGCAGCGCATCGCCCGGTGCGCGGCCCTGCTGGAGGCCGACCTCGACGACCCGGACGTACGCATGGAACTCTGGTTCGCGCTGCGGCACATCTGAGTACTTGAATCCTCCCCTCCTCGAAGGGAGGGGACTCCTGGCTCAGGCCGCCTCCTGGAGCAGCGCTCCAGGAGGTCTTCCGCCATCAACGCCAGCCGGGTTGAGACCAGCCCGGAGGAGCATCACGCGTGCGGAGTTCTTGTCTCGTGGGGACACGGTCCCGCATGCGGTGCAGGTGTAGGTGCGCTCACTCAGCGGCAGTGCGTGCTTGGCTCTCGCAGCGCAGTGCGCACAGTCCATCGTGGTGTGCGCGGGGTGGACCAGGTGGATGTTCCGCCCGTGCTTGCGGCCCATTTCGAGCAGAGCGGCCTTGGTGGCGCCGATGGCGGCGTCCGCGGCCTTGCGGGCCATGGTGGTCCTGGCGAGGAACTTCGGGCGGAAGTCCTCTTCAGCGACGGCGTCGTGGTCGCGGACCACCTTCTTGGCCCACTTGCGGGCGGTGTCCGCACGCTGTCTGGCGGCCTTCTTGTATGCCTTCGCCCGTAGCTTCTTCGCCTCGCGGTAGCCCTTGGATGCCGGTTGTCCCTTCTTTGGCCTGCGGCGGGCCATCATCCGGTCGTACCGGGTCAGCTTCTTCTGGACCTTCTTGCCGTGCTCGGCGTGCGGCAGATCGTGCGCGTCGGATGTGGTCGTCGCGGTCTCCTTCACGCCCCGGTCGACACCGAGTACTCGACCGGTCCGAGGCAGCGGCTGCACCTCGGCGGGGACGACGAACGAGCAGTACCAGTGGCCGAGGCTGTCCTGGAACACGCGCACCGAGGACGGCTCAGCCGGCAGTTCCCGCGACCACACCACCCTCGCCACGATCCCGCCCGCCAGATACAGACGGCCGTCCTGCAATCTGAAGCCGCGCCGCGTGTAGTTCAGGGTCGGCAGCGCCTCGCGTTTGGTCCTCCACTTCGGCATCCCGGCCCGCTGCCATACCGGCAGGCGTTGCTGCATGTCCTTGTGCGCCTTGGCGCGGGAGCGGCCGAAGTCGCGGATGACCTGCTGCTGGACAACCGACGAGCCCTTACGCAGCCACGGCGTCGTCCGCCGTGCTTCGGTCAGGATCCTGTCGAGTAGCGCCGGGCCGCACGTCTGTTTCCCCCCGGTCGCCTTGTTGTGCAGGTACACGGCCTTGCACTTGGCTACACACTCGTTCCACACCCACCGGCACCGGTCCCACTCCGCCGCAAAGGCCGTGCGGGCAGCGGACGACACGCGCAGCCGGTAGGTGTAGCGGGCATGCCCGGCTTCCGCAGCCACCCCCACCTGCGCCATCTCGCCCCTCACGGTTTCCGCCCGAACGACAGGGCATCCTGAATCTCCCGACGACCATGAGTACGACCGCCGCACAGACGTGCCCAGATCTCACGGCACCACCCTGACCGGCGACAACAGGCACACGCGTTCGCATCGCCTTTGATGCGCGCCGGACAGCGGCATGAGTGCCCCCTTTCTGAACCGAATACGGCAACGCTCCACGTCGCAACACCCGGAGCAGGTGACGCACATCCCAGGTAGCGATATGCCAGGGACACCCACAAGGGGCTGCTCCACAATGGTTGTCATGCCGATACCCGGGACACCCAGCCGCGCCGAACTCGTCGACCACCTCGTCAGGACGCGTATCGCGGGCGATGTCGCCACCCCCCGCGAGAACAACCTCTCCCACTACCGCAAGCTGGCGAACGCCGACCGCCACTACTGGTTCGGCCTGGAACTCGGCGACCGCTGGAGCGACGAGCAGGACGTCCTCGCGGTGATGGCGGAACGGGTCGGCGTGAACGACGACCCCGAGTACCGGTACGGACAGGACACCATCGACCCGGAGCTGACCGTCGCCGGTCTGGAGCGGCTCGCCGGCCGGCTGCGCAAGGCGGCGGACGGGCAGCAGCGGGTCCTGTTCGCCACCGGTCACCCCGGCGGCCTGCTCGACGTGCACCGCGCGACCGCGGCGGCCCTGCGCGCGGCCGGCTGCGAGATCGTCGTCATCCCGGACGGGCTGACGACGGAGGAGGGCTACGTCATGCAGTTCGCGGACGTGGCGGTGCTGGAGCACGGTGCCACCCTGTGGCACACCCACTCGGGCGAGCCGATGAAGGCCATCCTGACCGCCATGGAGCGCGAGGGCCGCCCGCTGCCCGACCTGGTCGTCGCCGACCACGGCTGGGCGGGCTACGCGGGACAGCACGGCGTGGACTCCGTCGGCTACGCCGACTCCAACGACCCGGCTCTCTTCCTCGCCGAGGCCGAGGGCACCGTGCAGGTGACGGTGCCCCTCGACGACCACGTGGTCAGTCCGCGCCACTACGACCCGATGACGGCCTACCTGCTGGCGGAGGCGGGCCTCAGCTAGCGCCCGGCTCGCGCGGGACGCGGACCACGCCCTCCTGGATCACCGTGATGGCCAGCCGCCCGTCCTGCGTGTAGATACGGGCCTGTCCCAGTCCCCGGCCGCCGTACGCGGACGGGGACTCCTGGTCGTAGAGCAGCCACTCGTCGGCGCGGAACGGCCGGTGGAACCACATCGCGTGGTCGAGGGAGGCCCCGACGACGTCCCCGACGGCCCAGCCGCCCCGCCCGTGCGCGAGCAGCACGGAGTCGAGCAGCGTCATGTCGGAGACGTAGGTGGCGAGGACGACGTGCAGCAGGGGATCGTCGGCGAGCTTGCCGTTGGTCCGGAACCACACCTGGGAGTGCGGCTCGCGCGGCTCGCCGAACTTTCCGTACGGCGGCTCGTCGACGTAGCGCAGGTCGACGGCGGCCCGGGCCTCCAGGAACTTGTCGACCACGACAGGGTCGAGATGGCCGTACCCGCGCAGCCGTTCCTCGCCGGTGGGCAGCGTGACGGGGTCGGGCGCGGACGGCATGCGTTCCTGGTGGTCCAGCCCGTCCTCGTACACCTGGAAGGACGCCGAGAGGTGGAAGATCGGCTTGCCGTGCTGGACGGCGACCACCCGGCGGGTGGTGAAGGAGCGGCCGTCGCGGATCCGGTCGACGGTGTAGACGATGGGCGCGCCGGGGTCGCCGGGGCGCAGGAAGTACGCGTGGAGGGAGTGCGCGGGCCGGTCCTCGGGGACCGTGCGCCCGGCGGCGACGAGTGCCTGGGCCGCGACCTGCCCGCCGAAGACCCGGGGGACGACGGCGGACCGGGACCGGCCGCGGAAGATGTCCTCCTCGATCTGCTCCAGGTCGAGCAGATCGAGGAGGTCCTGTAGTGCCTGACTCATGCGACTGTTGTACCGGCCACTGATTGCGGTCGGCTTACAGGCCCATGTCCTTCGCGATGATCGTCTTCATGATCTCGCTGGTGCCGCCGTAGATGCGGTTGACGCGGTTGTCCGCGTACAGGCGGGCGATCGGGTACTCGTTCATGTAGCCGTAGCCGCCGTGCAGCTGGAGGCAGCGGTCGATGACGCGGTGGGCGACCTCGGTGCAGAACAGCTTCGCGGAGGCGGCCTCGGCGGGGGTGAGCTCACCGGCGTCGAGGGCCTCGGTCGCGCGGTCGGCGACGGCCTCGGCGGCGTCCACCTCGGCCTGGCAGGCGGCCAGCTCGAACTTGGTGTTCTGGAAGTGGGCGACCGGCTTGCCGAAGACCGTGCGCTCCTGCACGTACTGCTTGGCGAACCGCACGGCGGCCTTGGCCTGGGCGTAGGCGCCGAAGGCGATGCCCCAGCGCTCGGAGGCCAGGTTGTGGCCCAGGTAGTAGAAGCCCTTGTTCTCCTCGCCGAGGAGGTCCTCGACGGGCACCTTGACGTCGACGAAGGCCAGCTCGGCGGTGTCGGAGGTCTTCAGGCCGAGCTTGTCGAGCTTGCGGCCGACGGAGTAGCCCTCGGACTTGGTGTCGACGGCGAAGAGGGAGATGCCGTGGCGGCGGTCCTCGGCGGTCGGGGCGGCGGTCCGGGCGCAGACGATCACGCGGTCGGCGTGCACACCGCCGGTGATGAAGGTCTTGGCGCCGTTGAGGACGTAGTGGGTGCCGTCCTCACTCAGCTTGGCGGTGGACTTCATGCCCGCGAGGTCGGAACCGGTGCCCGGCTCCGTCATCGCGATGGCCCACATCTCCTCGCCGGTGACGAACTTCGGCAGGTAGCGCTTCTTCTGCTCGTCGGTGGCGAGCATCTTGATGTAGGGCAGGGCGAGCAGCACGTGCACGCCGGAGCCGCCGAACTGGACGCCCGCGCGAGCGGTCTCCTCGTAGAGCACGGCCTCGAACTTGTGGCTGTCCAGGCCGGCGCCGCCGTACTCCTCGGGGACGTTGATCCCGAAGATCCCCAGCTCGCCGAGCTTGTAGTAGAAGTCGCGGGGCGCCTGGCCCGCCGCGAACCACTCGTCGTACACGGGTACGACCTCGGCCTCGATGAAGGCGCGCAGGGTCTCCCGGAACGCCTCGTGATCCTCGTTGAACACCGTACGGCGCACGCCGCCACCTCCACGGACCATTGCTGTCTAAGCGCTTGCTCAGACCAAGATACCGGCGAGTATCAATCACCGTCCAGGGTGGGGGCGGGGTAACGCTCGTCACGCCACGGGATGAAAACAGCCTCCCCGGGCGTTGGTGCCTTCCGGCAGACCAGGACGACCGCAGACCAGGATGACCGGAGGGCACCCGCGTGACACCGCAACGGGGATGGGCACGACGACTGTGGGCCTATGCGTGGCGCCACCCGAAGGACGTCGTACTCGCCCTCGGCTCCTCACTGGCCGGCATGGCGGTCATGGCCCTCGTCCCGCTGATCACCAAGGTGATCATCGACGACGTCATCAGCGACCACACCCGCTCGATGACCACCTGGGCCGGACTCCTCATCGCCGCCGCGCTGGTCGTCTACGTCCTCACCTACATCCGCCGCTACTACGGCGGCCGACTCGCCCTCGACGTCCAGCACGACCTGCGGACGGAGATGTACGGGACGATCACCCGGCTCGACGGCCGCCGCCAGGACGAGCTGTCCACCGGCCAGGTCGTCGGCCGCGCCACCAGCGACCTCCAGCTGATCCAGGGCCTGCTCTTCATGCTCCCGATGACCATCGGGAACTTCATGCTCTTCCTGATCTCCCTGGTGATCATGGCGTGGCTGTCGCTGCCGCTCACCCTGGTCGCCCTGGCCGTCGCCCCCGCCCTGTGGTGGATCGCCAAGCGCAGCCGCATCCGGCTGCACCCCTCCACCTGGTACGCCCAGGC
This sequence comes from Streptomyces sp. DG1A-41, assembly GCF_037055355.1. Classification (GTDB taxonomy): domain Bacteria; phylum Actinomycetota; class Actinomycetes; order Streptomycetales; family Streptomycetaceae; genus Streptomyces. The sequence continues at coordinate 3,254,310 of NZ_CP146350.1, read as the reverse complement.
CCAGGCCGCCGCCGTCGCGGGCGTGGTCGACGGTGCCGTCAGCGGTGTCCGCGTGGTGAAGGGCTTCGGGCAGGAGGATCAGGAGACCGGCAAGCTCAGGAACGTCAGCCGCAGGCTCTTCGCCGGGCGGCTGCGCACGATCCGCCTGAACTCGGTGTACACCCCGGCCCTCCAGGCCGTCCCCGCCCTCGGCCAGGTCGCGATGCTGGCGCTCGGCGGCTGGCTCGCGGTGCGCGGGCACATCACGCTCGGCACGTTCGTCGCCTTCTCGACCTACCTCGCCCAGCTCGTCGGCCCGGTCCGCATGCTCGCCATGGTGCTCACCGTCGGCCAGCAGGCCCGCGCGGGCACCGAGCGCGTCCTGGAGCTGATCGACACCGAGCCGTCTCTCGAGGACGGCCGGAAGGACCTGCCCGCCGACGCCCCCGCGACCGTCGAGTTCGACGACGTCTCCTTCGGCTACGACTCCGACCGCCCCGTCCTCGACGGGCTCTCCTTCGAGATCCGCCCCGGCGAAACCCTCGCCGTCGTCGGCTCCTCCGGCTCCGGCAAGTCCACGGTCTCCCTGCTGCTGCCGCGCTTCTACGACGTCACCCGCGGTGCCGTCCTCGTCGGCGGCCACGACGTGCGCGAACTGACCCTTCAGTCGCTGCGGGCCGCGATCGGGCTGGTCCCGGAGGACTCCTTCCTCTTCTCCGACACCGTCCGCAACAACATCGCCTACGGCCGCCCGGACGCCACCCAGGGGGAGATCGAGCAGGCCGCCCGCGCCGCCCAGGCGGACCGGTTCATCAGCGAGCTGCCCGACGGCTACGACACCACCGTCGGCGAGCACGGCCTCACCCTCTCCGGCGGCCAGCGCCAGCGCGTCGCCCTGGCCCGCGCCATCCTCAGCGACCCGCGCCTGCTGGTCCTGGACGACGCCACCTCCGCCGTGGACGCCCGCGTCGAGCACGAGATCCACGAGGCCCTGAAGGAGGTCATGCGGGGCCGCACCACCCTGCTGATCGCCCACCGCCGCTCCACCCTGAACCTCGCCGACCGCATCGCCGTCCTGGACGGCGGCCGGCTCGCCGACATCGGCACCCACGACGAACTCCAGCGACGCTCCGCCCTCTACCGGCGCCTGCTCACCGACCCCGACGAACTGGGCGCGGTCTCCCCGGGCCACACCCAGCCGGCCTGCCCCAGGAGGACACCTCCGTCCGCGACGAGCTGGACGCCGAGTTCGACGCCGAGCGCGGGGTCACCCCACGGCTGTGGACCGGCGACCGCGAGCGCAAGGACCTCGCCCTCGCCGAGAGCCCCGCCACGCCCGAACTGCTCGCCCAGGTGGAGGCGCTGCCCCCGGCCACCGACGTCCCCGATGTCGACGAGGCGCGGGCCGTCCAGCCGGAAGAGTCCTACGGCCTGCGCCGGCTGCTGCGCGGCTTCCGGCTGCCGCTGCTGGTCAGCCTCGGCCTGGTCGCCGTCGACGCGGGCATGGGCCTGCTGCTGCCGATCATGATCCGGCACGGCATCGACTCGGGCGTCACCCAGGCCTCGCTCGGCGCGGTATGGGCGGCGTCCCTGCTCGCGCTGCTGACGGTGGCCGTGCAGTGGGCGGCCCAGGTCGGCGAGACCCGCATGACCGGACGCACCGGCGAACGCGTCCTCTACTCGCTGCGGCTGAAGATCTTCGCCCAGCTCCAGCGCCTCGGGCTCGACTACTACGAGCGGGAGCTGACCGGCCGGATCATGACCCGGATGACGACCGACGTCGACGCGCTGTCGACGTTCCTCCAGACGGGCCTGGTCACCGCCTTCGTCTCGGTCGTCACCTTCTTCGGCATCATGGTCGCCCTGCTGGTGATCGACGTGGAGCTGGCGCTGGTCGTCTTCGCGACACTGCCGCCGCTGATCATCGCCACGTACTTCTTCCGCCGGGCGAGCGTGAAGGCGTACGAACTGGCCCGCGAACGCGTGTCGGTGGTCAACGCCGACCTCCAGGAGTCGGTGTCCGGGCTGCGGATCGTGCAGGCCTTCCGGCGCGAGCGGGACGGCGGGCGGCGGTTCGCCGGGCACAGCGACAGCTACCGCCAGGCGCGCATCCGGGGCCAGTGGCTGATCTCCGTGTACTTCCCCTTCGTGCAGTTCCTGTCGTCGGTGGCGGCGGCGGCCGTGCTGATCGTGGGCGGCGCGCGGGTCGACGACGGGACACTGGCGATCGGCTCGCTGGTGGCGTACCTGCTCTACATCGACCTGTTCTTCGCGCCCGTGCAGCAGCTGTCCCAGGTCTTCGACGGCTACCAGCAGGCGTCCGTCTCGCTGGGCCGCATCCAGGAGCTGCTCCAGGAGCCGACGTCGACGAAGTTGGCCGAGGAACCCCGCGAGGTGCCGTCCCTGCGCGGCGACATCGCCTTCGAGGATGTGCACTTCGCCTACGGCGACGACGAAGAGGCACTCGGCGGCGTCGACCTGCGCATCCCGGCCGGGCAGACCGTCGCCTTCGTCGGCGAGACCGGCGCGGGCAAGTCGACCCTCGTCAAGCTCGTGGCACGCTTCTACGACCCCACCGGCGGCCGGGTCACCGTCGACGGCACCGATCTGCGCGCCCTCGACCTCACCTCCTACCGGCACCGTCTGGGGGTCGTCCCGCAGGAGGCGTACCTCTTCCAGGGCACCGTCCGCGACGCCATCGCCTACGGCCGCCCCGACGCCACCGACGCGGAGGTCGAGGCGGCGGCCCGCGCGGTCGGCGCGCACGAGATGATCGCCACCCTGGAGGGCGGCTACCTCCACGAGGTCGCCGAGCGCGGCCGCAACCTCTCCGCCGGACAGCGGCAGCTGATCGCCCTGGCCCGCGCCGAGCTGGTCGACCCGGACGTCCTGCTGCTCGACGAGGCCACGGCCGCCCTCGACCTGGCCACGGAGGCCCAGGTCAACCAGGCCACCGACCGCCTAGCGGGCCGCCGCACGACCCTCGTCGTCGCCCACCGCCTCACCACCGCCGCCCGCGCCGACCGGGTCGTCGTCATGGACCACGGCCGGGTCGCCGAGGACGGCACGCACGAGGAACTGCTCGCGCGCGGCGGGCGGTACGCCGAGCTGTGGCGGACGTTCATCGGCGCCGCGGAGCCGGAGGAGCCGGTCGGCGCGTCCCGCTGACGGCGTTTCGCCACGCTCGGGCAACCGTTCGACATGCGTCATGCGTCCGTACACCCGTACGTCGATGGTCGCGCACGACGCGGTACGGGAGGACGACAGTGGACAGTGGAGCGATACGCAGGCGGCTCGCGCTCGGCCTGGCCGTGCTGACCGCCTCCGGCCTGCTCGCCGTCGCGGCGCCGGGCGAGGCGCAGGCCGCCGCTCCCGCCGCCTACTGTCCCGGCCGCAAGGTCCGCACCCTGCCGTTCTCCACCGGAACCGTGGTCGTCTACAAACGCGGCGGCTACATCTGCGCCGTGGCCCTCACCAAGAAGCCCGGCGTGAAACAGAAGATGTCGGTGAGCGTGCAGGCGCGCGGCAACCGCCCGGTCGTCGACGAAGGCCGGTACTCCTACCACGCCGGCCCGGTGATGGTGCACGCCGGTCGCCGCTGCGTATGGCTGAAGGGCAGGGTGGGGCGGGGGTCGTTCAGCTCCGGCTGGATCCTGTGCTGACCCCCGGCGCGCACAGGGTTTTCCCTATGTCCCCTGGTGCTGGGGCGAGTTGGTCCGCTAGCTTCCGGCGCACATCTGTCTCACAGGGGAGTGCGCATGCGCAAGGCGCTCAGATGGCTGCTGGCGCTCACGGTGCTCATAGGCACACTGGGCACGGCGGGAGCGGCCACCGCCGCCGACGCCACCGGCACCGACGCCACCACCGACATCAAGGAAAGGCTGCTCTCCATACCGGGCATGAGCCTGGTCGAGGAGAAGCCGTACACCGGCTACCGCTTCTTCGTCCTGAACTACACACAGCCGGTCGACCACCGCAAGCCGTCGAAGGGCACGTTCCAGCAGCGCATCACCGTGCTGCACAAGGACGTCGCGCGCCCGACGGTCTTCTTCACCAGCGGCTACAACGTCTCCACGACGCCCCGCCGCAGCGAGCCGACCCAGATCGTGGACGGCAACCAGGTCTCCCTGGAATACCGCTTCTTCACCCCGTCCCGGCCCGCCCCGGCCGACTGGTCCAAGCTGGACATCTGGCAGGCGGCCAGCGACCAGCACCGCGTCTTCAAGGCGCTGAAGGGCATCTACGGCAAGAAGTGGATCTCCACGGGCGGTTCGAAGGGCGGCATGACCGCCACCTACTACGAGCGCTTCTACCCGCGTGACATGGACGGCGTGGTCGCCTACGTCGCCCCCAACGACGTGGTGAACAAGGAGGACTCGGCCTACGACCGCTTCTTCGCGCGCGTCGGCACCAAGGAGTGCCGCGACCGGCTGAACGCCGTGCAGCGCGAGGCGCTGGTGCGCCGCGAGCCGCTGGAGAAGAAGTACGCCGCCTACGCGCAGGACAACGGCCTCACCTTCAAGACCATCGGCAGTCTGGACAAGGCCTACGAGGCAGTCGTCCTCGACTACGTGTGGGGCTTCTGGCAGTACAGCCGGCTGAAGGACTGCGACCAGATCCCGGCCGACGCGAAGAACGCCACCGACGACCAGATATGGGACTCCGTCGACACGATCTCCGGTTTCTCCGCCTATGCCGACCAGGGCCTGGAGACCTACACGCCGTACTACTACCAGGCCGGCACACAGCTCGGCGCGCCGACGATCGAGTTCCCGCACATCGAGAAGAAGTACATCCGCTACGGCTACCAGCCGCCGCGCAACTTCGTCCCGCGTGACATTCCCATGAAGTTCCAGCCGCAGGCGATGCGGGACGTCGACACCTGGGTCCGGCACAACGCCCGCCGGATGCTCTTCGTCTACGGCCAGAACGACCCGTGGGGCGCGGAGCCGTTCCGCCTCGGCCAGGGCGCGAAGGACTCCTACGTCCTCACCGCCCCCGGCATGAACCACGGCGCCAACGTCGCGGGCCTCGTGCCCGAGCAGAAGGACCTCGCCACCGCCCGCATCCTCGACTGGGCCGGAGTCGCCTCCAGCGCCGTGCAGGCCGATCCGCAGGCGGCGAAGCCGCTGGCGAAGTACGACGCCAAGCTGGACAAGCGGGACACGCAGCGGGAGATGACGCTGCGGCCGTAAGGCCTGCGGTTCTTCCGTGGTGTCGCGCCCGGCTGCTCACAGTGGCCGGGCGCACCCCACGGGCCGGTCACCGCCGAGCCGGACGTACAGGGCCGTCGAGACGGGGCAGTCGGCGCGCCTGGCGACGGCCTCGGTCACCTTGTACTCCGGCTCCCGCTCGCCCTTCCCGTCGCACGCGGTCTCGCGGACCTGACCGTCGCCGGAGCTGTAGACGCAGTCGCCGACGATGGTGCGCGGCCCGCCCCCGCCGCCCGGGTCGCCCGGGTGCGGCGGCTGGAGGTTGCGCATACAGGCGTAGCCCTGCGGCACCGCCCCGTCGCCGTCCTCGTCGGACGCGGGCCGCTGTTCGCTGATGTGCAGCACGAAGTCCGTGGTCGCCGGGCAGCGCGGCCCGTCCCGGACCGCGCCGTCGTGCCGCGCCACGACCCGGGCCGCCGCCCGCTCACCGGCGCACGGCACCTCGGTGAAGCTCGTCGTACCGAACGAACTGCACTCGTCGACCGCGAGGAACACCGCCCCGTACCCCGACGGCCGGGTCACCGGCGGCGAGCCGGAGGCGTTCGTCGCCGACGCCGGCCCGCCCAGCCGGCCGTCCTCCGCGACACCCGCCGAGGGACTCTGGCACCCGGTCAGCAGCGCGCCGACCAGCACCAGCAGCCCCCACACCGCCCCCACCGAACTTCTCGCACGCATAGCCGTCCCCCCAGTGCCCCAGCCCAGCGTGGCCGCCGAGGCGGGCGCACGCCAGGCTCATGGGAGGGTTTGCGCACGTTGGGGGTGGTGCGCCCGGTCCATGACGTACGTCTAGTACGACAGCCCGTATCCGATCGGGTACAGCACCTGCTCCGGATCATCCGCCCGCTGCACCGGCACCGGGAGTTCTCCGCGTGGCTCCACCCGTCCCGCGATCACCCGTGCGGCGGCCCGCAGTTCGACGTCGGTCCAGGAGTAGGCCGCCAGGCACGCCGGGGCGGAGGGCAGCTGGGCCACGTCGTACGGATTACGGATCGAGACCGCCACGACCGGCCGCCCCGTCGCCACGAGCTGCTCGACCAGCGTCTTCTGGCTGCTGCCCGCCGTGACGTTGTACGTCGCCGCCACCACCGCGTCCGCGTCCCGCGCCGCCGCGACCGCCCTGGCGATGGCCGCCGCGGACGGGGCCGTCCCGGTCGGCAGGGCGGTGGCGGTGAAGCCGAGTCCGGTCAGCGCGGCGGCGAGCACTCCCGTCGGCGGTCCGGTCGTCCCCGACGGCGAGGCCGGATCGGCCCCGACCACCAGCACCCTGGGGTACCGGCGCCGGGACAGCGGCAGCAGCCGCCCCTCGTTGACGAGCAGCGTGGTCGTCCGCTCGGCGATCCGGTCGGCCGCCGCCAGGTGCGCCCGGGTCCCGACGGTGCGATCGACACCCTCGTGGCTGACGTAGGGCGCGCGGAACAGCCCCAGCTTCGTCTTCAGCCGCAGGATCCGCAGGATCGACTCGTCGAGCCGCGCCTCGGTCAGCTCGCCGTTGCGCACGGCCGCCAGGACCGCGTTCCAGGCGAGGTCCAGGTCGGGCGGGTTGAGGAGCTGGTCCACGCCCGCCTTCAGCGCGAGCACCGGCACCCGGTCGTCGCCGTACTTGGTCCGCACGCCCTCCATGCCGAGGGAGTCCGTGACCACGACCCCGTCGTAGCCGAGCCGCTCGCGGAGGATGCCGGTGAGGATCGGGCGGGAGAGGGTGGCGGGGTCGCCGGAGTCGTCGAGGGCCGGGACCATCAGATGCGCGGTCATGATCGAGTCGATGCCCGCGGCGATCGCCGCCCGGAACGGCGGCGCGTCCAGCTTCTCCCACAGCTCCCGGCTGTGCGTGATGGTCGGGAAGCCGGTGTGGCTGTCGACGTTGGTGTCCCCGTGCCCGGGGAAGTGCTTGGCGGTCGCCGCCACCCCGGACCCCTGGTACCCGGCGACCTCGGCGGCCACCAGCGCGGCCACCGCCCGCGGGTCGGCACCGAAGGACCGTACGCCGATGACCGGGTTGGCCGGGTTGACGTTCACGTCGGCCACGGGGGAGTAGTCCTGCCGGATCCCCATCGCCCGCAGCTCACGCCCCGCGATCCGCCCGAGGATCCGGGCATCGGACCGCGACCCGCCCGCGCCGACGGCCATGGCTCCGGGGAAGAGCGTCGCGGGCCTGCCCACCCGGGCGACGATCCCGTGCTCCTGGTCGGTGGAGATGAGCACGGGCAGCCCGCGCGGCAGGTCCAGGGAGGCCCGCTGGATGCCGTTGGACAGATCGGCGATCTGGTGCGGCTCGCGGGTGTTGTGCGCCCAGGCGAAGTAGATGATGCCGCCGACCCGGTACTTCGCGACGAGCTCGGCGGCCGTACGGACCCCGATCTCCTCCAAATTGGCGTCGATGTCGGCCTGGTCGGGGGCGGTGGCGGAGTGGCCGTACACCCGCATCACGAAGAGCTGGCCGACCTTCTCCTCCAGCGTCATACGCGAGACGAGGGCGTGGAGTCGCTCGTCGTCGGGGGCGCCGGCGGCGTACGAGGGCCCGGCCGCCGCGAAGGCGCCGGCGGCGCCGGCCGTGGCGGCGAGGACGGCGCGTCTGGAGGGCTGTGCGGTGTTTCCCGTGCTTCCCGTGCCGGTGTCGTGCACGTGCGCTCCTTCCGGAGGTGATCCGCTCGGATCCGCTGAAGGAAACTTCCAAGAGGCCAGCAATAACCGGGAAGTTTCTGCCAGTCAAGAGGACGCACAGTAACCGCACGGGGGCCGCCACCGGCGCGGTTGGAGGGGGACGCGCCGATGGCGGCGGTGCCGCCGGCCGCGGTACGGCGGAGAGGGTGGTCAGCGATCGCAGCCAGCAGCGAGGGCCGACACCGCACCGAGGTGACTCTCCGGCGGCCTGCGATTGGACGGACCGGATCCGGACCGGGTTCCCGGCGCGGGCCGGATTTCCGGAAGTCGGTACGGAAGGGGAAGCAGGAGCTCCACGGGGCGGGTGAGCCGACGAACGGCCCTCCGGCACCCGGCTCGGGCCTGCTCGGCGAACCTGCGGGTGCGTGATATTTCGTTCGACGGCCCGGACTGCGTACGGAAGACTCCCAGGGCTTGCAAGTGTTCTGACCGGTCCCACTTGACTCGAGAGGCGCCGCAGCGTGAGCTTCGCACTGGAAGGACCCGTCCTTGAGGGCACCTTGGTCCGTCTGGAGCCCATGGGCCATCGGCACGCCGCCGACCTCGCGGTGGCGGCGACGGAGGACCGGGAGACCTACGCCTTCACCTGGGTACCGGGCGCCGACGAGGTAGGCGCCTACATCGACGAGCAGCTCGCCCGCGCGGCGACGGGGCTGCTCGCGCCCTACGCGCAGGTCTCGACGGCCACGGGACGAGCGGTCGGCGCCACGGCGTACTGGGAACCACGCTCCTGGATCGCGGACGACCGACTCGACGCGGTCGAGGTCGGCTTCACCTGGCTCGCCCGTTCCGCCCAGGGCACGGGCGTGAACGCCGAGGCGAAGCTCCTCCTCTTCCGGCATGCCTTCGAGGAGTGGGGCGTCTCGCGCGTGGACCTGAAGACCGATGCCCGCAACAGCCGTTCCCGCGCGGCCATCGAGAGCGTGGGAGCCCGCTTCGAGGGCGTGCTGCGGAACTGGTCCCGGTCATGGGCTCCCGGTGAGGAGGGGCGGCTGCGCGACTCCGCGATCTTCTCGGTGACGGCACCGGAATGGCCGCGGTGCCGGAAGCGGCTGGAGGAACGGGTGAACGGGTTCCTCGCACGGTCGTAGGCACGACCGGCCGTAGGCCACGACCGGCCGTAGGCCACGACCGGCCGTGGGCCACGACCGGCCGTGGGCCACGGCCCCGATACGGCCGCTGCCCCGCCCGGGTCCGCGGGGCGGGGCGGGGCAGCGAGCGTGGCTCAGAGCCGGATCAAAGGGTGTGCTCGACGAACCTCGCCGCCGTCTCGGCCAGCACCTCCCGTCCGTCCCTCGCCCACAGCCCGTCGTTGAACAGCTCGACCTCGATGGCACCGGTGTAGCCGGCGGCCTCCACGTAACCCTGCCACTCCCGCATGTCGATCGAGCCGTCGCCGATCTGGCCCCGCCCGGTCAGCACACCCTCCGGGAGCGGAGTCGTCCAGTCGGCGAGCTGGAAGGTGTGGATCCGGCCGCCCGCGCCCGCCCGGGCGATCTGCGCGGGAGCCGTGTCGTCCCACCAGATGTGGTACGTGTCGACGGTGACCCCGACCTGGTGCGCCGGGAAGCGTTCGGCCAGATCCAGGGCCTGGGCCAGTGTCGACACCACGCAGCGGTCGGAGGCGTACATCGGGTGGAGCGGCTCGATGGCCAGGCGCACGCCGTGCCGCCCCGCGTAGGGGCCCAGTTCCGACAGGGCGTCCGCGATGCGTTCCCGCGCGCCGTGCAGGTCCTTCGAGCCGGCCGGAAGCCCGCCCGAGACCAGGACCAGGGTGTCGGTGCCCAGCGTCGCCGCCTCGTCGATCGCCCGGCGGTTGTCGGCCAGGGCCTGAGCGCGCTCCTGCGGGTCGATCGCCGTGAAGAAGCCGCCCCGGCACAACGTCGTCACCGTCAGACCCGCGTCCCGGACCAGCTTGGCCGTGGCCTCCAGGCCGTACGACTGGACCGGTTCGCGCCACAGGCCCACGTTCGTGATGCCCAACCGGCCACAGGCGTCCACCAGTTCCGGCATCGACAGCTGCTTCACCGTCATCTGGTTGATGGAGAAGCGCTCCAGCCCCGCGGTGCTCACTGGTCCACCCCGTACACGCTCAGCAGGTTCTTCATCCGCTCCTTCGCCAGCTTCGGGTCGGGGAACAGGCCGAGGCCGTCGGCGAGTTCGTACGCCTTCGCGAAGTGCGGGAGGGAGCGGGCCGACTGGAGGCCGCCGACCATCGTGAAGTGGGACTGGTGGCCGGCCAGCCAGGCCAGGAACACCACGCCCGTCTTGTAGAAGCGGGTCGGGGTCTGGAAGAGGTGGCGGGACAGTTCGACCGTGGGGTCCAGCAGGTCGCGGAAGCCCTGCACGTTCCCCGTGTCGAGGACCCGGACCGCCTCGGCGGCCAGCGGGCCCAGCGGGTCGAAGATGCCGAGCAGTGCGTGGCTGAAGCCCTGGTCGTCGCCCGCGATCAGCTCCGGGTAGTTGAAGTCGTCGCCGGTGTAGCAGCGCACGCCCTGCGGCAGGCGGCGGCGGATGTCGATCTCGCGCTGCGCGTCCAGCAGCGAGACCTTGATGCCGTCGACCTTGTCCGGGTGGGCGGCGATGACGTCCAGGAAAGTGCGGGTGGCCGCGTCCAGGTCCGTGTCGCCCCAGTAGCCTTCCAGCGCCGGGTCGAACATCGGGCCGAGCCAGTGCAGGACGACCGGCTCGGACGCCTGGCGGAGCAGGTGGCCGTAGACCTCCAGATAGTCCTCCGGTCCCTTGGCGACCGCCGCCAGAGCCCGGGAGGCCATCAGGATCGCCCGGGCGCCCGACTCCTCGACGACCGCGAGCTGCTCCTCGTACGCGGCCCGGATCTCCGCCAGGCTGTACGGGTAGCCGACCTCGGTGACCGACAGCTGGTCCGTGCCCACACCGCAGGCGATCAGGCCGCCGACCGACTTCGCCTCCGCCGCCGACCGGCGGATCAGCTCCGCCGCGCCCGCCCAGTCCAGGCCCATGCCGCGCTGAGCCGTGTCCATCGCCTCGGCGACGCCCAGCCCGTGCGACCACAGGTGGCGGCGGAAGGCCAGGGTGGCGTCCCAGTCGACGGCGGCCGGCGAGTCGGGCGACACGTCCGCGTACGGGTCGGCGACGACGTGCGCCGCCGAGTAGACCGTGCGGGAGGTGAAGGGCGTGCCGGGCGTCACCAGGAGCGGTTCGGTGCGCGGCTCGTACGTCCGCGACGCCCCGTTGCTGTCCGGGAGTCGGATGGTCACGGCTGGATCTCCGGTACGTCGATACGGCGGCCCTCGGCCGAGGACTTCAGGCCCAGCTCGGCGAGCTGGACACCGCGGGCGCCGGCCAGCAGGTCCCAGTGGTAGGGGGCGTCGGCGTAGACGTGCTTGAGGAACAGCTCCCACTGCGCCTTGAAGCCGTTGTCGAACTCGGCGTTGTCCGGGATCTCCTGCCACTGGTCGCGGAAGACCTCGGTGGCGGGGATGTCCGGGTTCCAGACCGGCTTGGGCGTGGCCGAGCGGTGCTGGACGCGGCAGTTGCGCAGGCCGGCGACGGCCGAGCCCTCGGTGCCGTCCACCTGGAACTCGACGAGCTCGTCGCGGTTGACGCGCACGGCCCAGCTGGAGTTGATCTGGGCGATGGCGCCGCCCTCCAGCTCGAAGATGCCGTAGGCGGCGTCGTCGGCGGTGGCGTCGTAGGGCTTGCCGTTCTCGTCCCAGCGCTGCGGGATGTGGGTGGTGGCGATGGCCTGGACGGACTTCACGCGGCCGAACAGCTCGTGCAGGACGTACTCCCAGTGCGGGAACATGTCGACGACGATGCCGCCGCCGTCCTCGGCCCGGTAGTTCCAGGACGGGCGCTGCGCGGCCTGCCAGTCGCCCTCGAACACCCAGTAGCCGAACTCGCCGCGCACGGACAGGATCCGGCCGAAGAAGCCGCCGTCGATGAGGCGCTTCAGCTTCAGCAGGCCGGGGAGGAAGAGCTTGTCCTGGACGACGCCGTGCTTGATGCCGGCCTTGTTCGCCAGCCGGGCGAGGTCCAGGGCGCCGTCGAGGCCGGTGGCCGTGGGCTTCTCGGTGTAGATGTGCTTGCCGGCGGCGATGGCCTTCTTGAGCGCCTCCTCGCGGGCGGAGGTGACCTGGGAGTCGAAGTAGATGTCCACCGTCTCGTCGGCGAGGACCGCGTCCAGGTCGGTCGAGACGTGCTCCAGGCCGTGCCGCTCGGCCAGCGCCTTCAGCGCGTGCTCACGGCGGCCGACCAGGATCGGCTCGGGCCACAGCACGGTGCCGTCGCCGAGGTCGAGGCCGCCCTGCTCGCGGAGGGCGAGGATGGAGCGGACCAGGTGCTGGCGGTAGCCCATGCGCCCGGTCACGCCGTTCATGGCGATACGCACCGTCTTGCGTGTCACGTCGTTCCCTTCGTACGCGGTCGTCGCGCCGCGTACGCCCGACTGGTGAGCGGTACAGCAAGCGCTTTCTATACAGAAAGAAGCTAGCCTCTGACAGCGGTCCGGACAAGACCGTGACCACGACGAGTTGTTCGAGGGGGCGAACAACCAGCGGGCGGGGGCTTAAGGTCTGCTCGGAACCAAGGCCACAGGTCTGTCGGAACCAAGGCCACAGGTCTGTATGTGTACGAGGGCGGACGACGAGATGCGCGACCGGAGGACGACGAGATGACGGTGACCCTGGCGGACGTGGCGGCCCGCGCGCAGGTCTCGCCCGCGACGGTGTCGCGCGTGCTGAACGGGAACTACCCCGTGGCCGCATCCACCCGGGAGCGGGTGCTGAAGGCCGTGGACGAGCTGGACTACGTGCTCAACGGGCCCGCGAGCGCCCTGGCCGCCGCCACCTCCGACCTGGTCGGGATCCTGGTGAACGACATCGCCGACCCGTTCTTCGGGATCATGGCGAGCGCCATCCAGGCCGAGATCGGCGGGCCGGGCGGCCGCGCGGGCGGGGAGAGACTCGCGGTGGTCTGCAACACGGGCGGCTCTCCCGAGCGGGAGTTGACGTATCTCACGCTGTTGCAGCGGCAGCGGGCGGCGGCCGTGGTGCTGACCGGCGGGGCGATCGAGGACGCGGCGCACCAGGCGGCCATGGACACGAAGGTGCGGAAGCTGACCGACGCCGGGACGCGGGTGGTGCTGTGCGGACGCCCGCCGGCGCCGGAAACCGGGGCGATCGCGCTGACCTTCGACAACCGCGGGGGCGGGCAGGAACTCACCGAGCACCTGATCGGCCTCGGGCACCGGCGGCTCGGCTACATCGCGGGCCCGGAGGAACGGACGACGACCCGGCACCGGCTGGAGGGACACCGGGCCGCGCTCGCCGCGCACGGCATCGAGGAGGACCCCCGGTGGACGGTGCACGGGCGGTACGACCGGCGGTCCGGCTACGAGGCGACGCTGGAACTGCTGCGGCGCGACCCGTCGCTGACGGCGGTCGTCGCCGCGAACGACTCCGTCGCGCTGGGGGCGTGTGCGGCGCTGCGCGACTCCGGGCTGCGGATCCCGGAGGACGTGTCGGTGGCCGGTTTCGACGATCTGCCGTTCAGCATCGACGCGGTGCCTGCGCTGACGACCGTGCGGTTGCCGCTGGCGGAGGCCGGGGCGCGGGCCGGGCGGATCGCGATGGGGCGGGAGGAGGCGCCGCCCGGGGGGATCGCGTCGGTGCGGGGGGAGTTGATGGTGCGGGGGTCTTCAGGGATGCCGCGGGTCTCCTGACCTCTGTGTTCCGGCCCGGCCTGCCGGCCCCGTCGAAGAGGTCGGACAGCGGGACGTGCAGGCGCCGAGGCGGGCGTGGACGCGAGTCGAAGCTGACCTGGGTCGTGTCGGTGGACGCCACGGTCGTGCGCGCTCACCAGCACGCGGCCGGGGCCCGCAGAAAGGGCCCCGGCCGGCGAACTGGCCGACCGCGCCGACCGTCGGTTACGCGGCGGGCCGACCACCAGGATCCACCCCGCAGGCGAGGCCCGCTGCCGCCCCTCGCGTTCTTTCTCACCGCCGGACAGGCCGGTGATGCGCTCGCCTTCACCGACGTCATGGCCCGCGTGCGCGTTCCCCGATGACGTGGTCGAGCGGTGCGTCAACCGCCTGAAGCAGTGGCGGGGCGTCGCGATCCTGCCACGGCAGGACAACGACCATCTACATCGCCGGGCTTCACATCGTCAGCACGTTCCTCCGGTCCGCGCGTTGATCCCACGCCAACCGGGCAGGTCCCTCCGACGAGTACACGCCCCGGGGACACGACGGCAGGGCGAGTACAGGGCGCCTTGTCAGCGGACGACGTCGAAAACGTTCTTCTGCAGACCGTTGGCGTAGACCTCGTGCTCGACGAGCCTCAGCTTCTGGGTGTCCTTGTCCGTGGCGCTGAAGAGCCGCTTGCCCGCGCCGAGCAGGAGCGGGAAGACGAGCAGGTGGTAGCGGTCGATCAGGCCGGCGTCCGAGAGGGCCTGGTTCAGGGAGGCGCTGCCGTGGACGATGACCGGGCCGCCCTCGGTCTCCTTCAGCGCGGCGACGTCGTCGAGCGAGCGCAGGATCGTCGTCTCGCCCCAGTTCGGCACCAGGTTGTCCTCGGTGAGGGTGGTGGAGACGACGTACTTCGGCATCACCTTGTAGTCGGCGAAGTCCTCCATGTCGGGCCACACCGGGCTGAACGCCTCGTAGCTGGCCCGGCCCATCAGCATCGCGGTGGCTTCCTTCTGCTCCCGGCCCTTGATCTCGAATGCCTCGGGGAGGAACTCGATGTCCTTGAAGGTCCACCCGGAGTTCCGGTAACCGGGCTCGCCGCCCGGGGCCTCCACGACGCCGTCGAGCGAGATGAAAGCGGTGCTGATCAGGGTACGCATCAAAGGTTCCTCGGTGTCTCGTGTCCGGTTGCGACAGGTGCCGGTGGGCGCTGCCGCCACTCTCGCAGCTGCGGCGCACCAACCGTCATCTCCGACTGCGGATCACGCAGAAACTCATCGGCCGTCACGCTGCCTGGTCCCGGCTGTCCTGGACGTCTAGGCTCGACTCACGGGAATATCTGACTGAGTCAAGCATCCGGGAGTTGTGGCCATGACCGTCCAGGACATCCGCTCCTTCAACCGCTTCTACACGAACGTCATCGGCGCGCTCGACTACGGCCGTCACCTCTACGCCCCCTACACCCTCACCGAGTCCCGCGTGCTCTACGAGCTCGCCCACGCACCGCGCACGGACGCCGCAGACCTGCGCGCCCAGCTGCACCTGGACGCCGGGTACCTGAGCCGCATCCTGAACAAGTTCGAGGAGGACGGCCTGGTCGAGCGCGGGCCGTCCGACACGGATCCGCGCCGCCGCAGTGTCACGCTCACCGGCCGCGGCCGGGAGGCCGCCGCGCTCCTCGACGAGCGGGCGCGCCAGACGGTCGGGGCGCTGCTGGACACCGTGCGGGCCGAGGAACGGCCGCGGCTGGCGGAGGCGATGCGGACCGTCCGGGAGATCCTGGGCCACGGCCGGGCGCCACGCTCCCAGGACGTCGTCCTGCGCGATCCCGCCCCCGGCGACCTCGGCTGGATCGTGCAGCGCAACGCCGCCCTGTACGCCGCCGAGTACGGGTGGAACGCCGACTACGAGGGCCTGGTCGCCCGGATCGTCGCCGACTACGCCGAGGACCACGACCCGCACCTGGAGCGGACGTGGATCGCCGAGCTGGACGGCCGGCCGGTCGGGTGCGTGATGTGCGTACGGGACGACGCCCCGGGGGCCGCCCGGCTCCGGCTGCTGCTCGTCGAGCCGGACGCGCGAGGCCTGGGCATCGGGGACCGGCTGGTCGGGGCCGTCGTCGCCTTCGCGCGCGAGGCCGGCTACCGCGAGGTGGTCCTGTGGACCAACGACGTCCTCGCCGCGGCCCGCCGCATCTACCAGCGGCACGGCTTCGTGCTGGTCGCGGAGAAACCGCACCGCTCCTTCGGCCACGACCTGGTCGGCCAGGACTGGCGACTGGATCTCCACGCAACACCCGAGTGACCAAGGGGAGTCGCCGGCGGGGGCGCCGGGTAGGGTCCGTCCACATGAAGCTGGCGTTCTCCACCCTCGGTGTCCCCGGCCTGCCCCTGCCCGACGTCCTGCGGCTCGCGACCGCTCACGGCTACCACGGCGTGGAACTGCGCGCCCACCCCGAGGAACCGGTCCACCCCGGCCTCGGCTCCGCCGAACGGGCCGATGCCGCGGCCGAGTTCAAGGGGTCGGGCGTAGAGATCCTGGGCCTGGCGGGCTACGCGCGGGTCGCCGCGCCGGGCGACGACGAACCCGTCCTGGCCGAGATCCGCTCCCTCCTCGAACTGGCCCGCGACCTCGGTGCCCCGTACATCCGGGTCTTCCCCGGCGGCGACCTGGACGTCCAGGCCCCCGAGGAGGCCGACGCGACGGCCGCCCGGCGCCTGGGCACGGCCGCCGAGTACGCGAACGACCTGGGCGTCCGCATCCTCCTGGAGACCCACGACTCGCACCGCACCGCCGCCGACGCGATGCGCGTCCTCGGCCTGGTCGGCCACCGCCAGGTGGGCGCGCTGTGGGACGTGATGCACACCTGGCTGGGCGGCGAACAGCCCTCGGAGACCTACGCGGCGCTCTCCCCGCACCTCGGCTACGTCCAGGTCAAGGACATCGCCTCCGCCGAGGACACGACCCCGCTGCCGCTCGGCGAGGGCGTCCTGCCGCTGGCCGAGTGCGTGGAGGTCCTCTCCCGGCACGGCTGGGACGGCTGGCTGTGCTGGGAGTACGAGAAGCGCTGGTACGAGTCGGCCGCCGAACTGCCCGGCCTGCTGGGGCCGGGCCGCGAGCATCTGAGCCGGCTGCTGAACGAATCGGCGTGACGGGGCGCGGGGCACCGGCCCGGAGCACCTGACCGGGCTCGGGCACCGGTGGCCTGCTCGCCCAGGCTGTCGTAGAGCATCAGATGCCCGCGCAGCCCTGCCGGGCTGCCGAGACGGCCCGTCCCCCGAAGCGATGTCCCCCCGAAGCTGTGACGAAGTGACAGGCGGCTGAGGACGATTACGGTCAGCCGGACGCCTCTGCCCTGGGCAGAAGCAGTGCCGTCGCCTCCGTCGAGCCGCCTACGCTCGCCCTCCCGACCCGAGGGAGAGACATGGAGACGATCACTGGTACCGCGGCCGGCGTACCGTTCACCGCGATCCCGCCGGCCGGAGCCGGCGACGGTCCCGCGCCGTTGATCGTGACCTGGCACATGCTGGACGCGCCGCGCACGGACGCGGCGTTCGCGGCCGCCCTGCCCATGACCGGAGTGCCTGCCTGGCGGGTCCACCTGGGCATGCCGATGTGTGGCGCACGAATGGTCGACGGCCGTGTCGACGCCGCCGTCCGACGTGCCCGCGAGGACGCGCTGCTGTCCTTCCTGGCCCCGTTCACCCATCAGGCCGCCGAGGAGTTCCCGGCCGCACTCGCCGCGCTGCGCGACCAGCTGCCGGTCGACGACGAGCCGATCAGCCTCCTCGGCGCGTCGCTCGGCGGAGCCGTGGCGTTGCGGTTGCTCACCACGCGCCGGATTCCGGTCCACTCGGTCGCCCTGGTCAACCCCGCCGTGCGGATCCGCTCCGCCGTCGAACGCGTCCAGGACCTCACCGGACAGGCCTACCGCTGGACCGAGGAGTCCACTGAGGCCGCCGACGAACTGGACTTCGTCGCCCGTGCCGGAGACCTCACAGCACACCCGCCGCTGCTGCTCGTCAGCGGTGAGCGGGACCATCCGGAATTCCGCACGGACGCCGCTGCCCTGGTCGGCGCACTGCGCGAGCGGTACGCGCACCCGGACGAGATCGAGCTGATCACCGTGCCGGACCTGGCGCACCCGCTGGCCGACGAACCTGGTCTGGAACCGGCTCCGCAGCTGCCCGCCACGAGGGCGGTCGACGAAGTCCTGACGCAGTGGTTCGGGCGGCGCCTCAGCCGCTGAGGACGAGCCGCTCGAAGGTCGACGGCCGCCGAAACGGATTGCAGCGCGGCCGCCCGCGTCGCTAGCGTCGCCGCCCATGCCCCCAACCCTGCGCACCACCCGCCTGCTCCTCGACGCCTACACCCCGGGCGACGAAGAGGACTTCGTCGCCCTGTTCCAGGACACCAGGGTCTCCCGTTGGATGGGTGACGGCCCCGCTGCCGAGGCGGACGACCGGGCCCTGTTCGGGCGGATCTTCACCAAGGTCTATGCCCAGGGTCTGTTCGACGTGTGGGCGGTCCGGCGCGGCGGGCGACTGATCGGGCACGCGGAGATCAAGCGGACGGACGCGGTCGACGGTCACGAGATCGTCTACGCCCTGGCACCGGAGGCCTGGGGCAGCGGGCTCGGGACGGAGCTGGCGGAGGCGCTCGTGGGCTACGGCTTCGACGTGCTCGGGCTGACCGAGGTGCACGCCACCGTCGCCGCGCGGAACGAGGCATCGCTGCGCCTGCTCGGACGGATCGGGTTCGCGCACGTCCGGGACGTCGAGGAGGACGACGGCGGCCTCACCCGGGTGCTGACGCGGTCGGCGCGGTGATCTCTCAGGGCTCCGACAAGATTCCGGCAAGGGTCCGGCAAGAAATTCTCACCTGACCGTGCAACCCTTTCCGTCCTCCGCGGGTCGTACATGGCGTCAGGACTTTCTGGGGGGAGATCTGGGGGGATCGCGGGGGTTCTGACGGGAGGGGAAAGCCGAGGGGGCCCGGTCGACGGACCGGGCCCCCTCGAAGCATCTGCGTGACCGGCGGTCAGAAGAAGACGCCGCACCTCAGCAGCACGTTCGCGTACGGCCGTGCCTCGCCCGTGCGGACCACCAGCCGGGCCCCGGCCGACAGCTCCTTGAGCCGCTCGTGCGGCACCAGGTCCAGCGACGGGAAGTGCCCGTCCAGGAGGTCCGAAGCCTCCTGGTTCGCTTCCCGAACCTCCTCCGCGGCCGTCGCCCCCTCGACCACCAGCTCGGCCAGCAGCCCCTCCAGCACCTCGGAGAACGTCGGCACCCCGGCCCGGAAGGCGAGGTCCACCACCCGGGGGCCGTCGGGAATGGGCATGCCCGCGTCGCACACCAGCACCCCGTCCCCGTGGCCCAGCTCGGCCAGCGCACCGGCGAGGTGACGGTTCAGTATTCCGTTCCGCTTCACAGCTCAGCGACCTCCGCCGCCGTCGGGAAGGACGCCTGCGCACCCTCCTTCGTCACGGTCAGCGCCCCGACCCGCGCCGCGTACGCGGCCGCCTCCGCGAGGGACTCACCGGCCCCCAGCCGGAAGGCCAGCGCGGCGGTGAACGCGTCACCCGCGCCGGTCGTGTCGACGGCGCTCACCTTCACGGACGGAACCCGGGAGACACCCTCCGCGGAAGCGACCAGCGCGCCCTCCGCGCCCAGCGTCACCACCACCGACCGCGGGCCCTTCGCGAGCAGGATCCGCGCCCAGTCCTCCGGGCCGTCCCCCACGGCGGCCGAGCCCAGGATCACCTTCGCCTCGTGCTCGTTGACGATCAGCGGGTCGCACGCCGCCAGCACCTCCTGCGGAAGGGGCCGCGGCGGCGAGGGGTTCAGCACGAAACGGCTCTCCGGCGCCAGGTTCCGTACGACCTCCACCACGGTCTCCAGCGGGATCTCCAGCTGCGCCGAGACCACCCGGGAGGCGTGGAAGAGGCTCCCGGCGGCGCTGACGTCCTCCGGGGCCAGCCGGCCGTTCGCGCCCGGCGAGACCACGATGCTGTTGTCTCCGGACGGGTCGACCGTGATCAGCGCGACCCCGGTCGGCGCGCCGCCCACCAGGACACCCACCGTGTCCACGCCGGACTCCCGCTGTGAGTCCAGCAGCAGGCGTCCGTACGCGTCGTCGCCGACCCGGGCCAGCAGAGCCGTACGGGCGCCGAGCCGGGCGGCCGCGACCGCCTGGTTCGCGCCCTTGCCGCCCGGGTGGACGGCCAGGTCGGAGCCGAGTACGGTCTCGCCGGCACCGGGCCGGCGCTCGACGCCGATCACGAGGTCGGCGTTGGCCGACCCCACGACCAGGAGGTCGTAGTCGTACATGAGTTGTCTCCCCACGTGAGTGACATGGCGGGCGGCCCCACCGGTCCTGGGTGCTCGCCCGCCGTTCCCCGATGTCAGCCGCTGAAGCCGGCCACGTTCTCCTTCGTGACCACCTTCACCGGCACCTTCACCGTCTCCTCGACCTTCTTGCCCTGGAGTGCCTTCAGTGCGTTGTCCACGGCGATCCTCCCGAGCTGGGACGGCTGCTGCGCCACGGACGCGTACAGCGTGCCGCCCTCGACCGCCTTCAGTCCGTCAGGCGTGCCGTCGAAGCCGACCACGGAGACCGACGTGCCAGGCCTTGGAGCCCAGCGCCTTGATCGCGCCGAGCGCCATCTCGTCGTTCGCGGCGATGACGCCCTGGACGTCCGGGTGGGCCTGGAGCAGGTTCGACATCACGTCGAGGCCCTTGGTGCGGTCGAAGTCCGCGGGCTGCTGGGCCACGACCTGGATGCCCGGGTAGGCCTTGAGACCGTTGGCGAAGCCCTGGGCGCGCTCACGGGCGGCGGACGTGCCGGCCTGGCCCTGGAGGATCACGATCTTGCCCTTGCCGCCCAGCTTGTCGGCGATGGTCTGGGCGGCGAGTTCACCGCCGGTGACGTTGTCGGAGGCGACGAGGGTGTCCGTCTTGGCGTTGTTGACGCCGCGGTCGACGGCGATGACCGGGATCTTCGCCTTGTCGGCGGCCTTCACCGAGTTGCTCGCCGCGTCCGAGTCGACCGGGTTGACGATGATCGCGCCGAGCCCGGAACTGGTGAAGTTCTGGAGCTGGTTGGCCTGCTGGGAGGCGTCGTTCTGCGCGTCCGTGACGGTCAGGTCCACACCCAGCTTCTTCGCCTCGGCCTGGGCGCCCGCCCGGATCTGCACGAAGAAGGGGTTGTTGAGGGTGGACAGCGACAGGCCCATCTTCGGGGTGCTCGCGGCGGAGGAGCCGCCATGCAGGAAGGACGTGGCGCCGACGATCGCGACGGTGACGACGGCCGCCAGCGCGTACGTCACCGCCTGCTTGCCCTTGTCGCCGCCGGTGCCGGCCCCGACCGGGGTCGCCCCGGCCTTGCGGCGCGCGGTGTCGAGCAGCACGGCCAGCGCGATGACGACGCCGATGACGACCTGCTGCCAGAACGCCGACACGTTCAGCAGGTTCAGCCCGTTGCGGAGCACGGCCAGGATCAGGGCGCCGATCAGCGTGCCGGACGCCTTGCCCGTACCGCCCGCGAGGGAGGCGCCGCCGATGACGACCGCGGCGATCGCGTCCAGCTCGTAGCCGTCGGCGGCCTGCGGCTGCGCGGAGGACAGCCGGGCGGCGAGCACGACGCCCGCGGCGGCGGCGAAGACGCCCGAGAAGGCGTAGATCGCGAGCTTCTGCTTCTTCACGCGCAGGCCGGACAGCCGCGCGGCCTCCTCGTTGCCGCCGATCGCGTACATGGAGCGGCCGATGTACGTCCGGCCGAGCACGAAGGCGGCGATCAGGCCCATCACGACCATGACGAGCACCGGCACCGGCAGCCAGCCGCCGAGCGTGTCACCGAGGTGGGAGACCGAGTCGGGGAAGGCGATCGGCGAGCCCTCGGAGATGACGAGGGACAGACCGCGGGCCACGGACAGCATCGCCAGCGTCGCGATGAACGGCGGCAGCTTGCCGTAGGAGATCAGGATGCCGTTGACCAGGCCGCACGCGATACCGGTCGCTATGGCCAGCAGGACGGCGAGGAACACCGGGACGCCCGCCGACGTGGCGCTCCACGCGAGGACCGTGGCCGAGAGCGCGGCGACCGAGCCGACCGACAGGTCGATGCCCGCCGAGACGATGACGAAGGTGACGCCGAAGGCGAGGATGGCGGTGACGGCCGCCTGCACGCCGACGTTGAGGAGGTTGTCGGTCGTCAGGAAGTCGCCGGACAGCGCCGACATCGCGACGACGAGGACGATGAGCGCGGTGAGCGCGCCGTTGTCGAGCAGGAGACGGCGCAGGCCGCCCGAGGCGCCACCCGCGCCCGTCGTTCTCCTGAGCGTGTCAGTGGCCACGGGAGGCCTCCGTTCCGGTCGTGATCGTGGTCGTCGGAGTGCTGACGGCGAGTGCCATCACGGCGTCCTGGGTCGCCTCGTCGGCGGAGAGTTCGCCGGCGATCCGGCCCTGGGCCATCACCAGCACCCGGTCGCTCATGCCGAGCACCTCGGGCAGATCGCTGGAGATCATCAGGACGGCCGCGCCGGCGGCGGTGAGTTCGTTGACGAGCTGGTAGATCTCGACCTTGGCGCCGACGTCGATACCGCGCGTCGGCTCGTCGAGGATCAGCACCTTGGTGTCGGCGAGCAGCCACTTGCCGATGACGACCTTCTGCTGGTTGCCGCCGGAGAGGGTGCGCACATGCTGGCCGAGGCCCGCCATCCGCACCCCGAGCTGCCCCGCGATCCGCTCGGCGGCCTCGCGCTGCCCCTTGAGGTCGACGAGCCCCGCCCGGGTGGCCGACCGCAGCGTCACCAGCCCGAGGTTCTCCTCGACCGACGCGTCCAGCACCAGGCCCTGGCCCTTGCGGTCCTCGGGGATGAGCCCGATACCCGCGGCCATCGCCGCGTTGACGTCGTACTTGGGCACGCCGGCCCCGGCGACCCTCACGGCCCCCTTGTCGTACGGGTCCGCCCCGAACACGGCCCGTACCACCTCCGTACGGCCGGCGCCGACCAGCCCCGCGATGCCGACGACCTCACCGGCGTGCACCTCGAAGCTGACGTCGTGGAAGACGCCGTCGCGGGTGAGCCCTTCGACGGACAGCAACGCGGCGCCGCGATCGGCCCGTTCGCGCGGATACTGCTGCTCGATCGACCGCCCCACCATGAGCCGTACCAGCTCGTCCTCGGGCGCGGAGGCGGGCACCTGCCCGACGCTCCTGCCGTCCCGGATGACCGTCACCCGGTCACCGAGGGCGGCGATCTCCTCCAGATGATGCGTGATGAAGACGATCCCGACGCCGTCCTCGCGCAGCGTGCGCACGATTCCGAAGAGCTTCTCGACCTCCTCGGAGGTGAGCACGGCGGTCGGCTCGTCCATGATGAGCACGCGCGCGTCGAGGCTCAGCGCCTTGGCGATCTCGACCATCTGGAGGCGCGCGATGCCCAGTTCGCGTACACGCGCGCGGGGCGACACCTTCACGCCCACACGCGCGAGGAGCACCTCGGCGTCGGCCTCCGTCCGCTTCCGGTCGATCATCCCGAACCGGCGCGGCTGCCGCCCCAGGAAGATGTTCTCGGCGACCGTCAGATCCGGTACGAGGTTGAACTCCTGGTAGATGGTGGCGATCCCGAGCCGCTCGGAGTCCTGCGCACCGCTGATGCGCACCTCCTCACCGCCGACCAGGATCCGCCCGGCGTCGGGCGTGTAGGCGCCGGAGAGCATCTTGATGAGGGTGCTCTTGCCCGCGCCGTTCTCACCGAGCAGCACGTGCACCTCGCCCCGGCGCAGGGCGAAGTCCACGCCGTCCAGCGCGACCACACCCGGGAAGGTCTTCCGTATGCCCTCGATGCGCAGCAACTCGTCCGCGTTGCTCACGTCGTACTCCTTTGTACGGGGGACCGCACAGCGGGGGACTGTGCGGGGCCGGCTCGCCGCACGAACGGCGTACGACGAGACGGGCGGGGAGGGTGACGGACTCGCCGGGCCGCCCCTCGATCCGGTCGACCAGCGCGCGCACGGCTGCGCGTCCCAGCTCGCCCGTGGGCTGGGCGATCGCGGTGACCGGCGGATCGGTGTGCACGAACCACGGGATGTCGTCGAACGCGGCCAGCGCCATGTCGTCCGGTACGCGCAGTCCGCGCGCGCGTACGGCGTCCAGCGCGCCGAGCGCCATCAGGTTGTCGGCCGCGAACACGACCTCGGGCGGCTCGGCCAGGTCGAGGAAGCCCTCGGTGACCCGCCGGCCGCTCTCGGCCTGGAAGTCGCCCTGCCCTATGTAGGCGTCGGGCAGGGCGAGGCCGTGGGCGCCCAGGGCCTCCCTGAAGACCTCCACGCGCTCCCGGCCGGTCGTGGTCGCCGCCGGGCCCGCGATGATCGCGAGCCGCCGGTGCCCGAGCCCGTGCAGATGCGCCACGAGATCCCGTACGGCCGCCCGCCCGTCCGCCCGGACCACCGGCACGTCCACGCCCGGGATCCACCGGTCCACGAACACCATGGGCGTCCCCGCCCGCGCGGCGTCCAGCATCAGCGGCGAGCCGCCGTCCGTCGGGGAGACGAGCAGTCCGTCGATCCGCCGGTCCAGCAGGTTGCGTACGTGGTGGTCCTGGAGGTCGGGCCGCTCGTCGGCGTTGCCGATGATGACGCTGTAGCCGAGCGCGCGGGCCTCCTCCTCGACGGAGCGGGCCAGTTCGGTGAAGTACGGGTTCATCACGTCGCTGATGACCAGGCCGAGGGTGTGGGTCTGGTCGGTGCGCAGGGAGCGGGCGACGGCGTTCGGGCGGTAGCCCAGGGACTCGACGGCGGCCAGCACGCGCGTGCGTGCGTCGGCGCTGACCGACGGGTGGTCGTTCAGGACGCGCGAGACCGTGGCGACGGAGACGCCCGCCTCGGCAGCGACGTCCTTGATGCTGGCCACCGCCGCTCCACCTCCTTGTGGATCAGTCGTGGGAGCACTTGCGTAAGCGCTCGTGGAATCGATTACATCGACGGGTGGATGGAATCGATTACACGCCGGTAAATCAAGACCCCGAGGGCACCTCTTGACCGGATCGTGATGTCGCGGGGCGCGGCCTGGCGGTCCAGGCTGGAAGGAAGGGGTCCGTTGTCGCGAGGCCCGGGCCGGGCCGGAGCGGGAGGAATGATGACGGCGGCGACTCGGATCGACGTACCCGTCGCGCTCGAGGGCAACGGCGTGGAACTGTGCCTCATGCCGATCGGCGGCGGCCTGTCGGTGGGCTACCCCAGCCTGCCCCAGGGCCCGGACACGGCCCGCCCCTCAAGGGCCTGGCCGACGACGCGTGCCAGTGCCCTCACTGGGGCTATCCGCTGAAGGGCCGCATCAGGATGCGCACGGCCTCCGGCGAGGAGGAGTACGAGGCGGGACAGGCCTGCTACTGGGGCCCGGGCCGCGTCCCGGTCGCCCTGGAGGACAGCGAGTTCGTGGAGTTCTCGCCGAGCGAGGGGTTCCAGCAGGTGATCGAGCACGTGGCCGCGCAGGCCGGGTGAGCGG
Organism: Streptomyces sp. DG1A-41; assembly: GCF_037055355.1. Taxonomy (GTDB): domain Bacteria; phylum Actinomycetota; class Actinomycetes; order Streptomycetales; family Streptomycetaceae; genus Streptomyces. Next base: position 3,229,280 of record NZ_CP146350.1, on the reverse strand, counting down.
GGGACCGACGGGCGGGTGAGCCGGGATCCGGGGATGCCGACGGGCGGGTGAGCCCGGGGGCCGACGGGGGAGGTGGGCTGGAATCCCGGGGTGCGGGCGGGCCGGGAAACCGGGGGAACCGCCCGGGGCGCCGATGAGTTTCGGTGGCCCGGGCGGTCCATCCCACGTCGACCGACCACCACAGGAGGAGTGCCGTGCCCCACCAGCTACTGCGAGTGCAGAACTTCAACGTCTCGAGTGACGGATTCGGCGCCGGCGAGCACCAGAGCCTGGAGCGCCCGTTCGGCCACGCCGATCCGGGGCAGATGTTCGCCTGGGCCGGTGCCACGGCGAGCTGGCCCAACCGCACCGACCCCGGCGGGAGCCGCGGTCTCGACGACTACCTCACACGCGACTTCGCGAACAACATCGGCGCCGAGATCATGGGCCGCAACAAGTTCGGTCCCCAGCGCGGCCCCTGGCAGGACTACGAGTGGAAGGGCTGGTGGGGTGACGAGCCCCCGTTCCACACGCCGGTGTTCGTCATGACCCACCACGAGCGCCCTTCGTTCACTCTCTCCGACACGACGTTCCACTTCGTCGGCGGCGACCCGGCCGCGGTCCTCGAACAGGCCCGGGAGGCGGCACAGGGCAAGGACGTCCGGCTCGGCGGCGGGGCCATGACCATCCGGGAGTTCCTCGACGCCGACCTGGTCGACACGCTGCACGTGGCGGTCTCGCCGGTGAGACTCGGATCCGGTTCGCGGCTCTGGGAGTCCCCCGAGGAGTTGTTCGACCGGTTCCACTGCGATGTCGTGCCGAGCCCGAGCGGGGTGACGCATCACTTGTTCTGGCGGAAATGAGGCAGGTCAGTCGCGTCCGCCCCAGTCCAGACGGTCGGCCAGTCCGGCGGCGGCGAAGGCGGCTGCCAACTCCTCGCGGCCCTCGGTGAAGTGGGCCCAGCTGTCGTAGTGGACGGGGACCACGCGGCGGGCGCCGAGGATCCGCGCGGCCTCGGCGGCCATGGCGCTGTCCAGGACGATCACCTTTCCGTCGAAGACTTCGGCGAAGCGCGGCGCGCCGGCGAACAGGATGGCGGTGTCCACCGGGGCGAAGCGCTCGGCGATCTCCTTCACCGCGTCGAGTGAGGCGTTGTCGCCGCTGACGTAGACGGTGGGCAGACCCTCGCCGGTCAGGACGAAGCCGACGACCTGGCCGGTGATCGGCTCGACCTCCTCGCGGGGGCCGGGGCCGTGGATGGCGGGGACGCCCGTGACGGTGACCGTGCCTCCGTCGGGGCGGTCGAGCTCGACGGACTGCCAGTCGGCCAGGCCCGTGGCCCTCTCGCCGAGGCGCTGTCCTCCCCCGGGGGTGGTGAGGGTGAGCGGGACGTCGGCGAGCAGCGCCCGCCCGGAGGTGTCGAGGTTGTCGGCGTGCTCGTCGTGCGAGAGGAGCACCACGTCGAGGGGGCCGAGCTCGGCGGGTGCGCAGGCAGCCGGGGAGGTCTTGGTCAGGATCACGGCGGGCGCCGGGAAGTCGCCGGGGGCGTCGAAGGTCGGGTCGGTCAGGAAGCGCAGGCCGCCGTACTCGAAGAGGGCGGTCGGGCCGCCGAAGACGCGGACGGGGAAGGGCGCGGTCGTCGCAGGAAGGGCAGACATGAAGAACCTCACGGATAGATGCGTTCGAACCGTGAGACGACCGTAACTGCTTCTCACGGATACAGGCAAGCCGTACCATGAGAAGCATGGAGGAGTCCGTGACCGAAAACCCCGCCCCGCCGCCCGCACAGGGCGAGGAGGAGCACCCCTCCCTAGCCCTCGCCAACAGCGCGATCGCACTGCCCGGCGGGCACACGGTCGATCTCCTGGGCACCCCCGCGCAGGCGAACCACTGGCTGACACAGCGCGGCCTGGCCCCGGTCGACGCCGGCATGCGGGAGATGTGCGCGACTCAACTGCGCTCGCTCCGCGAACAGATCAGGTCGCTGTTCGCCGCCCGCGCCGAGGGCCTGCCCGCCCTCCCCGCGGCAGTCACGGCCATCAACGACGCGATGACCCGGGTCCCCACCGCCCCGCTGCTGGGGTGGGACGACAAGACCGGCCCCTACCGCACCGCCCCCCACCCCACCACCGCGATCGTCGACCTCGCGCTGGCCACCCTCGCCGCCGACGCCGCCGACCTGCTCACCTCCCCCGACGCCGAACGCCTCACCGCCTGCGGCTCCCCGCCCTGCAACCGCTACCTCCTCCGCCACGGCCGCCGCCAGTGGTGCTCCACCCGCTGCGGCGACCGCGCCCGCGCGGCCCGCGCGTACGCCCGCCGCAGCGGCTCGCGATGACCTCTCCCGGGTGTGGCACGGTTCGACTATGACCAGCGACTACGACCGTCTTCGCAACGGCATCGAGTTCATGACCGCCTACGTCTCCGGCAACGACCTGCTGACGGCCTACGTGGCAGAGCGACGGCGCGAGGACCCTATGGCGACCGAGGCCCTCATGGACGGGGCGGCGGCCCTCTGTGCCCTCCTGCTGCGCAAGATGGCCCGCGATACCGGGAAGACCGAGCACGGGCTGCTACAGGAACTGGCCCGCGGCACCCACCGGCACGAGCAGCGGTCCGAAGAGTGACTCTCATCCTCGGTCGCAGTCATAGTGACCGGACACCGCCCGCGGTGCGGGCCGGCAGGCCGAGCACCGTCAGGGCGGCGAGGCCGTGCAGTGGGGCGTGCGTCCTGCTTGAGCGTCCCACTCGACCGCAGGGTGCGCCGGGTTCGGCATCCAGCGATCCGTGAGCAGCGCCGCGTTCGTACGAATCGGCGGCTCTCCCCGACGCCGTTCAGCGGGCACTGACGAAGCAACATCGGTGAGAGGAGGTGTGACGCAGCACACCTTCATCGACCGATGACTCCGTCCGTGCCCCTCGGTCATACCAGTGACAACACCGAAGCAACCAACGGACAGACAGGACGGCTGACATGACCGCCACCGTGAAGGGCCCTGCCAGTTACTTCCCTTCCATCGAGAAGAAGTACGGTCGCCCGATTGCGGAGTGGAAGGACCTGATCCGCTCCTCGCCTCTGACCAAGCACATGGAGCTCGTGAACTGGCTCAAGGCCGAGCACGGGCTGGGCCACGGTCACGCCAATGCCCTCGTCGCGCACACGCTCGCCGAGCGGTCCGGCAACTGAGCTGCCACGCAGGGGAGCGCATGGGGTGGTCCGAGCGCACTCTCGTCAACGACGGGACAAGCCCTGCTCGCCGTAATCGAGGTGATCGGCAAGGGCTGGTCGGCCAGACTGCCACTGTGCAGCACGATGAAGAGCAGCCATTGTCCGGCGGGAACGTCAGCGCCGGCGTCGTCCGCATCGGTGACACCGTCCGCCGCCCGGCGGGACCGTGGACTCCAGCAGTGCACGCACTGCTCACCCATCTCCACGATGTGGGCTTCCGGGCGGCTCCTCGCCCCCTGGGCATCGACGAGCAGGGGAGGGAGGTACTGACCTTTGTGACAGGTGAGGTGATCTGGCCCGACCGATTCGCGCTGCTGGAAGCCTCGCAGCGGTTGGCTCATGTGGCCCGTCTGATCAGGGACTTCCACGACGCCGTGGAGGGCTTCACGCCACCGCCCGACGCCCGCTGGCAGGTACTCATCCCTGCCGAGGGAGCTGACATCATCGCCCATCACGACCTGGCCCCGTGGAACCTCGTGGCCGACGGAATGGACTCATGGGCCTTCATCGACTGGGACACCGCTGGCCCCGGCACCCGCCTGTGGGATGTCGCTTACGCGATGCACGGCTTCATCCCACTGTCCGCGCACCCCCACTGGCAACGTGCCGACGCTGACCATCGCCTGCGGATCTTCGCCGACGCTTACGGGCTCGAGGAGACCGAGCGGCGTGACCTGGTGCCCCTGCTGGGCCGCCGAACCCGTGCCATGCACGACTTCCTGCGCCACCAAGCGGCCGAAGGCAACCAGCCATGGGCGACGCTCTGGGCAGAAGGCCACGGCGACGCCTGGCGAAGCGACGCCGAATACATCGAACAGCGCGAAGAACAGTGGGCACGTGCCTTGCTCGCTGGATGAGCTTGACCCGAAGTGCCCTCGGCCCAACCATACGAAGGACGCGGGCGTCTTTCGGGGCCCTGTAGTCCCTCACGGCTCGGTTGAACACCGTAAGGGAGTTGCTGCGGCTGTCCCAGACGCGACGTCTCATGCCCTTGGTGCCGCCCACGGCGTAGGAGGGCTTGCGCTATGGGCGAGCCCGGGCCCCTCTGCTCTCCGCGACCCGCTTGACGTCCCGCAGGGACTCGGCGAGCCGCAGGGCCAGATAGTGCAGCTCCGCGCTCGTCACGCGGCGTTCCGCGAGGAGTGCGGCGGCGTGGCCGAGGAGGTCGCCCGCCATGCTGAGTTGTACGTCCGCGATCTCGTCGGCGAGGCGCGAGACGTAGCCCGTCCCCTCGCCCACGAGGTAGCACGGCCTCCCATCGACAGTCGTCCAAGGCAGCAGTTGCCCGGCCATCACGGGCTCACCTTCGCCGCCGGGTAGGGGCGGACGAGCCGGTTGTCCTCTCCGCGCAACGGACGTTCCTCCGCGCGAGGGAACACCGCGCCGCTGACGCCGTCGCGGCAGTACGGGCACGGGGGGGGGGTGCCGGGGACCGCCGTCGCCGTCCGCGTGGAGGGAACAGGACGCGCATGCCAGACCGCCTACTCTCTCGCTCTGAGCGACGCGTTGTCGCAGCGGGAGTCACTGGCCCTCGTCAGGGCGGCAGCGGAGGAACACACGCATGGGCACCACTGAAAGCAGCATCACCGGCTGGTACAAGTCCAGCTACAGCGGCGGCGATCAAGGAGAGTGCCTCGAAGTCGCCCGCAACAACCCCGACGTACCCGTCCGCGACAGCAGGACCACCACCGGCCCCACCCTGGTCTTCTCCGCCCACGGCTGGACGGCATTCGTGACGGCCGTCAAGGAAGGTCACATAGAGGCCTGAGTGTCGTACCCCGGCGGTACCGTCGGATCATGCCCAACCACACGGGAACCCCCGCCGACGAACGGCGGCTCGCCGTGCTCGAAGGCGTTCTCGAGCGGATCACGTACGCCAACGAGGAGAACGGCTACACGGTCGCCCGGGTCGACACCGGCAGAGGCGGCGGCGATCTGCTCACGGTCGTGGGCGCGCTGCTCGGCGCCCAGGTCGGGGAATCCCTGCGCATGGAGGGCCGCTGGGGCTCGCATCCCCAGTACGGCAAGCAGTTCCACGTGGAGAACTACACGACCGTCCTGCCGGCCACCGTCCAGGGCATCCGCCGTTACCTCGGCTCCGGCCTGGTCAAGGGCATCGGCCCGGTATTCGCCGACCGGATCACGCAGCATTTCGGCCTGGACACCCTGCAGATCATCGAGGAGGAGCCCAAGCGGCTCATCGAGGTCCCGGGCCTCGGGCCCAAGCGGACGAAGAAGATCGCCGACGCCTGGGAGGAACAGAAGGCCATCAAGGAGGTCATGCTCTTCCTCCAGACCGTCGAGGTGTCCACGTCCATCGCCGTGCGGATCTACAAGAAGTACGGCGACGCGTCCATCTCCGTCGTGAAGAACCAGCCCTACCGCCTCGCCGCCGACGTCTGGGGCATCGGCTTCCTCACCGCCGACAAGATCGCCCAGTCCGTCGGCATCCCGCACGACAGCCCGGAGCGCGTCAAGGCGGGCCTCCAGTACGCGCTGTCGCAGGCCACCGACCAGGGCAACTGCTACCTCCCGGAGGAGCGGCTGATCGCGGACGCGGTGAAGCTGCTCCAGGTCGACACCGGGCTCGTCATCGAGTGCCTCGCGGAGCTGGCCGAGGTCCCCGAGGACGGCGGCGACCCCGGGGTCGTACGGGAGAAGGTGCCTGGCCCCGACGGCGGCTCGGAGCCGGTCACCGCCGTCTACCTCGTCCCCTTCCACCGCGCCGAACTCTCCCTCTCCGCTCAGCTGCTGCGCCTTCTGCGCACCGAGGAGGACCGGATGCCGGGCTTCCGGGCGGTGGCCTGGGACAAGGCGCTCGGCTGGCTGAGAACACGCACCGGCGCCGACCTCGCCCCGGAGCAGGAGGCCGCCGTCAAGCTGGCGCTGACCGAGAAGGTCGCCGTCCTCACCGGCGGCCCCGGCTGCGGCAAGTCCTTCACGGTCCGCTCCATCGTGGAGCTGGCCCGCGCCAAGAAGGCCAAGGTCGTGCTCGCCGCTCCGACCGGCCGGGCCGCCAAGCGCCTGTCCGAGCTCACCGGCGCCGAGGCCTCCACGGTCCACCGCCTGCTGGAGCTGAAGCCCGGCGGCGACGCGGCCTACGACCGGGACCGCCCGCTGGACGCCGACCTGGTGGTGGTCGACGAGGCGTCCATGCTGGACCTGCTCCTCGCCAACAAGCTCGTCAAGGCCGTGCCGCCGGGGGCCCACCTCCTCTTCGTCGGGGATGTGGACCAGCTGCCGAGCGTCGGCGCGGGGGAGGTGCTGCGCGACCTCCTGGCCGGTGGGAGCCCGATCCCCGCCGTCCGCCTCACCCGGGTCTTCCGGCAGGCCCAGCAGTCCGGCGTTGTGACGAACGCGCACCGGATCAACGCCGGCCAACACCCGCTCACCGACGGCATGAAGGACTTCTTCCTCTTCGTCGAGGACGACACGGAGGCCGCCGGCAGGCTCACGGTCGATGTGGCGGCCCACCGGATTCCGGCCAAGTTCGGGCTCGACCCGCGCCGGGACGTGCAGGTCCTCGCCCCCATGCACCGGGGCCCGGCGGGCGCGGGCACTCTCAACGGCCTGCTCCAGCAGGCCGTCACCCCGGGCCGCCCCGATCTGCCCGAGAAGAGATTCGGCGGACGGGTGTTCCGTGTCGGCGACAAGGTCACCCAGATTCGCAACAATTACGAGAAGGGCAAGAACGGTGTCTTCAACGGCACCGTCGGTGTGGTCACCTCACTCGACCCGGTCGACCAGCGTCTGACGGTGCTGACGGACGAGGACGAGGAGGTCCCGTACGAGTTCGACGAGCTCGACGAGCTGGCTCACGCCTACGCCGTGACGATCCACCGTTCCCAGGGCAGCGAGTACCCGGCGGTCGTCATCCCGGTCACCACGGGCGCCTGGATGATGCTCCAGCGGAACCTTCTCTACACGGCGGTCACGCGGGCCAAACAGCTGGTCGTCCTCGTCGGTTCGCGCAGGGCGATCGGCCAGGCGGTGCGCACGGTGTCGGCGGGCCGGAGGTGCACGGCACTCGACTTCCGGCTCGGTTCCACGAAAAATGATCGATCAAATGAGTCGTGAAGGTCACAAGCCACTTCCAGAAGGGGAACACAGGGGGCAGGATGAGGAAGTTGGCGGCACTCAGTGCCGTCAATAGGCCCGATGGTCGACCCCGAGTGCACTCTCCTGAGCCGAGTGGGGGATGGTAGAGACAGTCAGGGCACCTCGAAGATGAGGCACAACGTCGGTGAGGGAAGACGTGAGCGACAACTCTGTAGTACTGCGGTACGACGGCAACGAGTACACCTACCCGGTGATCGACAGCACCGTCGGTGACAAGGGCTTCGACATCGGCAAGCTCCGCGCCCAGACCGGTCTGGTGACGCTGGACAGCGGTTACGGCAACACCGCCGCCTACAAATCCGCCATTACCTACCTGGACGGCGAAGCGGGCATCCTGCGGTACCGCGGCTACCCGATCGAGCAGTTGGCCGAGCGCTCCACGTTCCTGGACGTCGCCTACCTGCTGATCAACGGCGAGCTGCCGACCGTCGACGAGCTCTCGACGTTCAAGAACGACATCACGCAGCACACCCTGCTGCACGAGGACGTCAAGAACTTCTACAAGGGCTTCCCGCGCGACGCCCACCCGATGGCCATGCTGTCCTCGGTCGTCTCGGCGCTGTCCACGTTCTACCAGGACAGCCACAACCCGTTCGACGAGCGCCAGCGCAATCTCTCCACGATCCGTCTGCTCGCCAAGCTCCCGACGATCGCGGCGTACGCGTACAAGAAGTCGATCGGTCACCCGTTCGTCTACCCGCGCAACGACCTCGGCTACGTCGAGAACTTCCTCCGCATGACCTTCTCGGTCCCCGCGCAGGAGTACGAGCTCGACCCGACCGTGGTCTCCGCGCTGGACAAGCTGCTGATCCTGCACGCGGACCACGAGCAGAACTGCTCGACGTCCACGGTCCGCCTGGTCGGCTCCTCGCAGGCGAACATGTTCGCCTCGATCTCCGCCGGCATCAACGCGCTGTGGGGCCCGCTGCACGGCGGCGCCAACCAGTCCGTGCTGGAGATGCTGGAGGGCATCCGCGACTCCGGCGGTGACGTCGACAACTTCATCCGCAAGGTGAAGAACAAGGAGGACGGCGTCCGCCTGATGGGCTTCGGCCACCGGGTCTACAAGAACTTCGACCCGCGCGCCAAGATCATCAAGGCCGCCGCGCACGACGTGCTGTCCGCTCTCGGCAAGTCCGACGAGCTGCTGGACATCGCGCTGAAGCTGGAGGAGCACGCGCTCTCCGACGACTACTTCGTCTCGCGCAGCCTCTACCCGAACGTCGACTTCTACACGGGCCTGATCTACCGGGCCATGGGCTTCCCGACCGAGATGTTCACGGTCCTGTTCGCCCTCGGCCGGCTGCCGGGCTGGATCGCCCAGTGGCACGAGATGATCAAGGAGCCGGGCTCCCGCATCGGCCGCCCGCGCCAGATCTACACGGGCGTCGTCGAGCGCGACTTCGTGCCCGTCGAGGAGCGCTGAGGCGTAGTACCACTCGGCCCCCGTATCCGCTCCGGCGCGGTTACGGGGGCTCTTGCGTACGTGCGGAGCGAGAAGGTCCGAGAGGCGGAAAGCAGAAAAGAAGGCGCCCTGCCGCCGGTCCCCCCACGGGCCGACGACCAGGGCGCCTTCCCAGTCCCGGTACGGATTCCCCCACGGGATCCGGCCGGGCGTCTGTGAGGACAGCGCCTGAATCGCTGTTGAGCACAACGAGCAAATCTCGCCGTACTGCGGGTGTGTGCGGTCTGCCGGGACAGCGCACGACCGGGAGGGCCGCTCAAAGCTTCCCGGTGTACGTGCCCCGGCAACGCATCTCTGGAGAAGTCCCCCAAGACATCTCCAGATGCCAGGTGGCGCCCCCCAAGACGCTCCCTGACATCGTCAACTTAGACCTTCGAACCCCTTCGATGGTTACGTTCACATCACTGTGATCTGCGTCTCTTGCGTATGTCCATAAGGTACGCAAGAGCCCGGATATAGCTCCCGGGGCTCAAGCGTAAGGATGGTGCGCGAGCCTTGTGAAGAGCTTATGTGAGCCGGGCCCGGGACTCCAGAGGGGCTCATATCACGTTCGCCGTGAACTTAGGGCGAATTCGGGGGACTTCACCGGAATGTCCGTAGTCGGAGACTGTTCGTGACGACGAAGACCGAGGAGAAGGCCATCGCGGCCCCGGCGATCATCGGGTTCAGCAGTCCCGCGGCGGCCAGCGGCAGCGCGGCCACGTTGTAGCCGAAGGCCCAGACGAGGTTGCCCTTGATCGTGGCCAGCGTCCGGCGGGACAGCCGGATCGCGTCCGCGGCCGCCCGCAGGTCGCCGCGGACCAGCGTCAGATCGCCCGCCTCGATCGCCGCGTCCGTGCCGGTGCCCATGGCCAGGCCCAGGTCGGCGGTGGCGAGCGCGGCCGCGTCGTTGACGCCGTCGCCCACCATCGCGACGACCCGTCCCTCGGCCTGCAACCGCCGTACGGCGTCGACCTTGTCCTCGGGCAGGACCTCCGCGATCACCTGGTCGATCCCGACGGCCTCGGCCACCGCTTCGGCCACCGCCCGGTTGTCCCCGGTCAGCAGTACCGGCGTGAGCCCCAGCGCGCGCAGCTCGCGCACCGCCTCGGCGCTGGTCTCCTTCACGGCGTCCGCCACGGCCAGGACGGCCCGCGCCGTCCCGCCCCAGCCGGCCAGGACGGCCGTACGACCGGCCCGCTCGGCCTCGTCCCGCGCGCGGGCCAGCTCCGGCGGTACGTCGTCGAAGAGCCGCCCCACGGCGACCTCACGGCCCTCCACGCGCCCCCGTGCGCCCCGCCCGGGGACGTTCTGGAAGCCCTCGACGTCCGGGAGCTGTCCGGCCCTCTCCTCGGCGCCCAGCGCGATCGCACGGGCCACGGGGTGCTCGGAGGCGTGCTCGACGGCGCCCGCCAGCAGCAGCACCTCCTTCTCGTCGGCGCCCTCGGCGACGTGGACCTCCTGGAGGGTCATCCGGCCCGTGGTGACCGTGCCGGTCTTGTCCAGGACGACCGTGTCGATCCGGCGCGTGGACTCCAGGACCTCCGGGCCCTTGATGAGGATGCCGAGCTGGGCGCCGCGGCCCGTGCCGACCATCAGCGCGGTCGGGGTGGCCAGGCCCAGCGCGCACGGGCAGGCGATGATCAGGACCGCGACGGCGGCGGTGAACGCGGCGACGCCGTCGCCGGTCAGACCGAGCCACGCCCCGGCCGTCGCGGCGGCGATCAGCAGCACCACCGGCACGAAGATCCCGGAGATCCGGTCGGCGAGCCTCTGCACCTCGGCCTTGCCGTTCTGCGCGTCCTCCACCAGCTTCGCCATCCGCGCGAGCCGGGTGTCGGCGCCGATCCGGGTGGCCTCGACGACGAGCCGCCCGCCCGCGTTGACCGTCGCACCGGTGACCGTGTCCCCGGCCGTGACGTCCACCGGTACCGACTCGCCGGTCAGCATCGAGGCGTCCACCGCGGAGGTGCCCTCGACCACGGTGCCGTCGGTGGCGATCTTCTCGCCGGGCCGTACGACGAACCGGTCGCCGACGGCCAGCCGCTGCGCCGGGATCCGCACCTCGCGCCCGTCCCGCAGTACGGCGACGTCCTTCGCGCCCAGTTCCATGAGCGCGCGCAGGGCCGCCCCCGCACGGCGCTTGGAGCGGGCCTCCAGGTAGCGGCCCAGCAGGATGAAGGCCGTGACGCCGGAGGCGACCTCCAGGTAGATCGAGGAGGCGCCGTCGCCGCGCGAGACCGTGAACTCGAAGGGGTGCCGCATGCCGGGCATGCCCGCGTCGCCGAGGAACAGGGCCCACAGGGACCAGCCGAACGCGGCCAGCGTGCCGAGGGAGACCAGCGTGTCCATGGTGGCGGCGGCGTGCCGGGCGTTCGTCCAGGCCGCCCGGTGGAACGGCAGCCCGCCCCAGACGACGACCGGTGCGGCGAGGGTGAGCGAGAGCCACTGCCAGTTGTCGAACTGGAGCGCCGGGACCATAGCCAGCAGGACGACGGGCACGGCGAGGGCGGCGGAGACGACGAGGCGCCGGCGGAGGGCCGACAGATCCGGATCCTCCTCCTCGGCGGCGGGCGTCTCCTCCTGCGGGGGCGCGGGCTCCTCGGCGGTGTACCCGGTCTTCACCACGGTCGCGATCAGGTCGGCGACCTCTGTGCCCGCGGGGTAGGTGACCCGGGCCTTCTCCGTCGCGTAGTTCACCGTGGCGGTGACGCCGTCCATGCGGTTGAGCTTCTTCTCCACGCGGGCCGCGCAGGAGGCGCAGGTCATCCCGCCGATGAGCAGCTCGGCCTCGGAGAGCGCCGGCTCGCGGTCGGTCGGCGCCGTGGCGGTGGTGCTGGTCATGTCCGTACTCCAGGTGATGCGGGGCGCCCGGGAGGCGGAGCGGGCCGTACGAGCCGGGGCGGCGGCGTACGGCCCGTACGTCGGTACGAGTGCCAGGACCGGCGTGTCTCAGGCGCTTCGATCCGGTCGTTCGGGCTCAGGCTTTCCCGGCCAGCTCGAAACCGGCCTCGTCGACGGCGGCGCGTACGGCCTCGTCGTCGAGCGGGGTGGCGGAGACGACGGTGACCTCGCCGGCCGAGGCGACGGCCGTCACCGAACGTACGCCGGAGATCTGGGAGATCTCGCCGGAGACGGCACCCTCGCAGTGTCCGCAGCTCATGCCGCTCACCTTGTAGACAGTGGTGACGGAGCCCGTGGTGTCGGTCTGGGCGGTCATGTCGTTACTCCTCGTCGAGGCATGTGGGGCCATGGGGACCCGTGGGGTCCGCACACCCCAACTGTACCCCTAGGGGGTATTAGTTTCGACATCCCTGACGAGCGGTCGCAGGTAGCGCAGGAGGGCGTCCTTCAGCTCCTGGACGTATGCCTCGCGTTCGGCGCCCTCGTGGGCCAGCACCAGCTCCAGGCCCGCCTTGTAGATGCCGACGCACATCTGGGCGGTGCGGGTGACCGCCGGTGCGGGGATGTCGGGCGCGAACGGGGCGAGGATCGTCTCGACCCGGGTGACCAGCGTGCGGTGCAGCGCGTCGTGCTCCTCGGCTATGCGTCCCGGGATGTCGGGGCCGTGCATCAGCGCGAAGAAGGCCGGGTGGCGGCAGTTGAACTCGACGAAGCGGTCGACGGTCTCGGCGATGACCTCCTCGATCGGGGTCGCCGCGTGGGAGATCGGGGCGAGGACCTCGTCGTAGGACTGCCGCATCTCGTGCATCAGCCGGCTGCCCAGCTCGATCGCGATCGCTTCCTTGTTCGGGAAGAACTGGTACAGCGTCCCCGGTGAGACGCCCGCCTCGCGGGCGATGGCGTTGGTGCTGGCGGCCGTGTAGCCGGTCGTGGAGAAGACGGTGGCGGCGGCGTCGAGGAGCTGGGTGATCCGGCGCTCGCCGCGGGCCTGGCGGCGGCGCGGCCGGTCCTCGGCCGCCGCCGTCGTCTCTGTTCCGGGTTTCTCGGTCTTCTCGGGCACGGGTTATCCCCAGGTCTCAGAACGCGGTTGACAAACGCGAGTGGGCGCTCGCATTCTGGAGTCGGCAGAAATGCGAGCGATCTCTCGTGTTTGCCAGTCTATGGCAGTTCCGTGCTGTCAGGCTGCGCCTGGACACGGGTCACGGTGAAGGGGACACCGCACGATGACCGAAGTCAACACGCCACCGCGCGTCGGACGCTGGACCCGCTTCGTGACCGCCAGGCCCAGACTGTCGCTGCTGGTGGCGCTGGGCCTCACCGCGCTCGCGGTGCTGGCCGGCAGCGGCGTCGCCGACCGGCTCGGCGCCGGCGGCTGGGAGGACCCGGCCGCCGAGTCCACGTACGCGACCAAGGCCCTGGAGCGCGAGTTCCCCGGCTCCCAGCCCAACCTGCTGCTCCTGGTCGACGCGGGCGACGCCTCGGTCGACGACCCGGCCGTCGCCGCCCGGGCCGAGCGTCTCGCCGGGCGACTGGCGCACGAGAAGGGCGTCACCGGCGTCGGCTCCTACTGGCAGTCCGGCACCCCGGCCCTGCGCGCCGAGGACGGCCACGAGGCGCTGATCGCCGCCCGCATCACGGGCGACGAGAAGGCCGCCGGCGAGACCCTGGAGCGCATCGCACCCCACTACCGCGGCGAGCGCGGCCCGGTGGAGGTCACCGTCGGCGGCCCGGTCGCCGTGCGGCACGAGATGCAGACGGTCATCCAGGAGGACCTGACCCGGGCCGAGCTGATCGCCCTGCCGGTGACGCTCGTGCTGCTGGTGATGGTCTTCGGCAGCGCCGTCGCGGCCCTGCTGCCGCTCGGCATCGGCATCGTCGCCATCCTCGGGACGAACGCGATCCTGCGCGGCCTCACCGAACTCACCGACGTCTCCGTGTTCGCGATCAACCTCACCACGGCCCTCGGCCTCGGCCTCGCCGTCGACTACGCGCTGTTCATCGTCCGCCGCTTCCGCGAGGAACTGTCCACCGGCGCCGAGCCCCTGACCGCGATCGGCACGACGCTGCGCACCGCCGGGCGCACGGTGCTGTTCTCCGCTCTCACGGTCGCGGTGTCCCTGGCGGCGATGCTGGTCTTCCCGCAGTACTTCCTGCGGTCCTTCGCCTACGCCGGGATCGCCGTGGTGCTGCTGGCGGCGGCCGCCGCGCTGATCCTGCTCCCGGCGGCGCTGATGCTGCTGGGGCACCGGGTCAACTCCCTGGATCTGCGCCGCGTGTTCCGGCGCGGACAGCGGCCGAAGCCCGCCGAGGAGGAGGGCAGGGCCTGGGCGCGCTCGGCGTCGTTCGTCATGCGCCGCGCCCCGTTCTTCGCCCTGGGCACCACTGCCGTCCTCGTCCTGCTCGGACTGCCCTTCCTGGGCGTCAGGTTCGGCACCGCCGACGACCGCCAGCTGCCCTCGACCTCCGAGTCCCATGTCGTGCAGCAGCACATCCGGGAGGGCTTCCCGGGCAGCCCCGGCGGCGGCCTCGAAGTGCTCGCCGAGGGACGCGCGAGCGAGGCGCAGTACGGCGCCTACAAGGAGCGGATCGCCGCACTGCCCGATGTGCTGCGGGTCGACGGGCCGCTGGTGAAGGGCGACTCGGCGTACTTCACGGTGCTGCCGAAGGGCGAGGCGGTCGACGACCCGGCCCAGCGCCTCGTCGGCGAACTGCGCGAGGTCCGGGCCCCCTTCGACACCAAGGTGACCGGCACGGCCGCCGTCCTGGTCGACTCCAAGGGCGCCATAGGGGAACGCCTGCCGCTCGCGGCCGTCTTCATCACGATCGTCACGCTGCTCCTGGTCTTCCTCCTCACGGGCAGCGTGCTGATCCCGGTCCAGGCGGTCGTGCTCAACGCGCTCAGTCTGACGGCCATGTTCGGCGCGGTCGTCTGGATCTTCCAGGACGGCCATCTCTCGGGCCTGCTCGGCTTCACCAGCCCCGGCTCCGTCGAGACGACCCTCCCGATCCTGATGTTCTGCGTGGCCTTCGGCCTGTCCATGGACTACGGCGTGTTCCTGCTCTCCCGCATCAAGGAGGAGTACGACCACACAGGCGACCACGACCAGGCCGTCCTCCATGGCCTCCAGCGCACCGGCGGGCTGATCACGGCGGCGGCGGTCATCCTGGCCGTGGTCATGATCGCGATCGGCGCGTCCCGGGTCACCAACACCAAGATGCTCGGCCTGGGCATCGCCCTGGCGGTCCTCATGGACGCCATGATCGTCCGCAGCCTGCTGGTCCCCGCGGTCATGCGCCTCACCGGCCGCGCCACCTGGTGGGCCCCGGGCCCCCTGCGCCGCTTCCACGAACGCTTCGGCCTGGGCGAGGCGGGCCCGGAACCGGCCAGAGAAGCGGAACCGGCCAGGGACAGGGTCGGGGCCCGGGGCTGAAGCACAGGCCGGTACGGCACGGGCTGGCGGGTGTCCGCAAAGTCCCGCCTGCCCTGCGACGCCCGGCACGCTCCCCGACGGTCATCGAGCCGTGGCGCTGACCGCCCCGGAGGCACCCGTGCCCCACGCGACGGTGGAGCATGAGGCCGGGCCGGGGAGGTCAGTCGGCTCTTCGGGGGCGGTTGCCGGGCCTGGACGCCACCCAGGCCCGGACCGTGTCGGCGTACCAGTAGGGCTTGCCGCTCTCGACGTGGTCGGGCGGAGGCAGCAGCCCGTGCTTGCGGTAGGACCGCACGGTGTCCGGCTGGACTCGGATGTGTGCCGCGATCTCCTTGTAGGACCAGAGCCTTCGGTCGGTCATGACGTGCACCCTCCCCGCGCGCACCACGGCGGCGACCGGGGACGGCCGTCCCGGGGAGCCGGGCGCTGCGCTGGCGATCAACAAGTCTGTGTCCGGTCAACGACCCTCGGTGATACAGGGCAGGGCCTGTACGCCGGGTGTGACGGAAGGCCCGCGTATACGCGACACGTGTGACGGGAAGGGGGCGTTTGTGACACAGCCGGGGCAAAGACGCGCGCCGCAGCTTCGGCGGGGCGCCTTGACCCGGCACCCGGCACGGGTCCTCAACATGGGGGCGTCCAGTGCGATGCAGTGTCGGCGGCCGGCCACGCGACAGCCGCCTGGAGAGGCGGACCGGCAGCCGGGGCCGAAGACTTGACCAAAAAGGACCAGGGCATGCCGAAAGCGCTGTCATGATCTGGTCCGAATGTCCGGACAAAACATTGACAGGGCTTCGGGAAGAGGACTACAAAGCCGGGGAGAGCCCGACACCGAGGGGAAGCCGATGGCGTACGACCTGATCACCATGGGGCGCATCGGGGTGGATCTGTATCCGCTCCAGACGGGTGTCCCGCTGCCGCAGGTCACGTCCTTCGGCAAGTTCCTCGGCGGCTCGGCCACGAACGTCGCGGTCGCCGCGGCCCGCCTGGGACGGCGGACCGCGGTGATCACCCGCACCGGCGACGACCCCTTCGGCACCTACCTGCACGAGGCACTGAAGAACTTCGGCGTCGACGACCGCTGGGTCACCCCGGTCCCCGGCCTGCCCACCCCGGTCACCTTCTGCGAGGTCTTCCCGCCGGACGACTTCCCGCTGTACTTCTACCGGCAGCCCAAGGCCCCGGACCTGGAGATCGACGCCCACGAGCTCGACCTGGACGCCATTCGCGACGCCCGCGTCTTCTGGGTCACGGGCACGGGCCTGAGCGAGGAACCGAGCCGTACGGCGACCCTCGCGGCCCTCGCCCACCGCGCCAAGTCCGGCACGACGGTCTTCGACCTCGACTGGCGCCCCATGTTCTGGACCGACCCCGACGCGGCCCGCCCCTTCTACCAGGAGGCCCTGCGCCACACCACCGTCGCCGTCGGCAACCTCGACGAGGTCGAGGTCGCCACGGGCGTGCGCGAGCCCCACGCCGCCGCCCGGGCCCTCCTGGACGCCGGTGTCGAGCTGGCCGTCGTCAAGCAGGGCCCCAAGGGCGTCCTCGCCGTCAACCGCGAAGGCGTCACCGCCGAGGTCCCGCCACTGCCCGTGAACGTCCTCAACGGCCTCGGCGCCGGGGACGCCTTCGGCGGCTCCCTCGTCCACGGCCTCCTGGGCGGCTGGGATCTGGAGAAGACCATGCGGCACGCCAATGCCGCCGGCGCCATCGTCGCCTCCCGCCTGGAGTGCTCCTCCGCGATGCCCACTCCGGACGAGATCGAGGCGGCCGTCACCGCGGGGGCCGTCACGTGACCGTCGACGTCTCCGAACTCGTCCACCTCCGCAGCCACCGCCCGGAGGCGATCGCCGAGGCCGCCGCCCGTCGCCCCCGCCGGCCCCTGCTGAACGACCACGGCCGGCTGATGATCGTCGCCGCCGACCACCCGGCCCGCGGCGCCCTCGGCGTCGGTGGCCGCAGCATGGCCATGGCCAACCGCGCCGACCTGCTCGAACGCCTCTGCCTGGCCCTGTCCCGCCCGGGCGTGGACGGCGTCCTCGCCACCGCCGACATCCTCGACGACCTGCTCCTGCTCGGCGCCCTCGACGGCAAGGTCGTCCTGGGCTCGATGAACCGCGGCGGCCTCCAGGGCGCGCGCTTCGAACTCGACGACCGCTTCACCGGCCACCGCCCCGAGGACATCGAGCGCCTCGGCTTCGACGCGGGCAAGCTGCTCCTGCGCATCGACTACGACGACCCGGGTTCCCTGACCACCCTGGAGTCCACCGCCCGCGCCATCGACGACATGGCCGCCCGCCGGCTCCCCGTCTTCGTCGAGCCGTTCATCTCCCGCCGCGACGAGACGGGCCGGCTGCGCAACGACCTGTCCGCCGAGGCCGTCACCCGGTCCATCGCCATCGCCTCGGGCCTGGGCGGCAGTTCCGCCTACACCTGGCTCAAGGTGCCGGTCACCGACAACCCCGACGACATGGCCGAGGTCATGGCCGCCTCCACGCTGCCCGCCGTACTGCTGGGCGGCGAGGTGGGCGACGACCAGGACGGGGCGTACGAGAAGTGGCGCGGCGCCCTCCAACTGCCCACCGTGCGCGGGCTGGTGGTCGGCCGGTCGCTGCTGTACCCGGCGGTCGGCGACGTGGCCGCCGCCGTGGACACCGCCGTAGGACTGCTGTGAGGGCCGCTTCATGACCAGTGAGCTGTACGTCCCCAAGGGCACCACCACCGATGTGAACTACGTCCTGGACATCGACCCCAAGCGGGCCGGCTGGACGCACAGCAGCCTGCGGATCGTGGAGCTCGCACCGGGCGGCACCCACACCTTCACCACCGGGGACAGCGAGTGGATCGTGCTGCCCCTGACGGGCGCGTGCACCGTGCGCGTCGAGGACGAAGAGTTCCCTCTCTCGGGCAGGGAGAACGTGTTCGCGTCGGTCACCGACTTCGCGTACGCGCCCCGTGACGCCCGGGCCCAGATCGCCTCCGGCGCGGGAGGCCGCTTTGCTTTGGCAGGAGCGAAGTGCGAGCGACAACTCCCCGCCCGCTACGGCCCCGCGCCGGAGGTCCCCGTCGAACAGCGCGGCAGCGGCACCTGCGCACGCCACGTGCGCAACTTCGCCTCCGCCGACGCCTTCGACTGCGACAAGCTCATCGCCGTCGAGGTGATCACCCCGGGCGGCAACTGGTCCTCGTACCCGCCGCACAAGCACGACGAGCACCGGCCCGGCGAGGAGTCGGAGCTGGAGGAGATCTACTACTTCGAGATCGACGGCCCGAACGGTTTCGGCTACCAGCGCGTATTCCCCTCGCGTGAGGGCGGATCCGACGTCCTCACGGAGGTCCGCTCCGGCGACGCCGTCCTCGTCCCCGACGGATGGCACGGCCCGTCCATCGCCCAGCCCGGCCACGACATGTACTACCTCAACGTCATGGCGGGACCGGGCGAGACACGGGAGTGGCGGATCTGCTTCCACCCGGACCATGTAACAGGCACAGGGGGTTACCGATGACGACCCGGCTGACCGTCGCGCAAGCGCTGGTCCGTTTCCTCGCCGCCCAGTACACCGAACGCGACGGCGTACGCCAGCGGCTCATCGGCGCCACCTGGGGCATCTTCGGCCACGGCAACGTCGCCGGCATCGGCCAGGCGCTCCTGGAGCACACCGACGCGATGCCGTACCACCAGGGGCGCAACGAACAGGCCATGGTGCACGCCGCGGTCGGTTACGCGCGCCAGTCGGGCCGCCTGTCCACGCACGCGGTCACGACCTCCATCGGCCCGGGCGCCACCAACCTCGTCACCGGCGCCGCCCTGGCGACCATCAACCATCTGCCGGTGCTGCTCCTGCCCGGCGACATCTTCGCCACCCGCCCCGCCGACCCGGTCCTCCAGCAGCTCGAAGCGCCGTACGCGGGCGACGTGTCGGTCAACGACTGCCTGCGCCCGGTGTCGAAGTACTTCGACCGGATCACACGGCCGGAGGCCCTGATCCCGTCGGCGCTGAACGCGATGCGCGTGCTCACCGACCCCGTCGAGACCGGCGCAGTCACCCTCGCCCTGCCTCAGGACGTACAGGCCGAGGCGTACGACTGGCCCGACGACTTCTTCGCCGAGCGCACCTGGACCGTACGGCGTCCCGGCGCCGACCCGACGGAACTCGCCGAGGCGGTACGGATCATCCGCGCGGCGCAGAGGCCCCTGGTCGTCGCCGGCGGCGGCGTCCACCACAGTCGCGCCGAAGAGGCGCTCGCCGAGTTCGCCGAGACCACCGGCATCCCGGTCGCCTCCACCCAGGCCGGCAAGGGCTCCCTGCGCCACGACCACCCCCAGGACGTCGGCGGCATCGGCCACACCGGCACGGCCACCGCGGACGAACTCGCCCGCACCGCCGACCTGGTGATCGGCGTCGGCACCCGCTACACCGACTTCACCACCGCCTCCGGCACGCTCTTCTCGAACCCGGACGTCCGGTTCCTCAACCTGAACATCGCCTCCTTCGACGGCCACAAGCTCGCCGGGCAGCCCCTGATCGCGGACGCCCGCACCGGCCTGGAGGAGCTGACCGAGCGGCTGGAGATGCACGGCCACCGGGTCGCGTCGTCGTACGCCACCGAGTACACCGAGGACAAGGAGCGCTGGGAACAGCGCGTCGACGCCTGCTACGAGGTGGACGAGCCGGACACCCGCCCGACCCAGCCGCAGGTCCTCGGCGTCCTGGACGCCCTGGTCGACGAGTCGGACATCCTCATCAACGCGGCCGGATCCCTCCCCGGCGACCTGCACAAACTGTGGCGGACCCGCTCGTACGACCAGTACCACGTGGAGTACGGCTACTCCTGCATGGGCTACGAGATCCCGGCCGCGATCGGCGTGAAGATGGCCGCCCCCGACCGGCCCGTGTGGGCGCTGGTCGGCGACGGCACCTACCTGATGATGCCGACGGAGATCGTGACGGCCGTGCAGGAGGGCGTCGCGATCAAGGTGCTGATCATCCAGAACCACGGCTACGCGTCCATCGGCGGGCTGTCCGAGTCGGTCGGCGGCGAGCGGTTCGGCACCGCCTACCGCTTCCCGTCCGAGAACGGCACCTACACGGGGCCGCCGCTGCCGGTGGACCTCGCCGCCAACGCGGCCAGCCTCGGCCTGCGCGTCCTGCGCGCGAAGTCCGTACGGGACCTGCGGGAGGCCCTCGCCGAGGCCCGGGCGGCCGACACTCCCACATGTGTCTACGTGGAGACCCAAACGGCAGACACAGTGTCGGGCGCGCCTCCCGCGCAGGCCTGGTGGGATGTACCCGTGGCCGAGACCGCGACACGGCCGTCCGCGGTCAAGGCACGTGAGCTGTACGAACGGCACGTCTCCACCCGACGCCGCCATCTGTGAAGGAGTTCCCGGCCATGACGAAGATCGTCAACCACTGGATCGGCGGCAAGACCGTCGAAGGCGCCTCGGGCACGCACGGGCCGGTGACCGATCCGGCGACCGGCGAGGTGACGACGAAGGTCGCGTTCGCCTCGGTCGACGAGGTGGACGCGGCGGTCGCCGCCGCCAAGGAGGCCTTCGCCACCTGGGGCCAGTCCTCGCTGGCCCAGCGGACCTCGATCCTGTTCAAGTTCCGGGCGCTGCTGGACGCGCACCGCGACGAGATCGCCGAGCTGATCACCGCCGAGCACGGCAAGGTGCACAGCGACGCGCTCGGTGAGGTGGCGCGCGGCCTGGAGATCGTCGACCTGGCCTGCGGCATCAGCGTCCAGCTGAAGGGCGAGCTGTCCACGCAGGTGGCGAGCCGCGTGGACGTGTCCTCGATCCGCCAGCCGCTCGGTGTCGTCGCGGGCATCACGCCGTTCAACTTCCCGGCGATGGTGCCGATGTGGATGTTCCCCCTCGCCATCGCGTGCGGCAACACGTTCGTGCTGAAGCCGTCCGAGAAGGACCCGTCGGCGTCGATCAAGCTCGCCGAGCTGCTCGCCGAGGCCGGCCTGCCGGACGGCGTCTTCAACGTCGTCCACGGCGACAAGGTGGCCGTCGACCGCCTGCTGGAGCACCCGGACGTCAAGGCGGTGTCGTTCGTCGGCTCGACCCCGATCGCCCGCTACATCCACAGCACCGCCTCCGCCAACGGCAAGCGCGTCCAGGCGCTCGGCGGCGCCAAGAACCACATGCTGGTCCTCCCGGACGCCGACCTCGACGCTGCGGCCGACGCCGCGGTGTCCGCCGCCTACGGCTCGGCGGGCGAGCGCTGCATGGCCATCTCGGCGGTCGTCGCGGTCGGCGCGATCGGCGACGAACTGGTGGAGAAGATCCGCGAGCGCGCCGAGAAGATCAAGATCGGCCCCGGCAACGACCCGGCCTCCGAGATGGGCCCGCTGATCACCAAGGTCCACCGCGACAAGGTGGCCTCCTATGTCGAGGGCGCGGCGGCCGAGGGCGCAGAGGTGGTTCTCGACGGCACCGGGTACACCGTCGACGGCTTCGAGAACGGCCACTGGATCGGCATCTCGCTGCTCGACAAGGTGCCCACGAGCGCGAAGGCCTACCAGGACGAGATCTTCGGCCCGGTGCTCTGCGTGCTGCGCACGGAGACCTACGAGGAGGCCCTGGACCTGATCAACGCCTCGCCGTTCGGCAACGGCACCGCGATCTTCACCCGGGACGGCGGCGCGGCCCGCCGCTTCCAGCTGGAGGTCGAGGCCGGCATGGTCGGCGTGAACGTCCCGATCCCGGTCCCCGTGGGCTACCACTCCTTCGGCGGCTGGAAGGACTCGCTCTTCGGCGACCACCACATCTACGGCAACGACGGCACGCACTTCTACACCCGAGGCAAGGTCGTCACCACCCGCTGGCCGGACCCGGCCGACGTCCCGGCGGGCGTGGACCTGGGCTTCCCGCGCAACCACTGAGGACCCAGCGCCAGCTTTGCTGGGGGCGGGGCTGTATCGATATGCGGCTCCGCCGCGTGGGCGGTGAACAACCACAGCGAAGCCCGCACCCGGCCGATCACAACACCACCCGGGTTCGAGGCCGTACACCACCCGCAGTACGCCGAAAACGCCGTGTACACCCCTGGAAGGCCTTGCACTTCGGTCTCCGGTCGACAACTCATCGACAGGTTCACCCCGTACCGTTGACGCATGGATCTTCGACTGCCCGGACTGCGCGGGCTGCTTCGGAGGCCCCGGAGGCTGTTCGCCGCCGGGGCCGCCGTCGTCGTGCTCGCAGGCGCGGGGACGTGGACGGCCGTCGCGTCCGACGAGGTGCCCCCGGTCGACCGCGCCGACCGGGTCCTGGACACGGGGAACGGGGTGCGGATCGACACCTCGTACTTCACCTCCGGCGGAGCCGGCCGCCGCCCCGCCGTCCTGCTCGGCCACGGCTTCGGCGGCAGCAAGAACGACGTACGGCAGCAGGCCGAGGATCTCGCCAGAGACGGCTACGCGGTCCTGACCTGGTCGGCGCGCGGCTTCGGCAAGTCCAACGGGAAGATCGGCTTGAACGACCCGAAGGGCGAGGTCGCCGACGTCTCGAAGCTCATCGACTGGCTGGCGAAGCAGCCCCAGGTCGAACTCGACAAGCCCGGCGACCCCCGCGTGGGCATGGCCGGCGGCTCCTACGGCGGCGCGATCGCCCTGCTCACGGCGGGACACGACGCCCGGGTGGACGCCATCGCCCCGGCCATCACGTACTGGAACCTCTCCGACGCGCTGTTCCCGAACGGCGTGTTCAAGAAGCTGTGGGCCGGCATCTTCGTCAACTCCGGCGGCGGCTGCGAGCGGTTCGAGCCCGTGCTGTGCCGGATGTACGAGCGGGTCGCCGAGTCGGGCAAGCCGGACGCCGAGGCACGCAAGATGCTCGACGAGCGTTCGCCCTCCGCGGTCGGCAAGAACATCAAGGTGCCGACGCTGCTGATGCAGGGCCAGTCCGACTCCCTCTTTCCGTTGGGCCAGGCCGACCAGGCCGCGAAGGCGATCCGTGCCAACGGCGCCCTCGTCGACGTCGACTGGATCGCCGGCGGCCACGACGGCGGCGACATGGAGACGAGCCGCGTCCAGGGCCGCGTGCAGAGCTGGTTCGACCGCTACCTGAAGGACGACAAGGGCGTCGACACCGGCCCCGCCTTCCGCGTCACCCGCACCCTCGGCCTCGGCTCCGGCGACGGCGAGCCCCGGCTGACCGGCGTGACCTCGGACCGCTACCCCGGCCTGGAGAGCAAGCAGCGCTCCATCGCCCTGGCCGGCCGCGAGCAGAGCTTCGACAACCCGCCCGGCGCCAGCCCGCCCGGCGTCTCCGCCCTGCCCGGCCTCGGCGGCGCGGGCGGCCTCAGCCAGCTGTCCTCGCTCGGTGTCGGGGTCTCCCTCGACTTCCCCGGCCAGTTCGCCGCGTTCGAGTCGGCCCCGTTCCGGGACGACGTCCAGATCACCGGCTCCCCGACGGCCACGGTCCACGTGAAGTCCACCAGCGACGACGCCGTGCTCTTCGCCAAGGTCTACGACGTCGGCCCCGGCCGCACCCAGCCGGTACTGCCCTCCCAGCTGGTCACGCCCGTCAGGGTCGAGGACGCCAAGGCCGGCAAGGACGTCACCCTCACCCTCCCGGCGATCGACCACGAGGTCGACGACGGCCACCGGCTGCGCCTGGTCCTCGCCTCGACGGACCTCGGCTACGCCTCCCCGGCGACCCCGGCCACGTACACCGTCTCCCTCAAGGGCGACCTCAAGGTCCCGTCGGCGCTCGGCGAGAGCAACGCACAGGGCCCGCTGCCCGCCTGGGTGTGGTGGATGCCGCTCGCCGGTGCCGCGATCGCCCTGGCGCTGATCATCACCGGACGCCGCCGCACGGCGGCCCCCGCCCCGCCGGACCCCGAGCTGGCCGAAGTGCCCCTCCAGATCACGGACCTGACCAAGCGGTACGCCAAGTCCTCCGACCGGTACGCCGTCAAGGACCTGTCCTTCCGCGTGGAGAAGGGCCAGGTCCTCGGCCTGCTCGGCCCGAACGGCGCCGGCAAGACCACGACCCTGCGCATGCTGATGGGCCTGATCAAGCCGGACGGCGGCGAGATCCGCGTCTTCGGCCACGCCATCAGCCCGGGCGCCCCGGTCCTCTCCCGGGTCGGCGCGTTCGTCGAGGGCGCGGGCTTCCTGCCGCACCTGTCCGGCCGCGAGAACCTGGACCTGTACTGGCGCGCCACCGGCCGCCCGGCCGAAGACGCCCACTTGGAGGAGGCCCTGGAGATCGCGGGCCTCGGCGACGCGCTCGCCCGTGCGGTACGCACCTACTCCCAGGGCATGCGCCAGCGCCTCGCCATCGCCCAGGCCATGCTCGGCCTGCCGGACCTGCTCATCCTCGACGAACCGACCAACGGCCTCGACCCGCCCCAGATCCGCGAGATGCGCGAGGTGATGATCCGCTACGCCGCCGCGGGGCGCACGGTCATCGTCTCCAGCCACCTCCTCGCGGAGGTCGAGCAGACCTGCACCCACCTGGTCGTGATGGACCACGGACAGCTCGTCCAGGCGGGCCCGGTCGAGGACATCGTCGGCTCGGGCGACACCCTCCTGGTGGGCACAGCCACGCCCGTGGAGGAGCCCGTCGTCGAGAAGGTCGCCGCCCTGCCGGGCGTCGCCTCGGCCGTGCCCGTCGACGAGGGCCTCCTGGTCCAGCTCGACGCCGACGGCACCCCGCAGCGCCTGGTCGCCGAACTCGTGCGGCTGGACGTGCCCGTGCGGTCGGTCGGCCCGCACCGCCGCCTGGAGGACGCCTTCCTCACCCTGATCGGAGCCGAAGCATGAGCAAGCTCGCCGACCGGGCCGAGCCCGTCGAGGTCGCCGAGGGCTACCGCGCGGGCCGCACCCTGCCCTTCCGCGTCGAGCTGGTCCGGCAGCTGAAGCGGCGCCGCACGATGGTCATGGGCGGTGTCCTGGTCGCCCTGCCGATCATCCTGCTCATCGCCTTCCAGGTCGGCGGCGACCCGGGCGGCAACAACAACCGCGTGAACCTCATGGACACGGCGACGGCCTCCGGAGCCAACTTCGCCGCCGTCAACCTCTTCTCCGGCGCCGGCTTCCTGCTCGTCATCCCCGTCGCCCTGTTCTGCGGCGACACGGTGGCCTCGGAGGCCAGCTGGTCGTCCCTGCGCTATCTGCTCGCGGCGCCCGTGCCCCGGGCCCGGCTGCTGTGGTCCAAGCTCGCCGTCGGGCTCACTCTGAGCCTGGCCGCGCTGGTGCTGCTCCCGATCGTCGCCCTCGTCGTCGGCACGGCCGCCTACGGCTGGGGCCCGCTCCAGCTGCCCACCGGCGGCACCCTGCCCACCGGCACCGCGGCCCAGCGCCTGCTGATCGTCGTCGTGTACATCATGGTGTCCCAACTGGTCACCGCGGCCCTCGCGTTCTGGCTGTCGACGCGGACGGACGCACCGCTCGGCGCGGTCGGCGGCGCGGTGTTCCTCACCATCATCGGCAGCGTCCTCGACGAGGTGACGGCCCTCGGCGACTGGCGGCACTTCCTGCCCGCGCACTGGCAGTACGCCTGGCTCGACGCGGTCCAGCCGCAGTTGCAGTGGACGGACATGATCCAGGGCACGTCGATTTCCGTAACGTACGCGCTCGTGCTGTTCGCCCTGGCCTTCCGCGGTTTCGCCCGCAAGGACGTGGTGTCCTAGGCCAACGGGCGCGGCGCGGGCGTCAGGACCGGTACGCCACCGCCGTCGAGGCTGCGCGAAGGCGCCGTTTTCTGGGCCGCTCCGAGGGAACGCCTGTTTGGGGGTCGAACATTTTGAACGCATTCGCCATGGTTCGCCACCCCTTCCGTGGAACAGAGAGATCCATCAGCATGAACAGGCCGGGTCCGACCAGCCTGGCGGTGAGGGGGAGATCGCCGTCCTGCCCGCACGGGCGAACGGATCCGGAGGGACACCATGCGAACAGCCAGAGAGCAGGCCGTGGAATGGCTCGCCGCCGCCGCGACCGATCCCCGCGACTGCAAGCGGCAGTGGCGGGGAGAAACAGGGATCGCCGTGCTGGCCTGCGGACGGTTCTGGGACGTGCTGAGTGTGCCCGAGGAACTGGGAGTGCTGGCCCTGGGTGCCCTGCTGCGCACACCACAGGCCCCCGGTCCCGTACTGACGGACACCGCCTCGCGCAGAGTGGGCTTCTTCCTGCCGCCGGACCCGATAGGCCGCTGGGTCGGTTCGAGTGTCCGGTACCTGGGAAAAGGCGCATGGGTCACAGTGCCCGCCCCGCACCTGGCCGGAGGAGGCCTCCGCTGGCTGGTCCCGCCCGACGGCACGGGGACGCTGTTCCGCCCCGCCGCCGTGGAACTGGCTCTCGAGTACGCCCTCGGTACCCTCGCAGCGCAGGCCACCGCGCGGCGGCGGTGTCCGACGTGTGGGCCCTGACCGGGGGAACCCGCAGTCGCGGAATCGGTGTTGTGCCGGCCGATGTTCGCTCGCAGACGGTGTTGGTGGAGTTGAAGACGGCCAGCAACGAACCGTCCTGCTGGGATCACTGACCGCCTCCGACCGCTGACCCCTTCGAATCGATCATCTAGGGTACGAGTCTGAGGAGCCTGTTGGGTGAACCGGGCCCGATGTTTCTCAGCACTCCGGTCGTGGCCCCGTTGACGAGAGCGCTGCGTACGGTCGCCGGACCGGCGGTGGGGTGCGAGGTGAGGTAGACGGCCGCGGCTCCCGCGACATGGGGGGCCGCCATCGAGGTGCCGGAGAGCGTGGCCGCCGCCGTGTCGCTGGTGTGCCAGCCGGCGGTGATCGACGAGCCGGGGGCGAACATATCGAGCACGAAACCGTAGTTGGAGAAACTGGATCTGAAGTCAACCGAGGTGCTGGCTCCCACGGTGAGGGCAGCACCCACCCGGGCGGGTGAGAAGTAGGCGGCATTCCTGTTGGAGTTGCCGGCGGCCACCGCATAGGTGACACCGGAGGCGATGGAGTTCCTCACCGCGGTGTCGAGTGCCGTGCTGGCGCCGGCGCCCAGCGACATGTTGGCGACCGCTGGCCGGACGCGGCGCGAGGTGACCCAGTCGACGCCCGCGATGACGTTGGAGAGGGTGCCGACCCCGCTGTTGTTCAGCACCCGTACGGACACGATCCTGGTGAGTTTCGCCACGCCGTACGTCTTGCCGGCGACCGTGGTGGCGACGTGCGTTCCGTGACCGTTGCCGTCGGAGGCGGTGTAGTCACGGTCGACAAAGTCGTAGCCGTGTCTTGCGCGCCCGGCGAACTCCGTGTGAGTGATGCGCACTCCCGTGTCGATCACGTACACGGTCGCGGAACGCCCCGCCGTATCCGGATAGGTATACGTCAGGTCGCGCGGAAGTCGGGCCTGGTCGATCCGGTCCAGGCCCCACGGCGGGTTGATCTGGGTCGCGTCGAGGCGGACCTTCTTGTCCTGCTCGACGAACTCGACGGCCGGGTCCTCCGCCAAACTCCTCGCTCCGGAGGCGCCGACCCGGATGGCGTAGCCATTGAGCGCAGCGTCGTAGGTCTGATCCACCGTGGCGCCGTACTTGGCTGCGAACAGTTCGCCTTCCGCCGATTTCGCCCTGAACCCGGCGGAGTCCTTCAGCACGACGATGTAGCTGTCGTCGACGGAGTCGGCGGAACCCTCGTCCAGAACCCTTCCGTCGGCCGGATTGGCATTGGCGGGCAGGGCGGTACCGCACCCGATGGCGGCGGCCGCGACCGCCGCGGCGATCGCCGCGACGATCCGCCGCCGGGCGGTGAACATCTCTCGCATCCTGAAGAGCCTTCCTCGGGGGAGCCGTGACGCTGCTCGCTGAAACTGTCGATCATAGGATGACCAGACGATTCATCATGGAAATGCATCATCAGTACTTTTCACCCTGAATAGTCACAACAGCCACGTATGGGTGAATTCTGTGCTGGAGCGTCTCGAGGGCCGGTCCGTGGCTGGCCGGCTGAGCGCGCGAAGCCCATCGGTCTGGCGGTGGTGACCGCGGGTTGGACCGCGCAAGCGCGCGAGGCCCAGTGGTTCCCTAGGGGAACGCTGTGCGGCGACACCTACTTGATGGGAACACCAAGGCCTTCGTCACCTTGGACGGTGCCCTGCTGCCCGTCGACCGGGTCGCCGCAGACCGGCCGTACTGCTCCGAGAGGAAGCGACGTCACGGCATGGACGTCCGAACCTCACCGGACGTTCGGACGGCTGCTGTGGCTCTCGCGGCCGTCGCCTCAAGCGGTGGCAGCAACGGCAGAACGCCACCTATGCCACCTGGTCTCCGACACCACGTGTGTGCCGAGGTCCAGATGGCCACGAGGTGACGGCGGCGTGCGCGGCCGAAATCGACGCAGTCTACGGGAGCCGACGCTCCCGTACAGGCAGGTACCGGGGGCACGAACATCGGTCCACCCGAGTGGCGTATCCGGTCATCCGCTGGAACGCGCCATGTTGCGGGGATCGTGCGAACCGTGGTCACATCTACCCCAAATGGCGCTTAAGGGAAATTTATTGGCGCCGCGATCGAGAGGCCGACCGCCTAAGGCGCGGTCGGCCCGATTGACACCCAGGAGAACCAATGCCTCATCGCATGCTCCGTTCGGCGGCCACCGTGCTGCTGGCTTCCACACCGCTCGTCGCCGCCGCGCCCGCGCAGGCCGCTGCCCAGCAGCCCTTCCCCTGCGGCGTCAGCCTCAACACGGTCAGCAACAAGGTGATCACTTCGGTCAGAGTCGGTGTTACCTGCGAGCAGGAGCGGACTGTCAGTGTGCACATCGCCGATGGCGACGGCACCGTGCTCGCGAGCGTTGAGAAGACCGTTGAGGCCGGTGTCGAAGAGACCTTCACCGTCACCTTGCCCAAAACCCCGGAGGTCTGCGCCACGCTGAAGACCGACGGTGCGAGCACCCAGATCGGCAACTGCTGACGGCACTTGCTCGTCGGCAGCAGTCTGACGGATACGGTCGCCGCCCATTCCTTGATCCGCAGGGTCCGGGTGGACGGCGGCCACCGCCGACAGGTCGTCGGGCATGCCCCGGCATCGGTATGGACCTGGAAGCGGAGATGAACTCCGCGCGTTCCACAAGGCCATCAGTGACGAAGCCGCCCGTGCCCATGATGGGAAGTGGACGCATCACCGGCTTCGCCACCTGCTTACAGTCGCTGACCACTTCAGACCAGCATCCCGTCCCGCACTCCCGTCCCGCAGTTGCCGCAGCACTCTCCGGCTCCCCGGACCAGCACCCCGCAGTTGAGGACGAAGACCTCGCGCGTAGCCCGCGAGGAGGTGGATGCCCGGCGTCATCTTGGCCGGGGCTCGCTCAGCACCCTGTGGACGTGCCGGGTTGTGGGAGTAGGGCATGTCGGTCCGAAGAGGTACGAGTAGCGACAACACGGCGCCGTCTCAGCTCTCCACGATCAGCCGACTCGCAGCCGTACGCGCCGTAGGGGGTGTGCCAATTCAACGGCTGATCTGGTTGTTGAGGTTCCGTTGATGGCCGTCTCATGACAGGCCACTGCTCGTCCTACCGGGCGGCGATCTTCTCCTCGTCGCGTTCGGTGGCCCTGCGGGACGAGACCCGCACGCTTCAGCCGATGCGGTGCAGCAGCTCCAGCCCCGCCAGGGCGTACTCGACGACGAACCGGTGGCGCACGACCTCGGCGATCCGCCAAAGTCCAGCACTGGTCGCCAGGCGATGGCGGACGGGCCGACATCGACACGGCTAACAGCATCGGTGCTTGACCCGCACCGAGCTTGCAGCGGGTACCGCCGGGGCCTTGGAGGTCAGAGTCGGGCCACCTCGTCCCGCCGCACGGCGCAGCCACGACAGCCGTCACGGACCCAAGTAACCTGCGTCCTCAAAGATCTCTAGCGGCCCTCCTGCATGACCGCGAAGAGCCGCTGCTGGGCACTCGAAGGAATCGGCAGCTACGGCGCCGTCCCCGCCGCCCTTCTTGAGGACGCTGGTGAACGCGGCGTCGGGGTCTGCGGCCCAAGCGCCCGCCGGTCCGTGCGGGCCGCAAGTCGGACACGCTCGAGCCATCCGCGCGGCGAGTGAGGCCCTGGCCGCCGAGCACGTCATCCAGCCCTGAAGCCGCGGAGAACGCGAGGCGCTGCGCGTGCTGTTATCCGCGCCTGGATGACTTCCATGCCGAACTGCGTTGCCTCGGCGGACCGCAGCAGGTCATGCGCTGCGCGGTGCCGGCCCCACGGCACCGCCCCGCGTCGTCCGGCGAGCACCGCGTGACTATCCGCGCTCTGCGTTCTACTGCCCAGCGTATCCGCCACCTCCAGGCCGAGGCCGACGAGTTGGAGAACAAACTCCTCCAGCTCATCCGCAACTGACCGCCGAGCTCTTGGGCTTGCTCGGCGTCGGGCGAACGCTGCAGCGCAGAGTACTCAGTTGGCCGCTTTTCTGGGCCGACTCCGCCCCGAGGCAGCCTTCGCCCTGCACCGGGGGCGGGCGGCGACCGCCGGCTGAACCGAGGGCGCACGATCACTCTGATCAGGATGCTCGCTCCTGCCATGAAGACATACATCGCCCGCCATCTCAGCGAGGGCAAGGGCCCCGTGCCGCGCAGCAATGTCTCAAGGGCAACATCTGCCGCCAGACGATGAGGATTGCCGAACGAAGGAATCCAGCCTGACTGCAAGAGCTTCCTCAGGCGGCTTGACACGACATGACAGCCTCGGGGGCTTCCAACTGGCCTTGTCGGTGGAGTGGTTGGCCTGGCCGGAGTACCACAGTCGCAGCTCGAGGCACCTCGGCCCGACGCCGGGACCACGACCGAATGATCCCCATCGAGCGCGCATTCGGTCGGTGGTTCGAAATAGAAACGGTGATTCAACTCTGCTGCGTAGCCGGTGTGTCATTACTCCATTGGGTCAATGGTGAGGCGTGAGCTGGGCATTCTGCACTTCGTATTACCTGCCCCAGGGGGCCATGTGGATGAAGTTCCGGAGCCACAGGCATTCCAAGTGGTGCCTGGTTCCGTCTTGAGGCAATATCGGTTTCGTTCTTCCAACCGGGAAGAGACAGAACGGAGATATCAAATGCGCAAGACCATGAAGCGGGGTGCTGCGTCGACCCTCGCGGCGGTGGCCCTCCTCGCGGGTTCCGCCTCGGCTGCCAGCGCCGTCGAGGACGTGCGCGGGAGCGACGAGTCGGGCATTGTCATCGTCAACGACAATGACAACACGAACAGCAACACCAACGACAACACCGCCACCGCCACCGCGACGGTCACCCTTCCGCCGCCCGCGCCGGAGCCGGCCCCGGCTGCGGCGGGCGCCGCTGGCCAGCAGGCCCCCGCGCCTACCCTCCTTGGCGTCCTCGGCCTCGGCCTCTGATATTGGTTGAGCCCTACGGAGTCGGCTTGTGATCGTTCGAATCTAGTTCGGCGGTCACGTGATTCTCTTGGGGATCGTGACCCGACCTGAAAGCATCCTTCCCTGACGGGCGGATGGGGTGACATCCTCATCCGCCGGGGGAGAGGTGCTTCGCTCGAGCGGTCGCAAACCCACGGCGAATGCGCGGCGTCGAGCCGCGCATTCCGCTGTTCGCCGGTTGCCGGAGTAGTGACGGGGTTGCCGTGCCCTGACGCCGGTGATTCATGGCTGGACAGCGCACGCGTGTTGCGGGTCTGCATGCACATGCCCGTGATCACATCTTCCCGAAAGGTATCTAAGAACATTTAGGTGCCTAGAACGTAGGGCCGACCGCCTATGGCGGTCGGCCCTATTGCTATCCCGGAGGGCATGCTCTGTGCGGTGGCCACCGTGCTGCCGGCTTCCGCGCTGCTCTTCCCTGCCGCGCCGACACAGGCCGCTCCGCAGCAGACCTTCGCCTGACGCCGTCGTCCAGAAGGCCGGCGCTTTATTGGGCAGCCGACCGGGTGTGGTCTGCGCACTCGGTAATTAATATCACCTGAACTGCAGGGCCATTTGGATGAAGTTCCGGGCTCTTGGTGTTTCTGAGTTGTGCGGCCTTCGGTGTCGCGGCAATATCGGTCCCGTTCTTCCAGTGGGGAAGAAACAGATTGGAGATTTCAAATGCGTAAGACCATGAAGCGGGGTGCTGCGTCGGCCCTCGCGGCGGTGGCCATTCTCGCGGGTTCCGCCTCGGCTGCCAGCGCCTCCTGCTGGGACGAGGACAAGAAGGAGGACTCGTCTAACAGCGTCGACGACATCATCATCGTCAACGAGAACACCAACAGCAACACCAACACCAACACCAACACGGCCACGGCCACGGTCTCGGTCACGCTGCCCCCAGTGGTCTGAACGACCTGAGTCCTCCTGGGAGGCTTTGACCGTTCGACTGCAGTTCGGCGGTCAGGGCCTTTCCTGTGGATTCCCTTTGGAATCGCAGCCTGGCTGGAAGCGTCTTTCCCTGGAGGCGGATTAGGTGACATTCTGATCCGCCGAGAGAGAGGCGCTTTCTGTTTCACCAGCTACTGATCGCCGTGACGTCGTATCGCTGGCGTTCATGGCAGTCGCTGATCGAGAGCCGGCGCCCTGTCGGCTGCGGCCATCCATTCCGATGGCCGCTCTTTCTTTTCCGTGGCCGGTGAGCTCGGCACGTGGTCGAGCGCGTGGGTGCAGTGCGGCACAGATGGTGAAGTCGTCCCGAGTGCCGCCCGATCAGTGCAATTCATGTCAGTCGCCGTACAGGGCCGTTCGGATTAAAATCAATGGCTGTTCGCCCGGAAGAGTGTCACCTGCTTGATGGACGCTTTCCTGCCGATGCAGTATCGGTACCACCCAGAGGGATGTGCGTCGCATCGCGCCTCGGAGGGAATATGACTGATACGATCATCCTGCCGCGTTGTCCAGAAACCGGTAAAGCATCGTTTCGTACCGAATCCGAGGCGAGGATCTGGCTGATCAAACAGCCTTTGTTGGAGAAGATCCCCGACCGCATCTACCGATGCTCGGAATGTAGGTACTGGCACTTCACCGGTTCTCATCACTGGACCAGCCAGAAGATCCAGCGGAGGCGGAACTACGGGAGGCGAGAAGCCATCCCAGGTCGCAGCCGTAAGAAGAGGAGGAATCGCTGACGCGGTGCGGTGCGATCTGTTGCACGCAATCCCGCGCGATTCCGGCCTGTGGTTTCCCCTTTTCTTCGAACAGGAAGACGACTAGATTGCGAAAGAACCTGAGTAGGGGAATGGTCGTGGCTGCCGCCGCGACGAGCATCCTGCCCTTGTACGGCATCACGGCGTTCGCGGACACGCAAGCCGAGGTGTCCGTCAGCGCAGCTGACAAGTCCAACGACATGAGTGCCGTGACCGACCCGCCCGTCGGGAGCTCCCTCACCAGCGGCCCGAACCCGCGCGCATCGTCAGGCACCCCGGACGACGCCGCGCACAGCGATGACCGCGGGCCCGGCGGCGTTGGCAACGACACCGATGATGTCGATGTCGATGTGCCCGGTTACCTCAGTGCCATTGGGTACGGCGACAGCGGCCCGAGCAGTGCCCCGAGCAGTGCCCCGAGCAGTGCCCCGAGCAGTGCCCCGAGCAGTGCCCCCAGCAGTGCCCCCAGTAGTGACAGCGGGTACGGCGATGATGTTGAGGTTGGGGCCGAGGATGCCGGCAGTGGTGAGGACGCCGGCTCCGGCGAGGATGCCGGCAGTGGTGAGGACGTGGTCGCCGCGGAGGACGGTGGCTACGGCGAGGATGCCGACTCCGGACATGGCGGTGGCTACGGCGAGGATGCCGGCAGTGGTGAGGACGTGGTCGCCGAGGACGACGGTGACTACGGGGAGGATGCCGGCAGCGGTGAGGACGCCGGCTCCGGCGAGGATGCCGGCAGTGGTGAGGACGTGGTCGCCGAGGACGACGGTGACTACGGGGAGGATGCCGGCAGTGGTGAGGACGCCGGCTCCGGACATGACGGTGGCTACGGCGACGACTCAGACGCGCCGAAAGGCTACGGCCACGACACTGGCGACGGCGACGACTCAGACGCGCCGAAAGGCTACGGCCACGACACTGGCGACGGCGACGACTCAGACGCGCCGAAAGGCTACGGCCACGACAGCGGCTACGGTGACGACTCAGACGCGCCGAAAGGCTACGGCCACGACAGCGGCTACGGTGACGACTCAGACGCGCCAGGAGGCTACGGCCACGACAGCGGCTACGGCGACACACCGCCCACGAAGCCGCCCACGTCTCCGCCGCCCACTCACAGGCCGCCGACGACGAAGCCACCCACATCGTCGCCTCCCGCCACCACTCCGCCGGCCAAGGAGCCGCCTCGACACTCCGAGCCCCCGGCGAAGCCGCCCGTCTCGCCACCGGCGGAGCCGCCCCAGCTCCCCGAGACCGGCCTGGACAAGCAGGCCATCGCGGCATCGGGGGCCGCGGCGGTGCTGCTGACAAGTGGCGTGATCATGTACCGACGAGGCCGGGCCGCGTCCCGTCGGTAGTGCTCTGCTCCGGGTGCCGGACGCGCCGCGTCCGGCACCCGGGTGCTTTCTCCGGTCCCCAAGGCCGACCCCGCCATGCTCCAGTCGCGCGTCGCCTTCGTTTTCCTCGCTCACGGCTCACTCGTGCGGGTGGTCAGGGGCTGCCGAGGCAGAGGACTCAGTCGGTACGTACGGGCAAACACATGACTGATCAGTGAATTGAATTCGGATAAACGTGTGGCACTCCGCGCGGTTCGGTTGCTGCCGGGATGCGCGGAGAAAGGGGCAGCCATGGTCGCTCAGCAACGGGGTCGCAGAAGATGGCCTCTGTACGTCGCGGCCGTTCTTCTCGCGTCGGCCGCCCTGGTACCGGTACTGGGACACGCCGTGGACGCCGGGGCCCGAGAGGCCGCCCAGACGCCTGCGCCGACAGCCGCCGTGGTCCCGCCCGCCGCCGTCGTCCCGTCCGCGCTGCCCCTGCCGGCCGTGCCGCTCGCCCCGCGGGCGGCCTTCGGCGCTTACCTCCACTACGACTCGCTCGGCGTGGCCCGTATGGCCGGGTTCAGCCGGTGGCTCAACGGGGCCCAACTGCGGGTGGGGCGCACCTATCTGCCGGGCGACCTCTGGAGCAACATCGAGGGCGGGCCCCGCTTCCTCGATGTCTGGGCGGCCTGGCGTCGGGAGAGGGCTGACCGGATGTTCGTCCTCAACGTGCCCATGATGGAGCGCAATGAGGAGGGCCTGTCCGATGACGAGGTGCGTGCGCTGTTGCGGCGGGGTGCGGCAGGGGAGTTCGACGGACACTACCGCCGTCTGGCCGAACGGCTCGTCGCGTTGGGGGTGCCGGACACCGTGCTCGTACTCGGGTGGGAGATGAACGGCACGACGTACACGCATCGGTGCGGGCCGGACCCGGAGGCGTGGAAGTCGTACTGGAACAGGATCGTCACCGCCATGCGTTCGGTGACGGGGCAGCAGTTCCGGTTCGACTTCGCGCCGAGTCGCGGGCGTGACGCCATTCCCTGGACGGAGTGCTATCCGGGGGACGCCACGGTCGACATCATCGGCATGGACTCGTACGACCAGCCGCAGGGGCTGTCCTTCGAGGCACAGGTGACCGAGCCGTACGGGCTGCAGGACCACGTGGACTTCGCGAAGGAACACCGCAAGCCCATTTCGTATCCGGAATGGGGCCTGTTCCGCAACGGCGACAACGCAGAGTACATGCGGCGCATGCTCGCCTGGATCGACGAGCACAAGCCGCTGTACCACACGATCACCGACTACTGCCCGCACGGCGTGTGGCAGTGCCGGCGGAATCCGCAGGCGGCCGAGGTGTACCGGTCCGTGCTCTCCGCCACCGGGCCCCCGCCGCTCCCGCTGCCGACACCACAGCCCGCACCGGTGTCTCCGCCGCCCCTGAACTGCTCGCCGCTGGACCTGGGTGACTGGGTCGAGTACTGGCTCGGTGGAAGGTTCTGCGTCCGCTCCGACTGGTGGCCGCGCATCTGGTGACCCCGCCGGTCCGAGGGGCGGTGGGCTCAGGTCCTGCCGCCGCCCTGCTCCTTCCACCGGCGCACGAGTCCTTTGACATGGCTGCGTGCGGCGACCTCGCAGACGACCGCCGACAGCAGCGGGGTGGTACGCCGCCGGGCCAGCAACAACCGTTGGTTGACGACGGGTTCCGGGGCCCACTGGCGCTTGTACGGCTCGCTGCCGCGCAGCAGGCTGAGCGTGCCGCGCTCGCCGTCGGCGGTGTACCGGGCGCAGGCCTCCAGCAGCATCACGGCGATGTCCGCCTTCCGCTCGCGCAGCACGGGGTGGACGCCGGACAGATAGCAGCCCGCCAAGTGCGGAGACAGCAGTGCCAGGTCGACGGCCACCACCTCGCCGTCCAGCAGGAACTCGGTGATCATGGCGTCGCCGGAGCGCACCATCGGACCGATCGCGCGCACGAGGTGCTCGGCGAACCGCTCCCGTAGGTGCTCCGGCGTCACCCGGCGGCCCTGCCACTGCAACCGGTGCAGCGCGAGGAGCCGTCTCAGCGCCGCGGCCACCTCGTCGGGGGGCACGGTCCGATCCGCCACGCCCAGCGCGGTCAGCTTGCGCAGCTTGGCCCGCGCCCGCCGGGCTTTCGGGACGGGCAGCTGGGCCGTCAGCTCCTCCAGAGGTACGGCGGGCAGCTCCATGCAGAGCGAATCGCGCACCCGGCGGCGCGGGCCGCGCCAGTGGTCGTAGATGCGTTCGACCGCGCCGCCCGGCCGTACTTCGCGGAAGTCGATCAGCGCGGTGCGGGCAGCGGCCGACAGGGCTTCGGTGAGTGGGGCCGTCGCCCGGTCGGCGTGTTCGTCGTCGAGCAGTACGTCCCCGAAGTCGGAGATCGACCCGCCCAGAGGGACCAGCCGGGGCAACGGAGGCCCGAGGAGCATCAGCGGTGCGACCGCCCGCAGTTCGCCGCCGTCGCGCACCAGCACCAGCCGCAGCCGGCCGGGCCTGCCGTACGACGTCCACCACGAGTGCAGCCAGGCGTGGCTCTGGAACGGCGTCGCCGCACCGCACCTGCGGTACAGCCTTTCCCAGGCCGGGCCCAGTGCGGTGAAGTCCCGCTCGTCCGTGCACAGTTCGGCCCGCAGGGTTCCGGCGCAGGCCTGCAGCGTCGCGCTCACCGCTGCCCGTGCCCGTCGGCGGCGGTGCGGCGCGGGCGGACCAGCAGCGCGAGGCCGCCCAGCAGGCCGCCCGCGCTCGCGCCCACCAGGCCGGTCAGCACGGGGGACGCCGAGGACGGTTCGGTGGGCTTGACGGCCCGGGAGAACTGCTGGAGTTCGACCTGCGTGGCGTCCTTGGCGTGGTGGGCGTGCCGGGTCAGCGCACGGGTGACCGCGGTGGCCATGTCGACGGCGAGACCGGGGCGTGCGGCGGTGGCCGTCACGGCGACCATCGGCGCGTCCGGGGAGGTCGCCGACCGCACGCTCTCGCGTAGCGTCCGCGTCGGCACGCCCGCCTCCACCTGGGCGTCCGCCAGCACCGCGAGCTGCGTGGCGACGCGGCCGTACGCCTGGGCGAAGCCGAGCGCCGCCTGCGGGTCCGACTTCGCGGTCGGTACGGCGAGGACGTAGGCCGTGGCCGAGTACGCGGGCGGCGTGAGGGCGCCGTAGATGCCGCCGGCCAGGGCACCGGTGAGGGCGCCGGCCGTGAGCAGGGACCACGGCGGCAGAGCTCTCGGGCGCCTCAGTACGGAGTGCCGGCGGGCCGGTACTGTGGGGATTGCCGGGGGTGCCGGAGGTGTCTGGGTTGCCGGAGATTCGGTGGTGGAGGTCATGAGAGGGCCACTTCCAGAGGAGACGGTGACGAGCGGGAGACGGCGGCCGCGTACACGTTCATGAGCCGTGCGGCGGTGCGCGTGATGCAGTAGTGGCGGGCGGCGGCGGAGACGGGGCGGCTCGGCGGACGAGACCGCCCGGCCTCGGTCAGGGTGCGGGTCTCGGCCAGGGCGCGGGCGAACGCGTCCGCGCCGCCCCGCACCCGGCGGGTCCCGGCGGCGAGGTGCGGCGGGAGGTCCTCGACGGCCGGACAGGAGGCGTACAGTACCGGCAGCCCCGCAGCCAGGCCCTCCACGACGGCGAGGCCGAAGGCCTCCTCCGGGCTGGGCGAGGCGAGCACGTCCATCGCCGAGGTCAACGCCGGCAGATCGAGTCCGCGGGTGCCTGCGTCGTACGGCCGTTCGCCGGTGAACAGCACCCGGTCGGTCACCCCGGCCCGCTCGGCGGTGCGCCGCAGCACGTTCTCCTCCGGGCCACCGCCGACCAGCAGGAGCCGGTAATCGCGGGGGAGCCGAGTCAGGGCGCCGATCAGGACGCCGAACCGTTTGCCCGCGGTCAGCCGGCCGATGCCGCCGACGACGTACGCGTCCTGTGGCAGTCCGAGACGGTGGCGGGTGTGCTCGCGGCTGACCGGGTCGAAGCGGAAGCGGGCCACATCGATGCCGTTGGGCACCACCTCGATGCGCGGCTCGGGCACGCCCCAGTGCCGGAGCCGGTCGGCCACCGTGGGCGAGACCGCGACCGTGGTGCGGCCCAGCCGCTCGCTGGCCAGGTACAGCGCGCGCACGCCGGCGGTCAGGGCGCGACCCTCCAGTTGTGTGCCGCCGAGGGAGTGTTCGGTGGCCACCACGGCCCGGACGCCCGCCAGGCGCGCGGCGATCCTGCCGTAGACGCAGGCCCGGTAGAGGTGGGTGTGGACGAGGTCGTAGCGGCCGGACCGGATCAGGCGGAGCAGACGGGGCAGGGCGGACAGGTCACGGTTGCCGGACATGCCGAGGTGGATGACGCGGACACCGTCCGCCGTCAGGCCCTCGGCGACCGGGCCGGGGTTGGTGAGGGTCACGACGTCGCAGTCGGCGGGCAGGTGGCGCAGCAGCAGCCGGAGTTGCTGTTCGGCACCGCCGACGCCGAGGCCGGTGATGATGTGCAGGGCCTTCAGCCCGGGCATGGCTGAGGCTCACACTCCCTCGACGGGGTGGCGGCGCAGCAGGCGCTTGAGGCGCAGCCGCCAGGCCGTGTCCCGTTCGCCGATGTGCACGCGGGGGATGGCGAGAAGGCCGGACAGGTCACTGGGGTCGGTGGCGCAGGCGTAGCCGTAGCCCGCGTCCCGCACGGCGTCGACGGCGCGGCGGTCCAACCGTCCGTACGGGTAGCAGAAGCCGTGGACGTCCGCCCCGGTCACCTCGCGGAGCGCTGCTCTGCTGTCCCTCACCTCGGCGCGCAGCAGGGCGTCGTCGGCCCGGGTCAGGTCCACGTGCGTGAGGCCGTGCGAGCCGATCTCGACGCCCTCGGCGGCGGCGTGCCGGATGCCATCCGCCGACAGCAGGGGCTTGCGCGGACCGCGCGGGTCCCAGGCGTTCTCGCCGTCCAGCCTGCCCGGCAGCACGAACAGGGTGGCGCCGCAGGCGTGGCGGCGCAGCAGCGGCAGGGCGTGCGTGAGGAAGTCGGCGTACCCGTCGTCGAAGGTCAGCCCCACCAGGTCCTGTCCCTCTCCCCGGGCGCGCGCGGCGAGCAGCTCGTGCACCCCGACGCCGCGCAGGCCCCGGCGGCGGAGCCAGCCGAGCTGCCGGTCCAAACGGCCGGGTGAGACGGTGACGCGGTACGGGTCGTCGGAGCAGTCACCGACGGAGTGGTACATCGCCACCCAGGCGGGCGGGCCCGGTCTGCGCCGGGGCCTGTCGGGGGCGGCGGAAGGGGCGCGGTCAGCGGAAACGAGCATGCGGAAGCCTCCGGGTGACGGTGCGGACTGCGGATGCGAGGCGGTGCTCGCCCGGCATCCGGGCGAGCAGGAAGAAGACGATGGTCACGGCCGTGCCGCCGGCGGCGAACCCGAGGATGGGGGAGTCGACGAGGCTCGCGCAGAACCCGCCCACGCCACAGGCGACCACCGCCGCGCGCAGCGGCCCGCCCATCGCGGCCAGCAGCGGCCGGACGCGGATCGGCACGCCGTGCCTCTCCATGCCGTACAGCAGGATCAGGGCGGTGAGGGTGATGCCGGCGGCGTTGGCCGCGGTGATCCCCAGGACGCCCCACGAGCCGGCCGTCACCGCGCCGATCCACGAGGTGGCGAAGATCCCGGCGGTCATCGCGGCCACCGGGTACCAGGTGGGCCGCCCCGCCGCGAAATACGACCGGACGAGCGCGCCCACCAGGGCGTGACCGAGCAGCCCGAGCGCGTACACGCGCATGACGGCGGCGGTGGCCGCGGTGTCCTGCGCGGTGAACGCGCCACGCTGGAACAGGACGTGGACGAGCTGCGGGGCACAGGCGACGACGACCGCGGTGCCGAGCAGCACGAAGGACGACACCGCCCGGAGGTCGCGCTCGACGCGGTCGCGGGCCCGCTCGGTGTCGCCGTCGGCCAGCGCCCGCGACACGACCGGGAAGGTGACCGTGCACAGCATGAGGGCGATCACCATCGGCATCTGGGCCACCTTCTGGGCGTAGTTCAGATGCGAGATGGCGCCGACGGGGAGCGAGGAGGCCAGGAAACGCTCGACGAGAACCTGGGACTGGCGGCACAGGGCGAAGAGCAGGACGGTGACGATCAGGGCGAGGTTCATGGTGTGCCGGGATACCTCTCCGGCTGCCGGGGCTGTCTCCGGGACCCGCCTGCAGTGCAACCGCCGTAGCAGCGAAGGCAGTTGGATGACGACCATGAGTGCGCCGCCCACCGCGACGCCGACCGCCGCCGCCCGTACGCCCCAGCGCGCGCCGAGGGCGAACATCGCCGTGATGATGGCCGCGTTGTAGGCCACGTAGATGGCCGCGGGCGCGACGAACCGGCGGTGCGCGCGCAGGGCCGCGCTGCAGTAGCCGGCGAGGCCGAAGGTCAGTACGCAGGTGCCGGTCAACCGGGTGCAGTCCACAGCGAGCCCGGGGTCCGGGAGCCCTGGCGCCAGCAGCTGGACCAGGTACGGCGCCCCCCAGACGACCAGCGCCGACGCCACGCAGAACGCCAGCGCCAGGCGGGGCAGCGTGCGGCGGACCAGGGCGCGCACCGGGTCGCCCGTGCCGTCCCCGGCGCGGCGGGCCAGGACCGCGCTGAACGCCGGTACGAGCGCGAAGGCCAGACCGTCCTCGATCAGCAGCGTCGCCGCGAACTCCGGCACCGTCCAGGCGACCAGGAAGGCGTCCGTCTCGCTCCCCGCTCCGAAGAGGTGGGCCAGCACCTGGTCCCGGCCGAGGCCCAGCAGAGCACCGGCCAGGGAGAGCGCGACGGTCACGAGGGCGGCCCTGGCGAGGAAACCCTGCGAGACGGGCCCGGTGCCGCCGGTCTCCGGGCCGTCGGCGCCGGCGCGCGCCAGAGGGGCGGTGGCGTCCTGGGCCCGTGGCGGGGTGACGGTCATCGTGCCGCGGCCTCCTCGGGGACGGTCGGGTCGGGACCTGCCAGCGCCCACCACGCCGACAGGCCGAGGCAGACGGCGGTGAGCACGGTCGAGGGGCCGCCGATGTCGGCGTACGCGAAGTTGACCAGGTGCCAGACCAACAGGCCCCATGCGACGAGCGCGCAGTCGAGCCCGGGATCCCCCGCTCGCCGGGCCCGA
Source organism: Streptomyces sp. DG1A-41 (assembly GCF_037055355.1). Lineage (GTDB taxonomy): Bacteria > Actinomycetota > Actinomycetes > Streptomycetales > Streptomycetaceae > Streptomyces. The sequence goes on along the minus strand of NZ_CP146350.1, from coordinate 3,187,705 downwards.
GCCAGCCTGCGCAGTCCCAGCACCAGCAGCGCCAGCCAGCTCCCCGCCAGCGTCAGCAGCCCGATCAGCCCCTGCTCGCCCAGCACCAGCAGGTACATGCTGTGAGGGGACAGCAGCGGCTGCTTCCGGTACGCCGCGCCCGCGCCCTCCGTGTCACTGCCCGACGACAGCGCCAACGAGGCGTGCCCGTCGCGGTGCTCGGGGAAACCCTTGAGGCCGATGCCCGTCAGCGGCCGCTCGCGCCACATTCCGGCGGCTGCCGCCCACAGGGCGTACCGGTCGGCGACCGACTGGTCGGGAGCGTCGGCGACCTGCCCGATGCTGCTGAGCCTCTCCTGCAGCAGCGCGGAGCCGACACCGAACCCGCCGACGAGGATCACGGCGACGGCGGCCACGACCGCGCCCACCCTGACCGCGCGTCGCAGGCCCGCCAGGACCAGTTGCGCCGTACAGGCGAGGGCCGTCGCGATCCAGGCGCCCCGGCTGAAGGACACCGCCAGCGGCACCACCAGCAGCAGCGCGCACATCAGGGCACACACCCGTGCCCGAGCGCTCGGCTCCGCTGGAGCAAGGGGGTGTCTCCTGCCTACCGGTGCAGTGCCCAGTGCCAGCCCCACCGCGCACACCAGCCCGAAGGCGACCACGGTCGCCATCCCCATGATGTCGCCGGGGCCGAAGGTGCCGACGGCGCGGATCTCCCGGCCCATGTACGAGGCACCGGTCCCGGTCGCGTACTGGTGCACCCCGACGGCTCCCTGCCACACCGCGAGCGCCACCACCGACCAGGCCAGCAGCCGGACGTCCCGCCGGTCGCGGACGAGCAGCAGGACGGCGGCCGGGACGAGGACGAAGATCTGCAGATAGCGCGAGAAGCCCGCGACCGCCGTGCCCGGCACCTCGGCTCCCGCGGCCGCGACCGCGATCCCCACCACGGGCAGGCCCAGGACCACGGCGGCGGTGGGCGACAGGGGGCGTCGCCGGAGGTACAGCAGACGTACGGCGCAGCACAGTACGACGGCACCGGAGGCGGCGTCGGCGAGGGTCGCGCCGCCCTCCCCGCCCGGCGCGACGGGCAGCGCGAGCAGGGCGATCACCGCGACCACCGGCAGGACGGGTGCCAGCCCGCGCGCGGCGGGCGGGGCGCATGCGTGGCTCACCGGTGTTCAGCTCCCCGTCGGCCGGACCAGCGTGGCGGCGGTGCGCAGCAGGATGCAGACGTCCTGCCACAGCGACCAGTCGTCGATGTACGCGTTGTCGAACCGGGCGCGGTCCTCGATGGAGGTGTCGCCGCGCAGCCCGTGAATCTGGGCAAGCCCGGTGAGGCCGGTCCGGATGCGGTGCCGGGCGGCGTAACCGGGGTAGGTCTGGCTGAACACGGCGACGAAGTAGGGCCGTTCGGGGCGCGGCCCGACCAGGGTCATGTCGCCCCGGAAGACGTTCCACAGCTGGGGCAGCTCGTCGAGCGAGGTGCGGCGCAGGAAGCGGCAGAAGCGACTCATGTTCCGCTCGCCCGCCACGCTCCAGCGGGTCGCCGCCTCGTGCGGGTCGGCCGGGCGATGGGTGCGGAACTTCAGCAGCGTGAAGGGGCGGCCGTTCTTGCCGACGCGCTCCTGGCGGAAGAGCACCCGGGGCCCGTCGCTGACCCGCAGTACGACCCCGCAGACCAGCAGCACCGGGGCGGCGAGGAGGAGCAGAATCCCGGAGACAAGGACGTCGAGGACCCGCTTGGCAGGGCTGTCGGGGCGTCGCCCGACATCCAGGCGACGGCAGGAGAAGCCCGCGATCCGCTCGCCCTGGGACCGGCGGCGGGGCGTGTGTCCGGCCTCGTCGTATGCCGTGTCCCCGGCCCGCTCGGGTGCCGGCAGGTCCGCGTCGACCTCCCAGAGCACGCAGTCGGCCGCGGCCAGCTTCCGTAGCAGAGGGGCGTGTTCTCCTACGGGGCCCACGATGAGCACGGCCCGCACGTTGTTCTGGATGACGGCCCGCTGCGCCTCCTCGTCCGTGCTGAGCACCGGCAGCTCCTCGCCACCGGCCCCGCCGTCGGCGAGGACGCCGACCGGTCTGAGGCCGCACCCGGGGTGGCGCAGGAAGGCGGCGGCCACACGCGGGGCGGTGGCGGCCGGGCCGACGACGAGGGCCGCGGCGGGGTGGCGGGTCAGTGTCCGGCGGCGGTGCCAGTGCACCGCGCCGCGGCCCGTCCAACTCGCCGCCGACTGCAGGACGCAGCCGGTCAGCAGCGTACGGACGGACAGGGCATGTGCGGGGGAGAGCGCCGCGACCACGGCCGCGAGCGCGCACCAGCTCACCGTGATCCGTGCGCAGACGGCGGGGAGTTCGTCGAGGACGGCGGGCACGGCGGCGGGGCGGTACAGAGCCGCCCGGGCGTTCAGACAGAGGACGGCGAGCAGCAGGGGTGCGGTCATCAGGGGATGCGGGAGTGCGGGGGCGGCGGTGAGCGCGGCGGCCGCGTCCGCGGCGAGCAGGGGCAGCCCGGCGGTGCGCCGCCCGGCGGTCCGCCGCCCGGCGGGGAGCCGCAAGCCGCCGCCGGCGCCGCGCGGGTGGATGACCGAGACGGGTGGGAATCCTCGCTCCGGTGGCACGCCACCGGGGGGAGTGACGGTACGTTCGGCGGTCACGGGCGGCTCGACTCCCTGCACTCGGTGGGTTCCGCGCGGTGGGCCACCGTGCGCCGGACGCCGAGCAGTTCGCGGTAGAGGTCCGCGACCGCCTCGGCCGAGCGCCGCACGTCGTGCGCGGCCAATACGTGGCGGCGCCCCTCGGCTGCGAGCGACTCGCGCAGCAGCGGGTCGAGCAGCGCCCTGGTGAGCGCGTCGGCCAGCGGGCCGGGCCGGCCCGCTGGCACCAGACAGTGCGTTGTGTGACCGGGCGGCAGACTCTCGCGCGCTCCGGCCACGTCCGTGACCACCACGGGACGCCCGCACGCCATCGCCTCCAGAGGGGCGAGCGCCATGCCTTCCCAACGGGACGGCAGCACCACCAGGTCGGCGGCCTGGTACCAGGGGACGACATCGGCGACGGCCCCGGTGAACAGCACGCCTTCGGGGGCGCGGTACCGCAGCGGCCGCTCCCGCGGCCCGTCCCCGACGAGCGCCAGCCGGGCCGCGGGCACTCGTCGCAGCACCGAGGGCCACGCCTCGAGCAGCACGTCCTGCCCTTCTGCCGGCACAGCCGCCCCACGCAGACCACCAGCAATGCGGCCGGATCAAGGTCGGCGAGCGGTGCGAGGGCCGGGCGTACGGCGGCGACGGCGGCGGGGTGGAAACGCAGCGGATCGATGCCGTTGGGGATCAACCGCCAGTGAGCGCGCACTCCAGCGCGTTGGCCTCGGGCGCGCTCCCCCTCGCTGACGCACACCACGCGGGTGGTCCAGCGCGCCGCCCACCGTTCCCACGCCGTGGCGACCGCCGCGGTAACGCCGTGGACCGCCTCGAACGACCAGGCGTGCGGCTGGAACACCGTTGGGATCCGCCCCCGCACCGTCATCCGGGTTGCGAGTCCGGCCTTGGCGCTGTGCGCGTGCAGCACATCGGGCCGCACCTGTTCGACGACGCGGGCGAGCCGGAGCACCTCACCGGCAAGCGACGGTCCCGGCGCCCGTGTGGCGGGCCAGTGCCGTACGTCCGCGCCCAGTTCCCGCAGTGCGTGCCGCAGGCCGCCGTCGGGGCAAGCGACCGTGACGTCGAAACCGGCCGCATGCTGGGCGCGCACCAGTTCGGCGACCACGCCGGCGACGCCGCCGTCCACCGGCTGGGTGACGTGGAGGACGCGCGGCGGGGTCCCCAGCCGCGTCAGCGGGAGAGGGGCGGCCCGTCCGCTCGCGCCGCGTGACGATCCGGAAAGCCGGCCGGCCATCACCGTGCGGGACAGCCTTGAAGACGACCGTCCTGCTTCGACCGGCCATCAGGCAGGCGGACCACCCTGCACGCCGTGGTGGAGAGACCTTGGGAGTGACGCATGACCGGCGGTGCTCCTTCACGGAAACATCAGGTTGTCGGTTGGTTCGACGCGTCACTCTATAACGGCATTAAGGACATATGGGATAAGACATGCATACATACTCAAATGTGGTGGCTGCGTCACTGGCCGAGGCGCCGCTCGGGGTCCGCTGCGGCCAGACGGCACACCTGACGCGGCGTCACGACAGACGCGAGAACCCTGCGCAGCACCTGCGAAAGAAAACGTCCATGCCCCTCTCTCGGCACGGCGTATCGCGTCGTCCGCGCTGTGCGCCACCCTCGTTCTCGGCGTCGCGGCTCCCGTCGCAGCTGGTGGACGCAGCGCTCAAGGCTGAAAGCGGTCAGCTTCCGCCGCGGAGGGAGTGGCGAGGCCGCCGGGACCGCCACTGCCAGGGCCGCCACCGCCGCCGGGATGAGCTCGACGGTTCTCGCCACTCCCGCGGCCCCCGTGGTGCCGAGTGCCCCGTCGGTGTCGACGAACCCGGCGCGGGGCCCCCAGTGGGCCGGTACGGCGATTCTTTCCCTACGGCCGGACCGTGTCTTTTCCCTGCTCATGTGAGGATGAGAAAGGCGGATAAGACGTGCCCTTCATTCGGGTGACGTTCCGCGTGAGCCGCCATAATTCCTGCGTGCGGGGTTTCCACTCAGTCCGGGCCTCGTTGAAGGGGGCGTGGTGATTCCCCTGGTGACTTCCGAGTTGGCGCGGAAAGGAACGTGATGAAGTCTCTGAAGGCTGCCGCCCTCGTCGTCGGGTCCCTGGTCATGGCCGGTGCCGCCGCTCCCGCTGTCGCTCTCGACGCGCCGAAGGCCGAAACCGCCGACCCCGAAGCGGCGAACAAGGTCAGGAAGCATGTCGACCAGCGGCTGGCGGACTACCAGCCGGAGGCGCTCGACACGCCGAACAAGAGTTTCCGGCCCAGCTCCCTCAAGCAGACGAAGAACGCCCTCGACCGTGAGAGCGCCCGACTGGCGCCCGGACTGCAGGCGCAGGGCTGAGCAGTTCCCCCCGGACCGATTTCACCGTGCCTGGGATCGGCCCGTCGAGCAAGTGTCATGCGACCGCCTTTCAGGGCGAGGAAGAGGCAGGCATTGCGAACCGGCAAACCACTGCACCCAAAACCAGCGCGCCCCGCGGCGCCCATGACGGCCACACCCGCGGCTCCCGACTCTGCCTGCCCTGCGACGAAGTCGCCCGCCGTTGACCCCGCAAGGGCCACGGTGCGACGTCGGGCGCTGTGGGGGCTGTTCGCATCGGCGTTCACGGTGGCTCTCGCCCCGACCCTGGTGGCGTCGGGGACGACCCCGGGGGCGTCGGGATCGGCGGGGAAGGCGGCGGGACCGGCCGGAGACGAGGAACGGTTCGAAGAGACGTACCGCGGGCACCGCGTCGCAGGTGTCAGGTACGACTCCGGGCGGCCCGGGGAAGACGGCCCGAGCGCGTGGCACGTCACCGTGGACGGGCGGCCGTTGCATCTGATGCGCCGGGCGGACGGCAGCTGGATGAGCATGGTCGACCACTACCAGTCGTACGCGACCCCGCTCGCCGCCGCGCGCGCTGCCGTCGACGAACTCGGCCCCGGCGCACGGCTGGGCCCGCCGGGTGAGCGGGACAGTCGCACGGAGGACCACCGTACGGAGAACGGGACCAAGGGCGCCGAGGGGGAACATCGCCATGGTGTACACGCGTAAGGACGTCAGCACGCTCACCCGGTCGGAACGACGCCGGCTCGTCAACGCGTTTCTGGAGCTCAAACGACGCGGTGAGTACGACGAGTTCGTGCGTACGCACATCGAGTACTACACACCCGACGGTGAGGGCGGCCTGCGCGCCGCCCACATGGCGCCTTCCTTCCTGCCCTGGCACCGCAAGTTCCTGCTGGACCTGGAGAACGCGCTGCGCCGCGTGGACGAGTCGGTGACCGTTCCGTACTGGGACTGGACGCGCAACCGCACGCCGACGGCCGTACCGTGGACCGATGACCTGCTCGGCGGCACCGGGCGGCGTTCCGACCGGCAGGTGATGTCCGGCCCCTTCGCCTACCGTCACGGTAAGTGGGCGATCAAGGTGGGGATCACCGACACCGAGTACCTCACGCGTGAGCTGGGCCGCCCCCGGGATCCGATCGCGCTGCCCAGGGCCGGGGATCTCGAAGGAGCCCTCAAGGATCCCGTCTACGACACGGCACCCTGGAACTCCCTATCGACCAAAGGGTTCCGCAACAAGCTGGAGGGGTGGGGGCCCGGGCGGGGCGCCGCTTCTTGGCGCACCCACAACCGGGTCCACCGTTGGGTCGGCGGCCACATGATGGGCGGCGCATCTGTCAACGATCCCGTCTTCTGGTTCCACCACGCCTTTGTGGACCTTCTCTGGACCCGTTGGCAGCGGCGGCACCCGGGCGCCCGCTACCTCCCCGCGAAGCCGCTCGCCCGGCGGGACGCACAACACGGCCGAGTCGTCGCGCGGCACGAGAGGATGCCGCCGTGGAACGTCACACCGGACCAGTTGGAGGACCACAGTCGGATCTACCGGTACGCGTAGTCCGTACGAGCCGTGTGCGGGGTGCGGCTGCGTACGCGCGGTACGCGAACGGGCACGGCGAGGCCTGTGGGCGTACCGCGGGGGCCTGCCGGTTGCAGCCGCCGTCGGCGCGTGCGCCGTGACCGCCGGGCAGGGCGTCACCAGGCGGCACACCTCAGCGGGGGGCCAGGAGCCGTATGGGCGTCCCGGCCAGAAAAACCCGGATGTTCTCGACCGCCTGGCCGTAGTACGTCGCGTAGTTGGTCCGGGAGACGTAGCCGAGGTGCGGGGTGGCGAGCAGGCGCGGGGCCGTGCGCATCGGGTGGTCGGCGGGCAGGGGCTCGATGTCGAAGACGTCGACGCCGGCGCCGGCGATCCGGCCCTCGTGCAGGGCGGCGAGGAGAGCGTCCTGGTCGACGATGGCCGCACGCGAGGTGTTGACCAGGTACGCGGTCGGCTTCAGGAGGGCGAGTTCGGCGGGGCCGAGCAGGCCGCGGGTGCGGTCGCTCAGAGCGAGGTGGACCGACACGAAGTCGCTGTTCGCGAGCAGGTCTTCCTTGGAGGGTGCGAGTTCCACGCCGACCTCGTCGGCGCGCTCGCGGGTGAGGTTCCGGCTCCAGGCGTGGACCTCCATGCCGAAGGCGAGGCCGACCCGGGCGACGCGGCTGCCGATCTTCCCCAGGCCGAGAAGCCCGAGACGCCGGCCGTGCAGGTCGGCGCCGACCGTGCTCTGCCAGGGGCCGCCGGAGCGCAGGGCGCCACTCTCCTCGACGATGCCGCGGGCGAGGCCGAGCAGCAGCGCCCAGGTCAGTTCGACCGGCGGAGTGGAGGAACTGGCCGTGCCGCACACCGTGACGCCGTGCGACTCGGCGGCCGCGTAGTCGATGACCGAGTTGCGCATGCCGGAGGCGACGAGCAGTTTCAGCCGGGGCAGCCGGGCGATCAGCGACCCGGGGAACGGCACGCGCTCGCGCAGGGTCACCACGATGTCGAAGTCGGCCAGCGCCGCGGCCAGGGCGTCCTCGTCGGCGAGGTGGCTGTCGAAGGACACGACCTCCACGTCGTCCGCGACCACCGACCAGTCGGCGACCTCGGTCGCCACCTTCTGAAAGTCGTCCAGCACAGCACAGCGCAGCGGCACGTCACACCTCTCCACGGCCTGATCCGGTTCCAAGGCCATGATCGGGGATGAGTGGGGCGGCGGGAAGGGCTTCCGGCGGCGTGGAGGGGGGAGGGGGCAGGGGGCGGGGTGGTGCAGGAGGCGGGGTGGTCGGGAGACGGGGGTGGTCAGGAGGGCGGAGACGGCGGCCGGGGAGAATCCGGCATTGCGGGTGAGCAGCGGCGCGATGTAGGTGAAGACGACGGCGACGCCGGAGAAGCCGACCGCGGTGGTGGCGATGGCCAGCAGCACCGGTTTGCGGCTCACCACGCGCAGCTCGTCGTGCAGGCTGGCCGACGACGCCTGCTGCTTGGGCAGCACTAGCCTCCCTGTTTCGCTTCGGGTGGCTGGGCTGGTGGATCTGTGGTGCTCCAGGATTCCTCGGGTCGTGGGCGGGCAGGTTCTGTCGCGGTTCAGGTAGCTGGTCGGGGCAGGGCCGCGAGGCGGGTGAATGCGCTGGTCAGCTCGTGTCGCCAGGGCCGGGTCGCGGCGATCCGCAGGTGGAGGCGGCGGCCTCCACGGGTGATGCGGGCGGCTGCGTGCAGCAGCCGGTAGCGGAGCTTCTTCGGCTCAGAAGTTGCCAACTCATCTTCCAGCAGGAGTATTTGAGTCCAGGCGACAGGTCGACGCCGGTCAGAGCCAGTTCGAGCCAGGCAGCGTTGATCGAGAAGTGGCGGGAGGGGAAGCGACCGAAGCCGGTGGTCTTCCCGCAGCGGATGCGGTCCTCGACGCGGGCGTGGGCGCGGTGACGTACTTCCAGCTGCTGCAGCGAGCCTTCGCCGTCGGGGGTGTCGGTGAGGAAGACCTGGTGGCGCATGCCTTCGTCGAGATCGAACAGGGAGAGCTGGGCGCCGGGACGGGGACGCTCACGCCGCACCAGGATGCGGGTGTTGTCGGGGTAGCCGTCAAGGTCGACCGCGCCGGTCAACTCGGCGACCTCGGACCCCTCGCGCAAGGAGCCGTCCTGCTCCAGCGCTGGATGCCAGAAATAGTCGGGCAGGGCCCGGATTGCCCGGCGAACTGGTTCGGTGACGGAATGTCCGACGGAGAATGAGGCGAGGATGCCCTGGTCACACGCAGGGCACGTATGTGGTGCAGGAATGCCTTCGTGCCCCCGGCGCTGTCGGTGCGGATGAGGATGCCCTGGCTGCGGCAGCCACCATTCGGCGCCTCATCAACGGCCAGGAGCTGACCGCTGAGCAGGAGCTCATCACTTGCAGCAAGTACGGTGCCGCAGAGCGCAACAGCGATCCCCATATCGGCGCAGGAGTGAACCCCTGGCTCGCCAGAAGGCCGACATCAGCCTCACCGACCCTGTGGGCCTGTACTTCGACGACCTGGCTACAGATGGCTGGGAGACCCCGGACGGCTCCGACCCGAAGAGCTTCTGGACCTATTTGAGAGGCGACTCGCAGCACCGTGTCCGCGCCGTCTACGAAGTGCCCCCGGCAAAAGGGTTTTCGCGTCGTGGACATCACCATCGGCGGGAGGCCCATCGAGTTCGGATCCCAGATCGCGGACTTCAGCACCATCAGGCTCACCGGTGTCGCCTGCCGGTTCGACAAATCCACGGCCCAGCCGCAGACCGCCTGTAAGGAGTTCCCCGCGGTTGACATGCGGGCAGAGGGCTTCAGCGCGGCCGCGTTCTCCGCCTCCGGCCGCTTCTTGGATCCCCGTCCCACTCTCTCCCATCGGTCCTCCCGCGTCACCTGACAGGTGACGCGGAGCGCGGCGCGCTTCACAAGGCACGGTATGACGCACGCGGTATCTTGCGGTGCGGCCTGTGGACAACCCTCTGACACGGCGTCGGCGGCTCGGTCGGCGCCTCCGCCCGGCGTCCCCGCGGCCGGCTCGCACCGGCTGCCCGGACCCAGTTGCGCAGGGTCTCGGGATTGATCCCCAGATCGGCAGCGACCTGCCGGATCGTCGCCTCGGGCCGCGACTGGTACAGCGCGACCGCGTCCGCCTTGAACTGCGGCGGATAGTTCTTCATGACCACGAGATGTCCGTTCTCAGATCCCCAGGATCCAGTTCTCGTGTGTCCAGGATCAAGGGGCAAGGCCCATGAATCGCGGGAATCCCCGGGCTCAGGTTGCCTCCCATGCGGGCCGGCACTGCCGCGGCCGCCTATCGAAGCACGCCCCCGCATACATGGTCTGATCACACGGTCGGCTGTTCGATCTCGGCGGGCGCGTGGGATGCGTCGTGTCGGTCAGCTGGGAGGGCTGGCCCGGCTCGGCCGAATGGACGCTGCTTTGGCACCGCCAGGAGTGCCCCGGATGCACGATGATCATCTGTTGGGCAGGCTTGAGTCGCCCAGCCCGTCGATCGGCGACGGCGCCCTGGAGACAGGGCCATGACGGTGGATCAGCGATCGGCCCGCCAGGAGGGCCGCTCTTGCTCGGCCATCCGCTGCCGTACCTGCACACGAAAGGCTCATCGTGTATCTGACGAATCGTCACAGGCCATTTCGCTGGCGCCGTCGGGCCCAGGCTGCCCTGCGGTGTGTCGTCGCCGGGGGGATGGCCGCTGTCGTCCTGGCGGGCGTGCCCGCACCGACGGCAAGCGCCGCGAGCGACACGGTCTTCGCATGGGGAGGCAATTTTGTATCCACCCCGACGCAGGCGAAGCTACCCGCGGGTGTCAGGATCAAGGACATCGACGGCGACCACGGGCTGATGTTGACCGTCGACGGCAGGGTGTTGAGCTGGCCCGGCGGAAACAACCCTACGACCACGTTGCCGACGGAGGTACCGTTTCCCGCCGGTATCACGATCACCGCGATCGCGGCCGGAAACCGTCACAACCTGGCGTTGACCTCAGACGGCAGGGTGCTGGCCTGGGGGGACAACGACCACGGCCAGCTGGGCAACGGCAGCAAACAGCCCAGTGCCACGCCGGTGTGGGTGCAGCTCCCCAGTGGCGCCAAGATCACCGGGATCGATGCCGGATTCCGCCACAGCCTGGCCGTGACGTCCGACGGCAGGGTGCTGGCCTGGGGAGACAACACGTACGGCCAGTTGGGCGACCCCTCGGCCGTGGACCTGAAAGAGAGCACTACGCCCGTTCAGGTGCATTGGGCGGGACTGCTCAACGACTTCATCTCTGTCGCCGCCGGCAATACTCACTCGGTTGCCTTGACCGAGACCGGCTGGGTATACGCCTGGGGCAGAAACGATTGGGGGCAGACGGGCCGCGGTACTGGCGGACCTAATGGCGTCCAGTACCCGCCGGTACACGTGCTGATCCCGCCCCAGACCCGCATCGTGAAGATCGACGCGGGCGCTAACGCCCAGCACACCCTGGCGATCGACGCCGGCGGGCGCCTGTTCGGCTGGGGCTTCAATGTCACGGACCAGGTGGGAGCTGGGCAAGACAGCCCCAACAACTGTGTCAGCAAATGGGAGCACCCCACGTTGCAAATCGACTGTCCGAGGTTGCTGGCGCTGCCCGAAGGGACGCGGGTGAGGGACGTTGCCGCAGGCCAAGGCTACAGTCTGGCCGTGACCACTACCGGGCAGGTGCTGTCCTGGGGAGCGGACATCGACGGCCAGCTCGGCGACCCCACCGTCCCGCAACGCGACAGGCCTGGGCCGGTGCAGATCCCGGGCAACGTCAAGATCGCCAGAGTCACCGGCAATGGATACGCCAGCTATGCTTTGCCGGCGGTTCCGGATCCGACCACGACGGTGCTCGCGGCAGTGCCCGTGCGGGAGCTGTCCGGAAACCCGGTCACCTTCACCGCCACGGTCACCTGCCCCAATGCCACCCCGACGGGGACCGTGACGTTCCTGGAAGGGACGGCCGAGCGTGGCACCCGTGCGCTGAAGGACGCCACTGCCACCACTGCCCGGGCCGAGCTCGTCCTGACCGATCTGGCGCTGGGCGCGCACACGCTCACCGCCCGGTACAACGGTGACCTCGAATGCGAGGTGTCGACGTCCGGCCCGGTCACCGTCACCATCGTCGACTGCGGCTGCGACAACAACGGCGGCGGCGGGGGCGGTCACGGCGGCCACAAGCCCGGAAAGGGCAAGGTCGTCTCCAAGCACATGCTGACGGTCCGCCAGGCACCCAGGATCGACGCCAAGGCCGTCGGCACCCTCCGAGCCGGCCAGACCATCGCCATCCGGTGCAAGGCCACCGGACAACCCGTGGGCGGCAACAACCGCTGGTACAAACTCGCCCGCGACCCACGCGGCTGGGTCACCGCCCGCTACGTAAAGAACCTCAACTCGATCCCGAGGTGCCCTAGCTGACGCCCTGGAGGGACCCGTATTCGCGGGCCCCTCAGGATCAGTGGACTCCCTTCACCAGCTCTGGCCAACTGCCACCGGTGATCAGTGCCGACCTCTCCGTCAGTGCCCGCGCCGACGACGAGCTAGCCGCGGCCGGGAAGGCGGGCGCGCGCCTGGTCACGGTCCTCGACCGAAGTCGCCTTTGTAGGTGGGTGCGGCCTGGCCCTTCTCCAAGTGGCAGGTGAATCAGTGTGGCGTCGATGTCCAGGACCAGGGCGGGCACTTCCCGTCCACCAGCTTTCGCCGCCGTTATGCCGGAGCGGTCTCGCATGCCTGCAGCCAGGCTGTTGTCCGGGCCTGAGCGCGGGCCGACCGCAGACGGTCCAGTACGCGTTCGTCGACGGCGGCCAGCAGCCGCCAGGAAGTCGGTGTCGAGGCGACAGGGCTGAACCACCTCGCCCTGGTCGCGCAGCACGACCAGATCCACGATCGCCTCGCCGCCATCAGCCAGCATCACCGCGAGGTCGGTGGCGATCCGGCCCGAGTCATGACCAGTGCCGCGTGGGCGAAGCAGCCCCAGCGCGGCGGAGTAGGAGCTGGTCAGCCCGGTGGCATCGGCGAGATCCGCCAGCAACCGTGCACGAGGTGGGATCTGCCTCGTGCATCGGTGCCACACGTGGCTGCTGTGTGTCGCCGCCGTCCGGGGTGTTGATGTCAGCATGCGGCAAGGGGACTTCACCGACCCCGAGCGGGCACGCGCACTGAGTGGAGAACCCGGTCGAGCCCCCTCCGCTGCGGAGGGGGCTCACCGCTGCCTCCGAACGAGTGGACTCCGATCCGGGCCGGTCGTGAGGGGGTGCCGGGGGGTGGGGCGGGTGGTGATGATCCTCGTGTCCGCCACCCCGAAAGAGGCGCCTCCCATGCGACGTACTCGACGTACTCCTTCCCGCCGGATGTTCGCCGCGGGGCTGATCGCCCTGGTGGCCACGCCCGCCGCTGCCGGCCACGCCGCGGGTCTCGCCCGGCACGACGCCGACGACTGTCCGCCGCACGGCCTCGGGCGTGAGCTCACCGCCCTGCTGGACGGGACCGTCGAGGACACCCGGGGGCAGGCGGGCATCCCCGGTGCCGTCGTCGGGCTGTGGATGCCGGGCCGGGGCAGCTACGTCCGTTCGTTCGGGGTGGCCGACACCGGGACGGGTGAGCCCATGGCGGTGGACTCGTACGTCCGGATCGGCAGCGAGACCAAGACCTTCACCGTCACCGCGCTGCTCATGCTCGTTGACGACGGCCGGATCGGGCTGGACGACCCGATCTCCCGGTACGTCAAGGGCGTGCCCAATGGGCACCGGATCACGCTGCGGCACCTAGCCGGGATGCGTAGCGGGCTGTTCCCGTACACCGCCGACCCCGACTTCATCCACGAGCTGCTGAGCCACCCGCAGCGCTCCTTCACCCCGCGCCAGGTCCTCGCGTACGGCTTCCGGCACGCGAACACCTTCGCGCCGGGGCAGGAGTTCCAGTACTCCAACACCAACCTCGTCCTGCTGGGGCTGGTGATCGAGAAGGTCAGCGGACGGCGGCTCGCCGACTTCCTCCACGAGCGCGTGCTCCGCCCGGCCGGACTGCACCACACCCTGTTCCCGAAGGGCGGCGAGTTTCCCGAGCCGCATCCGCGCGGCTACACCGACCAGACGCTGAGCGGCGAGGTCGAGGACGTCACCGACTGGAACCCCAGCTGGGCGTGGGCGGCCGGGGCGATGATCTCCAACCTGCACGACCTGCGCCGCTGGGCCCCGATCCTCGCCACGGGCCTGCTGCTCAGCCCCGAGACCCAGGCGCAGCGGCTCAGGACGCTGCCGACGGGCTACCCCGGTACGACGTACGGACTCGGCATCTTCGAGACCAACGGGTGGATCGGGCACAACGGCTCGATCCCGGGCTACGAGACCGTGACGGTGTATCTGCCACCGCGGCGGGCCACCCTGGTCATCATGATCAACACGGATGTCGTGGCCGAGGGGCAGGAGCCGTCCACGCTGCTCGCGCGGGCGGTCACGTCCGTCGCCACCCCGGACCACGTGTACGACGGTTCGGTGATCAACCGCTAACGGCCTCGGGGGCAGGGCCGGGGGGGTTGAGACACCGCGGTCCTGGGGGACCCGCTCAAGAGGCGGAGTCGGTGACGCTCCCCTGGGGATCGGCCCCGCCAGGCTCCTCATTTCTCGCGGCGTAAGCATCGAGTGTCCAACATCACGGGGAAACTTCATCCCACGGGGCATCTCCACCCGTGGACAGCACGGCCCAAGGAACCGCGACGGCGAAGAACGCCGCCGCCGAGGCCACTACCGCCACCACCCACTGCAGCGCCGCCATGCGCCCCCATCCACATCGCGCAACACGCCTGGAAATCAGCATGATTGCACGCATCGGTCCCCAGAACACGGCCATGAGGAATCTGACCTCGCTACTGCCGGATCGGCATACCCACACGATCGGCGGAGCTTTCAGCGGCCCGGCCAAGCCACAGGGTGAGGGCTGTCCTCATCCTTATCAGGTCGATCACGGTGAGCTGACGACACCAGCTAACGAGCTCTCGGCCTCGGATGCGCTTCCGCTGGGAGCCGCGTCTGACCGCCCTCGTCCGCGTCTGTTGGTGTCAGCCGCTGGTTGTCAGGTGCCAGGGCTCCCCTTGACAGCTGTGCAGAGGAACTACCAAGGGAACCCGTGAACGGTGATGCAAACGGATCTTGCCCCAGAGCAGGAATGACGCGAGCGTGCCGCCGCCGCGTAGGAGGTGGCGGTCTTCTCATATCGGGTCGGGATGCCGCGAGGGTGTCGTACGTCGCCAAGGGGCTGCTCTCAAAGGTCCGCTCACGTGGTACTGCTCCGCTATCCCGATCCCCCTCCTCGCTCGCTTCGCCCGCCGGGACGCTGTCCGACCCAGACCGTACCCTGGCCGCGTTCACACGACTCAGGAGGTATACCCGTGGATCCCACGACCGCCCGCTTCGTCTCGTCCGCCACGGCCCTACCGGCTGCCGCACTCGCGGCGCTGTACGAGGCTTTCATGGAGCGGTGGCCCCGGGGCGGCCGCGAGGGCAGCCGGGTGGCGCGAGTGTCCGCCTCGGAGCACTCCTGGATCGACCACGCCGTCAGATCGGCGTTGCTCCCCCGTGCCGTCGAGCTGGAGCAAATCCGCGCAAGCCTTCACTCGGACAGCAAGTCTGCTTGCGTCATTGCCGCACGGGCGGTGCACAAGCGCATGAAACTGACCGAAGCTCAGTACCGCGCTCTCCTCGACCCCTTCACTTTGGCCGGTGTCCCCGTGCCCGACCGGGACAGCCTCCAGGGCCATGGCGGCACCTCGTGATGACCCAGAAGGGTTCCGCGACGGCGTACTGCAAGGACGATCTGATGATGCTCGCATGCCTCGAGCAGGTCAGCGGAGCGGAGGGCGGGCCGTGAGCGGCGCGTCCGAGGTAACGCGCAGCTACCGGCTGCTGCGGGGCGGGCGGGTGGCGCTGGAGATTCGCGGTGAGCCGGGGCTCCTGGTCAGCACCTCCGTTCCGCCGCTCCCTGCGGGAAACTCCCCGGTGACGCATTCGTTCGCGACCGCCAGCTTCCAGCTGGCTGAAACCGAGGGGGAGCTCGGTGCGCTTTTGCGCGAGTCATCCGACCTCGATGCTTTCCTTGAGGCGGCCGCCCGTGCGGGCTACCTGATCGAATTGACCGAGCCGGCAAGTGCCGAGGTGCCCCGGCCCTTGTCGGCTGCGGCCGCCGACGGCGCGGCCGCAGTCACCGGCGGTACCGATCGGCTCGTCGCGGTGGGGCTCAGCCTGCTCGCGGAGTTCACGACCGATCCGGTCGTGAACATCGTGGAATTGCCGGACGGACTGGGTATCTGCCTCGTCCACGCCGTGCGCGGCGGCGGCAAAATCTACGTGGCACCCGACGAGTCGACGTTGTTCGTCGGCTCAGCGGTCGACTTCGATGCCGGGCTCGGCGCGTTCCGCGACGGCGTGCGTAACCCCATCAGGGAGGTTGACTGCCCGGGTGGGGGTGCGGGCGAGTGATTCGGCGGCACATTGCGACCGACTCTGCCCGGCCATGGTCGCCTTGAAGACGGGCCCTAGTTACCCCTAGATGGTTCTAGATGCCGTTGGCGGCTTCGTCGCGGTGCACCGCGCTACCCGCTTCAGCAACCCACCACTCTCCCCAGCTCCCATCCCGTACGCCATGGGCCGCGTCTGCTCGGCTCTGCCTGGGTCGATGGCGTACGGGATGGGAGCCTCCCGCGCACGCCACAACGGACTCGCAGTCGGCGACGGCGCCCCCTCCATCCCGGTGCCGGCCGATCCCCCGCCGGAGGCATCGTCTTTGACCGCACGCCGTTCTATGCAGTGATCCACTCATGGCTTCCGGCCCTATCCATTAGGTCGGCCGAGTTCGAACCCCGGTGACAGCCGGACAGCCCCGGAGTCCGCCCTTGATTATCGAGAGGGGCTCCGGGGCTGAAGTGTGCTTCTGGGGTCGTTGCCGGTCGGTGGGACGGCCGGAGGGGATGTCGGTGTGCGCCACCGTCCGGGCTCGCTACCGTCAGCCGACGGGCAGAGGCGGTCTATCTTCCTAAAGATCCGACCAGGTATGCGGCTCCATGTAGGCGTGCCACCCTCGGAAGAACCAGTCCGCCAGATCCGTAAGCCGTTCGATGCATGCGGTGTAGTAGTCCGCCGGTTCCGGGCGAGGAAAGTTGGGGTGCGCCGTCCATGAGGGAACGTCCGTGGCCACGTGGTAGTAGCCCTCAGCCAGCCATCGGGGAAGCTCCTCGGCTTCCTGCCAGCGTTCACAGACAGTGCGCATGGCTTTCTCCAACCGGGAGAAGGCGTCTCGATCCCAGACCAAGTCGCCTCGCAGTCCCAGCAGGAAGCTTCCGGGCTCGGAACGGAACTCGTGCTCCAAGGTCTTCAAAGCTTGGTCCATGGCGCAGATGTTGCCAGCCCACCGTCCACCCCATACAGGAGGGTGGATGGTCTCTGACCGGGCAAGTGACGGCCTGGAGGTGTCCGGCGCCGGCTGATCCGTTGGCCGAGAACTTCGACACGTATTCGACACGGCCACCCGCAAAAACCCGGTGACAGCCGGACAGCCCCGGAGCCCGCCCTTGATCACTGAGAGGGCCTCCGGGGCTTCGTCGTGTCGGCTGGCATCCGCCCTGACCAGCAAAAAGCCCTCCCAAACGGGAGGGCGGAGACTTGCGCCCCCGGCAGGACTCGAACCTGCGGCCAAGCGCTTAGAAGGCGCCTGCTCTATCCACTGAGCTACGGGGGCCGGTGTGGTGGCCTCTGTCGTGGTGCCCTGGTGTGGGCCGATCGTGACGTTGCCGGGGACAAGGATAGGGCTCCCGCGTCCTTGTCCCTGTTGCTTCGCCTCCGTGCCTCGATGTGGAGGTTCGGTGAAGCGGTCCTGATAATCGCAGGCAGGTACGAATCGTGCACCGCTTTTGGCGTCAGAGGCACCGGGTGTTGTGCACTCGTTATGCCTGGAGTTTGCCCGTGTCCCAGTAGTCCCTTCCGTCCCTTGTGTTCTGTCGGCGCGCAGACATGCTCATATGCTTCAGAATTCCCCTAAAATTGGGCATTCTTCGCATGTGGTGACCTTGGACGTACGGCCTCAGCTGCTCAACGCACTCTCCGCCCTGCGCGACCGTGTCGCCGCCGCACGCTTCCCGCTGCCCCTGGCGGGGGCCCCACGCGCGCGTGCCAGTCGCGACGAACTGCTCGCCCAGCTCGACGACTACTTGGTGCCCCGGTTGAGAGACCCCGAAGCGCCACTTCTGGCCGTCGTGGGGGGTTCCACCGGAGCCGGGAAGTCCACGCTGGTGAACTCCCTCGTGGGACGGCGGGTCAGCGAGGCCGGGGTGCTGCGGCCGACGACACGGACTCCCGTGCTGGTCTGCCATCCGGAGGACCATCACTGGTTCAGCGGAATGCGGGTGCTGCCCGATCTCACCCGTGTGTGGGTGCCCCAGCAGGACCCCACGGACGATCTGCTGCTCCCGGGCGAGAACCCCGCGCGCGTGCTGCGCGTCGAGACCACCGAGACGCTGCCGCCCGGCCTCGCCCTCCTCGACGCCCCCGACATCGACTCGCTGGTCTCCGACAACCGCGTCCTGGCCGCCGAGCTCATCTGCGCGGCCGACATCTGGATCATGGTCACCACGGCCGCCCGCTACGCCGACGCCGTGCCCTGGCACATGCTGCGCACCGCCAAGGAGTACGACGTCACCCTCGTCACCGTCCTGGACCGGGTGCCCCACCAGGTGGTCGCCGAGGTGTCGCGGCAGTACGGGGCCCTGCTCACCAAGGCCGGACTCGGCGAGGTGCCGAGGTTCACCGTGCCCGAACTGCCCGAGTCGGCCTGGGGCGGCGGGCTCCTGCCGGCCAGTGCCGTGGCCCAGCTGCGCACCTGGCTGGTCCACCAGGTCCAGAATCCGGCGGCCCGGCAGCAGGTCATGGCGCGCACCGCGCACGGCGTCCTCGACTCCCTCAAGTCGCGGATGCCCGAGCTGGCCGGTGCCGCCGCCGCACAGTACGCCGCCGCACTGCGGCTCACCGCCGCGGTCGACGGGGCGTACGACAGCGAGCACGCGCGCGTGCGGGGCCGTTTGCAGGCCGGGGCGGTGCTCGCCGGGGACGCCCTCAAGCGGTGGCGCGCCTTCCCCCTGGACTGCACCGCCGGCGAACTCCTCGACGCGCTCGTGGAGAGCCTGAGCACGCTGCTGCTGTGCGCCGTCACCGCCGCCGACGAGCGCATCGACGACGCCTGGCGGCGCGAACCCGCGGCGGCCGCACCCGGGCTCGCCGACCGCGAACCCGCCGCGGAGAGCGCCGAGCACCGGATCGGTCTCGCCCTACGGCGGTGGCGGCGGGAGCTCGAGGAGTACGCCGAGGACGAGGTGCGCGAGCTAGACCGGAACCTCGCGCCCGACCCCGAGCTGGTCGCCGCCCTGGTCGCCGCCTCCCTGCTGGGCGGCCGCCGGGGACGGATGGCCGGGGAAGGGCTCGCCGAGCGGATCGGCGCCCACGGCGCGCTGCGGCTGCGCGACCGGGCCGGACGGCTGCTCACCGAGCACGTCCACCGAATCCTGCACACCGAACGCGAGCGCCGGCTCGCCCCGCTCGACGCCCTCGACGTCCACCCGGAGCCCCAGGCCGAACTCATCGCCGCCCTGTCCGTACTTCAGAAGGAGAGGTGACCGGTGACCGCCGTCACTGACCAGGACCACGCCGAGCGCCCCGACCAGCCGGACGACGCGGACAATGCGGGAGCCGCCGAGAACCCACCGGCGAAGCCCCCCGAGAGCGCCTCCCAGGGCGAGCGCACGGACGACACCCGCGCGCGCGTGCCGGACGGCGACGCCTCCTCCCGTACGGACTCCCCGGGTGCCTGGGACGACGGGCTCATCGCACGGCGGGTCGACGAGGCCACCGCAGGAAACCAGTACGCCGTGTTGGACAGCCGTACCGCCGCCCCGCCGACGGTGTCCCCGCTCGTCTACGACGGGCCGCTGCGCTCCCGGCTGGAGGCCCTGCGCGAACTGGTGGGGCTCTCCCGCACCCGGCTCGACAGCCGGACGCTGGCGGAGGCGGGCCGGGTGCTCGACGAGGCCTCCGCCCGGCGCAGGCTCTCCGGGCAGCACACCGTCGTCGCCATCGCGGGCGCCACGGGCAGCGGCAAGTCTCAGTTGTTCAACGCGCTCGCCGGGGTGGCCATCTCGGAGACGGGAGTACGCCGCCCCACCACCGCGGCGCCCATCGCGTGCAGTTGGAGCGACGGGGCCGCGAGCCTCATCGAACGGCTCGGCATCCCGCCACGGCTGCGCCGGCGTCCGCTGCCGACCGGGGACGGCGAGTCCCAGCTGCGCGGACTCGTCCTCATCGACCTGCCCGACCACGACTCCGCGGCCGTACAGCACCGCGAGCACGTGGACCGCATCCTGGCGCTCGTCGACGCGGTCGTCTGGGTCGTCGACCCCGAGAAGTACGCCGATGCCATCCTCCATGAGCGCTATCTGCGGCCGATGGCGGCCCACGCGGAGGTCATGTTCGTCGTCCTCAACCAGATCGACCGGCTGCCCGGAGAGGCCGCCGAGCAGGTCCTCGACGACCTGCGGCGGCTCCTCGACGAGGACGGCATCGCCCTCGGGGAGTACGGCGAACCGGGGGCGACCGTGCTCGCGCTGTCCGCGCTCACCGGGGACGGCGTCGGGGAACTGCGCGAGGCGCTTGGCCAGTTCGTCGCGGAGCGCACGGCGCCGGCCCGCCGTATCTCGGCCGACGTGGACATCGCGGCGGCCCGGCTGTGGCCCGTCTACGCCACGCAGCGCCGGACCGGGCTCAGCGAACAGGCCCGGGAGGAGTTCGCGGACCGGCTCGCGGACGCGGTGGGCGCCGCGGCGGCGGGCGAGGCCGCCGAACGTGCGTGGCTGCGCAACGCCAACCGCGCCTGCGGTACGCCCTGGCTGCGGTTGTGGCGCTGGTACCAGGACCGCGGCGAGCCCACCGCGGGGCGGCTCCCCTCGCGCACGCAGGCCGACGAGGAGGCCACCGCCCGGCAGCGGGTCGAACAGGCGGTACGGACGGTGGCCGACCGGGCCTCGGTCGGCCTGCCCTCGCCCTGGGCGCAGGCGGTGCGCGAGGCGGCCGCTCGCGGCTCCCAGGGGCTGCCCGAGGCGCTGGACGAGCTGAGCGTGCGCGCGGGAGTGCCGACGGGGCGGCCGCCGCGACCGGGGTGGTGGCCGATGGCCGTGCTGTCCCAGGCGTCCATGACGATCCTCCAGTTCCTGGGCGGTCTGTGGCTGCTGGGCCAGATCGTCGGGGTCATGTCGCCGAACCTGGGCGTGCCGGTGCTGCTGATGGTGATCGGCATCGTCGGCGGCCCGCTCATCGAGTGGAGCTGCCGGATGGCGGCACGGGGCCGGCCCGGCGCTACGGCCTGGAGGCGGAACGCCGGTTGCGGGAGGCTGCGGCCGGGTGCGGGAGGGCCCGGGTGCTGGATCCGGTGGCGGCGGAGCTGCTGCGGTATCGGGAGGTTCGGGAGCAGTACGGGAGGGTGGTGGGCGCGGGGAAGTGACGCCTGCGTAGGGGGCGGCGCCTGTGCGGGGGTGGTGACGCCTTGGCCGGGACGGTGACTCCGGGGCGTGGCGGTTGTGACGGGCCGCAGATGTCACTCGGCGTCACCCCGACTCGGCGTGACCCGCCCCCTTGCATCACTCGCCGCTCGGCATCCCTCACCGCTTGGGATCACCCGTCCGGGGGGCGGCGTTATCCACAGGCGGACGGTGATCCACAGTGCTCAGCGGGCTCGGCCCGGCGGCGGCAGTCTGACAGACACAGCCGTACGGGACGGGCTCGTACGCATGTAGGCCCGGCGTCGCAGTCCGGGCGAGGGAGGGGTTCGCGATGAACGAGACCATGGTCTGCGCGGTCGGCAGGGTGGCGACGCAGCCGGTGTACCGGGAGATGGCGTCCGGCCCGTCGGCGAGGTTCCGGCTGGCGGCGACCGCCCGCTACTGGGACCGCGAGAAGAACATGTGGACGGACGGGCACACCAACTTCTTCACGGTGTGGGCGAACCGCCAGCTCGCCACGAACACGGCGGCGTCGCTGACGGTGGGCGAGCCCGTGATCGTACAGGGCAGGCTGAAGGTCCGGACCGACGTGCGTGAGGGCCAGAGCTGGACCTCGACGGACATCGACGCGGTCGCGATCGGACACGACCTGGCCTGGGGCACCTCGGCGTTCCGCCGCGCAGGCAAGCCGGAAACGGTGTCCGCGCCGACGCAGCCCGAACCCAACTGGGGGACACCCCTGGCCGGTTCGCCGAATCCCACGGGCGCTCATTCTCAACAACCCCCGGAATCCGTCATGTTGACATGACATCAATCACCCGCTTGTCTGCCCGGACTGCGGCTTATCGGCGAGTACGCACCGAAAATCGGGGGTGGACTTGTCGATAAGCCCTGCTCACAAGGGGTCTTGGCGATAACGATTCCGAGTCGGATCACTCGTCCGACCGTCCCACCGGCGAGAGGCGTCCGCCGCATACCTAGGATGCCGGGCATGGTTCTCGAGGCTCTTGTGGCCTGCGAGGCTTCCGATTCTGCAGGTGGGACCGTACCCCCCACGTCAACGGGTCCTGCTCGAAAGGGAATTTGGTGTTTGCTTCGTTCTCCGCGGTGTTCGTACGCAGGCGAGGGGCCGCCCGCCTCGGTGCCGCGACGCTCGTGTCCGGGCTTGTCGCCGCGGGCGTGCTGGCCGGCGTCGGCCAGGCGGCCGCCGAGGAGACGACGCGGAGTCAGGGCGGAGCGACCGCGACGACAGCCGGGCTCAAGACGTACGGCACCGCGGTGATACATGGCGACACCGGGGACCAGCAGGTGTCGGCGGGCCTGTTCGAGATGTCCGTCGAGGGCGGCGGCATGCTCCAGACGTACTGCGTCGACCTGCACAACCCGACGCAGCGGGACGCCAAGTACCACGAGACGCCCTGGAGCGGCACGTCCCTGGGCGCCAACAAGGACGCCGGGCGGATCCGCTGGATCCTCCAGAACTCCTACCCGCAGGTGAACGACCTCGCGGCGCTGGCACGGAAGGCGGGCGTCCGCGGTGCGCTGACCGAGCAGGACGCGGCGGCAGGCACACAGGTGGCGATCTGGCGGTACTCGGACGACGTGGCCGTCGACGCGCTCGACCCGCAGGCCGAGCAGCTCGCGGACTACCTGGAGAAGAACGCCCGCAGCCTGCCGGAGCCCCGGGCCTCGCTCACCCTCGACCCGCCGGCGGTCTCCGGCCGGCCGGGGAGCGGCTGGGTCCGGTGACGGTGCACACGAACGCCGGCAGCGTGACGGTGAGCCCGCCCGCGGACGCCGCCACGAGCGGGGTCCGGATCGTCGACAAGCAGGGCAAGGCCGTCACCTCCACGTACGACGGCGGACAGGTGTTCTTCGAGGTGCCCGAGGACGCGGCGCCCGGCACGGCGGAACTGACCGTGCAGGCCTCGACCACGGTGCCGGTCGGCCGTGCCTTCGCCTCCGAGAGCCGGAGCCAGACGCAGATCCTGGCCGGTTCCAGCGAGTCGACGGTGTCGGCGACGGCGGGGGCGACCTGGGCGAAGGAGGGCGCGATCCCGGCGCTGTCGGCGGCGAAGAACTGCGCCGAGGGCGGCGTGGACATCATCGCGTCCAACAAGGGCGACGAGCCGTTCACCTTCGAACTGGCGGGCCTTGAGCACACCATCGCCCCGGGCGAGTCCCGAACGGTGACGGTGCCGCTCCAGGAGGACCAGGCGTACGACTTCACGATCCGCGGCCCGGGCGGCTTCACCCAGCGCTTCACCGGGATGCTGGACTGCCGGATCCAGGGCAGCGAGACGGGCACGGCCACACAGACGCTCAGCGAGCCGAGCCCGGCCCCGGTGGGCGGCACGGCCACCGACACCAACCTCGCCGAGACCGGCAGCTCCGGGGTCACCCCCCTCATCGCCGGCATCGCCATCACCCTGGTCCTGATCGGCGGGGGAACCCTGATCGTGCTCCGCCGCCGGGAGGCACCGACGGGGGAGTGACCGTCCCGAGGTCTCCCCGAGGCAGGCCTCGCTCTACGCTCAGCCCGTGAAGATCAGGGTGCGGGCGGCGGGCGAGGCCGATCTGACAGCGCTGCTGGGTCTCTACAGCGAACTGAACCCGGACGACGCGCCGTTGTCCCAAGCGGCCGCGGATGCCGTCTGGGCGGCCATATCCGGGCAGCAGGGGCGGACCGTCCTGGTCGCCGAGGCCGACGGCACGGTGGCCGGGACGGCGGACTGCATCGTGATGCCGAATCTCACCCGTGGCGGCCGGGCCGTCCTCTTCGTGGAGAACGTGGTGGTGGCCGGCTGCTTCCAGCGGCGGGGCATCGGGCGTCGACTGATGGAAGCGGCCGTGCGGCTGGGGAAGTCGGCCGGCTGCTACAAGGTGCAGTTGCTGGCAGCGGACGACGCGTACGTGCACAGCTTCTACGAAGCGTGCGGCTTCAAGGCGCTGGCGCAAGGGTTTCGCCGCTACGTGGAGTAGCCGTGCGCATTCCCGACGGGAACCGAACCGATTCCCCCGACGTGTTTCCGGGCAAGAGGTGGTGCCTCGCGCTGCGATCAGATCAAGATCGGGGCAAGGCCGGTGCGGATGTCAGAGCCGGAAGGGATACTTGCGGCGACGGATGACCATGGGGGAGGTCACAGTGACACACCTGCCGACGAGCGGCACACCACCAACGGGCCCGGGCCTGCCCACCCTCCCGGCAGTACCGGCCCAACCGGTACCACCGGCCCAGGCGCCTCCTGGTCCTACGGGACCTCAGCCCCGCCGTACCGCCTTCGCCGAGGGACTGGACCAACTCCGTGCCGCCGCCGTCACGGAGCCCGGCCGCCTCCGGATCATCGGCGCGTTCCTGGCGCTCCTCGTCGTCGCCTTCGGCGCCGTCACCGCCTGGCAGATGACCGACCGCGCCGCCGCCGCCGACGACGTCCTCACCAGCAGTCAGCCCCTCAGTTCGGACGCGGCCGACATCTACCGCTCCCTCGCGGACGCCAACACCGCCGCCTCCAGCGGATTCCTCGCCGGCGGCCAGGAGACGGCCGCCTCCCGCGACCGCTACGAGAAGGACATCCGCACGGCCGCGGAGAAACTCGTCAAAGCCGCCGCCAACTCGGACCCCACCTCCCCGTCCGCGGCGACCATCGCCAAGCTCAACAGACTCCTCCCGGAGTACAAGGGCCTGGTCGAACGCGCCCGCACCTACAACCGCCAGGGCTTCCCGGTCGGCGGCGCCTATCTCCGCTACGCCAACGAGAAAATGCAGCAGCAGATGCTCCCGGCGGCGGAGGACCTGTACAAGAAGGAGAACCAGCGCCTGCGCGCCGACTACGCGGACGCCACGCCCTACCCCTGGGCCGCCATCGGCCTCGGCATCGCCGCCCTGGCCGCGCTCGCCTGGGCCCAGCACCGCAACTACCAGCGCACGAACCGCGTCCTGAACCACGGCCTGGTCGCCGCCACGGCCGCCGCGACCGTGGTCCTCCTCTGGCTGGTCGTCGGCCACAGCATCGCCCGCGCGGGCCTGAACGACTCCTACGACCACGGCGTCCGCTCCCTGAACGTGTTGCACGACGCCCGTATCGCCTCCCTCAAGGCACGGGGCAACGAGAACCTCACCCTCGTGGCCCGCGGCGCCGAGACGAAGAAGGTCGGCGAAGAGACCTACGACGCCTACGACTACGACTTCCGCACGGACATGACCGCGCTGGGCAAACATCTGGCGGCCGCCGGCAAGCTCGCCGACGACGCCTCGGGCGAAAGCCCCGTCACCGCCGCCGTCGGCAACATGACGGAGTGGAAGAAGCGCCACACCGCGGCCCGCGAGCAGGACGAGAAGGGCAACTACCAGCAGGCGCTGGACATGGTCATCGGTACCGAGAACGCGACCGGTGAGTGCTTCGACAGCGTCGACGAGAACCTGCGCACCGCACTGGCACACGAGGAAACCGAGTTCAAGCGCGCGGCCGATGACGGCCGGGACGCCCTGACGGGCCTGGCGGCAGGCGCGGCCGTCCTCGCGGTGCTCGGCGCCGCCGGCGCGGTGCTGGGCATCGGGCGCAGGCTGTCGGAGTACCGATGAACGGGACACGGGTGAAAGGGGGCGCGACCATGCGAGCACGACGTCTGCGGGCCAGTCTGAAGGGCTGGGGCGGGGTGGCCGCGATGGCGGTCGTCTGCGCCCTGGTGGCCGTCTTCGCACTGTGCGTCCCGCTGTCCGGACCGGGCACCGTGGACGACCAGGCCGTCGCCCAGTCGGCCCGGGTCAAGGCCGAGAAGGCCGAAGAGGACTGCGAGGCCCCCGAGAAGCAGACCCTGTCGCCCTCCTCCGCCGACGGCGACACCATCCAGGCGATCAGGAACCGCGAAGGCGAGAAGCGCAAACTGATCGTCGGCGTCGACCAGAACAGTTACCGCTGGGGCTACCGCAACCCCAACAGCGGCAAGACGGCGGAGCTCGAGGGCTTCGACATCGACCTGGTCCACCGCATCGCCGAGGACATACTCGGCGACCCGGACGCGGTCCAGTTCAAGGCGATCCCCACCAACCAACGCATCCCGGCGATCCAGGACGGCCGCGTGGACATGGTCGTCCGCACGATGACGATCAACTGCGAACGCATCGAGGACGTCGCCTTCTCCGCGCCCTACTTCAAGACGGGACAGCAGGTCCTGGCCCCCAAATCCTCGCCGATCAAGGGCTACGACGACACGCTCGCCGACAAGAGGATCTGCACGGCGGCGGGCTCCACGGCGTACTCCACGCTGGAAGCGGACAAGAAGGACGGCAAACTCCCCGCCACCACCGACATCTCCACGACGGTGCCGAACCAACTCGACTGCCTGGTCAGGCTCCAGCTCGGCGAGGCCGACGCGGTGGTCACCGACGGCGCGCTCGCCGCGAGCCAGGCGGCACAGGATCCGACGGTCCAGCTCAAGGGTGACGCCTTCACTGCCGAGTACTACGGCGTGGCGATGAAGAAGGAAGCCGACGATCTGGTACGCCGGGTCAACCAGATCCTGGTGGACTACCGCAAGGACACCGCGAACGGCTGGCAGGCGTCGTACGACAAATGGCTGTCGGCGACACTGGGCAAGGATTCGGAGAAGTCGGAACCACCGGCACCGCAGTACCTCCGCACGACCTGACAACCGCACCGACCCCCCAACCGGCACAACCGCAGCGAGAGGTGATCGATGGGCGTCACGGGATCCACCGGGCCGGTGATGGACCGGGACGAGGTGGACCGTGCGCTGGCGCGGCTCGGCGCGGAGCACGAGGCGATCGAGACCTCGCTCCTCGCCCTCCAGGACCACGCGGGCCGCAGACTCCTGGAGGGCGCCGAGCTCACCGGCGTCACCCAGGAGCGCTGGACGTCCGCGGAGGCCTCGATCACGCTGCTGTGGACGTACTTCGACGCGTACACGGACGCCTTGCGCACCGCCCGGGAGATCCGCGCCCGCCGCCGCTGGTCCAGCCGCGAGGACCTGGTGGAGCTGACGGAGCTGCTGAACGGCGAGTCGGTCACCGTCGCGGGCAGCGCCACCGCGACGGCCAACGCCCCGACCCTGCACGGCACGGGGAACAAACTCAGCGAGCGCTACTCGCTCGCCACCCTCGTCGACCGGATGAACGAGCTGTACGCGACGAGCCTGGACATGGTCGTCGCGGCCGACGCGGTCTGGTCGGCGCTGCCCGCCCGGATCGATCTGCTGGCGGCCGAACTCCAGCGCACCCGCCGGCTCGCGCACTCGGTCGGGGTGCGCCCCGGCGAGCACCCGGCGGGTGACGACCTGGAGCGCATCACCCGCACACTCACGAAGCTGCGCGAGCAGGTGATCTCCGACCCGCTGGCGTTCTGGCAGGCCGCGGAGGGCAGTTCGGCTCCGGGCGGCGGCAGGCCGGACACCACGGTGTACGACCGGGAGGCGCGCGCCCTGGAGGACGTACGCCGGGAGATCGACGCGGTCCTGACGGTACGACAGGACGCCGAGAAGCGGATCGTCAAACTGCGTGACGTCCTCAGCCGCGCGGACCGTACGCTCGCCGAGGCGCGCACCGCCCGCGGCGAGGTCCTCGCGAAGATCGCGGCGACGGAGGTGCCGGTCGTCAGCGGACCGCCGACCGCGCTGCAGGAGCAGCTGGCGGCGGCCGCGGAGTACCGCAGGCAGGCGCAGTGGCATCGCCTGTCCCCGCTCCTGGAGTCGCTGGAGCAGAAGGCGGAGGACGAACTGCTGCGCGCCCGCGAGTCGTTGACGGCGGTCACCGCGCCCCTGGCGGTCCGGGCCGAGCTGCGCGGCCGTCTCGACGCGTACAAGGCGAAGGTCGCCCGGCACGGCTTCGCCGAGGACACGCTGCTGATCGAGCGGTACGAGAAGGCCCGCCGCATGCTGTGGAGCGCCCCCTGCGACCTGCGCGCCGCCGAACAGGCCGTGCTGCGCTACCAGCAGGCTGCCGCCGAACTGCTCGGCGGCCCCCGGGTGCCGGACCAGGGCGTGCCGGAGGACGACCGGAGGGGGCCGGGCGCATGAGCGACAAGGGGGAGTCCGTGACTCAGGCACCGAACGAACCACCGAGCCCATCACCGGACGAGACACGGGGCGAGCCGCGACGCACCTGCCAGCGCCCCGCCTGCGGCGGCACCTACGAGGACGTGGGCGGCGGTGAACTGTACTGCGACACCTGCGGCCTCGCCCCGGTCGTCGCACCGAACGGCATGGTCGGGTCATCCCCCACCGGCATCACCGCCGGCGGCAAGGGCGGCTCGCGGGGCAGCGGCAGCTCCCGCTCCAGCAGCCGCACTTCCCGTACGTCGTCCCAGTCGTCGAAGTCCCGCCGCTCGGTGTCGGGACGCCTCTCGCGCTCCCTGTCGGGCAAGGCGACGGGCCGCTCGGTGTCGGTGCGCAGCTCCGGCTCCGCCGCCGGTTCCTCGTCCCGGGGCCGGCTGGGCGCCGGGCTGGTCCAGGTCCCGCCGATCCCGCGGCCCGACCCGCGCGAAATGGTCCTGGACAACCCCGAGGTGCCCGAGCGGAAGCGGTTCTGCTCGCGCTCCGACTGCGGCGCCCAGGTGGGCCGTGCGCGTGGTGACCGACCGGGGCGCACGGAGGGCTTCTGCACCAAGTGCGGCCATCCGTACTCGTTCGTGCCGAAGCTGAAGGCCGGGGACGTCGTGCACGGCCAGTACGAGGTGGTGGGCTGCCTCGCGCACGGCGGCCTGGGCTGGATCTACCTGGCCGTCGACCGGGCGGTATCCGACCGCTGGGTGGTCCTCAAGGGCCTGCTGGACACCGGCGACCAGGACGCGATGGCCGCGGCGATCTCCGAGCGGCGCTTCCTGGCGGAGATCGAGCACGCCAACATCGTGCGGATCTACAACTTCGTCGAGCACCTGGACCAGCGCACGGGCTCCCTGGACGGCTACATCGTCATGGAGTACGTCGGCGGCAAGTCGCTGAAGGAGATCGCCAACGCCCGCCGTACCCCGCAGGGCAGGCGCGACCCGCTGCCGGTGGAACAGGCCTGCGCCTACGGCCTGGAGGCCCTGGAGGCGCTCGGCCATCTGCACAGCCGCAACCTGCTGTACTGCGACTTCAAGGTCGACAACGCGATCCAGACCGAGGACCAGCTCAAGCTGATCGACATGGGCGCGGTGCGCAGGATGGACGACGAGGAGTCGGCCATCTACGGCACGGTCGGGTACCAGGCGCCGGAGGTCGCCGAGGCCGGCCCCTCGGTGGCGAGCGACCTCTACACCGTCGCCCGCACCCTCGCCGTGCTGACCTTCGACTTCCAGGGCTACACGAACGTCTACGTGGACTCCCTGCCCGACCCGGACAACATCGAGGTCTTCCGGCAGTACGAGTCGTTCTACCGGCTCCTGGTCCGCGCCACGGACCCCGACCCGGCCCGCCGGTTCGCCTCCGCGCAGGAGATGACCGAGCAGCTGACCGGTGTCCTGCGGGAGGTCGTCTCCCTCCAGACGGGCCGCGCCCGGCCCGCCCTGTCCACACTGTTCGGGCCGGAGCTGCGGGTCACGGACACGGAGTTGTTCCCGAGGCTGGACGGTGAGGTGTCGCGGCTCGGGGCGAGGGTGGTGCGGAAACGGCGCCACTCCGCGACGGCAGCGGCGCTGCCCGCTGTCCCCTCTCAACCCCACGCGGCCCAGCTCGCTGCCGGGCCCGGAGGAGCCGCGACAGGGCCGGGCCCCGGCGGCGCACAGGGCCTCCCCACCCCCCACAACCTCGTCAAACCCGTCGACACCCCCGCCGCCGCCCTCGCCCTCCCCGTCCCCCGCGTCGACCCGTCCGACCCCAACGCCGGTTTCCTGGCGGGCCTGATGACCTCCGCCCCGGCCGAGCTGCTCGGCGCCCTCGCGGTGGCTCCGGCCCCGTCGATCGAGACGCGGCTGCGGCAGATCCGGGCCTGGCTGGAGACCGGCGATCCGGCCGCCGCGCTGGAGGCGCTGGTCACGCTGGAGGGTGAGCGGCCCGACGACTGGCGGGTGGTCTGGTACCGGGGCGTGGCCGCGCTGGTGACGGGCGACGACGAGGGCGCCGCGCTCGCCTTCGACGCGATCTACGACGCCTTCCCGGGCGAGATCGCGCCCAAGCTGGCGCTGGGCCTGTGCGCGGAGGTGCTGGGCCAGCTCGACAACGCCGCCGAGTACTACCGGCTGGTGTGGTCGACCGACCCGAGCTATGTGAGCGCCGCGTTCGGACTGGCCCGCGTACAGCTGGCGACCGGGGACCGGCGCAGCGCGGTACGGACGCTGGAGTCGGTCCCGGAGTCCTCCATCCACTACACGGCAGCGCGCGTGGCCGCCGTCCGGGCGCGGCTGCGGCAGCGCACGGCGACCGCCTCGGACGTGTTTCTGGAGGACCTCACGGCCGCCGCGGCGCAGGTCGAGGCGCTGGAGGCGTACGGTCTGGACCCGGCGCGCCGCGAGCAGTTGTCGGCCGAAGTCCTCGGCTGCGCGCTGGACTGGGTACTCTCCGGGGGCCAGGGTTCCGCCCCTCCGGCCGCCGGGGGACGGACGCTGCTCGGCAGCGGCCTGGACGAGCGTGGCCTGCGTTTCGGCCTGGAACGCTCGTACCGCACGCTGGCCCGGCTGGCGCGGGGCGGCGAGGAGAGGATCGACCTGGTGGAACGTGCCAATCGTTACCGCCCCCGGACGTGGGTGTAGTTGATGTCGCAGATGCCCCAGTTGTCCGCCTGCCCGAGTTGCGAGGAACCCCTCGAATCGGGTGACCGTTTCTGCGGCGCGTGCGGATACGACCTGTCCGCCGTGCCGGCACGGCCGGAGGACAACCCGACCATCACCATGAACGGCTCGGTGCCCGCGCAGGGCGCTCCGGCAGCCGGTGCGTATCCCGAGCCGCCCTCGGTGCCACCCGCGGGCGCGGCCTGGCCCGTCCCCGGGCCGGACGGCGCGGGCGGATCGCAAGCGGCGCATCTGCCGACGGACCTCCCGGGCACGGACTCGGGCGGCTCCGTCCTGCCCCCGGACACCCCCCCGCCCCCCAGCGCCCCGCCGGCCCCGGCAGCGGGGGTCCGCTTCGACCATCCGCCCCAGGCCGGGGACACCCCGTGCCGCCCGGCTACGCCCCACAGCCCGAGGGATATCCGGCACACTCCGAGACCTACCAAGCACAGCAGCCCGACGAGTACCTCCTCCAGGCACCGGACCCACGGGTGTCCGCCGACCCGGCGGCCCAGGCCGCGGGCTCCGGCGGCAAGGTCTGCGTGGCCTGCCGGGCCGGCCGCGTGGACGACGACGGCTACTGCGAGAACTGCGGCCACGCCCAGCCGCGCGAACGGGACCACATGGAGCAGGAGTCCGGCCCGGTGGCCGCGGTCAGCGACCGCGGCCTGCGCCACCACCGCAACGAGGACGCGTTCGCCATCGGCAGTACCGCGCTGCCGGACGGCTCGCCCGCCTCCGTGGCGATCGTCTGCGACGGAGTCTCCTCGGCGACCCGCCCCGACGACGCCTCGATGGCGGCGTCGAAGGCGGCGAGCGAGGCACTGCTGACCGCCCTGCCGCGCGGCACGCACCCGCAGCAGGCGATGCACGACGCGATCATCGCCGCCTCGCGCGCGGTCAACTCGCTCGCCGCGGAGCCCGCCACGGCCCGCGAGCACGCCCCGCACCAGAACGCGCCCGCGTGCACCATCGTCGGCGCCGTGGTCACCTCGGGCCTGCTGATCGTCGGCTGGGTCGGCGACAGCCGCGCCTACTGGGTCCCGGTCGACCGGAGCGCGCCCCCCGCCCGGCTCACCGAGGACGACTCGTGGGCGGCGCAGATGGTCGCCGCGGGCCTGATGAGCGAGGCCGAGGCCTACGCCGACGAGCGCGCCCACGCGATCACCGGCTGGCTCGGCGCGGACGCCTATGAACTGGAGCCGCACACCGCCGCGTTCAAGCCCGATCGGCCTGGGGTGGTCGTCGTCTGCACGGACGGCCTGTGGAACTACGCGGAGGCGGCGGAGGAGATGGCCCGGGTCGTCCCGCTCGACGCGGCCGGGCATCCGCTGCACAGCGCCCGGGTGCTCGTCGGCCACGCCCTGGACGGCGGGGGCCACGACAACGTAACAGTGGCCCTCGTGCCGTTCCCGGCCGTGCCGTAGGGGGCAGGATCGGCCTGAGGCCGCGTTACGGGGATGCCTCAGCGGACCGGAGGGGGCCGGTCCGCCTACCGTCATCACCCCGCTCCGGTGGGGGCTTTCGAGGGGGATCGAAGCAGGCATGGCCAATTTCTCGAAGTCGAACGTGCCCCAGTTCTCGGTGGACGTGTACCAGAACGAGTACCTGCCGGAGGGCGCCGGCGAGGTCAACGCCATCGTCACGGTGACGGCGACCGGCGGCGGCACGATCGGCAGCGCGGTCTCGGCGCCCCACCTCTTCTCGCCCGGCCAGGGCCCGTCCGCGGCCGTGGTGATCATGGTCGACTGCTCCGGGTCGATGGACTACCCGGCGACCAAGATGCGCAACGCCCGCGACGCCACGGCCGCCGCGATCGGCACCCTGCGCGACGGCGTGCACTTCGCGGTGATCGGCGGGACGCACGTGGCCAAGGAGGTCTACCCGGGCGGCGGTCGCCTCGCGGTCGCCGACGCCACCACCCGCGAGCAGGCGAAACGGGCGC
This sequence comes from Streptomyces sp. DG1A-41, assembly GCF_037055355.1. GTDB lineage: Bacteria > Actinomycetota > Actinomycetes > Streptomycetales > Streptomycetaceae > Streptomyces. Next base: position 3,155,034 of record NZ_CP146350.1, on the reverse strand, counting down.
TGCGCTCGCTCAGCGCGGGCGGCGGCACGGCCATCGGCACCTGGCTGAGACTGGCCGACCGCCTGCTGTCCTCCGCGGACGTCGCCATCCGGCACGGCATCCTGCTCACGGACGGCCGCAACGAACACGAGGCACCCCAGGACCTGAAGGCCGCGCTCGACGTGTGCGCGGGGCGCTTCACCTGTGACGCGCGCGGCGTGGGCACCGACTGGGAAGTGAAAGAAGTCACAGGGATCGCCTCCGCCCTGCTCGGCACCGCCGACATCGTCGCCGACCCGGCCGGGCTCGCCGCCGACTTCACGCAGATGATGGAGACGGCGATGGGCAAGGAGGTCGCGGACGTCTCCCTGCGGCTGTGGACCCCGGTCGACACCACCGTGAAGTTCGTCAAGCAGGTCGCGCCCACGGTCGAGGAACTGACCGACAGGCGCACCGAGGCGGGCCCGCGCGCCGGCGACTACCCCCTGGGTTCCTGGGGCGACGAGTCCCGTGACTACCACGTATGCGTGGAGGTCCCGGCCGCGAACATCGGGCAGGAGATGCTGGCGGCCCGGATCTCGCTGGTCATTCCGCGGCCCGACGGCACCGTTCAGAACCTCGGCGCGCAGGGCCTGGTCCGCGCCGTGTGGACGGACGACATGGTCGCCTCGACGTCGATCAACCCCCAAGTCGCCCACTACACCGGGCAGGCGGAACTGGCGCAAGTCATCCAACAAGGGCTGGATCTTCGTAAGTCGGGAGATATGGACGGAGCAACGGCCAAACTGGGCCGGGCCGTTCAGCTCGCGAGTGCCTCCGGGAACGCCGATACTGCGAAACTGCTTGCGAAGGTGGTGGACGTGGTCGATGCCGCGACCGGTACTGTGCGACTGAAGGCGAAGGTCGAAGAGGCCGACGAGATGACGCTCGAGACCCGGTCCACCAAGACTGTTCGCGTGAAGAAGTGACCTAGAAGGAATCGAAGGAGGGACGCGCCGACATGCCGACCTGCCCGAACGGACACCAGTCGGGTTCCGACGACTGGTGCGAGGTCTGCGGTCACCGCATGGCGGGTGCCGTGCCTCCGCCTCCTCCCCCGCCGCCCCCGCCCGGCGGCGGCTACGGCTTCCCGCCCCCCGGCGGCCCGGGTGGCCCCCACGGCGGGCGCCCTCCGCACCTGTCCGCCGTACCGAACGCGGAGCCGGAGCTCTGCCCGCAGTGCCGTACGCCGCGTGAGGGCGGCGCACCGTTCTGCGAGGAGTGCCGGTGGAACTTCCTGACGAACACGGCGACTTCGTACACGCCCGCCGCCCCGCCCCCGCCCGGCCCGGGCGTGCGCTTCCAGCCGCCGGGCAGGCCCGGCCCGTCAGGTCCGTCTGGTCCGTCGTACGGCGGCGGTGACTCGTACGAGTACCAGAGCTCCCGCCCGTCGCAGGTGAACCGCCCGGCCGAGCCGATCCCGCCCTTCGGCGGCGAGCCCTCGGGCCACCCGGGCCCCGGCGGCCGTCCCGGTCCTGGGGGTCCGGGTGGGCCCGGCGGCCCGGGCGGCCCCGGCGGTCCTCCCGGCCCGCCCGGATTCGGTGCCGACCCCTCGCGACCGGTCCCGCCGCCGCCCGGGCCCGGTGCGCCGGGTGGCCATGGTGGCCCCGGTGGCGCTCCGCAGGGCTTCCAGCAGTCAGGCCCGCCAGCTCCTCCCGGGTTCCCGCAGGAGACCCAGCGTCCGCAGCAGGGCGGTCAGTCCTTCGGCGGTGGCGGTGACGACTGGGTGCTCTCCCCGCCGTCGTCCACCGGCCCGGGCGGCGGCCCCGGTGGCGGTCAGGGCGGTGGCTACGGCTATCCGCAGCCCGGCGCGACCCAGGCCCCTCCCGGCCCCGGCGGCGGTCAGGGCGGTGGCTACGGCTATCCGCAGCCCGGCGCGACCCAGGCCCCTCCCGGCCCCGGCGGCTTCCCGCAGCAGCCCCAGGCGCCCCAGGGACCGGCAACCTGGACCGCGACCATCGCCCCGGACCGCGAGTACTTCATGGCGATGATGCAGCGCTCCGGCCCCGAGGCCGCGGGTCTGAACCTGCCCGCGTACTCGCCCGAGCAGCAGCGCACGCTCACCGGCAACCAGATCACGATCGGCCGCCGTCGGCACTCCACCGGCGACACCCCCGACATCGATCTCTCGGTGCCGCCGGAGGACCCGGGCGTCTCGCACCAGCACGCGGTGCTGGTCCAGCAGCCCGACGGCAGCTGGGCGGTCGTCGACCAGAACTCGACGAACGGCACGACGGTCAACGGCTCGGAGGAGCCCATCCAGCCGTTCGTCCCGGTACCGCTCCAGGACGGCGACCGGGTACACGTGGGCGCCTGGACGACGATCACGATCCGCCGCGGCTGAGCCGCTCAGGACAGGGAGTCAGGCTCAGAACAGGAGCCAGGCTCAGGACGGGAGGGGCCAGGCGTACGGCCCCTCCGGGTCGTCCAGCCAGGCCCACTCCCGGTCCCCGCTGACGGTGATGCCGTAGCGCTCGCGCTGCGGCATGCCCTCCTGCTCCCACAGCGCGTGCGCCTCCTGCGGGTCGAGGCTGCCGCGGGTCAGGGCCAGCAGGAAACGGAACAGGTCGTCCTCCCTGGCCCGACGCGGTACACCGCCCAGCTGGAGCGGCTCGCCCCCGGGCCGGCTCCGCCGCGCAGCGGCACGAAGTAGGCGGGCGTGTGCAGGAAGCGCCCCTCGGCGTGCTCGGCGTCGCTCACCGTGAGCACGACCAGGCCGGTGGCGAGCGGCATCAGGATCCGGCCCCCGGGGCGGCTCTGGGCGAGCCAGGCGCACGGCACGGTGCTCAGCGCGCAGGTGGCGATGATCCGGTCGAACGGCGCGCGCTCGGGCACGCCCCGGGCGCCGTCGCCGGTGACGACGACCGGGTGGTATCCGGCCGCGGCCAGGTGCCGGCGGGCCGACTCGGTGATCTCCGGGTCGAGATCGACGGTGGTGACGTGGTCGTCGCCCAGCCGGTGGGCGAGCAGCGCGGCGTTGTAGCCGGTGCCGGCGCCGATCTCCAGGACCGTGTTCCCGTCCTCCACACGCAGCACGGCCAGCATGTCCGCCATCAGGGACGGCTGGCTGCTGGAGGAGAGCAGTTCGCCGTCGCGCAGCCGGGTCGCCAGCGGGGTGTCCTCGTAGGCGCCCCGCAGCCACCGCTGGCGCGCCTGCGGGTCGGGGCTCTCGCCCCACCGGCGTTCGTAGCCGTCGGCGACGCCGACGTAGTAGTACGGCACGAAGAGGTGGCGCGGGACCGCCGCGAACGCCTCCCGCCACACCGGGTCGGCGGCCCAGGCCCCGCTCGCGTCGATCCGGCGCACCAGCGCCGCCCGCGCGGAGACGGCGAGATCGTCCTGTTCCCTGTCGGGTGCATGCCCGCCCATACCCCCACAGTAAGGGCACCGGGGCCGGTCCTAGGCCTTGAGTCCTATGTCCTCACGTCTGAGAGCATGGGGGGCGTGAATGAGATTCGGCGCGGCACGCTTCAGGAGCAGACCTTCTACGAGCAGGTCGGCGGGGAGGAGACCTTCCGTCGGCTCGTCCACCGTTTCTACGAGGGAGTCGCCGAGGACCCGCTGCTGCGGCCCATGTACCCCGAGGAGGACCTGGGACCGGCCGAGGAGCGCCTCACGCTGTTCCTCGTCCAGTACTGGGGCGGCCCCACGACGTACAGCGACAACCGCGGCCACCCGCGCCTGCGGATGCGGCACGCGCCCTTCACGGTCGACCGTGCGGCGCACGACGCCTGGTTGAAGCACATGCGGGTCGCCGTCGAGGAGCTCGGTCTCTCCGAGGAGCACGAGCGGACGCTGTGGAACTACCTGACGTACGCGGCGGCGTCGATGGTCAACACCCCGGGCTGACCCGCAGGGGCGTCGCGAGGGTCAGCGGACGCTGACGTCCAACGCCCCGAGCCCGGCCTGTCGTACGGCGATGGACCCGTACGGCGTGCGCAGCCGTAGCCACGCGCCCGACGAGAACAGCCCCAGTGGCACGCCGGGCCGCAGGAAGCCGAGGGACTGTGCCGCGTGCACGGCGCGGACCGGGAGCCGGGTGTCGCCGACCGCACGGGACCAGATGTCCCGCCCGATCCGGTCCAGCTCGGCCCTCGTACGCCGCTCCGGCGGCAACTCCTGCGTACGGGACCGGAACTCGGCGACGGCGGCGGCCACGAGGGACCGCAGCGCGTCGGGCGCCGGCAGCCCCGGCTCGGGCCGCCAGCCACCGCGCGGCGGCAGCACGCCCGCCCACGGCGGCCCGGTCACCGCACCCGGCACGACCGCCGTGGCGCCCCTCTCGTCCACCGACTCCAGCAGCTCACCGGCGGACACGGTCACGTCCAGCGTGACGTCGAGCCCGTCCTCGTACGGCTTGGCCAGCCGCACCGCTCGCACGGCCAGCACCTCGAAGGACGGCGGCCGCCCGAACACGGCCAGGGCGGTGCCCGCCGCCTGGAGGCGCACCGCGGCCCCACGGTCGTAGTGGAGCAGCCGGGAGAGGAAGGCCGCGAGATCCGCCGCCTCCCCCTCGTCTGCCAGGTGGAGCACCGTCATGCGGCGACGGCCTCCTCCTCGTCGTCCGTGTACTCCCGGAGGAACTCCCGTTCCTCCAGGGTGAGCCGGCGCGGGCGCTGGGCCTCGAAGTCGAACGGCACTATCACCGTCGAGGCCCGGACGTAGACCAGGTCGTCGTCCTTCACCTCGTAGGTGAGGGTGAAGGACGCCGCCCTGATCTCCGTGACCCACAGCTCGATGTCCACGGGGGTGTGCCGGTGGACCAGCTGCCGCTTGTAGTCGATCTCATGGCGTGCCACCACGGACCCCTGCTTGAAGTCCTTCTCCGGGCGGAACAGGAAGTCGATACGGGCCTCCTCCAGGTAGCGGAGGAACACCACGTTGTTGACGTGGCCGTACGCGTCCATGTCCGCCCAGCGCAGCGGGCAGCGGTAGATGTGCCGCAAGATCAGCCCCGGGTCAGCTTCTTGTAGGTGGCGCGGTGCGGACGCGCGGCGTCCGGGCCGAGCCGCTCGATCTTGTTCTTCTCGTACGACTCGAAGTTGCCCTCGAACCAGAACCACTTGGACTCGCCCTCGTAGGCGAGGATGTGCGTGGCGATGCGGTCGAGGAACCACCGGTCGTGGGAGACGACGACGGCGCAGCCGGGGAACTCCAGCAGCGCGTTCTCCAGGCTGGAGAGGGTCTCGACGTCGAGGTCGTTGGTCGGCTCGTCGAGGAGCAGCAGGTTGCCGCCCTGCTTGAGCGTGAGCGCGAGGTTCAGCCGGTTGCGCTCACCGCCGGAGAGCACACCGGCCGGCTTCTGCTGGTCCGGCCCCTTGAACCCGAAGGCGGAGACGTACGCGCGCGAGGGCATCTCGACCTGGCCCACGTTGATGTAGTCCAGCTCGTCGCTCACGACGGCCCACAGCGTCTTCTTGGGGTCGATGTTCTCGCGGCTCTGGTCGACGTAGGAAATCTTGACGGTGTCGCCGACCTTGATGGAACCGGAGTCGGGCTCCTCGATGCCCTGGATCATCTTGAACAGGGTCGTCTTGCCGGCGCCGTTCGGCCCGATGATGCCGACGATCCCGTTCCGCGGCAGTGTGAAGCTGAGGTCGTCGATGAGCACCTTCTCGCCGAAGCCCTTGCTGAGGTTGTTGACCTCGACGACGACGTTGCCCAGGCGCGGGCCCGGCGGGATCTGGATCTCCTCGAAGTCCAGCTTCCGCATCTTGTCGGCCTCGGCGGCCATCTCCTCGTAGCGGGCGAGGCGCGCCTTGGACTTGGCCTGGCGCCCCTTGGCGTTCGACCGCACCCACTCGAGCTCGTCCTTGAGCCGCTTCTGCCGCTTGGCGTCCTTCTGGCCCTCGACCTTGAGGCGGGCGGCCTTGGTCTCCAGGTACTTGGAGTAGTTGCCCTCGTAGGGGTAGAGGCGGCCGCGGTCGACCTCGCAGATCCACTGGGCGACGTTGTCGAGGAAGTACCGGTCGTGGGTGACCGCCACGACGGTGCCCGGGTACTTGGCCAGGTGCTGCTCCAGCCAGTTCACGGACTCGGCGTCGAGGTGGTTGGTGGGCTCGTCGAGCAGCAGCAGGTCGGGCTGCTCCAGCAGCAGCTTGCACAGCGCGACGCGGCGGCGCTCACCGCCGGACAGGTTGACGACGGGCCAGTCGCCGGGCGGGCAGCCCAGGGCGTCCATGGCCTGCTCCAGCTGGGCGTCGAGGTCCCAGGCGTTGGCGTGGTCGAGCTGCTCCTGGAGCTTGCCCATCTCGTCCATGAGCTCGTCGGTGTAGTCGGTCGCCATCTGCTCGGCGATCTCGTTGAACCGGTCGAGCTTGCCCTTGATCTCGGCGACACCCTCCTGGACGTTCTCCAGGACGGTCTTCTCCTCGTTCAGAGGGGGCTCCTGGAGCAGGATGCCGACCGTGTAGCCGGGGGTGAGGAAGGCGTCACCGTTGGACGGCTGCTCGATCCCGGCCATGATCTTGAGGATGGTCGACTTGCCGGCGCCGTTCGGGCCGACGACGCCGATCTTCGCTCCCGGCAGGAAGCTCGTCGTCACGTCGTCGAGGATCACCTTGTCGCCGTGCGCCTTACGCGCCTTGCGCATGGTGTAAATGAACTCAGCCAAGAGAAACCGTCCGGCAGCTTGAATACGGCAGTGGGCAGATACACCCCATCTTGCCGTACCGCCACCCCTGGGTGGAAACGCGTATGCCGGAGGGCTCCTGACCTTGGGTTTCGTGGTTGGCAGCTGGGACTCGCCTCTCACTGCCGGCCGCCGTCGGCCGGCCTCGGGCGCCCTCGCAGGGCCCAGGGACGGCCCAGAAATGATCATTCGGTAGCCCACATCGGCGGTCGCCTGCCGGTGAATGGGCCGGTCAGGTCCCGAGCACCAGGAATATCAGTTGCAGGGGCATCAGGATGAACGCGAGCGACAGCAGCAGTCCGCCGGCCAGCGTCACGCCCGCTGTGCGCCACAGCAGGGTCGAGGCTGCCAGTGAGCAGATAGCCCTGCCGGGCTGCTGACGGTCGTAGACGACTTCGATGCGTTTCGGGTCCCCGCCGATGCCCCTGGCAGCGTAGTCAGGCTCGATCTCGTGCGTCCCGCCGTCCAGGTCGGTGTACCGGAAGAACGTCCGCTTCCCCTCTCTCCGTGCGAACACCGCGACGACCGTGACACCGTGCCTGCGCACGGTCCGCCGCTTCCACGCCCACCGGAGCGAGGGCACCACGATGAACAGACCGAAGAGGGCGGGCGCCACCCCGAGCAGCCACAACGCCGCCTGTTGCGGTTCGCCGGCCCACGCCAGCAGGGCGAACCCGCCGACGTATACGTGAAGGAGAGCGATGCCCGCGGCGCGTTCACGTCGTGTCAGCCCCAGGCCCTTCTTCCGGCCGGAGGTGCTCGTCGGCCGCTCCTCGACCAGGGCCGCCCCGCCCTGCGGCGGACCACTTCTGGAACGTGCCCCGTTGGCCGCCGCGACGAGCCGGGCCGCTTGGGCGGCGTCGCGGCCTTGCAGGGTGAACACGGGCCCCGGAGCGCCGTCCACGCCCCACAGCGCGATCTCGACCGAGCGCTGCCCCCGGCCCACGACCCGCGTCTCCTCTATGGCCTCGACCGGTATCCGCCGTCGCAGCCCTTTCTGGTCCAGCACTACCGCCCGGCCCTCCAGCCATACGATGTCGCCATACCCACGCAGTGTGACCGACGGCAGTGGCGACAACGGCGGTGACGGCTCGGGCCGAGGGGGCATCAGAACCTCTTTCGTCAAAGCCGGAGGGGGTGGCATGAGCACTCAGCTCAAGTTTTAACCTCCACCCGGTTACCAGGAGGCGCTGGGCGGCGTGAACGGCTACAAGCAGGTTCGGCTGTGGTGGACCATGAGCGGGACAGCTTGGTGATGACGGCCGCCGTCGAGGCCCCGCGCGGGGCGCCCCCGGTCCCCGGCAGCGCCCCGCGCTGGGGGCCCGACAACGAGTGACGTCAGGCGGACCGGCTGACGTCGTCGAAGTCGGTGGAGGCCGACAGCTCGGCCCATGCCAGCATGTCGCGCTCGAAGGCGTCGCGTCCGGCCTGGACGAGCTGAAGCGCGTCGGTGCCGAGCAGCAGGCGCGTCGGCGGCTGGTCGGCCGCCACGATTCGCAGCACCGCGGCCGCGGCCTTGTCCGGGTCGCCCGGCTGGTGCCCGCTGCCGTGGATGCGCCGGGCGCGCAGCGGCTCGAACAGCTCGTCGTAGTCGGCGATCACACGGGGTGCGCGGATCATCGAGCGGCCGGCCCAGTCGGTCCGGAAACTGCCCGGCTCGACGGCGGTGACATGGATGCCGAGATCGGCGACCTCCTTGCCGAGTGTTTCGAGGATGCCCTCCACCGCGAACTTGCTGCCGTGGTAGAAGCTGAGGCCCGGCATGGTGATCAGCCCGCCCATCGAGGTGACGGCGATGATGTGGCCCGAACGGCGCTCTCGCATGTGCGGCAGCAGGGCCTTGATCACCGCCACGGTTCCGTAGACGTTCACCTCGAACTGACGGCGAAGGTCATCCATCGACGACTCCTCGAAGAGGCCGTCATGGCCGTACCCGGCGTTGGCGACGAGTACGTCGACCGGGCCCAGGTCGCGCTCGGTCTCGTCCACGACCGTGTCCACCGCGTCATGGTCGGTCACGTCCAGGATGCGCGCGTGCGCGTCGCCGGCGAGCGCCTCAAAGGCCCGTGCGTCGGCGGGCGTGCGCACCGTGCCCACCACCCGGTGGCCCGCGGCCAACGCCGCGCGCGCGAGTGCACGGCCCAGGCCGGTGCTGACGCCGGTGATCAGGAATGTCTTGGTGTCCGACACAGGAGTTCCCTTCGTGCGATGCAAAACAGAAGCCGACCGGGGCGGTTGGGCCCCGGTCGGTCTCGACACGTTCCACTTCAGCACCGGAATCGGCTGCTGACCGACTTCCGGGGGGTCCGCTTCGCCCCGGGGACAGCCGGACCGGGGGACTGCCAGTCCCCCTTTCTCGGGCCGTCGGGGCGATCTCGGGTCCTATCGTGAACGGCATGGACCGCAACACAGCTCTCGGTGAGTTCCTCCGCTCTCGGCGGGCACGGATCACCCCGCGCCAGGCGGGCCTGTCCGACGACGGCGGCCCTCGGCGAGTGCCAGGACTGCGCCGCGAAGAGATCGCGCAACTGGCGGGCGTGAGCGTCGACTACTACGTACGCCTGGAACGCGGACGCCGACTGAACGTCTCCGAGACCGTGCTGGACGCCATCTCCCGCGCGCTACGCCTCGATCCCGTCGAACGCACCCATCTGTTCCAGCTCGCCAAGCCCGCCACAGGCAGGCCCCGCCGCACGGCGACGCGTCCGCAGCCGGTCCGCCCGGGGCTGCGCGACCTGCTCCGGATCCTCGAGCACACCCCCGCCCTTGTGCTGGGGCGGCGACTGGACGTACTTGCGTCCAACCAGATGGCACGTGCGCTGCTCACCGATTTCGACGCGCTGCCGCACCGCGAGCGGAACCTGGTGCGGTTCATGTTCTGCGACGAGACCGCCCGCTCGCTGTATACCCACTGGGACACCCACGCCCAGGACATTGTCGCCTCGCTCCGGCGCGACGCCGGACGCCATCCCCACGATCCACTGCTGGCCGAACTCGTCGGCGAACTCTCGATCATGGATGAGGACTTCCGCCGCTGGTGGGCCGACCAGAACGTGTATCGGCACACGCATGGCAGCAAACACTTCCACCACCCGATCGTCGGCCCGCTCACTCTCAATTACGAGTCCCTCACCCTGCCCGCCGACCCGGACCAGCGGCTGAGTGTCTACACCGCCGAGGCAGGCTCCAGCTCCGAAGAGGCGCTTCGGCTACTGACCGCGTGGGTACGGCAGCCCGAGACCTCGTGAGCTGGGATGGGCGTTGGGGAACACCGGCAGACCTTGCGCCCCACCGTCGGTGTCCCGAAACCCTCGTCTAGAGGGGCAGAACCGGGATTGAGAGCAATACGCCCTGCCCATTCGTGCCGCGCAGCAACTCTCAACACGTAGGCAGAGGTTGAAACTCAAGCTCAGAGCATCCCACGTATCCGCCCCCAGGGAGCGGCCGTCACCGTGGCCTACAGCTCCGACCAGGTGTGCGGCTCCATGTAGGCGTGCTCCCCTCGGAAGAACCAGTCCGCTAGATCCGTCAGCCGCTCTATGCACGCGGCGTAGTACTCCTTTGGCTCCGGCCGAGGGAAGTTGCCAACCATCGGGGAAGCTCCTCGGCGTCCTGCAAGCGTTCGCAGGCAGTGCGCATTGCTTTCTCCAGCCGGGAGAAGGCGCCTCGGTCCCAGACCAGATCACTTCGCAGTCCCAGCAGGAAACTTCCGGGCTCGGAACGGAACTCATGCTCCAGGGTCTTCAAAACCTGATCCATGGCGGGCATGCTGCCAGGCCCACCGTCCACGATGCGCAGGGAGGTCGGCGGGATCTCAACGGGCAAGTAAGGGCCTGTCGGTGGGTGGTCGTCCTGGGCCAATGTCGAGCGCCCTCGGACGGCCCAGAGACGGCCCGACTTTGCCGCACTCGGCTGGCGGCCGGCACCCTCGCCGCACCCCCACCGGTCTCAGCCACGCTGCCGGTGAGCAGGCTGTCGCCTCGTACGTGGCCAAGTACGCCACCAAGGTTGGGCACCTAACGTGGTCAAGATCCACTTTCCCTAGCGGGAGGACGCGCACGCTGGTCACCTCGACGATCGCGACCGGGTGATCGTCCGAGTCGACGACGACCGAACGCGCCCCGGCTGCCGGCAAGGGCTCTCCCTCATGCTCGCAGGCGACGACGAGTCCTGTGGTGGAGGTCTTGGAGCCGTTGAGGATCGCTGCCACGAGCTTGTCGCGCAGTGAGCCAGGAAAGGCGAACACTGCCCTGGGCATCGACGCGATGTCAGCGGGGGAGGGGGCGTTGGGTGTCATGCGAGCACCGTAGTGCTGGGGCCGGTGGAGGTTGCCGGTGCGGCGTCCGGTCTGAGCCTGTTACCCAGGGGCGTAGTGACCCTGGGTTCATGCTGCGTGCCCCTGCGTGCGTGTCGCGCCGCGCAGCGGGACGCGAACGCGTCAAGCCGTGTTCGCGATGACCGGGCCGCCGGTCGAGCCCACGGCGGCCCAGGGGCGGGCTCAAGTCAGTGCCAGTCGCCGTTGAGCGGCTCCGGCGCTGTCGCGCTGTCGTCCTCTCCGAAGTCCGGGGCCTGGAAGGGGTTCGTGGCCGGCGGCGGTGAGGCCGTGGCCGTGGAGCCGGGTGCCCCTTCCGGGGCGGAGAAGAGCGAGGTCAGATCGATGAGAGGTCTCCTTCTGGTGCCAGGTCCCGGATGGGGCCTGGTGTGCCGTGACCGGGCACAGCGGTGTCAGAGCTTGGTCATCTTGGCGTACGGGCTCAGGATCCGCTTCTGGGCCGAGCCGAAATCCACGAGGACCGCGATCCCGTCCTCGATGCCGATGACCCGGCCGAGGCCGTACATGTCGTGTGTGACCTGGTCGCCCACGGAGAAGTGCTTCGGGGCCGGAATGACCGGGGCCTTGAAGGGGCTGGTGGGCAGATGGCGCTTAGGTGCAGCAGGCTTTGTCATTGCCCCTAGTATGCGCCCTCGCGTGTTCTGCTGCCTGCGTCTGTCCACGTTCCGTTGGGCGGCACGGCCCCGGCCGGTTCGTAGGCGGGCCTGTCCTACGTCCCGAGGTACGCCCGCAGACGTCCCTGCGCCCCCTTCCTCGCTCCCAGTCTGTCCAGCCCCAGCAGCACCGCCCCGAGGACAGGGCTGGCCGTGACCACCGGAGGGGACGCCTTGGGTGCTCTGTCGGCCAGCAGGTCGGTGATCATGCCGTTGAGCTGCGAGTGCTGAGCGGCCAGGACCCCGGCGCCCAGGAGGACAGGCTGGTCCACGGCCGGGACCGGGAGGGGGGACGCTCCCTGCGCGCCCACCGCCGCCTGGACCTCGATCACCGCGTCCTCGGGGAGAAAGGGGAGCGTGCCCCGGTTGTACGTGTTCACCACCTGGTACGGGGTGCCGCCACCGCCCAGCAGGGCCGCCGCCAGGTCCACCGCCGCCTCCGAGTAGTGGGCGCCGCCCCGTTTGGCGAGCGGGGCCGGCTTCTCGTACAGGGACGGGTCGGCGTACATCGTCAGCAGTTGCCGTTCCATGGCCCGCCACCTCGGCCGCGCGGGACGGCTTCGTCCCGAGTTCTCGTACGGCCTCGTCGTGCGCGTAGTAGTAGCGCTGGTAGTGCGACGGGACCACGCCCAGGCGGTCGAGCAGGGTGGAGGGGGAGGCGTAGGTCCGAGGCGATGGTGTCGCCGTGGTCGGTCAGCAGCTTGGGCAGGACGTCCTCGCCTTCCGGGCCGCCGAGGCGTACTCCCGTTTCCCAGGTGAGGTGGTTGATCCGGCGGCGTAACCGGCCGCCGGGTTGACCTCGTACGGGACAGCCGCCCGTGCTTCAGCAGCAGGTCCAGGGCGCCCGGTCGTTCATGGCGCGCTGGAAGCGCGGGGTGCCAGGCGTGCCGGCGGTTCCTGCCATGCGCCCACTTCGGCTCAGCTCTTATGAGGAAAGTTCCCATTGGTGGGAAAGGAAGTCCGGCGCCGCGCGGGCGGCAACGGCAACAGGGACGGTTCAGGCGACGCAGTCGTCACCCGGGCATGCGAAAAGGGCGGCACCCGGAAGGCCCGGGTGCCGCCCTCGTCGTGCCGCCCTCTCCGGGACGGCTATTTCGTGGTGCTCGTCGGCGGTGCGGCGGGTGTGAGCGGGGACGCCGCCGCCGACTGCGGGGACGCCGAGTTCGCGTACACCGACGGGGGCGCCATCCCCGCCGTCGGGTCGGCGGGCGTCTCCTCCACCGGGGCCGTGGCGCCGCCGACGATCCGGATGTCCGCCGCGTCGAAGGCCCGCTTGATGCGCCAGCGCAGCTCGCGCTCCACGGTCAGGGACTTGCCCGGCATGGTCTTCGCCGAGATGCGCACGACCATGGAGTCCAGCAGGACGCTGTCCAGGCCGAGGACCTCGATCGGGCCCCACAGCAGCTCGTTCCAGGGCTCCTCGGCGCTCATCTTCTCGGCGACCTCGTCCAGGGCCGCCTTCACCTTGTCCAGATCCTCGCCGGAGTGGACCGTGACGTCGACGTTGGCGGTGGCCCAGCCCTGGGAGAGGTTGCCGATGCGCTTGACCTCGCCGTTGCGGACGTACCAGATCTCGCCGCCGTCACCGCGCAGCTTGGTTACCCGTAGGCCCACCTCGATGACCTCGCCGGAGGCGACGCCCGCGTCGATCGTGTCGCCGACGCCGTACTGGTCCTCAAGGATCATGAAGACGCCGGAGAGGAAGTCCGTGACCAGGTTGCGGGCTCCGAAACCGATCGCCACACCGGCGACACCGGCCGAGGCCAGCAGCGGGGCAAGGTTGATCTGGAAGGTGCCCAGGACCATCAGCGCGGCCGTGCCCATGATCAGGAACGACGCCACCGAGCGCAGCACCGAGCCGATCGCCTGCGAGCGCTGGCGGCGGCGCTCGACATTGACCAGCAGCCCGCCGAGCCCGGAGCCGTCCACGGACTGGCCGGTCCGGTTCATGCGGTCTATCAGCTTGGTGATCGCACGCCGGACGACGACCCTCAGCACCGCCGCTATCACCACGATCAGCAGGACCCGCAGGCCGATCGCGAGCCACGTCGACCAGTTCTGCTCGACCCAGCCGGCGGCGTTCGTCGCGCTCTCCTGGGCGTCCTGGAGCGAGGGCACTCTCGGGGTCTCCGTATCCGAGGGGCCGGCGACGGCGACGGGCCGGCGGCGAGCAGGGCAGCGGACAGGGACACGGCAGGTACCTCCAAGTACAGCGGTCCGCCCCGGTGCGGTGGTTCAGGGGGTCGAGGTCACGACGCGGTCACCGCGGGGGCAGAACCACCACACTAACGGGGCATTGTGTGTGCTTCCGCGGGATGTGTGAAGGAGAGACCGTGCTCACCTGGGCTTGAACAGGCCATGATCCGGGGGAGAATCAGATGTGGTCGAAAACACTCCCAGCCCGTTACGGGGACATGGTGGCGCTTTCACCAGGCATGAGGGGAGACTGGCTACGAATCGTCCCGGCGCGAGCCACGCGCCGCCGGCGTCCAAGGAGGCATCCGTGCCGCACGTCCTGGTCCTCAACGCGTCGTACGAGCCACTCGGTGTCGTACCGCTCCGCCGCGCGCTCGTCCTCGTCCTCGAGAACAAGGCCGTATGCCTCGAGGAGTCCGGCGCCTATCTGCACAGCGCGACCGTCACAGTCCCCGCACCCAGCGTGGTCCGGCTCAAGCGATTCGTCCGGGTTCCCTATCGGGGGCCCGTTCCTCTGACCCGCCGGGCGCTGTTCGCCCGTGACGGGGGCCGGTGCATGTACTGCGGTGGCGTCGCAACCAGCGTCGACCACGTCATCCCGCGCAGCCGCGGGGGCAAGCACGTCTGGGACAACGTGGTGGCGTCCTGCCGCCGCTGCAACCACGTGAAGGCCGACCGGCACCTCTTCGAGATCGGCTGGCGGCTGCGCCACAAACCCGCCCCGCCCACCGGCCTGGCCTGGCGCATCATCGGGACCGGCCATCGGGACCCGCGCTGGCTGCCGTACTTGCAGCCGTACGGCGCGGACGACGCCTTGGCCCGGATCGACGGCATTTCCGCCTGACGATGATCCGGGCTTTCGTATGGCCGCGCGCCCTTCGTGCTGCCGCGTGCGGCCGGCCGACCGGCCCGGAGAACCCCCGTTCCCGGGCAGGCCCGCCATGAGGAGGGCGCTTACACGTACCGCAGCTCCCCCGGGCGTACCGAGCGGCGCAGCAGGGGCAGCGAGGTGGCCGCGGCCAGCAGGCAGGCGGCGTAGACGGCGACGGGCACCAGGGAGATCGCCCAGGGCACCGGTCGGCCGGCGAGCAGGGCGTACCACGTGCCGATGGTCATGCCGCCCAGGCCCGAGAGCAGTACGGCGGGGGCGAGCGGCAGTGCGGTCTCCAGCAGCAGGGCCCGGCCGAGCACCGTGCGCGGCACTCCGGCGGCGGCCTGCGCGGCCAGGCCCCGGCGGCGGGTGGCCAGGGATTCGGCGGTGCCGACGGCGAGGCCGGACAGAGTGATCGCGAGGGCGACGGCGATGGCGGCGCCGGTGAGGTCGAGGCCGGTGGTGTAGTAGGGCGCGGGCCCGATGTTCCGCGAGGTGCGTACCACATCGCTCAGCACCTGCCGGATGCCCATGAAGCCGGTCCCGACGACCGTCACCAGCAGCACCGCCGCATGGGTGCGGGCGGCCGACCAGGGGTCGTCGCGCAGCCGTTCCGCCGCGATCAGCGTCGCCGCCGACCGGGCCCGGACGGCGAGGATCCGTCCGGTCGCCTTCGCGGTGACCCCGGACAGCCACACAGCGCCCGCGCCGACCGCGAGGACCACGCCCATCATCGTCAGCGGCGGCCCGCCGTCCGGCCGGTTGGAGGCGGCCGGAGCCGTGGTGACCACGGTCAGCAGCGCCAGCACCGCGACGAGCAGGATCCCGGCCAGGAACAGCAGCCCGGGCCCCCGTCCGTCGCGCGGCCCGACCCGGCGCACCCAGCCGAGCGGGGAGGCCACGACCCGGCGCAGCGCCAGTGCGCCCGCGGCCGCGCCCAGCACCGGTACGGCGACGGCGATCAGGGCGATCCCCGCCCAGGCCGGGACGGTCGGCCGGTCCCACTGGCGCAGCAGGAGCAGCAGCGAGAGGGCGGTGGCGACCGCCGAGCCCAGCAGACAGGCCAGCCCGGTCTCCAGCGCGGCGATCCGCCGCACCTGCCGGGGCGTCGCCCCGGCCAGCCGCAGCCCGGCCAGCCGCCGGTCGCGGTGCACGGCGCCGATCCGGGCGCACTGCCCGAGGAACCCCAGCACGGGCACGAGCAGGAGCAGCAGGCCGACGATCACGCCGGACCGTGTGCCTGGCTCGTCCAGCAGGCCCGCGGCGACGGGCACCTGGTAGCTGCCCCGCAGGGAGGCCAGGGCGACGGCGGCCAGCGCGAACCCCGTCGCGAGCGCCGCGCCCGTCGCCGTCAGCACGATCCGCCACCACTCGCCGCGATCGGAACCACGGGTGAGTTCCCAGGCGAGGCGCAGATCGGAACGCAGCGGGTTCATGCCGTCACCCCCAGCGGCGTCACAGCGCCGTCCCGCAGCTGGACCTCCCGGTCCGCGTACGCCGCCACCTGGGCGTCGTGGGTGATCAGCAGGACCGCCGTGCCCGCCTCGCGGGCCGTGTGGACCAGGGCCGTCATGACCTGCTCGCCGGAGAGCGAGTCCAGGGCCCCCGTCGGCTCGTCGGCGAAGACCACCTTCGGGCCGGTGACCAGGGCCCGGGCCAGTGCGGCCCGCTGGGCCTGGCCGCCGCTCATCTCCCCCGGCCGCAGGTCCTCCTGTCCGCGCACGCCGAACCGCTCCAGCCACTCACCGGCCCGGGCCCGGGCCTGCGTGCGGTCGGTGCCGGCCAGCAGCAGCGGCAGGGCGACGTTGTCCAGGGCCGTCAGCTCGGGGATGAGCTGGCCGAACTGGAACACCACGCCGAACTCGGTCCGCCGCAGCTCGCTCAGCCGCTTCTCGGGCAGGTCCTCCAGCCGCCGGCCGTCGTACGACACGGAGCCCTCGTCGGGGCGGACGATCCCGGCGAGGCAGTGCAGCAGCGTCGACTTCCCGCTGCCGCTCGCGCCGGTCACGGCGAGGATCTCGCCGGCGTGCAGGTCGACCGAGGCGCCGCGCAGTGCAGGTGTCCTGCCGTGCGTTTTGGTGAGGCCGCTCGCCGAGAGAAGAGGCACGGGTTTGCTCATGCTGCGTCGACCTCCGCGGTCAGGGTGGTGAGCCGGGCCGCCGTGGTGCTCATCCAGCGGAGGTCGGCGTCGAGGTGGTTGAGGGCGTAGTCCGCCGAGAGCACGGTCGCCAGATCGGCGCCCTGGGCGGCCTTGACCGCCGTGAGCTCCCGCATCCGTTCCATGTGGGCGGCGCGCTGGGCGCTCAGATAGGCGGCCGGGTCGCCGCCCGAGAGGATCGCGACCACGACCTTGGCGAAGATCTCGTTCGCCACGAACGGCGCGGGCGGCGTGATCTCCACGGCCCAGCGGAACAGTTCGCGCGTCCCCTCGTCCGTGGCGCGGTACATCGTCCGCTCCGGGCCGCCGTCCGAGTCGGTGCCCTCGACCTCGGCGAGGCCGTCCCGGACGAGGCGCTGGAGGGTCGTGTAAACCTGCCCGTAGGCCAGCGGACGGGCCTGCGGGAAGCGCTCGTCGTGGCGTCGCTTGAGGTCGTAGCCGTGGCTCGGACCCGTGGCGAGCAGGCCCAGCAGGATGTGGCGGGTGCTCATGCCGTCATTATGTACTGAGTACATGTACTGAGTGAATAGTGGGCGCCGGGCAAGTCCGCACCCGAACTCCGGGAGTTCTAGTCCGTGACGGCGTACGCCTCCACCGACCACAGCGAGTACCCGTACGGCGTGGCCCGCTTCTCGCCCTGTACCCGTACGAAGCGCACGTCGCGTTCGTCCATCCGGACGCTCTCACGGCCGCCCCGGCCGTCCCGTACCGCGGCCGCCGTGCGCCAGCGGCGGCCGTCCGGCGAGACCTGGATGCGGTACGCCGACGGGTGGGCGTCCTGCCAGCGCAGCACGACCTGCCCGAGCCGCGCCGGGCGGGGCAGCTCGACCTGCCACCAGGCGCCGTCGTCGACCGGGGACGACCAGCGGCTGTCCGGGTCGCCGTCGTTCGCCGCCGACGCGGGAAAGTCGGGCGTCTCGTCGCCCGAGGAACGCGCGGTGCCGGTGCGGGCCAGGTCGGGCCCGCCGGTGGGCGGGAAGGCCCGGACGGTGAGCGTGCGGGTCGCTCCCGCGAACCCCAGCCGGATGTCGTAGGACCGGTTCGGCGCACCGCGCTCCACGGTCACCTCGACCGGGACCTCCACCTTCGTGCCGCGCGGCACGGCCAGTTCGGCCTCGGGCACCCGCACCCGTAGGCCCTCGGGTGCCTCGGCGGTGAGCCTGCCGCGGGCGTCTGCGGGGCGCAGCGAGCCCAGCCCGGCCGTCAGCCGCCGCGTCCTGCCGGTCTCGGCGTCCACGCGGTCGCGCGTCAGCTCCAGGGAGGCGGCGGGGGAGTCCGCGAACCACGGGACCAGGTGGCGTACGCGGGACGACGCGGGACCGGTGACCCGCACGGCGTCCACCCGCTGCCCGGCCCGCACCTCGGTCGCGCCCGAAGCGGCCAGCCGGCCTGCCTGCCGCCAGCCCCGGCCCGGTACGTGCACCTGGACGTCACCCTCGGTGCCGGGGTCGGTGAGGGCCGTCACGACCGTCAGGAACCGGGGGTGCGGGAAGCGCAGGGTGCGGCCGTCGCCCGGGTCGCCGGGGCTGGGGGGCGGCTCGTGGTCGATGCCCGACCAGGCCGTGTACGCCTTCTGCGCCCGACCCAGAAAGGGGTCCAGGACGTCCGTGCCGACCTTGACCGGTGCCGGCTCCAGCCGGTCCCGCAGCGCGCCGAGTGCGCGGTACGCCGTCCAGGCCGCCGCCGCGTCCCCGGCGCGCTGCGCGTCCAGCATGTCGAGAGCGGCCGTGCCCGCCTCGCCGTAGCGCGCCAGCTGCTCCGACCAGGGGGCGACCTCCGGGGCGAGGGCGGTGCCCTTCAGCCGCCGGGGCAGCTCGCGCAGCACGGTGAACGCCTCGCGCAGCCGCCGCGCGGCGTCGCCGTCCGCCCCGGGACCACTCGCTGTGGCACCGCCCGCCGTACGGGCCCGCCAGTACGCCTCGGTCAGCGGACGCAGATACGCCGACTCCTCCTCGCCGAGGACCGACGACGCGTCGTTCCCGGCGAGCGCGGCCAGGGCCTCCTCACGGCGCCGGTCCCCGCCCGCCAGATCGGTGATCGCGGCGCGCCAGGACTCCCCGGGGCGGTAGGCGCGCGGGTTCCAGGCGTAGTCGGCGGCTGTGAACAGCGGGATGCGGGACGCCTCGGGCTGCTGCATCGCGTTGGCGAGCAGGGCGGCCGAGCCGGCGGCGACGGCCGGCTCGCGGCCCCGGTAGGGGCCGAGGAAGAGACGGCCGGGCTCGTAGTCGTTGACCGGGTAGTTGTCCATCGTGACCAGCGGATGCCGGAACGCCTCCCGGGCGTCGGCCAGTTCACCGCCCGTGATGGTGCGGGGCACCACCCCGACGCCCGTCCAGGCCACCTCGACAGCCGTGTCCAGCGTGCTCGCCAGGGCCCGGCGGTAGTCGGTCGTGCCCTCCTCGTAGTACTCGGTCGGCATCAGCGACAGACCGGCCGCCCCGGGGTGCCGTTCCGCCAGGTGCCGGGCCACCGCGTTCGCCACCCGGGCCTGCGCCCGCGCGGCCGCCCGGGGGCCGGAGCCGAACCGGTCGGCGTCCGCGTCACAGTGCCACTCGCTGTAGCTGACGTCCTGGAACTGGAGCTGGAAGGCCCGGAAGCCCAGCGCCCACATCGCGTCGAGCTTGCGCGTCAGCGCGCGCACGTCGGCGTCCGACGCGAAGCACATCGCCTGGCCCGGGGTCACCGCCCAGCCGAGCGTGACGTGGTTGCGGCGCGCCCGCTCGGCCAGCTCCCGGAACTCGGCGCGCTGCCCCGCCGGGTACGGCTCACGCCAGCGTGCCTGCCGGTACGGGTCGTCACCGGGGGCGTACAGGTAACGGTTCTGCTTGGTGCGCCCCATGAAGTCGAGCTGCCCCAGCCGCTGCCGGTGCGTCCACGGGGTGCCGTAGAAGCCCTCGGTGATGCCGCGGACCGCGGTGCCCGGCCAGTCGCGTACGACGGCGGCGGCGATCGTGCCGTCGGGACGCAGGAGCTGGCGCAGCGTCTGGACCGCGTGGAACAGGCCGTCCTCGCCGGTGCCGGTGAGCAAGACGCCGTCCCCGCCCACGGACAGCTCGTATCCCCCGGCGGGGAGGGCGCGGCGGTCGTCCCGGCGGACGGGTTCCGTCCGCGCCCGCACGACCAGCGCCCCGGGAGCGGCGGAGTCCGTGACCCGACGGGCCCCGGCCCGCCGCAGCAACTCGCGCAGGGCCTCGACGGCATGGGGGTCCACCCTGTTCGAGCGAAGCCGAGAACTCGGGGGAGGGTCGGCCTGTGCGTCCGTGATCAGGGCGACCTCGTCGGTGACCGGGACCGGTGCGCCGTTCGCGCGCAGTAACTGGGGGCGCGGCCAGACGGAGAGGTCCGGCTCGGCGGTGTCGGGGGCGGGTGTCGCGGTCGCTCCCGGAAAGGGCGGGGCCGCCACACCGGCGGGCGCAGTGCCGAGGGTTCCGGCGACGACGGCGACGGCGAGAGCCGCCGCCCGCTTCCCACGCCGCAGTCCCACAGGCCCCCTCCAGGTGTGTCCGACCGGGAGAACGAGCCCACCACCCGCCCGGTGAAGGTGTCAACGAGACTGGCCGTTGTGGCTGAATTGCCGGAATCTGGAAGGGGTGGAGGGGAGCGGAATGTGAGCAGAAGCACGATGTTCGGCCTGGGGTGTCTGCCTTCGCGTCGACTGGGTAGGGCTGCGATGACCCTTTGAATGCCGTACCCGACAAGGAGGCCCCCGTGGCTGCGATGACTTTCCTTCCGCTCCCGGCCCCGTCCAAACCCGTGGCGGACACGTCCGCCGACCTCGACCCCCACTATGACGATCCCCGCTACGAAGACCCTCACTACTGCGTCTTCAGCTCCGAGAGCACCTGCGCCGAGCCCCCGCTGACCAGCGAGACGCCGCTGCCCGACGCCGCCCCCCTCACCAGCGAGCCGCCGCTCGCCGAATCCGCCCCCCTCACCAGCGAACCCTCAGCCTTCGTCCCGGACATCACGAGGTCCTAGATGACCGCACCCCGGCCGGCCGAACCGCCTTCCGAGGACCTGTCCCGCCTCGCCGAACTGCACGGCGTCGCCACTTCGTACAGCCCGTCCCCGGACCGTACGGTCGCGGCCTCGGCCACCGCGGTCACCCTCACCCTGGCCGCTCTCGGCGTGGACGCGAGCACGCCCGGCGCCGTCCGCGCCGCGCTCGCCGCCCGGGAGCGGCACCTGGGTGCGAGGCTGCTGCCGCCCACCCTGGTCGGCTGGGGCACCAGCCCCCCGGCCGCCCTGGCCGCGCTCCCCGAGGGAAGCCGGCTGCGCATCGAGACCGAGCAGGGCGAGACGCTCGCCTCGGCCGAGCACCTCCCACCCGGTGTCCACCGGCTGACCGCCACCGTCCCCGACGGCCGCACGGCCACCGCCCACTTGGTCAACGCCCCGGCCCGCCTGCCCAGCCCCGCCGGACGCTCCTACGGACTCCTCGTCCAGCTCTACTCCCTGCTGTCGCACCGTTCCTGGGGCATGGGCGACCTGGGCGACCTCGCCGAGCTGGCCGGCTGGGCCGGACGGTCGCTCGGCGCCGGATTCGTCCAGGTCAACCCGCTGCACGCGGCCGTGCCCGGAGCCCCCACCGACCCCTCCCCGTACCGCCCCTCCTCCCGCCGCTTCCCCGACCCCGTGCACCTGCGGATCGAGGACGTCCCCGAGTGCGCGTACGTCGAGGACCGCGAGCGGCTGCGCGCCCTGCTGGAAAGATCCGGCCGGCTGCGCGAAGCGGTGCTGGAGCGGGGCGCGCTGATCGACCGGGACGCCGTGTGGGAGCTCAAGCGGGAGGCGCTGGAGCTGCTGTGCGAGGTGCCGCTCGGCCCCGGCAGACGCGCCGCCTACTGCGACTTCCTCGCCGAGCAGGGCCAGGCCCTGGAGGACCACGCCACCTGGTGCGCGCTCGCCGAGGTGCACGGCTCGGACTGGCACCGCTGGCCGACCGGCCTGCGCGACCCGCGCTCGGCCGAGACCGTCCGGGCCCGCAACGGACTGCTGGACCGGGTGGACTTCTGGTCCCGGCTCGCCTGGCTCACCGACACCCAGCTGACCGCCGCGCAGCGCGCCGGGCGCGAGGCCGGGATGCCGGTCGGGATCGTGCACGACCTCGCGGTCGGCGTCCACCCCGGCGGCGCCGACGCCTGGGCCCAGCAGGAGTACTTCGCCGCCGGCATGTCGGTGGGCGCCCCGCCGGACGCCTTCAACGCCCGCGGCCAGGACTGGGGCCTGCCGCCCTGGCGCCCCGACCGCCTGGCCGAGTCGGGATACGCCCCGTTCCGCGAGCTGCTGCGCGCCCTGTTCCGCTACGCCGGAGCCCTGCGCATCGACCACGTCATGGGCCTGTTCCGCCTGTGGTGGGTACCGCAGGGCCGTCCGCCGACCGAGGGCACGTACGTCCGCTACGACGCCGAGGCCATGCTCGCCGTCCTCGTCCTGGAGGCCTCCCGGGCCGGGGCGCTGGTGATCGGCGAGGACCTGGGCACCGTCGAACCGGGCGTGCGCGAGGCGCTGCGCGAGCGCGGGGTGCTCGGCACGTCCGTGCTGTGGTTCGAACGCGACTGGGAGGGCGACGGCCGCCCGCTGCCCCCCGACCGCTGGCGCGCCGACTGCCTGGCCACCGCCACCACCCACGACCTGCCCTCCACCGCCGCCCGCCTCACCGGCGAGCACGTCGAACTCCGCGACAGCCTGGGCCTGCTGACCCGCCCGCTGGAGGAGGAACGCGCCGAGGCCGCCGCCGACACCGCCGAGTGGCTGGCCCTGCTCACCCACCTCGGTCTGCTGCACGGCACCGGCGGCACCGACGCCTCCTCGGAGGAGGCCGAGATCCAGGCCGTCCACCGCTTCCTGCGCCGTACCCCGGCCCGCATGGTCGGCGTCTGGCTCCCGGACGGAGTGGGCGACCGCCGTCCGCAGAACCTCCCGGGAACGTGGGACCAGTACCCGAACTGGCGCCTGCCGATCGCGGACGCGCGGGGACGTCCTGTCACTCTGGAGCAACTGGCGGCGTCGCCCCGGCTGCACGCACTCATCGAGGTTCTGCGACAGCCGGACGGCGCGCCGCAGGGATGAGGCCGGACTCTTACGGCACCCCGGGCGCGCGGCCGCGACGGGCGTTGGATACTTTTGGCACCGTGGACAAGAAGAACGCCCTGCGCGCCGGCGCCCTGGCAGCCGGTACGACGCTGATGATGCTGCTCATGTCGTCGCCCGCCTCCGCGCTCACGCGCGACGACGGTGACGACCCCGGCCCGGGCCTGAGCGTCATCGAGACGCTGGGCCTCTTCGTCGTGGCCCCGATCGTGCTGTACCTGGTCATCGCCGGTCTGGTGATGGTCGGGGACAAGTCGCACAAGCGGAAGGACCCGACCAGCTCCAACATCAGGACCAAGGCCGACACGAAGGCTGACGCCAAGGCCGAAGCCAAGGCCTGACCAGGGCTCCGTCCGAGTCCGTCGCGCACCTTTCCGAGGGCGCCGTCCCCGCCGTACGTACGCGCATGCCGCCGTACGACGACCGGGGCGGCGCCCTCGGCTTTCCGGGCGCCCTCGGCCCTTCCCGGTGGCGGGGCTACCGGTTCTCCGGTGGGCGAGGCTCAGGGATGTGGTGCCGTCAGGTAGCGCTGCACCGTCGGCGCCAGCCACGCCACGATCTCCTGGCGGCTGAGCGCCACGGTCGGCGGGAGGCGCAGGACGTAGCGGGTGAGCGCCAGCCCGAGCAGCTGCGTGGAGGTGAGCGCGGCCCGCACCGGGACCTGCTCGGGGTCGGGGCACACCTGGCGGGCGACCGGAAGCAGCTGGTCCCGGAAGATGCCCTGCATGCGCTCGGCCCCGGCCTGGCTGGTGGCACCGACCCGGAGCAGAGCCGTGAGCACCTCGTTCTCCTCCCACATGGCGAGGAAGTGGGTCACGAGGGCGGACCCGACCTCGTCCCGGGGCAGCGGGTCCAGGTCGGGCAGCTTCAGATCGACGGCGACGGCGGCCGCGAACAGGCCCTCCTTGCTGCCGTAGTACCGCATCACCATGGACGGGTCGATGTCCGCGTCCCGCGCGATGGTGCGGATGGTGGCGCGCTCGTAGCCGTCGGCGGCGAAGCGCTCGCGGGCGGCGTGGAGGATGGCGGCGCGGGTGGCGTCGGAGCGTCTGGAGGGGGTCGTGCGCTTGCTGTCGGGCATGCCGACAACCGTAGGCCAACATGTGTAGGCCAACAAGTGTTGACGAAGCAGGGCTGCGGTTCTATGTTGGTCGACGATCGTTGGTCAACGACCGTTGGCAAACGTGTGTTGACCAACGGGATCGACCCACACGTGTCGGCCTACCGGGAGGCTCTGATGAGCGACACCCCCCGCACCGTGATCGTCGTCGGCTCCGGCCCCACCGGCCTTCTCCTGGCCGGTGACCTGGCCACCGCCGGTGTCCCCGTCACCGTCGTCGAGAAGCGCCCGCACGGGATCAGCAACCTCTCCCGCGCGTTCGTCCTGCACGCCCGCACGCTGGAGCAGTTCGACGCCCGAGGGCTGGCCGACGAACTGGACGCCATGGGCCGGCGGCTCGACCGGTTCCGCCTCTACGGCCGCCTCGGCCTCGACCTCGCCACGCTCCCCTCCCGCTTCAACCACCTCCTCGTCCTTCCGCAGTACGAGGTGGAGAAGGCCCTGGGGCGGCGGGCGCGGGAGGCCGGGGCGCAGTTCCGGTACGAGACCGAGGTGACCGGGCTGACGCAGGACGCGGAGGGTGTGACGGTCGAGGTCCGCGGACCCGGCGGCGGCCCGGAGGCGCTGCGCGCGGCGTACGTCGTCGGCGCCGACGGGATGCGCAGCACGGTGCGGAACGCGATCGGGCTGCCGTTCCCCGGCCGTTCGGTGATCCGCTCCGTCATGCTCGCGGACGTACGGGTGACCGAGGAGCCCGGGGAACTGCTCACCTTCGACGCCGTCGGCGACGCCTTCGCCTTCCTCGTCCCCTTCGGCGACGGCTACCACCGCGTCGTCTGCTGGGACCGCGGCCGCGAGATTCCCGACGACGCGCCGGTCGAGCTCGACGAGATCAGGGAGACCACCCGGCGCGCCCTCGGCCGTGACTTCGGCATGCACGACCCCCGCTGGATGTCCCGCTTCCACAGCGACGAACGGCAGGCGCCCGCCTACCGTGTCGGCCGCGTCTTCCTCGCCGGGGACGCCGCGCACGTCCACACCCCGGCCGGCGCCCAGGGCATGAACACCGGCCTCCAGGACGCGGCCAACCTGAGCTGGAAGCTGGCCGCCGTCCTCAAGGGACACGCGGCCGACCCGCTCCTCGACACCTACCAGGCCGAACGTCACCCCATCGGCAGGACGGTGCTGCGCAGCAGCGGTGGCATCGTGCGTGCCGCCATGGCCAGGCGGCCCTGGACGATCGCCCTGCGCACCGCCTTCGCCGCCTTCCTCGACACCGTCGGCCCGGCCCGGCGCAAGGCGCTCGGCCAGGTCACGGGCATCGGCTACCGCTACCCCGCTCCCCGCGGCTCCCACCGCTTCACCGGCCTCCGTGTCCCGGACGTCGCCCTGGCCGGAGGCGGTCGCCTGCACGAGGCGATGCGAGGCGGCCGCTTCGTGCTGATCACCCCGGAGCCGTACAAGGCCGGGGCCGGCCGTGAGGACCGGCTGGCCGTGGAGCACTGGGCGAGCGACCGCCGTACGACGGTGCTGGTACGGCCCGACGGGTACGCGGCGTGGGCGGCCGACGCGGCGGCCCTCCGGGCGATCGAGGCGGCCGTCGCCGCCCATGTGGGGTAGTCACCGCCCAGTGGGGTGCGAACGCGTCCGAGGCCGGCGCAGTCCTGCCGGTCCTCCGTCGTCCGCAGCAACTCCCTGAGCAGTTCCGCCAGTTGGCCGGCCTGCTCGGTGTCGAGGCCGGACAGGGCCTCCGTCTGGACGGCGAGTCCGGCGCCGACCGCCTCGTCGATCAGGTCGAGGCCCTTGTCGGTGAGCGTGACGTGCAGGCCGCGCCGGTCGTGCGGATCGGGGAGCGGCGCAGCAGGCCGGCGCGCTCCAGCTTGTCGAGGCGGCCCGTCATTCCGCCCGTCGTGAGCATCAGCGTGGCCGAGAGCTGCCGGGGTGACAGCGTGTAGGGCTCACCGGCGCGGCGCAGGGTCGCCAGGACGTCGAACTCCCCGCGGCCGATCCCGAACCGCGCGTACGCCTTCTCCGTCCGGTCACCCATCGCGCGGGAGAGCCGGTAGATGCGGCCGAAGACCTCCATGGCGGCGGTGTCGAGGTCGGGCCGCACTCTCGCCCACTGGTCGATGATCGCGTCGACGGGGTCCTTGCGCTGCTCGGCGCGTTCGCTCATGGGACGAGTATCCAATGACACTGGGTCGTCGGCAAGAAAGTAGCTTGACGGGAAGTTGCTTGGAGCTAAGCTACTTGCCATCGACCTACCTTGAAGGGCGCCTCTCATGGCCACCTCCCGCCCGGCTCTCATCGCCCTCACCGCCCTCGCCCCCGTCTCCTGGGGCACCACCTACGCCGTCACCACCGAGTTCCTCCCGCCCGACCGCCCCCTGTTCACCGGCCTCATGCGCGCCCTGCCCGCCGGCCTGCTCCTGCTCGCCCTCGCCCGGGTGCTGCCGCGCGGTGCCTGGTGGTGGAAGTCGGGGGTGCTCGGCGCTCTGAACATCGGCGCCTTCTTCCCGCTGCTGTTCCTCTCCGCGTACCGGCTGCCGGGCGGCATGGCGGCGGTCGTCGGCTCGGTCGGGCCGCTGTTCGTGGTCGGCCTCTCGGCCCTGCTGCTGGGGCAGCGGCCGTCGCCGCGCATGGTGCTCACCGGGTTCGCGGCCGCGTCCGGCGTCAGTCTGGTCGTGCTCCAGGCGGCCGGGGCGCTGGACGTGCTGGGCGTGCTTGCGGCCTTCGCCTCCACCGCTTCCATGTCCACCGGCACCGTGCTCACCAAGCGGTGGGGGCGCCCCGAGGGCGTCGGTCCGCTCGCCCTCGCCGGCTGGCAGCTGACCGCGGGCGGCCTGCTCATCGCGCCCTTCGCCGTCCTCGTCGAGGGCCCGCCGCCGGCGCTGGACGGCCGGGCGGTCGGCGGCTACCTCTACCTCGCCGTCGCGAACACGGCGATCGCCTACTGGCTGTGGTTCCGCGGCATCGGCCGCCTCACCGCCACCCAGGTCACCTTCCTCGGCCCGCTCTCCCCGCTGACCGCGGCCGTCGTCGGCTGGGCGGCGCTCGGCCAGGTGCTGACGCCGGTGCAACTGG
Source organism: Streptomyces sp. DG1A-41 (assembly GCF_037055355.1). Classification (GTDB taxonomy): domain Bacteria; phylum Actinomycetota; class Actinomycetes; order Streptomycetales; family Streptomycetaceae; genus Streptomyces. The sequence continues at coordinate 3,127,937 of NZ_CP146350.1, read as the reverse complement.
CGGGCATGGCGCTGGCGTTCGGGGCGACGGTGGCGGGGCAGATCACGCCCCGGCGGAAGGCGGCAGCCGTGCGCACCTCCGCTGTCAGCCGGGCGGTACGACCTTCCTCTTCCCGGCGCCGCCGCGGGCCCGAGGCGTACGTCAGCGCGGGTCCCGGTCCGCGTCGATGACGGCCTGGACCAGGCCGGGGAACCTGCGGTCCAGGTCCTCCTTGCGGAGGCGCATGTACAGCCTGTTCCCGGCGTCGCGCTGGTACACCAGACCTGCCTCGCGCAGCACGCGCCAGTGATGGGTGCGGCTGGACTTGCTGACCGGCAGGTCGAAGGAGGCGCACAGCCGCTCCTCGTCCGGCCGTGCGGCGAGTTCGGCCACGACCCGACGCCGGTTCCCGTCGGCGAGCGCCAGAAGGACCGGCCCCACCTCCTGCTCCTCGAACACTCGCCCTTCATCAGCCTCTGACGTCGAGAAGAGCCCCGCCCGCAGCTCTAACGAAAGGGGGGCGCCCGGCTCAGTGCCGGGCGCCCCCACAGTCGTACGGACGGGCACGGCTACTCAGCCGCCGCGTCCGCCCGCTGAGCCCTCAGTGCGCGCTCCACGCCCGCCCGCGACTCCGATACCAGCCGCCGCAGGGCCGCGTTCGGCTCGGCGGAGGCCAGCCAGGCGTCCGTCTTGTCCAGGGTCTCCTGGGATACCTGGACCGTCGGGTAGAGGCCGACGGCGATCTGCTGGGCCATCTCGTGGGAGCGGGACTCCCAGATGTCCTTGACCACCTCGAAGTAGCGGTCCGCGTACGGGGCGAGCAGCTCGCGCTGGTCGGTCTGGACGAAGCCGGCGATGACCGCCTCCTGCACGGCGTTCGGCAGCTTGTCGGAGTCGACGACCGACGCCCACGCCTCCGCCTTGGCCTCCGGGGTCGGGCGGGCGGCGCGGGCCGTGGCGGCGTGGCGCTCACCGGCGGCCGTACGGTCACGGTCGTACTCGCCCGCGATCTCCGTCTCGTCGAACCGGCCGACCGCCGCGAGCCGCTGTACGAACGCCCACCGCAGCTCCGTGTCGACGACCAGGCCCTCGATGGTCTTCGAGCCGTCCAGCAGGGAGTCCAGCAGGTCCAGCTGCTCGGGCGTGCGGGCCGTCGCGGCGAACGCGCGCGCCCACGCCAGCTGGTGGTCGCTGCCCGGCGCCGCCGCCCGCAGATGGGCCAGCGTCGCGTCGGTCCAGCGGGCCAGCAGCGCCTCGCGGGCGGCCGGGTCGGCGTACAGGTCGATCGCCAGCTTCACCTGGCGGTGCAGCGACTGCACGACGCCGATGTCGGACTCCTTGCCGATGCCGGACAGCACCAGCGAGAGGTAGTCGCGGGCCGCCAGCTCGGCGTCGCGGGTCATGTCCCAGGCCGACGCCCAGGACAGGGCGCGGGGAAGGGAGGACTCGAAGTCGCCGAGGTGTTCCGTCACGAAGGCCAGGGACTGCTCGTCCAGGCGGACCTTCGCGTAGGACAGGTCGTCGTCGTTGAGCAGGATCACGGCCGGGCGGCGCTTGCCCACCAGCTGCGGTACGGGCGTCCGCTCGCCGTCCACGTCCAGCTCGATCCGCTCGTCGCGGACCAGCTTGCCGCTGTCGTCGTCGAGTTCGTACAGGCCGACGGCGATCCGGTGCGGGCGCAGCGTCGGCTCGCCCTTCGCGCCGGCGGGCAGGGCCGGGGCTTCCTGGCGGATGGCGAAGGAGGTGACGACACCGTCCGCGTCCGTCTCGATCTCCGGGCGCAGGATGTTGATGCCGGCCGCCTCGAGCCACTTCTCCGACCATGTCTTCAGATCGCGGCCGGAGGTCTCCTCCAGGGCGCCCAGCAGGTCGGACAGGCGCGTGTTGCCGTAGGCGTGGCGCTTGAAGTAGGCCTGCACGCCCCGGAAGAACTCGTCCATGCCGACATAGGCGACGAGCTGCTTCAGGACGCTGGCGCCCTTGGCGTACGTGATGCCGTCGAAGTTGACCAGGACGTCGTCCAGGTCCCGGATCTCGGCCATGATCGGGTGGGTGGACGGCAGCTGGTCCTGCCGGTAGGCCCAGGTCTTCATGGAGTTGGCGAAGGTGGTCCACGCGTGCGGCCACCGGCTCCCGGGCGCGTGCGCCTGGCAGGCGATGGAGGTGTACGTGGCGAACGACTCGTTCAGCCACAGGTCGTTCCACCACTCCATGGTGACCAGGTCGCCGAACCACATGTGGGCCAGCTCGTGCAGGATGGTCTCCGCGCGCGTCTCGTACGCCGCGTCCGTCACCTTCGACCGGAACACGTACTGGTCGCGGATGGTCACCGCGCCCGCGTTCTCCATCGCGCCCGCGTTGAACTCCGGCACGAACAGCTGGTCGTACTTCTTGAACGGGTACGCGTAGTCGAACTTCTCCTGGAACCACTCGAAGCCCTGCCGGGTCACCTCGAAGATCGCGTCCGAGTCGAGGTACTCGGCGAGCGAGGGGCGGCAGTAGATGCCCAGCGGGACGGACTGGCCGTCCTTCTCGTACACGCTGTGCACCGAGTGGTACGGGCCGACGATGAGCGCCGTGATGTACGTCGAGATGCGCGGCGTCGGCTCGAAGACCCAGACGCTGTCACGGGGTTCGGGCGTGGGTGAGTTGGAGACGACGGTCCAGCCCTCGGGCGCCTTCACGGTGAACTGGAAGGTCGCCTTCAGGTCCGGCTGCTCGAAGCTCGCGAACACCCGGCGGGCGTCCGGCACCTCGAACTGGGTGTAGAGGTAGGCCTGGTCGTCGACCGGGTCGACGAAACGGTGCAGGCCCTCACCGGTGTTGGTGTACGCGCAGTCGGCGACCACCCGGAGGATGTTGCGGCCCTCCAGCAGGCCGCGCAGGGCGATCCGGGAGTCGGCGAAGACCTCGGCGGGGTCGAGGGAGTCCCCGTTGAGGGTCACCTCGTGCACGGCCGGGGCCACCAGGTCGATGAACGACTCCGCCCCGTTCTCCGCGACGTCGAAGCGCACCGTGGTCACGGACCGGTAGGTGCCGCCCTCCTGCGCGCCGGAGAGGTCGAGTTCGATCTCGTACGAGTCAACGGCGAGCAGCTTCGCCCGCTGCTGCGCCTCCTCGCGGGTCAGGTTTGTGCCAGGCACGCGGTCATCTCCTCGGTATGGGTGGGTTGCGCCATCTTTCCACGGCAGCTTCGCACGAGGCGACGACCTGGGGATCTCCTAGGGATACCCCTCACCCGGCGAGCGTCCGCGCGAACTCCCGTACCGCCGCCGTCTCCCCCTCCCGGTGCCACACGAGGCCGAGCGCCGACTCGGGCACGCCCTCCACCGGTACGAACACCACGTCCTCGCGCCGGTGGTAGGCGGCCGTGGGCCGGCACAGCAGCATGGCCGCGCGGCCCGCGGCGACCTGGGTCAGGCCCTCCTGGAGGGTGGTCACCGCCGGGCCGGGCACGGCGGACGGGGCGTGGACGGCCCGCCAGTAGGCGGGGGCCGGGGGAGCGGCCGTGACCAGCGGGGCCGCCGCCACCTCCGCCGCGGTCACTTTCACGAGGGACGCGAACGGGTGGTCCCGGCCGACCGCGACCGTCTGGGGCCGCTCGGAGAAGACCGGTCCCAGCACCAGGTCCGGCTCCTGGACGGGAAGCAGGACGACCGCCGCGTCCACCGCGCCCTCGCGCACGGCGCCGAAGGGATCGGCGAGCGGAATCTCCACCACGTCCGTCTCGCACTCCGGGTGCGCGGACCGGAAGTCCCGCACCGCCGCCGTCAGCCCGGTGTCCGCCGTCCCCTGGAAGCCGATCCGCAGGGCGCCCTCGACACCCCGGGCGGCGGCCCGCGCGTCGTCCACGGCCTCCCGCAGCCCGCCGTACGCCGGACGCAGCCGCTGCACGAACCGCTCGCCGAGCGGCGTCAGGGCGACCCGGCGGCTGGTGCGGTGCACCAGACGGCCCCCCACCCGGCGCTCCAGCGAGCTCAGCAACTGGCTCACCCGGCTCTGCGAGACGTACAGCCGCTCTCCGGTCCGGCCGAAGTGCAACTCCTCGGACAGCACCAGAAAGCACTCCAGCTCACGCAACTCCAGCCCCGCCACGGCCGTTTCCCCTCGGTTCCGATCGATCAGTCCCGCTCATGCAAGGGTGAGGACTTCGCCGTTGTTCCCGGGCGGGCCGCGCAAAAGGGTGGAGGCATGCCCTCCTCGAACTCCACGACGTCCATGACCACCGCCCCGCAGACCGGCACCGGCAGGCCGGCGCGCCTCTGGCCCGCTGTCCTGGCCCTGGCCACCGCCACCTTCGCCGTCGTCACCACCGAGATGCTCCCGGTCGGCCTGCTCACCTCGCTCGGCACCGGCCTGCGCGTCTCCGCCGGCACCGCCGGGCTCGCCGTCACCCTGCCCGGCCTGGTCGCCGCGGCGAGCGCGCCACTGCTGCCCGTCGCGGCCCGCCGCGCCGACCGGCGCACGGTGCTGTGCGCACTGCTGCTCCTCCTCGCGGCCGCCAACGCGCTGTCCGCCGTGGCCCCGCACATCGCCGTCCTGCTGCTCGCACGTGCCCTGGTCGGGGTGTGCATCGGCGGGGTGTGGGCGATCGCGGCCGGGCTGGGGACACGGTTGATGCCGCCGGACCGGGCGGGCCGGGCGACCGCGCTGATCTTCAGCGGGATAGCGGTGGCGTCGGTGCTGGGCGTCCCGGCCGGCACCTACCTCGGGGCACTCGCGGGCTGGCGCTGGGCGTTCGCCGCACTGGCCGCCCTCGCGGCGGCCGTGGCCGCAGCCCTGGCCCTCGCCCTGCCGCCGCTGCCCCTCGAACGCCCCGTCAGGCTCGGCACGTTCCCCGCCCTGCTGCGCACGCCGCCGGTGTCCCGGGGCCTGCTGGCGACAGCGCTGCTGGTCACCGGCCACTTCACCGCGTACACCTACGTCCGCCCGGTCCTGGAACGCGTCCCCGGCCTGGACGCGGGAACCATCAGTACCATCCTCCTCGGCTACGGCGCGGCCGGAGTCGCCGGCACCTTCGCGGGCGGATGGCTGGCGGACCGCGACCCACGCCGGGCCCTGCTGGTCATCGCGGCCGCGCTGGGCACGGTCGTCCTGCTGCTGGTCCCGGCGGCGGACTCACTCGTCGCCTCGACGCTCCTGCTCGTCGTCTGGGGCCTGGTCTACGGGGGCGTCTCGGTCTCCACCCAGAGCTGGCTGTCGGCCGCCGCGCCGAGGGCCCGCGAGGCAGGGTCGGCGCTCTTCGCGGGTGTCTTCAACACCGGGATCGCGCTGGGCGCGTTCACCGGGGGCCGCGCGGCCGACGCACTCGGCCCGACGGCGGTGCTCTGCGTGGGCGGCGGCCTGGCGCTCCTGGCCCTGCCGGCGATCGTACGGGCCGGGCGGCAGGGGGAAGAACGACGTCCGGAAACCGCCGGTGATCCGGTCCCGGGCGAGCAAGCCTGACGACCATGACGACGACGTACACCGCACAGCCCATCGCCCCGCGCGTCCTGAAGGAACTCCGCACGACGGACGACGCGGGCCGCCCCGCGGCCCCCTTCACCGACCCCGGGGGCGGAGCGCCCCTCCGCTGCTGCCTGGGCCGCAGCGAGCCGGGTGACCGCATCGCCCTCGTCTCGTACGCCCCACTACGCCGCTGGGCGGCGGAAAAGGGCGTCGACCCCGGCGCGTACGACGAAGTGGGCCCGGTCTTCATCCACGCCGACGACTGCCCGGGCCCGGACGCCGACGCGGCCCTGCCCTTCACCAACGCCCACCGCACGCTCCGCCGCTACTCCGCCGAGGGGCGCATCGTGGGCGGTCGGCTGGTCGAGGAGCCGGACGCCTTCGAGCAGGCCCTCGGGGAAGCGTTCGACGACCCGGCCGTGGTGCTCGTCCACGTCCGGGCCGTCGAATACGGGTGTTTCCTCTACGAGGTGCGCAGGGACTAGCCCTTCAGCTCGGCCGCCACCAGCTCCGCGATCTGGACCGCGTTCAGCGCGGCGCCCTTGCGGAGGTTGTCGTTGGAGACGAAGAGGGCCAGGCCGTTGTCCACCGTTTCGTCGCGGCGGATGCGGCCGACGTAGGACGGGTCCTTGCCGGCGGCCTGGAGGGGGGTGGGGATGTCGGAGAGCTCGACGCCCGGGGCGTCCTTCAGCAGCTCCGTCGCGCGCTCCGGGGAGATCGGGCGGGCGAAGCGGGCGTTGACCTGGAGGGAGTGGCCGGAGAAGACCGGGACGCGCACGCAGGTGCCGGAGACCTTCAGGTCGGGGATCTCCAGGATCTTGCGGGACTCGTTGCGGAGCTTCTGCTCCTCGTCGGTCTCGTTCAGGCCGTCGTCGACGATCGAACCCGCCAGCGGCAGCACGTTGAAGGCGATGGGCCGCTTGTAGACGCCCGGCTCGGGGAAGTCGACCGCCTCGCCGTCGTGCGTGAGCTTGTCCGCTTCGGCGACGACCTTCTGCGTCTGGCCGTGCAGCTCGGCGACGCCCGCGAGGCCGGAGCCGGAGACCGCCTGGTACGTGGCGACGACCAGGGCTTCCAGGCCCGCCTCCGCGTGCAGCGGACGGAGCACCGGCATCGCGGCCATCGTCGTGCAGTTCGGGTTGGCGATGATGCCCTTGGGGCGGTTCGCGATCGCGTGCGGGTTCACCTCGGAGACGACCAGCGGGACCTCCGGGTGCTTGCGCCACGCGGAGGAGTTGTCGATCACCACGGCGCCCTGGGAGGCGACCTTCTCTGCCAGCGCCTTGGACGTGGCACCGCCCGCGGAGAAGAGCACGATGTCCAGGCCGGTGTAGTCGGCGGTCGCCGCGTCCTCCACCGTCACGCCGTCCAGCTGGGTGCCCGCGGAACGGGCCGAGGCGAACAGGCGCAGTTCGGTGACCGGGAAGTTCCGTTCCGTGAGGATCCTGCGCATGACCGTGCCCACCTGTCCGGTGGCTCCGACGATTCCGACCCTCACGGCGACTCCCTCTCCTGCGTCTCTTCACGTGCTCGTTACTTGGCCGAGGCCTTTCCATCATGCGGCCGACCAAGGCCCGCCTGTCCACTTCTTTCCCCGGTCTGCCCGGGGTGTGGGACGACGTGTCCCGTTCCATGGTTGCGGACCTTCGGCGCCCACCCCCGCTGAGCTGGAGAAATTCGTTTACCGGGGGGTATACGCCGCAAGGTCGCCTGCCCCTGTTGTTCTCGGCCACACGGGAGTGTGACGTACGCCTCTGTCGTCCCGCCGGAAAAAGGTCCGAACGTTCCGGGCGGTGCCGGCGTCGTAGAAGAAACACGGTGAGGGGGTGGCTTGTGCTGCTGCGCGGAAGGGCCCGGCGCGGCCGGGAGGCGCACGCCGGTACCGGCGACGATCCGCTGGACGCGGCACAGGAGCGCCGGGTGCGGGCGGTGCTCGCGCTGGGCGGGGTGCCGCAGGCGGACCTGCCGGACGGGGTGCAGCAGGTCCGCCTGCGGTTGCTGGAGCGGGCCGCGAGCGGCCGGGAGGCGCCGCGGGACGTCTCGGCGTGGGTGGCGGTGGTCGCGTCCAACCTGGCCATGGACTGGCACCGGGCCAAGCGCCGCCAGGAGCGCCTCGGGGAGCGGCTGGCCGCCCTGCGGCAGCCGGCGCACCCCTCCGGCGAGGACACCAGCGTGCTGTCCGTCGCCGTCGCCCAGGGCCTGGACGAGCTGCCCGACGCCCAGCGGCAGGTCGTCGTGCTGCGTTTCTACGCCGACCTGCCGGTCCGGTCCATCGCCGAGCAGCTCGGCGTCCCTGAGGGCACGGTCAAGAGCAGGCTGCACGCGGCGGTACGGGCCCTGCGCGCCCGCCTGCACGAGGACGAGGTGGTGTGACATGCCCGCCCGGAACGACGACGACCGGCGCGACGCCGACTACGACGGCACGGACGCGCTGATGGCAGCGCTCCTCGACGAACCGCTGCCGGAGGGGGCCCGACGGGACCCGGCCTTCATGGCGGCCCACCGCTCGGCCACCGCGGACGTGGCCCTGCTGCGCGAACAGATGCTGCTGATCGGGGAGACGCTCGCACGCGACACCGGGACGGAGGCCGGGGCAAGCGGTGTCGAACCGGCCGTGGAGTCCCAGGAGGCAGTGTCGCCGTCCGGGCAGGGGGCCGGTGTGGTCTTGCTGGCCGGGCGGCGGAGTCGTCCACGGGCCCCGGTCGTGGTCCTGCGGGGGCTCGTCGCGGCCGTGGCCGCCGGCGTCGTGGTGGGTATGGGGTGGCTCGTCGTGCAGAGCGGTTACGGGTCGGGGGAGGACGCGGCGGGCAGCGCGGCCGCCGACAGCGCGCCCGGTCCGTTCCACGGCGAGCAGGAGTCCAAGCCCGGGCACGCCGGATACCTCGCCTGCGCCCGGATCGTGGCCGAGGGCACCGTCGCCGAGGTCGAACCGGTCCCCGGCACCGGCCAGGACCGCGTCACCCTCGACGTGGACCGCTCCTACAAGCCCGCCAGGGGCCAGGACCGGATCGTCTTCCCCATGGACGAGGGCGTCGACCCCCGGCCGCGGCCGGGCGACCACGTTCTCGTCGGGATCTCGCGCGGGCAGGCCCAGCCGGACCTGTGGAGCGTCGGGGAGAAGGAGATCGCCCCCGAACGGGCCTGGATCACCGCCGCCCTGCCCGCGTCGGAAACCCTTCCCTGCGAGTAGAAAGACCGAGGGTAGAAAGACCGAGGGCGGGCGTCCGGTCGGACGCCCGCCCTCGGATGCCGTCCAACCGCTACGGCACGACCTTCTCGATCTTCACACTGCCCATGCCCGCGGCCGTCCCGCGGGCGTTGACCAGCTGGACCCGGCCGAAGAACGCACGCCCCTCGGGCGCGGCCGCCGCGGCGGTGACGCTGCCCGAGACCGTCGCCGAGTCGCCCGTGCCGAGCTTCACCGGCGCCGACCCGTCGACGGTGACGCTGCCGAGGGAGGGAGCGAAGAACACGTCCCGGTAGTCGTACTCGGTCGTGCCGGCCGGCACCGAGTAGCCGATGACCTGGACGGTGTACTTGCCGGCGGCGGGCGAGGGCAGGGAGACCGACTCCTCCGAGTCGCCGTCCGCGGAGCTGCCGACCTGCTTGCCTGCGGCGTCGTAGACCACGAGGTCCAGGTCGGCGGCGGCGTCCGAGACGCGGCCGATGGCGACGTCCAGCGACTTCGCGCCCGCGGGCACCTCGACCGTGGTGGTCTGCGTCTCGCCGTGCTTGATCGACGGACGGGTCGTCTTGGAGGAGCCGAGCGGACCGCCCACCAGCTTGCCGTCGATCGCGGCGAAGCGGTTGGTCACCTTCCAGGAGGCGGCGGCCGGGGTGCCGGCCTTCGCCTCGGGCACGGTCACGGTCTCCGGCTCGAAGGCCACGCCGAGCACGGCGACGTCCAGCTGGTACGGGTTGTCGAGCAGCGGCGACGTACGGCGCGACTCGACCTCGATCTCCCACACGCCGGGCTGCGGGTTCGCGTAGGAACGCAGGTCCGGGCGGCAGGTGTTGGCCGGGTTCGAGTAGTTCGGGTAGCAGTTGACCGTCGACGTCGGGTCGGACGGGACACCGAACGGGTGGATGGAGATGAACCGGGTCTGGCTCTTGTCCTTCAGCCCGCTCATCGCGACCTCGAGCGTCTTCGCGCCCTCGGGCACGGTGACGTAGTAGTGCTGCGAGCTGTTGCGCTGCACCGAACCGGACGCGGAGAACGTGGACTTCAGCGGTGCGGAGACGACCACCGTGTGCAGGACCTGCTTGTCGATGCCCTCGGTCTTCGGGTCGTCGACCTCCAGGATCGCGCTCTTGATGCCCGCGGACTTCGGCGCGGCCTGGACCTTGACGGTGACCGGCTGGTTCAGCGGCAGCTTCACCTCGTCGGAGCCGACGATCCGGAACGTGCCGCCCGCGTTGTTCTCGAAGTGCAGCTCGTGCCGGATCGCCTTGTCGGCGCCCGACGTACGGGTGACGGTGACCTCGTACGTCTTCTTCTGGCCGGCCTTCAGGCCGCCCTCACGGTCGTACAGGCCCGTGCCGTAGCCGGGCGTCTTGAGCTTGTTGTCCAACGCGGTGTCGACCGGTGCCTTGACCGTGTACGCGTGCGAGGTGGCGCCGTCGCGGATCGAGTCCCAGGCGTCCTCGATGTTCATCAGGCCCGCGCCCTCCTCGTACGCCTGCACACCCTTGATGTGGTCGGCGGTCGAGGTGAGGGCCGTGCGCAGGGTCGCCGGGGTGAGGTCGATCTTCTTCTGCTGGGCGGCCGAGAGCAGCAGCGCGGCGGCGCCCGCGGCCTGCGGGGAGGCCATCGAGGTGCCCTGGAGCATGCCGTAGCCGGCCGGCAGGGAGTAGCCCGCCTCGGCGACCGGGGCGCCCGGCACCCAGGTCTGGATGGTGTTGACCGCGGCACCGGGGGCGACCAGGGTCGGGGTGAAGCCGCCGTCCTCACGCGGGCCGCGCGAGGAGAACGGCATCAGCGCGTACTTCTTCTCCACGGCCGAGCCGTAGTTGGCGGCCCAGGTCTCCTTGGAGACGGACGCGCCGACCGAGATCACCTTGTCGGCCAGGGCCGGGTCGCCGATGGTGTTGGTGCCGGGGCCGGAGTTGCCCGCGGAGATCACCAGTTGGACGCCGTAGGTGTCGATGAGGCGCGTGTACAGCTCGGCGCGCGCGTTGTTGCCGTCGTTCAGCGCCGGCAGGCCGCCGATGGACATGTTGACGATGTCGACGCCGCGCTTGGTGACGAGGTCGATCATGCCCTCGGCGAGCGCGACGTTGGTGCAGCCGCCGGACCAGGTGCAGGCGCGCGAGGAGACGAGCTTGGCGCCCGGAGCCGCGCCGTCCATCTTGCCGCCGAACAGGCCGTTGGCGGCGGTGATGCCGGCGACGTGCGTGCCGTGCTGGGACTGGATGACGCCGATGTTGACGAAGTCGGCCTTCGCACCGGCGCCGTTGTAGACGACGTCCTTGCGGATCTCGACGACGAACGGCTGCCGCTCGGCGACGTCGGTCTTCGGGTCGTCGGTGCCGAAGTACCCGATCTGGAAGCCGTCCTTGTACGGCTTCATCGCGGTGTCGTCACCGAAGTCGTTGTTGTTGTTCAGGTCGACCCGGACCGTGCCGGCGGCCGGGTCGTACAGCACGCCCCAGGCGTCCGTGGTGTCGCCGTCGCGGTTGGCGTCGCCCTTGGCGTCACCGCCGGTGGTGTACGACTCCTTGAAGGTGCTCACCCGGTACGAGCCCGAAGGCGCCGTCCAGGTCCTGCCGTCGTGCGTGAACGTGGGGCCCGAGACGGAGGTGTCCATCCGGCGCCACGTGTTGTCGTTGTCGACGAGCGGGTCCGTCGCCGTCACCCAGTCGACGATCTTCCGCTCGCCGGTCGTGGTCTTCTGGAGCGCCGGGTGGCCCAGGTCGACGCCGGAGTCCAGGATGCCGATGGTGATGCCGCGGCCGTCCGCCTTCGGATGGTCCTCGACGAAGTCGACCGCGCCCGTCTCGAAGGACGGGTTGTACGGGTTCTCCGCGGGGGTCTTCTTCCCCGGCGCAGGGTACGTCCCCGCGGCGGCCTCGGTGCCCTTGACGGCGTCCGCGGCCGGCGTCGGGTCGTCCAGCGGGATCTCCTCGCGCAGGTCGATGCCGTGCACGGAGGAGAGCTTGGCGGCGGCGGCGATGGCCGAGTCAGCCCGGGACGTCGGGACGGTGGCGCGGACGTAGCCCAGCTTGTCGTCGGCCCGGCCCACCGCGCCGCCCTTGACCGCGTCCAGCTGCCCGGCGACCTGCTCGGTCTGCCCGGGCGCGGTGGCGATCATCATCGTGACGGTCTTGTCGCCGTCGGCCTTGGCCTCGGCGAGCAGGTCCGCGTCGCCCGAACCGAGCTTGTCGTGCGCCGTCTTGACGTCGGTGTCGGCCGGGGCGGACGCGCCCGGCTCGTCGGCGGCGAAGGCCAGGGGGACCGGCCCGGCGGCACTGAGCGCGGCGACCAGGCCGGCCGCCACGGCGATGCGTGCCGCGCGTCTCCGGGCCGATATCGGGTCACGCTGCGGGGTGTTGGTCATCGGCATCCCTTGTAGGTAAAGGAACGAGCGGGAGCGACCGGGACCGATCGGCCCTGGTCGCGACCGTCCGGAACGCAGGCCCGGACGATCGCACAGCTTTACGCAAGGGGAGGTTCTTTGGGGAGCGTTGACCGAAACGAAATGGATGTATGGGGAAAACCCGCGATGCGTTTTGCGAGCATGAGTCCTGAAGGCGGCGAAATCGGTTAACGTCCCGTAGTGCGCCAGAAGTTGAGGGTGGCGGCCTACGCCGTATGCGTCCGTGACGGACAGATTTTGCTCGCCCGCTCCCCGGCTGACGACGGCACCCCCGAGTGGGTCATGCCGGGCGGCGGCATGGAGCACGGCGAGGACCCCTACGACACCGTGCGGCGGGAGGTCGAGGAGGAGACCGGGTACCGCATCGAGGTCACCGGACTGCTCGGCGTGGACTCCTCCCGCCGCGTCTTCCGCGACGGCATCGGGCGTGCCGTCGACCATCACGCCGTCCGCTTCGTCTACGAGGGCCGGATCACCGGCGGCGAACTGCGCAACGAGGTGAACGGCTCCACCGACCTCGCCGCCTGGCAGGACCTGGACGCGGTGCCCGGACTGGTCCGCGTGGGGATGGTCGACATAGCACTGCGCCTGTGGCGGGAGCGGCCGGTCACCGGACGGCTCGCCGACGTCATGGAGGAGGTGGAATAGGTGCAGTACCCCGGAAGATGAACACCGCGTGACCGACTCCGGGCCGTTCCAGGAGCGACCGACGACGCGCAGGGTAGTCCAAGATCCACGTACGGTGATCGGCGCTGCCCGTTGCCGCCGCGTTTACGCGCAGGTCATTCCCAGTGCCAACGATCCAGTACGAGCGGGATGTTCGCGTGCCGGACATCCCGCGACCACTGCCGACGCGTTCGCACTCGGGGAGAGAAGCGCATGTCGCGCACACGCTCAGTCGCCGGCTCCGGCCAGGGCATCCACCGTCGTTCCGTGCTCGCCGCCACCGGAGCGGTCGCCCTGTCCGCCGGCGTCGGTTACGCCCTGCGGCCCAGCGACAGCCAGGCCGCCACCGCCAAGGAGACCACCGAGGCCGTCGCCGCCTCCTCCCGTCAGGCACCGGCCGCGCCGCTGGCCCCGTACACCAAGGGCACGACCGTGGCGTCCGTGGCCACCCCGCGCGGCTCCGGCTACCGGCGGCTGGGCGACGGACCAGGCTGGCGGCGGGTCGTGCGCTCCGACCTGGCCGCGCCCAAGTCCGGCCGCGCCGGGCGCCGTACCGCGCTCGCGGCGTTCGTGCAGCTCACCGACCTGCACATCATCGACGCCCAGCACCCGCTGCGCCTGGAGTACCTGCGTTCGGCCGACGTGCACGCCTGGCGGCCGCACGAGGTGCTGACCGTGCAGGGCGCGATCGCGCTGGTGGAGCGGATCAACGCGCTCCGCGGCGCACCCGTCACCGGCGCCCCGCTGCACTTCGCCATGACCACCGGCGACAACACGGACAACAACGCCAAGTCCGAGCTGGAGTGGTTCCTGAAGATCATGAGCGGCGGGCGCATCACGCCCAACACCGGGGATCCGCGCCAGTACGAGGGCGTCCAGAACAGCGGCCTCAAGCAGTACTGGCAGCCGGACGCCGCGGTCCGCGACTCCGACAAGCAGGTCGGCTTCCCGCACCTCGACGGCTTCCTCAAGGCAGCCATCCGCGAGGTTCAGAGCCCCGGCCTCAACCTGCCCTGGTACTCCACCGTCGGCAACCACGACTCCCTGCCGATGGGCTGCTACGCCTCGCACGGCGACTCCTACCTCACCGAACTCGCCGTCGGCGGCAAGAAGCTGATGAACGTGTCCGCCGCCGAGGCACAGCGGCTCCAGACCCTGATCAAGAAGGCCCGGGACCCCGAGGGCGTCCGCTACCACGACTTCCTCGAGACCCACGCCCGCGCCATGCGCTCGGTCACCCCCGACGAGAGCCGCGCCCCCTTCACCCCGGCCGAGTACATCCGGGCGCACCTGGACCCGGCCTACCGCGGCGTCGGCCCGGCCGGCCACGGCTACTCCTCGGCCAACCTCGACACGGGCACCCAGTACTACGCCTTCCGCGTCTCGGACGACGTCATCGGCATCAGCCTGGACACCACCGACGCGGGCGGCCACTACGAGGGCTCGCTCGGCACGGCCCAGCTGAAGTGGCTCGACCGGACCCTGCGGGAGAACAAGGACTCCTACGCGGTGATCTTCAGCCATCACACCAGCAAGACGATGACGAACACCCGCGTCGACCCGGCCCGCCCCCAGGAGCGCCGGCACAACGGCCAAGAGGTCCTCGCTCTCCTCGGCGGCCACCGCAACGTGCTCGCCTGGGTGAACGGCCACATCCACAAGAACGTCATCACCCCGCACGCGATGTCCGGCGGCGGCTCCTTCTGGGAGATCTCCACGGCCTCCCACGTCGACTATCCCCAGCTCGCCCGGGTCATCGAGCTGGCCGACAACAAGGACGGCACGGTCTCCCTGTTCACCACGCTCGTGGAGTCCTCGGCCCCGCACCGCACGGACTTCTCCGACCTCTCCCAGACCGGCCTCGCGGCCCTCTACCGCGAGCTGTCCCTCAACGCCCCCGGCGCGAGCACGACCCTCGGCGGCGACCCGGAGGACCGCAACACCGAGCTGGTGCTCAAGAAGGGATGAATCCCGCTCAACCGCCCGGTGCCGGTCAACCCGGGCCGGGCGGCCGGGTCCCTCCGGACATGAAGTAACGCGTGACGACGACGGCCCTGACGGCAGTGGCGCTGTCGGCGGCCCTGGTGGCGCCCGCACTGGCGGCGGCTCCGGCTGGAACGCACGGCGACCACGACGCGACCCGGAGGGCGGCGCGGGCCACTGTCGCGGACGGCGTGCCGGGCGGGACGCTGACGGTACGGCGGGGCCACGGCGCCTGGGCGACCACGGCAGGCGTCGGCAACCTGAAGACGGGCAAGCCGCGTTCGACGCAGGACCACTACCGGGTCGCCAGCATCTCCAAGACGTCCGTGGCCACGGTCGTGCTGCAACCGGAGGGGAAGCTCTCGCTCGACGAGACGGTGGAGAAATGGCTGCCCGGCGTGGTCCGGGGCCTCGGCCACGACGGCCGCCGGACCACCCTCCGCCGGTTCCCGGACCACACCAGCGGCATCTTCGACCACCTGGAGGACCGTGGCTTCCAGCAGAGGTACATGACCGCGGACGGCTTCATGAGGCACCGCTTCGACGAGGCGACCCCCGAGGACCTGATCGCCTTCGCCCTGCGCAACGAGCCGTACTTCGAGCCGGGCGCATCCTGGGAGTACTCCAACACCAACTACGTCCTGGTCGCGCGGGTGATCGAGAAGGCCACGGGCGGCGACTACGGCGGCGGGATCGACCGGCGCGTCATCGCCCCCCTGCACCTGACCTCCACGTCCGTCCCGACCACCCGGGTCTCCCTGCCCCGGCCCAGCAGCCGCGCCTAATCCAAGCCGGCGAAGACGGACAGGGGCCCGACGTACGACGTCACGGAACTGAACGCGCGTCTGGCCTACGGCTCGGGCCAGATGGTCTCCAGCTCGGCCGATCTGAACCGCTTCTACTCGGCCCTGCTCCGCGGCAGGCTGCTGCCGCCCGAGCAGCTGAAGAAGATGAAGACCACGGTCGCGTCCAGTCGGGAGACCTGCCGCTACGGCCTGGGGCTCGTTGACCGCAAGCTCAGCTGCGGCGTCCACGTCTGGGGCCACGACGGCGGCATCAGTGGCTCCAACTCGGACGCCGTGACGACCGAGGACGGCCGCCACATGCTCGCCGTGAACTTCAACGGCGACTGGTCGGGCAGCACCCGCGCGATCATCGAGGCGGAGTTCTGCGGAAAGTAATCCCTGCTGGTCCTGCCCCCTGTCCGTCACTACCGGGGCAGGACCACGACATACGCGGCCGGGTCGCGATCGGCCGAGGCCATCAGGGCCGTGCGGACCACCGTCGCCTGCTGTTCCAGGGAGTCACGGAGCTTTCTGGGCGTGATGTGGACGACCGTGATGCCGAGGCGCTCCAGGTGCTCGCGCTTGCGGGCGTACTCGGACCACAGGGCGTCGTCGTCCTGCCGGGGCGCCCGCGTGTCCAGCTCCAGCGCCACCGCCTGGTCGGGCCAGTACGCGTCCAGGCCCCCGAGGTGGGGACCGCCGGGCAGGCGCAGGTCCACGTTCCAGAGCGGGTCGGGCAGGTCGTACTCGCGCACCATCCGGTACAGGCGGTCCTCCGCGATCACCCGGCCCTCCGCCAGCAGGGACTCGATCGCGTCCACCACGTGCGGACGGCTCAGCAGCCGCGCCTGGTTCAGCTCCCGCACCACCGCCGCCGGCTCGCAGTGGGCCCCGCGCACCGCCTCCGTCATCAGACGGCGCACGGTGCCGGCGTCCGCCAACTCGGCCACCGCGTCGGCCAGCGCGCGGGCGACCGGGGCCACCGGCAGGCCCGTGACCTGCTCGGGGGCGGGCAGCGCGCCGCCACGGACGATGCGCGCGCAGCCCGTCGAGCGCAGCCGGCGCAGCCGCGGGACCAGGACGTCGATCGTGTCCAGGGACGACAGCGGGGGAGTGGAGGAGAAGCCGTGCAGCGTCAGGGCGGCCAGGCCGGTGATCATCGCCTCCGGGTAGGCGGGGGCGTGCGCCTCGCCCGCGCCGGGCTGGGCGGGGACGCCCGTGCCGCGCTCCCGCGCCGCGTACATCAGCACCGCGTGCAGCCGCTCCTCGCTGGTCGGCGGGCCCGGGTGGAGCAGGACGACGCCCGGGAGGAGTTGCTGCCAGGGTCCGCCGGGGCGGCACTGCTCGTTCGTCTCGGACGTCGAGACGCCGTGCGAGCGGAGCCGCGCGACCGTCATCACGCGGAGCCGGCCGCGGCCGGACAGGTCGTGCAGGGGGCGGGGGAGAGCGGCGTGTTGTGGGTCATGACCGGGGGTTTCCCGCGCCCGATCCCCCCTTTAACCGCTGTTACACACCCGTCGACAAATACGGACAAGCCCGCACTAAAGGACGCTTGTTCGGATGCCGAAAACCCCTGGTCCGCTCGGGTGCGGGCCAGGGGTTACGGCGGCCGGAGCAGCCATCTGGTAACGGTGGCGGATCAACAGGTCTCAGGCCAAAGGTCTCAGTCGACCGCCGACCCGGCCGCCGCGTCGCACTCCTGCCCCCGCAGGGCCCGCGCCAGGTCGTCCCGGGCCTCCAGCACCAGCCGGCGCAGGGCCGGGGCCGCCTCCCGGTGGGTCTCCAGCCACGCGTCCGTGGCGTCGAGGGTGTCCCGGGACTGCTGGAGCGACGGGAACATGCCCTGCACCACGTCCATCCCGATCTGGATCGACCGCTCGGCCCACACCCGCTCGATCGCCGCGAAGTACTTCTGCGCGTACGGCGCGAGCAACTCCCGCTGGGAGCCCTGGGAGAAGCCTGCGATGGTCGCCTCGACCATGGCGTTGGACAGCGCGTCCGACTCCACGACCCGCGCCCACGCCTGTGCCTTGACCGCCTCCGACGGGCGGGCGGCCAGACAGCGCACCTGGTGGCGCTTGCCGGAGGCCGTGTCGTCCCGGGCCAGCTCCTCGGCCAGCGCCTTCTCGTCCACCACTCCGTGCGCGGCCAGCGGCTCCAGGAACGCCCACCGCAGCTCCTGGTCCAGGTCGAGGCCCTCGACCGACGCCGTGCCCGCCAGCAGGTCGCTCAGCAGCTCGAAGTCGGCCTCGGCGGTGGCCGTCCGGGCGAAGAAGCGCGCCCACGCGAGCTGGTGCTCGCTGCCCGGCCCGGCCTCGTGCAGCTCGCGCCGCGCGCCCTCGGCGAGCAGCCGGCCGCCCGTCTCCCGCCAGCCGGGCGCCGCGTAGTACGTCACCGCCGAATCGGCCCACGCGTGCAGCATCTGCACCACGCCGATCTCGGACTCGCTCCCCGCGAACCGCAGCACCAGGTCCACGAAGTCCCTCGCCGGGAGCAACGCGTCCCGCGTCATGTTCCACAGCGCCGACCAGCACAGGGCGCGCGCCAGCGGGTCGGTCACCGACCCCAGGTGCTCGCGCAGCGTCGCCAGCGAGGTCTCGTCGAAGCGGATCTTGCAGTACGTCAGGTCGTCGTCGTTGACCAGGACCAGATCGGGCGCCTCGGCGCCGGACAGTTCCGCCACGACCGTCCGCGGGCCGTCGACGTCCACCTCGGCGCGCGCGTACCGCTCGACCGCCCCGCCGCCCGTCACCCGGTACAGGCCCACCGCCACCCGGTGCGGGCGCAGTTCCGGATGCGACTCGGCCGCCTCCTGCACCACGGCCAGCTCCTCGACGCGGCCCTGCGGGTCCAGCAGCAGCTGCGGCGTCAGCGAGTTCACCCCGGCCGTCTGGAGCCAGGACCGCGCCCAGGCGCTCATGTCCCGGCCGCTGGTCTCCTCCAGCACCGACAGCAGGTCACCGAGGCGCGTGTTGCCGTACGCGTGCCGCTTGAAGTAACGCCGGGCGCCCTCCAGGAACGCGTCCTGGCCGACGTACGCCACGAGCTGCTTCAGCACCGACGCGCCCTTGGCGTAGGTGATGCCGTCGAAGTTCAGCTTGGCGTCCTGGAGGTCGCGGATGTCCGCCGTGATCGGGTGCGTGGAGGGCAGCTGGTCGGCCCGGTAGGCCCACGCCTTGCGGCGGTTGGCGAAGGTGACCCAGCCGTTGACGAAGCGGGTCGCGCCGACCAGCGAGAACTCGCCCATGAAGTCCGCGAACGACTCCTTCAGCCACAGGTCGTCCCACCACTCCATGGTGACCAGGTCGCCGAACCACATGTGCGCCATCTCGTGCAGGACGACGTTGGCCCGGCCCTCGTAGGAGGCCTGCGTCACCTTGCCCCGGAAGATGAACTCCTCCCGGAACGTCACCAGACCCGGGTTCTCCATCGCACCAAGGTTGTACTCGGGCACGAACGCCTGGTCGTACTTCCCGAACGGGTACGGGTAGTCGAAGTGGTCGTGGAAGAAGTCCAGGCCCTGCTTGGTCACCAGGAAGACGTCGTCGGAGTCGAAGTGGGGCGCGAGGCCCTTGCGGCACAGCGCGCCGAGGGGGATCTCCAGCGTCGTGCCGTCCGCGAACGTACGGGAGTACGTGTCCGTCACGTAGTGGTACGGGCCCGCCACCACACAGGTGATGTACGTCGAGATCGGCTTGGTCTCGGCGAACCGCCACACCCCGTCGGCCCGTTCACCGACCCCGTTGCTCCACACAGTCCAGCCCTCCGGGGCCCGCACCTCGAAGCGGAACGGGGCCTTGAGGTCGGGCTGCTCGAAGTTGGCGAAGACGCGGCGGGAATCGGCCGGCTCGTACTGGGTGTACAGGTACACCTCGCCGTCCTCGGGGTCGACGAAGCGGTGCAGGCCCTCGCCGGTGCGGGAGTAGGCGCACTGTGCGTCGACGACCAGCTCGTTGTCGGCGGCCAGGTCCTCCAGCGTGATCCGCGAGCCGTCGAAGACCTCGCCGGGGTCCAGATCCCGGCCGTTGAGTGAGACCGCCGTCACACTCGGCGCGATCAGGTCGGCGAAGCTGCTCGCGCCGGGCTCGTTGCAGCGGAACCGGACGGTCGTGACCGACCGGAACGTGCGGGGCCCGCCGGTGTCGTCCGCACCGACCGCGGACCGCAGGTCGAGGGACACCTCGTACCCGTCGACGCCGATCAGGGCGGCCCGCTCCCGGGCCTCGTCGCGGGACAGATTCTCACCGGGCACGGGCGGAACTCCTCAAGCGTCATGGGATACGGCTGAACGCACAGATCCTGCCACGTGCCCCTGAGGCGGGGCGGCCGGGAATGACCGGGGCGAGCGGTGGTGTTCCCGGAGAAACGGTTTCCTCACGAGGAGAGACATGTCGGACAAGACCCCCGTCGACTTCTGGTTCGACCCGCTGTGCCCCTGGGCGTGGATGACCTCCCGTTGGGTGCTGGAGGTGGAGAAGGTCAGGGACATCGAGGTCCGCTGGCATGTCATGAGTCTCGCCGTGCTCAACGAGGACAAGCTCGACGAGCTGCCCGAGGAGTACCGCGACCTGCTCGAGACCAAGGCGTGGGGTCCCGTCCGGATCGTCATAGCGGCACAGCAGGAGCACGGCGCCGAGGTGCTGGGCGACCTCTACACCGCGCTCGGCACCCGCATCCACAACAAGGACGAGGGCCCCGGCAAGGAGACGGTCGCCGCTGCCCTGAAGGACGTCGGTCTGCCCGAGTCCCTCATGGAGCACTGGGACGCCACCCGGTACGAGCCGGAGCTGCGCGCCTCCCACAAGGAGGGCATCGAGAAGGTCGGCCAGGAGGTCGGCACCCCGGTCATCGCCGTGCCCGGCGCCGACGGTGAGCAGATCGCCTTCTTCGGCCCGGTCGTCACCCCGGCCCCCAAGGGCGAGGAGGCCGCCCGCCTGTGGGACGGCACCCTCGCCGTGGCCTCGGTGCCCGGCTTCTACGAGATCAAGCGCACCCGCACCAAGGGGCCGGACTTCAGCAACCTGTGAGCCTCACTCGGCGGGGGCGGCCTGGATCCGGAGTTCCTCCGGGAGCAGGCCGTCCTCGCCACGGTTGAGGTAGCGCTGATACCAGCGGCAGCCGAGCGCGGTGCAGCGCCAGTAGTCGTCCACGAAGTGACCGTCCCCCTTCTCCGCCAATACGGCCGCCCGCTCGGCGGAGTTGAACCTCCGGAACTCCTGCATGGTGCCGCAGGTCCGGCACGCCCGGCTCACCGTCATCAGCCCCTCCTCGCCATCACCGCCAGGTCGGGGAAGTCGGTCACCACCGCATCGACTCCCAAGCGGTAGTACAGCGCGTACTCCGCGAACGCGTCCCCGAAATCGGTGCTTCCGGTACCGCGCCGGAATTCGGTCGGCAGGAACTGGTTCTCCGCCCGGAAGGTGTACGGCCCCACGCGCAGGCCCGCCGCGTGGGCGTCCGCGAGGAGTGACGTGCCGACGAGCGACGACTTGTCCGGGCCGATCCAGTCCGCGTACTCGGCGATCGCGGCCAGGCCCGACGGCGTCATCATGTCCCGGTAGGTCGTCGTGGGCAGGTCGTACGGCCCGCCCGTCGTCCCCAGGGCCTGCCACAGCGGTACGCCCAGGCCCGTCATGCGCTTCAGGCTCGTCGGCTCGAAGGACTGCACGACGCACTCGCGCCGGCCGAGCCGGCCCAGGCGGATCGCGGCCGCCAGCTTCGGCTCCAGCGGCAGGCCGATGGAGCGGAAGTACGTCGGGTGCTTGGTCTCCGGGAAGACGGCGATCGTCCGGCCGTGCGTCTTCGACAGCTTCCGCGCCAGGTCCACGACCTCCTGGAAGGTCATGACCTCCTCACGCCCGTCGAAGACCGTGTTGCGGTTGCGGACCTGCGGCAGCCGCTCCACCGCCCGCAGCGTCTTCAGCTCGGCGAGGGTGAAGTCCTCCGTGAACCATCCGGTCACGGACCGGCCGTCGACCGTCTTCGTCGTGCGGCGGTCCGCGAACTCCGGGTGGCGGGCCACGTCGGTGGTCTGGGAGATCTCGTTCTCGTGCCGGACCACCAGCACATGGTCCTTCGTCGGCACCAGGTCCGGTTCGATCCAGTCGGCGCCCGTCTGCACGGCGTACGTGTACGAGGCGGCCGTGTGCTCGGGGCGCCAGCCGGCCGCGCCGCGGTGGCCGATGACCAACGGCCCACTGGCAGGGGCCGCGTGCGCGGGTGCCGCGAGCGCGGGTACGGTCGCGGCCGCCGGGGTGGCGGCGGCCGCGAGAAGGAGAGATCGGCGTCTCAGGTGCATCCAGTTCCCTTTCGCCATCCGGATGTTCAGGTCCTTGCCCGGGCCCGTGCCCCGGCAAGCCGGGCCAGGTGCTCTTCGTACCCCTTCGTGTAGTACGCGGCCCGGCCCCGGTCCGGCTCGACGACCTCCGTCGGACGCGTCCACACCTGCGCGTCCAGCGGCACGCCGTACCGCTCGGCCGCCGCGAGGACCGCGCCCCGGGCACCCACCTCGCCCTCGACGACCCGCAGCGGCCGGCCGAGCACATCGGCGAGCAGCCGCATCCAGGCCGGGCTGCGGGTGCCGCCGCCGCAGACGGCCAGGTTCCCGTCGAGGCCCGCCGCCTCCAGGCAGTGCCGGGCGGCATAGCCGATGCCCTCGCAGGTGGCACGGACCAGATCGCCCCGGGTCGACTCCAGGGACACGCCGGTGAGTTCGGCGCGCAGCCGTGGCTCGACGAAGGGGGCGCGTTCACCGGAGGGCGCGAAGTACGGCAGCACGCGCACGCCGTTCGCGCCCGGCGGGGTGTCGGCCAGCAGGCCGTCCACCTCGTCGTGCCGCACCCCCGTCGTCGACAGCACCCAGTCCAGGGCCGCCGTGCCGACCATCGCGGGCATGGCGCGCAGCCAGTGACCGGGCCGGTCGGTGGAGATGTACAGGCCGGCCGGTTCACCCGTCAGGTCCAGCTCGGTCGTGGAGACCAGGCTGGCCAGGCAGGTCCCGACGATCAGCAGACCGTCCCCCGGGGCCGTCACCCCGGCGCCCAGCGCACAGGCCGGCAGATCGTACGGGCCGTTCGCGATCCGGGTGCCGGACGGCAGGCCCTCGCCCCGCGCCTCGGCCGTCGCGACCGGGTCGCTGACGGGGGCCAGCAGGCGGCGCCGGTGCGTGAGTCCCAGCAGCTCCACGACCCGGTTGTCGTACGTCCGGGTGCGCGGGTCCAGGAAGGGCATCGAGGCGTCCGACACATCCGTCGTCGGACCCGCCCCCGTCAGCCGCTGGAACACCATGTCCTTGCAGTAAAGGGCGGCCTTCGCGGCATCCAGCGCCTTCGGTTCGTTGCTGTCCAGCCAGGCCAGCAGCGGCCCCGGACAGCCCGGGAACATCGCGCTGCCCGTGTGCCGGAACACCGTCTCGAACGTACCGTCGGCCAGCCACCGGTCGACCAGCTCGTGCGCCCGCCCGTCCATCCAGGAGGCCGCCGCCCGTATGGGCCGACCCTCGCCGTCGACCAGCCAGACCCCGTCGCCCTGCCCGGTGAGCCCGGCGAGCTCGACCGGCTCCGGGACCCGTCCGGTGACCTCGTCGAGCACGGCGACGACCGCCGCGTACACCTCGTCCATGTCCTGCTCGACGAACCCGCCGTGCAGTTTCAGGTCCACCGGGCGGGACGCCACGGCCAGTTCCCGGCCCCTGTCGTCAAAGGCCGCGGCCTTGACCATGGACGTGCCCACATCGATACCGACGTACATGCGGCTCTCCTCCGTCCTCAGGTCAGGCAGTGCGCGAGCGGCTCGCCACGCACCCAGCGGCCGACCTCCTCGGCGGCGATCCGCGCCGCCTTCTCCGCCACCGCGCGCGAAGCGCCGCCCAAGTGGGGGGTGAGCACCACGCGTTCGGAGAGTCCCGGCAGCCGGGACTCCGCGGGCAGCGGCTCCCGCTCGTACGTGTCGAGCGCCGCCGCCGAGAGCTGCCCGCTCTCCAGCGCGTCGCAGAGCGCGGCCTCGTCCAGCAGCGGTCCCCGGGCCACGTTCACCACCACCGCGCCCGGCGGCAGCAGGGCCAGCTCCCGGGCGCCGATGAGCCCCCGGGTCTCCGGGGTGAGCCGGGCGTGCAGGGTGATCACCTGGGAGCGGCGCAGGAGTTCGTCCAGCGAGGTCACGCGCAGTCCGTGGATCTCGCCGTGCACATACGGGTCGTACACCATCACCCGCGCCCCGAACGCGCACAGCACCCGGGCCACGCGACTGCCGACGGCCCCGTATCCGACCAGTCCGACGGGCAGGTCCTCCAGCTCCAGACCGCTCCGCTCGTACGTGTAGTACGTCGCCCCCTCCCAGCTGCCCTGGCGAGCCAGCGGGTCGTGGGCCTGGGGGATGCGGCGCAGGGCGGCCAGCATCATGCCGACGGTGAACTCGGCGGTGGCGGCGGCGTTGCGGCCGGGGGCGAAGCACACCCGCACATCACGTTGCTTCGCCGCGTCCAGGTTGACGTTCACCGGCCCGCCCCGGCAGACCACGACCAGCCTCAGAGCCGGGCAGGCGGCGAGGACCCGTTCGGTGACCGGCCCCATCTGCGTGACCAGCACCTGCGCCCCGGCCAGCGCCTCGATCATCTCGTCCTCGGCGTCACTGGCCTCCTGCACCTCGGCCACCGGCCCGAACGGCTCCAGCGGCCAGCCGAGCCTCAGTTCCCTGACATCGGCCCGCCCCACCTCCTGCTCCACCGCCCGCGTGATCAGCGACGGCAGGACGAAGTGGTCACCGGCGGCCACCACACGCACGCTGTTTCCGGCAGTCATCGCAGGGACTCTCCCGTCTCGGCGTCGAAGACATGGGTGTGCTGGAGGTCGGCGGCGACCCGGACCCGGTCGTCGTGGGCGAGCCGCACCTCGGGATCGGTGAGGACTACCAGGTGCCGTTCGACCCCGTCGAGGGCGAGGGTCGCCAGGCCCGACTCCAGAAGGGGTTCGTGGGCGACGACCCGGGCGGGCAGGCCGCCTTCGGCGGTGAGCCGGACGTCCTCGGGGCGGATGCCGACCACGACCTCCCGCCCCTGGTCCACCGGCACGGGCAGCGCGATCCGCACCGTGTCGGAGAGGCGGGCCCGGCCGTCACCGTCGGCGATGCCCGGCAGCAGCGTGATCGCGGGCTCGCCGACGAAGTCCGCGACGAACACGTTGGCCGGGCTGTCGTAGATCTCGTAGGGGGTGCCGAGCTGCTGGATGACGCCGTCCTTCATCACGGCGATCCGGTCGGCGAGCGAGAGGGCCTCCTCCTGGTCGTGGGTGACCAGGATGGTGGTGTGGCCCAGGTCCTGCTGGATGCGCTTGAGTTCGCGGCGGGTGGTGTCCCGCTGGGCCGCGTCCAAGTGGGAGAGCGGTTCGTCGAGGAGCAGCACGTCCGGCTCGCGGATGAGGGCCCGGGCCAGCGACACGCGCTGCTTCTGGCCGCTGGACAGGCCGGCCGGGCGGGCGCCGAGGAGGTCGGTCAGGCCGACCCGCTCGGCGATCTCCTTCACCGTGCGGTCGACGTCCCCACGAGCCCTACGGCCCCGGGCCTTCAGCCCGAACGCCAGGTTCTCCGCCACCGACAGCGGCGGATACAACGCGTAGTTCTCGAACGCGACCCCGATGTTCCGCTGCTGCGCGGGCCGTTCGACCACCGACGCCCCGCCCACCAGGATGTCCCCGCCGGTCACCGGCTCCAATCCGGCGATCATGCGCAGGGTCGTCGACTTGCCGCAGCCGGAGGGACCGAGGAGCCCGAGCAGCTCCCCTGAATCGAGACTCAGGTCGATCCCGCGTACGGCGTCCACCGACGGCCGCCCGCGCGACCGGTATGTCTTGCGGAGTTCACGTAGCTCCAGTCCCGTCATGGCCGCCCTTCATCGCGCAAACCTCGTAACGGACCTTGTGTTCGTCCAGATCCCGCAGTGCCTCCGGCGACGCCCCGTCGTCCACGAGGACCGTGTCGAAGCGGGACAGCGGGACGACCCGGTGCAGGGCGACCCGGCCGAGCTTGGTGTGGTCGATCAGCAGGACGTTCCGCGCGGCCGCGTCGAGCATCGCCCGCTTCACGGACACGATGTGCTGTTCCTGGTGGTAGGCGTAGCCCCGGTGCACCGCCGACGTCGACGCGAAGCACACGTCTACGCGGAGCTGCTCGACCGCCTCCACGCACGACACCCCCAGGAACGAGGAGTGCAGCGGGTCGTAGTCGCCGCCGAGCGCCATCAGGTGGATGCCCCGCTGGTCGGAGAGGAGGTTGATCGCCTCCAGGAAGTTGGTGACGACCGTCAGCGGGGTGATCTCGCCCGTGCGCAGGCGCCGGGCTATCTCCAGGGTGGACGTGGAGTCGTCCAGCAGGATCGCCATACCGGGCTCCACCATCCGCAGCGCACGGTCGGCCACGGCGGCCTTCTCGGCCCGCATCGTCTTCAGCCGGTACTGCACGTTCGACTCGAAGACGCCCGACGGCTGCGCGGTCACCCCGCCCCGGAACTTCCTTACGATGCCCTGCCGTTCGAGCTCGTCGAGGTCCCGGTGGATGGTCATCAGGCTCACCCCGAACCGCTCGGCGAGTTCCGCCGCCGTCGCCGAGCCGTCGGCCAGCACCTGCTCGGCCATGGCGGCCTGCCGCGCCGCGGGTCCCTGCTGTCCACCACTGCTGCCGCTCATCGCTGTGTCTCTATCCGTCGTCCCGGTCGCTCCGGCCGGTCGGCCTCGAACAGCAGCAGGTTCTCAGGCCGGACCACCAGCCGTACCGGATCGTCCGGACGAAGGCGTGCCGCGTCGGCCCGAGGGGCCACCAGCGACACCCGCTGCTGCCCGCTTCCGAGCCGGACGGTGACCTCGACGGACCGGCCGAGCACCTCGGTGACGTACACGGTCCCGGTGAGCTCGTGCCCCTCGCCGTGCAGGGCGATGTCCCGGGGCCGCAGCCCGACCAGGACCTCGGTGCCCGCCGGTGCCTGCGCCCGGACGGGCAGCTCCACGCCGCCGTCCGACCGCACGCCGCTCTCCGTCACCACTCCCGGCAGCAGATTGATCCGGGGCCGCCCGAAGGCCCGCGCGACCTCCGTGTCGTACGGCCGGTACCAGATCTCCTCCCGCGTGCCCGTCTGCACGATCCGCCCCTGCCGGATGACGCCGATCCGGTCGCCGAGCGCCAGGGCCTCGACGGAGTCGTGGGTGACGTACAGCGTGGTGGTGTGCTGCATGGCCCCGATCGCCTTCAGCTCGGCCCGCATCTGCTGGCGGAGCTTGGCGTCGAGGTGGGAGAGCGGCTCGTCAAGGAGGAAGGCCCGGGCGGGGCGGACCAGCACCCGGCCGAGGGCGACGCGCTGCCGCTGCCCGTTGGACAGCTGGCCCACCGGCCGGTCCAGCAGCCCCGAAATCCCGAGCATCTCCGCGATCGCGCCGATCCGCTGCCGGGCCTCGGCGGCGGGCAGCCGGTGCCGGGGCGAGCGCAGCGGCGAGGCGAGGTTGTCGTAGGCCGAGCGGTGCGGGTAGAGGGCGTAGCTCTCGAAGCACATCGCCACACCCCGGTCGTACGGCTCCACGCCCCGCATGTCCTCGCCGTCGAGCACGACGGTGCCGGAGTCGGGCTGTTCGAGCCCGGCGACGGTCTTCAACGTGGTCGTCTTGCCCGCGCCCGACGGGCCCAGCAGGCAGAAGAACTCGCCCTCCCGCACCTCCAGTTCCAGCTCGTCGAGCGCGAGAGTCTTCCCGTACGCCTTCCGTATCCCGCTGAGCCTGATCACGACTTCACCGCCCCGAACGACAGTCCCCGCACCAGATACCGCTGGATCGTCAGCGCCAGCAGCAGCGGCGGTACGACGGACACCAGCGCGGCGGCGGCCGTCAGGTTGTACTTGGGCCGGTCCCCGCCGAGGAAGGACAGCGCGCCCACGGTCACCGTCTGGGCCTCGTTGGAGGTGAGGATCAGCGGGAAGACGAAGTTGTTCCAGGCGAAGATGAAGGCCAGTAGCGACACGGCCGCGATGCCCGGCTTGACCAGCGGCAGCGCCACCTTGAAGAACGCCTGCTTGCGGGTGTAGCCGTCCAGCAGGGCCGCCTGCTCCAGCTCGGGCGTGAGGTCGGCGAAGTACGACCGCATGATCCACACGATCAGCGGCAGGGTGACGAGCTGAAGCACCCACACCATGCCGACGTACGTGTCGAACAGCCCGAGCTTCTGGTACAGCACGAACAGCGGGATGATCACGGTCAGTTCGGGCGCGAAGCGGAATGACAGCAGCGTGAACATCAGGTTCTCCGAGCCCTTGAACCGCCACCGCGCCGAGGCGTACGCCGCCGGCAGCCCGACCACCAGCGACAGCACCACCGCCCCCACCGACACCACCAGGCTGTTGACGAAGAACCGCACGAACGGAATGCCCTCGCTGTCGCCCAGGACCGTCCGGTAGCCGTCCAGCGTCGGGGAGAAGGAGAAGTACGTGCTGAACAGCTGGTCGGCGGGCTTCAGGGAGAGGATCACCATCCAGGCGATCGGGAACAGCGCGAAGACGAAGTAGAGGACGAGGGCGGCGTCCGCGAGCCACCCCAGCACACGCTTTCTCACGTGGTCACCTCCGCGGCCCGCCGCTGGATCTTCCCCAGGTGCTTCACCAGTACCATCGCGGCCAGATACACCACGGCCCACAGCACGATCGTGTAGCTGATCCCGAAGGAATAGCGCTGGAAGCGGATCGCTTCCAGATACGCCCGGATCTGGAGGACGACGGTCGAGTCACCGGGCCCGCCCTCCGTCAGGGCGTAGATGATGTCGAACACCTTCAGCGAGTCCATGAACCGGAAGATCACCGCCACCAGCACATACGGCCAGAGCATCGGCAGCGTCAGCCGCCGGAAGGTGTACCACCACCCCGCGCCGTCCACGGCCGCCGCCTCGAAGGGGGAGGTGGGCAGCGACCGCAGACCGGCGAGGGCGAGGATCGCCACGAACGGCGTGTACACCCACACGTCCACGGCGATCGACGACAGGAGGGCACCCGTCGGGGTGTCCGTCCACTGCACCCCGCCCAGCCCGAAGGGCCGCAGCAGGTGGTTGACCACTCCCACCGAGGGCTGGAGCATCAGCTTCCAGATGATCGCCGCGATCACCGGGGCGATCATCAGCGGCAGGATCAGGATCTTCTCCAGCACACGGCCCACCAGCGTCGAGCGGTGCAACAGCAGGGCGACGGCCACGCCGAGCACGGTCTCGACGAGGGCCGCCCCGACCGCGTACAGCACCGTCACCCAGGCCGAGTTCCAGAAGGCCTCCTGCGTGAAGACGGTCGTGTAGTTCTCGAACCGCACCATGTCCGGCTGCGGTTTGCTCGCCGAGAAGTCGAACAGCGTGTAGTACAGGCCGAGCCCGAACGGGTAGAGGATCCCGCAGGTCAGCAGCAGTGCGGGCACGATCAGGACGTACGGGCGCAGGGTGAGCCGCCACCCCATCGGCTAACCCACCTTGCCGGCGAGGTCGTCCGCCAGCCCGTCGAGGACCGACTGCGCGCCCTTGCCGCCGTAGATCTCCTGGAGGGCCGCCGCCCAGCTGGTCGTCGCGTCGAAGAACTGCGCCTGCGGGGTGAACTGGATCTTCGTCTGGTCGACGACCGTCTCGAAGGTCTCCAGGAAGCCCGGCAGATGCCGCATCTTGTCCTTGTAGGCGGTGTCGTCGGCGACCGACCTGCGCACCGGGTCGATGTGGTTGTGCGTGATCGCGCCCTTGCGCAGATGCTCCTTGCCGGTCGCCCACTGGAGGAACAGCCAACTGGCGCTCTTCTTCTCGCTCTTGGCGTTCATGCCGAGCGACCAGATCCACATGTTGGTGGCCAGCGACCCGTCCGGACCCTTTGGACCGGGATGGAAGGCGATCTTCCCCGAGGCGGGGCTGGCGCCCTTCACCGCCTGGAAGTAGGCGGCCGTGTCGGCGTCGAACAGCATCCCGGCCTTCTTCGCGCCCAGGTCGCTGGAGCACTGGTACCAGGTGTACGACGTCCAGGACGGCGGGCCGCCCTGCTTGACCATCCGCGCCCAGTCCTCGGTGAACGCCACGGCCTCGGGGCTGTTCATCGCCGGTGTGAGCTTCCCGCCGTCGACCGTGAAGTCCTTCAGCCCGTTGCGGGCGTACATCGTCATGAAGCCCGGGTGGATGGTGGCCCAGCTCCTCGACCCGCGTACGGCGATCCCGTACATCCCGTCGAAGCCGGTGCCCGGCGCCTTCCGCTTGATGGTCCCGGCGAGTTCGGCCAGCTCGTCGAAGGTCTCGGCCGGCTTCAGCCCCAGCTTCCCGAACACCTCGGTGTTGTAGGCGACGACGTTTGTCTCCCAGCCCCACGGCAGCGCGTACTGCCCGCCCTGGCCGAGCGGCGCGCCCGCCTTCAGCGACCACTGGTCGGCCTGGAGCAGGTTCGGGAAGAAGTCCGCCTGGTCCCACTCGGCGCCCGTCGCCGAGGAGTTGCGCATCCAGGGCCCGAGGTCCTCAAGCCAGCCCGGCGGCCCGTACTGCCACACCATGTACGCGCCGAGCATGAAGACGTCGTAGGAGGCACGCCCGCTGGAAAGGTCCACGGTGAGCTTGTCGAAGTAGTTGTCCTCCGGGAAGACGTCGTACTCGACCTCGATGCCGGTCTTCGCGGTGAAGGACTTCAGGTCGGCGATGAGCGCGTCGGTGTACGGGTGCTTGTTGAGCAGCGCCTTGACGGTGGTGCCCTTCTC
The DNA here is from genome assembly GCF_037055355.1 of Streptomyces sp. DG1A-41. Classification (GTDB taxonomy): domain Bacteria; phylum Actinomycetota; class Actinomycetes; order Streptomycetales; family Streptomycetaceae; genus Streptomyces. The sequence goes on along the minus strand of NZ_CP146350.1, from coordinate 3,097,754 downwards.
CCGCTTCCAGTCGAAGGAGCCGGTGACGTCGTCCGCGGCGGACCCGTCGCTCTTGCTGTCGTCCCCGCCGAAACCGGCCCCGCAGGCCGTGAGCAGCGGGGCCGCGACAGCCCCGGCGGCGAGCGCGAGGAAGCGCCGCCGGTCGTGCACGTGCGTGTTCATCCGTACCTCCACGTGGGGGCTGGTTAACACGTCGAGTCGACTCGTTAACAGAGGGTGGAACGGCTGAAGTTGGGCGTCAATCCCTCGCGCACGGGAAAATATCGGGGCACAGTGAGAAGTTCACAGATCCGGCTGCGACGGCGTGGGAGGTTCCGGATGGCGGACGAGGATGCGGGCTGGCTGGGGATCGACCTGGGCACACAGAGCGTCCGCGTGCTGCTCGTCACCGCCGACGGCAGGGTCCTCGGCAGCGGCTCGGCCCCGCTGACCGGGCGGCGGGAGGGGGTGCGGCACGAGCAGGACCCGGAGCAGTGGTGGTCGGCGCTGTGCACGGCGTCCCGCGCGGCATTCGGCTCCGCGCCCGGCGTGCCGGTCGGCGGCCTCGCGGTGTGCGGCACGTCCGGCACGGTGCTGTTGACGGACCGCTCGGGCCGTCCGGTGAGCCCGGCGCTGATGTACGACGACGGGCGCGCGGCGGCGGAGGCCGCGAGAGCCCGGGAGACGGGACTCGCGGTCCAGGACACCTGGGCCCTGCCGAAGGCCTTGTGGCTGGTGGGGGAGTACGGTCCCGGCCTCCGGCTCGCTCACCAGCCCGACCAGGTCATCACCCGCCTCACCGGCGAACCGCCCCCGGCCGACTCCAGCCACGCCCTCAAGACGGGCTACGACCTGCACGCGGCGGCCTGGCCGGAGGCCACCCTGGCCCAACTCGGGGTCCCGGACCATCTGTTGCCCGACGTCGTACGCCCGGGCACGCGCCTCGGCGCGGTCTGCGCGGACGCCGCCGACGCCACCGGCATCCCCGCCGGCACCCCGGTGCTCGCCGGCATGACGGACGGCTGCGCGGCCCAGATCGCCTCCGGCGCGCTGCGCCCCGGCTCCTGGAACTCGGTGCTCGGCACCACGCTCGTCCTGAAGGGAGCCGCCCGCGACCCGGTCCGGGACCCCACCGGCGTGGTCTACAACCACCTTGCCCCCGACGGTACTTGGCTGCCCGGAGGGGCGTCGAGCGTGGGAGCGGGGGTACTCGCGGCGCACTTCCCGGACGCCGACCCCGCCTCGATGGACGCGCGGGCGGCGGCGTTCGAGCCGTCCCGCGCGGTCGCGTACCCGCTGGTCTCGCCGGGGGAGCGGTTCCCGTTCAGGGCACCGGACGCGGGCCCCTTCGTGCTCGGCGAACCCGAGGGCGACGCCGGCCTGTGGGCCGCGCTGCTCCAGGGCGTCGGCTTCGCGGAACGCCTGTGCCTGGACTACCTGCACCACCTCGGCGCTCCCCTCGACGGCCCGCTCACCTTCACCGGCGGCGGCGCGCGCAGCCGGTACTGGAACCAGCTCCGCACCGACATCCTCGGCCGCCCGGCGCGGGTCCCGGAACAGACGGAACCAGCCCTGGGGATGGCGGGGTTGGCCGCGTACGGGGCGTCCGGAGCTGTCGCGCTCGCCGACGTCGCCGAGCGCATGGTCCGCGTCCGGACCGTCCTCGAACCCCGCGCCGACCGCACCGCCCGCTTCGCCGAGCCGTATGCCCGCCTCGTCGACGCGCTGGGGGCACGCGGCTGGCTGCCCGCCCCCGTCGCGGCACATGCCCGAGACCGCCTGCACTTGGGCACGGCGGAGTCATGACGACGATCCTGGTGCCGTCCCGGGCGGGTGATGTGACGGCCCCCGTGCCGCCCCGGGCGGGCGATCGCAGGATCCAGGCGCTGCCCCGCGCGGGCGATTCGACGACGACGGCGCCGCCCCGCATCGGCGCTCCGACCACCTTGCCACGGCCCCGCACCGGCGGCCCGACCGCGCACGAACGGACCGACCCATGACCACGACCACGACCCTCCTCCTGGCCCGGCACGGGCAGACCGTCTGGCACGCCGAGAACCGCTACGCCGGTGTCAGCGACATCGGCCTCACCGACACCGGCCGCGCCCAGGCCGAGGCGCTCGGCCGCTGGGCCGCCGCCCACCCCGTCGACGCCGTCTGGACGTCCCCGCTCTCCCGGGCCGTCGCCACCGCCGAGCCCGCCTGCCGTGCCCTGGGCCTCGTCCCGCGGCGCGAACCCGACCTCAGCGAATGCGACTTCGGAGTCGTGGAGGGGCGTACGCTCGCCGAGTTCGAGGCCGAGGTCCCCGACCGGGCCGCGGCCTTCCGTGCCGACCCCGTCGCCCATCCCTTCCCCGGGGCGGAGGACCCGGCGGCGGCAGCGGCCCGCGGTGCCGCCGCCCTGCGCCGTATCGCCGGCGCCCACCCCGGCGGACGTGTCCTCGTCGTCGCCCACAACACCCTGCTGCGCCTGGTGCTGTGCACGCTGCTGTCCATCCCGGCCGGGGAGTACCGCAGAGTGTTCCCGCGGTTGCGGAACGCGGCGATCAGCGAACTGCGCATGAACCCCGACGGTTTTGCCGCACTCCTCTCACTCAATGTGCCGTGCGAGACGTATGTGCCGTAGCACCATGGGCGCATGACGCAGATCGACACCTCGGTGCCGCACTCGGCCCGGATCTGGAACTACTGGCTGGGCGGCAAGGACAACTACCCGGTGGACGAGGCGGCCGGTGACGCCTACACCGCCGTGTTCCCCGGCATCGTCACCATCGCCCGCAGCAGCCGCGCCTTCCTCGGCCGCAGCATCCGCCACCTCCTCCAGGGAACCGGCGTACGGCAGTTCCTCGACGTCGGCACCGGCCTGCCGACCGTCGACAACACCCATGAGGTGGCCCAGCGTCTCGCTCCCGAGTCGCGGATCGTCTACGTCGACAACGACCCGCTCGTCCTCGCACACGCCCGCGCCCTGCTCACCTCCACGCCCGAGGGCGCGACGGCGTACGAGCCCATCAACCTCCACGAGCCCGAGCGCATCATCGAGGCCGCCGGCAAGACACTCGACCTGACCCGCCCCACGGCCCTGATCCTCAGCGGCATCCTGGGCCACGTGGCCGACTACGACGAGGCCCGCGACCTCGTCCGCCGCCTCCTGGCCGGCCTGCCCTCGGGCAGCTACCTCTCCCTCAACGAGGGCTCCCGCGGCACCGACCCGGCCTACGAACAGGCCCAGGACGCCTACAACGAGACCGGCGCGGTCCCGTACCACCTGCGGCCGGTCGAGCAGATCGAGGCCTTCTTCGAGGGCCTGGAGATGGTGGAGCCGGGCGTGGTCTCGGTACCCCTGTGGCACCCCGAGCCGGGCGCTCCGACGGAACCGATCGGCCAGCACGGCGGCCTGGGCCGCAAGCCGTAGCGCAGGCACGGAAAGCCCCCGCGAGTCACGTCCTCGCGGGGGCTTCCTTCATTCCGCCTGCCGTTCGTGAAGGGTGAGAAGACGATCACGAGGCAGGACGACTCGACGGCGCGCCGTCGTCAGGGCGCCAGCAGCAGCACGTCCGCGCGCGACTTGGCGGCCTCGTAACGCCGGGCGACGTCCTGCCAGTTGACGACCTGCCACATCGCCTCGATGAAGTCGACCTTCTGGTTCCGGTACTGGAGGTAGAAGGCGTGCTCCCAGGCGTCGAAGACGAGGATCGGCGTCGAGCCCTGGCCGACGTTGCCCTGGTGGTCGTAGACCTGCTCGACGATCAGCCGCCCGCTCAGCGGCTCGTAGGCGAGCACGCCCCAGCCCGAACCCTGGGTGGTCGCGGCGGCCTTGGACAGCTGCGCCTTGAAGTGGGCGAACGACCCGAACGACTCGGTGATCGCGTCCGCGAGTTCGCCCACACCGTCCTGCGCCAGCGGCTCACCACCGCCGTCCTTCGGGCCGGTCATGTTCTGCCAGTAGATGCTGTGCAGGATGTGCCCGGACAGGTGGAAGGCCAGGTTCTTCTCCAGCCCGTTGATCGACCCCCACGTCTCCTTGTCCCGCGCCTGGGCAAGCTGCTCCAGCGTGTCGTTGGCGCCTTTGACATAGGCCGCGTGGTGCTTGTCGTGGTGCAGTTCGATGATTTCGGGGCTGATCACGGGAGCGAGCGCGGAGTAGTCGTACGGCAGGTCAGGCAACGTGTACACGGGCATGGCGGGGAACCCTCCGAACCTCTTATTGCAATAGTCTTGCAACTGCACGCTAGCAGCAAGACGGTGGGGTGGGTGCCCAGGGCACACGAAAAGGCCCCCGCGTGTCGCGGGGGCCTCGGTGCCGGAGCCGGCAGGAACTACTGCCTGGCGCGCGCCCTCTGCCAGGCGTACCCGACGGCGGCCAGGAACAGCGTCATCCCGCCCGTCGAGTACAACTGCACCCGCGTGTCCGGCTCCCGTGCCATCAGGACGAAGATGCCCGCCATCCCCGCCAGCGCGACCCAGGTCAGCCACGGGAAGGCCCACATCCGCACGACCAGCTTCTCCGGCGTCTCCCGCTCCAGGCGTCGCCGCAGCCGCAGTTGCGAGACGGCGATGAAGATCCAGACGACCAGGATCACCGCGCCGATCATGTTCAGCAGCCAGGAGAAGACGTCGTTCGGCCGCCAGTAGCTCAGCAGCACGCACAGGAAACCGAAGACGGAGGAGGCGAGAACGGCGATCCGCGGGACCCCGCCAAAGACCCGGCCCAGCACCTTCGGGCCCTGGTCGCGGTCCACCAGCGAGTAGGCGATGCGCGAGGCGCCGTAGATGTTGGCGTTCATGGCGGACAGCAGGGCCACCAGGACGACGACGTTCATCAGCTGGCCGGCGCCCGGGATGCCGAGTTCGTCGAGGGCGGCGACGTACGGGCCCTTCTCGACGACCTCCTTGGAGTCCCACGGTACCAGCGTGACGATGACGGCCATCGAGCCGACGTAGAACAGCGCGATACGCCACATCGCCGTACGGACCGCGCTCGCCACGCCCTTGACGGGGTTCTCCGACTCGGCCGCCGCGATGGTGACCGTCTCCAGCCCGCCGTAGGCGAAGATCGAGGCGAGCAGTCCGATGACCAGGCCCTCGCCGCCGTTGGGGAGGAAGTCGGTGAGATGCGAGGCGCCGGGGGAGTCCGTACCCGGCAGGATCCCGAGGATCGCCAGGGTGCCCAGCGCCAGGAACAGGGTGATCGCGCCGACCTTCAGGGCCGCGAACCAGAACTCGAACTCGCCGAAGTTCTTCACGGCCGCGAGGTTCGTGCCGCAGAAGACGACCATGAACAGCGCCACCCACGCCCACTCCGGCGTGCCCGGCAGCCAGCCGCTGACGATCTTCGCGGCACCGATGCCCTCCAGGCCGACGGCCGTGCAGAGCAGGACCCAGAAGGACCAGCCCGCGGTGAAGCCCGCCCAGGGGCCGATCGCCCGCTCGGCGTGCGCGGAGAAGGAGCCCGACGACGGATACGCGGCCGACATCTCGCCCAGCATCCGCATCACCAGCATCACGAGGAGACCGGAGAGGGCGTAGGCGACCACGATCGACGGACCGGCCGCGGCGATGCCCGCGCCGGAGCCGACGAACAGACCGGCGCCGATCACCCCGCCGAGGGCGATCATCGACAGGTGGCGCTGCTTCAGGCCGTGGGAGAGGGAGACGTCGTCCGTGCTGGGCGGCGTCCCGGTGGTGGTGCTGCTGGGCATGGGCGCGGCTCGTCCAATGCGTGAGAGGCGGGAGAGGGCAAAAACGCCGCCAGTCTGGGCGGTCTCTCCGCCTCGCGGGGAGGGCCGTCCAACATGCGGACGCCCGGAACGCGTGCTGTGAGGGTCCGGAAGCGGAGGGTTGACACCTGTCCATACGGTGATTTGGCGAAACCCTACAGTCCGCCTGCCCGCCCGCCGCGTGATCGAAGCCTCGCCACCCCCGTGACCGGCATCACTTCGTGCCCGGTGTGTCCCCGCCCTTTGTCCGAAGCCAACCAAGCGCGCGATCGCGCCTTTGTCGAGCGCTGACGGTGATCCGGGCGAGCGCGCTGGGATAGCGTCACCGTGTCCCGAACCGGCCCTCACCCTCGCGGAGTCCCCATGAGCACCGCTGCCGCCACATCCACCCGCACCGGGCAGGTCCTCGCCGACCTGCTGCCGGCCTCTCCGTGTCCGGGACGCGGCCCTCGTGCTCGGCGGAGCCGCGCTCACCGGCCTCGCCGCGCAGATCGCCGTGCCCGTGCCCGGCTCACCGGTGCCGGTGACCGGCCAGACCTTCGCCGCGCTGCTCGTCGGAACCGCCCTCGGCGCCGGCCGCGGTTTCCTCTCACTGGCGCTGTACGCCGTGGCGGGCCTCGCCGGTATGCCGTGGTTCGCGAGCGGCGCCTCCGGCGTCGCCCCCTCCTTCGGCTACATCCTCGGGATGATCCTCGCCTCCACGGTGGTGGGCGCCCTGGCCCGCCGCGGCGCCGACCGGTCGATGCTGCGCATGGCGGGCACGATGCTGGTGGGCGAGGCGATCATCTACGCCCTCGGCGTGCCCTACCTGGCCCTCGCCACCGGCATGTCCGCCACCGCCGCGATCGCGGCCGGCCTCACGCCGTTCCTGATCGGCGACGCGCTGAAGGCGGCGCTGGCGATGGGGCTGCTGCCGACGGCGTGGAAGTTCGCCGACAAGCGCTGACCCGTCGTTTCCCGCCAGAGGCTCCCCGGGCGCACCTTCCCTCAGGCCCGGGGAGCCCCTCGTGTGTCATGGCACGAAGGCCGGTTCAGGCCTTCTGCCGTGCCGGCCGCCGCCGGGACCACCACGTCCCGGCCGCGCCCGCCGCGAGCAGCGACGCGCCGGCCGCGCCCAGCGGCAGCAGATCACGCGCCGGACCGGTCTTCGGCAGTTCCTTGCCGCCCGGGGAGTCCGGCTTGCCGGGGGAGACCGGCTCGTTGTCGGTGCCGAGCAGCAGGGGCGTCGCCGGTGCGTCCGGCGACGGATTGGTCGTGCCGAACGGCACCGGGCCCTGCTGCCAGAACGTCTTCTTCCCGTCGCTCGCCTGGACGGGCAGGCAGATCTTCCCGGTCTTGCCCAGGTCGTACGCCGCGTCGACGGCGTACGACCTGGACTTACCGGCCGCTAGATTGTCGATGGGACAGCTGAAACCGCTGTTCGAACCCTTCGGAAGTTTGTCCTCGGCTATCGGGGAACACCCCTGGACGTTCTTGACGGTGAGCCCGTCGAAACCGACGACCAAAAGCTGGATCTTCCCGCTGTCCCTGTTTCCATCGTTCTTCACCGTGGCGGTGAGCGCTGTCTTTTCGGAGCCGTTGTCGACGGAGATCTTCCCGGGCAGCAGCGTGGTCAGCTTCACCCCCGCCGGTGCCTCGTCAACGGCCTTTCCGCCCTTGCTGCTTGCGGGCCCTTCGTCTTCCGCGCCGGCCGTTCCGGAAAGGATCACCACCGCCGAGAAAGATGCCGCGACCAGCGCTCCCGCGACCGCCGCCGTGCGACGAGAACTCATCTTCGCCCCCCTTGCGTCCCCCTGGACCGCCCTTGGGCTGCCCTTGGACTTCCCTGTACTGCGCGTGAATTCGCAGTACTGAAAGAGCTACCACATGATTTCCCGGCACTATCCTGGTGAGGCGCGAAGTGTGACCGTTGTGTTTCACTGGAGACGGTCGCGGCGTCGTGGAGGGGGTGCAGCGGATTGCCGGGGAATGCGAACATCGGCGGTGTTCCAGGGATATTGGTGACGGGGCGCTATCGGCTGGTCGAAAGTATTGGCCAGGGGGGAATGGGGCGGGTGTGGCGAGCCGCCGACGAAATGCTCGACCGGCAGGTCGCCGTCAAGGAAATGCGTATCGACGGCCTCGGCGCGGAGGACAGCAGGACGCGCCGCGAACGCACCCTGCGCGAGGCCAGGGCCACGGCCCGGATCGACCACCCCAACGTCGTACGGGTCTACGACGTGGTCGACGAAGGCGAACGCCTGTGGATCGTGATGGAGTTGGTCGCGGGCCGCTCCCTCGAACGGATCCTCGCGGAAGAGGGCCCACTGAGCCCCTGCGATACGGCCCGAATCGGGCTCGGTCTGGTCGCGGCGCTACGGCAGGTCCATCTGAGGGGAGTACTGCACCGCGACATCAAGCCGGGCAACGTGCTGGTGGAGGACGAGAACAGGAGCGGGAACGGGAACGAGAACGGGGGAGGGAACGGGAACGGTCCGGCCGGATCGGGACGCGAACGGCGTGTGGTGCTCACGGACTTCGGTATCGCCGCGATCCAGGACGCCAAGGCGCTCACCATGGTCGGGATGCTGGTCGGCTCGCCCGACTACATGGCCCCCGAGCGCATCTCCGGCCGCCCGCAGGGCCCGCCGTCCGACGTCTGGTCCCTCGGCGCGACCCTCTGCGCGGCCCTGGGCGGCCGTTCTCCCTTCGCCCGTGACACCACGCTGGCGACCTTGCACGCGGTCCTGTACGACGAACCCGAACTCCCCGTCGCGTCCGGTCCGTTGCGCGGCATCCTGACGTCCCTGCTGGAAAAGGACCCATCGGTCCGCCCCGGCCTTGAGGAACTGGAAGCGGCCCTGGAACCGGTGGCGTTCCCGGCGCCGACGCCTACGGTGCCGGTGGGTGCGCGTCGGGAACAGCGGGAGCGGGCGGCAAGGGAGTCGCCGGAACCGGTGTCGGACCGGGCGCCTGCCCAGGAACCCGTCGCGGTGCCGGACCGACAGCCCGAACCCGTGCCCGGCCTGAAACCCGAGCCGCACGAGCAACCGGAGCCGCACGAGCAACCCGGGCCGGACGAACACCCCGCCCCCACCCCCACCAAGGGGACGGCACAACGGAACACGGCCCGTTCGCCAAGCCCCGCCGTCACCCCCACCACGACCGCTCCCACCCACCGCCCGAGCCCCGTCTCCCTCACCCGAGCACAGGCGGCGACGGAGTACCGCCCCCACTCCACCCCGGCACCCACCGCGATGCCGCCGGGCGAACTCCCAGGCCCCGCCGCACCGGCCGCGGCCCGCCCCCGCGCCGGACACCGCCGTACGATGCTCGCCGCCGCGGCAGCCATGGTCGCGACGGCCGGCGCCGTCGTAGGAATCGTGCTGGCGACGCCATCCGGTTCACCGGGCGACGACGCCCCCCGAGCGGGCGCCACGGCCTCCGCGCCACCCACCACGGACGCCACCCCAGAAGCCACCTCAGACACCACCACTGACCCCACCCCCGACTCCACGCCCTCAGCCACCGTCGACGGCACGTCCAGGCCGCAGAGCCTGCCGCCGGGCGCGCACCGGGAGGCCGGAGGATTCGCCTGGGCGACGCCCGAGGGCTGGCGGCGGGACGTGAAGACGGGCGCGGAGGTGCACTACACCTCCCCGGACGGCACGCAGGAACTGGTCGGCAAGTCGTCCCTGGCCCGCGGCGACCTGCTGGAGACCTGGCAGACATCGGAGCGCAACGCGCACCAGGGCCAGGACTACCGCAAGATCCGCCTGGCGGAGACGACGTTCCGCGGCCACCCGGCGGTGGTCTGGGAGTACACGTTCACGCTGCGGGGCGTCCACTGGCACGCCCGCCTGCTCGGCTTCAACGTGGACGGCACGTCGTACCAGATCAACACCTGGTACGACTCCGGCATCGAACCGGAAGCCCTCCGCACGTACGAGAAGGTCAGGGACAGCTTCAGGGTGCTGTAGGCGGCAACGGAAAGGGCCTGCGGCGCGCGTACGGGAAGTACACGCACCGCAGGCCCCCGTTCACCACGAACGGCAAGCGCCGGAAGGGTCAGCCGGCCGAGACCTCATCCCGGCTGTCGTCCTGCGTCTGCGTCTGCGTCTGCGTCTCCGCCTGCGCGGCGTCGGCGGCGGCCCGCCGCCCACCGGCCTTCTCCTTGACGAAGGCGACGACGAGGACGAGCGCCGCGACGAGCAGCGACAGCGATATGGTCTGGCGCCCGTCGTGCTCGGTGTCGGTGAGCATGTAACCGAGGATGAACACGATCAGCGCGGCCGTCGCCCAGGTCAGGTACGGGTACAGCCACATCTTCACGACGAGCTTCTCCGGCGCCTCGGCCTTGATGATCTTCCGCATGCGCAGCTGCGAGAAGCAGATCACCAGCCACACGAAGAGGGCGACCGCACCACTGGAGTTCACCAGGAACAGGAAGACGGAGTCCGGGAACTTGTAGTTGAAGAAGACGGCGACGAACCCGAACGCGACGGATGCGAGGATCGCCGTCCGCGGCACGCCGTTGGCGGTCGTGCGGGCGAAGGACTTCGGCGCGTCGCCGCGCTGGCCGAGCGAGAAGGCCATGCGGGAGGCCGTGTAGAGGCCGGAGTTGAGACAGGACAGCACCGAGGTCAGCACGATGAAGTTCATGATCTGACCGGCGTGCGGAATGCCGAGGGAGTCGAGCGCGGCGACGTAGGAGCCGTCGTCGGTGATGGACTTGCTGTCCCACGGCAGCAGGGACACCACGACGAAGATCGAGCCGAGGTAGAAGACGGCGACGCGCCAGATGATGCTGTTGGTGGCCTTGGTGACGGCCTGCTGCGGGTTCTCGGACTCACCGGCGGCCAGGGTGGCGATCTCGCTGCCCATGAAGGAGAAGACGACCAGGAGCACACCGGTGAGGATGGCGCCGGCACCGTGGGGCAGGAAGCCGCCGTGCTCGGTGAGGTTGCTCAGCCCGGCCTGCTCGCTGTCGACGCCGGGCAGCAGCCCGAACACGGCGAGCCCGCCGATGACGATGAACGCGGTGATCGCGACCACCTTGATCCCGGCGAACCAGAACTCGAACTCGCCGTACGACCCGACGGAGACGAGGTTGGTGGCGGTCAGCACGACCATCACGATCAGGGCCCAGGCCCACTGCGGCACGGCCGGTATCCAGCCCTCCAGGATCACGGCACCGGCGGTCGCCTCGACCGCCAGCACGACCACCCAGAAGAACCAGTACAGCCAGCCGATGGAGAAACCGGCCCAGGGCCCGAGTGCCCGGTCGGCGTGCGCGGAGAAGGAACCCGAGGTCGGGTTGGCCGCCGACATCTCACCGAGCATCCGCATCACCAGCACGACGAGCGTGCCGACGAGGGCGTACGACAGCAGGATGCCGGGCCCCGCGGTGGCGATACCGGAGCTGGAACCGACGAACAGGCCCGCCCCGATGACACCACCGATGGCGATCATCGACAGATGCCGGTTCTTGAGCCCGGCCTGGAGCCCGGGGCTGCCGCCGGGGTCTTCGGGCCCGCGTTCGTTTCCTGTCGTGTTGAGACTCGGCTGCGAGGTCATGGAACGGATTTCCTTTGCGCCGGGGAGCTGTTTTCCGTACGAACCGCCGGAGCCGAGCGAACGGGGTGTGTCGCGGCAAGACGGCGTACAGGGGCTCATACGAGCGGTGTACGAGCCGGTCCAGTGAATCGGAGGCGAACGAATAGGAGAACCTTTGAATCCAGATTGTTACTTGAGGTTTTCCTGAGCTTCCATAACCTGGCTCACACTCGCGTCAAGTTTTCATGAGCGCCACCCGGCGCACCTTCCCCGAAACACCCGTGTCACACTCGTCCCATGCGCGTGTACCTCGGCTCGGACCATGCGGGCTACGAACTCAAGAACCACCTCGTCGAGTGGCTGAAGGCGGCGGGTCACGACCCCGTCGACTGCGGCCCGCACATCTACGACGCCCAGGACGACTACCCGCCCTTCTGCCTCCGCGCGGCGGAGCGGACGGCCGCGGACCCCGACGCCCTCGGCATCGTCATCGGCGGCTCCGGCAACGGCGAGCAGATCGCCGCGAACAAGGTCAAGGGCGTCCGCGCGGCCCTCGCCTGGAGCGAGGAGACGGCGGCACTCGGCCGCCAGCACAACAACGCCAACGTCGTCGCCGTGGGCGCGCGCATGCACTCGCAGGACGAGGCGACGGCCTTCGTCGAGACGTTCCTCAACACGCCGTTCTCCGGTGACGAACGCCACATCCGCCGAATCGACATGCTCGCCACGTACGAGTCGACAGGCGACCTGCCTCCCATCCCGCCCCACCACCCCCAGCCGTAAGCCCACCCGGGGGGAGGGGCCCGAGGTTGGGGCGTCCTTCGAGTGCTGGGGCCCGGCCACAGCCGTGGCTCCAGCATCCGATCCCGGTGCGCGGCTCAGGGTCTGAACCGACGTGGGGCCCGGCATCCGGCCTCATGTGGGGCCAGGGGCGGAACCGGACGGGGCCGGTGTTCGAGCCCGACGTGGGGGTAGGGGCTGAGCCCCGAGGCTTTTCGACTCCGGCCTTTCGACGAAGTGCTTCGGGTGGATGGGAAAGCTCCCCACAGGGTCCGGGGCGGAGCCCCGGGACGAGGTCAGCCTCTCGACCGACCAAGTCGGGCGGGCGGGTGGGCAAAGGCGACGATCACAGGAGAACCCGTGCCGGAAGGTCACACCATCCACCGACTGGCGCTCGACTACGCCACGGCCTTCCTCGGCACGACCCCCCGGGCAACCAGCCCCCAGGGCAAGTTCAGCGACGCCGCCGCCCTCCTCACCGGCACGGAACTCACCCGTACGGAAGCCCACGGAAAACACCTTTTCCTCGGCTTCCACGCCACCGACTGGATCCACATCCACCTCGGCCTCTTCGGCAAGGTCACCTTCGGCCCGGCGCCCGCACCCCCACCCACCGACACCGTCCGCCTCCGCCTCGCGAACAGCACCACCTACGTAGACCTCCGAGGCCCCACCACCTGCGCCCTCATCACACCCCCGGAGAAGCAGGCGATACACGACCGCCTCGGCCCCGACCCCCTCCGCGACGACGCCGACCCGGACACCGCGTACCGCCGCATCTCCCGCAGCCGTACGACCATCGCCGCCCTCCTCATGGACCAGAAGGTCATCGCCGGCGTGGGAAACGTCTACCGCGCGGAGGTCCTCTTCCGGCACCGCATCGACCCGTACCGCCCCGGCAAGGACATCACCCCGTCCGAGTGGCACGCGATCTGGACCGACCTGGTCGAGCTCATGCACGAGGGCGTCCGCAACAACCGCATCGACACGGTCCGACCGGAACACACCCCGGAGGCGATGGGCCGCCCACCCCGCGTGGACGACCACGGCGGCGAGGTGTACGTCTACCGCAGGGCCAACCAGCCCTGCCACATCTGTGGCGGCGAGATCCGCACCGCCGATCTCGCCGCCCGCAACCTCTTCTGGTGCCCGAGCTGCCAACGCCCCTGAAAAACAGCCCCGCCCTCAGAAACCGTGCGGCAACCACGGGGCCGCCACAGCGCTCCCGAACCCCGCCGAGGCCTCTTCCAACGCCCCCCGCCGCAACTCCCGCACCCGTCCCGCAGCCTCCAACGCCCGGAGGCTCACCCCACCGAGATACGCCGCCCCCAACTCCCGTACGGACAACGCGACATCCGCCGCATCCGCCGTACGCTCGCAGGACGCCCCCTTCGCATCCCCGCTGAGCCTCCAACGCCCGGCGTTCCAGGGACAGAACGCGTCCTCCACCTCGAACACCACATCGACCGGCGTCTGATACGTCCGCGCCTCCAACGCCGCCCCGACCTCCACCGGCCGTACGTACAGCGAATCCCACAACCGCGGCTGACACCGCCGTATGTCGGACACCATGTGCTGCCACGCGTCGTCGACCGGCCGCCCCCACATCACCAGCGTCGACGTCAGGTCGATGCCGAACAGGAACCGCAGCATCGCCGCGTCCGCCGCCGGGTCCAGCGCGGCCGAGTTCTCCAGAATCACCGTGCCGTTGGGCCCGGTGGGCTCCCAACTCGGCTTGACGCGGTACCGCGCGTACCCGACCGTCTCCCCGTCCCGCTCGGCGAGGACACACTGAAGCGGCGACGCCCCGTCCCGCCCCCTCTCCGCGTCGAGCACCCCGAGCCGCTCCCAGCCGGGCTGCCGCGCCAGCATCCCCGGCCGCGACGGCACCAGCCGCGCGTACACCGCCTCGCACACATCGACGACCTCGGTGGGAACGGCGTACCGCAGGCGCACATCATCCGTACCCGCCGGCAGCGACGACAGCCGCACGCGGTTCGTGTCGATCTCGGCGTTCAACTGGAAGGTGGCCGTGCCGTATCCGAACCGGCCGTAGATCGCCGGCTCGGAGGCCGTGAGCACGGCCAGCGGCTCACCCCAGGCGCGGACGTCGTCCAACTGCCGCCGCATCATCGACGTCAGGACGCCGCGCCGACGGTGCGTGGCGGCCACGCTCACCATCGTGACGCCCGCGGCCGGCACCGAGGCCCCACCGGGCACGGTGAGCCGGAAGCGGAACGCCGCGGCCGTCCCCACACAGTCGTCCCCGTCCCAGACACCGAGTGAACGGTCGCACTCGGTCAGCGACTTCCACAGCTCCTGCTTCTCGGCGGACTCCGGCACCCCGCCGAAGCCGCGGACGAGGGTGCCGAACCACGTGTCCCAGTCCTCCTGCCGAAGCACCCGAAGGGTCGCTGCGGAGCCAGTCGCGTCAGTCGCCATGGCCCATGCCTACCAGGGCGACCCGGGACGAGCGAGGGAATTTCTCCGGGGCGGCGGCGGGCTGCGCACCGTAGGTTCACTGTGAAGTCGGCCCTCGGACGGGGGACAAGTAGGACCTCCCGTGCCAAGCGGCCGGTCCGATGGATAGGGTCCCGAACTAATGGCAGCAGGACGAGAGCGGCGCGCGGAAGCCGAGACGTTCACGGCCCGGTTGAAGAAGCAGTGGCACCGGGTCCGCGTCGGCGTGCGCCGAGCCGCCGTGGACTACTTCCGCGGTGACGGCTCGGACTGGATCGCCCTGGCCGGTCTGCTCCTGACCGTCCCGCTGATCGCGGCGGCGACGCTGGCGAACTCGGTGTGGTTCTCGCCGGCCGCGCTGGTCCTGCCGGTCGTCGTGGGCGGCCTGCTGCTGCGCCCGGCGAGCCTGCTCGGTCTCTACGCGGCGGCGGCCACGGCCCTGATCGTGGAGTCGGTGCAACTGGGCCCCTACACGGAGGGCCCGTCCAGGGTCACCCCGGGCGTGGTGCTCGTGGTCGCGGCCTGCGGTTTCTTCGGCCTGCTGCTGGCCCAGTTCCGCAGCCGGGTCGGTGTGCCCTGGCGGCGCGGCGGCACGATGCTGTTCGACCTGCGTGAACGCATCCGGGTGCAGAGCAAGCTGCCCGGCCTGCCGGACGGCTGGCACCGGGAGATGGCGCTGCGCCCGGCGGGCGGCCAGTCCTTCTCGGGCGACTTCGTGGTGGCGGCGCGCACCAACGGCGGCCGTACGCTCGAGGTCGTCCTCACCGACGTCTCGGGCAAGGGCATGGACGCGGGCTCCCGCGCGCTGCTCCTGTCCGGCGCGTTCGGCGGCCTCCTGGGCTCCCTCCCGCCGCACGCCTTCCTCCCGGCCGCGAACGGCTACCTGCTCCGCCAGGACTGGGACGAGGGCTTCGCCACCTCCATCCACCTGGTCCTCGACCTGGACTCCGGCGACTACGAGCTCTACTCCGCCGGCCACCCGCCGGGCCTCCAGCTCAGCGCGGGCACCGGCCGCTGGGAGGAGAAGGCGGCGGAAGGCCCACTCCTCGGCGTGTACGACGGTGCCCAGTTCGACCCCGTGAAGGGCTCGCTCCGCCCGGGCGACGTGCTGATGCTGTTCACGGACGGCCTGGTGGAGACCTCCGACCGCGACATCGTCGAGGGCATCGACCGCCTCACCGGCGAGGCCGACCGTTACGTGGCCGGCGGCTTCCACGGCGCCGCCTGGCACCTCATCGAGGCGGTGGCCAAGGATGTCAACGACGACCGGGCCCTGCTGCTGATCTGCCGAGAGGGCCCGACGGCCGCGTCCGCCCGCTGACGTACGGACCGCCCGACCCATGGCTCGGTCATGACTGTGTGGTGCTTCTCGTGCGACGCCGCGCTCGACCGGTGCCCGTGCCGCGGACAGCGCTCGGTTGACGGTTTGCTGGGTTGGCGTGAGGTCACGGCCCGGCGGGCGTCTGAGGGGCGTTGTCACCCACGGGCCAGCTCCCATGTAGGCGCGGTCGGCGAGGACCGGGACGCCCTGGCGTTCGCAGATCCGGATGATCTGGTGGGTGCGGGCCGCGGTCAGGTCGTGCGCGCGGCCGGGCAATGCGGGCGAGATCCACAGCAGCCGGCCATCCGGATCGGTCACCAACTACACGTTCACACCATGTCGGCGGTGCGTGGCAGAGTAGTCGGCCCGGCCGTCGCCCAGGCGGTCGCACTCCGAGAGAGTGCCGTCGAGCAGGACGTAGTCGGGATCGGTCTCGCGCACCACCTTGAGCAGGCCCGGTGCACGGTCAGCGAGCAGGCTGATCACCGAGGTGGTGTAAGCGTGAGCGGTGCCCACCGAGATACCGAAGCCGACGGCGATCTGGGCAAGCGTGTCGTGCTTACGCAAGTACGTCAGGGCGACGAGCGCACGCTGGTGCCGCGGGAGTTTGCATCGTCGGTCACCCTCGCGGGTGACGATGAGCATGGTGACCCACTCGACCAGGGCGTGGGGCAGGTCGAGTGCGGCAGAATAGGGAACCAACGCGGCTCCTGTGCCTGTGGGTTGAGACTTCGAACACCTCCCCCAACGGCACGGGAGCCTCGTGCGTTGCGCATCCCGGCGGCGCCACCCGATCGGTGGCCGTGCTGAAAGGGGCACTGACACCAAGTCGCTCCGAAAATCGGCAGCGTCACGCCGGCGCGGGCATGACGATCACCACGCGAGTGGTGAAGACTGGATAGATGCCTCACGACCCCGGCGGACTCCTGTTCGTAGCGCTCGGTCTCGTACTTGTCGCCGCCGGCTTCGTCTGGCAGGGACGTGTCCTGCGCCCCCTCTCGGTGAAACGGGCCCAGGCGGCCGTGATCCGGGACCGTGCCAGAAGCCTGCTGCGTTCTGCGGACATGGCGATCGCCGAAGCACGCCGCCGGGCCGCACGCGGCGAACCGGCCATCGTCACGGTCGGGGACGTGACCAGGGTGGCGTGCCAGCACTACGGGCACTTCGTGGAGCGCGAAGAGGCAGCTGCCGCCCTCCGCCAGCGCTTTGATGCCGCCGACTGCTGGGTGGACTGCATGACTGACGCTTTCAACTGACTGTCTCCTCGGCGAGTGCCTATTGCCAGGGGCGCCGAAGCCGTCACCTGATCGGTGGTCACGCTGAAAAGGCTCACTGTGCCAGACAACGGCCCGACATATCTCTAAGGAATAGCCCATGTCCATGCCCATGCGTGCGCCGCGTGAATACGCCTCTTGGTTCTGGGATCTGGAGGACTATGCACCGTCTGGGCTGCGATCAGCGCTGGTCACAGCCGCGAAAATGACTGCCGTCTTGCGAAAGCATGACCTGCTGGAGCCGCACCACGTGGAATGGCCGTGGTTCATTCCTGGGACAGGTGGAGCCCCTGCGGTGACGCGTTTGCAGCTCACCGGCCCGATCGATGACGAACAGGTTCTCCAGCGCATGCAGGGGATGCGTCCTGTCGGATTTCCGGAAGCTGTTGAGGGTGACGTTCTCGTGGCGGGGACAGGCGTGTGGCTGGATGCAAACGGTACACCGCGCCGTGAACACCGACTTGTGGAATTGACAGTTTCCCCGGAACGCCTCGGTCTGTCTGCCGAGGTCTCTGTCTTCCATGACGTCTGGGGTCCGTTCGACTTCCGCGGCGTGCCGCATCCGGAAGTGCACCGGCAGAATGCCCCACGGCTCGCCTCTGCGCTGAGGGAATTGGAAGCCCTGCTGGAAGCCCTGCTGGGAGTTCCTGCTGAGCCTGGTGAGCCGACGAACTTCGGTAGGGCTGTGGGCTACGGAGTCGATGAGCCGGTCGTGATGGGCGGCCGCGGACCGGACCTTACGGATCAGCTGTGAGTCCAGGGGCTGCGCTCCACGTGTGATCAGCCCTCCTCTGTCGCTCTCCATGGCTCCTGAGGAGATACGGCGCAAGTTGGGCCGGCTGGACTCCCGATCGTGACATCGGGGAGCGTGCAATGGAGCTCGTCGAGGTGCGTGTGAGGGATGCGGCGGACGTGGCGGCCGGGCTGTTGGTCGTTATCGTGCTCGCCGTACAGGGACTGGGCCGGATGGACACCAACTCCGGACAGACAGCGACCAGCGTGCCGCCCCTGGACTGGGCGCCATTGCTGGGATTCGGCGCTCTGGCCCTGGTGGTCGGCGTAACGGCCGTCGTGCTGCTGCGGATCGGGCACCGAGTTATCGGGGCGGTGCAGCTGACGCTCTGCGTTTTCCTGGCAGTCCACACGCTGCGGCCCTGGCCCTGACCCAGGTGCAGTCGGAGTGGCTGCCGGTCGGCAGGGTTCCCCCGACTGTCTGGGCTTGGTGCCGACCCAGCCGCTGGCACCGGCGTCTGACGCCTGGCCGCCCCTCTCTCGGTTGGTCCGCCGCGTGCTTTGGGCCGACAGGGCTTCCGGGCGGCGCACGGGAGAACCACGTGCCGTTGACTGTCTGTCAGGCAGGCGCACCCCTCACCCTTCCGGCCGACGCAGTCACCATCCCCACCACATGCCTCAAGGCCGTCGGGACCGCAGCCGGTTGGGACCGCTGGTGTCGAGGTACTCTCGGATTTGTGGTGCTTCTGTGAGTGCCTGGGACCTCGATTGCACAGGCAACTGCCGTGTTGATAGAGATTATTGACGAGACTTGAGGACGGCCGGAAGCGGTCTCCGCGATGGCCCACGACGGGGGAGGCGAGTTAGCGCGATGAAGTTCGACATGGGTGCGCAGACGCTGTCGACGTTGCAGCGTGACACGCGTGGTTCGACGGATGACCTGGGTGGTCTGGTCCGGCAGTTGGTGGCGGCGGCGCAGCCGCTGGAGGGCAAGTTCAACGGTTCGGGTCGTGTGATGTTCGACCAGTTCAAGGCTCGGGCGGACCGGATCGCGTCGGATCTGAACTCGTCGCTGTCGGCGATCCTGGGTGGTCAGTCGGGTATGGACTCGGCGTTCTCCTCGGGTGACCAGGAGCAGGGTGACAACGCGCGTCAGCAGATGTCGGCGGCGAACTTCGACGCCGCTCGCTTCCGCTGAGTGACGTTTGCCGGGGCGTCGACGCTCCGGCCTTGTTGGTTTCTTTCTGTCTGCTTGGTTTCTCGGGGAGTGGTGTGTGATGGCGGGTGCGGGTTCGGATCGCCGGTCGTATGACACGGGTGCGTCGACGGATGCGCAGTCGAACATTCAGGGGGTGATCGGCCGTCTGGAGTCGCTGATCACCGAGCGTGACAAGCAGGTGAAGGCGGCGATGGCCGACTTCACGGCGGATGGTGTGGCGGATGAGTATCACGGCAAGGAACAGCGGTGGAACAACGCCTCGCAAGAGGTGAAGAACATCATTCATCTGCTGAAGACGACGCTGGAGAAGAACGACGGTACGGCGCAGTCGACGATTCAGCGGGCGAAGGCGGCAGTGGACAACATCGGCTGAATCTGCCGCTGGGTGTCTGTTTTTTTGTAGTGGTCGGTAGTTGTGTATGACGGGGGTTTTCGGTGCCCGGCTGGGATTTGAAGCCGCAGGGTATTTCGCATGTGCTGAAGACGACGGGTGATGCGGCGTCGAAGCTGGAGAAGTATGCGACGGCGTTCGGTGAGCATCTGACGTCGGCGGCGACCCATGCGGGCACGATCTCGGCCGAGGGTGGCGGTGAGGGCGGAGAGAAGGCCCAAGGTGGCCTGGTCGCTCTTGCGTTGTCGCAGTACGCGGAGCATGCGACGAAGGACTTGAAGTTCGTCGCGGCGCGGGCGGGCAAGTCGTTGCAGGGTGCGGTGGATGCGACGACGGCGTATCTGAACGGTGATGAGGAGATGGCGGCGGAGGCGCAGCGCAACACGCTGAAGGCGCCGCCGGTGGATCTGCCGGGAGTCGGTAAGCGGTGATCCAGCCGGAGAAGATCCCCGAGTTCACCGGGAACCTGGAGCAGTTGGAGACCGACTACGCGGACCTGAAGAAGGATGCCGGTCATGTCCGGGATGCCGGTGGTGACATCCACTCCAGGTTTCAGGGGTTGTCGGCGTATTACCAGGCTCCGGAGGCGGAGCAGTTGTTCGCCACGACGAAGCCGGTGAAGGAGAAGGCCGACCACTTCGCCACCGACCTGGAGACGGTCTCGGGTGCGCTGTCGTCGTACGCCATCGAGGTCAAGCCGCTCGTCACGAAGTTGAAGGAGCTGAAGGCCAAGGCGCAGACCTTCGTCGACTCCGTGAAGGACGATGACGAGTGGGAGTACGACGAGGACAAGGTCGACGAGCACAACCGGCTGCGTGATGACATCACCGCGACGGTGGCGGCGTTCTGGGCGGCGGAGCGGACCTGCCACAACAAGATCACCGCTCTGTGGGGCGGGACGCAGATGGTGGCCGGGGACGGTTCGGAGAAGAAGAACCAGTACGGCTTCAACGCCGACGACATGAAGGACGCCAAACTTCCCTGGGGTGACCCGGTGGAGGAGAAGCACAAGTGGTACGAGGTCGGCCACTGGGTGAAGTCCTTCGTGTGGGACGGGCTGATCGTCGACGGTGTGTGGGGCACGATCAAGGGCCTGGGCACCCTGGTGGGCTTCGGCGGCTGGGACGCGATGGGCCAGGCCTGGAAGGGCCTGGCTCAGCTCGCGACCGGCCTGGTGATCACCGCGATCCCCGGGGCGAACGCATATTTCTGGACGGCGTCGGACAAGGAGCTGCCCTCCTGGCTGCGTGATTCGCGTACGGCGATGAAGGAGACGGGCAAGGCGCTGGTGGCGTGGGACGAGTGGGGCAAGAACCCCGCCCGCGCCGCGGGTGCGGTCACCTTCAACGTGCTGACCACGGTCTTCACCGGCGGCGCGGGTGGTGCGGCGGCGGGTGCGGGCAAGGCCGGCGCGGTCGCCAAGGCGCTGTCGGTGGCGGGCAAGGCCGGCCGGGTCATCGACCCGATGACCTACATCGCCAAGGGCGCGGGCGCCGGCCTGTCGAAGATCGGCGACATCACCAAGGGGTTGAAGGGTGTCGGCACCATCGACATCCCCACGCTCCCCGACGGCTCGGTCCACCTCCCCGACGGCCACCAGCTGGCCTCGAACGGCAACCTCGTCGCGCCCAACGGCACGATCGACACGACACCGGTTCCCCACGGCACCAGCCCGACGGTCCCGCACGGAAACACCCCGACGGTTCCGCACGGCACCACCCCCACGCTTCCGGCCCACTGGACGACGCAGGGCGCCCAGACACCGTCGTACGCGGGCGCCCACGCGAGCACCGACGCGGCCGCGCACACCGTGGACAACGCGGCCCAAGCCGGCCACTACCATTCGCCCCCCACGGCCCCGACCCACACCCCGGGCGGCGCCTTCGACCCGACGCCCGCGCCGTCCACGTACGACCACACGCCGACCGGCTCGCCGTACGGCCACACGCCGTCCGCGTCCCCGTACGGCCACGCGCCGTCGCCGGGCACCTACGACCACGCACCGGCCCCGTCGGCGTACGACCAGGCACCTCAGCCCTCGTCGTACGACACGACCCCGACCACCACACCGCACACGGGCGGTCACCCCGGGACGGGGACTCCCTGGTACAGCCAGACCACTGGCGCCAACCCGGTGCACGACGTCCCGCCGGCGCCGCACACGGGTGGCTCCGACGTTCCCGGCAGCGGTGCTCACCCTGGTTCACCGACGCCGTGGTACCACCAGGCCACGAGCCCGGCGAACGACGTCCCGACCACGCCCCACCCGGGCGGCCACGACGTCCCCGGCACCGGCGGTCACGGTACGGGCCCCGAGGCTCCCGGCACCGGTCATGCCGACGACGCCTCGCACGGCGCCGGGCACGGGGACGACGCCTCGCACGGTGCCGGCCACGCGGACGACGCGGCGCACGCCGGCGACCATGGGGACACCGGACACGATGCGGCGGATGCCGCCGCACACCACGGCACCGACGCCCCAGTCGCTCCGGGCCACCAGGGCGCAGACACGTCGGGGCACAGCGGGGCAGGCGAGCCGTTCGAGTACAAGCCGACTATGTCGGCCGCGCAGTTCGACGCGCTCAGCGACGCCGAGAAGCACGCGGTGGCCGAGGCGGAACTGGCGCGCGGCACGAACCCCGCCCCCAGTGTGAGCAACAAAGCGGGGCTGGCGTACGGAAATGCTTACTGGAACGACTTCCTGGACGACCTGCCTGCGGAGTCGCAGCAGGCGCTGAAGACGTACAGCGGCGATGCGTACACACAGATCAACTCCCACTTGCGCTTCGGCGACGAAGTGGACGACTCACTCAAGTACACCATCTCCGAGATGGACAAGGTCATGGGCACCCGTCCAGTGCCGGAGGACATCATGGTGGTGCGTGGTACAGGGGTCGGTCACATCAAGGTCGACGGCCTCCCGATCGACTCACCGCTCGACATGCTCGGTGGGACCTTCGACGACAAGGCGTTCACCTCCACCGCACTCGGGAAGACGCCGCCGCCTCCGTTCGATGAGAATCCGGTGTGGATGCACCTACGGGTTCCGAAGGACACTCCCGCCCTGTGGATCGACCACCTTTCCGACTATCCAGGAGAACGCGAGTTGCTCCTGGCAAAGGGCTCCGAGTACAAGGTGACGCGCGTGTTCTTCGACGAGGCGCACGGCAAGTGGCATGTTTACGGAGAAGTGCTGCCGAGGCCGAAGCAGTAGTCGCATTGAGGATCAGGCAGAGTTAAGGGATTGTGGACTTCATGAGCAGTGAGCGACCGATCAATCCGCGCTTCGCCGAGGATGTGCACTTCGATCTAGTGGCGCAGGGGCCACCGAAGTACCGGACCCGGACGGACAAACCGGTGCGGTACCTGACGGTGGTCGACAAGGAGGGCGGCGGGGTCCTCGGGTACGTGTGGGCGGGTGACGAGGACGACGCCGCTGCATGGGCACCGAGCCAGGCCGCTGGCGGCCGGGCTCTCGCCGAGGGCGGTCACTGGCACGCCAGGCTCCAGGAAGCCAAGGAGCGGGGCCTCTCCCCGTCGGTGGCTCTCTCGGAGATGCTGTCCAACCCGGAGGGAAACCGAGGGCGGGTACTGCCGGGTTCTCTCACCGACGCCCCGAACGCTGATGTGGTCAAGGCGCTGGCTCAAGGTGAGTAGGAAACTCATGAGCAGTGAACGACCGATCAACCCACGCTTTGCTGAAGACATGTGGTTTGAGGAAGAGCCAGGTGGTCCGCCGCGATACCAAGACCGGACGGACAAGTCAGTGCAGTATTTCACCGTCGTGGACAAGCAAGGAGGGGCAGTCCTCGGCTACGTATGGGCAAGCGATGAGGGCGACGCCGCCGCTTATGAACCACGGCAAGGCGCTGGGGGCCGAGGGGTCAACGCGGGCATTTCCTGGATCCATCGGCTGCGCGATGCCAAGAAGCGGGGACTCCGTCCGTCCGAGGCCCTCGCTAAATTCCTGGCCGACCCGGAACCGGGCGGCAGCGGCCGTCCCGTGCCGAATTCCCTCACCGCCGCCCCGAACTCC
This sequence comes from Streptomyces sp. DG1A-41, assembly GCF_037055355.1. Lineage (GTDB taxonomy): Bacteria > Actinomycetota > Actinomycetes > Streptomycetales > Streptomycetaceae > Streptomyces. Next base: position 3,074,307 of record NZ_CP146350.1, on the reverse strand, counting down.
GCTGCCGTCGAGGCCTTGGCACAGAGTGGGTATTGGCACAGAGTGAGTAACGGACAGCCGATGAACTCGCGCTTCGAAGAAGACCTGCAGTTCAGGGAGAAGCCGGGCGGACCGGCGCGGTACCAGGACTGGACCGAGAACCCGGTGCAGTACTTCACCGTGGTGGACAAGGAGAACAGCTCGGTCCTCGGGTACGTCTGGGCTGACGCGGACGACGCCGCAGCCTATGAACCGCGCAAGGCGGGCGGCCCCCGTGCGGTGAACGCAGGCATGCCCTGGATCATGCGCCTGCGGGAGGGAAAGGCGCGCGGCCTCCGCCCGACTCAGACACTCGTGGAGCTGTACGGCGACCCCCAGCCCGGCGGCCGAAGCCGCCCCCTGCCCGGTTCCCTCGCCGACGCCCCGAACGCCGCCGCCGTCGAGGCCCTGGCCCAGGGTGACTAACGAAGAGCCGACCAACTCGCGCTTCGGGGAAGAGGACGACGCGGTCGGCCGGATCGTGCCGTCGGGGCTGTCGGCCGACGCCGTCAACGCCGGTGGCAGGTGGGTGCGGGCTCTGCGCGCCGGCAAGGCCCGACAGCTCGCCCCCACCGTTCTCCTCGCCGAAGTGGCGCGCGGCGCGAACGACAGCGAGCGGAGCCACGCGGTTCCGGGCTCGCTCACCGAGGCACCGACGCTTGCCGCGCTGAAAGAGCAGCCCCCCGGTGGCTGAGCCCCGGCCGACCCACGAGAACAACAACATGACCGACCCCGTGCACCACATCTCCGTCACCGCCCCCGACGGCGAGGTGGTCGGATACGCCTGGGTCGAGCCCGGCGCCGACGACGTCGAGTGGATCAACCGGCGGGCGAGCAGCAGCAGTGCCTACCACGCGGGGACGGAGTGGTACCGCCGGATCCGTGAGGCTCGTGAGCGCGGGCTCACCCCACTAGGCGTCCTCCACCTGCTCAGCCACGAACCCGGCGTAGGACCCGTCACCGAGGCCGCCGACGCCGCCGCCGTCGAGGAACTCGCCCGCATCGTCACCCCGGCCGACGACCAGCGCCTCCTCGCCCAGCTCGACCGTGACGACGCCGAGGCGTGGCGGGAACTCGCCGACGCCTTCGACGCGCTCACGGACGAGGACCGGGACGTGCAGTGGGGCGGTGGGCAGAAGTCGCCGAGCGGTGCCATCCACGTGCCGTTCCCCAAGTACAGCGAGGGGGTGCACCGGGCCGTCCACGCCCTCCACCGCGTCGGTGCCGTCACGCCCGAGCACCGCTGGATGGACAACCCCATGCCCACGCTCCGGCCGGAGGGCGGGCTGCGGCCCGCCGACGCCGTGCGGGCCGCCACCGCCGTGGTGCGCGGGGAGAAGTTCTGCGACGGGACCATCGACAAGGCCCTCAAGAGCGGCCTCCTGGACGCCGTCGCCGACTCCCTCCGCGCCTGGTACGCCGACCCTCCCGCCGAGCAGCCCGCGCTGCCCTCTGCCCCGGCCGACGCCTCGTCCGACAGCGGCCGGGACCGCCGCCTCCCGCATCCGGACCTCCCCGAGCCCCCGGATCCGTCCTTCCCCATGTGCAGGTTCTGCGGAGGTTCTCCCGCCGCAGACGTCGCGTTCCGCGCGCACCGCGGCCTCGTCGTCCTCATGGGGTTCCGGAAGACGGACGGTCCGATGTGCATGACCTGTGGGCTGGCCGTGTACCGCGCGCTGACCACCCACACGCTCGCCTGGGGCTGGTGGAGCCCCCTCTCCCTCTTCCTCTTCGCGCCGTTGACGCTGGTCCGCAACGTCCTGGCCGTGCGCAAGGTGAAGGAACTCCCCGCGCCGGGGCCGGGCACGCTCGGCCCGCGCTACGACCCCGGCGTACCCGTGCGGCGACGGCCCCGGGCGTACATCGCGCTCCTCCCCGCACTGTGGGTGCTCTTCATGATCGTGACGGGGCTGTCGGGCGGTGTGTGAAGACGCGTGGGGGAGAGCCGCACCCCGGTTGTTCGCGTGGCGCGTTCGTGTCTTATGTTGCGGAAGCGAAGCTAGGGGGATCGCATGCCGCAGGAGATGAGTCTCGCCGACGTCGAGGCCGTCGCTCGCGCCGCGCACGCCGGGCAGACGGACAAGGCCGGTCGGCCGTACGCCGAACACCTGTCGGCCGTCGCCGAAGGCGTGCGCGCCCGGGGAGGGAACGACGAGCTGGTGGCCGCCGCCTGGCTGCACGACGCGCTGGAGGACGGCGTCCTCAGCGAGGAGTGGCTCGACGCCGCCGCCCTCACGCAGCAGACCAAGGACGTCGTACGGGCCATGACCAGGCGGCCGGACGAGGAGCCGGAGGCGTACGCACACCGGATCCTGGCCACCCCGGGCGCCCGGCTGGTCAAGGCCGCCGACCTCGCGCACAACGCCGACCCCCACCGCCTCGCCGCACTCGACGAGCACACCGCCCGGCGGCTCACGCGGAAGTACGCCGTCATGCGGAAGCGCCTGGGCCTGGCCCCGGACGACTGACCACGCATCAACAAGGCACAGGACGACTGAATGGCACGGGACTACGACAGCCAGCTGCTGGAGTCGGTGGCGGTGCGCCGGCGCCGGATGCGCGACGCGCTGCTGTTCGGCACGCAGCGCGCGCGACGGACGGCGGACGAGCGGTTCGGCAAGATGTTCGCGGGCATCGCGATCGCCGCCGTACTCTGCGCCGGCTGCATCGGCTGGTCCTTCCTCCAGGCCACGCTGGCGAAGCAGAAGGCCGAGGAGAAGAAGCAGCAACAGCAGCAGGAGCAGCTGTACAACCCGACGCCCAGCGCCTCCGCGAGCGGTGCCGGCGGCAAGAGTGCGGAGAAACAGTGAACGGGGCGTGCACGGCCGTCGCGAGCGGATCGGAGCGCGGCCGTGGCGGAAAAAACGCGATGATAGGTTCCGGTGAGTGGTGAGCGCAGCAACGATGTCTCGGACCCAGCTGAGCCGGGTCACCCTGATCGGCGAGCGACGGCGAGCCGACCTGGTCCTGCCGTCGGACACACCGATCGGCCAACTGCTCCCCGACATACTCCAGTTGCTGGACGACCGGGCCGCCACCCGGCCGACTACCCGGCAGCTGATCACCTCCGACGGCTCGGCGCTGCCCCATGACGCGACGCTGGCGTCGGCCGAGGTGCCCGACGGCGCCGTACTCCGCCTCGTCCGGGCCCATGCCGCACCGCCGGCGCCGGTCGTGCACGACGTCACCGATCAGGTCGCGGACGACCTCGACCTGCGGACCTGGCGCTGGCGCCCGGCCGCCCGCCGCGTCAGCGCCGGTGTGGCCACCGTGGTGTTCGCCGTGGCCGCGGCCGTCCTGGCCCGGCAGGAGTTCTCCCTGGAGTCCGTCACCACGGGACTCGCGGTCGTCACCGCCCTGTTCCTGATCGCCGGCGCGGCCATCGCCCGGATCGGCCGGGGCAACCAGGGCCTGGCCAGCGCGCTGCTGCTCGCCGCCGGCGGGCTCGGCCTGCTGACCGCCTGGACCGCCGCCGACGCCTACGACTGGGGCGGGACGGCCCGGCTGGCCGGTGTCGCCGCCGCACTGGTGGTCACCCTCGTGCTGCTGGCCTACTGCTCGCCGCTCGGCAAGGGCGGGCTGATCGGGGCCGGGGCGATCGTCGTCGTCGCCCTGGTGTGGGAGACCGTCGCCCTCCTCCAGGACCGGGCGGACCGGATCGGCGCCGTGATGGCAGTGTTCTCCATCATCCTGCTCGGGCTGCTGCCCCGGTTCGCGCTGATGGCCTCGGGACTCACCGCCCTGGACGACAAGCGCTCCACGGGGACGTCCGTGAGCCGCCACCAGGTCGCCAACGCCCTCGCCGCCACCCACCGCGGGCTCGCCCTCGCCACCGTCGTCACCGCGGCGTCGGCCGCCCTCGGCGGCTGGATGCTGACCACCGCGAAGGAGCCGACCGTCTGGACGGTGGGCCTCGCCTCGCTCGTGGCCGTCGTCCTGCTGTCCAGGGCGCGGGCCTTCCCCCTGGTCGCCGAGGTCGTGGCGCTGTTCGCGGCGGCCGCGCTGCTCGTCGTACGCCTCGCCGTGCTGTGGCTGGACCACGCCGGGGGCGCCGGTGCGCTGGTGCTGCTGGGGGCCGCGGCACTGCTGCCGCTGCTGGCCCTGGGCATCGAGCCGCCCGACCACGTCCGGGTGCGGCTGCGCAGGTTCGCCGACCTGATCGAGTCCCTCGGCGTGATCGGGCTCTTCCCGCTCGCCATCGGGGCGTTCGGTATCTACGGGCAGTTGCTCAACAAGTTCTGAGGCTTCGAAGACCAGACGCCCACCCTGTCGCTCCCGCGGAACGACACGGCGGGATGCGGCAGGAGAGAAGGGCGACATGCCGAGCGGGGACAACTGGCAGAACGACGTGCTGCGCGATTTGAGGGGCGGCACGCCCCAGCAGCCGCAGCACACGTCCCAGCAGCGGGACCGGCAGCGGGCGGCGGCAGAGCAGGCGGCCCCGCAGCAGGCACAGGGGCCGGAGGCGCAGCAGGCGCACGCCGCCCAGCAGGGCACAGCCGGTCAGTACGCCCAGGGACAGGCACAGGGACAGGCACAGGGGCAGGGGCCGGCACCGGCCTACGGCTACCCACAGCCGTACCAGCAGCCCACGCCCGCCGAGCAGCAGCACGCGCAACAGCAGGTGTACGCAGAGCAGTACGCCGCCGCGCAACGGCAGGCCTATCCCGCGCAGGGACAGCAGCCGCACCCCGACCCGGCCCATGCCCAGCAGGCCTACGCCGAACAGCAGGTCTACGCACAGCAGCAGGCGTACGCCGAGCAGCAGCAGGCCTACGCCGAACAGCAGCAGCACCAGCACGCCCAGCAGCAGGCCTATGCCGAACAACAGGCCTACGCCGAGCAGCAGCACGCCGCCCAGCAGCAGTCCGCCGCGCAGGAACAGCCCCCGCCGCAGCAGTACGCGCAGCCGGCCCCTGCGCCCCGTGCCCGCGCCTCCCGAGCCACCCCCGACAGCCGCCCGGTCCTCGACCAGAAGCTCGCCGGCGCGGGCAGGGGACCCCGGCGGGGGGAGCCGTTCGCCGCGCGCGCCCTGAGGGCCGTACGCCGCACTGTTTCCTCCTCCGCGGCCCGTGAGGTCGCCGAGACCACCGCGACCGCTGAGATCCTCCAGCAGCCGGTCACCACCGGCCGCCAGATAGCGGTCACCTCGATCCGCGGAGGCTCGGGCAAGACGACGGTCGCCGCGCTGCTGACCGCCACCTACGCCCACTACCGCCAGGACCCCGTCCTGGCCGTCGAGGCCGACCCGGCGCTCGGCTCGCTGCCGCTCCGGCTCGGCGCGGAGAGCCTGCGCTGGACCACGGGCGATCTCGCCGACGTCGTCGAACCGCAGATGACGCTCCTCGACATCACCGGCTACCTGGTTCAACTGCCCGAGAACGCCTGGCTGCTGCCCGGCAGCCAGGGGCAGGTCGGGGCCATGCTCGACACCAAGGGCTACGAGCGGATCATGGTGGCGATGCGCCGCTACTTCGGCGTGACCGTCGCCGACTGCGAGACGCTGCCCGCCGAGGTCGCCCGCACCGCCCTGTCCGCCGCCCAGGCCCGGATCCTCACGGTCCCCGCGACGCTGGAGGGCATCGCCAGCACGCACGCGGTCCTGGAGTGGATGCGCGGGCTGCCCCGGGACATCACGACCTCCACCGTCGTCGTGCTCACCGAGACCGTGCCGCACACCGGCGTCGATCTGGACAAGGCGGCCGAGCAGCTCAAGGCGACGGGGGCGAGCGTGCGGATCCTGCCCTACGACCGGCATCTGGCGGCCGGCGGCACCATCCGCACCGAGCTGCTCGCGCGAGACACCAGGGAGGCCGCCACACGCCTGGCGGCGGAGGTCTTCCAGCTCTCCCACAAGCGCCGCTGAACCCTCCGCACACGAAGGGAACCCAGGACCCAGAGGACAGGGCAACGACGATGAGCACCCGACTGATCCACCGGCCGGCCCGGACCACCCGGCCCCCGGCCGCCCCCGAACCGCGCACCATCGAGGCGCCGCCCAACCTGCCCGACGGCAAGACCGGCTCGATCGCGACCTCGCTGCTGCCCGTCGCGGGCGTGATGTCCTCCGTCGTGATGATGACGGTCGTGCGCAACAGCCAGTTCGCCGGTCTGGGCGCCATCATCCTCGTCGTCACCATCCTCGGCTCGCTCGTCATGCTCTTCTCGCAGCGCGGCAAGGCCCAGCGCACGCGCCGCACCCAGCGCGAGGCCTACCTCTCCTACCTGGAGGACCTGCGGGAGGAGCTGTCGAAGGAGGAGCGGGAGCGACGCGAGAGCACGCAGGTGCTCAACCCGCCGCCGGACGCGCTGTACGACGTCGTGCGCGACCCCGCCCGGTTGTGGGAGCGGCGCCGGCTCGACGCCGACTTCCTGCGGGTCCGCGTCGGCACCGGAGAGATGCCGGTGCGCGACCTGAAGGTGGCCCCGCCCGGATCCTCGGTACTCACCCCGCCCGACGAGTTCATGCTGAACGAGGCCTCCGCCCTGGTCGCCCGCTTCGCCAACGGCACCGAACTCCCGCTCACCGTCCCGCTCGACCGCGTCGGCAACATCACCGTCATCGGCCGGCGCGAGGACACCCTCCGGGTCGCCCGCGCACTGATCGCGCAGGCCGCCGCCACCCACGCCCCCGACGACGTGGCCATGGCGCTGGCCGTGCCCGGCGACCGGATCGCCGACTGGGAGTGGGCCAAGTGGCTGCCGCACCTGCTCGACTCCGAGCAGTTCGACGGCCCCGTCGCCGCCCGCCGCATCGCGCCCTCCCTGCCCCAGCTGGCCCGGCAGATCGGCGCCGAACTGCGCCGCCGCGCCTCCTACGCGGCCGAGGTCCGCCGGGGCCTGTCCGGCAAGGACGCCCTCGCCATGACCTCCCGGCTGCTCGTCGTCGCCGACGCGCACGGCGCCGACGCGGTCGACCTGCCGCGCCCCGACGACGCCGTGGGCCTGCGGGACATGAGCGTCACCGTGCTGCACCTGCTCGACCAGCGCGTGCAGGAGCCCGGCAGCGTGGGCGTGCGCGTCACCGTCGACGGTGAGCGCGTCGTCATCGAGGACCTGCGCGAGAAGGAGCCGATCAGCGCCCACGGCACCGTCGACGAGATCGGCGTCCCCTTCGCCGAGGGCCTCGCCCGGATGCTCGCCCCGCTGCGGCTGTCCGCGGAGTCGATGGTCGACGCCCCGCTCACCGGCCCGGTCGACTTCGCCCAGCTGCTCGGCATCGACGACGTGGCCGAACTCGACCTCCACCGGCTGTGGGCGCCGCGCGGCGAGCGCGCCTTCCTGCGCGTGCCGATCGGCGTCAGCGACGCCAAGGAGCCCGTGCTCCTTGACCTGAAGGAGTCCTCCGAACTGGGCATGGGCCCGCACGGCCTGTGCGTCGGCGCCACCGGCTCCGGCAAGTCGGAGCTGCTGCGCACCCTCGTCCTCGCCCTGGTCGCCACCCACCCGCCGGAGGACCTGGCCATGGTTCTCGTCGACTACAAGGGCGGCGCCACCTTCGCCCCGTTCGCGCACCTGCCGCACGTCGCCGGCGTCATCACCAACCTGGAGAACCAGGCCGGCCTGGTCGAGCGCGTCCACGCGTCCCTCGCCGGCGAGGTCAAGCGCCGCCAGCAGGTGCTCAAGGACGCGGGCAACGTCGCCGACATCGGCCACTACGCCGCGCTGCGCGCCGAGAAGCGCCCCGACCTGGAGCCGCTGCCGCACCTGTTCGTCGTGATCGACGAGTTCGGCGAACTCCTCACCGCCAAGCCGGACTTCATCGACCTGTTCCTGTCCATCGGCCGGATCGGCCGCTCCATCGGTGTGCACCTGCTGCTGTCCAGCCAGCGCATCGAGGCCGGCAAGCTCAAGGGCCTGGAGACCTACCTGTCGTACCGTCTCGGTCTGCGCACCTTCTCCCCGGACGAGTCCCGTACGGTCCTGGACACCACGGACGCCTTCCACCTGCCCCCGCTGCCCGGCTTCGGCTACCTCAAGGTCGACACCAGCCACTACGAGCGGTTCAAGGCCGGTTACGTCTCCGGCGCCTACCGCGGCCCCGTCCAGCACGAGCCGGAGGACACCGGGCCGCTCGCCCTGGAGTACCAGGCCTACAACACCCTCGGCCAGGGGGGCTCCGAGGGGCCCGAGGAGCCGCAGATGCGGCGCCGGGAGACCGGCCCCACGGAGATGGGCGTGATGATCGACCAGCTGGAGCGCTCCGGTGCCCGCTCGGTCCGTCAGATCTGGCTGCCCCCGCTGCCCGCCGCGGTCCCGCTCGACAAGGTCGCCGGACCGGTGCGGGTCGGTGCGCGCGGCATGCAGCTCGCGGGGCGCCGCGGCCCGCTCCAGGTGCCGCTGGGCACGCTCGACGACCCGACGAAGCAATGGCAGGGCCAGTGGTACCTGGACCTGACACTCGCCGGCGGCCACGCCGCGATCATCGGCGGCCCCCAGTCCGGCAAGACCACCCTGCTGCGCACCCTCGCCCTCTCGCTGGCGCTGACCCACACCCCGCAGGAAGTGGGCATCTACGGCCTCGACCTGGTCGGCGGCGGCCTGCAGGCCCTGTCGGGGCTGCCGCACGTCGGCGGCATCGCCGGCCGGGCCGACCGCGAGCGCGCGGCCCGCACCATCGACTCGGTGCGCGCCATGCTCGACCAGCGCGAGGAACTGTTCCGGGTGCACGGCATCGACTCGCTGGAGCAGCTGCGAACCCTGCGGGCCGCGGGCCGGGTGCCCGAGCTGGCCAGCACCGAGATCGTGCTGCTCATCGACGGCTTCGGCGCGCTGCGCGACGACTTCGAGGAACTGGACGACCCCGTCGTCGACATCCTCAAGCGGGGCAGCGGCTACGGCATCCACGTCGTCGCCGGCATGCTGCGCTGGAACGACGTGCGGATCGCCACCCAGTCCCAGTTCGGCACCCGCGTGGAACTGCGCCTGAACGACCCGAGCGAGTCCAGTATCGACCGCAAGCTCGGCGAGACCCTCTCGCCCGAGGAGAAGGGCCGGGTCCTCACCGACCGCAAGCTCTTCGCCCAGGTCGCCCTGCCCCGTACCGACGGCCTCGCCGACACCGCCGACCTCGGCGCGGTCCTGGAGACCACCGCCCGGCAGATCCGCGCCACCTGGACCGGCGAGGTCGCCCAGCCGGTGCGCGTGCTGCCGCACGTGCTGGAGGCGCACCAGCTGCCCGGCCCTGCCGCCGAACCACGCCGCGTCCCGATCGGCCTGGACCAGACGCAGCTGGCGCCCGTCCTGCTCGACCTCTTCCACCGCGACCAGCACCTGCTGATCATGGGCGACAGCGAGTGCGGCAAGACCAACCTGCTCAAGGTGATCGCCCGCAGCCTGATCGAGCGCTACGGCGACAAGGAGCTCGTCTTCGGCGTCTTCGACCCGCGCCGCGGCCTGCGCGGCGTCATCCCGGAGGAGTACCGGGGCGGTTACGCCTACAACACCAAGCTGTGCGCCGGTCTCGCCGCCGGCATCGCCTCCGAACTGGAGAAGCGGCTGCCCGACGAGGCCGCCGACGGCGCCGACCTCGAGCCGGGCAGCTTCTCCGGCCCGCGGATCGTGATCCTCGTCGACGACTACGACGTCCTCACCACCGCCGGGCAGCAGCCGCTCGCGCCCTTCGTGCCGTACATCCCGTCGGCCGTCGACATCGGACTGCACTTCGTCCTCACCCGCCGTGTGGCGGGCGCCTCCCGGGGGCTGTACGAGCCGTTGCTCCAGAGCCTGCGCGAGTCCGGTGCCTCGGCGCTGGTGATGGCGGGGGACCGCAGCGAGGGCCAGCTCTTCTCCGGTGTGTACGCCGGCCACCAGCCGCCCGGCCGCGGCGTGCTGGTCCGCAGGGGCGAACCGAGCCGGCTCATCCAGACCGTCTACGAGGGGACGAGGTAAACGCGTGACGAAGGATGTCATCGCCCTCACGAAGAAGATGCCCGACCCGCTGAGCGTGCTCGCGGGACTGCTCTCCGGCGGCCCGGACCTGCTGGCGGGCACCGAGGGCGAGGGAGCCGTGGTGCAGCTCTGCGACCAGCAGGGCCGCCCGCTCGTCTCCGTCGAAGCGCCGCTGCTCGTGCAGGTCAGGGGAGAGGCCGAGCGGCTGCTCGGAGCCCAGGAGCCCGAGGTGCCGTACTGGTGGACCGAGGCCCGTGCCACGACCGGAATCAAGGAAGCCGAGGAGCTCGCCGGGACGTTCGCCGCCCGTATCGCCACGTTGATCGGTGGTACGGCCTGGCCGCCGCAGACCTCGTGGTCGTTGGCCGTGGTCAAGACGGACGGGATGACGGTGGCGCCGGCTCCGGCCGCCGCCCAGCCCGCCGTGGACGTGCTCACCGACAAGGTCGCCGTCGTCATCCAGGACCGTCCCGTGGTCGCGATGACGGCCTGGCTGTCGGACGCCTTCCGCGCCGCCGCGAACGCCGGTCTCGGCCTCCAGATCGTCACCCCGGCGGGCACCCGCCTCTCCCCGGCGGTCCGGGGCAGCCTGCCGGGCTGGCCCTCGCGCTGGGTGGTGCAGGACGAGCGGGACGGCTACTACGACGGCCTGACCGGAGCGGTCCTCCAGTGGAGCAACGGCCTGTTCGTGACGGTCGAGTCTCCGGAGGCGACCCCGCAGGACCCGCGCACACCCGTCGCCGCCTCCTTCCGGGAGGGCATCCAGGACACCGGCGAACGCCAGCTCGCGATCTCCTTCCGCACCGTTCACCCGGCCGACGACCGGCTCGTCCTCGGCGGTGCCGTGGAAGCCGTATGGCGGGAGATCACCGGTGAGCCACCGGCCGGCTGGGGCACCGAGGAGCCCGCCAACCTCCCCTGGTCACTGCGGCAGTTGACCGACGTGGCCCACGAGCGAGCACCCGAGCCGACCTGGCTGGTGGTCGTCGGCACGCCGGAGCGACCGGGCCTCGCGACGGTGCGCATCACCCGGACGAAGGGCGGCGTCGAGGAGGACGTGACACTGGCCTTCGGCTACGGACCGGGCGAGCAGATCCCGACGGACACCGTGGTCGCCGCCGCGGAGGCCCTCGCCACCCGGCACGATCTCCAGTCCATGCTGGTCCAGATCCGCCGGGCCCGCCGCGACCTGTCCGTCCCCGCCCGCTTCGAAGGCCCCGGCGTGCCCTACGCGTTCGTGCTGGGCGCCGAGGAGGTCCGCGAGATGCCGGGCGACCGGGCCCGCCGCACGCCGCTCCCCCAGGCGCCGCGGGAACTGGGTCCGAAGACCCGCCCGGCGCTGTACTACGCGTTTCGGGGCGACCCGTCGGACCTTTCGGGATGGCAGGACTTCGAGCGCCTGATGAGACACCTGAAGGGCGACTAGCCGCCGCCTCAAGACAGTCGGAGGGCCCGCCACTCGTCCGAGTGCGGGCCCTCCGTGCGTGCACAGGCGGGTCAGCCCACGGCTGCCTTCTCGCGCTCGCGCCGCTCGGCGCTCTGGCGCTCACGGGCGAGTTCGGCCGCGTCCCGCTTGAAGGCCCACTCCATCTTCGGCTCCATCACGAACCGGAAGACCCGCTGCACCGGCTTGGTGCACAGCAGCGTCACGACGGCGGCCGCGGTGACGGTCACGGCGATCTCACCGAGCGGCTGGTGCATCCACGTCGGCTCGAACCAGCCCTGGTAGTCGCCGGCCTTCACCAGGAAGCCGTGCAGCAGGTAGCCGTAGAGCGTGCCGGCGCCGAGCGCGGTGAACCACATGTGGCGGCGCGGCACCCAGGCGAAGAAGCACGCGGTCAGCACCAGGGAGCAGCCGAACATCGCGAGCACCATGACCGGGCCGGTCCACCACGGCGCGCCCAGCTCCTGCGCGGAGTCCCGGTGGTAGAACCACGCGGTGTTCATGCGCGGCACGGCCCACCAGCTGAAGGCCAGCGCGGCGGCGAACACGGGCACCGAGGCGATCCGTACGGAACGGCGGCGCACCATGTGGAAGTGCTCGGGCTTCATCACCAGTCCCAGCACGAAGAACGGCAGGAACTGGAGGACCCGCTGGAGGTCCAGGTCGTCACCGATCTCCGGGGAGACGGTCGCCAGCATCGCGAGGCCGAGCGCGAGCGGCAGCGGCCAGCGCGCCATCTTCCAGATGGGGGTGGTCATCCGCCAGATGAACAGCGCGCACAGGAACCAGGTCAGGTACCAGGGGTCGAGGAGGCTGATCTCCTGTCCCGGGTCGTTGTCGATGAACCGCTTGAAGAGCGGGTAGGCCGTCTCGAAGACGATGTACGGCACGGCCACGCCGGTGATCAGGCGCTTGAGCCGGTCGGGCCGCATGTCGAAACTGCGCGAGAAGTAGCCGGAGATGATGATGAACGCCGGCATGTGGAAGGCGTAGACGACCTGGTACGCGGCCTCGAGCATCCGGCTGTCGCCCTTGAGCGGCTCCCAGGCGTGGCCCATGGCCACCAGCACGATCGCGAGGTACTTGGCGTTGTCGAAGAACGCGTCGCGCTGCTTGCCGTTCTGCTTCTTCTGCGGGCTCTGCGGCGAGCGCGGGCTCGGCACTCCGTCGGTCGGCGACTGGGCCGGGGGAAGTGGCGCCCTGCGGTCGCCGTTCGGTCGTAGCGAGTTCGTCACAGACCCTCCCACCAGGAACTCGGGGAGACGATCCGGGACCTCGCTGCGCTTGCGGGGGACGAGGCAGCGTGGAACATCTGAGGCACCCTAGCGTTCCCTGCGGCTATTCGTAAAACGCCGGATGTGAATGCTGGCTATTAGCTGTCGGTACCCCGGATTTCGGGTAGTTGACGCCATGGTCGGAGTGATGCCCAACACATCGTCCGATGGCGGATTGTGTTCATCACACCTGCCCTGCTTATCGGGATATTTCCGGACTAAGCGGTGCATAAGGCCAGCAGGCGACTCCGGCGGAATGTCCACTTCCGCCCCCCTTTCAAGCTTGCCCACAGAGGTGTTGAGGAGCTTGTGGGGGTAATTCGAATCAGCTGCGAACGCGTTGTGTGGGCACGGAAACGATTCAGTTGAATTCCCTGTGAGGGTGGCGCCTCGAATTGCCGTACGGATCCCTGCCGTTCGGCTCCTGGCCCCGGGCGGCACACACCGGTTCGGGCACGAGTGAGGTGGTCGATGCGTCACGGTCCGCATAGCCGGGCCGGGTTGGTGGCACGATGGTTCTGGCGGGGTGCGCGGGGTCGCGTCCCCGGGCCGGGAGAGCGGACCGACCGAGGGTGTGATCAGTTGTGGCCATTTCACTGTCTGTGGTGCTGCTGTTGGCGATCATCCTTGTGGTGTTGCTGAGAGGGGGATCCATCAAGGCAGGCCCAGCGATCGTGGCGATCCTCTTCGGCTTCTTCCTCGCCTCGACCGGCATGGCCGACGACATCCAGCGGTTTCTCAACTCGATAGCGGAGACCATCAACTCCATCAGCTTCTGACAGCTTCCGACGGAGGGGACGGGACCGCGCCACCCGCGCCGCGGCCCCGCCGCGCGGACGGATGGATGCGCTCGCCCCGACCACAGGACGGTGCGTGACGGGGGGAACGTGGCGCTGCGCGACTCCGTCCCGCCGGAGGTGGGTGGCTACCGCATCGAGGACCGTCTCGGCCCCGGCGGCATGGGCGTGGTCTACCTCGGTCTCCGGCCAGCGGCCGGCGATCGAGGTGTGCACGGCCAGTACGCCGAAGACGACGAGTTCCGCACCCTCTCCCATCTCTCGGCTTCGCTCGAGCGGGGGCCCCATCGCCGCGAGGTGACCGCAGCCCGCCAGGTCAGCGGGGCCTTCACGGCCCCCGTCGTCGACGCGGACGCCGACGCGCAGCGCCCCCGGACGGCCACGCTCTCCATACCGGGCGCAGACCTCGGCACCCACGTCCGCGAACACGGCCCGCTCCCGCTGCCCGCCTGCGCGAACTCGCCGCCGGCCTCGCCGAGGCGCTGCGCGACATCCACCGCGCCGGAGTCGTCCACCGCGACCTGAAACCGGGCGACGCGATGCTCGCCGAGGACGGCCCCCGCGTCATCGACTTCGGGATCTCCCGCGCCGCCGAGTCCGCCGCCTGCGACGCCCTCACCCAGACCGGCCGCGTCATGGGCACACCGCCCTTCATGCCCCGGAGCGGTTCGCCTCACCCCAGGACGTCGGCCCGGCCGCCGACATCTTCTCCCTCGGCTCGGTCCGCACCTGCGCGGCCACCCGCCGCGGCCCGTTCGACAGCCCGAGCCCCTACGAGGCGGCCCTCCGCGTCGTCGAGGGCGAGCCGAACCTCTCCGGCGTCCCGGCCGAACTGCTCCCCGTCATCCGCCCCTGCTTGGAGAAGCACCGAAAGTCCCGCCCCACGGCGGACGACCTGTTCATCCTGCTCCGCGAGGACGCACCTCCCGGTACCGCCCCGCCCCGCCCCGTCCGGCACGCCCCTGGCCGGGCACCCGACCGGCCGAGGCCGCGCTGACGCCATGGCCGGCCGCGGCCGGCACCGACCGGGACGCGGCCCTGCCCCGCCCGCCGAGCCGGACGCCGAGCGGAGTCGGGACCCGCGTCCCCGGTACGGCGCAACGCCGGCGGAGCGGAACGAGCCGTCGGGTGACCCGGCAGGGACGCCGCCACTCGAGCCCGAGCGTCTCGCCTCCGCGGCAAGCACCGTCTGCTCGTCTCGGCGGCGGTGGTCGCCGTACGCGCCGCGGTCGTCACCAGCACCCTCGCTCTGACCCGTGGCGGGGAGCCCGCCTGCTCGTCCGCCGTCGGCAGCGACCTCCCCGAGGGCTGGAAGCCCTGGGCGAGCGCGGCCAAGGCCCCGCCGGGCAGCGAGCGAGTCCTGGGCGGCCCCGGCACCTCCCTCACGGGCCGCGCCGCGGTCGACAGGTCCCTGGTGTGTGCCGGCGCCGCTCTCATGGCGACCCGCTTCGGTCTCGCGGACGGCCGCAACACCTGGTCCCGGTCCATCGACCGCACGCCGCACGGGCGCCTCCGGCAATGAGGGCGCGCTCATCGGGACCGGCGACGGCCGCGTCTACGGCAACGAGGCCGACACGAGCAGGACAGTGCGAACGGCATCCGGAGCACCTATACGGTCCACGCCTTGGCCGCCGACACCGGCAAGGTGCTCTGGCGGACTCCCGCCGGCACCGGCGATATGGCGGCCGTCCCCGACAGTACGCAGGGCGCGGCCACGGCCGTTCCCGACGGCGTCGTCACCTTCTACGGGGCCCAGGGCGACCAGTACGCCCTGCTCGACGCCCGGACCGGCGACGTCCGCTGGAGGCAGCCGAAGCCGGATCTCCCGGACTGTCTGCTGCGCTCCGCGGCCGGCCGTGCCTACCTTGTCCGTGCGACCGCGCAAAAGGAGGGGAGGACCGGCCGCACCACCGTCCGCCGGATCGACCCGGCCACCGGGAAGGCCCGCTGGACCGTCGAGGGCGAGGACCGCGCACCTGCTCATCCAGCACGACGGGCCTGGTGCTCGCGGACGCCCTCGACGCGGAACGCGCACTGACCCTGATCGACGCCTCCTCGCACGTGCTCACCGTGCGACGGCTCGCGCAGCCCCGGCCCGAGGACGCCGACACGTACCTGGTGCGCGGCACCGTCTATGTCACGCGGGCGAGCGGAGGCGTCCGCGCGGTCTCCCCGCGAACCGGCCGGACGCCGTGGGAATCGAACTCCTCCGTGGAGCAGCAGGGACCCCCGGCCGCCTCGCCGCCCTGAACGCGAGTACCGGCAGGATCGAGGGCACCCGCTCCGGCCGCGACGGCGGCGGTCGCGCCAACAGCATGTTCGTCACCGAGGGCGCCCCGCTCGTCCTCGTCGGCGACGCCCTCTACGTCCCCTGCGGTGTCCGCTCCGTCTCCACGGTGGACGTAGGCGACCTGTGACCCGCCGGAGAAACACCTCGGGCCCGGTTCCGAAGAACCGGGCCCGAGGTCCACAGAGCGGGCGACGGGAATCGAACCCGCGTAGCCAGTTTGGAAGACTGGGGCTCTACCATTGAGCTACGCCCGCACAGCGCGCGCCGCA
Source organism: Streptomyces sp. DG1A-41 (assembly GCF_037055355.1). GTDB lineage: Bacteria > Actinomycetota > Actinomycetes > Streptomycetales > Streptomycetaceae > Streptomyces. The sequence continues at coordinate 3,058,324 of NZ_CP146350.1, read as the reverse complement.
GGTCGGGCGACCGCGGCACTGGAGGCATCGTAGCGGGTCGGGCCCGTCCGTCGCACACCGCATTCCCGCCGTGGCCGACGCGGCACGGGCCCTGTGGAAATGCGGCGGCCACACCGCCTGGCGGCATGTACCCTACGTGTCGCACCAGACGGGGTGTGGCGCAGCTTGGTAGCGCGTCCGCTTTGGGAGCGGAAGGCCGTGGGTTCAAATCCCGCCACCCCGACCAGCCGGCCGATCATCTCGCGTGATCGTCTCCTGATCACTCGCGTGATCGCCTTTTGGGCGGTGTAGCCGCTGCCGTTACTATGCAAGCTGCACGCCCGTGTGTCTCATCGTCTGAAGTCCTCCGGGCGGCGAAATCCGCCGGGCCGCTCTGGCACCGGCAGAACCCAAGAAGTCAGCCACAAGGAGACCGAACCGTGAAGAGCGCCGTGGAGACCCTGAACCCGACTCGGGTTCGGCTCACTGTCGAGGTGCCCTTCGAGGAGCTCAAGGACAGCCTCGACGCGGCGTACAAGAAGATCAACCAGCAGGTCACGGTGAAGGGCTTCCGCAAGGGCAAGGTCCCGGCCCGGGTCATCGACCAGCGGTTCGGCCGCGGTGCGGTGCTGGAGGAGGCCGTCAACGACGCGCTGCCGAAGTTCTACACCGACGCGGTCAACGAGGCCGAGCTGAGCCCCCTGGGCCAGCCCGAGGTCGACATCACGGAGCTGAAGGACGGCGAGACGCTGAACTTCACCGCCGAGGTCGACATCCGCCCCGCGATCGAGATCCCGGACTACTCGGGCATCGAGGTCGAGGTCGACGCCGTCGAGGTCACCGAGGAGGACGTCGACAAGGCGGTCGAGGAGCTCCGCGAGCGCTTCGCCTCCACCGCCCCGGTCGAGCGTGCCGCCGAGGACGGCGACGTCGTGACGATCGACCTGGAGGCCAAGGTCGACGGCGAGGTCCTCGAGGACGGCGTCGCCGACGGCGTCTCCTACACGATCGGCTCCGGTGAGCTGCTGGACGGCATCGACGACGCCGTGAAGGGCCTGGAGGCCGGTGGCGAGGCCACCTTCACCTCCGAGCTCAAGGGCGGCTCGGCGGCCGGCAAGGAGGCCGAGGTCACCGTCAAGGTCACCCAGGTCGCCAAGCGCGAACTGCCCGAACTGGACGACGAGTTCGCGCAGCTCGCCTCCGAGTTCGACACCATCGAGGAGCTGCGCGCCGACAGCCGCAAGCGCCTCGAGAACATGAAGCAGTACGACCAGGCCACGCAGGCCCAGGAGCGCGTCCTGGAGAAGCTGCTCGAGCTGGTCGAGGTCCCGGTCCCCGAGAAGCTGCTCGAGGACGAGATCAACACCCGTAAGCACAACCTCGAGCACCACCAGCTCGGCCAGATGGGTCTCGACCTCGCGAAGTACCTGGAGATCCAGGGCAAGAGCGAGGAGGAGTTCGACGCCGAGACCCGCGAGGCCGCGGTCAAGGGCATCAAGACTCAGTTCGTGCTCGACGAGCTGGTCAAGCAGGAGAAGCTCAACGTCAACCAGGAGGAGCTCACCGAGCACCTCATGCGGCGTGCCGCCTCCTCCGGCATGTCCCCCGACCAGTTCGCCCAGGCCGTCGTCGAGGGCGGCCAGGTCCCGCTCCTGGTCGGTGAGGTCGCCCGCGGCAAGGCGCTGGCCGTCGTGGTCGAGAAGGCCACGGTCAAGGACACCAACGGCGAGGTCATCGACCTCGACGACGAAGAGGACGAGAACACCACCGAGGCCTCCGCCGAGGAGACCCCGGCCGAGCCTGCCGAGGAGAAGGCCGAGGAGAAGACCGAGGGCTGAGCCCCCGGGCACCTCGTAACGCCGTAAGGACGGGCCCTGAGACACACAGTGCTTCTCGGGGCCCGTCGCGTTACCGGCCCCCAGTCGCTACGCCCCCGGCGAACACTCCCATCTCCGGGATTCCCCGAAGGGACCCGCGCGTTAGGGTCCATGAGTACCAGGGCAGTGGAGTCTCCGATACGGCTCCCGCCCCGCAGGGAACACGTGAGACGGCCCGGCGCCGTCGTAAGACGAGCAGGTGGATACGTGACGAATCTGATGCCTTCAGCCGCCGGCGAGCCTTCCATCGGTGGTGGCCTCGGCGACCAGGTCTACAACCGGCTGCTCAACGAGCGGATCATCTTCCTCGGCCAGCCGGTCGACGACGACATCGCGAACAAGATCACCGCACAGCTGCTGCTCCTTGCCGCCGAACCGGACAAGGACATCTACCTGTACATCAACAGCCCCGGCGGTTCGATCACGGCCGGCATGGCGATCTACGACACCATGCAGTACATCAAGAACGACGTGGTGACGATCGCCATGGGCCTCGCGGCCTCGATGGGACAGTTCCTGCTCAGCGCGGGCACCCCCGGCAAGCGCTTCGCGCTGCCGAACGCCGAGATCCTCATCCACCAGCCCTCCGCCGGCCTGGCCGGCTCGGCCTCGGACATCAAGATCCACGCCGAGCGGCTGCTGCACACCAAGAAGCGCATGGCCGAGCTCACCGCCCAGCACACGGGCCAGACGGTCGAGCAGATCACCCGCGACTCGGACCGCGACCGCTGGTTCGACGCGTTCGAGGCCAAGGAGTACGGCCTCATCGACGACGTCATGCCCACGGCCGCCGGCATGCCGGGCGGCGGCGGCACCGGGGCCTGAGAGGTCCCCACGGGGCCTGTGGGGCCCCGTGAGGCCCACGGCGCCCTCCCGGGCCCCAGCGACCCCAGACAGCCCCAGCCGACCGCCTCAGCCCTTTTTCAGGAGACACCGTGAACCAGTTCCCCGGCAGCGGGATCTACGACCGTATGCAGGCCGTGCAGGACATGAGCGCCTCGCAGGGCCGCTACACCGGCCCGCAGGCCGAGTCCCGCTATGTCATCCCGCGCTTCGTCGAGCGCACCTCCCAGGGCATCCGCGAGTACGACCCGTACGCGAAGCTCTTCGAGGAGCGCGTGATCTTCCTCGGCGTCCAGATCGACGACGCCTCCGCCAACGACGTCATGGCGCAGCTGCTGTGCCTGGAGTCGATGGACCCCGACCGTGACATCTCGGTCTACATCAACAGCCCCGGTGGCTCCTTCACGGCGCTCACGGCGATCTACGACACGATGCAGTACGTGAAGCCGGACATCCAGACGGTCTGCATGGGCCAGGCGGCCTCCGCCGCCGCCGTCCTGCTGGCCGCCGGTACGCCGGGCAAGCGCATGGCCCTGCCGAACGCGCGCGTGCTGATCCACCAGCCGTACAGCGAGACGGGCCGCGGCCAGGTGTCCGACCTGGAGATCGCCGCCAACGAGATCCTCCGGATGCGCTCGCAGCTGGAGGAGATGCTGGCCAAGCACTCCACGCAGACGATCGAGAAGATCCGCGAGGACATCGAGCGCGACAAGATCCTCACGGCCGAGGACGCGCTGAGCTACGGCCTGATCGACCAGGTCATCACCACCCGGAAGATGGACAACTCGAGCCTGCGCTGAGGCGAGAGGCTGTACCGTCTGCCGCCCCTTGGCACGGTTTGGCACGGTCCACGTCAAAGCGAACCGCGCCAAGGGGGGCCCGAACGAGGGGCCCGGCAAGGTACCGTCGGACATAAGGCAGCACCAGGAGTCCGCTGGACGTCGGCGTCCAGGAGTCTCCCAGGCGAAGGGGAAGCACACCGTGGCACGCATCGGTGACGGCGGCGATCTGCTCAAGTGCTCGTTCTGCGGCAAGAGCCAGAAGCAGGTCAAGAAGCTCATCGCAGGGCCCGGTGTGTACATCTGCGACGAGTGCATCGACCTCTGCAACGAGATCATCGAGGAAGAGCTGGCGGAGACCAGCGAGGTCCGCTGGGAGGAGCTCCCGAAGCCCCGCGAGATCTACGAGTTCCTCGAGGGGTACGTGGTCGGCCAGGAGGCCGCCAAGAAGGCCCTGTCCGTAGCGGTGTACAACCACTACAAGCGGGTCCAGGCCGGTGAGAACGGCGGGGCGAACGGCCGCGACGACGCCATCGAGCTGGCGAAGTCCAACATCCTCCTCCTCGGCCCCACGGGCTCCGGCAAGACCCTCCTCGCGCAGACCCTCGCGCGGATGCTGAACGTCCCCTTCGCGATCGCGGACGCCACGGCCCTGACGGAGGCCGGCGACGTCGGCGAGGACGTCGAGAACATCCTGCTCAAGCTGATCCAGGCCGCCGACTACGACGTCAAGAAGGCCGAGACCGGGATCATCTACATCGACGAGATCGACAAGGTCGCGAGGAAGAGTGAGAACCCCTCGATCACGCGCGACGTGAGCGGGGAGGGCGTACAGCAGGCCCTCCTCAAGATCCTCGAGGGCACCACGGCCTCCGTTCCGCCGCAGGGCGGCCGCAAGCACCCCCACCAGGAGTTCATCCAGATCGACACGACGAACGTGCTGTTCATCGTGGGCGGTGCCTTCGCCGGACTGGAGAAGATCATCGAGTCCCGGGCCGGAGCCAAGGGCATCGGCTTCGGCGCGCAGATCCGCTCCAAGCGCGAGATGGAGTCCAAGGACCAGTTCCAGGAGGTCATGCCGGAGGACCTGGTCAAGTTCGGCATGATCCCCGAGTTCATCGGCCGCCTCCCGGTCATCACCTCGGTCCACAACCTCGATCGCGAGGCCCTGCTCCAGATCCTCGTCGAGCCGCGCAACGCGCTCGTCAAGCAGTACCAGCGCCTCTTCGAACTCGACGGCGTGGAGCTGGACTTCGAGCGCGAGGCCCTCGAAGCCATCGCCGACCAGGCCATCCTCCGCCAGACCGGCGCGCGAGGCCTGCGCGCCATCATGGAGGAGGTCCTCCAGGGCGTGATGTACGAGGTCCCGTCCCGCAAGGACGTGGCCCGGGTCGTCATCACGGCGGACGTCGTCCAGTCGAACGTGAACCCGACGCTGATTCCGCGGGATGCGCGGGGCCGGGGGCCGGGGAGCAGAAGACGGCCTAGTCACCCACTGCACGCGCAGGCGCCCGGCACAGTTGCCGGGCGCCTTCGTCGTTGCCGGGGTCAGGCCTTGACGCGGACTTCCTTGCGGGCCTTGGTGGTGAGGTCGATCGCCACGTCCTTGGTGACGCCCTGCGCCGCGTCACCCGGCGACACGATGGCGATCGTGCTGTAATCGGCCCACGCGCAGAACCAGTTGGTCTTCTCCTGCTCGGTCAGCCGGTCCTGCCCCCTGACCGACTGGCACTTCATGACCGCGCCGTCGAGGTCGGCCGCCTCGGGCTCGCCGACCAGCTCCGGCTTGCCGGATCCGGTGGCGGACTCCTTCTCGGCCGACTTCTTGAAGTTGGCGAAGAACAGGTCCAGTGTCGCCTCCGGGTCGGAGATCTCACCGTAGGCACCGGCCACCGAAAGGGTCTTGGCCGTCGCCATCTTCGCCGCGGACGCCGGGTCGTCGGGGTCGTAGTCGCTCAGGTCCACCGTGTTGTAGAGGCCCGCCGCGGTCTTGGCGTTCTTGACGCCGCTCTTCTCCAGCTCCGCCGTCGAGTCGGCGCCGACGGTCGCCCCGTCCTTCGTGGTGCGCTTGTAGTCGCTGAGCACCGTCGCCGGCGTCGTGAGCTTGTGCGGCCCGTCGTCCTCCAGGCCGCCGCCCCCGCCGATCACGAAGTACGCGCCCACGCCGATCGCGGCCACGACGGCCACCGCGCCGATGATGATGCCCGTCTTCTTCTTGCCCCCGCCCGGGGCCGGGGGCTGAGGGACGCCGTACGGGGCCTGGCCGTGGGGCGGCTGCTGGCCGTACGGGGGCTGCTGGCCGTAGGGATTCGGCTGGGGCGGGACGCCCTGCGGGGGCTGCTGGGGGTAGCCGTAGCCGGGCTGGGGCGGAGGGGCCTGCTGGGGGTAGCCGTAGCCGGGCTGGGGGGCCTGCGGCGGCTGGCCGTAGGGGCCTGGCTGGCCGTACGGTCCGGGCTGCTGGGGCTGCCCGCCGTACGGGCCCGGCTGGTTGTAGCTCATGTTCTGGGTTCCCCTCCAGATGCTGATGCGTTCGAGACATCCTGGCGCAGACCCGCCGTGTGCATGGCATCGGGCCCCCACCGTTACAAGGCAAACGCGTTTCGGGACGGGGTAGTGACACCTCTAAACTGACCCCCGTGACCGAGAACGCTCAGCAGCAGCCACCAGCGCCCAGTACCGACCTGCCGACCCAGTACGCGCCGGCCGACGTAGAGGGGCCGCTGTACGAGCGCTGGGTAGAGCGGGGTTACTTCGAGGCGGACGAGAAGAGCGACAAGCCGCCGTACACGATCGTCATCCCGCCGCCGAACGTCACGGGCTCGCTCCACCTGGGGCACGCCTTCGAGCACACGATCATCGACGCCCTGACCCGCCGTAAGCGCATGCAGGGCTTCGAGACGCTGTGGCAGCCCGGCATGGACCACGCCGGTATCGCCACGCAGAACGTCGTCGAGCGCGAGCTCGCCAAGGAGGGCAAGTCCCGGCACGACTTGGGCCGTGAGGCCTTCGTCGAGCGGGTCTACCAGTGGAAGGCCGAGTCCGGCGGCCAGATCAGCGGGCAGATGCGGCGCCTCGGTGACGGCGTCGCCTGGTCGCGCGAGCGCTTCACCATGGACGAGGGCCTCTCCCAGGCCGTCCAGACCATCTTCAAGCGTCTCTACGACGACGAGCTGATCTACCGCGCCGAGCGCATCATCAACTGGTGCCCCCGGTGCCTGACCGCCATCTCGGACATCGAGGTCGAGTACCAGGACGACGACGGCGAACTCGTCTCCATGAAGTACGGCGACGGCGACGACACCATCGTCGTCGCCACCACCCGCGCCGAGACCATGCTCGGAGACACGGCCGTCGCCGTTCACCCCGAGGACGAGCGCTACCAGCACCTGATCGGCAAGCTGGTCAAGCTGCCGCTGACCGACCGCTCCATCCCGGTCGTCGCGGACGAGCACGTAGACCCCGAGTTCGGCACGGGTGCCGTCAAGGTCACCCCGGCACACGACCCGAACGACTTCGAGATCGGCCAGCGCCACGACCTCCCGGCCCTGACGATCATGGACGAGCACGCCGTGATCACCGCCCACGGCCCCTTCCAGGGCCAGGACCGGCTGGAAGCGCGGTCGGCGATCGTCGCGGCCCTGCGCGCCGAGGGGCGGATCGTCGCCGAGAAGCGGCCGTACGTCCACTCGGTGGGCCACTGCTCGCGCTGCAAGACCACCATCGAGCCGCGCCTGTCCATGCAGTGGTGGGTCAAGGTCGGCCCGCTGGCGAAGGCCGCCGGTGACGCCGTCCGCGACGGGCGCGTTAAGATCCACCCGCAGGAGATGGAGAAGCGCTACTTCGACTGGGTCGACAACCTCCACGACTGGTGCATCTCCCGGCAGTTGTGGTGGGGCCACCGCATCCCGGTCTGGTACGGCCCGAACGGCGAGGTCGTCTGCGTCGGTCCCGACGAGGAGCCGCCGAGCGGCGAGGGCTGGCGTCAGGACACCGACGTCCTCGACACCTGGTTCTCCTCCGGCCTGTGGCCGTTCTCCACGCTCGGCTGGCCCGAACAGACCGAGTCGCTCGCGAAGTTCTACCCGAACTCCGTCCTGGTCACCGGCTACGACATCCTCTTCTTCTGGGTCGCCCGGATGATGATGTTCGGTCTGTACGCGATGGACGGCACCCCGCCGTTCCACACCATCGCCCTGCACGGCATGGTCCGCGACCAGTTCGGCAAGAAGATGTCGAAGTCCTTCGGCAACGCGGTCAACCCGCTGGACTGGATGGACAAGTACGGCTCGGACGCGCTCAGGTTCACTCTGGCCCGTGGCGCGAACCCGGGCGTCGACGTCCCGATCGGCGAGGACTGGGTCCAGGGCTCCCGCAACTTCGCCAACAAGATCTGGAACGCGACGCGCTTCGCGCTGATGAACGGCGCGACGGTGGACGGCCCGCTGCCGGACCCGTCGAAGATGTCCTCGACGGACCGCTGGATCCTCTCCCGGCTCAACACGGTCGTCGCCGAAGTCGACGCGTACTACGACGACTACCAGTTCGCGAAGCTGTCCGACTCCCTGTTCCACTTCGCGTGGGACGAGGTCTTCGACTGGTACGTCGAGCTGTCCAAGACGACGTTCCAGGCGGGCGGCGAGGCGGCCGAGGTCAGCAAGCGCGTCCTCGGCGAGGTCCTCGACGTCACGCTGAAGCTGCTGCACCCTGTGGTCCCCTTCGTCACCGAGACCCTGTGGACCACCCTCACGGGCGGTGAGTCGGTCGTCATCGCCGACTGGCCCAAGGACAGCGGCTTCCGGGACGCCGACGCCGAGCGCGAGATCGAGAGCCTCCAGTCGGTCATCACCGAGGTCCGCCGCTTCCGCGCCGACCAGGGGCTCCAGCCCGGCCAGCGGGTCCCGGCCCGGCTGACCCTGGACAGCACGCCGTTCGCGGCGCACGAGGCCGCCGTCCGCCAGCTGCTCCGGCTCCAGCCGGAGGGCGACGCCTTCACGGCCACGGCGACCCTGCCGGTCGCCGGCGCGGAGGTCGCCCTCGACCTGTCCGGCACGATCGACGTGGCGGCGGAGCGCAAGCGCCTCGCGAAGGACCTCGCGGCGGCGGAGAAGGAGAAGGCGCAGGCGGGCGCCAAGCTCGGCAACGAGGCGTTCCTGGCGAAGGCTCCCGACCACGTGGTGGAGAAGATCCGCACCCGCCTGTCCAAGGCGGAGGAGGACATCGCCCGGATCCAGGCGCAGCTGGATCGTTTGCCGCAGGGTTAAGGGTTCGTACGGGTGTGTGAGGCCCCCGGAGCCGTCAGGCCGGGGGCCTCAGCCGTGGCTCAGCGGCACGTACCCAAGGGGCGCGGGGAAGTGCGCGACAAGCCACAGACAACCCGCACGAACACCACGACACAAACCACCCCCGAGCAATGTCACCCCCGCTCCGTAGACTGGCCCCGTGAGCGAGCTCCCTCCAGACCACAGCGCCGACGACCAGCCCGACCCCCTCAACACCTTCGACGAGATCATCGCGGAGGAGACCACCCGCGACCCCGACCTCGCCGTCATCGAAGCCGGCAGCCGAACCCTGCGTACCCAGGGCGGCCCCCCGGAGGCCGACATCCCGACCAGGCCCGCCGACCCCGAGGTCGACAAGGCCCTGCGCGAGGTCGAGGCGGAGCTCGCCACGCGCTGGGGCGAGACCAAGCTGGAGCCCTCCGTCAGCCGTATCGCCGCGCTGATGGACGTGCTGGGAGAGCCGCAGCGGTCGTACCCGTCGATCCACATCACGGGGACGAACGGCAAGACCTCCACGGCCCGCATGATCGAGGCCCTGCTCGGCGCCTTCGAGCTGCGGACCGGCCGCTACACCTCGCCGCACGTGCAGTCGATCACCGAGCGCATCAGCCTGGACGGCGCCCCCATCTCCGCCGAGCGGTTCATCGAGACGTACCAGGACATCAAGCCGTACGTGGAGATGGTCGACGGCCGACAGGAGTACCGGCTGTCCTTCTTCGAGGTGCTGACCGGAATGGCGTACGCGGCGTTCGCCGACGCGCCCGTCGACGTCGCCGTCGTCGAGGTCGGCATGGGCGGCTCCTGGGACGCCACGAACGTGATCGACGGTGACGTCGCCGTCGTCACCCCCATAGACCTCGACCACACCGACCGGCTCGGCACCACGCACGCGGAGATCGCCGCCGAGAAGGCCGGCATCGTCAAGCAGGGCGCGACCGTCATCCTGGCGCAGCAGCCGGTCGACGCGGCGCAGGTGCTGCTGAAGAAGGCCGTCGAGGTGGACGCGACCGTGGCCCGGGAGGGGCTGGAGTTCGGTGTCGTGGACCGGCAGGTGGCCGTGGGCGGACAGCTGCTGACGCTGCGCGGCCTCGGCGGCGAGTACACCGAGGTGTACCTGCCGCTGCACGGCGCGCACCAGGCGCACAACGCGGCCGTCGCGCTCGCCGCCGTGGAGGCGTTCTTCGGCGTCGGCGCGCAGCGGCCCGATCCGCTGGATTTGGACACGGTCCGCAAGGCGTTCGCGGCCGTCGCCTCGCCGGGCCGGCTGGAGGTCGTGCGGCGTTCCCCGACGGTGGTGCTGGACGCCGCCCACAATCCGGCGGGTGCCCGGGCCGCTGCCGAGGCGGTCGGGGAGGCCTTCCAGTTCAGCCGCCTCATCGGTGTGGTCGGCGCCAGCGGCGACAAGAACGTGCGGGGGCTGCTGGAGGCCTTCGAGCCGGTGTTCGCCGAAGTCGTGGTCACGCAGAACTCCAGCCACCGCGCGATGGACGCCGACGAGCTGGCCGGCATCGCCGTCGAGGTGTTCGGCGAGGAGCGCGTCCAGGTCGAGCCGCGGCTGCCCGACGCGCTGGAGGCCGCGATCACGCTGGCCGAGGAGGAGGGCGAGTTCGCGGGCGGCGGTGTGCTCGTCACCGGTTCCGTCATCACCGTCGGCGAGGCCCGACTGCTCCTGGGGAGGGGCTGAGATCCCGTGCGTACGCTCTGTTCTTCGACCCTGATCGGCGAGTTCTTCATCATCGGCTTCGCCGGTCTGGTCGCCATGAAGGACCCGGACCTGTCCATGGCGACCGTGTGGACGGTCAGCGGTGTCGCGATGTTCCTGTGCCTGGTGCTGTGCGGCCTGGTGACGCGCCCGGGCGGGGTCGCGCTCGGCTGGGCGTTGCAGATCGCGCTGGTCGCGTCGGGCTTCGCCGTGCCGATGATGTTCTTCCTGGGCGTGGTCTTCGCGGCCCTGTGGTGGGCGTCCGTGCACTACGGGCGGAAGGTGGACGAGGCGAAGGCGAGATTCGCGGACCGGTCCGGCTCCTCCACACCTGACGCTGCGTAACAGACGCCCCGACACGCCGGGTAATCTCGTCTCACCGCACAACCTTGATGCATAAGGAGCCCGTCGTGAGCCAGCGCACCCTCGTCCTCCTCAAGCCCGACGCCGTCCGTCGAGGCCTGACCGGCGAGATCATCAGCCGCATCGAGCGCAAGGCGGGCTGGACGATCACCGCGCTGGAGCTGCGCACCCTGGACCAGGACACGCTGGAGCAGCACTACGGCGAGCACAAGGGCAAGCCCTTCTACGAGCCGCTGGTGGAGTTCATGGCCTCCGGCCCGGTCGTGGCGATGATCGTCGAGGGCGAGCGGGTCATCGAGGGGCTGCGGGCGCTCGCCGGCCCGACCGACCCGATCGCCGCGGCCCCCGGCTCCATCCGCGGCGACTACGGCGTCATCGTCCGGGAGAACCTGATCCACGCCTCCGACTCGGAGGAGTCCGCCGAGCGCGAGGTGAAGATCTTCTTCCCGGGTCGCGCGTAAGGCGAACGGCGAGGGAAGTCTGGGGGCGGGGCTCCCGGACTTCTTGGCATATGCGTGGCGATCGAGGGAACGATGGTCCCCAAACGCCCGTCTCCACAAGCGAACGCGCACAGCATCTGCTGACAATGACGGAGACCCTCCCGCAGTGTTCGCGAAGGCGCGTCTACGATGGAAGCCTTCACGTCACAGCACCCACCTTTGCCTACCTGAAAAGCCCTCAAAAGCTAGTGGGAAGGCCAGACGAATCCTGATGGGGAACTCAATGTCGTTCATCGGCCGTGACATGGCTGTCGACCTCGGGACCGCCAACACGCTGGTGTACGTCAGGGGTCGCGGGATCGTACTCAACGAGCCGTCCGTCGTCGCGATCAACACCAACACCGGTGGCATCCTCGCGGTCGGTGCCGAAGCGAAGAAGATGATCGGGCGCACACCCGGCAACATCGTTGCCGTTCGTCCACTGAAGGACGGTGTGATCGCCGACTTCGAGATCACCGAGCGGATGCTCCGCTACTTCATCCTGAAGATCCACAAGCGGCGGTATCTGGCTCGTCCGCGGGTCGTCGTCTGCGTGCCCTCGGGCATCACGGGCGTCGAGCGCCGCGCCGTCATCGAGGCGTCGTCCCAGGCCGGCGCCCGCCAGGTGCACATCATCGAGGAGCCCATGGCCGCGGCCATCGGCTCCGGCCTGCCGGTCCACGAGGCCACGGGCAACATGGTGGTCGACATCGGCGGCGGCACCACAGAGGTCGCGGTCATCTCCCTCGGCGGCATCGTCACCGCCCAGTCCATCCGCGTCGCGGGCGACGAACTGGACAACGCGATCATCCAGCACATCAAGAAGGAGTACTCCCTCCTGCTGGGTGAGCGCACGGCCGAGCAGATCAAGATCACGATCGGTTCGGCGTACGACCTCGACTCCGACGAGCACACCGAAATCCGCGGGCGTGACCTGGTCTCCGGGCTGCCGAAGACCGTGGTCGTCTCCGCGGCCGAAGTCCGCAAGGCGATCGAGGAGCCGGTCAACGCGATCGTCGACGCCGTCAAGACGACCCTCGACAAGTGTCCGCCGGAGCTGTCCGGCGACATCATGGACCGAGGAATCGTTCTGACCGGCGGGGGAGCGCTGCTCAGGGGCCTGGACGAGCGGCTGCGCCGGGAGACCGGTATGCCGATCCACATCGCCGAGGACCCTCTGGACAGCGTGGCGCTCGGATCCGGAAAGTGTGTCGAGGAGTTCGAGGCGCTCCAGCAGGTTCTGGACGCCCAGCCGCGCAGATGACGTAACTCTTCGATTCCGCCGTACGGGACGATCTCCTCTCGTACGGCGGATCATTGATATAGATGCACAAGCTCCCACAATGCAGCCCCTCGGGTTTCCCTGGGGCTTCCCGGAATTCCTATGAGGAAGGGCACGGCCGCCGCACGTGAGGGACACACGAGAGAGTCGGCTGCTCCTGGTGCTGCTGATCGCCATCGCGTTCGCGTTGATCACGGTGGACATTCGCGGCGGGGAGGATTCCCCGGTCGACGGTGCCCGGCAGGGCGCGGCGACGGTCTTCGGCCCGATCGAGAGCGGTGTGTCGGCCGCGGTCGACCCGGTCGGCAACGCGGTCTCCGCCATCCGGGACTCCGGCGAGCGGCACGACCGGCTCGCCGCGCTGGAAGAGGAGAACGCGGCCCTGAAGGCCCGGCTCGGCAGCGACGACCGCAGCCGCAGCCGCCTCAAGCAGCTCGACAAGATGCTGAAGATCTCCGGCCAGGGCCAGTACGGCATCAAGGGCGCCGAGGTCATCGCCATCGGGGCCGCTCAGGGCTTCTCCTGGACCATCACCATCGACGTCGGCGCCAACGACGGCATCAAACGCGACATGACCGTCCTGAACGGGGACGGGCTCGTCGGCCGGGTCACCACCGTCGGGCCCAACACCGCCACGGTCCTGCTCGCCAGCGACCCCGACTTCACGGTCGGCACCCGGATGGAGGCCAGCGACGAGCTCGGTTTCGCCTCCGGGCAGGGCGACCGCCCGCTGCGCGTGGAACTCCTCAACGGCAAGGCGGAGGTGAAGAAGGGCGACCGCCTGGTCACCTTCGGCTCGCAGGCCGACCGGCCGTTCGTGCCCGGCGTGCCCGTCGGCGTGGTCTCCCGCGTCGACCCGTCAGGTGGGGGGCTGACCCGCACGCTCTACGTCACGCCGTACGCCGCCTTCAGCAAGCTCGACATCGTCGGTGTCGTCGTCGAGGCCCCGAAGAAGGACCCGCGCGACACGGTGCTCCCGCCCAAGCCGAAGCCGACTCCCAGGCCGACGGTGACGGTGACCGTGACGCCGTCCGCCGAGGCCCCCGCGGACGGCCAGATCCAGCAAGAGCAGTAGGAGCTGTCACCCCATGCGCGTCAACCGGATCCTGCTCTCCTCCGCCCTGGTCGTCGTCGCCCTGGTGGTCCAGGTGAGCGTCCTCGCCCGCCTCCATCTGCCGGGCGCCGTGCCCGACCTGATGCTCCTCACCGTCCTCGGCCTGGCGCTGGTGTACGGCCATGTGGGCGGCGCCCTCATCGGTTTCGGCGCGGGCCTGCTCGCCGATCTGGCCCCGCCCGCCGACCACGCCGCCGGGCGCTACGCCCTCGTGCTGTGCCTCATCGGCTACCTCGCGGGCCTGGTGAAACCGGAGACGGGCCAGCTGAAGTCCGCGACCGGCCCCATGGTCGTGGTGGTCGCCGCCGCCCTCGGCTCCACCCTGCTGTACGCCGGGGTCGGTGCCCTCGTCGGTGACACCGCCGCCCGCCATGTGGGCCTGGGCAGCTTGCTGTTCACGGCAGCCCTGTACGACCTGCTGCTCGCCCCGTTCGTGGTGCCGGGGGTCATGGCGCTGGCCAGACGCGCCGAGAACGATCCGCTCGCCGAGGCCGGCTCCGCCGCCAAGGCCACCGACATCTCCTCCGGCTGGCTCTCCGGCGGCACCGGCCTGAACATCGGCAGCCAGCGCAACAAGCTGCGGGTGAAGGCGGCCCGGGCACGGATGGCGCGGGCGGGGCGCATCAAGGGGGTCAAGCGGCTGTGAACTCAGGGAAGTTCACCCGAACGGGCCGGTCCGGTCAGGAACGCCGGCGTGTGGACCCGTCGTTCCCCACTCGTATCCGCACACGCGTGCCCGGACACACCGTCGTATCCGCACATCCGTACGCGCACCGAGAGGGGGAGTCGGCCGCAGTGACCAACATTCCCGAGACCGGCCGGAACCCACGGGTCCAGATCCGGCTCGTCGTCATCCAGGTCCTCGTCCTCTCCCTCCTGCTCACCCTCGGCGGACGCCTGTGGTACCTCCAGATCCGTGAGGGCGCGGCCTACGCCAAGGAGGCGTCGGGGAACCACGTCCAGCAGGTCGTCCAGCCGGCCGTCCGCGGCTCCATCCTGGACGCGCGCGGCGTGGCCCTCGCCGACAACGAGACGCGACTGGTCGTCTCCGCCTCCCGCACCGACCTGCTGAAGATGCCGGACGACGGCAAGGATGTCCTCACCAAGCTCGCCTCGGTCCTGGAGATGACCCCCGAGGAGGTTCAGGAGAAGGTCCGGCTGTGCGACGCCAAGACTCCCCAGCCCTGCTGGAACGGCTCGCCCTACCAGCCCATCCCCATCACCGACGAGGCCACCCCCAAGCAGGCCCTCCAGATCCGCGAGCGCGCCGAGGACTTCCCCGGCATCACCGCCGAGCCCCAGGCCGTGCGCCGCTACCCGAGCCCGGGCAAGGCCAACACCGCCCAGGTCCTCGGCTACCTCTCGCCGGTCACCGACGAGGAGATCAAGAAGGCGCAGAACACCAACTCGCCCTACCTGCGCTCCGACCAGGTCGGCCGTTCCGGCCTGGAGCGCGAGTACGACAAGCAGCTGCGCGGCAAGGCCGGCGTCACGCGCTACGAGGTCGACAACCTCGGCCGCGTCATCGGCCAGGCCGAGGCCGACCCGGCCCACCCCGGCGACAACCTCGTCACCAGCATCGACGCCCGCGTCCAGCGGATCGCCGAGTACGAGCTGAACGAGGCCATGAAGCAGGCCCGCAAGGAGCACGACCGCAACACGGGCACGAACTACAAGGCCGACTCCGGCGCCGTCGTCGTCATGGAGGCCAAGACCGGCCGCGTCGTCGCCATGGCCTCCAACCCGACGTACGACCCGAACGCCTGGGTGGGCGGCATCTCCGCCAAGGACTACGCGCGGCTCACCGGCAAGAGCTCCAACTACCCGCTGCTCAACCGCGCGATCCAGGGCCAGTCGGCACCCGGCTCCATCTTCAAGGTCATCCCGACGGCCGCCGCGGTCAACGCGGGCTACTCCTTCAACGGCCCCTACCAGTGCTCCAGCTCGTACTCGATCGGCGGCCAGGTCTTCAAGAACTTCGAGTCCAAGGGATACGGCCCGATCAGCCTCGGCCGCGCCCTGGAGGTCTCCTGCGACACGGTCTTCTACCGGCTCTCCCACGAGGAGTGGAAGAAGGACGGCGGCACCAAGCCGAAGAAGAACGCCAAGGACTGGTTCTACAAGACCGCCCACCAGTTCGGCCTCGGCAAGGAAACCGGCATCGACCTGCCCAACGAGGTCACCGGCCGCGTCCCCGACCGCCAGTGGAAGCTGGACTACTGGAAGGCCAACAAGGACGCCTGGTGCCGCACCGGCAAGCGCAACGGCAGCTACGCCGAGAAGATCGCCTACGAGAACTGCCTCGAAGGCAACCGCATGCGCGCCGGTGACTCCGTCAACTACTCCATCGGCCAGGGCGACACCCTCGTCACCCCCATCCAGATGGCCACCATCTACTCGGCCATCTCCAATGGCGGCACCATGTACACCCCCTCGGTCGGCAAGGCCGTCATCAGCGCCGACGGCAAGACCGTCACGCCCATCAAGCCCAAGTCGCACGGCAAGCTGCCGATGACGCAGAAGACGCGCAGCGAGATAAGCGATGCCCTCGCGGGAGTCGCCACCCGCGGTACGGCCGCCTGGCGGTTCGGCGGCTGGCCGCAGGACAAGATCCCGATGCACGCCAAGACGGGTACGGCGGAGGTCTACGGCAAGCAGACCACCTCCTGGTTCGCCACGTACACCAAGGACTACTCGATCGTCATGACGATCTCCCAGGGTGGTACGGGCTCCGGCGCCTCGGGCCCCGCCGTCCGCAACATCTACAACGCGCTGTACGGCGTCTCCCCGGACGGCGACATCGACCCGAAGAAGGCGCTGCTGCCCACCCCGGAGAAGGCCCTGCCGAAGGTCAGGACGGACGGCACCATCGCCTCCCCGAAGGTCCCCAAGGACCCGGCCAAGGACCAGCAGGCGAACAAGAAGGACCCGAACGCCTCGGCCGACCCGCTCCAGCCTGCGACGGCGGCCCCGCCGACGCCTCAGAACCGTGACACCCGAAGGCGCCGCCGCCGGCGGGGAAGCCGGAGGTTGCCGACATGACCGGCGGTGCGAACAGCTTCCAGGTCTCCGGCTACGGCCCCGAGCGCTCCGGCTGGACCAGGCTCCTCGCCCGCGACTCGGTGGCGCGGCGGCTCGACTGGCCGATCCTGCTGTCGGCGACGGCGCTGTCGCTGCTCGGCACGCTCCTCGTCTACTCGGCGACCCGCAACCGCACGGAGCTCAACCAGGGCGACCCGTACTACTTCCTCGTCCGGCACCTGCTGAACACCGGCATCGGCCTCGCCCTGATGGCCGGCACGATCTGGCTCGGCCACCGCGGCCTGCGCACGGCCGTCCCGTTCCTGTACGGCCTCTCGCTCCTGCTGATCCTGCTGGTGCTCACACCACTGGGCTCCACCATCAACGGCGCCCACTCCTGGATCAAGCTCCCCGGCGGCTTCTCCCTCCAGCCCTCGGAGTTCGTGAAGGTCACGATCATCCTGGGCATGGCGATGCTGCTGGCGGCCAGAGTCGACGCGGGCGACAGGCAGTACCCCGACCACCGCACGGTCGTGCAGGCGCTGGGCCTGGCAGCCGTGCCCATGGCGATCGTGATGCTCATGCCCGACCTCGGGTCGGTCATGGTGATGGTCATCATCGTGCTCGGCGTGCTGCTCGCCTCCGGCGCCACCAACCGGTGGGTGTTCGGGCTGCTCGGCGCGGGTTCGCTCGGCGCGATCACCGTCTGGCAGCTCGGGGTGCTCGACGACTACCAGATCGCCCGCTTCGCCGCCTTCGCCAACCCGGAGCTCGACCCGGCCGGCGTCGGCTACAACACCAACCAGGCCCGTATCGCCATCGGCTCCGGCGGCCTGACCGGCTCCGGCCTCTTCCACGGCTCGCAGACCACCGGCCAGTTCGTGCCCGAGCAGCAGACGGACTTCGTCTTCACCGTGGCGGGGGAGGAGCTGGGCTTCCTCGGCGGCGGCCTGATCATCCTGCTGCTCGGCATCGTGCTGTGGCGGGCCTGCCGTATCGCCCGGGAGACGAGCGATCTGTACGGCACGATCGTGGCCGCCGGCATCGTCGCCTGGTTCGCCTTCCAGACGTTCGAGAACATCGGCATGACGCTCGGCATCATGCCGGTCACCGGCCTGCCGCTGCCGTTCGTGTCCTACGGCGGTTCGTCGATGTTCGCCGTGTGGATAGCGGTCGGTCTGTTGCAGTCGATCCGGGTACAGCGCCCGATGTCGGCGTGAACGGAGGCGGGACGGCCCCTGCCGCCCCGCCTCCGGGCCGACTAGATTCGGTCCATGGCGGACACCAAGCGTGAGATCGAGCGGAAGTACGAGTCCGAGGACAGCGGGCTTCCCGACCTGACCGGTGTCGCCGGGGTCGCGGCCGTGCTCGACAAGGGCGTCGCCCACCTCGACGCCACCTACTACGACACCGCCGACGAACGCCTCGCCGCGTCGTCCATCACCCTGCGCCGCCGCACCGGCGGCTCGGACGCGGGCTGGCATCTGAAGTTCCCCGTCGCCCCCGGCGTCCGCGACGAGATCCACGCCCCGCTCTCCGACACCCTCCCCGGTGACCTCGCCGGGCTTGTCCGCTCCCGCGTCCGCGACGGCGAACTGCTGCCCGTCGTCCGGCTGCGCTCCGACCGGGACGTACGTCACCTCGTCGACGCCGACGGCCGGCTGCTCGCCGAGGTCAGCGTCGACGAGGTACGGGCCGACCGGCTCACGGCCGACGGCGGTGAAGCGCAGTGGACGGAGATCGAGGTGGAGCTCGCAGACGGGGGAGACCCGGCCTTCCTCGACAAGGTGGACAAGCGGCTGCGCAAGGCGGGCGTACGGCCGTCGGCCTCGGCGTCGAAGCTGGCGCGGGCCCTGGCGGAGACGGCGCCGCACCAGCAGCGCACGTCCGCTCCCGCAGGGAAACCGGTGACCGCCGGAGACCACGTCCTGGCGTATGCGCGCGCCCAGCGGGACGCCATCGTCGAGCTCGACCCGGCCGTGCGGCGGGACGCCGAGGACTCCGTGCACAGGATGCGCGTCGCCACCCGCCGGCTGCGCAGCACCTTCAAGTCGTACGGCGAGATCCTCGACCGGACCGTCACCGACCCGGTCGGCGACGAGCTCAAGTGGCTGGCCGGTGAGCTGGGCCGGGACCGGGACCGCGAGGTGCTGACCGAACGGCTCACGGCGGCCCTCGACGAGGTGCCGGCCGCCCTGGTCCGCGGCCCGGTCGCAGAGCGGCTGCGCACCTGGTCGAGCGCCGAGCACGGCGGGGCCCGCGGCCGGCTCATCGGCGTCCTGGACTCGGGCCGCTACCTCGCCCTGCTGGACGCACTGGACGCGCTGATCGCCGATCCGCCCCTGCGGAAGGCGGCCTGGCAAGAAGCCCTCCAAGCCGATCGCCAAGGCCGTGAAGAAGGACTTCCGCAAGGTCGCCGGGCTGGTCGAGCGGGCCGCGGAACTGGAGCCCGGCACCGACCGGGATGTCGCGATCCACGACGCCCGCAAGAAGACCAAGCGTGCCCGCTACGCGGCGGAGGCGGCCCGACCGGCCCTCGGCAAGCCGGCCAAGGCCCTGGTCAAGTCCATGAAGGCGCTCCAGAACCTGCTCGGCGAGCACCAGGACAGCGTGATGGCCCGGCAGGCGCTGCGCGAGCTGTCGGCGGTCGCCCACGCGGCCGGGGAGAGCGCCTTCACCTACGGCCTGCTCCATGAGCGCGAGGAGCAGCGGGCGGTGCGCGTGGAGACCGAGCTGCCCGGATTCTGGGAGAGGACCAAGGGCGGGGCGGCGGGCCTCTGATCTTCCGCGCGTACGAAGGTACGGCCCGGTCGCGTTAGTCTGGATGGTCACCCTGCCCGTTCAGTCCAGCTCACGAAGGTGCGCGACATGCCTGCCGAAGTCGCTGCGTCGGTGTTCCCGCAGCTCGAAGCTCTGCTCCCGCATGTGCAGAAGCCGATCCAGTACGTCGGCGGAGAACTCAACTCCACGGTCAAGGACTGGGACTCCTGTGACGTCCGCTGGGCGCTCATGTACCCGGACGCCTACGAGGTCGGCCTGCCCAACCAGGGCGTCCAGATCCTCTACGAGGTGCTCAACGAGCAGCAGGGCGTCCTCGCCGAGCGCACCTACAGCGTGTGGCCGGACCTCGAGGAGCTGATGCGGGAGCACGGCGTCCCGCAGTTCACGGTGGACAGCCACCGGCCCGTGAAGGCCTTCGACGTGCTCGGCCTGTCCTTCTCCACGGAGCTGGGCTACACGAACATGCTGGCGGCCCTGGACCTGTCCGGGATCCCCCTGGAGTCCAAGGACCGCGGCCTGGACGACCCGATCGTCATGGCCGGCGGCCACGCCGCGTTCAACCCCGAGCCGATCGCGGACTTCATCGACTGCGCGGTGATCGGCGACGGCGAGCAGGCCGTTCTCGAGGTCACCGCGATCATCCGCGCCTGGAAGGCGGAGGGCCGCCCCGGCGGCCGCGAGGAGCTCCTCTTCCGCCTGGCGAAGACGGGCGGGGTGTACGTGCCCGGCTTCTACGACGTCGAGTACCTGCCGGACGGCCGTATCGCCCGAGTCGTACCGAAGCGCAGCGGTGTCCCGTGGCGGGTCTCCAAGCACACGGTGATGGACCTCGACGAGTGGCCCTACCCCAAGCAGCCCCTGGTCCCGCTCGCGGAGACGGTCCACGAGCGCATGTCGGTGGAGATCTTCCGCGGCTGCACCCGCGGCTGCCGTTTCTGCCAGGCCGGCATGATCACCCGCCCGGTCCGCGAGCGCTCCATCACGGGCATCGGCGACATGGTCGAGCAGGGCCTGAAGGCGACGGGCTTCGAGGAGGTGGGCCTGCTGTCCCTCTCCTCGGCGGACCACTCGGAGATCGGCGACATCGCCAAGGGCCTCGCGGACCGCTACGAGGACGACAAGATCGGCCTCTCCCTCCCGTCCACCCGCGTGGACGCCTTCAACATCGACCTGGCGAACGAACTCACGCGCAACGGCCGCCGCTCCGGCCTCACCTTCGCCCCTGAGGGCGGCTCGGAACGCATCCGCAAGGTCATCAACAAGATGGTCTCGGAAGAGGACCTGATCCGCACGGTCGCCACGGCGTACGGCAACGGCTGGCGCCAGGTGAAGCTGTACTTCATGTGCGGCCTGCCGACGGAGACCGACGACGACGTCCTCCAGATCGCCGACATGGCGACGAAGGTCATCGCCAAGGGCCGCGAGGTGTCCAAGTCCAACGACATCCGCTGCACGGTCTCGATCGGCGGCTTCGTCCCCAAGCCCCACACCCCCTTCCAGTGGGCGCCGCAGCTGTCGGCGGAGGAGACGGACGCCCGCCTGGAGAAACTGCGGAGCAAGATCCGCGGCGACAAGAAGTACGGCCGCTCCATCGGCTTCCGCTACCACGACGGCAAGCCCGGCATCGTCGAAGGCCTGCTGTCCCGAGGCGACCGCCGGATCGGCGCCGTCATCCGCGCGGTCTACGAGGACGGCGGCCGCTTCGACGGCTGGCGCGAGCACTTCTCGTACGACCGCTGGATGCGGTGCGCCGAAAAGGCGCTGGCCCCCTTCGGCGTCGACGTCGACTGGTACACGACCCGTGAGCGCACCTATGAGGAGGTCCTCCCCTGGGACCACCTGGACTCCGGCCTGGACAAGGACTGGCTCTGGGAGGACTGGCAGGACGCCCTCGACGAGACGGAGGTCGAGGACTGCCGCTGGACACCGTGCTTCGACTGCGGGGTCTGCCCGCAGATGGACACGGCCATACAAATCGGCCCGACCGGGAAGAAGCTGCTGCCTCTCTCGGTCAAGAATGCCGCGCCGGCGCCGAGCGGGCACGAGCACTGAGGTGAGTGACGCACTCGTTCGGGTGATGGATGCCCTGGCGGGGGCGAGTGAGGACGAGGTGGCCGCTGCGCTGGCTGCTGTCGAGGCTACGAGCCGTCGGCAGCCGGTGCAGCAGAGTGGGCCTTGTACGCCTCTGCCGGGCCCGGGAGGGGCCTCGGTCATCCGCTCAGAGGTGGTGTGGGTCTGAGGCTCTCGGAGCCTCGCTGAAGCGTTTCTGGCGACTACTGAGCCCCCTTCGAGCCGTAGGGGGCTCAGTAGCGTCGGCGCTCGATGACCTGGCAGGCGTCGACGTCGCGCCTCGGAATGCGCCCCTGGGGTGACGGCATGACGGCTGACGCTTACTTGGTGATCCGCTGCGACGCCGGAAACCCTGCCAAGACCGAAGGCCGCTGCGGCTCTGAGGACAGTTGGCCGGTCCGTGTCAAGAGCCACATCGAACTTCAACTCACTGGCTGGGCGTCCGGCTGCGGCCGGTCCCGCAAGAGCAAACCAGAACGGGCCGGCGCGGCGCTGTTCAAGCCGCTACGGCAGCTGTTCGAGCCCGTCAACCAGACCTGCCGGGGCAGCAGTCCGCGTCGTGCAACGACTCCTCGCTCTGACCACCGCGATCTGGCACAACCACCACACCGACCAACCAGTCTTCCGGTCACTGACCGGCTACGACCACTGACCTTGGATCAATCATCTAGGCGCCCCCACCCGGGGCGATCAGCCCCGTCTCGTAGGCGAAGACGACGGCCTGGACGCGGTCGCGCAGGTCCAGCTTCGACAGGATGCGGCCGACGTGGCTCTTGACCGTGGTCGGGCTGAGGAACAGCCGGGAGGCGAGTTCGGCATTACTGAGGCCCGTCGCGAGTAGGCGGAGCACCTCGAGCTCGCGCGGGGTCAGGCCGGACAGATCGCGGTGCGGGGCGATGGTCTGCGGTTCGTCGTGATGGGCGAAGCGCTCGATCAGCCGACGAGTGATCGTGGGCGCGAGGAGAGCGTCGCCGGTCTGCACCAGGCGTAAGGCGGAGACCAGATGTTCGGGGGTGACGTCCTTGAGCAGGAAGCCGCTGGCGCCGGCTGTGAGCGCGGCGTAGACGTAGTGGTCGAGGTCGTATGTGGTGAGGATGATGACCCGCGTTCCGTCCGGGCTGGCGTCGCCGATGATGCGCCTGGTGGCCTCGATGCCGTCCATCTCCGGCATCCGGATGTCCATGAGGACGACGTCGGGCCGCGTTTGGCGGACCGCTGCGACAGCCTCGGCCCCGTCGGCCGCCTCGGCCGTCACTTCGATGCCGTCCGCGGCCAGGATCATCTTGAAACCGGTGCGGACGAGGGCTTGATCGTCGGCGATGACGGCGCGCAGCGGTGGCTGGTCCATATTCATACGGTGCTCCGCGGGATACGGGCGGTCACCCGGTAGCCGCCGGCGTTTGTCGGCCCAGCCGTCAGCTCGCCCTTGTAGACGGCCAGCCGCTCGCGCAGCCCCATGTGGCCACGGCCGTTGCTCCCGACCGGCGGGGAATCCCTGGCGCCGCCGGTGTCCGTGACCTCGATCTCCAGACAGGCGTCGGTGTAACCAATGGCGACGGACGCCTGCGCGCCGCGCGCATGTTTGATCGTGTTGGTCAGCGCCTCCTGTACGACGCGATACGCCGCGAGGTCCACCCCCGGTGGCAGAGGATCCGGCGGCAACGACACCCCGACGCTCACGGGCGTACCGGCGGCGCGTACTCGTGCGACGAGCGCGTCGAGCTGTGCGAGCCCCGGCTGGGGCTCCAGGCCGTCGGGCTTCTCGTGGTCCGGGGCGGCCAGCAGGCCCATCACGTGGCGGAGTTCGGCCATGGCGGCCCGACCGCCCGCCTCGACGGCCAGCAGTGCCTCCTTCGACTGCTCGGGCGCCATGTCCATCACTTTGCGGGCCGCGCCAGCCTGGATCACCATCACGCTCACATTGTGGGTCACAACGTCGTGCAGTTCGGCGGCGATGCGGGCACGCTCCTCCTCGACGGCGCGGCGCGTGGCCTTCTCCTGAGCGGCCTGCAGTTCTGTCACCCG
Organism: Streptomyces sp. DG1A-41; assembly: GCF_037055355.1. Lineage (GTDB taxonomy): Bacteria > Actinomycetota > Actinomycetes > Streptomycetales > Streptomycetaceae > Streptomyces. The sequence continues at coordinate 3,034,730 of NZ_CP146350.1, read as the reverse complement.
GTCCCGGCTGGACGCCAGCCGCAGTTGCAGAAAGCGGACGAGGCTGGCCAGCATCCCTGCCACCAGGAGCACGAATCCCGGGCTGGACCATCCGGGGAGCACGGGTTCCGCGTTGCGGAAAGCGAAACCGGACAGCGCGGCGGCGATCACCAGGACGGCGATCGCCGTTGTCCGGTAACGGCTGTATACGACGGCGCTGTATGCGCCGATGACACAGGTCAGGACGGTGATCCAGGAGGCGGAGCCGCCGATGGCCAGTGCTGCGCCCAGCACCACCACGAACAAGGTCAGCGGATACCGGCGCCGGGCTGCCAGCGGCAGCGTCGACAGGACGACCAGGGGCCAGGGCACGGAGGAGGATTCTTCCTCCACGGGCACATGACCAGGGTCGGGCGGCGAGGGCGGGGCCGGGACCCCGGTCCCGACGTCCACCGTAGGGGGGTCGATGTTCACCGGCCCGTCGCCGGGATAGCGCACCGCCACGAACAGGGCAATGACGGTCAGTACGAACGCCAGCACCACATCGGCGCGCACCGCTCGCCGGGACAGCGGGGCGGCCTTCGCCTCCGGGCGTAGCGCGTCGATGAGTTGCTGATGCCGGCTACGCCGGTCTTCCGTCTCCATCCGTGCATTGTGCTGCGCTCTCCGCCCGGCCCGCGTCCACCTGTCCGGCCAGGGCATTGCCCTGGAGGCCTACTTCTCAGGGATGACTCCGCGGCCGAACCCTCCGCGGGAAGGACCTGATGTTGGTTCCGCGGCCGACGCGCCCCATACGCGGCACCTCTAGGTTCGCAGGACCGGCAACGGCATGTGCCTCTCGCGACCGCAAGGACGGACAACTGATATGCATCAAGTGATCGAACTGGAGGGTGTGGCGAAGCGCTACGACAGCGCTGGCGCGCCGGCGCTCGGACCGCTCACGCTCAGCGTCGCCAAGGGTGAGGCCCTTGCCGTTACGGGCCCTTCCGGCAGCGGCAAGTCCACGCTGCTGAACCTTGTCGCTGGCCTGGACAAGCCGACCGATGGCGCCGTGATCGTGGCCGGGCGACGGATCGACCAGTTGAGCGAGCATGCCCTCGCCAAGTTCCGTCGCGAGCACATCGGCATGGCCTTTCAGTTCTTCAATCTTCTCGACGACCTCACCGTTACCGACAACATTCAGCTCCCCGCCCAGCTGACCGGGACCAGTCGGCGCAAGGCCGCGGCCCGCGCGGGTGAGCTCATGGAGATGCTGGGCATCCTGGAGCATGCCCGCGCCTACCCGGGCCGATTGTCCGGAGGTGAACGCCAACGGGTCGCAGTCGCCCGGGCGTTGGTCAACCGGCCCGCGCTGCTGCTCGCCGACGAGCCCACTGGTGCGCTCGACACCGCCTCGGGCCACGACGTCCGCGATCTGCTGATGGATCTGCACCGCGCCGGACAGACCATCGTGCTGGTGACACATGACCTGACGCTGGCGAAGGCGTGCGCGAGCCGCACCGTTCACCTGGTCGACGGTCACGTCGCCCTCGACTCTTACGCGCAGGCCGTCCGATGAGCCTGTTCGGTACCGGCGCGCTGGGCCGGGTCGTACGTTCCGGCGTCGACCGACGGCGGGTGCAGACCGTGGCAATCGCCGTGGCCACGATGATGGCCGTGGCCTCGGCCGTGGTCGCCGGGTCGCTGATGGTCGCCGCAGCCGCGCCCTTCGACAAGGCCTTCAAGAAGCAGCAGGGCTCGCACATCACCGCGCATTTTGATCCGGCCGAGGCGAGTGCGGCGCAGCTGGCGAAGACCGGGAAGGTGCCCGGCGTCGCCGCGAGCGCGGGACCGTACCCGTCCACGACGGTCCGCCCGGTGGACCGGTCGGGCTTCCAGCTGCCGACGCTGACCCTGGTAGGGCGGTCCGGTCCTGACGGTGCCGTGGACCGGGTGGATCTGAAGGCGGGTCGGTGGGCGCAGAAGCCCGGCGAGATCGTGCTCGACGCGTCGTTCGAGGGGCCCGCCATCGGGATCGGCAGCCCCATGAAGACGTCGAAGGCCAAGGACGCCCCGACTCTTTCGATCGTCGGCTTCGCCGTGTCGGCCAGCAAGACCGCCGACGCCTGGGCGGTCCCCGCGCAGGTCGACGCGCTGGGATCGAAGGGCAACCCGGTCTCGAGTCAGATGCTCTACCGCTTCGACTCCGCGAGCACGAAGCAGCAGATCCTCGCCGGCCGGAAGAAGCTCGCCGTCTCCGTGGGGTCCGGAGCGCTCCTCGGGACCCAGTCCTGGCTGGACACCAAGCGCGCCGCTGATCAGGGTGCGGCGGCGACCGTCCCGTTCGTGATGGCTTTCGGTGCGCTCGGCATCGTGATGTCGGTGATCATCGTCTGCAGCGTGATCAGTGGCGCGGTCGGCACCAGCCTGCGCAGGATCGGCATCCTCAAGGCCATCGGCTTCACTCCGCGCGAGGTCGTACGCGCCTACGTGGCCCAGGCGCTGATCCCGGCCGTCGTCGGCATCGCCCTGGGTGTCTTCCTGGGCAACCTCCTGGCAGTGCCGCTGTTGTCCGACACCGAGTCGGTGTACGGCGGCGTCTCGCTCTCGGTGGCCTGGTGGGTGGACATTGCCGTGCCGGCCGCCGCCCTGGTCGTCGTGGGGCTCGCGGCGCTGATTCCCGCGTTGCGGGCCAGCAGGCTGCGCACGGTCGAGGCCCTCGCGGTCGGCCGGGCGCCGCGCACGGGGCGCGGCCAGTGGGCGCACCGGGCGATGGGGATGCTGCCGCTGCCGAGGCCGGTGACCTACGGTCTCGCCACCCCCTTCACACATCCGGTACGTACCCTCGCGATGCTGCTCGCGGTGGTGTTCGGCACAGTCGCGGCGACGTTCGCGGTGGGGCTGACCTCGTCCCTGAAGGCGATCGGCACCTCGCAGGACCCCGAGAACCGTGCCGCGGTCACCGTCACGACGACCAAGGCGAGCGAAGTCGCTCCCCCGCCGCCGCCTCCTGTCGGGGGCGACGCGGGAGATCCGCCTCCCGCCGAGATCAGCGCTGCGAGCACGTCCAAGAAGCCCAAGGCCGCCGACCCGGCGATGGTGCGGTCCGCCATCACGTCGCAGCCGGGCACGGAGTCCTACTATGGCAAGGCCAAGACCGAGGTTGCCGTGGCCGGGGTCTCAGGATCGATCAAGGCCAGCCTCTACGAGGGCGATTCGCGCCCCGGCAGTTACGAGATGCTCTCCGGGCACTGGATCACCGGCAAGGGACAGGTCGTGGTGCCCTCACGCTTCCTGGAAAGGACCAGCACCAAGCTCGGTGACACGGTGCGGGTGACCTACGAGAAGGAGACCGCGAACCTGCGGATCGTGGGCGAGTCCTTCGACACGTCGGGCAGCCAGCTGGAGATCCACGCGGACATGGCCGACTTCGCGTTGGCCGAGCCCAGCACCTTCCTCGTCGAGACGAAGTCCGGCGTCTCCGGTGACGAGTACGCCCGGAAGGTCGCCGCGGTCGTACAGCCGCTGGGGGGCGACGCCACGACCGGCTCCGAGTCGGGGCAGGACGGCGTCATCCTCGTCATGGCCGCGATGGCGGTGGTGCTCACCCTCATGCTGATCATTGTGGCCGGTCTCGGCGTACTCAACTCCGTGGTCCTCGACACCCGGGAACGCATCCACGACCTGGGCGTCTGCAAAGCGATCGGCATGTCGCCGCGGCAGACCCTGAGCCTCGTGCTCGCCTCGGTGGCCGTGGTCGGCGTGATCGGCGGGCTGCTCGGCGTCCCTGCGGGGTACGCGCTGCACCACGTCGTCATGCCGGTGATGGGGCGTGCCGTGGGCACCAGCCTACCGCCGCTTGTCCTCGATGCGTATGGGCCTTTCCAGCTGCTCCTGCTGGCGCTCGGCGGGGTCGTGATCGCGATGTTGGGCGCGCTGATCCCGGCAGGCTGGGCCGCCAGGGCGCGTACGGCCACGGCGCTGCGCACCGAGTAGCGTCCGGCGGAGCGCGAGCTGCTGGGGCGGATCCGCCAGGTCCGCGGGGCCGGGCCGCCCGTACGGGCTGCAGGTGCCGATGCCCCCGTGCAGGCAGGCCCTCTTGAGAGGGACTCGGAAGGCCTGGACGGGGGCCGGCAGCAGGGCGGTGGCGGAACAGACGTCGTAGCGCCGTGATCAATGACGGCTGTCGTCCGTCACTCTCGGCAGGGAGATCGTCGGTAAGCGCTGACAGTAGGGCCCCCCGGGGCACTGGCTCCGGTGCCGAGGAGGGCCTGCGCAAGTTCGTCCGAGCCTCCGACCTCGTCCAGCGCGGACCGGCGACCACTCAGGAGCCCGACCGTCGGCGGCACCGGTGGGCGGTGAGCACGCTCGGCGTGAGGCTCCGGAGCAGGCCCTCGCCCATCGGTGACGTCACTCCTTGATGGTGGGCGGTGTGCCGTAGAACGGGCGCACCTCCAGCCACTCGTGGATCGGCTTGCCGCCCGCACCCGGTGCGGCCGACAGCTCCCCGGCCAGCTCGACGGCCCGCTCGTGGCTGTCGACGTCGATCACCATCCAGCCGGCGATGAGGTCCTTGGTCTCGGCGAAGGGGCCGTCGGTGACCGGCGGGCGCCCCTCGCCGTCGTAGCGGACCCAGGTGCCCTCGGGGCGAGCGCCTGACCGTCGACGAACTCGCCGGTCTTCTCCAGCCGGGCGGCGAAGTCGGTCATGTACTGCACGTGGGCCGAGATCTCCTAAGGCGTCCACTGCTCCATCGGCACGTCGTTGACCGCCGCCGGGGCGCCGCGGTAGTGCTTGCGCAGCAGGTACTTGGCCATCGTGGTTCTCCTCGGTGCTGTGCGACCCATTGTGGTCGCGTTCACCCCGGGGACGGAGCCGGACGCGGGTTCTCGACATCGCCGACCGAATTGTTTCCGGGCTCTCAGCTCCTCACGGCTGCTTCCGCGAGGAGGAGGTAGCTGCTGGCCGTCCAGGTGTAGGCGCGGTCCCGTAGGCCCGTGCCCGTGAGCGCGTCGAAGTTCTCGGCGAAGCCGTGGGTCTCGCACAGGGTGCGGAAGCGGGTGCTGATGTCGTCGGCGAGGCGGTGGTGGCCGGCGCGGCGCAGGCCGTCTTCGATGAGGATCGTGGCGGGGGCCCAGATGGGGCCGCGCCAGTAGCCGTCGGAGAGGTAGTGCGGGGACGTCGGCAGCTCGGTGGCCAGGCCGTGCGGGGTCAGGTGGGCCGCGATGCGGTCGGCCAGGACGCCGCTGATCCCGGCCGGCAGGTGCTCGCCCAGCACGATGGGCATCAGGTCGAGGAGACCGGCGCTGTCCCAGGTGTTCCCGCTGTGGACGCCCCGGGCGACGAACCGGTCGCCGGTCCAGAGTTCGTCGAGCATCGCCGCCTGGGTCGCTTCGGCGGCCTGCTTCCATCGGTGGGCGTCGTCCGGTCTGTCCAAGTGCGTGGCCAGTTCGGCGAGTTCGTGGAGCTGGAGGGTGAGGAAGGCGGCCAGGTCCGCAGTGACGACCACGCGTTCCGGGTCGAAGGTGGTGGCGTTGTCCCAGCCGCTGTCGTTGCCGTGCTGGTAGTGGGGGAGCGCCGCGCCGGGGGCGCGTCGTGCGGTGAGCCAGAAGTTCGTCCAGCGCTCCAGCCTGTCGTAGGTCTCGGCCAGTTCCGGGCGGTCGGGCGGTGTGGTCATGCTGCGGCGCAGCCGGCCGAGTGCCCAGCCGTGGATGGGCGGTTTGACGAAGTTGTTCAGGACCTCGGAGTGGGTGACGGAGTCGGGCAGCGCCCCAGTCTCGTCCTGGTGGTCGAAGGGCAGGTGGTACTGGTCCCAGGCCAGTTCGGGGCACCCGGGGGCCAGGGCCAGGGCGTTGAAGCAGTGGTCCCAGCTCCAGACCTTGTCCATCCAGTGCTTGGACATCAGGACGCCTGGGCGGGAGAGCAGTCCCGCGGGGCGCACGGTCGCGGACCATACGACGTACGCGGCGAGTTCGGCGGCCGGGGTGGCGGACGAGCGCCATGGGGCCACCGTGTCGACGAAGTCCGCGAAGGAGTTCCGTGCCGTCTCGACGATCTTGCCGAAGGTCACCGTCGACGCGTACGGCGGACGGGCGGTGTCCAGTTCCTCGACCGCGATCTCCCAGGGGCCGTCCGCGTCCGCGGCGACGGTGAGGCCGCGGTCGGCGCTGCCCAGGGCCTGGTCGCCGTACGTGTGGGTCACCGTGCCGGACAGCACGGTGACGCGGTAGCGGCGTCCGGTCTCGTACGAGGTGAACACGTACGCGTCGGCGGCCGCGTCCCGGAAGTAGTACGTGCCGCTGAAGGGGGTCAGGGTGGCGGCAGCCGCGGCGACGCGCAGCGGCAGTGCGGTGCCGCGCAGGCGTACGGTGTCCGGTGACTCGTAGGCCAGATCGACGCGGCCGACCGCGCTGATCCAGCTCAGCAGGCCCGGTGTCGCCTCCACTCGGGTTTCGGCCCGCTCGCCTGTCGCGGCGTCGAGCGGCATCAGACGCAGCATGGCGTGCATGCCGTTCTGGTGCGAGACGAGGTGCAGGTCCTCGGCGCGAATCTTCTCCGCCACCACGGGGGAGATGTCGAACCAGGACCCGTACGTGCTGAACGGGATCTCCTGGACGGAGAAGGCCGGGCCGGATCGGTCGGCGGTCATGAAGTGTCACTCGTTTCTCGAGCAGGGATCGTCAGGGGGAGAGGGGGTGCCTCGGGATGCCCCTGTGGATGTCTGTCCTTGGATGTCAGTCCCTGGAATCAGTCCTTGACCGCGCCGGCGGTCACACCGGCGGCGACGTAGCGCTGGGCGAGGACGAGGATCACCGTGGCCGGCAGCGAGGCCACGACGGCGGTCGCCATGATGGCGTTCCACTCCTGGTTGTTGTTGCCGATGTAGTGGTAGATGCCGAGGGTGATCGGCTCGTGCGCGCCGCCGTTGACCAGGGTGCTGGCGAAGATGAAGTCGGACCAGGACCACAGGAACGCGAACAGGGACACCGTGACCACGGCGTTGCGGCTCATCGGCAGGACGATCGACCGGAAGGTGCGCCAGGGACCGGCGCCGTCCGTTTTCGCCGCCTGGAGCAGTTCGCCGGGGATGCCCGACATGAACGCGGTGAAGATCAGCACCGCGAAGGGGACGGCCAGGGTGGAGTCGGCGACGATCAGGCCGGGGACGGACTGGAGCATGCCGAGCTGGAGGTAGATGGCGTAGAAGCCCATCGCCATGATGATGCCGGGGATCATCTGCGCGGCCAGGAGCACGAAGCCGAGGACGCCGCCGCCGCGCGGGCGCAGCTTGGCCAGCGCGTAGCCGGCGGGGGCGGACAGGACCACGGTCAGGGCGACGGTGCCCAGGCCGATGACGAGGCTGGTGCCGAGGTAGGGCAACTGCTCGTCGAGGACCGTGCGGTAGCCGGACAGGGTGGCGTTGACGGGGAACAGGTCCGGTGGGCTCTTGCGCATGTCCTGGTCGCGTGTGAGGGACACGTTCAGCATCCAGTAGACCGGGAAGAGCATGATGCCGGTCAGCAGGACGCCGACGGTCGTCTTGCCCCAGGTGCGCTTGCCGCTTCGGCTCATGACAGCGCCTGCTTTCTCTGCACACGGGCGTAGACCAGGCCGAAGACCAGAGCGGCCACCACAAGCAGGTTGCCGACGGCCGCGCCCGGGCCGAAGGCGGGCAGCAGGTTGCCGAAGCCGAGCTGGTAGGACCAGGTGGCGAAGGTCGTGGACGATTCCGCCGGGCCGCCCTTGGTCATGATCCAGATGATGTCGAAGACCTTGAGCGTGTAGACCAGCCCGAGGAGAAGGGTGATCGCGGACACCGGGCGCAGGAGCGGGAAGGTGATGCTCCAGAACCGGCGCCAGGGGCCCGCGCCGTCGAGGGCGGCGGCCTCGTACAGGCCGGCCGGGATGGACTGCAGGCCGCTGTAGAGCACGACCAGGTTGAACGGGACGCCGATCCAGATGTTCGCGATGATCACCGAGGTGAGCGACCAGGACGGTGAGGTCAGCCAGTTCACCGGGTCGACGCCGACGGCGTGCAGGACCGCGTTGACGATGCCGGAGTCGCTGTTGAGCATCCATGACCAGGTGGAGGCCGACACGATCAGCGGCAGCAGCCAGGGCACCAGGAACAGCGCGCGCAGGGTGGCGGAGAGCCGGAAGTGCTGGTTGAAGAAGACCGCGAGCGCCAGGCCGATGGCGTACTGGAAGACCAGGCAGACGGCGGTGAACACCACGGTGTGGAGCAGGGCCGGGGCGAAGGTCGGGTCGTCGAAGACGGTCCGGTAGTTCTGCAGGCCGGTGAAGGGCGCGTCGCCCTGGACGAAGGAGCGGACCGTGTAGTTGCGCAGGCTCAGGTCGATGTTGCGGTACAGCGGATAGGCGTAGAAGAGGACGAGGTAGAGGGTCACGGGGGTGAGGAAGGCCCAGGCGGCCCACTGCTGGGAGCTCGGGCGGCGTCGTGCCGGGGGCGGTGCGGCCGGGGCCGCACCGCTGTGATCGGGCGCGGGCCGGTGATGCGGCACTCGTGTCGTGTGACTCATCGAGAGGCCCTGGTCAGCTGTCACTTGACTGCCGACTGGGCGGCGGTGAGCGCGTCCTTCGGGGACTTGGAGCCGCTGAGTGCGGACTGGACGGCCTTCCACATCTGCTCGGATATCTTCGGGTACTTGGTGCCCAGGTCGTCGCTGGTGCGGCCCTTGGCCGACCTGACCGCTTCCACCCACGGCTTGAGCTCGGGGTCGGCCGCCACCTGCTTGTCCTGGATCTCGGTGGTGGGGGCGACGTAGGAGAGGGTGGTGTCGGTTTCGTACAGGTTCTGGGTGCTGGTCAGGCAGGTCGTGAGCTTCTGCGTGGTGGTGTAGCGGCCGGTGTCGCTCTGGACCGGGACGGTGACGAACTCGCCGCCCGTCGGGGCCGCGGCGTTGCCTCCCCCGGAGGCGGGGATGGGCAGGACACCGTAGTCGAGGCCCGCCTTCTTGACGCCTGCGAGCTGCCAGGTCCCGTTCTCCGCGAACGCGTACTCGCCGGTCGCGAACTCCTGCCAACTGGTGGTCTGGGTGTTGTTGAGCACGGAGTTGGGGGCATAGCCCTTGTCCAGCCAGCCCTTCCACAGGGACAGCGCGGAGACGGCCGCGGGCGAGTCGAGTTCGGTCAGCTTGGCGCCGGAGCCCCAGAACCAGGGCAGGAACTGGAAGCTGCCCTCCTCGGTGCCGATAGCGGAGAACGTGATGCCCTTCTTGCCCGCCTTGTCGACCTTCGCCAGCGCCGCCGTCAGGGACGGCCAGTCCTTGACCGAGGCGACGTCGACCCCGGCCTCCTTCAGGACCTTCTTGTTGTAGTAGAGGGCGAGGGTGTTGGCGCCGATCGGCGTGCCGTACGTCTTCCCGCCCACCTGACCGGCCGCGAGCAGGTTGGGGTCGACCTTGGAGGTGTCCAGCTTGTTGTCGTCGGTGGTGGTGAGCACGCCCGCCTCGGCCAGGGTCGACACCACCGGGTTGTCGACGATGAGGAGGTCCGGGGAGTTGTCCTGCTGTGCCGCGAGCAGCGTCTTGTTGGCCAGGTCGCTGGTGTCGAAGCCGGTCCGCTTGATCTTCACGCCGGCCTTGGCGCCGCAGTCGTCCAGCAGCTTCACCCACGCCGAGCCCTTGGCGAACTGCGGGTACGGGTCCCAGACGGTGTAGGTGCCGTCGTCCGCCGCCTTCGTCCCGGTGCCTTTCGAGCCGGAGCCGCAGGCGGTGGCACTGGTGGCGACGGCCAGGGCGGTCAGGGCCGCGGCGGTCAGGCGGCGCCCTCTGGAGAAGCTGTTCATCGCGGGTTCCTTTGTTCTGGCATGCGGGTGCCGAGACTGTTGGCATTGCGGAGGCCGAGGCCGTTCCCGGCATGGGGTGCCGAGGCCACGGGGTTTATGGGAGAGGCGGACACGCGGACGGCCGACGTGCGGTGCGAGTGGTCGGCGAGGCAGGGAAGGACGGCGGGCAGGAGTGAGGGCGGGGGAGTCCCGCGGGGCATGTGGTCAGGGTGTTGTGTCGAGCCCGGCGTCCGCGACGGGCGTGGTTCCCGGGGGCCCGGCGTCCGGGGCTGGTGTGGCTCCCGCGGGCCCGGTGCTGGCCCGCAGGGAGATGGGCGGCGTGAGGAGGTGGTGCCGGGGCGGCGCGCCGGGGTGGTCGAGCCGCTCCACCAGCAGGTCGACGGCGAGCCGGCCCAGCTCGGCCGCCGGTACGTTCGCCGCGGTGAGCTGCGGGGTCACCGTCTCCGCCCAGTGACCGGCCACGACCCCGGTGACGGAGAAGTCGCGCGGCACGTGGCGGCCGGCCAGGGCCAGCCCCCGGTAGAGGCCGCCCACCGCGGCCTCGTTCAGCGTGACCAGGGCCGTGGTGGCCGGGTCGTCGCGCAGGATCCGTTCCACACAGGCCTGGCCCGAGGTGGCGTCGTCCCCGCAGCAGTACGTCCGGACCGTCAGCCCGCGCTCGGCCGCGGCCTTCGTGAAACCGTCCAGGCCGCGGTGCGCGGACTCGTATCCGGCCCGCAGCAACTGCTCCGGACGGTTGACGAAGGCGACCCGGCGGTGGCCGAGATCCGCGAGGTGGTGGACGCACGCCTCCACCAGCGCGGTGTGGTCCAGGCTTACCCACCAACCGCCTTCGGGACGGGCGGTACGGCCGATGGTGACGGAGGGGAAGCCCACCGCGGCCAGATGGTCCACCCGGTCGTCCTCCAGCTTGATCTCCATCAGGATCGCGCCGTCGACCCGCCGCTCCCCCAGCAGCCGCTGGAAGGAACGGTCGCTGTCCACCCCGCTGGGGGACAGCAGCACGTCGTAGTCGTAGACCGCGGCGGCCTCCACCACGCTGCCGATGAAGTCCAGCTGCATCCCCGTGTAGTGGTTTCCGGCCGGCGGGAAAACCAGGCCGAGGGTGCTGGTCCGACCGTTGGCCAGGGCGCGGGCACTGGCGCTGGGCTGGTAGTCCAGCTCGTCGACGACCTGCTGGATCTTCCGGCGCGTGTCGTCCGACACCGGGCGCTTGCCGCTCAGCGCGTAGGACACGGTGCTCCGCGAGACACCGGCCCGCCGGGCGATCTCACCGATGTTCACGGCGACTCCTTGCACGAAGATCGAACCGGTTCGACACCTCGGGCGAGGAATCGTCCGCCGGTCGGGACGGGATGGCAGGGGACGAAAAGGGACGACCGGCAGTCGAACCGGTTCGCGTGACAGCGAAAGTAGGAACTGTCCGCTCGCCTGTCAACACCCCGGGCGCACTTCTCCTACCGGACATGTGAGACCGCGAGATCCCCGTGTTCAAGGGATTGCTGGCCGGGTGTCCCGGTGCTAGCTTCGCCGAACCGGTTCGACGCAGCGACCTTTCCGGTCCGCCGTGGGCCCGCTGCGCGCTCGCGAGCCGAGGAGCCGCCACACCCGCCACCCCCCGATCCGTGTCCTTCCTCTTGGCGCGCCTGCATCGAACCGGTACGACGAGCACGCCGACCGAGGAGGGCCGACCGGAACCCGTTACTCGACGATTGAGGAACGCCATCCATGCCATCCGCTGACAGATCCACGCGGCGCCGGGTCCCGGCCGCCGTGGCACTGACCCTCGGGGCAAGCCTGCTGGCCGCACCGGCCGTCCCCGCGCAGGCGGCCGAGGCACCCCAGCCCACCGCCCGCTACACCTTCGACCAGGACGACCTCGCCTCCGGCAGGATCACCGACAGTTCTGGCAACGGCCTGACGGCGAGCCTGGTGAACGCCTCGACCGCCCAGTCCGTCGAGGGCACGGGCGGCGGCAAGGCGCTCGCTCTGCCCGGCGGCGCACCCGACTCCAAGGGCGCGTACGTCCGCCTCCCCCGCGAAATCCTCGGCGACGCCACCGACCTGACGGTCTCCGCCCGCGTGAAGTGGAGCGACGACAAGTCCGCCTGGCAGCGGATCTTCGACCTGGGCACCAACAACACCAAGTACCTCTTCACCACCCCGTCCAACGGCAGCGTGCTGCGCACCGCCGTGACCACCAACGGAGGCGGCGCGGAGGCACAGGTCAGCGGCTACACGGCGCTCCCCGCGGACGGATGGCGGACCGTCACCGTCACCCTCGACAGCTCCGCCCGCCGGGTCACCACCTACCTCGACGGCGTGGCGGTCTCCTCCGCCGCGACCGACGTCAAGGCCAAGGAACTGCTGGACAGTTCGGCCACGGCCGCCGGATACATCGGCAAGTCCTTCTGGCCGGACCCGCTGCTCAAGGGCGCGATCGACGACTTCACCGTGTGGCACTCGGCGCTCAGCCCCGAGCAGGTGGCCGGTACGGTCGGAACCGTGCCCACGCTCCAGGAGCTCTCCAAGACGTCCTTCGAGGTCCGCACCACGACCGGCACCGCCCCGTCCCTCCCCGCCGCCGTCCGCTCCACCTTCTCCGACGGCTACGACCGTGACACCCCGGTCACCTGGGACGCCGTACCGAGCGACAAGTACGCCCAGCCGGGGACGTTCACGGTCGCCGGCACCGCGGCCGGACGCGCGGTGAAGGCCACCGTCACCGTGGTCCGCGAGGGGCAGCTCACCGTCGACCTCGGCTCGGACACCGGCAAGTTCCACGGCGGCGCCTCCGGCACCCTCTACGGCGTGTACGGACCGGACGTCCCCACCAACAACCTCATCGAGGGCATGGGCCTGCGCACGGTCTCCACCAAGGCGCAGGACGGCCCGCAGCACCCCGGTGCCGACGCGCTGGAGGTGGTGAAGCCGCTGGCCGACTCCACCGACGGTGATGTGTACATCTACATGACCGACATCCACCGCGGCTTCCCGTACCAGTGGCCGGGCGACACTCCCGAGGAGAAGCTCAAGCTCTACCGGGAGAAGATCGCGAGGCAGGTCGACCAGGTCCTGCAGCTGCCCGAGCAGTACCAGGACAACGTCGTCTTCGTGCCGTTCAACGAGCCCGAGGGCAACATGTTCGGCACCGGCGAGTGGAGCTACAACAAGGTCAGCTGGCTCAACGACCCGGACGACTACTTCGCAGCCTGGGACGACTTCTACAAGCTCATCAAGAGCAAGATGCCCGAGGCCCGCATCGCCGGCCCCAACACCAGCATCCTCTACGACCAGGTGAAGGGCTTCCTCACGCACGCCCTGGCCGCAGGCACCCTCCCGGACGTCATCACCTGGCACGAGCTGAGCCACCCGGAGGCGGTGCGCGACAGCGTCGCCAAGTACCGGGCCTGGGAGAAGGACCTGTTCAAGGGCACCGACCGTGAGGGCACCCAACTCCCCATCAACATCAACGAATACGCCTTCAACTACCACACCTCCGTCCCCGGCCAGATGATCCAGTGGGTGTCCGCGATCGAGGAGTCCAAGGTCGACGCCGACATCGCGTACTGGAACATCGACGGCAACCTCTCCGACTCCGCGGTGCAGTCCAACCGCGGCAACGGGCAGTGGTGGCTGCTGAACTCGTACGCCTCGATGAGCGGGCACACGGTGAAGGTGACCCCGCCGTTCCCGGGCGAGAACTACACCATGCAGGGCGTCGCCACGCTCGACGAGAAGAAGAAGCAGTCCCGGCTGATCTTCGGCGGCTCCACCGGCAAGGGCCACATCACCTTCGACAACGTTCCGAAGAAGCTCTTCGGCGACCGGGTGCACGCCTGGGTGAAGGAGATCGAGTGGAGCGGACAGGTGGGCGACAACTCCGGCCCGAAGCTGCTCTCGGAGCAGAACCTGAAGGTCGGTGACGACGGCAAGGTCGTCGTCGACTTCGGCGACGGCGCGCTGCCGAAGCTGAAGGAGTCCTCGTCCTACGAGATCGTCCTCAGCCCGGCCGGCAAGGCGAAGGGCACGCAGTCCCCGCCCGTGCGCTGGAACGCCTCGTACGAGGCGGAGGACGCGGCCCACACCGGTTCCGGTTACTCCAGGAACGGCCCGGAGGGCTCGCCCCGCGACGTGTCGAAGTTCTACACCTCCGGCGGCTACGACGTGGGCGGCCTGCGCACCGGCTCGGACGTCACGCTCGACTTCACCGTGGACGTGCCCGAGGACGGCACCTACGACCTGAGCGTCTTCGCCAACTCCCTCAACACCTTCGACAAGGTGAAGGAGCAGGGCCCGACCAACGTCTTCCTGCGCGTGGACGGCAAGGCGGACAGCGAGCAGGAGATGTACCTGCCGCTGGGCTACAAGTGGGTGGTGTGGGACCACGCCGACACCAAGGTGAAGCTCACCAAGGGCAAGCACACCCTGACGCTCGCCGCGAAGAGCGCCGACGGCAAGGGCGCCACCAAGGGCGACGCCATCGTCGACCGCCTGACCCTCTCCCTCCCGGAGGCTTCGGCCGGCACCCAGGTGTACGAGGGTGAACTGGCCTGGCTGGCAGGCGGGGCGCGTCCCGTCTACGACCTGCCGAAGCGGGCGGCCACCGGGTCGGGCGCGGCCCGACTCGCCAAGGGTCAGACCGCCACGTTCTGGGTTTATTCACCCGCCGACCGCGAGGCCACCCTCAAGGTCGACACCCTCGGCGGCGCGAACGCCCGGCTCTCCGTCAACGACCACGACGTCATGCGCCTGGCCAAGGGCAGGAACAGCGTGGCGGTCTCCCTCTCCGGCGGCGTCAACAAGGTGACGGTGACCGGAGGTTCGGCCACGACCCTGATCGACCGCCTGACGGTCACGCCGAGCCAGGGTGAGCTGCCGACGCGCACGTACGAGGCGGGCGACGCCGAGCTCGCGGGCTCGGCCACCCTGGCCCCGCTCTCGCTGGCCACCGACGGCACGGCGATCACCGGCATCGGCGGCGACCCCGGCAACGGCAACACCGCGACCTTCACCGTCGACGCCGACCGGGCCGGCCTGTACGCGGTGCGCGTCCGCTACTCCAACCCCGAGCAGGCCGAAGCCACCCACTACAACCCGGACCCGCTCGCCCGTCACGCCGACATCAGCGTCAACGGCGGCGAGTCGCTGCGGGTCGGCTTCCCGCACAGCTTCCACGAGAACAACTTCTGGGAGCTGACCATCCCGGTCCAGCTGAAGAAGGGGAAGAACACGATCGGTTTCCGCTCCGAGGAACTGCCGAACTTCGACGGCACCACCTACGCGTCGGACACCTTCCCCGGGGTGCTGCTCCGCTCCCGTTACGCGCCGCTGATCGACCGGATCACCGTCGCGCCGTACGCGCGGTAGACCGAGGTGTGAGAGGCGGGCCCCGAGGGGGACCCGCTGAACAGGCCGGGTCGGTGACACTCCCCCGGGGGACCGCCCCGGCCAGGTTCCCCCAGTTCAGAATGTGTGCTGGGGGAACCGCCGCGCCAACCCACTGCGAGCCTCTCCCGGAACGGCCACTTGCCTCGCCTATCGAGTCTCGATAGATTTCCATCGTGGCTCGATCGAAGGAGGGGCGATGGGGAAGTCGGCGGTGCTCGCGTTGCGTGTGGTGCTCGTGGTGCTGCTCGCCGGGTCGTTGTTCGTGCAGGGGGTGATGGTGCCGCTGCTGGCCGCCGATCTGGACGGTCTCAACGCGCATCACGCATACCTGCGCACCCCGCTCCTCGTGATCACGATCCTGGGTGTCGTGACGGCCCAGGTCGTCGTGGTCTGTGTGTGGCGGCTGGTGACGATGGTGCGCCGCGGGACGGTGTTCTCCACCGCCGCCTTCCGGTACGTGCACATCGTGATCGGCGCGTTCGTGGCGGCCGCCCTGCTGCTCTTCGCGCTCGCGGTCGTTCTCGCGCCGGGGGAGGCCGTCGCTCCGGGGGTGGTGCTGCTGCTGTGCGGGGTCGTCGTGGCCGTGCTGGGCGTCGCGCTGGTCGTGCTGGTGCTGCGGATGCTGCTCGCGCAGGCCGTCGCACGGGACATCGAGGCGGCCGAGATGCAGGCCGAGCTGGAAGAGGTCATCTGATGCCGATCGCCGTCGACATCGACGTGATGCTGGCCAAGCGGAAGATGTCCGTGGGTGAACTCGCGGAACGTGTCGGCATCACCCCGGCCAACCTCGCGGTCCTCAAGAACGGCCGCGCCAAGGCGGTCCGCTTCTCGACACTCGCCGCGCTCTGCGAGGTACTCGAATGTCAGCCGGGGGATCTGCTGCGCTGGGAGGCGGACGGGGCCGCCGACCGGACAATGCCCTGATGGAGAACATCAGTATTCGCCCGGCCCGGTCCGGCGAACTGGCGGCTGTGGCCGCACTTCGATGGGACTGGCTCGTCGAGAACGGCGGCGAGGACCTCGGCGATCGCGGGGAATTCGTGGGGCACTTCGTCGAATGGGCCCGGGACAACGCCGGGTCGCACCGGTGCATGGTGGTCGTGCGTGACGACCTGGTCGTCGGTATGGCCTGGCTGGCGGTGGTGCAGCGGGTACCCACGCCGCGGGCGCCGCGGCGGGCCTCCGGCGATCTCCAGTGCGTGTACGTCGTACCCGGGGCGCGCGACGGCGGGCTGGGCGGGCGGCTCATCCGGGCGGTTCTGGACGGGGCCCGGGAGCTCGGGCTGGAGCGGGTGACCGTGCACTCGACCCCGCGGGCGATCCCCGCGTACGCGCGGTGCGGCTTCCGGGAGTCGCCCCGGCTGCCGCACGCTCATGTCGCGCGCGCGACAGCCCTATGATCATGACGCGAGGTGGAGGATCCGCGGAAGAACGGGGCGGGGCTGTGCGGTCCTGGATCCGGACGGGGCGTTGAGGCGTCTACGACGGTATGGATCTGGAAAAGCCGGCCCAGAGGGCTCCGAGACGCGCGTCGATCTGCGGAAACGGGTGCCCGAACCGTCCGCGCCGCCGGTGCCTGACGCGGGGCCCGAGGGATGTCTCGCCGTCGCCATCCGGATTCCCGTGCGGATCGTCGTGCTCGTGCTGATCGTCCCCGTGCGGATGGTGTGGGACGCACTCGTCGTGGCCGGGCGGTTCCTCGACGACGTGCTGTTCCGGCCGCTGGGCCGGGCGTTGCTGTGGCTCGGGCGGGCGGTGTTCGTCTGGCCGTTCGTGGGGCTGTGGCGGTATGTCGTCGTGCCGGTCGCCAAGGCGCTCGGGTGGCTCGGGAACATGCTCCTCGTGGTGCCTCTGGTGTGGCTCCACGGGTACGTGCTGACGCCGGTGGGACACGCGATCGCCCGGGTCGCCACATGGGTCGCCAGGGGCGTCGGCGCCGTAGTCGGCTGGGTGTACTCGTACCTGCTCACGCCGGTCGGGCGTGCCGTGATGTGGGTGCTGAAGGGGCTCGGCGCCGTGCTCGCAGCGGTCGGGGCCGGCGTGTACACGGTCGTGGCGTGGCTCGTCCGGTATCTGGTCGTCGTACCGGTCGTGTGGCTGTACACGTGGGTGCTCGCGCCCGTCGGGCGGGCGATCGTCTCGTGCGGCAAGGGACTGGTGTGGCTGGTGAGCACGATCGCCACCGGCATCGGGACGGCTCTCTACTGGATCGCCCGGATCCTTCTCGTCCTGCCCGCGCTCGTCCTCTGGCGCTGGGTCCTCGCCCCGGTCGGAGGCGTCCTCGCCGTCATCGGGCGCGAGGTCAGGGACGCCCTCGGCCATGCCTGGCGCGTCGCCGGGCACATCTCGCTCGCGGTGGGGCGGTTCCTCGCGGCACTCTTCCGGTGGATCTTCGTCGAGCCGGTGCGGTGGGTGTACCGGAGCGTGCTGACGCCCGTCGGGCACGTCGTGCGGGACGCCGTCCTGCGGCCCGCCGCCGAGGCCGCCCGCAGTGTGGGACGGACCACGCGGCAGGCGCTGACCTCGGCCCGGGAGTCCGTGCGTCAGGCACGCGCCGACTTCCGGCGGATGCTCTTCGGCGAGCCGAGGCAGCCGCAGCCGGTCGACCGGAGGGAACCTTCCGGGCGCGAGGCACGTACTCTTGGTAGCAGTACGACCGCTCTCACGAAGGACTGAACGACACTGGGCAAGCGACAGCCCGAAGGCCCGCCGCCCGCACCCGCGGTGCAGCGCATCCGACTGCGCTACACCAAGCGCGGCCGCCTCCGGTTCACCAGCCACCGTGACTTCCAGCGCGCCTTCGAGCGTGCGTTGCGCCGTGCCGAGGTGCCGATGGCCTACTCGGCGGGCTTCACACCGCACCCGAAGGTGTCGTACGCCAATGCCGCACCCACCGGCACGGGCAGTGAGGCGGAGTACCTGGAGATCGCGCTCACCGAGGCGCGCGACCCGGAGCAGCTCAGGATCCTTCTCGACGAGTCGCTGCCCCCCGGGCTCGACATCGTCGAGGCGGTCGAGGCCCGCACCCCGGGCCTCGCCGACCGGCTGACGGCTTCCGTGTGGGAGCTGCGGCTGGACGGCGTGTCGCCGCAGGACGCCCGCCGAGCGGCGGACGCCTTCAACGCGGCCGAGACCGTCGAGGTCCAGCGCCTCGCCAAGAACGGGGTGCGTACCTTCGACGCCCGCTCCGCAGTCGTGAGCCTGGAGATCCGCGACCTCACAGAAACGCACAGTTCGCAGGCTGATAGGCCGACCGACCAGCCCTGTGCGATACTGCGGCTGGTTGTTCGGCACGTGACGCCTGCCGTACGACCCGACGACGTCCTGTCCGGTCTTAGCGCCGTGGCCGACCTGGCGCCGCCGGTCCCCGCAGCGGTGACCAGGCTGGCGCAGGGGCTGTTCGATGAAGAGACCGGCACGGTGACCGACCCGCTCGCGCCCGACCGCGAGGCAGCGGAGGCCCACTCAACGGCCGAACCGACTGCCGCCGCGACGGCGTCGGCGTAAGGAAGGTTCCGCGTAGGGACGGACGTCGTAGCGCCGCCCTCGGACTCGGGAGCCACCTGGGTCGGGCAGCGCACCGACCAGAAGACTTTCGCCAGGCCGTACGCATTCGGCGTACGGAACCGGCGAGACAGGACACAGAGAGCTCCCGTGCGGCGCCCGCGCCCCGGACGGCGGCGACGCGCACAACGCGAGCCGCGGACGTCACCGGCACAGCCGGACCAGGCGCGGCGCCCGGGAGCCTGACGGGAGAAAAGCCCGCATGCTCGGACCGACCGAACCCACAGAGTCCTCCACGGACTCCGAACAGAACACTCCCAGCGACACCCTGCCGCCTCGCCGGCGGCGCCGTGCCGCGTCCCGACCGGCGGGTCCGCCCGTCGGCGCCTCCTCCGACGCTCCGGTGGAAACCGTCGCGCCGGCCATACCGGCCGCGGAGCCCGATGACCTCGCGGCCGACGCCGTAGAGGCCGGCGAGGCCGAGGAGACCGTCGCGGCGGCGCAGGAGACTTCCGAGGCTGCCGAGAGCGCCGAGGAGGCCGCGCCTGCCACTCCCAAGCGGCGCCGTGTGGTTCGCCGTGCCGCCGCGCCCGCCGGGGCTCCGCAGTCCGCGGAGGCCGCCGAGACCGTGGTGCCGGTGACCGCTGGTGCTCCGGCCGCCACCGAGGCGTCGGAGCAGGACGAGGCCTCCGCCCCCGCCGCAGAGGTGTCCGAGGACGCCGCTCCCCGGCGCACCCGGCGTCGTGCGACGCGCACGGTGACCTCGCCTGCTGCGGCTCCGGCAGAGGCGGTGGAGACGGCGCCGGCTGCCGCCGCACAGGCCGAACCGAGTGCCGCTGAGCCCGCCACGGCCGGTGGGACCGCTGACGGCGCCGAGACCGCGGAGGCCGCCGAAGAGGCTGCTCCGCGCCGCGCCCGGCGGCGTGCCACACGACGGGTGACCGCGCCCACCGCAGTGCCTGCCGCGGCGGAAGCGGCGGAAGAAACCGCCGACGCGGGCCGGTCCGGCTCCGTCGCTACGACCGACGCGCCTGCCGAGGCCGCCGCCGTGTCCGGTGGGCCCGTCGAGGCCCCCGCCGGCTCGCCCGCCGAGGAGGCGAAGGCACCTGTGACCGATACCCCTGCCGCTGAGTCCGACCGAGCCCCGGAGGCCGCTGCCGCCGAGGCCTCCGCCGACGCCGCCGCCCGGGCTTCCGAGCCCGCCGAGGAGGCCGCTCCGCGGCGCCGTCGCCGGGTCGTCCGCCGGGCCGCCAGTGGTTTCGCCGAGCCCGCGCAGCCCTCGCGGGGCTCCCGGGCCTCGAAGCCCGCGCAGGCCGCCGATGGCGCGGCTGCCGGGGAGAGCGAGACGTCGGCGCGGCCCGCGCGGCCCGCCGTCGCCGTGTTCCAGGCGCCCGTGTTCACCGAGCCCCAGTTCCAGACGCCGGAGCGGGCCGCTGCCGCAGCCGCCGCCGAGGCGGTCGGTGCCGAGGAACCCGAGGACGCGGAGGAGTCCGCGCCGGCGGAGGTGCGGGAGGAGCAGCCCGGCGGGTCGCGCCGCCGGCGTCGTCGCCGGGGTGCCGGAGACGAGCCCGAGGCGCAGGCCACCGAGGCCCCCGCTGCCGAGAGTGCCGCCGCCGAGAGCGCCGTCGACGAGGCGGAGGAGCCCGAGGAGTCCGCCGAGGGCGAGGACCAGGACGACTCCGAGGGGCCCGGCTCGCGCCGTCGCCGCCGCCGGGGCGGCCGCCGCCGTCGGCGTGGTGAGTCCGCCGAGAGCGACGCAGAGGGCGGCGAGGGCACGGACGCCGAGTCCGAGCAGGCCACCGTCGCGCAGGACGACGAGGACACCGCGGAGCAGTCCGAGGAGGACCACGAGGAGTCCGACGAGGCCGCCGACCGTGACGAGTCGGGCGGTGGGGGAGGCTCCACCAGCAGCCGCCGGCGCCGTCGCCGCCGTCGTCGTGCCGGTGACACGGCGGCCGACGCCGCCGAGCCCTCCGAGGACGACCCGGAGCGCACGGTCGTCAAGGTCCGTGAGCCCCGCCCCAAGGCCGAGCCGTCCGACGAGGTGCAGTCCATCAAGGGCTCGACCCGTCTGGAGGCCAAGAAGCAGCGCCGCCGGGAGGGCCGCGAGCAGGGCCGTCGGCGTGTGCCGATCATCACCGAGGCCGAGTTCCTGGCCCGGCGCGAGGCCGTCGACCGCGTGATGGTCGTCCGCCAGCACGGGGACCGTACGCAGATCGGCGTCCTGGAGGACGGCGTGCTCGTCGAGCACTACGTCAACAAGGAGCAGTCGACCTCGTACGTCGGCAACGTCTACCTCGGCAAGGTTCAGAACGTGCTGCCGTCGATGGAGGCCGCCTTCATCGACATCGGCAAGGGCCGCAACGCCGTGCTGTACGCCGGCGAGGTCAACTTCGAGGCGCTCGGCATGGCCAACGGGCCGCGGCGCATCGAGTCCGCCCTGAAGTCCGGGCAGTCCGTGCTCGTCCAGGTGACGAAGGACCCCATCGGGCACAAGGGCGCCCGCCTGACCAGCCAGGTCTCCCTCCCCGGGCGTTACCTCGTGTACGTGCCCGAGGGCTCCATGACCGGCATCAGCCGCAAGCTGCCCGACACCGAGCGGGCCCGGCTGAAGACGATCCTCAAGAAGATCGTCCCCGAGGACGCGGGCGTCATCGTGCGCACCGCCGCCGAGGGCGCGAGCGAGGAAGAGCTGCGCCGGGACGTCGAGAGGCTCCAGCAGCAGTGGGAGGACATCCAGAAGAAGGCCAAGAACGGCAACGCCCCGACGCTGCTGTACGGCGAGCCGGACATGACCGTCCGGGTCGTGCGCGACATCTTCAACGAGGACTTCTCCAAGGTCGTCGTCAGCGGAAGCGACGCGTGGGAGACCATCCACGGGTACGTCTCGCACGTCGCGCCGGACCTCGCCGAGCGGCTCCAGAAGTGGACCTCCGAGGTCGACGTCTTCGCCACGTACCGGATCGACGAGCAGCTCGCCAAGGCGCTGGACCGCAAGGTGTGGCTGCCGAGCGGTGGTTCGCTGGTGATCGACCGGACCGAGGCGATGGTCGTCGTCGACGTCAACACCGGCAAGTTCACCGGCCAGGGCGGCAACCTCGAGGAGACCGTCACCAGGAACAACCTGGAGGCTGCCGAGGAGATCGTGCGCCAGCTGCGGCTGCGCGACCTCGGCGGCATCATCGTCATCGACTTCATCGACATGGTGCTGGAGTCCAACCGCGACCTGGTGCTGCGGCGACTGCTCGAATGCCTGGGCCGGGACCGTACGAAGCACCAGGTGGCCGAGGTGACCTCGCTGGGGCTCGTGCAGATGACCCGCAAGCGGGTCGGGCAGGGACTCCTGGAGTCCTTCTCCGAGACCTGCGTCCACTGCAACGGGCGCGGTGTCATCGTGCACATGGAGCAGCCGACCACCTCCGGCGGAGGCGGCGGCAAGCGCAAGAAGCGTGCGCGCGCCGGTGCCGCCGAGCAGCCGCACGTGCACGAGGCCGCCGTCGAGACCGTGGAGACCGTCGAGGAGGAGGCGGAGACCGAGGCCGAGGTCGGTGCCGAGATCGCCGAGCCGATCGCGCTGCCCGAGCCGGTCTTCGAGCCCGACGAGGAGCTGTACAGCAGCGCCGCCGAGGCGGAGGCCGCGGCCACGCGCGGACGGACGCGACGCCGGGCAAGCCGGCGGGCGTCGGCTCCGGCGGGTGCGCCGCGCGGTGAGACGGCGGAGCCGAAAGCCAGGCAGGACGGGAAGTCCCAGCAGGCCGAGGCCGTGGTGCCGACGGCTCAGGACGTGACCGCCGCCGATGAGGTCGCCCGCCCGGTGCAGCCGGAGGCGGCCGCCGAGGCACATGCCGAGCCGATGGCCGTGGAGGACCCGGTCGTCGAGGCCCCGGTCGCCGAGGAGGCCGCGCCCAAGGGCCGTGGCCGTCGGCGGGCGACGCGCAAGGTGTCCGCGCCGGCCGGTTCTCCGGCGGGGGCGGAGGCGGCCGTGGTGACGGTTTCCGAGACCGTGCCCGCCGCGTCCGAGGCCACGCGGACGCCCGAGCAGGCCGAACAGCCCGCGGCTGCCGAGGCGGTTACCGAGGCTCCCGCCGAGAGCGCCGCCCCGGCCCGTCCGCGGCGCCGGGCCGTGCGCAAGCCCACCGTGGCCACCGCGTCCGCGGAAGAGGCCGTCGTGGTCGTCCCGTCGGCCGCCGCGGAGGAGCCGGCGGCGTCGGTGGAACCGGCGGAAGCCGGTGCCCCTGCCGACGAGGCGGGCGAGGCCGCCGAGCCCGCCGAGGAGTCGGCCCCGGCCAAGAAGACGGCCCGCAAGACGGCCAAGAAGGCCACGGCGAAGAAGGCCGCCACCAAGAAGACCGCGGCGAAGAAGACCGCGGCCAAGAAGACGACGGCGAAGAAGGCGGCGAAGACCACCAAGACCGCCGCCAAGAAGACCACGTCGAAGAAGACCGTGGCGGCGGAGCAGTCCCGCTCCTCCGTCTCGGCCTCCACCGACGAGGACTGACCCGCCTCGACGTCCGCCGGGGCGTTCGCGAACCACGCGTACGCCCCGGCGGACGCGACCGGCGTGACCGGTCGCACAGGCGGCGGGCCCGGCTCGGTTTGACCCCCTCGGCCGCGGCCCCGTAACCTTGACCGTCGGCGTGTCGAATGACGCGTCACATCCCCGTAAACCTCATCCTCCGGGCGCCGGGCGCCCAGGAGAGGCCGCTCGTTGTGTCGGGCGGCTGGCCTGCGGGGGTGCCGTTTCCCGAGCGAGAGAGTGAGTCCGCGTGTACGCCATCGTGCGCAGCGGTGGCCGCCAGCACAAGGTTGCTGTCGGTGACATCGTTGAGGTTGACAAGATTTCCACTGCCCAGGTTGGCGACACGGTCGAGCTCTCGACCCTGCTCGTTGTCGACGGCGACGCCGTGACCAGCGACCCGTGGGTGCTGGCCGGCATCAAGGTCCAGGCCGAGGTCGTGGACCACCACAAGGGCCAGAAGATCGACATTCTGCGCTACAAGAACAAGACCGGTTACCGCCGTCGCCAGGGCCACCGCCAGCAGTACACGGCGATCAAGGTCACTGAGATCCCCACGGCTGCGAAGTAAGGGACTGAGGAGAAATGGCACACAAGAAGGGCGCATCGTCCACCCGGAACGGTCGCGACTCCAACGCCCAGCGGCTCGGCGTGAAGCGCTTCGGCGGTCAGGTCGTCAGCGCGGGTGAGATCCTGGTCCGTCAGCGCGGCACCCACTTCCACCCGGGCGCCGGCGTCGGCCGTGGCGGCGACGACACGCTGTTCGCCCTCCAGGCCGGTTCGGTGCAGTTCGGCACCCACCGTGGCCGCAAGGTCGTGAACATCGTTCCGGTCGCCTGACCGGAAGCTTTCGCGAGGCGGACCTCACTTCCCTCACGGGAAGCGGGTCCGCCTTTCGCGTGTTACGCAGAGAACAACCCCGTACAACCCGTACACAACGGCCGTACATCACTGGAGGCACCCACCATGACCACCTTCGTGGACCGCGTCGAGCTGCATGTCGCCGCGGGTAGCGGAGGTCACGGCTGTGCCTCCGTCCACCGCGAGAAGTTCAAGCCGCTGGGCGGGCCCGACGGCGGCAACGGCGGGCGCGGCGGGGACGTGATCCTCACCGTCGACCAGTCCGTCACCACGCTCCTCGACTACCACCACTCCCCGCACCGCAAGGCCACCAACGGCAAGCCCGGCGAGGGCGGCAACCGCTTCGGCAAGGACGGGCAGGACCTCGTCCTGCCGGTGCCGGACGGCACGGTGGTGCTCGACAAGGCGGGCAACGTCCTCGCCGACCTCGTCGGGCACGGCACGTCGTTCGTCGCCGCGCAGGGCGGCCGGGGCGGGCTCGGCAACGCGGCGCTGGCGTCCGCGCGCCGCAAGGCGCCCGGGTTCGCGCTGCTCGGCGAGCCGGGAGACGTGCGGGAAATCGTCCTGGAGCTGAAGACGGTCGCCGACGTGGCGCTCGTCGGGTATCCGAGCGCCGGCAAGTCGTCCCTGATCTCGGTGCTGAGCGCGGCCAAGCCGAAGATCGCCGACTACCCGTTCACCACGCTCGTGCCGAACCTCGGTGTCGTCACGGCCGGCTCGACGGTGTACACGATCGCCGACGTGCCCGGTCTGATCCCGGGAGCCAGCCAGGGCAAGGGCCTGGGCCTGGAGTTCCTGCGGCACGTGGAGCGGTGCAGTGTGCTCGTGCACGTCCTGGATGCCGCCACCCTGGAGTCGGACCGCGACCCGGTCTCCGACCTCGACGCCATCGAGGAGGAGCTGCGGCAGTACGGCGGCCTGGACAACCGCCCGCGGATCGTCGTCCTGAACAAGATCGACGTACCGGACGGCAAGGGCCTGGCCGAGATGGTGCGGCCCGACCTGGAGGCGCGCGGGTACCGCGTGTTCGAGGTGTCGGCCGTGGCACACATGGGGCTGAAGGAGCTGTCGTACGCGATCGCGGAGCTCGTGGCGAAGGCGCGGGCGGCGAAGCCGAAGGAGGAGGCCACGCGGATCGTGATCCGGCCGAAGGCCGTCGACGACACCGGTTTCACGGTGACGCGCGATGCGGACGGGCTGTTCCGGGTGCGCGGGGAAAAGCCCGAGCGCTGGGTGCGCCAGACCGACTTCAACAACGACGAGGCGGTCGGCTACCTGGCGGACCGGCTCAACCGGCTCGGGGTCGAGGAAGAGCTGATGAAGGCGGGCGCCCGGGGCGGCGACGGTGTCGCCATCGGTCCCGAGGAGAACGCCGTGGTCTTCGACTGGGAGCCGTCCGTGATGGCCGGGGCCGAGATGCTCGGCCGACGCGGTGAGGACCACCGGTTGGAGGAGGCGCGGCCGGCCGCGCAGCGCCGCAGGGACCGGCAGGCCGAGCGGGACGAGGCGCAGCGGGAGTTCGACGACTTCGAGCCGTTCTGAGCGTCCTGAGTTAACGGCAAGCAGATCCGCAACAAACTTCAAGGCAACCGAGTCGTTCTTCGGTGAGTCGTAGTGGGCGGCGTGCATGAGGATCTTGTTCCTCGTCGCACCGCAACTGCCCAGCGACTCATCGGAGTTCCCGTGTCCCAGTCCATGAGCAAGCGCAGGATCGGCCGAGGAGCCGCAGTGGCGGCGGTCGTCGCGGCCGTCACCGCCCCGGTGGCCGCACAGGCCGCCGACGCGGCCCCCACGACCCCGGCCGGCGCGGCGAGGCTCCACGACGACTTCAACGGCGACGGCTACTCCGACCTCGCCGTGGCCGCCCCGGCCGCGACCGTCGGCGGGAAGAAGGGCGCCGGATACGTCGCCGTGGTCTACGGCTCGCGGAACGGGCTGGACGCGACGAAGAGGCAGGTGTTCAGCCAGAGCACGGCCGGCGTGCCCGGCAGCCCCGAGACGGACGACGCGTTCGGCAGCGCGCTCACCACCGCCGACCTCGACCGCGACGGGTACGCGGACCTGGTGGTCGGCGTGGGAAGCGAGGACACGGCCGACGGCGGTGCGGAGTCCGGGCTGGTCGAGGTCCTGTGGGGCGGTACGAAGGGCCTGTCCGGCGGGGCCGTCCTGGCCACCGGGAAGACCTACGACCGGCTCGGCCGCCAGGGGCGCCTGACCGTCGGGGACGTCGACGGCGACGGCGCCGAGGACCTGGTGACCGTGCAGGACCAGTGCAACCTGCGCGTGCTGAAAGGCCCGTTCGCCCGGGACGGCTCCACGGCCCACGGCGAGCAGCTCGTGACGGACGAGTTCGACAGCCGCGTCCTCGACCTGGCCACCGGCGACGTCAACGGCGACGGTGTCACGGACGTGGCCGCCACCGGGACCGACGGCGACGAGTTCGACGCCCGCCGGGTCGTGTACTGGCCGGGCACCGAGCAGGGGCTCACGCCGTACACCACCGTGCGGGGCGGCGACGGCTACCGGCTCCAGGGCGGCGAGAACCTCGACATCGGGGACGTCGACCGGGACGGCTACGACGACATTGTGGTCGGCCGGGCCGTCGACGGGTACGACAGCGACCTCGACACCCCCGTCGCCAAGGGCGGCCGGGTCACCTGGATCCCGGGCGGCCCGGCCGGGCCCGACGGTGTGAAGGCCAGGTTCCTCAACCAGGACGGCCCCGGCGTGCCCGGGAGCGCCGAGGCGGGCGACGGCTTCGGTACCGACGTCCGGGTCGCCGACGTCAACGGCGACGGATACCCGGACGTGGCGACCGGGCTGCCCGGTGAGGACCTGGGCGGTGTGGCCGACGCGGGAGCCGTCGTCGTGTTGCCCGGCACCGCGCGCGGGCTCACCGGCACCGGCGCCCAGGTGGTCACGCAGAACACGCCCGACGTGCCGGGCACCCCCGAGAAGAACGACGCCTTCGGCAGGGCCGTCCACCTCGCCGACGCCGACCACGACGGCCTGGCCGACCTGGCGGCGGGCGCGCCGGGGGAGAACGGCAACGCCGGGTCCGTGTGGTACTTCAGGTCCGCCCCGGCAACCGTCGTGAGCCCCGGCGCCACCACGACCTTTGGCAACACGCTCCTCGGCACCACCGCCACCCAGGCCCGGCTCGGCACCGTCTTCGCTGACTGATCACCTGTCAGACCCGCCCCGGCAACGGCTTGTTCCAGCGCTGGTGGCGGGTCTCCCTTTGGCTGCTTAGTTGTCATGTACGTGAACCCCGGCGTTCAGCGGGCGGACCGCCTGCGAGCGTGAAGCTTCCCAGTGTCCAAGTGGCCAGCGAGGTAAGGGAGTCAGCCGATGACCGGAGCAGTATCCCCCGACCGACGCCGCTTTCTGACCGCCGGTGCCGCGGTCCTCGGTGCCGCGGCCTCCGCCCAGCTGTGGCTTCCGGCCACCGCCCGCGGGGCCGAGACACCGCTGCCCGACGGCGTGTTCAGCCTCGGTGTCGCCTCCGGGGATCCGCTGCCGGACGGCATCGTGCTGTGGACCCGGCTCGCCCCGGACCCGCTGAACGGCGGAGGCATGCCCGACCGGGTGGTGCCGGTGGAGTGGCAGCTCGCGGAGGACCAGCGGTTCAGAAAGGTCGTCCGCCGGGGCACCGCCCAGGCCCGGCCCGAGTACGGGCACAGCGTTCACGTGGACGTACGCGGGCTGCGCCCGGACCGCAGGTACTGGTACCGCTTCCGCACCAGCGGGCAGCTCTCGCCCGTCGGCCGCACCCGTACCGCGCCCCACCCCTACAGCTCCGGCGGCTCCCTGCGTATGGCGCTGGCCTCCTGCCAGAACTGGCAGCACGGCTATTTCACGCCGTACGCCGACATGCTCGACCAGGACCCGGACGTCGTGGTGTTCGTCGGCGACTACATCTACGAGTCCACGCCGTCGGCGACGGGCGTACGACGCCACGAGGGGACCGGTGAGCCGTTCAGCCTCGCCCAGTACCGCAACCGGTACGCCCAGTACCGCACCGACGCCGACCTCGCGGACATGCACGCGAACGCGCCCTTCGTGGTGAGCTTCGACGACCACGAGGTGGACAACGACTTCGCCGGCGAGATCCCGCAGGATCCGGACAAGCAGCCGCACGACGCGTTCGTGGCCCGGCTGACCGCGGCCTACCAGGCGTTCTACGAGCACATGCCGGTCCGTGCGACCGCCGTCCCGAACGGACCGCACATCCGGATGTACCGCCGCCTGGAGTTCGGCCGGCTGGCCCGCCTGAACGTCCTGGACACCCGGCAGTACCGCAGCGACCAGGCCAAGAGCCAGGCCGGTGCCCAGGACCCGTCCCTGACCATGCTGGGCGCGCGGCAGAAGCAGTGGCTGCTGAACGGGCTTCAGGACTCGCCGGCCCGCTGGAACCTGATCGCCTCGCAGATCATGATGGCCGAGACGGACCTCAAGGTCGGCGAGGGCAAGCTCTGGTTCTACGACGCCTGGGACGGCTACCAGGCCGAGCGCAACCGGTTCCTGAAGGAGTTCAAGCAGGTCCGCAACCCCGTCGTGCTCTCCGGTGACCGGCATCTGACGATGATCAGCGACCTCAAGGAGGACTACGCCGATCCGGACTCGACGGTTGTCGGCGCCGAGTTCGTCGGCACCTCCATCTCCAGCAACGGCGACCAGGACCAGGCGGCCTTCCGCAGGGAGTGGGACCCGCGGCGCCCGGACAACCCGCACTGGAAGCTGCTCGACGCCCACCGCGGCTACCACCTCTTCGACGTCCGCCGCGACGGCATCGACGCGCAGGTGAGGGTGGTCGACACCGTGCGGCAGCCGACGTCGACGCCGAGCACGCTGGCCAAGCTGCGGGTCGAGGCGGGCCGCCCGGGAGTCGAGGTCGTCTGACCCGACCCCTGACGCACGCGTGAGCCCGGGACTCCTCGGAGTCCCGGGCTCTTCGTCGTGCGGGACGGGTGAACCGTGTGAGAAGTCCGACCCGGCTTCCGGCGTATTGCTCTCGCCGAGACCGAAATGCTGCGGAATCTTGACCGGGAATTCCGCGGCAATGAGCTGCCGGGCAAGCCGTATTCGCGGTCAGGCACATGAAGAACGCGTGCAGCCCCGCGCCCCGGGACGTGAAGATCCGCACACCACGGCCGCGCAGCCCGCCGCCGTGAGCGGCCGGATCGGTGGGGCACCGCCAAAGCGCGTACCGTGCAGCAGACATCGTCCAAGGAACTCGTGAAGGTCCTCGGTCACCGCTGTCTCAGGCGGCTCCGACGTCGCTGAGCATCTGTGGAGTTACTCACAGCGCATTTACCCGAGGGTCGCGGAACCGTCTCACCAATCACCAGGAGTGGGAGGTGAATGACAGGTTGCGCGCACATATGCGGCAGAGGTCGCTCACCTTGCACTGCGGTAACCACAAGTGGGACCATTTCCAAGTTCCCTGTCGCCCCAAGGTAGGTCACCTGTGTCCCAGCACATAGCCAAGCCCCGTACCACCGCAGTGATCCTGGCCGGTGGCACCGGTCAGCGCGTGGGTCTGTCGATCCCCAAGCAGCTGCTGAAGATCGCCGGCAAGGCAGTCATCGAGCACACCCTGACCACCTTCGAGAACGCCGACTCGATCGACGACATCATCGTGCTGATGGCGCCGGGCTATGTGCCCGACATTGAGAAGATTGTCGCGAAGGCCGGATTCAAGAAGGTCTCGAAGATCATCGAGGGCGGCTCGACGCGGAACGAGACCACCGAGCGCGCCATCGCCGCGCTGGGCGAGGGCCTGGCCGAGGGCGAGGACGCCAACGTCCTCTTCCACGACGCCGTGCGCCCCCTGCTGTCGCAGCGCGTCATCGACGACTGCGTCGCCGCGCTGGAGCGCTACCAGGCCGTCGACGTGGCCATCCCCTCAGCCGACACCATCATCGTCACGCGCACGCACGGCGAGGACGGCGAGTTCATCACCGAGATCCCGGACCGCTCCCGGCTGCGCCGCGGCCAGACCCCGCAGGCCTTCAAGCTGTCCACGATCAGGCGGGCCTACGAGGTCGCCGCCGGCGACCCCAACTTCCAGGCCACCGACGACTGCTCCGTGGTGCTCAAGTACCTGCCGGACGTGCCGATCCACGTCGTCGCGGGTGACGAGTACAACATGAAGGTCACCCAGCCCGTCGACGTCTTCATCGCCGACAAGCTCTTCCAGCTCGCCTCCACGGCCGCGCCCGAGCAGGTCTCCGAGGAGGCCTACCGCGAGCTGCTGACCGGCAAGACGGTCGTCGTCTTCGGCGGCTCCTACGGCATCGGCAAGGACATCGCCGAGCTCGCCGAGTCCTACGGCGCCAAGGTCTACGCGCTGGGCCGCTCCACCACCGGCACCCACGTGGAGAACCCGGAGGAGGTCGACGACGCCCTGTCCAAGGCGTACGCCGAGACCGGCCGCATCGACTACGTGGTCAACACCGCCGGCGTGCTGCGCATCGGCAAGCTCGCCGAGACCGACAACGCCACCATCGAGGAGGCGCTGAAGGTCAACTACCTGGCCCCGGTGCAGATCGCCCGTTCTTCGTACAAGTACCTGTCCGAGACCAAGGGCCAGTTGCTGCTGTACACCTCCAGCAGCTACACCCGGGGTCGCGCCGAGTACAGCCTGTACTCCTCGACCAAGGCCGCCATGGTGAACCTCACCCAGGCTTTGTCCGACGAGTGGGCCGGCGACGGCGTCCGCGTCAACTGCATCAACCCCGAGCGCACCGCCACCCCGATGCGCACCAAGGCCTTCGGCCAGGAGCCGGCCTCGCTGCTGTCCTCCGAGGCCGTGGCCCGCACCTCGCTCGACGTGCTGCTGTCCGAGCTGACCGGCCACGTCATCGACGTCCGCCAGCAGGACCCGACCGCCGGTGCGGCCCGCGCCTCCGGCTTCGAGCAGGCGCTGGCCTCGGTGCTGGACCGGCAGGACGGCGTGTAATAATTGGCGCCACATAGACTTCAGTAATTCAGGCCTCTGCGCCCTCCTGTTAACGCGGTTCGTCAACAGGGGTGTTCGCAGGGGCCTGAATCCATCCCGTCCCGCGAATATTCACAGACCAGCCGCATTCTCGAACCAAGACCGGCACACCCCTCCCAAGAGCAGGTTTCTCCGTGATATCCACCGCTATTCGCGTCGCCCGGGTGGGCAGTGCGGCCGAGCTGGCCGCGGCGGTCCTCATGGTGGCGGGCTTCCCCGCCCTCATGCTGGCCGCGCTCGTCCCGAGCGTCCCCGCCTTCGCGGCAGCGGCCGCCGTGACGTACCTGGCGGACCACTATCTGCACCGCAAGGGCAGCTACCTGATCAACCGCCTCGGCAAGGTCCGGGCCGGTCTGTCGATCCGCTTCCTGATCCGGCAGCTGCTGCTCGTCCTGCTGCTGGCCCGGCTGTCCCTCGCGGACAACCTGATCTACTACGGGGCGATCGCCTGCTTCATCGCCTTCTACGGTCTCCAGGCCCCGCACGGCGCGCTGGTCCAGCTCATCCGCAACCGCCGCCGCATGCCGGTCGCCACCCGCAACGTCGACCTGAAGTCCCGCATCCGCATCCCGGACGCCCCGCCGCGCCGGCTGCTGCACCGCTCCGCCGAGAAGATGCTGCACCTCGACCTCTTCGCGGTCGCCGGCATCCTGCTCGCCGCGCAGGTGATGTCGGCCCTCGTCGGCTTCGTCGGCATCGGCATCACGGTGGCGGCCGCCTCCCTGTACGTCCTGGCGCTCATGCCGTACGTGCGCGGCCGGAAGATCCCGCCGAACGCCGAGAAGGTGCTGGCCGCCGTCGACGACTGGCTGAGCGAGTACAAGCCGGAGACGGTCCTGTACTTCTCCGGTTCGAAGGACTCCGCGTACCAGGTCAACATGTGGCTGGACACCATGGAGAACCTGGACTCCAAGCCGCTGATCATCCTGCGTGAGCGGGCCATCCTCAACAACCTGGCGCCGACCACGGTCCCCGTCATCTGCGTGCCCGGAGGGGTGCACCTGATGAACATGGACCTGTCCACGGTGCGGGTCGCGCTCTACGCGGCGAACGTCGGCAAGAACATCCACATGCTGCGCGTGCCCACCATGAAGCACGTCTTCATCGGCCACGGCGACAGCGACAAGCTCGCCAGCGTCAACCCGTTCAGCAAGGTCTACGACGAGGTGTGGACGGCCGGCCGCGCGGGCCGCGACCGCTACGCCATCGCCGACGTCGGTGTCCGCGACGAGGACATCGTCGAGGTCGGCCGCCCGCAGCTGGCCCCGATCCAGACCTGGCAGGGCGTCCCCGAGGGACGCATCCCGACCGTCCTGTACGCCCCCACCTGGGAGGGCTGGGACGACAACCCCGGCAACACCTCGATCCTGCTGGCCGGCGAGAACATCGTGCGCAGGCTGATCACGGCCGACCCGCCGGTCCGCGTCCTGTACAAGCCGCACCCGTTCACCGGCACGCGCAGCAAGGAGGCCAAGGCCGCCCACCAGCGCATCACCGCCCTGGTGCAGAAGGCCGCCGCCGAGCGGGCCGCCGACTCGCGCTTCGTCACCGACAGCGCTGCCCAGGCACAGGCCAAGACCGAGCTGGCCCGGATCGAGGCCCGGATCGCCCAGCTGGTCGGCACCGGCGGCGACAAGGGTCGCGACGAGGCCGAGGCCACCCGTGACGGGCAGGTCGACGTCGCCCGGCACGAGGAGGTCGCCCGGCTGCGCGCCGAGTGGAACGACGCCTACTGGCGCTCCTTCCCCAGCTGGGAGCACCGCGTCATCACCGGCGCCGAGCCGCGGCTGTACGACTGCTTCAACGTCTCGGACGCGATGGTCTCCGACATCTCAAGCGTGGTCTCCGACTTCATCGCGAGCGGCAAGCCGTACGCGGTCACCGACTCCGCGGAGCTGGGTGCCGAGGAGTTCAAGCGGAACAACACGGCGGTGCGTGCCGCGGTGATCCTGTCCAACAGCGCGGCCGAGCTGGGCGAGCTGCTCGGCGCGGTGCGCGACCCGGCCGCCGATCCGCTGGCCGAGGACCGCAAGGAGCTCAAGCAGTACCTGCTGGGCCCGGACGAGCCGGCCTCCATCGACCAGTTCAACACCGCCGTCTCGAACCTCGCGATCAAGGCCGAGACGCGCAACGTCGGCCAGGAGTCACGGATCGCGGCCGCCCCCGCCGATGCGGAACTGGCGAACGCCGTGCCCGGGCAGCGGGTGTCCTCCGCCGGTGACACGGACGGCGTCAGTACGGGCTGAGCCGCCCGCTTCAGAGTTCGGCCCCCGAGGAACGTTCCTCGGGGGCCGAACTCTTTCTCGTTCCCGCTTCCTGTCGGCTCTCTATGTGATGTGCCCCACTAATACGCGCGTTTGAGGCAACCGCTTGTCTCGATCACTCGTCTACCAAGTAGCGAATGAGGCGATACGGGGGGAATATCCCATTGACTAGGGGGAAACGTGACCGTTGCGCAGCCTGATGTGAGCGTGATCATCGGGGCGTACGAAGCGATGCCGTACCTGATCGAGTGCCTCTCGTCCATCGAGGCACAGACAATCGATCCGGAGCGGATCGAGGTCATCGCCGTGGACGACGGATCGACGGACGGCACGGGTGAGTACCTGGAGGAGTTCGCCGAGCGCGCTCCCATGCACGTCCTGGTGATCCGGCAGGAGAACTCCGGCGGCCCCAGCGGCCCGCGCAACGTCGGTCTGGGCAAGGCGACCGGGCGTTACGTCTTCTTCCTCGACGCCGACGACCGGCTGGGCCCCGAGGCCCTGGAGCGGATGGTCGGTATGGCCGACCGCGCCGGGACGGACGTCGTCCTCGGCAAGGTCGAGGGCGTCAACCGCACGGCGCCGAAGTCCATGTGGGGCAAGACGGTGGAGCGCACGGACGTCTTCTCGTCCAACATCAAGTTCACGCTCAGCGCGCAGAAGCTGTTCCGCCGCGAGCTGCTCGACCGGCACGGCATGCGGTTCGACGAGTCCCTGTTCACCGGCGAGGACGCGCTGTTCACGATGGAGGCGTACCTGCGGGCGGACGGCGTCTCCGTGGTCGCCGACCCCACCTGCTACTACCTGGTGGGCCGAGACGACGGCAAGCACGTGACCAAGAGCGGCAGCTACACGCTGCGCTTCGACTCCGCGCGGGCCCTGATGAACCTCATCGCCGAGCACGTCCCCGCGGGCGGCCGGCGCGACCAGCTGATGGTCCGGCCGTTCCTCGTCACGCTGCTGCCGCAGTTCGGGCCCAAGTACCTGACGGACAGCGAGGAGATACGCCGGCACAAGTTCGAGCTGGCCAAGCCGCTGATGGACGCGTACTGGACCGAGGGCGTCGCCCAGCGCCTCAAGGTCCACGAGCGGCTGCGGCTGCATCTGGTCGCCGAGCAGCGTCCCGAACTGCTGCTGGACGTCGTCAAGTTCGTCAAGGCCAAGAAGCAGGCGGCCGCCCTCCTGGAGAAGAAGGGCCGCCGCGTCTACCTGGCCTATCCGCACTTCCGCGACCGCGCCGCGGGCATCCCCGACTCGGTGTACCTCGCCGAGCCGCGCGAGGCCCGCGCCTTCCCGGGGTACCGCGAGGGCGGCGTCGACACGTTCGTACGCCGGGCGGTGCGCAAGGCGCGGCGAGTGCTGACCTCGCGTGAGGTGCGGCCGGCGGCGTGAACGCGGGCGCGGGGCCGGTGGGGCGGTCGCCCACGGCCCCGCGGTTGTTCCTCGGTCGGTTCGTCGTGCTGTCCGCTAGCGCGGTGCGGCCGTCGGCAGGCCCGCCCCGTCGCCCGCCGGCTCCGTGCGCTGGCCGGGCAGTTCCGCCGTCAGGCGCTCCGCCACCCGTGCCCGGTGGGCCCGGGCCTGCGCGCACAGTGCCTGTACGGCCGCGTTGAAGCGCTCCTGCGACGGTGGCTCGGCCGGGCCCAGCAGGCGCAGCTTCAACGCGGCACGTGCCTCGGCCAGGTCGTCCTTCTCCGGGTGCCGGACCGTCTCCAGCAGCTCCGGCACCCCGGCCGCGTCCGGCGTCAGCACGGTCGCCGCCGCCACCGTCGGGAACGCCGTACGGAAGGCCTCTTCGGGCAGCCCGCAGGTGTTCGCCACCGCGTACGGCTTCTCGCTCGCCAGAAAATCGCTGATCACGCTCGACACGTCACTGATCAGCAGGTCGGCCACGTTGAAGCAGGAGTACAGCGCGGGCCGGGCGTCCGTGATGATCTGGTGTTCGCCCTCCGGCAGCGAGGCCCAGTACGCCTCATCCCAGGCCGCCGTCGCCCGTGCCACCGCCTCCGCCCGGCCCGGCTCCGGCGCCGACTGCACCCGCATCCGCTCCACCGTGTCGGCCCCGGCCCGGAAGACGGCCGTGGTGAGCCGGTCCAGTTCCGCGGTGAGACGGGCGAGTCCGGCACTGCCCGTGGGGCGACGCGTCCCCGTCCGCTCCCGGTTGGCCGCCCGGATCAGCTCCCGGATGCGCAGATCGGCCGCGCCCGCGCGCGGGTCCACCGACCCCGTCAGCGGATGCGGCTTGTACAGCAGCCGCACGCCCGGGTCCGCGAGCAGCGCCCGCACCAGGTTCTCCCCGGCCGCGATCACCGACGTGTTGCCGGGGTTGCCGTCCCAGCCCTCCCAGGTCGGCGCGTACAGCACGGTCGTGTACGTCCCCGTCGGCGGACCGGCGTACGGCCGTACGGCGTCCAGCTGCGGACGGCCGGTCTCCACCACGTCCTTGTCCTCGACGCCCACCTCGGCCAGCGCGTACCGCTCGCGGGCGGCGGGCCCGGCCACCCAGACCTCGTCGTACGCCTTCGCGTACGGGTTGCAGGAGGACAGCTTGTCGCTCTCGCCGTGGTTGACGAAGGTGTGCCTGATCGTGGGGATACGCAGCACCTGGGAGGTCTTGCCGGAGTTCGACGGGTGGATCAGGACCTGGAGCGTGGAGTGCTCCAGCCGCATCAGCGTGGACACCTTCGGCAGGCACACGATCGGGATGTCCGTCGCCGCGATCTTCTGCACCATGAACCGCTCGCGCAGCACGATGACCGGCCTCCCGTCGAGCCCCGCGAGCGGCTCCAGCCACATGTTCGCCTGATAGGCCGAGGAGGCACCGCCGGAGAAGTACAGGCCCACGGTCGGCCGGTACTCCGCCAGCCACGCGTCGAACCAGTCGAGCACCTCCTGCTCGCCGGCCGGGCGGCGTCCCGGCAGCAGCCGGAACAGCAGCGCGCCGAGGCCGGTCAGCGCGAGCGCGAGGGAGAGCGCGATGCCCGCGGCCGCGTACACCGGCTCGTCGCCCGGCGCGGCGGCCAGCAGCCCGGCCGTCGCCGGCAGGCCGAACACCAGCAGCCGGTGGCCGGGGCGGCGCAGCAGCACGGGCGGGGCCGGGGACAGCCGCAGTGCCGAGGCGTCGATGTTCCGGGTCACCACCGGCAGGGTGCGGGTCCGGCGCACCAGGACGGAGACCGCCTGGATCGCGCAGTGCAGCACGTAGAAGGCGAGCAGCCCGGCCACGAGCGCGGCGTACACCGTCTCCCTGTCCTGCTCGCCGAGCCGTAGCAGGGCCACGACCAGCAACAGGTCCCGCAGGACGTGCCGCACGGTGATGTCCGCGTGCGACTTGGCGAACAGCGACAGCACCCCGCGCTGCCACCGGTACAGGGCGGCCTCGGTCGCCAGGGAGACGGTGGTCGCGGCGAGCAGCAGCGGCACGTGGGGCAGCAGCGCCGCGATCGCCTGAGCGGCGAACGCGGCGGCCAGGACGATGGTGACCAGCCCCTTCAGCAGGGCCGGTGGGCGGGGGAGAGGTAGGGGCACTGCGGTCACTCCAGGAGCGTCGGGTCGGCGCAGGTCGGCCGCCCGGGTTAACGCGCGGCGACCTCCCGACGACACGCGCGTGTCGTCGGTGCGTAGAGGCGGATGCCGTCCGTCGTGCCGTCGGACCGTAGCGGAAGATTGCCTTCCTGTCGCGGGATGGGACCGGAGAAGGGTGACTGCCGTCCCGTGACGCGGGCGGCACCGTCCGTAGCGTGGACCGGCGCCGCGCTCCGTCCGCCCGTCCCGTAGATTTCCTGGTGAGCGACCGAATCGACGCAAGGGGACGGACGGCGACGTGGCAGGGGCAAGGCAGGCCGCGGGCGAGGCCCGCAGGATCGTCGTCAAGGTCGGGTCCTCCTCGCTGACCACCGCCTCGGGCGGCCTGGACGCGGACCGCGTGGACGCGCTGGTCGACGTGCTCGCCAAGGTCCGCAGCGGCGGCGAGCGTGAAATCGTCCTGGTCTCCTCCGGCGCCATCGCGGCCGGCCTCGCCCCGCTGGGTCTGCGCCGCCGCCCCAAGGACCTCGCCCGGCAGCAGGCCGCCGCCAGCGTCGGCCAGGGCCTGCTGGTCGCCCGCTACACCGCCTCCTTCGCCCGCTACGGCGTCCGCGTCGGCCAGGTGCTCCTGACCTCCGACGACATGAGCCGCCGCGCCCACCACCGCAACGCCTCCCGCACCCTCGACAAGCTGCTCGCGATGGGCGCCTTCCCGATCGTCAACGAGAACGACACCGTCGCCACGGACGAGATCCGCTTCGGCGACAACGACCGGCTCGCCGCCCTCGTCGCCCACCTCGTCCACGCCGATCTCCTGGTCCTGCTGTCCGACGTGGACGGCGTCTACG
Organism: Streptomyces sp. DG1A-41; assembly: GCF_037055355.1. Taxonomy (GTDB): domain Bacteria; phylum Actinomycetota; class Actinomycetes; order Streptomycetales; family Streptomycetaceae; genus Streptomyces. The sequence goes on along the minus strand of NZ_CP146350.1, from coordinate 2,997,058 downwards.
ACGGCGACCCCGGCAAGCCCGGCACCTCCCGTATCGCCGAGGTGCGCGACCCGTCCGACCTCGCGGGCGTCGAGATCGGCAGCGCGGGCAAGGCGGGTGTCGGCACCGGCGGCATGGTCACCAAGGTCGAGGCCGCCCGGATCGCAGCCGCCGCCGGCGTCCCCGTCGTGCTCACCAGCGCCGTCCACGCGGCCGACGCGCTGACCGGCCAGGACACCGGCACCTACTTCCACCCCACCGGCAAGCGCTCCGCCGACCGGCTGCTGTGGCTCCAGCACGCCTCCGCCCCGCAGGGCGCCCTCACCCTGGACGACGGCGCCGTCGAGGCCGTCGTGGAGCGCCGCAAGTCGCTGCTGCCCGCCGGGATCGCCGCCGTCGAGGGCGAGTTCAGCGCCGGCGACCCGGTCGAGCTGCGGGACGCCGCGGGGCGCGCCGTGGCCCGTGGGCTCGTCAGCTTCGACGCCAAGGAGATCCCCCGGCTGATCGGCCGCTCGACCCGCGAACTGGCTCGCGAACTCGGACCCGCGTACGAACGCGAGGTCGTACACAGGGACGACCTGGTGCTCCTGCACCCGTAATGTGTCGAAACCTCCGCCCCCGGTGGTGGACGTTCCGCAAAACCGCCACGCGATCCCTTGCGGCCTGCTCAACTTTGTCTCGGGGACATATTCCGCAGCAGCGCCACTGTGCAAAGGAGGCCGTCGTGAGACGAGTGCGCCCTGGGGCCGCGGCGTCCCGTGGTGGTGCCGGCTCCCGCGCGGCCGGTGAGGAGCGGGCCCTGACGAGCGTGGCGGCCGGGGACCGTTTCGAGGGCGAGGAGCCCGGTGACACCCCGCGCCTGTGGCACGTCACCCTCAGCGTCTCCGGCAAGGAGGCCCCGCTCCCCGAGGTCCGGCGCGCCCTGGAGCAGCTCGCCCACGACCATCCCTTCCTCCTGACCAGCCGGTACGCGGTCGACCACGCGGAGATCCGCTACTGGGAGGAGGCCCGCGACCTGCACGACGCGGCCGCCGTCGCCCTGCGCCTGTGGGGCGAGCACCGGCAGACCGCCGGGCTGCCGCCCTGGGAGATCGTCGGCCTGGAGGTCGTCGACCGCGCGACCTACCACCAGCGCATCACCGAGGGGTACGGGTCGCCGCCGGCGTCGCCGGTCGGAGTCCATCCCTTTTGACGCGGTCCGGCAGCCCTCTCGGGAAGCGTCTCGAGAAGTGTCTCGGGGTGTGGAACGGGCGGTGAACGGTCCCGCCCGGCGCACTACGCTGCCCTCATGACCACGCTTTCGCCGTACGACTCCATGTCCCCGGTCACCGAGGCCGCCTACCGCGCCAAGGCCGCCGCCGCGAGCCTCGCGCCGCTGCCGCGGGCCGACAAGGACGACGCGCTGCTCGCCATCGCCGACGCGCTGGAGGTCCGTACGAGCGAGATCATCGAGGCCAACGCCAAGGACGTCGCCAAGGCCCGCGAGGCCGGCATCAGCGAGGGCATGATCGACCGGCTCACGCTCACCCCCGAGCGGGTCCGCGCCATCGCCTCCGACGTGCGCGACGTCGCCGCGCTGCCCGACCCGGTCGGCGAGGTCGTGCGCGGCTCCACTCTGCCCAACGGCATCGACCTGCGCCAGGTCCGCGTGCCGCTCGGCGTCGTCGGGATCATCTACGAGGGCCGGCCGAACGTCACCGTCGACGCCGCCGCCCTCTGCCTGAAGTCCGGCAACGCGGTCCTGCTGCGCGGCTCCTCCTCGGCCTACCAGTCGAACACCGCCCTCGTGCGCGTCCTGCGCGACGCCGTGGGCGGGGCCGGGCTGCCCGCCGACGCCATCCAGCTCGTGCCCGGCGAGAGCCGCGACAGCGTGCGCGAGCTGATGCGCGCCCGCGGCCTGGTCGACGTGCTCATCCCGCGCGGTGGCGCCTCCCTGATCAACACGGTCGTCCAGGAGTCCGTCGTCCCGGTCATCGAGACCGGCACCGGCAACTGCCACGTCTACGTCGACGCCCAGGCCGACCTCGACATGGCCGTCGAGATCCTGATCAACTCCAAGGCGCAGCGCGTCGGCGTCTGCAACGCCGCCGAGACCCTCCTGGTCCACCAGGACGTCGCCGCCGAGTTCCTGCCGCGCGCCCTGGACGCCCTGGCCGACGCGGGCGTCACCGTCCACGCCGACGAGCGCGTCCTGGCCTATGCCAAGGACTCCAAGGCCACGGTCGTCGAGGCGACGGCCGAGGACTGGGAGACGGAGTACCTGTCGTACGACATCGCCGCGGCCGTGGTGGACTCGCTGGACAAGGCCGTCGAGCACATCCGGCTGTGGACCTCCGGCCACACCGAGGCCATCGTCACGACCTCCCAGCAGGCCGCCCGCCGCTTCACCCAGCTGGTCGACTCGACCACGGTCGCGGTCAACGCCTCCACCCGCTTCACCGACGGCGGCCAGTTCGGCTTCGGCGCGGAGATCGGCATCTCCACGCAGAAGCTGCACGCCCGCGGCCCGATGGGGCTGCCCGAGCTGACCAGCACGAAGTACATCGTCACCGGGGACGGGCACGTGCGGCGCTGAGCCGTCTGCCACGTGGGTATGTAAAGCGGCGCATGTGTGTGCGGCAGGGGCGGACCGGCCGGGCGTGCGCCGTGCGGCACCCCGTGAACGCCGTCTCAACCGGCGGATGAATTTCCATACCGTCTGCCCAAATTGACCCCCCAGGTCTACTCTGGAACCGTGCCGGAGGACGTGGGGGGCACGCCGTTTCCTGACGGCCGGGAGCCCGACGACGACCACGACCGCGGGGTGTCGGACGAAGAGTTCGCCTCCGTGGTCTTCGACGAGGCCTTCGTACGCGCGGCCGTGGTGCACGAGCCGAGCGCAGTGGAGCGCCTCCTTGCCGCCGCCAAGGCGAGAGCCGAGGCGGAGGCGCGCCGCGCCCACTCCAGAGGCGAGCGGTACGACGACGGGTACGGCCCCGACGGACACGGCGATTTCGGCCATGATCCCGATCTGGACGACCCCGACATCCTCGAGGACCACTACGACGGCACGGGGCCGTACTCCAAACAGGTCCGCTGGCACCGCCCCGTCGCCTGGCTGCTCGCCCTCGTGATGGGCATCGGCATGGTCGCGCTGGCCTTCACGGCGGTCTACCGGGGCGCGTCCTCCAACCGCCAGGACCCCGTGCCCGCGCCCACCTCGACCGGGCTGGAACAGGGCAGCGGAGCGGCTCCCTCCGCTTCCGCCGACCACTCCCAGCCGGCCATATCGGTGATCCCGCGCACCCCTTGACCGGAACCCGCCCGTCCTGGTGAGGACCTGTCAGAACTTGTGGTGCGGCAGGGCGTTTACCCGAGCTTCCGGAGACCTACCCTGAAGATATGGGCGGGCCTGGAGATCCACCCGAGGGGACACCCGAGGGCGCTCCCGGAGGTGGAGAGGACGAGTACCGATCCGTCGTCTTCGACGAGTCGTTCGTCCGGGCTGCCCGCCTCCAGGAGTACTCCGCCCAGGAGCGCATCAGCGACCACGCGCCCGCCGTGCGCCGCGCCCCGCCCCTGCGCCGGGGCCTGTCCCGGCAGGCACTGGTCCTGGTCCTGCTGATCGCCCTCGCCTTCGGTACCGCGATCTACATGGGCGTACGGCACCCCTACCAGACCCCCGCCGCCCAGGAGACCGCCGAACCCCTGCGGATGACCGTCATCCCGCTCGCCCCCGAGGGCAAGGTGCCCGGCACGGCCGACACGGCGTACCTGTACGAGCGCAGCCCCGCCGCACAGTTCAAGACCGGTGCGGAGGGCGTGCCGCTGCCCGCCTCGCGCCGCACCGCGCACTTCTCGGACAGCCAGGTCGTCAGCGCCCTGACCACCGCCAAGGACTACATCGTCCGCTCCGCCCTCGACCCGGACGTGCTCATGGGCCGTGAGGTCCGCGCCGTCCGCGTCCTGCTGGCCCCCGACCAGCTGGACCAGTTCGATCAGAGCTTCGCCCGCCCCACCGCGGACGGGCGCCACGCGCCCACCGGCTGGCTGGTCCGCTTCGACCCCTCCCGTGCCGAGCTGGCCGACCGCAAGGTGCGGGTCCAGGGCACGCTCCAGGCCGCCGAGGCCGACTCGTCCACGCTCGAGGTCACCGCCGACCACACGTTCGTGTACGCGCTGCGGCCGGCCGGGACCGGTGACAAGGCCGAGGTGTCCCTGTTCACTGTCCGGCGCGAGCTGCACTTCCGCTTCGACCGCGACGACCTGCGCCTGCACCAGGCCCAGCTCGTCGTCTCCTACGTCCAGGCCGGCCCGCTCTCCTGCGCCGAGGACTCCACGAACCACCTGCGCCCCCTCCTGGCCGGCCAGACGGCCAAGGAAGGCGGCCCCGCCGGTACGGACCCCTACGCCACGGGCAGCGCCACGGCCCTGTGCGGCTCCCTGGCGACGAGCGCGCAGCCGAAGGTGTGAGGCGGGCTTTCCGGGGCGCTGGGGGCTCTGTGGGCGCTGTGTGCGTTGGGTGTGTGCTGGGAGCCTCCCGGCCCTCCTGCGGCGCCTCGGCTGTCCTCGCGCGGCGGCCGACGCTTCTGCGGGGGCCTCCGCCGTCGTCGTGCCTCAGCCGTCGTCGCGCGGCGGCCGGTCGTCTCCCGGGGAGTCCGACGGGCCCGGCGTCTCCGGCCCCCGGGGCGGCTTCTGAGCCGGGTTCGTGAAGCCGCCGAAGCCCCGGCGGACGCGCTCGCCCAGGTCGCCGGCGCCACCGGCGAGGTCGGTGACCAGCTTCATCAGCGGGTCCTTGGAGCTCTTCACATGGGTCGTGTAGTGGTTCGCCGAGTCCCGCCAGGAGTCCCGGACCGAAGTGTCCCCGTCCTCGTCGCGCCGCGGGTAGTGGCCGTCCATGATCCGCTGGTAGTCCCGCGACTCGGCCCACTTCTTCAGCTCGGCCGCCCGCACGGTGGTGAAGGGGTGGGAGCGCGGCAGCACGTTAAGGATCTTGAGCACCGAGTCGCGCAGGTCGCCCCCGGCCTCGTACTCCTCGGCCTGGGCGAGGAACGCGTCCACGTTCATCTCGTGCAGGTGGTTGCCGCCCGCGATCTTCATCAGACCCCGCATGGACGCCTGGAGATCCTGCCCGACCAGCAGCCCCGCCCGGTCCGCGGACAGCTCCGACTTGCGGAACCACTCCCGCAGCCCGGTCACGATCGCCATGATCGCGAGGTTGCCCAGCGGGATCCAGGCGACCCGGACGGCGAGGCTCGTCAGGAACAGCAGGATGGTCCGGTAGACCGAGTGCCCGGACAGCGCGTGCCCCACCTCGTGCCCGACGACCGCCCGCATCTCCTCCTCGTCGAGCAGTTCGACGAGGCCCGTCGTGACGACGATGATCGGCTCGTCCAGCCCGATGCACATCGCGTTCGGCTGCGGGTCCTGGTTCACGTACATCGGCGGGACCTTCTCCAGGTCCAGGATGTAGCAGGCGTCCCGCAGCATCACGTTCAGATGCGCGAACTGCTGGTCCGACACCCGCACCGAGTCGGACAGGAACAGCAGCCTCAGACTGCGCTCGGGCAGCAGGCCGCTGAGCGCCTTGAACACCGTGTCGAAACCGCTCAGCTTGCGCAGCGCCACCAGGGCGGAGCGGTCGGCCGGATGCTCGTACGTACGCGAGGAGATTCCGGGGAAGCGCCTGCGCTGCCTGCTCGGCACGTTCTCGTGCCCGTTGTGCTCGTGGCCGTCGGACATGTCTTCCCCCATGTGCGTCTGTGTGACCTTTACGGCCCCTTGTGCGGCCTTTTGCTTCCCCGAGGCAGAGCCCAGCCTAGGCGGAGTTACGGTGGTCGGGCAGTGCAGCGAAGGAGACCACCGCCATGGAGCACCACCCCGCAGCCGCCTGGCTCGCCGAGGCCACGACCGCCGCCGAGCGGCATGGAGGGCCGGGGATGCTGCGGTACGTACTGCTCGTGATGATCCTGGGCTGTGTGCTGACCGCGTGGTTCCTGCTGCGCGGCTACAGACGGAAGGACGACTGAGGCACCGGGAAGGTTCCCCCGCCGGGCCCCGGGACCGGGCCGGGCGGGAGCAGGTACCGCCTCCGCGTCACGAACAGGCGGAGTCGGGGTGATCGCGGTCGGGGCGCCCGCTTACGATGAGCCGACGTCTTTAACCCGCCCACACCCGAAGGTCTCGCCGAAGATGAGCTTCCACAGCACCGCTGCCCAGTTGGTCACCCTCGCCGCCGAGGGCGAGGAGCACGGCGGAAACCACGAGAGCCTCAGCCCCTACCTCACCGGTGGCGCCGCTCTCTTCATCCTGCTGCTCATGCTGTGGGTCACCACCCGCTTCAACCGCGACCGCTGAGCCCGGCAGGGCGCCCCGCGCGGGCCCCTGGAGACCACGGGGCGGCCGGAGCCCTCAGACAGGGCCGGTAGGGTCTGCACGCATGGGAGAGCAGGACATGCCTACCGGTCCGGCGAACGAGACGCCGCACGACCCGGCACAGGACACGGCGAGCGGCACCGAGCGACACTCGGAGCCCCGCCGTGCCGCCATTGCGCACCGCCAGATCGACGGTCCCGGAAACGACCGGCCCCGGATGGGCAAGCGCCGCCTCGGCGTCATGGGCGGCACCTTCGACCCGATCCACCACGGGCACCTGGTGGCGGCCAGCGAGGTCGCCGCGGCGTTCCACCTCGACGAGGTGGTCTTCGTCCCGACCGGCCAGCCCTGGCAGAAGAGCCACCGCAGCGTCTCCCCGGCCGAGGACCGCTACCTGATGACGGTCATCGCGACCGCGGAGAACCCGCAGTTCTCCGTGAGCCGCATCGACATCGACCGCGGCGGCCCCACCTACACCGTGGACACCCTGCGCGACCTGCGCGCGCTCAACCCCGACACGGAACTGTTCTTCATCACCGGCGCCGACGCGCTCGCCCAGATCCTCACCTGGCGGGACAGCGCGGAACTGATCTCCCTCGCGCACTTCATCGGGGTCACCCGGCCCGGCCACCACCTCAACGACCCAGGACTTCCGGAGGGCGGCGTCTCCCTCGTCGAGGTCCCCGCCCTCGCCATCTCCTCCACGGACTGCCGTGCGAGAGTCGCCAAGGGCGACCCCATCTGGTATCTGGTGCCGGACGGAGTCGTGCGCTACATCGACAAGCGCGAGCTGTACCGCGGCGAGTGAGCCGAGAGGGGCACCGGTGAACGACCGATACGACCCTGGGTACGGGGGCGACCAGTACGAGCTCGTCGGCTACGACGAGTACGGGCAGCCTGTCTACCGGCAGGTCCCGGCTCAGCAGACCCAGCAGCAGACGTACGACCCGTACGCCCAGCAGCAACAGCAAAACTACGGCTACGACCCGTACGGAACGGCCGGGCAGCAGCCCCCGTCTCCGCACCACTACGGCACCGGCCGGCAGCAGCCCGCCGCGTCCTACGGCTCCTACGACCCCTACGCCTCGGTCCCGCAGCAGGGCGGCCCCGCGCAGGGCGCTGCCCACGATCCCTACGGCCAGGCCCCGGCCGGCGGTCCCGGCGGGCAGCCCCGCGTCTCCGAGCAGACGGCGCACATCCCGCAGCAGGCCGGCCCGGCCGACCGTGAGGAAGCCACCGGTGAGCCGCAACGGGATTACCCCACCGAGCAGTTCGCCTTCGTCGAGGAGCCCGACGACAACTCCGAAGACGTCATCGACTGGCTGAAGTTCACCGAGAACCGCACCGAGCGCCGCGAGGAGGCCCGGCGCCGCGCCCGCGGCCGGATCGTCGCCCTGGTCGTCGTCCTCGCGCTCGCCGCGGTCGGCGGCGTCGGTTACCTCTGGTACGCGGGGAAGCTGCCCGGTCTGTCCTCCGACGACTCCGCGACGGGCACCGCGACGGCCGCGGGCGCCCAGAAGCGCGATGTGATCGTCGTCCACCTGCACGACACCAAGGGCGGCGGCACCGCCACGGCCCTCCTCGTCGACAACACCACCACCAAGCGGGGCACCACCGTCCTGCTGCCCAACTCCCTCGCCCTGACCAGCGACGACGGCACCACGACAACGCTCGCCAAGTCGGTCGAGGACGACGGCTCCGACGGCACCCGCGACGCGCTCGACACGGTCCTCGGCACCGACATCGAGGGCACCTGGCGCCTGGACACCCCCTACCTCCAGAACCTCGTCGACCTCGTCGGCAACATCGACGTCGACACCAACACCGACGTGCCCGACCCCGCCGCCAAGAAGAAGGGCGCGGCCCCCCTGGTCAACAAGGGCAAGAACCAGACCCTCAGCGGCAAGATGGCGGTCGCCTACGCCACCTACCGCGCCCCCGGCGAGGCCCAGAACGCCCAGCTGGAGCGCTTCGGGCAGGTCCTCCAGGGCGTACTGCGCAAGATGTCCTCCGACCCGCAGGCCGCGACGACCACGATCCAGACCCTGGCGCAGATCCTGGACCCGTCCCTGACCGACAAGGACCTCGGCTCCTTCCTCGCCGGGCTCTCCGACCTCGCCAAGGGCGGCGACTACAGGACGGACCTGCTGCCCGTCCAGGCCGATGGCACGCTCAGCGCCCAGGCCGGCGCGGACGTGGTCAGGAACGTCCTCGGCGGCACCGCCAAGAGCCCCGACAAGGACGCCGCCGTCAGCGTCTCCGTCCAGAACGCCAGCGGTGTGAAGGACAACACGGAGAAGGCCCGCGTCGTGCTCCTCAACGGCGGCTTCACCTTCCTGGAGGGCGGCACGCCCGGCTCCGCACAGGCCACGTCCAAGGTCACCTACGCCGACGCCGCCGACAAGGCCAACGCCACCGAGGTCGCCAAGACCCTGGGCCTGCCCGCCGGCTCCGTCACCAAGGGCAAGATCTCCACGAGCGCCAACGTCGCCGTGGTGCTCGGCCAGGACTACAAGCCGTCGTCCGACTAGACACAAGCGGCATGTCCCCCACGTGATCGCGTCATCGCGTGGGGGCTGTCGGCGGTCCGTGAGACCCTTGGGGGCAAGTGACCGCCGACGGAAAGCCTTGTAGTGACCGTGACCGACCGCTCTCACGAGCTGATCAACACCGCCGCCCAGGCGGCCGCCGACAAGCTGGCCCACGACATCGTCGCCTACGACGTCAGTGACGTGCTGTCCATCACGGACGCCTTCCTGCTGGCCTCCGCGCCCAACGACCGCCAGGTCAAGTCGATCGTCGACGAGATCGAGGAGCGCCTCAACAAGGAGCTCGGCGCCAAGCCGGTGCGCCGCGAGGGCGACCGCGAGGCCCGCTGGGTGCTGCTCGACTACGTCGACATCGTCGTCCACGTCCAGCACAGCGAGGAGCGCGTCTTCTACGCCCTGGAGCGGCTGTGGAAGGACTGCCCCGAGCTGGAGCTGCCCGAGGACGCCAAGGCCACCCGCGGCAAGGCCGAGCAGCACGCCAAGCTGCGAGCGGCCGAGGAGGCGGCGGAGCTGGAGGGTGACTGGCGGTGACCTCCTTCAGTGAGGCGTCCACCGGCAGGGGCCGGGGCCGCCGCATCATCCTCTGGCGGCACGGCCAGACCGCGTGGAATGTGGAGCGCCGCTTCCAGGGCACCACGGACGTCGAGCTCACCGAGACCGGCGTCACGCAGGCCCGCCGCGCCGCCCGGCTGCTCGTCGCGCTGAAGCCGGACGCGATCGTCGCCTCCGACCTGAAGCGGGCCGCGAACACGGCCGCCGAGCTCGCCGCGCTCACCGGCCTCGACGTGACCCACGACGAGGCGCTGCGCGAGACCTACGCGGGTGTCTGGCAGGGCCTGACGCACGACGAGATCATCGCCCGGCACGGCGACGAGTACGCCGCGTGGAAGCGCGGCGAGCCGGTGCGCCGCGGTGGTGGCGAACTGGAGACCGAGGTCGCCGACCGCGCCGCCCCCGTGGTGCTGCGGCACGCCGAGAAACTCCCCCAGGACGGCACGCTCGTCGTGGTCAGCCACGGCGGCACCATCCGCACCACCATCGGCCGCCTCCTCGCCCTGGACCCCCACAACTGGGAGAGCCTCGGCGGACTCTCCAACTGCTGCTGGTCCGTCCTCGGTGAAGGCGCCCGCGGCTGGCGCCTGCTGGAGCACAACGCCGGCACCCTGCCGGAACCGGTGCTCGGCGACGACGACTGACCCCGGATTTCACTTTCCGGCAGGTCGCAGGCTAAAGTTCTTCTTGTTCGCCCCGCCGAGCGGGGCGAAACACCATGCGGCTCCGCCGCGTGGCGCGAGGGGCTATAGCTCAGTTGGTAGAGCGCCTGCATGGCATGCAGGAGGTCAGGAGTTCAATTCTCCTTAGCTCCACGTCAAGATCCCGTTCCCGTTCAGGGGACGGGATTTTCGTGCCCCGGGTTGAGTCACTCGGGCCCGCTGAGGCGTATACCTCTACGGCCACGACGCCTGCCGTGTCCGGACTGGTACTGAGGCGTCGCTGACCGTATTGCTCCGGCCGTGGCAGAATCAAACGGCCGGAAGGGGGCGCGGCCCGACGGGAGGGAGTAGCGATGCCTGCGAGCATCCAGGAGGTCGACCACCTCCTCGGAGCAGCATTGACACGGGATATGTCCACCCGCCTCAGCTGCCCTTCCTGCGGTTCCGCGCACGTGGCCCAGATGCTCGGCGACAACGGCGGGATCTCCTACGTGTGCACGGCCTGCGGCCACAGCTGGAGCTGATCGATGGGTGCACACAGGCGGAAATGCGACTGGTGTGGCAGCGGGACTCCGATCGTCCGCGACATGGAGCCGATCAATCCCGACTACCAGTACTGGTGCGAGGAGTGCGCGCGGGCGCTGATCATAAAGGGCGACCCGATCGAGACGTACCGCGAGCTGGAGGGCGAGCCGATCTACGGCCGGCTTCTGGAGGAGCACTGCACGCTCAAGCGGTTCTATTCGTTCGTCACGGCGTAGAGCCCGTAGGGTCGGTGCAAATCCGGCATAGCGGGCATCTCCGTGCGAGGTGGAATCGATTTGGTGTTGGGCCCGATGGGCCAGTAATGTTGGCGTCGCCGCCGGGGAAACCCGGAGGGACGCAGCAAGGGGCTATAGCTCAGTTGGTAGAGCGCCTGCATGGCATGCAGGAGGTCAGGAGTTCAATTCTCCTTAGCTCCACAGAAGATGACGAAGGCGGGCCATCCGATCGGATGGCCCGCCTTCGTCGTGTCGGTGTCCGTGTGCGCGTACGGCGGGCTCCCCCGAGGGAAGACCCGCCGTACGTGTGCTCAGCGGCCCAGAGCGCGGCGGCCGCGGCCCTGGGACAGGACAGGGAGGTTGCGGGACGGCGCGCCGCCCTGAGCGCGCGTGTCCTCCTCGATGCGCAGGGCCAGTGCCGGGCAGCGGCGCACCGCGCGTACAGCCTTGGCCTCGGCGTACCGCGGCACCTGCGCCTGCGCCACGGTCGGGAAGCCGTCGGCGCCGAGCTGGAACACCTCGGGGAGGATGTCCGCGCACAGGCCGTGGCCCCGGCACAGCGTCCAGTCGACGTAGATCTTCTGGCGGCTGGGGCCGTTCTCCTCGGACTCGCCGCCGCCCGGGATGCCCGTAGGGGCCCTGCCGCCCTCGAAGAGCGGCAGAACGCCCTCCACGGGCCGTCCGCAGCCGTTTCCGAGGACATGGGCGGCCAGGTCGTCCGTGAACGCCTTGATGGTCGACTCCAGGAACATCGCGGAGCCGTCCGGATGCGAGCACGCGCCGCGCCGCTTCACGTTCTTGGCGACCTGCTTGAGCGCCTCCAGGGCGGCCGGCCCGCCGCCGTTGAGGATGTCCTCCATGCCGCGCGCGGCGGCCGGCAGTCCGAGGTAGCAGGGGCCGCACTGGCCCGCGCTCTCCTCCGCCAGCCACTGGGCGACACGCAGCGACTCGCCCAGCGGGCAGGTGTCCTGAGTGATCGGCAGGATCGCGCCGGCGCCGAGCGAACCGCCCACCGCGTCCAGGGAGTTGCGGGAGACGATCGCCTCGTTGACCGTCGCCGCATCGATCCACTTGCCGTGGTAGCCGCCGGTGAGCACGCCCTGCGGCACCGGCGGGGCGCCGGCCAGCTGGAGGACGTACCGCAGTGGCACGCCCGTCGGGACCTCGATCACCATGGGGCGGGCGACCGCCCCGGAGACCGTGAGCATGACGGTGCCCGGCTCGTCGTACAGGCCGGTGTTGCCGTAGCGCTCCGGGCCGATGCGGGCGGCGATGGCCAGTTGGGCGAAGGTCTCGGCGTTGGACAGCAGCGTGGGCGCGCCGCCGACGCCGTTCTGCGAGGCGCTGACCTTGCGGCCCGGCGGGATGGCCGGCCCGCCGTCGATGGAGCGGATCAGCGACGCGGCGGCGCCGGTGACCATACGGACAGGATTGCGCTGCACGCGCGCGCGGAGAGCCGATCTGCGGCCGTTGCTGAGGCCGCGTTCGGCGAGCGCGGCCTCCATGGAGCGCTGTGTGGACTCACGGGTGACCCCCACCACGAGCGTGCGGGCACCCAGCGCCTCCGCGCACAGCAGCGCGCCGTCCAGGATCAGATGGGGAGCACGGTTGATCAGCACCGTGTCCTTGCGGCAGGCCGGCTCGTCCTCGCTGCCGTTGACGACGACGACCGGCCGGACGCCGCGTTTGATCGCCGACTCGGCGACCGAGCGCAGCTTCTTGTGGAAGGGGAAGCCCGCGCCGCCGCGGCCCTTCAGGTTGATGCGTTCGGCGAGTTGCGCGAGCTGCTCGCCGCCCATCGGCTCGAGTGGCCCGTGCACCTTCAGGTGCATGGGCAGATCGAGCCGATCGACAAGGTCGAAGCCCGACGTGAGCTGGGGAAGGCCGACCACGCGGACTTCGGGTACGTCAGGCAAAGCCTCGTTCACTTAAAGCCTCCGGAAGGCGTGTTCCAAGGTTCGCCCGATCCCGGTGCGTCGAAGTCGTAGGACGCGCCGGGCAGTGTTTCAGTGGCGGGACCGCTGTTGTACGTGTCGTTCGGGTAGTACGTGTCGTAGACGGCGTTCGTCTCACCCGTGTCGTACACGTCACTCGATCCGTAGCCGGCGGCGCCTGGATTGCCATAAGCCGGGACGCTTTGTCCGGTGTCCTGCAGAGGATCGTAGGGCGGGATGTTGAAGCCCGTGTCCTGGAGCGGGTCGTAGGCCGACGGCGGGGCCTCGCCGACCGGCGGCGGGGACGGGATCGGCCAGTTGCCCGAGGTGCTGGAGGGGCCGTCCACGGTCGGGATGGTCTGGGTGGGCTGCATGTCCAGCGGCAGTTCCGTGCGGTTGACAGGCCCCGGCGCGAACGCCTGCTGGCCCAGCGGCGGGCTCGAGACGGCCCGGTAGGCCGCGGCGAAGCCGCTCACGGGCTCCTGCGGGGCGGGGCGCTCCGCCTTCTCGTACCGCGGTCCCGACCGGGAGGCCGCGGCCCCCACGGGCGTGTCCCGGCCCCCGTAGCCGGGCAGCGCCGAGCCGGCGCCCGCCCGGGCCCGGCTCTCCTCCAGATCCCTGCGGCCCTGGCCATCCCCGGGCCCGATGAGCTGGGCGACCCTGTCGGCAACCTTGCGCTTGACCGGGCGCGGAGCGGCGCGCAGGGCGAGGGCTGCGGCCACGCCGACCACGGACAGGCAGTACAGGATGACGAAGATCGGCTTGGCCTGGCGACCCGCGTAGAGGCCGTGGACCAGTGCGGCGCACCAGGCCGGGTAGGCCAGCATGTGCATGGCCCGCCAGCGGGCCGCGACGGGCGCCGGGGACGCGAAGCGGTTGCGCAGCGCGCCGGTGATGCCCACGAAGATCATGAGCATGCCTGCCAGGGTGCCCAGGCCGATCAGGAACGACCTGCCCCCCACCAGCTCTTCGTCGGTGAGCAGCAGTCCGAAGGGGATCACCGCGGCGATCCACGAGGTGTGGGACAGCGCCAGCTTCACTCCGATGTGCACCAGCAGGAAGGCGACCGAGGCGACGGCCGTGGTCCGGTGCACGGCCTGCGCCAGGATGCGCCTGCGGGCGTCCAGGAGGATCCGGTCCTGGGCGACCAGGCCCCAGATCACCGAACAGGTCAGGCACACCAGGGACAGCACGCCCGCGCCGAAATTGAGGAACTCGGCGAAGGAGTCGTCTGCCGTGGAGTCGTTGGGGTTCACGGCCGGCCTCCCCACATCCCGGTGACCGGGTGTAGCGAGCTGTTACTGCGATGACGGTTCATGGGGGCAACTCCGAGCGGTTCGGGAAAGCGGTCCCGCTGCCGCACTCTAAGCCGCGCCATACCGATGAGTACGAGGTTTGAGTTATTGCGTTGTTATCAAAGGACAATGCGGTTGTTGTGATGTCCCTTAGCGACTGTTACGCGAAGTAACCTTTGACCCTCGTTCAGCTCTTGGGTACCGAGACGGCCCCTCGGAAGCGCGTCGCGGTGCGCTGGGGGCCTGCGGTACCCTAACGCCATGCGTGCCGTACGCCTTCTGCTTAGCGGGCCGCGCTGATCAGTCCCGGCCACCGGACGAGTCGAGTGGCCGGAATCGGCGCGGCGTCCCCTCCTGTGCGAGGGGATTTTTCGTTTCTCGAACCACACCGCCGCAGGCAGAGACGATCGATGGAGCTTTGAGGATCATGAGCGAGACGAACCCCGCTGCCACCTCCGAGGTGGCAGCGCCGCACCGCTACACGGCCGCCATGGCTGACGAGATCGAGGCACGCTGGCAGGACTTCTGGGACGCCGACGGCACCTACGCCGCGCCCAACCCCAAGGGCGACCTGGCGGGCGACCAGGAGATCGTGGCCAAGCCCAAGAAATTCATCATGGACATGTTCCCGTACCCCTCGGGTGCGGGCCTGCACGTCGGACACCCGCTGGGCTACATCGCCACGGACGTCTTCGCGCGCTTCCAGCGGATGACCGGCCACAACGTCCTGCACACCCTGGGCTTCGACGCCTTCGGCCTGCCCGCCGAGCAGTACGCGGTGCAGACCGGCACGCACCCGCGCGTGTCCACCGAGGCCAACATGGAGAACATGAAGTCCCAGCTGCGCCGGCTGGGCCTGGGCCACGACAAGCGCCGTTCGTTCGCCACGATCGACGCGGAGTACTACAAGTGGACCCAGTGGATCTTCCTCCAGATCTTCAATTCCTGGTACGACCACGAGGCCAGGAGGGCCCGCCCGATCTCCGAGCTGGTCGCCCAGTTCGAGTCGGGTGAGCGGCCCGTACCGGGGTCCACGCGCGCGTGGAGCGAGCTGAACGCCGCCGAGAAGGCCGACGTCCTGGGCGAGTTCCGGCTGGCCTACGCCTCCGACGCGCCGGTCAACTGGTGTCCCGGGCTGGGCACCGTGCTGGCCAACGAGGAGGTCACCGCCGAGGGCCGCTCCGAGCGCGGGAACTTCCCGGTCTTCAAGGCCAAGCTGCGCCAGTGGAACATGCGCATCACGGCCTACGCCGACCGGCTGCTGGAGGACCTGGAGGAGCTGGACTGGCCCGAGGCCATCAAGCTCCAGCAGCGCAACTGGATCGGCCGCTCCGAGGGTGCCCGCGTCGACTTCCCGATCGACGGCGAGCGCATCACGGTCTTCACCACGCGCCCGGACACCCTGTTCGGCGCGACCTACATGGTGCTGGCGCCCGAGCACCCGCTGGTCGAGAAGTTCACCCCGGCCGCCTGGCCGGAGGGCACCCACGAGGTGTGGACCGGCGGCCACGCGACCCCCGCGGAGGCCGTCGCCGCCTACCGCGCGCAGGCCGCCTCGAAGTCCGACGTCGAGCGGCAGGCCGAGGCCAAGGACAAGACCGGCGTCTTCATCGGCGCCTACGCGACCAATCCGGTCAACGGCGAGCAGGTCCCGGTCTTCATCGCCGACTACGTGCTGATGGGCTACGGCACCGGCGCGATCATGGCCGTCCCGGCCGGTGACCAGCGCGACTTCGAGTTCGCGCGCGCCTTCGAGCTGCCGATCCGCTGTATCGTCGAGCCGACCGACGGCCGCGGCACGGACACCGCGACGTGGGAGAACGCCTTCTCGTCCTACGACGCCAAGATCATCAACTCCTCGAACGACGAGGTCAGCCTGGACGGCCTGGGCGTCGCCGAGGCCAAGGCGCGCGTCACCGAATGGCTGGAAAGCAAGGGCGTCGGCGAGGGCACCGTCAATTTCCGGCTGCGCGACTGGCTGTTCAGCCGCCAGCGCTACTGGGGCGAGCCCTTCCCGATCGTCTACGACGAGGACGGCATCGCCCACGCCCTGCCCGAGTCGATGCTGCCCCTGGAACTGCCGGAGGTCGAGGACTACTCGCCGCGCACCTTCGACCCGGACGACGCCGACACCCAGCCCGAGACGCCGCTGTCGCGCAACGAGGACTGGGTCAACGTCACGCTGGACCTGGGCGACGGCCCGAAGAAGTACCGGCGTGAGACCAACACCATGCCCAACTGGGCCGGTTCCTGCTGGTACGAGCTGCGCTACCTGGACCCGCACAACAGCGACCAGCTGGTCGACCCGGAGATCGAGCGGTACTGGATGGGCCCGCGCGAGGGGCAGCCGCACGGCGGTGTCGACCTGTACGTCGGCGGCGCCGAGCACGCCGTGCTGCACCTGCTGTACGCGCGCTTCTGGTCGAAGGTCCTGTACGACCTGGGGCACGTCTCCTCCGCGGAGCCGTTCCACAAGCTGTACAACCAGGGCATGATCCAGGCCTACGTCTACCGCGACAGCCGTGGCATCGCGGTGCCGGCCGCCGAGGTGGAGGAGCGCGACGGCGCGTACTACTACCAGGGCGAGAAGGTCTCCCGGCTGCTGGGCAAGATGGGCAAGTCCCTGAAGAACGCGGTCACTCCGGACGAGATCTGCGCCGAGTACGGCGCCGACACACTGCGGCTGTACGAGATGGCGATGGGCCCGCTGGACGTCTCCCGGCCGTGGGACACGCGCGCGGTGGTCGGCCAGTTCCGGCTGCTCCAGCGGCTGTGGCGCAACATCGTCGACGAGGCGACCGGCGAGGTGACCGTCGTCGACGCCGAGCCGGACGAGGAGACGCTGCGCGCCCTGCACAAGGCGATCGACGGCGTGCGCGGGGACCTGGAGGGCATGCGGTTCAACACCGCCATCGCCAAGGTCACCGAGCTGAACAATCACCTGACCAAGGCGGGCGGGGCGGTGCCGCGATCCGTCGCCGAGCCGCTGGTCCTGATGATCGCGCCGCTCGCCCCGCACATCGCCGAGGAGCTGTGGCGCAGGCTGGGGCACCAGGAATCGGTCGTCCACCAGGACTTCCCGGTGGCCGACCCGGCGTACGTCGTCGACGAGACCGTGACCTGCGTCGTGCAGATCAAGGGCAAGGTCAAGGCACGGCTGGAGGTCTCGCCGTCGATCTCCGAGGACGAGCTGGAGAAGGTCGCGCTGGCCGACGAGAAGGTCGTCGCCGCGCTGGACGGGGCCGGGATCCGGAAGGTGATCGTGCGGGCGCCGAAGCTGGTGAACATCGTTCCGGCGTAGCCGCCAGGCGCTGCGGACGGCTCTCGGGGTGGTCCCCTACGGGCAGGTTCGGGGTTTTTCTGGAACTCCGGGCCTGCCTGTTGCGTTTACCGTTGAAGAGCGGTGTGAGATGTGCCGAGACGCCCTGAGGAGGAGCCGGTGGACGCAGTGATCGCAGTATTCGCTCTGCTCTTCGTGCTCCTTTTCGGACTCGGTGTGTACGCCACGGTCAAGGTGGTCGGCGCCGCCAAGCGAGGCGTGGACCGCGGCATCACGCAGGCCCGCCGCACGGTCGAGGACCACACCCTGCGGGCCAAGTCCTTCGCCCAGCCGGGCGCCGCGGGCGAACTCGCCCAACTGCGGCTGAGACTGCGCACCTCGATGCGTGCCACCCAGGACGCGCTGCACGCGGCCGTCGCTGAGGACGAGTCCCTGAAGGAGTCCATCGGCCTCTTCGAACGGCTCAGCGCGCACGGCCACGAGCTGGACGACGAGCTGAAACGCCTGGAGTCCGAGCCCGACCGCACCGCCCTCGGTGAGCGGCTGCCCGAGCTGCGCGAGCGCACCGAACGCATCACACAGTCGGCGGACGCCCTGCGCTGGGCCGCCCGGGACCGCGCCCGACGCTTCGCGGAGGACGACCTGGACACGCTCAGCGCCCAGATCGACATGGAGGCCGGGGCACTACGGCACTGGACGACGGCGCCGGAGTCCCAGCCCGCCTCCTCGCCGGAGCCGCGGCCCGCCGCGACGCCGTGGCCCGAGGCGCCCGCCGCCGATGCCGCCACGGCCGGACAGACCTGGCCGGAGACCCCGCAGTCGAGCCCGGCGCACGAGCCGGCACGGCCCGCCATCACCCCGCCGGGACCGCGCCCCACCTACCCCTGGCAGAAGAAGCCCCGCCCCGAGAGCACCACTTGATCCGGCCACTCGTGTCACAGGGCTCGGGGGCCGGGCTGCCGCACGGGCACTACGGCAGGTAACCTCCAGCTCATGTCCCGCCATGTCGCGATCGTCACCGATTCAACGGCCTACCTGTCGGCCCGGGCGATGGAGCGTCACGGCATCACAGCGGTACCTCTGACCGTCGTCCTCGGCGACCGGGCGCTGGAGGAGGGCACCGAGATCTCGACCCGCGCCCTTGCCCAGGCTTTGCAGAAGCGGCGCCCGGTGACGACCTCGCGGCCCAGCCCCGCCCTCTTCGAGGAGACGTACCGCAAGGTCGCCGAGTCCGGCGCCACCGGCATCGTCTCCCTCCATCTCTCCGCCGAGCTCTCCGGTACGTACGACGCGGCCGTCGTCGCCGCGCGGCAGGCGCCGGTGCCGGTGCGGGTGGTGGACACCGGCATGATCGCGATGGCGCTCGGCTTCTGCGCCCTTGCCGCGGCGGAGACAGCGGAGTCGGGCGGCACGGTGGACGAGGCCGTCACGGCCGCGGAGAAGCGGGCCGCGGGCACGTCGGCCTACTTCTACGTCGACACCCTCGACTACCTGCGCCGCGGTGGCCGTATCGGTGCCGCGCAAGCCCTGCTGGGCTCGGCGCTCGCGGTGAAACCGTTGCTGCAACTGGCCGACGGCCGTATCGAACCGCTGGAGAAGGTACGGACCGCGTCGAAGGCGATCGCCCGCCTCGAGGAGATCGCGGCCGAGCGTGCGGGCAGCGCCCGGGTCGATGTCGCCGTCCACCATCTCGCCGCCCCGGACCGGGCGGCGGCCCTCGCCGACCGGTTGCGGGCACGGGTGTCCGGGCTGGCCGATCTGCATGTCAGCGAGGTCGGGGCGGTGATCGGGGCGCACACGGGGCCCGGGTTGCTGGGGGTCGTGGTTTCGCCGCAGTGAACGGTTGCGGCGGGCTGTGATCACCCGTGTGGGTGGCCGGGTTATCCACAAGTCGGCCGTTGTCCCCGGGAATTGACCAAGATCATCGCGAGTGTGCCGACGTGGCCGATCCTCGTCGCATGGCACTTCGATCACGTTCACGCACAGCGACTGCGACCAGCGGGCCGGGCCGTGGACCGGCGTCCGACGGCCGTATCCGTCATCGCCGTCACCGGCCTGTCGCACGCGGCCGGGCGCGGCATCGCCATGCCTCGGCGGAGGAACTCCGCCGACGCGCGGAGGTGCTGTTCGGCGACCATGCCGAACGGGGCGGGGAGCGGTGGGAGTCGGGCCAGGGTCCGCCCGAGAAGGCGGTTGCTGCAGGACGTGCTCGGCAAGGACTCGCTCAGCCGGGGACTGCTGCGGAAGGCGGTGCAGAGCCCGATGTGGAACCCGATGTGGAGTCCGGCCGGGTCCCCCTCGGTGTCGACGGCCGACTAGGGGAGGGGGACTGGCGGGAGCGGGCCGGGCTGGCGGTGCGGGAGCGCATGCCCGTGTGGTTGCAGGCGAGGTGCGGCCTGGAGCGGCGGAGCGTGCTCGCGCTGACGGTGGTGCTCGTCGTCGCCGCGGCGTTCGCCGTGCAGCACTTCTGGACCGGCCGGACCCAGTCCGTGCGGGCGCCCGAGGTGGTGCGAGCGGCGGCACCGTACGGGGAGCAGGGGCACAGCGGACCGGCCGAGCCGGAACGAGGACCGGGCGCGCCCGCGGGGGCGGCGAAGGCGACAGGTGCCGCAGGAGCGGCCGAGATCGTCGTGGACGTCGGCGGCAAGGTCCGTGAACCAGGGGTCCACCGGCTGCCGGCCGGATCGCGTGTCGCGGACGCGCTGCGCGCGGCGGGCGGGGTGCAGCCGGGCACGAAGACCGACGGCCTCAACCGCGCCCGGTTCCTCGTGGACGGCGAGCAGGTGATCGTCGGCGGACCGGCTCCCGTCATGGGGACCGGGACGGGCGGCACGGCTGCCGGAGGCACGGGCGGTGCGGCGGCGGGCGGCGTCATGCCGGGGGCTCCCGTCTCCCTCAACACGGCCACCGCCGACCAGCTCGACACCTTGCCGGGTGTCGGCCCGGTGCTGGCGCAGCACATCATCGACTACCGCACGCAGCACGGCGGTTTCCGTACCGTGGACGAGCTGCGCGACGTGAACGGAATCGGTGATCGTCGCTTCGCCGACTTGCGGAATCTCGTGCGGCCATGAGGGGCGCCCGTGAGCTGCCGGCATCTCCCGCCAGGTCGTCCGTGCACGCCTCCTCCGGTAACCGGCTGGGCAGCGCCCGTCCGAGGCAGGAGGGACCCACGGATCTACGGCTCGTCCCACCCGCCCTCGCGGCCTGGGGCACGGCGGCGCTGGTGCTGGGCGCGTCGCCGGGGTGGACCGTGGGCATCGTGGCCGGCTGTCTGGCCGCCGTCGGCCTGCTGCCGCTGGCCCGGCGAGCAGGGTGGGCCTCCTGGCCGCGGGCGGCGGCCGCCGCCGTGCTGCTGTGCGTGGCCGCGGCTGCCGCCTCGGCCGGGCTGCACGGGGCGGATCTACGCCGGGGGCCGGTGCCCGGCCTGGCGCGGGAGTACGCGACGGTGACCGCCGAGGTCGAGCTCACCTCCGACCCCCGGCTCACACGGCCGAAGGTCCGAGGCGATCGCGTCGCTCCAACCGCTGTGCTGATCGACGCCGAGGTGCGGCGCGTCCAGGAGACGGGTGGCGCGACGGTGGTGACGCGAGCGCCGGTGCTGGTGATCGTCGATGTGGGGTCGGCCGGCCGGGCCGCCGAGGGTGGGCGGTCGGCGTCCGCGGGCGGGATGACCGGGGCTGTCGGGGATGGGCGGTCGGCGCCAGCGACCGGGTCTGTCGGGGGTGGTCGGCCGGTCGCCGGTGGGCCGGTGCCGTCGCCGTGGCTGGGGCTGCTGCCGTCGACGCGGCTGCGGGTCAGCGCGCGGCTGGTGCCCGCGATGACGGGCGCAGACCGGGTCGCGGCCGTGCTGCGGGTGCGGGGCCAGGCCGAACCGGAGGTGGTGGGGGAACCCTCGGCCGCTCAGCGGGTCGCCGGGCGGTTGCGGGCCGGGCTGCGGGAGGCGACCGACCAACTGCCGGCGGATGCCCGGGCCCTGTTGCCGGGGCTGGTCGTGGGGGACACCTCGCGGATCACCCCGGAGCTGGAGGAGGCCTTCAAGGAGACCGACCTCACCCACACTCTGGCCGTATCCGGGGCCAACTTCACGATCTTGCTCGCCCTGCTGCTCGGGCCGCCGGGCCTGGCGCAGCACGTCGAGCGGCGAGGGCTCGCGCCTCGCCTCGGTGTCTCCCTGCGGGCGACCGCGGTGCTCGGGGGTGTGCTCTCACTCGGGTTCGTCGTCGTGTGCAGACCGGACCCGAGCGTGCTGCGGGCCGCGGCCTGCGGAGCCGTCGCGCTGCTCGCCCTCGCGACCGGCCGCCGCAGGTCACTCATCCCGGCGCTGGCGACGGCGGTCCTGCTGCTGGTGCTGTACGACCCGTGGCTGGCGCGGAGTTACGGGTTCCTGCTCTCCGTCGTGGCCACCGGCGCCCTGCTCACGCTCGCGCCGCGCTGGAGCGCCGGGCTGCGACGGCGCGGCGTCCCGCCACGGCTCGCCGAGGCGCTGGCCGCCGCTGCCGCCGCCCAGGCCCTGTGCGCACCCGTCGTCGCCGTGCTGTCGGCGCGGGTGAGCCTGGTGGCGGTGCCGTGCAATCTGATCGCGGAGTTCGCGATCGCCCCCGCCACCGTGCTGGGCTTCGCGGCACTGGCCGCGGCACCGGTGGCGATGCCGGTGGCCAAGGTCCTGGCGTGGTGCGCGCATTGGCCGGCCGAATGGATCGCGGAGGTCGCCCGCACCGGGGCGGCACTGCCGGGAGCGGGAGTGGACTGGCCGGGCAGTTGGGCGGGCGCGGCGCTGCTCGCGGCCGTGACGCCGGCCGTGCTGCTCGCTGGGCGACGGCTGCTCGGGCATCCCTGGTGGTGCGGGGTCTGCGTTCTGCTGCTCGTGCTGCTGGTGGCGCAGCCGCCGCCGCTGACCCGGGTGGTCACGGGCTGGCCGCCGCCGGGCTGGCGGCTGGTGATGTGCGACGTGGGGCAGGGCGACGCCATGGTGCTCGCGGCGGGCGAGAGCACGGGGGTCGTGGTGGACGCGGGACCCGATCCGCAACTCGTCGACCACTGCCTGCGCTCACTAGGCATCACCAGGATTCCGCTGGTCGTGCTCACCCACTTCCATGCCGATCACGTGGCGGGCCTGCCCGGGGTGCTGCGCGGACGGGCGGTGGGCGCGATCGAGACGACCGGCTTCGAAGAGCCCGCGGACCAAGCCGCGTTCGTACGGAGACAGGCGGCGGCCCGGCGGGTTCCCGTGACGCGGGCCGCCGCAGGGGAGCAGCGCCGTACGGGGGAGTTGTCCTGGCAGGTGGTGTGGCCGCCCCCGGCCCCACCACCGGGCTCGCATCCGCAGCCGCTCCCGGCCCACCCGGCGCCGGAGGGGCCGAACGACGCCAGCGTCGCCATGCTGGTCCGGTCGGCCGGACTGAGCCTGCTGCTCCTCGGGGACCTCGAACCCCCGGCCCAGCGGGCGCTGGCGAGATCACCCGCGGCCGAGGCGCTGGAGAGCGTGGACGTACTGAAGGTCGCCCACCACGGCTCGGCCTACCAGGACCCCGGCCTGATACGCCGGGCGGCCCCGCGGCTGGCCCTGATCAGCTGCGGTGCGGACAACACGTACGGGCATCCGGCGCCCGGCACGGTCGCGGCTCTGCGTGCCGGGGGCGCGGCGGTGCTGCGGACGGACCGGGACGGCGCACTGGCGGTCGTAGGAGAGGGCGGGGAGCTCAGGGTGGCGCGAGACTGAGGGCATGAACTCAGCACAGCTTGATGCCTATCTCCGCCGCCTGGGAGTCGAGCACCCGGCGTGGCCCACCGTCGACGTGCTCCGCGAACTGCACCTGTGCCACCTCCGGACCGTGCCGTTCGAGAACCTGTCGATCCATCTCGGCGAGGAGATCGTGCTGGAGGAGAAGCGGCTGCTGGACAAGGTGGTGGGCGCCCGGCGGGGCGGGTTCTGTTACGAACTCAACGGAGCCTTCGGGGCGTTGCTCGCCGCGCTGGGTTACGACGTGGCGCTGCTCGCGGCGCGGGTGTACGGGGACGAGGAGCGGCTCGGGATCCCGTACGACCACCTCGCGCTGCGGGTGCGGACGGTGGACGGGGGTGACTGGCTGGCCGACGTCGGGTTCGGGGCGCACTGCCATCTGCCGCTGGCGTTCGGGGAGAGGGGAGAACAGGAGGATCCCGCAGGCACGTTCCGGATCGTCGAGGCGCAGCCGGACGCGGCCGGGGTGCGCGGTGGGCACGACACGGTGGAGACGGCGGACCTGGACGTGATCCGGGACGGCAGACCGCAGTACCGCCTGGAGGTACGGCCGCGGGTGCTCGGGGACTTCGTGGCCGGGGCGTGGTGGCACAGCACATCGCCGGTGTCGCACTTCACGCGGTCGCTGGTCTGCTCGCGGGTCACGGAGAACGGAGGGCGGATCACGCTCAGCGGCCGCAGGTTCACGGTGACCGGGGCCGACGGCAGCCGGGAGGAGCGGGAGCTGGGGACGGACGAGGAGGTGCTCGGGGTGTACCGGGAGCGGTTCGGTATCGAGCTCGGCTCGGTGCCGAAGGTTCGGGGCACCGGCCAGGACGGCTGACCCTGACAAGAGGGACAAGAGGGATGAGAGGGGCGAGAGGGGCAAGGGGCGGCGAGGGCAGAAGGGGCAGACGGGCCAGACACCCCACTCGGTCCACATGGTGCTCCTCGTGCGTACTCCCAGCACAGGTGCTGGATTCCCGTGATGTGGTCCCGTGTTGCCTCGAAAGCCCCATCGGTGGTCGAATGCCTCCTCGGTGAAACAGTGATCAAACAGCTGACTTCGAGTCGCACGAGGTGTCCAATGATCGGCCGCTGGCTGGGAAGCCGAACGAACCGGGTGCAACGGACGAGCCCCCTGGCGGCGGTGCCGACTCCGCCGAGCGCCGGGGTGCTGACCTGCCGGGTGCTCGACCCGGTCAACGAGCCGGTCAGACACGCGGAGTTCGCGGTCACCGACGCCATGGGGCGTTCCGTGGTCAGCGGGGGAGCGGATCCGTTCGGGTCGTTCGTGACGACGGTGCCCGCGGGGGAGTACCGGCTCGCCGTGTCGGCGGAGGGGTACACGCCGTACCGGGCGACCACGCAGGTCGCCGAGAACTCGCTCGCGTCGCTCGGTGACGTGACGCTCCAGGTGGCCCGGCCGCCGGAGCTGCCCGCGCCCGGCGATTGGGCGATCGAGCCGGCGCACTCCTCGATCGGCTTCACCGCGCGGCACATCGGACTGGCCCGGATCCACGGACAGTTCAAGTCCTTCGCCGGGGTCATACGGATCACCGAGCCGCTGGAGCAGTCGGCGATGCACGTGGTCATCGACGCGGCGTCCATCGACACCAACATGAAGATGCGCGACGACCATCTGCGGTCGGCGGACTTCCTGGACGTCGCGAAGTTCCCGACCCTCGAGTTCTACAGCGAACGGTTCGTGTACAAGGGCGGGAACCGCTGGGCCGTGACGGGGGCGCTGTCGCTGCATGGCGTGACGCGGACGGTCACGCTGGACACGGAGTACCTGGGGCTGGGCAACGGCATGGAGGGCGAGGTGCGGGCGGCCTGCCGGGCCACGACCGAGCTGCACAGGGACGACTTCACGGTGAGCTGGCAGACGATGCTGGCCCGCGGTATCGCGGTGGTGGGCCCGAGCATCAAGGTCGACCTCGATGTGCAGGTCGTCCGCAAGGGCTGAGCCGGCGGTCCGTCCGCGGCGGGGTGTCGGACAATTGCCGGCGTGAGTGATGTGCGACATGTGCTGGTGCTGCCCGACAGGGATGCGGCGGAAGAGGTGGTGCAGGCGCTTGCCGAGCGCTTCGGCGTCGTCGAGGAGCCGCAGCTCGTGCGGGACGCGCTGGCCGGCGAGGACGATGCCGAGGACGCGCAGTGGCTGGTCGTCCTGAGGGACGAGGAAGAGCGGCTGGATCCCGGGGAGCTGGACCGGTTCGCGGGGGAGTGGGAGGGGTGGCGGGAGGAGCCGTGAGCCCTTCGGGGCCCGCTGTCAGTGCCGCGTGGGATGCTTGTCGCGATGGCCAGGAAGACTGCGAATGACGACCCTCTCGCCCCCGTGACGCTCGCCGTGGGCCAGGAGGAGCTGCTGCTCGACCGTGCCGTGCAGGAGGTGGTGGCCGCCGCCAAGGCCTCCGACGCCGACACGGACGTACGGGACCTGACCCCAGACCAGGTGCAGCCCGGCACGCTCGCCGAGCTGACGAGTCCGTCCCTCTTCGCGGAGCGCAAGGTCGTCGTCGTACGCAATGCGCAGGACCTGTCGGCCGACACGATCAAGGACGTGAAGGCCTATCTCGGGGCGCCCGCCGAGGAGATCACCCTGGTCCTGCTGCACGCCGGCGGGGCCAAGGGGAAGGGGCTGCTCGACGCGGCGCGCAAGGCGGGGGCGCGCGAGGTGGCCTGTCCCAGGATGACGAAGCCGGCGGACCGGCTGGCGTTCGTGCGGCAGGAGTTCCGGGCCGTGGGGAGATCCGCCACACCGGAGGCGTGCCAGGCGCTCGTCGACGCGATCGGGAGCGATCTGCGGGAGCTGGCGTCGGCGGTCTCGCAGCTGGTCGCGGACGTCGAGGGGACGATCGACGAGGCGGTCGTCGGGCGGTACTACACAGGCCGGGCCGAGGCCTCGAGCTTCACGGTCGCCGACCGGGCGGTCGAGGGGCGCGCGGCGGAGGCGCTGGAGGCGTTGCGCTGGTCGCTGTCGACCGGAGTGGCGCCGGTGTTGATCACGAGCGCGCTGGCGCAGGGCGTCCGGGCGATCGGGAAACTGTCGTCGGCGCGTGGCGGCCGACCTGCCGATCTCGCCCGGGAGCTGGGCATGCCGCCGTGGAAGATCGACCGGGTGCGGCAGCAGATGCGGGGCTGGACTCCGGACGGGGTGGCCGTGGCGCTGCGGGCGGTGGCCGAGGCGGACGCGGGGGTGAAGGGCGGCGGGGACGATCCCGGGTACGCCCTGGAGAAGGCGGTGGTCACCATCGCGCGGGCGGCGCGGTCCAGGGGCCGGGGGTAATCCCGGCAGGACCCATGGTCCCCCATCACCCTCCGCTCAGAAGACCGGCTCCCCGATCCCCAGCAGGTTCCCCTCGCTGTCACGGAACCAGGCGCCGCGTTCCCCACGGGCGCCCTTGCTCGGGTAGTTCCCCTCGATCTCGGCGATCCCGCCCTCCGTGCGGAAGCCGGGCACGTCGACCTCCTCGAAGACCACGCCGCGCCGCTTGAGCTCCGCCACGGCGGCCTCGATGTCGCCGACCTCCAGCGCCATCTGGGTGAAGGTGCCGGGCGATGCTCCCGTCGACCGGAACAGCACGAACTCCGCGCCGCCGCAGCGGTACAGCAGCCCACCGGGCCGTTCGTCGGCCGGTTCCAGAGCGAGTTTCTCGGAGTAGAAGCGCCGCGCCCGGTCCAGGTCCTGAGCGGGAAGCCTGGTCGCCACACGGGCCCCGGCCAGCACGTTCCTGTCGTCTGCGTCCATGTCTCCACTGTGCCGCGAGAGCCGTCCGGAGGGAGAATCGGGAGAGTCAGCCGTACTCGCCCAGTGACGGAGAGGTGGCGAAGGACATGGCTGAACACCCGCACGCGGCGCTGGTCCGCAAGGGATTCGAGGCCTTTTCGCGCGGTGACATGGACACCTTGCGCGGGCTGATAGCCGCGGACGCCACGCACCACGTACCCGGAGATCACCCGTTGTCGGGCGACTTCAAAGGGGTGAACGCAATCATCGAGATGTACGAACGGCTCGGCGCGGAGACCAACGGGACGGCACGTGCCGAACTGATCGGCACCGCTGTCGACGGCCGCGGCCACGCGGTCGGCATGACCCGCTTCACGGCCGAGCGCAACGGCAAGCGCCTCGACGACACCGGCTGCATCATCTTCCGGATCGTCGGCGACAAGGTCACCGACCTCGACGAGTGTGTCGAGGACATCGACAAGAACAATGAATTCTGGTCCTGAAGCGCCGAAGGCCGGGTGCCTTCCCATGGGGAACAGGAGGGCACCCGGCCTTCGGTTCAAGCTGTTGGATCCGCGCCCGCGTGGCGAACGCAGGCCGCGCGCGGACCCGAGGGGTGCCGGACGGGAGCGGATGAGAGAGGGCCCGCTCGATTCCCTCCGGCGTCACATCAGACGTCAGCCCTTGAGCGCGGCGACCTTCTGAGCCAGCGCCGACTTCTTGTTGGCAGCCTGGTTCTTGTGGATGACGCCCTTCGAGACGGCCTTGTCGAGCTGACGCGCCGCAGCGCGCTGGTACTCGGTGGCCTTCTCGACGTCACCCGCGGCAGCAGCCTCACGGGCCTTGCGGATCGCGGTCTTGAGGGAGGACTTGACGGCCTTGTTGCGCAGCCGCGCCTTCTCGTTGGTCTTGATCCGCTTGATCTGGGACTTGATGTTCGCCACGAATGAGCCTTCTCAGGTTCTGGCACGGGGCCGCACGGGTACCGCACGGTCCTGCACCGGGTGATTTCTTGAAGGGGTGCCTCCTGCGAGAGGGCATGAGGCACAGCCCCCCACGGTACCAGCGGGCTCATTCATGGCCCAAACCCGTCCATGGTCCCCACCCGTGGGACCATGGAGGCTACGTATCGATCCGACCCGAGACCGCAGACACTGCGGACGCCTCAAGAATCAGGACCCTGCGTGCCCGCGATCCCCAGCCACGTGCCCGAGCCGAGCCGTACCGACCCGGCTCTGATCCGCAACTTCTGCATCATCGCGCACATCGACCACGGCAAGTCCACGCTCGCCGACCGGATGCTCCAGCTGACCGGAGTGGTCGAGCAGCGGCAGATGCGTGCTCAGTACCTCGACCGCATGGACATCGAGCGTGAGCGCGGCATCACGATCAAGTCCCAGGCGGTGCGACTCCCGTGGGCTCCGTCCCACGACAAGAGCAACACGCACATCCTGAACATGATCGACACCCCGGGGCACGTCGACTTCACCTACGAGGTCTCGCGATCGCTCGCCGCCTGCGAGGGCACCATCCTCCTGGTCGACGCCGCCCAGGGCATCGAGGCGCAGACCCTCGCCAACCTCTACCTGGCGATGGAGAACGACCTCACGATCATCCCCGTGCTGAACAAGATCGACCTGCCGGCCGCGCAGCCCGAGAAGTTCGCCGAGGAGCTCGCCCACCTCATCGGGTGCGAGCCCGACGAGGTACTCAAGGTCTCCGCCAAGACCGGGCTCGGTGTCGAGGCGCTGCTGGACAAGGTCGTCGACCAGGTCCCGGCCCCGGTCGGAGTGAAGGACGCCCCCGCGCGTGCCATGATCTTCGACTCCGTCTACGACTCCTACCGGGGTGTGGTGACGTACGTCCGTGTCATCGACGGGCAGCTCAACAAGCGCGAGCGCATCAAGATGATGTCCACGGGCGCCACACACGAGCTGCTGGAGATCGGCACCAACTCGCCGGAGATGCTGTCGGCCGACGGTCTCGGCGTCGGCGAGGTGGGCTATCTCATCACCGGCGTGAAGGACGTCCGCCAGTCCAAGGTCGGTGACACCGTCACCAGCCAGCACAAGGGGGCCCAGGAGGCGCTCGGCGGGTACAAGGACCCCAAGCCGATGGTGTTCTCCGGCCTCTACCCCCTTGACGGCTCGGACTACCCGGAGCTGCGCGAGGCCCTCGACAAGCTCCAGCTCAACGACGCCGCGCTGGTCTACGAGCCGGAGACCTCCGCCGCCCTCGGCTTCGGCTTCCGCGTCGGTTTCCTCGGCCTGCTGCACCTGGACGTGATCCGGGAGCGGCTGGAACGCGAGTTCGGGCTCGACCTGATCGCGACCGCCCCGAACGTGGTCTACCGCGTCCTCATGGAGGACGGCAGCGAGCACACGGTCACCAACCCGAGCGAGTTCCCCGAGGGCAAGATCTCGGAGGTCTACGAGCCGGTCGTGCGGGCCACCATCCTGGCGCCCAGCGAGTTCACCGGCTCGATCATGGAGCTGTGCCAGACCCGGCGCGGTTCCCTGCTCGGCATGGACTACCTCTCCGAGGAGCGGGTCGAGATCCGCTACACCCTCCCGCTCGCCGAGATCGTCTTCGACTTCTTCGACCAGCTGAAGTCCAAGACCCGCGGCTACGCCTCACTCGACTACGAACCCACCGGCGAGCAGACCTCCAGCCTGGTCAAGGTCGACATCCTGCTGCACGGCGACAAGGTCGACGCCTTCTCGGCGATCACCCACAAGGACCAGGCGTACGCCTATGGCGTGCGGCTCGTCGCGAAGCTCAAGGAACTCATCCCGCGGCAGGCCTTCGAGGTGCCGGTCCAGGCGGCCATCGGCTCCCGGGTCATCGCCCGCGAGACCATCCGCGCCATCCGCAAGGACGTCCTCGCCAAGTGCTACGGCGGTGACATCTCACGTAAGCGGAAGCTGCTGGAGAAGCAGAAGGAGGGCAAGAAGCGGATGAAGATGGTGGGTTCCGTGGAAGTTCCCCAGGAGGCGTTCATCGCCGTCCTGTCGAGCGATGACAGCGCGGGGTCGGGCAAGGCCAAGAAGTAATCACGGTTTACCGCGGGTTACACCGTAAACCGGGTAGAACAGGGGCACGTCGTGCGAAAGTGCGGCGGGCCCCTGTGCGTATGCGGGGTAGCTCTCTGTAGGAAGTGACAGGCCGCGGACCCTTACGCAGCGGCCGGTCGACCTTTACTCTGATCCCTGCTCGATAGTTACTCGTGAGTTAAACAACAGCTCGCGAACAGCAGCTCGTGAGCGAAAACCAGCCGCACCTGAGCCAGCCGCGCTGTCGCGGGCCCCGGAGGATGTCGTGAGCGACACACAGACACTGATCGAGAACCGTCCGCCGTCCGTGGCGGGCCTCTTCCTGGAGCGAGTGGCGGCCACGCCGGACGCCGAGGCCTACCGCTATCCGGTGCCCGCGTCCTCCGGGCAGGGGCCGGACGAGTGGAAGTCGCTGAGCTGGGCGCAGGCCGCCGAGCGGGTCTACGCCATCGCGGCCGGGCTGATCGAGCTGGGCGTGCAGCCCGAGCAGCGCGTCGCCCTCGCATCCAGCACCCGCATCGAGTGGATCCTCGCCGACCTCGGCATCATGTGCGCCGGCGCCGCCACGACCACGGTCTACCCGCAGACCAACGCCGAGGAGTCGGCGTACATCCTGTCGGACTCCGAGAGCCGGGTGCTCATCGCGGAAAACGTCGAGCAGCTGGCCAAGGCCAAGGAGAAGCGCGCCGAGCTGACCGACCTGACCCACGTCGTGGTCATCGACCCGGCCGGGGTCGAGACCGCCGACTGGATCCTCACCCTCGACGAGCTGGAGAAGCGCGGCGCGGCCCGGCTGGAGAAGGACCCCGATCTGATCAAGGAGCGGGTCGGCGCCCTCACCAAGGACCAGCTGGCCACCCTCATCTACACCTCCGGCACCACCGGCCGCCCCAAGGGTGTGCGCCTCCCGCACGACAACTGGTCCTACATGGCGAAGGCGATCGCCGCGACCGGGCTGGTCAGCAGCGAGGACGTGCAGTACCTGTGGCTGCCCCTCGCGCACGTCTTCGGCAAGGTGCTCACCTCCGGCCAGATCGAGGTCGGGCACGTCACCGCCGTGGACGGCCGCGTCGACAAGATCATCGAGAACCTGCCGGTGGTGCGGCCGACGTACATGGCGGCCGTGCCGCGCATCTTCGAGAAGGTCTACAACGGTGTCGCCGCGAAGGCCCGCGCCGGCGGCGGCGCCAAGTACAAGATCTTCCAGTGGGCCGCCGAGGTCGCCCGCGAGTACGCCAAGGTCGCCCAGGACAACTTCCGGCGTACCGGGACCGCGTCCGTGCCGTTCGGGCTGGGCGCGAAGCACAAGGTCGCGGACGCGCTGGTGTACGCCAAGATCCGGGAGGCCTTCGGCGGGAACCTGCGGGCGTGCGTCTCGGGTTCGGCGGCGCTGGCACCCGAGATCGGGTACTTCTTCTCCGGCGCCGGCATCCACATCCTGGAGGGCTACGGCCTGACCGAGTCCTCGGCGGCGTCGTTCGTGAACCCGGGCGAGGCCTACCGCACCGGTACGGTCGGCAAGCCGCTGCCCGGCACGGAGGTGCGGATCGCCGACGACGGGGAGATCCTGCTGCGCGGCCCGGGCATCATGGAGGGCTACCACAAGCTGCCCGAGAAGACCGCCGAGGTGCTGGAGCCGGACGGCTGGTTCCACACCGGGGACATCGGGGAGCTGTCGCCCGACGGGTACCTGCGGATCACCGACCGCAAGAAGGACCTCATCAAGACGTCGGGCGGCAAGTACATCGCGCCGGCCGAGGTCGAGGGGCAGTTCAAGGCGGTG
The DNA here is from genome assembly GCF_037055355.1 of Streptomyces sp. DG1A-41. Classification (GTDB taxonomy): domain Bacteria; phylum Actinomycetota; class Actinomycetes; order Streptomycetales; family Streptomycetaceae; genus Streptomyces. The sequence continues at coordinate 2,965,401 of NZ_CP146350.1, read as the reverse complement.
TGCCCGTACGTGTCCAACATCCTCGTGCACGGGGCCGACCGGAACTTCTGTACGGCGCTCATCGCGCTCGACGAGGTCGCGATCACCCAGTGGGCGAAGGAGAAAGGGCTGGAGGGGAAGCCGTACGCGGAGATCGTTTCCTCGCCGGTCACGGTGGAGATGGTCGACGGGTATGTGAAGCAGCTCAACGAGGGGCTTCAGCGGTGGCAGACGATCAAGAAGTTCCGGTTGCTGCCGCGGGATCTCGATGTCGAGCATGGTGAGATCACGCCGAGTCTGAAGCTGAAGCGGCCTGTTGTGGAGCGCGAGTACAAGCATCTGATCGAGGAGATGTACGAGGGCTCTCGCGAGGCGTAAGGGGGCGGCGCGGGGTTCGCCGGCGGCTGCGGGTCTGTCGTCGCGCAGTTCCCCGCGCCCCTTAGGTACCTTCCGCGCCCTCCGGATCCAGCAGTTCGCACACCACCGTCAGCAGCCGGTCGATGTCCACCGGCTTGGGCACGTAGTCGTTGGCGCCGCGGACGATGGACTTCTCGCGGTCGCCGGGCATCGCCTTCGCGGTCAGGGCGACGATGGGCAGGTCCGCCCAGCGTGGGGTGCGGCGGATGGCGGCGATGGTCTCGTAGCCGTCCATCTCCGGCATCATGATGTCCATCAGGACCAGTTCGACGTCCGGGCTGCGCTCCAGCGTCTCGATGCCCTCGCGGCCGTTCTCCGCGTACAGCACGGTCATGCCGACGCGGCCGAGGACATGGGTGAGCGCGAAGACGTTGCGGATGTCGTCGTCGACGATCAGCACCCGCCGCCCGGCCAGGATCCGGCCCGGCCTGCCGGTCGTCCACGTCTCCAGTTTGGTCGGCGAGGGCCAGGCGTCGTCCGTGTCGTAGACGGCCGGGAACGGTCCGGCGGTGGCCGGCTGGAAGGGCAGGGACAGTTCGGGGTGGTCCTCGGGGGCCGGTCCCGGCGCCGTGTGACCGGGGCTCACGACCGGCACGTACAGGGTGAACGTGGAGCCCTTGCCGGGTTCGCTCTCGGCGACGATCCGGCCGCCGAGCAAGCCCGCGATCTCCCGGCTGATGGACAGGCCGAGCCCGGTGCCGCCGTACTTGCGGTTGGTGGTGCCGTCGGCCTGCTGGAACGCCTCGAAGATCACCGGGAGTTTCTCCGGCGCGATCCCGATGCCCGTGTCGGACACGGCGAAGGCGATGACGTCGTCGGTGTCCCGGACTCCCCCGCTCTCGGCTTCGCTCGAGCGGGGGGACCCCCCTCGGTGCTCGGCGTCCTGCACGCGGTCGACCCGCAGCTCGACCTTGCCGGTTGCGGTGAACTTGATCGCGTTGGACAGGAGGTTGCGCAGGATCTGCTGGAGGCGCTGCTCGTCCGAGTACATCTCGCGCGGTACGTCCTCGCCGACCGCCAGCTCGAAGGCGAGTCCCCGGTCGATGGTGAGGGGCCGGAAGGTGGCGTGGACGTAGTCGAGCAGCTTGATCAACGGCAGTCGTTTCGGGCGTACGTCCATCCGGCCCGCCTCGATCTTCGACAGGTCCAGGATGTCGTTGATCAGCTGCAGCAGGTCCGAGCCCGAGCGGTGGATCGTCGTCGCGAACTGCACCTCCTGGTCCGAGAGATGACCGTCGGGGTTGTCGGAGAGCAGCCGGGCCAGGATCAGCAGGGAGTTCAGCGGAGTGCGCAGCTCGTGCGACATGTTCGCCAGGAACTCCGACTTGTACTGGGAGGACGTGGCCAGCAGGGCGGCCTTTTCCTCCAGTTCGGCATTGGAGCGCTGCAGCTCGGCCTGTTGTTTCTGCAGTTCGTCCGAGCGCTCCTGGAGCTGCATGGCCAGGCGCTGGGACTCGCCCAGCAGGGACTCCGTGCGGGAGTTGGCGATGATCGTGTTGATGGCGACGCCGATGGTGTTGACGAACTGGTCGAAGAAGGCCAGGTGCACGTCGGAGAAGCGGGAGAAGGAGGCGAGTTCGATGACGCCGAGGAGCTTGTCCTCGAAGAGGATCGGGATGATGACGATCGTCGTGGGAGCCGCCTCGCCGAGGCCGCTGTTGATCTTGATGTAGTCGGGCGGGGCGCCCTCGACCAGGATCCGCTTCTTCTCCCGGGCCGCCTGCGCCACCAGGCCGTGCACCGGGAGGGCGCCGGTCTCGACGGTCGCGTCCTGGGCGGCGCCGTAGCCCGCGATGAATGCCAGGCCCTTGGTGGGGACCGTTGCGCCGTCCTGCTCCGGGTCGGCCAGGTAGAACGCGCCGTACTGGGCGTTCACCAGCGGGGTCAGCTCGCGGAGGATCAGGTCGGCGACCTCCATCAGGTCGCGGTGGCCCTGCATCAGGGCGGCGAGCCGGGCCAGGTTGGACTCCAGCCAGTCCTTCGCGCGGGTCGTCTCGCGCAGGTTGGCCACCATCAGGTTGATGTTGTCCTTCAGCTCGGCGACCTCGCCGCGGGTCTCGACCGTGATCGAGCGGGACATGTCGCCCTGGGCCACGGCGGAGGCGACCTCGGCGATCGCGCGGACCTGGGTGGTGAGGTTCGAGGCCAGCTCGTTGACGTTCGTCGTCAGGCGCTTCCAGGTGCCGTAGACGCCCTCGACCCGGGCCTGGCCGCCGAGTTGGCCCTCGCTGCCGACCTCGCGGGCCACGCGCGTGACCTCCGAGGAGAAGGAGGACAGCGTGTCGACCATCGTGTTGATCGTGGTCTTGAGCTCCAGGATCTCGCCGCGCGCGTCCACGTCGATCTTCCGGGACAGGTCGCCCTGCGCCACGGCCGTCGCGACCTGGGCGATGTTGCGCACCTGGGAGGTGAGGTTGTCGGCCATGGAGTTGACGTTGTCCGTCAGGTCCCGCCAGACGCCGGAGACGCCCAGTACCTGCGCCCGGCCGCCGAGCCGGCCGTCGGTGCCGACCTCGCGGGCGACGCGCGTGACCTCGTCGGCGAAGGCGCGCAGCTGCTCCACCATCGTGTTGACGGTGTCCTTGAGTTCGAGGATCTCGCCGCGGGCGTCGACCGTGATCTTCTTCGACAGGTCGCCGTTGGCGACGGCGGTGGTGACCTGGGCGATGTTGCGGACCTGGGAGGTCAGGTTCAGCGCCATGAAGTTGACGTTGTCGGTGAGGTCCTTCCAGACGCCGGAGACGCCCCGGACCTGGGCCTGCCCGCCGAGGTTGCCCTCGGTGCCGACCTCGCGGGCGACCCTGGTCACTTCGTCGGCGAAGGCCGAGAGCTGGTCGACCATCGTGTTGATCGTCGACTTGAGCTCCAGGATCTCGCCCTTGGCCTCCACCGTGATCTTCTTGCCGAGGTCTCCCTGGGCGACGGCGGTGGAGACGAGCGCGATGTTGCGCACCTGGGAGGTGAGGTTGTCGGCCATGAAGTTGACGTTGTCGGTGAGGTCCTTCCAGACGCCGGAGACGCCCCGGACCTGGGCCCGGCCGCCGAGGTTGCCCTCGGTGCCGACCTCGCGGGCGACCCTGGTCACTTCGTCGGCGAAGGCCGAGAGCTGGTCGACCATCGTGTTGATCGTCGACTTGAGCTCCAGGATCTCGCCCTGCGCGTCGACCGTGATCTTCTGGGACAGGTCGCCGTTGGCCACGGCCGTCGTCACCTGGGCGATGTTGCGGACCTGGGAGGTCAGGTTCGACGCCATGAAGTTGACGTTGTCGGTGAGGTCCTTCCAGACGCCGGAGACACCTCGGACCTGGGCCCGGCCGCCCAACTGCCCCTCGGTGCCGACCTCGCGGGCGACCCTCGTGACTTCGTCGGCGAAGGCGGAGAGCTGGTCGACCATCGTGTTCACGGTCAGCTTCAGTTCCAGCAGCTCGCCGGTCGCCTCCACCGTGACCGTGCGGGTCAGGTCGCCGCGTGCCACCGCCGTCGTGACCGCTGCGATGTCCCGCACCTGGGCCGTCAGCCGGGACGCCATCGTGTTGACGGCCTCGGTCACGTCCCGCCAACTGCCCGAAAGGCCCTGCACCTGGGCCCGGCCGCCGAGCCGCCCCTCGGTGCCGACCTCGCGGGCGACCCGCGTCACCTCGCCGGTGAACAGGGAGAGCTGGTCCACCATCTTGTTCACGGCCCGGCCGAGGCGCCGCAGGTCGCCGCGTAACTCCCGCGTGCCGTCGTGCAGATCGACCCGCTGGGTCAGATCGCCGCCGGCCACCGCGTCCAGCACGCGCGTGGCGTTCGCCGCCGGGGCGACCAGGGCGTCGAGCAGCTGGTTCACGTCGTTGACGCGGGACGTCCACAGGCCCTGTCCGGGACTGGCCGAGAGCCGCTCGTCGAGCCGGCCGTGCCGCACCAGCTCCCGTCTCACCCGCCGCACCTCGGTGGTGAAGTGGACGCTGCGGTCCATGACCTGGTTGAAGACCGCGGTGAGTTCGGCCACCATCCCGTGGCCGGTTTCCGGCACCTTGGTGAAGTCGCCGTCGCGTGCGGCTGTCATGGCTGCGAGCAGGGGACGCAGATCGGATGCACGAATCTGACCGTCTTCGTACCCGTCTTTGACCACAAAAGTAGCACTGTTCTCACTCATGGCGGCCCACTTCGGTAACTCGGCGCTTATGGGCGTGGCCAGTCTGTCACCCTGTCGGCATCGACTGTGGCGTATTCGTACGAACTGCCCGGGGAGCTGTCCATGGGGGCCATTCCGACGCAACGGGAGACCGCTTCCCGTGCCTCAGAGGCGCCTGCCCACGCTTCGGAGATGCCTGTGCCCGTGCACGAGGGGGCCGTCTCCGAGGAGTGCGCACTGACTTGCGCGGCGCCGGTGCTCGCTTCCGAGGCGCCTGCGGGCACTTCGGAGGCGCCTGTGACCGCGGTCGGTTCCGAGGCGCCAGGGGGTGCCTCAGAGGCGACCGGGGTCGCTTCGGAGGCGCCCGCGAAGGAGCGCGCGCGGGCGTACGCGACCCTGTCCGGCAGCTCCCTCGCGCCGGGCGCCGCCCGCGCCGTGGTGCGCGCGGCGCTCGCCGAGTGGACCGGGCTCGGCCTGCCCGGGGCCGAGCACCTCACCGACCGTCTCGCCGACGAGGCCCTGCTCGTCGTCAGCGAACTCGTCACCAACGCCGTCGTGCACGCCGGCACCGACGTCGAGTTGGAGTGCAGGCTGGAAGGCGACGGCACGGACACCGCCGCGCTCCTCGTCGAGGTCTCCGACCACCACCCCTCACGCGCCCCGCGCGGCGGCGAGCCGGAAACGCCGCACGACACCCCGGAGTACGGGCGCGGCCTGCGGCTCGTCGGCGCGCTCTGCGAGGCCTGGGGCATCACGTACCGCACGGGCCGGAAGACCGTATGGGCGCGGTTGCCCGCCCAGGGTTGTGCGGCGACCGAGCAGATCGAGGCGTACGCGGGGGAGTACGCGCTGGCGCGCGGGTTGCGGGTGGCCGAGATCCTGGCGCCAAAGCCGCCCCCTGGGCAGGACGACCGGGAGGGCGACCGAGGCCGACGGCGTTCCCGACGCGGCGGGAACGAGCCACCGGGTGGGCATCCCCTGCGGGACGCGGGCGACGCACGGGAAGCGCGTGAACCTGGCGGCTCCCACGACCTGCGCGACTGGCACGACCTGCGGGACTGGCGGGACCGGTACGAGGACTGCGACGGCCGCGACGGACGCGGGGGCTCCTGGCTGGGCCGCGGTGCCCTCTCCTTCCTCGCAGAGGCCTCCGACCTCCTCGCCGGACAGCTCGACGAGGACCTGGTCGCCGCCCTCGCCGGGCAGCTGATCGTGCCCCGGCTGGCCGACTGGTGCGCGGTGTGGCTGGAGGACGAGGCCACCGGCGGCGGCTGGGGCGGCGGGGCCTCAGCGGGCGGGCCCCGGCTGGCCCGGGTCTGGCACGGCAGCGAGAACCGCATCGAGGAACTGCGCCGGGCCCTGGAGAGGGACGCACCGCACCCGTCCGATCCCTTGCAGTCCGGGCCGGTCGACTACCCCTGGCCCGGTGAGGCGCTCGGCGACGCCCCCGGCGATCCGGGCTCGGCCCTCGCGTACCGGCTCGTCGCCGGCGGACGCCCGCTGGGCACCCTCGTCATCGGACGGTCCGGGGCCGCCGGCTTCCCCGACGAGATCACCGGCCTCGTCGAGGACCTCAGCCGCCGGGTCGCGCTCGCCATCGGCGCCGCCCGCCAGTACGCCCGCCAGGCCACCATCAGCGCCGTGCTCCAGCGCGGACTGCTGCCCGGCGCCGTGGCCGAGATCCCCGGGGTGCGCAGCGCCCTCGTCTACGAGCCGTGCGACAAGGGCGGGCCCAGCGGCGACTTCTACGACCTGTTCCCGGCCGGTGACGGCCGCTGGTGCTTCGCCGTCGGCGACGTCCAGGGCAAGGGGCCGGAAGCCGCCGTCGTGATCGGCCTGGCCCGGCCCTGGCTGCGGCTGCTGGCCCGCGAGGGCTACCGGGTCGCCGATGTCCTCGACCGTCTCAACCAGCTCCTGCTCGACGACGCCACGGAGGCCGCGGACGCGGCGGCCCGCGCGCTGGTGGCCGCCGGCGCCCGCCCGACCCCGCCCGGCGACGGCCCCCAGACGCGCTTCCTGTCCCTGTTGTACGGCGAGCTGGTCCCCTTCGACGGCGGCGTCCGCTGCACCGTCGCCTCCGCCGGGCACCCGCTGCCCCTTGTGCTCGGGACAGGCGGCGAGGTCCACACGGCCGCGCAGCCCCAGACCCTCCTGGGCGTCATCGAGGACGCCACGTACTCCAGCGAAACCTTCGAGCTGCGGTCCGGCGACACGCTGCTGTGCGTCACCGACGGTGTGACCGAGCGCCGCTCCGGCTCCCGCCAGTTCGACGACGGGGACGGGCTCGCGGCGGCGCTGGCCGGGTGCGCGGGGCTGGACGCGGAGCTGATAGCCGAGCGGATCAGGCGGCTGGTGCACGAGTTCGGGGCGCGGCCCCCGGCCGACGATCTGGCGCTGCTGGTGCTCCAGGCAGAGTGACCGCGCGGGTGCTGGACAATGGAACGTATGCCTTCCGCACTCCCCGACGGCGAGCCCGTCCCCGACGACGGCGCGCTTCCCGTGTCCGCGCTCGCCGGGGCCGCCGACCGCCCGCTCGGGTTCTACCTGCACGTTCCGTACTGCGCGACCCGCTGCGGCTACTGCGATTTCAACACCTACACGGCGACCGAGCTGCGTGGCACCGGTGGTGTGCTGGCCTCGCGCGACAACTACGCCGAGACGCTCGCCGACGAGATCCGGCTGGCGCGGAAGGTGCTGGGGGACGATCAGCGGCCCGTTCGTACGGTGTTCGTGGGCGGGGGTACGCCGACGCTGCTCGATGCCGGTGACCTGGTGCGGATGCTTGCGGCCGTCCGCGACGAGTTCGGGCTCGCGGAGGACGCCGAGGTCACCACGGAGGCGAATCCGGAGTCGGTGGATCCGGCGTATCTGGCGGCCCTGCGTGAGGGGGGCTTCAACCGGATCTCGTTCGGCATGCAGAGTGCACGGCGACATGTGCTGAAAGTGCTGGACCGCACGCACACGCCGGGGCGGCCCGAGGCGTGTGTCGCGGAGGCCCGGGCGGCCGGGTTCGAGCATGTGAATCTCGACCTGATCTACGGCACGCCGGGGGAGTCCGACGACGACTGGCGGGCGTCGCTGGACGCGGTGCTGGGGGCCGGGCCGGATCATGTCAGCGCGTACGCCCTGATCGTCGAGGAGGGGACGCAGCTGGCTCGTCGGATCCGTCGGGGTGAGGTGCCGATGACCGACGACGACGTGCATGCCGACCGGTATCTGATCGCGGACGAGGTGCTCTCGGGCGCGGGCTTCGAGTGGTACGAGGTGTCGAACTGGGCGACCTCGGCGGCGGGGCGGTGTCTGCACAACGAGCTGTACTGGCGGGGGGCCGACTGGTGGGGGGCCGGGCCCGGGGCGCACAGTCATGTGGGCGGGGTGCGGTGGTGGAACGTGAAGCATCCCGGGGCGTATGCGGGGGCGCTGGCGGCGGGGCGGTCGCCGGGCGCCGGGCGTGAGGTTCTGTCGGACGAGGACCGGCGGGTCGAGCGGATTCTGCTGGAGTTGCGGCTGCGCGACGGTGTGCCGTTGTCGCTGCTCCGTGAGGAGGGGCTGACTGCGTCGCGCCGGGCGCTGTCCGACGGGCTTTTGGAGGAAGAGCCGTACGAGTCGGGGCGGGCTGTGCTCACTCTGCGGGGGCGGTTGCTGGCGGATGGCGTGGTGCGCGATCTCGTGGACTGAGGTGCTCGGCGTCGGTGCTGGGGCCGGGGCGTGGCGGCAGCCCGGCGGAGCGGGGTGCCGCTTCGTCGGGACGGGCGCCGCCCCAAGCGGCACGACTGCCCGCGGCTAAGGTGCCGTCACGAAGTCGATCAGTTCCTCCACCCGGCCCAGCAGTTCCGGCTCCAGGTCCTTGTACGAGCGCACCCCCGACAGGATCCGCTGCCAGGCCGCCCCCGTGTTCTCCGGCCAGCCCAGGGCCCTGCACACCCCCGTCTTCCAGTCCTGGCCGCGCGGGACCCGGGGCCACGCCTCGATGCCCAGGGACGACGGTTTCACCGCCTCCCAGATGTCGATGTAGGGGTGGCCGACGACCAGGGCGTGGTCGCTCGTCACCGACTGCGCGATGCGCCACTCCTTCGAGCCCGGCACGAGGTGGTCCACCAGAACGCCCAGCCGCGCGTCCGGGCCGGGGGCGAAGTCGGCGACGATCGACGGCAGGTCGTCCACGCCCTCCAGGTACTCCACGACCACGCCCTCGATGCGCAGGTCGTCGCCCCAGACCTTCTCGACCAGCTCGGCATCGTGCCGGCCCTCGACGTAGATGCGGCCGGCGCGGGCCACTCGTGCGCGGGCGCCGGGGACGGCCACCGAACCGGAGGCCGTGCGGGTGGGACGCGCGGGGCCGCCCGGCGCGGGGCGGACCAGCGTCACCGCCTTGCCTTCCAACAGGAAGCCGCGGGGCTCCATCGGGAACACCCGGTGCCTGCCGAAGCGGTCCTCCAGTGTCACCGTGCCCGCCTCGCAGCGGATCACCGCACCGCAGAAGCCGGTCCCGGCCTCCTCGACGACCAGACCCGGCTCCGCCGGAACCTCGGGCACCGGCTGCTGCGGCTTCTTCCACGGCGGGGTCAGTCTCGGTGAGTACTGGCGCATTCGAATGACGATAGGAGAAGCCGGGGGGTGGTCACGGAGACACGCCGAAACGCGCCGCCAGCGTGTCCCGCTGGGCGCGGACGAACGCCGCGTCCACCACCGCTCCGTGACCGGGCACGTACAGCGCGTCCTCACCGCCCAGGTCGAGCAGCCGGTCCAGGGCGGCCGGCCAGTGCGACGGCACGGCGTCGGGGCCCGCCTGCGGCTCGCCGGACTCCTCGACCAGGTCGCCGCAGAACACCACCTCCGGATCACCCGGCACCAGCATGGCCAGGTCGTGCGCGGTGTGGCCGGGGCCCACGTTCGCCAGCAGCACCTGGCGCCCGCCGCCCAGGTCGAGGGTCCACTCGCCGGACACCAGGTGGCGGGGCGGGACCAGCCGGTCCGCCGACTCCTGCGCGATGGTCTCAGCCAGGCCGTTGCGTACCGCGTCCGCGCGCAGCTCCTCGCGGTCCCGGGCACGGGTGAGCACCGCGTCCATGCCCACCGCGCCGAACACCTCCGCGTCCGTGAACGCCGCCACCCCGAAGACATGGTCGAAGTGGGGATGGGTCAGCGCGAGATGCGTCACACGGTGACCGGTGAGCGACTGCGCCTGCTCGCGCAACCGCGCGCCCTCGGCCGGGCTCGAACCCGCGTCGATCATGAGGACCGCACCCTCACCGGCGACCAGCCCCGCCGTGCAGTCCCACACCGGCAGCCGGCACCGCCCCACCCCGGCGGCCACCCGCTCCCACCCGAGCTCTTCCCAAGTCACCGTCATACGGCGACGCTAGCGGTGACCCCGGCCCGGGGCACGACAGCACGTGACCAGCCTTGCCGGGGGTGTACCCCACCGCCGTACACTGGGCGGGGAATGCTGGCACTCGCACGCGCAGAGTGCCAGGCTCGACAGGCAGGACACCAGGCGGACGACTTCTGGAGGTGTGCGCGAATGCTCAGTGAACGCAGGCTTCAGGTGCTGCGCGCCATCGTCCAGGACTACGTCGGCACCGAGGAGCCGGTGGGCTCCAAGGCCCTCACCGAGCGGCACAGCCTCGGCGTCTCCCCGGCCACCGTCCGCAACGACATGGCGGCCCTCGAGGACGAGGGATACATCGCCCAGCCGCACACCAGCGCCGGGCGCATCCCCACCGACAAGGGCTACCGGCTGTTCGTGGACAAGCTGGCGGGCGTCAAGCCGATGACCGCGCCCGAGCGGCGCGCGATCCAGAACTTCCTCGAGGGCGCCGTCGACCTCGACGACGTCGTGGCGCGTACGGTACGGCTGCTCGCGCAGCTCACGCGGCAGGTCGCCGTCGTGCAGTACCCGTCGCTGACCCGCTCGACCGTGCGGCATGTGGAGTTGCTCTCCCTCGCGCCGGCGCGCGTGATGCTCGTGCTGATCACGGACACCGGACGGGTCGAGCAGCGCGTGGTCGACTGCCCGGCGCCCTTCGGCGAGGCCTCGCTCGCGGATCTGCGCGCGCGACTCAACAGCCGTGTCGCGAACCGCCGTTTCACGGATGTGCCCAGTCTGGTGGAGGATCTGCCGGAGGCGTTCGAGCACGAGGACCGGGGTACGGTCTCCACGGTGCTCTCCACACTTCTGGAGACGCTCGTCGAGGAGAACGAGGAGCGGCTGATGATCGGCGGCACCGCCAACCTGACCCGCTTCGGGCACGACTTTCCCCTCACGATCCGGCCGGTGCTGGAGGCGCTTGAGGAGCAGGTGGTGCTCCTCAAGCTGCTCGGCGAGGCGAAGGATCCGGGCGTGACCGTACGTATCGGTCATGAGAACGCCCACGAAGGACTCAACTCCACGTCCGTCGTGTCGGTCGGCTACGGTTCGGGCGGCGAGGCTGTCGCCAAGCTCGGCGTGGTCGGACCGACCCGCATGGACTACCCGGGAACGATGGGAGCGGTACGCGCAGTGGCACGGTACGTCGGACAGATCCTGGCGGAGTCGTAGTGGCCACGGACTACTACGCCGTACTCGGCGTGCGCCGCGACGCGTCGCAGGAAGAGATCAAGAAGGCCTTCCGGCGGCTCGCGCGCGAGCTGCACCCGGACGTCAACCCCGATCCGAAGACCCAGGAGCGGTTCAAGGAGATCAACGCCGCCTACGAGGTGCTGTCGGACCCGCAGAAGAAGCAGGTCTACGACCTCGGCGGCGACCCGCTCTCGCAGGCCGGAGGCGGCGGCGCGGGCGGCTTCGGGGCCGGCGGCTTCGGGAACTTCTCCGACATCATGGACGCGTTCTTCGGCACGGCGTCGCAGCGCGGTCCGCGCTCGCGCACCCGCCGCGGCCAGGACGCCATGATCCGCATCGAGATCGAGCTCGACGAGGCGGCCTTCGGCACGACGAAGGACATCCAGGTCGACACGGCCGTCGTCTGCAACACCTGCAACGGTGAGGGCGCGGCGCCGGGGACCTCGGCCCAGACGTGTGACATGTGCCGCGGCCGTGGTGAGGTGTCGCAGGTCACGCGGTCCTTCCTCGGTCAGGTCATGACCTCGCGGCCCTGCCCGCAGTGCCAGGGCTTCGGCACGGTCGTACCGACCCCCTGCCCGGAGTGCGCCGGTGACGGCCGCGTCCGCTCCCGCCGCACGCTGACCGTGAAGATCCCGGCCGGTGTCGACAACGGCACGCGCATCCAGCTCGCCGGTGAGGGCGAGGTCGGCCCCGGCGGCGGCCCCGCGGGCGACCTGTACGTCGAGATCCACGAACTGCCCCACTCGCAGTTCCAGCGCCGCGGCGACGACCTGCACTGCACGGTCACGCTCCCGATGACGGCGGCCGCCCTCGGCACGAAGGTGCCCCTGGAGACGCTCGACGGCCTGGAGGAGGTCGACATCCGCCCGGGCACCCAGTCCGGCCAGTCGATCCCGCTGCAAGGCCGCGGTGTCACGCACCTGCGCGGCGGCGGACGCGGCGACCTCATCGTCCACGTCGAGGTCCAGACCCCGACCAAGCTCGACCCCGAGCAGGAGCGCCTGCTCCGCGAGCTGTCCAAGCTGCGAGGCGAGGAGCGGCCTCAGGGGCAGTTCCAGCCCGGGCAGCAGGGGTTGTTCTCGCGGTTGAAGGACGCGTTCAACGGGCGGTGACGCCGAGGGCCCGGCCGCTGCTGGGGGTCCGGGGGTCGGCTCCCGGGCAGGCACAGGCAGCCCGGGCAGCAGGGGTTGTTCTCGCGGTTGAAGGACGCGTTCAACGGGCGGTGACGCCGGCTCTCCAGGGGTCGGCAGGTGCCTGTTCCTCTGGTCTATGCCACACGGCAGGCCGGTTTCGGAGTTGTTCGGAGGACGTGACAACATGCGGTCATGTCCTCCGCGCTGACCGATCTCTTCCCGCACCCGATCGTGCAGGCCCCCATGGCGGGCGGCGTCTCCGTACCGAAGCTCGCCGCCGCCGTGTGCGAGGCGGGCGGACTCGGCTTCCTCGCCGCCGGGTACAAGACCGCCGACGGGATGTACCAGGAGATCAAGCAGCTCCGGAGCCTCACCGGCAGGCCCTTCGGAGTGAACCTCTTCATGCCGCAGCCGGAGTACGCCGATCCCGCCGCCGTCGACGTCTACGCCCACCAGCTGGCCGGCGAGGCATCCTGGTACGAGGCCGAGCTCGGTGACCCCGACAGCGGTCGCGACGACGGCTACGAGACCAAGCTCACGGTGCTGCGCGACAACCCCGTGCCGGTGGTGTCGTTCCACTTCGGCACGCCGAGCCGGGAGGTCGTCGACGCCCTGCACCGGGTCGGCACCTTCGTCCTGGTCACCGCCACCACGCCCGACGAGGCCCGGGCCGTCGAGCGGGCGGGCGCGGACGCGGTCATCGCGCAGGGCATCGAGGCCGGCGGCCACCAGGGCACGCACCGGGACATCCCCGAGACGGACGGTTCCGGCGTCGGGCTGCTGTCGCTGGTCGCCCAGATCCGGGAGGCCGTGAGCATCCCGATCATCGCCGCCGGCGGCATCATGCGCGGCGGCCAGATCGCCGCGGTCCTCGCGGCGGGCGCGAGCGCGGCCCAGCTCGGCACCGCGTTCCTCGCCACCGCCGAGTCGGGCGCGAACGCCCTGCACAAGCAGGCGCTGACCAACCCCCTGTTCGTCCGTACGGAGTTGACCCGGGCCTTCTCCGGGCGCCCGGCGCGCGGCCTGGTCAACCGCTTCCTGCGCGAGCACGGCCCGTACGCGCCCGCCGCCTATCCGGAGATCCACCACCTCACCTCGCCGCTGCGCAAGGCCGCCGCCAAGGCGGGTGACGCGCAGGGCATGGCGCTGTGGGCCGGGCAGGGGCACCGGATGGCGCGGGAGCTGCCCGCCGGGCAGCTGGTGGAGGTGCTGGCCGGTGAACTCGCCGCGGCGCGGACAGCGTTGTCGGGGGGAGGCGGAATCCGATGACAGCGCCGGTGTTCGTGGTCGAGCACTTCGACGCGGCCGGGGGCGGCCGTTATGTCCTCGACGGTCCGGAGGGACGGCACGCCGTCTCCGTGAAGCGGCTGCGGCCCGGTGAGGACGTCGTCCTCACGGACGGGGCCGGGCGCTGGGCGGACGGGGTCGTGCTCGACACCGAGGGCAAGGACCGGCTGATCGTCCGGCTGGACCCGGTGACGGAGGAGCCGCCGGAGCAGCCCCGGGTGACCGTCGTCCAGGCGCTGCCCAAGGGCGACCGCGGTGAGCTGGCCGTCGAGACGATGACCGAGGTCGGCGTCGACGCGGTCGTGCCGTGGGCGGCGGCGCGCTGCATCACGCAGTGGAAGGGCGAACGCGGGGCGAAGGCGCTGGGGAAGTGGCGGGCGACGGCCCGGGAGGCCGGTAAGCAGTCGCGCCGGGTGCGGTTCCCCGAGGTCGCGGAGGCGGCGACGACCAAGCAGGTCGCGGCGCTGCTGGCCGGTGCCGACTTCGCCGCCGTGCTGCACGAGAGCGGGGACGAGGCGCTGGCGACGGCCGAACTGCCGTCGTCCGGCGAGATCGTGCTCGTCGTCGGGCCCGAAGGGGGAGTGGCGCCGGAGGAGTTGGCGCTGTTCGCGGAAGCGGGGGCCGAGGCGTATCGCCTCGGGCGCAGTGTGCTGCGCACATCGACTGCCGGGACCGCGGCCGCGGCCGTGCTCCTGGCTCGCACCGGCCGCTGGACCTGACCCCTCTCGGAGGCACCGTGGAACTCGCACAGGTACGACTGCTCGTGACCGACTTCGCCGCCTGCTACCACTTCTACGGCGAGGTCCTCGGCCTCAAGCCGCAGTCGGGGGCGGTGAACGGGCCGTACGAGAAGTTCAGCCCCGCGGTGGGGTCCGCGGGGATCGCGTTGCAGGACCGGTCGATGATGGCCGAGGTCCTGGACGAGTTGGGTGACACGGCGAACGGCCACCGCTCCCTGGTCGTCCTGCGCGTCGACTCCCTGGGCGCGTACTGCGAGGAGATCACGATGCGCGGCGCGACGGTCCTCCACGGCCCGACCCTCCTGACCGACCGCCTGCGCGTCGCCCACCTCAAGGACCCGGAGGGCAACTTGGTGGAACTCCAGGAGTGGTTGCTGCTGCGCGGCTGACGCGCCACCGCTGCGGGCGGCCTCCCTGGCTGCGGGCAGTCGTGCCGCTGGGGCGAGGGGGGTCCCCCTGCTCGAGCGAGGCCGAGAGCTTGGGGAGGGTGGGCGCAGCGGCACCTCGTCGCGCCGAGTCGCGCAACGCCCCGGCCCTCACAACAACGCCGGGTGGCCATTTGCGCTCTACCGCACCGCCCCCGAGGGTGGCAGGCTCCCTTCCATGGGGGCACTGAGGAGGATTTGGCGGGGATCGCGCAGTCGGCGAGTGACGGTCGCGGTGACATTCGCGATGGCTGCCGTCGGCGGCGCCGTCGCGTGTGAACCCGGCGCCGGGATCAGCTCCGCGTCCGTCGCGTACACCACCGACGAGACCGTGACCAAGGAGCTCAACCGGCAGAAGGCGGGCGTGCGTTGGCTGACGTGCACCGCCTCCTACGGAGACAACGGCCAGAGCGGGACACCGTCGCCCTCGGCGAGTGAGAAGACCGTCGCCACCGTCGACTGCGAGGGCGAGACGGACGACGGAAAGGACATCACGGTCGACGGCAAGGTCACCCACGCCGTGGACGGCGCCTGCGTGCGCGGGAACATCACCGCCAAGGTGGACGGCAAGGTGTGGTTCGAGGTCGACGGGCTCGGCGACTGCAACGCCACCAGCCCGCCGCCCGTGGGCGGCGGGCCCTCCAACGGGCAGCCCGGCCCCACCGTCACCGTGACCGTCACACAGACCATCTGGTGCGATCGGTACCCCGACTGCCGGCCCGTCGAGGGCAAGTGACGTGCGCCAGAAGCGAACGGCAAGTGATCCGAAGTCTGTCCGCAGGCCGCCGTCCCTGCATAGGGTGATCGGGTGACACAGTCCGCATCGCCTGCTTACCTCCGGTTCCCCCACGTGCACGGTGACCTGGTCGCCTTCACCGCCGAGGACGACGTGTGGCTCGCTCCGCTCGACGGCGGACGGGCCTGGCGGGTCAGCGCCGACAACGTGCCGGTGACCATGCCCCGTATCTCGCCCGACGGCACCACCGTCGCCTGGACCTCCACCCGCGACGGCGCCCCCGAGGTGCACATCGCCCCGGTCGACGGCGGCCCCGCCAAGCGCCTGACGTACTGGGGCAGTCCGAAGACCCAGGTGCGCGGCTGGACTCCGGACGGCGAGGTGCTCGCGATCAGCGCCCAGGGGCAGGCGAGCCTGCGCCGCACCTGGGCGAGCGCCGTCCCGCTGAACGGTGGCCCGGCCACCACCCTGCCGTACGGGCCGGTCGGTGACATCGCCTACGGGCCGAGCATCGTTTTGCTGTCCGCGCCGATGGGGCGCGAGGCCGCCTGGTGGAAGCGGTACCGGGGCGGTACGGCGGGCAAGTTGTGGATCGACCGCGACGGTGACGGCGAGTTCGTCCGGCTGCACGAGGAACTCGACGGGAACATCGAGTACCCGCTGTGGGCGGGGGACCGGATCGCCTTCCTGTCCGATCACGAGGGCACCGGCGCGCTGTACTCCTCCCTCGCCGACGGATCCGATCTGCGCCGGCACACCCCGCTCGAGGGCTTCTACGCCCGGCACGCCGCGACCGACGGCACCCGTGTCGTCTACTCCAGCGCCGGTGAGCTGTGGGTGCTGGACGACCTGGACGGGGCCGAGCCGCGGCGGCTCGACGTGCGGCTAGGCGGGCAGCGCGTCGATCTCCAGCCGTTCTCCGTGAACGCCTCCCGGTGGTTCGGGTCGGCGTCCCCGGACCACACCGCGCGCGGCAGCGCCGTGTCCGTACGCGGGTCCGTCCACTGGGTCACCCACCGCTCCGGCCCGGCCCGCGCCCTGGCCGCGACGCCCGGGGTGCGGGCCCGGCTGCCGCGGGCGTTCCGCGCGGACGGCGAGGAGTGGGTGGTGTGGGTGACGGACGCCGAGGGCGACGACGCCCTGGAGTTCGCGCCCGCCACCGGCCTCACCCCGGGGGCGACACCGCGCCGGCTCGCGGCCGGGCAGCTCGGCAGGGTGCTGGACCTCGCCATGGCACCGGACGGCAGCCGCGCGGCCGTGGCCTCCCACGACGGGCGCCTGCTGCTCGTCGAGAGGGAGACGGGCGAGGTGCGGGAGGTGGACCGCAGCGAGGACGGAGACATGTCCGGGCTCGTCTTCTCACCCGACTCGTCCTGGCTCGCCTGGTCCCACCCCGGCCCGCAGCCCCTGTCGCAGCTGAAGCTCGCCAACACCACCGACCTGTCCGTCACCGAGGCGACCCCGCTGCGCTTCCAGGACTACGCGCCCGCGTTCACGGTGGACGGCAAGCACCTCGCGTTCCTGTCGACCCGTTCCTTCGACCCGGTCTACGACGAGCACGTCTTCGACCTGGCCTTCGTGGAGGGCGCCCGGCCGCATCTGATCACGCTCGCGGCCACCACGCCGTCCCCGTTCGGGCCGCAGCGGCACGGCCGGTCCTTCGACACGCCCGACCGGGAGGAAACCCCCGACAGCGAGGGCACTCCCACCACCCGCATCGACCTCGAAGGCCTCGCCGACCGCATCGTGCCCTTCCCGGTCGAGGCCGCCCGCTACTCCAACCTGCGCGCCGCCAAGGACGGCGTCCTGTGGCTGCGCCACCCGGTCGCCGGTGTCCTCGGCGCGTCCCGGGCCACCCCGGACGACCCCGACCCCAAGTCCGAGCTGGAGCGCTACGACCTCGCCCAGCAGCGCGTCGAGCATCTCGCCGTCGACGCCGACCACTTCGAGGTCAGCGGCGACGGCAAGCGGGTGCTGCTGTGGACCGACGGGCGGCTGAAGGTCGTCCCCAGCGACCGGCGCGCCTCGAACGACGACGACAGCGACACCAACATCACCGTCGACCTGGGCCGCGTACGCCAGTTCGTCGACCCGGCCGCCGAGTGGCGGCAGATGTTCGACGAGAACGGCCGCATCATGCGGGACAACTTCTGGCGGCCGGACATGAACGGCGTCGACTGGGCCGGCGTCCTCGACCGCTACCGGCCGGTCGTGGACCGGCTCGCCACCCACGACGACCTGGTCGACCTGCTGTGGGAGGTGCAGGGCGAACTCGGCACCTCGCACGCCTACGTCACCCCGCGCGGCGGATTCGGCGGCGGGCCTCGCCAGGGCCTGCTAGGCGCCGACATCTCCCGTCACAAGGACGGCAGTTGGCGCGTCGACCGCATCCTGCCCTCCGAGACCTCCGACCCGCACGCCCGCAGCCCGCTGGCCGCGCCCGGTGTCGCCGTACGCCCCGGGGACGCGATCCTCGCCATCGCCGGACAGCCGGTCGACCCGGTGACCGGCCCCGGCCCGCTGCTGATCGGCACGGCGGGCAAGCCGGTTGAGCTGACCATCTCCCCGTCCGGCGGCGGCGACCCCAGGCACGCCGTCGTCGTCCCGGTCGCCGACGAGGAGCCGCTGCGCTACCACGCCTGGGTCGCCGACCGGCGCGCCTACGTCCACGAGAAGTCCGGCGGCCGCCTCGGCTACCTCCACGTCCCGGACATGCAGGCGCCCGGCTGGGCCCAGATCCACCGCGATCTGCGCGTCGAGGTCGCCCGCGAGGGCCTGGTCGTCGACGTCCGCGAGAACCGCGGCGGCCACACCTCCCAGCTCGTCGTGGAGAAACTGGCCCGCCGCGTCGTCGGCTGGGACCTGCCCCGCGGCATGCGGGCCGAGAGCTATCCGCGCGACGCGCCCCGCGGCCCGGTCGTCGCCGTCGCCAACGAGTTCTCCGGTTCGGACGGCGACATCGTCAACGCCGCGATCAAGGCCCTCGGCATCGGCCCGGTGGTCGGCACCCGCACCTGGGGCGGCGTCATCGGCATCGACAGCCGCTACCGCCTCGTGGACGGCACCCTCGTGACCCAGCCCAAGTACGCCTTCTGGCTGGAGGGTTACGGATGGGGGGTGGAGAACCACGGGGTGGATCCGGACGTGGAGGTGGTGCAGCGCCCCCAGGACTACGTGGCGGGCAGGGACCCCCAACTGGACGAGGCCATCCGACTCGCGCTGGAGGCTCTGGAGTCCAGCCCGGCCAAAACGCCTCCGGCTGTACCGAGTCTCTAGGGGCGCGGGGCTGTGTCGATGTGCGGCTCCGCCGCGTGGGCGCGACCAGCTACGAAGCACCCGCACGCGACGACGATACGATGGCCGACCAAGACCGCATTCGGCTCACCCCCGGAGGGACGATGGCAGGGGAACCCCAGGACGACTGCCTGTTCTGCAAGATCGTCGCCGGAACCATCCCGGCGACGATCGTCCGCGAGACGGAGACCACCGTCGCGTTCCGCGACATCAACCCCCAGGCCCCCACCCACGTCCTGGTCATCCCCAAGGCGCACCACGAGAACGCCGCCGCACTCGCCGCGGCCGACCCGGCCCTCACCGCGGACGTGCTCCGCGAGGCCCAGGCCGTCGCCGACGAGGAGAAGCTGGACAGCTACCGCCTCGTGTTCAACACCGGCAGCGGCGCCGGCCAGACGGTCTGGCACGTGCACGGTCACGTGCTGGGCGGCCGCGGCCTCGACTGGCCTCCGGGGTAATCCGCCTTGTCCGTACGTGAACTCGTGGTGCTCGGTACCGCCAGCCAGGTCCCGACCCGCCACCGCAACCACAACGGCTACCTGCTCCGCTGGGACGGCGAGGGCATCCTGTTCGACCCCGGCGAGGGCACGCAGCGCCAGATGGCGCGTGCCGGGGTCGCCGCCCACGACCTGAACCGGATCTGCGTCACGCACTTCCACGGCGACCACGCACTGGGCCTGCCGGGGGTCATCCAGCGGATCAACCTCGACCAGGTGCCGCACGAGATCACCGCCCACTACCCGAAGTCCGGGCAGCGCTTCTACGAGCGGCTCCAGTACGCCACTCCCTACCGCGCGACCGTCTTCCTCACCGAGGCCCCGGCCGACGGGGACGGCGTCCTCGCGGTCACGCCGTCGTACACGCTGGACGCCCGCAGGCTGTCGCACTCGATCGAGTCGTACGGCTACCGGATCGTGGAGCACGACGGCCGCCGCATGCTGCCCGAGCGGCTCGCCGCGCACGGCATCAAGGGGCCGGACGTCGGCCGGATCCAGCGCGAGGGGTCGCTCGGCGGGGTCTCGCTCGACCAGGTCAGCGAGGTGCGGCGCGGGCAGCGGTTCGCGTTCGTCATGGACACCCGGCTGTGCGACGGGGTGTACGCGCTCGCCGAGGGCTGCGACATGCTCGTCATCGAGTCGACCTTCCTCGACGAGGACGAGCAACTCGCCGTGGAGCACGGTCATCTGACGGCGAGCCAGGCCGCGCGGGTGGCCCGGGACAGCGGTGTGCGGCACCTCGTGCTGACCCACTTCAGCCAGCGCTACACCGACCCGGACGAGTTCGAGCGGCAGGCGCGGGCGGCGGGGTACGAGGGGGAGCTGACCGTGGCGCACGATCTGCTGAGGGTGCCGGTTCCGAAGCGTCGGTGAAACGGCCGTACGATGAATTGATGGTCCTCCCCAAAGCCGAACTGCACCTTCATATCGAAGGCACCCTGGAACCGGAACTCGCCTTCGAGCTCGCCGCGCGCAATGGCGTCACGCTGCCGTACGCGGACACGGACGAGCTGCGCGAGGCGTACCGGTTCGAGGACCTCCAGTCGTTCCTGAACCTGTACTACGAGCTCATGGCCGTCCTGCGCACCGAGCGGGACTTCGAGGACCTGGCGAACGCCTACCTCGAACGCGCCGCCGCCCAGGGCGTGCGGCACGCGGAGATCTTCTTCGACCCGCAGGCCCACACCAGCCGCGGGCTGGAGCTCGGCACGGTCGTCGAGGGGCTGTGGCGGGCGCTGGGCGACAGCGAGTCCAGGCACGGCGTCTCGACCCGGCTGATCATGTGCTTCCTGCGCGACGAGTCCGCCGAGTCGGCCCTGGTGACCCTTCAGGCGGCCAAGCCGTACCTGGACCGGATCACCGGCGTCGGCCTCGACTCGGCCGAGGTCGGGCAGCCGCCGGCGAAGTTCCGCGAGGTGTACGAGGCCGCCGCCGCGCTCGGGCTGCGGCGGGTCGCCCACGCCGGTGAGGAGGGGCCGCCGGAGTACATCACCGAGGCGCTGGACGTCCTCGGTGTGGAGCGGATCGACCACGGGCTGCGCTGTGTGGAGGACTCGGAGCTGGTGGAGCGGCTGGTGCGGGAGCGGGTGCCGCTGACGCTGTGTCCCCTGTCGAACGTCCGGCTGAGGACCGTCGACACCCTCGCCGACCATCCCCTGCCCGCCATGCTGGACGCAGGCCTCATGTGCACGGTCAACTCGGACGACCCGGCCTACTTCGGCGGGTACGCCGGTGACAACTTCGACGCCGTGCGCGACACCCTCGGCCTGGGCGAGGAGCGGCTGCGCGAGCTCGCCCGCAACTCCTTCCTCGCCTCGTTCCTGGAGGACGACGAGGAACTGCGGGCGCGGTATCTCGCCGAGGTGGAGGCCTACGAGTTCCGCTGAGGAACCCGCGGCTCAGAGGACCTCCTGTGGCCTCAGAAGACCTCCGACCCCGCCTTGCCGTAGGCGCGCTGGGCCGGGACGGCCGGGGCATCCACCGTGATCTCCACCACCGGCTGTTCCGGAGCGCCGATCTCGGGGACCGCGCCCGTGGGGGTTCCCGTGGCGGCGGCGACCAGGGCGGCCGGGTGGCCGCCGCGGCGGCGGATCGCCCCGGCGTGCAGCGGGCGCCCGCCGGTGTGCAGGGCGACGGCGGTCATCGGCAGGGCGATCACCAGCAGACCGGCGGCCAGGATCGCGCCCATGACCGGGAACCCGGCCTGCGCCGACAGCACGCTGCCGGTGAGCGGCCCGGCGGCCGTGCCCAGCGAGGACGCCGAGCCGACGAGCACCGCCCAGCGGCCGCGCGGGTCGAGCGAGGCGGCGAGCCCGATCAGGTACGACAGCACCACCGGATACAGGGTGTTCCAGGCGATCTCGCCGGTCGCGAAGCTCGTCAGGTCGGTGGCGGAGGCGCTGAGCACGATGCCAGCCGGCGATGAGGACGGTGCCCGCCCCGATCGGCACCGCGCGTCCCAGCCGCGCCCCGAGCGCGCCCGCCGCGAGGACGCCGGTCAGCCCGGCGCCCAGCGCCACGGCGAAGACCGCGCCGACGGTGGCCTCGCCGAGGTGGGCCTGGGCCAGCCCGATCTGTCCGCTCACGCCCCACAGGGAGTTCTGGGCGAGCGACCAGCACAGCATGGCGGCGGCCAGCACCAGGCCCGAACGGGCGTGCGGCAGCCGGGCCTTGCGCTGCCGCGTGGGCGCGGCGGGCGTACCGGCGGGCAGGCAGCCGGTCAGCGGCCACACGGCCAGGGCCGTGAGGGCGATCGCGGCCAGGGGCAGACCGTGCCCCTGCCCGAGGTGCGGGACCGTCAGATACACGGCGCCCGCGAGGGCGGAGACGGTGAGCAGACCGGCCGTGGAGGCCCGGTGCGGATCACGCTGGGCGGCGATCAGGGTGGCGGCGACGGTGGTGGCCGTGCCGGATCCGAACCCGCCGACGACCGCGCCGGCGACGACGGCCGGGACGGCGGTGGCCAGCGCGGCACAGCCGTAGCCGAGCAGGGCCAGGGCGAGACCGAGCCGGGCGAGGGTGCGGGCCCCGATCCGTTCGACCCGTGAGGCCAGGGCGAATCCGGCGGACGCCGAACTCAGCAGCAGCGCACTGCCGACGGCGCCGGCCTCGGTGGCGGAGAGCGGAAGGCCCGAGTCGAGCCGGCCGACGGTGGTCGGCAGCAGATACGGGGCGAGGTACCCGGCCGTGAAAAGGGCGACGAGGGGCCAGGGGGTGGTGCGGGGGGCGAACACGGGCGTTCCCAGGGCATGCGAAAGGAGCGGTGGAGGAGGGGGATTGGGCGACGACCGTCGACGGACAGGAACGCGCGGGCAATTTGTATCAAGCAAGTAGTCGTACGAGTTAACCCAGGGCGCGTGATGTGGATCACGTTGCGTTTGATGCGGTGAAGTCCGGGTAGGCGAGGGCCTTTTGCCGGGCGCCGTCGGCGTTTCCGCTAACGCCAGTGCACCGACCCGGCCACTGGAACCGTCGCCTCCACTTTCGCCCGGATCTCCCGCATCACGGCGACGATCCGCTCCTCGTGCTCCGGCGTGAGCCGGGCCACCGGCACCGAGCAGCTGATCGCGTCCAGTGCCGGGGTGTCGTAGCGCAGCGCGAACCCGAAGCCGACGATGCCGGTCACGCCCTCCTCCCGGTCCACGGCGTAGCCGCGGGCCCGGATCCGGGCGAGGTCGGCGGCCAGGGACTCCCGGCTGGTGTGCGAGTTCCGGGTCAGCGCCTCGTACGGCCCCTCGGGCAGCTCCGCGTCCGGGCGTTCCGCCAGCAGGGCCTTGCCCAGAGCCCCGACGTGCGCGGGCAGTCGCCGCCCCACCCGGCTGATCGTGCGCAGGTACTCGTGCGACTCCCGCGTCGCCAGATACGCCACGTCCCGGCCGTCCAGCCGCCCCATGTGGATCGTCTCGCCGAGCGCCTCGGACGCCTCGTCGAGATACGGCCGTACGACCCGGACCCGCGGGTCGGAGTCGAGGTAGCCGGTGCCGGTGAGCAGGGCGTGGATGCCGATGCCGTACAGGGAGCCGGTGACGTCGGTGCGGACCCAGCCGCGCGAGATCAGCGTCCGGAGCAGCGCGTACATCGAGCTGCGTGGCACGTCGAGTTCGTCGGCCAGCTCCTGAAGCCGCGCCGGGCGGTCGCCGCGCGCCGCGAGAAGCTCCAGCAGCTCGACCGTGCGGGCCGCGGACTTCACTTCGCGGACGCCCCCTGTGTCTGACATGCGCCGATGGTAATCGGGCCGCCGCGCCTGTTGACGTTCGCGTATCCCTTCTCCATTCTCCTACATAAATGGCATCTACATAAGGAGATGATCGGGAAGATGACCGTGAGCGCTGGACCGGGTGCGGTCGCGCACCGGCTGCGGGACGGCATGGCCGGTGGCGTGCTGTCGTTCCCGCTGACCAGCTTCCGCGACGACGGCACCCTCGACCCGGACGGCTTCCGCGCCCACGTCGCGGGCCGGCTCGACACCCAGCCCGGCGCCGTCTTCTCCGCCTGCGGCACCGGCGAGTTCTTCTCGCTCGACGAGGACGAGTACCGGCAGGTCGTCACCATCACGGTCGAGGAGGCGGCGGGCCGCGTACCGGTCGTGGCCGGGACCGGGTACGGCTGGGCGCAGGCCGTCCGGTTCGCGCGCATCGCCGAGGACGCCGGCGCCGACGCGCTCCTCGTGCTGCCGCACTACCTCGTCGCCGCCCCGCAGGACGGACTGGTCGCCCAGCTGGAACAGATCGCCGCCCGCACCCGGCTGCCTCTGATCGCCTACCAGCGCGGACAGGTCGAGTTCACCGCCGAGTCGCTCAAACGCATCGCGGCCCTGCCGGGCGTCATCGGCCTCAAGGACGGTCACAGCGACCTCGACCGGCTCCAGCGCCTGACCCTCGCCGCGCCCGAGGACTTCCTGTTCTTCAACGGCGCCGCCACCGCCGAGATCCAGGCCCGCGCCTACGCCGCGGTCGGCGTCCCCGCCTACTCCTCCGCGGTCCACGCCTTCGCCCCCGAGATCGCAGACGCCTTCTTCACAGCCCTGCGCGACGGCGACCACGGCACCGTCGACAAGCTCCTGCGCGGCTTCTACGCCCCGCTCGTCGAACTGCGCGACCGCGTCCCCGGGTACGCCGTGTCGCTGGTGAAGGCGGCGGCCCGGCTGCGCGGCCACCCGGTGGGCCCCGTACGTGCCCCGCTCACCGACCCCTCGCCCGCCGACCTGGCCGCCCTCACCGCCCTCCTCACGGCGGGCCTCGACCTCGTAGGAGCCGCTCCGTGAACCTCGCCATCACCGACGTACGGCTGACGCCGATCCTGGTCGCGGACCCGCCGCTGCTGAACACGCAGGGCGTGCACCAGCCGTACACACCCCGGCTGATCGTCGAGGTCGTCACGGCGGACGGCGTCACGGGCGTGGGGGAGACCTACGGCGACACCAAGTACCTGGAGCTGGCCCGGCCCTTCGCCGAGCGGCTGAAGGGACGCCAGGTCAGCGACCTGAACGGGCTGTTCGCGGTCGCGGACCGGGTCGCCGTGGACGCCTCCCGGGTCGACAGCGCCGTCGACGTCGGCGGGTTGCGCGGCGTCCAGACCGCCGACAAGCTGCGGCTTTCCGTCGTCTCCGCCTTCGAGGTCGCCTGCCTCGACGCCCTCGGCAAGACCCTCGGGCTGCCCGTGCACGCGCTGCTCGGCGGCAAGGTGCGCGACGCCGTCGAGTACAGCGCCTACCTGTTCTACAAGTGGGCAGGCCACCCGGAGGGCGTCGCCTGCGAGAAGGACGACTGGGGGGCCGCCGTCGACCCGGCCGGGGTGGTGGCACAGGCCCGCCGGTTCACCGAGCGGTACGGCTTCACCTCCTTCAAGCTCAAGGGCGGTGTCTTCCCGCCCGACGAGGAGATCGCGGCCGTCCGGGCGCTCGCCGAGGCGTTCCCCGGGCACCCGCTGCGGCTCGATCCCAACGGCGCCTGGTCCCCGGAGACCTCCCTGAAGGTGGCGCGGGAACTCGGGGACGTCCTGGAGTACCTGGAGGACCCGACCCTCGGCACCGCCGCCATGGCCGAGGTCGCCGAGCGGACCGGGGTGCCGCTGGCCACCAACATGTGCGTGACGACCTTCGCCGAGGTCAAGGAGGCGTTCACCACGGGCGCCGTCGGCGCCGTCCAGGTGGTGCTCTCCGACCACCACTACTGGGGGGGCCTGCGCAACACCCAGCAGCTCGCCGCCGTCTGCCGCACCTTCGGCGTCGGCGTCTCGATGCACTCCAACACGCACCTGGGCATCTCGCTCGCCGCCATGACCCACGTGGCGGCCACCGTCCCGGACCTCCACCACGCCTGCGACTCCCACTACCCCTGGCAGTCGGAGGACGTCCTCACCGAGCGGCTCGCCTTCGAGGGCGGCAAGGTGACCGTCTCCGACGCGCCCGGGCTCGGCGTGGAGCTCGACCTTGAGCGGCTGGCCGCACTGCACCGGCGGTGGCTGGAAGACGACGGTGCGCTGCGGGACCGCGACGACGCGGCGGCCATGCGGGTCGCCGCCCCGGAGTGGGTGACGCCCTCGATGCCCCGCTGGTAGGCCCGGCTCTCCGGCCGCCCAGGGGCGCACGGGGGCCGGTGCGAGCTGACGGAACGGGTGGGTCCGGCGTGATCGGCGTCACGTTGTCGGTGATGTGGTGCAGACTGGCCTGATCCGCACCACGTCAGGGAGCGCATCGTGATCGCGTCCACCGCCCCGGCAGGAAAGGGATCGCACCGCCAGAACCAGGTCGATCCCCTCGCCCCGCTGCGCGCGCCGGACGACCCGCCCTGGGACGTCTATCTCACCGGCACCGTCTTCCTCGACATCATCTTCACCGGGCTCGACTCCGCCCCGGTGCGCGGGACCGAGTCCTGGGCGCGCGGGATGGGGTCGAGCCCCGGCGGCGTCGCCAACATGGCCACCGCGCTGGCCCGCCTCGGCCTGCGTACGTCCCTCGCGGCGGCCTTCGGCGACGACCACTACGGCGACTACTGCTGGGACGCCCTGGAGCACGGCGAGGGCATCGACCTCTCCCCGTCGCGCACGGTGCCCGGCTGGCACTCCCCGGTGACGGTCTCGATGGCCTACGAAGGGGAGCGCACGATGGTCTCGCACGGCCACGAGCCGCCCCCGGAGGAGCCCGCCCCCGAGTGCCCGCCCCGCGCGCGTGCCGCCGTCGCCTCCCTCGCCCCCGGCGTGAGCGCGCCCTGGATCGCCCAGGCCGCGAGCAAGGGCACGCGGGTCTTCGGTGACGTCGGCTGGGACGACACCGGCGCCTGGGACCTGGCGGCGCTGCCCGACCTGCGGTACTGCGAGGCGTTCCTGCCGAACGCGGAGGAGGCCATGCGGTACACGGGCGCGGACTGTCCGCGGGCGGCGGCGCACGCGCTGACCGAGTACGTGCCGCTCGCGGTGGTCACGCTCGGGGCGGACGGTGCGTATGCGGTGGACCGGCGTACGGGGGAGACGGCGGAGGTGCCGGCGATCGAGGTCGAGGCGCTCGATCCGACCGGGGCGGGGGACGTGTTCGTCGCCGGGTTCGTCACGGGGACGCTGGCGGACTGGCCGCTGGCGGACCGGCTGGCCTTCGCCGGGCTGACCGCGGCGCTGTCCGTACAGGAGTTCGGGGGGTCGTTGTCGGCGCCGGGGTGGTCGGAGATCGCGGCGTGGTGGCGGCGGGTGCAGTCGGTGGAGGGGCAGGATCCGGCGGCGTTGCGGCGGTACGGGTTCCTGGCGGGGCTGGTGTCGGAGGAGTTGCTGAGGCCCTGGCCGTTGCGGCGTGCCGTACCGACCATCGGGTTCCGGCGCTCGGCGTGACGCCCTGGCCGTCCGGGGGCTCCGCCCCTGGACCCCCGGGACCTATGCCCAACCACCACCCGAATCGGTCGGCGAAGAAGGACTGCCGCCTCGGATTCCAACCCCGCCCCCAAAACCCCTACGGCGTTGTCAGTCCCCCGTCGTACCCTGGGAATCGCGAGGCCGCCCTCAGCTACGCGGCCGTGACGAGGAGGAACCGCAGGCCTTCAGCGCCGGCCCATGACACAGACACCCACAGCTCACACCCCCGCGCAGGAGCAGGCGAGAGCACAGTTCACCGTCCCCGCCCAGCACCCCATGGTGACCGTGCTGGGGTCAGGCGACGCCCTCCTGCGCGTGATCGAGAAGGCCTTCCCGGCGGCCGACATCCACGTCCGGGGCAACGAGATCAGCGCGGTCGGCGACCCCGTGGACGTCGCCCTCATCGCCCGCGTGTTCGACGAGATGATGCTGGTGCTCCGCACCGGACAGCCGATGACGGAGGACGCGGTGGAACGCTCGATCGCCATGCTCAAGGCGAGCGAGAACGGGGAGAGCGACGGCCAGGAGACCCCTGCCCAGGTGCTCACGCAGAACATCCTGTCCTCGCGAGGCCGCACGATCCGCCCCAAGACGCTCAACCAGAAGCGCTACGTGGACGCGATCGACAAGCACACGATCGTCTTCGGCATCGGCCCCGCGGGTACCGGCAAGACGTACCTGGCGATGGCCAAGGCCGTCCAGGCCCTCCAGTCCAAGCAGGTCAACCGCATCATCCTGACCCGCCCGGCCGTCGAGGCGGGAGAGCGGCTCGGCTTCCTTCCGGGCACGCTGTACGAGAAGATCGACCCGTACCTGCGCCCGCTCTACGACGCGCTGCACGACATGCTCGACCCGGACTCGATTCCCCGGCTGATGGCGGCGGGGACTATTGAGGTGGCACCGCTGGCCTATATGAGAGGCCGTGCGCAGCCGCTCTTCACGAACGTCCTCACACCGGACGGCTGGCGCCCTATCGGCGACCTTCAGGTTGGTGACCTCGTCATCGGTTCGAACGGCGAGCCGACCCCAGTTCTCGGCGTCTACCCGCAAGGCGAGAAGGACGTCTACCGCGTCACGGCCCAGGACGGCTCCTGGACGCTGTGCTGCGGCGAGCACCTGTGGACGGTCAGGGCGCGCGACGACAAGCGCCGCGACAAGCCGTGGCGGGTCCTGGAGACCCAGGAGATGATCGGCAATCTGCGGGCCGGACACGCCCGTCGGTACGAGCTGCCGCTGCTCACGGCGCCGGTGTGCTTCCCTGAGCGTGAGGTCCCGCTGGACCCGTACGCGCTGGGACTGCTGCTCGGTGATGGATGCCTGACCGGTGCAACCACGCCGTCCTTCTCCACGGAGGACCCGGAGCTGGCCACGGCCCTGGAAGCCGCGCTCCCCGGCATCGCGGTACGGCACCGCGGTGGCCCGGACTACGCGCTCAACCGGGTCAAGGCACCGGGCGACGTGGTCACGCTGGAGAATCCGGTCCCTCGTGTCCTGCGCGAACTGGACCTGTTGCGTACCCGCTCGCACACCAAGTTCATCCCGGACGACTACCTGTACAACTCGGCCGACGTACGGCTGGGCGTCCTGCAGGGTCTCCTCGACTCCGACGGCGGCCCGGTCGTGCGGAAGGACCGCACCTGCCGTATCCAGTACACGACCACCTCGATCATGCTGCGCGACGACGTGATCTCGCTCGTGCGGTCGCTCGGCGGTGTCGCGTATACGCGTCGGCGCCTCGCGGCAGGGCGTAAGCCCGGTCTCGGGAACGGTCGGGAGGTCGGTCTCCGGAACGACGCCCACATCATCGACATCCGCCTCCCCGAAGGCATCGACCCCTTCCGCCTGGCCCGCAAGCGCGACAAGTACCACGCGGCCGGAGGCGGCGGACGCCCGATGCGCTTCATTGACAGCATCGAACCGGCGGGCAGGGAGGAGACCGTCTGCATCCAGGTGGCGGCCGAGGACTCGCTGTACGTCACCCAGGACCACCTGCTGACGCACAACACGCTCAACGACGCCTTCATCATCCTGGACGAGGCCCAGAACACGAGCCCCGAGCAGATGAAGATGTTCCTCACCCGCCTCGGCTTCGACTCGAAGATCGTGATCACGGGTGACGTGACGCAGGTCGACCTCCCGGACGGGACGAAGAGCGGGCTGCGGCAGGTGCAGGACATCCTGGACGGCGTCGAGGACGTCCACTTCTCCCGGCTGTCGTCCCACGACGTGGTCCGGCACAAGCTGGTGGGCCGTATCGTCGACGCGTACGAGCAGTACGACACCAAGCACGGCACCCAGAACGGCGCCCACAAGGGCCGCGGCAAGTCCGGGCACAAGGGGAAGTAGACAAGCACAGCACCATGTCGATCGACGTCAACAACGAGTCCGGAACCGAGGTCGACGAGCAGGCGATCCTCGACATCGCCCGTTACGCGCTCGCGCGGATGCGCATCCACCCGCTCTCCGAGCTCTCGGTGATCGTCGTGGACGCCGCCGCCATGGAGCAGCTGCACATCCAGTGGATGGACCTGCCGGGCCCCACGGATGTCATGTCCTTCCCGATGGACGAGCTGCGCCCGCCGTCCAAGGACGACGACGAGCCGCCGCAGGGGCTGCTCGGAGACATCGTGCTGTGCCCCGAGGTCGCGGAGAAGCAGGGCAAGGAAGCGGACACGCAGCACTCCATGGACGAGGAGCTGCAACTGCTCACCGTCCACGGCGTGCTGCACCTGCTGGGCTACGACCACGAGGAACCGGACGAGAAGGCCGAGATGTTCGGCCTCCAGGCGGCCATCGTGGACGGCTGGCGCGCGGAGCGGGGCCTGACGGGCCCGTCCCCGGCGCCGACGGTCTCGTAGCGGCGCCGATGAGTCCGCAACTCGCCCTGGGCGCGGTCGCCCTGGTCGTCGTGGCCTGGCTCTTCGCCTGCGCGGAGGCGGGCCTCGC
This sequence comes from Streptomyces sp. DG1A-41, assembly GCF_037055355.1. Lineage (GTDB taxonomy): Bacteria > Actinomycetota > Actinomycetes > Streptomycetales > Streptomycetaceae > Streptomyces. The sequence goes on along the minus strand of NZ_CP146350.1, from coordinate 2,935,426 downwards.
GCGTGTCTCCAGCTTCCGCGCCGAGGAGGCCGTGCGCTCCGGCCGCCGGGGCAGCGTCAAGCTGGCCAAGGTCGCCGCCGACCCGACCCGCTATCTGAACGTGGCGCTGCTGGTGCGCGTCGCCTGTGAGATGGCCGCCGCCGCGCTGATCACGTACGGCTGCCTGATGGAGTTCGACAACACGACCGAGGCCCTGCTGATCGCCATCGCGGTCATGGTCCTCGTGTCGTACGTCGCCGTCGGCGTGTCCCCGCGCACCATCGGCCGCCAGCACCCGCTGAACACGGCGACGGTCTCGGCGTACATCCTGGTGCCGCTGGCCCGGATCATGGGCCCGATCCCGTCGCTGCTCATCCTCATCGGCAACGCGCTCACCCCCGGCAAGGGCTTCCGCCGGGGCCCCTTCGCCTCCGAGGCGGAGCTGCGCGCGCTGGTCGACCTCGCCGAGAAGGAGTCGCTCATCGAGGACGAAGAGCGCCGCATGGTGCACTCGGTCTTCGAGCTGGGCGACACTCTCGTCCGGGAGGTCATGGTCCCGCGCACGGACCTGGTGGTCATCGAGCGCTTCAAGACCATCCGCCAGGCCCTCACCCTCGCCCTGCGCTCCGGCTTCTCCCGGATCCCGGTGACCGGCGAGAGCGACGACGACATCGTCGGGATCGTGTACCTGAAGGACCTGGTCCGCAAGACGCACATCAGCCGCGACGCCGAGTCCGAGCAGGTGTCCACGGCGATGCGCCCGGCGTTCTTCGTGCCCGACACCAAGAACGCGGGCGACCTGCTGCGCGAGATGCAGAAGGAGCGCAACCACGTCGCCGTCGCCGTCGACGAGTACGGCGGTACCGCCGGCATCGTCACCATCGAGGACATCCTCGAGGAGATCGTCGGCGAGATCACCGACGAGTACGACCGCGAACTGCCGCCGGTGGAGCACCTCGGCAAGGACCGCTACCGGGTCACCGCCCGCCTGGACATCGGCGATTTGGGCGAGCTGTACGGACTGGAGGCGTTCGACGACGAGGACGTCGAGACGGTCGGCGGTCTGCTGGCGAAGGCGCTGGGCCGGGTTCCCATCGCCGGTGCGTCGGCGGTCGTGGAACTCCCCGACGGCCGGGAACTGCGCCTGACCGCGGAGGCCGCGGCCGGCCGCCGCAACAAGATCGTGACGGTGCTGGCGGAGCCGGTGGACCCGGCGGATTCTCCCCAGGACGAGGAGGAGAAGCCGGAGTGACCCCGCAGGAACTGCGCGCGTTCTGCCTGTCCTTCAACGCGGCGGCCGAGGACTTCCCGTTCAGCCCGGAGATCTCGGTCTTCAAGGTCCGGGGCAAGCTGTTCGCCCTGTCGTTCCTCGACGCGCGTCCCCTGAAGGTCAATCTCAAGTGCGACCCGGACGACGCGATCCGGCTGCGCCGCGAGCACGAGGGCCTGATCGTCCCGGGCTGGCACATGAACAAGCGGCACTGGAACACGGTCACGGCCGACGGGGACCTCCCGGACCAGCTGGTCCGGGAGCTCATCGAGGACTCGTACGACCTGGTCGTCGCGGGCCTGCCGCGAGCGGACCGCCTGCGCCTGGACCGTCCGTGACGCTTCCGTATGCTCGGATCATGACCGACAGCAGCGCGCTCGACCCCGAGGACCGCAAGATCGTCACCCTGGCCCGTTCCGCGCGGGCCCGCAACGGCGTGCCCGAGGGGGCGGCCGTACGGGACGAGACCGGACGTACGTATGTCGCGGGGACCGTGGCCCTCGACTCCCTGAAGCTCAGCGCCCTCCAGACGGCGGTGGCGATGGCGGTGGCCTCGGGCGCCCGGTCGCTGGAGGCGGCGGCGGTCGTGACGGAGGCGGAGACCGTGTCCGCCGAGGACCGGGCGGCCGTACGGGATCTGGGGGGCGCTGAGACGCCGGTACTGATGGCCGGGCCCGACGGGACGGTCCGGACCACGGTCACCGCCGGCTGAACTTCGCTGTAACCGGCGGTAATTAGGCCAGATTTCAACCTTGCCGCCGTCTGCACCAGGCGCATCAATGGAATCGTCAGTTCCGACGGACCGTCAGGTTCGGCTCTCGGCAGTGTGTCCGCATCCACGTGCCGAGCGGTCCCCCCACACGGAAAGGGAACCGTAATTCCATGAGATGCAAGCGAATCGGAGCAGGCGCGGCCCTGGCGGCCGGGGCCCTCGCGGTCACCGGGCTCGCCTTCGCCCCCGCCGCGCTCGCCGTCACCCCCCAGACGGCGACGATCAGCGCCGACTGCGGCACCTTCGGCAGTGGCGAGGCCACGCTCACGGCCACGCAGAACGGCACCGCCGCCACCCTCACCGTCACGTCGTCCGCGATCACCGCGCCGATCGCCCTCGGAGAGGACTCGATCGCGTCCACGCTCACCCTGGTGAAGACCGGCGGCGGCACCGTCGACTTCACCGGCACGGAGAACCCGGCGATGGCCGCCGGCGCCCCCGTCGAGGTCGGCCCCCTCAGCGGCACCGTGGCCTCCGGCGACAGCCTGGAGGCCTTCGGCGGCTCGCTGAAGATGACCGTCTTCGGCATCACCATCACCTGCACGGCGACCGGGCCGCAGTCGCCGGGCCCGTTCGTGTTCGACTGATCCCGGCGGGTCGGGCGCGCTCCGCAGCGCGTCCGGCCCGCGCTCAGCGGTCCGGCCCGGGGCCGCTCCGGGGGTTCGTCGCGGGTTCACCGGCCGGCGTTCGGGCGCCTGTGCGGCAGGGCTCCGTGGATCAGGGAGAATGGGCGCCATGAGCGTTCGTACCCAGTCATCCGAAGAGCCTGCCGAAGCTGTCCACAGGGCTGGCTTCGCCTGCTTCGTGGGCCGCCCCAACGCGGGCAAGTCCACCCTCACGAATGCTCTGGTCGGCCAGAAGGTGGCGATCACGGCGAATCAGCCGCAGACGACGCGGCACACCGTGCGGGGCATCGTGCACCGCCCCGACGCCCAGCTGATCCTGGTCGACACCCCGGGGCTGCACAAGCCGCGCACGCTGCTGGGTGAGCGGCTGAACGACGTCGTGCGCACGACGTGGGCCGAGGTGGACGTGATCGGCTTCTGCCTGCCGGCGAACGAGAAGCTCGGCCCCGGCGACCGCTTCATCGCGAAGGAGCTGGCGTCCATCCGGAAGACGCCGAAGATCGCGATCGTCACGAAGACCGACCTGGTGGACGGCAAGACGCTCGCCGAGCAGCTCATCGCGATCGACCAGCTCGGCAAGGAGCTCGGCTTCGAGTGGGCGGAGATCGTCCCGGTGTCGGCGGTCGGCGACAAGCAGGTGGGCCTGCTGGCCGACCTGATCGTCCCCCTCCTGCCGGAGGGCCCGGCGCTCTACCCCGAGGGTGACCTGACCGACGAGCCCGAGCAGGTCATGATCGCGGAACTGATCCGGGAGGCCGCGCTGGAGGGCGTCCGCGACGAGCTGCCCCACTCCATCGCCGTGGTCGTCGAGGAGATGCTCCCCCGCGAGGACCGCCCCGCCGACAAGCCCCTCCTCGACATCCATGCCTTCGTCTACATCGAGCGCCCCAGCCAGAAGGGCATCATCATCGGCCCCAAGGGCAAGCGCCTGAAGGAGGTCGGCATCAAGTCCCGCAAACAGATCGAGGCACTGCTCGGCACCCCGGTGTTCTTGGACCTCCACGTGAAGGTCGCAAAGGACTGGCAGCGGGATCCGAGGCAGCTGCGCAAGCTGGGGTTCTGAGGTTCCGGGCGCGTCACGACGCCGTCGCCAGGCTCGCCCACACCGCGTTGCCGCCGGTGAGGGGCGAGCGGGCGACTCCCCAGCTGTCGGCTATCTCGCGCACGAGCAGCAGGCCGCGGCCGCCCTCGTCGTCGAGGCCGGGGCAGCAGTCGGGTATGCCGCGGCCCGTGAGGTCGCCGTCGTGCACCTCCAGCCGGAAGCGCTCGTCCGTCATCCGGCTGACGCCGCACAGGATCCGCTCGCCGGCCGTGTGCAGCACGGCGTTGGTCACCAGCTCGGACACGAGCAGGAGGGCGTCCGCGCACACCTCGTCCGGCACGTGCCACGAGGCCAGCCGCGCCTGCGTGGCCTGACGGGCGACTCTGACGCTGGTCCGGTGGGGCGGCAGTTCCAGCCAGTGGGTGCGGCCCGGGTGCACCGCGTCCAGGAACCGGGGGGTGGAAGTCGTGTGGGGGGACACGGCGGTCGCCTTCCGTGGGGGTGGGCGCAGTCAAGGAAGGGGCGAGAGCGAAACGGACCGGCCGGAAAGGGGAGTCAGGGGTTTCCGGCACCGTGTTCGCACAAGTAACTATGCTCGCAGAGCAGTTCACGCTGCAACCATCTGCCTGATAATTTCAGAAGGAAGGTATCGCTGCTCTGGACCGCTTGGCGGAGGGATCGAGTCCCTGTCAGGCTTGCGCCGGTGACGACCCCTCAGGAGGTACGGCGTGAACGACGCGCGATCAGGCACCGGCGCCGGCGCGCCCACCGTTCTCCGCATGATCCTGGGACGCCGTCTCCATGAGGCACGGCAGGCCGCGGGCCTCTCCCTCGACGACGCGGCCAAGGCCCTGCGCGTCACCCCGCTGACCATCCGCCGCCTGGAGAAGGCCGAGGTCGGCCTGAAGATCCTCTACGTCGAGAAGCTGCTCCAGACCTACGGGGCGGGGCAGCAGGAGATCGACGAGTTCGTCACCCTGGCCGAGCGGGCCAACGAACCCGGCTGGTGGCACCCGTACCGCGATGTGATGCCGTCCTGGTTCACCGCCTACGTGAGCCTGGAGACCGGAGCCAGAACACTGCGCACCTATGAGCCGCAGTACGTCACGGGCCTGCTCCAGACGCCCGGGTACGCGCGGGCCGTGCTGCGCGGGGGCTTCCCGAACGACGACGAGGAGGACCTTCAGCGGCGCGTGGAGCTGCGGCTGCGCCGCCAGAGCCTGCTCACGAAGCCGGATGCGCCCACGCTGTGGGTGGTGATGGAGGAGGCCGTGCTGCACCGGGTGGTGGGCGGCCCCGAGGTGATGCGCGAGCAGATCGACCGGCTCCTGGAGGCGTCCGAGCTGGAGCACGTCAGTGTCGACATCGTGCCGTTCGACGCGGGCGCCCACGTCGGGGCGTGCGCGCCCTTCACCTACTTCCGGTTCGAGGAGCGGGAGCTGCCCGACATCGTCTACAGCGAGATCCTCTCCGCGTCCGTCTACCTCGACCAGCGCGCCGACGTCGTGGCCCATCTGGAGGCCCACAACCGGCTGTCGCTGAAGACCTCGTCCGCGGACAGCAAGGCGCTGTTGAACCGCATGCGGAAGGAGTACTCATGACCATCGCCGAGGGCGCCGTCTACAACGGGATGCCCGCGTCGGACCTCGGGGAACAGGGCTGGGAACGTCCGTGGAGCGGCCCCAACGGGGGCCAGTGCGTGGAGACGAAGCAACTCGCCGACGGCCGCGTGGCGGTTCGGCAGTCGGCGGATCCCGCCGGTCCCGCGCTGATCTACACGCCCGAGGAGATCACCGCGTTCGTCGCGGGGGTCAAGCAGGGCCTCGCCGACCATCTCACGGCCCACTGAGGCCCCCTGATCCCCACTGCGCCCGACTCGCACCACCACCCCCCACGAGAGGCACCCCACATGACCAACTCGCAGGCCACGCGGGACATCGACACCAGCAGGCCGCACTCCGCCCGCATGTACGACTACTACCTCGGCGGCAAGGACCACTTCGAGGTCGACAAGCAGGCGGCCGAGCGAGTCGCCGCGGCCTACCCCGCCATCTTCGTCTGTGCCCGCGAGAACCGGGCCTTCATGCACCGGGCCACCCGCGTCCTCGCCCGCGAGCACGGCATCCGCCAGTGGCTGGACATCGGCACCGGCATCCCCACCGAGCCCAACCTGCACCAGGTGGCCCAGTCCGTGGTCCCCGACGCCCGCGTGGTCTACGCCGACAACGACCCCCTGGTCCTCAAGTACGCCGAGCGCCTGATGCGCAGCTCGGCCGAGGGCCGTACGACGTACATAGAGGCGGACGTCAACGACCCCCAGGCGCTCCTGAAGGCACCCGAACTGGCCGATGTCCTGGACCTGAGCCGCCCGGTCGCGCTGTCCCTCAACGCCCTGATGCACTTCGTCACCGACGCCCAGGACCCGTACGGCATCGTGCGCCGCCTGCTGGACGCCCTGCCCTCGGGCAGCGCCCTGGCGCTGAGCCACTGCACGCCCGACTTCGACCCGTCCACCTGGCAGAAGGTCACCGACATCTACACCACGGCCGGCACCCCGGTGCAGTTCCGCTCCCGGGAGGACGTCGCCCGCTTCTTCGACGGCCTGGAGCTGCTCGAGCCGGGTGTCGCCGTCGGCCACCGCTGGCGGCCCGACCCCACCGACGGCGACGCCCCGACGGACGCCGAGGTCAGCTTGTGGACCGGGGTGGGCATCAAGCCGTAGTCCCCTGGGCTCGCAGTACCTCCCGGAACCAGCGGTACGACGACTTCGGGGTCCGCTGAAGGGTCTCGAAGTCGACGTGGACCAGGCCGAAGCGGCGTGCGTAGCCCTCCGCCCACTCGAAGTTGTCGAGCAGGGACCACACGAAGTAGCCGCGCACGTCGACGCCCGCCTCCAGCGCCCGGTGCAGGGCCCGGATATGGCCGTCCAGGTAGGCGATGCGGTCCTGGTCGTCGATCTCCGGGTACGAGCAGCCGTTCTCGGTGATGACGACGGGCGGGAGCCGGTCGCCGTAGCGGTCGCGGAAGGTGGTCAGGAGCTCGGTCAGGCCCTCGGGCACGACCGGCCAGCCGAAGTCGGTGACCGGGTGGCCGGTGATCTCCCGGACCGCGAAGGGGAGTTCGGCGGGCATGGCGACGCCGCCGAAGGTGATGTCGGTGCCCTGCGGGGCACCCACCCGCGTCGGCGCGTAGTAGTTGACGCCGTACCAGTCGACCGGCTCGGCGATCACCTCCAGGTCGGCCTCGACGTCCCCGGGCATCAGCTCGCCGATGCCCTCCGGGTACCGGCCCAGCAGCAGCGGATCCGCGAACAGACGGTTCAGCAGCACGTCGTAGAACTCGGCCGCGTCCACGTCCTCCGCCTCGGTCGACGCCGCCCAGGTCGGGCCGTGCGAGTTGGCGATGCCGATGTCCGTGGCGCCCGAGGCGCGCAGGGCCCGTACGGCCAGGCCGTGGGCCAGCAACTGGTGGTGGGCGGCCGGGAGCGCGTCGAACAGCAGCTGCCTGCCCGGTGCGTGCACGCCCAGGGCGTGGCCCAGCAGGGTGTGTTCGGCGGGCTCGTTGAGGGTGATCCACTGCGGCACCCGGTCCCCGAGGCGGCCGGCGACCAGCGAGACGTACTCGGCGAAGCGCGCGGCCGTGTCCCTCTGAAGCCAGTCGAGGTCCGCCGGCAGGTCCCAGTGGAACAGGGTCGGCACCGGGCGGACGCCCGCCGCGCACAGGTCGTCCACCAGCCGGTCGTAGAAGTCCAGGCCTTTCGCGGACCGCACCCGGGGCCACGAGACCGAGAAGCGGTAGGCGTTCACGCCGAGGCCGGCCAGCAGGGCCACGTCCTCGCGGTGGCGGTGGTAGTGGTCGCAGGCCACCGCCGCCGTCGAGCCGTCCTTCACCCGGCCCGGCTCGGCCGTGAAGACGTCCCACACGGACGGTTCGCGTTCGTCCGCCGCGCCCTCGATCTGGTGCGCCGAGGTCGACACGCCCCAGAGGAAGCCGGCCGGGAAGCGGGGGATCGGATTGCCTGCGTCAGTCGCCATGCGCGGATCATCCGTACCGCCGGTAACAGAAGTCAACAGGCCGCCGCCGCAGACCTGTCAGGCACCTTCCTTCAGCACCCGCGAGATCAGCTTCCGCTGTTCGTCCGTCAGCCGCGGGTCGGCCGCGTACACCGTCTTCCCGTCCACGGTGATCTGGTAGCCGAACCCGTCCGGGACCCCGATCGGCGGCGTGCTCCGGCCGGCGGCGACCGCTCGCTCGGCCAGGGCGTGCCATTCGGGGGCATCGGGACGGCCGGAGGTATCCACCTCGGCATGCCGCTCGATGCCCGCGAACCCGCCCGTGCGCCTCACTTGAATACGCATGGCACCTGTCTAGTACGGAACTACAGGGTCCGCACCCCGACCCGCTCCCAGGCCTTCGACACGGCGTCCAGCTCCTCCCCGTCGCCGTACCGCTCCCGCGCGGCCTTCACGGTGAGCGTGGCGAAGTCGGCGAACATCGCCTGCTCCTTCAGTTCGCCGCCGGTCAGCACGTCGTACCAGATCAGCCCCGCGCGCTCCCAGGCGTGGCCGCCGAGGGCCGTGGCCGCCAGGTAGAAGGCATGGTTCGGGATGCCCGAGTTGATGTGGACACCGCCGTTGTCGCGGCCGGTGCGGACGAAGTCGTCCATCGTCGCCGGCTGCGGATCCTTGCCCAGGACGTCGTCGTCGTACGCCGTGCCCGGCTCCTTCATGGAGCGCAGCGCCTTGCCCGTCACCCGCGGGGCGAGCAGGCCCGCGCCGATCAGCCAGTCGGCCTCGGCGGCGGTCTGGCCGAGCGTGTACTGCTTGATCAGCGAGCCGAAGACGTCCGACACGGACTCGTTCAGCGCGCCGGGCTGGCCGAAGTAGGTGAGGTTGGCCGTGTACTGGGTGACGCCGTGGACCAGTTCGTGGCCGATGACGTCGATCGGGATGGTGAAGTCGAGGAAGATCTCGCCGTCCCCGTCGCCGAAGACCATCTGCTCGCCGTTCCAGAAGGCGTTGTTGTACTCGCGGTCGTAGTGCACCGTCGCGTCCAGCGGAAGGCCGTTGCCGTCGATCGAGTCGCGCCGGTACGCCTTCAGGAGCAGCTCGAAGGTGGCGCCGAGGCCGGCGTAGGCGCGGTTGACGGTGGCGTCCTTGCCGGGCTTGTCGCCCTCCCCACGCACCTTGTGTCCGGGCAGGTCCGTGCCGTGCCGGGCGTCGTAGACCGTGCGGTGCGGCCTGGCGGGCTCGGCCCCGGCGGGCGGGGCCACGGACGGGGCGCCGACGACCGTGGTCAGCCGGCGGTGGGTGCGCTCCAGGGCGTCGCGCTCCAGGGTCCGGCGGGCGGGCCCGGCGAGCGCGGGGTCCTCGGCCCGGGCGAGCTTGTCGAGGACATGGGGCGGAACGATGGTGCAGAAGACGGGCTCGAAGCCCCCGTGAGTCGTCATATCCGGCACCTTTGCACTGCGTGACGAGACTGTCACTAGTAGCCACCGTGATTGGTGAAATACCAGGACAAGGGTCTTCGCTCTCCGTGGCGAAGTGGTATAGCGCACTTTTTGCCCCTTATGTGCGCCGGGTCCCGCATACTGATACGGACCCGCGCACCCGGAGTGTCTCGGCTAGCATGCTGCGCATCATGCGTTTCGGGCTGCTTCTCCTTAGCTGCCGCGGCGAGGGCCTGTAGTCGAGGCCGACTCCCTCCCCGCGGAGCTTGGTGCTGCGTCGTCGGCCGTCCTTCCGGACACCTCCTGAGGAGCCCTAAGCATCATGGCGAACCGCCAGCAGCCCAGTTCCATGCCGATCCACAAGTACGGCCGCTACGAGCAGGTCGACATCCCGGACCGGACCTGGCCGGACAACCGCATCACCGCCGCCCCCCGCTGGCTCTCCACCGACCTGCGTGACGGCAACCAGGCCCTGATCGACCCCATGTCGCCCGCTCGCAAGCGCGCGATGTTCGACCTGCTGGTCAAGATGGGCTACAAGGAGATCGAGGTCGGCTTCCCGGCCTCCGGCCAGACCGACTTCGACTTCGTACGCTCCATCATCGAAGAGCCCGGGGCCATCCCCGACGACGTCACCATCTCCGTACTGACGCAGGCCCGCGAGGACCTGATCGAACGCACGGTGGAGTCCCTGAAGGGCGCCAAGCGCGCGACCGTCCACCTCTACAACGCCACCGCCCCCGTCTTCCGCCGGGTCGTCTTCCGGGGCTCCAGGGACGACATCAAGCAGATCGCCGTCGACGGCACGCGGCTGGTCATGGAGTACGCGGAGAAGCTGCTGGGTCCGGAGACGGAGTTCGGCTACCAGTACTCGCCGGAGATCTTCACCGACACCGAGCTGGACTTCGCGCTGGAGGTCTGCGAGGCGGTCATGGACGTCTGGCAGCCCGGCCCGGGCCGCGAGATCATCCTCAACCTGCCCGCCACGGTGGAGCGTTCGACCCCGTCCACGCACGCCGACCGCTTCGAGTGGATGGGCCGCAACCTCTCCCGCCGCGAGTACGTCTGCCTGTCGATCCACCCGCACAACGACCGCGGCACGGCCGTCGCCGCCGCCGAGCTGGCCCTGATGGCCGGCGCCGACCGCGTCGAGGGCTGCCTGTTCGGCCAGGGCGAGCGCACCGGCAACGTCGACCTGGTCACCCTGGGCATGAACCTCTTCTCCCAGGGCGTCGACCCGCAGATCGACTTCTCCGACATCGACGAGATCCGTCGCACGTGGGAGTACTGCAACCAGATGGAGGTCCACCCGCGCCACCCCTACGTGGGCGACCTGGTCTACACGTCCTTCTCCGGCTCCCACCAGGACGCCATCAAGAAGGGCTTCGACGCCATGGAGGCCGACGCGAAGGCCAAGGGCGTCACCGTCGACGACATCGAGTGGGCCGTTCCGTACCTGCCGATCGACCCCAAGGACGTCGGCCGCTCCTACGAGGCGGTCATCCGGGTCAACTCGCAGTCCGGCAAGGGCGGTATCGCGTACGTCCTGAAGAACGACCACAAGCTGGAACTGCCCCGCCGGATGCAGATCGAGTTCTCGAAGATCATCCAGGCGAAGACCGACGCCGAGGGCGGTGAGGTCACCCCGAAGGACATCTGGGCCGTCTTCCAGGACGAGTACCTGCCCAACCCCGAGAACCCGTGGGGCCGGATCCAGGTCAAGAACAACCAGTCGACGACCGACACCGACGGCGTGGACACCCTGACGGTGGAGGCCACGGTCGACGGTCAGGACACCGTTCTGACCGGCTCCGGCAACGGCCCGATCTCGGCCTTCTTCGACGCGCTCCAGTCCGTCGGCATCGACGTACGCCTGCTGGACTACCAGGAGCACACGATGAGCGAGGGCGCCTCCGCGCAGGCCGCCTCCTACATCGAATGCGCGATCGACGACAAGGTCCTGTGGGGGATCGGAATCGACGCGAACACCACGCGGGCCTCGCTGAAGGCGGTCGTCTCGGCCGTCAATCGCGCGGCTCGCTGACCAGCCGTAGCGTGGGTTCATGGGCTCTGTCCGCCAATGTCCGGCGGGCGGAGCCCTGTCACTTATCGGCCAATCCCTGTGAGGGTCACGGAAAGGTCTCCTCCGGGGTACTGACTCCTCCTCATGGATGTGGCTAACATCACGCAAGCGCGGCGACGCTGCCGTGCGGCGTGACGGAGGTGCGACGTGCTGCCAGGACGGGGACGAAACGGCCATGCCGCCAGGTTTTCCAGCATCCTGGGCACCCGGACCGCGTGGACGCCCGCCGGTGACGGAGAGTTCTTCTGCCCCGGCTGCGGCGGCGACCGCAACTACCAGCGGCTGACCGGACAACGCCGCTTCACCCTGCTCGGCCTGCCCGTGCTGCCGCGCGGCGAGACCGGCCCGGTCGTGGAGTGCGCCGCCTGCCGCCGTCACTTCGGCACGGACGTCCTCGACCATCCCACCACCACCCGCTTCTCCGCGATGCTCCGCGACGCCGTGCACACCGTCGCCCTCGCCGTGCTGGCCGCGGGCGGCGCCGGTTCCCGTACGGCGCTGGAGGCCGCCGTGCTCGCCGTGCGCGCGGCCGGCTTCGACGACTGCACGGAGGAGCAGCTGGCCGCCCTCGTGGCGGCGCTGGAGGCGGACACCGGCCGGATCACCGGGGAGCCCTGCGGCGCGGGGCTGGCCATAGAGCTGCACGAGGCGCTGGACCCGCTCGCCCCGCACCTCGCCACGGTCGGCCGCGAATCGATCCTGCTCCAGGGGGCGCGCATCGCCCTGGCGGACGGACCCTACACACCGGCCGAGCGGGACGTGCTCGCGACGGTGGGGGCCGCGCTCACCATCTGCTCGGACGACGTGACACGGGTGCTGGCGGCGGCGGCACGTACCCCGTCGTAGAGCGGCGCCCCTGCTGGGCACCCCTCGGGTGTTGCTCCACGGGCGTTACTCCCCGGGGAGTAGTCCGCCGCTCGTACCGCCCTCCGCAGTAGCCCCCGACTCGGCCTCGGGCCCGACGAATCGCCCCCCGTGCGCCGGGAGTCTGGAGACCGTTCCAGACACCCGGACCGGAGGGAGCCCGAACAGTGGGGGACACAAGGAAAACCGCACGGCGGCGAGCCGTGCCCTGGGCGGTGGTCGGGCTGTGGCTCGCCGCCCTCGTGCTGGTCGGGCCGCTCGCCGGGAAGTTCGCCGGCATCCAGCAGAACCGCGCCGTCGACTACCTGCCCGACAGCGCCGACTCCACGCAGGTGGCGCGGATCCAGGACCGGCTCCCGGGAGGCGAGTCGACCGACCTGGTGCTCGTGTACCACCGGGACGGCGGTCTGACCGACGCCGACCGGCGCACGGCCGCCGAGCAGGTCGCCGAGGTGCGCGGCGCCCACGACCTGACCGGCGAGCCGCGGGGCGTGCCGTCCGAGGACGGCTCCACCCTGATGTACCCGGTGTCGAGCACCCAGCCGGGCCAGGACGAGGAGGCCCGGAACGCCTTCGTGGACGGCGTGCGGGAGGTCGCCGAGGGGAGCGGCGGGCTGCGCGTCGAGGTCGGCGGGCCCGGGGCGCTGAACACCGACATGGGCAAGGTGTTCGAGACGATCGACGGCACCCTGCTGCTGGCCACGCTCGCCGTCGTCACCGTCCTGCTGATCCTGATCTATCGCAGCCCGTTCCTGTGGCTGGTGCCGCTCGCCGTCGCGGGCGTCGCCGCCGCCATGGCGATGGCCGCCGGGTACGGACTCCACGAACTGTTCGACGTCACCGTCACCGGCCAGAGCGGCGGCGTGATGACCGTGCTCGTCCTCGGTGCCGGCACCGACTACGCGCTGCTGCTCATCGCCCGCTACCGCGAGGAACTGCGGCGCCACGAGCGGCCGTACGACGCCATGCGCACGGCCCTGCGCGGCTGTGGACCGGCCATCCTCGCCTCCTCCGGGACCGTCGCGGCCGGGTTGCTGTGCCTGCTCGCCGCCGACCTCAACAGCAGCAGCGGCATGGGCCCGGTCGGCGTGGTCGGCGTGGTCGCCGCGCTGGTCGCCATGACGACCCTGCTGCCCGCCGTGCTGGTGCTGCTCGGGCGGCGGGTCTTCTGGCCGCTGATCCCCGCCTTCGGCAGCGAGCCCAAGGTCCGCCGGTCGCTGTTCGCCGCGATGGGGACCTCGGCGACGCGCCGGCCCGTCACCGTGCTCGTCGGCGGGGCCGTGCTGCTCGGTGGGCTGGCGCTCGGCACCCTGAATCTGTCCGGCAGCATCAAGCAGGAGGACTCGTTCACGGACCGGCCCGAGTCGATCACCGCGATGCAGACGCTGGCGCGGGAGTATCCCGAGCGCAGCAGCCGGCCTGTGACTGTCATCGCCCCCGACGAGCGGGCCGACGCGGTTGCGGACCGGGCCCGTGCGACTGCGGGGGTCGCCGAGGTGGCTCCCGGGCGCAGTGGCTCGGGGTGGAGCGAGATCGCGGTCTTCACGACCGCCGCGCCCGAGACGGCGGCCGAGACCCGGACCATCGAGGCCCTGCGCGCCGGGCTCGATGCCACGGGGGCCTACGTCGGCGGGCCCAGTGCCCAGCAGATCGACCTGGCCGACAGCGAGTCGCGGGACCGGAAGGTGATCGTGCCGTTGGTGCTGGCCGCGGTGTTCGTCATTCTGGTCGGGCTGTTGCGGAGTCTCGTCGCGCCGTTGCTGCTGCTGGCGGCTGTGGTGGCGGTGTGGGGGGCGGCGCTCGGTATCGGGGGGCTGGTGTTCGAGCCGGTGTTCGGCTTCGGCGGCACGGATCCCGGACTCGGGCTGCTGTCCTTCGTGTTCCTGGTCGCCCTCGGGGTGGACTACGGGATCTTCCTCATGCATCGGATGCGGGAGGAGTCCGTGAAGGGAGCCGAACCGGAGGCTGCCGCGCTCACCGCTCTGTGGACGACCGGTGGGGTCATCGCTTCGGCGGGGGTGGTGCTCGCGGCGACGTTCGTGGTGCTGACGACTCTGCCGATGGTGGGGCTGGTGGAACTCGGCTTCGTCATCGCGGTGGGGGTGCTGCTGGACACGTTCCTGGTGCGTACGTACCTGGTGACCACGGCGAGTGTGCTGCTCGAGCGGCGGATGTGGTGGCCGGGGAGGCTCTCCCGCGCGACGGGGCGGACAGCCCCGCCTCAGGAGCGGAAGCCCTTGGCCGCGAACGCCCCCTGACCGACCGATGACGCCCCTCCTCTCCTCAAGGGGCGCCTTCCTGGCCCAGGATGAAGCCCGTGCAGGCACCCAACACACCGTCGGCGACCTGGTCGCGGCCTGCGGAGCGGATCATGGCCGCGATCAACCGCGACCCCCTGACCGCCCCGCACGCCGTCCGCAACGACGCGCTGCTCGCCGTTCTGACGGCCGCGCTGGCCGTCGTCCTCGCGCTGTTCGTCGACGACGGGCGCCGGCCCGACGCGCTCGGCTGGGCCCTGCTGCTGGTCTCCCACGTGCCGCTGGTGTGGCGCCGCCGCCGCCCGGTGCTCGTCCTGCTCGCCGTGGTGGCCTGCGTCTTCCCCTACCACTTCCTCGACTACCCGCACACCGCCGCCACCCAGGCCGCGTACGTCGCCCTCTACACCGTCGCCGTCACCGGCCGGCCGCTGCGCACCGTCCTGGTCGGCATCGGCGTCATCACCTTGTCGGTGAGCGTGATGCTCACCATCAGTGCCCACGAGGCGCTGGGGCTGCTGAAGGCGTCCGGCTGGGTCGTCGCCGTGCTGTTCCTCGGCGTCGACGTGCGCTTCTACCGCCAGTACGTCGCCTCCATCGTGGAACGCGCCGAACGCGCCGAACGCACCCGCGAGGAGGAGGCCCGGCGGCGGGTCGCCGAGGAGCGGCTGCGGATCGCCCGGGACCTGCACGACCTGCTGGCGCACAGCATCACCCTCATCGGGGTGCAGACCTCGGTCGCCGCCCACGTGCTGTCCGCCGACCCCGAGCGGCTCGACCGGGAGACCGTGGCCAAGGCGCTGGACGACATCGCCGAGACCTGTCGCAGCGCCCGGGGCGAACTCCGTACGACGCTGGAGGTGTTGCGCGAGCACGACTCCATGGACGCCCGTGGTCCGCTGCCCGGCCTCGACGGTCTGACCGATCTGGCGGAGGCCGCGCGGCTCGCCGGTGCCCGGGTCGAGCAGACCGTACGGGTACGGCAGGCACCGCCCGCCGTCGGTGCCGCCGCCTACCGCATCGTGCAGGAGGCGCTGACCAACGCGGTACGGCACGCGGGACCCGGACCGGACGTCCGTGTCGACCTGGTGGAACGGGAGGGCGCCCTGCACCTGTCGGTCAGCGACGACGGCACGGGACCGGCCCCGGACGGCATCCCGGGCTTCGGACTCGTCGGAATGCGCGAGCGGGCGCGCAGCGTGGGTGGCACACTCGACGCCGGTCCGCGTGCGGACGGCGGCTTCGAGGTGACCGCCGTACTGCCGCTGACGAAGACGGGGACCACGGGGGAGGGGACCGGATGACCATCCGAGTACTGCTCGCGGACGACCAGACCCTGGTACGGGAGGCGTTCGCGATGCTCGTGGAGTCGGCCCGGGACATGGAGGTCGTCGGCCAGGCCGCGACCGGCCGGCAGGCCGTGCGACTGGCCCGCAGCGAGCGGGCCGACCTCGTGGTGATGGACATCCGCATGCCCGACCTGGACGGCATCGAGGCGACCCGGCTCATCGCGGCCGACGAGGACCTCGCGGGCGTCCGCGTCCTGGTCCTCACCACGTACGACACCGACGAGAACATCGTGGACGCCCTGCGCGCCGGCGCCTCCGGGTTCCTGGTGAAGGACACCAGGCCGGCCGAGCTCCTCGACGCCATCCGTACCGTCGCTGCCGGGGACGCCCTGCTGTCGCCCGGGCCCACGGCACGGCTGATCGAGCGGTTCCTGCGCACTCCCTCGGCACCGGAGACCGGTGGGCCGGAGTGCCTGTCCGGCCGTGAGCGGGAGGTGCTGTCGCTGGTCGCGCGCGGCCTCAACAACACCGAGATAGCCGATGCGTTGGGCCTGAGCCCGCTGACCGCGAAGACTCACGTCAGCCGCATCATGGGCAAGCTGGCGGCCCGGGACCGGGCGCAGTTGGTCATCGTCGCGTACGAGTCGGGGCTGGTGACGCCGGGGAGCATCTGACGGACAGGCACGGTCCGACGCTCCTCACACTCCGTCATGTCTTCAGGAGAAGCATGAGACTCCTCAGCCGCACACTCCTCGTCACCACCGTCCTCCTCGCCCCGCTCACCGCCACGACGCCCGCCTCGGCCACCCCCGGCTGCACGTCCTCCGTCCCGTACGTCTCGGGCGAGGGCGGCTACGACACGTACCGCATCCCGGCCACGGTCACGACCGGCAGGGGCACCGTCCTCGCCTTCGCCGAGGGCAGACGCGGCGGTGCGGGCGACACCGGCGACATCGATGTCGTCCTCCGGCGCTCCGCGGACGGCGGCTGCACCTGGGGCCCGCTCACCGTCGTGGCCGCCGGGGACGGCGACACCCGGGGCAACCCGGCACCCGTCGTCGACCCGCGCACCGGCGCCGTCGTGCTCCTCACCTCCTACAACAGCGGTGAGGTGACGGAGGCCCAGATCATGCGCGGCGAGGTCACGCCCGGGCAGAGCCGCCGGGTGTTCGTGCAGCGCAGCCGGGACGACGGCCGGCACTTCACTCCGCCCCGCGAGATCACCGCGCAGGTGAAGGACCCGTCCTGGCGCTGGTACGCGACCGGCCCCGGCCATGCGATCGCCCTCACCCGGGGCCCGTTCGCCGGCCGTCTGGTCGTCCCCGCCAACCACTCGGCGTCCCCGCCGGCCGGCTCCCCGGACACCGGCCAGGAACCCCGCTACTACGGCGCCCACGCGCTCCTCAGCGACGACGGCGGCAGGACCTGGCGGCCGGGCTTCGTCGACGACTCCTACGAGGGAACCCACAACGCCAACGAGTCCACAGCGGCCCAACTGCCGGACGGCAGGGTGTACTTCAACGCCCGGGACCAGCACGGCACCAGTGCGGGCAACCGTCTCGACGGTCATTCGAGCGACGGCGGCGCGTCCCTCGACCGCCCGTACACCGTGCAGCCCACCCTGAACGAGGTCCCGGTCGTGCAGGGCAGCGTCCTGCAACTTGCCGGCCGTGGCGGGCCGTTGTTGTTCTCCGGCCCGTCCGTCCCCACCGCCCGCCGGGCGATGGCCGTCTGGCGCAGCACGGACGGCGGCGCCACCTTCACCAAGGCGCTGACGCTCTCCCAGCAGCCGGCGGCCTACTCCGACCTGGTGCCGCTCGGCCGGAAGACGGTGGGCATCCTCTACGAGACGGGTGCCCGAGGGGCCTACGAGACGATCGAGTTCCGCCGCCTTTCGGCCGACGGGCTCTAGAGCAGTCCTGCCGCCGCCAGGTACTTCCCGACCCGCTCCACCTCGTCCCGCGACAACGGCACCTGCGGCTGAGCCGTGGCCGGGCAGTCGATCACGCCCCGCAGGTGCAGCGCGGCCTTGAAGGCGCCGATCGCCGAGGAGCCGGGGCCCATGCGGGCCGGGTCGCCGACGGTGACCATGCCGAACAGGGCGCACAGCCGCTCCTGTTCGGCACGGGCCTCCTCCCACTCCCCGGCGCGGCACAGGCGGTCCAGGCGGGCGTAGCCGTGCGGGTCGACGTTGCCGAGGCCGGGCACCGTGCCGTCCGCGCCGACGGCGAGCGCCGCGTCGACGATCAGCTCGGAGCCGGTCAGCACACTGAAGCCGGTGATTCCCTGGTGGGCCCGGGCGCGGGTCACGACCTGGCGGAAGGCGGCCAGGTCGCCGCTGGAGTCCTTGAGCGCGGCCAGGACACCGTCGGCGGCCAGCTCCAGGACCACGTCCGAGGGCAGCTTCGTGTGGACGGCGACGGGAATGTCGTAGGCGACCACCGGGACCGGGCTCGCCGCCGCGACCACGCGGTAGTGGCGGGCGATCTCGGCCGGGTGGGTGCGGGCGTAGAACGGGGCGGTGACCACGACCGCGTCCGCACCGGCCGCCGTCACCGCCGCGACGTGGTCCAGGACCCGGGCCGTCGTCATGTCGATCGCCCCGGCCAGCACCGGGAGCTGCCCGCCCACGTGGGCCGCGACCGACTCGACCACCAGCCTGCGCTGCTCGTCCGTCAGATGCGCCGCCTCCGACGTCGAGCCGAGCACGAACAGACCGTGCACCCCGCCGGACACCAGATGGTCGACCAGCCTGAGCAGCGAGGGGACGTCCACCTCGCGGTCCGGTGTCAGGGGCGTGCAGACGGGCGGGATGACACCGGTCAGCGAGATGATCGTCATGGGGCCTCCATCGGGTCGCTCTGGTGGACGAGGTCGCGGGTCGACTCGTCCTCCTGGACAGGATGGTGGCAGCGGAAGCGGTGTGCGGGGGCCGACGCGACCGAGAAGTCCGGCATCGCCTCCGCGCACGTCCCGTCCGCCTTCCAGCAGCGGGTACGGAACGGGCAGCCGCTCGGCGGGCGCGTCGCCGACGGGACCGGACCGGCCAGCGGGATCGGGTCGATCGGGTCGAGCAGACCGGGCGTGGCGGAGAACAGGGCGCGGGTGTAGGGGTGCCGGGCCCGGTCGGTGACCAGGGAGGCCGGGGACTCCTCGACGATCCGGCCCAGGTACATGGTGATCACGCGGTCGCTCATCCGCCGGACCGTCTGGATGTCGTGCGAGACGAACACCAGGGCCAGGCCCAGGCGTTCCTTCAGGTCCAGCAGCAGATTGAGGATCTGGGCGCGGACCGACACGTCCAGGGCGCTCGTCGGCTCGTCCGCCACGACCAGGTCCGGGTCCAGCGCCAGTGCCCGGGCGATCGCGACGCGCTGCCGCTGCCCGCCCGACAGCTGGCCCGGCAGGGCGTCGGCGAGGGCCCGGGGGAGGCCGACCAGGGACATCAACTCCCTGACTCTCTCGCCACGTTGACCGCGAGTGCCCCGGTCGTGCACGTCCAGCGGGTCCCGCAGGATCTGCCGAACGGTCAGGCGGCGGTTCAGGGCCGTCGACGGGTCCTGGAAGATCATGCCGGTGCTGCCGCCGACGGCCCTGCGGCGCTCGGCGGGCGGCATCGCCCACAGGTCGCGGCCCCGGAACGACACCGTCCCCCGCGTCGGTCGCTGTACCCCCACCAGGACCTTCGCCAGCGTCGACTTCCCGCAGCCCGACTCGCCCACCACGCCGATGGTCTCGCCGGGCGCGATCGCCAGGTCGGCGCCGGTCAGGGCGTACACCCGGTCGCGGGTGAACAGGCCGCCACTGCGGGCCTTGTGCACCACATGCGCGTCGGACAGCTCCACGAATGCGGGCTGTGGGTTCATGACACCGCCTCGGTCTCGGTGGTCGCCAGCTCTATGGCCGGGTGGTGGCAGGCCGCCGTATGGCTCGGGGTGCCCGTCAGATCCGGTGCCGTCGTCCGGCAGACCTCGCTCGCCCGCGGACACCGATCGGCGAACCGGCACCCCGCCGGGAAGTCGGCGGGGGACGGCACGACCCCCTTGATCTGCGTCATCCGCTCCTGCCCCGACTCCAGCGACAGCACGCTGCCGAGCAGGCCACGCGTGTAGTGATGGGCCGGCGCCTCCACCAGGTCGGCGGTCACGCCCGTCTCGACGATCTGCCCGCCGTACATCACCGCGACCCGGTCGGTGACGTCCGCGACCAGCGCCAGGTCGTGCGAGACGAGGATCAGCGCGAAGCCCAGCTCCTCGCGCAGCCGCAGCAGCAGCTCTATGACCTGGGCCTGCACGGTCACGTCGAGGGCGGTCGTCGGCTCGTCGGCGACGATCAGCTTCGGCTCGCGGGACAGGGCCATGGCGATCAGGACGCGCTGCCGCTGCCCGCCGGACAGTTCGTGCGGGTAGCTGCGCAGGGTGCGCTCGGGGTCGAGTCCGACCATCGTCAGCAACTCGGCGGGACCGCGCCGCCCGCCCCGCCGCACGACCTGCTTCAGCTGCGCGCGGATCGTCATCGCCGGGTTCAGCGACGACAGGGCGTCCTGGTAGATCATCGCCATCTCGTGGCCGAGGAGTCTGCGGCGTACGCGCATCGGCTCGGCGAGCAGGTCCCGCTGGTTGAACCGGACCTGGCCGCCGACGCGCGCTCCCTTCGGCTGGAGGCCCATGATCGCCAGCGCGGTCAGCGACTTGCCGCAGCCCGACTCGCCGACCAGCCCGAGCACCTCCCCGGGATGCACCTCGAAGCTGACGCCGTCCACGATGTCCACGCCGCCGTGCCGCTGGTCGAAGCCGATGGCGAGGTTCTCCACGGCGAGCACCGGCTGCCCGTCCCGGGGCAGATGACGGGCCCGGGCCCGCAGCCGTCGCGCCGCTTCCGTCAGGCCGGGCAACCGCACGACCTCCCCGTTGCCGGGCTCCGGCGCCTCCAGCCGGTCGTCGTCGGGTCCGTCCACCTCCCGGGCCGACGGGGCCGCCCACGCGTCGGACACCCCCTCGGACAGGATGTTCAGCGACAGCACCGTGACCAGCATCAGCAGACCGGGGAAGACGGTCGCCCACCAGCCGCCGGTCAGCACCATGTTCTTGCCGTCCGCGATGACACTGCCCCAGGACGGGTCGGGCGGCCGTACACCCGCTCCGATGAAGGACAGCGACGCCTCGAAGACGATCGCCTCGGCGACCTGCACCGTGCAGAACACCAGCACGGGCGCGGCGCAGTTGATCGCCACGTGCTTCAGCACGATGTGCGGTGTCCGGGCACCGATGACCCGTTCCGCCGTCACGTAGTCCTCGCCGTACTGGTCGAGGACGTTCGCCCGGACGACCCTGGCCACCGGAGGCGTGAACAGGAACGCGATCGCGCAGATCAGCACCGTGATGCCCCCGCCGAACACCGCCACCAGCACGGCGGCGAGCGCGATGCCCGGGAACGCCATGACGACGTCCAGGCAGCGCATCAGCGTCTCGTCCACCGCCTTGCGGGAGGTCGCGGCGATCGCCCCGAGCAGCGCGCCGACCAGCAGGGCCAGCCCGGTCGCCCCGAGCCCGATCGCGAGCGACCAGCGCGCCCCGTACATCAGCCGGCTGAGGATGTCCCGGCCGAGGCTGTCCTGGCCCATCCAGTGCTCGGCGGACGGATGCCCGGTGCCGTCGACGGGCGGCTGCTGGTCGAGCGGGTCGTGCGGGGCGAGCAGCGGGGCGAGCAGCGCCAGCAGGACGACGACCGCCAGGAAGCAGACGGCGGCCTTTGACAGCAACGGCAGCCGGCGCCAGCCGCGCAGCCGCACGCCGGGCCGGGACAGCGCCTCGGTGAGGCTCTTGCGGGTCATCACGTGGTCGCATCCCTCAGTCGCGGGTTGACCAGCAGGTAGAGGACGTCGATGACGAGGTTCACGACGACGAACCCGGCCGCCGTGGTCAGTACGACGCCCTGGACGACGGCCGGATCGCCGTTCTTCACGGCGTCGATCATCAGCTTGCCCATGCCGGGCAGCGAGAAGATCGTCTCGATGACGACCGCGCCGCCGAGGAGATACCCGACGCGCAGGCCGAGGACCGTGAGCGGATTGATCAGGGCATTCCTGAGGACGTTCCGCCCGACCACCACCCGCGGCGGCAGCCCGCTCCCGATCGCCGTCCGTACGTAGTCCTTGTCCAGTTCCTCCACCACGGCCGTCCGCACGATCCGGGTCAGCTGCGCCGCCACCGGCAGGGAGAGGGCGAGGGCGGGGAGCGTCATGGTCTTCAGCCAGCCGGTGAAGGAGTCGGCCGGGTTGATGTAGCCGCCGGTCGGGAACCAGCCCAGGTCGACCGCCAGATACTGGATCATCAACAGCGCCAGCCAGAAGCCGGGCGCCGCCACACCGGTCAGCGACACGACCCGGATGATCTGGTCGGGCAGCCGGTCCCGGTGGATCGCCGCGGTCACGCCGCCCACGAGGGACAGCGCGACCGCGACGCCCAGGCCCAGGAAAGTCAGCTGGAGGGTGAGCGGCAGCGCGGTGGTGACCTGGTCGATCACCGGCGCCCGGGTCAGCGCGCTGGTGCCCATGTCGCCGTGCAGCAGGTCGGCGACGAAGTCGACGTAGCGCACGGGCAGCGGGTCGAGCAGGCCGTGTTCCTCGCGGAAGTCGTGCAGTTGCTGAGGTGTCGGGTTGGCGCCCTGGAAGAACGCGGACGCCGGGTCGACGTCCGAGAACCGCATCACCAGGAACACGAACAGCACGATGCCGAGCATCAGCGGCACGAGCAGGGCGATACGGCGGAGGAGGATACGGACGACGGCGATCACGTGACGGCAACCCCCCTGTCGGCTAGGCCCACTTGGCCTGGAGGAGGTTGATGCCCGGGTACGGCTGTGCCCTTATCCCGCTGAGCTGCTTCGGGTCCCAGGCCGTCATCAGCTCGTTGTGGACGACCGGGTAGAGCACGGCCTGTTCGGCGACCACGTCGATGTAGTCTTGGACCATCACCTTCTTCTTCTCGGGGTCCGGCTCCCGGGTGGCCCGGTCCATGTCCCTGAAGAGCGCCTTGGCGACGGGGTCGCCGGCCCACCGCGTGTACTGCATCCACAGGTTCTCGGGCCCGTAGTTGTAGTGCATGATCAGGTCGGCGTCGAGGCCGAACTGGTTGGGGTTCGAGGCGGCGGCGACGACCTGGTAGTCCTGCTTCTGGTCCATCTTCGTGAACACGGCCGTGGTCTCCTGCGGGGACAGGGTCGTCTTCACACCGATCGCGTCCCAGGAGGACTTGATGGTCGGCAGGCAGTCGACGATCCAGCTCACGTTCACCGCGAGGATGTCGATGCTCAGCCCCCGGACCCCGGCCTCCTTCAGCAGCGCCTTCGCCTTGTCGGGGTCGTAGTCGTAGACCGTCTCGGCCCGGCGGTAGGACGGATTGCTCTCGTCGATGAAGGAACTCGACGGCTTACCATGGCCCTTGAGCGCCACCTCCACCATCTTCTCGGTGTCGATGGCGTAGTGCAGGGCCTGACGCACCCGCACGTCGTCGAAGGGCTTGTGCTTGGTGTTGAACATCAGGAACAGGTTGTTCATCCCGGCCCCGCCGGCGACCGTCAGCCCGCTGCTCTCCAGCTGCGCGATGTTGGCGTACGGGATGTTGTCCGCGATCTGCGCGCCCGCGCTCGATCCGGAGATCTTCGCGACGCGGGGGGCCGCGTCCACGATCGTCAGCCAGTTCATCTTCCGGAAGGCGGGCTTGCGCGGGCCGTTGTAGCCGTCGAACGCCTCGAAGGTCGTGTTCGACTTGGGGTGGTGGGCGGTCTGCCGGTACGGACCCGAGCCGATCGCCTTGCCCTTGATGGCGTCGTCCCAGGCGCCCGGCTCGGAGAACACGTGCTTCGGCATGATCTTGGCGAGCGTCAGCCGGGACAGCCCGTCCGGGAACGGGAACTTGAGCACCAGCTCCACGTTCTGCGCGTCGACCTTCCGGACCTCCTTCAGCCAGCTGGCGAAGAAGCCCTTGGCCAGGGTCTGGGTGTCCGGGTCGAGGATCCGCTCGAAGACGAAGACCACGTCGTCGGCGGTCACGGGCTTGCCGTCGTGGAACGTCGCTCCGGCCCGCAGCGAGAACTTCCACGACGTGCTGTTCGGGTCCTCGGGCACCTCGGTCGCCAGGGCCGCGTACGGCTCGCGGGAGATCGGGTCGGTGTCGAGCAGGCCTTCGTAGATGTGGTTGTTGGCGGCCATGCAGAACGCGGACGCCGTCTGGGTGGGGTCCCAGCTGCCGTCGTTGCCGTAGCCGATCACCGCCGTCAGCGTCCGGTTCGCCCCGCTGCCGCCGCCACCGGTGTCGTTGGTGGACTCCGGCCCGGACGAACAGGCCGACAGCGACGCGGAGACGGCGGCGGCCGCGCCCAGCGCGCCGGTGTACTTCAGGAACGTCCGGCGGTGCGGCGCCGGCACGTCGTTGGTCACGTCGCGCACGGGGTCCTCCAGCGAGAGGTCTGGAAAGGAGACGAGGGGGCGAGCAGAGGAGATACGACGTCCTACGTCCTGCGGTCAGCGCGACCATAGGAGGGGCCGTGGGGGCGGTCAAGGGATCGCACACGAATGGCGTATCTGCCAGAGGTCGGACCAATGGCACTGTGAAATGGCGCGAGTTGACGGTCTATCAGGGCAGGCCCGGCACCGGGTACCGCCAGAGGTGGGACGTGGGACGTCCGGGGCGCGTACGATGCGGCGCATGTCCGAGGAGCCCAGGACCAGCCGGATACAACGCCAGGTCGTGCAGCTCATCCTCGACCGCAGACTCACCGCCGGCGCGCCGCTGCCCACCGAGGCCGAACTCATGGAGGACCTCGGCGTCAGCCGCAACTCCGTCCGCGAGGCCCTCAAGGCCCTCCAGGCCCTCGACATCGTCGAGATCAGACACGGCTACGGCACCTACGTCGGCCAGGCCTCCCTCACCCCCCTCGTCGACGGCCTGACCTTCCGCACCCTGGCCCGGCACGACGACGACACCGGCGCCCTCGCCGAGATCCTCCAGGTCCGCGAGGTACTGGAGGAGGGCCTGATCCGCCGGGTCGCCGCGACGGTCACCGAGGCGGAACTGGACAGACTGGAGGGCGTGGTGACCCGTATGGAGTCCGCGGGCGGCACGGGCCGCTCCTTCCCGGAACTCGACCGCGAGTTCCACGAGATCCTGTACGCCTCCCTCGGCAACGCGCTGGTGCCCCAGCTCCTCGGCGCGTTCTGGACGGTCTTCCGCCGGGTCTCCGGAGCCCGCGGCTGGACCGACGACCCGTCCCCCGAGATCACGGTCCGCCGCCACCGCGACATCGTCACGGCGTTGCGCGCCCGCGACGTCGAGGGCGCGCAGCGGGCGATGGCGGTCCACTTCCGGGGAATCGAGGCTCGGGCGGCGGAGGAGTCACGGGGGGTGGGCTGATTCCGCTCCCGGGTGAGCGAGTGCGGAGCATCATGAGGGGCGTGACCGAGCTGTGGAGTGAGAGTGGCGCCGGCGTCCTGAGGCTGCCTTCCGGCCGGTTGGTGCGGGGGCGAGGCCTCCGCCACCCCATGGACCCTGGCGCGCCTCTTCCCTCCTACGGCCTCTACCTGCTCGGCAAGCAGCCTCCCGAGGTTCCCTGGGAGGCGTGTTGGCTCCGCTGGCCCGACTTCCGCCTCCCGTCGGACCGGGCAGCCGCCCGCGAGGTGCTGGCCGAGGCGTGGAAACGGGCCGCCGGGGAACGCGTGGAGATCGCCTGCGGCGGAGGACGTGGCCGTACGGGCACGGCACTGGCCTGCCTGGCGGTGCTGGACGGGGTGCCGGGGGAGGAAGCGGTGGCCTATGTGCGGCGGCACTACGACCGGCGTGCGGTGGAAACGCCCTGGCAGCGGCGGTACGTACGCCGGTTCGGTCAGGGATGAGCCTCTCCTTCGGCGCCTTACCTCATACCTCGGCCGCGCTGCCGTAGACCGACGGCCGACAGCGGGATCGTGTGTCGGCTCGGCACTGTGAACCGCATGGATGAGACGACGGCACGATCCCCGAGGGCGCGGCGCAGCTCGCGGGCCCCGGCGAGCGGCGTGGCGACGTCCCGCTCGTTCCGCACGAGCATGATGTTCGACGGCCCGCGGTCGGTGATCCGTACCGCGGGCTCCTTCGGCGTGAACGGCCAGGCGGCACACAGCATCGCGCCGCGCGGCATGCCCGCCGTCAGCGGCAACTTCGCCCGGCTCTCGTCGACCCCCTTCTGGTAATGGGCGGCGGACCTGGGCCAGGCGACGTCGTTGCAGAGGGTGCCGGCTCCGACCACGAGGGCGTTCTGCACCACCGACTCGGGCGGCAGCTAAGGCGCGGGCGGCACGGTGCCCTTGAGGGCGGCCGGGATCGTCTTCGCCGGCGTCGGTCAGTCGTCGGGGCCGTACAGGTTCGTCAGCATGGTCTGGCGCAGGACGTTGCCGGTCAGCTCCGCCGGGTTGGCGCCGGGCCAGGGGAGGGGCTCGCGGTCGAGCCGGTCGGCGAGGGGCAGGAAGAGGGGCCTCACGTCGGCGGCCTGACGAGCCACCCTGTACGGATTCCCGGGCTCGGACGCCCACTTGGCGAACTCCGGGAAGTTGTCCTCCACGCCGGTCTCGCACGCGGCGAGCCAGCCGCGTCCCACCCGGGCGGGGTCGGGGTTGTCGTCGCTGTCCAGCACGACGCGGTCGGTGCGGTGCGGGAACAGCCGGCCGTAGACGGCTCCTACACAGGACCCGTACGAGACGCCCCAGGCGGACAGCCTGGTCTCGCCGAGGGCGGCCCGGACACGGTCGAGGTCGCGGGCCTCCTTGGCGGTGCTGATGTTGCCGCAGCAGCTCGCCGCCGTTACGCGCGCAGGCCTTTGACATGCGCCGGGCGGTGGCCATGGTCTCGGTGACGGAACCGTCCGGGGCGGGCCAGGGCAGCTTCGTCAGGGCGAGGTCCTTGCTGTCGAGACCGCAGTCCACGGCGCTGGACGGCGCCATCCCGCGCGGCGCGAACCCGATCAGGTCATAGGCGTCCCGGACGCTCCGCGGCAGCCTCCGCCCCTTGCCGGAGGGATCGCCGAGACTGTCCCCGCCGGGCCCGCCGGGGATGAGTAACAGCGCGCCCCGACGCGCGGAAAGCTTCTCGCTGGGGATACGGGAGACGGCGATCTGGATCTTCCGCCCGTCCGGGACGGAGTAGTCCATGGGCACGTCGACGGTGGCGCACCGCTGGCGGGGATCGAGGCCGGTGCCCTCGCACCTGGTCCATTCGAGGGACTCGGCACCGGCACCGGCATCGGCACCGGCGGCGGTCATCGGAACGGTGAGTCCGAGCAGGACGGCGGTGGCCGCGACCAGTGAGGCGTGGCGCTTGATCGGCTTCCGCTTCATGGGACGGGCCTGGCGCCTCACCGACCCGCTTCACATCCGGGCGACTGCCGGAGATTTCAGGGCTTTACCCCTACGGGATCACCGGATGAACAGTCTTCGGAAGTCTCAGCATGAAGATGTCGACCGTGTCCTGGCTCTCGATCGTGAAGCCGTGGCGTTCGTAAAGGCGGCGGGCCGGGCTGCCCTGGAGGACGTTCAGGCGGACGAGTGCGCTGTCGGCGTCGGTCCGGGACAGCAGGGTGCGGAGGACCGCCGCTCCCAGGCCTCGGCCCTGGAGGGCCGGGCTGAGGTAGAAGTGCTCCAGCCAGCAGCCGTTCTCGTCGTTCCCGGACGGGCGCAGGGCGACGCTGCCCGCGAAGGTGCCGTCGGCCTCGATGACCGAGGTGTGCCGGGCGGAGAAGCCGTCTCGCAGGCGCTGTCTGACCCGGTGTTCGTCGTAGCGGCCCAACCGCTCCAGGTCCGGGCGCATCACCACCGCCCGTAGTTCCGCTATCGGTTCGACATCCGCCGGCTCGGCGGGGCGCAGGGCCCATGTCATGGGGACCGGCCGTATCCCGTCCGCCGTCGTCCATGTATTCACGGCCGGATTATGTCAGCGGCCGTTTATCGTCAATCGGCTTCCTGCCCCCACCGCTCGAAAATATACCCCCGCCGCCTGGCGAGAACCGTTGGCCATTGCCGAACCCCTTTCTGCTGGTCCGCAGTTGTAGGGCACAGACCCCTCCCGAGTGTAGACGCGGAGCGTCACCGTAGGGATGCGAAGAGTGAAACTCCAAAAGAAAGGGGAGCACGGTGGAGGCACGACACTCGGCGCTCTGCGTCGAAGAAGCGGAGGATGCGGTGAAAGAATTGCGGGCAGAACTCGCCAAGGCCGGAATTATCCTGCCGTCGCTGGGGCTTGACCCGGTAAGTCTTGCGCGGGAAGCACCCTGTCCGCTCGTGGAATTGGGGCGGTGTTCCGTGGAGACCGCCCGGCTGCTCGCGGCGGTGCTGCGATGAAGCCCCCGGTCGGCGCGTACGTCGTGGACACCCGCAGCGGCCGCATCGGCATCGTCATGGGGCATGAGGGGCCCTATGTGCAGCTGAGGCCGTACGGGGGCGGGAAGGAGTGGGACGCAGATCCCGGTGCCGTCCGGCACGCCACCCCGGCCGAGCGGCTGCGCGCGGCGACGGCGTACGCCAACGCCCGCAGCAGGGGTGAGGTCCCTTGACGCGATGACCCTGCGAGAATGGCGCCATGAGTCTGTTCCGCGACGACGGCATCGTGCTGCGCACCCAGAAGCTGGGTGAAGCGGACCGGATCATCACACTGCTCACCCGCGGTCACGGACGGGTACGGGCGGTGGCCAGGGGCGTGCGCCGGACCAAGTCGAAGTTCGGTGCGCGCCTCGAACCCTTCTCCCACGTCGACGTGCAGTTCTTCGCCAAGGGGAGCGAGCTGGTCGGGCGGGGGCTGCCGCTGTGTACGCAGAGTGAGACCATCGCCCCGTACGGGGGCGGAATCGTCAGCGACTACGCGCGGTACACCGCGGGAACCGCCATGCTGGAGACCGCCGAGCGGTTCACCGACCACGAGGGGGAGCCGGCCGTGCAGCAGTATCTGCTGCTCGTCGGCGGGCTGCGCACCCTCGCCCGCGGGGAGCACGCGCCGCATCTCGTGCTGGACGCGTTCCTGCTGCGCTCCCTCGCCGTCAACGGGTACGCCCCGAGCTTCACCGACTGCGCGAAGTGCGGTATGCCCGGGCCCAACCGGTTCTTCTCGGTCGCCTCGGGCGGTTCCGTCTGCGGGGACTGCCGGGTGCCCGGCAGCGTCGTACCCTCGCCGCAGGCCCTGGAACTCCTCGGCGCGCTGCTTACGGGAGACTGGGAGACCGCGGACGCCTGCGAGGCGCGGTACGTCCGGGAGGGCAGCGGGCTGGTGTCCGCGTATCTGCACTGGCACATGGAGCGCGGCCTGCGCTCCCTGCGCTACGTCGAGAAGTAAGCGAAGCAAGCAAGCACGAGGAGACGAGAAACACATGGCCGTACGCGGGATCCTGGGGCGGCAGCGCCGGGAGTACAGGACGCCGGAGCCGCACCCGTCCGGCGCGCGGCCGCCGAAGCTCCCCGGGGAGCTCGTACCGCAGCATGTGGCGATCGTCATGGACGGCAACGGGCGGTGGGCGAAGGACCGGGGCCTGCCGCGCACCGAGGGGCACAAGGTCGGTGCCGAGCGCGTGCTGGACGTGCTCCAGGGCGCCATCGAGATGGGCGTGGGCGCCATCTCCCTGTACGCCTTCTCCACCGAGAACTGGAAGCGGTCGCCGGACGAGGTGCGCTTCCTGATGAACTTCAACCGGGACTTCATCCGCAAGACCCGCGACCAGCTGGACGAGCTGGGTGTGCGGGTGCGCTGGGTGGGGCGGATGCCCAAGCTGTGGCGGTCCGTGGCCAAGGAGCTCCAGATCGCCCAGGAGCAGACCAAGGACAACGACCGGCTCACGCTGTACTTCTGCATGAACTACGGGGGGCGCGCCGAGATCGCCGACGCCGCGCAGGCGCTCGCGGCCGATGTGAAGGCCGGGAAGCTCGATCCGTCGAAGGTCAACGAGAAGATCTTCGCGAAGTACATGTACTACCCGGACATGCCCGACGTGGACCTGTTCCTGCGCCCGAGCGGCGAGCAGCGCACCTCCAACTACCTGATCTGGCAGAGCGCGTACGCCGAGATGGTCTTCCAGGACGTGCTGTGGCCGGACTTCGACCGCCGCGACCTGTGGCGGGCGTGCCTGGAGTTCGCCTCGCGGGACCGGCGGTTCGGCGGGGCCATTCCGAACGAGGAGCTGCTGGCCATGGAGGGCAAGCAGGAGTAGTCCCGCAGACCAGCGCTTCACGGGCAAGGGCGTCGCAGTTCCCTCAGGGGAGCGGGGAACTGCGCGACCGGCCACCACGAACCCGCACCCGGGAACCGGGTCTCACCCCCACGGCGAAAAGCGGCTCAGCCGCCGGAGGTCTTCGCGCAGTCCGCGCACGTGCCGAAGATCTCCACCGTGTGGGCCACGTTCACGAAGCCGTGCTCGGTGGCGATGGCCTCCGCCCACTTCTCCACGGCCGGGCCCTCCACCTCGACGGCCTTGCCGCAGCCGCGGCACACCAGGTGGTGGTGGTGGTCGTCGGTGGAGCAGCGGCGGTAGACGGACTCGCCGTCGGCGGTGCGCAGGACGTCGACCTCACCGGCGTCGGCGAGGGACTGGAGGGTGCGGTAGACCGTGGTGAGCCCGACCGAGTCGCCCTTGTGCTTGAGCATGTCGTGCAGTTCCTGCGCGCTGCGGAACTCGTCGACCTCTTGCAGGGCCGCCGCCACAGCGGCCCGCTGCTTGGTGGCGCGGCCCTTCACGGACGGTCCAGCGGTCGTCACCGTTGCCTCCTCACGTCTGCCTTGCCCGGGCCATTGTGCCAGCCTCGGGCGGGGGCGGTCAGACGCCGACCTCGTTCTCTGCCTTCCGGGTGCCCGGAATCGCGCACTCGGCAGGGTCGTGGGCGGGGTGCGCGTCGGTCTGGGCACGGGCGCGGCGGCGGGCCAGCGGAGCCGCGATCGCCGTCAGCACGACGAAGGCGCCGATGGTCAGCAGCACGATCGTCGCACCCGGCGGGACGTCCTGGTAGTACGAGGTGACGGTGCCGCCGATCGTCACGCTCACGCCGATCGCCACGGCGATCGCGAAGGTCGCGGCGAAGCTGCGGCCGATCTGCTGGGCGGCCGCGACAGGCACCACCATCAGCGCGCTGACCAGCAGCAGGCCGACCACGCGCATCGCCACCGTCACCGTGACGGCCGCGGTGATCGCCGTCAGCAGGTTCAGGGCGCGCACCGGCAGGCCCGTCACCCGGGCGAACTCCTCGTCCTGGCTGACCGCGAACAGCTGCCGGCGCAGGCCGAGGGTGACCAGGACGACGAAGGCGGCCAGGACGCAGATCGCCGTGACGTCCGACTCGGACACCGTCGACAGGGAGCCGAAGAGGTACGACGTCAGGTTGGCGTTGGAGCCCGTCGGCGCGAGGTTGATGAACATCACACCGCCGGCCATGCCGCCGTAGAACAGCATCGCGAGGGCGATGTCGCCGCGGGTCCTGCCGTACCAGCGGATCAGCTCCATGAGGACGGCGCCGATGACCGAGACGAGGGTCGCCATCCACACCGGGGACCAGGTCAGCAGGAAACCGAGGCCGACGCCGGTCATCGCCACGTGGCCGATGCCGTCGCCCATCAGGGCCTGGCGGCGCTGGACCAGGTAGATCCCCACCGCGGGGGCCGTGATGCCGACCAGGACGGCGGCGAGCAGCGCCCGCTGCATGAAGGCGTAGTCGAGGATCTCCATCAGCTCAGCAGTCCCGTGCGGATCGGTTCGGCGCCCGCGGGTGCGTGCGGGTGTACGTGGTCGTGGCCGGGGAGGGCGTGCTGCCCGACCGCCTTCGGGGGCGGCCCGTCGTGCACGACGCAGCCGTCGCGCAGTACGACCGCCCGGTCGATGAGGGGCTCCAGGGGGCCCAGTTCGTGCAGCACGAGCAGCACGGTCGTGCCCTGGGAGACCTGCTCGCGCAGCGTGTGCGCGAGCACCTCCTGGCTGGCCAGGTCGACACCGGCCATCGGCTCGTCCATGATCAGCAGCTCGGGTTCACAGGCGAGCGCGCGGGCGATCAGGACACGCTGGTGCTGGCCGCCGGACAGGGCGTCGACCGACTCCTTGGCCCGGTCCGCCATGCCGACGAGCTCCAGCGCCTGCCGTACGGCCGTGTGGTCCGCCTTGCGCAGCACGCCGAAGCGGGCCCGCGAGAGGCGGCCCGCGGAGACCACCTCGGTCACCGTGGCGGGCACCCCGCCCGCGGCCGTGGTGCGCTGCGGGACATAGCCCACGCGCCGCCAGTCGCGGAACCGCCTGCGGGCCGTGCCGAACAGCTCGATCTCGCCGGCGCCGATCTGCACCTGGCCGATGATGCTGCGCACGGCCGTGGACTTGCCGGAGCCGTTCGCGCCGAGCAGCGCGACGACCTCGCCGTGGCGCACGGTGAGGTCGATGCCGCGCAGGACGGGGCGCGAGCCCAGGTCGGCGCGGACGCCGCGCAGGGATACGACGGGCTCGGTCATGCCGTCCTCCGATGGGTCGATCACTTGGCTCCCAGGGCCGTCCGCAGGGCCTTGAGGTTGGCTTCCATGACCTGGAAGTAGTCGTCGCCGCGGGACTTGTCGGTGATGCCCTCGAGCGGGTCGAGGACGTCCGTCTTCAGCTTCGCGTCCCGGGCCAGGGTCTTCGCGGTCTTGTCGGAGACCAGTGTCTCGTAGAAGACGGTGGTGACGCCGTCGGCCTTGGCCTCCTGCTGGAGCTCCCTGACCCGGGCGGCGCTGGGCTCGCTCTCGGGGTCGAGGCCGGAGATGGCCTCCTGGGTGAGGCCGTAGCGCTCGGCGAGGTAGCCGAAGGCGGCGTGGTTGGTGAAGAAGACCTTGGTCTTGGTGTTCTTCAGGCCGTTCTCGAACTCGCCGTTGAGGTCGTTCAGCTTCTTGACCAGGGCCGCGGTGTTCTTCTTGTAGTCGACCGCGTGGTCCGGGTCGGCCTTCTCGAAGGCCTTGCCCACGCCCTCGGCGACCTCGGCGTACTTCACCGGGTCCAGCCAGACGTGCGGGTCGCGCGCGTGCTCCTCCTCCTCGGAGTGGCCTTCCTCGGAGTGGCTCTCCTCGGGGTGGCTCTCCTCGGCGTGCGCCTCCTCACCCTCGTGGCTGTGCTCGGTGTTGCCGTGGTCCTCCAGGGTGGTCAGCGTGGCCGCGTCGATCTTCGTCTTGATGCCGGTCTGGGCGACGGCCTCGTCGACGGCGGGCTGGAGACCCTTGAGGAAGAGCGCCGCGTCGGCCTCTTCGAGCTGGGCCCGCTGCTTGGTGCTGATCTCCAGGTCGTGGGGCTCCTGGCCGGGCTCGGTCAGGCTGGTGACGTTCGCGTGGTCGCCGCCTATCTGCTGGGCGAGGAACGCCATCGGGTAGAACGACGCGACGACGTCGAACTTGTCCGTGTTGCCCGTCGCCGCGCTGTCGCTGGAGCAGGCGGAGAGAGCGCCGAGGCCGAGAGCGGTGGCCGCGGTGACCGCGGTGGCGGATATGAGGCGTCGTCGTACGTTCATGACACTCATTTTCATCAAATATGGAAACCGTTGTCAACAAGCCGGCTGAGGAGGTTCCGGGGAGGGGGTCTGGCGGTCGCGGAAGGGGGAGCGATTTGATTGAGGGGGCGCCCCCGCCGGTAACCTGAAGCATTCGCTGGAAGCAACTCGCTTCGTCGCCCGTCGTCGTAATGAAGAGAGCACCGTGGCCGCCGACAAGATCGACACCATCGTCAGCCTGAGCAAGCGCCGTGGCTTCGTATTCCCCTGTAGTGAGATCTACGGCGGCCAGCGCGCCGCTTGGGACTACGGCCCCCTGGGTGTCGAGCTCAAGGAGAACCTCAAGCGCCAGTGGTGGCGCTACATGGTGACGTCGCGCGAGGACGTCGTCGGTATCGACTCGTCCGTGATCCTGGCCCCCGAGGTCTGGGTCGCCTCCGGCCACGTCGCCACCTTCACGGACCCGCTGACCGAGTGCACCTCCTGCCACAAGCGGTTCCGCGCGGACCACCTGGAGGAGGCCTACGAGGCCAAGCACAACCGCCTGCCGGAGAACGGCCTGGCCGATGTCAACTGCCCGAACTGCGGCAACAAGGGCCAGTTCACCGAGCCCAAGCAGTTCTCGGGCCTGCTGTCCACCCACCTCGGCCCGACCCAGGACTCCGGCTCCATCGCCTACCTGCGGCCCGAGACCGCGCAGGGCATCTTCACCAACTTCTCCCAGGTGCAGACCACCTCGCGCCGCAAGCCGCCGTTCGGCATCGCCCAGATGGGCAAGTCCTTCCGCAACGAGATCACGCCGGGCAACTTCATCTTCCGCACCCGCGAGTTCGAGCAGATGGAGATGGAGTTCTTCGTCAAGCCGGGCGAGGACGAGAAGTGGCAGGAGTACTGGATGGAGCAGCGCTGGAACTGGTACACCGGCCTGGGTCTCCGTGAGGAGAACATGCGCTGGTACGAGCACCCCAAGGAGAAGCTCTCCCACTACTCCAAGCGCACCGCCGACATCGAGTACCGCTTCCAGTTCGGCGGCAGCGAGTGGGGCGAGCTGGAGGGCGTCGCCAACCGCACCGACTACGACCTCGGCGCCCACTCCAAGGTTTCCGGCCAGGACCTCACCTACTTCGACCAGGAGGCCGGCGAACGCTGGACTCCGTACGTCATCGAGCCCGCGGCCGGTGTCGGCCGGGCCATGCTCGCCTTCCTCCTCGACGCCTACATCGAGGACGAGGCGCCCAACGCCAAGGGCAAGATGGAGAAGCGGACCGTGCTGCGCCTGGACCAGCGCCTGGCGCCGGTGAAGGTCGCGGTGCTCCCGCTGTCCCGGAACCCGGAGCTGTCCCCGAAGGCCAAGGGCCTCGCCCAGGCGCTGCGCCAGAACTGGAACATCGAGTTCGACGACGCCGGCGCGATCGGCCGCCGCTACCGCCGCCAGGACGAGATCGGCACGCCGTTCTGCGTGACCGTCGACTTCGACACCCTGGAGGACAACGCGGTCACCGTCCGCGAGCGCGACTCGATGAAGCAGGAGCGCGTCTCCCTCGACCAGATCGAGGGCTACCTGGCCGCCCGTCTGGTCGGCTGCTGATCGCTCCTGGGTCTACGGCGGTGCCGGGTTCCTCCGCGGAGGAACCCGGCACCGGCGCGTTTCAGAGGTCGAGGTCCGCGTAGACGGCCGCGTGGTCCGAGGCGCGGTTCCACTTCGAGGTGACGGTGTCGAAGGACTTGATCGTGGAGGGCGCCCAGATGCCGCGCCGTTCGACCTCGACGTGCTGCACCTGCTCCCACAGCGGCGGCGGCAACATCAGATAATCGAGCTTCTGGCGCTCGGACGTGCCCGCGCCGTGGGTGCCCGGGGTGCCCCGGTACCCCGGGTGGCTCATCACGTCCCGCAGGCCGGTGCCCAGCAGGGCCCGGATCGCCTCGCTGGACGGTTCGTCGTTGAGGTCCCCGGCGACCACGACGTACGGGGAACGCTCCAGGGCGGTCTGGTAGATCGACGCCACGCGCCGGGCCTGGGCGATGCGCAGCTCCGGGTCGTCGCCGCTCTGGCTCTTCAGGTGGTTGCCGAGCAGCCACAGCGGGGTGCCGCCGATCTGGATCTCGTACTCGGGGCAGTCCCGGCTGAAGAGATACTCGCCCGGCCGGTCCGGGTCGGGGTCGAAGACGTGGGACCTCATGGACGTGATCGGGTGGCGGCTGAGGACCCCCACGTCGATGCCGCGCGGGTCGTTGCCGTCGATCACCATGTCGTACGGATACGGGGTCTTCTTCAGGTCGCCGCCCAGCACCTGCTCGTTGAAGCGGCGCAGGGTCGTGCGGTCCTCCACCTCCACGGTGAGCAGGATGTCGGCGTCGACCTCGGCGATCACCCGGCCGGTGTTGTGCACGGCCTCCCAGTCGAGGTCGTCACGGACCAGCTCCACCCAGCCGGTCCACCCCGAGCGGCCCGTGGCGACGATCTCGAAGGTGACGTGCTCGCCGCTGCCTCTCGTCTTGAACAGCGTGCCCTGACCGCGGGTCTCGTTGACGAAGAGCGGCCTGTCCTTGCGGGAGTCGTGCGCCCGGTGCTTCTTGAGGAGTTCGGCGATGCGTTCCTTGGTCTTGTCGTCGTAGGTCTTCTTCTCCAGGAGGGAGACCAGCTTCGTGTAGTCGTTCAGGATCTCCCGGCGCTGCTTGTCGCTCGGGAGGCGGAAGACCTTGGGGCGGCGGAAGAGGTTCTCGGTGTTGAAGGTGGCGATGCGGACCGTCATGACGCGCTCCCTGGGGCGGCGCAGGAGTTCCGCGCGGCCGGTGGGCAGGCGCCGCCGGGGAGACTGCTCGCCGGCTCTTTCCATTCTCGGAGCGGGTGTGAGGCATGTCGAACGGTGGGGCGGTTGAGCACTTGTGTGGTCGGCAGGATTGGTCCTTCAGCGCCGCTGCCGATTGGCCCTGTCTCCGGGAGTGGCGGCGCCAGGGTGAGCGCATGAGCATCGCGTTTCTGCTGACCACTCTTGTCGTCGTCGCCACACCGGGAACCGGAGTCGTCTACACTCTCGCCGCCGCGCTCTCCCGGGCCGGCGCGCGAGCGTCGTCGCGGCCTTCGGGTGCACGCTCGGGATCGTGCCGCATCTGCTGGCCACGGTCACCGGGGTCGCCGCCCTGCTGCACGCCAGCGCGACCGCGTTCCAGGTACTGAAGTACGCCGGGGTCGCCTACCTCCTGTACATGGCGTGGGCGACGGTGCGGGACAAGGAGGCGCTCGTGGTGGAGGAGCGGGCGGCGCCGGTGTCCGCGCGGCGGGTGATCGTGCGGGGCGTGCTGATCAACATCCTCAACCCGAAGCTGACGATCTTCTTCTTCGCGTTCCTGCCGCAGTTCGTGAGCCCCGGGGAGCCGCACGCGGTGGTGCGGATGGTGGGGCTCGGCGGGGTGTTCATGCTGGCGACGTTCGCCGTGTTCGCCGCGTACGGGGTGCTGGCCGCGTCGGTGCGCAGCCATGTGATCGGGCGGCCGCGGGTGATGGCGTGGCTGCGGCGGGGGTTCGCGGGGTCGTTCGTGGCGCTGGGGGCGAAGCTGGCGTTCACGGTGCGGTAGGGCCGACGCCAGGTCCTGACGAGTATCGAATGACAGATATTGAAATCTGTTATCTGTCATGTCATCGTGGAGCGCATGACGATGCGAACCCGAACCCTCGGAACCACCGGCCCCCAGGTCTCCGCCCTCGGCCTCGGCTGCATGGGCATGTCCGCGCTGTACGGCGAGGCGGACCGGGCCGAGTCCGTCGCGACCATCCACGCGGCGCTCGAAGCGGGCGTCACCCTGCTGGACACCGGCGACTTCTACGGCATGGGCCACAACGAGATGCTGATCGGCGAGGCCCTGCGCGCGGCCCCCGCCGCCCGGCGTGAACAGGCCCTGGTCAGCGTGAAGTTCGGCGCCATGCGCGACCCGGACGGCGGCTGGTCCGGCTACGACGGCAGGCCCGCCGCCGTGAAGAACTTCGCCGCGTACTCCCTCCAGCGGCTCGGCGTCGACCACATCGACGTCTACCGCATCGCCCGCCTCGACCCCGAGGTGCCGATCGAGGAGACGGTCGGCGCGATCGCGGAACTGGTCGAGAAGGGATGCGTGCGGCACATCGGCCTCAGCGAGGTCGGCGCCGAGACCATCCGCCGGGCCGCCGCCACCGCGCCGATCTCCGACCTCCAGATCGAGTACTCCCTCATCTCGCGCGGCATCGAGGACGAGATCCTCCCCACCACACGCGAGCTGGGCATCGGCATCACGGCGTACGGCGTGCTCTCCCGGGGCCTGATCTCGGGCCACTTCACCGCCGACCGGCAGCTCGGCGCCGGCGACTTCCGGGCGATGTCGCCGCGTTTCCAGGGGGACAACCTCCGGCACAACCTGAACCTCGTCGAGGCGTTGCGGGAGATCGCCGAGCAGAAGGGCGTCAGTGTCGCGCAGATCGCCATCGCCTGGGTGCTCTCGCGCGGTGAGGACATCGTGCCGCTGGTCGGCGCGCGTCGCCGCGACCGGCTCACGGAGGCGCTGGCCGCGCTGGACGTGACGCCGGACGCGGCCGACCTCGCCGCGATCGAGGAGGTTGTACCGCCCGGCGCCGCCGCCGGCGACCGCTACCCGGCGGCACAGATGGCGCACCTCGAGAGCTGAACCGGGCTCCGGGTACGGTCAGGGCATGGCACCGACCAGCGAGACCCTGACCGCCGAGCGCATCCTCGAGGCGACCGAGGAGGTGCTGCGCCGCCACGGCCCGGCCAAGGCCACCGTGGTGGACGTGGCCCGCGCGCTCGGCGTCAGCCACGGCAGTGTCTACCGCCACTTCCGCACCAAGGCGGCGCTGCGCGAGGCGGTCACCAAGCGCTGGCTGGACCGCACGTCCGGGGAACTGTCCGGGATCGTCGCCGCGGACAGCGCCCCGGAGACCCGGCTGCGGGACTGGCTCGCCGCGCTGTTCGCCGCGAAGCGCCGCAAGGCGGGCGGGGATCCGGAGCTGTTCGCCACGTACATGGTCCTCACGGACGAGAACGGCACGGCGGTCGGTGAGCACATCGCCGACCTGACGTCCCAGCTGACCCGCATCATCCAGGCCGGCGTCGAGACCGGCGACTTCGCCGCCACCCCCGACCCCGGGACGACCGCCCGCGCCCTCTTCCACGCCACGGGCCGCTTCCACGACCCGTGCTACGCCCGGGAGTGGGAAGAGCCCGGCATCGAGGCGGACTTCACGGCGGTCATGGACCTCGTGGTGCGGGGGCTGCGGGCCTAGGGCCTGGCTGACGAATTCCCGCCTGCCTCGCGGTGTCTGGCACGCACGCTCGCCGCGTTGCCGAACCGCCCACGTGGCGGAGCCACGTGGGCGCTTCGGCGCCTTGCGATCGCACGCACCAGACACCGCGAGGCCCGCCCTTCGGGCGGACGACGGGTACCCGAGCGGCAGCGTGCTGCTCAGGTGGTGCCTGCCCTACGGCCTCGAGGTGGTGCGACTGATGAGCCTGATGACCACCGGCCTGTACCACCAGCCCGACAGGGCGTACCTGCCCTCGATCCCCTACTGGGGCCGCTGCTGGGGCCGTTCACGCCGCCGTCGGGTCCACCGTCGCCTGATGAGCCTCCGCCAGGTGTTCCTCCGCCTTCAGCCAGGGCAGGAACTGGGCGCCTCTGCGCCAGCCGCAGGTGTCGCAGCTGAGCGTGCGCTGCCCGCCCGTGCGCCGCACCCGCACCACGTGCTCCCGGCCGTGCTGGTCCCAGCGGCTGACCTTGCTGGTGTCGATCTGCGCCATGACGTCTCCCGCGTCCAGGAATCCGGCCCGATCCGGTCTGCTCGCAGCAAGGAGTGTGCAGCAGAACCAACATCAACAGGGCTTCCCCGGATACGAGTCGTCAGGCCGTGAGAAACCTCAAGCGACCATACGCGGCAGCCGCAGACTCAGCAGGCCGGTCAGCACCACACCGCCGAGCTGCACCAGGAGGGTCGTGACCAGGGCATTCCGCATGCCCATCCCCGGGACCAGGGAAAGGAACAGCGTGCCCAGGGTCGCCACACCGAGTGCCAGCGCCGACTGCTGAGTGGTGATCATCACGCCGCTGCCGACGCCGGCGCGGACGGGCGGCACCTCCGAGAGGATGACCCGGAAGGCGACCGGAAGTTGCATCGCCTGGCCCGCGCCGGCGACCGCCGCCCCCGGGAGCAGTTCGACGAACCCGAGGTGCGGCCAGAAGCGCCAGGCCGCCAGTGCCATCAGAACCAGACCCAGGCCCTGGAACACGGCACCCGCCGTCACCACCCGCGAGCCGTACCGGGCGACCAGCCGCGGGCCCAGCAGCGAGAAGACGAAGAACACCACCGCCAGCGGCGCGAGCGCCAGGCCCGCGGCGACCGGGTCGAGCCCGGCGCCCTGCTGCAACGCCACCGCGATCACGAACATGAAGCCGCTGAAGCCGATGGAGAAGGGCAGCACCAGCAGCAGCCCGCGCCGCAGCGAGGTCAGCGCGAACAGGCTCGGCGGGACCAAGGGCGTGCGGCCCGCGCGGTCGGCCCGTCGCTCCACCACGTAGAACGCCGCCGCCGCGAACGGGAACGCCAGCAGCGACAGCCATGTCCACAGCGGCCAGCCCGCCGCCCGGCCTTCGGTGAGCGGGACGAGCAGTGCGAGGAGCGAGGCCGCCAGGAGGACCGTGCCCGGGACGTCGACCGGCTCCGGGCGCTCGGAGCGGGTCTCGGGGACCGCGCGGGCCGCCAGGAACAGTCCGGCGAGGACGACCGGCACGTTGACGAGGAACACCGAGCGCCAGCCGGTCCCCGCGATGTCGGCGGCCACCAGGACCCCGCCGAGGATCTGCCCGGCGACCATGGCCAGGCCGGCGGTCGCGCCGTAGAGCCCCATGGCCTTCGCCCGCCGGGGGCCGGTCGTGGTGGCCTGGATGGTGGCCAGCACCTGCGGCAGCATCGCGGCGGCCGACGCGCCCTGTGCGACCCGGGCCGCGACCAGCGACCAGGCGCCGGGCGCCAGTCCGCACGCCAGTGAGGTCAGCCCGAAGGCCGCCATTCCGATGAGGAACAGCCGCCGCCGGCCGAACAGGTCGCCGAGCCGCCCCCCGAGGACCAGCAGGACGGCGTACGACACTCCGTACCCGGCGACGACGAGTTCGAGGACCGACTCGCTCGCGGCGAGGTCGGCGCCGATGGTGGGCAGGGCGACGTTCACGATGAAGAAGTCGATGAGCGGGAGTGCCGCGGCCAGCAGCACCGTGAACAGCCCGAGCCCGCCGAGCACGGGAGCCGGGGCGGGGGAGCTGACGGGACGTGAAGTGAGGGATTCCGTGGTCACGGCATCAGCCTGTGGCGGCGCCCAGGCTGGTACCAGAGTGTTCTTATCCTGGTACAACCACCACCTGGAAACAGGGTCCGGGCGACGGCAGGCTGAAGGGCATGACGACCATGGCGCAGGAGACAGCGGCACGCCCGCCCGAGGCCCCCCGCGACGCGGACGTCCGGCGGCACGAGCTCGCGGCGTTCCTGCGCAGCCGGCGAGAGCGGATCGCCCCCGAGCAGGTCGGCCTGCCCCGGGGCCGCCGGCGTCGTACGCCGGGTCTGCGCCGCGAGGAGGTCGCCCAGCTCTCCGCCGTGGGCGTCACCTGGTACACGTGGCTGGAGCAGGCCCGGGACATCCAGGTCTCCGTCCAGGTCCTCGACGCGCTGGCCCGCGCGCTCCTGCTCGACCCCAGCGAGCGTGCCCACCTCTTCCGGCTGGCCGGGGCGGCCGACCCGACGCCGGCGTCCACGTGCCCGTCGGTCACGCCGGCGATGCGGGCGGTGCTGGAGCAGGTCGAGCCGTTCCCGGCGTGCCTCCAGAACAGCCGGTACGACATCCTCGCCTACAACCGCACGTACGGGTTGCTGCTGTGCGACCTGGACGCGGTGCCGCCCGAGGACCGCAACTGCGTGCTCCTCTCCTACACCCACGCCGAGTGGCAGTCGTCGATCGTGCACCTGGACGAGACGCAGCGTCTGATGGCCGCGCGCTTCCGTGCCGCGATGGCGGGTCATCTCGCCGAGCCCGCCTGGAAGATGCTTCTGAAGCGACTGCGCACGGAGTCCTTCGCCTTCCGCACGGCCTGGGACCGGCACGAGGTCGTCGCCCACCGCACCAGACGCAAGGAGTTCCGCAACCGCCACGTCGGCCGCATCACCGTCGACCACACGGACCTGTGGCTGACGCCGGGGGCGGGACCGCGTATCGTCACGTACGTCCCGGCGGACCGGGAGTCCCGGGAGCGCCTGGAGAAGCTCCAGACCATAGCGCTGAGCAGAGAATCCGGCCCCCAGGGGCGCGGGGAACGGCGCGACCAGCCACAACTCACCCGCGGCTAGGCACGCTCCGCGGTCACCGCCACGTCCCGCACCTCCGCCGCCTCCAGCCTCTCAGCTGTCCGCTCGGCAGTCCCCCGAGCCCACCGCCCGCTCGTCACCGCCCCCAACGCCAGCACCGCGAACCCGCACGCCGCGATGATCCACCAGCCCGGCCGGGCGGCCGAGACGAACATCTCGCGGTACGAGGACGCGCCCACGCCGGAGGCGAGCACCGCGCCCACCACCGCGACGCCCAGCGTCTGGCCGAGCTGGCGGCTCGTGGAGGCGACGGCCGCGGCGACGCCCGCCTGGGTGCGCGGCATGCCGGAGACCGCCGTGTTGGTGATCGGGGCGTTGACGAAACCGAAGCCGATACCGAAGAGGACGTACCCGGCGATGAGGGTGGTGTTCGAGGTCTCGGCTTCGAACGCGGCGAAGAGGATGCCGCTCGCCGTCATCGCGCAGCCCGCGATCAGCAGGGGCAGACGCGGGCCCCGGCCGCCGGCCAGGCGGCCGGAGAGCGGGGCGCACAGGAAGGTGGGGGCCGCCATCGGTAGCATCCACAGGCCCGCCTCCATGGCGGTCAGTCCGCGTACGTTCTGGAGGTACAGCGTGGACAGGAACAGGAAGCCGCCGAGTGCCGCGAACGCGCTGATGGCGATGACCATGGCTCCGCTGAACGGCGCCGAGCGGAAGAAGCGCAGGTCGATCAGGGGTTCCGCGCGGCGCGGCTCGTACCACAGCAGGCCGGCGAGGGCCGCCAGGGCGATGACGACGAGCGGCGCTGTCGATGTGAGGGCCCTGCTCGGGGCCTCGATGATCGCGTACGTCAGCGAGCCGAACAGCGCGATCACCAGCAGCTGCCCCACCGGGTCGGGGCGGCGGGCCCTCGGCGCCCGGGACTCGGGCACGAAGCGCAGGGTGAGCAGAAGGGCGGCCAGGCCCACCGGCAGGTTGATCCAGAAGATCGAGCGCCAGCCGACCGACTCGACGAGCAGGCCTCCGGCCAGCGGGCCGGCCGCCATCGATATGCCGACGACCGCGCCCCACGCGCCGATCGCCCGGGCCCGCTCGCGCGGGTCGGTGAAGGTGTTGGTG
Organism: Streptomyces sp. DG1A-41; assembly: GCF_037055355.1. GTDB lineage: Bacteria > Actinomycetota > Actinomycetes > Streptomycetales > Streptomycetaceae > Streptomyces. The sequence continues at coordinate 2,892,852 of NZ_CP146350.1, read as the reverse complement.
ATGATCGACATGGCGACCGGGTTCAGCATCGAGCCGCCCACCGCCTGCACCATGCGGAAGGCGACCAGCGCCTGAAGGTCCGGCGCGAGCGAGCACAGCACCGAGCCGAGGGTGAAGACGACCAGACCCGCCATGAAGACGCGTTTGCGGCCGATCCGGTCGGCGGTGGAGCCCGCGAGCATCAGCAGCGAGGCCAGGACCAGGGTGTAGGCGTCGATCGTCCACTGGAGGCCGGACGTGCTCGCGTGGAGGTCCCGCTGCATGGAGGGGAGGGCCACGTTCAGGACCGTGTTGTCCAGGCTCACGATCAGCAGGCTCATACAGCAGATCGCGAGCACCAGCATGCGACGGCGGTGACTGACCTCGGGCATGCGGAACATCGTACGCCGATTTCGATAGTGTGGCTAACTAATGAATTTTGCCATCTCATTGCACGGCACAATGGAGGCATGTCCACGCCCCTCCAGATCGGTCCGCACGCCGTCCGGCCCCCCGTCGTCCTGGCCCCCATGGCCGGGATCACCAACGCGCCCTTCCGCACCCTGTGCAGGGAGTTCAGCGGTGGCAAGGGCCTGTTCGTCAGCGAGATGATCACCACCAGGGCCCTGGTCGAGCGCAACGAGAAGACGATGCAGCTCATTCACTTCGACGCGAGTGAGCGGCCCCGGTCCATCCAGCTCTACGGCGTGGACCCGGCGACCGTCGGCAAGGCCGTCCGCATGATCGCGGAGGAGGACCTCGCCGACCACATCGACCTCAACTTCGGCTGCCCGGTGCCCAAGGTGACCCGCAAGGGCGGCGGATCCGCGCTCCCGTACAAGCGGAACCTGCTGCGCGCCATCCTGCGCGAGGCGGTCAGCGGTGCCGGCGACCTGCCCGTGACGATGAAGATGCGCAAGGGCATCGACGACGACCACATCACCTACCTCGACGCCGGCCGGATCGCCGTCGAGGAGGGCGTCACCGCCATCGCGCTGCACGGCCGCACCGCCGCCCAGCACTACGGCGGCACCGCCGACTGGGACGCCATCGCCCGGCTGAAGGAGCACGTGCCGGAGATCCCCGTGCTCGGCAACGGCGACATCTGGTCGGCCGAGGACGCCCTGCGGATGGTGCGGGAGACCGGCTGCGACGGAGTGGTGGTCGGGCGCGGGTGCCTGGGGCGGCCCTGGCTGTTCTCCGACCTCGTGGCGGCTTTCGAGGGGCGCACTCAGGACATCGCACGGCCCACCCTCCGGGAAGCCGCCGACGTCATGGTCCGGCACGCCACCCTGCTCGGCGAGTGGATCGGCGACGAGTCCCGGGGCGTGATCGACTTCCGCAAGCACGTCGCCTGGTATCTGAAAGGCTTCGCGGTCGGCTCCGAGATGCGCAAGCGGCTCGCGATCACCTCGTCGCTCGAAGAGCTGCGGGCCGGCCTTGACGAGCTGGACCTCGACCAGCCCTGGCCTGCCTGCGCCGACGGGCCCCGGGGCCGTACGTCCGGCAACAACCGGGTGGTGCTGCCGGACGGCTGGCTGAAGGACCCGTACGACTGCGCGGGCATCGGCGAGGACGCGGAGCTGGACATCTCCGGCGGCTGATCAGCCTCCCGAGGGGTGCGGCGTGGAGCCGTACGCCTTGAGGAAACGGTCGCGGAACGCGCTCATCTTCCAGACGGGGGCGCCGCGGTCCGGCTTGAGGCCTTCCGCCCAGTTCCAGTCGGCGACCTTGCCGAGGACCTTCGGATCCTTCGCGACGATCGACACCGGCACGTCCCGGCTGGCACGGGTGCCGCTGACCCGGGCCATGGGCTGGTGGTCGCCGAGGAAGACCAGGACGGTGTCGTCGGTGCCGTAGCGCTCCAGCCACTGGGTGAGGCTCGTGACCGAGTACTGGATGGACTTGCCGTACTCCTGGCGGGACTTCGTGGTGTCGGTGAGGACGTCCGACGCCTTCTTGCCGGCCTTCTGGATCGCGTCGAAGACCGATCCGTCGCCGAGTTCGTCCCAGCCGACCATCTTCGGGAGGGGCGCCCAGGGTTGGTGGCTGGAGGTCAGGATGACGAACGACATCAGCGGCTTGTCGCGCTTCTTTCCGTGCACCCGGCGCTGGAACGCCTCCAGCGCGTACTGGTCGGGCATCGTCGACCAGCTGAACTTCGGGCCCCGGTAGCCCAGGTCGAAGGCGTCGTAGAGCTTGTCGAGGCCGTACCACTTCTCCTCCGGCCAGCCCTTCTGCACGCCCGGCATGACGCCCACCGTGTCCCACGCGCCGGTCTTCCGGAACGCCTTGGTGAGGGTGAGGTGGTCGCCCGCGGTGACCGTGCGGTAGCGGCGCTGGTTGTCGATCCACAGGCCGGACATGGTCGTGGAATGGCCGAGCCAGCTGCTGCCGCCGAAGGTCGCCGAGGTCAGCCAGCCGCTGCGGGCGTGGAAGCCGGCCTTCGCCAGGGCCTCGGTGCTCGTGTCGAGGGTCCGGTCGACGCCGGGTGCCATGATCGGGTCCTCGAGGGCGCTGCGGCCGTAGCTCTCGATGAACGTGAAGATCACGTCCTTGCCGCGCAGGTCCGGCAGCAGCTGGTCGGGCGGGGTGTTGCCGAAGGTGTCCGCCTTCGCCTGCTGCACGAACGCCGCCTCGTCCCGCAGCGACTCCACCGTCCGCTGCGCGTGCACCCGGAGAGCCCCGGCCCCGCGCTCGGAGGCGATCGGACCGCCGAACAGCGTCAGGCCCAGGGCGGAGCAGGTGACCCAGACGGTGCCGGCGAGCAGGGCGCCCTTGGTCGCCCGGAGCCGGTGGCGGGCCAGTACCTCGGCGAGCCGGATCGTCGCCGCGACCATGACGGCCGCCACGAGCAGGACGAGCACGACCGCGCCGACGGCGGCGGCGGTCGCGATGCCCCCGCCCAGCGTGTCCCCGACGTACGCCTGCGCGTCCGGGAGCAGGTCCCAGTCCAGCGCGGCGTTGAAGCCCCGGCCCAGGTACTCGTTGAACCCGATGTCGAGCAGGTTCACCGTGGTCAGCGCGGTGAGACCGAGCCCGTACAGCACCGCCGCCGCCAGCCGGGGCCGACGCGGCAGCACCAGCATCACGACGGCCCCGATGACCGCCTCCGCCGGGATCCGCGCGAAGCTGTCCGGCTCGACGGCGTCGAGGGTGTTGGGCAGGAGCAGAGCACCGAGGACCAGGACGGCGGCGAGGGCGGTGGTGGTCAGGTGGAGGGCGCGGGCGGCCCGGGGGTGACGGGTGCGCCAGGTGCGCAGACGAGTGAGCCGGGATACGGGGGCGGGAGTCTCGGGAGCCTCCACCTCCTCTGTGACGGCCTGCTCCCTCTCGCCACGCTCCGTCTCGGACTCGGCCCCCGGGATGCCCGGCTGCGATGACTGGCGGAAGCGTGTGAAGACAGGCACCCGGAGGTCCTTCCCGTACAAAACCCGGTGAGGTGGCGGACCCGCGTGGGGGAACGGGTCCGCCGCAGTTCCGTACGGGGCGTGCGGCGGGTGTGTTCAGCCCGCCGGGTCAGCGCTCGGCAAACTCCGGGCAAACGCCGGGCAACCGGCCCGGAGGGGCCCTCGCACGGCCCCTCAGATGCCGCCGACCGCCGTGAGCAGCGCCAACGGGGCCGACGCCGACCGGGATTCGCGTACGCACGCGTGCGGGTAGGGCACCGGCTCGGGGTGGGTGTCGCGGCCGTAGCCCGCGAGGACCTCCGGCAGCCGGTGGCCGGTCGCGCTCGCCGCGTCGACCAGGCCGCGGGCGATCGCGCGGGCCTCGTCGTGCAGTCCGTAGCGGGCCAGGCCCAGTGCGATCAGCGCGTTGTCGTGCGGCCAGACCGAGCCGCGGTGGTAGGAGAGCGGATGGTAGGCGGGCTGGCCTGCGGCCAGGGTGCGTACGCCCCAGCCGGAGAAGAAGTCCGGCTCCAGCAGGCGCCGGGCCTGTTCGCCGTACTCCTTGTCCAGCAGGCCCGACCACAGCAGATGCCCGGCGTCGGAGGCGAGCGCGTCGACCTGCCGGCCCCCGCCGTCGAGCGCCAGTGCCGGGAAGGAGCGCTCCGGCATCCAGAAGTCGCGTTGGAAACGGTCGCGCAGGTCACCGGCCGCCTGCTCCAGCAGGTGCGCGTACGTCTCGTCCTGCCACACCGTGCGCGCGAGCCACGCCGTGCGGCGCAGCGCGTCGTACGCGTAGCCCTGGGCGCCCGCGGCCGTCACCGGGCCGTTGGGGCGGGTGCCTTCGGCGGAGCAGATGGCGCCGGGGGAGTCCTTCCAGTTCTGGTTGGCGAGGCCGCCCTGGTCGGCGCGGTAGACGAGATAGCCGCGCGAGGTCAGGCCGCCGTGGTCGAGCATCCAGCCGACCGCCGCGCGGGCGTGCCGCTCCAGACGGCGGGCCAGGCCGGTGTCGCCGGTCTGCTCGGTGTACGTCCCGAGCAGGACGAGAAACAGGGGCGTGGCGTCGACCGAGCCGTAGTAGCGGCCGTAGGGGACCTGGCCGAAGTGCGCCAGTTCGCCGTGCCGCACCTCGTGCACGATCTTCCCGGGCTGGGCGACCTCGCTGACACCGGTGGCCGTGGCCTGGGTCGCGGCGAGCGCGGGCAGTGTGGCGGCGGCCAGCCGTGGCCGGTAGGGCAGTGCGAACAGCGAGGTCAGCAGGGCGTCCCGGCCCAGCAGGGTCAGGAACCAGGGCGCACCGGCGGCCGGGACGCGCAGTTCCTCGCCGTCCGGGCCGGTCGCCGGGACCTGGAGCGCGGCCAGGTCGGCGAGGCCACGGGCGCAGGCCGCGGACAGCTCCGGCCAGCCGGCCGGGAAGGCCACGCCCTCCGTGAACCGGCCCTCCCGGGCGAGGCGTTGCTCTCGGAGGGCGGCGGGGGAGCGGGGCACACGCAGGGCTCGCCTGTCGCCGTGCGGGCGGGCCATGACCCGCAGGACCAGCTCGGCCGTGCCGTGCGGTTCGAGGTCCACGGTCCACACCAGGCGGCGGGCGCCGGTGCCGGTCTCCTCCACGGCGTCCGGCTGGGGCTCGGCCGTCACGGTCGTGACGGACCGCCACTCGCCGCGCCGGTAGGTGAACTCCACGCCGTGCCCGAGGTCCTGGCGGGAGCGGACGGCGCCGGGCTTCGTGTAGGTGCGGTGGTCGGAGCGCAGTTCGAACTGGTCGGTGAAGTCGGCGTCGGCGGTGACCGCGAGGCGGACCGTCGTCGGCACCGGGCGGTTGCTGGTGACACGCAGCGACTCGACGAACGAGGCGTCCCCGACGGCCTGTTCGCGGAACAGCGTGTACGCGGGCGGCTCGTTGCGGCCGCCGCGCGGGACGAGGACGCAGCGCGCGATGTCCCCGTCGGCCACCGGCGTCAGCGTCTCGGGCACGGCCCCGTCGACGGTGAGCTGCCACCGGCTCAGATGCCTCGCGTCCTGTACGAACATTCCGTCCGGGGCGCTGCCGCCCCGGTAGCCGCTGATGTCGCCGCGGTCGCCGACGGCGGCGAACGTCCCGCCGTGCACGAGCAGATGATGCCGGTCCGTCATCGGCTCTCTCCTTCGTGGATACCCCGGCCTTCAGGCCGGGGAGGAAACGAAGCCCCTGCGGAGCAGGGCAGGGGAAGCCGGTTCGCCGCCAGGGCGGACCGGCATGTACCGTCCACCGGTCGATGCCCGTCGCTCACACGGGAGCTGACAGAATGTGAGGCACGACGCAGCAGGTCAAGCAGGCCTTCAAGTACCGCTTCTACCCCACGGACGAACAGGCAGCTGAGCTGTCGCGTACGTTCGGCTGCGTCCGCCTCGTGTACAACAAGGCGCTGGAGGAGCGCACGCGGGCCTGGTACGGCGAGCAGCGCCGTGTCTCCTACGTGCAGTCGTCCGCCGCACTCACGGAGTGGAAGAAGACCGAGGAACTCGCCTTCCTGACGGAGGTCTCCTCCGTCCCGCTCCAGCAGGCGCTCCGCCATCCTCAGACGGCGTTCGGGAACTTCTTCGCCAAGCGCGCGAAGTACCCGCGCTACAAGAGCCGGAAGAAGTCCGGCGCGTCGGCCGAGTACACCCGCAGCGCCTTCAAGTGGCGTGACGGGCAACTGACTCTGGCGAAGGTGCCGGAGCCGCTGGACGTCCGCTGGTCGCGGCCGCTGCCCGAGGGCACGGAGCCGACCACGGCGACCGTGTCCCGTGACGCGGCGGGACGCCGGTTCGTGTCCCTGCTGTGCGAGGACACCATCACCCCGGTTCCCGCCGCAAATGCGGCGGTCGGCCTGGACGCCGGGATCACCTCCCTCGTGACGCTGTCCACCGACGAGAAGGTCGCCAACCCGAAGCACGAGCGGCGTGACCGCGCTCGCCTGGCCCGCGCACGGCGTGAGCTGTCGCGGAAGGCGAAGGGCTCGGCGAACCGGGAGAAAGCCCGCCGCAAGGTCGGCAAGGTCCACGCGCGGATCGCCGACCGTCGGCGTGACTTCCTGCACAAGCTGTCGACTCGGCTCGTCCGTGAGAACCAAACGGTCGTGATCGAGGACCTCACCGTCCGCAACCTGCTGAAGAACGGCAAGCTTGCACGCGCGATCTCGGACGCGGCGTGGACGGACCTGCGCATGATGCTGGAGTACAAGTGCGCCTGGCACGGGCGCGAACTCGTCGTGATCGACCGCTGGTTCCCCAGCTCGAAGCTGTGCGGAGGCTGCGGCACGATCGCAGCGAGGATGCCGCTGAACGTCCGCGAGTGGACGTGCGAGTGCGGCACCGTGCATGACCGCGACGTAAACGCGGCACGCAACATTCTGGCCGCCGGGCTGGCGGCGTCTGCCTGTGGAGACGGTGTAAGACCTCAACGGGAGTCCTCCCGGACGGGGCGGTCGTCGGTGAAGCAGGAACCCCAGCGGGCGACCGCTGGAATCCCCCGCCTTTAGGCGAGGGAGGAAGTCAACCCCGGTCCTCTCCCTTGATCGATCGCCGTGACGCGGTTCCTGTCCCCTGCGGGCCGGTCGTGCAGCAGGTCGAGCGTGAGGGCGGCGGTCCAGCCGAAGCCGGTGGCGCCGCAGGCCTGTCCGGTGTACGGGTCCACGTACTCCGCGAAGTCGGAGGCGCCCGCGGTGTGCAGGATGCCCTTGCGCAGGGCGTCGGCCCGGCCGCGCTCGCCGTGCAGCCGCAGCCCGCGCTCCAGCAGCCAGTTGGTGTTGAACCAGGCCGGGCCGCGCCAGTAGCGGTGCGGGTCGAAGGCGTCGCCGAGCAGGTCGTAGCTGGGCGCCAGCCGGGTCGTGCCACCGAGGCCGAAGTGCGGGCCGCAGACGGTGCGCACCAGGGTGGCCGTGAGGTCGCGCGGCAGGGTCGGCAGCAGCAGGGGGACGAGCCCGGAGACACCGCGCTCGGGGATCAGCTCCCCGGCGCGCACGTCCCGGCACAGGAACATCCCCGCCGACGGCTCCCACAGCCGCTCCACCAGGGCGGCGGTGAGCCGCTCGGCGCGCTCCTGCCGGGCCGAGCCCGCCGCGCCCAGCTCGTGGGCGATCCGGGCCAGTGCGTACTCGGAGGCGATGAGCAGGGCGTTGAACGCCGGGTCCTCCACGGCGAAGTCGCCCGGTCCATCGGCGTATCCGCGATCCCGGTAGTCGCCGGCCAGCCGTACGTACCGCCCGTAGTCCAGGTCCGTCGGCCGGTCCTCGGGGGAGCCGTGGTCGAGGTCGGCGCGGCGGAAGGAGCGGGCCGGGGCCGGAGTGACCCGGGAGAGCGGACGGTCCCAGCAGGGGCTGTTGTCCATACCCTGTTCCCAGGGGTGCACGACGGACACCAGCCCGCCCCCGCCCAGGTCGCGCCGGTGCAGCAGATACCGGTGCCAGGCCGCGAGCCGGGGATACGCCCGGGTGAGGAAGCCGCGCGCCCGGGACAGACCGGGGTCGGCGAGGTGCACCAGCCACGCGGCCAGCGCGTGGACCGGTGGCTGCACGATCCCGGAGGTCTGTACGGTGCGCGGGGCACCCGCGGCGCGACCCGCGGTCGAGGAGCGCCAGAAGTCGGGGCTCGGGAAGTACGCGTCGAGCGGGACGGAGGGGTTGAAGACGATGTGCGGGATCCGCCCGTCCGCCCACTGGGCCGCCAGCAGCGTCTCCAGCTCCGTCTGTGCCCGTAAGGGCGAGAGGTGCCTCAGGCCGATCGCGATGAACGCCGAGTCCCAGGACCACTGGTGCGGATACAGGCCGCGTGAGGGCACGGTGGACGTGCCCGTCCAGCCGGCCTCCAGCACGGCGGCTGCCCTGACGTGCAGGGGTGAGGCGTCACTGGACGGATCGTATGCAACGGTTCGTCCCGTGGGACGAGGGGCGCGTTGGGCAGTGCTGTCCACTCGGGGCTCTCCGAAAAGACGTCCGGCCGATCGGTTCGGCTGCGGCTACCGTGGGGTTACGTCTATTTAACACGCAAAACCCACTATGTAAGGCAAGGTTGAGAAACACAAGGGGGTGTGCATGACCGGACGGCCCGTCAGAACGGGACGAGGTGCCGGCCAGGCGAGCGCCGGCGAACTGCTCGAACTGGTGCGCAGTCGCCGCGCCGTGACCCGGGGTGCGCTCCAGCAGGCGACCGGACTGTCCCGGGCCACCGTCGGGCAGCGGCTCGACCGGCTCTTCCGCGCGGGCTGGCTGCGCGAGGGCGCCGGCGGGCCGGTGGACTCCCCGCTGGGCGGGCGTCCCTCCATCACCCTGGAGTTCGACGACGAGCACGCGGTGGTCCTGGCCTCCGACCTCGACACCCGGCACGCGCGGGCGGCCGTGCTGACGCTGAGCGGCGAGATCCTCGCCGAGCACTCCGGCACCCTCGTCGTCGAGGACGGGCCGGACCTCGTGCTGGGTGAACTCGGACGCTGGTTCGGCGAGTTGCTGGAGAAGACCGGCCGCGGCGCCGGGTCGGTGTGCGGAGTCGGGCTGGCCGTGCCCGGCCCGGTCGACAGCGAGACCGGCCGCGTCGTCCAGCCGCCGATCATGCCCGGCTGGGACGGCTACGACATAAGGAGCCGGCTGGCCCGGGCGCTCGCCGAGCACGCGGGCGCCGCCGAGGTGCCGGTGCTGGTGGACAACGACGCCAACCTCATGGCGTACGGCGAACAGCGCACCGGCTATCCCGACTGCTCCGCCTTCGTGCTGGTCAAGGTCTCCACCGGCATCGGTGCCGGGGTCGTGGTGGACGGCTCGGTGTTCCGGGGCACCGACGGGGGCGCGGGGGACATCGGGCACATCCGGGTGCCGGAGGGCGCCCAGACGCTGTGCCGGTGCGGTTCCTACGGCTGTCTGGCCGCCATCGCGAGCGGCGGCGCGGTGGCACGGCGGCTGGCGGAGGCCGGGGTGCCGGCGGCCTCCGGATCGGACGTGCGGGACCTGCTGGCGTCCGGGCATCCCGAGGCGGTCGGCCTCGCCCGGGAGGCCGGGCGCCGGGTCGGGGACGTGCTGGCGACCGTGGTGACCCTGCTCAACCCCGGGGTGCTGATGATCGCCGGGGATCTGGCCGGAACCCCCTTCCTCACGGGCGTGCGCGAACTGCTCTACCAGCGCGCGCTGCCCCGCTCCACCGCCCACCTGGACATCGTGACGTCACGGCTCGGCGAGCGATCCGGGCTGGTCGGGGCCGGGGCGATGGTCGTGGAGCATCTCTACGCCCCCGAGCGGGTCGAGGAACGGCTGCGCGCGCTCGGGGTGTGACGGGGACATTTCGGCCGCGAGACGCGTCCGCATGGTGAAATCCCGTCGGCTGTGGCAGCGTGATTCTCGCCACCCTTGATAAGGGTTGCGCTCAGATGAGCGGATCTTGAGCGGCTGCACTTCTCCAAAGGGTGGCACTGAGTGCCACCCTTTGATCGTTCATCGAGCGAAATCAATCGTGCCGAACTCCGCTCATTTGAGCGCTCGGTGGGGTTCACGGAGGCCCGTGCGTTCAAGAAGTGAAAACATACGGCTGTGATCGCTTGCCGAGCCTTGACTTTCGATCCGCTGGCGGACGAGTGGTTACAGGCGTATGACGCGCGAGTGGACGTACCCAGAAGCCTTTGATCTGGGTATGTTCCTCGCCGTCAGGGCAGCCACCGCGTCCTCGAGGAGTCGAGACCCGTGTCGGAAAACAAAGATCCCCACGTAGCTGAGCACGGTAAGAGTGTTGACGGCGTGAAGTTCGTTTACGACTTCACCGAGGGCAACAAGGACCTCAAGGACCTCCTAGGTGGCAAGGGCGCGAACCTCGCCGAGATGACGAACCTGGGCCTTCCGGTCCCGCCCGGCTTCACGATCACCACCGAGGCGTGCAAGGTCTACCTGGACAGCGGCGAGGAGCCGGCGGCACTGCGTGACGAGGTGAGTGCGCACCTCGACGCGCTGGAGCAGCGCATGGGCAAGAAGCTCGGCCAGGCCGACGACCCGCTGCTGGTGTCGGTGCGTTCGGGCGCCAAGTTCTCCATGCCGGGCATGATGGACACCGTCCTCAACATCGGCCTCTCCGACAAGTCGGTGCAGGGCCTGGCCAAGCAGGCCGGCGACGAGCGCTTCGCCTGGGACTCCTACCGCCGCCTCATCCAGATGTTCGGCAAGACCGTCCTCGGCGTCGACGGCGAGCTCTTCGAGGACGCGCTGGAGAAGGCCAAGGAGGCCAAGAAGGTCACGGTCGACACCGAGCTGGAGGCCGCCGACCTGAAGAAGCTCGTCACCAAGTTCAAGAAGATCGTCAAGACCGAGGCCGGCCGGGACTTCCCGCAGGACCCGCGCGAGCAGATGGACCTCGCCATCCACGCGGTCTTCGACTCCTGGAACACCGACCGCGCCAAGCTCTACCGCCGCCAGGAGCGCATCCCGCACGACCTGGGCACGGCCGTCAACGTCTGCTCGATGGTCTTCGGCAACCTCGGCCCCGACTCCGGCACCGGCGTCGCCTTCACCCGCGACCCCGCCTCCGGCCACCAGGGCGTCTACGGCGACTACCTCCAGAACGCGCAGGGCGAGGACGTGGTCGCGGGCATCCGCAACACCGTGCCGCTCGCGGAGCTGGAGCGGATCGACAAGAAGTCGTACGACCAGCTGATGCAGATCATGGAGACGCTGGAGAACCACTACAAGGATCTCTGCGACATCGAGTTCACCATCGAGCGCGGTGTGCTGTGGATGCTCCAGACCCGGGTCGGCAAGCGCACGGCGGGCGCGGCGTTCCGCATCGCGACCCAGCTGGTGGACCAGGGCCTGATCGACGAGGCCGAGGCGCTCACCCGCGTCAACGGCGCCCAGCTCGCGCAGCTGATGTTCCCGCGCTTCGACGAGAGCGCCAAGGTCGAGACGGTCGGCCGGGGCATCGCGGCCTCGCCGGGCGCGGCGGTCGGCAAGGCGGTCTTCGACTCCTACACGGCGGTCAAGTGGTCGCGGTCGGGCGAAAAGGTCATCCTGATCCGCCGCGAGACCAACCCCGACGACCTGGACGGCATGATCGCCGCCGAGGGCATCCTGACCTCGCGCGGCGGCAAGACCTCCCACGCGGCCGTGGTCGCGCGCGGCATGGGCAAGACCTGTGTCTGCGGCGCCGAGGAGCTGGAGGTCGACACCAAGCGCCGCCGGATGACCGTGCCGGGCGGGCACGTCGTCGAGGAGGGCGACGTCGTCTCCATCGACGGTTCGACGGGCAAGGTCTACCTCGGCGAGGTGCCGGTCGTGCCGTCCCCGGTCGTGGAGTACTTCGAGGGCCGGATGCACGCCGGTGCCGAGGACGCCGACGAGCTCGTCGAGGCGGTCCACCGCATCATGGCGTTCGCCGACCGCAAGCGCCGCCTGCGCGTGCGGGCCAACGCCGACAACGCCGAGGACGCGCTGCGGGCCCGCCGCTTCGGCGCCCAGGGCATCGGCCTGTGCCGCACCGAGCACATGTTCCTCGGCGACCGGCGCGAGCTGGTGGAGCGGCTGATCCTGGCCGACACCCAGGCCGAGCGCGAGGAGTCCCTCAAGGAACTGCTGCCGCTCCAGAAGCAGGACTTCGTCCAGCTCTTCGAGTCGATGGACGGCCTCCCGGTCACCGTCCGCCTCCTGGACCCGCCGCTGCACGAGTTCCTGCCCGACATCACCGAACTGTCGGTGCGCGTCGCCCTCGCCGAGTCCCGCCAGGAGCCGCACGAGAACGAACTGCGCCTCCTCCAGGCCGTGCACCGGCTGCACGAGCAGAACCCGATGCTGGGTCTGCGCGGCGTGCGCCTCGGCCTGGTCATCCCCGGCCTGTTCACCATGCAGGTCCGGGCGATCGCCGAGGCCGCGGCCGAGCGCAAGGCCGCCAAGGGCGATCCGCGTGCCGAGATCATGATTCCGCTCGTCGGCACGGTGCAGGAGCTGGAGATCGTGCGCGAGGAGGCCGACCAGGTCATCGCCGAGGTCGAGGCGGCCTCGGGCACGCAGCTCAAGCTGTCCATCGGCACGATGATCGAGCTGCCGCGCGCCGCCCTGACCGCCGGTCAGATCGCCGAGGCGGCCGAGTTCTTCTCCTTCGGCACGAACGACCTGACCCAGACGGTGTGGGGCTTCTCCCGGGACGACGTGGAGGCGAGCTTCTTCACCGCGTACCTGGAGAAGGGCATCTTCGGCGTCTCCCCGTTCGAGACGATCGACAAGGACGGCGTCGGCTCCCTGGTGAAGCTCGCCGCCGAGGCCGGCCGCGCGACCCGCCCGGACCTCAAGCTCGGTGTCTGCGGCGAGCACGGCGGTGACCCGGAGTCGGTCCACTTCTTCCACGAGGCGGGACTCGACTACGTCTCCTGCTCCCCGTTCCGCATCCCGGTGGCCCGGCTGGAGGCGGGCCGGGCGGCGGTGCAGTCGCAGGGGAGCGACCACCGGTAGACCGTGGCCCGTGCGGGGCCACCTCGCAGTGGCCCCGGCCCCGGCCGCTCAAGGACCCGGAGCCGTCGGCGGTCCCCGACCACCCTCACCGATCGCGGCGGCTCCGGGCGCACGGAGGAGAGCGGGGGCGCACCTTGTGCGGAGGTGCGCCCCCGCTCTCTCGCGATCCGTTCAGGTATGGGAAGGGCCACCGACCCGGACCCCCGGGCCTAGTGCGCCACGACCGCTGGGTCCTGGACCTGCGGCCCGCCCCGGGGCCGACCCACCCCTGGTTCGCCGAAGCCCGGCCCACGCGCAGTGCCGGCACCGCCTGTCCGCAGGAGCGGAACTGGTTCGACATCGCGCCGGGCCGCTGCTTCGACGTCCTCATCCATCAGGAGCGGGTGCGGGCGGCGGACCTGCTGTCCAGGTCCTGACGGGCCTGACGGGCCTTCATCGGGGCAGGCCTTCCCGCAGGCATACGACGGTGCCGGTCAGGGCGGCCCGGTGCAGGGCGGTGAGGACCGGCAGCGAGGTCGCCAGGGGGGTGGATTCCAGGTCGGCGAGGGCGAACAGGCCGTCCTGGTCGTGCTCGCCGCTGCGCCTGACGGTCTGCCCGGGGGCGAGACGGCCGCCGTGGAAGTAGAAGTCGATCACCGGGCCCGTGCCCTTCACGTCGGCCCGGTGGTCGTAGCCGATGATCCGGGGCTCTCGGTCCAGGACGATGCCGGTCTCCTCGTGCAGCTCCCGGCACGCGGCGCCGACGGGGTCCTCCCCGTGGTCGAGCATGCCGCCCGGCAGCCCCCAGAGTCCGGCACCGGGCTCGTCCTCGGCGTAGCGCAGCAGCAGGATCCGGTCCTCGGCGTCGAGGAGCAGCACACATGACGCGACGATGGCCTGCGGCAGCGTCTTGACCCACTCGTCACGCGGCAGCACGCGCTGTACGTCGGTGGCGGGCACGGTCGTGTCCACGGTGATGTTCCTTCCGTCGTCCGGGCAGCCCGGGACGAGCTGCCCGAACGGTGGAACGGCCGGCCGCGCCGATGGTCACCGGCGTACTCGTCAGGTGTCGCAGGCGACTCCGTCGTTGTCACGGTCCAGGTGGGAGGCGTAGCCGGGTTCACCCCGGTGGATGGGCGCGGCGCCGGCGGCGCGGACGGCGGAGCAGTTGGCGTAGTAGACGTCCTCGGAGGCGCCCGAGCCGCCTGATCCGTCGTCTCCGGAGCCGCCGCCCGCGGCCGGTCGTGCGGTGACCGTGGTGGTGGCTCTGACGGTCTTGGTGGCGGTGACCGTGGGAGTGGGTTCCGGCTCCTTCGCGAGCGGCGTCGCGGTGGTGGTGGTCGTCGCGGTGACCGTGACGGTCGGCTGCGGCTTGGCGGCCGCGGGTTTCGCGTCGGTCGTCGTGTCGCCGCCCGCGCCGATGCCGGCGCCGATGAACAGGGCCAGGCCTAGCGCGGGCAGCAGGTAGCGCTTCCGGGCCCAGCGGGGCGCCGGGCGGGCGGGCTGTGGCGCGGGCGGCGCGGGGTACGGGTTGTGCGGGCCGGCGTACGGATTGGTCATGGTCATCCCCCCAGCGGTGACACGTGAGGGGATGACCGTAGGTCCGGGCGGCTCCGGATGAGGGAGGGGTGACCATTTTGTGATGGTCACGTGAAGGCGGATGGTGCGGTTACGCGCGGAACGGGCCCGTCACCTCGTAGGTGATGCCGCCCGAGGAACTGCCGCTGGTGCCGCGCTGGCTGGAGAAGTACAGGCGGGTGCCGTCCGGGGAGAAGGCCGGGCCCGTGATCTCCGAGCCGGACTGGCCGTCGACGCGGAGGAACGGCGCGACCACGTCGGCGGGGGTGATGACGCAGATGTCCATGGTGCCGCCGTCCTCGGCGACGAAGAGGTCACCGGAGGCGGAGCCGGTGACGTTGTCGACGCCCGTGAGGGGGGTCGTGCCGCTCGTCACCAGGGAGTCGTCGTAGGCGAGTTCGATGGTCTGGGCGGCGGCGTTGTACTGCCAGACGCGGTTGTCGCCCTTCGTGGTGAACCAGCAGGTGTCGTCGGCGTAGTAGCAGCCCTCGCCGCCGTTGAAGCGCTTGGCGCCGGAGACCTGGCCGCGGGTGGCGGTCGCGCCGGAGGGGTCGGGGACCCGGGCCCAGGTGACCGGGCCGCTCGTGCCGCTGCCCCCCACGAGGACCTCCAGCGTGCCGGAGGACAGGTCGCCCCAGGTCGTCGGGCGGAAGCGGTAGAAGCAGCCGTCGGTGACGTCCTCGGTCAGGTAGACGACCTGGCGGACCGGGTCGGCCGCCGCCGCCTCGTGCTTGAAGCGGCCCATGGCGTCGCGGCGCACCGCCGCCTTCGTGCCCCAGGGGTCGGTCTCGTAGACGTAGCCCCGGTCCACCTCCTCGCAGGACAGCCAGGTGTTCCAGGGCGTCTTGCCGCCGGCGCAGTTCTGGCGGGTGTTGGACAGGATGCGGTACGCCCCGGTGATCGCGCCGGTCGAGGAGAACCTCACCGCGCTCGCGCCGCCCGACGGGTTGATCTCGGAGTTGGAGACATAGATCCAGCCGGTGCCGTCGGCGTAACAGGCGCCGCCGTCCGGGGCGTTGTGCCAGGTGTACGACGTGGTCCCGACCCGCTGGCCCGACCGGGCGATCACTCGGCTGGTGAAGCCGCTGGGGAGTCTGATGCCGTTGGCGTCCGGGGAGCCCAGCGGCCCGTAGGGGCCGGTGCCGGGCTGGGCCGGGGCCGCGTACGCGGCCCCGCGCCACAGGGTTCCGCCCAGGGCGGCCGATGTGCCGCCGAGGACGGCCGCACGCAGGAGGCTACGACGTTCCACTCTCACTCCAAGAGGTGCCGTACCGCCCTGCCGCCGGTCGACGGCAGGGTTGTGCGTGGGGGAGGCGGGAGGGACGCTAAGCGGACAGGGTTGACGGAGCATGGACAACTCGTGGCCGTGGGACGGCAGGCTCACGCGGGCAGCGCCGGTGCCTCCCGTCTCCGGCCGCCTCTCGGCCGGTCGGTGCCCGGTCCGGGTCCCTCGGCCGGCGGTCGTACGGACGGCAGCCGGATCACCACGTCCAGGCCGCCCGTCACCGCCGCGTGCAGGGTCGCCTCGCCGCCGCTGGCGTGGGCGAGGCGCTGCACCAGGGCGAGGCCGAGTCCCGAGCCGCCCTTGGGAGCGCCCGGGGCGCGCCAGAAACGGTCGAAGGCGCGGGCCCGCTGCTCCTCCGTCATGCCGGGGCCCTCGTCGGTGACGTGCAGGTCGACCCAGCGGGGGCGGCCCTCGCGCAGCGCGCGGCGGGGCGGGGCCGGCACCCGCAGCTCGATCGTGACGGTGCTGCCGGGCGGGGACGCCCGCAGGGCGTTGGACAGCAGGTTGTCCATGATCTGCTCGACGGCTCCCGGCACCGCGAGCACCGGGCCGACGCTGCCCGCGAAGAGCACGAGGGAGACGTCCTCCCGGGCGAACAGGGGCTGCCAGGTGCGGTGCCGTTCCGCGCAGACCGCGCCCAGGTCGACGGGGGCGGGGATCACCGCGTGCTCCTCCAGCCGGGCCATCGCCAGCAGGTGCCCGACCATCCGGGCGAGCCGGTCCGTCTCCGTGACGGCGGCGGTGAGGCTGCCCCGGGCCCGGGCGGCGACGTCCGGCTCCAGGTTCTCCAGGCGCAGCCGCAGCGCCGCGAGCGGGGTCTTCAGCTGGTGCGAGGCCTCGCCGGCGAACGCCCGCTGGGAGGCGAGCAGATGGGCGAGGCGGGCCGCGGTGCGGTTGAAGGCCGCGGCCAGACTGCGTACTTCCGGTGGGCCCTTCGTGATCGTCACCGGGGTGAACCGCCCGCCGCCCTCCGCCAACTCGTGCGTCGCCCGCTCCAGTTCGCGGATGGGGCGGCCGGCCCAGCGGGCGAAGGCGAAGCCGACCACGGCCACCGCCGTCAGCACGGCCAGTCCGCCCAGGCCGAGCAGCATCCACACGTGGTGGACCCGCTCGTGCACCGTCCGCGTGGGCACCGTCAGCCACACGGCACCCGCCGGCCGCGCCTCCTGGCCGACCGGCGCGGCCACCGACAGGTACTCGACCCCGCCGATCGTGGAGGTACGCACGTCCACCGTCGAGGTGCCCCTCAGCGCGGCCGCGATGCCCGGCCGGTCGGCCAGGGCGCCGGACACCGAGGGATCCATCGGATGCGAGGTGGCCAGCGGCACGCCCGAGGCGCCGACGACCACCACCTTCCCGCCGATGCGGCGCGCGCAGTGCGCCACCCGCGCGGGCAGGTCCCGCTCGGCCCGCCCCGCCGCGAGGGACAGCGCGGCGTACGCGGAGACCGACTCGGCCTCGTCCTTCGCCGCGTTGACCACCTGCTCCCGCTCCCCGCGCGAGTAGACGAAGCCCAGCGGGATCTCCAGGCAGAGCAGCACGAGCGCGGCGAGACTGAGGTAGCCGATCAGCAGCCGGCGGGTCATGGAGAGGCCACCTGCGGGGCGTTCGGCCCCGTGTGCACCGCCAGCCGGAAGCCGACGCCCCGCAGTGTCCTGATCCACGCCGGGTGCCCCAGCTTGCGGCGCAGCGCGGCCACATGGACGTTCAGCGTCTTGGTCGGGCCGTCGTAGTGCGGATCCCAGACCCGGTCGAGGATCTGCTGGCGCGAGTAGACCGCGCCCGGGTCCTCACTGAGGAGCGCCAGCAGGTCGAACTCCTTGGGGGTGAGCAGCACGGGGGAGTCGCCCACCCAGACCTGACGGGTACGGCGGTCCACCACGAGCGGGCCCGGGTCGTGCGGGGGGTCGGGGGCCGGGTCGTACGTGGGGGAGGGGTGCGGTTCGTAGGGCAGCGGCTCGGGGGTGCCGGGTGTGTGTGGTGTGCCCGGGGGTTCGGGGAACGGCTGCTGGGTGCGTTGCGTGCGGCGGGTCACCGCGCGGACCCGGGCCACGAGTTCCCGCACGCTGAAGGGTTTCGCCAGGTAGTCGTCGGCGCCCAGTTCCAGGCCCAGGACGCGGTCGGCCTCCTCGCCGCGGGCGCTGAGGATGACGATGGGCACGTCCGAGACCTGCCGGATGCCGCGGCAGACGTCGATGCCGTCCATGTCCGGCAGTCCCAGGTCGAGCAGGACGACGTCGTTGTACGGGCCTCTCAGCCCGTCCGCACCGGTGGCGACGTGGTCGACCGTCAGCCCGAAGTGGCCGAGCCCTTCGGTGAGCGGCTCGGCGATCGTCTCGTCGTCCTCGATGAGCAGCACTCGTAGGCCCATACGTCCTGTCTCTCCGTGAAGCCGGCATGAATCCGGGCAGCGTGAATTCGCATTCTCCGCCCTGGAGCTCACACGCTACAAGAAGACCGTTCGTCTGGGTATCCGGACAAAGAATGTTCAATTCCTGGCCGGGCTCTGGAGTTTGCCTAACCTTCCGCTGTAGGTCGTCCGTCTACGGTGGGGCGCGCAGAACGAAATCGCACCTCAGGAGGCGGAGTTGAAGGCATTGCTGGACCGTGCCCGCACGTTCAGGACGCGCGTTGATTTCGACAGCGGCGAATACCGGAAACTGGCCGAAGGGCAATATCCGGAGGCGCTGTTCATCACCTGCTCGGACTCCCGGGTCATCCCCGCACTCATCACGGGCGCACGGCCCGGGGAGATATTCGAGCTGCGCAACGCGGGCAATATCGTGCCGCCCTACGGACATCCAAGGGCCTCGGGAGAGGCGGCCACCATCGAGTACGCACTGGAGGTGCTCGGGGTTCAGGACATCGTGGTGTGCGGTCACTCACACTGCGGCGCGATGGGCGCGCTGAAGTCCGGCGACGACCTGTCCGCCCTGCCCGGCGTGGACGCCTGGCTCCACATCGCCCGCCCCGAACTGACCTCCGTACTGGAGTCCGCGCCGGACGACCCGTCGCTGCCGGAGGTATCCCAGGGCAACGTCGTCAACCAGCTGACAGCGCTGCGGAGTTACCCGGTGGTGCAACAGCGGCTCGACACGGGGCGGCTGCGGCTGCACGGCTGGTACTACGAGGTCGACACCGGGTTCGTCTACGAACTCGGCGACGACGGCGCGTTCCGGGTGCATGCCGCGTGAGCGGGGCGCATGCGCGGGGGCGGGCACGGGGTGGCTCCGCGCCGGGCGGCCGGGCGGCAGGTCCGGCGGGAGACGCGGCGGACCGGGGGGCGGCTGGTTCGGCGGGTGGCGCTGCGGATTGGGGATCCGGCGGTTCCTTCGAGGGCTCGGGGGACTGGGGTGCGGGTGGCTCCGCAGGGGGTTCGGGGAACTGGGGTGCCGACGGTTCCACGGAGGGCTCGGGGAGCTGGGAGTCGAGTGGCTCCGCACGGGGCTCGGGGGAGTGGGGTGCGGGCGGTCGCGGCGAGGGCGCGGCGGGTTGGGGGTCGGCTGGTTGTGACGGGGGTGCGTCGGACTGGCGGACAGGCGGCTCCTCGGAGGACGCAGCGGAGTGGGGGGTCGGCGACTCCGCGCGGGGCTCGGGGGACTGGCAGGCCGGAGGGCCGGTGGGTGGTTCGGCGGGAGGTGACGGGGGCTGGGGGCCGGGCCGACCGGCGGGCGGTTTCCTGGGCGGCCGGTCGGGTGGCCCGGGCGGCGGCCTGGCGGGAGACCCGGCGGGAGGCGCTGCGGGTCGACGGTCGGGCGGACCAGGGGGCGGTTTGACGGGCGGTCGGTCGGGTGGCCGGGGCGGGGGCCCGGCGGGGGGCGTGAGTCGGCTGTCGGGTGGATCGGGGGGCGGTGTGACGGGCCGCTGGTCGGGTGGCGGCCTGGCCGGGGGCGCTGCGGGGCGGCGGTCGGGTGGATCGTCCGGTGGACCGGTGGGCGGCTCGGCCGGAGGTGCCGTGGGCGGTGTGCTGGGCGGGCTCGTTCGCAGTGTGGCCGGTCGTGTGCAGGGCGCCGCGGCCAAGGCAGACCTCGTCACCGACATCACCGCCTCGCTCGTCGTCTTCCTCGTCGCCCTGCCGCTGTGCATCGGTGTCGCCGTCGCCTCCGGTGTGCCGGCCGAGCTCGGAATCATCTCCGGGGTGATCGGCGGTCTGGTCGTAGGCGCGGCACGCGGCAGTACGCTCCAGGTCAGCGGGCCGGCCGCCGGCCTCGCCGCACTCGTCGCGGAGACCGTGGCCGAGGTCGGCGTGGCCATGCTCGGCGTGATCGTGCTGTTCGCCGGGCTCCTCCAGATCATCCTGGGACTGGTGCGGCTCGGCCGGATGTTCCAGGCCATCTCGGTCGCCGTCGTCCAGGGCATGCTGGCCGGCATCGGCGTGCCGCTGATGTTCAGCCAGGCCTATCCGATGGCCGACGCCAAGGCCCCCGGCACGGCGATCGAGAACATGGCCGGCATCCCCGGACTGCTGGCCGGGATCCTGACCGACCGGCAGGCGATGATCGCCACCCTGCTCGGTGTCGTCACGATCGTGCTCAGCTTCGTGTGGAAGAAGGTGCCGGGCAAGGCCGGGAAGATCCCGGCCGCACTGGTCGCCGTGGGCATCGGCATCGTGGTCGCCGTGCTGCCCGGCGTGGACGTGAAGACGCTCCAGGTGGGCAATCTGCTCGCGTCCGTGGCGGTGCCCGGGCCGGAGCAGTTCGCCGGGCTCGCGGACGGGGCGGTCATCACCGCCATCCTCACCTTCACGGTCATCGCGTCCGCCGAGAGCTTGTTCACGGCCGCCGCCGTGGACCGTATGCACAGCGGCCCGCGCACCCGCTACAACACCGAGCTGATCGCCCAGGGCGCCGGGAACACCGTCGCGGGCCTCCTCGGCGCGCTCCCGATCACCGCGGTCGTGGCCCGCAGTTCGGCCAACGTCCAGGCCGGGGCCAAGACCCGGCTCTCCCGGACCCTGCACGGCCTGTGGCTGCTCGCCTTCGCACTGCTGCTGCCGCAGGTGCTCGCGCTGATCCCGATCTCGGTGCTCGCCGGTGTCCTCGTGCACAGCGGCTGGAAGCTGTTCGGCCCCGCCGAGTTCCCGAAGATGTGGCGGCAGGACAAGGGCGAGTTCGCGGTGATGACGCTGACCACGCTGGTCATCGTGGTGACCGCGCTGCTGGAGGGCGTGCTGATCGGCCTCGCCGCCGGCATCGTGCTGGCCGCGCTGCGCATGTCCCGGACCGCGATCCGCCAGCACGTCGAGGACGACACGGCGAAGGTCGTCATGGCCGGCAACGCGACGTTCCTGCGGCTGCCGATTGTGATCGAGGCGCTGGAGGCCGCCGCCGCGTCCGGGAAGCAGAGGATCCGGCTCGACCTGACCGGCGTGACCCACCTGGACCACGCCTGCCGCAACCAGGTCGAGGAGTTCACCGCTCAGCAGCGGGGACTGGGGCTGCGGGTCGAGCTGTTGATGCCGGGGGAGCCGAAGCCGTCCGGCGACCGGGCCGCGGCGCCCGCGGGAGAGGCCCAAGCACCCCTGCCCAAACGGCCTGTCACGGCCACGGCCGAGGAACCGTGGGGCGAACCAGTGAGGGAACCCTCCCCCTGGCCCACCGCCGACGCCGAGTGGTTCTACCTCGACACCCGGCCCCTCCCGGACGACCAGCGGTCGAGCCCGGTTGGCTGACAGGGGCCCGGGTCCGATGGCCAGGCCCTCCTCCCCGCACCTGCCACGGTGGCGTGCGCGCCTGAGCTTCACCGCAGCCTCGGAGAGACGAACCTCGAGGGAACTCTCTACAGTGCGATCCATGGAACCCCGTTGGCTCTCCCCGAGGAGCAGCGCGCCTGGCGCGCCTACCGCGACCTCAGCCTGGTGCTGGAGGACGCTCTCGACCAGCAACTGCGACACGAGGCCGACCTCAGCCACCTGTACTACTCCGTGATGGTGTTCCTCTCGGAGGCCCCCGAGCGACGGCTGCGCATGACAGACCTCGCCGAACAGCTGAAGATCGCCCGGACACGGCTCTCCTACACCGTCAGCCGCATGGGGGAGCGCGGCTGGGTGCGCCGCGAGGACGCGCCGGGGGACGGACGGGCCCAATTCGCCGTGCTGACGGACGAAGGGCTGACCGCCCTCCAGCAGGCCGCCCCCGGTCACATCGCCACCGTACGGGCCGCCGTCTTCGACCGGCTGACGCCTGAACAGGCGCGCGCCTTCGGTGAAGCGTGCGAGATCATCCTCTCCGGCCTCACGGGCCCGGACCGCCCGGCCTTCCCCGCCGACCTCCCCTGGCGCCGCTGACCTCCTCCAGAGGCAGCCCAGCGCAATATCTTGCAAATTTGCAATACCGGTCCTAAGGTGAAACCAGATGCTTGAACTATCAAGCATCCCTTCTTGTCCCCACCACGAAGGAACCGAGTGTGAACTCCCCCCGCAAGGCATGGGCCGTCGCCGCCGCCCTGGGCGTCCTGGCTGCGAGCGGTGCCACCATCGCCGCCGCCACCCCTTCCCCGAAGTCCGCCCCCCGGCACACGAGCGGAGAAGACCAGCTGCAAAAGCTGTACAAGGAAGCCGTGGCCGAGGGCGGCCGTCTGGTCGTCTACGCCGGCGGTGACAAGCCGGGCCAGGCGGACTACCTCAAGGACGCGTTCGTCAAGAAGTTCCCCAAGATGAAGGTCGACATCGTCGTCGACTTCAGCAAGAACCACGACGCCCGCGTCGACAACCAGATCGCCGAGCACCACGTGGTCGCCGACGTCGTCCACCTCCAGACCGTCGACGACTTCCCGCGCTGGAAGAAGGAAGGGGTGCTCCAGAAGTACAAGCCGGTCGGCTGGGACAAGGTCTTCGACCAGATCAAGGACAAGGACGGCTACTACACCGGCCTGTTCTTCTTCGCCTTCTCCAACGTCACGGCCACCAGGCTCGGCGACGACGCGCCCGTCGAGGCCGAGGACTTCCTCAAGCCCGAGTTCAAGAACAAGCTCGTCTTCACCTACCCGAACGACGACGACGCCGTCCTCTACTACTTCAAACAGCTCACCGACAAGTACGGCTTCGACTACCTGAAGAAGCTGCTCGCCCAGAACCCGAAGTTCGTCCGCGGCACCCAGGACTCCGCCGACCTGGTCGGTTCCGGTGACTACGTGGCGAGCTTCGGCACGAGCGGAGGCGTCTCGGGCCTCGCTGAGACCACCCTGCCGAAGAAGTCGCCGTGGGTCTCCTGGCCGCAGACCGGTGCCATGCTCAAGGATGCCCCGCACAAGGCCGCCGCCAAGCTCTACCTGAGCTGGCTGCTGTCCAAGGAAGCCCAGCGCGATTCCATCGGCACCTGGAGCGCCCGCACCGACGTCGCCGCGCCGGCGGGCCGCAAGGGCATCTTCGACTACGCGAACATGAACCCGCTCGGTCTCGGCGAGTTCATGAGCGACCGCACCGCCCTCGACCGCTACAAGGCCCGCATCAACCTCTATGTCGGCGACGTCAAGGGCGTGAACCCCTCCGACCCGAAGGGCGTGCTCGGCCTGTACCCCGTCACCCAGGACGGTAAGCAGGGCTGACGGCCTGTTGCCGCAGCCCTCTGCTCCCCACCAGAGGGCTGCGGTCCGACCTGTGGATCACAAGAGCGCCCGTCCCCAGGCTGGGGGCGGGCGCCGTCCGGAGCGGGGGCTGAGCCGTAGGACGCCTACAGGGAAACGGCCACCGCGTTGAACGTCGTCTCCGGCGTCTGCGGGCTGGTGAAGCGGGCGTTGACCAGGTAGAGGCGGTCGCCGTAGCGGGCGGCGGTGGTGGGGACGTCGAAGCGGGGGTCGGTGATCGTCCTGGTCAGGGTGGCGGTGGTGGCCTTCCGGTCGAGGTCCCAGACGGTGATCTTGTTGAGGCGGTTCTGGACGACGTACAGGGTGCGGCCGAGGCGGACCAGGCCGTCGCCGCCTGCCACGTCCGTCGCGCCCTTCAGCGTGACCTTGGCGGCGCGGCCGGTCCTGAGGTCCACGGTGTACAGCTGACCCGCGTTGACGACGATCAGGCCGCGGCCGTCGGGGGTGGGGACCAGGCCGTTGGCGCTGTTGGTCCCGGCGGGCGCCTGCACCCACTCGCCGGTGAGCGGGAGGGCGCGGACCTCGCCCCGCCGGCCGCGCGGGACGCCGTGGAGGACCGCGGCACGGGAGTCGGTGAACCAGGCGCGGTCCTCGTGCAGGACGACGTCGTTGATGAACGGGGCGGCGTCCCGGGTGAGTTGACAGGTGGTGAGCAGCTCGCCGGTGCGTGAGTCGACGATCTTCGCGGTGCCTGAGGCGCCGCCGGCCACATACAGCAGGCCGTCACGGTCCAGCTTCAGGCCGATGGACGCCAGACCGGCGGCGCCTTCGTGCAGGACACCGCCCTTGCCGGTGCGCAGGTCGGTGCGGTAGATCGCGCCGTTCGCGCGCGAGCCCATGTACGCGTACGGCCTGCTTCCTATGGTGATCCCCTCGGGGAGCCAGCCGTCGGGCAGCGGGAACTCGGTGGGCCAGCGGGTCCCGGGAGCGGCCTGCGCCGTGCCGGTGCCGGCGGCCACCGCGAGCGCGGCGACGGCCCCGCCGAGCAACGTCCGACGGGACGGCTGGGGGTGGTTCCGAGTCATGGTCGGGCCTCCGTGGAAGGAAGGTGGGGATGTGACTCATGAAACGCGAAGGACCCCCGGCACGGCAGTCGAGTCGGTGAATTCGACAGCAACTCGACAGCCGGGTGCGGCAGTTGATCAGTAGACGATCGACACGATCCGGCACGCCGCCTCGGAGAGCCGCCGGTCCCCCTCGACCTGGGCCCTCGCGAGGGCCTCGGCCGGCTGGACACCCCGTGTGCACAGCCGCCAGGCGGTCTCCGTGTCCAGCTCCACGTTGGCCGCGCAGGCCGTCGGAGTCCTCCGCCAGGGACCAGCCCTCCGGCCCGGCGGTCACGGTCCAGGTGCCTCCGCCCGGGCCGGTGACCGTCAGCTCCACGCGCGTGCCGGCCGGCGCGGCGGTGTCGCGCAGCGTGTGGGGCAGGGCCCGCATGAAGGTGTCCAGGACCATGGACAGGGCGCGCGGCTCGGGGTCGGTGCCCAGCCCGGCCACGTGCCGGATCTGCTGCCGGTGCGTCCAGTACTCGGTGAACTCCCGGGCGCAGTCCAGCCACATCGGCGCCGGGTCCACCCCGGCCCAGGACACGCCCAGGGACGGCGCGTCCAGGTCGGCGTGCGCGAAGCGGCGGGCCAGTTCGGTGCCGGCCTCGTCCAGCGCGTCGACGAGCGAGTCCGGGGCCGTGTCCCGGTGGCGGTCGACCCACTCCTGGTTGGCGCGGTGGATGAACGCCTCCAGGGTCTCGCCCGGCGCGAAGGCGCCTAACTCGCGGCGGCCGAGGCGGGCCGAGTAGTCGCCGAGGACGTGAGCGGCGACGTCGTGCACGGTCCAGCCCGGCACGGCCGTCGCGTTCCACTGACCGGGCGTCAGACCCCGCAACAGGCCGAGCAATGCTTCGAGTTCCGGCTCGAACAGCGGGCGGGCGTCGATCGGGGGGCCGAGCCGGGAGAGGCCGGGCCTGTCGTTCGGCTGCGCAACCATGCCCCCAGCCTGCCAGGCCCAAACGGGAACACCCCTCCGGGGAGGGGTGTTCCGAGCCGGTGCGTTCGCGTTCCTACGCGGTGCGCACCTTGTACGTCGTCACCTGTACCGCCTCGTCGTCCAGGCACTGCCCGGACGCCAGGTCGAAGCGCTGCTTCAGGAGCGGGGAGGCGACGAACGGGCGGCCCTGGTGGGTGCCGGTCAGGCCGCGGGAGAGGACGGCGGCGCCGGTGAACGGGTCGCGGTTGTCGATGGCGTACAGCTCGCCGGAGCGGTCCCGGAAGATCGCCGCCTGGCGGCCGTCCGGCAGCAGTGCCGCCACCCCGCGGCCCGGGAGGAGCGCGCTCAGGTCGCAGACCGTGAACCAGTCGCCGTCCAGTGCGAGCTGGACCTTCAGGTCGGTGGTCTCAGGTGCCAGGGTCATCGCTGGGCGCTTCCTTCCAGTACGTCTTCGGCGGGTCGCATGCCGATGGACAGCAGCGGCAGGTCGGGCTTCATCTGGTCACGCTCGGGCACGAAGGCGACGACCGGGTCCGGGGTGTCCGGCGCGTTCACGAAGGACACGAACCGGGCCAGCTTCTCGGGGTCGTTGATGGTCTCCGCCCATTCGTCGCGGTAGTGCGCGACGTGCGCCTGCATCAGCTTCTCCAGCTCGTCGCAGATGCCGAGCGAGTCGTGGACGACGACGTCCCGTACGTGCTCCAGGCCCCCCGGGATCCGCTCCAGCCAGGTCGAGGTGCGCTCCAGGCGGTCGGCCGTACGGATGTAGAACATCAGGAACCGGTCGATCAGCCGGACCAGTTCGGCGTCCGACAGGTCCTGCGCGAGCAGGTCCGCGTGGCGCGGGGTGGCGCCGCCGTTGCCGCCGACGTACAGGTTCCAGCCGTTGGCGGTGGCGATCACGCCGAAGTCCTTCGACTGGGCCTCGGCGCACTCGCGCTGGCAGCCGGAGACGGCCGACTTCAGCTTGTGGGGCGACCTGAGCCCCCGGTAGCGCAGCTCCAGGTCGATCGCCATGCGGACGGAGTCCTGGACGCCGTAGCGGCACCAGGTCTGGCCGACGCAGGACTTCACCGTGCGCAGCGACTTGCCGTAGGCGTGGCCGGACTCGAAGCCGGCGTCGACCAGTCGGGCCCAGATCAGCGGCAGTTGCTCGACGCGGGCGCCGAACATGTCGATCCGCTGGCCACCGGTGATCTTCGTGTAGAGGCCGAAGTCGCGGGCGATCTCGCCGATCACGATCAGCTTCTCCGGGGCGATCTCACCGCCGGGGATGCGCGGGACGACCGAGTACGAGCCGTTCTTCTGGAGGTTGGCCAGGAAGTGGTCGTTGGTGTCCTGGAGGGCGGCCTGCTCACCGTCCAGGACGTAGCCGCTCGCGCCGATCGCCGGGGCGAGGGAGGCGATGATCGAGGCGACCGCCGGCTTGCAGATCTCGCAGCCGTCACCGCCCCTGGCCTCCTCGCGGCCGTGGCGGTCGAGCAGGTCCTGGTAGCTGTTGATGCGCAGGGCGAGGACGATCTCGTACAGCTCCTCGCGGGTCTGCGAGAAGCAGCCGCACAGGCCCTTGTCGACCTCGATGCCGCCGGCCTCCAGCTCGGCGTTGACGAGCTGGCCGAGGACCTTGACGCAGGAGCCGCAGCCGGTGCCGGCCTTGGTGCACTTCTTCACCTCGGGCACGGTCGTGCACTGGTGCTCGGTAACCGCGCCGCGGATCGTGCCCTTGGAGACGTTGTGGCAGGAGCAGATGATGGCGTCGTCCGGCAGCGCGGACGGGCCGAGCTGGGCTCCCGAGCCGGCTCCGGCGGGGAGCACCAGGGACTCCGGCGCCACCGGCGGGACCGAGCCCGTCAGCGCGCGCAGCGTGCCGTACGCCTCCGCGTCACCGACCAGGATGCCGCCGAGCAGCGTGCCGTCGCGGCCGATGACCAGCTTCTTGTACAGGCCCGCGCGGGAGTCGGAGTAGACGACGTCCAGGCAGTCCTCGGCGGTGCCGTGCGCGTCGCCGAAGGACGCGACGTCCACGCCGAGCAGCTTCAGCTTGGTGGACAGGTCGGCGCCGGTGAAGGCGGCCTCCTCGTCGGCGGCGATGGTCGCGGCGGCCGTCTCGGCCTGCTCGTAACCGGGGGCCACCAGGCCGTACACCCGGCCGTCGGCGGCCAGCGCGCACTCGCCGATCGCGAACACGTGCGGGTCGTTCACCGTGCGGCACTGCTCGTCGACGCTGATGCCGCCGCGCTCGCCGACCGTCAGGCCGCAGTCGCGGGCCAGCTGGTCGCGGGGGCGGACACCGGCGGAGAACACCACCATGTCGGTGGCCAGTTCGGAGCCGTCGGACAGCTTCATGCCGGTCACGGCGCCGTCTTCGCCGACGATGATCTCCTGCGTGCCGACGCCCGTGTGGACGCTCAGGCCCATCTCCTCGATGGTGCGCAGCAGGGCGGCGCCGCCGCCCTCGTCGACCTGGACGGGCATCAGACGGGGTGCGAACTCCACGATGTGGGAGGTGAGTCCGAGACCCTTCAGCGCGCCCGCGGCCTCCAGGCCGAGCAGACCACCGCCGACCACGGCACCCGTGGTCGCCTTCTTGGCGTACTCCTCGATGGCGAGGAGGTCCTCGATCGTGCGGTAGACGAAGCAGCCCTCGGCGTCCTTGCCCGGGACCGGCGGCACGAACGGGTACGAGCCGGTGGCCAGGACGAGCACGTCGTAGTCGACGACGAGACCGGAGCGGGCGGTCACCTTGCGCGCCTCGCGGTCGATCGTCTCCGCCGGGTCGCCGACGCGCAGTTCGATGCCGTGGTCCTCGATGAACCGCATGTCCGTCATGGACAGGTCCTCGGGCGTCTTGCCCGAGAAGTACGAGGTGAGCTGCACGCGGTCGTAGGCAGGGCGTGGCTCCTCACAGAGCACGACCACGCGGTGCGTGGCGGTCAGGCCGCGCTCGGCGAGCGCTTCGAGGAAGCGCTGGCCGACCATGCCATGGCCGACGAGCACGATCGTGGGGGTGTCCGTGGACATCAGGAGCCTCCATCATTGGTAAGCAGGTGGAGCAGCGGGCCGCCGTCGGAGGGGAGCGGCTCTGCTCCCTCCCAGGCGCGCGCGAGCGCGCCGACGGTGCCGAGTTCGCCGACGAGGACCCCGCCGACCAGGCGGTCGTCGCGGACGACGACCTTGCGGTAGGTGCCGCGGGTGGCGTCGGTGAGCTGGACGACGTCGTCGCCCGGGAGCGCCTCGGTCTCGCCGAACGCGGCGAGGTCGAAGGGGTTGTCGTGCCCGTTCAGCGTGAGTCGCGTCAGGGAGCGGGTGCCGGTGTAGCGGGCGTCCGCGTTGCCGGCGAGCAGCTCCGCGAGCGCGTCGGCCTGTTCGAGTGCGGGAGTGGCGAGGCCGTAGAGGACGCCGTCGTGCTGGGCGCAGTCCCCGATGGCGTGGATGTAGGGGTCGCAGGTGCGCAGCTCGTCGTCGACGACGACGCCCTTGCGGACGTCGAGGCCGGCGGCCTGCGCGAGACCCACCCGGGGGCGGACGCCGCAGGCCACGACGACGAGGTCGGCGTCGAGCGCGAACCCGTCGGCCAGCTCCACGGAACGGACGGCGCCGCCGACGCAGCGCACGTCCCGTACGCGGCACTCGGTGTGGACCTCCACGCCCAGGTCGGTCAGATGCCGCTTGACGAGCTTGGAGGCAGCCGGGTCGAGCTGGCGCTCCATCAGCCGCTCGGACTGCTGGGCGAGGACGACCTGGGCGCCGCGCAGGGCGAGCGCGCGGGCCGCGGAGACCCCGAGGAGCCCGCCGCCGATGACGACCGCCCGCGCTCCCGGCCGGACCGCCTTGGACAGGCCCAGGCAGTCGTCCATGGTCCGGAAGGCGTGGACGCCCTCGGGCAGCACGTGGTCGGGGGTGAACAGGCCGCGCAGGGGTGGCAGGACGGGGTTGGATCCGGTGGCGAGGACGAGCCGGTCGTATGCGATCACCGTGCCGTCGGCGCACTCGACGGTCCGCCCGTCGCGGTCGATGCCGACGACCCGGCCGCGCGTGACCTGCGCGGGCGCCGGCAGGGCGATCACCTCGGGGCTGTAACGTCCGGCCAGCACCTCGGCGAGCAGCACCCGGTTGTACGGCCGGTGCTCCTCCTCGCCGATCAGCAACGCGGGCGTGCCGAGCTCACCGAGCCGCCGGGCGAGCCGTACGCCCGCGAGGCCGGTGCCGATCACCACCACACGCTCATTCGAGGTCATGCCCTTGAGCGTGCGGTGCCGGTGTTACCCGGCGGCATCACGACTGTTTCCCACCGGGAACGCTGCCCTCAGCGGGGGCGGGGGGTGGGTGTGAGGGTTCCTGGAGTGCGGCGACGGCGGGCTGTGAGGGGAGGGTCGCACAGTCGTCGCACGGCCGTCGCATAGGCTCCCCGATCATGCCCGACATATCGCTGACCATGATCGCCGTGCTCTGTCTCGCGGCTCTCGCGGCCGGGTGGATCGACGCCGTGGTCGGCGGCGGCGGGCTCCTGCTGCTGCCGGTGCTGCTGCTCGGACTGCCGTCGCAGACGCCCGCCGCGCACGCCCTGGGCACCAACAAGGCGGTCGCCATCGTGGGCACGACGGGCGCGGCGGTGACGTACGTCCGCAAAGCCCCGGTGGATGTGCGTACGGCGGTGCGCATCGGGCTGGCCGCCCTCGCCGGATCGTCCGCCGGGGCCTTCTTCGCGGCCGGGATGAGCACCGAGGTCCTCAAGCCGGTGATCATGGTGGTACTGCTCGGGGTCGCCGCCTTCGTGATCCTGCGGCCCGCCTTCGGCACGGCCCCCGCGACCGGCCCGGCCACCCGGCGCCGGATCTTCGCGGCGATCGGCCTCGCGGGCCTCGGCATCGGCTTCTACGACGGTCTCATCGGCCCCGGCACCGGAACCTTCCTGGTCCTCGCCCTCACCGCCGTGCTCCACCTCGACCTCGTCACCGCCTCCGCCACCGCCAAGATCGTCAACTGCTGCACCAACGCGGGCGCCCTCGCGACGTTCGCCTGGCAGGGCGCGGTCCTGTGGAAACTGGCCGCCCTGATGGCCGTGTTCAACCTGGCGGGCGGCACCCTGGGCGCCCACACCGCCCTGAAGCAGGGCAGCGGCTTCGTACGCGTCGTGCTGCTGACGGTGGTGTTCGCCCTGGTGGGGAACCTGGCGTACGAGCAGTGGGTGGCCTAGGACCAGACGGGTTTCAGCGCCGCAGGTCCAGCAGCTCGACGATCCCCGTACCGTCCTCGTCGCCGTGCCCCTGGGCGAGGCGCCGCTCCATCAGCTCCATGTACGGCGTCAGCAGCTGCGGGCTCACCCGCTGCTCCTCGGCCGTGCGCAGCAGCGTGGAGTTGCCCGCGACCTGCATGGCGAGGTTGGAGACGACGTTGCCGGCGTAGTCGCCGCTCTCCAGCTGGTCGGCGCTCTGGTGCACGGCCGGGGCCATCGAGGTCAGCCAGTCCACGAGCAGCGGCGCGAAGTCCTTCGGGGCGATGTCCTCCGGGCGGATCAGCGCGAAGGCGTGCGTGACACCCGCGAACATGCCGTTCATCGCGCTGAGCAGTGCCACGTCGTGCAGCGCGGCGAAGCCCGGGTCGGTCCCGACGTAGCGGGTGGCGGCCGGGACGGCGAGGGTGTCCCGGTGTTCCTCGAACAGCTCGGGGGAGCCGCTGTAGAAGACGTACCCGCCTGACTCCGGGGCCCCGATCATCGGCGGGACGGCCATGATCCCGCCGTCCAGGAAGCGGGCGCCGCGCGCTTCGGCCCGGGCGGCGCGGCTGCGGCCCTCGCCGGGGCTGCCCGTGGTGAGGTTCACCAGGTCCCGCCCGGCGAGATCGGCCCCGTCGAGGGCCTCGCCCACGGAGGCGTCGTCGAGCAGGCAGGCGACCACGAGCCGGTTCGCCGCCACCGCCTCGGCGGCGGTCCGGGCGACGGTGGCGCCCTCGGCGGCGAGGGGTTCGGCGCGGGAGGCGGTGCGGTTCCAGACGGTCACCGGGTGTCCCGCGGCGAGCCAGGCGCGGGCCAGGGCGGTGCCCATGTCGCCGGTGCCGAGGAGGGTGAGAGGGGTGCGGGAGGCAACTGCGTTGTCGTTCATGGCGTTTAGGCTCGTCCGAGGGGAGCGCCTGCTCAAGTACGTACTTCGAAGTGGGTGGTTACCCCCGGGGAAGGGTCCAGGCAGGAGAAGGGGAGGGCTCGGGCATGGGGACGACGGGGCGGCGGCCGGGGGCGTACGTGTGCGGGATCGACGCGGCGATGGACGTGATCGGCGGCAAGTGGAAGGTGCTGATCCTCTGGGCGCTGAACGAGCGGCCCTGCCGCTTCGGCGAGCTGCGCCGCGAGCTGCCGGGGATCACCGAGAAGGTGCTGGCCTCGCACCTGCGGGAGATGGAGGCCGACGGGCTGGTGCACCGCGAGGCGTACGACGAGGTGCCGCCGCGCGTGGAGTACTCGCTGACGCCCCGGGGCGTCTCCCTGAACGAGGCACTGGAACCGCTGGGGGCCTGGGGGAGGGCCAACGTCCTGGGAGGGTCACCGGCTGCCGGTCAGCTGCGCGAAGACCACGACGTTCCCCTGGTAACCGGTGTCGCGTGAGTAGCCGCCGCCGCAGGTGATGACGCGCAGCTCGGGGCGGCGGGCGGCGCCGTAGACCTTCTCGTCGGGGAAGTCCTTCGCCGGGTACGCCTCGACGGCGTCCACGGTGAACACCGCGACGCTGCCGTCCCGCCGGTCCACCTCGATCGTGCTGCCCTTGGTCAGGGCACCGAGGCCGTAGAAGACCGCGGGGCCGTCGGCGTTGTCCACGTGGCCGGCGATGATCGCTGTGCCCCGCTCGCCGGGCGTGGTGCCGGACTGGTACCAGCCGGCGAGGTTCTTGCGAGCGGCCGGCGGTGCGTCGAGACTGCCGGTCCTCGTCAGGCCGAGCCCGGTCAGCGGCGCGTTCACCCCGATCGCCGGGATGCGGATGCGGTCGGGCGGCGAGGGCGGCAGCGCGGGCACGGCGGGCCGCTCACCGGCCCTGCCGTCCTGCCCGTCCTGTCCGTCCTGCCCGGCGCGGGCCTGCGAGGCGGAGGGCTGCGGCGGGGCGTGCGTCTCGGCGCCGTTGCGCAGCAGCCACGCCCCCGAGCACAGGGCGAACACCGTGACGGCCGCCACGGCGGCGTTGGCCGGGTTGCCGAACCCGTTGCCGTACCTGGGGAACCTGCGCATGGCCGACCCTTTCCTGAGCCCCGATAGCCGTCCGGTTTCTGACCCCGGAACGCACCCCTCAGAACACCCACCCCAAGAACCCCGGTCCCTGGACCCCGACCCCGAACCCCGGTCCCGGGGCCGCCCCGTACCCCCTCCGGGCCGCGAGGGGCGTCGGAACCCGGAGGGGGAGGGGACATGCGGTACCGGCAACGGACAGCGGAGGGTGTCCGTCAGATCCCGTCGCCTCTCGCCCGGCGATGCAGGAGCCAGGTACCGCCCGCGGCGGCGACGGCGAGGGCCGCCACACCGGCCGCGGTCTGTACGGGATCGGGGCCCAGGGCGCCGCCGACCCCCGTCTTCACACTCCCTCGGGGGTGGACCTGCCGGCTGTCGGTGGTCAGCGTGACCACCAGGTCACCGGTGATCCGCCGGCCGCTCCCGGTACAGGTCGCCGTGATCTCGTACGTCCCCGGCTGCGCGCTCGGCGGCACCTTGAACCGCCCGGTGGCGTCCTGCTCGTGCGGGCCCGGCGCGAGGCTGAGGGAACCGGCCCCGACCGCGCTGGCGTCACCCGTCGCCGTGCCGCCGTCGCCGCAGGCCGCCGTGTGCACCGTGACCTGTCCGCCCGGGAGGACCGAGGGCGGGGACACCTCCAGGTCACCGGCGGGCGCGCCGTACGCGGGCGCGGCGGCGAGGACCGCGGCGGCGACGGCGAGCGCGGTACCGGTCAGCGGCCGGGCGGTACGTCGCATCGGTGCTCCTTCGAGCCGGTCGGTCGTGCACCTGCCCTTCCGAGGTAACGGGCAGCGGGGCGACCCCGCTTTCTGATGAGTCGTCAGAATTGGGGTGAATGGGTGTCAGGGGGCAGTGGACCGGCCGCTTCTCGACGGCGTTTGGGCAGGTCACGGGCGTTCAGTGGCCGGGTCATGGAAAAGCGCGGGGCGCGCGTGTGAACGGGTGACCCGGGTGTCGCGCCCGCCGGGGCTTGACCTCAAGAAAGGTTGAGCTATGAGGCTGTGCCGCATGAACACAGCCGTTACGAACGCACCCAGCGCTGCCCAGCCCGCGACCGAGCCCCTCCGGGTGACCCTCGTCGTCGGCAGCAACCGCCACGGCCGCTTCGGCCCGGTCGTCGCCGACTGGCTCCTCGACCGCCTCCGGGACCGGGACGACCTGGTCGCCGAGGTCGTGGACGTCGCCGACGTCGACCTGCCGACGTCCTTCGAACCGACTCCGGAGGCGACCGCCGCGCTGTCCGGCGTCACCCCGAAACTGGCCCGCGCGGACGCCTTCGTGGTCCTCACCCCGGAGTACAACCACTCCTTCCCGGCGGGCCTGAAGAACCTCGTCGACTGGCACTTCGGCGAGTGGCGGGCCAAGCCCGTCGCCCTCGTCTCCTACGGCGGACTGGCCGGCGGCCTGCGCGCCGTGGAGCACCTGCGCCAGGTCTTCGCCGAGCTCCACGCCGTGACGGTCCGCGACACCGTCTCCTTCCACAACGCCGGCGCCTCCTTCGACGACGCGGGCACCCTGCACGACCCGTCCGGCCCGGACGCGGCGGCCAAGACCATGCTGGACCAACTGGTGTGGTGGGGCCTGGCCTTGCGCGAGGCCAGGGCGAAGCGGCCGTACGCGGGCTGAGCCCCGGCCTCACTCCTGCCTGCCCGCGCTCACCCCCGCGGCCGCCAGTCCCCGCCCGCGATCGGCCTCCCCCGGGTCCGAAGCCGTGCGGCGACGGCGGGCGCGGCGACGTACACCCAGGCCCGGACAGCCGCCCCGTCCGCGTCGCGTACGACCTTCCGCTCGACGCGTTCGTACAGGCTGCGCGGGTCGCCCGGCACATAGTCCTCCAGCCGGTCCAGCTCGGCGAGCAGCTCCGCGTACGCCTGAGGGTGCGCGGTCACCAGCTCCCCGCGCACGACCCCGCCGCCCGGCTCCTCGACCGCGTAGGGATAGCCCGGCCCCTCGTACAGCACCGCGCCCGGGAGCCGCCCCGGTGCCTCGGAGCGGGTGCGGCCGCGCAGGAAGAGATCGTGGTTGACCTCGCCGGGGTGGAGGGTGCCGTAGACGAAGAAGGGGAGGGTCACAGGAACGATTCTCCACCCTCACACACCTGCACACCGGGCCTATGGACATGACATGTCCGGGCCGACTTGACTCGCGGTCAACATCAACGCCGCCCCCGGTCGACCCCCACGCGACCGGGTGCGCCCGTATGAGGAGACCGATGAGTCGGATACGTGACGTCCGAGGTTCCCGTCTCGCCCTCGCAGGTGTGGCCGTCACCGGCACCGCCGCCCTGCTGGCCGCCGCGCTCTCACCGACCGCCCTGGCTGGGGACCGGCCGACCCGGTCGGACGCGATCGAGAGTGCCGGGACGGTCCTCGCCGGCCGGGCCGCGGAACTGGGCCTCACCCCGGCCCAGGAGACGAAGGTCCGGGACGCGGTCGTCGACGAGGACGGCAGCCTGGCACGTCCGCTACGACCGCACGTACCACGGACTCCCGGTCCTGGGCGGTGACTTCGTACTCCATCAGAACCCGGACGGCACCTACCGCGGCGCGAGCCGGGCGACGAAGTCCGCGCTCTCCCTGGAGAGCGTCACCCCGAAGGTGAGCGCCCCGAAGGCCGCCGACCTCGCCGCGAGCCTGCTGCGCGCCGCGCACCTCGGCGAGACCCTGAAGAAGCTGACCGCCAAGCCCCGGCTGGTCGTCGACGTGCTGCACGGCGCCCCGAAGCTGGCCTGGCAGACCGACGCGGTGGCGCACGACGGGCTCGGTAACCCGGTCGGGCGCACGGTGCTGACCGACGCGACGACCGGCGACCGGATCGACGCCTGGGACACCCTGGAATCGGCGACGGGCGACGGGAAGTCCCTCTACGGCGGCACGGTTGCGCTGGAGACGACGAAGTCCGGGTCGTCGTACCAGCTCAGGGACGCGACGCGGGGCGGCACGTACACGGGCGACGCGGCGAACAAGACGGACCTGTGCCTGCTGACCGTTTGTCTGAACCGGGCCCCCGCGACGGTCTTCTCGGACGCCGACAACCACTGGGGCACGGGCGCGGCCTCCGACCGCGCGACGGTGGCGGTGGACGCCCAGTACGGCACGGACGTCACCTGGGACTACTTCAAGAACCTGCACGGCCGCAACGGCATCGCCGGCGACGGCAAGGGCTCCTACAACCGCGTCCACTACGGCAAGGACTACAACAACGCCTTCTGGGACGACAACTGCTTCTGCATGACGTACGGCGACGGCGACGGCAAGCAGCTCGGACCGCTGGTGTCGCTGGACGTGGCCGGGCACGAGATGTCCCACGGCGTGACGTCGAAGACGGCGGCGCTGACGTACTCGGGCGAGTCCGGCGGCCTGAACGAGGCGACGTCGGACATCTTCGGCACGCTGGTGGAGTTCTACGCGGACAACGCCGAGGACCCGGGTGACTGGCTGCTCGGCGAGAAGGTCGTCCGTTCCGGCCTCGGGCGGGAGGCCCTGCGGTTCATGGACAAGCCGTCGAAGGACGGGAAGTCCGCCGACTGCTGGAGCGAGGGGCTGGCCGACCTCGACGTGCACTACTCCTCGGGCGTCGGCAACCACTTCGCGTACCTGCTCGCCGAGGGCAGCGGCGCCAAGACGATCAACGGCGTCGCACACGACTCCCCGTCCTGCGACGGCTCCACGGTGAACGGCATCGGCCGGGGCAAGCTGGGCAAGATCTGGTACCGCGCCCTGACGGTCTACATGACGTCCTCGACGGACTACGCGGGCGCCCGTACGGCGACCCTGAACGCGGCGAAGGACCTCTACGGCAGCGGCAGCACGGAGCAGAAGGCCGTGGCGGCGGCCTGGAGCGCGGTCAACGTGAAATGAGCCGCACCAGTACGGAACTCAGGGCCGCACCGCCTCCAGCCGCACCGCGCACGCCTTGAACTCCGGCATCCGGGAGGTCGGGTCGAGCGCGGGGTTGGTGAGGGAGTTGGCGCGGCCCTCGCCCGGCCAGTGGAACGGCATGAAGACCGTGTCGGGGCGGATGGCGTCCGTGATCCGGGCGGGCGCCACGGCCCGGCCCCGCCGGGACACGACGGCCACCGGATCGCCCTCGGCCGCCCCGAGCCGGGCCGCCAGCCGCGGATGCAGTTCCACGAACGGCCCGGGCGCGGCGGCGTTCAGCTCCGCCACCCGCCGGGTCTGCGCCCCGGACTGGTACTGCGCCACGACCCGCCCGGTGGTGAGCAGCACGGGGTACTCGTCGTCCGGTTCCTCGGCGATGGCCCGGTGTGAGACGGGGACGAAGCGGGCACGTCCGTCGGGAGTGGCGAAACGGTCGAGGAAGAGCCGTGGGGTGCCGGGGTGGGCACGGTCCGCCGTGTCTCCCGAGGAGGTCGTCGTGTCTCCCGTGGAGATCGTCGTGTCTTTCGTGGAGGCCGGGCGGCCCGCCGCGCCCCGTCGCGCGCCAGGGCCACCCTCCCCGTCCTGGTCCCCCGTCAGGCCCTCCGGCTCCACCGCCGGACAAGGCCAGAACACCCCGTTCTCCTCCACCAGCCTGCGGTACGTGATGCCCGAGTAGTCCGCGGGGCCGCCCGCGCTCGCCCGGCGGAGTTCCTCGAAGATCTCCTCCGGGTCGGTCGGGAACCCCTTCTCCACGCCCAGGCGCGCGGCCAGCTCGTGCATGACCTCGAGGTCGCTGCGGATGCCCGCGGGCGGGGTGATGGCCTGGCGCCGCAGCAGTACGCGGCCCTCCAGGTTGGTCGTCGTGCCCGTCTCCTCGGCCCACTGGGTGACCGGCAGGACCACATCCGCTAGCGCCGCCGTCTCCGAGAGGACCACGTCACAGACGGCCAGGAAGTCCAGGGACTTGATGCGCTCCTCGATGTGCGCGGCACGGGGCGCCGACACCACCGGGTTGGACGCCATGAGCAGCAGGGACTTGATGTCCGTGCCCAGCGCGTCCAGCAGCTCGTAGGCGCTGCGCCCCGGGCCGGGAAGGCTGTCCGGGTCCACGCCCCACACGTCGGCGACATGCCGCCGCGCCGCCGGGTCGTCGAGCTTGCGGTAACCCGGCAACTGGTCGGCCTTCTGGCCGTGTTCGCGGCCGCCCTGCCCGTTGCCCTGCCCGGTCAGGCAGCCGTACCCGGACAGCGGGCGGCCCGCCCGGCCGGTCGCCAGGCACAGGTTGATCCACGCGCCCACCGTGTCGGTGCCCTTGGACTGCTGCTCGGGCCCGCGTGCTGTGAGCACCATCGCGGCCTCGGGCTCGCAGAACAGCCGCACGGTCTCCCGCAGTTGGGGCACGGACACCCCCGTGATCCGTTCCACGTACTCCGGCCAGTGCGC
The DNA here is from genome assembly GCF_037055355.1 of Streptomyces sp. DG1A-41. GTDB lineage: Bacteria > Actinomycetota > Actinomycetes > Streptomycetales > Streptomycetaceae > Streptomyces. Next base: position 2,855,110 of record NZ_CP146350.1, on the reverse strand, counting down.
CATCGCGGCTGCCCTGGCGTCCTCCCAGCCCACGGTCCGCTCCCGGACGTACTCCTCGTCCACCCGCCCCTCGGCGATCACCAGGTGCAGCAGGCCCAGGGCGAGCGCCAGGTCCGTGCCCGGCCGGGGCGCCAGGTGCAGGTCCGCCTGCTCGGCGGTCTTCGTGCGGCGCGGGTCGATGACGACCAGCGTGCCGCCGTTCTCCTTCAGCTCGGTGAGGAAACGCAGGGACGGCGGCATGGTCTCCGCGAGGTTCGAGCCGACCAGGATCACGCAGCCGGTCTTCGGGATGTCCTCCAGAGGGAAGGGCAGCCCGCGGTCCAGACCGAAGGCCTTGATACCGGCCGCCGCCGCCGACGACATGCAGAAACGGCCGTTGTAGTCGATCTGGGACGTGCCGAGCACGACCCGCGCGAACTTGCCGAGCGTGTACGCCTTCTCGTTCGTCAGACCGCCCCCGCCGAACACACCGACCCCGTCCGGCCCGTACTCCGCGCGCGTCCGGCGCAGCCCCTCGGCGATCCGGTCCAGCGCCTCATCCCAGGAGGCCGGCACCAGCGTGCCCCCCTCGCGCACCAGCGGTGAGGTCAGGCGCACGTTCGAGGCCAGCACCGCCGGTGCCGTACGGCCCTTGCCGCACAGCGCGCCCCGGTTCACCGGGAAGTCCGTACGCTCGCTCACCTCGACGGTCCCGTCCGGCGTGGGCGTCAGGTTCATCCCGCACTGCAAGGCGCAGTACGGGCAGTGCGTGGGCGTGGCGGTGGTCTGCATACCCTTCAGCGTGCTTCGGCCGTGTTACGCCCGGGACGGTTCCCTGTTACGCGGCAGGGACGGCAACCTCCCCGCCGCCGCCCGGCCCGCGTGAGGCACACGCCTGCCCACCTCTACGTCGCCGCCGACCGGCACGGACGTTGCCCATGTGACGAAAAACGGAACATGTGGCTCATTGCGTTCCCTTCTTGGCCGATCCGACCTAGTTGAGGGTTGAAGCAGGGCCACTACGCTCTCGCTACGCGCAGCGCTCGCACGACTCCGCACGGCGTTCGACCCCCGGGCAGGCCCGCCGCTCACGGCTGCATCCACCTGCGGCTCCGCCGCCTGTGGCCATCCGATCCCTCGAAACAGCCAGGAGGCCAACCGATCATGCCTCTGCGCCATCTGACCCCCCATGACCGGCAGCTGTTCCGGCAGTACGGCCGGGGCCCCACCGTTCCCGTCCCCGACCCGCTCCTGCACCATGCCGTCGCCCGGCACGCCGCGGCCGCCCCGCACGCCGTGGCCGCCGAACACCAGGGCGCGCACCTCACCTACGGCGAGCTCGACCGGTACGCCGACGCCCTCGCCGCCCGCCTCGTCCGCGAGGGCGTACGCCCCGGCGACCACGTCGGCCTGTTCGTCCGCCGCTCGATCCCGATGCTCGTCGGCCTGCTCGGCATCCTGAAGGCCGGCGCCGCCTACGTCCCCCAGGACATCGGCCTCGCACCCCCGGCCCAGCTCACCCACGTCATCCGCACCGCCCGGACCCGGGTCGTCCTCACGGTCGCCGAACACGCCCACCGCGTGCCCCTGCCGGACGGCCATCTGCTGCTCGCACTCGACGAGCCGCTGCCCTGCGCCCCGGCCCCGCGCCCGCGCGTCACCGGCGACGACGGCGCTTACGTCCTGTTCACCTCCGGCACCACCGGCCGCCCCAACGGCGTGAAGGTCACCCACCGCAACGTCGCCAACCTCCTGCTCACCGAGCCGGGCGGCCTCGGCATCCGCCCCGGCGACCGGGTCGCCCAGCTCCTCAACATCGCCTTCGACATGGCCGCCTGGGAGATCCTGGGCTGCCTCGCCCACGGTGGCACCCTCGTCATCCGCGGCAAGGACATCGCCGCGGCGGCCCAAACCGCCGACGTGCTGATCGCCACCCCGACCGTGCTGTCCGGCCTCGACCCCGCCGCCTGCCCGCGCGTGCGCACGGTCGCCGTCGCGGGGGAGCCCTGCCCGCGCCCGCTGGCCGACCGCTGGGCCCGGCAGTCCGTCTTCCACAACTGCTGCGGCCCGACGGAGACCACGATCGTCAACACGATGAGCCGCCACGACCCGGCCGCCCCGCTGCTCACCATCGGCCGCCCCACCCCCAACAACACGGTCTACGTCCTCGACGCCGACCGGCGGCCCCTGCCCGTCGGCGAGCCCGGCGAGATGTGGGCGGGCGGCGACTGCGTCTCCGCGGGCTACCTCGGCGACGACGCCCTCAACGCCGAGCGCTACGCCCCCGACCCCTTCCTCGGCGGCGGCCGCCGCATGTTCCGTACCCGGGACCTCGGCCGCTGGACACCCGGCGGTGAGCTCGAACACCTCGGCCGCACCGACGACCAGGTCAAGGTGCGCGGCTTCCGCGTCGAGCTGGACTCCGTCTCCGCCGTCCTGGAGACGGCCGCCGGCTGCACCCGCGCCGTCACCCTGAAACGCGACGCCCGCACCTTGGTGTCCTTCGTCTGCCCGGCCGACGTCGACCCGGACACGGCCCGCCGCGCGGTCGCCGACTCCCTGCCCTACTACTGCGTCCCCGAGCAGATCCTGCCCCTCGCGTTCCTGCCCGAGACCGACCGCGGCAAGGTCGACAAACAGGCCCTGCTGGGCATGCTCGAAGAGCGCCTGGCGGTGGCCCGATGACCACGTCCCCGCCCCGGGCGCGTCAGGACACCGGCGAACTCCCGCGGCTCCTCCCGGCCGCCCGCCGCCTGCTCAAACACCCCCGCCTGATGCACTACAACCGCCTCGCGGCCCTGGTGCTCCTGGCCAACGCGGCGTTCCTGTGGGCCGCCGGCCCCCTGGCCACGCACACCCTCGGGCACGCGGCCCTCGCCAACCTCGCCCTCGCCGTCCTCGTACGCCAGCAGTACGTCGTCAATCTCCTGTTCCGGCTGGCGACTTCGGCCCCGGTGAGCTGGCCGCTGAAGGTCCGCTGGACGCTCGGCAAGGTGTACCACTTCGGCGGGCTGCACGTGGGCGGGGCGCTGGCCGGGGCGGCCTGGTTCCTGGCCCTGACGGTCGCGGTGACCCGCGCCGGAACGGACGTGCCGCTGATCACGGTGAGCTGGACCCTGGTCGCGCTCCTCGCCCTGATCGTCGCCACCGCGCTGCCGGCCTTCCGCTCCCGCCACCACGACCACTTCGAGAAGATCCACCGCTTCGGCGGCTGGAGCGGCCTCGCGCTCTTGTGGACCCACACCCTGCTGTCCGGCCAGGGACCGGTGCCGCTCGCGGTCCTCGCCGTCGTCACCTTCAGCGTGGCCCTGCCCTGGCTGCGGCTGCGCAAGGTGGACGTCCGCGTCGAACGCCCCTCCCCGCACGTGGCGCTGGCCCGCTTCGACTACGGCGAGACGCCCTTCGCCGGCTCCTCGACCGCGATCAGCCGCAGCCCGCTGAAGGAGTGGCACTCCTTCGCCAACGTCCCCGCCCCCGGCCGCTCCGGCTTCCGGCTCACCATCTCCCGCGCCGGTGACTGGACCGGCTCCTTCATCGACGACCAGCCGTCGCGCGTGTGGGTGAAGGGCATCACCACGGCCGGAGTCGCCAACATCGAGGTCCTGTTCCGCAAGGTGGTCTACGTCGCGACCGGCAGCGGCATCGGCCCCTGCCTGCCCCACCTGCTCGCCGCCCAGGTCCCCTCGCGCCTGGTCTGGGCGGCCCGCGACCCCCGCGCCACCTACGGCGACGCCCTCGTCGACGAGATCATCGCCGTCCAGCCGCACGCCCTGATCTGGGACACCTCCCGGCACGGCAAGCCCGACATGGTGCGGCTCGCCCACGCCGCGTACCGCGACTTCGGTGCGGAGGCGGTCATCTGCATCTCCAACAAGCGGCTGACCTGGCAGGTGGTGCACGGTCTGGAACGGCGCGGCGTTCCGGCGTACGGCGCGATCTGGGACTCGTGACCCACCTTCAAGGGAGGGAAGATGAACCACCTGAAAGCCGAACGGGACGGCCGCGTGGTGACCGTCCGCCTGCACCGCCCGCACGCCCTGAACGCGCTCAGCTCCGAGCTGCTCGCCGAACTCCTCGACCTCCTCGGCCCGTTGGACCACGACCCGGAGGTGGGCTGCTTCGTCGTCACCGGCTCGGAGAAGGTCTTCGCGGCCGGCGCGGACATCAGGGAGATGGCCGGTAAGTCGGCCGTGGACATGATGTCCGAGGACTACTTCGCGGCCTGGGAACACTTCGCGGACCTGCACACCCCGAAGATCGCCGCCGTGAACGGCTACGCGCTCGGCGGCGGCTGTGAGCTGGCCATGATGTGCGACCTGGTCGTCGCGGGCGAGTCGGCCCTCTTCGGCCAGCCGGAGATCAAGCTGGGCGTCATACCCGGCATCGGCGGCACTCAGCGCCTGACCCGCCTGGTGGGCCGCGCCAAGGCCATGGACCTGGTGCTCACCGGCCGCACGATGGACGCCCGGGAGGCCGAGCGCTGCGGCTTGGTCTCCCGCGTGGTCCCCGACGACCGGGTCCTCGCCGAGGCCCTGGAAGCGGCGGCGGCCATCGCCTCGTACGGCCGTACGGCGGCCAGGGCGGCCCGCGAGTGCGTCGACCGGGCCCTGGAGACGGGCCTGCGGGACGGCCTCCGCTTCGAACGCCGCGTCTTCCACGCCCTGTTCGCCACCGACGACCAGAAGGAGGGGATGACGGCGTTCCTTCAGAAGCGCCCACCAGCCTTCCGCGGGCTCTGACAGCCGGGGGCGGGACGCGCGGAGCGCGCCGGTCGCGCTCCCGCCCCCCGGCCACGTTCAGGGGCTGTGTCCGGTCAGGACACGGACCCGGTCAGCACTCGTGCGCGTAGTACGGGTTTCGCCCGCCTCAAGACCGATCCTGCCGATCCCGTAGGGCAGATCCGGATGCACGACTGGTCCCAGCCGTCGACTTCCACGCCGGCGGAGATGGTGTGCCCGCACACGTTGTGGATGTCCGCCCACCCGGGGCCGTGGTTGCCGAGCTTGGCGCAGCCCGGCTCCATGGCCTTGACCGGCGCGGCGGCCGCGGGTTGCGCCGAGGCGGTCCCCATGGCGGCCGTCCCGGTCAGCAGCGCGACCAGCCCGGAAGGGGAGAAAGTCCGGCCTCATCCGACAGACTCTTCGGCCGTGGCCAACGCCCGTTCCACGCCCGGCTCCCGGGGCCCGAGGAACCGGGGATCCGGCCGGAACACCGCGTCCAGAGCCGCCTTCCCGGCGGCGAGGATCTCCCGCGCACCCCCGTAGTACCAGGTCGCGTCATGCACGGCGTCCACCCCCACCCCGTACGACTCGACCCCCGCCGCCTGGCACAGAGCCACCGCCCGCCGGATGTGGAAACCCTGGCTGATCAGCACGGCCTCGTCCACCCCGAAGATCCTCTTCGCGCGCACGCAGGAGTCCCAGGTGTCGAACCCCGCGTAGTCGCTGACGATCCGCCCGTCGGGCACCCCGTGCCGCGTCAGGTACACACGCATCGCGTCCGGCTCGTCGTAGTCCTCGCGGCTGTTGTCCCCGGTGACGAGCACCACCTCGACCCGCCCCTCCCGGTACAGCTCGGCCGCCGCGTCCAGCCGGTGCGCGAGGTACGGCGACGGCTCCCCGGCCCACAACCCGGCACCGAACACCACGGCCACATCGGTACGCGGCACGTCCGCCGCCGTCCGCAGCCGGTCACCCGCGGCCACGTACATCCAGGTCGCCGGAAGCAGCGCGAGCACGCACCCGGCCATCACGGCCTGCACGAGCCGCCGCTGCCCTCGCCGGGTACGCGGCAGTCGCGGTCTGCGGAACGCCTCAAGACGCATCGGACGGTCCCTCCCAAGGTCGGCCCCTCGACAGTCAGGGACGCCCGCTCGGGCCGCCCGGTTCATCCGCGTACTGGTGACCAGCTTCACTCGCTACATGGAAACCCCAGGTCAAACGGCCTCACACCCCGACTGTCCCGCATCGTGAACCGCCGGTAAACACCCGTGACGCCCACGCAACGGGACGGCAACGTGCGGCGGCGACCATCGGTTGCATGCCCAGCCAGCTCAGCCTCGTCCCGCCGCCCGCCACGCGCCGCCCGGCCCCGCCCGCCCTCGTGGTCGTGGCGCACGGCAGCCGCGACCCCCGTGCGCTGAGCACCGTACGCGCGCTCCTGGACCGCGTCCGCGCGCGGCGCCCCGACCTGCCCGTGCGCCTCGGGCACATCGAACTGAACGCCCCCCTGCTCCCCGACACGCTCGCCGCCCTGGGAGACACGGAGGCGGTCCTGGTCCCCCTCCTCCTCAGCCGCGGCTACCACGTCAAGCAGGACATCCCCGAGATGGCGGCGGCCTCCCCGGCCCGCACCCACGTGGCGGCCCCCCTGGGCCCGCACCCCCTCCTGGTGGACGCCCTCCAGGCCCGCCTGACGGAGGCCGGCTGGCCCACTCATATGGATGAGGCGACCCGCCGCACCAGCGCCGTCGTCCTCTCCGCGGCCGGCTCCCGCGACCCGGACGCCAAGACGGACACCGGCCGCACGGCCCACCTCCTCGCGGCCCGCCTGGGTGTCCCCGTCATCCCCGCCTACGCCTCCGCCGCGACCCCCACGGTCGACACGGCCGTCCGCACTCTCCTCGCCAGGGGCCGCCACCACATAGCCCTGGCCTCCTACTTCACGGCCCCGGGCCGCTTCGCCACGGAGTGCGCCCAGGCGGCCCCCTGGATCGCCGCGGCCCCCCTCGGCACGCACCCGTCCATGGCCCACCTCCTCCTCCACCGCTACGACGAGGCGTTGACGGCGGCCTCGACGGCCGTGCCCGAATTGGCCTCGGCTTAGAACACGGGGCAGTGCACTGACCTAAGGGGCCGCGGGGAACTGCGCGACCAGCCGCACCCAAACCCGCACCCGCCACACAACCGAACCCGGCAAACGCTCAGGCGCACAGCACACCCATGCCCGTACTGTCGACACATGGCAGGCACCCCACAAAACCCCCCGGCCTACGACCCGACGTCAGTCGACCGCTGGGCCCCGGAACCAGACAAACGCCCCGGCCGCACCGCCTTCCAACGCGACCGAGCCCGAGTCCTCCACTCCGCCGCCCTACGACGCCTCGCCGGCAAAACCCAAGTGGTAACGCCCGGCACCCTGGGCCCGGCCTGGGACGCCAGCCCCCGCACCCGCCTCACCCACTCCCTCGAATGCGCCCAGGTCGGCCGCGAGCTGGGCGCGGCCCTCGGCTGCGACCCCGACCTCGTGGAAGCCGCCTGCCTCTCCCACGACCTCGGCCACCCGCCCTTCGGCCACAACGGCGAACAGGCCCTCAACGAGTTCGCGGCGGACTGCGGCGGCTTCGAGGGCAACGCCCAGTCCCTCAGACTCCTCACCCGCATCGAGCCCAAACGGTTCACCCCCGAAGGCTCCGTCGGCCTCAACCTGACCCGCGCCGCCCTCGACGCCGCCACCAAGTACCCCTGGTCCCGAGGCGCCCACCCCACCGACCCGGCGTCGAACAAGTTCGGTGTGTACGAGGACGACCTCCCGGTCTTCGACTGGGTCCGCAAGGGCGCCCCCGGCACCCGCACCTGCTTCGAGGCGCAGGTCATGGACTGGTCCGACGACGTGGCCTACTCGGTGCACGACGTGGAGGACGGCCTGCACGCCGGCCACATCGACCCGAACTGCCTGCACGCGGAACCCGAACGGCAGGACGTCTTCCGGGTCGCCCTCGGCCGGTACGTACCGGCGGACACCGACCCCGCCGAACTCGCCGAGGCCCTGGACCGGCTCCTCGCCCAGGAGTGGTGGCCGCACGGCTACGACGGCACCGCCGTCGCCCAGGCCCGGCTGAAGGACGCCACCAGCCAGCTCATCGGCCGCTTCTGCCTGGCCGCCGAGAGCGCGACCCGCGCCGCGTACGGCACCGGACGGCTCACCCGGTACGCCGCCGAACTGGTCGTCCCGCGCGAGACCCGCATGGAGTGCGCGGTCCTCAAGGCCGTCGCCGACCTCTACGTCATGCAGCGCGCCGAGCAGGAACGCCTGCGCGCCGACCAGCGCGTCGTCGTCGCCGCACTGGCCGAGGCGCTCACGGCCCGCGCCCCGGACGGCCTGGACCCGCAGTTCCGCGCCCTGTTCGACCGGGCGCCGGACGACCGGGCCCGTAAGCGGGTGATCGTCGACCAGATCTCCTCTCTCACCGACACCTCCGCCCGGTCGCTTCACGCCCGTCTGACAAGGCACGCATGAGACTGAAGTGAGAACTGAGGGAAAACAGGGGACAACGCCCGGGAAGCAGGGGACCACGGAACGCCCGATGGTGACCCTCCGTGGCCTGATCGGGTCACTCCCTCTTCCCGCATCACGCTCCGTGCGGGACGCTCGCAAGTGGCGACACCCTTACGAGGAGGAACCAAGTGGTCGACGCGGATCAGACATTCGTCATCGTCGGAGGCGGACTCGCCGGCGCCAAGGCGGCCGAGACGCTCCGGGCGGAGGGCTTCACCGGCCGGGTGATACTGATCTGCGACGAACGCGACCACCCCTACGAGCGCCCGCCGCTGTCCAAGGGCTACCTCCTCGGAAAGGAGGAACGCGACAGCGTCTTCGTGCACGAGCCCGCCTGGTACGCGGCGAACGACATCGAGTTGCACCTCGGCCAGACCGTCGACGAGATCGACCGTACGGCCAAGACGGTCCACTTCGGCGAGGACGGCACCGTCGTCCGTTACGACAAGCTGCTCCTGGCGACCGGCGCCGAGCCCCGCCGCCTCGACATCCCGGGTACCGGCCTGGCCGGCGTCCACCACCTGCGCCGCCTCGCCCACGCCGAGCGCCTCAAGCACGTGCTGACCAACCTCGGCCGTGACAACGGCCACCTCGTGATCGCGGGCGCCGGCTGGATCGGCCTGGAGGTCGCGGCGGCGGCCCGCGAGTACGGCGCGGAGGTCACCGTCGTGGAGCACGGGCCGACCCCGCTGCACCACGTCCTCGGCCCCGAGCTCGGCCAGCTCTTCGCCGACCTGCACCGTGACCACGGCGTCCGCTTCCACTTCGGCACCCGGCTCACCGAGATCGTCGGCCAGGACGGCATGGTCCTCGCGGCCCGCACCGACGACGGCGACGAACACCCGGCGCACGACGTCCTGGCCGCGATCGGCGCGGCCCCACGGGTCGCTCTCGCGGAGGCGGCCGGGCTGGAGATCGCCGGCCCGGCGCAGGGCGGCGGCGTCGTGGTCGACGAGCGGCTGCGCACCTCCGACCCCGACATCTACGCGGCCGGCGACGTGGCCTCCTTCCACCACGCCCTCTTCGAGACCAGCATGCGGGTGGAGCACTGGGCCAACGCGCTGAACGGCGGCCCGGCGGCGGCCCGCTGCATGCTCGGCCGGGACGTGGCGTACGACCGCATGCCCTACTTCTTCTCCGACCAGTACGACCTCGGCATGGAGTACTCGGGCTGGGCGCCGCCGGGGACGTACGACCAGGTGGTGATCCGGGGGACGCGAGCCGGCGCGAGTTCATCGCCTTCTGGGTGAAGGAGGGCCGGGTGCTGGCCGGGATGAACGTGAACGTGTGGGACGTCACAGACAAGATCCAGCAGCTGATCCGCTCGAAGGCCCGGGTGACCACGGAGGCCCTGGCGGATCCGCACGTGCCGCTGGACAGCCTCGCCTCGTAGCCGTCAGGGGTGTCGGTTCTGCCCCGTAGAATTCACGCGTGGCAGGACGGATCAACGACGAGGACGTGAAGGCGGTACGGGACGCGGTCCCGATCGACGCCGTCGTGTCCGAGTACCTCCAGCTGCGGGGCGCGGGCGGCGGCAACCTCAAGGGTCTCTGCCCGTTCCACGACGAGAAGTCACCGTCCTTCCAGGTCAGCCCGAGCAAGGGCCTGTTCCACTGCTTCGGCTGCCAGGAGGGCGGCGACACCATCACGTTCGTGATGAAGATCGACCACCTTTCCTTCTCGGAGGCGGTCGAGCGCCTGGCCGGCCAGGCGGGCATCACCCTGCGCTACGAGGAGGGCGGGTACAACCCCTCCCACCAGCGCGGCGAGCGCATCCGCCTGGTCGAGGCCCACAAGATCGCGGCCGAGTGGTACGCGGAACAGCTCGCGACCTCCCCCGAGGCCGACACCGGCCGGGTCTTCCTCGCCGAGCGCGGTTTCGACCAGGCCGCCGCCGTCCACTTCGGCGTCGGCTACAGCCCCCAGGGCTGGGACCACCTGACGCGCTATCTGCGCGGCAAGGGCTTCTCGGACAAGGAGATCATCCTCTCCGGCCTCGCCCAGGAGGGCCGCCGCGGCCCCATCGACCGGTTCCGCGGCCGCCTGATGTGGCCCATCCGCGACATCGGCGGCGACGTCGTCGGCTTCGGCGCCCGCAAACTGTACGAGGCGGACAACGGCCCCAAATACCTCAACACGCCCGACACGGCGATCTACCGGAAGTCCCAGGTCCTCTACGGCATCGACCTGGCGAAGAAGGAGATCGCGAAGACGTCCCGCGCGGTCGTGGTCGAGGGCTACACGGATGTGATGGCCTGCCATCTGGCCGGCGTCACGACCGCCATCGCCACCTGTGGCACGGCCTTCGGCGGCGACCACATCAAGATCCTCCGCCGCCTGCTGATGGACAACGGCTCGGCCCGCGTCATCTTCACCTTCGACGGCGACGCGGCCGGCCAGAAGGCGGCCCTGCGCGCGTTCGAGGACGACCAGAAGTTCGCGGCCGAGACGTACATCGCCATCGCCCCCGACGGCATGGACCCCTGTGACCTGCGCCTCGCCAAGGGCGACGAGGCGGTGGCGGATTTGGTCGAACCGCGCACGCCCCTCTTCGAGTTCGCCCTCCGCCAGATCGTCGTCCGCTACGACCTCGACACCCCCGCGGGCCGCGCCGCCGCCCTGGACGAGGCGGCCCCGATCGTCGCCCGCATCAAGAACAGCGGCGCCCAGCACGAGGTCGCCGTCCAGCTCGCCGGCATGCTCGGCATCCTCGACACGCAGTTCGTGGTCAAGCGCGTGGCGCAGCTGGCCCGCTGGGCCCGCGACCGCGGCGGCAAGGGCCCGGCCCCGGACCGGCACCAGCACGGATCGCAGCAGTACGTCTCCGCCCAGCCGTCCGCCGCCCCCCGAGGCCCGGCCCTCAACCTCCGCAACCCCGTCTACGCCACCGAACGAGAGCTCCTCAAACTCGCCCTCCAGCGCCCCGAGTTGGTTTCCCCGGCCTTCGACGCGTACGGCGTCGACGAGTTCACCGCCCCGCCCTACGCCGCCGTACGCCAGGCCATCATGGACGCCGGCGGCGCCGAACTGGGCGTCGTGGACCCCCAGGACTACCTGGTCAAGGTCCGTGAGGCCGCCCCGGACGACGCGGTGCGCGCGATGGTGACGGAACTGGCCGTCGAGGCGATCCTGCTGCACAAGGGCGTGAAGGGCGTCGACGAGACCTACGCGGGCGCCCAGTTGGTCACCGTCCGCCGCCGCGCCGTCGAGCGCCGCATCCGCGACATCCAGAGCCAGCTCACCCGCCTCGGCAGCCACGGCGACCCGGCCCAGCTGGCCGCCGTGCAGAACGAACTCTGGGTCCTCCAGCAGTACGACCAGGCCCTCCGGGAACACGGCGCCGCCGCGCTCTGACGTCACCGCGCGGTCACGGACCGGAAGCAAAAAGTCATCGCACGCCCCTCGTGGCGACGATGTGTCTTACCCCACACTGGGTTCCGGTGCCTGAGTCCTCGGAGCGCGGCCGATCCGTCCCCGACGGGTCCCACACCCCCGCGGTTCCGCTCATCGCGTACGGGACGGACAGCGGCGAGGCCGCCGACTCCGCCCCCGAAGTACCGCTGCCGCCCGCCTCGGCAGCGATCATCCTGGAGGTCGCCCCCGTGCAGACCCAGACCCTCACCCAGACCGACGTCAGCAGCGCCCTCGGCGCCGACGGCACCGCACCGGACGCGGAGGACGATGTCCTCCCCGCGGTTCCGGCGCAGGGCCGCGTCGTGCTCCGCCCCGAGACGGAACCGGAGGAGCCGCCCGCCGAGGTCATCGAGACGGCCGAGGCTCCCGAAGCCGTCGAACCGCCGCCGGCCCGCCCCGACACCGGCGGCCCCTCCTCGGACCTGTTCCGCCAGTACCTGCGGGAGATCGGCCGTATCCCCCTGCTGACCGCCGCCGAGGAGGTCGAACTCGCCCGCCGCGTCGAGGCCGGCCTGTTCGCCGAGGAGAAGCTGCGGCTCGCCCCCGACCTGGACAGCCAGCTGGCGCTGGACCTCGACCGGCTCGTCGTCATGGGCCGGATGGCCAAGCGCCGGCTCATCGAGGCCAACCTGCGCCTGGTCGTCTCCGTCGCCAAGCGCTACGTCGGGCGCGGGCTGACCATGCTCGACCTCGTCCAGGAGGGCAACCTCGGGCTCATCCGGGCCGTCGAGAAGTTCGACTACGCCCGCGGCTACAAGTTCTCCACCTACGCCACCTGGTGGATCCGCCAGGCCATGTCCCGCGCCCTGGCCGACCAGGCCCGCACCATCCGGGTCCCCGTGCACGTCGTGGAGCTCATCAACCGGGTCGTGCGCGTCCAGCGCCGCATGCTCCAGGAGCGGGGGTACGAACCGACGCCGGAAGAGGTCGCCGCCCACCTCGACCTGCCCCCGGAGCGCGTCAGGGAGGTGCTGCGCCTGGCCCAGGAGCCGGTGTCGCTGCACGCGCCCGTGGGCGAGGAGGACGACGTCGCCCTCGGCGACCTCATCGAGGACGGCGACGCCACCAGCCCCGTCGAATCCGCCGCGTTCCTCCTCCTCAAGGAGCACCTGGAAGCGGTCCTGTCGACCCTGGGGGAGCGGGAGCGCAAGGTCGTCCAGCTCCGCTACGGCCTCGCCGACGGCCGCCCCCGCACGCTGGAGGAGATCGGCCGCATCTTCGGCGTCACCAGGGAACGCATACGGCAGATCGAGTCGAAGACCCTGAACAAACTCCGCGACCACGCCTTCGCGGACCAGCTGAGGGGCTACCTGGACTGAGCGCCGGGTGCCGCTGACGCGGGCCGAGCTGCGGGCAGTCGTGCCGCTGGGGCGATGGGGGTCCCCCTGCTCGAGCGGAGCCGAGAGCTTGGGGGAGGGTGCGCGCAGCGGCACCCCGGCGCCGGGACAACCCCTCAGTCCACCTCGGCCACCGCCTGCGCGAACTGCGCCTTGTACAGCCGGGCATAGGCCCCGCCCGCCGCCAGCAGCTCCTCGTGCGTGCCCTGTTCCACGATCGCCCCGTTCTCCATCACCAGAATCGTGTCCGCGTCCCGGATCGTCGACAGCCGGTGCGCGATGACGAACGAGGTACGTCCGTGCGCCAGTTTGGCCATCGCCTTCTGGATGAGCACCTCCGTACGCGTGTCGACCGAGCTCGTCGCCTCGTCGAGCACCAGGATCACTGGTTCGGACAGAAACGCCCGGGCGATGGTGATCAGCTGCTTCTCACCCGCGCTGACCCCCGACCCCTCGTCGTCGATCACCGTGTCGTACCCGTCCGGCAGCGTACGGATGAACCGGTCCGCGTGCGCGGCCCGGGCCGCCTCCTCGATCTCCCCGCGCGTGACGTCCCGGGCGGCCCCGTACGCGATGTTCTCCGCGATCGTGCCGCCGAACAGCCACGTGTCCTGGAGCACCATGCCGATCCCGGCGCGCAGTTCGTCCCGGGACATCCGCGCGATGTCGACCCCGTCGAGGGTGATGCGCCCGGCGGTGACGTCGTAGAACCGCATCAGCAGGTTCACCAGCGTCGTCTTGCCGGCGCCCGTCGGGCCGACGATGGCGACCGTCTGCCCGGGCTCGACCTTCAGCGACAGGTCCTCGATCAACGGCTTGTCGGGGTCGTAGCGGAACGACACGTGCTCCAGCGCCACCTGTCCGCGCAGGGTCTCCGGCCGCACCCCCGGCACGGGATCGGCACTCTGCTCCTCCGCGTCCAGCACTTCGAAGACCCGCTCTGCCGAGGCGACACCCGACTGCACCAGGTTCGCCATGGAGGCGACCTGCGTCAGCGGCATGGAGAACTGCCGCGAGTACTGGACGAAGGCCTGCACATCACCGATGGACAGCGAGCCCGAGGCGACCCGCAGCCCGCCGACGACCGCGACCAGCACGTAGTTGAGGTTCGACACGAAGAACATCAGCGGCTGCATGACCCCGCTGTTGAACTGCGCCCGGAACCCGGCCTCGTACAGCGCGTCGTTCTGCTCGGCGAACTGCTTCGCCGACTCCTCCTGCCGGCCGAACACCTTCACCAGGGCGTGCCCGGTGTACATCTCCTCGATGTGCGCGTTCAGCTTGCCCGTCGTGCGCCACTGCTGCACGAAGTGCGGCTGCGACCGCTTGCCCACGCGGGTGGCGATGACGAACGACAGCGGCACGGTCACGAGCGCGACCAGCGCCAGGATCCAGGAGACGTAGAACATCATCGCGAGCACGCCGATGATGGTCAGCACCGAGTTGATGAGCTGCCCCATCGACTGCTGGAGTGTCTGCCCGATGTTGTCGATGTCGTTCGTCGCGCGGGACAGCACCTCGCCGCGCTGGCGCTTGTCGAAGTACGACAGCGGCAGCCGCGACAGCTTCGTCTGCACGTCCTCGCGCATCTGGAACATGGTCCGGTTGACGGCCCGGTTGACCAGCCGCGTCGCCACCGCCATCAGCAGCCCGGCCACCGTGAACACGCCCAGCGCGAGCAGCAGCACATGCCCGACGGCCGTGAAGTCGATGCCCTGGCCGGGCGTGAAGTCGGTGCTGCGCAGCATGTCGGCGACGTCACCGTCCCCGCGCTGCCGCATGGAGTCGAGGACCTGCTCCTTGCTCGCCCCGTCCGGCATGTCCCGCCCGACGATGCCCGCGAAGACCAGGTCGGTCGCCTTGCCGAGGATCTTCGGCCCGACGACGTTGAGGCCGACGCTGAGCACCACGCACAGCAGCAGCACGCAGATGGTGACCCGCTCCGGCCGGAACCGCGCGACGAGCCGTTTGCCCGATCCCTTGAAGTCCAGCGAGCGCTGGTCGGGGCCGCCCCCGGCCATCATCCGCCCCATGGGCCCGGCCATCAGGCAGCCTCCGCTTCCGTGAGCTGGGAGAGCACGATCTCCCGGTAGGTCTCGTTGTCCGCCATCAGCTCGTGGTGCCGGCCGGTGCCGACGACCCGGCCCTCGTCGAGGACGACGATCCGGTCGGCGTCCCGGATGGTCGCCACCCGCTGGGCCACGATCACCACGGTCGCCTCCGCGGTCTCCTGCGCGAGCGCGGCCCGCAGTGCGGCGTCCGTGGCGTAGTCGAGCGCGGAGAAGGAGTCGTCGAAGAGGTAGATCTCGGGGCGCTGCACGAGGGTCCGTGCGATCGCGAGCCGCTGCCGCTGACCGCCGGAGACGTTCGTCCCGCCCTGCGCGATCGGCGCGTCCAGCCCGCCCTCCAGCCGCTCCACGAAGTCCCTGGCCTGCGCCACCTCCAGCGCGTGCCACAGTTCCTCGTCGGTGGCGTCCGGATTGCCGTAGCGCAGGTTGGTCGCCACCGTGCCCGCGAACAGATACGGCTTCTGCGGCACCAGCCCGACGGTCTTCGCGAGCAGCTCCGGGTCGATCTCCGCCACCTCGACCCCGTCCACGAGCACCTGCCCGTCGGTCGCGTCGAACAGCCTGGGGACCAGTCCGAGCAGCGTGGACTTGCCGCTGCCGGTCGAACCGATGACGGCGGTCGTCTCGCCGGGCCGGGCGACGAGGTCCACGGCCCGCAGCACCGGCTCCTCGGCACCCGGATAGCAAAAGCCCGCCCCGCGGAGCTCCAGATGACCGTGCCGGCGCAGCTCCCGCACGGGCGCCGACGGCGGCACGACACTCGACGAGGTGTCCAGCACCTCCTGGACGCGTTCGGCACACACCTCCGCGCGCGGCACCATCATGAACATGAAGGTGGCCATCATCACGGACATGACGATCTGCATCAGATAGGCGAGGAAGGCCGTCAGATCACCGATCTGCATCCCGCCGCTGTCGATCCGGTGCGCCCCGAACCACACCACGGCGATCGACGACAGGTTCACCACCGTCATGACGATCGGGAACATCAGCGCGAGCAGGTTGCCGGTGCCCAGCGCGAAGTCCGTGAGATCGGTGTTGGCCTTCCGGAAGCGCTGCTGCTCGTACTCGTCCCGGACGAAGGCCCGGATGACGCGGTTGCCGGTGATCTGCTCGCGCAGCACCCGGTTCACCGTGTCCAGCCGCACCTGCATCGACCGGAACAGCGGCCGCAGCCGCCGCACGATCAGCGTCACGCAGACGCCCAGCACCGGCACGACCGCCACCAGCACACCGGACAGCGGCACGTCCAGACCGAGCGCCAGCACGATGCCGCCCACGCACATGATCGGCGCCGACACCATCAGCGTGAACGTCATCAGCGCCAGCATCTGCACCTGCTGGACGTCGTTCGTCGTCCGGGTGATCAGCGACGGCGCCCCGAAGTGACCCACCTCACGCGCGGAGAACGACTGCACCCGGTCGAACACGGCCGCCCGCACGTCCCGGCCGAGCGCCGCAGCCGTACGGGCGCCGTAGTACACGGCACCGATGTTGCAGACGACCTGGACCAGCGAGATGCCGATCATCAGGGCGCCGTAGCCCAGGATGTAGCCGGTGTCGCCGTTGACGACGCCCTGGTCGATGATGTCCGCGTTCAGCGTGGGCAGGTAGAGCGTGGCGCAGGTTTGCAGGAACTGCAGCAGCACCAGCAGGGCGATGGGTCTCTTGTAGGGCCTGAGAAAGGTCCGCAGGAGTCGTATGAGCACGCTGCTTCTCTCGGAGTGGACGACGGGGCGGTTGGTTGCCCCTGGCCCCTATCGTCGAACACTCCACCCGCGTTACCTCAACCGAATTAACCCAACAGGCGGTCAAAACGCCCCGGGGTGCGTCTGCTCCCGCACCGACACGAACTGCTGCCGCACCGCCTGCCCCACGGCCAGCTCCTCCCCGGGTTCCAGCACCTGCGCGACCGCGCCCTGCCAGGCCGGCGGGGTCCGCGCGTCGAGCGTGCCCTGGGACGTCCCGAGCGCCCAGGCCGCCTGCCGGGCGGCGCCGATCGCCGTGTAGTCCGCCGGCTGCGGCACCACGACCTGTGTCCCGAAGAGCGACGGCGCGGCGGACTGCACGGCGGGCAGTTCGGCGGCCGGACCGAGCAGGAACACCCGCCGCACCTCCACGCCCCGGGCGCGCAGCACGTCCAGCGCGTCCGCGAGCCCGCACAGCATGCCCTCGAACGCGGCCCGTGCCAGATGCTCCGCCTTCATCGACTCGCGCCGCAGCCCCGCCAGGGTCCCGGCGGTGTGCGGCAGGTTCGGCGTCCGCTCACCCTCCAGATAGGGCAGCAGCACCAGCCCGTGCGCCCCCGGCGTCGACTTCATCGCCAGCTCGGACAGGCTCTCCAGATCGGGCAGCCCCAGCAACTCGGCGGTCCCGCGCAGCGTCCGTACGGCGTTCAGCGTGGTGACGACCGGCAGGTGCATGCCCGTCGCGTCGGCGAGAGCGGTGATCATCCCGGAGCCGTCGACCAGCGCCTCGGGGTGCACGGCCATCACGGACCCGGACGCGCCCAGCGACACGACAGCGTCCCCGAGACCGATGCCGAGCCCGAACGCCGCCGCCATGGTCTCGCCGGTCCCGACGGAGATCAGCAGTCCCTCCGGCGTCGTACCGGCCGCGTCCGCCGGGCCGATCACCTCCGGCAGCATCACCTGGTGCCCGAGCGCCAGCTCGACCAGGTCGGGCCGGTAGGCGCCGGTCGCCGCGGACCAGTACCCGGTGCCGGACGCCCCGCCCCGGTCGGTGGTCCGTCGCACCGGCCGGCCCAGCAGTTGCCACACCAGCCAGTCGTGCGCCTGCATGAGGATCGCTGTGCGCTGCGCGTTCTCGGGCTCGGTCCGGGCCAGCCAGCGCAGTTTCGTCACCGGCTGGGCGGCCTGCGGCACACACCCCACTGCCTGCGCCCACGCCTCGCGCCCCCCGAGCGCGTCGATCAGATCGGCCGCCGCGACCTGCGTCCGTTTGTCACCTCCGACCATCGCCGGCCGCACGGTGTTGCCCTGCGCGTCCAGCGGCACGACGGCGTTCTGCTGCGACGAGACGCCGATGGCCTGCACGCCCTCCAGCAGGCCGCCGCCCGCGGCCTCGCCCAGGGACAGCAGCCAGGCCTGCGGGTCGACGTCGGACGGCCGGCCGCCGTCGGGGCTCTCCACCGGATGCGGTGCATATCCCTGCCTGAGCACGGCTCCGGTGTCCGTGTCACAGACGACGATACGAGTGAAATCGGGTGAACTGTCCAACCCGGCGACTATCCCCATGGCCAAAATTCTGCCGTACCGCTGCGCTGGCCTGAGCCGTGGGCGCCGTGGGGTGTGTCGCCGGGTTTCGGGTGCGGGCCTCGTCGTGGCTGGTCGCGCAGTTCCCCGTGTCCCTTGCGGGCACGCCCGTGCGCGGCGCCTGAGAAGGAACTGTTACGTATTGCTCGTACCCCAGTCGTCCTCGCCGCCGTTGTGGGTGGCCCGCTCCTTGAGGTGGCGGACTCGCTCGGCCACCGAGTCGGGGACGCGGTCGCCGACCTTGTCGCTCACCACGTGGTACGCCTTGCCCGCGAACTCGCGGCCCTGGTGGGCCGCCGACTCCGCGGTGTTGCGGACGGCGGGGTTCTGCGCGAACTGGCGGGCCGACTTCTTCAGCTGTTCGTAGCGCTCGCGCCCGGCCCTCGTGCCCAGCACGTAACCCAGGACGACTCCGGCGACGAAAGTGAGCCGGTAACGCATGGCGGTCACCCTTCCCTTGCGTGGGTCTTCGGTGCGGCGTGGGCGCCGGGGAGTACCGATTGGCGGAGCACCCCCCTGCTTGCGCTAATGTATGTGTCGCAGCGAGCGGGCGCCCCCTGGCGAATACCCAGGTAGGTACGTTCGATGCAACGAGACCTTCCTCGGTAGCTCAATTGGCAGAGCAGCCGGCTGTTAACCGGCAGGTTACTGGTTCGAGTCCAGTCCGGGGAGCTCGGTCCTCCGTAGCTCAATTGGCAGAGCAGCCGGCTGTTAACCGGCAGGTTACTGGTTCGAGTCCAGTCGGGGGAGCACGCTGAACGAGGACCCCGCAGGGGTCCTTTTTCATGTCCGTTCCGATCTTCTGGGAACCGCGCGGGGCTGGTCGCAGTCCTCATGGTCACGAAGGCCGTGCGAAGCCGACCATCCGAAGCAGGAGATCGTATGAGCGGCTATGCTGCGGCAGACGGCGCGCACACATGTACGCGACACGCCGCTATGGGGCGGTAGCTCAGCCGGTTAGAGCAGCGGACTCATAATCCGTCGGCCGTGGGTTCGAGTCCCACCCGCCCCACTGTGCACCCCTGTGAGCTGCGGAAACGTCTCAGTCGGCGGGCGGATTCAGGACGTTGCTCCAACGGGGCTGAATCCGCTGCCCGTGAGTTCAACTCCGTGGCCGCCAGTGTGCGGTGGGATCGCTTTTGACCTGCGCAGACGTAACGGCCCACGGCTGGAGGACGGCGTCGTGGGTGGCTGTGCGAGCGTAGGGACGTCGAATTCTGGACGCCGGCTGGACACGAGGATCCGGAAGTGCTGCCAGGTGGCCTTGGTGGCCGGGGGACGGCACGGAAGCGGCCCAGTCCGCCGCGATATGACCGCCGGTCGGCCGGTCGGGAGAAGCTCGGTGCCCGTCGGTACCGCGCGAGTCCTACTGCCTGAGGTCGATCCTGCGGACCGGCTGCCCTGTCGTGCGGGCGATGGTGTCGAAGTCGCGGTCGTAGTGGAGGAGGGTGAGTCCGGCCTCCTCGGCGGCTGCCGCCACGAGGAGATGGACGGGGCCCGCGCTGCGGTGTCCTCCCTTGGCGGTCAGCTGTTCCTGGATGGTGCGGGAGCGGCGGTAGACACCGTCGGGCATGGGGCACCAGGCGTAATGGGCGTCGAGGGCCGCCTTCAAGCGGGTGCGGTCCGTTGCGGAACGTGCCGAGTAGAGGACTTCCAGTTCGGTGAGGTCGCAGATCGCGACGAGGCCGGCGGCGATCCTGTCGTCCCATTCGGCGGTGTTCTGTCGGAGGAGGATGCGGGCGAGGGCGGAGGTGTCGATGAGGTAGTCGGCGACGGTCACGCGTCCACTCCGGGGCTGCGATCACCGCGTGCCGCGTCGGCGCTCGTATGGCGGTATGCCTGCTTGTCCAGCAGCATGTCGATGTCCAGGGCGCCCTCGGCTACTAGTTCGCGGGCCTCTTCGAGAGAACGCAGGCGCCGATAGCGGGCCGTGACTTCCCGCAGGGCGGTGTTGATCGTGTCGCGCTTGGTGGTGGTGCCGAGTTCCTTGGCTGCTTCCTCCAGCGCCTCGTCGTCGAGATCGATGACCGTCCGACTCATGATGTCCCTCCTCTTCATGCATGTATCAATTGAAGTGTATCAAGATACAAGATCCTTTGTATCTTTCTGGTGGCGCGAAGGCCGTGGTGAGGTGTACGCGTTTGACGGCCTCCAAGCCGTCGACGGTTATCGCACCGATGTGCGACGCCTGTCGCCAAGGTGAACGATCAAAGTCTTTGCTCGTATCTGGGCGGTTGCTTGTCTGATCTTGAAGCCTCCCTTGGACTTCAATACTGCTGCTCCTGCCATGCTCCTCAATCGCCAAGTGATTGTGATCAGTTCGTCAAGTGTTCAGGGGTGGGCTGTGGGGGATTCTGGGGGTAGACGTGTACGGTCGTCGCGTACAGCGTGGCTGGCTGCGTTCGTCTTGTTGATTCAGCCTGTCGCGACGGCCGCCGCCTATACGGCCGTTGCCAGTGGCCAGGACACCGGTTCCGACGGCACGACCTCCCTCTCTGCGGAGGCCACCGCCTCGCAGAAGGCGGTGGCGAGTGGTTCCGCGGTTGAGGTCGACGCCGACCGTACGGAGTACACGACGACGTACGCCAATCCGGACGGCACGACGTTCACGCTGGACCAGTCGACGGTGCCGGTGCGGGTGCACCATGACGACGGGGCGTGGGTGTCCCCGGATCCGAGCCTGGAGGTGCGGTCGGACGGGACGGTCGGCCCGAAGGCGACGGTGGTGGATCTGGCGTTCTCTGACGGCGGTGACGGTTCTGGGCTGGTGGACATCGCCCGGGGCGGCAAGTCGTTGCGGCTGGGCTGGCCAGGGACGCTGCCGAAGCCGACGCTGGACGGAGCGAGCGCGGTCTACGCCGATGTGCTGCCCGGCGTGGACCTGCGGATGACGGCGACGACCGAGGGCTTCCGCGAGCTGCTGGTCGTGAAGACCCCGCAGGCGGCTGCCGATCCGGAGCTGAAGAAGGTTGCCTTCTCGCTGCAGTCGGACGGCCTGACGGTGGCGTCGACGAGCGGCGGCGGGATGACCGCCGTGGACGACGACGCGCGCCCGGTCTTCTCCGCTCCGGCGGCCCTGATGTGGGACTCGCAGGGCGACGCGACTACCTCCGGCTCGTCCACCCAGTTGGAGCGGACGGCTGCGGTCACGCAGGCGAGTGACCCATCCCCGTCGGCCACCACGGACCCGTCCACCGGCACATCGGCGGACGGCACGGCGGGGCCGGGTGACGGCGACACCTCGGCGGTGCTGCCGGTTCAGGTCGGCACGGATTCGCTGGCCGTGGTGCCAGACGCGGGCATGCTGGCCAACAGCGACAGCAGTGCCTACCCCCTCTACATCGACCCCAGTGTGGGCCTGGACCAGACGGCCCACACGTATCTGCGCTCGGACGGCGTCAGTGACTTCAACTGGGGCAACGGCAGCAACAACGAGGGCAAGGGCACGGGGCACTGCTCTTCGTGGAACGGCTACTACTGTGGCCCCGGCTACACCGAGCGGCTGTACTTCCAGTTCTCGCCAAGCAGCCTGGCGGGCAAGAAAGTGCTGTCGGCGACGTTCCGGGCGACCGAGAGCTGGTCGTTCACGTGCGATGCGCGCTGGGTCGACCTGGAACGAACCAGCAACATCTCGTCGTCGACCACCTGGTCGACCCGCCCCTCGTATCTGGGGGTGATGGCCAGCCGTGACGTGTCGGCGGGCCGTGGCTCTCTGTGTGACCCTTCGCAGCCGCCGGCGCCGATCGAATTCAGCGGCTCGAGCCTGACTTCTACTGTGGGGGACTTCGCCGCGGGGAAGTTCTCGCGGCTGACCTTGCTGCTGAAGGCCCGGGATGAGAGCGACACCAGTGCCTGGAAGCGGTTCCGGAATGACGCGGTGCTTTCGGTGACCTATCTGGGGCTGCCCGCGGCGCCGACCAAGGCGGGCATCGTCGAGGGCAGCGGGATCAGCTGCGAGACCGATTCCACAGACCCCGATGTGATCACGGACCCCACGCCGAGCCTGAGTGCGACGGTGTGGACCGCGACCGGGGGCGGCAGCGGAGCGAGCCTGCGCGCGCACTACTACATCCAGCAGAGGAACAGCGACGGCACCTGGTCGGTGGCGACCGAACCGGTGCGGCCCACAAGCGGTTATGTCGGCAACGGCACGGTGCTCACGTACCCGTCCCCGATCACGCTGTCCGAGGGACCGTTGTACCGGCTGGCAGTGTTCAGCCGCTCCTACTACAACAGCGGCGAGAGCTACCTGGAGTCGCACAGCACGGTGACCACCAAGGGCTGGTGCTACTTCAAGGTGGACACCACCGCCCCCAAGGCGCCCACGATCACCTTCGGCAGCCCTTACTCGGAGTGCACGGCCAACGCGTGCGCCCCCGCCGGCGGGCCGGGTGTGGCGGGCCAGTTCACCTTCGCGCCGGCATCGGGGGACACCAACGCCGCCTACGAGTACAAGCTGGCGACCTCCACCGCCTGGTCCAAGCCGATCTCCGGAAACAAGGTCACGGCCGGGATCACTCCCCAGTTGGCGGGCACCCAGCAACTGCAGGTGCGGGCGCAGGACAGTGCCCAACGCTGGGGCGCGAAGACGATCGTGAAGTTCAATGTCGCCGAGGGGCAGACGGCGATCGGCCGCTGGCACTTCGACGACGCGGCACCGGGCTCCGGCGTGACCACGGCCGCGGACACGGCGACCGAGGGCACACGTCACTCGGCGACCCTCTACACCCAAGGCGCGGGCTGGTCCTCACTCGCCCGCCGTGGCGACCAGGACCGTTCGCTCTGGCTGAACGACACCTCCGACACGACCCGACAGTCCGGGTATGCGGCAACTGCCGCACCGGCCGTCAACACGCAGTCGTCGTTCACCGTTTCCGCCTGGGCCTACCTGGCGGACGGGTCCGACTACCGCACGGTGGTCTCGGAGACGGGCAGCGACGGCTCCGGCTTCGCCCTGTACTACTCGCCGGGCATCCAACGCTGGGTGTTCCTGTGGAACTGGTACGAGAACGGGGTGCGCAAGTACCTGGGCGCCAACGCCGCCGCGGCCGGGGTGCCGCTGAAGGTGTGGACGCACCTGACCGGCGTCTACAACTCCAAGGACCGCACGATCTCTCTGTACGTCAACGGCCGCTTGCAGGGGGCGCCGGTCGCGCTGCCCAGCACGTCGGACGCCACCGTCACCGACGGGACCCTGCAGTTCGGCCGGGTCGCCTTCACCCCGGGCAGTTACGTGAACTACTGGCGGGGCAGGGTCGACGAGGTGGCCGTCTGGCAGCGCGCCCTGACCGACGACGAGGTCGCCACCGAGGACCAACTGCTCGACGGCAACAATGTGCCGGGCGTGGAGTTGATGGGCGCCTGGAACCCGGACGGCGCGAGCGGAAGCACGCTGGCGGACACCACCTCCGGATACGGCCGTACGCTCACCCTGGCCGGCGGCGCCTCGCTCGACGGCCAGGCCGTCGTCCTGAACGGAACAGATGGCGCGGCCACCGCGCCCGGACCGGTGCTCGACGACACGGCCTCGTTCACCGCCACCACGCTGGTGGACATCGACCGCGACGCCTTGCTCTCCAAGCCGGTCGGATACACGGCGCAGGTGGTCGGCCAGCGCAGCGCGGACGGCTCCGCCTGGGGTTTCTGGTACCAGCTGACCGGAACCGACCTCGACCCGGACACCGACACCACGGTTCCGGTCGGCAAGTGGTACTTCGGCCGGCTGAACACGGACGGCGGTTTCGACGGCGTGGTCTCCGACGAGGCCGCGGTCCTGGGCAGCCCGGTCCGGATGACGGGCACGTACGACGCCCCGTCCGGCACGATCCACTTCTACCTCGGGCCCGACGAGAACGGCGCCGACGCCCCTCATCCCTACACGGCGGTGGCGGGGTCCGGCGAGTTCGCGGCCGGTGAGGGATACGTGGGCGGAGCCTGGGGCCACCACCTGCCGGGAAAGATCACCGACATCAGGCTGTGGACCGGCGCCATGGCCAACCAGCAAGTCACCGACACCATCGGAGACTGACCCATGTGACAGGCACGAGGTGGGGCGGCGTCAAGCAGCCGCCCCACCCGGCCAGACTCCCTTGTCCCCTTGCTCTTTTGATCCCTTGGCGTGTGCAGGCGGCCGGTAGCGGTCGCGGGAGGCTAGTCATGAGTTCCGGCATGAAGGCTCGTTGGATGGGCACTGCTCTGACCCGCGGTGTGCTGTCGCCGTGGCGTCGACCCGCACCGGGTCGGGGTCCACGGCGTCGGCGGGCACCTGTGGTCGCGGCGCTGTGCATGGCGCTGGTCGTTCCTGCGGGGCTCGGGGTCCCGGCGGCTCACGCTGCCGGGGGCGGCCTGGGCAAGCCGGCGCTGCCGAAGCAGCGGGTCGACAAGGTACGGAAACATCTGGGCCTGGGCTCGAAGAAGGCCCGTGCGCAGGTCGCCAAAACCGGGGCCGTCAACGCGGCCCAGGCCCAGCGCGCACATGCCCAGCAGCACGTGGTCTGGCCGCACACCGCCGAGGTGACCGGGCGAATACCGGGGCAGGGCGTGGCCAAGCTGACGGCAGGAGGACTGCCGATCACCGTCGTGCCCGGGCGGGGGACCGGTTCGGCGGTGGGCCAGGTTCGGGTGCGGGTTCTCGGACAGCAGCAGGCCCGGGCAGCGGGCATCAAGGGTGTGCTGTTGACGGCATCAGTCGCCGAGCCGGGCTCCGCCCAGGTGAGCGTCGACTACTCGGCGTTCGCCTCCGCCTACGGCGGGGGCTGGTCCGGTCGCCTGCGGCTGGTTCAGCTCCCGGCGTGCGTGCTGACCACGCCGCGGAAGGCCGCCTGCCGGACACAGGCCCCGCTCGGCTCGCACAACAACATCAGTGCTCAGACGCTGTCGGCCAAGGTCAGTTTGGGGAAGGCCGGCAGCGGCACTGCGCGGGCCTCGCGCTCGGCGCCACGCACGTCGTTGATGGCTGCCGGCACAACGTCGGCCACGGTGCTGGCCGTGACCGCCACCTCATCGGGGGAATCGGCCTCCGGTGCCGGCAACTACGCGGCCAGCCCGCTCTCGGCCTCCTCCAGCTGGGAAGCAGGCAGTGCTTCGGGCGGCTTCACCTGGTCCTACCCGCTGACCACTCCGCCGGCCGCAGCGGGACCGTCGCCGCAGCTGTCGTTGTCGTACGACTCGGGGAGCGTGGACGGCAGGACGGCTTCGACGAACAACCAGGGAACGCTCGTCGGTGAGGGCTTCGGCGACGTGGCATCCTCCTACGTCGAGCGGTCCTACGCCTCGTGCGACGACGACGGCGAGAGCGGCAAGTACGACGAGTGCTGGAAGTACGACAACGCCTCGCTCGTGCTGAACGGAAAGTCCACCGAACTGGTGAAGGACGACACCACCGGCGTCTGGCACCTGAAGGACGACGACGCCTCCACCGTCACCCACTCCACCGGCGCCGACAACGGCGACAACGACGGGGAGTACTGGACCGTCACCACCGGCGACGGCACCAAGTACGTCTTCGGCCTGAACAAGCTGCCCGGAGCGGACACCCAGCGCACCAACTCCGTATGGACCGTGCCGGTATTCGGCAACAACTCCGGCGAGCCCGGCTACGACCAGGGCTCCGCCTTCGCCGACCGGTCCCTCGACCAGGCCTGGCGCTGGAACCTGGACTACGTCGTGGACCTGCACGCCAACGCGATGTCGTACTGGTACACCGCGGAGACCGACTACTACGGAAAGAACGGCGCGACCACCGGCACCGCCCAGTACACGCGGGGCGGCTACCTCACCAAGATCCTCTACGGGCAGAACAAGGACACCCTGTTCACCGGCACCGCCTCGGACGAGGTCACCTTCAGCTATGACGAGCGGTGCACCGCCTCCGACTGCTCCTCGCTGACGTCCTCCACCGCCTCCAGCTGGCCCGACGTCCCGTACGACTCCATCTGCGCCTCCGGCGCGGACTGCAAGGCCACCGGCCCGGCGTTCTTCACCCGCAAGCGCCTGACGAGCATCGACACCCACGCATGGTCGGCCGCCTCCAGCACCTACACGGATGTTGACTCCTGGGCGCTGACCCAACAGTTCCTCGACCCGGGCGACATCGGCAACAGCACAGACCAGACCCTCGTCCTCAAGAGCATCCAGCACACCGGAAAGAACGGGACCGCGATCTCCCTGAACCCGGTCACGTTCACCTACCAGATGCGGGAAAACCGGGTCGACTCCTCCACGGACAATGTCCTGCCGCTGAACCGGCCCCGCATCCAGACCATCACCTCCGAAGCCGGCGCCATCACCACGGTGACGTTGTCCGACCCGGAATGCATACGCGGCTCGAACATGCCGTCGTCCGAGGACAACGACACGATGAGCTGCTACCCGGTCTACTGGCACGTCAACGGCGCCACCGAGGCGTCGCTGGACTGGTTCAACAAGTACCGGGTCACCGACGTCATCACCTCCGACCCCACCGGTCTGGGCGAGACGATGGAGAACCACTACAGCTACTCCGGGCAGGCCTGGCACTACAACAGCGACCCGTTCACCCCGGCCAAGGAGCGCACCTGGTCCGACTGGCGCGGCTACCGCACCGTCACCACGCTGAAGGGCGCCTCCAGCGAAACCCAGTCCAAGACCGTGTCGCTGTATCTGCAGGGCATGGACGGTGACAAGCAGAAGGACGGCACGACACGCTCGGTCTCCGTCCCGGGCATCGGCTTCACCGGCCTGAGCGTGGCCGATCAGACCGACAGCGACCGCTTCGCCGGCTTTACCCGCGAGCAGATCACCTACAACGGGTCCACCCCGGTCACCGTCACGGCCAACGACCCCTGGTCCAGCCGCACGGCCAGTCAGCAGAAGTCGTACGCTGACATCGAGGCCTACTTCGTCCGCACCTACAAGACGCAGACCTCGACCTACCTCACCGCTGCCGCCAAGTGGCGCACCCGCAGCGTGACCACCAGCTTCGACAGCTACGGCATGCCCGCCACCGCCTACGACGCCGGCGACACGGCCGTCACTGGCGACGAGACCTGCACACGCACCTGGTACGCCCGCAACGACACTCTGGGCATCAACTCCCTGGTCTCCCGCACCCGCGTCGTCGGCCGCGCCTGCTCCACCGCCGAGACCGACCTGAGCCTGCCGACCTCGACGAGCACTCGCGGGGACGTACTGTCCGATGCGGCCACGGTCTACGACTCCACCACCGCCACCGCCTGGACCGCGTCCCAGACCCCGACCCTGGGGGATGCGAACTGGACCGGACGTGCCGCCGCCTACCCCGCCACGGCCACCAACGGTGAGCGGTCCCCGACCTCCTGGCAGACCGTCGACAAGACCACGTACGACACCCTGGGCCGGCCCTTGAACGTGACCGACGCGCTGGGCAACCCGACGACCACCGTCTATACCCCGACCACGACGGGACCGCTCACCAAGACAACGGTCACCAACGCGAAGACCCAGAAGTCCTACACCTACTTCGACTACGCCCGCGGCACTCCCGTCAAGGTCTACGACGTCAACACAAAGCTGACCGAGTCGACGTACGACGCGCTCGGCCGGGTGACCGCCGTCTGGCTGCCCAACCATCTGCGCGCCGCCGGATACGGCGCCAACTACACGTACGCCTACTCCGTCACCAACAAGGCCCCGTCCTGGGTCTCGTCCTCCAGCATCCTCGCGGAAGGCGTCTACAACACCAGCTACTCGATCTACGACTCGCTGCTGCGGCCGCTGCAGACCCAGTCCCCGACCGCGAACAGCGGCCGGCTGCTGACAGACGTCCGCTACAACAGCCGCGGCCTGGCCTACGAGACCTACGCCGACGTCTTCGACTCCACCGCCACCCCGTCCGGCAGCTACGCCCGCGCCGAATACGGCGGCGCGCCGAAGCAGACCGACACGGTCTTCGACGGCGCCGAACGCCCGACCAGCAGCAGTTTCTACGTCTACGGCGTCAAGAAGCGGGCCACATCGACGACGTACACCGGAGACTCCACTGCCACCACCGCCCTGGCCGGAGGCTCCGCGGCCCGCACCATCACCGACGTCTTCGGCCGCACCACCGAGCAGCGCGAGTACTCCGGTACCGACCCGGCCGACACCGCCTACGGTGCGGGCGTCGGCGCTGCCTACACCTCCACGAAGTACACCTACACCCGTGACTCCAAGCCGGACGTCGTCACCGGCCCCGACGGCACACAGTGGTCCTACACGTACGACCTGTTCGGCCGTCAGACCTCGGCGACAGACCCGGACAAGGGCACGAGCACGACGTCTTACACCGACCTGGACCAGGTCGCCACCACCACCGACTCCCGCAAGACCACCCTCCTGTACGGCTACGACGAACTCGGCCGCAGGACCGACCAGTGGCAGACGGCCAAGACGGACGCCGACAAGCTCGTCCACTGGGCCTACGACACCCTGGCCAAGGGGCAGCTGGACTCGTCCACCAGTTACGTCGGAGGGGTGACCGGCACCGCCTACACCCGCAAGGTCACCGCCTACGACAGCCTGTACCGGCCGACCACCACCCAGTTGCTCCTGCCCTCGACCGACGCCCTGGTCACCTCCGGCGCCGTCACCTCCACGCTGACCCTCTCGACGTACTACAACCTCGACGGCACCCAGCAGTACATCTCCGAACCGGCCGCCGGGGGTCTGGCCGCGGAGAAGGTCGTCACCCATTACGACAGTGCCGGTCTGCCCACGGACGTCGCCGGCCTCAGCGGCTACCTGCTCGGCGCCGCCTACTCCGAAATCGGCCAGCCCCAGCAGTTCACCCTGGGCACCTCCACGGCCGCGGGCACCAAGAAGGCCTACATCACCAACACCTGGGAGGAAGGCACCGACCGGCTCAAACAGTCGGCGGTCACTGACCAGACCCACAACTACGAGCTGCAGGAACTGAACTACGGCTACGACGATGCGGGCAGCGTCACCTCCATCACCGACCCCACCACCCTCGGCGGCACCGGCAAGGCCGACAACCAGTGCTTCGCCTACGACGGCCACCAACGCCTGACCGAGGCCTGGACCCCGTCCACGGCCGACTGCTCCGCCTCCGGCCGTACCACCGCGAACCTCGGGGGCGCCGCCCCGTACTGGACCTCGTACCGCTACACCGACGGCGGCCTGCGCTCCACGGAGACCAGCCACACCTCCACCGGTGACACCACCAGGACGTACTGCTACGGCGACAACGCTCACCCCCACGGCCTGACTGCCATCACCACGGCCACTTCATGCACAGGTGTGACCGCGACGTACGCCTACGACGCGACCGGCAACACCACCGGCCGCCCGAACGGCACCGACACCCAGAGCCTTACCTGGAGCCCCGAAGGCCAACTCGGCACCCTCACCGAGAAGTCCGGTTCCGGCACCACGAAGAGCACCACCAGCCACGTCTACGACGCCGACGGCACTCTTCTGATCCGCCGCAACACCGGCGGAGAGACCGTCCTCTACCTCGACGACGGCACAGAGGTACACCTCGACACTTCCACCTCGACCGCCAAGTACTGGGCCCAGCGGTACTACAACGCCGGCGGCCAGGTCATCGCTCTGCGCACCGACAAGACCGGCACCGAGACCCTCTCCTGGCTCTCGTCCGACCAGCACGGCACCAGCAGCCTTGCCCTCGACGCCACCAGTCAGGCGGTCACGAAGCGATACAGCACCCCCTTCGGCGCCTCTCGCACCGGCGGCACCGGCAACTGGCCCGACGACAAAGCCTTTCTCGGTAAGTCCGCCGACTCTTCCACCAGCCTCACCTACGTCGGCGCCCGCGAATACGACGCGGCCACCGGGCGTTTCCTCAGCGTCGACCCGGAACTCGACACGAGCGACACCCAATCCCTCAATGGCTACACCTACGCCGACAACAGCCCGGTGACCCAGAGCGACCCCACGGGCCTGGAAAGCTGTGGGCCCGTTCACTTCTGCTCCGGAAACAACGGCACGTACGGCACCTATCACCCTGAACAAGACCCAGGGTCGAAGAAGTACAAGGGCTCCAGCTACTACTGCGACACGCACAGATGCGGCGGCGGCGGTGGCACCGGCAGGGCCCCGGCGAGCGATCCGGTAACGATCGCGCCGATCCCGCCGCGCCAGTTCGGCGAGGAGGCGAAACGCGCATGGCTCGACGCACTCCACATGGTCGACAAGCAGAACCGGATGACGGACTCCAACGACATGTGGGACGCCCGCAACGGAATCCACCTGGCGAGTGAGACGTTCTGGGAGGTCTTCTGCGACGAGGCCCCCGGAGCCTGCCCCAAGAGCCGGCCCGATGCTCACAACTCCACCGACTTCGGGTATTTCCCGATGGCTTCGTCGGACTCGTCGGGAGAGTCACTCAAAGACGTTCTGCGTGGAGGGCCCTCGGCAGCAGCTGCCGGAATCTGGTACAGAAATCTGCGCCCCGACGAGGATCCGGCAGAGGGATTGTTCGCCAAGAACGTCGACGGTGACTACACCATCAACGTGCAGATAG
Organism: Streptomyces sp. DG1A-41; assembly: GCF_037055355.1. GTDB lineage: Bacteria > Actinomycetota > Actinomycetes > Streptomycetales > Streptomycetaceae > Streptomyces. The sequence goes on along the minus strand of NZ_CP146350.1, from coordinate 2,824,257 downwards.
GTCAGGGGAGTCGGGTACGGACCCAGTGGATTTCGGTGACGAAGAGCTGGGATGTGATCAAGAAGTGGCGCCAGCCCGGTCAGCGGGTCGCTATCATCGACGGCGACAAAGTCGAGGCGCGGCTGGTCGATCTCACCTCGGCGGAAAACAGGGCAAGGTACCTGCGGGGATGGTCTGCGAACACAAACGCGCAATCATCGCAAGAGGCTCTGGTCGAGAGATACATAAACCCAAGCGCCATCATCGGAATGGTCGAAGATGAGGAATGATCCAGTGGACGAGGAACTTGTGTCGCAGCTGAGCGAAGCGGCTGACGGATTCATCGTTCCCCTGCGCCTGAACGACGGATTCGATCGGCTCGCGCTGGACGAGCTGTGCAGGCAGATCGACCGGCTCGGGCAGCACTGGCGCACGGCCGAGGTCATTCCGAAATCGGCCGCCCTCATCCTCTCGGAGCTGTATCCGGCGATCAGTGCCTGCGCCGACCTTTACACGGGGGGCGAGCGGCAGAGAATGATCGAGGCCGCGGTGCGGGTCGGGGAAAGGGTCACCTACGCCTTGGACCCCGCGGGAGAACCCGAGATGTGAGGCCTCGCGCCGCACCGCCACCGCACACGACGAGCCCCGGACCACCTGTCCGGGGTTCGCTCGATCATTCGGTCTCCGCCAGTCCGCCACCTCCCGCTCCCCTGGCAGTCAACGGCGTCCCCGCCGACGGGAAGACTCGGCGGGACAGCGCCTCACAGGGTGGCGGTCGGACATGCTCGAGAGATGCGGGTCAACGGGTGGGAACGCCGATCGGCGTGGCTGTGGGCAGGGCGGCGGTTCGCAGCGGCGTATTCGAGCATGATCTTCGGCTCCCAGTCCCGGGTGACGAGTTCGACGTCGGCCAGGTCGTGCCAGGGCTTGCGGGACCTGATCAACTCCGCCTGCTGAGGAATGTTGGCTACGGCAGCGGACTTGTCCGATCCTGGACGCGTTCTGGACGCAGGTTGGACACAAGGATCGGGAAGGACTGACAAGGGCCGAGAAGGACTGAGGCACCAAACCCTATCTGACCTGGGAAGACGGCCATCATGAGCGTAGATCGACAAGGGCCGCCAAGATCCCCAAAGGACTCATAGTCCGTCGGCCGTGGGTTCGAGTCCCACCCGCCCCATTACTCGCTACGCGGGGAGAACCGTTTCTACCTGCGGAAACGTAGGAGCGGTGGTCGCCACTCCAACGGGCCGACCACCGTTCACCCGGGCATATCAAGATCCAGGGGTCCTACAGGGGCCCGGAGGGCGCCGCTCGGGTCACGCAGGGGCCTGCGCCACCTCCTGAGGCGGTTCTTGATCTTGCTCGCTGGCTTCGAGAAGAGCGCCTGTCAGGCTTTCACGTCCCAACGACGCTGCTTCCACCTGTGAGGGGTGGCCGGCCAAGCCGTTTTCTGTGCGGGACGACGAGTCCGGTGTTGATGTAGGCGCCGTCGCCCAGCACCGTGAGGGGCGCAGTCGCTGGATGACCCGGCACACCGTCGCCGGTGAGACGGCGAACAGCGGCGCGAGCTGCCGCTGGGCGTCTGTCACCCTGACGGCAGGGGCGGCGCGCCCTTCGGTCACCGGCCTACGGGATCTCCTTCGGTGCCGTCGTGCCGCGTGCGCAGCATCGCGTGACCGCCGTGGTGCAAGGGGGTGCCCAGCTGCAAGTGGGCTGCTTCGCAGGCCGTTCGGGCGTCGAAAACGTGAATCTCGCCGTGGCCGCCACGGATGACGGCGACCCAGTCCGCGCCGGGTGAGGCGGCCACCGCACGGCGTTGGACGCCCTCCCAGGGGGTGCCTCCGCGTCGGGGGGCGCCGTCCATGGAGGGGAGGGGGGCACGGCGTACGGTCTCGCCGGCGTCCAGCAGGATCAGTTCGTCGCCGTCGGGATGGATGCGGGTGAACGCGGTGTGGTCCTTGGCGAGGGCCAGCCGGAAGACCAGTCCCGGGCCGAGTTCCGTAACGGTCGTACGGTCCGTTTGCAGGTCGTGGCGCCATGCTTGATTCGTCCACTCCGGCCATCGCAGTGGATCTGCGGGGCCGCCACGCAGGGTCGACCACAGGCTCCGTCGTCGCGGGTCGAGACGCAGGTACCAGCCCCGGGCCGGTGAACCCCACGGGATCACCGGCTCCGGAACGAGTGCGTCGCCCTCACGGCGAGCCCGGCGCACCCCCTCGCCCGTGGCCGCGAACACGCGACCGGTGTACGGGTCTTGTGCATCGCCGTGCCCGTCGTCCGGCAGAGGGAGGTGTGCGTGGGGCGTGACCGCTGGGCAGCCGGGCGGTGCGTCGAGCAGGTCGGGGAACCGGTGAACGGCCAGCGCGCCGGGTTCCCGGTGCCGCAGGACGGCCAGGGGGGTGCCGCCGCCCAGTACCGTCACCCCCGGCTCGCCCATGCGCGTCCGCACCCGGGCCGCGTCTCCCGTGGCCAGGTCGACGACCGTGAGCAGATCCGACCACGGTTCGCCGTTCTTGCCCAGGCCTGTCGTGACGGCTGCCCACCGGCCGGAAGGGTCACAGGCGAGGTGCTCGGCCGGCACGGCGACCGGCACAGCGGCCTCAACCAGCTCACGGCCGAAGGGATCGAGGACCAGCAGTTCGCCCCTGCGGTCGTCGACGCACGCCGCCCGCCCCCTCGGCAGTGCCAGAAAGCCGGCGTGCTCGGAAAGATGACGTCGGGTGAGGCGGTGCACCTCGACGCCGTCCGGCATGGTCAGTACGTGGACGGATCCCCCGACATGGTCGGAGACGAGCAGTAGCGGGTCGTCGTTCATCGAGAGGCTCCAGCGAGAAAAGGGGTCAGTTGAAAACGATTATCATGTATTGTCGACGCGTTCCGGAGCCATGAGAAGAAGCGAGGGCATTGATGCGCTCACCGTCGAGGTCCGTCCGCAGCTGGATCACCGCGGCCGTAGTGGGGTCCGTGCTGGTCGGATGCGGAGCGTCCACCGAACCCGCGGGCGACGATGCGGCTGCGGCCGGTCCGAAAACCAGCGTCACCGTGGAACCCGTCAAGCCGACTCGGGAGTTGACCGACGCGAACGGCGTCAAGGTCTCCCTGAAGAAGGAACCGCGGCGCATCGTCTGCCTGTTCGCGCTGTGCGACGACATCCTGACCGAGCTGGGCATCGTCCCCACGGCCACGAACAGTGCTCTCCTCGCCCATCCGGACTTCCTGGGAGAGGAGAAGGCGAAGAAGGTCGACATCATCCCCGGCGGCTTCATCGCTCCCGAGGTGGAGGCGGTCCTCTCCCACAAGCCCGATCTCGTGATCGGTCTTGAGGACACGCACGGCAAGCTCGCCCCGGCCCTGAAGGACGCCACCACGTTCTGGCCCATGCAGCCCGAGACGTGGCAGGACAGTGTGGGTTACCTGCGTAATGTCGCCGCGCTCACCGGCCGCACCGCCGAGGGCGAGAAGGCCGAGAAGACCTTCCGCACCAAGCTCGCCGAAGCCGAGAAGAACAAGAGCGACAAGACCGCGCTCGTCATCTACGGCAGCGACGAGAACTTCGGTGTCGCCACCCCGGGGACGGACGTGGCCGCCGGTCTGTTCCCGAAGCTCGCCGACTACCCCTGGAAGTCCCGTGGCGTCGAGGGGAGTTACAGCCTCGAGGAGATCCTCGCCCGCGACGTGGACGTGCTGTTCGTGGAGACGATCGCCTTCGGCGAGGCGGACGGCAAGCTGTCGGAGAAGCTGGCGAAGAACCCTCTGTGGAAGAAGATCCCGGCCGTCAAGAACGGGGACGTCCACGAGGTGAACTCCGAGGTCTGGGCCAAGGGGCGCGGCACCCGCTCGCTGGGCATCGTCCTCGACGAGGCCACGGCCGCCCTGCGGTGAGCGCACCCACCGCGACAGAAAGCGCGGTGGGTGCGACGGCCTCCGGCAGGATGTGGCAACTTGTCGTGCTCGTCGGGCTGTTGGTCGTCGCATCTGCCTGCGCGCTGAGCCTGGGCACGCCGTACGTCCCGCTGTACCGGCTGCCCGGTGCACTGCTGGACGCGGACGCCACGCTCGCCGGGGTCGTCGTCACCGAACTCCGCGTGCCGCGGCTGGTGCTGGCGCTGGTCGCCGGTGCCTGCCTGGGCGCGGCAGGGCTCGTGCTGCAGGAGGCACTGCGCAATCCCCTGGCGGTCCCCGAGATGCTGGGCGTGTCGTCCGGGGCCGCGCTCGGAGTGGCCGCGCCGCTGGTACTGGCCGTGTCCATCCCCGCCGCCGTCCAGCCGTTGCTGGCCATCGGCGGGGCCGCGCTCGGCGGCGCGCTCACGCTGCTCGCCGCCGGACTGGGGCGCAGCCCGTCCGCCGTACTGCTCACCGGAGCCGCGGTCGCCGCCGCGCTGCAGGCCGCGCTGCTCGTGCTGATGGTGATGGCCGACCAGCTCGACCTCCAGCTGATCTACCGCTACCTGCTCGGCTCGCTCTCCGCCCGTACCTGGGACGACGTCACCGGGCTGTGGCCCTGGCTACTGGTCGCCGTGCCCGCGCTCGTGCTGTGCGCGCCGGTGCTGTCGGTGCTGCGGCTGGGAGACGAGGACGCCGAGGCGCTGGGAGTGCGCGCACAGCGGGCCCGGTTCGCCGCACTGGCCATCGCCATTGTTCTGATCGCGCCCGTGACGGCCGTGTGCGGGCCCGTGGCGTGGGTCGGCTTCCTCGCCCCGCATCTGGCGCGACGACTCAACCCCGGTGGCGACGCGGTGCGGTGGCTGCCGTGGTCGGCGGCGTGGGGTGCCGTCGTGGTGGTCGTCGCCGACCTGCCGGCCCGGCTCGCGCTGGCGCCCGTGGAGACGCCGGCCGGTGCCTGGACGGCCCTCTTCGGCGTGCCCGTCGGCGTCGCCCTGCTCCGGTCGGGCAAGCGGAGGCCGACGGTGCCGCGACGATCGGCGGCGGGTCCCGAGGGACCCACGCCGGCGGGCGCGGAGCCGCGGGGGAGCGGTCCCGAAGTCGTGTCGACCGAAGTGGGGGAGTCCCGGTGAGCCGGCGTTTCGCGGTGTTCGCCGCGCTCGTCGTGGTGTGCGCCTGCGCCGAGTTGGCGGCCGGCCGGGGCATGTCCCCGGCCGTGGTCTGGGATGTCCTCGGCGGGGGTGGTGACACGACGGAACGGCACATCCTGTTCCAGCTCCGTCTGCCCCGGCTGCTGGTGGCTCTGGGGGCAGGGGCGTGCCTGGGTGTGGCGGGTCTGGTCCTCCAGTCCGCTCTGCGTAATCCCCTCGCCGGGCCCGAGGTCACCGGCGTGACTCCGGGCGCCGTGCTCGGGGCCGTCACCGCGAGCGGTCTCGGGCTGGCGGGGTGGGAATCGCCGCTTGCCGTCGTGGTGTCCGCGTGCGTGGGCGGGTTCGCCGGGGCCGGGCTGCTGTGGCTGCTCGCCGGGCGTGGCCGCGGCGACCCCGCGCAGACAGCCGTGCACGGGGTGCTCGTCTCGGCGGTGCTCGGCGGGCTCACGGCCATGGTGCTGCTCGTGGCTCCGGGTGAGCTCGGCAGCGTGGTCCAGTGGCTCGTCGGCACGACCGAGGGCCGTGTGTGGCAGCACTGGCACCTGCTGTGGCCGTGGGCGCTCGCCTGGGGCGCCGCGGCGTGGCTGCTGGCCGGGCCGCTGACCCTGCTGCGCTGCGGCGATGACATCGCCGGTGCCGCCGGGCTGTCCGCCGCGCGGGCCCGGACCCTCGCCCTGGTGTGCGCCGTGGCGCTGACGGCGGGTGCGGTGGCCGCGGTGGGGGCGCTCGGTTTCGTGGGGCTGCTCGTGCCGCACCTCGCCCTGGCCGTGTTCGGTGCGGATCTGCGGGTGACGCTGCCCGGGGCCGCCCTCGTGGGTGCGGCCGTGGTGTGCGGGGCGGACGCGGCGGCGCAACTGGTGTCGCAGCTGCTGGCGGTCGCGCTGGACTCCGGGCGGCTCACGCTCCCGGTCGGGGCGCTCACCGCGTGCGTGGGTGCCGGGTTGCTGCTGGTCGTCGTCCGCCGTACGCCGAGCCGAACGTTCTGATGTCGACGAAGGACAGAGTATGACCGAACCCGTGGGGATCCATGTCGAGGGAGTCCACTTCGGCTACCCCGGCCGACCCGTGCTGCGCGGCGTCGACGTGACCGTCGAACCGGGCGAGCTGACCGCCCTCATCGGCCTCAACGGCTGTGGCAAGTCGACCCTGTTGCGGCTGGCCGCCGGGCTCCTGCAACCGGACGAGGGGCGCGTGCTGCTCGGTGGTGACGACCTGGCCCGGCTCACCAGGCGCTCCACCGCCCGGCGGGTCGCGCTGCTGCACCAGTCGGCCCCGGCTGTCCCCGGCATGACTGTCCGGCACCTCGTGCGGCAGGGGCGGTACGCCGCACGCGGGCCCCTGGGCATGCTGCGCGAGGGCGACGACCCCGTCGTACGGCGTGCGTTGCGCGACGTCGGCGTGGAGCAGTGGGCCGAGCGTGACGTCGACGCCCTGTCCGGGGGCGAGCGGCAGCGGGTGAGGCTCGCCATGGCGCTCGCCCAGGACACCCGCGTCCTGCTGCTCGACGAGCCGACCACCTACCTGGACCTGCACCACCAGCTCGACGTGATGCAGACCGTGGTTCGGCTGCGCGAGGAGCGGGGCCTCACCGTGGTGATGGTGTTGCACGACCTGGCTCACGCCGCCCGGTTCGCCGAGCGGATCGTCGCCCTGCGGGACGGCCGCGTGGTGGCCGACGGGACGCCGAAGGAGGTCGTCACGCCCGGGCTGCTGGCGGATGTCCTCAAGGTGGCGGGGCGGGTCGGCCGTGACCCCGAGGGCGGCTGGCCGGTGTGTTACCCGGATCACCCCCTCTCAGGGGTAGAATATGAAAATCATATTCATTAGAGTCTCTCCTGTGGCGCTCAACAGAACGCCGCACCTCCCTTGCGATGAAGGAGAGTTCATGGACAACGAGCAGGTCTTCGCGCCCATCGTCGACCCGGGTCAGCTGGCTCACGACTCGGCCTCCCACTCCAACGCGCTCGTCGAGAACCCCTTCGACGACACCGAGGAGTAAGCGAGATCCAGCGGGGGCCAAGACCCTCGAATGTGGGCCCGCCCGTCATCTGGCGGGCGGGCCCACGCCCTGCCAAGGCCCTTTCCCGACAGGAGGACTGAGTGTCGCGCAGTCAGCTCGCATCCGGTGTCGAGGTCGTCGCCGTACCCGGGCGGGGGCTCGCCGTCCGCACGGCCGACGGGGAGTTCCTCAGCGTACGGACGGGCGACGCGGACGAGGGTGCTCTCCTCGCCCGGCTCTCCGGCTCGGCCGCCGACGAGCCGGATGCCGAACTCGACCGGCTTCTGGGGGCATTCGAGAGTGCCGGATACATGGCGGACGGGCCGCAGCGCGCGCGATGGCCCGTCGAGCGCCGGGACATCCGGCTGCTGGGTGACGCCGGGCTGACCGAGCCGCTGGCGGAGCTTCTCCGCGCCTCGGGCGCCGACCCCCGACCCGCTGCTCCTGACGACCTGGCCGATTCTCCGGCCCGGGAAGAGCCCGCAGCTGTCGTGTGGTGCCTCGACGGGCCCGTTCCCGAGGGGCTGTGGGATGTGGCCGACCGGCTGCCGGAGCGCGGCATCGCCTGGCTGCGCTGTCACCGGGAGGGCTGGCAGGGGTACGTGGAGCCGCTCGCGGCCGCTGCCGGGGACGTCACCTCGGCACACGTCCGTGCCCGCCGGCTCGCCGTCACGCCCGCACACCGCGAGCTGGCCGCCTACTGGAGCGGGCCGCGCACGTCCGGTACGCCCGTTCACCTCACCCCGCCCGCGGCCGGGGTGCTCGCCGCTCTGCTCGCCGACGACCTCGCCCGGTGGGCCACCGACGCCCCCGACACCGGCGGGCTGCCCGCCCGGCGTCGGCTCCGGTGCGTCGACCTGCGCACGCTGACCGTCAGCGAGCATCCCGTGCTGCCCGTACCCGACGTCGCCCCGATGCCGGGGAAGAACGGATGACACCGGTCACCGTGATCGTCGAGGGTCTCGCCACCGACGCTCAACTCCCGGACGGGGGCGGGCCCTTTCCGGCCATCCTGATCCGCACGCCTTACGACCGGCGCCGCCACCACGCCGAACTGCGCGGGTGGGCGCGGAACGGGTTCGCCGCCCTGGCCCAGGACGTACGCGGCCGGCACGCGTCGACGGGGGAGTGGCACCCGTATGAGAACGAGGCCGCGGACGGAGCGTCGACCGCCCGCTGGATCCGTCAGCAGCCCTGGAGCGACGGGCGCCTCGTGGCGGTCGGCGCCTCCTACGCCGCTCACTGCGCACTCGTCCTCACGCTCAACGCGCCCGAGGATGCCCGCCCCGACGCTGTCATCGCCGCGGTACCGGCGCTGGGAGCCGCCGAGACGGCTCGCGAACCCTCCGGCGTCGAGCGTCTGTTGGCCCGTGCGGGGTGGTGGGCGGCCCACGGTGACCGGCACGACTCCAGCGAGGACGTCCTGGGCAAGGCCCTCGCCGCAGACCCCGGCCTGTTCGCCCACCTGCCGCTGAGCGAACTCCCCCGGCGGCTCGGCCGGAGCCTTCCCTCCTGGCCGGGCTTGTGGCGGCACCGCGAACGCGGCCGGTTCTGCTCCCGGGCGGAGCATGCCGGTGTGCCCCTGCTCGCGGTAGGCGGCCACCACGACCACTTCACCGAGGACACCGTCACGCTGTGGCGCGGCTGGGGTGGGCCCTCGGCGCGGCTCCTGATGGGCCCGTGGGGTCACCGCCTCGTCGCCACACCCGGCCCCGACGCCTGGCCGGCACACCGGATCGGCCTCGGCGAGCTGTATGCGCGCTGGGCCCGCCGCGCCCTGACCGGGGATCTCGCGTCCGGGCACGGTGGCGCGGTCGGGCTGGGCGGCAGCCCTCTGTGGGTGGCCGCGGACACGGAAGGCGAGCCGCGCACTCAGCACCTGCGAGCCCTGCACGGAACCTCCTTCACCGCCGACCCCGAACGGCCCGTGTCGTCAGAGGAGCTGACCGTCTCCACAGACGGCACCCCCGACCGCTGCCTGCTCGTCACCCCGCCACTACCGCGCCCACTGGACGTCCTCGGCACCACAGAGGTCGCCCTGCGCGCCACCGCCGACACACCGTCGGCCGACTGGGTCGCCCGGCTCGTCGCGATCAGCCCCGCAGGGACGGCCGAACGGCTCGCCGTCGGTGCCGTCCGGCGCACGGATCCCCCGGGGCAGGACGCAGAGTTCACCGTGGTGCTCGGCCGTATGGCACGGCGACTGCCGGCCGGCACCCGACTCCGCCTGGAGATCGCCGGGCACCACTTCCCCGCCCACGCCCGCAACCCCCACACCGGCGACGACCCGGTCACGGCCACCCGGCTGCTCGCCTCCCGGCGAGAGGTCGACCCCCAGGCTGTGGCGCTTCGCCTGCCCGTGCTCCGCACCCGCCCCGCCCCCACCGACCCCGTACAGGAGATCCTGCGATGACGGCGCTACCGCTGGAAGCCCTGGTCGACCCTGTCTGCGGCATCGTCCGCAAGGTCAAGCCCGTCGAGCACCCCGTGGGCGCGCCACCCCGCTACACCGCGCTCACCGCAGAGATAGCCGACGCCCGCAGGCTCGGCCTGTGGCCCGCCGACCGGGTATCGCTCGGCACCACCTTCGGTGACCCCGAGGGGGCCCGGATCGCCGCCATAGCGGAAGGAATCGAGCGGTACTGCGGCAACCGCGTACCGCCCCCCGGCCACCCCGACGCCCCGCTGCGCGCCACGGCCGCCGAGCTGACCGGGAAGGGTCTGCGGCTGTACGGGCCGGACGAGCTGCCGACTTACGCCGACTGGCAGTACGCCCGCGAGAAGTTCCCCTACCGCCCCCTCACGCCCGACACCCCGTCCCTGTGGACGCGCGGCGAGGAACGGCTGCCCGGCGGGGAGCGGGCCGAGGTCTGGGCACCCGTCGCACTGACGCACCTGAACTGGCGCCAGGGAGAGCTGCGTTCACTGCCCCGCACCCATCACCTCAACTACGCGGGGATCGCCACCGGACAGGGCCTGGACGACGCGATCGAGCGCGGACTGCTGGAGATCGTCGAACGCGACGCCCTCGAACTGTGGTGGCACCTCGACGGCCCGGCCCGCGGCATCGACCCGGCCAGTGTGCCCGGCCTCACCGACGACCTCGCCGGATCCGGGCTCGACGTCCACCTCGTGGAGATGCCCTCGGAGTTCGCCTCCTGCATGGCCGCCCTCGTCCACGACCCCCGGCTCGGCCTCTACGCCGCCGGGTTCGCCTGCAAGTACGACCCGGCGGAGGCCGCCCGCAAGGCCGTGCTCGAGGCCGTCCACACCTGGGTCTTCACCCAGGGCCTCACCGACCCCGACGGCTGGGTCTTCCAGGCCGTAGAGGCCGGACTGCTCGCCCGCGGCCTCTACCTGGACCACCGGGAGGACCGCCGCTACCTCGACGCATGCGGCGAACACTTCGAGCACGTACGGGACCTGGGCGCACACGTCCAGGTCTGGCTGGACGAACGGATGGCCCCCGAAGCCCGGAGATTCACCGAGCCCGCGCACGGCGTCGTGCCCGTCGACGCGGTCGAGCCCGGCAGCCGGGACCGGCTGGAGCGCGCCCTCCACGACGGCGGCCACCGCATCATGACGTTCGACCTCACCACCGAGGACGTGGCCGAGACACCGCTGCGCGTCGCCCGGGTCCTCGTGTCCGGCCTCATTCCCAACGCCCCCGCCGCCTTCGGCTACTTCGGCTGCCCGCGCCTCGCCGGCAGCGCCACCGGCCGCGGCTGGCGTACGACCGCGCCGAGCGCGCCGGAGGACTTCACCCTGGCTCCTCCGCCTCACATGTGAGGCGGAGGAGCTCGTGGATCTCGTCACCGCGCTCGCCCGCGCCCGTTCCCCCGAGAAGCCCGGACCGGATACCCCCGCCGGGCTGGTCGTCCGCCCGTGGCCGGGACCCCCGCGCTCCCTCCCGGAGGGATGCCCGGGGAAGCTCGATCTGGGTCGGCTGCTCCGCCTCTCCCTGGCCGCCTCCGACGGCGCCGGACGCCTGCGGCCCGCCCCGTCCGCGGGTGCACTGCACCCGGTGGACACCCGGCTCGTCGTGGGCACCGGATGCTCGCTGCCACCCGGGCGTTACGGATACGACCCGCTGCGCCACCGCGTGCACCGCCTCGGCCCGGAACCCGTCGGCGCGCCGCCCGGGGCGACCGTCGAACTGTCCGTCACCCCGCAGCGCACGGTCTCGCACTACGGCCACCGTGCCTGGCCGCTGATCCTGCTGGACACCGGGCACGCCGCCGGGGCGCTGTGGCTCGCGGGGTGCGCGCTGGGTGGGGGAGCGACGACGGTAGACCTTGACGGGGGCGACGAAGCCCCCCTCGCGGCACTGCACTTCGCGCGCTCCGACGAGGCGCGAGGGGTTCCGGTGGCCCGGGGCTCACACGGAATTCTCCTGGCCGAGGAGGCAGGCGGGGTTCCCCGGCCCGTGAGGGCACATCAGGTCCCCTCACCAGAGGCGGGACACCACACCGCGGCCGCGCCCACGCCCTCGCCCGGCGAGCTGCTGGCTCGCCGCAGCGCCCGGCCGCCCCTGCGGGGCACCCCGCCCAGGGACGCCCTGCGTGCGGTGCTCGCGACCGCCGACGCAGCGGGCGCCGGTGATCTCGCCTGGTGCGCGGCCATCGGTGAACCTGAGCCCCAGATCGTCGAGTTGGCGCCCGAGGGCACCCTGCGGCGCCTTGCCGCCGGGGAGGCTCGGCCGACGCTCGCCGCCTGGGCCGCCGGCCAGGCATGGATCGCGGACGCGGGCGCCGTCCTGCTCGGTTACGGCTGTCCGGCGGACGCCGATGCCCCGCTGATCCGCCGGACACACCTGCGCGCGGGCCTCGCCGTCCACCTGGCCCACGTGGCGGCAGCCCGACACGGCCTGTCCGGCCGCCCCGTCGGCTCCTGGCAGCAGGCCGACCTCGGCGCCGCCCTCGGCGCCCCGCCGGGCCGCGACTGGATCATCCACGGCCTTGCCCTCGGCACCACCCACTCCGAAGAGGGGTCCTAGTGATCGTTCACCCCGAGCTGCGCCGCGCGGCACACCACGCACGGCGTCCCCTGCTCGCGGCCACTCTCCTGCAGGGGGCCGTCACCCTCACCCACCTCGCGCAGGCCGTGCTGCTGGCCGTCACCCTCGCCGACGTGGCCCAGGGCGACACGGACCGGCTCCCGCTGCTCCTCGGCGCGGTGCTCGGCGTCGTCGCCGCCCGCGCAGGGCTCGGTTACCACCAGCGGCGTACCGCCGCCCGCGCCGGGGCACAGGTCAGGGTGCACCTACGGGACGAACTTCTCGCCCACCTCGGACGGCTCGGGCCCGCGCACCTGACCACAGCGCGCGCCGGAGCGGTCCGCACCACCCTCGTCGACGGGGTCGAGGGCGTGGACGCCTACGTCTCCCGCTACCTGCCCCAACTCCTCATCACCCTCACCGTGCCGCCCCTGCTGCTCGCCGCCCTGACCGCGGTCGAACCGGTCGCTCTCCTCGGTCTCGTACCCGCCCTGCTGCTCGCCCTGTTCGGGCCGCGTGCCTGGGACCGGCTCCTCGCCAAGCGCGGCAAGGAACACTGGGACACCTACGAGCAACTGGGCGCCGACTACCTCGAAGCACTGCAGGGCATGCCCGCGCTGCGGGCGACGGGGGCCGTCGGCCGCACCCGGGAGCGGCTGGAGGAACGCTCGGCGGCGCTGCACCGGGCCACGGTCGCCAAGCTGCGTGTGTCGCTCGTCGACACCGGGCTCACCGACCTGGCCATCCAGGGCGGCACCGTGGCCGCCGCGCTGCTCGCCTGCTGGTCGGCCGTCACAGGATCCACCACGGCGACCGGCACGTATCTGGTGCTGCTTCTGGCCTCCGAGTGCTTCCGGCCCGTACGTGACCTGTCCCGAGAGTGGCACGCCGGGTACCTGGGCGTGTCGGCCGCGGACGGACTCCGGGCGCTGCGCACCGCCGAACCCGCGGTCCCTGACACGGGAACGGCACAAGCGCAGTGGCCCCGCCCACCCCAGGTGCGCTTCGAGGGCGTGGAGTTCAGCTATGACGGCGCCGAGGCGCCCGCGCTCGACGGCGTCACCTTCACCGCCGAGGCAGGGCGCACCACCGCGATCGTCGGTCCCTCGGGCGCCGGCAAGTCCACCCTGCTCACCCTGCTCCTGCGCCACCGCGACCCGCAGCGGGGACGGGTCGCCGTCGACGGCCGGGACGTGACCGAGTACGCGCTCGACTCGTTGCGCCAGGGCATCGCGGTCGTCTCTCAGGAGACCTACCTCTTCCACGCCACCATCGCCGACAACCTGCGCCTGGCCCGGCCCGACGCCACGGACGACGACCTCATACGCGCCGCACGGACCGCCGGCATCCACGACGAGATCGCCGCCCTCCCCGACGGCTACGCCACCGTCCTCGGTGAACGCGGCGCAACCCTGTCCGGCGGGCAGCGCCAGCGCCTCGCCCTCGCCCGGGCCCTGCTGGCCGACGCCCCGGTGCTCGTCCTCGACGAGGCCACGAGCGCGGTCGACGAACGCCGCGAGGCGGACATCGTCCGCGAACTGCTGGACGCCGCGGGCGGCCGGACCGTCCTGGTCGTCGCCCACCGGCTGGCCGCCGTCCGGCACGCCGACCGCATCGTGGTGCTCGACGGCGGACGCGTGGACGCCGTCGGCGACCACACCGCCCTCGTCGAGGCCGGAGGCGTCTACGCCGAGCTCGTCAAGGCGGGCCACACCTACGAAGGAGGGCTCGCTGCATGAGCACCACGACCGACGCGGGCACCGATGTCACCCCCGGCGGCGCCGCCGACGCGACGGAGCCCGCGCGGGGCTCATTGCGCGCCCTGCTGCCCGCCCTCGCCGGGCACCGCGCCATGATGACCCGCACCTGCGCCGCCGCACTCATCGAACAGGGGTCCCTGGTCGCGCTGTTGACGCTCGCCGCGCACACCGTCGGAACCGCCGTCATCGAGGACCGCGCGCCCTCGGCGCTCACGGTCACCGCTCTCGTCGTCCTCGTCCTCGTACGAGCCCTGACGACCTGGCGCGAGATGGACCTCTCCCACGACCTGGCCTACCGGGTGCTGGCCGAACTGCGCGTACGGGTCTTCGACGGGCTCGCCCGCAGCGCACCCGCCCGCGTGGCCGGCCGTCGCAGCGGGGACCTCGCCGCCACCGCTATGGCCGACGTTGAGGCACTGGAGTTCTTCTACGCCCACACCACCGCACAACTCCTCGCATCCGGCGTGGTGTTCACCGGCGGAGCAGCGGCACTGGCCACGGTGGAACCGTGGTTGCTGGTCGCGGTGCTGCCGGTCGCCGCGCTGCTGGCCGTCGCGCCCTTCGCCGACGCGCGCGGGCGCGCCGCGCGCGGAGCCCGTACCAGGACGGCCTCCACCGAGCTGTCGGCCGACACCGTGGAGGCCGTCGACGGGCTGCGCGAACTGCTCGCCTTCGGCGGGCTGACCGAGCGGCGCGGCCGTCTCGCCGAACAGGGCCGCAAGGTGGGCGACGCCCAGCGGGCCGAGGCCACCTGGGAAGCCATGGCCGCCGCCGTCCGCGACACCCTCATCGTGCTCGCGGTCCTCGGCGTGGTCGCCGCCGCGGCGCAGTCCGTGACCTCCGGCCGACTGCACGGGGCATGGGCGCCGGCGGCCATGGCGCTCGCCCTGTCGGTGCTGGGACCGGTCGCCGAGTCGGCCAGGGCACTGAGCCAGGCCGTCGGCCTGCGCGCCGCCGCCGCCCGCGTCCACGCGGCCCTGAAAGCCCCCGCTCTCGCCCCGCCGCCCATCTCACCCCGCCCGCTCCCACCGGGCCCGCTGGGTATCCGGCTGCACCGGGTGAACTTCGACTACGGCGGACGACGCGTGCTGGACGGGGCCGAGCTGACGGTTCCCGCAGGCCAGACCCTCGCCCTGGTCGGTGCCTCCGGCGCCGGCAAGTCGACCTGCGCCCACCTGCTGGCCCGCTTCTGGGACCCGGCCGAGGGCGCGGTCCACCTGGTGCCCGGCGACGGCCACCCCGTCGACCTTCGCGACCTGGCCGACGCCGACCTGCGCCGTGCCGTTGCCGTCGTGGGCCAGGACACCCCCCTCTTCCACGGCACCCTCGCCGAGAACCTGCGCCTCGCCGCACCGGACGCGGACGACGAACTCCTGGCCGAAACGGCCCGGCTGTGCGGCGTCGACCGGATCGCCCCCCTGGACTCCCTCGTCGGGGAGCGCGGCACCACCCTCTCCGGCGGCCAGCGCGCCCGGATCGCTCTCGCTCGTGCGCTGCTGGCCCAGCCGCGGATCCTCGTGCTGGACGAGACCACCGCGCATCTGGACAACGCCGGTGACGCCCAACTCGCCACCGCGCTCGCCCAGGGCAACCGCACCACCATGGTCATCGCCCACCGCCCCGCCACCATCCGCCGCGCCGACCGCATCGCCGTCCTCGAGGCCGGCCGGATCGCGGAGGAGGGCACTTGGGACGATCTCACCGCCCGCCCCGAAGGCGCACTCAACCGTGTGCTGGCCGTCACGCCGTGATGTCCCTGGAAGCGGTCGGCGACATCCTCGTCCTCGCCCTGCTCATCACCCCCGCCGCCACCGCCCGCGTGCTCACCGAACGGCTCTGGGCGATGACCCTGCCGGCCTCAATCATCGGCTGTACGGGCAGCGTCGCGGGCCTGTACGTCTCCTATACCCACGACCTGGCCGCGGGCGGTTCAGTGGTCGTGGTCCTCACCGGCCTGTTCGCCCTCACCTGGTGCCTGGCACCCCGCCATGGACTGCTCTGGGCTCGGGGGCGGCCACGCTGCCGCTCAGGTCGGTGCCGGAGTCGCTGAGGCGGGCCCGGAAGAGGGCGCCGAAGACATCGTCGGAGAACCGTCCGAGGAAGCGGGTGGGAGTACCGAGCAGGGCGGCAGCGGTGTTGGCGGGGCCGCCACCGGGCAGGGCCCGCTCTGCGAGCTCGCCGGGGCCGGATCGGCCGGCGTCGGTGAAGGCGTCGGCGACGCACTCGCCGGTGACGAACTCCTGACGCTGGTGCGGGAGCAGATCGCCGAGGACCGGGGACTGCGTCGGCGTCTGGAGCTGCGGGCAGCCGCTGCTCGTTCCGACTCGGTACGGTCCGGGATCGGGTCGTCGCGCTGATCGATCCGCGGCCGTTCGCCCGGTACGGGTACATCGAGTACGCGGATGCCGCGGGGTACGCGCGACGGGTGGCCGAGGCGGCGGCTGCCCTGCGCGCTCTGACCGCCGACGGGCAGGCGGTGCAGGCGGTGGGTCTGCAATCCCCGCAACCAAGGAGAAAGCCGGCACGCTCGGTGAGCCGGCCCGCGTCGGCGGCGTGCTCGTGCACCCCGGCGACATCGTGGTCGCCGACGAGGAAGGCGTCGTCGTCACCCCCGCCGCCCGCCGGGAGGAGATCCCCGCGGCGGCTCGGGCCGGACTGGCCAAGGAGGCCGAGGAGTCCCTCGACGCCTGGGAGGCCAACCACCGTGCCCGTGTCGAGAAGACGCCGAGCGACCAGGGCTTCACCGGTTGACCGGACCTCCTCATGTGCCCGCCGGGACGGTGCCGTGGCGGCGTTGGCGGTGGGTGTAGGTGGTGATCGCCTGCCACAGGTCGCGGCGGTCGGTGTCGGGCCACAGGTCCGGGGTGAAGTGCAGCTCGGCGTAGGCGGTGTGCCAGGGCAGGAAGTTGGAGATGCGCTGCTCGTTGCCGGTGCGCCAGAGCAGGTCGACGTCCGGCATGTCCGGGCGGGGCAGGTGCCGGGCGAAGT
The DNA here is from genome assembly GCF_037055355.1 of Streptomyces sp. DG1A-41. Lineage (GTDB taxonomy): Bacteria > Actinomycetota > Actinomycetes > Streptomycetales > Streptomycetaceae > Streptomyces. The sequence continues at coordinate 2,807,499 of NZ_CP146350.1, read as the reverse complement.
CCTCCTCGCCGATCAGGTCGGGATCGAGGTGACCGGCCCGGGCTCGGCGTGCGAGGGCGGCGGCGGCGCGGGTGAGCTCGTCGCGGCCGCCGTAGTCGACGCACATCGTCAGCGTCAGGCCGGTGCGGGTGCGGGTGCCGCGCTCCCGCAGGTCGAGGAGGTCGGACAGGTCGGGCGGCAGGCGGCCGGCGCGGCCGTGCCAGCGCAGCCGGACGTCGAGGTCACGGAAGGGGTCGTCGACGACCTCGCGGCGCAGGAGGTCGAGGATCGCGTCGACCTCCTCGGGATCGCGGTGCCAGTTCTCGGTGGAGAAGGTGTAGAGCGTCAGGTGCCGCAGACCGATCTCCAGGGCGCCGTGCACCACTTCCCGGACAGCGGCGGCACCGGCCCGGTGTCCCTCGTGCCGGGGCAGGCCGCGCTGCTGGGCCCAGCGGCCGTTGCCGTCCATGATCACGGCGACGTGGGCGGGGAGCCGGTCCGGCGGGATGTCCGGGGGCCGGTGGCCTTCGGGGTGGGGCGGCGGAGGCCGGAAGCTCCGGGTGCGTGCCGTCCGGTCGGCCGGGGGCGGGCTGCCGTGCCCGGCGGGCCGTGCGGGCGGCACCGTCAGCGGAGTCAGGCTCCAGGCCAGGGCGGCGCGGGCCCGGGCGGGGACGAGGATGCGGGCCCGGGCGCGGAAGGTGGGCCGGGGCGGCCGCCGCAGGAGGGCCGGGCCGGCGGAGCCGATCGCGTCGAGCTGGGCACGCAGCAGGGCGGCCATGGTGTGCAGGACGGTGGCGGGCCCGGGGTGCATGCCGCGGCTGAGACCGTCCTGGCTCACCCACTGGCGGGCCAGACCGGTCAGCTGTGTGACCAGGGCGGCGACGGCGGGGCTCCAGCGCCGCTGCGCCAGGTCGTCCGCGGCCCCGGGGTGGGACCGCAGGGCCTCCTCGGGCAGGAGGAGATCGCCCTGGGCGAGATCGGCGGACAGGTCGGTGAGGATGTCCGTGAGCCGGACACCGTCGAGAAACTCTTCGTAGGACTCCCGGGTGTCCAGACGCAGTGCCACGGGGACGCCGGCCCGGTCGAAGAGGGTGCGGACCTGGCCGAACCAGGGCAGCAGGTTGTCCCGGCCCCAGGTGCGCCACGCGGCCCAGTCGGCGAAGTGCCGACCGCGGGTGTCGTCCCGGACCTGGACCATGGCGCCGTGCAGTTCGGACAGGTCCAGCCGCCAGCGCGCCGCGCTGTCGACCAGGGCGTGGCGGACCGGGTCCGGGCTGGTGCCGGTGGGCAGTTCGCGGTGCAGGGCGGTGATCCACTCCTCGACCCGGGCGGCCCGTTCGGCGGCGGGCGCGGTGCGGTCGTCACCCAGGTCGTCGAGCGCGTTGGCCGCCGCCCACAGGGCCCAGCAGGCCGGGCGCAGCGCCGCGGGCACCAGCTCGATCAGCGCGTACTCCGCCGGGTCCTGCTCCCTGGTCCGGCGCCGGCACAGCCCGTAGGCCGCCCGCAGCGCCGGATCGTCGCCGATCACCGCGCGCGCGTAGGCCGCTCGCCAGACTGCCCGTCGGGTGTTCGCGGGAGGTACATCACTCACAACGAGGACGGTACGTCAGGTTGTGCGGTGGCCACAGCATGTGGGCCGGGGGCCGCGTCGGACCAGGGCCTAGGAGTTGCTGTCCTCCTCCTCGGCGGCGGTGGTGGTGTCGTCGCGGTCGCCCTCCGCCTGGGACGGGGTCGGGGTCGGGGTGGGGGTCGTGTTCTGGTCGTCGTCACGGTCGCCTTCGGCCTGGGACGGGGTCTGGTCGCTCATCGTGTGTCTCCTTATGCCGGTGCAGGCTGCCGGGTACCCCGGCGGGTCCGGAGTGATCGGCCCTGCGCGCGGTACCACTGGGACGCCAGCAGCAGGGCCAGGACGATCTCCACGGCGTCATCGCCGTAGTACATGAGCTGCGAGGCGAGGTGCAGGTCGGCCCGGAAGTGAAGGCCATGCCGGGCGGGCCCGTCGCCCACAGGCTCTTCGCCAGGACGGCGTGGGCCGCGGCGGCCGCCAGGAGGGTGCCGGCGCGCACGGCGAAGCCCGGCCGGTGGCGGATCGGGTCCACGGCGAGCAGGGCGAAGGCGAAGAGGGTGCCGGCGAGGAAGAGGTGCAGGGTGAGGAGGGGGCTGGGGTGCAGGGACGGCGGCAGGGGAGCTCGGTAGAGGAGCCACAGGCCGCCGATGTCCAGGGCCGCGGCGACGGGTGGGAAGACCAGGGCCGTGACGAGGCGGGAGCGGGTCAGCTACGCCAGGGCGCGCCGGCCGGGCGGCGGGAGCATGCGCAGAGCCAGGGTGACGGGCCGGGAGAGGACGACCGGCAGCGGTGCCGCCATGCCGGCCGTGAGGTGGGCGGCCATGTGCGCGGTGAACGGCGGCAGCCACGACTCCCACGGCACGGCGAACGCCGCCACCAGCAGACCGCCGCCCACCCAGAGACCCGCGTCCCGCCGCAGCGGCCAGCGGTCCCCGCGGTGCCGCAGCCGGGCGGCGGACGCCGTGTACAGCAGGCAGCACAGGAGCACCAGGACGGGCAGGGGAGCGGGGACGGTCGTCATCGCGTCCGTCCCCGCTCGGCGTGCCGCGCCCGGTGCCACAGGAGCAGGCCGGCCAGCAGGAACAGGACGGCGATGACGTTCCAGGTCCAGTCGTACGGGCGCGGATCGACGTCGTAGCGGATCTGGTGCAGGCGCAGCAGCTTGTGCTGGACGGTGCCGTCGTAGAGCTGGAAGCCGCCGATGCCCAGGCAGACACCGGACCACCAGGCCCGGCGCAGCGGGCCGCCCCGGCGGCGCAGGCCGGCGTAGAGGAACAGGCCCGCCACCATGGCCAGCCAGCCGCCGGCGTGGAACAGGCCGTCGGAGACCAGTCCCACGTCGGGAGTGGACCTGTCGTAGAAGTGGTGCCAGTGGAGCAGTTGGTGGAAGACGGTCTCGTCGACGAACGCGGCGATGCCGTGCCAGGGGTGGGGCCCGGGCGCCCCGGGGTGGAGTCCTCGGGCTCGTCTCAGGTGTGGCGGCGGAGGGTCAGGGCTCGCTGCAGGGCCTCGCGGAGGGCGGGGGACGGGCGGGGGCCGTCGGGCTTCGCGCTGGCCGTCACGGCGGCGGCCACGTCGCGGAGCTTGGTGTTGGAGAGCTGGGAGGTCTCGCGCAGGATGCGCCAAGCCTCGTCGGACGTGCAGCCGTGGGTGGCCATGAGGATGCCCCGGGCCTGGTCGATGACCGGGCGGGAGGCGATGGCCTGGCGGAGCTGCTCGACCTCCTCCTGGAGGACGTGCAGGCGCTCCGAGCGTTCCACGGCGACCGCGGAGGACACCGGGGCCGACGGCTGGACGGGCTCGGGGCCGGGGTCGGGGTGGGGCGCGGCGCGCAGGGGGTCGGTCGTGTCCAGGCCCGCCAGTTCCAGGATCCGGCGCGGCTGGCCGTTCCAGTTCGTGGTCGTGACCGTCACGCATCGCTGCCGGGCGAAGTCGCCCAGTACTTCGAGGAATTGCAGACCCGCCGTGTCCATGAAGCGCACGCCCCCCATGTCCAGGTCCACCCGCGTGATCGTGGGCGGCAGCTCGGCCAGGCTCCTGGCCAGTGTTTCCGCGCAGCCGTGAACCAGCTCACCGCACGGGGTGAGCTCAGCCCGGTCCGCGTCCACGCGGCCACTGATGACCAGTGTGTTCAGCCCTCCTGTGCGATGTGGTGATGCCGCTGACGTCATGTCACCGCCTTCTCGGTCCTCGTCGGTCGTGTTCCTCCTCGCAGGAACTGCACGACGTCGCTCGCCCCCGTGGACGTCCGTGTGAGGTGCGCCTGCCCGCCGTACGGCTTACTACACACAACTGCGGGGAATGAGCTTCTCCGGGGCGGGTACGAGCGCTGTGGTCCACAAGCGTGGGGAGAGGGGCTTGAACACTCAGTATCGGGTGCCGGCTGCCCGGGCCTGGGGTCCCGTGCCGGGCCTGGCGGTGTTCCCGTTGTCCGGGCGGCAGGGTGTCCGGGCGGCGGGCGAGGTCGTCCTGACGACACGTGCGATCTGGGAAGGCATACTGGAGCAGGCCGTTCGCGAGGATGAGGACGTGTACTACCTGGAGTTGTCCGACGTGACATTCGTCGACGTCGCGGGCGTGGACGCGCTCGCGGCCGCCGCCGGGCAGCTCGGGGACGGCCTGCGGTTCGTGGTGCGACAGCCGCCGCCGGCCCTGCGGCGGACGCTGGACCTGCTGTGGCCCGACCATGCCGGGATCGAGGTATCGGTGTCATGACCGCTGCCGTGGCCGAACCCTTCGGCCCCCTGGAGCCCTTCGTCCATCCCGCGCTCTTCTACCGCGACGAGGAGGAGTACCTCGACGTCACCGTGCCCTTCGTGCGCGAGGGCCTGGCCGCCGGCGACCCCGTGGCGGTCGCGGTGCCCGGCAAGAACCTCGCGCTGATCCGGGACGCCCTGGGCGACGCCGCCGAGGCGGTGCGGCTCCTGGACATGCGCGAGGCCGGCCGCAACCCCGGGCGGATCATCCCCGGCGTGCTACGCGCGTTCGCCGACGCCCAGCCGCCCGGACGCCGGGTGCGGATCATCGGCGAGCCCATCTGGGCCGGGCGCTCGGAGACGGAGTACCCCGCCTGCGTCCAGCACGAGGCGCTCATCAACGCGGCCTTCCAGGGCCGTACGGCGACCATCCTGTGTCCGTACGACGTCGAGCGGCTCCCCGAGCACGTCCTCGCCGACGCCTACGCCACCCACCCGACCGTCATCCCCTCCGGCTCCCGGCTGGAGCAGGGCAGCGACGCGTACGCCCCCGGGGACGTCGTCGACCGCTACAACGAGGCGCTGCCGCCCGTGCCGGACGCGCTGACGTTCGCCTTCGACTCCGGCTCGCTCTCCCAGGCCCGGCACGTGGCGGTAGGGGAGGGTGCGCGGCTCGGACTCACCGGCGTCAAGCTGGACGACCTGGCCCTCGCCATGGCCGAGCTCACCACCAACAGCGTGGTGCACGGCGGCGGTTCCGGGGTGCTGCGGGTGTGGACCGAGGACGGGTACGTGGTGTGCGAGGTGCGCGACGGAGGGCGGCTCGCGGACGTCCTGGCCGGCCGCCGGCCCGTGCCCCGGGACCAGCGCGGCGGGCGCGGGCTGCTGCTGGTGAATCTCATCGCCGACCTGGTGCGGGTGCACAGGGGGGACAGCGGGACGACCGTGCGCTGCTGGTTCGCCCGCTGAGGGCCTCGCACCGCTGGTCGCTCAGGACCCCAGCGGATCCAGCGCCAGCGGTTCGATCCTGCCCTCCAGCATCGCGCCGAGGCCCTGCACGGCGCACACGTCCGGGCGCTCGGCGATGTGCACGGGCATACCGGTCGCCTGACGCAGCATCTGGTCCAGGCCCGGCAGCAGCGCACTGCCGCCGACCATCATGATCCCCCGGTCGGCGAGGTCGGCGACCAGGTCGGGCGGGCAGGCCCGCAGCACCTGGCCGATACCGTCCAGGACGGCGGTCAGCGGCGTCTGGATGGCGTCCCGCACGGCGGCGGTGTCGACCTGGACGGAGCGGGCCAGGCCGGTGGCGACGTCCCGCCCGTGGATCTCCGTCGAGGCCGGGCCGTGCGGGGTGAGGCCGTTGCTGGAGAGGGCGAGCTGCAACGGCCGTACCGACTGGCTGGGCAGCATCAGCTCGTGCTCGTGCCGCAGGTGCTGCACGATCGCGTTGTCGACGGCGTCGCCGCCCACCGGGATGCGCTCGGCGGTGACGATCGAGCCGAGGGACAGCACCGCCACCTGCGTCGCCGCGGCACCGCACACCATGATCATCGTGGCCTCGGGCTGATCCACGGGCAGTCCGCAGCCGACCGCGGCGGCGATCAGCGTGTCCACCAGCTCCACGCGGCGGGCCCCGAGACCGACCAGCGTCTCGATGGCGGCGCGCTGGGCGAGCGGGTCGGCGTCGTGCGGGGTGCAGGCCGCGGCGCGCAGGATCGGCTTGCGGCGCAGGCTGCGGCGCATCTTGTCGCCGAGCAGGTGCCGCAGCATGCGCTGCGCCATCTCGATGTCGACGACGGTGCCGCCGGAGACCGGCCGTACCACCCGGATGTAGTCCGGTGTGCGGCCCGTCATCTTCTCCGCGAGCTCGCCGACCGCGATCAGAGCACCCGTGCGGGTGTTGACGGCGGCGGCGGACGGCTGGTCGACGACGAGCCCGGCGCCCTTGACGTAGACGCGTGTGCGGGCCGCCCCCAGGTCGACGGCGAAGTGGCAGCGGCGCAACTGCTCCAGACTGGCGGTCATGGCAGGTCCTCCCGAGAGCACAGACCGTGGGAGGCCGCCAGGTGGCGGGCCTCGCAGACATGGGGCCGCCGGGCGGCGGGCCTCCCTCGCATCGTGCTCGGGACGGGGCGGGGGCGCCTTCCGGAGGGGGCCGGGCGGGGTGCCGCCGAACGGGGGTTTGACCCCGCCGGGCCGAGTGGGAGCCCACGCCGGGGTGCCACTTCTCGCTGGGCACGGGGGCGATCCCCCGGGTCTAGAGGGAACGCGCGGCCTCCAGGAGCGGGGCCAGGGAGGTGACGGTGGTCTCGCAGCCCGCCTCGTCGAGCTGTCGGGCGGCGGTGGTGTTGCGGGCGAGGCCGACGAAGCGCACTCCGGCCTGCTGGGCGGCGGTGAGTTCGGCGACCGTGGAGCCGATCAGCACGCCGGTCGCGGCGGCGCCGCCCGAGGAGTGCATCGCGCGCAGCAGGCAGTCGGGGTGCGGGGTCAGCAAGGTGAGGTCCTCGCCGCGGGCGTGGATGCCGGCCAGGGGGAGGCCGTAGGGCTCGAGGTAGCGGTGTACGGCCGGTGCGCCGACGTCCGTGACCACGCTGACGCGGCGGCCGGAGTCGTGCAGGGCCCGGACCAGAGGCACGGAGTTGTGGGTCGTCGGCGCGTCGGGGGCCGCGCGCAGTTCGATCGCGTCGAGACGGTCGCGCAGCAGCGGGCCGAGCCGGTCCTGGGCGAAGGCCCGCAGGACGTCGAGCGGCTGGGTGAACGCCTCCCGTGCCGCGGCGACGGCCAGGGGCGGGCCCGTCAGGGCGTCCTGCGGGTCGCGGTGCTCGGCGACGAGGGCGAGCAGGTCGAGCGCGGCCTCGCGGGCGGCGGTCGCCGAGAACAGGCGGGCCATGGGGCCGTCGAAGCCGAGCAGCACGGTCTCGGCCTCGCCGAGGAGACCGGACAGCGGTGGTGCCGACCGGGCCGGGACCCGCGGCATGCCGGTCAGGGCCGCCCCCTCGGGGGCCAGCTGCACCGACGCCGTCACCGACAGCCCCGGCACCGGCCACCCGCGCAGCCCGGCGTTGACCGCGCGCTGGGCCGCGCCCGCCCGGCGCAGCGGATGGCGGCGGGTGATACGGGCCGCCTCCGCTCGCAGATGACCGAGCAGCGGCTCGGACACCCGGGTGACCTCGGCGCGCACGAAGGCGACCGGGTCGTCCACCCGCCAGGACAGCTCGACGGCGGCGGTGAAGGCGCCCTTGCCGGAGCTCGGCAGGGAGACCCAGTGGTGGGACTGGTGGGTGGTGAGGTCCACCTCGTAGTACGTGACGAGCCGCGGCGGCCCGTCGCCGTACGGCTGGGCGGGGTTGAGGAGGGTGAGCGGGCCGTCGGGCTGGGTGTGGACGACGGCCGTGCGGCCCGGGGCCGGTATCCCGAGCCGGCGCAGGTCGTGCGTGATCAAGGGGCCCCGCACCAGGTCGCGGGCCTCGGGTTCGGGAGCGGCCGGGGCAGGGACCAGCGGGCAGTACCAGGCGACGGGCGGGGCGTCCGTGGCGCCGCCCCGGTAGAGGGGCTGGAAGCGCTGCGGGCCCTGCGCCGCCGAGCTGCCGGCGAACTGCTCGTACACCTCCGGGGAGACGACCACCTGGATGTCGGCGGGCACGTGCGGTGCCTCCGGCGCCGGGGTGGGCCGGTCCCAGAACGTCACGGTCAGGCGCGGCGGATCCACCAGCCCGGTGAGCACCTCGGGCAGCCCGCGCAGGACCGCGACCAGCACGGGGAGCACATAGGTGCCGGGTTCGGTGTGGACGACGTAGCCGTTGCCGCGGACCCGGACGTCGAACCGGGAAGGGGCGAGGGCGCCGCGGGAGAGCATCTCGTGCACCGCGTATTCCAGGGTGATACGGGCCTCGGGGTGGCCGGTGAGGTCGTCGGCCTCGAAGAGGATCGCGGGGCGGGCGCGGTGGCCGAGCCGTCGTACCGTCTCCTCGCTCACCGTCGCGAACGTCGTGCCCGAGCCGTCGCGTTCGCCGGTCGTCTCGGCGCGGAACTCGCCGGCCGCGAGTCCCGCCCGTTCGTCGATCAGGCCTCCGATCTCTTCGAGGAGCTCGCGGGTGCGGCCCCGGGCCGTGCGGGGGAGGGAACGCAGGAGCAGCTCCCGTACGCCGGGGCGGAACTCGTAGGAGCCGGGTGGGCCGGGGACGGAGGTGAGCATGCCGCTGAGGATCACCTCGGCCAGGTGCTGGGGGCGCGGGTCGCGGTCCACGGTGCGCTGGACCAGGCGCATCACGGGGACCGAGGGGACCGCCAGGGCGAGGTGCCCGGCGAGGCGGAAGGCCTCCGGGGACGCGGTCGCGCGGAAGCGCAGGACCAGGTCCTCCGGGGAGGACGAGGCGATGTCGGGGGTCGGTTCGGCGGGCGGGGCGGGGGAGGGCGGCAGCCAGGCCGCCGCGCCCGGGGTGCGGGCGCCGCCCGGGTCGGCGAGCAGGGCCGCCCAGTGGGCGAGCCAGGGGGCGCCCGGTTCCAGGACCGGGACGGGGAGGGCCTGGTCGGGGAGTGGTGCGGTTTCGTCAAGGGGTTCGTAGGGGGTGAAGGTGAGGGTCGCCGAGGGGGCCGCCGTCGACGGGGAGGTGAGCAGGCCCGGTTCGGCGGGGAGCGCGGTGGTGGGCCACAGGTGTTCCGGGAGGGGCTGGACCACGGCGAGGGGCATGTGGCGGGCCCAGTGGCGCAGGGTGCGGTACCAGCGGTCGCCCGCCTCGCCCGGACGCCACTGCGGGCCCATGCAGTCGCTGATCACGAGGGTGACGGTGCGGCCGTCGTCGAGGACGGGGACGTGGCGGGCCCGGCCGTCCGGGGTCGCCGGGTGCAGGGTGACCGTACGGAAGATGCCCGACTGGGCGAGGGCGGTGTGCAGTTCGCTCACCAGGGGCCGCCAGACCGGCATCGTGGGGCCGGTGTCGTGCACGAGGTTCAGGCGCAGCCAGCGGTCGGGGGCCGGGCGCAGGACCGGGAACCACACGTCGGGGTGGGCGCCGAGCCGGGCGATGCGGTCGGCCGTCGCCCGCTCGTCCAGCACCCGGGCGTGCGGGGAGGGCACCTTGCGCTTCAGCGGGCGCAGGGCGCGCTGGAGCGCCAGGGGGCGGGGCAGCATCGGGGGCGCGGGGGCGAGGAGGGGAGAGCCGCCGCCCGGGGAGTCGTGCCCGTGGTGCGGGGAGCGCGGGGCGGGCAGGGTCAGCGGGACGCGGTCGGGGGTGCGGCGGACCGGCTCCGGCTCCGGTTGCGGGGGCACGGGAGCGGGGGTTTCCGCCTCCGCGGGAGTGCTTGCCTCGCGTGCGGACGGGATGGTGCCGTCGCCGGGCTCCCCCGGCGGCTCCTCCTGCCGGCCCTGGTCCAGCTGGGCGGCCATCCACAGCAGTTCGGCCAGCTCCCGCGGTGTCGGCGACGCGCCGGCCGCGGACAGGGCCGCGGCCAGCCGGGCGACCGGGGACGGCCCGCTGCCGTGGTCAGAAACCATCGTCGTCGGCTGTCGCGCTGAGGTACGGCATCAGCTGCTCGGCGAGGTCGTCCCGGGACTCGGCGTCCAGGCCCGCGACTCCCGTGAGGTAGAGGGCGTTCAGCAGCTGGTCGGTGGCGAGTTCGCCGCCGCTCGCCCGCTCCAGGAAGCGGTTGATCAGCCGGTCCGCGTGACCGTCCGGGGTGTCGAGGTGGGCGCGGACGATGTCGGTGAGCTGGTCCCGGTCGGGGCGGCGCAGCTTCAGCCGGACGCAGCGGCGCAGGAAGGCGGGCGGGAACTCGCGTTCGCCGTTGCTGGTCAGTACGACGAACGGGAAGGCCTTGCAGCGGACCCTGCCGCGGTGGACGGTGACCGGGGTGTCCGTGCCGTCCGCGAGGACCTCGGCCGCGCCGTCGCCGGAGTGGCGGGCGGCACGGACCAGTTCCGGGATCTCGTACTGGCCCTCCTCCAGGACGTTCAGCAGGTCGTTCGGCAGGTCGAGGTCGCTCTTGTCGATCTCGTCGACGAGCAGGGCGCGGGGCCGGCCGTAGGGGAGCAGGGCCGTGCCGAGCGGGCCGAGGCGGAGGTGGTCCTCGACGCCACCGGCGGAACGGCCGGGCCCGTCCTGCCGCTCCCGGGCCGCGTACAGACGGGACAGCGGGTCGTACTGGTACAGGCCGTCGGCGAGGGTGCTGCGGCTGGTGATGTTCCAGCGCAGGACCGGGCCGAGGCGCAGCTCACGCGCCACCGCGTACGCCAGTGAGGACTTGCCGGTGCCGGGCGGACCGGTGACGAGCAGGGGGCGGCGCAGGCAGAGCGCGGCGTTGACGAGCCGGACGCTCTCCGGGTTGGCCACGTACGACTTCGCCCGGTGCACGCGGTCGGGGGAGACGGCCGTCGCGTCGTCGCTGTCGTCGGGCGGCGGCAGGGCGGGCCCGCCGTCGAAGGCACGCCAGGGCGGTGGGGCGGGGAGGTGGTCGATGCCGTCGTGCGGCTCGTTCTCGCCGGTGTAGACGGACCAGTGCGGCATGGGGGGTGGTCTCCGCTCTCCGTTTTCGAGCTGGTGGTTCTTCAGGGCGCCGGGCCGGGCCGCGGTGGGTCAGGCCACCGGCGTCCGGGCGTGGGCCGCGGCGACGGCGTGCGGGTCGGTGAAGACGCGCGGGTCGTCCCACAGCAGCTGGATGCCGTGGGCCCAGTGGTCCTCCTCGGCGTCGGCCTCCTCGCGCAGCGCCAGGACCTGGCGGGGCAGTTCGGCGGGCGGTACGGCCCTCAGGCAGGCGTCGAGCGCGTCGAGGAAGGCCTTGCCGGTGCAACCGTCCGTCCCGGAGCAGTCCTCCTGCCCCGAGCCGCAGCCGTCTCGCGACCACACGATCACCGGGGCCGGCGCCGTGAGCGAGGTGTCGAAGTGCGGCCTGGTGCGGGAGGCGGCCGGGGTGGTGCCGAACCCGGCGAGGCAGGCGTCGGGCCGCCGCAGCCGCATCCGCAGCCGCCCGGGCTCCTCCGGCCCGCCGCACTCCACGCGGTGCATCCGCGCGCCCGGCAAGGAGTCCAGCCGCTTCCAGGCCCGGGTCAGGACATGCCGGGTGCTGGCCTTGCGCCGGGCGTGGTCGGTGACGACCAGGGGGTAGACGCAGCCGAGCGGTGTGGCGTCGTCGGGGGCGCTCTCCCAGCGGTCGACGGGCCAGTCCAGCCAGTCCCGGGGCAGCGCGAACGCGACCAGCTCGTCGGCGCCGGGGGTCAGATACCGGAAGGCCGCCTCGATACGGTCCCGCACGTACGCGCGCAGCCGGTGCAGCTCGACCGTGCCCGAGTCCACCGGGTGCCGCCGCCCCTCGCTGTACGCGGACACCTCGACGCGGACCAGGCCGTCGCCCGCGCCGCTGTGCCCGAGCTCGACGAGGATGGGCGACCAGTCGGGAGCCGACGGCTCCACGGCCGGGGTGTGCAGCAGGGACTCCAGCCGGTCGGCGAACCGGGACACGGTCCGCGCGGCGCCCGGACCGTCCAGTTCGCACAGCACGAACAGGGCCGCCGACCACAACGAGTCGAACCCCTCCTCGGGCGGCGGCGGATCGAACGGGTCGGCCGCCGCGGTGTAGAGCCGTACCGGGTCGCACTCCACGCCGGCGCGGGCCGCCTTCTCGACCAGGGCACGCAGCCGCGCCCGGTCGGCGGAGGTGTGGTCCGAGGTGGGAACCAGGCTCTGGAGTGCGGGCCAGTAGCGGGCCATGACCTGGGTGGGCATCATCCGGCCGGTGCGCACCTCGCGGGTGCCGGCCGCCGCCGTGATCATGCCGACGACCTCGCCGGTGTCCGCCAGGGTGACGGCGGCCCCGCTGAAGCCGGGGGCCAGGGGCTGGCCGCCCGGGTGCCAGGCCTCCAGCTGGATCCACTCCCGTTTGATCAACTGGGGTGCGGTGACGCGGTATTCGGCGAGGGTGCCCTCGTCGAAGCCGGCCGGGAAGCCGTAGACGACGAGCTTGCGCGGTGCCGTGCCGTGCGCGGCGTCGGCCGGGGCCAGAGCGGCCGGGGCGATGGGCATCTCCCGGTCGAGTTCCAGCACGGCGAGGTCGCCGAGGTCGGTGCTGGAGCCGGTCCAGCCGCCGTGGGCGGCCACCCGGGCGGGCACGGGCGGTGAGCCGGGCCGCTCCGTGAAGGTCACGGTCAGGCCTTCGCCGTCCCCCACGACATGGGCGCACGTCAGCACCGTGCCGGGCGCGACCAGGAAGCCGGCTCCGGCCACCCGGCCCCGCAACTCGATCCGGGCGTGCCACTCGGCGCTGTTCAGGGCGCTCACCAGTGCGCTGCCCACGGCGCTGTTCATGACGCGGCGCCGGCCTCCGGGGCGGACGGGGCCTGAGGCGTGGACGCTGATACTGGCGCGGACGGTGTTTCCGGCGCGGACGGCGACCAGGACAGCTTGACCACCAGATGGCCCTCTGCGGTGCCCTTGGCGATGAACGCGCCCGTCTCCGCGGACAGTTTCACCCCGAACTCGATCTCCACGCCGTCGGGCTTCAGCGAGCCGTCCCGGAACACCCGCAGCGCGGACTCCGCCGCCGAGCGCACCCCGTCCAGGGCGCCCTCGAAGGTGCGGGTCGCCTGGACCGTACCGTCGCCGCGGGAGACCAGGCGGGAGCCGGACCGCTCCTCCACCGCCTCGACCGCGACCACGGCACCGTCACCGGTCCTGAACTCGACCAACCCGTCCACGACACCCCCGTCGTCCCACTGCACTGAGCATTTCCGTTGTTACGGAAGGTACTTGATGTTGCGTGGGGCATCCACCGGACTGTCCACCGAACTCACGGGCCCACGGTCCCCCGGATCACCCCCAGCTCCACCAGATCCTGCGGCCGGACGCGGAGCTGGTCCGCCGTCGCCTCCACCTCGCGCGGCGGCCGCTTGAGGATGGCCGCCGCGAGCTCCGGCGCGATCACCGAGAAGTAACTGTCCGGGGTGGCCCAGGTGTTGCCGGGCGCGGCCAGCGCCAGCGCGCCGCCGGAGCCGCCCTCGCCGATCACCAGCGTCGTCACCGGGGTGCGGGCGCCCGCCACGGCCCCGAACAGGTCCGCGATCGCGGCGCCCGCGCCCTGCCGCTCCGCCTCCGCGTCGCTGGCGGCACCCGGGGTGTCCACGAGCGTCAGCACCGGGATGCCCAGCCGGTCCGCGAGACGGATCAGACGGGCGGCGGTGCGGTAGCCGGCGGGGCGGGTCGCGGTCCCGGTCTGCGCGGCGTACGCGACGGTACGGCCCTCGTGCGTGCCGAAGCCGCACAGCATGCCGTCCGGGTCCGTGCCGCCACAGCGGTCGCCGCTGATCGCGGCCCGGTCGGAGAAGTAGGCGTCCAAGTAGGCGGCGGCACGCGGGCGTCGGGGTGAGCGGGCGCGCCGGACGGCGTCCCAGCCGGTGGCGGGCAGGCCCGCGTCGTCGCCGAGTGGTTCGGGCGGCGGGGCGGGCGTGGTGGACGGGCACGTCAGCAGCCGCAGCCACCGGCCCAGCGTCTCGTGCAGCTCCTCCGGCCGTACGACCGCGTCCGCCGCCCCGGCCGCGAGCTGCGCCTCGGCGGTGTACGCCGCCGGGTCAGCGTTCGCCGGGCGCACCCGGGAGCCGGCGAAGCCGACCTGGGCCCCGGGCAGCGCGAGGACCACGTCGGCGCCCGCGCCCAGGGTGGCCCAGCCGCCCCCGGTGGTCGGATCGCGCAGCACGGCGATCTGCGCGAGCCCCGCCTCCCGGGTGAGCGCCGCCTGGCGGGCCACGCGCTGGAGTTGGGACAGGGCGAGCATGCCCTCCTGCATCCGGCTGCCGCCGGTGGCGACCAGCGGCACGACCGGGAGGCGGTGCTCACGGGCGTACGTGTACGCCGCCTCCAGCCGGTCGCCGGTGCGTTCTCCCAGGGAGCCGCCGAGGAAGCCGAACTCGAACGCGATCAGCACGGCCCGGGTGCCGCCGACGCGGGCGGTGCCGCAGACCACGGACTCCTGCTCGCCGGTGCGTTCGGCGGCACGGGCGCGGGCGGCGTCGTAGCCGGGCCAGGCGAGCGGGCCGTCCGGCTTGGACTCCTTTATGGGGATGGGCAGTTCGGCGAAGGTGGAGTCGTCGGCGAGGGCGTCGGCGACCGCGCGGGCGCAGAGGCGCTCAGCCGCGGGGAGACGCTCAGTCATGGGGCAGTGCCCGCTTCATGATCTTCCCCATGTCGTTGCGGGGCAGGGCGTCGAGGTGGTGGACGACCCGGGGGCGCTTGTGCGGGGCGAGACGCCGGGCCACGTGATCCGCCAACTCGTCGAGCGACGGCGGGGACCGGTGCTCCGCCGGGACGATCCACGCCACGATCCGCTCGCCCAGGTCGGCGTCCGGCTCCCCTGTGACGGCGGCCTCCCGCACTCCCGGGTGCTCCAGGAGCGCGTTCTCGATCTCACCCGCCCCGATCTTGTAACCGCCGCTCTTGATCAGGTCGGTGGCCTTGCGGCCGACGATCCGGACATAGCCGTCGGGGTCGCGCACCGCCATGTCGCCGGTGCGGAACCAGCCGTCGGCGGTGAAGGCGGCGGCGGTGGCGTCGGGCCGGTTCAGATACTCGGTGAACAGGTTCGGGCCGCGCACCTGGATCTCGCCGACGGTCTCACCGTCCCACGCGGTGACCTCCGAGCCGTCCTCCTCGACCAGCCGCAGCTCCACGCCCGGCAGCGGCACGCCGACCGTGCCCGGGCGGGCCTCGCCGTCGGCCCGGACACTGGTGTTCATCAGCGTCTCCGTCATGCCGTACCGCTCGATCACCCGCCGCCCGGTCGCGGTCGCGATGCGCCCGTGGTCGTGCACGGGCAGCGCGGCGGAACCGGACACCAGCAGCCGCGCCCCGGTCAGCGCCTTCACCAGCTCCGGGTCGCCGGTCACCGCCTCCGCGATTCGGTGGTACATCGTCGGCACGCCGAACAGCATGGTCGCCCCGGCGTTCAGCTCCCGGGCGACGCCCTGCGTCGTGAAACGGCCCAGGTGTCGCACCGAGCCGCCGCGCCGCAGTGGGCCGAGGGTGCCCAGGACCAGGCCGTGCACATGGAACAGCGGCAGTCCGTGGACCAGTACGTCGTCGCCGGTCCACTGCCACGCGTCGGCCAGCGCGTCCAGGGTCGAGGCGATCGCCCGGCGCGGGATGACGGCACCCTTGGGCGGGCCGGTGGTGCCGGAGGTGTAGACGATCAGGGCCGGGTCCTCGTCGTCGGCGTGGTCCTCGGGGAGCGGCCCGGTGCCGTGCACGTCGACGTCGAGGCGGGGCAGGTCCCTTACCGGGGCGGGGAGTTGGTCGTCCGGAGCGGTGAGCACCAGGTCGGGCGTGCTGTCGGACAGGATGTGCCCGAGCTCCTTCTCGCCCGACTTCGGGTTGAGCGGCACGGCGGGCACGCCGGCCAGCAGCGCGGCGACGACGGCGACGGCGGTCTCCATGGTGGGCGTCGCCCAGACGGCGACCCGCGTGGCCTCGCCGATGCGGCCTGTGAGTGCTCCGGCCGCGGCCGCGAGCTGCGCGTAGGTCAGGGAGCGCTCGCCGAACCGGAGGGCGGGCCGGTCGGCCGGGGTGTCGGTCAGGGCCGGGAAGAGGAAGGTCACGCGTCACATCTCCTTAGCTGTTGTCTGTCGGACCGGTCAGCGGCCGGCTATCCCCAGCCGGGGACGACCATCACCAGCCAGGCCGCCGCCGGTACGACCGCCACCACGATCCCTCCGTACACCATCAACTGCCGGAAGAAACGCTCGCGGTCGACGTCCGGGGCGGCGGCGAGGACCAGTGCGCCGTTCGTGGAGAACGGGCTCACGTCCACGACCGTCGCCGAAACGGCGAGTGCGGCGACCATGCCGATCGCGCCGATCTCGCCCCGTTCGAGGAACGGCACGGCCAGGGGGATCAGGGCGCCCATGATTCCCACGGAGGAGGCGAAGGCCGAGACGAGTGCGCCGATGTAGCAGAGCAGGACGGCGGCGAGCAGGGGGATGCCGATGTTTCCTACGCCCTCGCCTGCCCAGGTGATGGTGCCCATCTCGTCGAGAACGCCTACGTAGGTGAGGACGCCGCAGATGAGCAGGACTGTCGGCCAGGCGATGTGGCCTGTTGCCTTGCGGCTGTCTTCTGGCCACAGCGTGCTGAGGACCACTGCGAGGGTGATTGCGGTGAGGCCGGCGTCCAGGTCGAAGACGAGGACGGCGACTACCAGGGCCAGCAGGGAGGTGAGCGTGGTTGTGCGGGCCGGGGTGAGTCTGGTCGTTTCCGGGCTCAGCGTGCTGGTTGCCGAGGCCGGGTCGGTCCGCGGCCCGGCGGAGCGGGGTGCCGCTGCGCCCACCCGTGCCGCCCTAGCGGCACGACTGCCCGCAGCTCGGTCCCCCCGCAGTTTCAGACCCCCGCACACCACGAACACCACCCCCGCGATCACCAAGTTCGCGGCGAGGGACGACAGGAACAGGACCACCTCGTTGCCCGGCAGCTTCTCGCGTTCGACGATGCCGTTGACGATCGAGCCGTAGATGCTGATCGGGGAGAAGCCGCCGGCCTGGGCGCCGTGTACCACCATCGCGCCCATCAGCAGCGGGCTGATCCCGTACCGGGCGGCGAAGCTCAGCGCGATCGGGGCGACGATCGCCACCGCGGCCGGGCTGACCGCGCCGATCGCCGTGAGTGCGCCGGTCAGCGCGAACATCACCCAGGGGATGAGCGCCACGCGCCCCCGCACGAGCCGGACGGCGGCGTGCACCAGCCAGTCGGTGGTGCCGTTGGCGCGGGCGATCGCGAAGAGGTACGTGACGCCGACCAGGACGACGAACAGGTCGCCGGGGAAGCCGGCGAAGATGCCGTCCGCGTCGAGATCGGCGACGAGCCCGCCGACCCCGAAGGCGGCGGCGAAGGCGAGCGCGCCCATGTTGACGGAACGGGTGGTGGCGATGACGAACACCACGACGAGGACGAGGATCGAGATGAGTTCGGGGGACATACGGGCTCCCGTCTTTGGGCCCCGGAGCAGCTGGGAGCACCCAGGAGAGTGGCCGAGTGGCTGAGCCACTTGAGGTGCGTTGGCTGAACAGCGTGGGTGCGGCCCGGGTGTCCGTCAAGGGGTCGCGCGAGAATTGGTTCAGCCACTCGGCCACTGAGAAGCGCCGGTGCTACGCTCCCGGCGAGAGGGGGACCCCGTGACCGACGCCCTGCGCCCCATGACGAAACAGCGCCTCTACGAACAGGTGCTGGAGCGGCTGCGCCAGTACGTCGCCGAGGGCGGCCTGCGCGCCGGCGACCGGCTGCCGCCCGAGCGTGATCTGGCCCAGCGGCTCGGGGTGAGCCGGGCCTCGGTGAAGCAGGCGATCGTGGTGCTGGAGGTCCAGGGCCTGGTGGAGGCCCGGCACGGCGGGGGCACCTACCTCGTGCGGGACAGCCTCGACACCGAGCCGGTCGAGCGGATGGTGGAACGCCGCCGGCGCCTGCCCGACGTACTGGAGGCCCGGGAGGCGCTGGAGACGAAGCTCGCCGAACTGGCGGCGGAGCGGCGCTCGGAGGAGGACCTGGCCGCGATGCGCTCGGCGCTCGCGCACATGGCGGAGGAGATCGCCGCGGGCGGTCACGGCGTCGAGGGCGACCGGCTGTTCCACGCGGCCGTGACCGCGGCGGCCCACAGCGGTCTGCTCGCGGAGTTCATGCGCTCCATCGCCGAGCAGATCGCCGAGAGCCGCACCGAGTCCCTCCGCCAGCCCGGCCGCCCGTCCCGCTCCCTCTCCCAGCACCAGGCCATCCTCGACGCGATCGCCGCCCAGCAGCCCCGCCAGGCGGCCTCGGCCATGCGACGCCACGTCCGCACGGTGGCGAAGGTGCGGTTGCTGGACTGGGAGCCGGAGTCCTAGACCTGACTGCCCGTGCGCTCTCCCCTCTCCACCACGTCCGCCACCACACAGCTGACGTTGTCCGGCCCGCCGGCCTTGTTCGCCGCGCCGACCAGGGCCTGGATCGTCTCGTCGGGGGCGGCGGGGGAGGTGAGGAGTTCCCGGATCCGGGGCTCGGGGACGACGGCCGAAAGGCCGTCCGAGCACAGCAGATAGCGGTCGCCCGGGTGGGTGTCGTGCAGGCGGAGGTCCGGGATCGTCTGGGTGCCGTCGCCCGTCAGGGCCTTCAGGAGGAAGGAGCGCTGAGGGTGGGAGACGGCCTCCTCGGGCGTCAGGCGCCCCTCGTCGATCATGGACTGGACGACCGTGTGGTCGTGGGTGATGAGGAACAGTTCGCCGTCGCGCAGCAGATAGGCGCGGGAGTCGCCGATGTGCACGAGGGCCAGCCGCGAGCCCGTCCACAGCAGGGCGGTCAGGGTCGTGCCGACGTCGTCGGCGCCGTCGGCCACGTCGCGGACGGCCTGGGCCGCGCCCCGTACCGCGTCCTCCAGCAGGTTGAGGACCCCGCCGGCCGGGATCTCGTCCGTGTCCAGGAAGCGCAGTGCCTCCACGGCGGCGCTGCTCGCGGGTGCGCCCGCCGGTCCGAAGCCGTCGGCGACGGCGAGCAGTCGGGTGCCCGCGTAGGCCGTGTCCTGGTTGGCGGGACGGACGCGACCGGTCTCCGAGTGGGCTGAGTAACGCAGTTCCAGCATGGCGGTGTCCTTTCCGGACTCATCCGAGTCCGCTGTCAGGTGATCGACCAGGAACGCGGCGAGGTCCCGCCGTACCGCCGTCGCCGCCTCGACACGCGCCCAGTAGGCGCGGATCTCCCGGGCGGCGGCCGTGGAGTCGCGGTCGTGGAGCCGGCACACCTCGCGGATCTCGGCCAGCGGCATGCCCAGCCGCCGCAGCCACGCCACCAGCCGGGCCCGCTCCAGCTGCCCGACCGCGTAGTACCGGTATCCGGTGTCCGGATCCACCAGGGCGGGCCGCAGCAGGCCCAGCTCGTCGTACAGGCGCAGTGCCTTCGGCGAGAGCCGGCACGCCTTCGCGAACGCGCCGATCGTCAGGGTGCCCACGCGATCCCCGCGCGATATGTCCATGCGATCTCCCTGCGCTCCGCGCGTTCCTCGCGCTTCCTGGTTCCGCCACCGATGCTGGGGCTTCACCGAAGGTGAAGGTCAACCAGGGTGTCGCGATTCCGGGCGGGATTGTTAGCCTGCGCCGGAATCGATCGTTCGTCCGAGGATGGAGTCCCCGTGGCCGGCACCCCGCGTATAGCGCTCGTCACCTACGACCCCGGTGGCGTCGAGAGCAGGGACCGGGACCTGCCGGTGCTGGTGGACGCGCTGCGGGAGGCCGGGGCCGAGGCCGCCGCCGTCCACTGGGACGACCCGTCGGCCGACTGGGCCGGCTTCGATCTGGCCCTCATACGCTCCACCTGGGACTACAGCTGGCGGGCCGAGGAGTTCGCGGCGTGGGCCGAGCGGTGCGGGAAGGCGACGCGGCTGGCCAACCCGGTGGACGTCGTGCGGTGGAACGCCGACAAGAGGTATCTGGGCCGGCTCGCGGAGGCCGGCGTGCCCGCCGTGCCGACCCGCTACTTCGCGCCCGGCGACCCCGTCGAGCTGCCCGCCGACCGCGAGTACGTCGTGAAGCCCACCTCAGGGGCAGGGGCCCGGTACGCCGCCCGCTACCCGGCCGGGGAGCGGGCCGCCGCCGTACGCCAGGTCGAGAGGATGCACGCCGAGGGCTTCACCGTGATGGTGCAGCCGTACCTCACCGGCATCGACACGCACGGCGAGCGGGCCCTGCAGTTCTTCGGCGGACGCCTGCTGCACGCCATCCGCAAGGGCGCGGTCCTCGCGCCGGGCACACCGTACGACGCCGACAAGGTCGCCCACCCCGACCCCCGGCCCTGGGAGCCGACCGCCGCCGAACGGGACGTGGCCGAGCGGGCACTGGCCGCCGTACCCGGTCAGCCGGAGCTGCTGTACGCGCGCGTGGACCTCGTCACCGGGCCGGGCGGGGAGCCGTGCGTGATGGAACTGGAGCTGATCGAGCCGAACCTGTTCCTGTGGCTGCACCCGGACTCCGTGCCGAGGGTGGTCGAGGAGGTTCTGGCCGCCGCCGGCTGATCACGGCCGATCGCAGCCGGCCGACAAGACCCAGGGCCACGCATCCGGACGGACCACTGGCGTCCCTCAGCCCTGACGGCCGGTGACGGACACCCGCTGCAACAGCCCCCAGGTGAACTCCGCGACGACCTCCCACCGCACCCCCTGCGTGTCCGGCGCGGTGAACGCCAGTCCCCAGCGGGTCGGGGCCGAGCCCTCCAGGGGACGGGCGGGGGCGAAGGCGCGGGCCGCCTCGTCGACCGTGCAGGACCAGGGCGTGAGGTCGTCGAGCGTGCGCAGGCCGGGCCCCTCGGTGCCCGGGGCGCGGACCAGCCACTCGTTCCACACCGCGCCGTTCGGGGCGGTCAGGACCTCGAAGCGCAGGCCGGGCCAGAGGGGGACGGGCCAGAGCCACGCCTCGCAGTCCAGGTCGCCGATCCGGCGGGCGGACCGGGACTCGGGTTCGCCCAGCACCGAGCGATACCGGGAGAGGGACGCCCGGGAACGCGGGGAGCGGACCATCGCCTGCCAGCGCTTGTTGGCCTCGCGCATGTCCGCGAGGGATACCCCCAGCTCGTGCCGGGCGTCCTCCACCAGACCGGAATTGTGGTCGGCCATGCGGCGCAGCAGCACCAGCTGGAAGTCGAGCGGTGTGAAGGGGCTAGCGGGGCGCTTTCCGGAGGACATGGGAACCATCGTCGCCCACCGGGGCCGTGCCCGGACGGCGGCCGTCGGGCAGGAACAGCACCGAGTTGACGTAGCGCGGGCCCCGCAGGACGTTGTACGGCAGGACGCGGCGCAGCAAACCGTGGGAGACCACGTAGGAGGCATCCGCCTGGTGGGCCTCCAGGGGGAACTTCGCCAGCGGGACCCACCTGTCGCCGGGCAGGACCCAGCCGTCGTAGCCCAGCAGGGACAGGTACGTCACCACCGGGGTGATCGGCTGGATACGGGACTCCAGCTCCACGAACAGGGCCGGGCGGTCGCGGGCCAGCAGGCCCGTCGCGCCCCGCAGGACCGCCGGCTCGTTGCCGTCCACGTCGATCTTGATGAAGCCCACGTTCCGCAGGCCCAGCTCGTCCAGCGTGACGCACGGGACGTCCAGCGCCCGGCCGTGGATGTCACGCCGTACCAGCGACGAAACGCCCCGGTCGCCGGAGTCGTCCGACGGCAGCCACAGGCGGGCGATGCCCGGGCGGTCCGAGGCCGCCGCGCGGATGACCCGTACGTTCGGCGGTGTGGCGGCGGCCAGCCGGCGGGCCAGATGGGGCACCGGTTCGATCGTCACGACGTGCTCGGCCAGGCCGGACAGCCGGTGTGTCCAGGGCCCGTACCAGCCGCCGACGTCCACCGCCGTACCGCAGTCCGGCGGGCACAGCTCGGCGAGCCGGGCCAGCTCCGGTTCGAACCGGGGGTAGAGCGCGCGGGCCGTCGCGGCCACCAGGCGGGTGGGAAGGAAGGGAGCGAGGCGGGCGGCCAGGGTGGTCATGGGGCCATCCTCTGGAGAATTTCCTCGTGCTCGTCGTCCGGGACCTGCTCACCCGAGGACGGCAGCAACTGCGGAATGCCGTCGACGATCGGATAGCGGCGGCGCAGCCGCGGGTTGTACAGCGCCTCCTGCCCGGCCTCCTCGGCCAGCAGATGCAGCGGGCCCTTGTCGAGCGGGCACGCCAGGATCTTCAGCAACGGGTCGTCGGGTTTCATGGGGAGGCCAACTCCTTGGCTGGTGTGGGGGGTTGGGCAGTGGGGTCGTGCTTCGGCATGGTCAGCAGCACGGCGACCGCCAGGGCCGTGCCCGCCACCCGCAATGCGAGCCGCAGCGGTTCGTCCGGCAGGGCCTCGCCGAACGACAGTGTGCCGAGCACCGCGGTGAACAGGGACGTCACGGTCGTGCACACCGGCACGATCAGCGAGGCCCGGCAGCGCTGGAGCGCCGCCTGCGACATCACCAGGCCGAACACACCGGTGAACAGCAGCAGATACGGATACGGGGAGCTCAGCAGGTCCAGCACCGCACCGCCGATCCCGCTGGTCGTCAGATGGCTGGAGACGCCCTTGATGGCCAGCGAACTGACGCCGTACAGCAATCCCACGGCCACGCCGTACTCGACTCCGGTCGTCGGCCGCCGGTGCCGGTTGCGGGCCCGCCGCTCGGCGGAGCCGTACAGCCACAGCCCGGCCGCCAGCGACGGCACGCACACCAGCAGGATCAACGGGTACGGCGCGTCCTGGCTGACGGTGTCCGAGCCCTCGCGCAGCGACAGCACCACCATCAGCAGCGCGAGCAGGATCGCACCCAGCGCGTACCGCTCCCGGCCGCTCGTCTCCTCCCCGAGCAGCCGGGCCGACAGCAGCACGAGCAGCACCAGGCCGGAGACGAAGATGCCCTGCGCGGCGGCGATCGGGAGGGTGCGGTAGACGACGAGCTGGGCGGCGAAACCGGCGGCGAGGGCGAGAGAGCCGCCGATCCACAGGGGGCTGCCGAGGACGAGGCGCAACAGCCGGGCCGGCTGCCGGATCGTCACCTCGGGCAGCGAGGTGAGCGCCCGTTTCTCCAGCACGAAGCCCAGGCTGTACAGGGTGTTCGCCAGCAGGGCCGCGGCCACTCCCCACCACATGGGCTACGTCCTCCTGGCGTGCAGCAGCAGGATCGACGCCAGCTGCGGCCGGGCACAGGCCAGCCGGTCCAGCGGCCGCAGCGGGCGCGGTACGCCGTGGAAGGGAGCGCCTGCGAGCCGTACGACCGTGAACCCGGACGCGGCGACGAACTCCCGCAGCGCGCGGGGTGTGTAGAGGCGCAGATGTCCTACGACCTCCTTGCCCGGGCGGCCGTGGATGCCGCGCAGGCTGACCTCCGAGAAGACCGGCTGGACCCCGGCGAGCAGCAGAGCGCGGTTGTACCAGGCGGCCAGGTTCGGCGTGGACAGCATCAGATGGCCTCCGGGGCGCAGCACCCGGCGGATCTCGTCCAGGGCGGCGTCCGGATCGACGAGGTGCTCGATCACCTCGCTGAACAGCACGGCGTCGGCCGACTCGGAGGCGAACGGCAGCCCGCCGTCGGTGAGTTCGCCCCGGACCGCGTACGGGATACGGGTGCGGGCACGCCTCAGGGCGTCCTGGGACCAGTCGACGCCGACGACGCGGTGGCCGGGGAGGTAGGGCGCGGCGACGGCCGCGGCGGTGCCGTCCCCGCAGCCGATGTCGAGGACGGTTCGTGCGTGACCCGTGGCGGCCCGGCCGAGGGCCGCGGCCAGCATGCGGGCCTGGCGGCGGCTGCGTGGGGTGCCGGAGGCGACGGGGACGGCCGGGTTCTCGTAGAAGTCACGCAGTTCGGGGGGCCGGGCGGGGGCGCTCGTCACGCGCTCACCTCCGTGGTGTGCAGATAGTGCTCGAACAGGTCGCGGAGATGGGCGCCGTCGCCGTGGCTGAGCAGGGCCCGGGACCAGCGCAGGGCCAGGTGGAGGCGGCCGGCGGTGGAGGCGGTGGTCACGGTGAGGCCGCGCGGCATCCGGGCCGGCGCCGAGAACCAGACCGCGTGCGCGCGGCCCGTCTCCTCGCCGAAGTCCAGGGGGTACGGGATACGGCCGATGTTGCTGAGCAGGGTCGTCGACGTCCAGGGCGCGGCGGCCCGGCGCAGGGCGCGGGTGAGAGCGGCGCGAGCGGCGACGGGGGCCCAGGGGGCGGTGAGGAGGGCGGCGCCGTGGCCCAGTTGGGGGCGGGGCATGGACTTCAGGGCGCGGGTCCGCTCGGCGGTCCGGCGGAGCAGGGTGGGCATGTCGCCGACGTCCAGCTCTTCTGGAGCGAAGGGGACTTCCACCAGGCGGGTGCCGTTGCCGATGGGCATCGTGGTGTCGCGGGGGCGGTCGTCGACGGGCATGGTGATGCGGAGGGGGCGTGGGCGGGCGCCGTGCTCTCTGTTCCAGTGGGCGATGGTCAGGGCCGTGGTGACCATGAGCTGGTCGTTGACGGTGTAGGGCGATCCCTTGGGGCGGTGGGGGAGGGGCAGCTCGGTGACGAGCATGCCGTTGCCGGGGGAGGGGTCGGGGGTGCCGGGCGCTACCCGCGCAGGGCGGGACCAGGTGGTCGGGGTGTCCGGGGCTTCTTGGAGGGCTTGGGGAGTACGGGTGGGGGGTGCGGCGGGGGAGTTGTCGCTGCCTCCGTACAACTCGGCCGCGGTGGCGAGGATGCGGAGGCAGGCCGGGCCGTCGAGGGCGGTGTGGTTGATGGTGAGGAAGAGGACTGTGCCTGCGGCACGACTGCCCGCGGCTGGGTCTGTCTCCACCACCTCCAGACGTATCGGCGGCGACATCGACAGCTGTGGCGCCTCCGTCAGGGCCCGGGTCCGGGCGTCCTCCAGCGCCCGCGGCCCCGCCGGGGCGAAGGCCACCACCTCCACATCGGGCTCCGGCGTCAGCTCCCACTCGTAGCGGCGCCGGTACCACGGCCCCCGTGCCTCCCGCATCAGGATCCGCGGGTGCCGGTGCAGGGCCTCCGTGAACGCCTTGCGCAGGCGGGTCTGGTCGACGGGGCCGGGGAGGTGGACCTCGATGTGGACCGTTTCCGGTTCCTGTTCGCGGAGGCAGTGCCGGGACACCTCGTCCACCACCGGGAACGGGATGCGTACCGGTGTCGTCATGCGGGCTCGCCCTTCCCCGATTCGCGCAGACTCACCAGACCCGCGAACAGGCCGATCAGCGCCAGCAGCTGGGCCGTACGGCTGAACGCGCCCTCGCCCGTGCCCACCGGCTCCCCGGCCCCGATCGCGGCGGCGACCCCCGCTGCCGCCAGCGCCGTGAACGCGATCGGCACCAGCAGCGCGTGCCGTCTGGCCGCGAGCAACGCCAGCGCCGGGACCAGCAGCGCGAGCCAGCCCGCGATCACCGCCCCGACCAGCGTCAGCGCCACCGTGCCGAGCCACAGGCCGGGCAGCGGCGGGGCCGGTTGAGGTGCGTCGGGGTTGGGGGCGTTGCGGCGCCAGAGCGCCAGGCCCAGCAGCACCGCGATGCCGGCGCCGCTGCCGATCAGTCCGGCGTCGTACGTGGTGGCCGGTTCGTAGGACAGCTTGACCGTGCCGCCCGCCCCGGCCGGGATCCGCCAGCCCTGCTGCCAGCCGTCCAGCCGCAGCGGGGCGAGTTCCCTGCCGTCGAGGGTGGCCTTCCAGCCGTCGTTGTAGTTCTCGTACGTCGTCAGGTACGAGGCCGCGCCCGAGCCGACCGCCACCTCGCGCCGGTCGCCCAGCCAGTCCCTCACCCGCAGCTCACGCCCGGCCACGGCGGCCTCCGGGACCGTCCCGCGGGTGAGGGTGACGTCCGTCAGCGCGAGGGGGCCGGCGTCGCCGCCCTCCAGCCGGTGGTCGCCCGAGGACAGCTGTACCTCGGCGTCGCCCCGGCCCTCCTGGCAGAGCGTCACCTCCACGCCCCGCCGCTCCACCAGGTCACGCACGGTGCCCTTCGCGCTCGTCTGGTACAGCTCGCCGTCGAGCGCCACGTCGGGGCCCTTGCCGCACGGCAGGGAGAACGTCCGGGTGCCGTCCGGCTGCGGGGTTCGGTACTGGTCGAGGGAGGGGATGTACGCCTCCGTGAGGCCCACGGGAAGCCGCAGGTCCTCGTCGGCGACCGGGTTGTGCAGGGTCAGCGGGGCGGTCTCGGTGATCGTGATGTCGAGCCGGTCCGTGGTGATCGGCGGGAAGCGGACCCAGCCGTTCTCGTCGACGCCGGCGATCGTCGCGCCGTCCGGGGAGCTGATGTGCACCTGGGTGGCGCGGGTGGACAGGCCGCCCGCGGGGGCCAGGACCAGTTCGCCGACCGGCTGCTTGCCCTCCCAGCTCAGGTGGATCGTGGGCCGGTCGCCCGCGATCCACGCCGTCGTCAGGTCGCCGTCGGTGAGGTTGCGGGCAGCGAGGCCCGCGCCGAGGCTCGCCGTGGAGTCGGCGGTGGCGACGATCCGGGACTGCTGCTCGGGCGCGACCTCGTACAGCAGCCGGTCGAATTCCTCGCCCGGCACGGGAACCGCGCTCGCCGTCACCTCGTACGTCCCGGCGGCCGGTGTCGTGAAACGGCGGTGCAGTCCGGCCTCGGTGCCGGTCGGGGACAGGCCGGTCGGGTCGGAGGCCCGGTGCAGGGAGACGACCGTGGCGTCCGATGTCGCGTCGTCCGCGTCCGTCGGGAGCCGCAGCAGCCGCGTCACCTGCACGTCCGGCAGGTCGATCTCGGAGAAGCCCGCGCCGGTGAGCCCGGCCCGGCGCTCCACCGAGTCCACGATCGTCAGCTTCATCCAGCGCGTGCCGCCTTCGGGCGCCTTGATGCTCTGCGCCATGCCGTTCGGCCGGAGGAAGCTCGTCCGCTCGCCCTTCTCCGTCTCCACCCGCACCTTCGTCGCCGCCGCCCGCACGCTCTCCTGCGGCAGCGGCGTGACCTTGAAGGAGGACGGCATGTCGTAGGAGCCGGTGAAGCCGATGCGCAGCCACTGCCCGTCCGGCGTGTCCGGCGAGCCCTCCGCCCACGCGGTGTCCGGGTTGCCGTCGAAGGCGTTCACCGGGTCGTACTGCGGCAGATGGAAGAGCCAGTTGCCGTACGAGGAGGCCGTCACCGAGCGGGCGCCGCGCAGTTCGGCCACCGTCTGGTGGTCCGTGCCCTCGGTCGGCAGGATCTGGCGCGGCTTCTCGCCCGGGTCCTGCTGCGCGTCGGGGGCGTTGCGCTCGTCGCGCGTGTACGTGTACGACGTACCGGCGTTGACCACGCCGAACCGGGTGTCGGCGCGCCGCATCCCGTCGCCCACCACCTGCACCGCCGGGGTGCCGAGCCCCGGGTGGTTGTCGCCGGTCAGGACGGTCGCCCGCCCGCGCAGTCGCGAGGCCAGCGGCAGCAGCGCCTCCGGGCCGCCGGACACCACGGCCGTGTCGGAGACCGGCATGAGTCCCGCCTGCCCGGGCCGGATCACCTCGTCCCCGGCCGGACGGTAGATCTCCACCGCCCGCTGCCGCGGGTACAGTCCCTCGACCTGGAGCGGGGCGGCGTGTGCGATCCGGCCGCCGGTCATCACCGGCCCCAGCCCCGTCACCCGCTCGTACCCCGACTGTTCGAGGGTGCGCTTGACGGTCGCGGTCGGCACATAGCCGATCTGGTCCGGGTCGAGATCATTGCGTACGACGACGTAGTACAGCCCGGCCCGGCTCAAGTAGTCGGCGAGACCTGGGACTTCGGCACCGGACATCAGCGCCTGCTCGACGGCGTCCATGGCGCGCCGGTTGCCGGGCGTGCCGAACGGGACGTAGTCGCGCTGGGCCCACCGCGACTCGGCGAGCACGTCGAGCGGCTGGTCGATGGGCGAGCCCCAGGTGTAGATGCCGTGCGCGGTGGCCGGGACGACCAGGGCGCGCGAGTCGGGCGAGTACTTCTCCAGCCAGTCGGCCGTGGCCTGCCAGTAGGCGGGGAGCTTCTGGAAGGAACCCGGGTTGAGGATCGAGCCGTTGAGGTACGGCCACAGCAGACCCGGCAGGATCAGCACCGCCGCGACCAGCGGGGCGAAGCGCCGGCCGCGCACCGGGCGGGCCCCGCGCGGCTCGGCGGCCACACCCACCAGATGGGCCAGGCCCAGCACGAACGCCAGCGCCAGGCCCGTCTGGAACTTGTAGATGTTCCGGAACGGCGACAGCCAGCCGTCCAGCCAGCCCTGCACGACCCCGTGGAACGGCGCCCCGAACGCCCCGCCGTACCCGGCGAGCAGGACCAGCGCCGCGATGAGCACCGTCAGTACGAGCCACCGCCGCTCGGGCATGTCCCGGCGGGCGAGCCCGGCCAGACCGAGCCCGGCTGCCAGGGCCGAGCACACGATCACGACGACGGAGGAGGCCACGGCCCACCCCGCGGGCAGCCACGCCTCACCGAAGTGCAGATAGGCGACCCAGTTCCCGGCGCCGCGCAGCGCCTCGGTCGCCGACATGGTGTCCGTCGTCGTCTGCGACGTCTCTATATAGGGGAGGAAGTTCTCGCCGTAGACCCCGAGCAGCAGCAGCGGCACCCACCACCAGGCCGTCACGACGATCACGGCCGTAGCCCACCAGGCGATCAGCTTGCGCTGCCGTGGCCCGGGCGGCCGGGACAGCAGATACAGCCCGACCGGCAGCAGGGACGCCAGCGTCGCCGAGGCGTTCACGCCGCCCATGAACGGCACGAGCAGCGCCGACCGCAGAGCCGCGACCCGGGCGGCGTACCGCTCGCTCGTCAGCGGCAGCAGCACCCACGGCAGGAACGCGCCGGGCAGTGCGGCGGCGGACGTCGACCCGATCACGGTGGTGAACACCGGCCACAGCGCATACGCCACGGCCCCCAGCAGCCGGGAGGCACCGCTTCCCACTCGCAGCCGCTCGGCCAGCCGCAGCGCACCCCAGAAGGCGACGGACACGATCAGCGACAACCACAGCCGCTCCGCCAGCCACACCGGCAGTTGTACGAGGTCGCACAGCCAGTAGAACGGCAGCATCGGCCACAGATAGCCGACGTACTGGTCCTGGATCCCACCGAACCCGGCCCGGTCGTGCCACAACTGCCCCAGGTCGGCGAGGAACTGACCCGGGTCCACCGTCACACCGAGCTTGGTGTCGAAGGTCTGCCGTCCCGGCTGCACCGCCAGGAACAACACGAACACCACGGCCCAGAAACCCAGCAGCCAGCGCCGCGACCGCGGGCCCTCGGGCGGACCCGCCGCGGTCGCGGTGGTGGGGACGGCTGCCGGTGGAGGAGCCTGGACCGTGGTTGTCATCTGGATTCCTCCGTGGATACCCCCGTCTGCAGGCGGGGGAGGAAACGGATTCCTGCGGAGCAGGGCAGGGGAAGCTGATTCGCCGTCCGGGCGGACCGGCATTCGTCACTGACAGTCACAGTATGGTGACGAGCTGTGATGCGTGAGTCATGGCCACTCACGTGAAGCGGGCCTTCAGGTACCGCTTCTATCCGACCGATGTGCAGGCAGCTGAGCTTTCGCGCACCTTCGGACGCGTGCGCGAGGTCTACGACATGGCGCTCGCCGCCCGCACCGAGGCGTGGACGCGGCAGGAGCGGGTCAACTACAACCAGACCTCGGCCATGCTGACTGCGTGGAAGAAGGCCGAGGAACTGGCCTACCTGGATGAAGTGTCCTGCGTTCCGCTGCAGCAGGCGCTGCGGGACATCGTCTGGTCCCGTCCCCTGCCCGAGGGGGCCGTGCCGAGCACGGTGACCGTGAGCCGGGACAGCGCGGGGCGCTGGTTCGTCTCGCTGCTGTGCGAGGACCCACGGGTGAAGATTCATGCCCGGATCGCCGATCGCAGGCGGGATGTGCCGCACAAGCTGACCACTCGACTCGTGCGTGAGAACCAAACGCTCGTGATCGAGGACCTGACCGTGCGCACCGTGGTCACCAACCGGAGTCTGGCCCGCGCCATCTGCGATGCCGCGTGGTCGCAGTTCCGGAGCATGCTGGAGTACAAGGCGGGCTGGTACGGGAGGGAAGTGATCGCGATGGACCGGTTCTTCAGCCGTGGCACGGTCCATGACCGGGACGTGAACGCGGCGAACAGCCTTCTGGCCGCCGGGCTGGCGGTGTCTGTCTGTGGGGCTGGTGTAAGACCTCAACGGAGTACTCCGGGCGGGCAGTCGGCAATGAAGCAGAAGACCCCACGGCGCGAGCCGTAGGAATCCCCCTCGTGCACGAGGGGGAGGAAGTCAAGTAGGGCACCGCCGCAGGATGAGGAGGAGGTTCCAGGTGGCGAACTCGCGGATGCCGGGCGCCTTGACGACGGCCTCCGCCAGGAACGGCCAGTAGCGGGAGCGCGCCGAGACGACCGTGACGTCGTCCCGGGCACGCACCTGCCGCAGGGTGGATCCGATGTGCACCGTGAACAGGTTCTCGCCGAGCGTGTGCTTGGCGGGCCTGCCGGTCCGCCGCAGATAGCGGGCCCGGGCCCGCTCGGCACCGAAGTAGTGCCACGGGGCCCACTCGTGCCCGCCCCACGGCGACAGCCAGTTGGTGAACGACACGTAGATCAGCCCGCCGGGCCGCGTCACCCGGGCCAGCTCACTCAGGAAGGTCTCCGGGTCGGCCACGTGCTCCAGCACGTTGGAGGAGAACGCGACGTCCGCGACGCCGTCCCGCAGGGGCAGCAGGTATCCGTCGGCGACGACGGCGGAGTCGGGGGGTTTCTCGCCGAGTTCGGCCATGTCCGGCTCGAAGAGAAACGCGTGCGCTCCGCGTCGCCGGAACTCCTCGGTGAAGTAGCCGCTGCCGCCGCCGACGTCGACGACGGTACGTCCGGCGACGGGACCGTCGTAGGCCTCGACCTGATCGGCGGCGTCCCGGGCGAGCAGCGAGTAGCAGCTCTCGGGGTCGTCCTGTTCGTGGAGGAAGGCACGGAACAGGGCAAGAGATCTCCGCAAGGAGGGGTCGTTCCCATGGGGGCGCGGGTCACTGCGCTTGGGCGGTATCACGGGGCCCAGCCCCTCACCGCCTCCGCGGCCACCGCCCGAAACTGCCGCACAGTCCGGTCCCACCGGAACTGCGCCGCCCGCTCCCGAGCCGCCTTGCCCATCAACTCCCGCCGGCGCCCGGACAGGGCCAGCGCACACCACGCAGCGGCAAACGACGACTCACCACGGGCAAGAACCCCGGTCTCACCATCCACCACGGAGTCCTTGAGCCCCGGCACGTCGAAGGCCACGGTCGGCGTCTCCCGCGCCGCGGCCTCCGTCACGACCAGACCCCACCCCTCCACAGCGGAGGGATGCAGCAGCAACCAGGCCGCGCACAGCAGTCGATGCTTCTCCGCCTCCGAGACGTATCCGGTGAACTCCACACCCGGACCGGCGAGTTGCTCCAGTCTCGCTCGCTCGGGGCCGTCCCCGACGATGACCAGCCGCCCGCCGGTGACGGGCCGCACCCGCTCCCACAACCGCAGCAGCAGATCGATCCGCTTGTACTCGACAAGCCGGCCGATGGCGACGAACAACGGCTCGGGGGAGCGCTCGGCCCGCGGCCCCGGCTCCTCGACGCCGTTGTGCACGACCCGGATCCGGTCCCGCTCGACGCCGATCGCGCGCAGCGCGTGGGCGGTGGAGGAGGAGACCGCGACCAGCAGGCTCCGCTGCTGCGCCCCGGTCAGGGCCCAGTGCTCGAGTTTTCGGCCGATCCGCGCGGCCGGCGCCAGCGGCCCGCCGAAGCGCATCGTCCACAGGTCGGTATGGACGTGGTTGACCAGGCACAGCGTGGGTCCGGAGTGCCACAGCGGCGCCAGGTACGGCATGCCGTTGCACACCTCGACCAGCAGATCGCAGTCGCCGACCTGGCGGGCGAAGGCCGAGCGGGCGCGTAGGTAGTGCCCGTACGGGCCGCCCGCCGACACGACCCGGTAGTCCCGGAAGGCCGCAGGCCCCCCGCACAGCAGGGTCACCTGGTGGCCGAGCCGGGTCAGGCCGTCGGCGAGCTTGTCGACCAGCAGCTCGGAGCCGCCGGCGGACGGGTTGTCCAGATCGCGATGGGCGAGGAAGACGATCCGGCGCGGATGTGGGGGGAGCGCCGGAAGGGGCTGCTCCGCGCTGGGGGGCGCGGTGCGCAGCTGGGACGGTACGTGCTGGGGCATGGGTGCTCCAACTCGTCTCGGGGTGCGGAACTGGCGTGGGGGCGGGTCTGGCTCTGGGCGTCTGGCTGTGGGGGTCCTGAGCCCTTCCTGGGAGGGGAGTGTGGACGGGTTGTGCTGGGGTGGGGTTGGACAGTTTTCGCCCGGACGTCCGCCACGGCTACTCACCGGCGTGACAATTTCGGGCTTTGTTAGAGCTGACGTCACATCACATCGTGAGGGTGGGCTGGGGCGTACCGGATGTATCGGACGGAGTGGGCTGCTCCGGCTCCTTCCGCCCACGTGCCACCAGAACGCCCCCCACCGCCGCGAGCGCCACACCCGCCACACCGGCCCCGATCGGCAGCGTCGTGCCCACCAGGCGCAGTTGACCGCTGTCCCGCTTCGCCTGCCGCACGGCCTCCTTCTGCGTCTCGGTAGTGAACGAGATCTTCCGGCTGTCCAGCAACACCGCGGCGTCCTTCTTCCCGCCCGGCGCCCGCAGGGTCCGCTTCGGCCCGGTCTGCGCGTAGATCACCCGGCCGGTGGCCTGGTCGACGACCAGCTCGAAACCGTGGTTGGAGTACCACTCCTCGGCCAGTACCTGCGGCCGCTGCGGCTGGTCGACGAGGCTGCCGGGCACCATCCGCGTGCCGGTCCTGGTCGGCGGCACGGAGCCGGTGAACTTGTAGCCCGTGTAGCCCTGGACCTTCTCGGTGCCGCGGTAGCGCAGCACGACCGTGTCGCCGAGGGTGTTGTCCCACCACTGGTAGGAGCGTTTCTGCACGTCGAAGGGGAACTTCAGATACGCCTCGCCCTCGATGTAGGGCTTCTCCCCGCAGCAGTGCACGGGCCGGGTGGTCTTCCGGTCCATCACCCAGCGGTGCGGCGTGAAGTCCAGCGCGTCATGCGGGTCGGCGGCCGGCAGCGACTTGTCGGTGTCGACCGTGGTCGTCACGTCCCAGACGGCCTTGCCGCTGCGCTCGCTGTCCTCGACGTTGCCCCGCACCCGCTGGGTCACCGTGATCTTCCGGTCGGGCACCGTCTCGATCCGGTCAGTGTCGAAGACGCTTCCCCGGCCGGTGTAGACGGCGGTCGTGTCGATGTCGATCGGGTTCACCGCGGCACGCGGCTGCACGTACCAGGCGAGCAGGGGTGCCAGCACCAGCAGGAACGTGCCGAGACCCAGCAGGACCAGGGAAAAAGGAGAGGTAGTACGGCGCATCCGGGCACTCCAGGGGCTTGGGACGGCTCGACGTACGAGAGGGTCGGCACGGCGGCGAGAAGCGCGCGTGCGGCTGGGCCGGGAACCGTAGGCGGCTCTTGACGGGGTGTCAATGCTTGTCGAGACTGGGCGCGACAGGCAGGGACGGGGTGCCGGGGTGGGGCAACCTCCGGACGATCTCCGGACGAATCCGGACAGAGAGGCTGACCCTGCGATGTCGAGACTGCTCGCTGCCGCGCTGACCGTCGCGCTCGCCGCCGCCCTGGCCGTGGGCGCCGCGCTGGGCGTCGTCGCGCTGCTCGAAGCCACACCCGACCAGCCGAACACGCCACTGATCACGTACGAGCAGGCCGGGCAGGGGAGTTGACGGTGACGGCCACCCGCACCGGAACCGTCACCACGCGCTCGGCCTGGCACGACGTACCGCGCCTCCAGGTGCGCCGGTTCGCGGCGATCGCCATGGCCGAGGCGCCCGCGCTCGCCGAGGAGATCCTCCGCGAGATACAGCGCGAGTACCCGCATCTGCCCGTCGTCCTCGACGACTCCGGCGAGCCCATGGCCCTGGTCGGCATCCGCCGCGCCATCGAGGTCTTCGTGCAGCACCTCGAGCACTCGGAGGGCCGGCCCACCGTCCCGCCCGGTGTCTTCCAGGACTTCGGCCGCGGCGAGGGCCTCAACGGCCGCTCGCTCGACTCCCTCCAGGCCATCTACCGCATGGGCGTACGCCTGGCCTGGCGCCGCTTCGCCGACATCGGGCAGCGCGTGGAGATCCCGCCCCCGGCGATGTACGAACTCGTCGACGCGGGCTACGAGTACCTGGACGGACTGGTCGACCAGTCCGTGCGCGGCTACGCCGAGGCCGCGGCCCGCCAGGCCGGCGAGCGCCTGCGCCTCCAGCGCCGCCTGATGGAACTCCTGCTGACCGAGCACCACCGCGGCGACCCCACCGAGGCCTTCACCGAACGCGCCGCCCGGATCGGCTGGCCCCTGCCGGAGAAGGTCGCGGTCGGCGTCCTGCTGCGCCCCGCCCGGGAGGCCATGGCACCCGCCGTCGGCCAAGGTGTCCTGCTCGACATGGAGTACGAGCAGCCCCGCATGGTCGTGCCCGAGCCGGACGCGGCAGGCCGTCCCGAGCTCCTGCACCGGGCCCTGGCCGGCTGGTCCGGCGCGATCGGCCCGCCCGTCCCGCTCGCCGACGCGGCGAAGTCGCTGCGCTGGGCCGAGGCCGCCGTACGCCTCATGGAACGCGACCTGCTCCCCTCGGGCGAGGTCCTCTACTGCACCGAGCACACCGAGGCGCTGGTCCTCCTCCAGCCCGAGGAACTCATCGACGACCTGGCCCTGAGATGCCTGGCCCCCCTGACCCACTGCGGCCCCACCCACGGCCGCCGCCTCGCGGAAACCCTCCTGGCCTGGCTGGAAACCCGGGGCGGAGCGCCCGAGGTCGCGGCCCGGCTCGGCGTCCACCCCCAGACCGTCCGCTACCGCCTCCGCCAGATCCGCGAACTGTGGGGCGACGAGATCGACGACCCCGACCGGCGCTTCGAACTGGAACTGGTGCTGCGGGCGCAGCGGTTGCGGGGGGAGTTGGGGGTGGTGCGTCCGCGGCGGTGAGCCGGGCGGCGCACCCGGCGATGATCACAGCCGCCCTGCCGTCACACCGCGGCCCGCTCCTTCGTCGTGGCCCGCCCGGACGCCGGAGCGTCCAGATGGACCACCACCGAGGTGTGGAACCGGTGCACGGCCTCGTCGCGACGTGTCGCACAAGGGCACTGCAATGTGCACTGAACGTGTCTGTGGCGTGCTCTTGGGTTTCCGCCCGCCAGGCCTCTGCCCATTGCCCGGGCAAACGTCTATGGCTAGCCTGTGTTCGTCATGCCGATCGCCTGTTGATATCTCGAACGTTGATATCGCTGACACAGGCGCCTGAGACATATAGGGAGGGGGCCGGTCGTGGGACGCCTCGTACCAGCCGTGACCCGGGCTCTCGACATTCTCGAGCTCTTTCTCGACGGGGACGGGACGCTCTCCGCCCCCGACATCGTGCGCAAGCTCCAGCTGCCGCGCACCACCGTGCACGAGCTGGTGACCACGCTCGCCGCCCGGAAGTACATCGTCCCCGTGCCGGGCCAGCCCGGACGCTACCGGCTCGGCGTACGCCCGTACCAGCTCGGCGCCCGCTACGCCGAGCAGCTCGACCTCGCCGCCGAGGGGCAGCAGGTCGCCCGGTCCGTCGCCGAGACCTGCGACGAGACGGTGCACGTGGCGATCCTCGAGGACACGGACGTCATCTACATCGCCAAGGTCGACTCCACGCACGCCGTGCGGATGGTGTCGGCGGCCGGGCGCAGGCTGCCCGCCCACTGCACGTCCGTCGGCAAGATGCTGCTGGCCTCCCTTCCCGAGCACGAACTCGCCGCGCGGATCCCCGACGGCGCCGAGCTGGCCGCGATGACCCCCAACAGCATCACCGACCCGGCCGTCCTGCGCGAGACCCTGGCCGAGATCCGTGAGCGGGGCATCGCCGTGGAGAGCCGCGAGTCCAACCCGGACGTGAGCTGCGTGGCCGCCCCCGTCCGCGACCGCACCGGCCAGGTCGTCGCCGCCCTGTCGATCTCCGTGCCCATGATCCGCTTCAGCGAGGAGCGCCGCGCCGAGCTGGAGCAGCTCGCCGCGAAGGGCGCCGCCGAGCTGTCCGAGCACCTCGGCCACCGGAGCGTGGCATGACGACGACGCCGTACGAGGTCGCCGTACGGGCCGAGGCCGAGCTCGGCGAGGGGCCGACCTGGGACGCGGCGGCCGGCCGGCTCCTCTGGATCGACATCCTCGGCTGCCGGGTGCACACGTACGACCCGGCCACCGGGCGCCGCACGGTCCGCCGGACCGAACAGCACGTGGGTGCCGTCAAGCCGCGGGCCGACGGGGGGCTGGTGCTGAACCTGCGCGACGGGGTCGGCCTCCTCGACCCCGACGGCGACTCCCACGGAGGCTTTCGCTGGCTGCACCACGAGCCCGTGCCCGGCCGTCGCGCCAACGACGCCGCCGTCGCGCCGGACGGCTCGCTGTGGGCGGGCACGATGCGCTACGACGAGGCACCCGGGGGCGGCACGCTGTCCCGGATCACCGGTGACGGCGCGGTCGAGGTGGTCCTCGACGACGTGGCGGTGAGCAACGGCACGGGGTGGAGTCCCGACGGGCGGCTCATGTACTACATCGACTCTCCGACCCGGCGGGTCGACGTCTTCGACTACGCGGACGGGCGGCTGTCCGGGCGGCGGACCCTCGCCGAGGTCGAGGACGGCGCGGGGTTTCCCGACGGGCTGGCCGTGGATGCCGACGGTTGTGTGTGGGTGGCGCTGTGGCAAGGGGCGGCGGTGCGCAGGTATACGCCGGAGGGGCGGCTGGATCGGGTGATCGAGTTGCCGGTGTCGTTGGTGACGGCTTGTGCGTTCGGCGGGGCCGGGCTGAGTGATCTGTACATCACGACGGCTCGGACGGGGCTGAAGGAGCCGCCGGCGCTGGCGGGGTCGGTGTTCGTGGTGCCGGGGGCGGGCAAGGGGGCCGCCCAGCCCGCGTTCCAAGGCTGAGGTCCGCTGGTGGGGGTGGGGGTGCCACCCGGCGCTGCGGGGTGCCGCTGCGCCCACCCGTGCCGCCCCAAGCGGCACGACTGCCCGCAGCTAGGTGTCCAGTCCGGCAGCCTTCCGTTCCTCCGGCGTCAGCGGCGGAGCCGTCAGTGCCGGCTTCAGGGGCCCCACCGCCGCCGCCACCAGCACCGACGGCGTCAGCAGCACCCCCGCCCCCCGTTCCAGTGACGTCACGTCCGTCACCCGGCGGGCGATGCGGCCGTTGCCCGTCGCCGTGTACATCAGCCGGTCGACGTACGCGGTCACGAGCCGGTCCCGGAGCGTGGGGCCCTGCTCCGTCGCGCCCGGGTAGAAGACGTCCTGCCCGATCGCCAGGTCCCAGGCCGCGCCGACCGGGCGGGACACCGCCTTCTGGATCAGCCGGGACAGCCCGGGAGCCGCCCAGCCGTGCCGCCGTACCGTGTCCCGCAGGAGCAGGGCGCTCTGCGCGGCGACGGCCAGGCCGTGTCCGTAGACCGGGTTGAACGCGGCGAGGGCGTCGCCGAGGACGGCGAAGTTCGCGGGCCACACCGGCATCCGCTCGTAGAAGTGCCGGCGATTGACGGTGGTGCGGGTGAACGCCACGTCGGACAGCGGATCGGCCTGTTCGAGCAGCTCGCCGATGACGGGGTGCCGCAGTTCCTCGCGGGCGAAGCGGACGAAGTCGTCGTTCTCCGGGGACGGCCTGGCCGCCCCGGGTGCCGCACAGGGTGACGATCCAGCGGCCCTCCTCGATGGGCAGCAGGAAGCCCGCCCGGCCCGGTCCGCCGTCCCGCCGGTCGGGCTGCACGTTGATGACCGGGAAGTCGTCGCGGGCCGCGGCGGGGGCCAGGTAGAGGCGGCTGGCGTACGCCAGGCCCGCGTCGACCTCGCGTCGCTCCGCAAGGGGCAGGCCGAGGGCGGTCAGCCACCGGGCGGCCTGGGAGCCGCGGCCCGAGGCGTCGACGACCAGGTCCGCGTCGAGGGTCCGCTCGGGGCCGTCGCCGGGCCGGATCCGTACGCCCGTGACGGCCGCGTCCGTGCCGGTCAGGCCCACCGCCTCCGCCCGCTCGACGAGCTCGATCCGCCGGTCGGCCAGCACGCGGGCGCGGACCGTCGCGTCCAGCAGGTCCCGGCCGGCGAGGATCACGTGGTGGGACTCGGCCCAGCGCCGGAACCAGCCGCGCGTGCCCAGGGCGACGACGTCCGTCGTGACCGGCAGCCGGTTCGCCCCGGCCTTCCTCAGCGCCCCGGTGATCCCCGGCAGCAGTTCCTCCATGGCCCGCGCACCGCCCGACCAGAGCATGTGCGCGTGCCGGGCCTGCGGCAGCCCCTTGCGGGGGCCGGGAGCGGCGGGCAGCGCGTCGCGCTCCACGACGACGACCCGGTCGGCGACGTCGGCCAGGGCGCGGGCCGCGAGCATGCCGGAGTGGGATCCCCCCAGGACGACGGCGGTTCTGGCGGGGGTGGGACGGTCAGTCATGCGCGGGCGTTCTCTCTCCCGGGGGCGGCCGCGCGTGAGCGTACCGCCTCGATGTGGTCGCGGTGGCGCAGGGCCAGGGACACGGCTTGGATCTCCTGGAGCAGATAGGCGGTGTCGGGGCCGGACGGGGAGGCGGCACTGTCGGTCCGCGGGGCCCGCTCCCGCGCGGCGACGGCGTCCAGGATCGTGACGGCGGCGGCCAGGGCCTTCGCCCGGCCGGGCTCGAAGCCGAGGTCCAGGGCGGCGTCGTAGGAGCGTTCCCGCAGGTCCTCGTCGAGGTGCCGGGAGAGCTGGAGGAGCACGTCGCGGATGTACGTCTCGCGGCGGATCAGGCGCAGTTCGCCGGTGGCGCGCGGGGTGAAGGGGGCACCGCCGCGGTTCACGGTGCGCAGCAGCAGGTAGAGGGGGCGCAGTTGCCAGTGGGCGAGCCGGATGCGCCAGCGCTCGTGCAGGTACTGGCCGCCGTGCGGGATGATGAAGCCGATCGCGACCATGGTGGCCGACAGACAGGCGGCCGAGGGTGCCAGGTAGGTGCTCAGCCAGTCCAGGTCGTGGCCGGTCATCCGGGCGATGACGGCGGTGAGTTTGGTGACGTCGAAGAGCAGGTTCGTCGCGTAGCCGACGCCCAGGAGCCGCAGCCCCCAGCGCAGCCAGGCGTCGAGGCCGTCGGTGCGGACCCAGTTCCAGATCAGCCGGGCCGTGACCGAGCAGGCCACGGTGTGCGCGAGCAGGTAGAGCAGGATTCCCTCGCGCATGAAGGGCGTGTTGGCGTAGTACGTGTCCAGGTCGCGGCGGCGTTCCACGGGGACGTCCGCGAGCCAGAACAGCACCCACAGGGCGACGACCACGCCCGCGTAGGCGAAGACGACCCAGCGGGCGGCGCGGCGCGTCGAGGACGAGCGGTCGGCCAGGCCGTTGCGCCAGGCGACGATCAGCAGCAGCCAGGACGCGCACAGCGCGGTGAGCAGCGAGTACACCAGCGGTGCCGCGATGTTCGGCACGCCGGTGACGCGGTTGGTCCAGCCGATGACCGACGGGGACGCGAAGACGAACACGGCACAGGCGAACAGCAGCAGCCCGCCGACGGCCCGCAGCATCGGGTCCCGCCACATCCTCACCAGGCTGGGCAGCTTGATGACCAGGGCGATGGTCAGCGCCCCGATCGGCAGCCAGAAGGAGACGGAGTAGGCGCCGAGGACGTCCCGTGCGTGGGTCATCGCGCGCCGCCTCCGCGTCCGCGGTAGCCCATCGACCGCCGCACCGGATCGAGGGCCGCGTCCGGACCGTCCGGGACAGTGCCGTTGGCGAAGGCGCGGAACACGGCCGCCAGCCGGTGCCCGAACTCGTCGGCCTCGGCCTCGTCCCGCTCGCGCGAGCCGTCCCGGGCCGCCACGGTCAGCGCCGCGGACTTCCAGCCGGGCTCGCGGTCCAGGGCCCGGGCCACCGCCGTACCGGCGACGTGGTGGTGGTCGTGCCCCGCGTGCAGATGCCACAACTCATGCCCGAGGATGACCAGTTGCTGCACCGCCTCGGCCCGCTCCTCGACGATGACCAGGTCGAAGTCCTGGAACTCCACCCACAGCCCGGTCACTTCGATCTCGTCGGGGAAGCGTTCGAAACGCAGCTCGACGGGACGTCCGCCCCGCCGCGTGCTCATCTCCGCGCACAGCGCCCGGCACAACGACCGTACGTCGGCCGGGACCTGTTCCCGCGCCCGGACCGCGGCGGCGAGCTCGGCGGCCAGGCCGCGCATGGCGGAGCCGCGCCGCGAGCGCCTGAGCGCGGCCGTGACTCGGGCCGCCCTCGTCCGCGCGCCCGCGAAGTCCATCGCTCCCCCTTCTCACCGCCGGCCGACGGCTTGGCCGCGCGTCCGAGACTACGCGCCCCAAAGTGTGCGCGTCATGCGATCGGATGTCCGTAGTTCAACAGGGAACGACCGAACTCGCCCAAAAGTCCTGCCCAAACTTTCTGTCCGATCCATTGACGCGCAAGCGCTTCGAACTTACGGTCCCGTTCGAAGTTACGAGCATTATTCGGTATATCGAACAGTAAGGGCAGGGCATGGGACGACCTGGCCTGAATCGCAGGCAGCTTCTCGCAGGGCTCGGCGG
This sequence comes from Streptomyces sp. DG1A-41, assembly GCF_037055355.1. Taxonomy (GTDB): domain Bacteria; phylum Actinomycetota; class Actinomycetes; order Streptomycetales; family Streptomycetaceae; genus Streptomyces. Next base: position 2,767,265 of record NZ_CP146350.1, on the reverse strand, counting down.
GATCTCCGTCGCGAGCAGCTTCGGCTTCGCCGCGCTCGGCACCGGAGCCGACGCACTCGCCTCGGACGCCAACACACGGGTGCGGTACTGGAATCTCTTCAGTGGCGGCGACGGCTACAACATGATCGCGATGCTCAACTCCTTCCGTAAGGACCATCCGGACATCGCGGTGAAGGACTCCACCCTCCAGTGGGGCAGCCCCTTCTACACCAAGCTCGCCATGGCGGCCGCGGGCAACCGCGCACCCGACCTCGGCGTCATGCACATGGGCCGGGTGACCGGGTTCTCGCCCGGCCGTCTCCTGGACGCCTGGGACGTCGACCTGCTTGCCAAGTACGGGGTACGGAAGCAGGACTTCAACCCCCAGCTGTGGAACCGCGGCGTCATCGACGGCAAGCTCTACGCCGTCCCGCTCGACAGTCACGTCCAGCTCTGCTTCTACCGCAAGGACGTGCTGAAGAAGGCGGGGCTGCTCGGCGACGACGGCCGGATGGTGCCCGTGACGTCGACCGACGAGTGGTTCGACGTGCTCAAGGAGGCCAAGAAGGCCACCAAGCGGGGCCTCCAGACCATCGGCATATGGAACAGCGACCAGAACTTCCAGTGGTGGTTCTTCGTCGCCTTCTACACCCAGCTCGGCGGCACCTGGTTCAACGACACCGACACCGAGGTCACCTTCGACACCGACAAGGCCACCCAGGTCCTGGAGTTCCTGCGCCGGCACATCACCGAGGGGTACGCCATCCCGAGGTTCGGGGGCACCGCGAGCGCCGAACAGTTCGTCAACGGCTCCCCCTTCGTCTGGGAGGGCAACTGGTCGGTGCCGGTCTACGACACGGCGAAGATCGACTACGGCGCGACCCCGCTGCCGCCCGTCTTCGGCAAGCCCGCCACACACGCCGAGTCGCACGCCTTCGTCCTGCCGCACCAGTCCGACCGCGGCGGCCCCGCCAACGAGGGAGCCCACCAACTCGCCGCCTACATCATCAGGCACGCCCAGCAGTGGGCGCTCGGCGGCCACATCCCCGCCTACCGGCCGGTGCTGTCCACGGACGCGTACAAGAAGATGAGCCCGCAGAACGAGTACGTCTCGGCCATGGACCACCAGGCCACCGAACCGAAGGTGTGGTTCGCCGGCTCCACCGGCATCCTCGCCCAGCGCGTCGGCCCCATCGTCGTCTCCTCCACGATGGGCTCCGCCGAGCCGGACACCGCCGCCCGCCGGATGAAGAGCGAGCTCACCAGGCTGCTCGCGTCGAAGAACCCCATGGACGGCAAGACCGCCGCGCAGGGAGGTGCGGTCGCATGACCACCAGCGCTCAGACCGTCTTCGCACCGGCGCGCGCGAAGACCGCCGCCGACACCGCCACCGTCCGCCGCAAGCAGGGCTTCCAGCACGGCGGCTGGTTCGTCGCCCCGTTCCTCACCCTGTTCGCGCTCTTCGTGATCTGGCCGCTGCTGCGCGGCGTCTACCTCAGCTTCACCGACGCCAACATCTCCGGCGACAACGCGAACCTCGTCGGCCTCGACAACTACCGCGAGGCCCTCAAGGACCCGCTGATGTGGGACACGCTGGGCCACAGCGCCTACTTCACGCTCCTGGTCGTGCCCTGCATCGCGGTCCTCGCCTTCTTCCTCGCGATGCTCGCCCACCACATCGAGCGCGGCAAGTGGCTGTGGCGGCTGTGCTTCTTCGCCCCGTTCCTGCTGCCGTCGACCGTGGCCGCCAACCTGTGGCAGTGGCTGTTCAACCCCGGCACCGGAATGATCAACCACGTCTTCGGCCTCGAGACGCCGTGGCTGTCCGACAAGTCCTACGCGATGCTCGCGGTGGTCATCTGCACGCTCTGGTGGACGGTCGGCTTCAGCTTCCTGCTCTACCTCGCCGCGCTCCAGGGCATCCCCGACCACCTCTACGAGGCCGCCAAGCTGGACGGCGCGAACGCCTGGCACCGCATGGTCCACATCACCCTGCCGATGCTGCGCAACATCACCGGCCTCGTCGTCGCCCTCCAGGTCCTCGCCTCGCTCCAGGTCTTCGACCAGGCCGTCGTGATGATGGACTTCAGCCCGGGCCCCGAGGAATCGACCCGCACCATCGTCCAGTACACCCTCGAAGAGGGCTTCACCAGCTACCGCGTGGGCTACGCCTCCGCGATCTCCATCATCTTCTTCCTGATCATCGCGTCCGTCGCCGTCGCGCGGATGTGGCTGCTGCGCAAGCGTGAGGAGGGCGTGCGATGACCGCCACGCAGATCCGCGTCAGGGACCCGAAGGCCCGCAAGCCCTGGACCCCCAGCCAGATCGTCCTCACCCTGCTCGGCGTCGCCGTCTCCGTGGTGTTCATGGCGCCGCTCGCCTGGGCCCTGTTCACCTCCCTCAAGTCCGAGACCGAGGCCGTCGCGGTGCCGACGCACTGGCTGCCGAAGGACTGGACCACCCAGGCCTGGAAGGCCATCCTCGAAACCGGCAACATCACCAACTGGTTCGTGAACTCCGTCGTCGTCTCCGTCTGCGTCACGGCCGTCGTCCTGCTGGTCAGCTCCCTCGCCGGATACGGCTTCGCCCGCACCGAGTTCCGCGGCAAGAACGCCCTGATGGGCCTGGTCATGGCCGGCCTCATGGTCTCGCCCGCCGTCCTCGGCGTCCCGCTGTTCACCACCGTCCAGCAGATGGGCATGGTCGACACCTACTGGGGCATGATCCTGCCGCAGTGCGCGCCCGCCGCGATGGTCTACATCCTCTACAAGTTCTTCCAGGGCATCCCGCGCGAACTGGAGGAGGCCGCGTTCATCGACGGCGCGGGCCGCTGGCGCGTCTTCTTCACCATCGTCCTCCCGCTCTCCCGCCCCTCCCTCGCCGCGGTCGGCATCTTCACGTTCATCGCCTCGTGGAACAACTTCCTCTGGCCGTACATGGTGACCAACAACCCCGACCTGATGACCATGCCGAACGGCATCGCGACCGTCATGAACTCCTACGGCATCCAGTGGGCCCAGCTCATGGCCGGCGGCCTGATGGCGGGCCTGCCCCTGATCATCGTCTTCGTCTTCTTCCAGAGGCAGATCGTGGCGGGCGTCGCCCACACGGGATTGGCGGGACAGTGACCCTGCGCAGAACCCTCACCGCCCTGGCGGCGGCCACCCTCCTGGCCCTGCCGCCCCACACGGCACAGGCGGCGGAGACCTACCCCGACCCCCGCCCGCTCACCGGCCAGCAGATCATCCACGACCCGACCGTCTCCCGCCTGAAGTCCGGCGGCTACGTCGCCTACTCCACCGGCGGCATCATCGGCGCCCGCCTGTCCGAGGACGGCAGGCACTGGACCGACGCCGGCAACGCCTTCGCCGAGCCCCCGGCCTGGTGGTACGAGTACAACGACAAGGCCGACCCCTGGGCCCCGGACCTCTCCCGGCGCGACGGCCGCTACTGGCTCTACTACGCCGTCTCCTCCTGGGGCAGCAACCACTCCGCGATCGGCGTCGCCACGTCCCGCACGGGCCTGCCCGGCACGTGGACCGACCACGGCAAGGTCTTCACCTCGGAGCCGACCGACACCTGGAACGCCATCGACCCGGCGATCATCCGCGCCGACGGCAGGCTGTGGATGTCCTTCGGCTCGTACTGGACCGGCATCCGGATGGTCGAGCTGAACCCGAAGACGGGCAAGGCGGTCCCGGGCGCCCGGGTCCATCACCTGGCCACCCGCCCGGACGCCCCGTACGCCGTCGAGGGCCCGTACATCGTCAGGCACGGCCGCTACTACTACCTCTTCGCGTCCTACGACGCCTGCTGCCAGGGCGTGAACTCCACGTACAAGATCAGAGTGGGCAGATCGACGTCCGTGACCGGCCCGTACGTCGACAGCACGGGCAAGCCGCTGCTGGAGGGCGGCGGCGACCTGGTACTCCAGGGCCACGGCCGCTACATCGGCACGGGCGGCGAGTCGGTCTTCCGGGACCGGGGGAAGGATGTCCTGGCGTACCACTACTACGACGCAGAGGACTCGGGGACGCCCAAGCTCGGGCTCAACACCCTGCACTGGACAAGAAACGGCTGGCCAACGCTCCTTCCTTAGGGGCGCGGGGCCGTGCTCGATGTGCGGCTCCGCCGCGCTGGCGCGCCCAGCCACGAACCACCCGCAGACGGAACTGAACCTCGAAAGGCAAGCATGCACACCGCCCGCTTCACCCTCGACCCCGCTTTCACAGTCGGTGAGGTCGACCCCCGCCTTTTCGGCAGCTTCGTAGAACACCTCGGCCGCTGCGTCTACACCGGCATCTTCGAACCGGACCACCCCACAGCCGACGACAAGGGCCTGCGCCAGGATGTCCTGGACCTCGTCCGCGAACTCGGCGTCACAGCCGTCCGCTACCCGGGCGGCAACTTCGTCTCCGGCTACAAGTGGGAGGACTCGGTCGGCCCGGCTGAGAATCGCCCTCGCCGCCTCGACCTCGCCTGGCACTCGACGGAGTCGAACCGCTTCGGCCTCTCCGAGTACATCGACTTCCTCCGCAAGATCGGCCCCCAGGCCGAGCCCATGATGGCGCTCAACCTCGGCACCCGAGGTGTCGCCGAAGCCCTCGAGCTCCAGGAGTACGCCAACCACACCGAGGGCACAGCCCTGTCGGACCTCCGCGTCACCCACGGCGACAAGGACCCCTTCGGCATCAAGCTGTGGTGCCTGGGCAACGAGATGGACGGCCCCTGGCAGACCGGCCACAAGACCGCGGAGGAGTACGGCCGGGTCGCCGCCGAGACGGCCCGGGCCATGCGCCAGATGGACCCCGGCGTCGAACTCGTCGCCTGCGGCTCCTCCAGCCAGGCCATGCCGACGTTCGCCGAGTGGGAGGCGACCGTTCTCAAGGAGACGTACGACCTCGTCGACTACATCTCGCTGCACGCCTACTACTGGCCCGAGAACGGCGACATCGACTCCTTCCTGGCCTCCGCCGTCGACATGGAGTCCTTCATCGACAACGTCGTGGCGACCGCCGACCACGTGGGCGCGAAGCTCAAGTCGAAGAAGCGGATCAACCTCTCCTTCGACGAGTGGAACGTCTGGTACCTGCCCGAGTGGGAGTCGCACGCGAAGACCTTCGAGCAGGACGACTGGCCCGAGGCCCCCCGCCTCCTGGAGGACAACTACAGCGTCACCGACGCCGTCGTCTTCGGTTCGCTCCTCATCGCCCTGCTCCGGCACGCCGACCGCGTCACGGTCGCCTGCCTCGCCCAGCTCGTCAACGTCATCGCGCCGATCATGACCGAGCCGGGCGGCCCGGCCTGGCGGCAGACCACCTTCTTCCCCTTCGCGCAGGCGAGCAAGTACGGCCGCGGCCAGGTGCTCGACGTCCGCGTGGACTCGCCGACGTACGAGACGAAGAAGTACGGCGAGACGGACCTGCTGCACGCCACGGCCGTACGCGCCGAGGACGGCACGGTCACGGTCTTCGCGGTGAACCGCAGCCGCACCGAGGCGCTCCCGCTCGAGGTCGCCCTGAACGGCCTCGACCTCACCCGCGTCGTCGAGCACAGCGTCCTCGCGGACGCCGACCCCGACGCCCGCAACACCCTCGACGATCCCGAACGGGTCGCCCCGCACGCGGCCGACGGCACGGCTCTCCAGGACGGCACGCTGAGCACCGTCCTGGAGCCGCTGTCCTGGAACGTGCTCCGGCTGGCGTGAGGCCCCCGGTCAGCGTTCGATGCGCAGCTGGGCGGACGAGGACGGCGAGGACGACGTCGTCCCCACCGCCCAGTAACCGCCCGAACCCGGCACGGCGGAAAGGGAGTTCATGACGACGGGGGTCGTGGCCACCGGCCCCCGCTCGCTCACCCAGGCCGTGCCGTCCCACCGCAGGTAGTGGGCCCGCGTCTGGTCCCAGAAGTCCCACCCGGCGATACGGTCGGGCCGCCCCTGCGCGTCACCCACGATGCCGCTCAGCATGCCGACGCCGAACGGTGCCGTGACGCTCTCCCAGCTGCTGCCGTCCCCGTGCAGCAGCCGGACGCCGGGGGGCTTGCCGGGCGGGCCGCCGACGCCGTAGTCGTAGCCGGTCATCCAGATGTCGTCGCGGGCGACCGCGAGCAGCCCGGTGAAGCCGGCGCGGATGCCGCCGGGCGCCGGAAGCACGGTCCAGGCCGCTCCGTCCCAGCGGGCGACCAGCTCACTGCCGTAGACCCAGACGTCGCCGCAGGACGCGCGGTGGATGCCGTAGGGCGGGATGGTGGTCGTGGCCGGGGGTGCCTCCAGCCAGGTCCACCTGCCCCGGTGGCCGTGCAGCAGCACCGAGCCGTCGCTGTTCCGGCCGGAGACCCACACGTGCCCCCGGGGTCCGGTCGTGACGGCGGCGAGGGACGTGCCGGGCGCCCCGCGCCCGGGGAAGTCGGCCTCCCGCCACGTCAGTCCGTCCCAGGCGAGCAGCCGGGCGGTGCCGGAGGTGTCGGTGCCGACGGCCCAGGCGCGGCCGTCGGACGCGGCGGCGACGGAGCCCAGATAGCCGCCGAAGCCGAAGTCGGTGCGCTGCCAGGCGGTGCCGTCCCACACGAGGGTCAGTGCCGTCCCCCTGACACTGCCGCTGCGGCCCTCCTCGCCCACGGCCCAGGCGAGGTCCGGGCCGGATGCCGCCACGTCGAGCAAATGGGCGGCCGGGGTGGCCGCGGGGGCGGCGACCGCCTCCCATGTGCGGGCCTCACCCAGGAGACCGGGAGCCGCCCAGGCCGTTCCGCCCCGCATCGAGGCGAGCCCGGCCCCGACCAGTCCGCCTAATCCACCGATGAAACGCCGTCTTCGCACGAGGTTCCCCTCCCTGTCGGCAGCCCTGAAAGGCCAACACGGTGGCCCAGCCTGCCCGAGAAGGCAATGCGCGGGGACGGCTCGATCCGGTCACACCGGCTTGACGGGAACCCCTCCGGCGGCGGCGCCCAACAGTGTGAGCCGGACATCCCCCGGGCCCGACGGTGTGGTTCCGTCGGACAACACCGCCAACGCCAGTGTGTTGGCACCTCGTGTGCGGAGGATCCCGTTCTGCAGTACGAACGTGTGCTGCGGGCCTACGTCGTTGATGTATTGGCCCATGTTCCAGCCGTTGAGGAAGATCTGGACCCGGTAGGCCCGCTTCGGGTCGTCGTCGAGGACGAGTCCGACGGAGGCGTCGACGCCCGGGGGGACGTCCAGCCGGAAGTCCGTCCGGTACCAGGTGACGCCCTGCCGCCGGTCGGCACGCGGCAGTTCGGCGTCCTTCCAGTCCCCGTCGTCGTACTCCGGGAGATGCCAGCCCTGGCGCTCCCCGTACAGCCCGCCGTTGTTCACGGCCCCGCGCACCGGGTCGTGCGTCGACGCGCCCTGGATCCGCCAGGTCACCTTCGGGGAGGCGCCCTTGAACGTGACGGCGGTCAGCCCGCGCGCGGCCTTGTGGGTGTCGAGCGCCCTGCCGTCCATGTCGTGCTGCATCCGCCGGACGAGCACGGACAGGACGTGCCGGTCACCGCTTGCGCGGCGGTCCTCACGGAACCTCTTCCGCAGTTCCTTCGGCAGGGCGAAGGTGGCCTTGGCCGTCCACGTCCCCTGCCGTGCCCGGTCCTTGTCCGGCACCGGCATCCGGTGCGTGCCCAGCGGCTCGCCGTCCAGCCAGGCCATCAGCAGGCCCTGCGTGCCCGTGCTGTAGTCGAGGGACACGGACTCCAGGCCGCTCGCCTCCGTCCACTCGCCCCGGTACCAGACGTCGCCGTAGTGGAAGCCGTAGTCGTCGGCGAACAGGACGGGCTGCCCCTCGGGCACGGGCGTCGTGCTGAAGGACGTCTTCTTGTCGGCCGTCGTCCAGCCCGAGTCGTCGAAGCCGGGCTCGGCCTCCGGGTTCTCGGTCCGCCGCCGCCAGCCGTCGAGGGCGGGCAGGGCCGGCGCGGTCACGCCCGGGAGCGGGCGGAGCGCCAGCAGGCTGCCGGAGGCGCTGATCCGGGTGGGCACCGGGCGCCCGTTCCACGTGACATGGGTGATCCCGCGCGGCCCCCACACCTCCAGGCCGGTCTCGCCGGTGGTGTCGCCGGTGAGGTGGACCGTGGAGCCGCGCAGGGCGGCCGAGCGCAACAGCGCCGGGCCGTAGACGAGGAGTGGGCCGGACGGCGTCTCGTAGGGCCACAGCCGCAGGGCCGTCGCGTCGTCGGCGAACAGCAGCAGCATAGGAGTGTCCACGCCGTCGCCCTCGACCCGCACCCGGCTCAGCCCGCCGGCGCCGAGCGGTGCGGTGACGTTCAGCTTGCCGAGGTTCCAGGACCACGCGGGCTCCGCGTCCAGCCGCATGGGCGTCGGCTCGTCCGCGCAGTCCAGTACGACCTGCGCCAGATCGCCCCGCCGGCCCGTGAACACGGCGATGTCCTGCCGCCCTGCGGTCAGGCTCAGCATGGGCTGCACGGTGGCGTGCACCAGCGTCCGCTTCCCGAGTCTCAGCCCGGCGGCGATCAGCTTGGCGTCCCGCGCCGGGACCGTGACCGGCACGTCGATCCCGGCGTCGGGCAGCGTCGAGGTGACCGCCTCACGGGAGTCGTTGCGCAGGACGTAGAAGTGGGCGCCGGTGTCCGGGTTGGCCAGGTGGTAGACCTTGATCCGCTCGTCGGCGGCCCGTACGGCCTTCGCCCGGTTCAGCCTGGCGAGGTCCGGCACGTACCGCAGCAACTGCCCGATCTGGTGCATCGGGGCGAGCTTCGAAGTGGCGTTGCGGGCTTCGTCGAAGGCAGCGCCGTAGTCGTACGACGTGTAGACGACCGGCGCGGGCAGCCAGCCCCAGGAGGTGCCGCCGTACGTCATGTAGACGTTGTGCAGCGTGATGCCGTTGGCGAGATTGGTGAGGTAGAAGCGCCGCTCGTACGCCGCGTCCCGGGTCCGGCCCGCCTCGGCGTACCCCTTGCCGTCGAACCAGGACCCGCCCCACGGGTCGAACCAGCCCCCGCCGAACTCGGGCATGAACCCGGGAGTCCGCGGACTGGCCGTGGCCCCGCCCTTCGCCCCGCCGGTCCCGAAGTGTCCCCAGTCGGGCGGCACCTCGTCCGGCTCCGGGTATCCGTCGAACCCGTACAGCCAGCGCCCCTTCTCACCGCCGGTGCCGAACGACCCGGGCACCCAGTCCCCGTTCCGCCCCTTGTCGTTGTGGAACAGCGGCACGTCGATGCCGTCCTTGCGGACCTTCTCGTACAGGTACGACATGTAGGCGCGCCCGGTCGGCTCGTCGACGTGGGCGTCGTACTCGTTCTCGATCTGGTACAGCAGCACCGTGCCCGTGCCCCGGGTGAACAGGCGCTTCGCGACGATGGCGTTGACGGCGGACAGCCACTCGTCGACGTACCGCAGATACGTCGGGTCGGAGGTCCGGGCCGTGCCCTCGGTCGCGGTCAGCCAGCCGGGGAAGCCGCCGGCGTCGATCTCCGCGTTGATGTAGGGGCCGGGCCGCAGGATTACGTACAGACCGGTCTCGGCGGCCATGCGCAGGAACAGGTCCAGGTCGCGCACACCGGTGAAGTCGTACCGGCCGGGGGCGGGGGAGTGGTAGTTCCAGGCGACGTACACGCTGACGGCGTTGTAGCCGTGCGCACGCATCTTCTCCAGCATGTCCCGCCACAGGGAAGGGCTCGGCAGCCGGAAGGGGTGCAGCTCGCCCGACCAGAGCACCAGACGCCGGCCGTCGACCAGCAGTGAGTACCGGTCGAAGCCGATCTCGTGCCGCCTGCCGTCCGCGCTCGGCACCGGTGGCGGCGGGCCCGTGGGCACGTTCCGTGCCGTGTGGGCGGAGGTCGGCGACCCGCTGCCGGTCAGCGCGAAGCCGAGCGCCGCCGTGCCGGCGAGAGCGTTGAAGGTACGCCTGCTGAGCTCCAAGGGAGCGCCTCCTGTTGTGCTGCCGTGCCGTGCGTGGTGCTGGTGGGTCATGGTCTACAGGCCGATCGCGACAACGGCCGTACGAGGATCCCGGCAGGTGCGGACTACGCGGTACGAGCGGTCGTGGAGCCGGCCGTCCGGCAGGGCGGAGGACCGGTCAAGGCGGAGACCGTCGCCCCCGCGCAGGACATCCCCCACAAGTTCCTGGAAGGGATCCTCGGCGATCCGCGGCGCGGTGGTGTCGTCGACAGCCGGCGCGGCGGGAGCGGCGGCCACCGGCTGGCTCGGGAGGCCACGGAGATCACGGTCGCGGACGTGCTCCGGGCCGTGGACGCACCGATCGTCTCGGTGCGCGGCGAGCGCCCGACCGGCCTCGCGTACACCGGCACCGCCGAGCCGCTGCTGCCGCTGTGGATCGCCCTGCGCGCCAACGTGCGCAGGATCCTGGAGGGCGTGACGATCGCCGACCTCGCGGCCGGTGCGCTGCCCGAGCCGGTGGAGCGGCTGGCGGCGGAACCGGCGGCCTGGGAGAACCCGTGACGGGCCGGGGCCTGGGAGAACCCGTGACGGGCCGCGTCCGCGGGGGAGCGGGTGGGTGATGCTCATCGCGTCCTCGGGGTGTCCTGGTCTCACGCACTGGTAACGCACCTTATGCGCCCGCCGGTACTGCTGGTGCCGACGGGGCCCGCGCGGACGCGCCCCGCGCCCCTTCTCCCGGTGTGATCCCGCCACTGTGAATGGCCGGAGACCGCCCTGGCCGGCCCCTCCCGCCCTGCGTACGATGCGACCGCTCCCGGCCTCCACAGCTCCTTCATGCAATGGTCACAGGCCGGGCGTGCATGCGCTGTCATCTTGACATGCACATGCCCATTCCATGTTCCACCCCCCACGAACGGATGGGAGAACCATGGCCGGTGGCCTGCTTCTGAGCGGCGCGATCGCCGCGCTCCTCACCAGCGCACTTCCCGCGCAATCCCCGTCCTCCGGGTTCGACAACCCGCCTCCGGACAAGATCGTCATCAAGGTCGCCACCGTGAACGGCTCCGGCTGCCCCCAGGGCACGGCCGCGGTCGCCGTCTCCGAGGACAACACGGCCTTCACGGTGACCTACAGCGACTACCTCGCCCAGGCCGGCGGGGGCTCCGATCCCACCGCGTTCCGCAAGAACTGCCAGCTCAGCCTGATCGTCCACGTGCCCCAGGGCTTCACGTACGCCATCGCCAGCGCCGACTACCGCGGCTTCGCCTCCCTCCAGCGCGGTGCGAGCGCCACCCAGAGAGCCTCGTACTACTTCCAGGGCTCCCCGAGCACGGCGTCCCGGAGCCACCCCTTCAGCGGCCCCTACAACGACAACTGGCAGGCCACCGACGAAACGGACTGGGCCCAACTGGTCTACGCACCCTGCGGAGTCCAGCGCAACTTCAACATCAACACCGAACTCCGGGTCAACGCCGGCACGCAGTCGGCCGACAAAGTCAGCTTCATGACGATGGACTCGACGGACGGGGACATCAGCACGGTGTACCACATGGCGTGGAAGGAGTGCCCGAAGTCCTGACGGGACGAGGGGTGGCCCGCCGCCCTGGCGGGCCACCCCTGGCTCCGGGAGCCTCAACTGCGGCGGCCTGTGTCGGCCCCGGCCAGCGCCGTACCGAGAAGCACGTATGCGGCGAGGGCCAGGACCGGTATGTGCCCGCCCGCGCGGTCGATGTCGTTGGTGAAGTACCCGGACAACCCCAGCCAGACGAACCCACCGACGGCCACCAGCACGGTGTTGCCGGTCTCCCCCATCACTCGCATGCCGGCCCACAGCAGAAGGGGCATGAGAATCCAGGAAGCGGCCGTGGTGAGCAGGAACTCGAAGGCGCCGGCGAACATCGCGTCTCCGCTCGCGGCCGCGCTGTCGCGTGCCCCCGCGAAGCCGGCGTACATGAGGGAGTGGCAGGCCGCGGTGGAGACGGCGACGGTGACGGCGCCTTTGACGAATCGTACGTACCGCATGGCGGGAAGTTTCCCTCTTCGCAGGCGGATGGGCCCCGATACAGGTGCGTGGGGCCACTGCCGAGATCTTCGTGATGCGCGGTCTCGCAGGCGCGGGATCCCGGGCTCTGCGTGCGTGCCGGCGGAGTGGTCAGTTCGGGGCCTGGGGCGTGAGTGCCGCCGCGGTGGCCTGTGCGAAGGCTTCCGGGTTGTCCAGCATGACGTTGTGGCCGCAGTCGGGGACGGGGACGACCGACACCCCCGCCTCAATGAGGGCGTCCGTGCCCGGGAGAGGGCCGTCCGCCTCGGGGAACAGGAAGGTGCGGGGCATCTTCAGCTCCAGGAGGAGTTCGCGCATGGTGGGGGTCGTGCCGCGGGTGAGGTGGTACGCGCTGCGGTGGAGGGCCTCGCGGCCGGCCAGACGCATGGTGGACCACCAGTGGGTGCCGGCCCGGTCGCGGACCTCCTCCCATCCGCCCGCCAGGAACTCCTGCTCCGAGTAGGCGGCGATGCCGCTGCTGCCCGAGGCGCCCGGCCTGCGCGGGATCGGATCCAGGTTGGCGTCGATGAGCACCAGCCGGGAGACCAGGTGGGGGTGGCGGGCGGCCAGGACGATCGCGACCGAGCCGCCCATACTGTGGGCGATCAGCTCGGCGCCCGAGACGCCAGCGGAAGTCAGGGCACCGGCGAGCGCGTCGGCGTGGGATTCCAGTGTGTAGTCGAAGCCCGTCGGGCGGTCGCTGATGCCGTGGCCCATCAGATCGATCAGCAGTGAACGGCGTCCGGCCAGCCGGGGATCGACCGCGACTTCCGTGAAGTAGACGGGCGAGGTGGCGCCCAGCCCGTGCACGTAGACGCGCGGCGGTTCCTGCCCCGGCAGTTCGACCCAGCGGATCTGATCACCCTCGGGCGTTACGGCGACGCTGCGCACTGTCTGCTCTCCTGCGGTCATGATGACGGGAGAGACGAGAGTAACTACCCGGGACGGATACGCCATGGAGTTCTTCTGCTATCACCGCGATCGACCCGGCTCCCTGCCGTTGCGTGAGGGACTGGGGGAAGCGCACTGGGCCTATATGGACCAGTACGACGCGGAGTTGGTCGCCCGCGGCCCCACCTTCGGCAGTGACGGGGAAACGCCCACCGGCAGCGTGCACATCGTCGACCTCCCGGATGCCGCCGCCGCCCGCGCGTTCGCCTTCGACGAGCCCAACTACCAGGCCGGCGTGTACCGGGACGTCCTGCTGCGCCGCTGGCGCAACCTCCTGGGCCGCACCATGTGGGACTTTCCCGGGGGCCGGACGAGCGGCAACCGCTACCTCGTCCTCGTGCTTCGGCTCGGGCCCCGCCGCCGACCTCGACGTGCCGGCCGACCGGGACGGGCTGATCGCGTACGGGCCACTGCTGTCGGACGACGGTGCGGTTTGGGTGGGTACGGCCGCGCTGGTGCGGGCCCCGGACGCGGAGACGGCGCGTGCCGTGCTGAGCCAGGAGAGGTACGACGATATCGAAGCGCATGCTTGGGAGTTCGGCGGACGACGGTGACGAGCGGGCCCTGCGGTCACAGGTCGGGGACGCCGTCGCCCGCAAGCGGGCGGCACGCGCCGCGCAGCCCAGGCCCGTGCCCGCGCGGCCCGGGCGGCAGCGAAGCGAACAGCGGCCCGTCGTGCGGCGGCCCGCAAGGCGGCGGCCCGCCCGAAGCCGCGCGCCGAGCCCCGCTCCCAGCCGAAGTCACGCCCTAAGCCGTCGCAGGTGAAGCGGGCGGTGAAGAAGGGTCCTGGTCGACGCGCTCGCCGAACGCTGGGAGGTGCTCGACCGCGAGCCTCCCGGCAAGACCGTGCGTGCCGAGGTCGACGTGCCGGGGTGGCTGTCCTTGCCCAGAGATCCGGCCGGTGGTGACAGGTGCTGCGCGAACCATTGACGCGCAAGGCGTTCGATTCTACGTTCCGTTCGAACTTGCGATCGCTGTTCGAAATATCGATCAGTCACCCCCACCGCAAGGAGGACCGTATGAGCCGCTCCATCCTGCGCAAGAGAACCGCCCTGCTCGCCCTCCCCACCGCCGTACTGCTCGCCCTGATGCCGAGTGCGGCGTCCGCGTACCCCAACCCCGGCCGGGTCACCGGCGACATCGTCACCCACGACCCGTCGATGATCCGCACATCGTCCGGCCAGTACCTGCTCTACGCCACCGGCGGCGGCATCGCCAGCAAGACCTCCAGCGACCGCACGGCCTTCCGGAACGGCAGCGACGCCTTCTCCAGCAGGCCCGCCTGGTGGCGGAACTACTCCTCCGTCCCGGAGGCCTGGGCGCCGGACATCTCGTACCACGGCGGCAAGTACCTGATGTACTACTCCGTCTCGAAGTTCGGCTCGAACACGTCCGCCATCGGCCTGGCGACCTCCAGCACCGGCCAGCCGGGCAGCTGGACCGACCAGGGCACGGTCTACACGTCGAACTCCTCCAGCGACTTCAACGCCATCGACCCGAACCTCTTCGTGAACGACGACGGAAAGTGGTGGCTGTCCTTCGGCAGCTGGTGGACCGGGATCAAGATGATCCAGATCAACCCGTCCACCGGGAAGCAGTTGTCCGGCAACACCACGCGGTACTCGCTCGCCTCCCGCCCCACCGGCACCAAGGCCGTCGAAGCGCCCTTCATCGTCAAGCGGAACGGTTACTACTACCTCTTCGCCTCGTACGACACCTGCTGCAACGGCACCAGTTCGACGTACAAGGTCAAGGTCGGGCGCGCGTCCAGCATCACCGGGCCGTACCACGACAAGAACGGCGTCGACATGAGGAACAACGGCGGCACGCCCGTCCTGGAGTCGCACGGCAGCATCATCGGACCGGGCGGCCAGTCGATCATGAACGACGTCGACGGCGACCTGATCGTCTACCACTACTACGACGGCAATGCCAACGGCACCCCCAAGCTTGGCGTCAACCTCCTGAACTGGAGCAGCGGATGGCCCGTCGCCTACTGACCCTGCTGGCCGTGCTGATGCTCGCCCTCAGCCTCGGCCAGCCCACCGCGAGTGCCGCCTCGTTCGCCAACCCGGTCAAGTCCGTCAAGGGCGCCGACCCCTGGATCTCGTACCACGACGGCAACTACTACCTGGTGACGACCAGTTGGACCGACGTCATCACCATCCGCAAGTCCGCCACCCTCGCCGGGCTCTCCACCGCGCCCAGCGTCCAGGTGTGGAAGGGCGACGCCGCCTCCCGGTGCTGCAACATCTGGGCGCCGGAGCTGCACTTCGTCAACGGCCGCTGGTACCTGTACTACGTCGCCGGGCAGAACGTGTCCGACTACAACCCCACGCAGCGCAGCCATGTGCTGGAGAGCGCCGGGTCCGACCCCATGGGCCCCTACACCTACAAGGGGCAGCTCAACTCCGCCTGGATGCTGGACCCGAGCCTGATGAACGTGGGTGGCCGGCTGTACATGCTGGGCAGCGCGATCACGGGCGGGACGCAGAACCTGGTCATCGCACCGATGTCCAACCCGTACACCGTCAGCGGCTCCTACTCGACGATCTCGACCCCGACACACGCCTGGGAACGGCAGGGCGGCACCGTCAACGAGGGCGCGGAGGTGCTCCAGCGCGGCGGCCGGACCTTCCTCGTCTACTCGGCGAGCGGCTGCTGGACGCCCGACTACAAACTCGGGCAACTGGAGCTCACCGGCTCCGACCCGCTGTCCGCCTCCTCCTGGACGAAGAAGTCCACGCCCGTCTTCCAGCGCAGTGACGCAGGCGGCGTGTACGGGCCGGGGCACAACGGCTTCTTCACCTCACCCGACGGCCGCGAGAACTGGATCGTCTACCACGCCAACGACTCCGCCTCCGAGGGCTGCGACAACGGCCGTACGACCCGGGCCCAGAAGTTCACCTGGAACTCCGACGGCACCCCGAACTTCGGCACGCCCGTCCGGCTCGGGGCGAGCATGCCCGGCCCGTCCGGCGAACCGGCATCCGCCGCCACGACCTACACCGTCTCCAACCGCAACAGCAACAAGTGCCTGGAGGTGGCGGGGAGTTCGTCCGCCGACGGGGCCAACGTGCAGCAGTACGCCTGCAACGGGGGCGCCAACCAGCGGTGGCGGCTGGAGGACCTCGGGGACGACACCCACCGTCTGGTGAACGTCGCCACCGGCAAGGTGCTCGACACCGCCGCCTGCTCGTCCGCCGACGGTGCCGACCTGCGCCAGTGGTCCTGGCTGAACAACACATGCCAGCGCTTCCAGTTCGTCGCCACGGACGGCGGCTACGTCCGCATCGCCAACAAGGCCACCGGCAAGGTGGCCGACGTGGCCGACTGTTCGACGGCGGACAGCGCGGACGTACGCCAGTGGACCTGGCTCAACAACAATTGCCAGCAGTGGAAACTGACCGCGGTATAGCTCCCTAGGGGCGCGGGGCTGTGTTTGATGTGCGGCTCAGCCGCGTGGGCGCGATCAACCACGACGCACCCGCACCCGCACGACTACCCGGCCTGCCCCATCCCCGCCGCGTTGGGCCACGCCTGCGCCCCCGGCCACCCGGTCGCCGGCGCAGGCGACAACCCGTTCGTCCCCCGGACCTGCGCGGCGGTCAACCCACCCCGCGCGGGGACCCCCGGCGGGGTGGGCCCGGTCGCGGCCGGCACGGAGCCGGCGCCTGAGCAGGGACCGGCGCCGGTGCTGGGGTCGGGGACGGGAACGGCGCCTGCGCCACAGGCGCCAGCGGCGCCAGCGGCGGCGCGGCCATGGGCTGCGGCGTCGGCTGCGGCACGGGCTGGGGCGCCGGCTGCGGAACGGCCTGCGGCACCGGCTGAGGGACAGGTTGGGGCACAGCCTGCGGCATCTGCTGCTGCCCCATCTGCCCGACGTGACCCATCTGCCCAACGTGCCCGACCTGCGCAGCCGCCGACATCGGCATCCCCGCCCCCGCCGACCCGGCCGACGCGGCAGCCGGAAGCGGCATTCCGGTACCGGTACCGGTACTGCCCGGGGCCGACGGCCCCGGGCCACCCGCACCGACGGCCTGAGCGGCAAGGCCCCGCATACCGGATCCGTTGGTCTCGCTCACCAGACGGTCCACCGCCGCCGTACCCGAGCTGTAGCTGGTCCCGTTGCCCAGCTCGGGTACGGCGGCTCCCCTCCTGGACGTCCCGTAGAGCACCTGTTCCAGGCCGGACACCAGGCGACGCACGTCCACCTGGGGGCGCACGACGAGACGCAGGAAGCGGCTGGACGAACCGATCTTGTTGCCGCACTCGCGGACCAGGATCCGGTGCTCGGTGAGCATCCGGTCCCGGACCACGGTGCCCTCGGCGCCCACGGGGAGGCGCACGAAGAGGAAGTTGCCCTGCGACGGGTAGACCGTCAGCCCGGGCAGGGAGGACAGCTGGCTGGACATGTCGAGGCGGTCGCGCCGCACCTGCTGAAGGCTCTGCGCGTACTCGGCACCGTGCTCCTTGAGCATGAAGACGACATGTTCGGCGAAGGAGTTGAGGTTCCACTTCGGGAGCATCGACCGCACCCGCCCGGCGAGCGCCGGGTTGGCGACGAGATAGCCGAAGCGGATGCCGTGCAGGCCGAAGTTCTTGCCGAGGCTGCGCAGCACGATGACGTTGGGCCGCAGCATCGCCTCCTGGACGACGGACGGTTCGGCCTCGGCGTCCGCGAACTCCAGGAACGACTCGTCGATGACGATCAGATCGAGGTCGGCCATCGCGTCCATGAACTGGACGATGGCGTGCTTGTGCAGGAAGCCGCCGTCGGGGTTGTTGGGGTTGCAGATGACGGCGACGCGCGTGCCCCGGGCGCGGATGAACTCGGCGTACTGCGCGAGGTCGAGGGCGAAGCCGCTGGACTCCTGGAGCGGGAACATGTCGACCCGCTTGCCGGTCTCCATGGGCTGGTCGGTCCAGCGCCCGAAGGTGGGGACGGGGATGGCGAGGGACTCGCGGACGAGCAGGTGGTCGATCCAGGTGATGAGCTCGGTGGAGCCGTTGCCCATCGCCACGCACTGCGGCGGCAGCTGGAGCAGGCTGCACAGCTCGGCCGTGATGGTGTCGGCGCTGCTCGGGTAGTACGTGATGATGTCGCGCAGTCTGGCCGACATGTCGTCGAACATGGCCGGGGTGGGGAAGTACGGGTTGCAGGGGATGCAGAAGTCCACCGGCCCGGCGCCGTCGCCGCCCTCACGTGTCAACGCCGCCATCGACGGGCTGTGCGCCGCGGTGCTGCGGAACAGCGACGTGACGTTGTCGGCCATGGAACCTCCGTATAGGGCGGGTCCGTTGGGGACGGCCGGACCCGACGTTTAAGGGCGGCCCGCGCGGGGGAGCGCGGGCCGCCCTTACATACGGAGGCTGCGGTGGCGCTGTTCAACCACTGAGGGTCCCCTCAGAAAGTTGTGTGCCACCTGTGAAGACGGTCAGCAGTCGAACGTGTGGACCGTCGTCGTCCGGTACGTCTGCCCGGGCCGCAGCACCGTCGACGGGAACGACGGCTTGTTCGGCGAGTCCGGGAAGTGCTGCGTCTCCAGGCAGAGCGCGTCGCCCTGCCGGTAGGTGCGGTCGGACGGGCCGGTCAGGGTGCCGTCGAGGAAGTTGCCGGAGTAGAACTGGAGGCCCGGCTCGTTCGTGGCGATCTTCATCGTGCGGCCGGAGGCCGGGTCGCGCAGGGTGGCGATGTGCTCGGGCCGGGCGGTGATGCCCTTGTCGAGGACCCAGTTGTGGTCGAAGCCCTTGGCGGTCACCAGCTGCGGGTGGGAGACGCGGATGTCCCGGCCGATCGGCTTGGCCTTGCGGAAGTCGAAGGGGGTGCCCGCGACCTTGGCCAGCTCGCCCGTGGGGATCAGGCCCGAGTCGGTGGGCGTGTAGCGGGAGGCCGCGATCTGGAGTTCGTGGTCCTCGATCGTGCCGCTGCCCTCGCCGGCCAGGTTCCAGTAGACGTGGCTGGTGAGGTTGACGACGGTGGCCTTGTCCGTGGTGGCCTCGTAGTCGATGCGCCAGTCGCCGTGCTTGGTGAGGGTGTACGTCACCTTGGTCTTGAGCGTGCCCGGGTAGCCCATCTCGCCGTCGACGCTCGTGTAGTACAGGTACAGGCCGACGTCGGAGCCCTTGGTGAACGGCTCGATGTCCCAGACGCGCTTGTCGAAGCCCTTGGCGCCGCCGTGCAGGCTGTTCTCGCCGTCGTTGACGGAGAGCTGGTGGTTCTTGCCGTCGAGGGTGAACTTGCCCTTGCCGATGCGGTTGCCGTAGCGGCCGATCAGGGCGCCGAAGTACGGGCTCTTGGCGACGTAGTCCTCGATGTTGTCGAAGCCGGCCGAGACGTTGGCGTAGCGGCCTCGGCGGTCGGGGATCTCCAGCGACTGGACGATGCCGCCGTAGGAGAGCACCTTCAGGCGGGTGCCGCCGTTCTCCAGCGACCAGCTGTAGATCTTGGTGCCGTCGGCGAGCTTGCCGAAGAGCGTCTTCACCGGCTTCCTGCCTCCCGTGGCGTGCGCCGTGCCGCCGAGCGTGGTGGCGGCTATGCCCGCCGCCGCGGCTCCCGCGATGACCGTGCGTCTGTTCAGTTCCATGTGTGCGGCTCCCGCATAAGGAGGAGGCCCCGCCTTCCGGCGGGGCCTCAGTGACTTACGAACCGACCTTGCGCTTGTTCCACACGTCGAACCCGACCGCCGCCAGGAGCACCAGGCCCTTGATGACCTGCTGCCAGTCGGTGCCGATGCCGACGAGGTTCATACCGTTGTTCAGCACGCCCAGGACCAGGCCACCGATGATCGCGCCGAGGACGGTGCCGACACCGCCGCTCATCGACGCACCGCCGATGAACGAGGCCGCGATCGCCTCCAGCTCGAAGTTGAGGCCGGCCTTGGGAGAGGCCGCGTTGAAGCGGGCGGCGAAGACCAGACCCGCCAGGGCCGCGAGCATGCCCATGTTCAGGAAGACCAGGAAGGTGACCTTCTTGTCCTTCACACCCGACAGCTTGGCCGCCGGGAGGTTGCCGCCGATGGCGTAGATGTGGCGGCCGATGATCGCGTTGCGCATCACGTAGCCGAAGCCGACGAGCAGCACGCCCAGGACGAGCAGCACGATCGGGGCGCCCTTGTAGCTGGCCAGCAGCATGGTCAGCGTCAGCACGGCGGCGGAGATCGCGACCAGCTTCAGCAGGAACAGCTTGGCGGGCGGGACGTCCAGGTTGAACTCCTGCTGCCGCCTGCGGTCACGGACCTCCTGGAAGATCACCAGGGCGATCATCGCGAAGCCCAGCAGCAGCGTGAGGTTGTGGTAGTTGGTGTTCGGGCCGACCTCGGGCAGGAAGCCGTTGGCGGCCTTCTGGAGGCCCTGCGGGAACGGGCCGAGCGTCTGGCCCTCCAGGAAGATCTCGGTCAGACCGCGGAACATCAGCATGCCCGCCAGGGTCACGATGAACGACGGTATGCCGCCGTACGCGATGAAGAACCCTTGGATGGCACCCGCGACCGCGCCCACGGCCAGGCAGAGCACCACGGCGAGCAGCCACGGTATGTCGTGTTTGACCATGAACACGGCGGCCATCGAGCCGACGAACGCCGTCAGCGAGCCGACCGACAGGTCGATGTGGCCCGAGATGATGACCAGCATCATGCCGATCGCGAGGATCAGGATGTAGCTGTTCTGGAGGACCAGGTTGGAGACGTTGCGCGGCAGCAGCAGGTCGCCGTCGGTCCACACGGCGAACAGCGCCACGATCAGGCCCAGCGCGATCAGCATGCCGTACTGCCGCATGTTGCGGCGCATGCCGTCCATCACCAGTTGCAGAAGTCCGTCGCCGGTGGCCGCCCCACCCTTGCCGGGCGGCGCGGGGGCCGGCGTCTTGGCGGTCACGTCCGTGCTCATCGGGTTACCTCTTTGTCCTTCGTCATCTGACGCATCAGCGATTCCTGTGAGGCCTCGGCCCGCGAGAACTCACCGGTCAGCCGCCCCGCGGCCATCGTGTAGATGCGGTCGCACATGCCGAGCAGTTCGGGCAGCTCGGAGGAGATGAAGACGACCGCCTTGCCCTGGGCGGCCAGCTGGTCGATGACCGTGTAGATCTCGTACTTGGCACCGACGTCGATCCCGCGCGTCGGCTCGTCCAGGACCAGCACGTCCGGACCCGAGAAGATCCACTTGCTGAGGACGACCTTCTGCTGGTTGCCGCCGGACAGCTTGCCCACCGGCTCGAAGACGGTCGGCGCCTTGATGTTCATGGACTTGCGGAAGCCCTCGGCGACCTGCCGCTCCTCGTGCTCGTCGACCACACCGCGCTTGGCGACCTTGCCCAGGGCGGTCAGCGAGATGTTCCGGTTGATGGTGTCGATGAGGTTGAGGCCGTAGTGCTTGCGGTCCTCGGTGACGTACGCGATCCCGTGCTTGACCGCCTCGGGCACGGACTTCGTACGGATCTCCTTGCCGTCCTTGAGCACCGTGCCGCCCGCGTACCGGCCGTACGTCCGCCCGAAGACGCTCATCGCGAGCTCGGTGCGGCCGGCGCCCATCAGGCCCGCGATGCCGACGATCTCGCCGCGCCGGACATGCAGGGACACGTCGTCGACGACCTTGCGCTGCTGGTCGATCGGGTGGAACACGGTCCAGCCCCGTACCTCCAGGGCGGGCGCCACGCCCTCCTCGGGCTCGTGCGGCGACCGCTCCGGGAAGCGGTTCTCCAGGTCGCGGCCGACCATGCCGCTGATGATCCGGTCCTCGGTGGTCTCCGGGGCCTTCACATCGAGGGTCTCGATGGTCTGGCCGTCGCGGAGGATCGTCACCGAGTCGGCGACCTTGCGGATCTCGTTGAGCTTGTGGGAGATGATGATCGAGGTGATGCCCTGCTTCTTCAACTCCAGGATGAGATCGAGGAGTTTGTCGCTGTCCTCGTCGTTCAGGGCCGCGGTCGGCTCATCCAGGATGAGCAGCTTCACCTTCTTCGACAGGGCCTTGGCGATCTCCACGAGCTGCTGCTTGCCCACGCCGATGTCGGCGACGCGGGTGTCGGGGTGGTCGCTGAGCCCGACCCGCCGCAGCAGCTCGGTGGCGTGCCGCAGCGTCTCCCTCCAGTCGATGAACCCGCCCTTGGCGTGCTCGTTGCCGAGGAAGATGTTCTCCGCGAGGGAGAGGTACGGCGACAGCGCCAGCTCCTGGTGGATGATGACGATGCCGCGCTGCTCGCTCGCCCGGATGTCCTTGAACTCGCAGACCTCCCCCTCGAAGAGGATGTCCCCCTCGTAGGTGCCGTGCGGGTGGACGCCGGAGAGGACCTTCATCAGGGTCGACTTACCGGCGCCGTTCTCCCCGCAGATGGCGTGGACCTCGCCCTGCTGGACGGTCAGCGTGACGTCCGACAGCGCCTTGACGCCGGGAAAGGTCTTGACGATCGAGCGCATTTCCAGGACGGGTCCCGCCATGGTCGTGCCTTCCAATCAGAGTGAGCCGGCGGTTACTTGAGGTCGCTCGCCTTGATGTAGCCGGAGTCGACGACTTCCTTCTGGTAGTTGGTCTTGTCGACGGCGACCGGCTCGAGCAGGTAGGCCGGGACGACCTTCGACCCGTTGTCGTAGGTCTTGGTGTCGTTGACCTCGGGCTTCTTGTCGTTCAGCAGCGCGTCGACCATGTTGGAGGCGACCTTGGCCAGCTGGCGGGTGTCCTTGTAGACGGTCATCGACTGCTGGTTGGCGATGATCGACTTCACCGAGGCGAGCTCGGCGTCCTGACCGGTGACGATGGGCAGCGGCTTGCTCTTGGAGCCGTAGTCGTCCGACTTCAGCGCCGAGAGGATGCCGATGGAGATGCCGTCGTAGGGGGAAAGGACCGCGTCGACCCGCTCGCGCTTGTAGGCCGAGGTCAGGATGTCGTCCATGCGCTTCTGGGCGGTGCCGCCGTCCCAGCGCAGGGTGGTGACCTGGTTGAGCTTGGTCTGGCCGGAGCGGACGACGAGCTGCTTCTTGTCGATGTAGGGCTGGAGGACGTTCATCGCGCCCTGGAAGAAGTAGCGCGTGTTGTTGTCGTCGTTGGAGCCGGCGAACAGCTCGATGTTGAAGGGGCCCTTCTTGGAGCCGTCCTTCAGGCCGAGCTTCTCGACGATGTAGTCGCCCTGGAGCTCGCCGACCTTCTCGTTGTCGAACGACGCGTAGTAGTCGACGTTCTGCGTGCCGAGGATCAGGCGGTCGTAGGAGATGACCGGGATGTTGGCGTCCTTGGCCTGCTGGAGCACGTTGTTCATCGACTTGTTGTCGATGGCCGCGATGATCAGCGCCTTGACACCCTGCGTGATCAGGTTCTCGACCTGCGAGACCTGCTGGTCCGGGTCGTCCTCGCCGTAGACCAGCTGGGTCTTGTAGCCCTTGGACTCCAGGTCCTTCTTGACGTTGTTGCCGTCGGCGATCCAGCGCTCGGAGGACTTGGTCGGCATCGCGATGCCGATGGTGCCGCCCTTGGCGCTGCCCCCGCTCTCCTCGCTGCCACCCTCGCTGTTCTGCCCGCAGGCGGACAGGGTCAGGGCGAGGGACGCGGCTCCGGCTATGGCGGCGAGGGCGGCTCTGCGGTTACGCATGATCATCATCCTTGATGTGTGTGCAGGGCTCGGTCTGGAGGCGCGAAGTCGCTCCGGGGGGTCGGGCCGGAAAGACCGAGAAGAGATGTGTCGGATTGTGGTCGGCTGTGTCTTCTTTTGTGAAGGCGAGTATCCGGAACGTTATGACGAGATTTCGAACCGTTGCAGATCGCCCGGCAGCCGCGAACCGAGCGGCGCCATGTCGCCGTCGGCCCCGTGGCGGGCCAGAAGATCCAGGGCGAGCCGGCCGCGCCGCACGCGTTCCTTGGCGGTGGCCAGGGTCAGCTCCCGCATGTGGTGCCCGTAGGGGTAGATTCCGGGCGCCTTCGACAGGCCGAACTTCAGGTAGAGCGGTGCGCCGCGCCGGATGAGCTCGGCGACCTCGTACATCCGGACGTAGCCGCCGAGGTCGTCGGGGGCCTCGATGTACATGTCCATCGGAGCGCCGGAAACCCGGCGGATCTCGGTGAGATGATCGAGCGTCAGATCGCTCGGCACGTTGACGGAGTCGGCGCCGAGCCGCTCGTACACCGCGTACGCCGCCGGGTTGACCGGCCCGATGAGCGCACTCACCTTGAGGGTCGTGTCGGCCGGGATGATGCCGGCGGCTCTCGCCCGGTGCAGCGTCCACAGCACGCCCTCGTCGGCGACGAGCAGGCACTTGACGCCCAACTCCGTCGCCCGGACGGCGTCTTCGACACATCCGGCGACGGCGTCGTGGCCGCGGGCGCGCAGTCCGGCCCCCCGTGAGTCGGTGCGCGTGGACCCGCCGATGTCCCACGTGCCGCGCGGGCCGGTGAACAGGCAGAGCTCGATGTCGCGCTCGCCGGTCGCCTCGACCATCTCGGTGATCTCGGCATCGGTCAGCATCCACACGCCGCTGCCCTGGCTGATCCGGTGGATCGGCACGTCCAGCCGCGAGGCCTCCTTCAGGACCACCGCCAGCGCCTCGGGACCCTCGCACGAGGGAATTTCGGTGCGCCAGCGGCCGCCGCCGGGAAAGGAGTGCGGCGAGGCGTCGGCGGGGTCGAGGGCGGGCGCGTTCAGGCCCAGCGCGGTGAGCGCCTGCTCACCGGGCCTGCGGGCTGCCGTGGCGGAAGCGTCGGTCACAGGAATGTCCTTCGGTTCGATATGTCGGACGAGGTTCGCGGCTCTGGGTAGGGCAAGGCTGGGTGTACGCCGGTACGGAAGCCGTCAGGTTGCCCCGTACCGGCGTACGTCTAGGGGCGGAGCAACACCTTGCCCACCTTCGGATCGCCGGCTCCCACCAGCTCGATGGCCTGCGAGAACTCGGCGAGCGGCAGCTCGTGCGTCACCAGCGGCAGCGGGTCGAGCAGACCGGCGGCGAACACGCGCACCGTGTGCGCCCAGGCGTCCGGCGGAGCACCGAAGACGGTGTGCACCTCCAGCTGCCGTACGACCAGATCGGTCGGGTCGAGACCGTCGGCACCCGGCGCCGGGATACCGGTCAGGACCAGCCGGCCGCCGCGCCGGAGCAGGGCGGCGGAGATCCGGGCGGCGTCCGCGGATCCGGCCGTCTCGATCACCACGTCGACGTCGTCCGGGAGTTCCTGGTCCTTCGTCCGGAAGTCCGTCGCGCCGTACTGCCGCGACAGCGCCTCACGGTCCCGGCGGGTGCCGACGACCAGCAGCTCCGCCGGTGAGTTCGCCTTCAGGAACTGCACGGCGAACATGCCGAGCGTGCCGGTGCCGACCACGGCGACCTTCTCGCCGGGCCGCGCGTTCGCCTTCAGCGCGGCGGCCGCGATGCACGCGGCGGGCTCCAGCAGCGCCGCGGCCGTGAGGTCGCAACCGTCCGGAAGGACGTGCAGCAGGCGCGCCGGGAGGGTCAGCGTGGCCGCCATCGCGCCCGGCTGGGTGAACCCGGTCTCCTCGTACCCGGCCGAGCACAGGGTCGTGTCGCCCGCGTGGCAGCGGTCGCAGACCTGGCAGTTGCGGAAGCCCTCACCGACGACCTTGCGGCCGACGAGGGATCCGGGGACCCCGGCGCCCACCGCCTCGACCGTCCCGGACCACTCGTGGCCCGGGGTGAGCGGGTAGCGCACGTAGCCCTCGGGGCGGTTGCCCTGGTACACCTCGCGGTCGCTGCCGCAGATGCCGGAGGCGTGCACGCGCACCAGTGCCTCGCCGGCCCCGGGCCGCCGGGGCTCGTGCGGGACGAGACGGTGCTCGCCCGGCGCGTCGATCACTACCGCGGTGCTCACGTGTCTCCTCCGGTTTTCGAAGGTTTCGGTGGCCGGTTCCGGGTTTCCGGGGGCCGGACGGTCACTGGGTGCCCTTGGGCTTGCGCTGCTCCCAGCCCTCCGCCCAGAGGTCGAAGCGGGCCTGCTGCTGCGGGAACTCCGCGGCGGCGTCGACGTCCAGCTCCACACCGAGGCCCGGGGCGTCGGACAGGTGGAAGCAGCCGTCTTCCGGGTTCACCTGCGGGGCGCCCTTGACGACCTTCTTGATCTCCGCGTCCGCGAAGTCGTTGAAGTGCTCAAGGATCTTGAAGTTCGGGGAGGTGAACCCGACCTGGAGGGAGGCGGCGGTCAGGACCGAGCCGCCCACGTTGTGGGGAGCCACCAGCATGTAGTGGGTCTCGGCGGTCGCGGCGAGCTTCCTGGTCTCCCAGATTCCACCGATATGGCCGACGTCCGGCTGGATGATGTCCACGGCCTGGCTCTCGAACAGCTCGCGGAACTCGATCCGGTCGTGGATGCGCTCACCCGTGGCGACCGGCATGTCGACCTTGGCGGCGACCTTCTCCAGGGCCTTGAGGTTCTCCGGCGGGACCGGCTCCTCCAGCCACGCCGGCTTGAACGGCGCCAGCTCCTTGGCCAGGCGTACGGCCGTGGCGGGGAGAAGCGCCCGTGCATCTCCAGCATCAGCTCGGCCTCGGGGCCGATGGCGTCCCGGACCGCCTCGATCAGGGAGACGGCGTACAGGGTCTGCTGGTGATCCAGCTCGAAGTGCCCGGTGCCGAAGGGGTCGATCTTGAGCGCCCGGTAACCGCGCTCCATGACCCCCTGGGCCGCCTTGTGGTACGCCTCCGGCGTGCGCTCGGTGGTGTACCAGCCGTTGGCGTACGCCTTGACCTTGTCGGTGACCTTGCCGCCCAGCAGCTGCCAGACGGGGACGCCCAGGGCCTTGCCCTTGATGTCCCAGCAGGCCATCTCGATCACGGCGATACCGGACATCACGATCTCGCCCGCGCGGCCGTAGTCGCCGTACTTCATCCGCTTGACGAGGTCCTCGACAGCGAACGGGTCGGAGCCGAGAATGTGGTTGACCTCAGCTTCCTTCAGGTAACCGAGAAGGGCGTCGGTGTGACCCAGCATCCGGGTCTCGCCGACTCCGGTGATGCCCTCGTCGGTGTGCACCTGGACGTACGTCAGGTTGCGCCACGGCGTCCCGACCACGTGTGTGCTGATTCCGGTGATGCGCACGGCGGTTGTCCCTCGCAGCTTCTTCGGCTCAGTTCTGTCAGTCATTCAGTTCGACGTGTTCGAGATTTCGGCACACGTTCGAAATGCTGGCGTGACAGTAAGGACGTAACGGTGGGAGTGTCAATGGGTCGCGCGCATAACGGTTTCGACAGTTTCGAAACCACGGGGGCGGCGAGTCCCTACAGAACTTTCACAGCCCGATCTAGGAACGTTACCGGCGCGGAACTTAATCTTCCCGCGTCATGGACTACTGCGACCCGTGCCGACGGCACCTCAACGGCGCGCTCGCCTGCCCGGGGTGTGGCACCCCAGTCGATGCGCCGCGCTGGCGTGAGCCGGAGTACGGCGGGTGCGACGCCGTTTCCGGGGGCCGGGAGGGCGTTCACAACGGCACGGACGATTCGGACGGGCCGGTCGGGTCCGACGGGTCCGACGGTGAATACGAAGATGACGGTGAGTCGTTGGGGCGTGCTGCTCGACGGCGCGGGCGCGGGCGTGGCCCGGTCGCTGATGGTCCCAGTGGTGTGACGAGCCGGCGGGACCGGAAGGCCGCGGCGCATCGTCGTCGGCGGCGTCGGACGCTGTTCGTCGCGGCGGGTTTCGTGCTGGCGGCGGGCGGGCTGAGCCTCGCGGAGCTCGGCATGGACGCACCGAAGCCGACGCCGAAGCCGGCGGCGGCCGGGGGTGAATCGGCGGACGGCGACGCGTCGGTGGAGGCGGGTGAAACGGGCGGCCTGGGCGAGGGCGCGGGGGCTGAGGAAGCATCGGCGTCCCCCTCGCCGGGGGTATCTGACTCGCCGTCGCCTTCCACGTCCCCGAAGGCCGAGAAGTCCAAGGACGCGAGGGACGCCGAGACGTCGAAGGGCTCCGACCCGACTCGGGCGGACACGTCCCCCACGCGCCCGACAGCAGCCCCTGCGGCCCCCCAGCCGGCCCCGGCCCCCACCCGAACCCCGGACCCGACGCCCGCACCCCCCAAACCGGAACCGTCCCCCTCGGAAACCTGCAACCGCTTCCTGTGGTGGTGCACGTAGGGCTTGCGGGTCAGCTGCGGGTAATCGTGCCGCTAAGGGCGGCACACCGTCTCAAAAGAGCGGCACCCCGCTACGCCTGGCTGCGGACCCACCCGCGCCAGCGCCACCGCCGCAGCGCCGGGAAACACCCCGCACCACCCCGACCTCAGTCGCCCAACATCCCCCGCAACGCATCCCGCAAAGCCACCCTCTCCCCCTCGGAAAGCCCAGCCAACGGCTCCCGAGCGAACCGCAACGACTCCCGCAGGCTCCGAGCCACCCGCCGCCCCTCACTGGTCGCCGCCGCCACCTTCACCCTCCGATCCGCAGGATCCGGCCGTCGCTCCACCAGCCCCCGCGCCTCCAGCCGATCCACGATCCCCGTGACATTCGACGGCTCACACTTCAACCGCCGCGCAAGCCTCCGCATCGGCAGCGGCTCCAGGCACAGCAGACTCAGCAACCGCGCCTGCGCCCCGGTCAGCGCATGCTCCGCCGCCGCCTCCTCGTAGTCCTCATGGAACCGCGCCACGACCTCCCCGATGAGCTCGACGACCTCAAGGGTCAGCGGATCGGAACGGTGGCTGTTCTGGGAGGCGGGTGTGGTGGAGGCCATGAATCGAGGGTACCCGGTTATTTGACAACCTGAAATTTTCAGGAGCATGGTTGTTTCAGGTACTGAAGCTTTGCCGTGGAAAGGCACACCATGACCGACACCCCCGCCCTCCCCGCCGTCAACCGCGAGTGGCACCTGGTCAGCCGCCCCGTCGGCTGGCCGAAGCCCGAGGACTTCGCCTTCGTCGAGGCGGAGGTTCCGCAGCCGGGTGAGGGACAGGTCCTCGTGCGGAACAAGTACCTCTCCGTGGACCCGTACATGCGCGGCCGTATGAGCGACGCGAAGTCCTACGTCGCCCCGTTCGAGCTCGGCAAGGTCATGCAGGGCGGCGCCGTAGGAGAGGTCGTCGCCTCCAACGCCGAGGGGCTCGCCGTCGGCGACCACGTCCTGCACTTCCTCGGCTGGCGCGAGTACGCCGCCGTGGCCGCGAAGAACGCCGTCAAGGTGGACCCGGACGCCGCGCCGCCGTCGACGTACCTCGGCGTGCTGGGCATGACCGGCCTCACCGCCTACGCGGGGCTGCTGCGCGTGGCCTCCTTCAAGGAGGGCGACACCGTGTTCGTGTCCGGTGCCGCCGGTGCCGTGGGCGGGCAGGTGGGGCAGATAGCCCGGCTGAAGGGTGCCTCGCGGGTCATCGGGTCCGCCGGGTCGGAGGAGAAGGTGAAGCTGCTCGTCGACGAGTACGGCTTCGACGCCGCCTTCAACTACAAGGACGGCCCCGTGAGCAAGCAGCTGCGCGCTGCCGCTCCCGATGGGATCGACGTCTACTTCGACAATGTGGGTGGCGATCACCTGGAGGCCGCCCTCGGAGCGCTCAACGAGGGCGGGCGGATCGCCATCTGCGGGATGATCTCCGTCTACAACAACACCGAGCCCGTTCCCGGCCCGAAGAACCTTCCCCGGCTGATCGCGACCCGTGGTCGTATGGAGGGCTTCCTCGTGAGCGACCACTACGACCTCCAGCCGCAGTTCGTGCAGGAGGTCGCCCCCTGGGTCGCCTCCGGTGAGCTGAAGTACCGGGAGACCGTCGTCGAGGGCATCGAGAACAACCTCGAGGCCTTCCTGGGTGTGCTGCGCGGCGACAACACCGGGAAGATGATCGTCAAGCTCTGACGCCTTCTGCTGCTTTCCGGTATGCGGTAAGTTTTTTCCGAATCCGCTCGGCCCGGGCGCGAGCCGCGGCGGACGACAGAAGGAACACAACCGCATGGCCATCCAGCAGTCCGACGTCCTGTACACCGCCGTCGCCACCGCCGCGGGCGGACGCGACGGGCGGGTCGCCACCGACGACGGCAAGCTCGACGTCGTCGTCAACCCGCCGAAGGAGATGGGCGGCAGCGGCGCCGGGACCAACCCGGAGCAGCTTTTCGCCGCCGGCTACAGCGCCTGTTTCCAGGGCGCTCTCGGTGTCGTCGCCCGCCAGGAGGGGGCCGACCTCACCGGGTCGACCGTCACCGCGAAGGTCGGCCTCGGGAAGAACAGGGACGGGTTCGGGATCATCGTGGAGATCTCCGCCGACATTCCCAAGGTGGACCGGGGCACCGCGCGGTCGCTCGTCGAGAAGGCCCACGACGTGTGCCCCTACTCGAAGGCGACCCGCGGGAACATCACCGTGACGCTCGTCTGACGGCAGTCGTTGCATACGCGGAGGCCGCACCCTTGGACGTGGGGTGCGGCCTCCGCCCATGCCCGGCGCTCAGAGGGCGAGCGCCGCCGTGTGGACCGCCCGCGCCAAGCGGTCGTTCTCCGGGGCCGCGCCGCCCGGGAAGGCGAAGCGGCGGCGCGTGTAGCCGTACGCCAGGCCGCTCCACGGGTCCGCGAAGGCCTGCGAGCCGCTCGCGCCGCTGTGCCCGATCGTCCCGGCGCCGAGGAACGGGTGCCACGCGTCAGCCGTGGCCTGGAAGCCGAGGCCGAACGCCTTGTGGGCACGTGCCACCAGGTCGTAGCCGACCGAGTGGAACTGGCCGAACTCCGCCACCGCGTCCGGCTTCAGCAGCGGCGCCTGCTCGCCCACCTCGCTGATCGCCGCCGCGTACATCCCGGCCAGGCCCCGCGCGGACGCCACTCCGCCCACCGAGGCCGGGCCCTTGGCGCGGACCAGCGGCATGTTGGGCAGCGAGGCGAGGTCGGTGGGTTCCGTGGCGTGGCGGTTGAAGGCGATCGAGGTGAGCGTGTGCGGACCCGTGGGCGTGGCGTCGAGGACGGCCTGCTGGTCCGGGGTCGGGGCCATCGGCTGGGTGGTGCGGAAGCGGGGCTCGTGGGGTGCGGGAAGGCCGAGGTGGAAGTCCAGGGCGTACGGGGCCCTGATCCGCTCCTCGTAGACCTCCTGGAGCGTGCGGCCCGTGGCGCGGCGTACGACCTCGCCCACCAGGGCCCCGCTGACCAGCGCGTGATAGCCGAACGCCGTGCCGGGACGCCAGAACGGCCGCTGGTCGGCGAGGCGTTCGGCGAGCTGGCGGTCGTCGGCCAGCTCCGCCAGGGTGAAGCCGGTGTCCGTGCCGACCACGCCCGCCCGGTGCGCGAGCAGATCGCGCAGGGTCAGGGCGCCCTTGCCCTCGGCAGCGAACTCCGGCCAGTAGTACGTCACCTTGCGGTCCAGTTCGAGCGTGCCGTCCTGGACGAGGAGGGCGACGACCAGGTAGGCGGCGCCCTTGGTGGACGAGAACACGCCGTAGAGGGCGTCCGCTTCGGTCCCCGCCCACAGGTCGACGACTTTGCGGCCGTGGACGTAGGCGCACAGCTGACCCTCGTAGTCGGGGCGCTCCCCGGCCACGAACGCGGCGAACTCCTCGCGCACCCCCTGGAAGCCGTCGGCCACGGTGCCGTGGATCTCCTGCGTCATCCGCTCTCCTCAACTGAACCGCTGTGTGCCACTGTGAACAATGCCCTCGCCACCTGCGGGAATTCCCCCTTGGGATGGTTTCGGAAGAGTGGTTCGGTGCCGAACAGGACCGTCCGGCCGCCGCTGACCACCGAGGCCTGTCCCGCTGCCGCCGCGGGACCGCCGGTGCCGTCCGGGAGCGGGCGCCAGTGTCCGGAGACGAGCGGATTCCCGGTCGCGTACGACTGCTCCACCCGCACGCCCGGGCCGAGGTCGGTGAACCACAGCGGGGCGTAGACGAAGGCGTGCGCGGGCGCGTCGCGCGTGACGCGGCCCGTGTTCTCCGTTCGTACGACGCCGTTCGCGTCCGTGTTGCCCTCGACCGGCTCGACGGCCAGCCGGTCCGCCGCCGCGTTCAGGGCCGCTCCCCTCGTGCCCCGGCCGACCAGGCCGTGGTCGCCGAGGAAGGCGTCCAGGGCCCTGCGCGCCGGTGCGGTCAGGGCCGCGTGGTCCAGGCCGGCGGACACGAACAGCACATCCGTGCCGGACCAGTCGAAGCCCGTGTTCAGGACGGCCGTCGAGACCGGCGTGACGTCGAAGTTCATCTCCCGCAGCGCGAACAGCTCACCCGGCGTGACGGCGGCGGCGACCCGGAGGCGGTGCAGGGGCGTGCCGCCGGTGAGCCGCGTGGCCGTGAAGGAGACGTCGTGCGCGCGGGCGGACGCGAGCGCCGTGCGGCGGGCCGACGCCGGGACGATCGCGCTGCCGTCCGGCCCCTGGCGCACCGGAACGCCCTGCTGGAGAAGGGAGTTGAGGGCCGCGATCTCGCGCGGGTCGGTCAGGCGCAGACGGAGGTTGCCGTGAGCGGGCACCTGGGCGACCGGTGCGGCCTCGGTGACCGGGCGCAGGGGCGTGCCCCGCAGGCTGCCCGACGGCACCCGCTCGACCGTGGCGCCCCACAGGCGGCCCAGGCTCCAGCCCGAGATGTCGTACATCACGGACACCTTGCCGCTGATGTCCCGGCCGTCGGCCAGCAGCACGTTCGCCATGCCGCGCTTGGGCTGGTGCATGTCGACGACGTACGAGCCCCGGGGATACGTCCGTCCGGCGAGCCGGAAGGGGCGGGCGGCCCGGGTGACGCGGACGTCGTTGGCGAGGAGGTGGTCGACGAGGCGGGCCGCCGCCGGGGCCGAGCGCTGGGCGCGGGAGTCGCCGGGCGGGATGACGTAGGCGCGCGGGAAGGTGGTCGTGTAGACGTCCTCCGGGCCGATGCCGGGGACGCCGGGGACCGTCTCGGGTGACACCGGTACCTGCGGGGCGCCGGCCGCGCCGCGGCGGAAGACCTCGATCTGATCGGAGACGAGCGACGTGCGGTGCTCCCGGACGTGGTGCAGGGTCGCGCGGATCGCCGCGCCCGCCACGGCCGTGTTGACCGCCGAGCGGCGGCGCAGCTCCGGGACGGGGAGTTCGTCGTACTCCTCGTTGTTCACCGCCAGCGGGATCTCCACGGTGTGCGCTGCGACCGTGCCGTGGAAGGCCGCGTACTGCGGGGTGAAGATCGGCGGCCAGTCGTCCCAGCCCTCCTCCTGGTCGCGGAACGGGATCTGGACCGGTTCCACGCCGTCCTTCGCGGGCGTGTAGCCGAGGGCGTTGACCGCGGACTCCATGTTGAGAGCGCCCGCGTAGCTGTTCTTCAGGAACAGGTCGTACTCGTAGTTCTCGCCGTGCGGGGGAGTGGTGGGCTCGATGAGCGTGCCGTTCACATAGCCGTGCAGGTCGAGCAGGACGGCCGGCTGCTTGTCCAGCTCGATCTGCCGCATCGCGCGGGTCTCGGGCTGGGAGGCGGTGACGAAGTCGCGGTTCAGGTCGAAGCCGTTGGAGTTGGCGCGGGTCCCGGCGATACGGCCGTCCGGATTGGCCGTGATGTTGAAGTACAGGCGGCTGTGCGCGAGCAGGTCGCGGGTCCTGGCGTCCTTCGCCGTCGCGAGCTGCTCGACGAGCTTCAGGGAGGCGTCCGTGCCCTCCCACTCGTTGCCGTGGATGTTGCTGTTGACGAAGACCGGGGTCTTGTAACTGCGCTTGATCTCGAGAGACTTCGCGGCCGCCGCGGGCGCGTTCTCGATCAGTTCGCGCATGCGCTCCTGAGCGCGGGCCTGGCGGGTGGTCTCCGGGGCGGTGACGGTGACGAGGTAGAGGCGGTGGCCGCCGGCCGAGCGGCCGGTCACCTCCACGCTCACCCGGTCGCCGAGGCGTTGCAGCGCGTTCAGCTTCGGGGCGATCGCGTGGTACGGAATCAAACCCAGCTTCAGGGACTTGTCGCCGGGGTTCTGCCGGTCGGGGGAGAGGATCTGGCGGCGCGGGTAGCCGCGGGCGGGCGCTGCGGTGGAGGTCCCGGCGGGTGTGTCCGCGGCCAGTGCGCGCCGGGCCGCGATCGCGGGAGCCTGCGCGGCGCGGTCGTCCACAGCCGGGCCCTCGCGGGTGACGGGCTTCGGGTCCGCGCCGGCGATGTCGGGGCCGAGCAGAAGTGAACCCGCCGTGGCGAGGGTGAGGGCGACGATCAGTACAGGTCTCGCAGGAACGGTTCTCGTGGTGCGCACGCGTACCTCCTCCGGGGCTTCCTGAGATCGGTACGGCGAGGTGTACCGGTTCGACTCAACGGCAACAAGGCCGCGTTGGTGTCACACGTGACCCGGATGGCTCTCCCCCGGAGGCCTGTGACATCCATGTGACCGGAGCGCGTCAAGGGCGCGACACCGGCACCGATAGGGTTTTCCCATGCGCGATCTCGGGGTGGGTTTCCGGTACCTGCTGAAGGGCCAGCGATGGGTGGCCCGGCACGGCAGGCAATACGGCTTCGGGCTGCTCCCGGGCCTGATCACCCTCGTCCTGTACGCGGCGGCGCTCGTCGCGCTGGCGCTGTGGGGCGAGGACGCCGTCACCTGGGCGACCCCGTTCGCCGACGACTGGTCGAGCCCGTGGCTCGGGCTCTTCCGGGGCTTCCTGACCGCCGTGCTGTTCGCCCTCTCCCTGCTCCTCGCCGTCGTGACGTTCACCGCGGTGACGCTGCTGATCGGGCAGCCCTTCTACGAGAACCTCTCCGAAAGGGTCGACCGGGACGTGTCCCCGGACGGCCACGCCCCCGAGTCGGGCCTGCCGCTCTGGCGCGAGTTGTGGATCTCCGCCCGGGACAGCCTCCGGATCGTCGCACGGGCCGCGCTGTGGGGCGTGCTGCTGTTCGCGTGCGGTTTCATCCCCGTCGTCGGCCAGACGGCCGTACCGGTGATCGGGTTCTTCGTCACCGGGTTCTTCCTCACCGAGGAACTGACCGCCGTCGCCCTCCAGCGCCGAGGCGTCGAACTGCGCACCCGCCTCGGCCTGCTCCGCTCCCGCAAGACCCTGGTCTGGGGCTTCGGCACGCCGCTGGCCGTGGCCTTCCTGGTCCCGTTCGTCGCGGTGTTCCTGATGCCGGGCGCGGTCGCCGGCGCCACCCTCATGGCGCGGGAACTGCTGGGTGAGGAGATCCAGGGAGGTGGCGAGGAGGGCGACGGGGCCGTCACGACTCTTCCGCAGCCACCCTCAGGATCGTCCTCACCTGCGCGATGATGTCCCGCCGGTTCCGCACGAACTCCGGGTCGGTGACCTCCGTGGTGTTCCCGGCGCCGAACTGGAGCACGGGCGTGTGCACATGCCCGCCCGGCAGGACGTCGTGCAGCCCCGACCGGTCCCGCAGCAGCGTCGCCCGGTAGGCGATCTCGTTGGACAGGTAGTCACCGCCGCCGCCCGCGCGAGCGGTCGAGCCGGGAGTCGGGCCCTCCGGCCGGACCACGGGCTCGGTACCGCCCGCCGGGATCTCCGTGACGCCGGTGTTGTCGTACACGGGGAAACGGCCGGTGTCCGCGGCCACGATCGCCCGGTACGGCAGCGTGGTCGTCGTCCACTGCGGCTGCGAGGCCGGGTCGGTGACGGGGACGGTCTCCGTACGGCCGATGTTGTCGTTGTCCGCGAAGCCGCCCCGCCAGGCCCCGTTGGTCCGCTCCACGTCGAACCGCCCGATCCGGCCCTGGCTCACGGTCGTGAACAGGTCGACCCTCGGCAGGTACGGCCGCAGCGTGCGCTCCACCGTCCCCTCCGTGAAGTCCTGCCAGCGCACCGGGAACACGGCCGTCTCGACCCGGGCCGGGCCGTCCGCGGTCTCGATCACCGTGCCGTCGAGGGCGAGCGCGGTGGCGCCGGACGGGTTGGAGATACGGATGTCCCGGTCCAGGGTGAACGGGTCGAAGCCGGTGACCAGGATCCGCTTCAGGCCCTTGCCGTGCTGCGGATAGCGGAGGGCCGTCTGGCCGCGCGAGGTGCGCTCCAGTTCGTCCAGCAGCGCGGCCCGCTGCCGTTCCGTCAGACCGAACGCCGGTTCCCAGGCGCGCACTTCACGCGTCATACCGAGCCGCGCCCAGTACAGCGGCCGGTCGTCGTCCCGGCTCAGGTCCCCGCCCGCCGGCCCACGCCCCTGCGCCCGGCCCACGGCCCGCCGCCACAACTGCGACCCCTCATGCGCGACGACCCGGCGGGCCTGCGCGTAGGAACGGGCCTCGTCGAGCGCCCGTGCCAACCGCGGGGCCACGGTGTCGAATCCGGAACAGCGCAGGATCTCCTGGGGAGCGGCTCTGTCGAGCCGCTGCTCCTCGACGGTTGGCGAGGGGGCCGCCTCGGCGGCGCTCGCGGCCGTCGGGGTGGTGAGGCCGGTCAGCAGGGCGAGGCCGAGGACGCCGAGGCGAACGCGTATGGAGTGCAAGGGGGTTGGGGCCTTCCGTCACGGTGGGGGTGGCGTGGTGCCGGACGGCCGCAGTATCGCGTGACGGATGAGAGCCACGCCATGGGGCGGGACCCGCGTGGCGCTCAGCCGGTGCCGCGCACCGCCCCCTCATCATGGCGGCCCTGGACCGGCCCCGTGCCCCACGCCCGGGTCGACCTGACCACGGGCGAACCGGTCGAGGTCTCCCTGACCCGCACCGTCCCGCCGCTCGGCGACCACCCCATGCGGGTCATCGGCTTCACCCTCGCCACCAGGACCCGCAGCGCGACCCCGACGAACTGATCGCCGAGGCCGCCGCCGCCAATTCGGTCACGGCCTCGGCTACACCGACTGGACCTACGAGTCGGTCGAGGTCGAAGGGGCCGCCGACGGGGCCACCGCGAAGGTCCGCCTCGGCAACACCGGCGACCGCCCCGGCCGCGAGGTCGTCCAGCTCTACCTCGCCCCGAGCGAGCCGGACCCCACCCGGCCGGCCTCGCGGGCGTGGATGCCGGACCCGGCGAGAGCGTCGAACTGCCACGCCGGGCTTTCGGGACGAGACGACCATGTCGTGGTCGTTTGTGAAGGGTTCGTACGGGATCCAGGTGGGGCGCTCGATCACGGACCGCAGGATCACCGCGACGATTAACGTCTGATCCGGGACGAGTTCCCCACCGAGCAGCCCCGGTCCGGGACCTGACCCCTGGACCGGGGCTCATGGTCTCACCGGACCTGGACAGCGTTCAGCGCGTGCCGAACCCGTACACCGTCTCCGAGCGGTACACCTCGCCCGGCCGCAGCACCGTGCTCGGGAACTGCGGCCGGTTCGGGGAGTCGGGGAAGTGCTGGGTCTCCAGCGCGATGCCGTCGCCGGGCGCGAAGGGCTCGCCCAGATGGTCGGCGGTGTACAGCTGCAGTCCGGGCTCGGTGGTCGCCACCGTCAGCACCCGCCCGGACGCCGGGTCGTGCAGCTCCGCGACCTCCGCCGGAACATCCGTCACACCCTTGTCGAGCACGAAGTTGTGGTCGTAGCCGGCGCCGGCCTTGCGGGCCTCGCGGAAGTCGAAGCGCGTGCCCGTCACGTCGTCCAGGCTGCCGGTCGGGATCAGGTCCGCGTCCACCGGCGTGTACCGGGAGGCGGCCAGCCGCAGCTCGTGGCCGCCCGCGTCACCGGAACCGGCCAGGTTGAAGTAGCTGTGGTTCGTCAGGTTCACCACGGTCGGCGCGTCCGTCACCGCCTCGTACACGATCCGCAGCGCACCGCTCCCCTGGAGCGTGTACGTCGCCGAGACCTCCAGCCGCCCCGGGAAGCCCTCCTCGCCGTGCGGACTGACCCGAGCGAGCCGCACACCGTGCTCGATGGGCGTCCCCTCCCACACTCGCTTGTCGAAGCCACGCACTCCACCGTGGAGCGCGTTCGGCCCGTTGTTCGGTTCGAGCGCGTACGTCCGCCCGTCCAGCGGGAACCGGGCACGGGCGATCCGGTTGGCGTACCGCCCGACCAGGGCTCCGAGGTACGGGTCCGGGTGAGCGAGATAGCCGTCGAGGTCGGGGAACCCCAGCACCACGTTCCCGGCCCGCATCTCCCGGTCCGGTACCTCGACGGACTGCACGATCCCGCCGTACGACAGGATCCGCACCCGGACGCCCGCACGCTCCAGGGTCCAGCGGTGCACTGGCGTGCCGTCGGAAAGTGTGCCGAAGAGTTCGTTCATGTGCGGAACTCTAAGTCAGGCCCTGGGTCAGGGTCGCTCCGCCGTGACGGTCCGGTACGCGATCTCCGCCAACCGGGCCTGTCCGTTCACGCTCGGGTGGAAGTAGTCCCAGCGGCTCAACTGGGCGGTGCCGAAGCGGTAGTCGTACACCGCGCCCCCGTCGTAGCGGCACCGCTCGTCCTTGGCGCAGACCTCCTTAAGGACCTTGTTGTAGTCCTCCACCCGCTTCTGCACCGTGTTCCGCCGCAGGTTCGCCGCCGAGTCCAGGGCGTCCGCGTCCCCCAGCATCGACGGGCAGATGCCCAGCTGCCAGATCTGCTTGCCCATCGGGCTGGTGCGGCCCTCGGACCACAGCCGCTTCAGGTTCGGCACGCTCGCCACGAACACCTGGGCCTTGGGCAGAGCCTTGCGCAGGCTGCGCAGGGAGTCCTCGAAGTCGGCGCGGAACTCGGTGACCGGCGTCATCGCCGAGGGCGTGGCCCGGCAGGCGTCGTTCGCCCCCACCATCACCGTCACCAGCTGGGGCTTGCGCCGTACCGCCTGGGCGATCTGCCCGGGCAGATCCGCCATCCGCGCCCCGGTCACGGCGTAGTTCCAGCTCCGCTCCGCGGCCCCGGCCCGCCCCAGCAGCCGTACGGCGAGGGAGTCGACCTCGGGGCTCGCCCCGGTCGCCCAGGACGCCTCCGGACAGTCCGACAGCACGTCACAGGCGTCGAAACCGCGCGTGATGGAATCGCCCACGGCCGCGACGGAACTCGGACTGCGGTCCCACAGGGGCGTGGGCCTGGGGGACGGCTTGGCCTCACGGGACGGGGCGGGGGAGTCGCCCCCGACGGCATCACACCCGGCGACACCCAGGGCGGCCGCCACGGCCACGGCAAGCACGACCCGTGAGCGGTGCCTTCGCTTCCGCATCCCTGGTCCATCCCCTCGCCGCGCCGTGCATGTCTCCCCAACCAATAACAACGCACGAGGGTTCCCGGCCGATCAGGTGCAACGGCTCACACCCGTACAAGCGTCCCCCTGGGTGAATGGCGGGCGTTTCCCGGCACCGGGAGCGACCGTACGTCACACTCCTTGCGTCACCGCACGGTAGCCTCGCCATCAACGTGACCCGCCCGGTCACAGCCGTTCCGCCCGTTTCCAAGATGTCCCGCTCTGCCCGGAGGTTCCGGTGACGACACGTGGAGTTCTGTACGTGCACTCGGCGCCGCGCGCGCTGTGCCCGCACGTCGAGTGGGCCGTCGCCGGGGTGCTCGGTACGCGCGTCAGCCTGGACTGGATCCGTCAGCCCGCCGCCCCGGGCACCTGGCGCTCGGAGTTCTCCTGGCAGGGCCAGGCGGGCACGGCGTCCAAGCTGGCGTCGGCGCTGCGCGGCTGGCACCTCCTCCGCTTCGAGGTCACCGCGGAACCCTGCCCCACCGCCGAGGGCGAACGCTACAGCTGCACTCCCGACCTGGGCATCTTCCACGCCGTCACCGGCATCCACGGCGACATCCTCATCCCCGAGGACCGCCTGCGCGCCGCGCTGCAACGCAGCCAGCGCGGCGAAACGGACCTGGAGGCCGAGCTCAACAAACTCCTGGGCAAGCCCTGGGACGACGAGCTGGAACCCTTCCGCTACGCAGGCGAAGGCGCCCCGGTCCGCTGGCTCCACCAGGTGGTGTGAGGCTCTCAGGGGCGCGGGAGCTACGACGCTGAACGGCGAGTGGCCCGGACTCACGAAGAGTCCGGGCCACTCGCCGTTCAGGCGAAATCAAACCGTCCGGAACGCCAGCACCACGTTGTGCCCACCGAACCCGAACGAGTCGTTCAGCGCGGCGATACGGCCCTCGACCGGCAGCTTCCGAGCCTCCCCACGCACCACATCCGCGTTCGCCTCGGCCTCGGGGTCGAGGTTCTCCACGTTGATGGTCGGCGGAGCCACCCGGTGGTAAAGCGCGAGCACGGTCGCCACCGTCTCGACGCCACCCGCACCACCCAGCAGATGCCCGGTCATCGACTTCGTCGCGGACACCGCGATGTGGTCGGTGTCGTCACCGAACACCTTCCGCAGTGCCTTCAACTCGGCGATGTCACCGGCCGGCGTCGATGTCGCGTGCGCGTTGACGTGCACGATCTCCGCCGGGTCCAGGTCGGTCCGCTCCAGCAGGTTCTGCAGGGCGTGCGAGATGCCCCGCCCCTCCGGCTCCGGCTGCACGATGTCGTGGCTGTCGGCGGAGATGCCCTGCCCGACGGCCTCGGCGTACACCCGGGCGCCGCGCTTGGCGGCGTGCTCGGCGGACTCCAGGACGACGACACCGGCGCCCTCGCCGAGGACGAAGCCGTCGCGGGCCACGTCGTAGGGACGCGACGCGCCCTGCGGGTCGTCGTTGTTCTTGGACATCGCCATCATGTTGCCGAACGCGGCGATGGGCAGCGGGTGGATCGCCGCCTCCGTACCACCCGCGACGACGACGTCGGCGCGGCCGGTGCGGATCATCTCGATGGCGTAGCCGATGGCCTCGGCGCCCGAGGCGCAGGCGGAGACCGGCGTGTGCACGCCCGCCCGGGCACCCACGGCCAACCCCACGTTGGCCGACGGGCCGTTGGGCATCAGCATGGGCACGGTGTGCGGGGAGACGCGGCGGACGCCCTTCTCCTTGAGCACGTCGTACTGGTCCAGCAGCGTCGTCACGCCGCCGATGCCGGAGGCGATGACCGCGCCGAGCCGGTCCGGGTCGACGGCCGGGTCCTCGCCGGCCTTCGCCTCGAAACCGGCGTCCGCCCAGGCCTCCTTGGCCGCGACCAGCGCGAACTGCGCCGAGCGGTCCAGTCGGCGGGCCTGCGGCCGGGGGATGACCTCGGTCGGCTCCACGGCGACCGGGGCCGCGATCTTGACGGCCTGGTCGGCCGCCCACTCCTGCTCCAGGGGCTTCACGCCGGAACGTCCGGCGATCAAGCCCTCCCAGGTAGAGGCTACGTCGCCACCCAGCGGTGTGGTTGCGCCGATACCGGTGACGACCACGGTGCGATTGGTCGAGCTCACGGGAATTCTTTCTCCAACGGATCCGAGGATTAAGCGGCGCCACCGCCGGGTGGCGGGGCAGTCAGCCCGAAGGCCTGATCGGTTGATCAGCCCTGGTGCTTGAGGATGTAGTTCGTCGCGTCGCCGACGGTCTTGAGGTTCTTGACGTCCTCGTCCGGGATCTTGACGTCGAAGCGCTCTTCGGCGGCGACGACGACCTCGACCATGGACAGCGAGTCGACGTCCAGGTCGTCGGTGAAGGACTTGTCCAGCTGGACGTCCTCAACCGGGATGCCGGCGATCTCGTTCACGATCTCGGCGAGACCGGCGACGATCTCTTCCTGAGTGGCGGCCATGTCGGCGCTCCTTCGTAGATGTTCCAGAGGGTGTGGCAGGTGTTGCTCCCGTGCCGGACCGCATGATCCAGCACGGAGTGCCTAGGGGAGGGTAACGACAGTCGCGGCGTAGACGAGACCCGCCCCGAAGCCGATGACGAGCGCGGTGTCGCCGCTCTTCGCCTCGCCGGTCGCCAGGAGCCGCTCCATCGCGAGCGGGATCGAGGCGGCCGAGGTGTTGCCGGTGGTGCGGATGTCACGGGCGACCGTGACATGCTCTGGCAGCTTCAGCGTCTTCACCATCGAGTCGATGATCCGCACGTTGGCCTGGTGCGGGATGAAGACATCCAGGTCGTCCACGGTGATCCCGGCCGCGTCCAGCGCCTGCTGGGCGACCTTCGCCATCTCGAACACGGCCCAGCGGAACACCGCCTGGCCTTCCTGGGTGATCGCGGGGAACTTCTCGACCGTCCCGTCGCGGTAGTCCGTCCACGGCACGGTCTGCTTGATGGTGTCCGACTTGTCGCCCTCGGAGCCCCACACGGTCGGGCCGATCTCGGGCTC
The DNA here is from genome assembly GCF_037055355.1 of Streptomyces sp. DG1A-41. Classification (GTDB taxonomy): domain Bacteria; phylum Actinomycetota; class Actinomycetes; order Streptomycetales; family Streptomycetaceae; genus Streptomyces. The sequence continues at coordinate 2,725,541 of NZ_CP146350.1, read as the reverse complement.
CTGGGACGGGCCGACCACCACCGCGCCGGCACCGTCGCCGAACAGGAAGGCCGTGGCCCGGTCCTCCAGGTCGGTCAGGTCGCTCAGCCGCTCGACGCCGATCACCAGGACGTACTCGGCCGAACCTTCGACGATCATGCCCTTGGCGAGCGTGAGGCCGTAGCCGAAGCCCGCGCAGCCCGCCGAGATGTCGAAGGCGGCGGCCTTGTCGGTGCCCAGCTTGTCCGCGATCTCGGTGGCGACGGCCGGAGTCTGCTTGAAGTGCGAGACGGTCGAGACGATCACGCCGTCGATCTGCTCGGCGGAGATGCCCGCGTCCGCGATGGCCTTCCCGGAGGCCTCCAGCGACATCGCGGCGACGGTCTCCTCGTCGGAGGCCCAGTGCCGCGTCTCGATGCCGGAGCGCGAGCGGATCCACTCGTCGGACGACTCGATCGTCTCCAGGATCACCTCGTTCGGCACGACCCGGGTCGGGCGGTAGCCGCCGACACCGAGGATGCGCGCGTACGGGGCGCCCTTGCTGGGCTTGATCTTCGCCATGCTCTCCGGCTCCTTGTCAGGCACCCGCCGCGTCAGCGGCGGGTGTTGGCGTCTCGGCGATGAGCTCGCGAGCCGCGTCGAGGTCGGCGGGGGACTTCAGGGCCAGCGTCTTCACACCGGGCAGGGCACGCTTGGCCAGCCCGGTGAGGGTCCCACCGGGGCACACCTCGATCAGGGCGGTGACACCGAGCTCCTTGAAGGTCTCCATGCACAGGTCCCAGCGGACCGGGTTGGCGACCTGGCCGACCAGACGGTCCAGCACCTCGGTGCCGGCGGAGACCGCCCGCCCGTCCTTGTTCGAGACGTAGGTGACCTCCGGGTCGCCGGGCGTCAGGGCCTCGGCGGCCTTCGCCAGCGTGTCGACCGCGGGGGCCATGTGGTGGGTGTGGAAGGCGCCGGCCACCTTCAGCGCGACGACCTTGCGCACGCCCTCGGGCTTGTCCGCCTCCAGCGCGGCGAGCTGCTCCTTGGTGCCGGCCGCGACGATCTGGCCCGCGCCGTTGATGTTCGCCGGGGTCAGGCCGAGCTTCTCCAGGTGCGGAACCGTCACTTCGGGGTCGCCGCCGAGGAGGGCGGCCATGCCGGTCTCGGTGACGGCGGCGGCCTCGGCCATGGCGAGTCCACGCGTACGGACGAGGCGGAGCGCCTCCTCGTGGGGGAGTACTCCGGCGAGCGAGGCCGCGGTGATCTCGCCGACGCTGTGACCGGCGATGGCGCCGACCTTCCGCGGCAGCTCGGCCGGGTCGTCGAACAGCATGTACGCGGACGCCAGTCCGGCCGCGACGAGCAGCGGCTGGGCCACCGCGGTGTCGCGGATCTCCTCCGCGTCGGCCTCGGTGCCGTAACGGATCAAGTCGAGTCCCGCGGCGTCGGACCAGGCCTCGAGGGCACCGCGGACACCGGGGAAGTCGAGCCATGAGGACAGGAAGCCGGGCGTCTGGGCGCCCTGGCCGGGAGCGACGAGTACGAGCACTCTCACACTCTCTCTTGGGGACGGGCGCGGCCGCCCGTGGGGACAAGGACGAAGAACACGAGGGGGTTTTGTCGAGCCCCGACAAAACCTTAGGACTGGAGATCTCCATCGGCCAGACGCCCCAGGATCAGCGCGATCCGCAGTGTGAACGCAGAGCGTACATCGGAGGGTGACCAACCGGTGACGTCAGTCACACGTCGAAGCCGGTAGCGGACGGTGTTGGGATGGACGAACAGCATCCGGGCGGCCCCTTCGAGACTGCTCGCCTGTTCGAGATAGACGCTGAGGGTCTCCAGGAGCGCGGCCCCGGCCTCCTCCAGCGGTCTGTAGATCTCCTCCACCAGCTGCTCACGGGCCGAGGGGTCACCGGCCATCGCCCGCTCCGGAAGCAGGTCGTCCGCCAGCACCGGGCGCGGGGCGTCCTGCCAGGCGGAACAGGCCTTCAGCCCCGCCGCGGCGGCCTGCGCGGACCGGGTCGCGGCCAGCAGGTCCGGCACCACCGGGCCCGCCACGACCGGCCCGGCCGCGAACGGGCCGATGAGCGACTTGGCGACGGCCAGCGGGTTGTCGCTGCCGCCCGCGATGACGACCAGCCGGTCCCCGAGCACCCCGGTCAGCACCTGGAGCTTGGCGTGCCGGGCGGCGCGCCGTATGGCCTCGACGGTCAGTTCGCTGTCTCCGTCGGGCGCCGTACCGAGCACGACACACACATGCTCGGGCGAGTTCCACCCGAGGGCGGCGGCCCGTGACACGGCGCCCTCGTCGGCCTCGCCGCTGAGCACGGCGTTCACGACCAGGGACTCCAGGCGGGCGTCCCAGGCACCGCGGGCCTCGGCGGCCTGCGCATACACCTGGGCGGTCGCGAAGGCGATCTCCCGGGCGTACACGAGCAGGGCCTCGCGCAGCACGCTCTCGTCGCCCGGGGCCGCGACCTCGTCGATCGCGCTCTCCATGACCTCGATGGTGGTGCGCACCATCTCCACGGTCTGCCGCAGCGTGATCGCCCGGGTCAGCTCGCGCGGCGCGGTGCCGAACACGTCGGTGGAGATGGCCTGCGGGGCGTCCGGATGCCGGAACCACTCGGTGAAGGCGGCGATACCCGCCTGCGCGACCAGACCGATCCAGGAACGGTTCTCCGGGGGCATGGCCCGGTACCAGGGCAGCGTCTCGTCCATCCGCGCGATGGCCTGCGCGGCGAGCGAGCCGGAGGACTTCTCCAGCCGCTTCAGCGTCGCGGCATGCGGGTGGACGACGTGCGCTGCGGCTTCGTTCTTGCTGGTTTCGGGTTGGGGCACGGGGACAAGCCTGCCTTATCCGGACGGGAAGGTGCGCCGCCGGGTCTACGGTGGACTCCGTGATGGACATTCGGCGCGCTGATCAGCGCTACCAGGGCGGTGACCCGGCGGCCGGAATCGAGAGCCGGCACGCTTTCTCCTTCGGCCCCCACTACGACCCGGACAACCTCCGTTTCGGCGCGGTGATCGCCTGCAACGAGGAGCGCTTGGCGTCCGGCGCCGGCTTCGACGAGCACCCGCACAGCCACACCGAGATCGTGACGTGGGTGGTCGAGGGCGAGCTGACGCACCGGGACTCCACCGGGCACGAGTCGGTGGTGCGCCACGGAGACGTGCAGCGGCTGAGCTCGGCGGGCGGGGTGCGCCACGTGGAGCGCAACGACGGCCCCGGCCCCCTCACCTTCGTCCAGATGTGGCTGGCCCCGCTCCGGCCCGGCGGCGACCCGTACTACGAGGTCGTCCACGGCATCGCCGACTCGACGCCCTACGCCGTCCCGGAGGCCGGCGCGATGCTGCACGTACGGCGCCTGGGGGCGGGGGAGCGGACGGCGGTACCGGACGCGGCGTACGCGTACGTGCACGTCGTACGCGGTGACGTACGCCTGGACGGCGAGGCGCTGGGCGCGGGCGACGCGGCCCGGATCACCGATGCCAAGGGCCTGGAGGCCGAGGGCGTGACAGAGGCGGAGCTGCTGGTCTGGGAGATGACCACCAGCTAGAGGTCGGCCAGTACCGCGTCCGTGAACGCCGGCCACGCCTCGATCGCCCACGGCCCGAACGCCCGGCCCGTCAGCGCGACGCACGCGGCCCGCGCGTCGGGGTCGATCCACAGGAACGTCCCGGACTGCCCGAAGTGCCCGAAGGTGCGCGGTGAGGACGACGAGCCCGTCCAGTGCGGCGACTTGGAGTCGCGGATCTCGAAGCCGAGCCCCCAGTCGTTGGGGTTCTGGTGGCCGTACCCCGGCAGGACGCCCTTCGTGCCCGGGTAGTGCACGGTCATCGCCTCGGCGACCGTACGGGGGTCCAGGAGCCGCGGGGCCTGCACCTCGGCGGCGAACCGCAGCAGGTCCTCGACCGTCGACACCCCGTCCTTGGCCGGAGACCCCTCCAGGCTGGTCGAGGTCATGCCCAGCGGCTCCAGCACGCCCTGGCGCAGGTACTCCCCGAACGGGATGTCGGTCGCCTTCGCGACGTGGTCGCCGAGCTGCTCGAAGCCGGCGTTCGAGTAGAGCCGCCGTTCCCCGGGCGGCGCCGTGACCTTGTGTTCGTCGAAGGCGAGGCCCGAGGTGTGCGCGAGCAGGTGCCGGACCGTCGACCCGGGCGGGCCGGCGGGCTCGTCGAGCTCGATGGCGCCCTCCTCGTACGCGACGAGCACCGCGTAGGCGGCGAGGGGCTTGGTCACCGACGCGAGCGGGAACCGCTGTCCGGCCGGTCCGTGGGTGCCGAGGACGGTGCCGTCCGCTCGTACGACACCCGCCGCGGCGGTGGGAACCGGCCAGTTCTCGATCAACGCGAGGCTCTTCAGCGACATGCGTTCGAGCCTATGCGCTCACAGCGTCAGCTCCAGCAAGGGGTCGGGCTTGGGCCGGAAACCGAGGGAGACGTACAGCGGCTGGGCCTCCGGCGAGGCCGTGAGCTGCACGCGCCTGGCGCCGCGCTCGCGGAACCACTCCAGCAGCGTGGTCATGCACGCGCGCGCGTAGCCACGGCGTCGGGCGGACGGGTCGGTGGCGACGCTGAAGACGAAGCCCACCATGCCCTGCGGGTCGCCCGACTTCCCGATGCGGTAGTCGATCGTCCCGGCCACCAGCGACGCCAGCGTCCCCGGCCGCTCCGGGTGGTCCACCACGAACGCCGTGAAGTCCCCGTCCGGCTCGCCCAGTTTGGTTTTCAGTGTGGGGAGGGACTCCCCGTGCCAGGCGGCCGCGGGGTCGCCGAACAACGAGTCGATCATGATCTGGCGCAGGCGGAGGACTTCCTCGGCGTCCTCGGGCAGGGCGCGGCGTACGACACTCATGACGCCCCACGCTAACCAGCCGGATCAAGAGGTGTCCTGCCGATTTCTTACCGTCGGAGCTTGCTTGGAGTGCACTCCAAGGTCCTAGCGTTGGGGCCATGACGGTGATGGAGACCCCGGGGACCAGTACCGACACCTGCGCCGGCCCGCCGCGGCAGAACCGGCGCCCGGACGGCCAGGACAAGTACACGATCAGCGAGGTCGTCGCCCTGACCGGCCTGACGGCGCACACCCTGCGCTGGTACGAGCGCATCGGCCTGATGCCGCACATCGACCGGTCCCACACCGGCCAGCGCCGCTACACCAACCGCGACCTCGACTGGCTCGACCTCGTGGGCAAGCTCCGCCTGACCGGCATGCCGGTCGCCGACATGGTCCGGTACGCGGAACTCGTGCGTGAGGGCGACCACACCTACGCCGAGCGCTTCGAACTGCTGAAGACGACCCGCGAGGACGTGCTGGCCAGGATCGACGAACTCCGGGGCACGCTCGCCGTGCTCGACCGGAAGATCAGTTTCTACGCGGACGCCGGGCGTGCCCTGGCGTCGGAGAGGTCCCGATGACGGACGGCAGGATCACGACGGCGAAGCTCGGCGACCACGGCCCCGAGGTGGGTGTCCAGGGTCTCGGCTGCATGGGCATGAGCTTCGCCTACGGCCCCTCGGACGCGGACGCGTCCCGGGCCACCCTCGAACGGGCGCTCGAACTGGGCGTCACCTTCTACGACACGGCCGACGCGTACGGCGCCGGCGAGAACGAGCGGTTCCTTTCGCCGTTCCTCAAGGCACACCGCGACGAGGTCGTCATCGCGACCAAGTTCGCCCTGTCGATCCCCCCGGACGACCCGACGCGACGCGTCATCCGCAACGACCCGCCCTACATCCGACAGGCCGTCGAGGCGAGCCTGAAGCGCCTCGACGTCGACGTCATCGACCTCTACTACATGCACCGGCGCGATGTGAACGTGCCGATCGAGGAGAGCGTCGGCACCATGGCCCACCTGGTCCGTGAGGGCAAGATCAAGCACCTGGGCCTGAGCGAGGTCACGGCGGACGAACTCCGCGCCGCCCACGCGGTACACCCGATCGCGGCCGTGCAGTCGGAGTGGTCGCTGTTCAGCCGTGACATCGAGCCGAAGGTCGTCCCCGCGGCCCGCGACCTGGGCGTGGCCCTGGTCCCCTACTCCCCGCTCGGCCGCGGCTTCCTCACGGGCTCCTTCGCCAAGGCCGAGGACCTGTCCTCCGACGACTTCCGCCGCCAGCAGCCCCGTTTCACGGGGGACAACGCGGCGAGGAACGCGGCCCTGCTGGAGCCGATCCGCTCGGTGGCCAAGGCCCACGACGCCTCCCTCGGCCAGATCGCCCTGGCCTGGGCCCACCAGCAGGCGACGCTCCACAAGCTCCCGGTCATCCCGATCCCGGGCACCCGCAAGCCGACGAGGGTGGAGGAGAACACGGCGGCGACCAGGATCGTCCTGACGGAAGAAGAACTGTCCCTGCTGGACCCGATCGCAGCCCAGGTGGCAGGCAACAGGTACGCGGACATGGCGTTCACTTCAGCAGGCAGGGAGTAGGGGGAGGGCTTCAGGGGCGCGGGGCCGTATCGATCTGCGGCTCCGCCGCGTGGGCGCGACCGGCCACGGAGCACCTGCACCCGCCGGCGCGCAGCACCCCGCAGACGCTACAGCTCCGCCAACAACTCCGCCTTCTTGACCGAGAACTCCTCATCGGTCACCAACCCGGCCTGATGCAACTCCCCGAGATGCCGGATCCGCTCGGCGATATCCGCAGGATCACGCCGCGGCCGGGCCGCGGACACAGCCGCCACCGGACTGGACGCCCGCACCGCCGCCAACACCGCCGCGGCGAACGGCAGTGACTCATGCACAGGCCCGTACCCCAGCCCGAACACCACCGCCGCAGGATCCTGGTCAGCCTGCGCAGCAGCAGCCGCGGCCGCCCCCGCCTCGTCGCGCCGCAGCAACCGCAGATGCCCCTCGAAGACCTCCGGTGACCGCCACTCCACCCCGTTCAGCTCCCCGACGGAGAAGCTCTGGTCCCCGGCCTTCCACTTCGCCGACGACGCCCCCGTCCAGAACCACCGGAAGTTCACGGTCCGCCCGTCGAACGAGGCCTTCCCGTCGTACGCCTTGAACGACAACGGCCCCTTGGGCGGCTCCACGAGGAACCGCTCCGCCGGCCCGGTCTCCGTCAGCAGCCCTTGCAGTTCCTCGGCGTAGTACTCCGCGAGGACTTCCCGCTCGGCGGGCAGCACCAGCCGGTAGGGATCGCCGCTGTCCTTGAGTTGCCCGGCGGCCGCCTCCATCAACGGATCCGCACCGGGCCGCGGCTCGACGCGCAGCACCACCGTGCCGCGTTTCCCGCGCGTCAGCGTCACTCCGGCGATCGCCTCCAGGGGCACACGACGTTCCCCCAGCGCCTGGAAGAGCTTAGGTGTTCGAATCCCCCGCTCGTAACGGATGAGTACGGAGTCGGACTCGAACTCCCAGGCGGCATGAAATCCGGCCAGTACGTCACCCATGCGGCTCATCGTATGCGGCACGCGCTCCTCCGTCCCCCTCCCGAGCAGACCGCGGTTTCTTTCGCCTCTACGCGCGTCAGGCCGCCGCCGTGCCGGACAAACCGGTCCGGCAGACGCCGAATTCGTGCGCGCAGTGCACCGAGCGGTATGCGCCAACGCCGATCTCTGCGAAATTCATCAAACTTGCCGTGCCCGGCTCGAAGTAGCCGGCGTGACCCTTCGCACCCTGCGCCGACAGCACCCGCGCACCGAACCCGGCGGACACCGGGTCGGCCCCGTGGCCCAGCCCCCCGACCTCCAGATACGGCACGTCCTGGATCCAGTCGTCGGCGTCCCGCATCGCCCACACCCGGGCGGTGGTGTGCAGCTGGGCGGCCTTCTCGACGCGCATGCCGGGGCTGCCGGCCACCGCGATGTCGGACACCCGGCCCGGCAGCGAGTGCGCGGCGACCCCGCACACCACGGAGCCGTAGCTGTGGCAGAACAGCGAGACCGGCGAGCTGCCCGGCAGCGCCCGCACCAGCGCGTTCAGCCGTACGGCCCCCTCCTCGGCGCGCATCGCCGTGGCCGAGTCGATACCGAGTCCGCTGGGTGCCGTGTAGTCGGCCCAGGCGATCACGGCCGTACGGGTCGAGGGGCTCGCCGCCCGCTCGGCCGCGTACAGGGACTCGGCCATGCCGACGGGCGCCGCGTACTTGCGCTGGGTGCGCTGGAAGGTGAGCAGGTCGGTGTCCACGCCGGGCACGACGACCGAGACCCGTTCCGCCTCGCGCAGGTCGCCGAAGACCTCCGCCACCCGCCCGGAGCCCTCGGGATCGAAGGCGAGGATGTGGCGGCCCTTCTCCATGAGGTCTTCGAAGCGGTGCATCCGGCGGCCGGCCTCGTGCTTCCCGGCCGGGGTGAGACGGCCGTCGTGCATGCGTTCCCGCTCGACGTCGCGTGCCTGGTCGAGCGCGATGCGATTGGCGCGGTAGCGCAGTTCCAACGGGGCGCCGTTCATGTTGCCGACCGCTAGCGGGTACTTGCGGACCAGGCTCGCGCGGTCCCGCTCGGTGAGCGAGGCGAAGAAACGGGCCAGCTTCGTCGGCTGGGACTGCGGGTCCGGCAGCCGGTGACCGCCGATCCGGCCGTCCTCCCAGGCGGACAGCGAGGCCTGGAGCGGTGTGTCGCCCCGCTGGTTGCGCAGGGCCGTCCAGCCGGTGGTCGCCAGCATCACGAACACGACGGCCAGAGCGAGCAGTGCGCGCCAGACGTTCAGTTGCGGGGTGGTGTCGAAGGAAGTCACTGAAAGGACACACTAGGAGAACGAGAGGGTCTCGCGTTAACCAAGTGACCGGGATCACGTTTCGGTGTATGCGCTAAAGGGTTTGAGTCGTACGCCAGTTCCCGGCCAGGGCGGGACCCACCTGATCGAGGTAGGTGGCGGTCAGTTGGCGCATTCCCTCGAGGCTGAGGTCGTCCCCCGCGGACCACAGCCGCTCGGTGACGCGAATCACCCCGCCGAAGAGGGCCACGACGATTCTGGGCCGCGGATCCTCGTTCACGTCGAGCCCCTCGCGCTCGGCGATGATGCGCGCGAGCTCCTCCTCCACTTCCGCCGCCCGCCGCAGATGGGCGGCGAGCAGCGCGGGCGTCGACTCGATCACCCGGTACACGCGCATATGGAGGTCGACCGGCACGATCTCCTCGATCGTCTCGTTGATCGCGTCCCAGCTCTCCAGCAGGGCCCGGCGCAGCGCCTCCAGCGGGGCCTCGCCCGGCGGGCGGGCCCGTACGGCCTCGACGACCTGCGACTCCGCGAGGCGCGTCACGTAGAACGCCGTCTCCTCCTTGCCGGCGAAGTAGCGGAAGAACGTGCGCTGGGAGACGTCGACGGCGGCGGCGATGTCGTCGACGGTCGTCTCCTCGTACCCGCGCGTGGCGAACAGTTCCAGGGCGGCCCGCAGCAGCGCGTCCCGGGTGCGCTGCTTCTTGCGTTCGCGCAGGTTCAAAACGTGCCTCTCTCTGAAGTGTCTGCCCAGCTCAGACTAATAGGGGGGTGTCGTGTCAGTTACCGACTTGTGAATTGGTTTGTCAATTGTCAGTGGCTGTCATTAGCCTCGACGCATGACTAGTCAGACCACCATCGACACGACGGGGTCGGGGGGCAACGTACCGGCGACGCCGTCGGGCGCGACGCCGGGCAAGGGGCTGCGAGGGCACCCCTGGCTCACCCTCATCACCGTCGCTGTGGGGGTCATGATGGTGGCCCTCGACGGCACCATCGTGGCCATAGCCAACCCCGCGATACAAAAGGACCTCGGCGCGACCTTCGCCCAGGTCCAGTGGATCACCAACGGATACTTCCTCGCCCTCGCGGTCTCCCTGATCACCGCGGGCAAGCTCGGCGACCGCTTCGGTCACCGGCAGACCTTCCTCATCGGCGTCGTCGGCTTCGCCGCCGCCTCGGGGGCCATCGGTCTGTCCGACAGCATCGCGCTGGTCGTCACCTTCCGCGTCCTCCAGGGCCTCTTCGGCGCGCTGCTGATGCCGGCCGCGCTCGGCCTGCTGCGGGCCACCTTCCCGGCCGACAAGCTCAACATGGCGATCGGCATCTGGGGCATGGTCATCGGCGCGTCCACCGCGGGCGGCCCGATCCTCGGCGGCGTGCTCGTCGAGCACGTCAACTGGCAGTCGGTGTTCTTCATCAACGTGCCGGTCGGTGTCCTCGCGGTCGTCCTCGGTGTCTGGATCCTCCTCGACCATCGTGCCGAGAACGCCCCGCGCTCCTTCGACCTCCCGGGTATCGCCCTGCTGTCCGCCGCGATGTTCTGCCTGGTCTGGGCCCTGATCAAGGCTCCGGAGTGGGGCTGGGGCGACAGTAGGACGTGGGCGTTCGTCATCGCGTCGGTCGTGGGCTTCGCGCTGTTCGCCTTCTGGGAGACGAAGGTCAGGGAGCCGCTGATCCCGCTGGCACTGTTCCGTTCCGTCCCGCTGTCCGCGGGTGTCGTGCTGATGATCCTGATGGCCATCGCCTTCATGGGCGGGCTGTTCTTCGTGACGTTCTACCTCCAGAACGTGCACGGCATGAGCCCGATCGACGCCGGTCTTCACCTGCTCCCGCTCACCGGCATGATGATCGTCGGCTCCCCGCTCGCCGGCGCGATGATCACCAAGGTCGGCCCGCGGATCCCGCTCGCGGGCGGCATGACGCTCACCGCGATCGCCATGTACGGCATGTCCACGCTGGAGACCGACACGGGCAGCGGCCTGATGTCGCTCTGGTTCGCCCTGCTGGGCCTCGGCCTGGCGCCGGTCATGGTCGGCGCCACGGAGGTCATCGTCGGCAACGCGCCGATGGAGCTGTCCGGTGTCGCCGGTGGACTCCAGCAGGCCGCCATGCAGATCGGCGGCAGCCTCGGCACGGCCGTGCTGGGCGCCGTGATGGCCTCCAAGGTCGACAGCGACCTCGCGGGCAACTGGGAGAAGGCCGGGCTCCCGCCGCTGACGTCCGAGCAGGAGCACCAGGCGTCCGAGGCCGTCCAGGTCGGTGTCCCGCCGGTGGCGCCGGGGACGCCGGACGCGATCGCCGCGAAGATCACGGGCGTCGCGCACGACACGTTCATCTCCGGCATGAGCGCGGCGTCGCTCGTGGCCGCCGGCGTTGCCGTGGTGGCGGTGCTGGTGGCGTTCCTCACCAAGCGCGGTGAGAACGCGGGCGCCGGCGCGGGCGCGGCGCACATCTGACGGTCTCTCCGAGGTGTTCGCCTATCAGGGTGAACAAGGCCGCCGATCCCTCCCCTCCGGCGGGCATCGCAGGTCACAGTGGGTCAAGTCCTCCGCAGGGCATGGAGGACGGACGCTGCGGCGCGCTGCTGGAGGGGGGCAGCGCGCAAGCAGCGGGATTGAGGCCCGTTGTGGGGGTACTCGCCATGGTGTACCCGAACCGAACCCCAACCGACTGAGGGTTTACGGGAGTTGATGATGGCGAGCTTCGGACACGGTACGCGCAGGCACCCCCGCTCACGTGGCCGGACGTGGTCACGGACCGGGCCGGATCGCGCGACGCTCGGAATCATCGGAGTCATCTGCGCGATCGCCGGATTCTTCGTGCTGGGGATCATCCTCGGCCCCGCGGCGATCGTCTGCGGCTGGCTCGCCATGGGCCGCACCTGGTCGGGCTCCCGCCCGGCCACGGCCGTGGTCGCCCTGATCCTGGGCGCCATCGACACGCTCCTGGCCATCATCTGGCTGGCCGGAGCGACAACTCCGGGCAACGGCATGCTGTTGTGACCCGGGGAACCGAGGGAGGGCCTCCGGCGGCCAAGCCGGGGGCCGTTCTCATGCCTTGCTGCGGGCAGTCGCGAGCCGCCATAGCTGCGGGCAGTCGTGCCGCTTGGGGCGGGACCCGTCCAAAGAAGCGGCACCCCGCTCCGCCGGGCTGTGCACCCACCCGCCCCCAGCACGAACCCCGAGCACTACTCGACGGGCGTCCCCTTCAACGCCGCCAACTCCCCCCGCAACGCCCGAACCTCCTCCGCCAACTCCCGTATCGCCTCCGTCTGCCGCCGCTCCTCCACATCGTCCTTGTCGAACCGCGCGATGAACCACGCCGCGATGTTCGCCGTCACCACACCCAGCAGAGCGATCCCGGACAGCATCAACCCCACCGCGAGCATCCGCCCCAACCCGGTGGTCGGCGCGTGATCCCCGTACCCCACGGTCGTCATCGTCGTGAACGACCACCACACCGCGTCACCCAGCGTCCGAATGTTCCCGTCCGGCGAGTCCCGCTCCGCCGACAGCACCGCCAGCGACCCGAACATCAGCAGCCCGACCACCGCACCGGCGACATACGTCGTGAGCCTTATCTGCGAGGCCATCCGAGCCCGCTGCCCGACCAGCAGCAGCGTCGACACCAGTCGCAGCAACCGCATGGGCTGTAGCAGCGGCAGCAACACCGCGCCCAGGTCGAGCCAGTGCGTCCGTACGAACTCCAGCCGCTGCTCGGCGAGCACGAGCCGTATGACGTAGTCGAGTGCGAACGCGCCCCACACCACCCACTCGACGGCCGTGCACACGGCCACCACGTCCCGGCTCGCGTCGGGCCGGACGATCGGCACGGCATAGGCGACGGCGAACGTCAGGGCCAGGCCGAAGAGGGGCCGCTGCGTGTGCTGTTCCCAACGGAGTCGGGCCGACTGCTGCTGCATGGCCGAATCGTAGAAAACGTGAAGGGGTGGTGTGCCCCCACGGTCCACCCGTGAGGCTCACCACCCCTTGACAGGACCTGACGTTATGCGTCGCCGCCCGCGACCCCCGGGTCGGCTGCCGACACGTCCAGCAGCTGGTACCGGTCGATGGCCTGCTTGAGCACCGACCGGTCGACCTTGCCCTCGCGGGCCAGCTCGGTCAGCACCCCCACCACGATCGACTGCGCGTCGATGTGGAAGAAGCGGCGGGCCGCACCCCGCGTGTCGGCGAAGCCGAAGCCGTCCGCGCCGAGCGACTGGTACGTCTGCGGCACCCAGCGCGCGATCTGGTCCGGAACCGACCGCATCCAGTCGGACACGGCCACGACCGGACCCTGCGCGTCGGCCAGCTTCCGCGTCACGTACGGCACCCGCTGCTCCTCCTCGGGGTGCAGCAGGTTGTGCTCCTCGCAGGCCACGGCCTCGCGCCGCAGCTCGTTCCAGGAGGTCGCCGACCAGACGTCGGCCTTGACGTTCCACTCCTCCGCGAGGATCTTCTGCGCCTCGACCGCCCACGGCACCGCGACACCCGACGCCATGATCTGCGCCGGGATCGAGCCGCCCGTGCCCTCGCTGAAGCGGTAGACGCCCTTGAGGATGCCCTCGACGTCCACGTTCTCGGGCTCGGCCGGGTGCTGGATCGGCTCGTTGTAGACGGTCAGGTAGTAGAAGACGTCCTCGCCGTGCGGGTGCTCCTCGGAGCCGCCGTACATCCGGCGCAGGCCGTCCTTCACGATGTGCGCGATCTCGAAGCCGAACGCCGGGTCGTACGCCACGCAGCCGGGGTTCGTGGAGGCCAGCAGCTGCGAGTGCCCGTCGGCGTGCTGGAGGCCCTCACCGGTCAGGGTGGTACGGCCGGCGGTCGCGCCCAGGACGAAGCCGCGGGCCAGCTGGTCGGCCATCTGCCAGAACTGGTCGCCGGTGCGCTGGAAACCGAACATCGAGTAGAAGACGTAGACCGGGATCAGCGGCTCGCCGTGGGTCGCGTAGGCCGAGCCGGCGGCGATCAGGGAGGCCGTGCAGCCGGCCTCCGAGATGCCGTCGTGCAGCATCTGGCCGTTCGGCGACTCCTTGTAGGCGAGCAGCAGGTCACGGTCGACCGACTCGTACTGCTGGCCGAGCGGGTTGTAGATCTTCGCGCTCGGGAAGAACGAGTCCATGCCGAACGTGCGGTACTCGTCCGGCGCGATCAGCACGAACCGCTTGCCGATCTCCTTGTCCCGCATGAGGTCCTTCAGGAGACGGACGAACGCCATCGTCGTCGCGATGGACTGCTGGCCCGAGCCCTTCTTCACGGTCGCGTACGTCTTGTCCTCGGGCAGCGGCAGCGGCTCGGACCGTACGACACGCGTGGGGACGTAACCGCCGAGCCCCTTGCGGCGGTCGTGCATGTACTGGATCTCCTCCGACTCCCGGCCCGGGTGGTAGTACGGCGGGGCGCCGGACTCCAGCTCCTTGTCGGAGATCGGCAGGTGCAGGCGGTCGCGGAAGCGCTTGAGGTCGTCGACCGTCAGCTTCTTCATCTGGTGCGTGGCGTTGCGGCCCTCGAAGTTCGGGCCCAGCGTCCAGCCCTTGATCGTCTTGGCGAGGATCACCGTCGGCTGGCCCTTGTGCTCCACGGCCGCCTTGTACGCCGCGAAGATCTTCCGGTGGTCGTGACCGCCGCGGCCCAGGTGCAGGATCTGGTCGTCGGTCATGTTCTCGACCATCGCGCGCAGGCGGTGGTCGTCACCGAAGAAGTGGTCGCGGATGTACGCGCCGGTCTCCGTGGCGTACGTCTGGAACTGCCCGTCCGGCGTGGTGTTCATCTTGTTGACCAGCACGCCGTCGCGGTCCTGGGCGAGCAGCGGGTCCCAGGTGCGGTCCCAGACCAGCTTGATCACGTTCCAGCCGGCACCGCGGAAGATCGACTCCAGCTCCTGGATGATCTTGCCGTTGCCGCGTACCGGCCCGTCGAGGCGCTGGAGGTTGCAGTTGACCACGAACGTGAGGTTGTCCAGGCCCTCGCGGGCGGCGATGGACAGCTGGCCCAGCGACTCCGGCTCGTCCATCTCGCCGTCGCCGAGGAACGCCCACACGTGCGACTTGGACGTGTCCGCGATCCCGCGCGCGTGCATGTAGCGGTTCATCCGCGCCTGGTAGATGGCGCCGATCGGGCCGAGGCCCATCGACACCGTCGGGAACTCCCAGAAGTCCGGCATCAGGCGCGGGTGCGGGTACGACGACAGGCCGTACGGCGCCTTCGACTTCTCCTGGCGGAAGCCGTCCAGGTGCTGCTCGCTGAGCCGGTCCAGCAGGAAGGCGCGGGCGTAGATGCCCGGCGAGGCGTGCCCCTGGAAGAAGACCTGGTCGCCGCCGTCGCCCTCGTCCTTGCCGCGGAAGAAGTGGTTGAAGCCGACGTCGTAGAGCGAGGCGGAGGACGCGAACGTGGCGATGTGGCCGCCGACGCCGATACCGGGCCGCTGGGCGCGCGAGACCATCACGGCCGCGTTCCAGCGGGTCGCGTTGAGGATCTTGCGCTCGATCTCCTCGTTGCCCGGGAAGAACGGCTCGCTCTTGGTGGGGATGGTGTTGACGTAGTCCGTGCTGCGCATCTCCGGCACGGCCACGCGCTTCTCGCGGGCCCGCTCGATCAGCCGCAGCATCAGGTAGCGGGCGCGCTCGCGGCCGCGCTCGTCGACGGCGGCGTCGAGGGAGTCGAGCCACTCCTGCGTCTCTTCGGGATCGAAGTCAGGAACCTGACTCGGAAGGCCGCCAATGATGATCGGGTTGCGATCGGATGCGGAAGCCACGCTGTTCCTTACCTGTCAGAGGGCCTGCGAGGGCCGCTGTTTCGCTGGGGTCGCTGGGCGTGTCGCTTTGGCCGCGCCGCTCCCCATGGTCCACCTCGGGGCCGTAAACGTCATCTCTACCCAGCGGTAACCCGGGCGGTGGACCGGCTCCGTGACGTATGGGGTGAATACCTTCGAGTCTCGTACCTACAGACGATTTCCAAACGCCCAAACAGGGCAGAAAGGTGTGGTGTACGTCACCTTGAATCATGACGGTGTGCCTGGTGTTGCGGTGACACCGCCAGGATCGTCACCGTTTCGGCGGTCTGAACGGCCGGGTACTTGCGCGATCCGCCCCGCCCGTGTGGACTACGGCCAATGCTTCGCGCACGCGCGTGGCTGAATATTCCCCAAGCTCAGAGGAGCAGGGGGCACCCCCATCCCAAGACATGATCAGGAGGCACCCCGTGAGCGCGACCGCGGACCACGCGGAGGAGCGGACGAACCCTGCCGCCAGGCTGGGGTTCCAGCCCGGGCAGGTGGTCCAGGAGATCGGCTACGACGACGACGTGGACCAGGAACTCCGCGAGGCCATCGAGGGCATCGTCGAGGGCGACCTGGTGGACGAGGACTACGACGACGTGGCCGACGCCGTTGTGCTGTGGTTCCGTGACGACGACGGCGACCTGACGGATGCGCTGGTCGATGCCACCACGTACATCGAAGAGGGCGGCGCGATCCTGCTCCTCACGCCGAAGACGGGCCGTTCGGGCTATGTGGAGCCGAGCGACATCTCGGAGGCCGCCACGACGGCGGGCCTGACGGCGTCGAAGAGCGTCAGCGTCGGCAAGGACTGGAGCGGCAGCCGGCTGGCGACGCCCAAAGCCGCCAAGTCCAAGCGTTAGCCGTACGGCGCGTCCAGGCGTCGGTGGTACGGAAGGGGCGGGCCGGCATCGTCGGCCCGCCCACCGGTCTGCGCCGGTCCCTGCGTAGGGTGGGGGTCCCGTTCGTTCAAGCCCCACGAAGGGACACCCACAACGATGGCGATCCAGGTCGGCGAGAAGGCCCCCGACTTCGAGCTCAAGGACAACCACGGCGCGAGCGTGAAGCTGTCCGACTTCCGCGGTCGGAAGAACGTGGTGCTGCTCTTCTACCCCTTCGCCTTCACCGGCGTGTGCACGGGCGAGCTGTGCGAGCTGCGGGACAACCTGCCGCAGTTCTCCGACCGTGACACCCAGCTGCTCGCCGTCTCCAACGACTCCATCCACACGCTGCGCGTCTTCGCCGAGCAGGAGGGCCTGGAGTACCCGCTGCTGTCGGACTTCTGGCCGCACGGCAACGTCTCGCGCGCCTACGGCGTCTTCGACGAGGACAAGGGCTGCGCCGTGCGCGGCACCTTCGTCATCGACAAGGAGGGCGTCGTGCGCTGGACGGTCGTCAACGGCCTGCCGGACGCGCGCGACCTGAACGACTACGTGAAGGCGCTCGACACCCTGTGACGCCGGCCGGGCGTCCTGCGTTCGACACCCGCTGATTTGTCGGCTCCAGGGCCTGCGAGGGGCGGGAACCCGTCACTAGGATCGATTCGTTGATCCGACATCCGAGCACAACGGGGCATCCCGCCCCTGGACACCAATGGAGGACTCGTGGGAGTCAGCCTCAGCAAGGGCGGCAACGTATCGCTGACCAAGGAGGCGCCGGGCCTGACCGCGGTCATCGTCGGTCTGGGGTGGGACGTCCGCACCACGACCGGCACCGACTTCGACCTGGACGCCAGCGCGCTGCTGCTGAACAGCTCCGGCAAGGTCGCCAACGACCAGCACTTCATCTTCTTCAACAACCTCAAGAGCCCGGACGGCTCCGTCGAGCACACCGGCGACAACCTCACCGGTGAGGGCGAGGGCGACGACGAGCAGATCAAGGTCAACCTCGCGGGCGTCCCGGCCGACGTGGAGAAGATCGTCTTCCCGGTCTCGATCTACGACGCCGAGACCCGCCAGCAGTCCTTCGGCCAGGTGCGCAACGCGTTCATCCGCGTCGTGAACCAGGCCGGCGGCGCGGAGATCGCCCGCTACGACCTGAGCGAGGACGCCTCCACCGAGACCGCCATGGTCTTCGGTGAGCTCTACCGGCACGGCGCGGAGTGGAAGTTCCGCGCCATCGGCCAGGGCTACGCCTCGGGCCTGCGCGGCATCGCGCAGGACTTCGGCGTGAACGTCTGACCCACTCAAAGGTCCCTCCGTCCGGCGCCGCACGGTTTACGTGCGGCGCCGGACGTGCAGGACCCACCTGAGAAACACCACCCGGGGAGGGAATCATGGGCGTCACGCTCGCCAAGGGAGGCAACGTCTCCCTGTCCAAGGCCGCACCGAACCTCACTCAGGTGATGATCGGGCTCGGCTGGGACGCACGCTCGACCACCGGAGCCCCCTTCGACCTCGACGCCAGCGCGCTGATGTGCAGCGGCGGGCGCGTGCTCGGGGACGAGTGGTTCGTCTTCTACAACCAGCTCAAGAGTCCGGACGGTTCCGTGGAGCACACCGGTGACAACCTCACCGGCGAGGGCGACGGCGACGACGAGTCGCTCCTGATCGACCTCTCCAAGGTGCCGGCCCAGTGCGACAAGATCGTCTTTCCCGTCTCCATCCACATGGCCGACGAACGCGGCCAGACCTTCGGCCAGGTCAGCAATGCCTTCATCCGTGTGGTGAACCAGGCGGACGGCCAGGAACTCGCCCGCTACGACCTCAGCGAGGACGCCTCCACGGAGACCGCGATGATCTTCGGCGAGGTCTATCGCTACCAGAGCGAGTGGAAGTTCAGGGCCGTCGGGCAGGGGTACGCGTCGGGGCTGCGGGGCATTGCTCTGGACTTCGGAGTCAACGTCTCGTAACGCGATATGAGCAAAAGTCGGGGCCCCGTGGGGTGCGAAGGGGGGCCGACTAGACTTCGGCTTCAAAAGTTCGTAAAGCCGGGTACGGCGACGCGGGAGAGACCCGTACACACACGATTGGGTAGCCAGTGGTTCTGAAAACCTTCGGGTGGTCGTTCGCGGTCACCGCGCTCGGCCTGGTCGCAGCGGTCTTCTACGGAGGGTGGGCCGCTTTCGGGCTCGTAGCGATCCTGTCCGTCCTCGAGATCTCGCTGTCCTTCGACAACGCGGTGGTCAACGCCGGAATCCTGAAGAAGATGAGTGCCTTCTGGCAGAAGATCTTCCTCACGATCGGCATTCTGATCGCCGTTTTCGGTATGCGGCTGGTCTTCCCCGTCGTGATCGTCGCCCTCAGCGCCCAACTCGGGCCGATCGAGGCCGTCGACCTCGCGCTCACCGACAAGGAGCGTTACCAGGAGCTCGTCACCGACGCCCACCCGTCGATCGCCGCGTTCGGTGGCATGTTCCTGCTGATGATTTTCCTGGACTTCATCTTCGAGGACCGGGACATCAAGTGGCTGGGCTGGCTGGAGCGGCCCCTGGCCAAGCTCGGCAAGGTCGACATGCTGTCGGTCTGCATCGCGCTGATCGTCCTGCTGATCTCCGCGATGACCTTCGCGACCCACGCCCACCAGCACGGCGGCACGCACGTCGACAAGGCGGAGACGGTCCTTCTCGCCGGTATCGGGGGCCTGATCACGTACATGATCGTGGGCGGTCTCTCCGGCTACTTCGAGGACAAGCTCGAAGAGGAGGAGGAACGCGAACACGAGCAGGAGGAAGAGGCCGTCCGGGCCGGCAAGCCGCGCTCCGCGGTCGTCGTGGCCGGCAAGGCCGCGTTCTTCATGTTCCTCTACCTTGAGGTCCTGGACGCGTCCTTCTCCTTCGACGGCGTGATCGGCGCCTTCGCCATCACCAACGACATCGTCCTGATGGCCCTCGGCCTCGGCATCGGCGCCATGTACGTCCGGTCGCTCACGGTCTACCTGGTCCGCCAGGGCACCCTCGACGAATACGTCTACCTGGAGCACGGCGCGCACTACGCGATCGGCGCGCTCGCCGCGATCCTGCTCGTCACCATCCGGTACGAGATCAACGAGTTCATCACCGGCTCCGTCGGCGTCATCCTGATCGCCTGGTCCTTCTGGTCCTCCGTCCGCCGCAACCGCGCGCTGGCGGCGGCCGAGGGAAAAGCCTCGGGCTCGGACGACAAGACTGAGGTCTCGTCCGGGGTGTGACGCCCCTTCGGGTGAGGAACGCTCTGTGCGGGGCGGCCACCGAGGCAACTCCTCGGCGGCCGCCCCGTCGGTCGTCAAGGGCCGCGGGTACGGCGAGGACCCGCGGTCACCAAGTGAACGTGGGGGCGGAATGGGCCTGTTCGACGGACTCCGGCGTGGGCGCGATGTGCAGTTCGACTCGGGTCACGCGGCAACCAACGCGATCGAACTGACCAAGCGGCACGCGCAGATATCACTCACCAAACAGGGCGCGGCCACCGGCCATCTCCGGGTCAACCTGAGCTGGCGGATGCGCACCTCCGACATCGGCGGCCCGCAGCGCGAGAGCCTGCTGCGGCACCCCTTCAGGGCCCTCAAACCGCCGGAGGTCATCGGCCACAGCCAGAGCGTGGTCAACGTCGACCTCGACCTGGGCTGTCTGTACGAACTCCAGGACGGAAGCAAGGGCGTCGTCCAGCCCCTCGGCGGCTACTTCGGCGACGTCAACGCCCCGCCGTACGTCAAACTCAGCGGCGACGACCGCTTCGGCTCCGCGAGCGGCGAGACGATGTACATCAACCTCGACCACCGCGACAGCATCAAGCGGCTCCTGGTCTTCGTCTACATCTACGACGCGACACCCGCCTTCGACCGGGCCCACGCCATCGTCACCCTCTACCCGAGCAACGGCCCCCGCATCGAGATCCACCTCGACGAACGCCAGCCGCAGGCCCGCTCCTGCGCCATCGTCATGATCGAGAAGGTCAAGGACGAGATCATCGTGCGCCGCGAGGCGAAGTTCGTCTACGGGTTCCAGGCCGAGCTGGACCGGTTGTACGGCTGGGGGCTCCAGTGGGGCCGGGGCTACAAGACGAAGGTCGAGCGCTGAGGGCCGGGCTGCGGGCCGGGCCCTTGCGGGGGCCGGCCCCTGGTCCTGCCTGTCGGGGCACTAGCGCCCGATGAACTGAGGGCCCTGCGGGGGCAGGCGGAAGTCCGGGTCGGGGGACGCGGCGGCGACCGGCTGCGGGTAGCCGTAGCCGGACTGCGCCCCCGTGACGCCCGCCGTCGCCGGCGCCTGGGGGTAGCCGTAGGCGGGCTGGCTGGTGGGATGCGGGTAGCCGTACGCCGGCTGGGTCGCCGGGGGCTGCTGCGGCGGATACCCGTACGCGGGCTGCGCGGGCACCGCGGTCGGCTGCTCCGGCGGCAGCGGCCGGGACACCTCGGGGGAGGGCGGGGTTGGGGCCGGGGGCTGCTGGGTGGGGGCGGAGGTCGTGGGCTGAGCCGGGTCAGCAGCAGGCGGCTGTGCGGGGCCGGAGGTCGTGGGCTGGGCCGGGCCGGACGTGGTGGGCTTGGCCGCGCCGACCGTGGTCGGTTGTCCGGCCGGCTCCTCGATCGCCTCCGACTCGTCCACCGAGATGCCGTACTCGGTCGCGAGCCCCTGAAGCCCGTTCGAATAACCCTCGCCCAGCGCCCGGAACTTCCAGCCCTCCCCGCGCCGGTACAGCTCGCCGCAGATCAGCGCGGTCTCCTCGCCCGTCTCCGGCTTGACGTCGAAGTACGCCAGAGGCTCCGCGCCGGTGCCCGCCGCGTCGTACAGCAAAATGCGCAGGGCCCGTACGCGGTCGAACGTGACGCCGTCCGCCGAAGCGACCAGCAGAATCCGGCTGACTCCCGACTCGACACCGGCGAGATCTGTCTGGATCGTGTCGGTCAGGCCCTCGGCGACCCGCTTCTTGCCGAGCCGCCACACCTTCCCGGAAGGGTGCCGGGGCTGGTTGTAGAAGACGAAGTCCTCGTCGGAGCGCACACGACCGTCGGGGCCGAGGAGCAGCGCGGAGGCGTCGACGTCCGGAACCCCCTGCCCGGGTGTCCAGCGCAGCACGGCGCGCACCGTGGTGGCTTCCAGCGGGACGTTCGACCCCTTCAGCATCGCGTGCGTCATGCGGTCATCCTGCCTTCTCGGTCCTGCTCACGACAACGCGGGGGCCCGCGGTGTCACGAGCGGCGCCGGCGGCCCTCGCGGACTACCGTCGTCCTCACCGGGCCCGGCTGTGCTTGCCCGCGTTACCTGAAATTCATGCCTGACGGGAACCTCTGCCATGCACTTCTACGTACTATTACCGGCCACCTTTCGACGATTCGCAGGTCGCACCACCACCACGGGGGAGTTCCATGCGTCATTTCGGGCACATCGCCCCTGAGGTGCGGAAGCGTCTCTTCTACCGCGAGCCGTGCACGTTCACCGCGGATTCGCCGGCCCGGCTGCTCTCGGCCGCCCTGGGCGCCACCCTCTACAGCCCGGCCACCCGGGAACGCCTGGCCGACGACATCCTCAAGCAGACCGGTCGCGGCGTGGTCTCCATGGTCCTGTGCCTGGAGGACTCGATCGACGACGCGGACGTCGGCCCGGGCGAGGAGAACCTCGTCCGCCAGCTCACGGCCCTCGCCGGCCTCCCGGGCGCGGACCTGCCGCTGCTCTTCATCCGGGTGCGCGTCCCCGAGCAGATCCCCGACCTGGTACGACGCCTCGGGCCCGCCGCCCGGCTGCTGTCCGGATTCGTACTGCCGAAGTTCACCGAGGAACGCGGCATCCCCTTCCTCGAGGCGCTGGCGACCGCCGAGGCCGAAGGCGGCCGTCGCCTGTTCGCCATGCCGGTGCTGGAGTCGCCGGAGCTGCTCTACCGCGAGTCGCGCGTGGCGACCCTGGAGGGCATCTCCCGGGCGGTCGGCAAGTACCGCGACCGGGTGCTCGCCCTGCGCCTCGGCGTGACGGACTTCTGTTCCTCGTACGGGCTGCGCAGAGGCCCCGACATGACGGCCTACGACGTGCAGGTCGTCGCCTCCGTGATCGCCGACGTGGTGAACATGCTGGGCCGCGCCGACGGCACCGGCTTCACCGTGACCGGGCCGGTGTGGGAGTACTTCCGGGTCCAGGAGCGCATGTTCAAGCCGTTGCTGCGGCAGAGCCCCTTCCTGGAGGTGCAGGCCGCGGAGCTGCGCGAGAAGCTGATTGAGCACGCCATGGACGGCCTGCTCAGGGAGATCTCCCTGGACCAGGCCAACGGACTGCTGGGCAAGACCTGCATCCACCCCTCGCACGTGCTGCCCGTGCACGCCCTGTCGGTCGTCAGCCACGAGGAGTTCTCGGACGCCCAGGACATCCTGCGCCCCGAGCGCGGCGGCGGGGGCGTGCTGAGGTCGGCGTACACGAACAAGATGAACGAGGTGAAGCCGCATCGGGCCTGGGCCGAGCGGACGCTGCTGCGTGCCGAGGTTTTCGGCGTGGCGAACGAGGACATCGGCTTCGTGGAGCTGCTCGCGGCCGGCCTGGGCGACTGACCGCACGGTATCCGAGGAACGCATTCTCGTCGGGGAGACCGGCGACATCGACGCAGGGAATACATGGAGAAGGCAGTGAACGAGGGGGCGCACCACCAGGTGCGCGACGGGGTGCCGGCCGGGGCGGCCGGCGGTGCCGACGGCATATGGTCGGGCAGCTGGGTCGCCGAGCGGCTCGGCGTCGAGCTCGTCGGCGACGACCGGCTGACGGACCTGCTCGGGCTGGCCCTGCGCCGCAACCCCAAGCGGGCCCACCTGCTGGTGTCGAACGTGCTCGGCAAGCACGTCCCGCAGTCCCCGTCCGTGGTCTACGGCCACGGCTTCGAGCTGGGCCGCCGCGTGCGTGAACTGCTGGGCGCCGACGAGGCGCGCCGCGCGGTCGTCCTCGGCTACGCGGAGACCGCGACCGGCCTCGGCCACTGTGTCGCCGACGGCCTGGGCCTCGCCCCCTACCTGCACTCCACGCGCCGCCCCGTCGCCGGTCTCGCCCCGGCCGGCGGCTTCGAGGAGTCCCACTCGCACGCGACCTCGCACCTGCTGCTGCCGGAGGACCCCGCGCTGCTCAGCGGGGACGGGCCGCTGGTCCTGGTCGACGACGAGTTCTCCACGGGGAACACGGTGCTGAACACCGTCCGGGATCTGCATGAGCGGTATCCGCGGCGGCGGTATGTCGTGGTGGCGCTGGTGGACATGCGGTCGGTTGCCGACGCCGGCCGGCTGGAGGAGTTCGCCCGCGAGATCGGCGCGCGGGTGGATCTCGTGGCAGCGGCTTCGGGGACCGTGCGGCTGCCCGAGGGGGTGCTGGAGAAGGGGCGGGAGTTGGTGGCGCGGTACGAGGCCGAGAGTGCCGCGGAGGGTGGTTCGTCGTCTGCGGCATCGTCTGGGCCGGTCGCGCTCCGCGGCGGAGCCGCACATCGACACGGTCCCGCGCCCCTCGAGGGCGAAACAGGCGCCGCGGGCCTTGAAAGCGACGGTCGGGCCACCCCCCTGGGGGCGCGGGGAACTGCAGGGGCGCGGGGAACTGCGCGGCCAACCCCCACCGGCCCGCACCCGGAGGACAACCGCACCCGTCCCCACATCAGCCGCATAGACCTGCGCTGGTCCGAGGGCCTGCCCGACGGCGGCCGGCACGGGTTCACCCCCGCGCACCGGGAGCGCCTGGAGACGGCCCTGCCCGCCATGACGGCCCGGATCGCCGAGGCGCTGCCTGCCGACGCCCGCCGCGTGCTCGTCCTCGGCTTCGAGGAGCTGATGTACGCCCCGCTCAGGCTCGCCCGCGAGCTGGAGGGGACCGTCCGCGCCGAAGTGCGCTACTCCACCACCACCCGCTCACCCGTCCTCGCCGTCGACGACCCCGGCTACGCGATACGCACCCGCCTGGTCTTCCCCGCCCACGACGACCCCGCCGACGGCCCGGGCGAGCGGTACGCCTACAACGTGGCGGGCGCCGGCTTCGACGCGGTGATCGCCGTCGTCGACTCGGCCGCGGACACGCCCGTGCTGCACGCTCCCGACGGCCTGCTGGCCCAGCTCGCCGCGCACACGCCGCAGGTCCTCCTCGCCGTTGTGCCGTCGTACGCCCCCGAGTCCCCGCACGCCCCCGAAAGGCCCTCCATGCTGCCCGAGCCCCTCCGCGGCCCCGCCTTCTCCTCGTACGCGCCCGAGGAGGTCGGCTGGCTGCTCCAGGACCTCTCGGACGTGACGCTGGAGGCGCCGACCGAGGAGCGCGAGGAGGCGATCCAGAGCGGCGGCGCGCACTACGCCGAGTCGCTGCCCGTGGAGTACCAGCCGAGCGAGCAGTACCAGGAGCTGTTCCACGCCGCGCTGGAGACCTCGGCGTCCCGCATCGCCAAGGCCGTCGGCGTCGTCACCGAGACGGTCCTCGCGGAGCGGTCCCCGCGCCCCGTCCTGGTCTCCCTCGCCCGCGCGGGGACACCCGTCGGCATCCTGATGCGCCGCTGGGCCCAGCACCGGCACGGCCTCGACCTGCCGCACTACGCCGTGTCGATCGTCCGCGGCCGCGGCATCGACGCCAACGCCCTTCGCTGGCTCGCCGGGCACCACGACCCCCGGGACGTCGTCTTCATCGACGGCTGGACCGGCAAGGGCGCCATCACCCGCGAACTCGCCCAGGCCCTGGAGGACTTCGAGAAGTCCGACGGCATCACCGGCTTCAGCCCCGAGATCGCGGTCCTGGCCGACCCGGGCTCCTGCGTACGGACCTACGGCACCCGCGAGGACTTCCTCATTCCCTCCGCCTGCCTCAACTCGACCGTGTCCGGCCTGATCTCGCGGACCGTCCTGCGGGCGGACCTGGTCGGACCGCACGACTTCCACGGCGCCAAGTTCTACCGCGAACTCGCCGGCACCGACGTCTCGGTGACCTTCCTGGACGCCGTGTCCGCCCGCTTCCCCGAGGTCGCGGACGCGGCCTGCGCCCAGGCCAAGGAACTGCTCGCCGCCGACCGCTCGCCCACCTGGGAGGGCTGGGCCGCCGTCGAGCGCATCAGCGAGGAGTACGGCATCCACGACGTGAACCTCGTCAAGCCCGGCGTCGGCGAGACCACCCGGGTGATGCTGCGCCGCGTGCCCTGGAAGGTCCTGGCACGCGCCGGGGCGGGCAGCGACCTCGACCACGTACGCCTGCTGGCCGGGCATCGCGGCGTCCCCGTGGAGGAGGTGGCCGAACTGCCCTACACCTGCGTCGGCCTGATCCATCCCAAGTACACCCGGGGCGCGACCGGCGCCGACGGCAAGGCGGTGACGGTCTGATGCCCGTCCTCGTCGCGAGCGACCTCGATCGCACACTGATCTACTCCGCCGCGGCTCTGGCGCTGACCATGCCGGACGCACGGGCGCCCCGGCTGCTGTGTGTGGAGGTGCACGAGAGCAAGCCGCTGTCGTACATGACGGAGACCGCGGCCCAGCTCCTGACCGACCTCGGCGACGCCGCCGTGTTCGTGCCGACGACGACCCGTACGCGCAAGCAGTACCTGCGCATCAACCTGCCGGGCCCCGCGCCCACCTACGCGATCTGCGCGAACGGCGGCCACATCCTGGTGGACGGCGTGTCCGACCCCGACTGGCACGCACAGGTGACTGCGCGGCTGGCCGACCAGTGCGCGCCCCTGGCCGAGGTGCAGGAACACCTGCTGAGGTCCGCCGACCCGGTCTGGGTGCGCAAGCACCGCGTTGCCGACGACCTCTTCGCCTACCTCGTCGTCGAGCGTGAACTGCTCAACGAGGACTGGGTGAAGGAACTCGCGGTCTGGGCGGAGAACCGCGGCTGGACCGTGTCCCTCCAGGGCCGCAAGATCTACGCCGTGCCCAAGCCGCTGACCAAGAGCGCGGCGATGCGCGAAATCGCCCGCCGGACCGGCGCCGACCTCACCCTCGCCGCCGGGGACTCCCTGCTCGACGCCGACCTGCTCCTCGCGGCCGACCAGGGCTGGCGCCCCGGCCACGGGGAACTGGCCGACACCGACTGGACGGCCCCCGCGATCAGGGCGCTTCCCGAACGGGGCGTGCTTGCGGGGGAGCGGATTCTGCGGGAGCTTCTCGCTGCCGCTGGGCTTGGCCGGTTCGCCCAGGAGCTGGGGGTGCGGTGATCGCGCGGGTGCGGCGGCGCCGTGGCTGGCCGCGCCTCGCGGCGGTGCCGCACATCGTCACAGCCCCGCGCCCCCTGTCGGGGCGCCTCAGCAACCGCAGCCCGACGAGTGCCAGCGCTGCCAGCCCGGCTAGAGCAAGGACCACCTTCGAGTACGTCGAGACGACGGTCGTCACCTGGTGCCAGTTCGCGCCCAGCAGGTAGCCCGCGAGTACGAACACCGTGTTCCAGATCGCGCTGCCCAGGGTGGTCAGCCCCAGGAACACCGGCAGGCGCATGCGTTCCACGCCCGCCGGTACGGAGATCAGGCTGCGGAAGATCGGGATCATCCGGCCGAAGAACACCGCCTTGGTGCCGTGCCGCAGGAACCACGCTTCCGTCCGCTCGATGTCGGAGACCTTCACCAACGGCAGCCGGGCGGCCATCGCCACCGTCCGGTCACGACCGAGCAGCGCACCGACGCCGTACAGCGCGAGCGCGCCCAGCACCGAGCCGGCCGTCGTCCACAGCAGGACAGCGAGCAGGCTCATCCGCCCGCTGGACGCGGCGAACCCGGCGAGCGGCAGGATCACCTCGCTGGGCAGCGGCGGGAACAGGTTCTCCAGGGCGATGGCGAGACCGGCACCCGGCGCGCCCAGCGCGTCCATGAGGTCGTTGACCCACTGCGGACCGGTGTCCGCGGCAGCTGTGATCGTCTGCGCTGCGATGGCTGTCATGCCGCCAACGCTAGAAAACGGGAGCTGAAGGTTCCCTGAGGAAAACCGGCGCCGGTGTCAGCCGCAGCAGCCGCCACCGCAGCAGCCGCCCCCACCGCCTCCGCCGCCCGCGCGGGGTGCCGGGGCCGGGGCGGAGGTGGAGCCGCCCACCGCGACGGTGGACAGGAGCTTCACCGTGTCGTCGTGACCCGAGGGGCATGCCGCGGGATCGGAGGACTCGGCCATGGGACGACTGAGTTCGAAGGTGTCGCCGCAGGTCCGGCAGCGGTACTCGTAGCGAGGCATGCGCACAGATTAACCGGCACGTCACTGGCCGGTGGCCCCGCGTTCCTCGCGGATGTGGGACACCACGCGGGACACGGCCCGGCGTACGGCTTCCGTTTCCGTGAGGAAGTGCCAGTAGTCGGGGTGGCGGCCGTCGAGGGTGGCGATGGCGCGTTCCAGGCGGGACACCGCGTCGTCCAGGGGGCGGGCGTGGCGCGGGTCGGGGGTGTTGCGGCCGGCCATGGCGAGGCGCTGGGCGTCGCGGATGGCGAAGCGGGTGCGGTCGATCTCCTGCTGGGGGTCCTTCTGCACGGCGTTCAGGCGGCGCAGGCGGTCGCCGGCGGCCGAGACGGCCTCGTCGGTGGTGTTCAGCAGGGCTCGTACGGTCGACAGCAGGGCCGTGGCGTCGGCCCAGCGCTGTTCGTCGCGGGCGGTGCGGGCTTCGGCCAGTTTCGTCTCGGCCCGGCGTACGTTCTCGGCGGCGACGTCCGGGACGCGTTGCAGGTCCTGCCAGCAGGCCGCGGTGAAACGGCGGCGCAGTTCGCTCAGGATCGGGTCGACCTGCTCGGAGCGGGTGGTGAGGGCCTGGGCGCGGGTGCGCAGGGAGACGAGCCGGTGATCGATCTCGGCGGCGCGCTCCGGCAGTCGCTCGGCCTCCACGCGGACCGCCTCGGCCTCACGCGTGACCTGCTCGGCCCGCTCCAGGGTCTGCGGTACTCCGTGCTGCCCGGCGCCCTGGTTCAGCTTGGTGAGCTCGGGAGACAGGGCGGCGAGACGGGCGGCGAGGTCGTCCGCCTTCAGCCCTGTGGCCCGTACGGAGTCGAGGGCGTTGGAGGCGGCGAGCAGGGCCTGGCGGGCGCGCTCCACCGCGGGGGCGAGGCGGGCCAGCTGGGTCTCGGCCTTGCCGAGCAGCGGGCCGAGGCCGTCGGTGAACCGGTCCAGCTCCTGCTTGACCCGGCCGAGTTCCTCTCTGGCGGCGGTCAGCTCGGTGCGGGCGCGGGCGGCGGCCGAGGCCTCCAGGTCGTCGCGGTCGAGGTCGTGGGCGTCGACCGCGCTGATGTACTGGTGGCTGGCCTCGTCGATGCGCCGGCCGAGCGTGTCGAAGTCGGCGACGGCGCGCCGGGCGGCGGGGGAGTCGTCGACCGCGGTGATCGTCTCGATCGAGATGCGCAGGTCGCGCTGCGCGGTGTCGAGCTCGTAGAAGGCGGCCGCGGCGGCGTCCTTCGCGGCCTGTGCCTCGGCCCGCTGGCTCTCGGCACGACCGCCGAACCAGCGCCGGGTCCCCCCGCCCGCGAAGGCGGCGGGCAGCGCCAGCGCGGCCAGCAGGGCCAGTCCCGTCAGGGCGAGCACGTCGCGGAGCGGGCCGGGGGTTCGGGGGAGGCGCCGGCGCGGACGGTGTGCGCGCGGCACCGACGGCGAGTACGGCTGCTCTGGAGTCGCCGTCACATCCCTCTCCCGTGCTGTTGTCCACCCTGCCCGGTGTCATTCTCCCACCGGTTAAGGACGAACACACGGGCCGGTTAGTTCGCCGTTCGGACAGTCACTTTGCCGTCGCCGGTGTGGGCGGACACCACATGGGAGCTGCTCTCGTCGCGGGGGACGGACACATCCACGCCGCCGTCACCGGTCTCGGTCGTCACGCGGTAGGCGGCCCTGGGCAGCGCGATGCTCACGGAACCGTCGCCGCTGCGGGACTCCACGCGGTCCGGTACGGCGCCGAACTCCAGGCGGACCGAGCCGTCTGCGGTGTGGGTACGGACGTCACGGGAGGAGACGTTCGCCCGGATGGATCCGTCGCCGGTGCGCATCCGCAGCGGGCCGGTGGCGTCGGTGACGCGGACGGAGCCGTCGCCCGTGCGGATGTGCAGGGGGCCGGTGGAGCCGGTGACACGGACCGAACCGTCGCCCGTGCGGATGCTCAGCGG
This sequence comes from Streptomyces sp. DG1A-41, assembly GCF_037055355.1. GTDB lineage: Bacteria > Actinomycetota > Actinomycetes > Streptomycetales > Streptomycetaceae > Streptomyces. Next base: position 2,696,173 of record NZ_CP146350.1, on the reverse strand, counting down.
GTCCCGGAAACCGCGGGCGCGCACGCTGCCGTCGCCGTCCTGGACCTGCACGGTGACGCCTCGGGGTACCTCGATGCGGTGCTTGGCCGAGCAGTCGACGACGACGCCGGAGCACCTCAGCCGCAGCACCAGCCGGTCGTCCCGCATGGTCCAGGTGACCTTGGGCTCCTTGCCGACGACGACCGAGCCCTGGAACCACCGGGTGACCTCGATCTTGCCTGCCGGGTTCTTGTCGGCGGCGACGATCTCGAGGGCCGAGTCGTCGGAGTCGACGGTGAGCGTGCGGCTCTGGAGGCCGAAGGACCGGCGATCGGGGTCCTTGTCGTCCCCGGCGGACGCGCCGCAGGCGCTGAGACCGCCGACGAGCACCACTACGGCACCGGCGACGGCGACCGCGCGGGCAGGGACTTTGCGGGTGGTGCCGGTGGTGCGGGTGCTGCGGGTCATGACGATCTCCCCCTGTACGGACGACGAGCGCTCTCGGGCGCTCCACGACCGTATGGATCCAGGACCCGCCGGGGGATCCGGGCCACTCCCGGATCACAGGTGGGGTTATCCCCCGGACCAGCCCACGGATACGGGTTTGCGGGACCGTGCCCCGGGCAATGTAGGCTGTCGACTCGTTCTGGGCGCATGGCCCGGGAGCCGGGTGCGTAGCTCAGGGGTAGAGCGCCTGCCTTACAAGCAGGATGTCGGCGGTTCGAAACCGTCCGCGCCCACATGGTTCAGAGGCCTTCCGGGGAGTTTCCCGGAAGGCCTCTCGGCGTGGGATCAGTAGTTCGCGGTGGCGAGCAGCTCGCCGTCCTTGTCGTACACCGTCACCAGGCCGTTCTTGGACTCGTAGCACGACGTGAACGCCGAAGCGATGAGCTTGCCCTCGCCCTGGTGCGGGCCCATCAGGCCGCCGGTGAAGTCGGTGAAGACTTCCGCGGAGTCGAGGATGTCGTTGCGCTTGTCCGCGCCGGTCACCTTGGTGACGTGCTTGACCGCGGCCTTCTCGGTGTCCGTGCCGTTCTCGGCGACGCAGGCCCGGAACTGCTCGGCCTGGGGCTTCTCGTCGGCCGGCTCGGCCTTCTTGGGCTTGCTGTCGGCGGCGACTGCCTTGTCCTTGTTCGAGGTGTCACCGCTGTCGTCGCTTCCTCCGCTCGTGGCGATGCCGGCGATGACGAAGAGGGCGATGATGCCCGCGCAGCCGAGGCCTGCGATCTTGCCGACGCTGCGCTTCTTCGGCGGCTGGGGCGCCGGTGCGCCGTACCCCGGCTGCTGCGGCGGGTAGGGCTGGTTCGGCTGCTGCGGGTGCTGCTGACTCATGGGTTCCCCTCGGGATCATTCGTGACGTGCGGGTGTACGACCTGTGGAGGTGAAGTGCAGTTGTAGAAGGCCGAACTGGTTCACTCGATCGGGGTACGGATGGCCGCACGTCTGGCGGGGGCCCGCGTGTCCGTCCGGGGTGCCCTCTACGATGGGCGTCGTGAACAGCTCCCTACAGCGCGCCTTGCGAGCAGCCGCCCCGTCGTGGCGTGTGCTGGCTGTGCTGGGGCTGTTCGTGGGGCTGCTGGGGATGCACGGGCTGGCGCCCGGGGGTGGTGTTCCGCAGCAGGAGCACGTGCTCCCCATGGGTACGCAGCAGACGCATGTCCAGGCCATGGCGTGTGGGCACGGGCAGGTCGGCCCGCTCGGTTCCGAGGTGCAGGACGGGCACTGTGGTGGTGGGCATGTCCAGCATGCCGACGCGACCTGTGCCTCCGGTGCCGTCGGGGGCGGGCCGGTGTTGCCCTCGCTTGTCGCCGACCCGGTTTCCGGGTGCGGGCCGGAGGGCGCCGTACGGGCGGGCGTGGTTGTGGAGCCGGAAAGTGCGCGTGCCCCGCCCTCCCTCGCCGAACTCCAGCTTCTGCGGATTTAGACACCTCGCACGTGCCGTGTCGGCGTCAGCGCCGGTGCGGTGCGTCGCCGTGTCCGGAATCCGTCAGGAGTAAAAGCAGCAGCAGAAGCAGGAGTTCACGTATGAGCAGTGTTCGTACCCTCACTCGTCGGGCCGTCCTCGTCGCGGCGACGGCCGGCGCCGCGGTCGTCCTCGCCGCCTGTGGCGGGGACGGTGGTGACAGCAGCGGCAGCGGGCACGACGCGCACGCCTCCGCATCCGCCTCCCCGTCCGCCGGTGATGGGGCCGGTGCCACCGCCGGTGCCCACAACGCCCAGGACGTCTCCTTCGCGCAGGGCATGATCCCGCACCACCGGCAGGCGCTGGAGATGGCACGGCTGGCCGACGGCCGGGCCGCCTCCGGTGCTGTCAAGGACCTCGCGGCGCGGATCGAGAAGGCGCAGGACCCGGAGATCAGGGTCATGACCGGCTGGCTGAAGGCCTGGGGCGAGGACGTTCCCGAGGCCGGGGGCGGCATGGACCACTCGGCCTCGGGTCACTCCGGGATGCCCGGGATGATGGACGACGCGGACATGGCCGCACTGGAGAAGTCCTCGGGCAAGGCCTTCGACACCAAGTTCCTGACCCTGATGGTCGAGCACCACGAGGGTGCGGTGGAGATGGCCACCACCGAGAAGAGCAAGGGTCGCCACGGCCCCGCCAAGGCCATGGCCGACGACATCGTCACCGCTCAGAACGCCGAGATCGGCGAGATGAACAAGCTGCTCGGCAAGAGCGGCTGACGTTCAGTCGCACAGCCGCTATGAGGCTCCGCCGGTCTCCTCCGGCGGAGCCTCGTGCGCGTGTTTCAGCGCCGAGCGGGCCGACACCCGCTCGGTGCCGGAGAGTTCGGACCAGTAGCGGTGCGTGCTGACGAACACCGCGAGCTCGTGTTCACGCCGCCGGAGCTTCTCCACTTCGGCCTGTTCGTCGGCTGTCCAGCCGGGGGAGGCGGGGCGCTCCACCTTGCGCCAGCCTTTGTCGTCGCTGAAGCCGTCCAGCGGTTCCACCGACCAGGGGAGCCGCTTCAGCAGGGCCGACAATTCGGCCCGGACCTGATGGAGTTCCTCCTGACCGGCGAGGAGGTCACTCGGAAAGTCATAGGTCGTTGCCACGACCCAATGATACGCCTGTTCGAATTGGGCGGGCGAGTTCGTTCCCGTGGTTCATGCGAACGAGTGTTCCTGGTTTGTTCCCCGTGGAGGGGCCGCAGGGGCGAGACTGGGGGCATGTGCCGGAGTATCAAGACCCTTCGTCCGCCCGCGATGCCCGAAGAGGCCACGGAGGCGGACATTCGGGCTGCCGCGTTGCAGTACGTGCGGAAGGTTTCGGGTTTCCGTGCCCCCGCCGCTCACAACCAGGAGGTGTTCGACCGCGCCGTGGAGACCATCGCGCAGGCCACGGCCGAGTTGCTGGACGGGCTCGAGATCCGTGGCGCCGGGGCTCGGCGGGAAGCCAGGGCCGGCTGACCTCGGACCCCTGGTCTTACGACGCCTGCGGCTCCCTGCGCATGAGGTACGCCGCCCCCGCCCCCGCCCCGAACAGCGCCCCCACCGACACCGCCGTCCCCAGCCAGCTCGCGCCCAGCCAGTGGGCGCCGAAGTAGCCGAGGGCGACGCTGTACGCGGCCCAGGTCAGACCCGCCAGGGCCGACCAGGGGAGGAAGTCGCGGGCGCGGCGGTGGGCGGCGCCCGCGCCGAGGGAGACGACCGAGCGGCCGGCGGGCGCGAAGCGGGCGAGGACGACGAGGGCGCCGCCGCCCCGCGCGAGGGCCGCGCCGAGACGTTCCTGCGCGGTGGTCAGGCGCCGGGAGCGGGAGATCGCCCGGTCCAGACGGTCGCCGCCGCGCCAGGCGAGGCGGTAGGCGGCCAGGTCGCCCAGGACGGAAGCGGTGGCCGCGCAGAGGGTCAGCGCCAGGATGTCGGGCACGTCGGCCGCCGAACCCGCGGCCGCCGCCGTCGCCGCCGTGATCACCAGGACACCGCTGGGCAGCACCGGCAGGAACACATCGAGCAGGACCGACAGGGCCACCACCGCGTAGATCCATGGGCTGCCGAACAGCGACCCCAAGTGCTCCAGCACCGCAACTCCCCGTCTGTCCCCCGTGGGCCAGACCGTGCCGCGGTGGCGCGGCGGAGCGGCAGGAGTGGCCGATGACAGCCATACAGCGTACGCCTGGGGTGTGACGGGTGGTTCATGGGGGGCTCGTGTGTTCGGTACGGACTGTTCACCTCGCACCGAGTCGTCACTCGAACGAGAGTGGCGCCCTCCCTCATGCGAGGGAAGGCGCCGCTCTGCCCAGCGCTGTCCGGGCGGCTCAGGCCGCCACCGGCGTCTGGTCCGTGGCCTGGCGTCCCTGTGCCGACGTGCGCTTGGCCAGCAGCCGGTCCACACCGAACGCGCCGGAACCCGTGAAGATCAGCAGGAACATGGACCAGCAGTACATCGCCGCGCCCTCGCCGCTGTTCTCGATCGGCCACAGGCCCTGCGGCTGGTGGACCTTGAAGTACGCGTACGCCATTGCGCCGGAGGAGATGAACGCCGCTGCGCGGGTGCCCAGGCCCAGCAGCACCAGGGTGCCGCCGACGAGTTCGATGACGGCCGCGTACCAGTTCGGCCAGGCACCGGTCGCCGCGGTGCCGCCCTTGCCGTCCATACCTCCGAGGACACCGAAGAGCGCGACGGCGCCGTGGCAGGCGAAGAGCAGGCCGATGACGATCCGGAACAGTCCGAGAGCGTACGGCTGCGCGCCATTGAGGCGTGCGGTCATGTGGGGGTCTCCTTCGGTCGGCCGGCCAGGTGAGGGCCGGTCGGGGAACAGGACCGATGAGTAACCCACGTTAGGTGTGCCTAATAGATGCTTGCAAGTTCAACATTTGGCCACCTGTTTACCTCCGGTTGGGGCTCGCTTTCCGCCGCAACCGCACGCAGAGCCGCTCTCGCCACCGCGTCCGCGTCCGAAAGCGTGACTGAATCCACACCAGGCCGAGCCCCCGCAGCCGTCACCCAGTGCACACCCTCCGTCGGCACGCCGAAGGCGAACCGCCTGGTGTGCGGGACACCTTGACGGTCTATCAGGTGATAAGGGCGTGGTGTCACATCCAACCCGCCTGTCTCATAACCGTCGACGGTGTGCGGACGGCACTGCCCGGCCCGCAGCAGTCCAGCGAGGAGCCCGTCGGCTGTTTTGCGCAGGTCGGTTTCCGGTAGCCGGGCCTCTATGAGGGTTCTCACACGGACGGCCGAACCCGGCACGTCGGGGGAGTGCGCCGCCCAGGCTCCGTCCACCTCCGTCACCTTCAGGCGCGGCCCGAGCACGCGCACCACGCCCGCCTCCACCAGGGCCACCAGCTCCTCGATGCGGCGCCGGGGCGGGCCGATGGACAGGAAGGCGTTGAGCGGGGTGTACCAGCGGTCCAGGTGGTCACGGCGGGAGGTGCCGGCGAGACCGCCGTGGTCGACGATCAGCCGGAGCTCGTTGCGCAGGTCGCGCAGCACGTCCAGGGCCGCCTTCAGCGGGCCGCGCACATTGCCCAGGGCGGCCTGCGCGGCGTCCTCGCGCAGGTACGACAGCAGCCAGTCACGCCACTCGCCGGGGTGCGCGAAGTCCCGTCCGGCATACGGCCGGGAGATCCGCTCCCAGGACCAGCGGCCGGCGTCCGTCACGCCGAACTCGCTGAGCACCACCGCCTCTTGGGGGGCGCCGTGCGGTACGGACAGGAAGTGATCGGTGAACTCCTGACACCGTCGCGCGCAGGCTCCGGCCCGCCGGAGCAGCGCGGTGCAGTACACCGTCTCCACCTCCTTCGCGACCAACGGCCATATCTCCGCCAGGAAGTCGGGCGCCTCCCCGGAGTCGGCGCGCTTGCGGAAGCCCGCGATCACCTCCGGTGTGAGGACCAACGGGACGTGCCGCCCGTACGCCCCCTTCGCGTTGTCGCCGCGGGCCTGGTACGGGACGCCGCGCCGGGAACCGGCGTACAGCCGCGGTTCGCGGCCGGAGGGGAGATAGCGCAGGCCCTGGGCGTCCCGTACGAATCGGCCGCCCCGGCCGGTCGTCAACAGGGCCGTGTGGTCGAAGAAGTTGAGGCCGAGGCCGCGTAGCAGGACGGGTTCGCCGGGCGGTACGGAGGACAGGTCGACGTCGGCCGGGTTGGCGGGCGGGACGTGGCGCAGGCCGTGGCGTGCGGCGTGGGCCGCCAGGCGCCGCTGGGCCGGATCGGCGGTCGTCGGAAGGTGCCCCTGGGCCAGGACCACGGCGGACAGGCCGTCCAGGGTGCGGCCGTCGTCGAGGGTGAGGGCCTGGTGGCCGCCGGGGGTGTCGTCGAGCCGGACCGCGCGGGCCCGGTGCGTCTCGACGCGCACGGTCGCCGGCGCGTCCCGTACGACCCGCGCGAACACCCACTCCAGGTAACGGCCGTAGTGGGCCCGGGTCGGGTACTCGTCCGGGCCGAGCGAGCCGCGCGCCCACTCGTACAGGCTCGGGCCCGGGCGGATCGGGCCCGAGCAGTCCACGCTGTCGTCGGTGAACAAGGTCACCTGGCAGGCCACGGTGTTCATCAGCAACTCGGGCGACTGGTCGGTACGCCAGACGCGGCCGGGGCCCGGCGGGTCCGGGTCGACCACATGGACCGCCAGCCGGGCTCCGGGCGGGAGGAGTTCCGGGGCGGAGGCGCAGAGGCGTTCCAGGACGCTGGTACCGCGCGGTCCGGCGCCGACCAGGGCGACGGAGAGCAGCGCGGGTTCCTCGGAGGGTACGGATCCCTCCGGCAGGGACTCCTCCGGTACGGATTCCTCGGTCGACGCAGGCAAGGGTGGGACTCCCGGGCGTGTGGGGCGCGTTCGGCGGTCCGTCGATGGGGAAGCGGACGGTCCGCCTCATCATGCCGTCGCCGGGAGCGGGAACCGAGGTCGTGGCCAAGGATTGACGCTCGCTGTGGGATGCGTCACGAGCATCACGGTCACAGCAGCGGTAAACGGGCGGAACGGGCCCGTTAGGGGGCAAGCTCGGAGTCCAGGAGCGTCGTCAGACGTGGGCCCTTTCCCTCCCGCGCCCGTGCCTGCTCCAGTCGCAGCCGTGCCGAGCGGCCGCGCAGGGTCAGGGTCATGAGCTGGTTGCCGAACCACGGACCGCCCGTCTTGCGCCAGTCGATCGGCGGCCGGGGAAGGCGTCCGTGCCGGGCGAGGCAGCGGCCGAGCGCGCGTGCCGCCGCGTTCCAGCCCATGCGGAAGCCCATTTGGATCGAGGTGGGGACGGAGTTGTGGACCGGCGAGCAGACGAGCTGTACCACCCGGGCATCGGGGCCCGGCCCGGGCCACGAGGGCTCGACGATGTAGGCGTGGTGCACGTCCCCGGACAGGACGCACACCGTCGCCGGGGCGTCCCGCCCCGAGCCGGCCTCGGCGATCAGCTCCGCCAACCCGGCGAACGACTCGGGGAACGCCGACCAGTGCTCCAGGTCGGCGGCCCGCCGCACCTTCTCCCCGATCCGCGCCCAGCGCTCGCCCCGTTCGCCCCGGCACAGCGCCGCGTTCCAGCCCTCGGCGTCGTGCACCAGATGCGGCAGCAGCCAGGGCAGCGAGGTGCCGAGGAGGAGGTGATCGTATGACCCGGGGCTGTCCAGCACCTGCTCGCGCAGCCAGGCGTCCTCGCCCGGGACGAGCATCGCGCGGCTGTCCTCGTCGAGGACCCGGGCCGCCCGGCTGTCGACCATCACCAGGCGGACGCGCCCGAAGTCGCGCCGGTAGCTCCAGCGGGCCGCGGCCGGGTCGGCGTCGGCCCGGGCGGCGAAGGCGCGCAGCACGTCGGTGCCGTCGGGGACCTTGCGGACGCCCTCGTACACCGGGTCGGCCGCCAGTTCCTCCAGCGAGAGGTTCCCCAGGTGCTGGTGGACCCAGTACGACATCAGGCCGCTCAGCAGCCGCTCCCGCCACCAGTCGGTGGCCCGCATGTCGGCGAGCCAGGCGGCGGAGGTGTTCCAGTCGTCGACGACGTCGTGATCGTCGAAGATCATGAAACTGGGCACGGTGGACAGCAGCCAGCGGATGCGGGGATCGAGCCACGACTCGTAGTAGAGGTGCGTGTATTCCTCGTAGTCCGCGACCCCGCTGCCCGGCGGGTCGCCCAGGTCCCGGCGGGCCGACAGCCAGCGCTGGGTGCTGTCGGAGGTCTCGTCGGCGTACACCTGGTCGCCGAGCAGCAGCAGGACGTCGGGCCGCTCGCCCTCCGGGTCGGCCACGAGGCGGGTCGCCAGCGCGTCCAGGGCGTCCGGGCCCACGGGGTCGTGCCCGCCGGCCGGAGGGGCGGCCCAGCGGCAGGAGCCGAAGGCGACGCGGAGGCCGCCCTCGCCGTCCGGCGCGCAGATCACCGAGGGCGGGAAGGGGGAGTCGGCCAGCGGCCACACGCGTGTGTCGTCGAGGAGGACCTCGTACGTCGTGGACGTACCGGCCGTGAGGCCCGTCACCGGGATCAGCGCGTAGTGGTGGCCCGCGATCTGGAAGGTCGGGGCCGTGCCGCCGGCGCTGTCGGCGCAGCGCACCGCGGCCGTGCACGGACGGCTCGTCTCGACCCATACGGTCGCGGACGAGCCGTCGGTGTACCTCAGCAGCGGTCCGAGCCGCAGTCCGGCCATCGTGGTCCCCTCTCCGTCGCCCCGTACGGTACGGAACGACGGAGGTCAGCGGGGAGGTTCCGACACGGAATCCCGTGTGTCAGCAGTTCGCGAGGTAGTTCTGGAGCGCGGACTTCTCGGCCGAGTCGACCGAGAGGCCGTAGTAGTACTTCACCTGCACCCAGGCGCGGACATAGGTGCAGCGGTACGTCGTCCGGGAGGGCATCCAGGTGGCCGGGTCCTGGTCGCCCTTGGCCTGGTTGACGTTGTCGGTGACCGCGATGAGCTGCGGGCGGGTCAGGTCGTTGGCGAAGGACTGGCGGCGGGAGGTGGTCCAGGAGTCGGCGCCGGAGTCCCAGGCCTCGGCCAGCGGGACCAGGTGGTCGATGTCGACGTCGGAGGCCGCGGACCAGGTGGCGCCGTCGTAGGGGGAGTACCAGCTGCCGCTGGTGGCGGCGCAGGAGGAGTCCTGCTGGACGTTCGAACCGTCGCGCTTGAGGACGACCTCGCGGGTGTTGCAGGAGCCGGACTGGGTGATCCAGTGCGGGAAGAGGTCGCGGTTGTAGCCGGTGCGGTCCTCGGTGGCCACGGTGAGCGAGGCGAGGTAGGAGCGGGCGGTGGCCCCGCTGACGGGGGTGGGGAGGGCGGCGGAGGCGGCCGGGCCGTTGAGCAGGCCGGCCGAGGCTATGAGACCGGTGAGGCCCGCGAGTATGCTGAGCCGTCGACGCGCGTAGAACTTCGGCATGCGAACTCCCTTGTGGGGTGGGGGCGTTGGGCTGCGAGCGAGGGAATGCTCGTCGCGCCGTGTTGCGGGGAGGTGTGCGCCCGGTGAGAAGTTAGTGACGCGTCCATGACATGACAAGATTCAAGACGGAACTTTTTGCTCCAGGGGTGTCGCGTACCATGGACGGCGCAGAAGGGGAGTAGCTCTTCGCCGGACCGTCGACATACTGCTCAGCCCGCCTGAGCCGGCGCCCGGAGGCAGGTCCTGCTGGTCCGTCCAGGGGCCCCGCCGGCGAGACCTTCGGCAAGCAGTGCACGCCCGTGCCCCACGGCACGGGTGCCGAGTGTGCTGCCGTGCCGAGGTGTCGCGTCGGAAATTTTCGACAGGCTCAGCACTCTCGGTGGGGCAGCCCCGACCGATTGAGGAACCCTTGATCAGCCTGACCGTGACGGCCGTCGTCTTCGGCGTCGTCTTCCTCGCCGAACTGCCGGACAAGACCGCCCTGGCCGGCCTCGTCCTCGGCACCCGCTATCGCGCCTCCTACGTCTTCGCCGGTGTCGCCGCCGCGTTCGCGCTGCACGTCGCTCTCGCCGTCGCGGCCGGCAGTGTGCTGACGCTGCTGCCGCAGCAGATCGTGCACGCGCTCACGGGTGTGCTCTTCCTCGGCGGGGCCGCGATGCTGCTGCTGCAGAAGGGCGGGGCCGATGGCGACGCGGAGGTCCGCAAGCCGGAGAACCAGTCCTTCTGGAAGGTCTCGGGCGCCGGGTTCATGCTCATCCTGGTCGCCGAGTTCGGCGATCTCACCCAGATCATGACCGCGAACCTGGCCGCCCGCTACGACGATCCGCTCTCCGTCGGCCTGGGCGCGGTGCTCGCGCTGTGGGCGGTGGCCGGGATCGGCATCGTCGGCGGAAAGGCGCTGGTGAAGAAGGTGCCGCTGCGGCTGATCACGCAGATCGCGGCGCTGGTGATGCTGGTTCTCGGGGTGTGGAGCCTGTGGGAGGCCGTGACCGGGTGAGCCGGGGGAGCCGGGGCGACCGGGTCACCCGGCGCGAGCTGAACGGTGGGTGAACGTCTGCTGGGGCCCTGGCGCGATCCGGGGATGTTTTGTACCGTGGAGAAACAAAGTGGCCCTCGCCCGTTTTCCCTGACCGGCGGGCGGGGCCGCCTTGTCCTCCGGGGGCTGCCGTGTGCCCTCGTCCGCGCCCTGAGCCTTGGAGCTGCCGATGACGGCCACCGCCGTGCTCACCGCCCGCGCCCTCCTGCTGGACATGGACGGCACCCTCGTCAACTCCGACGCCTCGGTCGAACGTGTCTGGCGGCGCTGGTCCGAGCGGCACGGGCTCGACGCGGACGAGGTCATGAAGGTCGTCCACGGACGGCAGGGATACGCGTCGATGGCGCTGCTGCTGCCCGGCCGGCCGATGGAGCAGAACTACGCGGACAACGCCCGGATGCTCGCCGAGGAGACGGCCGACACCGAGGGTGTCGTCCCGGTCCCCGGGGCTCGGGAGTTCCTCGTCTCGCTGCGGGGGCTGCGGCACGCGCTCGTGACCTCCGCCGACGTTCCGCTCTCGACGGCGCGGATGGCCGCGGCCGGGCTGGACGTGCCCGAGGTGCGAGTGACCGCGGAGTCCGTCGGGGCGAGCAAGCCCGACCCCGAGGGCTTTCTGAAGGGCGCCGCCGAACTGGGTGTGGCGCCCGCGGACTGTGTCGTGTTCGAGGACTCCGGGGCCGGGATAGCGGCCGGGCGCGCTGCCGGGATGACGGTGGTCGGGGTCGGGCCCCGGGCCGCGTTCCACGCGCCGGACGTGGTGGTGGACGACCTCACGCGGGTGCGCGTGGAGGCGGTGGGGGACGGGACGATCCGTCTGTACGTCGGGTGACGCACGCTACGGTCACATAGGGCCGGGGGCGGTCAGACGTGGGCGGCGATGGTGCGCGCGCACTCCAGGGACTCGGTGTGTGTGGTGTCCACCTCCAGGTCGTAGCGCACGCCCTCGTGCACCAGGTGTGCCTGTGACGCGGCCATGCCCCGGACCCGGTCGCCCCGGGCGATCTCACGCCCCGCGGCGACCGCGCTGTCGCATCTGACGCCGACCCACAGCACGTCCAGTCCGTCCAGGGCCTTCTGCCAGCGCTGCTGGGAGTGCGGTCCGCCGAGGAAGACGTCGTCGACGATGATTCTGGCGCCGGCGCGGGCCATCGCGGCGATGCCCTCGGTCCAGGCCGCGTCCAGGGCGCGGAACTCCGCGCCCACGCTCACCCCGCCGTCCGCCGCGAAGGTGATCCCTCCGTCCGAGCCCCGCATCTTCGCGGGCAGCGCCTCGACGAACGAGTCGACGCCGAAGGCCGGCCACGGGTCCGGCAGCACCTCTTGCAGGCACCGTACGATGCCGGACTTGCCGGAGCTCGAACCGCCGTTGAGAACGATCACCTGGGTGGTCACGGAGTCACAGTAGGGCGGTCGGGCCGGTCACGGCTCCTTGGTTTCCGACTCCAGCTTCGCCCGCGTCTCCCGGTCGTAGACGCCCAGATCGTCGGTCTGGATGCCGCGTGACCACTGGTAGGTGCGGACGGCCTCCTCGAGCCGGCTGTCGTAATCGCCGTCGGTGTCCTGGTCGTAGAGGTACAACTGGCGCAGCCGTAGCTGGAGTTCGGTGACCTCCGGGCCGCGGTCGCCCAGGCGCAGGACGGTGGGGCCGCCGTTCTGGCGGGAGTTGCCCGGGGGCACGTTTTCCGGGCTGGCCGGGGCGGACGTCCGGGATGCCGACGGGGTGGCCGACTGCGACGGGCTGGGTGAGGCGCTCGGCGTGGACGGCGACGGGGAGGCCGACGGGCTCCGGGTGGCCGGCGGCGGCGGTGCCGCGGGGGCTGACGGCGCGGCCTGTGCGCTCTCCGCCGGTGGTGTGGACGCCGCGCTGCTCGACGGGGCGTCCGGCACGCTCGCCCGGAGGTCGTCCGGCAGCGCAGATTCCCGGGTCGGCGCCTCGTAGGAGAACAGCCCGCTGGCGTACCCGGCCGCGGCCACCACGGCGACACAGGCCCCGGCGGCCGCGGCGAGCAGCGCGTTACGCCGCCGACGCCGTGGCCTGCGCCCGGCCTCGTCCGGCTCCGGCAGGCCCCGGCCCGGTCCTGCCGTACCGGCGAAAAGCCGCAGATCGGTGACGCTGAGCTCGGCCGCCCCGGGGGCCAGGGGCGTCGGGAGGACGGAGGTGGGCGGGGAGACCGGCAGCACGGAGGTGTCCGGCGAGGCCGGCAGCAGGGTGGTCGCGTCCGGGTCGACCGGGCGCAGGGGCATGGTGGCGTCGGCGGGGGAGGGCGACGGGGCCCCTTGGGCGCGCGAGGCTTGCCCGGGGTTCGTCACGGGCCGTCGCGGGGCGCCGCCTTCGGCCGCCCGCGCGGGGGCGTCGGTGCGCAGGGGTTCCGCAGGGTGGTTCTGGGACGGGGGCGGGGCGTCGTCGGCCGCCCGCCGGGGGGTCCGTCTCGGGGCGTCGTCGGTCGTCCGCCCGGGGGCGTGGACGTGCGAGGCCTCCGCCTGCGGGGAGGTGGTTGCACCGTCCGCCTGGGTTTGTCGCGGGGCGCCTTCTCCCGCTTGGGCGGGGGCCTCGGCGTGTAACGCCGCCGCGTGCGGGTGCTCGGCCGGGCCGTTCGCAGAGGGGCGTCCCGGGGTGCCCTCGTTCTCAGGGGGCCGTGTGGGCGTGTCGGGCGCGAGTTCGACGTAGGGGCGGATGCGGAGTGGGTCGAAGTCTTCCGCTGCTGCCGCCTCCGTCGTGCGGGCGTTGTGGAGGGCCTCTGCGGCGCGGTGGGTGCAGGTGCAGGAAGGGGTGTTGTCCGGCTGTCTGGGCGTGCCGCACTCCGGGCACGGGTGGCCGTTCAGCTGTTCCACGCGTTCCTCCCTCCCCTCGCGAACTCCAGAGATTATCCAGATCTTCTCCACAGTGCGGAGGGCGCACCCCGGAACGAAGGCTTCCAAAAGGACTCGGCGGGCCATACCGCGTCACACCGGTCACGATGGAAAATGTCACAGGACCCCCGGGAGGTCTCATGGCTGGACATGCGCACGTCACGAAGGCGCCGGACCAGGGCGCCGCCGTCCAGGAGCACGTGTCCGGGAACGTACTGGTCTCCATCGGCGCCCTGCTCCTCGGAATGCTGCTCGCCGCCCTCGACCAGACCATCGTGTCGACCGCGCTGCCCACCATCGTCAGCGAACTCGGCGGCATGGATCACCTGTCCTGGGTGGTCACCGCCTACCTTCTGGCCGCGACCGCCGCGACCCCGCTGTGGGGCAAACTCGGCGACCAGTACGGCCGCAAGCGGCTGTTCCAGACGGCGATCGTGATCTTTCTCGTCGGCTCCGCGCTGTGCGGCACAGCGCAGGACATGACCCAGCTCATCGTCTTCCGGGCCGTGCAGGGGCTCGGCGGCGGCGGGCTGATGGTGCTGTCGATGGCCATCGTGGGCGATCTCGTCCCGCCCCGCGAACGAGGGCGCTACCAGGGGCTGTTCGGGGCAGTGTTCGGGGCGACGAGCGTGCTCGGGCCGCTGCTCGGCGGGCTGTTCACCCAGCATGCGAGCTGGCGTTGGGTGTTCTACGTCAACCTGCCCGTCGGGATCGTGGCGCTCGCCGTGATCGCGGCCGTGCTGCACATCCCGCGCCGGGCGCAGCGGCACGTCATCGACTACCTCGGTACCTTCCTGATCGCGGCCGTCGCCACCTGCCTCGTGCTCGTCGCCTCCCTCGGGGGCACGACCTGGGGCTGGGGATCGGCGCAGATCGTCGGGCTCGCGGTGCTCGGCGTCGTTCTCGCCGTCGTCTTCGTGGCCGTCGAGCGGCGGGCCGCCGAACCCGTCCTGCCTCTGAAGCTCTTCCGCGTCCGCACCTTCACGCTCGCCGCCGTGATCAGTTTCGTCGTCGGCTTCGCCATGTTCGGCGCGATGACCTACCTGCCGACCTTCCTCCAGGTCGTGCAGGGTGTCAGCCCGACCATGTCCGGTGTGCACATGCTGCCGATGGTGCTGGGGCTGCTGCTGGCCTCGACGGCCTCCGGGCAGATCGTCAGCCGGACCGGCCGCTGGAAGGTGTTCCCGGTGGCCGGCACCGGCGTCACCACGCTCGGGCTGCTCCTGCTCCACCAGCTCGACGAGCACAGCTCCACCGCCGAGCTGAGCGGTTTCTTCTTCGTCTTCGGACTCGGACTCGGCCTGGTGATGCAGGTCCTCGTGCTCATCGTGCAGAACGCCGTCCCGTACGAGGACCTGGGCGTCGCCACCTCCGGCGCCACCTTCTTCCGCTCCATCGGCGCCTCGTTCGGCGTGGCCGTCTTCGGCACGATCTTCGCGAACCGGCTCGGCGGCCAGCTCACGGACGCCTTGCGGGGAGCACAGCTGCCGCCCGGCGTCTCCGTGGCCGCGCTGGAGGCCGACCCGCGCGGCATCGCCGCCCTGCCGCCCGGCCTGCGCCCGCCGGCCCTGCACGCGTACGCCGTCTCCATCACGGACGTCTTCCTGTACGCCGCCCCCGTCGCGCTGGTCGGCTTCGTGCTGGCCTGGTTCCTGAAGGAGGACCGGCTGCGCGGCTCGGTCACCGCGCCCGACGTCACCGAGACCCTGGCCAGCAACCCCGTCGAGAGGTCCTCGTACGACGAGGTGTGCCGAGCGCTGTCGGTGCTCGGCACCCGCGCGGGGCGGCGCGAGATCTACCGGAAGATCACCGCCCGGGCGGGCTACGACCTGCTGCCCGCGGCGAGCTGGCTGCTGCTGCGGATCAGGCGGTACGGCTCGGTGGAGCCTGCCGTGCTGGCCGAGTGGATGCCCGTGTCGCTGCCCGTGATCATGGAGGCCGCCCGGCAGGTCGAGGAGCGGAGGCTCGCCGTGCGCACGGGCCTCGACATGGTCCTGACCGACCGGGGACGCGAGGTCGCCGAGCGGCTGGCACAGGCCCGCGAGGAGTCTCTCGCCGGGCTGCTCGGCGACTGGTGGGGGCCGGACCGGCCGACCGATCTGGTGCAGCTCGTGCGGGAGCTGAACGGCGAACTGTGCGGCTCACGGCGGGAGCGGCCGTATGCCGAGCGGCCGGTGGAGCGGGTCGGCTGAACAAGGGTGGTTCAGGTGAGGTGCTTGGTGAACCAGTGCTCGGCGTACGGGTTGTCGTTGTACGGCTCGGTCTCCGTGTAGCCGAGCCGGGCGTAGAGGGCGCGGGCCTCGACGAGGTCGCCGCGGGTGTCGAGGACTATCCGGCCGGCGCCGAGCGCGCGGGCGGCGTTCTCGGCGGTCCCGACCAGGAGCGCGGCGCCGCCCTTGCCGCGCATGGACGCGTGCAGGAAGACCCGCTTGAGCTCGGCGGTCGTGCCGTCCAGCAGCCGTACGCCCGCGGTGCCGGCCGGCTCACCGCCGTACCGGGCGACCAGCAACTGCCCGTGCGGCAACGCGAGTTCGGCACCCGGCTGGTTGGCGATCTCCCGCTCCAGCTCGTCCGGGTCGGTCCGGCGCCCCTCGTGGAGCAGGTACCAGCGGTCGCTGACCTCGGTGTAGTACGCCCGCCACAGGGCGGCGGCGACGGGGGAGTCGTGCGGTTCCGGGGCCACGGTCCAGGTCATGACCGGCATTCTCGGCGGGTGCCGTACCGGGGCCGCAACCGAATTACCCGGGGCCTCCGCGCCCCGGGGCGGCCCGGGCGCCGTTTGGGGGCCTGCTTCCGGGCTACCCGGTCGGCGAACCGGCTCGCGAGGAGAGCCGGTTGGGCCGAGAACCCGGAAGGCATTCATGTCCACTGGCCTGATCATTGCTCTGATCGTGATCGTGGCGGTCGTCGTCATCATCGCGGCCGTCATGACCCTGCGCGCCCGAGGGGCTCGGCGCGGCCCGAGCCTGAAGCGGCGCTTCGGACCCGAGTACGACCTGGCCGTCGCCCGGCACGACGGCGACACCAAGGCCGCCGAGCGCGAGCTCGCCGAGCGCGTGGAACGCCACGGTGACCTGCGCGAACGAGCGCTTGAACCGGCGCAGCGCGAGCAGTACGAGGCGCGCTGGACGGCCGCCCAGGAGCGGTTCGTCGACTCGCCGCGGGAGGCGGTCGCCGAGGCGGACCGGCTGCTCGCGGAGCTCGCCGGTGCCCGGGGCTTCCCGGACGGCGGGCAGTACGAGGAACAGCTCGCCGCGCTGTCCGTGCACCACGCCCACCACGTGGACGGCTACCGGCGCGTGCACCGCGCGGCACACCTGCGCGCGGACGACGCCCGGGAGGGCGGCACCGGTACGGAAGACATGCGTGAGGCCATGGTGGCGGCCCGCGCCCTGTTCGAGGAGCTGGTGCGGCCGGCCCGCCATGACGGCGGAGGCCACGCCGCAGGCCCACACCTGGGCGGACGCCACGACGGCGGACGGCACAAGGCTGCGGTGAGCGGCGACCACAAGGCTCCGGCCGCCCGCGGCGGGCACGTGCCGTGGGCGCTCCACCGACGTCAGGCGAAGGAGAGTTGAGATCCGATGTCCGACATGAACCGACCGCCCGGCGATGACACCCCTGCCGCCCGCGGCTCTGCCGACCCGGGCCTCCGCGGCTCCGCCGGTCCCGACGCCCAAGGCCCCGCCGGCCCGGCACCCGCGGCTCCGCCGGCCTCGACGCCCGCGGCTCCGTCGGTCCCGACGCCCGCGGCGAGACCGCCCTGGGCACCGGCCACGGCACGACGCCGCACGGCATCGACAGTTCGACGGACCGCGCCACCGGAAAGGGGACTGCTGAAACCGCCGGGACCCCCGGAACACGCAGCACGCACCTGCTCCCCCACGACGAGTCCGACAAACTCGTCTCGCAGTTGCGCCACGCCGTCGCCGAGTTCGTCGACGCGCCCCGGGCCGCCGTCGAGGAGGCCGACCACGTGCTGGAGGAGATCACGGCCCGGTTCACCGAGGCCGTGACGCAGCGCCGCCGCACCCTGCGCCACTCCTGGCAGTCCGTGGAGGGCGGCGAGGGCAAGCCCGTGTCGAGCGGCGACACCGAGCAGCTCCGTCTGGCCCTGAAGGACTACCGGGAGCTGGCGGAACGGCTGCTCCACGTGTGAGCGGAGCGGCCCCGCTCACTTGTCCGCCCGGCGCTCCCGCCACTGCCGTACGACGTCCTCGACGTCGTACGGCTTCTTGCCCAGCGGGGGGCCGGGCGGCGGCTTGAACATCATGTCGCGGATCTTGTCGTTGATCTCGCCGATGATCTTCCTGACAGCCTGCTCCGACGGAGCCGCGTACGCGGCCGACAGTGCGTCCTCCGCCTCCTTGCGCAGCGCCAGCGTCGGCGGCAGGACGGAGATGCCCTCGCGGGCCATCTTCCGCTTGACCCACCAGAGTTCGTCGTAGGCGGCGTCCACATCGGCCGGCAGCGGCTTGCCCGCCCCCGGCAACCGCTCGAACTCGCCGCGTGTCTCCGCGTCACGGATCTGCTTGTCGACCCAGGACTCGAAGTCGACGCCGGGTGGCTTTCGCTCGGTCATGAACCCATTGTGCCGGACACCGCGCAGCCGGGCGTTTTATCATGCGGCGGGCTTGCAGACCCACCCAGGACGTCTCAGGAGGAGCGCACGTGCTCGAACTCACCATGGCCGCCGTGTCCGCGGCGGAGGAGGGTGCCACGGCCGGCATGCTCATGGCCGACGCGCCCAGCGAGCCGGGTGCCGTGCTGCGGGTGGGCCGCGACAAGTCGGTGTGCCGGCTCTCGACACCGGACGACTGGCTGTTCGTCTCCCGCGTCCACCTGGAGTTCCTGTGCGGGGCCGACGGGACCTGGCAGCTGACCTGGCTACGCGGCTCCCAGCCCGACCCTTCCTCCGAAGTCCGGCTCATGGTCGGGGAGTACGCCCAGCCCCTCGGCTACGGCGGCACCGTCCCGCTGCCCAGGGGCGGCAGCGGCGAGGTCGTCGTCCAGGACCGCACCGCCCCGCGCAGCGTCAACGTGGGCTTCTACCACGAGGTGTGACGCCGGGGCTCACGCCAGCACCCGTGCCAGCGCGAACCCGTCGTACCCCTTCATGCCGACCGTCTGGATCGCCGTTCCGCTCAACCGCGGATGGCTGCCGATCAGTTCGATCGCGGCGCGGGTGCCCGTCACGTCCGGGGCCGTGCTCGCCGCGTCGGTCACGCGGCCGCCGCGGACGACGTTGTCGAGGACGATCAGGCTGCCCGTGCTGGTGAGCTTCACGGCCCACTCCACGTAGTGCGGGTTGTTGACCTTGTCGGCGTCGATGAAGACCAGGTCGAAGGGGGGCGGGTTCTCGTCGGCCAGCTTGGGCAGCGACTCCAGGGCCGGGCCCACCCTGACCTCGACGAGCTTGTCCAGGCCGGCGCGGGCGATGTTGCGGACGGCGACCTCGGCGTGCTTGGGGTCGTACTCCAGGGAGACCAGCCGTCCGTCGGCGGGCAGGGCGCGGCCCAGCCAGATGGTGCTGTAGCCGCCGAGCGTGCCGATCTCCAGGATGTGGCGGGCGCCCTGGATCTGGGCCAGGAGCTGGAGGAGCTTGCCCTGGTTGCCCGCCACGTTGATGTGCGGAAGTCCGGCGGCGTCGCTGTCGCGCAGGGCGGCCGCCAGGGCTTCGTCGTCCGGGGCGAGGCGGGCGGTGAAGTAGGCGTCGACCTCGTCCCAGACGTGCGATTCGCTCATGCACCTCTACCTTTCGTACGTATAGTTAGCATGCCTAACTAGTGGCGGTGACGAAGATACGTGGTGCACCGCTTCGCTGTCAGTGGGATGTGGCCCGGCGTGTCTCAGCCGGTCACCGACGGAGCCGAACCCGGCAGCGGACGCCCCGCCGACTCGGCCATGCGCCACACCGCGAAACCGCCGATGACGGCCGCGGCCATCATGTAGTACGCGGGCATCATCATGTTCCCGGTCGCGCCGATCAGGGCCGTGACCACCAGCGGCGTCGTGCCGCCGAACAGGGACACGGAGACGTTGAAGCCGATGGACAGGGAGCCGTAGCGGACCTTCGTCGGGAACAGTGCCGGGAGCGCCGAGGGCATCGCCGCCGTGAAGCAGACCAGCAGCAGGCCGAGGGCTCCCATGCCGAGCGCGACCGCGAGCAGGCTGCCCTCGCGGATCAGCAGCAGGGCCGGGACCGACAGCAGCAGGAAGCCCGCGCAGCCGGTGGCGATCACCGGGCGACGGCCGACCCGGTCGGTCAGCGCGCCGGCGAACGGCTGGACGATCATCATCAGGGCCATCACGCCGAGGACGACGAGCAGGCCGTGCGTCTCGTCGTAGTGGAGCTGACCGGTGAGGTAGCTCGGCATGTACGACAGCAGCATGTAGTCGGTGACGTTGAAGACCAGCACCAGGCCGACGCAGAGCAGCAGCGCACGCCACTGGCCGGTGATCATCTCGCGCAGCGGCACCTTGGGGCGGTTGGTCTCGGCCTTCTCGACCTCGGCCGCGAACGCCGGGGTCTCCTCCAGGCGCAGCCGCAGGTAGAGGCCGATGATGCCCATCGGGCCCGCGATCAGGAACGGGATGCGCCAGCCCCAGGAGGTCAGGTCGTCGGCGGAGAGCAGGGCGGTCATCACCGTGACCAGGCCCGCGCCGCCGATGTAGCCGGCGAGGGTGCCGAACTCCAGCCAGCTGCCGAGGAAGCCGCGCCGCTTGTCGGGGGCGTACTCGGCGATGAACGTGGAGGCACCCGCGTACTCGCCGCCGGTGGAGAAGCCCTGCACGAGGCGGGCCACGAGGAGAAGGATCGGCGCGCCGACACCGATCGTCGCGTACGACGGGATCAGGCCGATGGCGAAGGTGCCCGCGGCCATCATGATCATGGTGAACGCGAGGACCTTCTGGCGGCCGGCGCGGTCGCCGAGCGGGCCGAAGACCATGCCGCCGAGGGGGCGGACCAGGAAGGCCGCGGCGAAGGCGCCGAACGTGGAGAGCAGCTGCGCGGTGGGGTTGCCCGACGGGAAGAAGACCTTGCCCAGCGTGACCGCGATGTAGCTGTAGACACCGAAGTCGAACCATTCCATCGCGTTGCCCAGCGCGGCCGCCTTCACGGCGCGCTTGACGAGCGCGGGGTCGGTGACGGTGGTGTCGGTGGATTTCGCCGCGCGGCTCTTCAGGCCGGACGCGGGAACGACGACTGAGGCAGTCGACAAGACTCGCTCGCCTACCTTTCGACGGGGACAGGGACGCGGTCCGCGCGGCGGCGCTGTCGTACGGGCCGAAAAGCGACGATAGGCGGGCAAAGGCCCTTTACGGGCGGTACGCCTTTCGTTGCAGGGTGCATCTAAACACCGGCTATGCAGGCACGTATGCCCGTCCGGGAGCGGTTCCCACAGGATCTTGATGTGATCCTTCTCGCGTCGATGAGAGGCAACTCCACCCCTCGCGGACTATCGTCGTCCGGAAAAGTGAGGACGGACGTCAGGTGAACCGGGGGTAGCCCACGTCCTCCTCCCGGGGGTGACGTGTGGGGCGGGAGGCCAAGGGGGCGTGACGAACGCGGAACGCAGCGGACGACCGGCGGAAGCCTTCGAAGCGACAGCCGTCGGCGGGGCCCACGCACGCCTGCGCATCGCCTGCCTCGGACTGTGGCTGATCGTCGCGGCCCTCGCCGCACGGCAGGCGGCCGTCGTCCTCGGCAGCCCCCGCGGGGAGCGGCTGACGGACCTGGAGACCTGGCTCGGGCCGAACGGCGTGCTGCACGTGACCGGCTCGCTCTACGACTCCACCCGCTTCACCGGCACCCCCTTCGGCGGCCTCGTCCTCAAGCCCCTCACCCGTGCGGCCGAACAGGCCCTCGGCTGGGGCTGGACCTTCGGCACGCTGCTGCTGGTCGTCGCCCTCGGCCTGGTCGCCGCCCGCGCCCTGCCCCAGCCCCTCGGCCGCCGCACGACCCTGCTGGCCGCCCCCGTCGCCATCGGCCTGCTCATGCTGTCCCTGCCGGTCCGCAACACCCTGTGGCTCGGTCAGACCAGCATCATCCCGGTCCTGCTCGTCCTGCTGGGCTGCTTCGTCGCCCACGGCCAGCGGACCAGCGGCCTGCTGATCGGCGTCGCGGCCGCGCTCCAGCCCACCCTGCTGCTCTTCACGCCCCTGCTGTGGTTCACCGGCCGCAGACGCGCCGCGCTCTCCACCGGCGTCACCTTCGCCGCCTGCACCGCGCTCGCCTGGGCCGCGATGCCGCACGACTCCCACACCTACTGGGTCCACCACATGGCCGGCGTCGGCCTCGGCGGCCGGGCCGACGACCTCGGCAACCAGTCCCTGCACGGCGCCCTGCTGCGGCTCGGCCTGAACGGCCCCCTGGAGGTCGCGCTCTTCCTGGCGCTCGGCGCGGCCGTCGCCGTCCTGGCCCTGCGCCGGGCCGTGCGCTACTTCGACGACGGCCAGCTCCTCCTCGCCGTCGCGGTCACCGGCTGCGCCGCGATCGTCGTCTCGCCCGCCGCCTGGCAGCACCAGCTGCTGTGGGTGCTGCTCGCGGTCGTCGGCCGGGCCGGCAGACGCGCCTGTGACCGGTACGTCTGGCCGGTCGCCGTCGTCCTGGTCATGACCCTGCCGGCCAGGATGATGCTGCCGGACATGCCGTCGCTGGACCCGCTGCGCACCAACCTCGTCCTGCTCGCCGCCCTCGCCGCCGCCACGGCCGTGCCGTTCCTCTCCCGCACCTGCCCGTACTACCAGTCGCCGCTGCCGACCGAGTACGCCCCCACCGCCCCGGCCCGCTTCAGACACATCCCGCTCGTGCCCTTCCTGCGCCGGGTCCTCACCAGACCGAACCTCCTCCTGGAGCTCCTCCTCATCCGGGTCACCTACGCCGCCTACTCCCACGTCCGGCTCGCCGCCACCGGGGCAGCTTCTCGGCCGGCCGGGCCGAGGCCGAGGAGAACGGCCGGCAGATCCTCGGCCTGGAACGCGCCCTGCACATCGACATCGAGCACTGGGCCAACCACACGGTCGTCGGGATCGACCGGTTGCGGAACTTCTTCGACTTCTACTACGAGTCCTTCCACTTCGCCGCCCCGCTGACCGTCCTCGCCCTCCTGTACTGGCGCCGCCCCGCCGACTACCGCTGGGCCCGGTCCGCCCTGGGCCTCGCCACCCTGCTCGCCCTGGTCGGCTTCTGGCTCTACCCGCTGGCCCCGCCCCGGCTGATGCCGGCGCTCGGCTTCATCGACACCGTCCACGGCGTCCAGGACTTCTCCCAGCCCTACTACGGCACGCTCACGGCCCTGACCAACCAGTACGCGGCGATGCCGTCCCTGCACTTCGGCTGGTCGCTGTGGTGCGGCATCGTGATCGCCGTCCTGGCGCGCCAGTGGTGGATCAAGGTCCTGGGGCTGCTGCACCCGCTGCTCACCGTGTCCGCGATCGTCGCGACGGCGAACCACTGGGTGCTGGACGCGGTGGGCGGGGCCCTGGTGGTCGGGGCCGGCTTCGGGCTCGTGTACGTACTGACGGGGCCGCGGCCGGCCACCGCCGACCCGCGGCAGGAGTCCCGGGCGGCGAATGCGAGCACCGGCCGGTCGACGAGCTCCGTGTGAAGGCATCCCGACGGGGGCTCTGTGCTCTCATGAACCGGGTCACGCACATCCACGCCCGCGGATGCAGCCATCACTCAGCACCTGGACACCACGGGCACGATCCCGGGCGCACGCGGCCCACGCCCCGCGCCGCCCCGGCCGTCCCCGCGGGCGGGCCGGTGGGCGGTCCGGTGGAGACGGCCGCTTCCGGCCGCTGTTCCCGCACTGGCCGCCCTCGCCCTCGGCCTGTGGGGAATCGAGCGGCAGGACAGCATGTTGCGCGACGTCCGTCACCTACCAGGTCGCCCACCGGTCACCGGGTTGACTGTGGGGTCTGCTGGGCCAGATCGACGCCGTGCACGGCCTGTATTGCATGCCCATGTCACGCCGTGTTCGCCGTGTGGGAGGGCGGCCTGGTCGCCCTCCGGCTGCCCTCGGTGGTGGCAACCGCCCGCGCCGCGGCCGGAGTCGGGGCGATCGGCACCCGGCTGGCCGGACCCGGGCCGGCACCCTCACGGGACTCGTCTTCGCGGTGCTGCCCCTCATCCAGCAGTACGCGCAGGAGGGCCGCTCGTACGCGCTGGTCACCGCGGGCGTCACCTGGGCGACGTACCTCCTCCTGCGCGCCACCACCGACCCCCGCGCCCGCTGGTGGACGGCGTACGCCCTGACGCTCGTACTCGCCTCCTGGCTGCACGAGTTCGCCGCGCTGGCGCTCGTGGCCCACGGGCTGACGCTGTGGCGGTCCGGCCCGGCACGCCGGGACGCGTGGCGATGGGCGCTCGCGGCCGCCGCCGTGGGGGCGAGCTCCTGCCTCTGGCGGTGATCAGCGCCGGGCAGGCGGAGGCACAGCTGGGCTGGCTCGGACCTCCGAGCCTGAGCGCGTGGCTGCTGCGGCGCTCTCGGCGGCGGCCGTGGCGCTGTGCCGGCTCCTCCTGCGCGTGGGCGCCCCCGGGGCCGTCTCCCTGACCCGCCTCGCCCTGCCGCTGCTCATCGCCCCGGCCGGTCTGCTGATGACGATCTCGCTGGTCAAGCCGTGGTACGTCGACCGGTACGTGCTGTACGGCATGACAGGCCTGGCCCTGCCCGTCGGGACCGCCCTGGCGCGGGCTATCGGCCAACGGCACCGACTCGCCCCCGTCGCCCGGGTGCTGACGACGTGTCTGCTGGCCGGGGCGGCGGTCGCGGTCCTGCTGCCGTGGTCGCTGCTGGCCCGCTCGCCCGAGAGCCGCAAGGACGACGTGGTCGCGGTCGCCCGGGTGGTGGAGCGGCAGGCGCACCACGGCGGCGGGGTCCTGTTCATGCCGTCCCGGCGCCGCGAATGGCTCCTGTCCTACCCCGAGATCTACGACCGCCTCGACGACCTCGCGCTCGCCAAGCCCCCGGCGGTCTCCCGCACGCTGTACGGCACCGAGCTCGCTGGCGCCGAGATCCGCCGCCACATCCTGGCGGCCGACTGCATCGTCGCCCTCCAGGATCCGCCCGGGCAGCCGCTCGACGGCTTCCCCGAGGAGGAGGTCAAACGCCGGAGGCTGCGGGCGCAGTTCGTGGTGTGTGAGCGGACGAGGGTGCATGGGGCGGAGGTGGTCGTCTATGTCCGTCGGGGAGTCAGCTCCTGCTGAAGACGGCCACGACATGTGCGGTCGGCGTCCTACGACTCCAGATATCTCAGGACCGCCAGGATCCGCCGGCTGTAACCGGTGGTGTGCGACAGTTCCAGCTTGTCGAAGATCATGTTGAGGTTCTTCTCCACCGAGCTCAGGGAGATGTGCAGCTTGTGTGCGATCGCCGTGTTGGTGTGGCCCTGGGCCAGGGCTTCCAGGACACTGCGTTCGCGGGGCGTGAGGCGGGTCAGAGGATCCCCGTGCGTCGTGCGGATGACCAGCTGGCGCACCACCTCGGGATCGATGGCGGCGCCGCCCGCATGGATGCGTTCCAACGCGTCCAGGAACTCCTCGACCTGAGCGACTCGGTCCTTGAGGAGGTATCCCACCCGTTCCGCAGTGGAGGCCAGCAGCTGCGCCGCATAGTTGCGCTCGATGTGCTGGGACAGCAGCAGTACGCCGATTTCCGGCCACCGCTCGCGGATGTCCAGCGCCGCACGCAGGCCCTCGTCGGTGTGGGTCGGAGGCATCCGAATGTCGAGGACGACGACGTCAGGTCGCCGCAAGGTCATCTCCTCCACCAGAGGGCCGGCGTCACCGAACGCGCCCAGAATCTCGTGGCCCTCTTCGGCGAGGAGCCGGACCAGCCCCTCGCGCAGCAGGGTCGAGTCCTCGGCGATCATCAGGCGCATGGCAGCTCCGCGGTGATGGTGGTGGGGCCCCCTTCGGGGCTGTCGACGCGCAGGATGCCATCCAGCGCGGCCACCCGACTGTGCAGCCCGCTCAGCCCGCTGCCCGAAGGGTTCGCGCCGCCCTTGCCGTTGTCCTGGACCCGCACCGCGAGCACTCTGCCACGCAGCACCACCCGCACAGAGACGGCCGTGGCACGGGAGTGCTTGGCCGCGTTGGTCACGGCCTCCGACACCACGAAGTACGCAGCGGTCTCCACTGGTTGCGGCAGTTCGCCACCAACCTCGAACTCCGTGCGGACGGGGATGCTGCACCGCTCGGACACGCCGCCCAGCGCCTCCTTGAGCCCCAGGCTGTCCAGCGCCGAGGGATAGACACGCCAGGCCACTGCGCGCAGCTCCGCGAGGATGTCCTGGGATTCCTGGTGTGCTTGGCGCATCAGTGCGTCCGCGCGCCCGGGGTCGCCGCGGCCCCGGCGGGCCCGGCCGAGCAGCGTGGCGAGTGCCACCACGCGCTGCTGGATCCCGTCGTGCAGATCCCGCTCGATGCGTCGGCGTTCGGCGTCCACGGCCTGTACGACCGCCGCCCGGCTGGCCGCCAGTTCGTGGACGCGCTGCCGCAGCAGCTCCTGCTCGGAGGGGCCGAAGCACTCACGGGCCATCCGCGCGTCCAGCTCGGCGAGCGAGCGCAGCCCCTGCAGGTCGAGGAACAGCAGGACCCCGCCGAGGACCACCTGCCCCAACACGTTGTGCCAGCGGAGGCTTCCCTGGAGCATGCCTCCCATGAGCACTCCCGCCAGGACGACACCGAAGGCGAGCAGGGCGACGACGGCACTGCACACCAGTCCCGCGAGCGAGCGGACCGCCAGGTAGCGCAGGATCTTCTGGCCGGACACCTCGTAGTGCTCGGGGAAGCGGTCGCCGAAGAAGGCGGACCGGCGAGCTCGCTCCAGGACCGTCAACCGGCGGGCTCCCGCCATGAGGATGTCGAGGGCGCTGGTCCGGGTGAGCGGCCACAGCAGAAAGGGGCCGAGGGCGGTGCCGACACCGAGGAAGTAAAGGGAGCCGAGCAAGGCCGTGGCACAGCCGAGGAGCGCACCGATGCTCCGACTCGGCCAGGAGGGTGGCCGAATGGGCGTGGCGTCGTCCTCGCCGGAGTCCCCCTGCACGGGGGCCGAGCGTAGTGCGGCTGCGCATGCGGAGCAAGATCGCTCAGGTGGTGCGGGAGGCGCAACCATCGTGCGGGAGTGCTGGTGGTGGGTCATGAAGGGCGGCGGTGCCGGGGACGGTTGCGGCCACGCAGCCGTATGGCCACGTACGCCACGAGGGCGACGACCACCAGGACAAGTACCACCTTGGAAAAAATCCCGACGTAGGTCTCCACGACCTCCCACTGGTCACCCAACCAGTAACCGGCCATCACCAACGCGATTCCGGCGGGGATTCAGTGGCGTAAGTCGACGTACAGCGGCGACCAGGGCGGTCAGTGCCTCGAAGTCGCCGAGATCCCGCAGGTCACCATCGCAATACGCGACTCCAAGAACCCGGCGGGACCGATCCTCACCCTCGACCCCGCCACCTTCACCACCTTCGTCAACTGGACGACGACTACAACCGCTGAATGATCGTGCCGGTGGCCAAGGCGCCCCCCGCGCACATCGTGATCAGCGCGAACTCCTTGTCCGCGCGCTCCAGTTCATGAAGCGCCGTCGTGACGAGCCGGGCCCCGGTGGCTCCCACCGGGTGCCCGAGCGCGATCGCGCCACCGTTCACGTTCACCTTCTCCAGGTCCTGCTCGAAGACCTGCGCCCAGCTCAGGACGACCGACGCGAACGCCTCGTTGATCTCCACCAGGTCGATGTCCTTGAGGGACATTCCGGCCTTGCCCAGCACCGCCTTGGTCGCGTCGATCGGCCCGTCGAGGTGGAAGTGAGGGTCGGAACCCACAAGCGCCTGGGCCACGATCCTGGCCCGGGGCCTCAGCTTCAGGGCGCGAGCCATCCTCTTCGACGCCCACATGATCGCCGCCGCTCCGTCGGAGATCTGGGACGAGTTGCCGGCCGTATGGACCGCCGTCGGCATGATCGGCTTCAGCGCGGCCAGCGCTTCCGCCGTCGTGTCGCGCAGGCCCTCGTCCTTGTCGACCAGACGCCACATGCCCTGCCCGGCGTACTGCTCCTCCTCCGTCGTCGGCACCTGGACCGCGAACGTCTCTCGTTTAAAGCGCTCCTCCGCCCAGGCGTGGGCGGCCCGCTCCTGGGAGGCGAGGCCCAGGGCGTCGACGTTCTCCCGGGTCAGGCCACGGTGGCGGGCGATGCGCTCGGCGGCCTCGAACTGGTTCGGCAGGTCCACGTTCCACTCGTCGGGGAACGGCTTGCCCGGCCCGTGCTTCGAGCCCGACCCGAGCGGCACCCGGGACATCGACTCGACCCCGCAGGAGATGCCGACGTCGATCACGCCCGTGGCGACCATGTTGGCCAGCATGTGGGAGGCCTGCTGGGAGGACCCGCACTGCGCGTCGACGGTCGTCGCGGCCGTCTCGTAGGGGAGCCCCATCGTGAGCCAGGCCGTGCGTGCGGGGTTCATGGACTGCTCGCCGGCGTGGGTGACCGTGCCGCCGACGATCTGCTCGACGCAGTCGGCCGGAATGCCGGTGCGGCCGAGGAGTTCGCGGTAGGTCTCGCCCAGGAGGTAGGCGGGGTGCAGGTTGGCGAGCGCGCCGCCGCGCTTGCCGATGGGGGTGCGTACGGCTTCGACGATCACGGGTTCGGCAGCCATGGGTGCGGGTCCTCTCCGGGAGGCTACGCGGAACTAGTACGCGTTCTAGTTCTGTCAGCAGTGTGCTGAGGGCTGCTCGCCGACCGCAAGAGTCGTGCGGGTAATTGGGGGGCCCGTGCCCCTTGCTACTTATAGAACCCGTTACTACCGTCACCGCAACTCCGCACAGCTGACGAGCCGTCAGAATCAGAGTCGGTACGAGTGGTGGGAGCCGCCATGTCCTGTCCCGCGCTGCCCGAGGGGTTCGACTTCACCGACCCGGACCTGCTGCACAGCCGCGTGCCCCTGCCGGAGTTCGCCGAGCTGCGCCGGGTGGAGCCGGTCTGCTGGGTGCCGCAGCCGGCGGGTCTCGCCGGATTCCAGGACGAGGGGTACTGGGCGGTCACCCGGCACGCCGACGTCAAGTACGTCTCCACGCACCCGGAGCTGTTCTCGTCGTACCTCAACACGGCGATCATCCGCTTCAACGAGCACATCGAGCGCGACGCCATCGACGCGCAGCGGTTCATCCTGCTGAACATGGATCCGCCGGAGCACACGCGGGTGCGGCAGATCGTGCAGCGCGGGTTCACGCCCCGGGCGATCCGCGCGCTGGAGGAGCGGCTGCGGGCCAGGGCGCACGCGATCGTGGCGAACGCCCGCGCGCACACTGGCCCCTTCGACTTCGTCACCCAGGTCGCCTGCGAACTGCCCCTCCAGGCGATAGCCGAGCTGATGGGCGTACCGCAGGAGGACCGGGACAAGATCTTCGACTGGTCCAACAAGATGATCGCCTACGACGATCCCGAGTACGCCATCACCGAGGAGGTCGGCGCCGAGTCGGCCACGGAGATCATCGCCTACGCGATGAACATGGCGGCCGACCGCAAGCAGTGCCCCGCCCACGACATCGTCACGCAGTTGGTGGCGGCGGAAAACCAGGGCAACCTCAACTCCGACGAGTTCGGCTTCTTCGTGCTGATGCTGGCCGTCGCGGGCAACGAGACCACCCGCAACGCCATCACCCACGGCATGCACGCCTTCCTCACCCACCCCGAGCAGTGGGAGCTGTACAAGAGGGAGCGGCTGTCGACGACGGCGGAGGAGATCGTGCGCTGGGCGACCCCGGTCGCCGCCTTCCAGCGCACCGCGACCCAGGACACCGAACTGGGCGGCAAGTTGATCCGCGAGGGCGACCGCGTCGGCCTCTTCTACGCCTCCGCCAACCACGACCCCGAGGTCTTCGACGAGCCGGACGACTTCGACATCACCCGCGACCCCAACCCCCACCTCGGCTTCGGCGGCGGCGGCCCGCACTACTGCCTGGGCAAGTCCCTCGCCGTGCTGGAGATCGACCTCATCTTCAACGCCATAGCCGACGCCATGCCGGATCTGCGACTGGTCGAGGATCCACGTCGGTTGCGGTCGGCGTGGATCAACGGAGTGAAGGAACTGCGGGTGCGTACCGGCTGATGTAGCGGGCCGGGCAGGGAGAAGGCGACGGCCCCGGGGATCAGGGGGCCGCCGCCTGGTCGTCCACAGAAGCAGGGCTCGACCCCTGCCCGCAAAGACCCCTCGTACTAGGACTGGCCGCACAAGCGGGAAGGGTCCGCCCTGTGAGCGGGGGCTGGCCCTACGGCCCCGCTTCGTACGTGACGTGGGTCATGTGGGGGGCCTCACGTCCGGGGCGCGTCGAACGTGACCGGCGTCTCGAAGGCCGCCCGGCGGGTGGCGCGGCGCAGTGCCCGGAGGACCGCGGGACCGAGCGTGAGCGTCAGGACGACCGTGACGACGGCCCGGCCCAGGTCCCAGCCCAGCGAGGTGGCCAGGCAGTACGCGAGAAAACGGGCCAGGTTGGTGGCGACCGCCGCGTGCGGGTCGAAGGCGACGCCGGAGGCGAGGGCGCTCATGAAGGGCCAGCCGGCCAGGTTCATGACCGTGCCGTAGGCGAACGCGGCGAGGAAGCCGTAGACCGCGAGCAGCGCGAGCTCCGCCCGTCCGCGCAGCCGGTCTGGGCCCGGCAGCAGGCCCGCGCCCATCGCGAACCAGCCCATCGCCAGCATCTGGAACGGCAGCCACGGGCCCACCCCACCCGTGAGCAGCGCGGACGCGAACATCGTCACCGAGCCGAGGACGAACCCGAACCCCGGGCCGAGGACCCGCCCGCTCAGCACCATCAGGAAGAACATCGGCTCGATCCCGGCGGTACCGGCGCCGATCGGCCGCAGGGCCGCCCCCGTCGCGGCCAGCACGCCGAGCATCGCGACCGCCTTCGGGCCGAGCCCGGACTCCGAGATCGCCGCGGCCACCACCGCCACGAGCAGTACCAGCAGGCCCGCGAAGAGCCAGGGCGCGTCCTGCGCGTGGGCGCTGAGCCGCGAGGTGGGCGGGGTCAGGAACGGCCAGCCGAAGCCGACCACGCCCACGGCGCTGACGAGGGCCAGGGCGGCGACGGAGCGGGGGCCGAGGCGGACGGCCCGGGCCTGCCTCTGGGGGTTGCTCCGGGTGTCCATCAGCCGGTCCCGCGGAGGGCCGCGCGGACCTGGGCGACCGTGAGCCACTGCTGCGGGGCCAGGATCTTGGTGACCTGCGGGGCGAAGGAGGGGGACGAGACCACGACGTCCGCCGTCGGGCCGTCGGCGATCACCTCGCCGTCGGCGAGCAGCACCACCCGGTGCGCGATCTCGGCGGCCAGCTCCACGTCGTGCGTGGCCAGCACGATGGCGTGCCCCTCGGCGGCCAGAGCCCGCAGCACACCGACCAGACGGGCCTTCGCCGCGTAGTCCAGGCCGCGCGTCGGCTCGTCCAGCAGGAGCAGCGCAGGCCGGGCGGTCAGCACCACGGCCAGGGCGAGAGCGAGCCGCTGCCCCTCCGAGAGGTCCCGGGGGTGGGTGTCGTCGGTGACGCCGGGCAGCAGTTCGCAGACCAGGGCCCGGCACGTGCCCGGTTCGGCGTCCGCGTCCTCGTCTGCCGCCGCGCACTCGGCGGCGACGGTGTCGGCGTAGAGCAGGTCGCGGGGTTCCTGCGGCACGAGACCGACTTTGCGTACGAGGTGCTTCGGTGCGGTGCGGTGGGGGACTGCGTCCCCGACCCGGACGGATCCCGAGGTGGGTGTGACGAGGCCGACCAGGGAGCCGAGGAGGGTGGACTTTCCGGCGCCGTTGCGGCCCATGAGGGCGATGGTCTCGCCGGGGGTGATGGTGAGGTCGATGTGGCGGAGGGCCTGGATGCGGGCGCGGGTGACCGAGAGGGAGCGGAGTGCGCCTGCCGGGGTGGGTGGTTCGGAGGGTTCGCGGGTGCGGGTTGTGGGGGGCTTGTCGCGCAGTTCCCCGCGCCCCTCAGGGGCGTCTTCCAGCTGTTGCCTCAGATCTGCTGCCCTGCGCCTGGCGTCGCGGACCGTCATCGGCAGGGGTGTCCAGCCCGCCAGGCGGCCCAGGGCCACCACCGGCGGATGCACCGGGGAGACGGCCATCACCTCGGCCGGCGGGCCCAGCACGGGGGCCGCCCCCGGGCTCGGCAGCAGGACGACCCGGTCGGCGTACTGGATGACGCGCTCCAGGCGGTGTTCGGCCATGAGGACCGTCGTGCCGAGGTCGTGCACGAGCCGCTGGAGGACCGCCAGGACCTCCTCGGCGGCGGCCGGGTCGAGCGCGGAGGTCGGCTCGTCCAGGACGAGGACGCTCGGGTGCGGGGTGAGGACCGAGCCGATCGCGACGCGCTGCTGCTGGCCGCCGGAGAGCGTGGCGATCGGGCGGTGGCGCAGGCCGGCCAGGCCGAGCAGGTCGAGCGTCTCCTCGACGCGGCGTCGCATCACGTCCGGGGCGAGGCCCAGCGACTCCATGCCGTAGGCGAGTTCGTCCTCGACGGTGTCGGTGACGAAGTGGGAGAGGGGGTCCTGGCCCACCGTGCCGACGATGTGGGCGAGTTCGCGCGGCTTGTGGGCGCGGGTGTCGCGGCCGGCGACCGTGACCCTGCCGCGCAGGGTGCCGCCGGTGAAGTGCGGGACCAGCCCGCTGACCGCGCCCAGGACGGTGGACTTGCCGACACCGGACGGCCCGGCCAGAAGGACCAGTTCACCCTCCGGGACCTCGAAGTCGATGCCCTGGACGGTGGGTTCGGCGGCCCCGTCGTACGTCACGGACACGTCCTCGAAGCGGATCACGACGGCTCCTTGGGGTCGGGGGCGACGAACGCGGGCAGCAGGCCGAGGAGGACCGCCGCCGCGGGCCAGAGCGGGAGCGTGGGGGCCACGAGCGGCACCACGCCGGGGTGCAGGGCCGCGGGGTCCCGGGCCGCGGCGAGCGTGAGGAGCGCGGCGACCGCCACGCCGGAGGCGACGACCAGCCAGGCGCGCACGTCCCAGCGGTCGGGGCGGTAGCGGGTGCGTAGCGAGCGCCGTCCGCCGAGCCGGAGACCCGCGAGGGCGGCGGCGAGGCCGATGAGGAGTACCGGGATGCCGTAGGTGGCGCCCTCGGCGGTGAGCAGACCGTACGTTCCGGCGCACACGCCGAGCAGACCGCCGAGGGTGAGGGCGGTGGTGGTGCGGCGGACGGCGGCGGGGACCTGGGCGGTACGGCCGTAGCCGCGGGCGTCCATCGCGGCGGCGAGCGACACGGAGCGCTCCAGCGCGCCCTCCAGGACCGGCAGGCCCACGTACAGCAGGCCCCGGACTCCCTTGTCCGGGCGGCCGCGCAGGCGGCGGGCGGCGCGGAGGCGCTGGACGTCCGCGATGAGGTGGGGCGCGAAGGTGAGGGCTACGACGACCGCGACGCCCATCTCGTACAGGGCGCCCGGGAGGGACTTGAGCAGGCGGGAGGGGTTCGCGAGGGCGTTCGCTGCGCCGACGCAGATGAGCAGGGCGGCCAGTTTCAGGCCGTCGTACAGGGCGAAGGTGAGGGCCTCGGCGGTGACCTCGCCGCCGAGGCGGATGCCCTGGGCCCAGGCGGGGAGGCCGATTTCGGGGAGGGTGAGGAGGGTGTGCGTGCCGGGGATGGGGGAGCCGAGGATCGTGGCGAAGAGGAGGCGGATGAGCAGGACCGCGAGGGCAAGCTTGACGAAGGCGCCGTAGGAGCGGGACCAGGGGGTGTCGGGGCGGCGGGTGGCTACGACGTAGGCGGAGACCGTGATGAGGAGGGTGAGGAGGAGGGGGTTGGCGGTGCGGGTGGCCGCGGTGCCGAGGGCTAGTGCCCAGAGCCACCAGGCGCCGGGGTGCAGGGCAGTGGGCTGCGCAACCCGGTGCTGCGGGGTGCCGCCCTTCTGTGGGACGGGCGCCGCCCCAGCAGCACGACTGCCCGCAGGCTGGGTGCGGCTACCCACGTCGGCGTACCTGCCAGATCGCTGCTGCGGCCAGCACCGCCACCGCGGCGATTCCCGCCATCAGCCCCAGGGACGGGCCCTCGTCCGAGGTGTCCTTCTTCTGCGCGGAGGGCTTCCGCTTCTTCGCCACCTGCTCTCCGCAACCCTTCTCCGGGTAGCCCGAGACGGCGCACAGGAGGGCGTTCGTGTCGTAGCGCAACGGCTTGGCCACCGTCGCCAGGGCGTCTGCCGTTGTCGCCTCGGGGGAGACCCGGGCGCAGGCCGTTCGGGGAGTGGGCGGGGTCTCGCCGGGCGGGGCGTCCGTCGTCGTGCCGAAGTCGAGGACCAGGGCCACTCGCTTGTTGCCGTCCTGCTCGGGTGTGTCGGCACAGATGGTCCTGAAGTCGGCCTTGCCGCGCGGGCGGGCCGCGTCGGCGGAGTCCTCGCTGACCGCGAAGCGGAAGCCCTGGACGTCGCCGTCCGAGGGGCGGGTCGTGGACGGGCCCTGGGTGGCGTAGACCCAGCGGTCGCCGTCGCGGTCCCAGAACGACCAGTACCGGTAGCCGGCGGCCTGGGCCGCCTGGCCCGCTCCCGAGCACAGCAGGAACGAGGCCAGGAGAAGGAGAACGGCCCGGCGGATCACAGCTGCTGCCTGTTCCTGCGGCCGCTGAAGAGGAAGCCGATGCCCACACCGGCGACGAGGCAGACACCGACGTACCACCAGACGCCGAAGAGGTCCGAGTCCGAGTCACCCTTCTCTTCCGCCGCTTGGGTCTTCTCGGCGGTCTGCGGGGCCGGGCCCGTCGCGTTCAGCCGCTTCACCAGGTCGGCGCCGCCGACGTCGCGCGGGTTCGTGCCGGTCGCATGGGCGGCGAAGATCAGCTGGGCGTAGGCGGCGGGACCGTTCTGGGCGGCCCAGGTCGCGGAGTTCTTCGCCAGCCAGCGCAGGGACTTCTCCGCCTGGCCGGTGTCGCCCTGCGCGGCGAGCGCGACGACCGCGTCGGCGGTGTTGCCGTAGTCGGGCTGGGGGTCCGAGCCCGCGAGGGCCGAGCTGAGGTGGCCGTCCTTGGCGAGAGCCTTGGTGAGGTAGGCGGCTCCGTTGGCCGCCGCCTGCTCCGGCGTGTTCGGGTCCTCGCAGGGTTCGCTTCTGGTGGCCTTGGTCTTCTCGCCCGGCTTCACCACCATGCCCTTGCCCAGTGCGCCCAGCACGCCCGCCGCCGTGGCGTCCGCGTTGGCGACCGGCTTGCCCTTCTCGTCCGGCTGGAACGCGAAGGCACCCGCGCCGTCGCCGTCACAGCCGAGGGCCAGCTTCAGCAGCGCGTCGTAGGGCGACTTGCCGCCCTTCTCGACCCGTTCCGGCTTCTCGCCGACGGCGGTCAGCGCGCCGATGACGACGGACGTCGAGTTGGTGTCGCTGGCGCCGCCGGGTGAATAACCCCAGCCGCCGTCCTTGTTCTGCACGGACTTCAGCCAGGCGACGGCCTTGCCGGTTACGGCGTCGTGCCCGCCGAGCGCGGTGAGGGCCTGGACGGCGGCGGCCGTGGCGTTGGTGTCGAGCATGGTCTTGGCGTCGCACGCGGTGGTGGGGTCGGCGCGGTACGGGGCGAAAGAACCGTCCGCGCACTGCTGGCGCACCAGCCACTCCACGGACTTCGCAGCGGGCTTCACCCCCACCGTGTCCTGCGCGAGCAGGGCGAGCGACTGGCGCCAGACGCCGTCGAACTCGGGGTCCTTGCCGCCGTACAGGGCGGAGGGGAACGCCTGGGAGGGGGAAGGGGACGGATCGGCCGCGGCCGGTGTGGCGGCCCCCATCACGGCGACGGCGGCCAGGACCGCGGCGCTGCGGCTGACGTTCATGATCGGCGGGTGCCTCTCCCTGTGGGGGAGCCGGGCAGCACGGGGCACCCCCGGCGGCTCGGCTCCGTATACCTCGACGGTGCCGTGCACCGGCGACCTGCCGGGCACGTGAGCCGGTCACGAACCGTTCGGGGCGATCCGGCTCACCGCCTCGGCGGACGGGCGGTTCACGATAGGGGTCTCCCCTGTTCGAGCGAAGTCGAGAAACTTGGGGAAGGGTCA
Source organism: Streptomyces sp. DG1A-41 (assembly GCF_037055355.1). Classification (GTDB taxonomy): domain Bacteria; phylum Actinomycetota; class Actinomycetes; order Streptomycetales; family Streptomycetaceae; genus Streptomyces. Next base: position 2,660,996 of record NZ_CP146350.1, on the reverse strand, counting down.
GCGCCGGAATCGCACCGGCTTTCCCCCGTACGGGCGTGATGACGACCTGCCCAACTGTACCCGCACGTTCAAAACAGGCTGAGGGCCCCGGGTGGGCCGGGATAGCTTCGGCCCATGCCGACGACACCACCGGGAAGACTGCTCGGCTCGGGCCGCCGCGCCGATGTGTACGAGCTCGACGAGGCGTGGGTGCTGCGGCGTGAGCGGGAGGGCGGGGGAGACGCGGCGGGTGAGGGCGCGGTGATGGAGCACGTGCACGCCCACGGCTACCCGGTGCCCCGGGTCCGCCCGTCCGGCTCGCGCACGGACCTGGTGATGGAACGGCTCTCCGGCCCGACCATGCTCCAGGCCTGCCTGGCGGGCACGCTGGACGTGACGGAGGCGGGCTCGATCCTCGCCCGGCTGCTGCGCCACCTCCACACCGTCCCCGCCCTGCGCTCCGCCGACCCGGCGGTCCGCGTCCTGCACCTGGATCTGCACCCGGAGAACGTGATCCTCACGTCCGACGGTCCCCGCGTCATCGACTGGTCGGACACGGAGGAGGGAGACCCTGCTCTGGACTGGGCGGCGTCCGCCGTGATCCTCGCCCAGGCCGCCGTCGCCGACGATGCCCTCTCAGCCCCGGCCCGCACCATGCTGACCGCCCTCCTCGCCGACGCGTCCCCCCTCACCCGGCCCGCCCTGACGGAGGCCCTGCGGCGCCGGTCCGCCAACCCGACGATGAGCCGGGCGGAACGGGAACTGCTGGGCGCTGCCGAGGAGTTGATCCTGTCTCAGAGGCAAACACGCTGACACCCAAGCTAACGTGGGCCTCCACGACCACACGCAGGAGCGTCCATGACTGATCAGGTGGGGAACTCCGGGCAGGAGCCGCTCCCCAAGATCGACACCTCCGTGCCGCACTCGGCCCGGATCTGGAACTACTGGCTGGGCGGGAAGGACAACTACGAAGTCGACCGTGTGGCCGGTGACGCGTTCCGGGAGATCTTCCCGGGGATCGAGACCGGAGCCCGCGCCGCCCGCTACTTCCTCGCCCGCGCCGTCCGCCACCTCGCCGCCGAGGAGGGCATCCGCCAGTTCCTGGACATCGGCACCGGGCTGCCCAACGTGGACAACACCCACCAGATCGCCCAGCGGGTGGCCCCGGACAGCCGGATCGTCTACGTCGACAACGACCCGCTCGTGCTGGCCCACGCCCGCGCGCTGCTCACCAGTACCCAGGAAGGCGTCACCAACTACGTCGACGCCGACCTGCGCGAGCCGAGCACGATCATCCGGGAGGCCGGCAGGACGCTGGACTTCGACCAGCCCGTCGCCCTCATGCTGATGGGCATCCTGGGCCACATCGAGGACCACGACGAGGCACGCTCGATCGTGCGGCAACTGGTGGACGCCCTGCCCTCCGGCAGCTACCTCGTCCAGTACGACAGCACCGACACCAGCGAGGACTACGTCCGGGCCATCCAGCAGTACAACGACGGCGGCTCGATCCCGTACATCCTGCGCAGCCCCGAGCAGATCGCCCGCTACTTCGACGGCCTGGAACTGCTCGAACCGGGCGTGACGTCCTGCTCGCGCTGGCGCCCCGACGCAGCCGCCCTGGATCTCCCCGCGGAGGTGCACCAGTACGGCGGTGTCGCCCTGAAACGTTGACTTCTCAGGTCTCCTGGAGGATGCGGTGGAGGATGGTCGGAGTCTCGTCCGGCGACTCGGCTTCGACCACCAGCCGGTTCATCGCGTCCCAGTAGCACTCGATCTCGGCCGGCCGGTCGGGATAGAGCCCGGTGGTGAGCCGTTCGAGGTAGACCACGTCGGGCAGTTCGCCGCCGGGCAGGCGCAGAATCGTGACCGGGCCGCCCTCCGCGGCGTGACCGCCGGTGCGGAACGGCAGGATCTGGACCGTGACCTGCGGGAGTCCGCAGACCTCGATGAGATGCCTCAGCTGGGCGCGCATGACGGCCAGGCCGCCCACCGGGCGACGCAGCGCCGCCTCGTCGATCACGGCCCACAGCCAGGTCGCCTGTCGCCGGTGCAGAATCCGCTGGCGGGTCATCCGCAGCGCGACCCGGCGGTCCACCTCCTCCGCGCCGGCGTCCGGGTGGGCGAGCCGGACGGAGGCCTGTGCGTAGTCGGCGGTCTGGAGCAGCCCGGGAACGCGCTGGACCTGGAAGCAGCGGATGACGCTCGCCGCCTGCTCGGCGCCGAGGTAGGTCTGCATCCAAACGGGCACCACGTCGCTGTAGTACTGCCACCAGGCGGGGATGTTGGCCTGCTCGGCCAGCGCCAGCAGGGTCGCGCGCTCGGCCTCGTCCGTGACGCCGTAGAGCGTGAGCAGATCGCCGACGTCCCGCAGCTTGAACCCGTGCCGGCCGGCCTCCATCCGGCTGATCTTCGACGAGGAGGCCCGGATGACATGCCCCGCGTGCGCCCGGCTGATGCCGCGCTCCTCGCGCAGTCGCCTGAGCCGGGCGCCCAGGGCCAGCCGCGGCACCATGGGCCCGGCCGATCTGCAGTCCAGGGCTCCGCTGCCGGGCGTCGTACGAGCGGCCTCTTCGGTGCCCATGGGCATGTCTCCTTGCGGTGGAACGCAACTCCGCAGGCCTGCGAGCGCCGCGGCACCTTCATCCTAGGGGCCCCGCCCTGGCCCCATCCTGCTTATGCCAAAGGCGAGTTCGCCCGCGGAGTGGCTCCGCCGAAGGGAAGACGCAGCGTCCGGGAGGCGAGCAGCCAGGTGCCGTCGACCCTGCGGAAGGCGTCCTCGTAGTGCCCGACCTGGACCGGCGGCCCGGCGGGGACGACGCCGCCCTCGTAGCCGTCGACGCGGTACGTCGTGAAGTACGAGATCGCCTCGGCCGTGTCCGGGGACGCCACCGTGACCAGGACGTTGGACATCATGCGGCGGGACAGCCGGTCGGCGGGGCGGGAGCCGAAGTACGTGCGCAGGGCGTCTCGGCCCTTGACCAGCCGTCCGTCCTCCGGCCACTGCCAGACGCCGTCCTCGGTGAACAGCTCGGCGACGGAGGAGGGTTCGCCGAGGTCGAGCCGGTGGGCGAAGTCGATGATCAGGCGCTCGCAGGCGCGTTCGCCGAGGAGCCGTTCCATGGGGTCCATGGCGGATTCGTAGCACCCCGGCGGCCTGTCCTCCGCCGGGTTTGCCACCTCATTGCACCGCCACGTACGCCACCGGCTCGCTCCCCGGTACCGCCTCCGCCCGGCCGAGCTTGACCAGGCGGCGCAGATGGGCCTCGGCTTCCGAGACCGCGATGGTGCGGGAGCCGTGGGGGATGTCGGCCCAGGGGCGGTTCCACTCCATGCGTTCGGCGAGCTGCCAGGGGGTGAGCGGCTCGGCGAGGAGGGCCAGCAGGTCCGTGAGGCGGGTCTCGTGGTGGGTGAGCAACTCGCGCACGCGGGCGGCGGCGTCGGGGAACGGGTGCTGGTGGGCCGGGAGCACCTCGGCGGGAGAGAGGCGGCCCACGCGTTCGAGGGAGTCGAGGTAGTCGCCCAGGGGGTCGGTGACGGTGGTGTCGTCGGGGTCCTCGTAGAGGCCGATGTGCGGGGTGATCTCGGGCAGCAGGTGGTCGCCGGAGAACAGGCGGCCGTGGCCGGGGAGTTGCGCGGGGTGGGATTCCTCCAGGTGGAGGCAGACGTGGCCCGGGGTGTGTCCCGGGGTCCAGATCGCGCGCAGGCGGCGGCCGGGGAGGTCGAGGAGTTCGCCGGGGAGGATGTCGCGGTCGGGCAGGGCGGGGGAGAGGCCGGGCAGGGCGCGGGGCCGGGCCGCGCGCAACGGGGCGATGTGCTCCTCGGGTGCTCCGGCGGCGGCGAGTTTGTCCGCCATGTACGAGAACCAGTGCTCGGGACGGGCCTGCCCGGTTAGTCGTACGACTGCGGTGTCCGCCGCGTGCATCGCGATCCACGCGCCCGACGCCTCACGGACCCGGCCGGACAGGCCGTGGTGGTCCGGGTGGTGGTGGGTGACGACCACGCCGTGGATCCCGTCGACCGATGTGCCGCAGGCCGTGAGGCCGGCCGTGAGGGTGTCCCAGGACGCCGGGTCGTCCCAGCCGGTGTCGATCAGCACCGGGCCCCGGTCGGTGTCGACGACGTACACCAGCGTGTGGCCGAGGGGGTTGTCAGGGATGGGGACCCGCAGGGACCGGACGCCTCCGCCGTGGTCGTGCACCCCCGGTATGGGCTCGCGGTCCTGGCTGCTCTTCATCTGCCCTCCGTTCCACGGCCATTGCCCACTATAACGAGAACTGGTATCAGTTTCTGAAACACCGTCAGATGTGAAGGCAGTCGGCCATGACCGAGCTCGTGGAACACGGACAGCTGTTCGTCGGCGGGGAGTTGACCGACCCCCTGGGTACGGACGTCATCGAGGTGATCTCGCCGCACACGGAAGAGGTCATCGGGCGCGTCCCGCACGCCTCGACGGCGGATGTGGACCGGGCCGTGGGGGTGGCCCGGCGGGCCTTCGACGAGGGACCCTGGCCGCGTATGAGCCTCGACGAGCGGATCGAGGTCGTGAGCAGGATCAAGGACGGGATCGCCGCCCGGCACGACGAGATCGCCCGCGTGATCTCCGCCCAGAACGGCTCGCCGTACTCCTGGAGCGTCCTCGCCCAGGCCCTCGGCGCCGTCATGGTCTGGGACTCGGCGCTCACCGTCGCGCGGAACTTCGCGTACGAGGAGCGGCGCGACGGCGTGCTCGGCCGCATCCTCGTCCGGCGCGAGCCCGTCGGGGTGGTCGCCGCCGTCGTCCCCTGGAACGTCCCGCAGTTCGTCGCCGCCGCCAAACTCGCCCCCGCGCTGCTCACCGGCTGCACGGCCGTGCTCAAGCCCTCGCCCGAGTCGCCGCTGGACGCCTACCTGCTCGGCGAGATCGCGAGGGAGGCCGGGCTGCCGGAGGGCGTGCTGTCGATCCTGCCCGCGGACCGGGAGGTGAGCGAGTACCTGGTCGGGCACCCCGGCATCGACAAGGTGTCCTTCACCGGTTCGGTCGCGGCAGGCAAGCGCGTGATGGAGGTGGCGGCCCGCAACCTCACGCGCGTGACGCTCGAACTGGGCGGCAAGTCGGCGGCCGTCGTCCTGCCCGACGCGGACGTCGAGACGGCCGTGGCGGGCATCGCCCCCGCGGCCTGGATGAACAACGGGCAGGCCTGCGTCGCCCAGACCCGCATCCTCCTCCCGCGCTCCCGCTACGACGAGTTCGCCGACGCCCTGGCCGCCGCGGCCGGCGCACTGACGGTCGGCGACCCCCTGGACCCCGCCACCCAGGTGGGCCCGCTGGTGGCGCGGCGGCAGCAGCGGCGCAACCTCGACTACATCCGCATCGGACAGGAGGAGGGCGCGAAGATTCTCACCGGCGGCGGACGCCCGGCCGGCCTCGACCGCGGCTGGTACGTCGAGCCGACCCTCTTCGGCGACGTCGACAACTCCATGCGCATCGCCCGCGAGGAGATCTTCGGCCCGGTGATCTGCCTGCTCCCCTACGACGACGAGTCCGACGCCGTGAAGATCGCCAACGACTCCGACTACGGGCTGAGCGGCAGCGTGTGGACGGCGGACGTCGAGCACGGCATCGACATCGCCCGGCAGGTCCGCACGGGCACGTACTCGGTCAACACCTTCAGCCTGGACATGCTCGGCCCCTTCGGCGGCTACAAGAACTCGGGCCTGGGGCGGGAGTTCGGGCCCGAGGGGTACGGCGAGTACCTGGAGCACAAGATGATCCACCTCCCGGCGGACGCGTAGCGATGGGCGACCGCTGGCACGTCGAGGTCGACCGCTCCCTGTGCATCGGCTCCGCCCAGTGCCTCCACCACGCCCCGGACGGCTTCCGCCTGGACTCCGCCCGGCAGTCCCATCCGCTCGCCCCGGATACGGACGCGAACGAGCGGCTGCTGGAGGCGGCGGAGAGCTGCCCGGTGGAGGCGATCACGATCACGCTGGCGGACAGCGGCGAGCCGGTGTTCCCACCGGAGGAGTAGGGGGCGGCGCCGCCTCGGGGGCCGCCGGGCGGTGGCGGGGCGGCTGGATCGGCGTCTGCCGGGCGGTTGGTTCGCGATCCGTCGGGCGGTGGTGGGGCGGTTGGTTCGGGGCCCGTCAGGCGGCGGCGGGCGGCTGCTTCGTGGGTCGCCGCGGCCTCGGGGGCTGTCAGGCGCAGGTAGCGCTGCCGGTTCGGGGTGTCCCGTTGGGCGCCGGTGGGGCGGGCGGTTCGCGGGTCGCTGCTGCCCCGGGGTGCGTCAGGTGCCGGTGCGACCGGTGGTTCGGGGTTCGCCGTCGTGCCAGGGGCTGTCAGGCGCGGGTGGCGCTGCCCCTTCGGCGCCCCTCAGGCGCCGTGGGCGGCCGGTCCGGGGTGTCCGGTGGGGCGCCGGTGGGGCGGCTGGTTCGTGGGTCGCCGCCGCCCCGGGCAGGTGCCGGTGAGGCAGCCGTTCCGGGGCTGGCCAGGTGGCCGGTGAGGCGGGCGATCCCGCCGTTCCGGGGGCCATCAGGTGCCGGTGGGGCGGCCGGTCCGGGAGTCCGTCAGGCGCGGGTGCGCGGCCGGTCCGGGAGTCCGTCAGGCGCGGGTGCGCGGGCGGTTCGGGGCCCGTCAGGTGCCGGGTGCCCGGTAGTCCACCTGTTGCCGGACGGCCTCGTCGATCTCCTCCGCCGAGAGCAGGACGACCGTGCTCGTGCGGACCCCGCCCGCCGCCGAGACGACCATGCCCAAGGCCGCGGCGGAGGTGTTGCCCGGCAGCTCCGCCGTGACGTAGACGTCGTCCTCGCCGAAGGCCCAGTACATCGTCTCGACCCGGCCCCCGAGGCCGTCGACCATGCGGTCGACGACGTCACGCCGCGCGCTCCCGCCTTCCTTGAGCAGGCCCTTCAGACCGTCCGAGGTCAGCTTCACCTTGAAGAGGTACTTCGCCATGGGTTGCCCTTTCACATCTGTCCGAAAAGTCGCTTTGACTCCCTCATGTTCCTTCCGGATCGGGGTTTCGTCGCGGCGACCGGGACCTCAAGCAGGGCCATATGGGTCTCTCAGGATATTTAGGTAAAAAATCCCGTACGGGGGCTTTTCTCTGCGGACGGAAGTTCTAATCTAGGAAGTGGCCTACGGGACGAGTGAGGGAGTCCGACCGGAGTAGCCGACTCTGGCCGGAGGCTTCGGCTTCCGCCGGTGCCGACTGCGACGGTAGGGCTGAGAGGCCGGAAGGCCGAAGGGCCGAGAGGTCCGGCGGCTGGAAGGCGACCCCCATAACCTGATCCGGACCATGCCGGCGAAGGGAACCCGTCTCGTAGGTTCTTCGTGTGTCAGGGGGCCGGGGGCGCGGCCGGGGCGGTCAGGTCGACCAAGCGGCACACCGTCTCGATGTCGATCTTGACCTGGGCGATGGAGGCACGGCCCGACAGCCAGGTGATGAGGGCCGAGTGCCAGGTGTGCTCGATGACCCGGACCGCCGACAGCTGCTCCGGAGTGGGGTGGTCCAGCCCCATCGCGTCCAGGATGATCGCCGTCGTCTGCCGTGAGACCTGGTCGACCTCCGGGCTCACGCTGCGGTCGGCGAAGGTGAGGGCGCGGACCATCGCGTCGGCCAGGTGCGGCTCGCGCTGGAGGGCGCGGAAGGCCCGCATCAGCGTCTCCGCGACCCGCTCGGCCGCCGTCTCGCCCTGCGGGGGCTTCTTCCGCAGCGTGCCGTGCATGTGCTCCAGCTGGTCCTGCATGGTGGCGACCAGCAGATGGATCTTGGAGGGGAAGTAGCGGTACAGGGTGCCGAGCGCCACCTGCGAGGACTCCGCGACCTCGCGCATCTGCACGGCGTCGAAGCCGCCCCGGCTGGCCAGTTGCGCGCTCGCGTGCAGGATGCGGCGACGGCGGGCCTCCTGCCGCTCCGTCAGGGGCGGAGAGGCGGGGGCTGCGACTCTGGCGTCCACCTTGGCCACCTTGTTCACCTTGGCGCTCACCTGGGCTTCCGCGGGCATGGGCCGGTCCCGTTGCGTGACCGTCCGTGAGGACGAGTGATCAGACAGCATGGCACGGTGTCGGCCGTGGCGGGAATCACCTGATCCACTGGTCACAGCGCCCCTACCTGCCGGTAGATTCAGAGCCTCCGAACGATCAAGTCTGAAACTTGTTCTAGATTAGCGTCCCGGCGTAATCTCGCGGGACAGAGCAGGGAGAAGGGGGCCGAGAGTGACCGCTGAGGCCAGGGAGGCCGGGGCTCCGGAGGACCCCGCCGCCGACGGCTTGCGACCGCTCCACATCGCGCTCCTCACCTATAAAGGGAACCCGTTCTGCGGCGGGCAGGGCGTCTACGTCCGGCACCTCTCGCGCGAACTGGCCCGCCTCGGCCACCGGGTCGAGGTCATCGGCGCACAGCCGTATCCCGTGCTCGACGAGGGCTACGACGGGCTGAGCCTCACCGAGCTGCCCAGCCTCGACCTCTACCGCCAGCCGGATCCTTTCCGCACGCCGAAGCGTGACGAGTACCGGGACTGGATCGACGCGCTCGAAGTCGCGACCATGTGGACCGGCGGCTTCCCCGAACCGCTGACGTTCTCGCTGCGCGCCCGCCGCCATCTGCGTGCCCGCAGGGGCGAGTTCGACGTCGTCCACGACAACCAGACGCTCGGGTACGGGTTGCTGGGAGACGTGGGCGCGCCCCTGGTGACCACGATCCACCACCCCATCACCGTCGACCGGCAGCTGGAGCTGGACGCGGCGCAGGGCTGGCAGCGGCGCTTCTCCGTGCGGCGCTGGTACGGCTTCACGCGCATGCAGAAGCGCGTCGCGCGGCGGCTGCCGTCCGTACTCACCGTCTCCGGCACCTCGCAGCAGGAGATCATCGACCACCTCGGCGTACGCGAGGACCGCGTCCACGTGGTCCACATCGGCGCCGACACCGACCTGTTCTCGCCGGACCCCTCGGTACCCGTCGTGCCGGGCCGGATCGTGACGACGTCCAGTGCGGACGTGCCGCTGAAGGGCCTGGTGTACCTCGTCGAGGCGCTCGCCAAGGTGCGCACCGAGCACCCCGGCGCCCACCTCGTCGTCGTCGGCAAGCGTCCGGCCGAGGGGCCCGTCGCCCGGGCGATGGAACGGTACGGCCTCGACGGCGCCGTCCAGTTCGTCAAGGGCATCTCCGACGCGGAACTCGTCGACCTGGTGCGCTCGGCGCAGGTCGCGTGCGTGCCGTCGCTCTACGAGGGCTTCTCGCTGCCGGCCGCCGAGGCCATGGCGACCGGGACGCCCCTGCTCGCCACGACCGGCGGGGCGATCCCCGAGGTCGCCGGCCGGGACGGGGAGACCTGTTTGGCGGTGCCGCCGGGCGACTCGGAGGCACTGGCGGCCGGGCTGGGCCGGCTGCTGGGCGACCCCGAACTCCGGGCACGACTCGGCGCGGCCGGGCGGGAACGGGTACTGCGGCACTTCACCTGGGCCAGGGCTGCGGAGGGCACGGTGGCGCGGTACCGCGAGGCGATCGCCAGATCCCAGGACGGCGAAACGGGCCGCTCGGCAGCGCCCGACGACGGTTCCGCGGCGGGCGGCGACCGCTCGACGCCCCCGGCTTCCGCCGACTCCCCGGCCTCCGGCCGTCCCGCAGCGGGCGTTGAGCATCCCGCGCCCCGGGTCCCCGGGCGTTCCGCGGCTCCCGCAGGTGCTGTCTCCGCAGCGCCCGCAGATGTAGAAGGCGTCAACTCCGAAAGCAGGGCCACGTGCTGACCGTCGACTTCTCCCGGTTCCCGCTCGCCCCGGGCGACCGAGTCCTGGATCTCGGCTGCGGTGCCGGCCGGCACGCGTTCGAGTGCTACCGGCGCGGCGCGCAGGTCGTGGCGCTGGACCAGAACGCCGAGGAGATCCGCGAGGTCGCGAAGTGGTTCGCGGCGATGAAGGAGGCGGGCGAGGCCCCCGAGGGCGCCACCGCCACGGCCATGGAGGGCGACGCCCTCGCACTGCCCTTCCCCGACGAGTCCTTCGACGTCGTGATCATCTCCGAGGTGATGGAACACATCCCGGACGACAAGGGCGTCCTCGCGGAGATGGTGCGCGTGCTCAAGCCCGGCGGGCGCATCGCCGTCACCGTCCCGCGCTACGGCCCCGAGAAGGTCTGCTGGACCCTGTCCGACGCCTACCACGAGGTCGAGGGCGGCCACATCCGCATCTACAAGGCGGACGAACTGCTCGCGAAGATCCGCGAGGCCGGCCTGGAGCCGTACGGCACCCACCACGCCCACGCCCTGCACTCCCCCTACTGGTGGCTGAAGTGCGCGTTCGGCGTCGACAACGACAAGGCGCTGCCGGTGCGGGCGTACCACAAGCTGCTGGTCTGGGACATCATGAAGAAGCCGCTGGCCACCCGGGTCGCGGAGCAGGCGCTGAACCCGCTGATCGGCAAGAGTTTCGTGGCGTACGCGACCAAGCCGCACCTGCCGCGTCTTTCCGGCACCGGGGTGGACGCCCTGTGACGACTCCCCGGACGGAGCACCTGGTCCTGCCCGGGGTCCTCACCGCCGGGCAGGCCGCCGAAACCGTCGCCGGCATCCTCGGCGAACAGCGCGAGGACGGCGCGATCCCGTGGTTCCGGGGGCACCACCTCGACCCGTGGGACCACGTCGAGGCCGCGATGGCCCTGGACGCGGCCGGTGAACACGAGGCCGCCGAACGGGCCTACCTGTGGCTGTCCCGGCACCAGAACGAGGACGGCTCCTGGTACGCGGCCTATGCGGACGGGGACTTCGCCGAGGTCACCGACCGGGGCCGGGAGACCAACTTCGTCGCCTACATAGCCGTCGGCGTCTGGCACCACTACCTCTCCACCGGCGACGACACGTTCCTGGAGCGGATGTGGCCGGCGGTGTTCGCGGCGGTGGAGTTCGTGCTGCGCTTGCAGCAGCCGGGCGGTCAGATCGGCTGGCGGCGCGACGACGACGGCACGGACACGGCGGACGCCCTGCTGACCGGCAGCTCCTCCGTCCACCACGCCCTGCGGTGCGCCCTGGCGATCGCCGAGCAGCGGGAAGAGGCGCAGCCGGACTGGGAGTTGGCGGCGGGCGCGCTGCGGCACGCGATACGCCGGCATCCGGAGCGGTTCCTCGACAAGAACCGTTACTCGATGGACTGGTACTACCCCGTGCTCGGCGGTGCTTTGACCGGTGCGGAGGCCAAGGCGCGTATAGAGGAGGACTGGGACCGGTTCGTCGTCCCGGGGCTGGGAGTGCGCTGCGTGGTCCCCAACCCGTGGGTGACGGGGGGCGAGTCCGCCGAACTGGCGCTGGCGCTCTGGGCGATGGGGGAGTCGGACCGCGCACTGGAGATACTCCAGTCGATCCAGCACCTGCGCGATCCGGAGAGCGGGCTGTACTGGACGGGGTATGTCTTCGAGGACAAGGCGATCTGGCCCCGGGAGTTGACCACCTGGACGGCCGGGTCGCTGTTGCTGGCCGTCGCCGCGTTGGGCGGCCACGAGGCCACGTGCCGGGTCTTCGGCGGCGGGGGCCTGCCTGTGGGGCTGGACTCGGAGTGCTGCGGCTGAGAGCTCGGGGCGTCAGTGACGGTGGACCCTGTTGGCGATCGCATGGCCCACGAACAGGTAGACCACAGCTGCCAGGCCGTAGCCGGCGACCACTCGGGCCCAGGCCTCGTCGAACGTGAAGAGGTCGTGGGACCAACCCGCCAGCCAGCGGGCCGCGTCGTGGATGAACTGGACGAAGTCGTTCGCCCGGTTCGCGTCCAGCAGGTACATCAGAATCCACAGGCCCAGGATGAGAGCCATGATGTCGGCGACGACGGCGATGACCGTGCCGGCCTGATTCGCACCGTTGCGATATCGAGGGGACATGCCCTCCGGGTTGCCCTTGAAGTCTGGATGAAACGCGTCCGTGCGAAATTCGCTCAGGAGTTCAACTCCGCGAGCAGGCGCAGTGTCTCCCGGTCCGGCGCCAGGACCAGCAGGTCCGTCACCGGGCCCTTGCGCCACAACTCCAGTCGCTCCGCAATGCGTTCGCGCGGTCCGACCAGGGAGATCTCGTCAGCGAAGGCGTCGGGGACGGCGAGGACGGCCTCCTCCCGGCGGTCGGACAGGAACAACTCCTGGATACGGCGGGCCTCCTCCTCGTAGCCCATGCGGGCCATGAGGTCGGCGTGGAAGTTGCGGGCCGCGTGACCCATGCCGCCGATGTAGAAGCCGAGCATGGCTTTGACGGGCAACAGGCCCTCGGTGACGTCGTCGCAGAGCCGGGCCTGGGTCAGGGGTGCGACGAGGAAGTTCTCGGGGAGTTCACGCACGGCCGGGCCGTAGACCTCCGGCCGGGTCGGCGACCAGTACAGCGGCAGCCAGCCGTCCGCGATCCGGGTCGTCTGCGCGACGTTCTTCGGCCCCTCGGCGCCGAGCAGGACCGGCAGGTCGGGACGCAAGGGGTGGGTGATGGGCTTGAGCCGCTTGCCCAGGCCGGTGGCGTCCGGGCCGCGGTAGGGGTGGGAGTGGAAGCGGCCGGCCAGCTCCACCGGCGCCTCACGCCGCAACACCTGTCGTACGACGTCGACGTACTCGCGCGTGGCGGTCAACGGCGACTTCGGGAACGGGCGGCCGTACCAGCCCTCGACGACCTGCGGGCCGGACAGCCCGAGGCCCAGCATCACGCGGCCGCCGGAGAGGTGGTCGAGGGTCAGCGCGTGCATGGCGGTCGTGGTCGGCGGGCGGGCCGCCATCTGCGCGACGGCCGTGCCCAGTCGGATGCGGGAGGTGCGCGCCGCGATCCAGGCGAGCGGGGTGAAGGCGTCCGAGCCCCAGGACTCCGCCGTCCAGACGGAGTCGTAGCCGAGGCGCTCCGCCTCCTGCGCGAGGGGCACGTGGGCCGGGGAGGGGCCGCGGCCCCAGTAGCCGAGGGCGAGACCGAGCCGCACGCCTGCCTCCTGACGGTATGTCAGCTGATGGGGGCGACGACTGTACGGCAACGGCCCCCCACCCGGAAGGGCGAGGGGCCGTACGCCGTTCAGGGGCTCAGCCGCGCTGGATGCCCGACGTGTCCTGGAGGACACCGCGGCGGCCGTCCTGCGTCTGGGCGACCAGGGCCGCGCCGCGCTGCTCGACCGCCAGGTACCAGGTCCCCGGCGCGAGTTCGGCGATCGGCGTCGGCGAACCGTCCTCGGCGAACAGCGGCCGCGGCACCGGCACCGCGAACCAGAACGGCGAGAAGCCCCCGGCCGGGGGCTGCGGCGCCTGCGCCTGCTGGGGCTGGCCGCCGTACGGCTGCCCCGGCTGCGGCTGACCGCCGAACGGGGGCTGCTGCGCGCCCGGGTAGCCGTAACCACCGGGGGGCTGGGCGCCGTAGGGCTGCGGGGCGGCCGGGCGGGGGGCGGGAATGAGGGAACCCCTGAGGGCCGGGACGAGAGGGGCGGCGATGGCGGCGGCGGCCATGAGCAGCGTGGCGACGAGAGCCAGGATCAGGCCGATGCCGGCACTGGGACCGTCGGAGGAACCGCCGAAGTTGTTGTTGGCGCTCGCCGGATCGAAGATGTTGCCGAGTGCGCTCCACGCGGCGAAGACCGTGAGCGCGACACCGACCTGGCCGAGCTCCAGACCGGCGACCTTCGGCGCCTGTGTCAGACCGCGGCCGACGGCGACGAGCGCGGCGCCGATGACTCCCGCCAGGACCACACTCATCAGCACCGGACCGCTGGCCCACAGGCTCGGCATGTCCAGGCCTGCCGGAGCGCCGTCGGACGAGTAGAAGTCGAGGAACGACGCGATGAACAGCAACACCGCTGCTCCGATCACCACGCCGTCGCCTCGAGTGAGGGAGCGGATATTCACTTCAGTCGGTCCTTCAGTTCAGTCGTCTCATCATCAGTAGGAGGCGTCGCTGTCACCATGTCGCCCTTGGGTCCCGGTGTGAAGCGCGGGGGCAGCCCCTCATCGTACGAACGGACCCTATCGTCCGCTCGACCAGGGTGTCCGCCCGGATCCGCGTGCGGATCGCTACCACGCAGGAAACTCACGATTCCGTTACTCGATGTCTCAGCGACTCTCGGCATCCCAGGCGTTTCCGCCTGAAGGGTCCGTGACGGTGTCACCGGAGCGCGAGTTGTGCTTCGGCATCCTGACGACGGTCTCCCGTTTCCTTCCGCCGCGGATGCGGCAGGCTTGCGCCATCTGCCCGCCCGCCTCGGCCGATGTTCCGGCCGGGGCGTTGGCGCCCTCTGTCCTGTCTGCCGTCGTCTATTTCCGCAGGAAGCTTGCAATGCCCTCAGAGATCCCTTGCGCCGCCTTCTGTCGCCACGCGCCACTGGTCAGCAGCGCCGCGTCCTTGCCATCGCGCATGTTGCCGCACTCGATGAACACCTTGGGAACCGTTGACAGATTGAGACCGCCCAGGTCCTTACGCGTGACGAGACCGGTGCCGTCACCGATGTAGTTGGAGGGCGCGCTGCCGGTGACGGCGACGAAGCGGCCCGCGACGCGCTCGCCGAGATCGCGGGAGGGGGCGACGATGGCGCGGGTGTCGGCGGCGCCCGCGTGGACCGCGCCGGGCAGGATGACGTGGAAGCCGCGGTTGCCGGCGCCCGAGCCGTCCGCGTGGATCGAGACCACGGCGTCGGCCTTCGCCTCGTTGCCGATGCGGGCCCGCTCGTCCACGCACGGGCCGTACGGCCGGTCGCCGTCCTGCGTCAGCTTGACCGTGGCGCCCTGCTCTTCGAGGAGCGTGCGCATCCGGTGCGCCACGTCCAGGGTGAACTTCGCCTCGGTGTAACCGTCGTTGGTGGACGTGCCCGTGGTGTCGCACTCCTTCCAGTTCGTCCCGATGTTCACCTTGCGGTTGATCTCGGACGGGTGCTGGAAGTTCTCCGGGTTGTGCCCGGGGTCGATGACGACGACCTTCCCCCTGAGCGGGCCGGAGGCCGGGGCGGGCGCGGGGGTCGAGGACGCCGTCGGCGTCGGTGAGGCACTCGGCTTCTTGCCGTCGTCGGTGGGCGCGCCCGACGCGGAGGGCGGGGAGGACCGCACGGTCGCCTGCCCCGAGCCGTCTCCGCCCCCAGAGCCGCCCACCGTCTCGTACACGAGCCAGCCGAGCAGCGCCCCGGGCACCAGCGCGGCGAGCGCGACGGTCAGGGGGCCGCGGCGGGAGCGGCGCGGCTGGGGAGGTTCGAAGTCCGGGCCTACGTACGACACGTGTGCCACCCTAGCGGCCGTCCGCAGGGGCAGCGGGTCGAGGACGGCCCGACGGGTGGCGGCTACTCCTCGTTCCCGTCGGGGCCCCCGTGCCGTACCGCCTCCTTCACCCGTGCCTCGATCTCCTGGCGGGGTGTCTCCTCCTGTTTCGCGTACGCGGTCACCGCTGCCTGGACGTCGCGGGCGAGGTCGCGCCAGGCGCGCCAGGCGGTCTCCCAGGTGGTGGTCTGCTGGGCGCTCCAGGTGGTCTGGGTGGGCGGACCGTACGCGTCCTGCAGTTGCCGCACGCGGGCGTACGCCTCGTCCGCCGCGCGCTGCTTCTCCACGAGCTCTGCGAAGGTGTGTGCCACGTGCCCGGATCCTTGGGCAGCGGCGGTCGCGCGCCGACTCGCCACGCCGCCCGTGGGCCGACCGGGAGGGGGTGGAGGGCGCGCAGTTCACCCGCCCAGCCGTTCTCCTAGACGCCCGGGCCGGTGCGCCGCAGGACACGCAGCGAGTCCGTGGCCGAGATTTCGGTGAACGCGCCGGAGGCTAGGGCTCTGAGGTAGACGCGGTACGGGGCCTGGCCGGTGAACTCGTCCTGCGGGTCCGGGAAGACGTCGTGGATGGCGAGCAGGCCGCCCTCGGCGACGTGCGGGGCCCAGCCCTCGTAGTCGGCGGTGGCGTGCTCGTCGGTGTGGCCGCCGTCGATGAAGACGAAGCCGAGCGGGGTCTGCCAGATCGCCGCGATCTGCGGGGAGCGGCCGACCAGGGCCACCACGTGGTCCTCCAGGCCCGCCCGGTGCAGGGTGCGGCGGAACGTGGGCAGCGTGTCCATCAGGCCGAGCTCGGGGTCGACCGTCTCCGGGTCGTGGTACTCCCAGCCCGGCTGCTGCTCCTCGCTGCCGCGGTGGTGGTCGACGGTCAGCGCGCCGACCCCGGCCTCCCGGGCCGCGTCGGCGAGCAGGATCGTGGACCGGCCGCAGTACGTGCCGACCTCCAGGAGCGGCAGCCCGAGCCGCCCGGCCTCCACCGCCGCCGCGTACAGGGCCAGGCCCTCACCCACGGGCATGAACCCCTTCGCCGCCTCGAACGCGGCCAGGATCTCGGGCTTGGGGGCCGTGGGCATGGGGTTCCTCTCGGTCGTGCGGCGGTCCGGGCGCCCATGCTGCCGGACCCCCTGTTGCAGGATGACAGGGGGTCCGGGTGGGCAGCGGGTCAGGCGGAGACCGTCTCGCCCGGAAGCGACAGGTCGAGGTCGACCGGCCGCTCGTCGCCCGTGTGGGTCGCGGACGAGGCGAGCGGGGCGTGGCCCGTGGCGCGGGCGGCGACGACGTAGGAGCCCCGGTCGGGGACGGTGAGCGCGTAGCTGCCGTCCTCGGCGGAGAGGGTCGCGCCGGCCTGGCGGCCCCGGCGGTCGATCAGTGTGACCTTGGCGCGGGCGACCGGCGTGCCGTCGGCCGCCAGCACGCGGCCGCGGAACCCGCGCAGCACCGCTTCGGCGCGCTCCAGGTTGGCGTCCTCCTCGCTGCCGGCGCGCAACCGGGGCTTGTCCGACGGGCGGCGGCCGGGCAGGAACAGGGCCAGGACCAGGCCCACGGCGACCGCGGCCGTCGCGATCAGGAAGGAGAGCCGGAAGCCGTGCATGGTCGGGATCTCGACGCCGCCGACGTTGTCCGCGGTGTTCGCCAGCACCATGCCGATCACGGCGCTCGACACCGAGGTGCCGATGGAACGCATCAGCGTGTTGAGGCCGTTCGCGGCGCCGGTCTCCGAGGCCGGGACCGCGCCCACGATCAGCGCGGGCAGCGAGGAGTAGGCGAGGCCGATGCCCGCGCCCAGCAGGACCGAGATGATCAGGCTCTGCCAGGGGGCGCTCATCAGGCCGAGGCCGGCGCCGTAGCCGATCGCGATGATCAGCAGGCCGAGGATCAGGGTGACCTTGGGGCCGTACTTCGCGGACAGCCGGGCGTAGACGGGCGCGGTGAACATCATCGTCAGGCCGAGCGGCGCGACGAGCAGACCCGCGACGACCATCGACTGGCCGAGGCCGTAGCCGGTGGACTTGGGCAGCTGGAGCAGCTGGGGCAGGACCAGGGAGACGACGTAGAAGGAGACGCCGACCATGATCGAGGCGAGGTTGGTGAAGAGGACGGCAGGGCGGGCCGTGGTGCGCAGGTCGACCAGCGGGGCCTTGACGCGCAGCTCCATCACGCCCCACAGGACCAGGACGACCGCGGCGGCGCCGAACAGGCCGAGCGTGGTGCCGGAGGTCCAGCCCCAGTCGCTGCCCTTGGTGATCGGCAGCAGGAAGAGCACGAGCCCGGTGGACAGACCGAGGGCGCCCGGCAGGTCGAAGGAGCCCTCGGCGCGCATCGGCGACTCGGGCACGACGAGCAGGGTGAGGGCGATGGCGAGGACGCCGAGGCCGGCGGCGCCGTAGAACAGGGCGTGCCAGTCGGTGTGCTGGGCGACCAGCGCGGCGGCGGGCAGGGCGAGACCGCCGCCGACGCCTATGGAGGAGCTCATCAGGGCCATGGCCGAGCCGAGCTTCTCGCGGGGCAGCATGTCGCGCATCAGGCCGATGCCGAGCGGGATGGCGCCCATCGCGAAGCCCTGGAGCGTACGGCCGGCGATCATGAGCAGCAGGTCGCTGGTGAACGCGCTGACCAGGGCGCCGACGACCATGACGGCCAGGCTCGTGATCAGCATGCGCCGCTTGCCGTAGAGGTCGCCGAGGCGGCCCATGATCGGGGTGGCCACCGCGCCCGAGAGGAGGGTGGAGGTCAGGACCCAGGTGGCGTCGCTGGGGGCGGCGTCCAGCAGTTGCGGCAGATCCTTGATGACCGGGACGAGCAGGGTCTGCATCACCGCGACAACGATGCCCGCGAAGGCGAGTACCGGGACCACGGCCCCGCTCGCTCTGCCGGCGGGACGGACTGTCGTCGTCTGCGTCATTGAGTGGGGCCTCCAGGCCGGGGGATCGGGAGTTGCGTGATACGTGGTGTGCGAACCTCGTATGCGTAGGCAACTATTCCGTTGCTTTGGCACTCTAACGAAACCTTGACCTTTTCTTGGGGAACGGAGGGCCACGGGGCCCGCACGTGAGGCCTAGGTCGAAATCCCGATGCCAGGAGCGTGGAGTGGTTGAGAGCATGACACCCATGCTCGAAGCCGCCGAAACGACCCCTACGTCTCGCCGT
This sequence comes from Streptomyces sp. DG1A-41, assembly GCF_037055355.1. Lineage (GTDB taxonomy): Bacteria > Actinomycetota > Actinomycetes > Streptomycetales > Streptomycetaceae > Streptomyces. The sequence goes on along the minus strand of NZ_CP146350.1, from coordinate 2,642,662 downwards.
ACCGCGCCTCCCACCTGGCTCGTGGTCGCCCTCACGTGTGCCGGGCAGTTCCTCGTCGTGCTGGACGTGTCCGTGGTCAACGTGGCACTGCCGTCGATGCGGACCGGGCTCGGGCTGAGCGAGCAGGGCTTGCAGTGGGTGGTGAACGCCTACTCCATCGCCTTCGCCGGGTTCATGCTGCTCGGCGGGCGGGCCGGGGACCTCTACGGCCGCAAGCGGATGTTCCTCGTCGGGCTCGGCCTGTTCACCCTGGCCTCGCTGGCGGGCGGGCTGGCGCAGGACGACTGGCAGCTGCTGGTGGCGCGGGCCGCGCAGGGGCTCGGAGCGGCGGTGCTGGCGCCCTCGACGCTGACGATCCTCACCGCCTCGGTGCCGGAGGGTGCCGCCCGGGCCCGGGCCATCGGGACCTGGACGGCGGTCGGGGCCGGCGGTGGCGCGGCGGGCGGCCTCGTCGGCGGGCTGCTGGTGGAGACGCTGTCGTGGCGGTGGGTGCTGCTGATCAACGTGCCCGTGGGGGCTGTGGTGCTGTGCGCGGCCGCCTGGTTCCTCACCGAGGGCCGGGCCGGGGACGGGCGGCGGCTCGACCTGCCGGGCGCACTGCTGGTGACGGGCGGGCTCGGCACGCTGGCCTACGGCATCTCCCAGACGGAGGCGGCGGGCTGGACGGCGACGGCCACCCTGCTGCCGCTGCTCGCCGGACTCGCGCTGCTCGGGCTGTTCCTCGCGGTCGAGGCCCGGAGCGGGAGTCCGCTGATGCCGCTCGGGCTGCTGCGGCTGCGCTCGGTGTCGTCGGCGAACGTGGCGATGTTCCTGTGCGGCTCCGCCATGTTCTGCATGTGGTTCTTCATGACCCTGTACGCGCAGAACGTCCTCGGCTACACCCCGCTGGAGGCCGGACTCGCCCTGGTCCCGAGCTCCCTTGCCGTCATCCTCGGCTCCAAGCTCGCGCCCCGGCTCATGCGGGGGGTGGGCCGCGGAACGTGGCGGCGCTCGGCACGCTGGTCGCCGTGACCGGTTTCGCCTGGCAGTCCACGATGACCCCCGAGGGCGCGTACGTGACGACGATCCTGGTCCCGGGAGTCCTGATGATGCTCGGCGCGGGTCTGGCGGCGACCCCGCTGGCCTCCCTGGCCACGTCCGGGGCGGCGCCCGAGGAGGCCGGGCTGGTGTCCGGCCTCGTCAACACCTCCCGCACGATGGGCGGTTCCCTGGGCCTGGCAGTCCTGTCCACCCTCGCGGCGGCCCGGTCGGCCGGGAGCGCGACGCCGGCGGCGCTGACGGAGGGGTATGCGCTGGCGTTCCGGGTGGGGGCCGGGGTGCTGGGGGCCGGCGTGGTGCTGATGTGGGTGTGGCTGCCCCGCAGGACAGGCGAGCGGTAGCGCCGCCGACACGGCACCCGGGCGCGCAGGTCGGCGGCGGCGTCCAGGCCGCTCTTTCCCGGGAGTTCGATGTCGAGGAGAGCGACGTCGGGGCGGTGGGCGAGGGCCGCGTCCAGGATCGCGTCACGGCCCCGACTTGGGAGACGACCTCGATGCCGTCCTCCATCCCGAGCAGCAGCGCGAGCGCACCGCGCGGCATTCCCTGGTCTTACGCGAGCAGTACGCCGATGGGACTGCCGGTCACGGGCCGAGGGTGGGGCGGGGCGCGTCGAGCACCGAAGCCAGCGTCTCGGTGAACGCCGTCGCCGAGTAGTCGGCGTGAGCGCGGATGCGCGACGCCACGGCCTCGGCACCACCGTCCTCCAGGAGCTGGACGAGCCGGTCGGTGCTCTGCCCGTGCCCTTCCTGGGTGGACAGGTAGAAGTCCGTCGCGTCGTAGGCCATGTGGAAGACGTGCTTCTTCACATCGCTCAGCGTCAGGTAGTCGTCGTGGGTCTTGGGGGTCGGCTCGGGCGCGCCGACGCACAGCGCGGGGGTGCCGGCGCCCCAGGCGTTGACGGACAGGTGGTAGGTGTCCGTGATGACCAGGCGGTAGCGGGGGAGCACGCCCACCAGGTCGCCGATGGTGTGCCGCCCCGGGCGCGGCGCGATGTGGCCGACCGGAGCGGGGATGTCCCGGTCGAACCAGGGCAGCCATTCGAGCGGGGCGCCAAGGCGCTCGGACAGGTCCTGGCAGAAGGCTGGCAGCCACTGGGGGATCGGCGTACGGGCACCGAGGAACACGCCGATCGCACCTCCGTCCGGGACCGCCCGGGACCATTCCGTCGTCGGGATGTGGTCGAGGTCGCCCGGGCGGGACAGCAGCGCCGCGTCCGAACCGAAGTAGTCGGTCGTACGGTCCCCGCGCAGGTGCGCGATCTTCGCCGCCGAGAGCGGGTCACGCACCCAGACGCGGCGGCTGCGCGTCACCAGGCGTGAGAACAGGGGGCCGTACTCCTTGTCCTCGTAGTCGGACTGCGAGTTGTGCAGGATCGTCCCGCCGTAGCTGAGGGTCCGCGCCAGGAGCTCGTCCGGCTGGTCCGCGAACAGCAGGGTGCGGTTCAGCAGGCTCCGTGCCGCCTCACGGTCCTCGGCGAAACCGAAGTCGAGCAGGCGGTTCGTCGCGTCCTGCTCCAGGTAGTGGCGGGTGTGGAGGAAGTCGCCCCAGAAGACCACCGCGTCGTGGTCGCGGAGCGTGTCGAGGTGCTCGGCCAGGGGGTGGAACCGGAACGGGAAGTCCGTGCCCTGCGCGCACTCGCGCAGGGGCACGGTCTCCGGCGTGTGCAGGGTGTACCAGGTGGCGTCGATCTCGGGGGTCATCCGCCGCCGCAGGGACTCGAACGCCAAGTCGACGGTCAGCATGCCGGTGTTGCGGTACCCGATGTTCGGCGCGGTGATGACGGCGACGCGTGCCATGTGCTCCATTTCCCCCAGCCGTTGCCGGCGCCGTGTACGTGTACGTGTGGCGCGGACCATCGGCCAACGTACACGGCGGCGTGGGGCGTACGGTGTGCCGCCCCGCCCCCTTGCCGCGATCTGACACGGCGTCAGGAGACTTCACAAGTGTGGGGGCCTGGGCTATACAGAGGGCGCAGGACTGGAACGCGTTCCAGTTCAGCCCCAGACGGCCTCGGTGCGGCCGACGGTGCGGACGGCCGTGCCGAGGTCCTTCCCACGGCGATCAGGAGCTCCATGCCCATCGACGCAGCCAAGGCGCTCGCCGCCGAACCCCGGACCGACGAGCTCTCCTGGGACCACAAGGACGTGCAGCTCTACCACCTCGGCATCGGCGCGGGCGTCCCCGCCACCGACCCCGACGAACTGCGCTACACCCTGGAGTCCCGGCTGCACGTCCTGCCGAGCTTCGCCACCGTCGCCGGCGGCGGCAAACCCGGGGTGACCGGCGGGCTGTCCATGCCAGGCGTCGACGTCGACCTCGCCCGCGTCCTGCACGGCGGCCAGAGCCTCGTGATCCACCGGCCCATCCCGGCGACGGGCACCGCCACCGCCACCAACCGGATCGCCGCCGTGTACGACAAGGGCAAGGCGGCCGTCCTCGTCATGCGGACCGATGTGGCCGACGGCGACGGGCCGTTGTGGACCAACGACGCGCAGATCTACGTCCGGGGAGAGGGCGGCTGGGGCGGCGACCGGGGACCGTCCACGCGGCTCGATCCGCCCGCCGGTGAGCCGGACCGGGTCGTCGAGCGGCACGTCCGCGAGGACCAGGCCCTGCTGTACCGGCTGTCCGGGGACTGGAACCCGCTGCACGCCGACCCCCACTTCGCCAAGCGCGCCGGGTTCGACCGGCCCATCCTGCACGGGCTGTGCACCTACGGCATGACGCTCAAGGCGGTCGTCGGCACGCTGCTCGACGGGGACGTGACCCGGGTCCGCTCGTATGCCACCCGGTTCGCCGGGGTCGTTTTCCCGGGCGAGACGCTGCGCATCCGCATGTGGCGCCTGGACGGCGAGGTCCGGGTCGCCGTGAGCGCAGTGGAACGCGAGGACGCGCCCGTGCTCGCCGACACCATCGTTCAGCACTCGTGAGCCAGTCGAGCCTTCCGCCGGCCTGAGGGCCTGAGGGGGCCTTCCGAGGGGAGCCGCACCATGCGCGCAGCCGTACTGCACGAGATCGGCCAGGACAAGCTGGAGGTCCTCGACGACGTCGAGGCGGTGGGGTTCGGACCCGGCAAGGTGCGGATCCGGGTGCGCGCCACGGGGCTGTGCCACTCGGACCTGTCCGCGATGAGCGGGGTGCTGCCGCAGCCCGGTCCGTTCGTGCCCGGGCACGAGGGGGCGGGCGAGATCCTCGAAGTCGGCGAGGACGTCAACCACGTGACGGCCGGTGACCGGGTCGTCGTGTGCTGGCTGCCCGCCTGCGGTGCCTGTCCCGCCTGCAAGCGCGGTCAGACCGAGCTGTGCCTCGCCGGGTTCATGAACGCGGGCACCCCCAACTTCAGGCGGCCCGCCGGAGCCGTCTTCGGCATGGCAGGCACCGGTACGTTCACCGAGGAGGTGGTCGTCGACGCCGGGTGCGCGGTCCCGATACCCGACGACGTGCCCTTCGACATCGCCGCCCTCATCGGCTGCGGGGTGACGACCGGGCTGGGCGCCGCGCTCAACACGGCGGACGTGGAGGCCGGTTCGTCCGTCGCGGTCATCGGGTGCGGGGGCGTGGGCATCTCCGTGATCCAGGGGGCCCGGCTGCGCGGGGCCGCCGAGATCGTCGCCGTCGATCCGGTCGTCTCCCGGCGGGAGGCCGCCCTGCGGTTCGGGGCCACGCAGGCCGTCTCGCCCGGCGAACTGCCCGACGCCAAGCAGCAGATCACCGCCGGCGAGGGCTTCGACTACGTCTTCGAGGTCGTCGGCAAGTCCGCCACGGCCCGGACCGCCTACGACACCACCCGGCGCGGCGGCACCCTCGTCGTGGTCGGCGCGGGCGCCATGGACGACTTCCTCCAGCTGAACATGTTCGAGCTGTTCTTCGACGAGAAGCGGATCCTGCCGTCCATGTACGGCGGCGGCGACATCCTGCGCTCCTACGAACGCACCATCGCCCTGTGGCGCGCGGGCCGCGTCGACCTGGCGGGCCTGATCACCCACCGGGTCCCCTTCGCCGACATCAACGAAGCCCTGGACCAGATGCGGACCGGGACCGCCCTGCGTACCTGCATCGAGATGTGAGGACACCGCCATGCCGCTGCCGCTCCAGGGACTGTCCGCGATCGTCACGGGCGCGGGTCGCGGGATCGGCCGGGCCGAGGCGCTGGAACTCGCCCGGCTCGGCGCCGCCGTGGTCGTCAACGACTACGGGCAGCCCGGCCGATGGGGGTCCCCCCTGCTCGAGCGAAGCCGAGAGCTTGGGGGAGGCACCGGCGAGGCCTCCGCCGGGCCCGCCGAGGAAGTCGCCGCCGAGATCCGCGCGGCGGGCGGGGCCGCGCTCGCGCACACCGGCGACGTCTCCGACTTCGGGCAGGCGCGCGCACTGGTCGAGTCGGCCGTCGCCGCGTTCGGGAAGCTCGACATCCTGGTCAACAACGCGGGGATCCTGCGCGACCGCATGGTGTTCTCGATGGCCGAGGAGGAGTGGGACGCCGTGCTCCGCGTTCACCTCAAGGGGCACTTCAACACCATCCGGTTCGCCGCCGCCCACTGGCGGAAGCGGTCCAAGCAGGCCGGGGAGCCGGTGTACGGGCGGATCGTGAACACCTCCTCCGAGGCGTTCCTCGCCGGTTCCGCCGGACAGCCCAACTACGCGGCGGCGAAAGGCGGGATCGTCGGCCTCACGACCTCCACGGCCCTCGCCCTCGCCAAGTACGGCGTCACGGCCAACGCGATCTGCCCGCGCGCCCGCACCCGGATGACCGAGGACGTCTTCGCGGGCGTCGAACAGCCCTCCGGCAACGGCCTCGACCCGCTCGCCCCCGAGCACGTCGCCCCGCTCGTCGGCTATCTGGCCTCGCCCGCCGCCGCCCATGTGAACGGACAGCTCCTCGTGGTGCACGGCGGCATGGTGGCCGTCGTCGAACGGCCGCGCGTCGCCGCCCGGTTCGACAGCAAGCAGGACACCTTCACGTACGACGAACTGGAGGCCGTCCTCGGGCCGTACTACGCGGACCGGCCTGCGGGGGAGACGTTCGCGGCGGCGGAGGTGCTGGGGCTCGGACGCAGGTGAGAGACACGGAACGGTCCTCCCCGCCATGCGGCGGGAAGGACCGTCACCGGTCCGCCGCCTGACGTTCCGTCAGGCCGCCGTCTCGGACTGCTCGGTCTCCGCCACCGGCTTGCGGTGGCGGCCGCGCGGAGCCGTCTCGCCGTCCTGCGTGGAGACCTCACCACGGTGCCGGCCGTGGCCGGCGGAGATCGCCTGGACGGTGGGGGTCCCCCCTGGACGGAGCTTGTCGCAGTCCTTGGGGGAAGTGCGCTGGTTCGTGCCGGCGTCGCTCATCGGATGGAATTCACCCCGTCAACATGATCTTTCTTACAGCCGGGCGAGTGTAACCGGCACCCCGCACCCCGGATCCAGGCGGCCACGCGAACCGGCACTAGTTCGTTACAAGCCGTCCCAATGGCGCCTGTTGCAACGGGACCGGGCGTGGGGTGGAGGGCGCCGGGGGGTGAGGGGGGTCGGCTGGTGAGGCGGGTTGTACCGGCTGCTGCGAGTGGTTCCCCGAGAGCTCCGGAGCCGGGTGTTCCGGAGCCGGGTGTTCGGGAGCCGGGTGTGCCGGAGCCGCGTGTGCCGGTTCCGGGGGGTGGCCCGGTGCGGGAGGCGCCGGTTCCGGAGGATGTCCCGGGGTCGGGGTCGCGCCAGCGGCTCGGGCGTCCGGCCTCTGCCCGGGCCCCGGGTGCGGCGGCGTGGCGCCCGGCTCCTGCGGTACGGCCGCGGGCGGGCTCACCTGTGCCACGCCGCACGGCACGGCCTCCGTCGCGTACGGCAGACGCAGCACCCCGTCCGGCGTCCACAGCCCGGTGCCCGCCAGCCACCCCTCGGGCGCCGGGAGATGGTGCACCCGCCGCTCGGCCGGCCGCCACACGCCGACCCAGCTGCCGCGCGGCCCGTCGACGCGCAGCGCCACCGCACAGCTCTCCGGCGTCAGCATCTGCCCCGGCTGGATCGCGAACGGCGTGAGGGTGCAGCCCCGCAGCCTCAGGCACTCCGGGAAGCGCACCGGCAGTGTGCTGCCGAGGACCCCCCAGCCCAGCCGGTCCTGCCCCGGGGAGGGCGCGTCCGAGCGGACGATCAGCAGCCCGCTGTCGTGGTCGGCGAGCAGCAGCCTGTCGTCGCTGTCGGCGGCGATCTGGAGCAGCGGCGACACTTCGCCGCCGCGCTCCAGGTCCACCACGACGGCCTTGGTGCGCCCGCCGGTCTCCCGGTCCAGGGCCAGCAGCCGCCCCGTACGGTCCAGCCAGACCCCGCCCGAGCAGCGGCCGGGCAGCTCGGCCAGCCGCTCGGGCCCGAAGGCGCCGCCCGCCACCAGCCACACCGTCGTCGAACGCGGGCCTACGGCCAGGGCGTACGCCCGCCTGCCGCCGGGGGCGGGCGGCAGCAGCCGCAGCCGGGCCGTGTCGTCCGGGCACTCGACCACGCCCAGGGGCAGCTCGCCGGTGCCGGGCCCGGTCGGATACAGCAGCGAGAAGGCGTGCCGCCCGGCCACCAGACGGTGGATGAGGACCCGCCCGTCGCCCATCGGCTGTACCTCGGTGCCCGGTTCCTCCGGCTGGTTGCGGGGCAGGGGGACCGCGTACGGCTCGGGGCCGTCCAGGGTCCAGCGCTCCGGGAACCAGGAGTCGCCGGCCGACGCGAGGCGCGCGGCGTAAGCGCCGTCCGCGGTGAGCGTGCATCCTGCCGGCGCGGCCTCGTCGTCCTCGTGTCCCGCCGAAGGCTCGATCGCACACAGTGTCATCGTTCGGTCACCTCCAGTGACGAACGTAGTTTTCGCGTGCGTGCGGGGAATCCGCAGGCTCCGGACTTCACACATAAGGGTGTTCCAGGAACGATTCGCCTGAGGATGTGAGGGCTTCTGTGCTCCGCGGGGCGAGAGCCGGGCGACGGGGGCTGGGGCGAGGGCGGTGGGGATGGCGGCGAAGGTGACGGTGGCGGTGGCGGTGGCGGTTCAACGCCACAGATCAGCCGGGTAGCCTTGCACCCGTGCCCCGTCTGTCTGAAGTCATCGCCGCCCTGGAGAACCTGTGGCCCGCCGAGCGGGCCGAGTCCTGGGACGCGGTCGGCACGGTCGTGGGCGACCCGGACCAGGAGGTCACGCGCGTCCTGTTCGCCGTCGACCCGGTCCAGGAGATCGTCGACGAGGCGGTGAAGCTGGGCGCCGACCTGGTCGTCACCCACCACCCGCTGTATCTGCGCGGCACGACGACGGTCGCGGCGACGCACTTCAAGGGCCGTGTCGTCCACACCCTCATCAAGAACGACATCGCGCTGCACGTCGCCCACACCAACGCCGACACCGCCGACCCCGGCGTCTCCGACGCCCTGGCGGGCGCCCTGGACCTGCGGGTCACCGGGCCGCTCGTGCCGGACCCCACCGACCCGGAGGGCCGCCGGGGCCTGGGCCGCGTCTGCGCGCTGGACCACCCGCTGACCGTCCGCGAGTTCGCCGCCCGTGCCGCCGAGCGGCTGCCCGCCACCGCGCAGGGCATCCGGGTCGCCGGCGACCCCGAGGCGGTGCTGCGCACCGTCGCCGTCAGCGGCGGCTCAGGCGACAGCCTCTTCGACCAGGTACGCGCGGCGGGCGTCGACGCCTTCCTCACGGCGGACCTGCGCCACCACCCCGTCTCCGAGGCCCGCGCCCACAGTCCCCTCGCGCTGCTCGACGCGGCGCACTGGGCCACCGAGTGGCCCTGGTGCGAGCTGGCCGCGAGCCAGCTCGACGAGATCTCCGACCGGCACGGATGGGACCTGCGCGTCCACGTCTCGAAGACGGTCACCGACCCCTGGACCGCCCACGCGGCCTCTGCCCACCCGTCGCCCGCCACCGCCCTTCCAACGAGCGCTACGCGCCCTCCTTCCTCTTCTGACCCCCTGGGAGCCCCGAACTGAACGCCGAGCCCGCCGACCAGATCCGACTCCTCGACGTCCAGGACCTCGACGTCCGCCTCCAGCAGCTGGCCCACCGGCGGAGGTCGCTGCCCGAGCACGCCGAGATCGAGTCGCTGACCAAGGACCACACCCAGCTGCGCGACCTGCTCGTGGCCGCGCAGACCGAGGAGAGCGACTGCGCCCGCGAGCAGACCAAGGCCGAGCAGGACGTGGACCAGGTGCGCCAGCGCGCCGCCCGCGACCAGCAGCGCCTGGACTCCGGCGCCGTCACCTCCCCCAAGGACCTGGAGAACCTCCAGCGGGAGATCGCCTCGCTGGCAAGGCGTCAGGGCGATCTGGAGGACGTGGTGCTGGAGGTCATGGAGCGCCGGGAGTCCGCGCAGCAGCGGGTCGCCGAGCTGACCGAGCGGGTCGGCTCCGTCCAGTCGAAGATCGACGACGCGACCGCGCGCCGCGACGCCGCCTTCGAGGAGATCGACGCCGAGGTCGCCACGGTGACCAAGGAGCGCGAGGTCATCGCCGGTTCGGTCCCCGCCGACCTGCTCAAGCTGTACGAGAAGCTGCGCGAGCAGCAGGGCGGCATCGGCGCGGCGAAGCTGTACGCGCGCAGCTGCCAGGGCTGCCGGCAGGAGCTCGCCATCACCGAGCTGAGCGAGATCCGCAGCGCGGCGCCCGACAGGGTGATCCGCTGCGAGAACTGCCGCCGCATCCTGGTGCGCACGTCCGAGTCCGGTCTCTAGGTCGCTGGGAGCCGTTGCGGTGCGGGAGTTCATCGTCGAGGCCGACGGCGGGTCGCGGGGCAACCCGGGGCCCGCGGGCTACGGGGCCGTGGTGAGCGACGCGGCGACGGGCGAGACGCTGCGGGAGGCCGCCGAGTACATCGGCGTCGCCACGAACAACGTCGCCGAGTACCGCGGCCTCCTCGCCGGCCTGCGCGCCGCGCATGAACTGGACCCCGCCGCGACGGTCCATGTCCGGATGGACTCCAAGCTCGTGATCGAGCAGATGTCGGGCCGTTGGAAGATCAAGCACCCCGACATGAAGCCGCTGGCGGCGGACGCGGCCCGGATCTTCCCGCCCGGGCGCGTGACGTACGAGTGGATCCCGCGAGAGCGGAACAAGCACGCGGACCGGCTGGCCAACGAGGCGATGGACGCCGGGGCCAGGGGTGAGCAGTGGTCGGCTTCGACGTCGACGGCGGAGCTGGACACCGCTGCCGCCGGGGTTGCCGCCCCGCCTGGTCCGACTGGCCCGCCGGGTGACGCCGCGGCGGGCGCCGCGAGGGCCCGCGAAGCCCTGGCGGCGGGGCGCCCCTCCGCCACGCCGACCGGCTCGGAGCCGGAAGCCGGGCCTTCTCCCGCGCCTCCTTCCGCCCGCGGAGCGACGGAGCGGCCGAGCGGCGTCGGCGCGTCGGCTGATGACGGCGCGTCGGCTGACGCTGACGCGGGTGCGGTGAAGGCGGATGCCGACGCCCGTGCGGCTGGGGCGGGTGCCGGTGTTCGTGCGGCTGCGGCGGATGCCGACGTTCGTGGGGCCGGGGCAGACGTCGGCGTTCGTGCCGCCCTGGCGGATGGCGGCGCTCGCGAGGTCAAGGCCGATGCCGGCCTTCGCGAGGTCAAGGCCGATGCCGACGCTCGTGCCGCCAAGGCCGTCGCCACCCCCGGCTGGGCCCCAGCCGACATGGGTGCCCCCGCAACCTTCGTACTGCTGCGGCACGGGGAGACGCCGTTGACGCCGCAGAAGCGGTTCTCCGGCAGTGGTGGCACCGACCCCTCCCTCTCCGACGCCGGCCGGGAGCAGGCCGAGCGGGCCGCCGCCCTGCTCGCCCGGCGGGGCACGATCCAGGCGATCGTGTCGTCGCCCCTCGCCCGCACCCGGGAGACCGCCGGTATCGTCGCCGCCCGGCTCGGCCTCGAGGTGAGCGTCGACGACGGGCTGCGCGAGACGGACTTCGGCGCCTGGGAGGGCCTCACCTTCGCCGAGGTGCGCGAGCGCCACCCCGACGACCTGAACGCCTGGCTGGCCTCCCCGGACGCCGAACCCACCGGAGGCGGCGAGAGCTTCGCGGCGACCGCCACCCGGATCGCCGCCACCCGCGACAAGCTGATCGCGGCGTACACGGGCCGCACGGTCCTGCTCGTCACGCACGTGACCCCGATCAAGACGTTCGTCCGGCTCGCCCTCGGCGCCCCGCCGGAGTCCCTGTTCCGGATGGAACTGTCGGCCGCGTCCCTGTCGGTCGTCGCGTACTACGCGGACGGCAACGCCAGCGTCCGGCTCCTCAACGACACGTCCCACCTGCGCTGAGCGCCGCCGCCTCGCGGGCCGGCGCCTCGACGCGGCCCCGGGCACGCGCCGCGACCGCGTCCTGCGGCGGCATCCAGCTCCCGCCCACGCAGGCGACGGAAGCGGGCGCCCGCGTCCACCACCTCCGTGACCTGCCCGGGGCTGATCACCGTCCCGGCACCCACCACCGCCTCCGGCACCCGCCCGGCGATCCCCCGGACCACGATCCGATGACCCTCAGTGCACCTCGGTCCGATGACCGTCAGTGGACCTCGGTCACCAGCACATCCAGCGCCCACGCCTGCCCCGCCTTCGCCGGGGCCTGCGCCTCCACGACGTACCCGAGATCCCGCAGCGCCTCCACCAGCTCGGCCGGCCCCTCGGGGCGGCCCCGGCGGTCAGCAGGCTGCGCACGATCCGCCCCTTGGTCGCCTTGTTGAAGTGGCTGACGACCTTCCGGGTCGGCGCGTGCAGCACCCGCACGGAAGCCGTCCGCCCGGCGACCTCGCCCTTCGGCTTCCACGCGGCGGCGTACGCGGCGGACCGCAGATCCAGCACCAGCCCGTCCCCGGCCGCCTCGGGAAGCACCGACGCCATCGGCGTACGCCAGTGCGCGCCCAGCGCACCGAGACCCGGCAGCTTCACCCCCATCGAGCACCGGTAGGACGGAATCCGGTCCGTCACCCGGACCGCACCCCACAGCCCGGAGAAGACCAGCAGCGACCGCGCGGCACGCCGCTTGGCGGCGGCGTCCAGGGATGCCAGACCGAGGGCGTCGTACAGCACCCCGGTGTAGATCTCCCCGGCCGGCCGGGCCCCCGCCGTGCGCAGCTCCGCGTTCTTCGCGACCTCGCCCCGCAGCCCCTCGCTCAGCCCGAGCACCTCGCGCGCCTTGTCCTCGTCGCCGGCGCACAGCTCGACCAGCTCGGTGAGGACGGCCTCCCGGGCGGCGGTCAGTTCCGGCAGCGACAGCGACTCCGGCTTCAGCGGGGCACCGCGGCCGGAGGAGGCCTTGCCTTCGGACGGCGGCAGCAGGACAAGCACGCGTACTCCTTCGATCGAACTCCGGGACAGCGTACGGGGGGCTCAGACACGCGCCTGGCCGAGGGCGCGGACGAGCCCGTCGGCGTCGTCGGCGTGGAAGCGGACGACCCGTACCTCCCTCCGGCGCCCGAGGAAGGTGACGTGCGTGACCGGTTCCGTCAGTTCGAGCGTCACGGTGGTCTGCGACCCGACCTCGACGTCGAGCTCGCCGTCGGCCCGCTCGTGCGTCATCCGCAGCTCGCGCCGCACCGAGGCGATCCGCTCCAGCGGCACCCGCAGGTCGACATGGACGTACCGGCGGATCCGCAGCGAGCCGTCGTCCGTATCCAGCACGTGCGGGCGTACGACGGACGAGGCGTGCAGCGCGACGACGAAGACGATGCCGTACACGTCCAGGAAGAGGAACACGGCGTGCACGGTCGGCCAGTCCCGCAGCAGCACGGACATGGCGACGGTCTCGACGAGGCACACGAACCCGAACCCGAACATCACCGCGCCCTGCCCGCGCGCGTACCCGAAAGCCCGCCCGCTCCTCGTCCCGTGCGTGCGCCGCGCCACCCACAGCACGAGACTCACGAGCAGCCGCGCCTCGTGCCGGACCAGCAGCCGCGCGATCCTCATCGCCGCTCCTCGGCGAGGATGCGCAGCGTCCGGCGGATCGCCTCGGCCTGGGCCGGGGCCAGGTCCTCGTAGAAGGCGCGCAGCACACTGTCGTCGTGGTCGAGGTCCCCGATCTCCGGGAACAGCCCCGGGGGAATGCAGTCGGCGAGGGCCCGGGCGGCCCCGGCGACGCGCGGATCGTCCGGCTCCGCGTCGGCGAGCGCGTCGAGCCGGGCGTACGCCTCGTCGGCCCGCGCCACGGCTTCGGGCCGGCCGAGCACCTCACCCAGCGACGACACGAGCTGCTGCCGGGCCTCGTCAGGCATGGCCGTCTCCAGGAAGGCGATGATCTCGCGGTCCTTGGCGGCCATCGGCGAGTCCGACAGATGCGCGGTCCCGGCGAACAACGCGGCCAGCTCGGGTGACACCGGCCCCTCGGCGGGCAGCCCGCCCTCCGCCTCCAGCAACGCCCGCAACCGCCGCCGTCGCTCCCGGATGGCCTCCTCCTGCCGCGCCAGATCCTCGTCCAGCTCGGTCAGCACCTCGACGAGGTCCTTCCCCGCGTCGTCCGCCAGCACATCCCGCACCTCCGCGAGCCCCAGCCCCAACTCGGTCAGCCGCCGGATCCGCGCCAGTACGACAGCGTGACTCAGCGCGTACTGCCGATACCCGTTCGCCCGCCGCTCCGGCTCCGGCAACAGCCCCAGATGGTGGTAATGCCGCACGGCCCGCGTGGTGACACCGACGACGCCGGCGAGTTCTCCGATCCGCATGGGACCAGTAGAGACGTTGACGTCGCGGCAAGGTCAAGGACCGGTTGTGGCTTCTGACAGCGGCCGCGATCGTGTGCCACGATCGAGGGTACGGTTCCCGATCCGACGGACGGGTGGTTCGGAGGGGCGTGACATGACTGCCACCCTGGCCGCACTCGTCTACGCCCCGGCGGCCGCGCTCACCTGATCGTCCTCGCTCCCCGCCCCGAGGTCCCGGCCGCCCTGGCAGGACTGGGAGTGCTCTGCACGGCACTCGCCTCGTCGCCTTGCTGGAACTGATCAAGGAGGCTGGTCCGACCAGGGCGACAGTGATCACGTACGTCGACCGCGGCGGCGGCAGGGGCCCTGTTCTTCGACGAGCGCCTGACCCCGGCATCATCGCGGCCTTCGCCCTGATCCTCGCGGGTTCGGTCCTGGCGACCGCCACCGGTCCCCGGCCCCGCTCACGCCCGGTACCATGGTCGACACGGCAGACGAGCCGGGCGGACGGCCGCGTGGAGTCCCCCTGACGGGGAGCTCCCCGAGGAACGTCCGGGCTCCACAGGGCAGGGTGGTGGCTAACGGCCACCCGGGGTGACCCGCGGGACAGTGCCACAGAAAGCAAACCGCCGAGGGCTCCGGCCCTCGGTAAGGGTGAAACGGTGGTGTAAGAGACCACCAGTGCCTGGGGTGACTCAGGCAGCTAGGTAAACCCCACCCGGAGCAAGGTCAAGAGGGGGCACCTCTTCGAAGGAAGGGGTGCTCCTGCGCGGACGCTCGAGGGCTGCCCGCCCGAGTCCGCGGGTAGACCGCACGAGGCCGGTGGCAACGCCGGCCCTAGATGGATGGCCGTCGCCCGGGGCTCCGCGAGGAACCCCGGGAACAGAACCCGGCGTATAGCCTGACTCGTCTGCCGCTCCTTATTTTCGCAGGTCAGAGGCTATGTTTTATAGTTGAACAAACTCCCCGGGTCGAATCCGGGTCGAATCCGGGTCGAATTTGGGCCCGCGTATTGTCGTCACTGTCTGCAGCTCATGCAGCAGATCCGGGCATCCGGGCGTTAAAGGTGGTTCAACGTCGGCCTGTAGCTGACATTCAGGCGGCGGACAAATATCGGAAGTACATGTACGAGGTGTCTTCTTGTCGACCCGCTCTGGCTGAACTCGATCACCGATGGTGCGCCCTGCGGTGGACCCGGGAAGTGCGCCGTGGCTGCCTCGGCGTGGTCTGCCCCGGTCGAAGGAGAGCCGTCTACGTGCCTAGCGCAGCCCCCCGGAACCTCCGGCGCTCGGTCCGTCAGCCGGCCACCCTGCGCATACCTCAGAGGCCCCATGCCCCGGGATGACTCCGGGGCAGAACCTGTCCACCAGCCCGGATGCCCACCGACCGCCCCACCAGACTTCTCATGACCGTTGACACCTGTCCTGCGCGTCGCGAAATCCGCGGGAACGTAGATCATCACGTTGATTGGGCCACGCGCGGTGAGCATGCTTCCAGCACGGCCTGGGTCTGGACGTGCGGTGTGGTCTCACTCGGTGCGAGGAGTGGCCGTGGCCGAACTGGCCGGCGTCCGGTGCGTCACAGCAGGCCCAGATTCGCAACTATGGCGTAGAGGTAGTTGCGATGATGGGCATTTGGTTGCGACACTGGTATCGAAGAGACGGACGCCGTGAGAGGAGGTGGCTATGCGAGGCGGACTGACAGGCATGGAAGCGCTGGGTTCGTTGCTTCCTGCGGAGTCCTTGACCCGGACTGCAAGCCCTGCCGATGTCGGATACCGAGTCGGACAGGCCCGTACCCGCCGTGGACTGACGGGTGATGCCCTCGGTGCCCTCGTCGGGCTGGGTAAGGACCAAATCTCGAAGATCGAAAACGGTCGGCGCAAGATCGGTGTTCGGGAGCTGCCGAAGTTCGCGGAAGCCTTGGGCGTCTCGGTAGCCCATCTGCTCGGGCAGCCTTCCCGGCCGACCTTGGCCATGGCTCACCGGCTGGCAGGCGACACCAGCCCGGACGAGGACAGCAACGCCAAGCGCCGCGCACTGCAGTTGCTTGAGGTCGAGGACGTTCTGACTCAGCGCGCGGCGCCGCCTCCCGCCTTGCCGACCGCAGCAGGGCAGCAGGTTTTCGACTACGCACGCAAGGAACTGTCCCAGCGTCCGCGTAACAAGGCCGAGGCCGAACGCCAGGGCAAACGCCTGGCCGAGCAAATGAGACACCAACTTGGCCTGGGTTCGCACGAGCTGGGTGACCTGCCCGGACTGATCGAGCGGCACTTCGGGGTCGACGTAGCGTTGTCTCCGCTCGGAACTCAGACGGATGGGCTATGCATCCATGGTGACGGTGTGGCGCTGATCGTGGCCAGCACTGACTTCTCCCAAGGTCATGTGCGGTTCACACTCGCTCACGAACTGGGCCACCACTTGCTCGGTGACCCACGTGACGTCATCAACGAGGGCGAGCGGGACATGTTCGCCGACAATCTGCAAGAAAGGCGTGTCAACGCCTTTGCGGGCCACTTGCTGATGCCCGAGGAGGGCATTCGCGAGACCCTGAAATGGCTGAGTGCCGGACGTGTCACCGAGCGCAGCCTGGTTGCACTCATGGAGCAGTTCGGCGTCTCCCTGGCGGCCCTGGTCTACCAGCTCTGCGTCATGGGCTTGATCACCTACGATCAGAGCAAGCGCCTGCGCAGCCAGAGGGTGACAGATCTCGTCACGCGCCACGCCTCGGTGGCTCCCACTGGTGCGGGGATCACGGTTCGGCAGACAGTCCGCGCGCCCGAGCGTCTCTTGAGCGCCGCGGTAGACGCAGCCCGCAACCAGCACGTGGGCCTGGGCGTAGTGGCGACCTTGCTGCAACGCGAGGACGACGATGCTCTGTGGGATGCGGTGATGGAAGCTGATCCCGAGGTGCTCGTCTGACGCCGGCCAGCGCGGTGACGACTCCCGCGCCCGCAAAGCCTGCCCTGTGGTTCGTCGACACCTCCTCGCTGTTGTCCCTTGCCGCTGATGACAACTTGCGCCAGACGGTCCAGGGCGAACTGGTGTCGCAGCGCCGCGTCTTGCTGGACGTCGTCGTCGACGAACTGGAACGCCTGGCAAGCCAGGGCCCACCAGGCATCAAAGACCTGGCGGTAGCAGCGCTGGGGCAACTCGACTGGCTGGGAGAACCCGTAGACACCGACGAACTTGTCGCGGCGGAGCGGGTCGTGGAGATTCAGGACATCATGCGCAGCGGCAGGAGCCTGAGACATCCGGCGGAGCACTGGGCAGAGTCAGTGATCATGGCCATGGCCGAGCGGCTTCAGCAGATGGACCCGTACATGCTGTGCGAGGACTACAACGCACGCATTGAATCACTCCACCACAACCTCACGCCCTTCAGCATCCACAAGCTGCTGGCTCGCATGGTCCAGGGTGATCGCCTCGCCGCTGACGAAGCGGTTATTTTCGCAGATGCTCTCCAGGCTGCTGAACGAGGGAAGGACTACACGGCCGCGGAGTTCATATCCGGCCGGTTGGGCCGTTTGGGCCAGCCCTAGCCTGGGGAGCTGGACGGCCGCCGACCTCCAGCCGCCGACATCTGGTCGAGCACGCACATTCAGCGCCGTGGGCGGCTGGCCATGTGAGATCGGGGTGTGGTGACAGCCCAACCGGCTTACGGGGGCGCATCGGGCTGGCGGACCAATGCGGCGGGCTGTCGTCTGCAGGCGGTGAGCGGTGCCTCGACATGGATGCGTCCTCGTGGCCTGGAAGAGGCGCACAAGCCGTGGCGAGCGGGCGGATCGGTTAGGGGGCCAGGGCCCGCCTCTACGCTCGCGTGACCGTCCGAGTCCTGGGTCTGGCTAAAAGAGCGTTTTGTCCCGGCGCAGTTGTTTGGTTCCAAGTTCAGGTGTCGCGCCAGTTCGGGGTGGATTCGCGGGTGAGTCGTCGACTTATGAGGTCGATCATCGCGACGTGAATCATGGCTTCGGAGCGATGTGGGTGGGCCTCGTAGTCGCGTGCGAGGCGGCGGTGGTGCATCAGCCAGCCGAAGGTCCGCTCGACCACCCAACGTCGGGGGATCACCTTGAACCCTTTGACGCCGGGATCGCGTTGGACGACTTCGACGTCGATTGTGAGGCGGGCGCCGTGGTCGATGGCTTTCGTTCGATAGCCGGTGTCGGCCCACGCCTTGGTCACTCGAGGGGTTGCGGCGGAAACCTGGGAGAGCACCTGGATGCCGCCGGCGTTGTCGGAGACGCTTGCCGCGGTCACCCATACGGCCAGTAGCAGTCCGAGGGTGTCGACGCCGATATGGCGCTTACGGCCTGCGATTTTCTTGCCCGCGTCGATGCCTTGGCCGGCCGCGGGCACGTTGGCGGAGGTCTTGACGCTCTGGGCGTCCAGCACGCAGGCGCTCGGCTCGGCATCCCGGCCTTCGGCCTCGCGCACCAGGCGACGCAGCAGGCCGTTGAGCTGGTCGAAGATGCCCTCCTTCTGCCAGGCGGCGAAGTACCCGTACACCGTCTCCCACGGAGCGAAGTCGTGGGGCAGATAGCGCCAGGGGATCCCGGTGCGGTCGACGTAGAGGATGGCGTCCATGATGCGGCGCAGGTCGTGCTCGGGCGGTCGGCCGATGTCCAGGCCCCTGCCCCTGCGTTCGGACCGCCAGGTGGTGAGGGTGGGCCCGATCAGTTCCCAGCGCGCATCGGACAAGTCGCTGGGATACGGGCGGTGTCGCGTCATGTTTCGGTAGTACCGTCGGGCACGACGCGTCCCCAGGGCGCAAACGGCGTCAACCGGGGGCGCCTTGGGATCAGACAGAAGCGAACCGGCCGAAACGGGCCGACGCACGATGCCAGCTGTCACGCCGCCCTCATCAGTTACTTCCGCCTCAGCAATCTCAGACCAATGCGCCCTCTAAAGCACCACGAAACAACCTGTTCGGGACAAAACGCTCTTTAACTGCTCGTTTCAGAATGGAAGGAGTCACTCGAACGCGGCCACCCCGTCGAACGCCCGGCACCCGTCTCGGCGTGAGCAGCATCAGCCGGTCCGCAGAAGCCGGGAGGATCTCAGGCGCTCGCATGCCCG
Source organism: Streptomyces sp. DG1A-41 (assembly GCF_037055355.1). Classification (GTDB taxonomy): domain Bacteria; phylum Actinomycetota; class Actinomycetes; order Streptomycetales; family Streptomycetaceae; genus Streptomyces. The sequence continues at coordinate 2,623,929 of NZ_CP146350.1, read as the reverse complement.
TATGTGCAGGTGGCCATCGCGGGGGAAGGAGGGCGGTGCCGCGGGCAGGAGGGTGTCGAAGTCGTAGCGGCTCTTCTGTGCAACCCGGCACGATGCCAGGTTGTCCACCTGGTGCAGGAGTTTGAGACGCTCCAGCCCGTCGGCTTCGAAGGTGTCGAAGGCCCAGTTGGTGAGTGCCTCCAGAGCGCGGGAGGCCACTCCCCGCCCGCGTGCGTGCGCCGCGGTCCAGTAGCCCACTTCGGCCGCCGGTTTACCGGAGGCGACTTCCTTGAGGACCACGTTGCCCACCAACTGGTCGCGAACTGAACCGGGTTGTGCCTCAAGGACGGCGAAGCCGAACCGGTCCCCTGCTGCCCAGCCCTGCTGCTGGGCCTGCACCCAGCGTGTCCCGTCGGCATCGTTGTCCATGACAAAGCTCGCCCAGCGGCGCAGTACCGGATCCCGGCTCACCTCGACCAATGCGGCGACGTGCTCCATGCACCAGGGGCGAAGAACGAGTGCGGGAGAGACCGGCGACGCGGCGACCTGAAGTACGACTGGGGCACTCATCAGCTGATCATATGCGGCGGTGTTCTTACCCGACGCGGGCCGCGTCCGTCCCATGCCGCCTTGTGACCACCCCGTCATTGCTGTGTCCGGGCGCGCAGAGCCTGGACGGACCAGTCGAGCACCGGAGCCAGGCTCTCCGGGGCCGGCCAGCTGTTGACCACTGCGAGCAGCTGGAGGTACCGCTCCCGGCGCGGATCGTTCACGCTCTCCAGCCGAGTCGTCAGCCGGCGGCGAAGCGCGACGTCGTCGGGGCGGCCGAGGAGGTGTGCGTAGAACGCAGTGAAGGCCGCGACGATCGGATCAGCCTGGGGCGAGGCCGGGTCGATGCCTGCGGCCAGGGCCGGTCCGGCCTGGTCACGGACGGCTGCGGCGATGTCGCGGCGCGGGACCGTCACCCCGCTTCGGGTCTGCTCGGCCGCCTGGTCCTCGGCCATCCGCCGCACGACGGCGCGGAAACCCGGGTCCAGGGACATCTCGGCCAGCTCCACCCACGCCTGGACCTGCTCTGTCTTCGGGTTGCGGGGCAACTCGGGGGTCATCGAGCGCATGACCCCCGCAAAGGCGGGGGCGGCGTCAAGACCGCCGAAGACGGCGTCGAGGAAATCGCCGATCAGACGTCTGCGTTCGTCCTCGGAAAGCTGGGCCAGCCGGTGCATGAGTTCCGTCTCCTCAGGTGTGGACGCGCGCTCGGCCACCGCCGTCAGCACCGCGCGCCGCAGGCGCAGGACGCGGATCTGCACTGCCAGTGCTTCGGCGTGCGCTGCGGCGACCTCGGGAAGCGAGAGCTCGCGGTCCACGACCTTGCGGATCGTGGGAAGGTCCAGTCCCAGCTCGCGCAGGGTCCGCACGAGGTCCAGGCGTGCGACGGCGTCGATGCTGTAGAGGCGGTAGCCGGCCGGGCTGCGGTCGGTCGGCGCCACGATTCCGCGATCGGAGTAGAACCGAATGGTCTTGACCGTGAGACCGGTCCGTCGAGCGAGTTCGCCGATCGAGTAGAGCGTGTCGCCGTTCATGTCCCCACCTTCGTGTCTCCCCCTACAGGAGACTCAAGTCCCTTCGCCGGCCGGCAGGCAACCACTCCTCATCCACACGTCTGACAATTCCTCTTGCCGGACCAGAGCGGGCGGCTCGCCATCCGTGCGCTGCCCGGGCCGGAACAGGAGTCTGGTCGGTCAGCTGGGCGAGCCGAGTTCTCTGGGGCCGTAGAGGGCCGCGGGCTTTCCCGTGAGCAAGGCCCAGTAGCGGTCCCCGAAGGACCAGTGCCACCATTCCGTGGGGTAGTTCACCAGCCCCGCGGCCGTGAGCACGGTGCCCAGCAGCTTCCGGTTGGCGCGGGCCTCCTCGCTGATGTTCGGGGCGTGGGTGTAGCAGGCGCCGGCGCTCTCCTCCGGGTCCGCGTTCATGCGCGTGCCCAGGTCCAGCTCGTGTCCGTCGGCGTCGGCGAGGGTGAGATCAACGGCCGCGCCCGCGCTGTGCGGCGCGATGTCGGGGGGTGACACGTACCTGCTCGCCGCCGAGTGGATCTCCTCGGAGGACCAGCCGGGGTTGGCGGCGCGCAGCCGGTCGGCGTACTCCTCGAAGTACTCCCGCTGGAGCGAGGGGGGCCGGTAGCCCTCGACGAACAGCAGCCGGATGCCCGCCGGCAGCATCGTCTGAGCCGTGAGCAGCCGTTCCAGAACGCCTTCCCGCAGGTGGGCGAAGGCGTCCGCCGGGTCCTGCTTGCGGGTGTCGACGAGCAATCGGCCGCCGGGGCGGACGCCCACGAGGCGTTCGCCGGACTCGATCACAGGCACGGCGGCGACCCTCGGATCCGACATCAGCACGATCTCGTTCACGGCTGCCGTCCCACGTCCGGCCGGTGCGGCCGGGGGACGCACGCCGAACCACTGCTCGGCGCCGTACTCCTCGAACCGCTCGACCTCGGCGAAGCCCAGTCTCGCCGCGAGGCGCATCGCCCGGTCGTTGGCGCTCTGGGTGGAGAGCACCACGGGTTCGCCGGGCCGCGCGCCAGTGAACCAGTCGAGTACCGCCGCGCACGCCTCGAAGGCGTACCCGTGTCCCCATGCCTTGGGCAGGAACAGGTAACCGAGTTCGGTCTCTCCGCCCTCGGGGCGGACGTGTCCCCGGCGCTCGGCACCGCGGGGATCGAGCGTGATCATGCCGATCATCGTTCCGTCGAGTTCGACCACGAAACAGCCGGGGCGTCGGCCGGGCACTTCGGGCATCCCGCGCTCGAGTTCGTCGCGCGGCCGGGCGCCGCCGATGTAGGTGCCCACCTCGGGCGAGGCGAACAGCTTGACGAAGGCCGCACGGTCCCGGGCCTCAGACGTGCGGAGCACGAGCCGGTCGGTCGGTATCGGGGCCGTCGGCCAGGTTCCAGGTTCGATCATGGCGGGGAACCTACCGCACGCCCTGTGAGAGCGAGCGACGAAGAAGCCCGGCGGCTGCCCGGCGATCTTTCTCCTGCGGTCTGCAACCGGGACCGCTTCGGTACGCGTGTCGATGATCTGAGAAGCGCGCTCGAAGCGGAACCGGCGGGACCGTGAAGCGAGCGCGGGACAGCGAACGGACGGAAGGCGACACGGCGTGGGTCACGACCAGGTTCTCGAAGCGTTTCAGCTGGAATGCGCAGCCCTCGGCGACGCCGTGGCCGGACTGTCCGAGGCCGAGTGGAACCTCCCGACACGCTGCACTCCCTGGACCGTACGCGACCTACTCGGGCACGTATGCGTGGTGATCGACTGGCTTCCGGCCATGCTGGACGCGCCGGAACCCGGCGAGGCGGAGATCTCCGCGGTGGAGTACTACCGCCCGGACGACCGCTTCTCACCCCAGACCAACGCCAAGCGGACCGCCCTGGCCCAGGACCGTGCGGCGAGGCCGGCCGACGGCGCCGCCTTCGCCGAGGACTTCGCCGCGACGTGGCGGCGGGTCGACCGGCTCTGCCAGGACCAACCCGGCGGTCGGACCGTGCGGACACGGCATGGCGACGCCATGCTCCTGTCGGAATTCGTCCTCACCCGCGTCGTGGAAGTCGCCGTCCACGGCCTCGACCTGGCCGACGCACTCGGACGCGAAGCCTGGCTCACCCCGGCGGCCGGTGACGCCGTGGCAGAGCTGCTCCTGGGCGCGGAGCACGCCCCGGCGGCCGACAAGCTGGAGTGGAGCCGTTCCCGCTTCCTGCGCAAGGCCACCGGCCGGGAGTCGCTGACCGAGGCGGAGGCCGCACAGGTCGAACGGCTCGGCATCCACTGGCTCGCCCTGGGCTGATCTCCGCGCACAAACCGGTCTAGGTCGGACACCGCGACCGAGGTAGTGGTGGCCGGCCATGTGGCACCAGGCGGGCAGGTCGAGCGGGGCGGCCCGACGGTGCTCGGGGCCGCGCGGTCCATCTACTTGGGCCGGCTCACCCTCGGCTGGCGCTCTACGGGGCGTAACTGATCGTCTCAGGATGAGGTCCGTAGGCGGCGCAGGCATATGAGGCTGCAGGCCAGTTCGAGCAGACCCTGATGGAGATCGGCGCGTCGCTCGTAGCGGGTGCGGAGCCGTTTGAACTGGTGCAGCCAGGCGAAGGTGCGCTCGACCACCCAGCGCACCTTGCCCAGTCCGGAACCGTGGATGACGCCGCGCCGGGCGATCAGCGGCTTGATGCCGCGCTTCCACAGCAGGCGACGGTACTTGTCGAAGTCGTAGCCCCGGTCCGCATACAGGCCCCCACTCCAACCGCAGCGACTCTGCGGCATCAGCCGGCGTATCAAAGTCGTCGACCGCGACAGGGGCCGAGCCCGATCGCCAGGCGATCTTGGCACCGGAAGCAGGGATGCGCATCATGCATGGAATATTTTGAGGTATGTTCGGCTCCCGCATGGCCCTGTCTCCAATGTGGTAGATGTGCTCGAAGCCGCTGGCGCTCTGCTCGTGGTCCGCGATCTCCAAGGTTGGACACAGGCCGACCTGGCACGGGAGATGACGGGCCGCGTGGCACATCGTCGACTTGGTGGCGCAGCCCTCCATGTTGACGCTGGCCCGTGAGTCGCGTTCTTTTCGTCGTCGCGGCTCGCCGCCGTCAGGGCTTCCACCTGGAGGCGTGTAACTGCCAGAGTCGCGTGAACGCGTCGCAGCGCCAGCGCGCCCATGGAGGCGCGCTTACGGTGGTGAACGAGCCCGACGCCAACCCCGCCGTTGTCAGTGGCGCGGCATAGCATCTCCGGCGTGTACCTGAGAGCTGCGGCGAAAAGGGCGAGACGCTCGCCCCTCACTGCCAGGCGACCGGCTTCGGCTCGGCTGACATACCCCTGCGACGCACGCCACGCGACACCGGTCCGCAACACGAACAGGATGCCGGCGAGTGCAGCCCGGTCCGGAACGCGAAGCCGCCCAGGATGCCGGTGGCGCGCACGGGACTGGCAGAGCAGGTGAGGAGCCATGGTAGGCCCGGCGCTGGGTGCAGCCCCTCGGCTTCGCCACTGAGCCATGACCACATGTCTGGCCTCAACTTGGCATCGGCCCCGACGGGCGTAAGGGCGATCGCATCTGGGTCTACAAGCCGGAAGGAAACACGAGGGGTGGAGACGGATTGAGCTTCAGGACGCTACGTGCCTGGAACGGCGAGCAGAGTCGGGCATTCGAAGAGCTGTCGTATCAACTGCTCAAGAACCGCGTGCCAACAGGTACTCAGGCCATCCGAACCGGCAACCCTGACGGCGGCGTGGAGTGGTACGCCACGCTTCAGGACGGCACGGAGTGGGGCTGGCAGGCCAAGCACGTGGAGGGCATCGATCCGCTGCTGACCGCCATGACGGATTCGGTGAAGCGCGTAGCCAAGGAGCGACCAGAACTCCGCAAGCTGACGTTCGCGATCTCCTGGAACCTTGCCACCGGAACGCGCGGCGGGGAGCGCAAGTCTCAGCGACAGAAGTACGAGGCAAAGGTCGCAACCTGGAAGAAAACGATCTCCGGCGCCGACGGGATTCAGTTCGAGCTGGTGCAGGAGAGCGACCTGCTCGACGAACTGGCCAAGCCGGAGCACCGTGGCCGGCGCTGGTTCTGGTGGCATCACGTGGTTCTCGGCCGCGACTGGCTGGAGCAGCGCTACAAGGAGCAGGCCGACGCTGCCGGCGAGAAGTACCGGCCCGACCTGCAGGTCGACCTTCCCATCCAGGAAGACCTGGTCGCGCTCGGCTTCGACCAGTCGGTCCTCACACATTTCAATCGACTGCGCCGCGACGTCATCACCGCCGTAAACGATCTACACGTCCTGGTCAAAGACGAGGATGATCCTGACGCTGCCACGTACCAGGCCATCCATGACACGGCAGCTGTCTTGAAGGCAACCGCGAGTGCCCTTGCAGTACAAGCAGGGGACCCCCCAACTCCCCTAGTGCACCTCACCGATCAGCTATCGGCTACTGCCGAAGCCATTGAAGCTGCCAGGGACTATGAGCGACGGGCGAAGGCCGAGTGGCGAGAGCTGCCGAGCGACGACCCCAAGCGGAACCAGAACCCCCCGGAACGGCCGAGGGATACGGCGTCGGTGTCCTGCGCACAGCGATCAACGAACTGCACGCATGGCTTGAGTCTTCGATCGGCCGAGCCTTCCGGCGGCGCGCCTACTTTCTTACGGAACAAGCCGGGTCGGGCAAGACACACCTGCTCCTTGATGCCACCCACCGCGCTCTGCTCGCCGATCGGCCCGCGGTGTTCCTAGCCGGTGCACAGTTCGGCAGGGGCGACCTCTGGGCGAGCATCGCTGATCAGCTCGGTCTGGAGCCCGTCGGCGGCGATGTCCTGCTCAGTGCCATGGACGCTGCTGGCGAAGCAACCGCAACGGCCGGTAGCCGCTTCGTGATCTTCATCGATGCCCTCAACGAGACCACACCAGCCGACTTCTGGCGAACGCATCTTCCGAAGCTGCGGGCTGCCGTCGCCCGACATCCCCACATCGCCCTCGTCGTCTCCTGCCGCGACACCTACCGTGATCTCGTGCTGGAGGGCACCGAGGACAAACACTACGTCCACCGCACGCACCCGGGATTCGCCGAGCGAGAAGTCGAGGCGACACAGCGCTACTTCGACCACTACGGCCTCGAAGCTCCCAAAATCCCGCTCCTGACACCCGAATTCACGCTGCCGCTCTTCCTCCGCCTGTACTGCGAAAGCCTCTCGGAGGCCGACACTCACGCGGCCCCAACCGGCCACGAGGGCCGCATCGCCATCTTTGAGCGCTACCTCAGCGCAAAGATCGGCACGGTCGCTCGCCGCCTCCGCCCCCACGCAACATCAAGCTACGAACTGCAGGCAGCGCAGACTCACGTCCGCCACGCCCTCGACGCGCTCCTCGACGAGTTGTCCCGGCTCGGCCGCGAGAGCATGAGCGCTGCCAGCGCCCATCAGACCGTCAGGTCGTCGCTCGAAGAACCCCGGATCGACACTGCCCGGCTCTTGGGCCTCCTGCAGGAAGAGGGAGTACTCACACGCGAGCGTCTCTACCTGGGGAACGGAAACACCGGGGAAGGCATCCGCATTGTCTTCCAAGCCTTCGCGGACTTCCTGCTCTTGAGGCGTCGGCTTGCACTGTCCGCCGACCCGCTCAACGACGAAGCGGTGAGACAATGGCTGACGGAGGAGAGCAGCTGGGGGATCAACGAGGCCGCGACCATCCTGTTCCCGGAGGTCTACGGTGTGGAGCTGCCGGACCTGCTGAGCATCAGGATGACGGACCCGCCCGACCGGCACGAAGACAGGGCAGCCTGGGACCAGCATCAACGCGCCCGCCGGCTCTACGAGTCACTCGTGGAGACATTGCCGTACCGTGCCTCGGAAGCAATCACACAGCGGACGATCGACCTGTTGAACGAGGCACAGCCCTATCTGCGCCGTTCGGAGTTCTTTGGGGTGCTGTTCGCCCTCGCACCACAGCCCAACAACCGCCTCAACGGCGAGGGACTGCACCGGTATCTCCTTCAGCAGAAGATGCCAGAGCGCGACAGCGATTTCGGGTTCGCGATGTATCACGCGCTGTTCGACGCGTCGGGCACGGCAGCACGACTGGCCCGCTGGGCGGCTGGGGGACCCTATCCCGCTTACGACGCCAAAGTAGTCGAGCTTGCCTGCATCCCATTGTGCTGGCTCTTGGCTTCTCCGAACCGATTTATGCGGGACTGGACTACCAAAGCCCTGGTGCAACTGCTACGTGGGCACCTCGATGTCATGCGCGCACTCGTCGAGCGTTTCTGGGCGGTCGACGATCCCTACGTAGTCCAACGTGTGATCGCGATCGCCTACGGTGCACTCCTGCGCAGCTCACCGAAACAGGCTGATCAGGCCAAATCCCTGGCCCATCTGGTCCACCACCTCGTCTTCACCCCACCCGTGCGACCGGATGAACTACTCCTCGACGCCGCCCGCGGTGTCGTCCGATGGGCCGTAGCGCAGCAACTGCTGCCCGCATCGGCGCTAGACGCGTCCCGGCGCCCGTACGGGCTGACGGTGCCTGGCCCGCCACCGACGGAGGCGACGCTCAAGGCCAAGTACGGATGGCGCGAGGGGCAACCGGCTGACGAGAGCTATTCGTCGATCGACTTCTCATTGATGGGCATGGGTGACTTCGCCCGCTACGTCGTCCAACCTGGCGTCCATCACTTCTCGCGCTACCGCACCGGGCAGACCTATCCCGAACGACGGTCCCGGGAACCGCGGTTCATCAAGAGCCGTTGGGAGAAGTTCGTCGCGTCCCTAAGCGATGAACAGAAGGTGACCCTGGCCGACGAGCTGCGCAACCCTGAAGAGCAAACCTTGAGCCCGCTTGAGTTCCTTCTGAACCATGCAGAGGATCCGCTGAGCGAAGAGCAGAGAGAGCTCTGGGACGCCGCGTTTGTGTATCCCAAGCCGGTCGATGACGAGTACCCGGCGGACGTTGCTTGCCGCTGGATCTTCCGCCGCACAATCAGTCTCGGCTGGACACCCAAGCTCTTCGGAGATGAAGACCGACGCATCGGCCATGGGCGCGGCAGAGAAGGACACAAGGCCGAACGCTGGGGCAAGAAGTATCAGTGGATGGCATACCACGAACTACTGGCCCGGGTTGCAGACAATTACCAGAGTTCGCGGCGTTTCGGAGATAGTGCACCGTATGAGGGATTGCATCAGATCATCGGCGACCGAGAGATCGACCCGAGTCTGCCCCCGATCGACTACCACGCCTTCAATGAAGAAGACGGCGGCAATGGCGTAACGGCATGGAGTTCGTCGCTGATCAACCTCGAAGAGTGGCCACCTGGCCGCCTCGACTTCAGCCGATACCGCGGAGACATCAGACGATTCCTGGCCGATTCCGCCTCCGAACCGACCATGGCCAGCTCCTTGTTCGTCCGTGATCGAGAAGGCCATGACTGGGTGGTACTCGAAAGCTTCGTGAAGAAGGTCGATCCGTTGGCCGACAAGGGCTGGCGCGGCCTTCAGGAGAAGGGCGCCATTGACACGCTGCTCGTCAAGGCGGATGCTGCCGGCACCCTCTTGAACGCCTTGCGAGATGAATCACGTCACGACCCCCGCGATCTCGTCGACTCCAACGGTCACACCGACTGCTGCTATGTAGGCGAAGTAGGACGGGTGGGGCCGAGCTGCCCGCACCGGCACGACGCCCTTCGCTCGGTATCGATCGGCGGGAAAGTCGTGGAGGTCGTACCCACCATCGAGCAGTACACCTGGGAGGGCAGCATCCTTGACTGCTCCATCGGCGAATCCGCAACCGCCGTCCTGCCCTCGACCTTCATCCAGCAGGCCGCGGGACTGACTTTCGATATGCGAGGCCCGAGCTGGCTCGATACTGCCGGCGCGCCCATGTTCACCTACTACGAGGAACCTGGGGATGCGAGTCGGGCGCTTTTGGTGAGGAAGCCCTTCCTGCAGAAATTCCTGGTGGAGCACAACCTTGAGCTGGTTGTGTGGCACTGGTACGAGCGAATGCAGCTACGAGACGACTACCACCAAGGCCAACACCCCTATGTCGAATCGAACGTCATCGCCCGGCTAGGGGCGGACATGAACGTTCGCCAGGGCACCCCGCAGCGGACAGAACGAGACCTGGAGTGATTGGCAGAGCCACCCTCACCGTGATGTACGGTGCCACAGTTGCTTCCGCAACGAGACGGCTGGTTAAGGGGCTTCTGGCCCCGGTGGTTTGAGGTCCGGTGGGTAGCCCTTTGCGCGGAGCCAGGCGTCAAGTGCGAGAGCGACGATGTCACCATGAGGGATGTCGGTGTCGGCGTTGCAGCGGCGGATCCGGCGCTGGAACTGAAGAACTTCAGGGACGGCGTGGTTGAGCTGCCCTCGTTTGGTGTGCCGGTCTTTGATGACGTTCAGGGTGTCCGGATGCGGCGTAAGAGCGTCGTCGTTTGGCTGGAACTCGGCGTCGAGCGCGTCAGCGATTTCCCGCAGTCGGCGGGCATAGGGGGAGTGATCAGGCACTAGAGCTGCTCCGGTCGGTCCGGCTAGGCGGATAGCTACCCGCCTATTGGGCTATTGGAATAGTCGGCGCGACGGGCGGCCGCACACCAGCGTGGGGCGGCCGCCCCTCGTGCACTGCAGTCAGAATCAGAACCCGCGGGCGGTGAGCCACTCGTCCAGCGCAACGGAGACGATGTCGCCGATGGGCAGGTGATCGAGTTCGTTGTCCAGCGCGAAGCGCTTGATCCGCTTCTTCAGCTTCAGCGCGGCGGGGACCGACGAGTCGAGACTCTCGCGCGCGATGATGCGCTGGTTGAGAAGGACGGCGGTCTCAGGAATGTCCTTGGGACGGCCGGATCCCTGAGCCCATGGTGTTCCCTCGCTGGGCGCTGCCTGCGATTGTGCTTCCTGTTCCTGGTGAGCCCGTGCAACATCGGCCCTCACCGGGAACCCGTTGCCGCCTGCCGTCGGAGGAACTGCAGGGCGAAGCGCCACCTCAGCGCCCGAGACTGCGCCAGGAGCCGCGAACGAGCCGTGTTCCGCAATGGGTTCGGTCGGCTGCGTGGGCTGGAGGGCAGGTGCTGCGGGTTCGGCAGCCGGGGCCACAGGCGGCATCTGCCGTTCCACCGGTACCCCGCCTGCCTCGTCCCCGCCTCGGGGGCGAAGTCGGCCGGGTGAGTCGGCTGGCTGGCAGCCGGCTCCGGCACCGGGCCGCTCGGCGCCTCGGCAGTCGGCTGGGCTGAGGTCTGCGCCACTTCGGGCACCGCATCGGTCCGGCCGTGCGCCGATGCCTCGGCGGGAACGCCGGAAGGAGCGGGCTGAACCTGCGCCTTGCTCGCAGTGGGACGGCCTTCGCTCTGGGCGGCGGCCTGTTCGGCGGCGTACTGCTCGGGGGTGAGCTCGGCGGCCGGGGGAGGGGGAGGTGGAGTCGCCTTCTTGGCCCCGCCGAGGGGGCGGCCGGTGCGGCGAGTGGGGGGTTTCATGCGCTCGCTCATGCGGTGAGCTCCTTCATCAGTTCGGCGTACTCGCTCAGCTCGGTGGGGATCTCGCCGAAGGCCTCCATGTAGTGCACCCAGGAGTGGATGGTCGTCTCGGCAAGCGGGAAGGGTTCGTCGCGGTCCGGGCCGATGCCCTCGCCCTGGGCGGGCTGACGCAGCTTGTCCTTTGCGGTGCGGGGCAGGCTGATGCGGTCGTCGGCCTTGACGAGGACCACGTGGGCGGTGACGTCGCGGTCGTTGCGGGCGGCGGCGCGCTCGGCCTCGTCGAAGGTGGCGACGAGCTTGCGGCGCTCGATTTTGGTGGGGGCGACCGGGACGAGCAGCAGGTTCGCCTCGGTGACAGCCTCGTGGAAGATGCGGGCGCTGCCGCCGCCGGCGTCGACCACGATCGCGCCGAACTCGGCGCGCTTGGTACGGATGTACTCGGCGATGTCGTCGAACGGGTACCGCTCGACCACCAGGTTCTCGGGGATTTCGAAGCCCTGGGCCTGGGCGACCTTGAACCAGTCGTAGGCGGACTGGCTGGTGGCGTCGGCGTCCAGAAGCAGCGTCGGCAGGTCGAGGACGACGGCGTAGTAGAGGGCGATGAACCAGGCCGAGGTGGTCTTGCCGGTGCCGCCCTTGAGCATGCCGACGACGATCACGAAGGCGTCCCATTCGAGGGCTGTGGCCGCCGCCAGGGTCTTGATACGAGTGTTCTCACTCACGGGTGCTTGATCTCCTGAAACTGGAAGGTGCGTTGTCGTATGTGCGTCGGCGAGAAGGCCGACGTTCGGTGGCGGGTGTCGGCCGACGGCGGCGGGGCCCGTGCTGCCGTGCCGTGTTCGGGATGGCGCACCGTCGGTCCCTTGTTCTGCGGGGCCCAGCCGTGAACATCTGCGGGCGCGCTCATGACCTCTTCCTCGGGGTGCGGGCCGGGCCGTGGTTGTGCTTGGGCCGCTTGCGGGTGCCCGCCTGGTGCAGGAGCCGGTACACGGTGGCGACCGAGTAGTTGCACTCCTTGGCGAGGTCCGGGACCGTGGCGCCAGCCTCATAGCGCGCTCGCAGGGACAGCGCGAGCTCCTGCCGGTCAGCAGCCCGAGCTGCGGCGCGCATCCGCATCGTCTGCTGCGTTGTGCGCACGCTGCCGCCGGCCTCGATCAGCAGACGCCGGGCGGCACGCCTCGTCCCTTCCGCAGCCGCAGCGAGTTCGGTGAGGGTGGCGCCGTGCTGCTCGTACAAGGTGCGAAGATGCGTTGCGAGGCGTTGGCGTGCCTGAGGGTCCTGGCGCATTCGACGGGTCTGCCACGATGTGCGCATCTCGGTCCCGGCATCGTGCAGCCGGTTGAGAACCGTGCCGTACGACAGGCCACTCGTAGCGACGAGTTCGTCGACCGTGGCACCGGACTCGTACTGCTTACGCAGGGCCTCGGGCGTCACGGCCTCGCTCGCATCGGATGTGACTGGGGGCTCTGAGTTCATGCGGCGGACTCCCATTCGCTGAGGGCTTCGGCATGGGCGGTGGCCAGCTCGTCGTAACTGCGCTGGTCCGATGGGGTGATGAGGATCAGCCGACCGTCGGTGGCCACGCGCCATTCGGCGTCAGGGCGGCCCGTGACCGGGTCGATCACGCGCCCGCGCGGGGCGTGCCAGGCAGAGGGGATCTCGTCGGGGCGAGGTGCTGGGATCAGGACCTGGCGGCCGTCGCGGATGATCACCACGGCCTTGCTGCGGTGCTCCGCAAGCCGGTCCAGTGCCTCCCGGTAAGCCGCGCGCTCGACCGCGTGCAGCGCCTTGCGCCGGGCCGCGACGCCCGTGGTGCCGTACTGCCGGGCGACCGCGTCCCAGCCCTGTGCCGGGTGCGCGGTCGGGCCGGAAACCGCATCCGGCAGGCTGGCACCGAAGCCCTCCAGCGCGCGAGGCACGAGGCTCCAAGTCTCTCCGCTGTGGTGCACCAGGCCGTGGTCGGCCAGGCGGCGCAAGGTCCGGTAGGCGGTGGCCCGGGACACCGACGCCGAGCCGACGAGCTCGCCAATGGTCTGGGCCGACCGGGCGTGCAGCGCGCCGATGACCATGAGGGCGGAGCTGCCGAGGCCGTGGTGGGCGAAGGCGTCGTGGCCCATCAGGCGGCCGATGACGGTGGAATCGATGTCGGCCGCCGTGACCGTCTCAGGGGTGGGCCACTCCTCAAGTGCCGGGTCGGGGGGTACTGAGTGGTCCGGAAACGAGACAGCGATGCGGGGGCGTTGCCGTCGGCGAGGTACCAGGTGGAGCTCTCTCGGCCATGGCCGACTCGCAGGCGGCGCAGCCAACCGTGTGGCTTGAGGACCGTCTCGTAGACGGCTCGGAGTGTCGTCCGGGAGACGCCTGCTTCCTCGGCGGTCTGCCGCTCACTGGCGTGGTGCAGCGGGCCGCCAGCGATCTCGGCGAAGGTCAGATGCGCCCGCAGCACCCGCAGTGCGGTCCGCCCCCGCTCCCCGCGCCAGGGCGTCGTTTCGATCCGGTCCCGCAGCGCGGCGAGAACCTCGTGCGCCTGCTGGCGCGATTCCAGCACCCGCGTGCTGCTCACCACCGCCGAGGCGCTGGCCCACACCCGGCGGATGTAGTCCAGAGCACGTGCCTGCCCGGAGCGCAGCGCGATGTGCCGGGCGTGCCGACCGCCCTCGTGGTCGGGGTGCAGCAGCAGCCGGGTCAGCTCGTCGACGGTTCCGCCGGCGCGGGCGACGTGGCAGGCGATGGCCGCGGTGATCCGGTGGCCGTGCTCGGCCGTGCCCTGACGCTCTGGGCGCGGGACTACGGTCCGGGCGTCGGAGCCGAGCCTGCTGTAGCTGCCCGTCGCGTAGCGGCCGGTGAGGTCGCCGAGCAGAACAAGGTCAGCCGCGGCCGGGGGCAGCCTGTAGAGGCCCAGTCGCTCGCCCGGGTGAAATGTCCGTCGGGATGGGTCTGCCTGGTGGGTGTGGTGTGGCACTGTGGGGTCGTCTCGCAAGGACGTGGACGCCACCCAGGCCCGCTAAAACCACGGGTGGTGTCCGGAACCGACCTCCAATCGGTGCCAGGCGAAGCCTCCAGGATGGCCGTCCTGGAGGCCTTCGTATGCCTGGCTCCGCAGCGGAGGCAGGCGTCCCCATCGCGGCTCGACCGAGAACGATTCCGAGCGCCGTCAGAGGAGTCCTGACCCGTTCGACACCGCCCCGACCTCGGCCGATTCGGGGCCGAACAGAGGGCGATTGCCTCGACTGGCTCCGAGCAGCTCGGGTCGAATCGGGGTCGAATCAGAGCGGTTTCCTCTGACTGCCTCCGATCGCCTCTGCAACCCGTCCTTGCAGGTCACAGCCGGTCCGATCCCGGAAAGCCGCAGGTCAGAAAGGTGCTCCAGGAATACCCGGCGTACAGCCCGACTCGTCTGCCGCCACCTGCGGCTTTGCCTTGGAAAGGGCCTCTGATCTGCGACGGAGGCCCTTTCTGATCTTTCAGTAGCTTGCCGCGTCAGGCGGCGAAAAGTCCCTCGGAAGTCCCTCGGACAGGGCTGAAAGTCCCTGAAAGTCCCTGGAACAGAGGGCCGGGTGATGCCTTTGCGCTGGTTCGGATTGATGGGACACGACGCTGTCCCTCTACCCCCACCGTTTGCAACTGCCGTGAGGTGGGACGTGGTCTGCGGTGGAGTGTTCGTGGTCTGAGGCCGGTGCACTCGTAATGCGTAGGTCTCGGGTTCGAATCCCGAAGGCGGCTCTGTGGTGAACCCCAGGTCAGGCCTTTGACCTGGGGTTTCTTGTATTCGTTGGCCTTGGAATCCTGGCCAATCGGCACTCGTGGTCTGCGCATCGTAATGCGTAGGTCGGAGGTTCGTTTTCTGTGACGAGGTCGACGATCAAAGGTTCTGACCTGGTCTTTTATCCGCTCATAGGGGATGGATCACGCTGGCGCAAAGGGTACTGGTGGACAACCGGTGTACAGCCGTGCGTGACGCTCCATCAGGAGACTCTCGCCGCCCCTGTGTCGACGGGTGAAATCCACCGGTCTCAGATGGAACGACCGGCATCGCGGGGACTGTCCGGTCCCGACAGATCTCACATTCGGCTCGGGCGATCCGTCGGCAGTCGGCCCCTTGGGTCAGTCTCGGTGGTCGGGCATCCGACGGTGGGTCTCTCGCCAGTCGGCGGAAAGGGTCCTCGCATACCTCCGCACTCGGGTCCTCCATGGCGCCCCGTTGCCTTGAAGCGTGCCGACGTCGCCCCCTCGGCTCGCTGATCGGATTAGCGAAACGTGGTCCTGCCGCGACAACACGTGACCGTACTCCTGGGGGTAGCTGGCCGCTCGTCCCCGGCGGCGTTGTGCGTCGCGGTTCGGCGGTAGCGTGGCGCGGCAGGGAGTGCTGAGGACAGGTTTGGCGGGTTTTCATGCGGATGCGGTTCGAAGCCGGGGCCGAAGAGGAGTTCGAGGCGGCGTGCGGGCTGCTGGTCGACCGGCTGGTCCGGTGGGCCGGGGAGCAGGGGCTGCCGGTGGACGGGTTCATGGCCGAGGCGGCGCTGGATTACCGCCACCGGGCGACTGCGGATGGTCGGCTGGGGCTGTGGGAGCCGCGGCAGGTGGAGGAGCTGCTGCTCTCCTGGCTCCCCCAGAAGGTCACCGAGCTTCCCGGGGAGGAACGCGGCGACGCCCCGGGCACAATGCGTACGCTGCTGCGCTTTCTTCACGCCGTGCAGTTGGCGGATCCGCGGGGCCCCGCACTTGAGGACTCCCTCGCCGCGGTCGACGCTGCAGCGCAGCGGTATCCGGCGGCGATGGCGGACCGCACCCGCTGGGGTTTGGCGAAGTTCTGGGCGATGACAGCCGCCGAGCAGGGCGTGGATGTCCTGGACGGGGCGGCGTTGCAGCGGTTCGCGGAGCGTGCTCAGCGCGGGGAGGTCGCCTACGACCAGCAGGCCCTGGACACGGTCATGGAACGGCGGTTGACCGGCCGTGCTCCGTCCAGTGTGGCTCGGGCCGAGCCGCAACTGCCTGTTGTGCTGCCCCCGGACGACGAGCTGCGCCGACGGGCCGAGGCCTCGACGATCGTGGGGCAGTTGCGCGGGCTCGCCGAGTGGGCGGGGCGCGACGGCCGCGCGGTGACGGCGGCGGGGCGGCTGCGGATGGCCGATGCCCGCGAGCTGGTGGACGTGCTGGGTACCGGCGACAAGGCCGAGGGGGCGCGCTCTTCGGCCGATCTGCCGCGGCTGGGGCTGCTGGTTGAGTGGGCGAAGAAGGCGCGGCTGGTCCGGGTGGCCAAGGGGCGGTTGTATGCGGTGGCCAGGGCCCGACCGGTGCTGACCGATCCGCTTCAGCTGTGGCTCCGTGCTTTCGAGGCGTGTTTCGAGTTGCGGCAAACCCTGATCGGGGCGCGCAGTGGCTGGCACGTCGAGTCGATGCTCTTCGATGCGTACGAGGACGTGCTGGAGGACGTGCTGAACACGCTCTACAGCTTGCCGTATCCAATGCCCTGGCCGCGGCTGCGTGACTCCGTTCACCTGGCCTACCGGGTCCGCTTCCAGTTGGACGGCGGGTCGGACGTCCAGCACCGGATGTGGTTCGAGCACGCCGACCGGGACCTGCGCACGGTGCTCGACACGCTGGTGGACCTGGGCGCGATCGAGCGTGAGTGGGGGATGGCAGATCCGGTGTTCCTCGAGGCCGACCTTTCCGCTGAACCCGAGTTGCCCGAGGGCATGCCGCCGGAGCTCGCGGAGCTGCTGGGGGCCGCAGGGGTGGCGCCGGACCCGGCGGCACAGGAGCGTGACCGCCGTCTGCGTGAGGAGCTGACTGCCGGACCGGTGGAGCTCCTCCGTCTCACCGAGCTGGGTACCCGGGCGGTACGGCAGCGGCTGCTGGCGGTCGGCCGGGACGCACCGCTGGTCGGCGAGCTGGCCCAGGCGTCGGCGGCCGGCCTGCTGGGTGTGCTCGCCGACGACTACGACCCGGATGCCGCCCGCGTGGAGCTGGCCGACTGGATCGCGGCCCGCGGCGAGCGGGATGCCGCGCTGCGGCAACTCGTCGAAGCGGTACGGTCCATGCCCTTCCGGGTGCGTGCGCAGGCGATGCTCGCTGTACTGCTGACGGCGTTGCCGGACGACGAGGGCGAGCGGCTGCTGCGCGGGCTGCGCGGCGACGCAGCGCTGGCGCCGCTCGTGCTGACCGCGCTGGCGCACCATGAGTTGCTGTCCCCCGAGGACATGACCGATGCCGAGCATCTGCTGCTGATCGCAGAGAACTTGCTCCAGCTCGTGGAACTGGCGGGCGGCGGGGACGGCGCCGAGGAGGTGCTGCGTGCCCAGGGCCGCGATACCAGGGACGCGGTTGCCGCCGCACTGGACTCCGCGCACCCGGACCGGGCCGGACTCGAAGAGCTCGGGCAGCTCGCGGCCCGCGCATTGCGTACTCCCGCCGCCCGGGTCGGCCGCGCCCGGAAGCGTCGGCGCACCGCCGGCAAGAGTGGCCGCAAGCGGCACCGCTGACCAGGGCATGACCGCCTGTTCATGAAGGCGCCAGGTGAAACCGGCACCGGCCACGGCGGCAGGCGGGGGAAACCGGACCGGCGTCGTACGTCCCCGGTGGCGCGCGCTACGGTCGGAGCCGTGGCCGAGGGATGGGACGAGGACGGGCTGCGAGCCCTGCGAGGCGCGCTCCACATTCAGGACTGGGTGGCGCTGCTTGCCGCGTTGCAGCGTGGAACCGTGCGTGAGGTGCTGCAGCTGGCCGGCGATGGTGTGGCCGGGGCCGCGGCGCGTGGCCTGCCGGGGGCTGCGGAGATGGCGGCCTCGTTTATCGGCGAACTCCAAAAGCGCGGCTTCCGGGGCGACGAGGAACTGGCGCACCAGTTGCGAACGGCCATGGGAGATGCGGCGATCCCCCTCCTGCGCCCGCTCGCGGTCGATCTGGAGATGCTGGCCATGCTGCTGGAGGGCGACCTGGCTGAGACGGGTGGCCGGATCGATCTGTCCACCGGGGAGTGCTGGCCGACGTTCACCGACGAGTTGGAGCCTGGGTCCGGGGTCGAGGAGGCGGATGATCCCGAGCGATGGCTGTACGTGCCGGCTCTGGGTTCCCGGGCCGGCTACCGGGACATGGAGTTGTTCATCGACGGGCTCGGCGACGTCGCCCTCGCCGACCGGCTGCGGATCGCCATCACCGGGCGGGGCGCCTTCCGACGCTTCAAGGACGTCCTCGCCCGGGACGAGCGCGCCTGGCGCCGGTACCACCGGCTCAGCGATGAGCGACAGCGCGGCCGGGCCCGCGCCTGGCTGGTGGAGGAGGGCTATTGCCCGTCCTCGTCATGCAGCGCATCCTCGCGCTGACCGTCGCGATCTGGCGCGACGACCACACCGGACAGCCAGTCCTGCGCTCACTGGCCGCCTATGATCACTGACCCCTTGGAATCAATCATCTCAGCGGGACGTCAGGCCGGCGTCGGTGAGGCGGCGCATCAGTGAGGACTTGCCACGGTGCTGCTCGCGCAGGTCATGGAGGCGCCGGGCGACTCACCGGGGGTGCCCGCCCGGTCGTGGATCTCGCGGAGATCCTTCAGGAGGGCGACAGCGGTGTCATAGGGGCCGCGCTGCTTCTTCCGATCAGGTTGGCGACGTCCTGCCAGGCTTGCTCGGCGTTGTCGGCCAGGTGGTCCAGGTGGCTCTCGCGGGCCGACTGCTGGGCCCGGCGGGCCTGGGCGCGGGCCTGATCCTGCTGTCGGTTGTGTTCGCTGCGCACCTCGTGGGCGGCGTCGAGGAGCTCTGCGGCTGAGCGGCGCCGGGCGGCGGTGGACGGTTCGGCTGTACCGCGGGACGCGGCGCGATGGCGGGCCAGGAGTGCCGGGCCCGGCTGTGGGGCGGTGCCCAGGGCGGCGTCCAGCAGCAGGGCATCCTTCTCGGGTTGCGGCAGGGCGCGGATCCAGGCGGCGAGTGCGGCCTTGTCGATTGTCTGGGAAGGGGCGGCGCCGCTGGCGCGGGCGGCCGCGGTGAGCAGGTGGGGGTCGACGCGCAGGAAGTCCGCCAGTGCCTGCTGCGGTCCGGTGAGGTGGGCAAGGCCGGCGGGTACGGGCGGCTCGAGGGTGGAGGTGTACTCGTCCTCGTCGACGTCCTCCTCCAACTCCCAGCGGGTGAGCGCGGAAAGCCAGGCCAGATAGAGGGGGCGCCGGTCGCCCGTGGCGAGTTCGGTACGCAATGTACGCTTTGTGGGTAGGCGGTGGGGACCTTCGGAAGGTCGCCAGATCCAAGGGGTGGCCAAGGGGTGGCCATTGGACAGAGACGGTGCAGCGTCGATGCAGCCGGGTGGCCGAGGAGTGGCCGAGCTGTTGACGTTGGCGGGGCTGCGGGAGAGGCGCGGTGGTGGCGCGGCCGTGATTCGGGACGGCTGTCCGCCGGTGGCCCCCTTGTAGGCACTCGACAAGGCTGATGGCTGGGGGAGCGCGCGATTACCTCCTACGCTGGGTCGCGTGTCGGATGTGAAGAGCACCGTGAAGTTCAAGGTGTTGGTTACGGAGACGACCGCCGTACTGCTGACGCGTGGCCTGGAAGTAGAGCCGGTGGCGGTGCGGGACGTCGTCGCTCACATGGTCGAGGTGCTCGCACAGCAGACGGGGATGGACGCCGAGGAGGCGGTCCACCTGGTCACGTCAGAAACCGTGGCGGACGCGATCGTGAGAGCCTCGGACCAGACGCTCGAAGGTGCGGAGGCGGTTCACGCTGTGCGTCCGGTACGGGTGGACGCACGCATGGTCTCTGCGGCGGTCCGTGTCCTGGGGCGCCTGGTCATGGCTGCCGCGCAGTCCGGCAAGTACGCGAGTCTGAACGGCGACGGCCGCACGGCGGCACAGGCCATGGACCTGGCAACCGAACTTGGAGCGGCCCTCGCGGCTGACCGGGTTGGCGAGGAGACCGAGGTCCCCGTCGGACTGCTGGACGAGTTGGCACAAGTGGTCGAGTCCGAGGGATGGAGTATCTGCCTTTGCGGGGAGGTGCACGAGCAGGGCTTGGTTCCTGGCAGCGCGAATCCGGCAAGCACGGCTCCACCCTGATCAGCGAGCGCGAGGGCGTCGTGCCCTGCGGCGCGGTCTACCTCGCCTCGGACGATCCGGCCGTCATCGAGGCGAACACGGAACACGCTCCACCTGCGCACGCTGAGCCCACCCTGCCTTTCAGTCAACTCTGCCCTTCAGCAACGCCACGACCGCCTCAGCAATCCGCGCCGCGAAGGGATCCTTGACCGCCGCGAAGTGGTCGGCATCCACCTTGACCAGCACCATGCCGGGGCCGAGTAGGGATTTCCAGTGGGCGACAGCCTCTTCGGGCAGCTCGGCGGCCACCAGGACCGACGGAACGTCGACCGGTTCGTCGGAGACGTACTCACCCACGGCCGTCCAGTGCCTGCGGATCGCGTCGAAGCGCTCCCGCAGAACGTCGATCGACATCGCGGAACCCGAGGCATTCACCAGTGCCTCCAGCACGCTCAGGCCGTGCTCGGTGTCGCCGGGCGACAGCAGCAACTCGGTCGGCATCAGCGCTGGCGCGTCCACGGCACGCAGGATGGTGTAAATGAACGCGTCAAGCTCGCTGTGCGCTTCGTTCGCCGCACTGCCGTCCGGGGCGGGCGGGTCGATGAGCAACAGCGGGGGCGGCGTGACGCCGTCCGCGCGCATCCGTACGGCCATGACGTAGCTGATCAGGCCACCAAGCGACCAACCGCCCAACACGTCCGGCGTCCGGCCGGCGTCGGCATTCTCCCGGTGGTGGTCCGCCAGCTCCTCAAGGGTTTCCTGATCCCCGTCAGGGGACATGGTTACCCGCCATCCCTCCGGCAGCGCACTCGTCAGATCCTTGTAGGTGGTCTGGTCGGCACCACCTGCCGGATGAATGAGGTGTAGGTGTGGCCCACCCCGCTCGCCCTGTCTCAGCAGCACGCTGTGCTCAATCGGCTGCTCGGTCGCGACTGACCGCTCTGTGAGTTGGATCAGCTTGCCCAGGGTGGGGGTGTCGAGCCAGTCCATCATGTCTATCTGGCAGCCTGCGGCCTCCTGGACCTTCGCGAAGAGGACGAACACTCGCAGGGAATGCCCGCCGTCCGCGAAGAAGTCACTCTCCGGCTCCGCCTGAGTCAGCCCCAACGTCTCGCACCAGATGTCGCGTACCGACCCTCGCAGGCCTTCGCCGCCTTCCGCCTCTGCCTCAGCGATCGAAGAACTCCGCACCGTGTCGACGGCATCGGCTCGCGTGGCCAGCTGGGCCGTGGTGGAGCGCGTTCGGACGTGCAGGGTACTGATCGGCACCTCGGCTCGTACTCCCGCCTCCAGTACCTGTTCGAGATCCGAAAGCAGGGCGCGCACAGTGGATTCATCGAAGCGGCTGGTGTCGTACCCCGCCTCGATCACCGTCGCTTCGGGTTCTTCGAAGATACCCAGCGTGATGTGGTTGACAGCACTTGAATTGGGGCTCGCCTTCAGTTCGGTCTCCCGCTCGCCGAGCAGGACACCGGCACCGATTTTCCCGTGATACGTCAGCAGCACACTCGGAGTCGCACCCAGGCGGTTCCTGTCCTCGACGGACAGCGCATTGTGCACCAATGAGAACGGGACCCGCTGGTGGGGCAGGCTGTCCCAGAAATCGTCGCGCGCCCTTGCGACCACATCATCCAGAGTGTCGCCCTCGAACAACTCCCCCATGGCGACAACGACATTGGTCAGATATCCGACACAAGCGGCGTCGCGCTCAGTGAGTCGATTGGCCACCCCGACCCCTACGGCCAACCGCCCGTGGACGCCGCCGAGTCCGAGCACGGTGTACAACGCGGCCAGATAGCAGGCGAACGGGGTCATGCCGCCGCGGTCGGTCAACGCGGCCACGCCCTCGGACGCCTTAGAGCTGAGCGAATGACGCACCACGGCGCCCGGCGTGCCGGGAACCTGCTGTGGCCGCACACGGTCAGGTTTCACCGTGGCGCTCTCGACACCGGACAGAGTGCGCACCCAGTAGTCCGTACCCTCCTGCCAACTACCGTCGGATTCGGCCTTTCTGGCCCTCACCGCATAGTCGGCGAACTGCACCGGAGGTTCGGCGATATGCGCGCTTCCGGGGTCAGCCAGTTCGGCGTGATAGACCTCGGCCAGTTCACGGACCACTCGCTGCATCGACCAGCCGTCTAGCATCGAGTGGTGCGCGGTCAACAACAACTCGTCGCACTGCCCTACGGTGACCAGAGAGAGGCGGGCGAGCGGGGGTACGCTCAATTCAAACCGCGTTTTGTGCAGGTGTTTGGCTAGTCCGTCCAGCAGATCATGCCCGGGCGCCACCGCGTCCTGGGCTTCTTGTGGCCATTTCAGCACGTTGAGGGCGGCCGGCACCTGTGCGTGGATGTCCTGCCAGACCGCACCGTCCTCGTGAACAAGCGCTGTTCGAAGGACCTCGTACCGGTCCACCATGGCCTGCCAGGATCGTTCGAGTGCCGGCACGTCCAGACGGCCGACGGACATCCGCCACGTCAGGTTGTAAAGATCCTTGTGAGATGACCGCTGCTGGATCCACCACAGCGCTTCCTGCTGCGGTGCTGAGACCTGGCGGATCATGACATTCCTCCGTTGATGGTGCTATTGATGCCGCCGGCTGGCCGCACACCTTGCCCACTCGGATACCACCAACAGCGCTTGGCCGGGGTTCAGCCGAGGGTCGCAGTATGTCGTGTACCGCTCTCCCACCAGATCAAATTGCTCCGAATCGTATACGCACTCGGTGACCTGATCCGGAGTGGTTTCTATATGCAGACCACCGACCACTCCACCGGCGTCGCGGATGGCCTCCGTCGCCTGCCACACTTCCGAGATGACATGTTGTATCAACCGGGTCTTCAGGGCGCCGGGGGTATTCACCGTGTTTCCGTGCAAGGGGTCTATCAACCAAATCACCGGGTGCTCGGCGACACGAGCCGCCTTGGCCAGGCTCGTCAGCTTCTCCGTGGCTCGGCCTGCGCCCATACGCGCGATAAGGGTCAGTCGGCCGGGCACGCGATCAGGATCCAGACGCTCGCACAGGGACAGCAGTTCGTTCTCGGCGATCCCAGGGCCGATCTTGCATGCCACCGGATTGACAACCTGCGCGAGCAGCGCGACATGAGGGCCCTCGAGGCTGCGGGTCCGGTTGCCGATCCATGGCCAGTGGGTCGAGCTGAGGAACTGATGGCCCAGCTCATCGCGCCGTACCAACGGTAGTTCGTAATCGAGCAACAACGCTTCATGGCTCGTCCACACCTGAGTGTCCCGGTTCAGATGGGTCATGATTTCGCGCGCTGCGTGGTTACCCTCCAGCATGCGTCGCGGCTGCGGTTGTCGAAGCAGCGGATCCGGTACGGGACTGTTCACCATGTGCCCGCGGAACGCGGGCAGTTCCCGACCATCGATCAACTCGGTCGGCCGGGATCGCGGCTTGGCGAACTGTCCGGCTATGCGACCCACACGGGTGACATGAAGTCCCGTGATGTCCGTGGCGCGATCGGCGAGTTGATTGAGCAGCGCCACCTTACTGCGCACATGTGCGACTGTCCGCTCCGTCGGGTCCTCGGCACAGTCGCCCGCCTGTATCACCAGTTTGTTGCCTAAGGCTACGTTCGCGAGGGAAGCCCGTAATTCTCGTACGTCTTTCGCCTGCACCAGAGGAGGACTGACCGCCAGCCGGGCGGTCACCTGGGCGAGGGCCGCCCGATCGGACCACTTCGGCTGCTGAGAGTCGGCTCCAGAGCTCACTGAGCTTCTCCTGCCGTTACCTTCGCGGCATCCAGACGGAGCACTCCCCACCGCACGGCCGGAACCATGAGGAAACTGGCCGCGACGAAGAGTGCGCCGAGCAGAATCCAGCCGAACGATCCCCAGTAGACGAGCAGGCCGGTCAGCACCAGCGGGCCGATGAGCTCCGCCACGGTGAGGCCGGATCCGAAGAACGCCTGGTACTGGCCGTGCCAGGCCCTCGGGCGTGAGACCGAAGCTGATCTCCCACGTGGCGGGCGACTGCATCATCTCGCCGAGGGTCTGAATCGCGGTGGCGGTCAGGAGCAGCGCCACCGCGGACCACGTCGAGCCGCCACTCCCGGAGTAGGCGAAGACCACACAGCTCGCGCCGAGCAGCAGGCCGCCCCGCACCACGTACCGCCCCGCACTTGCCATGTCGGTGACCCGGCGCGCGACGCGTACCTGGAAGAAGACGACCGCCAGGGTGTTGAGGACGAACATGGCCGCCACGATCCACTTGGGAGACTCGGTGTGCATGACGATCCACAGGGGCAACGCCACGTCGATCAGCGGGCCGTGCAGTACCAGGATCGTGTTCAGCAGACTGATGACAACGTAAGGGCGGTCCTTCAGCACCGTCTGGGCCTTCTCGCCCTTTGCCTTGGCCGGAGTCTGGGCGACGGGCGGCACCTTCATCAGCACCAGTGATGCCACCAGGAATCCACACGCGTCAAGGGCGAACGCGAGGAGGTACACCTCTCGCGTGTCGAAGAACAGCACCATGCCGCCCAGCGCGGCCCCGATCGCCAGGCCGGCGTTGTATCCGGCCTGGAGAAAGGCGCGCACCGTGGTGATCTGGTCCTTGGGCACGACCCCGGCCAGCAGCGCCTGTTGAGCCGCTGAGCCGCAGCGCTGCCCGATGGCGTACAGCGTGGCCGCCAGCAGGAACAGCGGGAAGGAGCGAATGAAGACGTAGGAGCCGACGGCCAGGGCGGCACAGCCGTAGAAGAAGATCGCGGTCTCCCGCGCGCCACGGCGGTCCGTGACGTGTCCGAGCGGTACACCGATCACCAACGCCACGGACCAGGCGATGGTCAGTCCGAGACCGAGCTGGGCCGGTGACAGCCCGACGATTTGCGTGAAGAACAGTGCCGACGTCACGTAATATGCGCCGTCGCCGGTTCTGCTGATCAGCTGAACCACGGCGAGGGTGCGGGCCGGACCACTCAGGTCGGTCACTTTCATTGCTCTACTCCCGTGATTTTCCATTACCTTCTCGTCGGTCACTGGACGGCGCCAGGCTCTTGGGTGGACTCGCGCTCTGCTCGGCGGAGACGAGCGAGGCACTTGCGAACATTTGGGCGCATATGTCTTCCAAGGACCGGCTTCGGTCGCCGAGAACACCGGCGACGTCGCTCAACAGTCCTTCGAATGCGGCGGCGTCGCCGCTTCCCACGACGTTCCGCAGGTGCTCCACCCCGCGGGCGAGTGCCTCGTGGACGTCCGCTGTCAGCGGGTTTCCGGACTGGACGTCCCAGTACACCTCGGGGACACCGGAGCTGATACGGGCCAGCAGGGCCAGCAGGGTGGCGTGGGGTGGCGGCGCGACGGCGATCAGCTGGTCGACGTCCGCGTCGAGGGTACGCAGTGCGTGTCCGAAGGCCAGAACCGTCGCGTGCGTCAGCGCCTGCGAGGCAGCGGCCAGTCGGTCGTGCCGCGCCGCGTCCATGCGCACGACTCGTCCGCCGTGTGCCTCGACCAGGGCCAACAGCTCGTCGACCAGCGGCCCGTCATGGAGCGTCACGGCCGCCACCGGCCGCCCCCGCATCCCCAGTGCCGGGGCGAACATCGGGTTGACCGACACGGCTTGACGACCGTGGTAACCGCGCACCGCGGTTGCCATGCGCCCCTTCACGGACAGGGTGTCGGCCAGCAACGCCCGTGCGGGGAGCACGTCCATCAGGGCCGGCACCGCCGCGACAGCCACCGGCTCCGGCACCGCGAGGAGCAGCAGATCCACGCGGGCCAGCTCAGCGCCGACGCCATCGCCCTCGCCCTCACCGGGTGCGCGGATGTCCCCGGCGATCCAGCGCACACCCGGCTGCGTCGACGCCGGAGGCTGGGGGTCCACCACGCACACCGAGACGCCGGATCCGACGAGCAGCTCGGTGAACATCCGGCCGATCGCACCGGACCCGCCGGCCACGACAGCGCGCCGGATGCCTCCCGGAGGCGTCGCGGTTTCGGCATCACCCATGGCGGACCTCGCCCTCTTCGGCCGGTCGCACGGAGCCGGTGAGCGTCAGCGCCATCGCATGGGACTTCACCAAGGTCTCCTCGAACTCCGCGACAGGGTCGGAAAGGCTGATCACCGCGCCGCCGACTCCGAAGGAGGCTCGCTCAGGCGTGGCCACGATCGTGCGGATGACGATGCTGAGATCCGCGGCGCCGCTCAACGAGAACCAGCCGAGCGAACCCGAGTACACCCCGCGCGGCCCTCCTTCCATCCGGTCGATGATCTCCATGGTGCGGAGTTTCGGCGCACCGGTCATGGAGCCGCCGGGAAAACAGGCCCGGACACATTCCACGGCCGACACCCCCGGACGCAGTCGGCCGCGGACGGTGCTCACCAGTTGGTGCACCGGAGCGTATGTCTCGACGTCGAACAGCTTCGGCACATGGACGGAACCCACCGTGCAGACGGTGTTCAGGTCGTTGCGGAGCAGGTCGACGATCATCAGGTTCTCGGCGCGGTCCTTCTCGCTGTTCAACAGGTCCTCGCGCAGGGCCAGATCCTCCGCGGGGGTCGCCCCACGCGGCCGCGTGCCTTTGATCGGCTTGCTCTCCGCGACTCCGTCCACGTCGATGGCGAGGAAGCGTTCCGGGGACGCGCTGAGCACGGCGACTTCGGGAAACTCGAACAGGGCACCGTACGGGACGGGGCTGATCTCCCGGAACAGCCGGTAGGTGGACGACGGGTCGGCAATCGCGTCGGTGCTGAACATGTTGGTGAGGCAGATCTCGTACGACTCCCCGTTCTTGATCTCCGCAAGGCATTCGTGAATCAGCGCCAGGTACTGCGCGCGGTCGTGGCGCGGAACGAAGGTGTCCCCGAGCGCCGTGGAGGTGACCGGAGGACGCCGCGGGTGGGCCTCGGGCGAGGGCAGCAGTTCGAGGCGGGCCGCGATCCTGTCGAGCCACTTCACGGCGTCGGGGTCGTGCGGAGTCGTGCCCAGAGCCAACAGGTAGGTGCAGCGATCGGCGTGGTCCACCACGACCGCCCGGTCGGTGAACAGCAAGGCGGCGTCGGGCGTGGGCGAGGTGTGGGCGCCGTGCGCCCCGATCTCGGCCTTGAGTTCGTATCCCAGATAGCCCACGTAGCCGAGGTTGAAGTCGAACGGGAGACCATGCGGAGCGGGTGATTCCCGCGAGCGGAGTTGCGCGTCCAGGTACTCGAAGATGCCCTGGTCCCGGTGCTCGCTCACCCCGTCGGCCGTTTCCACCCGTACCGTGCGTGTGGCCACCCGGTAGGTCACGTACTCGGCGAGCGGGCCCGTACCGTCGCCCAGTATGGAGAACCGGGAGTTTCCGTCGGCGTGCGAGCTGCTGTCCAGCCAGAAGCCGCACCGCTTCCCGGCGAAGAGTTCGGCATGCGCGGTGGCGGTGTCGGGGTAGCAGGCCAGGCGGCGAACGTGCAGGGGTGGGTGGGAGGACGACCGGGTGGCGCGCGCACGGTCACGATGGCGCAGGGTAAGTGCCCGGAAGTTCCCGAGCAGTTCGCGGCCGTACTCACTGGAGATGGACTCCGGATGGAACTGCACTCCCCAGATCGGCTTCGAGCGGTGTCGCAGCCCCATCAGGACTCCGTCCTGCGTCCATGCGGTGCGGCTCAGCTCGTCGGGAAGGTCGGTGACCGCGAGCGAGTGGTAGCGAACCGCGGAGAACGGTGACGGCAGTCCGGCGAAGAGGTCTTCGCCGGTGTGGTGGATGCGCGAGATCCTTCCGTGCATTGGCTCGGGCGCGTGCCGGACGGAACCGCCGAACAGTTCCGCCATGCCCTGGTGTCCCAGACAGATGCCGAGCACCGGTAGGCGCGAGTCCAGGATCGCGGCGGCGCTGACGCCGAAGTCCCGCTGCCTGCCGGGGTGTCCGGGCCCTGGCGAGATCACTATGTTGTCGTAGTCCCGAGGGCTGAGCGCGGACCAGTCGACGTCGTTGCGCGCCACCGTGGGCGGGTGCCCGTTCACCTCGCCGAGCAGCTGGTAGAGGTTGTACGTGAAGGAGTCGTAGTTGTCGATGAGGAGGGTGCGGACCGGATCGTTCACCGCGAGCCCTCCGCGACGGTCTCCCCGCCTTGGCGCCCCTCTTCGATCACCAAGGTCTCGACCCGGCAGGTCTCCTCGATGATCAAATCGTAGAGCTGGGACAAGAAGGCTTGGCTGACCCCGTTCTCGGCGCCGTAGGTCGCGGCACGCCGCTGGACCGCGTCGATGCGGTGCGGCTGCATCATCGGCACCGCGTGCTCCCGCTTGTGGTGGGCGATCCGCACGCAGACTTCGATACGGTCACGCACGGCGTCCAGCAACCGGATGTCGATACCGTCGAGTTCGGCACGCATGGGGGTCAGGCCGTTCTGGTCGTCGTTTCCCGTTGCAGCCATGGCAGTCACTTCCTGAAGGAGGTGGTGTAGCGGGGACGGTCCTCCTGATCGCGGTGGCCCGCACCGGCACCGAAGAGGCCGGACTCCGCCAGCAGGCCCGGCACGACCTCGATCTGCGGGTCGTCGTGCTCGATCGCCAGTGCGCCACCCGGCCGCAGCAGCCGCCCGGCGCGGGAGATCACATGGCGGATCACATCGAGCCCGTCGGCGCCGGCGAAGATGGCTCGTTCCGGGTGGTACGTCCCGAACTCCGGCGAGATCTCGGTGCCGACGGGAACATAGGGAGGGTTGGCCAGCACGAGATCGACCTTGCCGCCAAGGGCCGCAAGGAGTTCCCCGTCGGCGACGTCACCCGGGTGCACGACGATCGGCGTGTCACCCGCCGCCGCCCGCGCGGCCGCGTTGCCGCGTGCGCACTCCAGCGCCGCCTCGTCCAGATCGACCGCGTGAACCTGGGCATCCGGGCGGGCGTGGGCCACGGCCAGCGCCACCGCGGCGGAGCCCGTGCAGAGATCGACCACCACGGGGTTCCGGATCTCGGAGATGGCCGACAGGCCCCATTCCAGAAGTCGTTCGGTCGGGAACAGCGGCGCGAACACGCCCTCGGTGACCGCTACCTCCACACCACCCAACCGGGCGCGCCCCAGGATGTGGCCGAGCGGTCTCAGTTCGGCTCGCCTGGCCGCGAGCGCGCGCACCTCGTGCGCGGCGTCATCGGACACCTGGTCCTGGGGCCCGGGTGAGCCCAGGACGTGGGCCAGCAGCGCGTCGGCGTCCTGTCGTGGGCGCGGCACACCGCCGCTCGTCAACGTGCGAACGGTTTCCGCGGCGAGGTCGGCGACCGTCAGCTGCCCAGGGCTCGGGCGCTGGGCAGCCGGGGAGGAATCGCCGGCCTGCGGCACGCCGCCTCGGCTGGCCGCGTAGTAGTCGAGCAGGGCTTGCGTGAGCGGCGGGTTCGTGCGCGAGGCCGCGAGCAGTTCCGGCGGCGGTGTGAAGGTCGGATCCAGCTCCTTCGCCCGCTGCGTGTAGGCGACGTGCAGGTAGTGCTCCATGGTGGCGGGCCAGTAGATCGGGACGGCCCAGTCGGACTCGTAGCCGGTCGCCAGCATGTGGGTGACGGTGGCGTCCACCACCTCTTCGCGGCTCGCGGGCTGGATGGGGGACGGACCGGCCGGAAGGGTTCCAGGTCGATGGAGGGCTCCTCCTCGAGCAGGAGCGCGGTCATCTCCCGGGCCAGCAGCGGCGACAGGGTCAGACCGTCCCGGTAGGTACCGGTCATCATCCACAGGCCGCTCAGCCCCGTCTCACCCAACAGCGGCATCCCGTCGAGCGGCACGGGCCGGTTTCCGACCTGGATCCTGCGCAGTCCGCTGTCGGCCAGGTCCTTGCGGACCTGGCGATGGGCGCAGTTGAGCAGAAAGAGCACATCCGAGATGAGCGCGGACTCGCGCGGCTCGACCGAGACGATGTTCGTCGCCCCCACATAGACCTGGCCGCCGGGGCGCGGCACGACGTGCAGGCCGCAGGCGAAGGCGCGATTGGGCGTGCGTATCACGCTGGGCGGGCAGGTGCCGTCCGCGGTGTCCACCACGGCGGAGACGCCGTAACCGCTGATGAGCCGGGGGATCTGGACGGCGTGTTCGGGCACGCTGTCCAGGACGTCTTGGGAGTAGGCCCCGGCGGCCAGCACGGTCTTGTCGGTCCGCAGCACCGTGCCCGACTCCAGCACGATCCCGCGCACCCGGCCATGGGCGTGGTCGACTCGCGTCGCGCGCTCCGCGATCAGCATTCCACCGGCGGCCAGGAACGCCTTTTCCAGGCTCAGCAGCAACTCGGTCGCGTTCACCGCGTGTTCGTTCGGCAGGAACATCGCCTGGAGCGGACGTGCCGAGGGCTCGGCGTCCAACCAGTCGATGTCCTCGGGATCCACGTCCTCGAACTTCTCGCCGTACGTGATGAGCGATTCACGGATGGCTTTGTAGTTCCGGGTGTCGATCCCGGGCACGCCGACGGTGTTCAGCATGACGACGGTTCCCTTGGCCGTCAGCAGATCCGGGTCGGTGGAGTCGAGGCGGAGCCGGCTCAGCCACTCGGGCCACAGTTTGCTCGCCTGGTGGGCCCAGTCGAGCTTGGTCCGGCCGTGTTCGCTGGTCAGATGGTCGGCCGTCACCTCCCCGAAGGCACCGAGCATCGCTCCCGCGGCCGCGGACGCGGCGCCCGGCCGATGCGGTTGACCCAGCACGGCCACCCGGACCTTGCGCCGGGCGAGTTCCAGGCCGAGCGAGAGTCCCAACGCGCCATTGCCGACCACAACGACGTCGTACGAGTGGTTTCCCTCAGACATCACTATGTTCCCTTTCCGAGTCGGATCTTCCAACTGGGGCGGCTCAACTGGACAGTTCCTCGGCCAACCGTCGCCGGTCGACCTTTCCGTTGGCATTGAGCGGAAAGGCTTCGAACGCTGTTAGCGAGGCAGGAACCATGTAGGAGGGAAGCCTTTCCCGGAGCGTTTGGAGCAGGACTTCGGTGCTGCCGATCCGGCCCGTGCACGCAGCGGCCAGTTCGGCGTCGCCGCCGGGTGCCGATCGGGCGACCACGATGGCGTCCCGCACCCCGGGCTGTTCCCGCAGTACTGCTTCGATCTCGCCCAGTTCGATGCGGTATCCGCGCACCTTGACCTGATGGTCCAGACGCTCACAGTAGATGTAGCCGTCAGCACTGACACGAACCCGGTCACCGGTTCGGTACCAATGCCGGTCAGTCAGCGGGGTCCCCGGATCGTACGACGTTGCTTTGTCTCCTTCGTAGGTCAGGAATCGGTTCTCGTTGTTCGCCGGGTCGAGATATCCGGCGAAGCGTTGCGAACCCCTGACGCACAGCTCACCCTCCTCGGCCTCCCTTCCGTCGGCGTCCAGAACAACGCATTCCAGTGAGCTGAGGCCGTGCCCAATGGGAACTGTTCCGTTGGATGTACGCGGCCATCGCGCCACCTCCTTGGGCAACACGTACTCCGTGCTGATGATGGTGAGTTCGGTCGGCCCGTAGGCGTTCTCCACCACCCCGTTCGGCGCTGCCGCGTGCCAGGCTTCGGCCTGTTGGAGGGTGAGCGGCTCGCCGGCGAACACGCTGTGCCGCAGCGTGGGCATCGACCCCGGCCGCAGGGGTTCCACCCGCTGCGTCAAGGAGATCACCGAGGGGACCGAGAACCAGTGCGTCAGCTCTTGGCGCCGCACGAACCGGGCCGCCGCCAGCAGATCATTGCGACCGGGGACCACCACCGTGGCGCCGGAGCCGAACGCTGCGAACATCGCCAGCACCGACAGATCGAAGGTCAGGTCGAATGGTTGAAGCACGCGGCACCCGGGCGCAAGCTCGTAATGCGCGATGCAGTGGCTCAGATACGCCGATATATTGCGGTGCGCAATAGGCACCCCTTTGGGCTCACCGGTGGAGCCCGAGGTGAACAATATATAGGCCAGGTCTTCCGTCCGGACGACGATTTCAGGAAGGTCACCCGCACCCGAATTCCCGCCGCAGTCCGCGGCGAGTATTCGGGCGGGCAGGTCGGCGCCGGCCCTTTCCTGGTCGACTTCCGGGTCGACCAGCACCAGGTCAAGCCCGGCGGCTCGACCGATGACCGCGTTACGAGCGGCGGGGGACGACGGGTTGAGCGGCACGACCGCGGCACCGAGCCGTTGGACGGCGAGGTACCCGGCGTACGCGGAAAGCGTGCCCGCTGCCGCCAGCAGACCGACCCGCCTGGGCACGACGCCGTCATGTGCTTCGAGCAGCCGGACGGCAATGTTCCGCGCCATGCCTTCGAGTTCCGCGTAGCTGACGACCTGATCCGCTGTCTGCAGCGCGGGCAGATCCGGGCAGCGCTTCGCCGAGGCGGCGAACCACTCGTACAGAGGTGTGGTGTTCGAGTTCATTCCAGTCTGGCCCGCTCCGTCGTGACTGTCGTGACTAAGGCAGCCGGTCGAGCGGCGTCGATCCGCTGACCACCATGACGATCCGGTCGTCGGGTGCCAGGCCAGGCCTGCGCGGCCTGCCGCAGCCCGCCCCAGCAGATGAAGGCGGACTTCTCCGTCTCGTACGCCAGCGGAATGTCCAGCTCGGCGCAGGCGTCGAGCAGCAGCTGCGCCTCCGCCTCCACCTGTGACGGCTCCACGGGGTCGACGCGCGCGCCGGTTTCCGCCACCAGCTGACGGACCAACGGCAGCGTGCGGTTCGGGTTCGTCGACTGGAGGGTGGGTTCGAAGGCCTGCTCCGGCGGCACCATGTCACCCAGGTCGATCTCGTCACGGCCGTCCCGCAGCGCCTCGCCGAGGACTCCGGCGTCCGCTGCCTGGAACAGGTGGTACGTGTGCTCGCCCACCGTCGGCAGTCCCGCCTCCCCGGCGCGGCGGATGCCGCGCTCGATGCCGAGCGGGCCGTAGCCGCTGGCGATCGTCACCGCGACGATCGTGGCGTCCGCGCACCGCTCCGCGATCGCTAGCCCCAGCGGTACCTTGCCCTCGATTTTCCACTGGCTCGGGGTCAGCCGCAGTGCGCCGTGCTCCTTGCTGAACGCGATGGCCGCCTCGGCCGCGTCGGCCATGTTGCCCGGCACGGCCACCACGCGCGACTTGCCCATCGACGTGGTCGGGCACTTGTAGGCGGAGGCCTGCGGCACGAACGCCGTGCACGTGATGCCCAGCCTGTCCGTGTAGTACTGGTAAGACCGTGCGGTGTTGCCGGAGCTGTGCATGGACACCGACGACAGCCCCCACTCGAGGCACTTGGCCGCTATGAGCACGCCCTCGTTGTCCTTGAACGTGCCGGTGTCGTTCCAGGTCTGCGGCAGCAGCCGCACGGACGCGACACCGAGCGATTCGGCCAGCCGCGGGCTCTCCACGGGGACCAGAGCCTTCTCGTTGCTGCGCAGGTTGTCCGGCTCGGACACCGGGAGGAGCGCGGCGTAGCGGCCGACCCCCGGGGTGTCGGTGACCGCGTCCGCCCAGCTCCCGACGTCGGGGAGGGACTGCGTCAGTGCTTCGCCGCAGCGGGTGCACAGCCATTCGTTGGGGCCGTCCACCGGGCCGGTACCGGGCACGCTGGAGCACGTGTTGCAGATGAGCTTCATTCTCTCGCTCCTTCGGAGGAAATTCAGGACGCGTCGGCTTGCCGGGAAAGCCGCATGATCTCGGAGACGCGCTGGGTCACCGAGGCCGGATCGTCGTGCCGGTCCGCGAGCGCGGCGCCGCCCATGGTGAAGCCCCAGGCGCCCGCGGCTGCGATGTCGGTGATCTGCGCCGCGTCGCGCACGCCCCCCGCGATCAACAAGGGCACGGTCGCCGCGGACGCGGTGCGCTCCATCAGCAGCACCGGGTCGAAGGAGGTCTGCCGGTACGGCATGAGGACCACGCCCGCCACGCCGTCCGTCGCGCTCAGCCGCTGCGCCTCGGCGGCCAGCTCGTCGGGCGAGCTGTCCAGCACCAGCGGGCTTCCGGACAGGGCTCCGACGAACGGCCAGTACGCGATCGAGTCGTTGCCCGCGAAGGCCGCTGCCGCGCCCGGCCGCCACGTTCCGATCACCTGGTCGACGCCGAGGTCCAGCGCCAGCCGGCATCCGGCCTCCTGGCCGGCGTCACTCGTGTCGGCCAGCTCAAGCAGGACCGACCGGCCGTCCGCGTGCGCGGCATCGGTCAGGTCTCTGGCCATGTGAGGATCGGTGCCCACGTCCTTGAAGGCGATGAGCCGGAGCTCGTCGACCGACAGCTTTTGGTACACATCGACCGCGTCCGGAATGGTCCGGTCCTGTTCGGTCAGCATCAGAACGAAGTTCAACTCCACGTGCGCAGCTCCTTTGCCATGTCGTGGGGTGTCGGGTTGTGGAACAGCACCTGCACCGGCAGGTCGACCGCGCATGCCTTGTTGATCCGCGCGATCAGCTGTATGGCCAGCAGCGAATGGCCGCCGCTCTTGAAGAAGTGGCTGTGGACGCCCAGGCCCGGGTCGTCCAACAGCTCCGACCACAGGCCGGTCAGCAGGGTCTCCGTCTCGTCGCCCGGAGGTGTGGCCTCCCCTTCGACGGCGGCGACGGACGTCGCCTCCGGCATCGCGGACCGGTCGACCTTCCCGTTCCTGGTCATCGGGAAGCTGTCGAGCCGGAGGAGGGCCGACGGGATCATGTACTCCGGCAGCCGGCTCTCCAGCGCCCGCAGGACGTGCGCTTCCGTCGTCGTCGACGGGGCCACGAAGTACGCGATGATGCGCGTGTCCCCGGCGGGCCCGTCCCGCAGCATCACCGCGCTGGCGGTGACGCCCGGCTCGCGCAGGATCGCCGCCTCAATCTCACCGAGTTCGATCCGGTAGCCCCGGACCTTGACCTGGTTGTCGCGGCGGCCGATGAACTCCAGGTCCCCCATCGAGGTCGACCGCACGATGTCGCCGGTCCGATACAGTCGGCGCCCGGCGCGACCGGTGAACGAGTCGGGCACGAAACGCTCGGCGGTGAGGGCCGGCCGGTTGTGGTAGCCGCGCGCCATGCGGCCGCCGCCGACGAGCAGTTCCCCGGCCACGCCCTGTGGCACGAGCTCACCGGACGCGTCGACGACGAAGGCGTCGTACCCCGGGAGCGGGACACCGATGCTCAGCGGCTCGGCCGGTTCGATGACCGTCATCGTGGCGGCATGAGTCTCGGTCGGGCCGTACAGGTTGTACGCCTGCCAGGGACCCGCACCCAGCGTTCGCCAGAGCTTCTCGCTGACCGCCTCTCCGATGACGAGCATCTTCGTTGTGGCCGGGATGTCGCCCAGCACGCCGAAGCTCGTCGCCATATCCAGTTGGGACGGCGTGCAGTCCATGAGATCGATCTCGTGGCGGATCAGGAGATCCACCAGTTGATGAGGATCGCGCCTGACGTCCTCGGGGACGATCACCATCGTCGATCCGCCGGCCATCCAGGAGAACTGGATGACGTGGCCGTCGAAGAAGACCGGGGAGTTGAGCGCCACCGCCTTCGGAGGCGGTCCGTCGCCGATGATCTCGCCCGCCAGGGATACGGCCAGCCAATGGATGCCCCGGTGGCTCATCGTCACGGCCTTGGGCAGACCGGTGGAGCCGGAGGTGTAGATGAGGTAGGCGAGATGGTCGTGGTGCACGCTGACAGCCGGGCGGTCCGTCGGGTAAGGGGTCCAGGTGTCCTCGTCGTCGAGGAGGAGCACCTCCCCCGGTCTTCGACGCGGGGGAGCGTGCCGTGGTCGGTCAGTACCGTGGTGCTGGCCGCGTCGTCGAGCATGTAGTGGATGCGAGCGGGCGGAAGCGCGGGGTCGATGGGCAGGTAGGCGGCGCCCGCCTTGAGAATGCCGAACACCCCGGCGACCATGTGCGGGGACCGCTGGGTGCACAGCGCCACCACGTCCTCGCAGCCGATGCCCTGGCTGCGCAGTCGCCAGGCGATGCGGTTGGCCCGTTCGTCCAGTTGACGGTATGTCCACGCCTGCTCGGCGCAGCGGACCGCGATGGCGTCCGGGGTCCGGTCCGCCTGCAGGGCGAACTCTTCGTGCAGGCCGACGTGGTCAGGCCACGTGGTCTGGGGTGCAGTGCCGGCCGCGATGAGCTCGGCTCGCTCGGCGGCCGGCAACAGCTCCACCCGTGACGTCCGCAGCGTCGCCGGATCGTGTCGCGTCATTGAGTCGAGGATGGTGAGGTAGTGGCCGACCATGCGGCGGATGGTCGTGGCGTCGAAGAGGTCCGTCGCGTAGGTGAAGCCACCGGTCACTCCGCGGGGGCCGTCCACGAGGTCGAGGATCACGTCGCAGACGGCGAAGCCGTTCTCGAGCCTGGTGAAGTCCAGACTCAGGCCGTCCCGCAGCGAGTCCTCCCGTGCTGCCGTGACGTCGAATCCGAACATGACCTGGACCACCGGCGACCTGCTCAGGTCCCGCGCGGGCCGCAGGGCTTCCACGACCTGCTCGAAGGGCACGTCCTGATGGGCGTACGCGCCGAGGCACGTCTCCCGGATGCCGCCCAGCAGCTCGGAGAGGGTGGGATCGCCGCTCAGGTCGGTGCGCAACGGCAGGGTGTTGACGAGGAACCCGATCAGCTGCTCCAGCTCGATCCTGTTGCGGTTCGCGATGGGGGTGCCCACGACGATGTCCGTGCTGGCGGTGTGGCGGGCAAGAAGGATCTTGAACCCGGCCAGCAGGGTCATGAAGAGGGTGACGCCTTCGCGCTTGCCGAGGTCCCGGAGCCGCTCCACCAGCTCCGGCGGGATCAGCACCGACTCGAACGCACCTCGGTGCGACTGGACGACCGGGCGAGGCCGGTCCGCCGGCAGGTTCAGCGCGGCCGGCGCGTCCGCCAGGCGGTCCCGCCAGTACTCGAGCTGTTCGGCGGCCAGTCCGCTGGACAGCCAGTCCCGTTGCCAGTCCGCGAAGTCGATGTACTGCAGCGACATCTGCGGCAGGTCCGGGGCGGTCCGGTCCACCCGGGCCCGATAGCAGTGCGCGAGTTCGCGGGTCAGAACGTTGAAGGACCAGCCGTCGAAAACGATGTGGTGGACGGTCAGCACGAACAGGTGCTCCTCCGCGCCGATACCCAGGAGCTGGGCTCGGAGCAGTGGGCCCGCGGTCAGGTCGAACGGTTCGCGCACGATGTCGTTCACGCGTGCCCGTACGGCGGCAGCGTCCCGCCCTCGAAGGTCGTGGAATTCCCACGGCAGGTCGATCTGCTCCAGGACGACCTGTTCCGGCCGCTCGCCACCGGAGGGGAAGACGGTCCGCAGGGCATCGTGGCGGTCGACCACATCGGACAGGGCCGCCCGCAGCGCCGCCGCGTCCAGCACGCCGAGGAGGCGGTACTCCACGGCGGCCGTGTACGTGGTGGTTCCCGGTTGCAGCTGCTCCAGGAACCACAGCCGTTCCTGAGCCGGTGACAGGGGTGCGCGGCCGCCGCGTCCGGCGGGGCGGATCGGCTGGACCGGTGCTGCGCTCCGGGCCTGGCGCAGTCGCCCGGCCAGCTTCGCGACGGTCCGGTCCTGGAACACGTCCCGCGCTGACAGCGAGGCGGCGAGGACGGCCCCGACCCGCGCGATCAGCCGGGTGACCAGGAGCGAGTGCCCGCCCAGCTCGAAGAAGTCGTCGTGGGCGCCGACGCGGGCCGGGTCGATACCCAGGACTTCGGCGACGAGGTCCGTGAGGAGCTGTTCCGTAGGGTCCCGCGGGCTGACGTAATCCTCACCGGAGCCGACGGGGTCCTGCTCGGGAAGGGCGGCACGGTCGAGCTTGCCGCCGGACGTCAGGGGGAGCGCGTCCAGGCGGGTGAGCGTGGACGGCACCATGTAGTCCGGCAGCCGGGCACTCAGCTCGGCGCGCAGCACCCTGGTGTCCGCGCTTCCGGTGACGTAGCCGGCCAGCCGGGTCCCGTGGGCCGGGTGGTGGATCGCGGTCACCACGGCGTCCTTGACCCCTTCGAGCCCCGCCAGGATCGCTTCGATCTCGCCCAGTTCGATGCGGAAGCCGCGCAGCTTGACCTGCTGGTCGATCCGGCCGAGGAACTCCAGTTGCCCCGTCGTTCCCCAGCGGACGAGGTCGCCCGTGCGGTAGAGGCGGGCGCCCGGGGGGCCGAAGGGGTCCGGGATGAAGCGTTCCGCGGTCAGGCCCGGGCGGTCGTGGTAGCCGCGCGTGACCCCGGCGCCGCCGATCAGCAGCTCTCCGGCCTCGCCGTCCGGGACCGGGCTCAATGTCTCGTCCACGACGTACACGCTGGTGTCGCGGATCGGCGAACCGATGGGCAACGGCCCCGGACCCTGGTGCAGGCGGGCGGGCAGGTAGGTCGAGTTGACGCAGGTCTCGGTCGGCCCGTAGAAGTTGACCACCTCGATGCCGGGGACCTGCGCCGCGCACTCGGCGACCAGGTCGGGCTCCAGCGACTCTCCGCCGCACATCAGCCAGCGCAAGCCCGTCCCGGCCAGGGCACGCACGGCGAGGGCTTCGCGCAGCACGGGCGGCGTCACCCCGAGTACGTCGATCCGCCCGCCGGTGACCAGCTCCCGCAGTTCGTCCATGTCGATCCCGGTCTGGCTCGGGGTGAGCACGACCGTGCCGCCGGAGGTCAGCGGACCGTAGATCTCCAGGTTCGAGGCGTCGAAGCTGAGTGACATGCGGTGCAGGAATCGCAGTGGCTTGCCGCGCCAGACGTCCGAGACGACCCAGACGGTGTGGTTGACGATGGCGCTGTGCGGGACCATGACGGCCTTGGGCCGGCCCGTGGAGCCCGAGGTGTAGATGAGGTAGGCGAGATCGCTGGGGCGAACCGTGACCTTCGGGCGGCTGCGGGAGTGCCGCGTCCAGGTCGCCGCGTCGTCCAGGACGAGGGTGTCCAGGTGGCTGCCCGTCCGGGCGGTGGCACGGTCGGCGAGCAGGAGCGTGGCGCCGGAGTCCTCGAGCATGTAGGCGATGCGGGCGGCGGGAAGTGCCGGGTCGACGGGCAGGTAGCAGGCACCGGCCTTCAGAACACCGAGCAGTCCGGCGATCGTCGAGAAGGAGCGGCGGGTGTGCAGGGCGACGATGTGCCCCGGTCCGACCCCCTGTGCGAGCAGGCCCCAGGCGATCTGGTTGGCTCGCTCGTCGAGCTGTCGGTAGGTCCACTCCTGGTCCTCGAAGACCAGGGCGGTGCCTTCAGGGGTGCGGTCCACCTGGGCTTCGAACAGTTCGTGGAGAGAAGTCTGATCCACTGGAGTCTGGAATAACTCGTGGTGGGTGGAATCCTCAATGCTGCTCAAGTCTGCTCCTGCCGGATAACGGTACTAGACGTCTGAACGGCGGATTTTTGACGGTCTGGCAGAGTGGACATCAAGGCGGCAGATCCCTGCCCGCCGAATATCGATCAGCGTGCGCCAGCTGCGGGCTCCGACAGGGCCGCTCTGCGGCGCAGGCTCGCCGGGCGCATATCAGTCCAGACTTCTTCTATGTACGCGAGGCAGTCGGCTTTGGGGGCGGCTTCCCGTACTACTCGCCAGCCCGCGGGGACCTCCCTGTCCGCGGGCCATATGCTGTATTGCTCCTCGTCATTGACGACCACGCGGTAGGGAATGGTCAGGTCGGCGTTCTCATCTGCCATGGAGATTCCTTTCACGCGAGTAATGCGTCGAGGTGCCTGGCCCGTTGCTCCAGATCGGCGACCGGAAGCGGATCGGCAAGGCCGGGGGCGAAATCGGCGACCGCGTTGCGAGCCTCCGAGGTGAAATAAGCGGTGCCTTCGTGGTCGATGTGCTCCACGCCGTCGCCGCGCGCCTGCTTTTCGTTGAACGCGATCGACTCCGCTCGATCGACCCCGGGCGGCAGGTCAAGGGTGACGGCGCCACCGTCGATCCGTACCGGATAGCCGCCCGGAAGTCCGCCGGGTGCGGTAGCCGAACAGCGCAGGGGGGCCGCGCCGGGCAGGAGAGCGTGCAGCGTGGGGATCGTCGCTGCTGCCGTGACCTCGTTGTAGCGCTGGGTCCGCATGATCGATGGCGCCTGGTAGGCGAGCTTGTCGGCGCGTCGTCCGTCCTCGCCCAGGAAGACCCTGCAACGGTCGGCGGGATCGGCCGGTTCACGGGACAGCATGGTGCCGAGCAGCTGAGAGTGGTGACCGATGATGCGGATGCGCGGCACCCCGGCATCCGGCCGGGCGGCGCGCAGCGCGGCGCGACAGCGCAGCTCGATCATCGCGGCGTTGCCGAGTCCGAGGGTGGGGGCCAGTCCGAGCTGG
The DNA here is from genome assembly GCF_037055355.1 of Streptomyces sp. DG1A-41. Classification (GTDB taxonomy): domain Bacteria; phylum Actinomycetota; class Actinomycetes; order Streptomycetales; family Streptomycetaceae; genus Streptomyces. The sequence continues at coordinate 2,583,821 of NZ_CP146350.1, read as the reverse complement.
GCGAGGATCGGTCCGGTCACGTCAGGAAACGAGAGATTCGCGACCGGCCCGGTGTAACCGGCGTCCCGGGTTGCTCGCATGACGGCCAGCAACACCGGCAGCTGGTACGGAAGTTGCAGTGCCAGACCGGCGCGGAGCAGGGCCGAAGCCGCCGCGTCCTTGCGCCCCGCCAGCGACCAGGGCCCCCGCACAGCCGCGCATTGCACCACCAAGTCGGGACGCGTACGGGTGAGCAGGTCGGCGACTTCGTCCTGCCGGGTCGCGTTCACCGTGACCGGTTCGACCACGCCGTCAGAGATGGTTGCGGCGGTGCCGGCGATAGCCTCGACGGTCTCGGTGGACCGTCCGGCCAGCACCAGGCGCCGCACGCGCCCGCCCCCGCCAAGCGGTAGGCGAGCCGCTCTCCCATGTCGCCCATGCCGATGACCAGCACGGTGCTCGTACGCGTAGGGCTCGGGAGTCCCGACGATGCCGTGGAGTACTCATCGTTCTCCGCACGGGGATGCATGCCTCACCTCCTCACTGCGTCGGTGGAAGCCGCGGGATCAGCGAGAAGGTGGGTGATGCTCTCACCGATGTAGGTGGGGCGGACGTCGGAGTCGGCCAGCATGTCGGGGGTCGTCACGCCGGTCAGAACCAGCAGTGTGTCGAACCCGGCCCGGCGCCCGCCTTCGATGTCGGTGTCGAGCCGGTCACCTGCCACCAGCGGGCGTCGGGCGTCGAGGGCCTTGGCCTGCTGCTGGAACAGGGTGGGCTCGGGTTTGCCAACGGAGAGGTCCGGCTCGCGGCCCGTGGCGGCGGTGAGAGCTGCAATGAGGGCCCCGTTGCCGGGGACCGGACCGCGCTCGGAGGGCCAGGTCTCGTCCAAGTTCGTCGCCAACCACAGTGTTTCTGGACGATGCAGGGTGAGGGCGGCTTCCGCGAGGATGGGCCAGCTGGTGGTGGGGTCGAAGCCCTGCACCACGGCTTGTGGCCTGTCGTCGGCGGAGCTGACGGGCTTGAGCCCGACGGCCGCCACCTCGTCACGCAACGCGTTGGGGCCGACGACAAGGACTGCCGCGCCGGATGGAAGGCGCTGAGCCAGGGCAGCGGCGGCGATACTGGTAGGCGTCAACACTTCGTCGGCAGTGGCGCCGATGCCGGCCTTGCGTAACATCTCCGCCGCCTCGCCGGGGCGGCGGCGAGGGCTGTTGGTGATGAAGCGCACCGGCACGCCCTTGGCACGGATGGCTGCGACTGTCTCCGCCGCGCCCGGGATGGGCTGTTGGCCGAGTACGAGGACGCCGTCGACGTCCAGCAGAATCAGATCGTAATGGTCGATGAGGGCCCTCAATTCGGCCAACCCAACGTACGCCGGCAGCTTCCCGTCGGAGAAAGCGAAATCCTTGGAACGCGCTTCATGTCACCCTCTTCAGGTTCGCAGTCTCGAACGCGTTGACCCGGACGGGCCGAGCGCATTCATCAGCCTGCTGTTCGCCGAGGAGTTGGTAGAGGTTGTAGGTGAACGAATCGTGGTTGGCGACGAGGAGTGTGCTGAGGGGACGGTTCATGACGCGTTGTCCGTGACCGGCTGCCGGTCGTCGGCGTCCGGCGCGTCGATCACGAGGTCCTCCACGCGGCAGGTCTCCTCGATGATCAGGTCGTACAGCCGCCGCAGAAAAGTCCCGTCGACACCGTGCTCGGCTCCGTAGCGGGCAGCGCGCTCCTGCACGATGCCGATCCTGTGCGGCTGCATCATCGGGACGCCGTGCTCCCGTTTGTGCTCGGCGATACGTACGCAGACGTCGATCCGGGTCTTCAGGGTGTCGAGCAACGTGGCGTCGATGAGGTCGAGTTCGGCGCGCAGACCCGCCAGCCAGACTTCAGGGCTCGAGGTCGTCGTCATGCCTGTGCCTTTCTGGATGTCGTGGTGCAACGGGCTGGTTCCTTTGGGTGTGGCAACCCTCCGGTTGTCGGGTACGTTCGGCCCGGTACGGCCGCAGGTCTGTGCAGGGACTCATTGCTGCAGGCCGCTCGGTGCCTTTGCCCAGCGTCCTGCCGACGGGGCGCTTTGAGCCAAACACACGACGAGGAGGCCCTCCAAAGCTTTTAGCTGGGGCTAAAACGGTTCCGAACAAGTGGTGCCGGCGGTCGGCCGGGGCAGCCGACGGTGGTCAGACGACGCGGCCGACGGAGTACTCGGCACCACGGACGAGCGCCTCGCCCGTCTCCGTGAGCGAGTGGAATACCCGCCGCCCCGACCGGTGACTGGTGACCAGATCACAGCCGCGCAGTACCGAGACATGCTGGCTGATGGCGCCCGGGGTGACGTCGACCTTGGCGGCCAGCTCGCCCGTGGAGGCGGGCGTGACGAGGGCCTCGAGCACCGCGGCCCGAACGGTCCCGCTGCCCCCCGGCGCCGTGGGGCTGACAGGAGTGCGGTTTCCAGACATATTCATGGCCGAATTCTTTAGGTGTGCCACCGGCCCTCACCTGACTGGAATGCCGCCTCACTTGTTCTGATTCGTCCCGGGGCGAAGTCGAGTCGGGCCTCGTCGAGATCGGCGGGGTGCGCGGCATCTTGCATCAAGGGCGGGCCTTGTTCCGTTGTGGCTGCTTTGGTTCGGGCGTCCAGATCCGCGTGTCCGGATTGCATCACGCAAGGGCGCCTTCTCCGGCCTACCGTGGGACGAGCAAATGCAGCGGGGGAACGGGGTAACGTTGATCAGCTACAGTGCGACCGCCGATGATGTCGCGAAGGTTCGATTCTCGGTGTCTCCGCTCGGGGAAACCGTTTACAGCTTCCGCATGCTGGCGTCCCCCGAGCGCCGAAGGCAGCACCAGCCATGGGTCGATGACGTCCTGCACAGGCTGAAAGGCCTCGACCTCCGGCCGCTGCGGGCCGTGATCCCACCGGCCGGATACGTGCCGGACTTCCTCACGCCGCCGCCCACGAGTACGCCCTCTAGCTTCGAGAACGAACTGGAAGTGGTGCGCGCCACCCACCCCTCCCAGTTCGTCGACGAGTTGGCCTGGACGGTGGGGGACACCGGGACTCCGCTCGCCTGGCGCCGGGAGATGGCGCCGCTGCATCAGCAGATGCTGGACGAGCCCGAGAAGGCTGTCCGGCAGATCACGCAACTGCTGCGCGCCTACTGGAGGCTGGCCCTCGAACCGTCCTGGCACAAGCTGCACGGCGGGCTCGTGTCCGATATACGTTCCCGGATGCGGGTGATGGAGAGCTCGGGGGCGGCCTCCGTCTTCTCCACCCTCAACGAGCGCATCGGGTGGCACGACGACCGCCTCACCGTACGCAGCAGCTACACCTACGAGGAGACACTCGGTGGCCAGGGCATCGTCCTTGTGCCGAGTGTCTTCTGCGGTCCGGATGTGCTGACCATGCTGCCGCCGCTCCAGTCGATGGTCGTGTATCCGCGGCCCGCAGTCGCGGACATCTGGCGGCACCACGGCGAGGACCGCCCCAGTCCGCTCAGGGCGCTCCTCGGCGGTGTCCGGGCCGCGGTGCTCGAGGCCCTCGTCACGCCCGCCTCCACGGGCGAGCTGGCCGCCAAGGTCGACGTCACCCCGGGCGCCATCAGCCAGCATGTCTCGGTACTGCGCGGCTGTGATCTGGTCACCAGTCACCGGTCGGGGCGGCGGGTATTCCACTCGCTCACGGAGACGGGCGAGGCGCTCGTCCGTGGTGCCGAGTACTCCGTCGGCCGCGTCGTCTGACCACCGTCGGCTGCCCCGGCCGACCGCCGGCACCACTTGTTCGGAACCGTTTTAGCCCCAGCTAAAAGCTTTGGAGGGCCTCCTCGTCGTGTGTTTGGCTCAAAGCGCCCCGTCGGCAGGACGCTGGGCAAAGGCACCGAGCGGCCTGCAGCAATGAGTCCCTGCACAGACCTGCGGCCGTACCGGGCCGAACGTACCCGACAACCGGAGGGTTGCCACACCCAAAGGAACCAGCCCGTTGCACCACGACATCCAGAAAGGCACAGGCATGACGACGACCTCGAGCCCTGAAGTCTGGCTGGCGGGTCTGCGCGCCGAACTCGACCTCATCGACGCCACGTTGCTCGACACCCTGAAGACCCGGATCGACGTCTGCGTACGTATCGCCGAGCACAAACGGGAGCACGGCGTCCCGATGATGCAGCCGCACAGGATCGGCATCGTGCAGGAGCGCGCTGCCCGCTACGGAGCCGAGCACGGTGTCGACGGGACTTTTCTGCGGCGGCTGTCGGGTCTGCCGGCCGCGGAGCTCGCCTGGGAAAACAGCGTACTGGGACGGTATGCCGACGAGCTCGGCCGCCAGGGGGTCGACGTCGGGCGGGCGTTGCTCACCCTCTCGCGGCTCCCGTCGGCGCGGGGGTCACCGCAGCCGGAGTGACAAGAGAGCGGCAGAGGGGGTGAGGAATTCGAAAGCACCCTCGGAGGATTCTGCCGCCAGGTACGGGGGCGAATCTCATCGGGTGCTCTCGGATGCTCGTCTCGAGCGAAGTTCAGAGGCCCATTATTTCTGGGTGGTCGGCCAGCTTGGCGAAATGCTCGGCCGGATTGGATATCAATTTGCGCTGGGTCAGGTCGATGAGTCCGGCGATGCTCGACAGTTCGCAGGCGAGGACGCCGTCAGTGCGTCGGATTTCCTGTTCGACGCGGAAAGTCTTTCCTTCGCCCCAGAGCCACTTGCAGGTCACGTCGACTTCGTCTCCACCGCGCAGTTCGTGGCGGAAGCGCATCGTGTTCTCCAGGACAGCGGGGCCGATCCGCGTGGCGATCAGCTTGTCCTGCGAGATGCCGGCCGCGCGCAGGCTCTCCCAGCGCAGATGCTCGCAGTACTGTAAATAGACGGCCTGATTCAGGTGTCCCTGCGTGTCGAGTTCGTAGCCCCGTACGGTGATCCGCAATTGGAACGGTTTTATCATGCGTGGTCAACCTCCTCTGTGGACGTATAAATTTCTACCGCATGTGCGTGTGGCGGGCAACCCTGCGTCACCCTCTCGAATTTCATGTGACGTGGGTCACTTGATGAATTGCTCTTGACTCGTCGAGACCTTCGAGTGGTAGCGTAATGGCCATGCTGGAAAATGAAGGAAAACTTTGATGGTGGATATAGTGTCCGCCTTTCTGGAAGTGGCCCGTATCTTTCCCAGTAGGTGTGCCGTTGAATACGGCGGACGCGAATTGACGTATGCGGAGTTAGCAGACCGGGTCCGTGTGACGGCCCAGGAGCTGGGACCCGAACCCGGAGCGGTGGGGGTCCTGACGGACCGCTCCGCAGCCACCGTCGTGGCCCTCCTCGGTGTCCTGGCAGCGGGCGGCACCTACGTCCCGGTCGACCCGGCCTTCCCCGCCGCGCGACAGCGGGCGCTCCTGGAGGCCGCTGGCTGCACCAAGGTGCTCGAAACGCCCGGCCTCCCTGCGCCGGACGGGGAACACCCCGAATCACCGGCCCTGTCACCGCCCTCGGGGACGGCGGACGCGGAGGTGCCCGCGTACACGCTGTTCACCTCCGGATCCACGGGGCGACCCAAGCCCGTCCTCACCTCGCGGCACGCCATCGCCGCCTCGGTCGCCGCGCTCCGCGACCTCTTCGCACTCACCCCCGCGGACCGGGTCCTGCAGTTCGCCTCGCTCAACTGGGACACCTGCCTGGAGGAGATACTCCCCGCGCTCACGACGGGGGCGACGCTCGTCTTCCACGACGAGGCGTACACCGGCTCGATACCCAGACTGCTCAGGGCCGTCGCCGCGGCCCGTGTCACGCTGCTCGACCTGCCGACGGCCTTCTGGCACGAACTCGTCCGCCATCTCGCGGAGAGCGACGAGCAACTGCCCGACTGCGTACGGACGGTGGTCATCGGCGGCGAGGCCGTCAGCCCGGCCCGGCTCATCGAGTGGCGAGCCCGCGCCACCGGCCACATCCGGCTGATCAACACCTACGGCTGCACCGAGACCACCCTGATCACGCACGCGGTGGACCTGCACGGCCCCGAGGAACCCGGCCCCGGCGCCTGGTGGGGCGAGGGCGGCGTCCCCATCGGCAGGCCGCTGGTGCACGTCACGGACGACATCGGCCCGGACGGCGAGCTCCTGGTCTCAGGGCCGGCGTTGGCGTTGGGCTACCGGGATCTGCCGGAGGTCACCGCAGAACGCTTTGTGACCCGTCAGGGCCCTGACGGACCCGTCCGCTGGTTCCGCACCGGCGACCGGGTCTCCCGTCGGCCGGACGGTCATCTGGTCCACGAGGGCCGCCTCGACGCCGAGATCAAGGTACGGGGTATCCGTGTCGACCCCGGCGAGATCGAGGCCCACCTCACCGCCCATCCGGGGGTCGGCGTCGCCGCTGTCGTAGGCACCCGGGTCGCGGACCGCACGACCGTGACCGCGTACCTGGTGCCCCAGCGTGCCGACGCCGACGCCGTCGCTCTCGCCCGAGAGGTCCTGCGCGACCTGCGCGCGAGCGTGCCCGGCCATCTCGTCCCGCACCGGGTGACCGTCGTCCCCGAACTCGTCCACACCGCCGGCGGAAAGATCGACCGGCTCGGCACCCACAGGCGTCACTCACCCGCCGCCGCGCCGTCCGCTCCCGCGGACCACCGAGGCGGCCTCACAGAACAGGACAACCGATGAGTCCCGACGACATGGTCGACATCTTCCGGAGGGTTCTGGAGACCGACAGCGTCTCGGCGGACACCGACTTCTTCGAATCCGGCGGTGACTCGCTCATGGGCACCCGCGTACTGAGTGCCGTCGCGCGCGTACAGGGAGTGGAGCTGACCTTCGACGACCTCGTCGGGGCGCCTACACCGGCAGCGCTCGCCGACCGTGTCGCGAGCGTGTCCCGATGAGTGTCGTCGTCGTGGGCGCAGGTCTCGCCGGCCTCACAGCCGCCACCGATCTCGCCGGCCGAGGCGTCGACGTCCAGGTCCTGGAAGCCCGCGACCGGGTCGGCGGCAGGACGCACGGCATCGAGATCGCTCCCGGCGGCTGGGCCGATGCCGGCGCCGCCTACCTGGGCGAGCGGCACACCGAACTGCTCGCGCTGATGGCCCGCTCGGGCCTCAAGACCGTGCCCACCGTCATGGAGGGCGACAGCCGCTTCGACGTCTCCGGCGCCGCTCAGGCAAACAGCGTCCCAGGGCGCTTCCCGCCACTGAGCGGCGTGGCACTGGGCGAGCTGTTCGACCTGCTGGACGAGGTCACACGGTCCGTACGCACCGATGCGCCCTGGCACACCCCGGATGCCGTGCGCCTCGACGCCATGACGGCCGCCGAGTGGGCGGACACCAACCTCCGCCACCCGGACAGCCGGCTGTTCTTCCCGCTCTTCCTCGGTGAGATGATGGCCGCCGCTCCCGCCGACGTGTCCGTCCTGCACATGGCCTTCTACCTGCGCTCCGGAGGCGGGCTGCGCTACCTCAACGCCTTCGCCGGGGGCGCTCAGGAGTGGCGGATCGACGGCGGCGCCCACCGGTTGAGCGAGGCTCTTGCCGCCGGGCTCGGCGACCGGGTGCGCCTGTCCGAGCCGGTCACCGCGATGGAACAGGACGACGCCGGCGTGACCGTGCGCTCCGCGAGCGGCACCACCCGTGCCGACGTGGTGATCGTCGCGCTGCCCCCGGTCCTCGCCGACCGGATCGACTTCTCGCCCGGACTCCCCGCCCCGCGCTCGGGGGAACGGACCGCGCCGGGTTGCGCGGTCAAGGTCCACCTGATCCACCCGTCCCCGCTCTGGCGTCAACAGGGCCTGTCCGGCTGGTCGGTGAGTGCCGACGGCCCGCTGATGTCCACGGTCGACGACTCGCCCGCCGATGGCGGTGCGGGGATCCTGACCGGCTTCGTCACCGGCGAGGAGGCCCGCCGCTTCGCCGCGCTGCCCCCCGCCGAACAGCGAGCCGCCGCTGTCGCCCAGGCCGGCCTGTTCCCCGGACTGCCCGAGCCGATCGGCTTCCACGTGACCGACTGGGTCAACGACCCCTACAGCCGCGGCTGTTACGCCGCCCTGTTCGGCCCCGGCGACTGGCTCGCGCTCGGGCCCCATCTGACCCGCCCGCACGGCCGCGTCCACTGGGCCGGCACCGAGACCAGCACCGAGTTCTTCGGACTCATGGAAGGCGCCATCCGATCGGGCCACCGGGCCGCCGCCGAAGTGGCCGCCCGCCCGTAGGAGTTGTCCGGCGGACCAGGCTCGGACAACCACCGGCCCGAGTTGTCACGAGACCACCCCGACGTTCTCAGGAGAGCACCGTGACCACCAGCCCCATAGCCCCACTCGCCGTTCGGCAGGAGTTCATGACCGACCCCACCCTGGGGGCCGGCAACTTCCTGCAGAAAGCGCTGGAGGCGAACCCGAACAACACCGTTCCGTACGCCTTCAGTCACACCACCGACCACCGGGGTCAGGTCGTTCTGCGCGGCCACAGCCTGCGCGACCTGGCCACTCTGCGCGACCGGTACGCCCACTGGTACCGGGCCAACGGGGTCGCGCAGGGCGAGCCGGTCGCCGTCTTCGTCGGCGAGGGCCTCGAACCGCTGCTGCACTTCCTGGCGCTCACCGCCCTCGGCGCGGTCCCGGCGCTCATCAACAACGCCATGCCGGAGGTCACCGCCCTCCGTTACATCGACCATGTCGGTGCGGTGGGCCTGGTCGCCGACGATCCGACCCGGCTCGTCGCCGCGTACCGTGCCGACGCCAACCGCCGTCGGCCGCGCTTCATCGTCCCGGCCGCCGAGATCAAGGCGTACGACCCGAGCGGCCCGCTGCCCGACGGTTACCCGTACGAGCACGCGGACGACGAGGTCGTCGCGCTCATCCACTCCTCCGGTACCACCGGCACCCCGAAGTCGACGATGCTCGCGCACCGTCAGTTCTGGGCCGGCAAGGAGCCCCGCATGGAGCGGTTCCCCGCCTCGCCGGACGACCGGCTGATGTCCCTGATGCCGCACACGCACGCCGGCGGACTCAGCTATTTCCTCACCGCCACGCTGCTCGGGCTGCCCACGGTCGTCATGGGCGACTGGCGGCGCGCCGTCGTGGAGCCGGTCATGGAGGCGTTCCGGCCGACGATGGTCGCTTCCTTCCCGCGCACGTTCGTCGAACTCGCCACCGGTGAGCCGCCCACGCGGGGGGCCGCGAAGGTGCACAGCTGGTTCAACACCGGCGACGGCGCCCACTACGGCCACATCCGCCGCCTGGTGCAGCTCGGCGAGCGGCCCGCCGGACTCATCAAGCCGTGGCTGCTGCCGCGCGACCGCGCGAACGAAGAGGCCGTGCCCGGCTCGCAGTTCATCGACGGACTCGGCTCCTCCGAGATGGGCATGGCCCTGTTCGGGCAGGTGACCACCCCCGAGTCGGAGCGCGACGACCGCTGCGTCGGCAAGCCCACCGAGGTTGTCACGGCCGCGACCGTCCTCGGTACCGACGGCCGCGAAGTACCCGTCGGCACGGTCGGCCTCCTTGCCGTGAAGACCCCCTCGCGCACTCCGGGTTACTGGAACGACCCCGAGCTGACCCGCAGCTTCGAGCTCGACGGCTACTGGCTGACGGGCGACGTGGCCCGCAAGGACGAGGAGGGGAACTTCTACCACCTCGACCGGACCGTGGACGTCATCGACACCGAGAACGGCCCTGTCTACAGCCTGCCCGCGGAGGAGGTGCTGCTCGCCGACTGCGGGGACCTGGTGCAGGATTGCGCCGTCGTCGGCGTGCCGGCCGAGAACGGAAAGGGACAGGTCCCCATCGCCGTCGTACGGATTCAGCCAGGTGTCTCCGAGCCCGCGGCGGAGGAGCTGTGCGAGCAGGCCAACAAGGAGCTGGCCACCGCCGGCCTCGCACCGCTGGCCGCCGTGATCGTCGCGCGTGACCTGGCCGACTTCCCGACCGGCGTCACCGGCAAGGTCCTCAAGCGGGAACTGCGCACCCGGTGGGCCACCCTCTTCACCGGCGCCGTGCGGGGATGACGGTCCGCGTGCGGCAGAGCGACACCACCACGGTGTGCGTGGTCGGGGCCGGCCCTCGAGGGCTGTCCGTGGTCGAGCGGCTCTGCGCCAATGCCGCCGCACTGCGGCAGCGCTTGAGGGTCCGGCTGGTCGACCCCTATCTGCGCCTCGGCGGGCGGGTCTGGCGGGTCAACCAGCCGTCCGTGCTGCTGATGAACACCGTCGCTTCGCAGGTCACCATGTTCACCGACGAGAGCGTGAACTGCGAGGGGCCGATCTCCCACGGACCGAGCCTCTACGAGTGGGCACGGTTCCTGGAGCGTCTTGAGCCGTACGTCCCGTACCCACCGCATGTGTACGAGGAGTGCCGGCGTCTCGGCCCGGACTCGTACCCGTCCCGGGCGCTGTACGGGCGCTACCTCGGCTGGGTCTTCGACCGGCTGGTGCGTACGGTGCCCGATCACATCGCGGTCGAGTCGTACGGCGCGACCGCGCTGGAGGTGCGGGACGAAGCCGGTGCCACCCAGACCGTCGTTCTGGACAACGGCACCCGGCTGACCGGCCTCGACGCGGTCGTGTTGGCCGTCGGCCATGTGGACATGCCCCGCAGTGACGAGGAGCGGGTGCTCGGCGAGTTCGCCGCCGAGCACGGCCTCGTCCACATGCCCACGGGCAACCCGGCCGACGCCGACCTCGACCGCATCGCGCCCGGGCAGCGGGTTGCCCTGCGGGGCATGGGGCTCAACTTCTTCGACTACATGAGCCTGTTCACCGCCGGCCGCGGCGGCTCGTTCGTGCGCCACGGCACAGACGGTGTGCTGCGGTACCGGCCCACCGGCGAGGAACCCGTTCTGCTGGCCGGCTCCCGGCGCGGCGTCCCGTTCCATTCACGCGGCGAGAACCAGAAAGGCGCCACCGGACGTCATCAACCGCTGTTCCTGACCGGGGAAGCGATCCGCCGGCTGCGCGCCCGGCGGGCGGCGGGGGAACCGGTCGGCTTCGTCCGGGACGTCTGGCCGCTGGTCGACCAGGAGGTCAGGGCGGTCTACTACCACACCCTGATCTCGGGGAGCCGCGGCCGATACGACGGCGACGTCTTTCTCGACGAGTTCTGCCGGGGCGGCGGGAGCAGAGATGTCGAGGAACGGCTGCTTCGCCGGTACGCGGTCGACGGCGCCCTGCGCTGGGACTGGGACGGGATCGCCCGGCCCTACGGAAACCGGACGTTCGCCGACACCGAGGCGTATGACGTGTGGCTCGCCGGCCATCTGCGCCAGGACGTGGTGGAGGCCCGGCGCGGCAACGTACGCGGCCCGCTCAAGGCGGCGCTCGATGTGATGCGGGATCTGCGCAACGAGATCCGCCAGGTCGTCGACCACTCCGGCATCACCGGGGACTCGTACCGCGACGACCTGCGTTCCTGGTACACGCCGCTGAACGCGTTCGTCTCCATCGGCCCGCCGCCGAGCCGCATCGAGGAGATGGCGGCGCTCATGGAGGCCGGGGTGCTGCGGGTGGCGGGGCCCGGGATGACGGTCCACCCGTCGGCCGAGCGCGGGGCGTTCCTGGTGCGGTCGGCCGCGATCCCGGATGCCGAGGACGAGGTGACCGCCCTGATCGAGGCACGACTGCCCGAGGTCGACGTGCGCACGACGGACGATCCGCTGCTGCGCGGGCTGATGACCACCGGCGCCGCAAGCGCGTATACGATCCCGACCCCGAACGGCAAGGGCCTGGTCACCAGCGGTCTCGCGGTCTCCGAGAAGCCCTACCGGGTGCTGGACACAACCGGTGCCGCGCATCCGAACCGGTTCGCCTTCGGTATTCCCACCGAGTCGGTCCACTGGGCGACCGCCGCAGGCATCAGACCCGGGTCCGACTCGGTGATCCTCGGCGACGCGGACGCCATCGCGCGCGCCTGCCTCGCCTCCGGGGCCCGCCCGGGCGTGATCGGGACAACGGCCTCCGTCACCACCGCGTTAGGAGACTGACCTTGGACACGACCCGCAGGGTCGAGGACACAACACGCACGGACGAGGACACGACCCGCACGGTCGAGGAGACGACAGGCACGGTCGACGCGGGACTGCTGAGCCCGGTGTGGGCCACAGTCGGCGATCCGCTCGGCGACCAGGCGTGGGTCGCGGCCATGCTCGACGTGGAGCTGGCGCTCGCCCGGGCACAGGCGCGGCTCGGGGTCGTCCCCCCGGAGGCCCTCGGGCCCATCGAGGAGACGATCCGGTCCCGGCCCGTCGAGGTGGTCCGGCTCGCCCGCCGGGCCCGGGGGTCCGCCAACCCGGTGGTGGAACTGGTCCGCGTGCTGACGGAAGCAGTGCGCCGGGTCGACCCGGCGGCCGCCGAGTACGTGCACCGGGGAGGCACCAGCCAGGACATCCTCGACTCCGCCGCCATGCTGCTCGCCGCCCGGGCACTGGCCCGCACGGACGTGGACCTGGGCCGGGTGGCGGTCGCGCTCGCCCGGCTCGCCGCCGAGCACGCCGGCACGCCGATGGCGGGCCGGACCCTCACTCAGCACGCCGTGCCGATCACCTTCGGACTCAAGGCGGCGGGCTGGCTCACCCTGGTGCTGGACGCGAGCGACCGGGTCCGCCGGGTCCGGGAGTCGCTGCCCGCTCAACTGGGCGGCGCCGCAGGCACTCTGGCCGCCTACCAGGAGTACGCGCGCCTGGCCGGCGTCGACACCGCGGGGCACGCCGCCGATCTGTCGGCCGCGTTCTCCGCCGAGCTGGGCCTGCGCGATCCCGAAGCGCCCTGGCACACCGTGCGCACCCCGCTCGCCGACCTCGGGTGGGCCGTCGTCGCGGTCACCGGCGGCCTCGGCAAGTTCGCGACGGACGTCCTCGGCATGGTCCGTACCGAGGTCGCCGAGGTCGCCGAGCCCGGACCCGAGGGAGCCGGGGCATCCTCCGCCATGCCCCAGAAGCGGAACCCCGTACTCGCCACGATGCTCGTGTCCGCGGCCCGTCAGGCCCCCGCCCATGCTCTCGTTCTGGGACAGAGCCTGCTCGCGGAGGACGAACGCTCCCCAGGAGGCTGGCAGTCGGAGTGGCAGCCCCTCCGGGAGGCCCTGCGCCTGGCCGAGGGGGCCGCTCGCACCGCGGCCGAACTCGCGGAGGGCATCGAGGTGTTCCCCGACCAGCTGCTGAGGAACCTGCGGCTCACCGGGGGCGCCGTGGTCTCCGAGCGGCTGAACGCAGCCCTCGCGCCCGTACTCGGCAAGGCCGCCGCCAAGACACTGCTCGCCGACGCGGCGCGCCTGGCCGCCGCGCCCGGCCACACCTTCGAGGACGCGCTCGCGGCCTCCCCGGTGCTCGCCGACGCGTCGCACACCCTCACCGATGGAACGAAGCTGTCGGACCTGCTCGACCCAGCCAACTACCTGGGTGCCTCACAGGAGTTGGTGGAGCGCGTACTTCACCGGCACCGCACCCGGCCTGTCGATCAGCTAGGAATCTGATGATGACGTCACAGGGACCGCACACCCTGCCCGCACCGCAGCCCTACGAGTACGAGCGCGTGATCCCCGTGGAACCCGACTGGCACCGCCTGCCGGGCTGGGGCGATGTCACCGCCGCCCAGTGGCGCGACGCCCAGTGGCAGCGCGCCCACTGCGTGAAGACCACCAGGCAGCTGAAGGCGGTGATGGGCCCGCTGCTCGAGGACCGGTTCTACGACGACCTGGAGGCCGACCACAAACGCTTCGCCACCATGTCGAGGCTGCTGACCCCGCAGATGCTCAACACCATGGCGCCCGACGCGCCCACGGAAGCGGCGGGCTTCACGGAGTCCTTCCTGGCCGACCCGATCCGCCGATACATGCTGCCCGTCGCCTCCGACCGTGAACCGGAGTGGCCGAGCCACCCCTACGCCGAACGGGACTCGCTCCACGAGGCGGAGATGTGGGTGGTCGAAGGACTCACCCACCGCTACCCGACCAAGGTCCTGGCGGAGCTGGTGTCGACCTGCCCCCAGTACTGCGGGCACTGCACCCGGATGGATCTGGTGGGCGGCTCGACCCCCCAGGTGGAGAAGCAGAAGCTGACCCTCAAGCCGGCCGACCGCCAGGACCAGATGATCGACTACCTCAAGCGGAACCCCGGCGTACGCGACGTCGTGGTCTCCGGCGGCGACGTCGCCAACGTACCGTGGCCGCGCCTGGAGTCGTTCCTGATGCGGCTGCTCGATCTGGAGAGCGTCCGGGACATCCGGCTGGCCACCAAGGCCCTCGCCGGACTGCCCCAACACTGGCTTCAGGGGACGGTGCTCGAAGGACTGGAACGGGTGGCGCGGACCGCCGCGCGGCGCTCCGTGAACCTCGCCGTGCACACCCACGTCAACCACGTTCAGTCTGTCACCCCGCTGGTGGCCGAGGCGGCGCGGGCCGCGCTGGACGCGGGCGTCCGGGACATCCGCAACCAGGGCGTCATCATGCGCGGGGTCAACACCTCCCCGAAGGCGCTGCTGGACCTGTGCATGGCCCTGCAGGGCGAGGCGAACATCCTGCCCTACTACTTCTACATGTGCGACATGATCCCGAACGCCGAGCACTGGCGCATCGCGGTCTGGGAGGCACAGGAACTCCAGCACGCCGTCATGGGCTATCTGCCCGGCTACGCGACGCCGCGGATCGTGTGCGACGTGCCGTACGTCGGCAAGCGCTGGGTCCATCAACTCGTCGAGTACGACCGGGAACTGGGCGTCTCGCAGTGGACGAAGAACTACCGCACCGGGATAGAACTGGATGATCCGGACGCTCTGGCGCGTCGCTATCCGTTCTACGACCCCATCACCACGCTGCCCGAAGCCGGCCGGCGCTGGTGGCGGGAGAACGCACAGAAGAAGGGCTGACCATGACCGACAGGCACACCGTCGCGGACACGTTCAAGGACGGCGTCCAGGAGCTGGACCGCCGGGCCGTACTGCGCAGCGCGGAGATCGTCGCGCAGATCGGCGACGACCAGTGGGATGCCCCCACCCCCTGCGGCACTTGGTCCCTGCGCCGCCTCCTCGCCCATATGACCGCACAGCACCTCGGGTTCGCCGCGGCTGCCGACGGCGGACCGGTTGACGACGCGGTCTGGCAGGAGACGCCGCTTGAGGACCCGCGCCGTGCGTACGCCGACTCCGTCGCCCGCGTCCTCGACGCGTTCGCCGGCGACGGCGTGCTGAACCGTGCGTTCGTCCTGCCGTGGATCCATCCGACGATGCGGTTCGCCGCCCCGCGCGCGATCGGCTTCCACCTCGTGGACTACGTGGTGCACGGCTGGGACGTCGCGGCTTCCCTCGGCGTCCCGGCGGCGTACAACGACGACCTCGTCGCTGCCGCCACCGAGGTGGCCCGCAAGGAGGTGCCCGTCGGACCGTCGCGGGAACGCCCCGGCGCCGCGTTCCGCCCGCCGGTCGAGTTGACCGGCACGGCGAGCGCCGAGGACCGGCTGCTCGCCTCGCTGGGCCGTGACCCGCGCTGGTCACCGAAGTGAGGGGTTCACTCGCCGCGCGCCTCGGGAGCCGGCCGTGCCGGCCGGCTCCCGAGCGTGTGGCTCTGCCCCCGGAACTCGGCGATCGGCACTCCGTCCGAGCGGCGCACGGTCACGTCGTACAGGCCGCTGCGTCCGAAGCGGGTCCGCTCCGTCGCCTCCGCGACCAGTTCGTCGCCCACTTCGGCCGGGCGGAGGAAGGTGACCTGCGCCCCCTGGGCCACGGTCGTCGGGCCGTATGTGTTGCAGGCGAAGGCGAATGCCGCGTCGGCCAGCAGGAAGAGGAAGCCGCCGTGCCCGATGCCGTGGCCGTTCACCATGGTCTCCGTGACCCGCATGCCGACGGTCGCCCGCCCCGGCCCGGCGTCCCGCAGCGCGATGCCGAGCAACTCACAGGTGCGGTCCTTCGCGTACAGGTCCTCGGCGCGCCGCCGGGCCGCGAACTCCAGGTCGCCTTCCTCGCTGATCCCCGTCATCACGTGACCCTCAAATCCCTTATGTGTTCCCAGAACTTGACGCGCTGATCCTTCCATCCGTGCCGACCACGGTCAACAGGAAATGAATAATCCAGCCAAGGAGTGGCATGACTTCGCGTACACCCTGGATTCAGGAATTGTCAGAAACTCCGCCGTCCGAACGCCGGGCGCTCCTCGAATCGTTGGTCGTTGCGGAGTTCAAGCGTGAACTGATGATGGACGGCACGGATGTGCTGCCTCTTCAGGTGAGTTACTTCGAACTCGGACTCACCTCGCTCGGCGCCGTCGACACAAGGCGGCGGCTCGAACGGGAACTCGGCCGGACGCTCGACTCGGCCTTCCTGTTCAACCACCCGACGGTCGGGCAGCTCGTCGAGTTCCTGACCACCGATGTGGTCCCCGAACTCTTCGACGGCGCCACCCCGGTCGTCCCCGAGCCCCCAAAGGACGCAGGAGTGTCCACGAAAGACCTGGTCAACGACATCCTCAAGGAGCTCTACCAGTGACCGACACGGCCTCGTCCCGCACCGATGCCCTGCTGAAAGACCTGCTTCTGGAGAAGTACGAGCCGATCGCCGTCATCGGGTTCGGTTTCCGATTCCCGGGAGACAACAACACTCCCGAGGAGTTCTCCGCATTTCTCAGGGAAGGCCGCGCAGGAACCGGCCCCGTCCCCGAGGACCGTTGGGACATGGACGCTCTGCAGGACGCCGAAAAAGAGGCCTGCCGGAGCCCCCTGGCGGCTGGCGGCGGATTCCTCTCCGGTGCGGACGAATTCGACTCGAAGTTCTTCAACATATCGCCCAAGGAAGCCGACTTCATGGATCCGCAGCACCGCTGGGCCCTGGAATCGTCTTGGCGCGCCCTGGAATCGGCGCACATCGACCCGGCGGCACTCCGCGGCAAAAACGGCGGCGTGTATCTGGGCGTCGGGCAGATGGACTTCGCGATCGATGTCGAGGCCGTGGACCCGATGGACCTCGACGCACATGTCGCCGCGGGCACCGCGCACAGCGCCGCCGCCGGACGCCTGTCCTACTTCCTCGGCTGGCGCGGTCCCTGCCTGAGCGTCGACACCGCCTGCTCCGCCTCGCTCGTGGCGCTGCACCTCGCCGCCCAGGGACTGCGCCGCCGCGAGTGCGACATCGCCCTCGCGGGTGGCGTGAACGCAACCCACCACCCGCGCAACCACATCGTCTACTCACGCGCCGGCATGCTGGCGCCCGACGGCCGCTGCAAGACCTTCGACGACTCCGCCGACGGCTACAGCCGCAGCGAGGGATCCGGCATGCTCGTCCTGAAGCGGCTCTCGGACGCCCGGCGCGACGGCGACACCGTGCTCGCGCTGATCCGCGGCTCCTCGGTCCGTCAGGACGGCGAGAGCGGCGGCCTGACCGTCCCGAACGGCACCGCCCAGGTCGCCCTGATGCGCGACGCGCTGGCCTCGGCCAACCTGGAGCCCCAAGATATCCAGTACGTGGAGGCGCACGGCACCGGCACCTCCCTCGGCGACCCCATCGAGATGGGGTCCATCAACACCGTCTTCGCCGAGTCCCGCACGGACGGCGCCCCGTTGGCCGTCGGCTCGGTGAAGACCAACATCGGCCACATGGAGGCCGCCGCGGGCATCGGAGGCGTCGCCAAGGTCGTCCTCCAGCTCCAGGAAGGCGTGATCTACCCGCACATCAACCTCAAGACGCCGTCGCGCCACATTCCCTGGGACCGCTATCGCGTGACCGTCCCGACCGAACTGCGCGACTGGAAGGCCGACGGGCCCCGACGGGCTCTGGTCAACTCCTTCGGCTTCGCCGGCACCATCGCATCCGTCGTCCTCGAGCAGGCGCCGCCCGCCCCGGTGCGCCCGCCGGCACCGGACGACGGCACCGCCGTCTTCACCCTCTCGGCGAAGGACCACACGGGACTGCGCGCCCAGGCAGAGGCCCACCGCCGCTTCCTCGACGCGCGTCAGGACCTCGCCGTCCCCGACTTCTGCCGCAGCTCCAACCTCGGTCGCGCCCACCTGCCCGCGCGGCTCGCCGGGCCCGTCTCCTCGCGCGAGGACCTGGTGCGGCTGCTCGACCGGCAGTCGGCGGGCGACGGCCCGGACGGCGGTGAACTCCGTTACACGGAGGCCGCGTTCCTGTTCTCCGGGCAGGGCGCGCAGTACGTCGGCATGGGGCGCGGCCTGTACGACCGGTACCCCGTCTTCCGGCGCCACCTCGATGACTGCGACCGGCTCTTCGCCGCCGACCTCGGCCGCTCGGTCAAGGAGGTCATGTTCGGCGAGGCGCCGGACAGCGACCAGGACATCAACCGGACCCTCTACACCCAGCCCGCACTGTTCTCCCTGGAGTACGCGACCGCCCGGCTCTGGATGTCCTGGGGGATACGACCGGGCATCCTGCTCGGGCACAGCGTCGGTGAGATCGCCGCGGCCGCGATCGCGGGCCTGTTCTCGCTCGAGGACGCGGTCCGGCTGGTCTCCGTCCGCGCCCGGCTCATGCAGTCCGTCTCGGCGCCCGGTGGCATGGCTGCCGTCTTCGCCCCCGCGCAGGAGATCGCCCCGCTTCTGGCGCCGTACCCCGACATCAGCTTCGGCGCGGTCAACTCCCCGCTCCAGTGCGTGATCTCCGGCGGACGCGACTCGCTCGCCGAGCTCGTCGGCACCCTGCGAGCCGGGGGTGTCGGCGTCAAGGAGATGCCGGTGTCGCACGCGTTCCACTCGCCGCTGATGACCGAGGTGTTCGACGCGTTCCGGGAAGCGATCGCGGACATCGCCTTCCACGAGCCGCAGTTGAGCTTCGTCTCCAACCTCACCGGAGAGGTCGCCACGTTCGCCGACGTGGGAACGCCCGAGTACTGGGTCCGCCACATCGGCGAGCCCGTCGATTTCGCCGCCGGCATGCGCCGCGTCCAGGCCCGCGGGCAACACGTCCTCATCGAGGTCGGCCCGTCCGCCGCGCTCACCGGCCTGGGCCGGCAGAACGGCGACCCCGACGACCACGTGTGGGTGTCCAGCATGGCCAAGTCCGACCCCGGCGCCACCACCATCACCACCGCTCTCGCGCGCTGCTACCAGGCCGGACTCCCCATCTCCTGGACGGGCTACCACGCCGAGCGCGACGGACGGCCCATGCCGCTGCCCGGCTATGCCTTCGCGAAGAAACGCCACCCGCTGCCCTCCACGCGCGTCCGGGCCACCCTCGCCGGCCGCGCGTCAGGACCGGCCCACCATCCGCTGCTGGGCCGGGACATCACCACCGAGGACCGGCGCGAGGCGGGGGAGCGCGAATTCAGCGCGCTGCTGGCCCCCGACTCACCGGCCTACCTCGCCGACCATGTCGTCATGGGCCAGGCGGTGTTCCCCGGCGCGGGATACGTCGAAGTCGTGCTGGCCCTCCAGGACGCGGTGCACGGCGAGACCGGCCGGACGATCCAGGACCTGAGCATCCACGAACCCCTCTTCCTGCGCGACGGCGAGCCGGCCGAGATCCGCACCCGCCTGCGCCCGCACGGGGGCGCCGACGGGCCCGCCGCCGTCGAGATCGTCAGCCGTGTCGACGGCCGGGACGGCGTGATCGAACGCGTCCACGCCACCGCCACCCTCGGCGCCGCACCCACCGGGCCGGCCGGACTCGGCGAGGTCGTGGACCGCCTCCGGAAGGCGGCCACGGACCCCGGCAGCCCGCAGGCACGGCATCACGGCGAGGACCTTTACCAGCGGTACGCCGAGCTGGGACTGCCGTACGGCCCCGAGTTCCGGCGCGTCCTGCGTGTCGACCGGTACGCCGACGGCTTCGCGACCGGCGAGCTCCGCGGCCTCGACACACCCGCCACCGAGCATCTGCGCGCATCGGTCCTCGACTGCGCGATGCAGACCCTCGGTGCCGCAGTCGATCTGGACGGCACCTATCTGCCCGTCGGCTTCGACGGCGTCGAACTCCTCAAGCGTCCCAAGGGCGACCTTCACATCCTCATCCACGTCGACCTCGACCCTGTCGGCGAAGTCGCCGCCGACATCGTCGCCCTGGAAGGCACCCGGACGGTCTTCGTCGTCAAGGGCGTACGTCTCAAGCGCGTCGCCGACGCCCCGGCCGACCCCGCCGAGCGCATGCTGCTGCGCCCCCGATGGCTCAAGCGCTCCCTGCCCGCGGCCAGGACCGGTGAGGAGGGCCGCCGAGTCCTGGTGGTCCGCCCGGGCGACGGCCTCCCGGGTGACCTGACCGACCGGCTCGCCGGGACCGGCATCGAGACCCTGCACGCCCCTGACGCGACCACCGCGGCCGCCCTGCTGGCCGCGGACGGTGCCGTCACGGACCTGTGCTGGTTCTGGACACCCGAGCCCACGCTCGAGGGCGAGGAACGGCTGCGTACCGAGACCGAGCGCAACTACCGCGACCTGCTCGCCCTGGTGGCCGCGGCCGACGGACCTGTCGCAGGCCGCGGCCTGCGGGTCCTGCTCGTGACCGAACGCGCCCAGTGGCTGCCCGGCGACATCACCGGCACCGCGCCCCGGGACGCCGGCGCTCTCGGCGCAGCCTCCCTGTGGGGGTTCGGCGCGGTCCTGTTGAACGAATACCCGGCGCTGCGGACCGTACTGCTCGACCTCGACGGAACCGATCTCCAGCCACTCGTCGACGAGTGGCGCGCCGGAGACACCTCGGGCGGCGAGCACCAGATCGCGTACCGGTCCGGCATCCGCCATGTGAAGCGGCTCTCCCCGCCCGCCACCGGCACCCGCGACGACACCAACACGGAACTCACGATCACCGAGTACGGCCAGTTCTCCACCGTCCGCCCGGTGCCCGTCGAGGACCGCCCGCCCACCGGCGACGAGGTCACGGTCCAGGTCCACGCCGCCGGGCTCAACTTCAAGGACGTCCTGAACGCACTCGGCATGCTGCGCCAGTACGCGCTGGACCACGGCATCCCGTATGAGCCCCTCCCGCTCGGCTTCGAGGCTTCCGGCACCGTCGTCGAGGCGGGACCCGACGCCGGGTTCAGGCCCGGCGACGAGGTGGTGCTCAGCCGGATCGGCTGCATGCGGCGGCGGGTCACCGTCCCGTCCACGGTCGTCGTGCGCAAGCCCGCCGGCCTCACCTTCACGGAGGCCGCCGGGCTGCCCGCCGCGTATGTCACGGCCTTCCACGCACTGCACAACCTCGCCGGTATCAGGGCGGGCGACCGGGTCCTGATCCACGCGGCCGCGGGCGGCGTCGGACAGGCGGCCGTCCAACTCGCCCGGCTCGCCGGCGCTGAGGTGTACGCCACCGCCAGCCCCCGCAAGTGGCCCCTGCTGCGCTCCCAGGGCGTGGAACACGTCATGAACTCCCGCACACTCGACTTCGCCGACGAGGTGCTGGCGGCCACCGGGGGCCGGGGCGTCGACGTCGTCCTCAACAGCCTCAACAAGGACTACATCCCGGCAGGTCTGCGCTGCCTCGCCGAAGACGGGCGGTTCGTCGAACTCGGCAAGATCGGGGTCTGGTCGCCCGAGGAGATGAGCGCCTCACGACCCGACGTCGGCTACCACAACTTCGACCTCAGCGAGCTGCCCGCCGACGAACTCGACCGCCTCAACCACGACATCCTGCGGACGGTCGCCGAGCACATCGAGGCCGGCCGGCTGACCGCCCTGCCGGTGGTCGGCTACTCCCTCGACGAGGTGGAGGAGGCCTTCGGCGTCCTGAGCCGGGGCGCCAACCTCGGCAAGGTCGTGCTGGAGTTCCGCGACGAACGCGACCTGCCCGCGCGGCCGGTGCGGATCGACGCGGGGGAGACGTACCTCGTCACCGGAGGCCTCGGTGCGCTCGGCCTGGCCTCCGCGCGCAAGCTGGTGCGGGAGGGCGCCCGCCGTATCGCACTCGTCAGCCGCCGGGCCGTCGACGAGCGCCGACGGTCCGCGATCGCCGCCGAACTCGGTGAGGGCGTCGAAGTCGAGGTCCACCAGGGGGACATCGCCGATGCGGCCGATGTCGAACGGATCGTCGGCGAGCTCGCCGCGGGCGACACCCCGCTCGGCGGTGTCCTGCATGCCGCGGGCGTCCTCGCCGACGCCCCGCTCACGGCCCAGACCTGGGAGAGCATGGCCACCGTCCTGCGCGCCAAGGTCTGCGGCACCTGGCTGCTGCATCGCGCGGTCGCCGATGTCCCCACGGTCCGGTTCTTCGTCGGCTACTCGTCGATCGCCTCGGTACTCGGTGCCGCCGGCCAGGCCAACTACGCCGCCGGCAACGCGTACATGGACGTCCTCATGCAGTGGCGGGCAGCCGCGGGCCTGCCGGGGCTCAGCGTCAACTGGGGCCCGTGGTCGGACATCGGCATGGCCGCCGCACTCACCGAGCGTCAGATCGACGGTATCGAGGCACGAGGCCTGAAGTTCATCAAGCCCGACGCCGCGCTGAAGGCGCTGTTCACCGCGCTCACCCGGCCGTACGCCCAGACCGTCGTCGGCGAGTTCGACTGGGATGCCTACACCGACGCCCTGCCGTCCCCGAACGCCCTCTTCAGCGAGCTGCGTTCGGGCAAACGCGGCGGACCGGACCGGACCGAACTGGACGTCGACGGGCTGCTCGCCCAGCCGAAGCCCGACCGAGAGGTCGCGCTTCGCGAACTGCTGCGGGGCCGGATAGCGGACGTACTGCGGTACGACTCGCCCGAGGAGATCGATGTCGATGCCCGGTTCGTGGACCTCGGTCTCGATTCGCTCGGCTCGGTGGAACTGAAGAACGCCCTCGAGACCGTGCTCGGAATCCCGCTGCCCGCCTCCGCCCTCTTCGACCACCCCGCCGTGCGGCCGCTGGCCGTGTTCATCGACGAGCAGCTCGTACCGGATCAGGCTCAGGGCGGACCGGCCGCACCGCTGCGGGACGAGCCCGGCGAGGACGTGCGCGAACTGACCGACGCCGAAGCGGACGACGAACTCGCCGCTCTCCGCGAGATGTTCCAGTGACGGGCGGCTCGACAGTGACCAGCTACATCGACCACCTGGAGACCCTCTCGAAGAAGCAGCTCATGGTGATGCTGGCCCGGCAGCACCATGAGCGGACGCAGCCGGTCGCCGTCATCGGCATGGGCTGCAGGCTGCCAGGAGGGCTCGACGACCCCCGGGCGCTGTGGAGCGCGCTCCGCGAGGGCCAGGTCCTGCCCACCGAGGCGGCCGGTGTGCCCGTCGACAGCCTCGGTCGGCCGCGCTGGAACCTTGCCGCACCGGACCTGGCGCCGCTGGCCGGACGGCTGCGCCAGGGCGCCTATCTGAAGGACGTGGACCTCTTCGACGCCGACTGGTTCGGCATCACGCAGGAGGAGGCCCGCCACATGGACCCGCAGCAGCGCCTCCTCCTGGAGGTCGCCGTCCAGGCCCTCGCGGACGCCAATCTGTCCCGGGAGCGGCTGCGGGGCCGTGACGTCGGTGTCTACGCGGTCGCCGGGCCGGTGGAGTACCCCCATGCCTGGCTGCGCGGCGGGGTTCCCGGCACGGGCCTGTCCCCGCACATGAGCACGGGCACCTCGCCCAGCGCCTTCAGCGGCCGGATCGCGTTGTCACTGGGGCTCAACGGTCCGACCGTCACCGTCGACACCGCGTCCTCGTCGATGCTGACCGCCGTGCACCTGGCGGTGCGGACGTTGCGCGCCCGCGAGTGCGACATCGCACTCGTCGGCACCTGCAACCTGCTGCTCTCCCCGTTCAGCACCGGCATCCTCGACCGGGCCGGGATGCTCTCGCCCACCGGTCGCAGCAGGCCCTTCACCCGGCGTGCCGACGGGCACGTCCGCGGCGAAGGCTGCGGGGTCGTGGTCCTCAAGCGGTACGCGGATGCCCTGGCCGACGGGGATCAGCCGTACGCACTCGTGCGCGGCAGCGCCGTCCATGCCCAGGGCGATCGTCCCAGCATCTCGGTGGCCTCGGCGCGCGGCCAGAAGGCGGTGATCGAGCGGGCGCTGCACGACGCGGGCTTGGCCCCCGAGGACGTGGGTTACGTCGAGGCACAGGCCAACGGCTCCCGGATCGGCGGCCAGATCGAGGCCGAGACCCTGGCCGACGCGTACGCACGGCGCTCGCCCGACGCGCCGCCGCTGTACATCGGCTCGTGCAAGGCGAACATCGGCTACCTCGAGACCGCCTCCGGCGCGCCCGGCCTGATGAAGACGGTGCTCGCGCTCGCCCACGCGGAGATCCCGCCGCAACCGGGCGCGGACGAGGCCGACCCGGACATCCCGTGGGGCCGGACTGCGCTGCGGCTCGCCGCGAAGCCGCAGCCCTGGCCCACGGAGGGCAGGAGGCGGGCGGCCGTCAGTGGCTTCGGGTTCTGCGGCACCAACGGGCACGTCGTGCTGGAGAGCGTCCCGGAGCGCCCGGCCGGTCCGGACACCAAAGAGGTCGCCGAGGACACGGGGCCCTGGACGCTCCTGCTGTCGGCACCCGGCGCCGAGGCGCTGGCCGGCACAGCCGACCGGCTGCACCGGCATCTTCGGGACCGCGCCGACTGGTCCCCCGCCGCCGTCTGCCGGACTCTTGCCGAGGGCCGCGACCACCACTCCGTCCGATACGCGGCCGTGATCCACGACCGCTCCGCCCTCCTCGCCGCCCTGGGGCGTGCGGCCGCGGGGGAGTTCGACACCCGCGGCCCGCAGCCGCACGACTCCGCGCCGGCCCGGCACGCCCGGCGGTACCTCACCGGAGAAGCCCCCGCCACCGCCGAGTTGTGGCCGGCCGACAGTCCGCGCCCCGAGCTGCTCCACCTCCCCGGCCCCGCGCTCATCGGACGGCGCCACTGGCCCGACCACCACAACTGGCTCTGAGCCTCAGCCTCCTACGGACAGGACACCCCCATGCACTACCCGAACCTCAGGACCGCCGCCGACACAGTGTCGTTCCACGCCACCCACCACCCCCGGCGCACCGCCCTGAGCTGCGAGGGCCGGAACGTCACGTACGAGCAACTGCACCGGGAGAGCAACCGCACGGCCCGGGCCCTGCTCGCCGCCGGCGTGGGGCGCGGCTCCCGCGTCGCCTACCTGGGCAAGGAGTCCGAGTACTACTACGAGATCTTCTTCGCCTGCGCCAAGACCGGAGCCGTACTCGTCCCGGTCAACTGGCGGCTCACCCCCGCCGAGGTGGAGCACATACTGCGCGACTCCGGTGCCGAACTCCTCTTTGTGGAAAGGGAGTACGCCGATACCACCGCCCGGATCCGCGCGGAGCTGCCCGCCCGGCCCACGATCGTCGGGCTCGACGGCTGCGACGACCGGGGCAGCAGCTTTCGGGAGTGGAAGGCCGGCGAGCCGGATCGCGATCTTGAGGTGGACGCCGCGCCCGACGACCCGGTCACACAGATCTACACCAGCGGTACCACCGGCCTGCCGAAGGGCGTCGTCCTCGCCCACCGCAGCTTCTTCGCGATCCGTGACCTGCTCGTGGAGCACGGCCTCGACTGGATCGACTGGTATCCGGGGGACGTCAGCCTGATCAGCATCCCCGGCTTCCACGTCGCGGGCATCTGGTGGGCCATGCAGGCCTTCAACGCCGGTGTGACCAGCGTGTCCATGCGTATGTTCGCCCCGCACGACGCCGTACGGCTGATCCGCGAGCACGGCGTCACCACCACCTGCGCCGTGCCGGCGATGCTGCAGATGATGCTGTCCGAACCCGGCGTCGGACCGGCCGACTTCGCCTCGCTGCGCAAGGTCACCTATGGCGGATCCCCCATCTCCGAGACGCTGATGCTCCAGTGCATGGAAGTCCTCGGCTGTGAGCTGGGCCAGCTGTACGGGCTCACGGAGAGCGGCAACACCGCGCTGTGCCTGCCGCCCTCGGAACACCGCCCCGGCAGCCCCCGGCTGCGCGCCGCAGGCCGCCCCTACCCCGGCGTCGAGGTGCAGGTGACCGGCGAGGACGGCAGCGTCCTCGCGTCCGGTGCCATCGGGGAGATCTGTCTGCGTACGCCTGCGGTGATGGTGGAGTACTGGGGCATGAAGGAGGCGACGGAGGAGACTCTCGCCGACGGCTGGCTGCACACCGGGGACGCCGGATATCTCGACGAGGACGGCTACGTCTATGTGTGCGACCGCCTCAAGGACACCGTCATCGTCGCCGGCGAGAACGTCTACCCGGCCGAGGTGGAGAACGCGCTGTGCACCCATCCGGCGGTGGCCGAGGCGGCCGTCATCGGGGTTCCCGACGAACGCTGGGGCGAGACCGTGCATGCCTTCGTCGCGCTGCGTCCGGGAATGTCGGTGAGCCCTCGGGAACTGAAACTCCACCTTCAGGGCCGGCTCGCCGATTTCAAGTCCCCGAGCGGTTACGAGTTCATCGAGCGCGTTCCCCGGAATCCCAGCGGCAAAATACTCAGACGGGAACTACGCAAGGATTTCTGGGCCGATCGCGACCGGCAGGTGAACTGATTCTGGGAATTCCTCGCCGACACGGATCCGGGACCGGCCGAAACCGGTCCCGGATCATGTGCGCCGGTGCCCGCGAATTCAGCGGGAGCGGCAGCAGCCCGCGTGCTGCCATTCCGCCTCGTGCCAGTAATGCGTGGCCCTCTCGCGTGCGCTGGGCGCCGCGGCCCGGACCCTGTTGCCGGGTGTGCCGCCGAGTGCGTCGCTGCGGGCAGCCACAGCGGACGGACGGAACGGTTCGAGCAGCTCCGGTACGTCGTACTGGTGGCCGCCGACCATGACCCGGCGCACCGCCGCCGCCGCGCCGATGTCGGTGAGCGGGTCACCCGTGACACACACCAGGTCAGCCAGGTGGCCCGGGGCCACCTGGCCCAGCCAGGATCCGCAGGTTCTGGTGGATGCTGATGCCGATGTCGTCCAGGGCCGAGTCCGTGCCCGCCACGACCAGCCCCTCGGCCCGGTGCACGCGCAGCAGCATGTCGCAGTCCCCGATCGTCCAGGCGTGGTTGAGCTGGACGTCCGCACTGCCCGATGCCGCGTCCGCCGCTCGTCCTCGACGAGCGAGCGGTCATCGACGAACAGTTCGGAGGCGAACATCGTCGTCGTGGAGATCCACATCCCGCTCGCCACCAACAGGTCCACCGGGTCCTGGAACGTCCGCCCGGCGGCGAAGCTCAGCGTCCGTGTCGCCGATGGGGTAGCGAGCCGCTCGTCCATGCGGATGCGGTTCGAAGCCGGGGCGGAGGAGGAGTTCGAGGACAGCGGCGCTGTCGGCGACACCGGACGGCTCGCCGTAGGCGGGGAAGGCCGACATGCTCATCGGTCGGCGGTGCCAGGCGGAACGACCCATTCGGTGGGTTGGCCGGTGAGGGAGGCGACCATGTCGAAGTCGCCGTCGTAGTGGAGGACCGTTCGCCGGTTCAGTTCCGCTGTGGAGGCGATCAGCAGGTCGGGAAGGGACAGAGCGCGGTGGAAGCCCGCGTTGAGGGCATGGCGCTGGATCTCGAGAGCGCGTATGAAGACGTCGTCGGCGGTGCGGAGGTAGTCGAAGGCGTGGAGCCAGGTGCTGATCCGTGTTGCTTCCGAGCTGTCCCGTGCAGAGTGGATCATTTCGAACTCGGTGGGCCGGCATACGGCGAGGAGGCAGCGCTCGTGCAGGGGCTTGAGTACCTCTTTGACGCTCCAGGATCTGCTCGAGCGCGGAGACCTCTGAGCACGACGATCCTGTAGGCGTTCCCGTGCGCGCGGGCCAGCTCCCCTTCGGGCTTTCCACGAGGCACTCCACTCGAACCGCAGTTCTGCCCTGAACCGCCTGCGCCTACAGGCGGGTTGCTCCCTCGGTCTTCGCAGGGGCCTGTTGCAGCAGCTCCAGCACCTGGTCCATCACACACTCGGAGTCTTGAGTGCGGTCGATCTCGCTGAGGACGATCCTCCAGATTGCCCGCGCGCCCGCCGCGTTCGCCTCGTAGTAGGCGTCGCGGACGCCCTCGCGGATCGGGTCCTCGGTGAAGGTGGCGTAGATGCCGAGGAACTGGCGCACCATGAGCCCGCTGGTCTGCCGCGGGTCGTAGACGATGTAGTGGCCGTCGCTGTCGAGCCGGTGAGTGAAGTACTCATCCGGGCCGAGCGGCGCGTGTTCGACGTGGAGGTGCTGGTTGCCGAGCCTGTCGGGCAGCTGTCCGAAGTGGTCGCACATGCGGTCGCGGAAGGCGTCGAAGTCGGCGCGCGTGGTCAACGTCGTCATACCGTCACCTCCGCCGGCGCGCTGACGAGGTTGCGCATCGCTGTTTCGACGGCGGCCTTCGGGGACCCGCAGACCATGATGTGGACGATCATCTCGTCGGCGAACTTCTCCACGGCCGGGGAGCACGAGCCGAGTTCCCGCATCTTGGTGCGGAACGTCTCCACCTCGGCGATGGCGCGTTCGGTGATGGCCGTGGTCTTCATGCCGCCACCTCCGGTGGGTTGAGGTACGCGGTGCGGACATTGACGAGCTGGGCGTGGACCTCGCGCAGCGAGTCGACCTGCTTCTGCAGGAGGCGGATGACCATCTCCAGCGTGTCCGGGTCGAGGTACTCGATGTAGTGGTCGTCGATGGCCTCAATGGCAACGAAGGGCAGACGCTCCGCCGGCCGAACCGAGAAAGGGAGGGACTGGATCCGCCAGCTGAGGAAGCGGAAGTCCTCCGGGCTGCCCGTGTCGCACAGCGGGCCGTAGAGGGGCAGCTCGCCGGCTGTGCCGGGGATGTTGCAGTAGATGTCGTGCGGGTGCTCGGGCGTGTTGCTGTCCGCCTCGTGGTGGACCGTGCAGCCGGGCATGCAGGTCACGGTCACCTTTTCACCGGTGACGGCGCTGGTGAAGGTGAATGTCCGCCAGACAGCCGACGCTCCCACGGCGGGCTCACTGTCGGACGAGGCTGCGGGGACGGACTGGAGCCGGGTGGCCTGGCCGGCGCTTCCGGGAGGCTGGGTGGTGTGGTCCTCGGTACCGCCGTTGTCGGCGGCCGTTGGTAAGTTTTTCATGCTCTGTCTCCTCCATTGCAGGTGTCGGGCTATGGCCTCACCTCCGGTGTTGAACCCACCGGCCGGGATCCTCTCTATGGTGATACGCGCCCTGTCGAACGGGGTCGAGAGCGCTGTCCCGTTCGAGGGGTCCAGGCGTGGAATAGGGGCATTTCGCGGTAACTGGTGCGTAGAATGCGCTGTTTCGACTGGCGGGGTGACTCCCGGGAGATTTCCCAGCCTGCCCCAGGCGGCGGTCTAGGCGGCCAGGGCCGCAGGAGCGACCGCGACCGAGGTCTCGACATCGGCCAGCACCTTGACACGCTCGACCTTCAGGGATGGCGCGCACGGCTTCTTCGGCACGGGGTCGAGACCGTTGGCCTTGAAGATGCGGGTGGTCTCTGCCAGGTCCGGGGCCTACGGGGAGGGGGGTGCTGCGAGGCCGCAACATCCCTGTGGACCCGTCCTGGGAGGCCCCGTCGTGGGGAACAGCAGGATTAGCGCGGCCACGATGAGAGGGCGCGACGCGTGGCGAGCCGGGCAGGGCAGGTGACGGGTGGCTGGTTCGGGTGTGATCCGAATCTTGCTCCGCGTGGCCTGAACATCCCCGCGTCGACGGGGGCGACCTCCAGTCCCAGTTCATCGGGATCTGTGGGTGCGGAATACCAGTGCGTTCGAACGCCATGACGTGCTGGCTGCTTGCACGGTCACCCCGGTGTGCCGTCTTTGCGCAAGGTGACCGGTCTGCTGAGAGGGCCTGCCGGTTGCGCCTGTTGTATCGCATCGGTCATCTGGCCGAGGAGCGTCTTCAGTTGGGTGGAGTCCTTGGTGCCGAGCTTTTCGGTGATCTGCTGTTCGATCTCCCCGATCACGGAGTCGGCCTTGCGCAGGGCGTCGCGGCCGGCGTCGGTGAGATGGAGCTCCTGCACATGACGATGGCGCGGGTGCGGCCGGCGTTCCAGTTGGCCCCGGCCCTCCAGACGGGCCACCAGGGAGGCCACCGCTTGCGGGGTGACGTTCAGGCGGCGAGCCAGTTCGGCCCCGGCCAGGCCGGGATCGACGTGGACAGCGATGAGCAGGGAATAGTGTGCCGCCGCCATGCCAAGCGAGCGCAACCGTTGCTCCTTCAGGGCTGTCACGGCCAATTCTGCCCGCCGCAGTGCCCAGGTCACCCGGTCCAGTGAGTCGGCGCTGACTGGCCCCTCATCATGCAGCGTCATACGGCGAGAATATGACACTGGTCGGCTATCAAACGTTTGACGTGATGCAGGCGCTTGATGGAAGCTGTCCCCATGCCTCGTACTCTTGCTCTCATCACCGGTGCCTCCTCCGGAATAGGCGCCGCTTACGCCCGACTCCTCGCCGCCGACTACGACTTCGTCCTGGTGGCCCGAAGGGCCGACCGCCTTTCCGAGCTCGCGGACGAACTCCGCGCGGCCGGCGCCGCCGTGGAGGTCCTGCCCGCGGACCTCGGGAACCACGACGGCCTCACCGCCGTGACCAAGCGCCTGGCCAGCCGGCGATGTCCGGCTGCTGATCAGCAACGCGGGAGACGGCGGCTACGCTCCCCTCGTCGACGTCGCCCCGGAGGAGATCGACCGCCTGCTCACCCTCAACGGCGTGGCGTCCGTCCAGCTCGCGCGCGCCGCCCTGCCCGGCATGCTGACCGCGGGGGAGGGGACCGTCGTCACGGTAGCCTCACTGCTGGCCTTCAGCGCCGGGCAGAACAACCCGCACATGCCGTCCCGCACCATCTACAACGCCGCCAAGGCCGCCACCGTCGCCTTCACTCGCACCCTCACCCACGAACTCGCCGACACCCCCATCCGCACCCAGGTGGTCTGCCCGGGTGTGGTGGCGACGGAGTTCGCCGGCGGATACGGAAACATCCCCTCTGCCATGACCGCGGAAGGCGTGGCCCGAGCCAGCCTCGCCGGCCTGCGCCTGGGCGAGACGATCTGCGTACCGGGCCTGGAGGACCAGACCGCCGCACTCGACGCTTTCCTCGCCGCCGAGTCCGCCCTGCTCACGGGCGGCAACGTCCCCACCCCCGCCACCCGCTACAGCCAACCGCACCCCCAGCCCACTCTCTGAGGACCGGCCCGCAGGGGGAGTCGAGCAGCATCGCTGTGACCTGCGTGATCCCTCCCGCTCGCCGGCGATCACGCGTCGCCGCCGCGCGGGCGGTGCGCTCCGCCGCCAAGGCCCATGACCTGAGCGCCTCCGGCCACCCGTGCGGCATGCTCATCCTGCGCCTCTTGCGAAGCTCTCGGGGCCCGCGCGGCGGGCGATCAGAGCTCCGCGCAGGTTCGGTGACGGCGCGGTCGAGTTCGTCAGCGGCAGCCTGTGGGGCCTGCCAGGGCAGCACGGCGAAACCTTGCAGCCGTTGCGGATCGGCAGCGATCGCCTGGGCGAGCCGGTCGTTGGCGGCCCGGGTCAGGGCGACGGCCTGCTCGTCGGGGGCGAGTTGAGCCGGGCTGGTGTAGGACACGATCTGCAGATCGATACCGTACTCGTCCATGGTGCGGATCCGGTCGGCGCCGAGATCGGCGCCGAGCCGCATGGCCTCGCTCATCTCGACCACACTGGGCCGGTTCCGGTCACGGGGGTGGCTGGTGGCTTTGGGGGAGCTCAGCCACCGCATGTACGGGGCTTCGCGGTACAGAGTGGGTTGCGCCGCCCGCATGATGGCCGGGTCGACAGCGTGTTCTTCGATGCAGATCAGTCGCATCGCAAGCTCCTTCTTCACGCCTTGGTGAGAGGAACTGGAGTGGTTGGACGGGCGGGACTCGTACTCCGCCAAAGGCCGGCTTGACGATTTCTTCGCACCGCTGCAGGAATGTGCTGGTTGCGCTGTCATGAGGCGTGCGCGACACGCCGTCGTCGAGTCCGGCGTCTTTGCCGGCCGCATCACGCGCATGTGCCGAGCTGTGACGCGGACGGGCCGGCATCGGTGAAGTCGGCGTCGAGGGCCTGCACCGGTATGTGCGGCCGCCCGTGGGGCGTGAGGTTCCGCTGCCCACCCTGCCCCGATAGCGGCGTGGGCAGCCTCGTTCACAGGTGCAGGACTCGTTCGGCGTTGCCGTGGGCGATGCGTTCGATGTCGGCAGGGGCGTAGGGCGCGGTGCGCAGGAACTCGACCGCCTCCACGGTGGACTCAAAGGGGTAGTCGACGGCGAACAGGACCCGGTCGATACCGACGGCGTGAGTGGCCCCCAGCAGGGCGGCGTGGGAGCAGACGCCGCTGGTGGTCACATACAGGTTGTTGCGGACGTAGTGGGACGGCAGGTGCCGCATCTTGTTGGAGGAGTTCACCACCTTGTAGCGACTGTCGAGGCGGGCCAGTTGGAACGGCAGCAGTTCCCCCATGTGCCCGAGGGTCACCGATGCCCCCGGGAAGTCGTCGAACACCCCGCCGTGGATCAGCCGGAGGGCGTGGCCGCCAACACGCGCCGTCCACCCCCAGGCCATCATGTTGAGCTCGGGGTATCCCGCGAAGACCTGCCAGTCGTCCGCAGGGATGGCTGCGGGGTGGATGTAGAGCGTCACCCCGAGACGTTCCAGCTCCGCCCACAGCGGCCGGAACTGCGGTTCGTCGAGGTAGTGGCCGCGGACATGGTCGTTGTGCAGCACTCCCTTGAGCCCCAGCTCCTCCACCGCCCGGCGCAGCTCGACCACGGCGGCGTCGGGGTCCTGCAGTGGCAGTGCCGCGAAACCGGCGAATCGTGTCGGGTGAGCGGCGATCACGCCGGCCAGATAGTCGTTGACCCGCCGCGCGGCGGCGACGGCCTCGGCCGGATCGTCGATGACTTCCACGCCGGGCGTGGTGAGCGACAGGACCTGCATGTCCACGCCGCCCGCATCCATCTCCGCCAGTCGCTGGTCCGTCAGATCAGCCAGCCGCGACCCCACCTCCTTGAGCCACTGGCCTCCCAGGTCGTCGCCCGAGCCTCCCATGGACCACGGGATCACGTCGGGCGCCGAGAACGCCTCCTCGACAGCGATGACACGCATGACTTTCCCCCAAATGCTAGGCAACCTAATGGTAGGTGGCCTAATGAATGGACGCAAGAGGTCGCCCGGCGCTGTTCCTGCCGGCCACTACGATCGGCCTGTCGCGTCCAGCGCATTGCTCCACACCAGAAAGCGGATCCTCATGTCCACCTCCCCACCGGAACCCGAGCCGCTGGCCCGGCTGTTGTGGCGCGCGCACAACTGGTTCCGGGCCGCCCTGATCGCTGCTATGGAGAAGCAGGACGGCCCGGCCGGGATCAGCGCGGCTCATCTGACACTGCTCAGCCAGCTCCCTTCGGAGGGCGCGAGCATCGCCGAGCTGGCCCGCCGACTGGGCGTCAGCTCCCCGACGGCGCATCAGTGGGTCCACGAGCTGGCCGCCCTCGACGTCGTGACCGTCGAACCCCACCCCTCCTCCGCCCGGTCCAGACTCGTCCGCCTCACCGAGTCAGGTCACCGGCGCCGGGCAGAGACGATGCAGCTCCTGGCCGGGCTGGAATCCGCCCTCGCTGAGCGCATCGGCGCCACCGCCGTGACCGCCCTGCGCACCGCGCTCGAAACCTCCTGGGGAGCCCCCGAGGCCGCGACCGACGACAGCCCTGAGCCCACGACCCGCCGCCGGCGGCAAAGGGACGACCGCCATTGACCCCATCCAGGACGACCCGGCTCCCATGGCGAGACCGCCGCCGGTCTCCCCGGAGCACTGCGATTACCGCCCGACCGTAGGCCGGATCCTCAGATCGCCCTCAGAGTCTGTTGCCCCGTGGACACACCGCGATGCCGCGCTACTCGATTCCCGAACGCGCGCGCAGCCCGCGCCGCAGTCCGTGCGTCACGTCGGAGAGCATCGTCTGGCTGATGGCTGTGTCGGTGAGTCCCACGGAGCCGTGGAACGTCCCCGGGTAGAGGTGGAACTCGGTGGTGACGCCCGCCTGTACCAACCGTTGCGCGTAGATCATTCCTTCGTCCCGCAGGGGGTCGAACTCGCAGACGTAGACGAAGGCCGGCGGTAGCCCGGAGAGGTCCGCGGCGCGGGCCGGGGCCGCATACACGGAGAGGTCGGGGCCTGCGTAGTGGTCCTCGCCTCCCAGGTAGTGGTTCCAGCAGATCTCGGCGATGGGGCGGTTCCACACCGGGGTTTCGGTGAAGGCCCGCATCGAGGGCGTCTCCAGCCGGTCGTCCAGCATCGGAATGCCCAGGTACTGCATGCGGAGCGCCGGGCCGCCGCGGTCCCGGGCCAGCAGGGCCACGGCCGTGGCGAGTCCGCCGCCCGCGCTGTCGCCGCCGACGGCCAGCCGGGCCGGGTCGATGCCCAGCTCCGCCGTGTGCCCGGCTGTCCAGACCAGTGCGGCGTAGGAGTCCTCCAGTCCGGCCGGGAAGGGGTGCTCGGGTGCGAGCCGGTAGTCTACCGAGACCACCACCGCGCCGACCTGGTCGGCGATGCGCAGCAGGTCGGAGTGGCAGAAGTCCGGACTGCCGAGCACATAGCCGCCGCCGTGCAGGTACACCAGGCCGGGCAGGCCGGTATCCGTCGCCTCGGCGCCGGTCGGGGTGTAGATCCGGACCGGGACCTGCGGTGCGCCCTCAGGCCCCGGGACAAGAGTGTCGCGGACGTCGACCGGCCGGGCCGGCTCGTACACGGGCAGGTGTGCCGTCATCTCCTTCTCGGCCGCGCGGGCGGCGGCTATGTCGGTGAACGGCAGATCATTGATCATCGGGACAACGTGGGCCAGCTCGGGATCGAAGGCGTAGGACATGGGGCTCTGCTCCTCGGAAAGGTCTCGCTCGCGCGATCTTCGGGACGGCAGACAGCATTCCGCGCCATACGTGACATCGGCCGTCAGGATTCCCAGAGCATTTCCGTGGGCCAGAGGGCGGTGACGTCGTCGGCCGGGGGTTCGGTGATCATGCGTTCGGCGTCGGCCGGGGAGCAGCCGATGACCCGGGAGTTGCCCGCGGCTTCCGGGGCGTACGGCGGTCAGCCCGGGGAGCCGGTGGCGGCGAAGGCGGCCCAGGCGCCGACGAGGGACGGACTGTCGAAGACGTGGAGCAGGTCGGCGCCGTGGAAGGCGCCCATGGCCGGTCCGCACGGTTCGTCGACGAGGAGGTAGTGGTAGGCGCGGCCTCCCGCCCCTGCCTGGGCCCGGGCCAGACGCGTGGCCGGGATCCGGTAGAGGGCATCGGTGAGGAAGACACCGCGCAGGGCTGAAAGGTCGCCGGAGTCGGCGATACGGCTCCGGTAGGCGTCGAGGAGCTTCTCCGGCTCTGTGACACCGGCGCGCCGCATCTCGGTGTACAGGGCTGTTTCGTCCTCGGGGCGGAAGGAGTCGCCGCCGATCATCTGGAAGACGCGCACTTCGTCGCGGGTGACGCCGACGAGCAGGGGGATGTCGGCGGCGGCGCCGTCGGCGACGGCCTGCCGCGGCGCGACGGGCAGCACGCTGCCGTCGAGCACGGCACCCCGGGACCGGCCGCCGGGCAGGTTGCGCTGCTGCCGCTCTGGAGGATCGCCTTGTGGAAGAGGCCGGCGGCTTCGGGGACGGCCAGCAGGGCTCCGATGGCGAAGGCACCGGCGGACTGCCCCGCCACGGTGATGTTGCCGGGGTCGCCGCCGAAGGAGGCGATGTTGTCCCGTACCCAGCGCAGTGCGGCCATCTGGTCCTGCAGGGCGAGATTGGTCGACCCCGCCCACTGACTGCCGAAGTCGGCCAGGTGCAGGAAACCAAATGCTCCCAGGCGGTAGTTGGCGGTGACGACGACCGCGCCGGTCTGCCGGGCGAGAGCGGCCCCGTCGCTGTAGGGGGGTGCGGCGAAGCCGGCCTCGTATCCGCCGCCGTAGATCCACACGATGACGGGGCGGATGGCGTCCTCGACCGTCGCCGTGGGCGTCCAGACGTTGAGATACAGGCAGTCCTCGGACGTCTCCCGGATCTCCGCCGTGGGGAAGGCGGGGAAGGAGGACTTCCGGCTCGCCTCCGGCATCAGGGAGGACGCGCCCTGCGCGGGCGCCGGTGCGAAGGTGTCGGCCTGGCGGACACCCTGCCACGGCCGGGGCGGCTGGGGCGGGCGGAACCGCAGCTCGCCCACCGGGGGTGCGGCGAAGGGGATACCGGCGAAGAGACGGCCCCCGCGGGGAGTTCGGACCCGCGAACGGTTCCCGTGGTGATGTCGGCGAGAAGCGCGTCCGCCATGGCTGAGCCTGTCTTTCCGTCATGCGATTCCACCCATACCTGACAGCCGGCGTCAGGATTTACGCTCACTCGTGTGAAAGCCGACCGACTGCTGTCCATCCTGCTGCTCCTGCAGACCCGCGAACGGATCTCCCACGTCGAACTCGCCGAGCACCTGGAGGTCTCCGTCCGCACCGTCTACCGCGACGTCGAAGCACTGTCCGCCGCCGGCGTACCGGTGTGGACCGAGCGCGGACGCAGCGGCGGCGTACGGCTGCTGCCCGGCTACCGCACCGACGTCACCGGACTGACCATGGACGAGGCACGCGCCCTGTTCGTCCTCGCCACCGAAGGCACCCACGACGCCCTCGGCCTCGGCGAGGCGATCCGCTCCGCGCTGCGCAAGATCATGGCCGCGCTGCCCGCCCCGCACCGCGGCGACGCCGCACGCACCAGCGAGCGCGTCCTCGTCGACCCCGTCCGCTGGATGCACGGCACCGAAACTGCCTCCGACGCCCATCTCGCGGAGCTCCAGCACGCAGCCTTCACCGACCGCCGGCTCCAGCTGACCTACCGCAGCAGCGACGCCCGCGAGCCGCGCAGCCACACCGTGGACCCGTACGGGCTGGTCAGCAAGGCAGGCGTCTGGTACCTGGTCGCCGACCGGGATGGTGAGCCCCGGCTGTTCCGCGCCGACCGCGTCCTTGC
Source organism: Streptomyces sp. DG1A-41 (assembly GCF_037055355.1). Classification (GTDB taxonomy): domain Bacteria; phylum Actinomycetota; class Actinomycetes; order Streptomycetales; family Streptomycetaceae; genus Streptomyces. Next base: position 2,547,129 of record NZ_CP146350.1, on the reverse strand, counting down.
CGCCGAGGTCACTGACGAACCCGTCCACCGACGTCCCGGCCAGACCCTGGCAACCGTCTGGGCCCTGCTGCGCGAACGCTTCGAGAGCCTGCCCGATGGCATCCGCGTCCGCTGCCGCGTACGCCGCGAGCAACTGGCACTCTTCCAGCGCTTGTTCGCCTCCCAGCTGGTCGCCCCGCCCCACCCCATGGATGACCGCTGGGCCCGTGCCGAACTCGCCTTCCGCGAGCTTCCCGACGTACGCGGCCTGCTCCCCCTGGGCGCCGCTGTCGAGGTCCTCGACCCGCCCGAAGCCCGCGCCGAACTCGCCGCCGTGGCCGCAGAACTCGCCACCCTCTACGGTGCGCAGGCCTGACGCACCGACTGACCTGCCCACCTTGCGAACGGCAGGTCAGCATCGAGACCGCCATCGCATTCGTCGGGGTGCGCCAACTGCTTGTTCGCGGCGGTCGACGTCGGCCCGGCCCTTCCATGTCCGTGGCACGGCCAGAGCGTCGTAGAGACCGCCATGTCCGCGGCGATGCTCGCCCACCAGCGACAGCTCCACCAGTGAGCGGACCGGGCCATCCGCACACAGCACGGCGTCGGCCAGTTCGAACAGTGCATCCGAACGCCTGGACAGGCACGAGTAGAACTCGCCCCGGAAGCGTGACAGTTCCGCGAACGGCTCCTGCCGGACGGCAGGGTGCGACAGACTCACCCCCACGGCCTTCGTGCTGGGTGTGTGCGGTCCTTGGTCGAAGCACATGGTGAGCCGAAGTCCGCCTGCATGTACGGCAGTTACCAACCCGAGTGATCAAGTACGAGACGCCGTTCGAGCCCCCAGGTCAAAGATCAGCTAGAACATCGTGTTGTTGTTCGCCGACGTCTCCGGCACCGGCTGGATCACGTCCCAGTGCTCGACGATCTTCCCGTGCCGCACCCGGAACAGATCCACAACCGCCTGACCCCGGTCATTCGCCGCGGTCACAAAGCGCTCGTTGCGGGCGGCGGCGCGCTCGGCCTCGTCGAAGGTGGCCACGAGCTTGCGGCGCTCGATCTTGGTGGGGGCGAGGCCCTGTGCCGGGTGCGCGGCCGGTGCGGGAACCGCATCCGGCAGGCGGGTACCGAAGCCCTCCGGCGCGCGAGGCGCGAGGCTCCAGGTCTCTCCGCTGTGGTGCACGAGGCCGTGGTCGGCCAGGCGGCGCAAGGTCCGGTAGGCGGTGGCCCGGGATACCGATGCCAAGCCGATGAGCTCGCCGATGGTCTGGGCCGGGCGGGCGTGTAGCGCGCCGATGAGCATGAGGGCGGAGCTGCCGAGGCCGTGGTGGGCGAAGGCGTCGTGGCCCATCAGCCGGCCGATGACGGTGGAGTCGATGTCGGCCGTCGTCCCTGTCTCAGGGGTGGGCCACTCCTCAAGTGCCGGGTCGGGGGATACCGAGTGGTCCGGAAACGAGAAAGCGAAGCGAGGGCGTTGCCGTCGGCGAGGTACCACGTGGAGCCCTCCCGGCCATGGCCGACCCGCAGGCGGCGCAGCCAACCTTGAGGCTTGAGGACCGTCTCGTAGACGACCCGAAGGGTCGTCCGGGATATCCCGGCTTCCTCGGCGGTCTGCCGCTCACTGGCGTGGTGCAGGGGCCCGCCGGCGATCTCGGCGAAAGTCAGATGCGCCCGCAGCACCCGCACTGCGGTCCGCCCCCGTTCGCCGCGCCAGAGCGTGGTCTCGATCCGGTCCCGCAGCGTGGCGAGAACCTCGTGCGCATGCTGGCGCGACTCCACAGCCCCCGTGCTGGCACCGCGTCCGAGGCGCTGGCCCACACCCGACGGATGTAGTCCAGGGCACGCGCCTGCCCGGAGCGCATCGCGATGTGCCGGGCGTGCCGACCACCCTCGTGGTCGGGGTGGAGCAGCAGCCGGGTCAGCTCATCAACGGTTCCGCCGGCGCGGGCGACATGGCAGGCGATGGCCGCCGTGATCCGGTGCCCGTGCTCGGCCGCACCCTGACGGTCCGCACGCAGGACCACGGTCTGGCCGTCGGATCCGAGCCTGCTGTAACTGCCCGCCGCATAGCGGCCCATGAGATTCCCGAGCAGGACAAGGTCAGCCGCAGCCGAGGCAGCCGGCGAAGTGCCAGTCGTTCGCTCGGGTGAAATGTCTGTCGAGGTGAGTCTACCTGGTGGGTGTGGTGTGCCACTGTGGGGTCGTCTCGCAAGGACGTGGACGCCACCCAGGCCCGCCGACACTACGCGTGGTGTCCGAAACCGACCTCCAATCGGTGCCTGGCTCCGCAGCGGAGGCAGGCGTCCCCATCGCGGCTCGACCAAGAACGATTCCGAGCGCTGTCAGAGGAGCCCTGACTCGTTCGACACCGCCCCGACCTCGGCCGATTCGGGGCCGAACAGAGGGCGATTGCCTCGACTGGCTCCGAGCGGCTCGGGTCGAACCGTGGTCGAGTCAGAGCGGTTTCCTCTGACTGCCTCCGATCGTCTCTGCAACCCGTCCTAGCAGGTCACAGCTGGTCCGATCCCGGAGAACCGCAGTTCAGAAAGGTGCTCCAGGAATACCCGGCGTACAGCCCGACTCGTCTGCCGCTACCTGCGGCTTTGCCTTGGTAAGCGCCTCTGATCCGGGACGGAGGCCCTTTCCGGTCTTTCGGGGGCTTGCCGCGTTACGCGGCGGAAAGCCGGTCGCCCCCGACCCCGACGGTGCAGGCCTCGAAGGGGCCGTCCGGGAAGCGCCGGCGCCACGGGCCCCGGGAACACGTCGGCATCACCCAGGGGGAGGGGGAGGCGCAGGAAATGGAGTCTTGCGGTTCAACGACTCCTCGATGCGTCGTCACGGGCAGAGCGCACACGACAGATGTCGCGGGAACCCGTCAGGGTCCGACTTGGCCACTTCCTCGAGTTCGGTCAGGGCCCGGCATACGCATCCGGGGAAGCAGCTCCAGGGGGCGGAGATCGACCTCGCGCGCGGCGGCCAGCAGCGCCTGCACCGTCACGGACTCGGGTTCCCGACGGCAGGCCACCAGGCCGATCTCGGGCGCCGGTGAGGTGTCGGCCATGGGTACGGCCCGCACCCCCGGGGGCACACCGAGCGCGTGAATCCAGGCCAGCGGAACGATCCCGGCCCACCGCCCCGGCACCACGTGGGCGATCAGCGAGGCGAACGAGTCCGTCTCCACCCTGGCCACCGGCTCGGCCCCCTCCTCGGCGAAGAAGGCGTCCATGGTGCGCCGCCCGCGCATGGCGGTGGTGAGCAGGCACAGGGGGAGCGCCGCCGCTTCGGCCCAGGACACCGATTCACCGCGGACCGGTGCCCAGGCCGCATCGGTGAGCAGGACGTACTTCTCCCGGTACAGCGGCACCACGCGGAATGCGGCTCGCACGTCGTCGTCCAGGTAGGTGAGGGCGGCGTCGATGGAGAACTCCCGGAGCATCGCCAGAACGTCGGTCGATGCCAGATCGGCCATCACCTGCGCGGTGAGCAGCGGGTGCCGGGTGCACAAGGGGTCGATCAGCCGGGGCACGGCGGTGGCGGCGCTGGGCACGGTGCCTATGCGGATACGGCCGCTCAGTCCCGTCCGCATGGCGTCGACCTCGCCTCGCAGAGCGTCCCGGTCGGCCAGGATCTGCCTCGCCCACACGACGACGCGCTCTCCTTCGGCGGTGAGCCCGTCGAAGCGCCGTCCCCGCTGGATCAGCGGGACCCCGAAATCCTCTTCCAGTTTGCGGATCGCCTCGGACAGGGAGGGCTGGGAAACCCCGCAGCTTTGGGCGGCTCGGGCGAAATGGCGTTCGCGGGCCAGGGCCACCAGGTATTCGAGCTGGCGGAAGAGCACGGCTGAGCACCTTTCGCTCGGCGCCCCGTGGATCGGAAGTGACTTCGGGGTTGGTCACGTCCCAATCTATGCTGCATGCCCTTTTCACCGGCGGCTGGCTCCGCGGGTGCGCGTCATGGAACGGAGATCACAGGGCCGGCCCGTCGTCGCGGACCTCACCCGGCCGAACCGGTGGCGCCGACTGCGGCAAGCGGTCGCCCGTTGCCGTCATTGTCGCCGCCGGTGGCGCGATCGAGGGGTTTTCTCCGCAGGCCGCCCCTGCCGGCCATCAGCCCACTCCACCCGAGCCGCCCGAATCGTCCCAGGTCAGACAGCAGAGTCCGGGCGCAGTATCAGGCGCGATCGGCGGCAGCCGGCTCCAGCCGGACCACTATTCCCTTGGATGTGGGGCAGTTGCTGATGTCCGCGACGCTGTCCAGTGGAACCAGGACGTTGGTCTCCGGGTAGTAGGCGGCGGCCGATCCGCGGGAGGTGGGATAGGGCACCACCCGGAAGCCCTCGGCCCGCCGTTCGGTGCCGTCGTGCCAGACACTGACCAGGTCGACCGTTTGCAGATCGGCCAGTCCCAGGGACGCCATGTCCTCGGGGTTGACCATGACCACGCGGCGGCCGTTGTGGATGCCGCGGTAACGGTCGTCCATCGCGTACGGGATGGTGTTCCACTGGTCGTGCGACCGCAGCGACTGCAGGACGAGGTGACCTGCCGGGGGCCGCAGCATCTCGAAGTCGTTGCAGGTGAAGACGGCCTTGCCGGTCGAGGTGCGGAACGTGAGGTCATTGACGGGGTTGGGCAGCAGGAAGCCGCCCGGCCGGCTGACGCGCTCGTTGAAGTCCTCGAAGCCGGGCACCACACGGGAGATGCGGTCTCTGACCGTGCCGTAGTCCGCCTCGAACTCCTCCCAGGGGATGGCGGGGGAGTCACCGAGGGTGCGGCGGGCCAGCCGCGAGATGATCGCCACCTCGCTCAGCAGGCCGTCCGAGGCGGGCGCCAGCCGTCCTCGCGACGCGTGGACCATGCTCATGGAGTCCTCGACGGTGACGAACTGCTCGCCGCCGGCCTGGACGTCCCGGTCGCTGCGGCCGAGCGTGGGCAGGATGAGGGCCGTCTCGCCGCAGACGGTGTGGGAGCGGTTGAGCTTGGTGGAGATGTGCGCCGTCAGCCGGCAGCGGCGCATCGCCTGCTCGGTCACTTCGCTGTCGGGTGCGGCGCGTACGAAGTTCCCGGCCACGCCGAGGAAGAACTTCGCCTTGCCGTCGCGCATGGCGCGGATGGCGTCGACCGAGTCGTAGCCGTGCTTCTTGGGCGAGGTGAAGCCGAACTCGCGCTCCAGGGCGTCGAGGAAACTCTGCGGCATCCGCTCCCACACGCCCATGGTGCGGTCGCCCTGGACGTTGCTGTGGCCGCGCACCGGGCACACCCCGGCGCCGGACCTGGCGAGATTGCCGCGCAGCATGAGGAAGTTGACCATCTCACGGATGGTGGCGACCCCGTGCTTGTGCTGCGTGACGCCCATCGCCCAGCACACGATGACACTCCTGGCCTTCAGGACGCGCTCGTGAACCTGCTCGATCTCCTCGCGGGTGAGACCGGTGGCCACCAGGACGTCGTCCCAGGAGGTCTTGCGCGCGTGCTCGGCGAACGCCTCGAAGCCCGTGCTGTGCTCGCGGATGAAGTCGTGGTCCAGGACCGTGCCCGGGTTCTCGTCCTCGGCCTGGAGCAGCAGTAGGTTCAGCGCCTGGAAGAGCGCGAGGTCTCCGCCGGCGCGGATGTGCAGGAACTGGTCCGCGATGACCGTGCCCCGGCCCAGCACGCCGCGGGGCCGCTGCGGGTGTTTGAACCGCATCAGCCCGGCCTCGGGGAGCGTGTTGACGGCGACGACACTGCCGCCGTTGCGCTTGGTCTTCTCCAGGGCGGACAGCATGCGCGGGTGGTTCGTGCCCGGGTTCTGGCCCACGACGAAGACCAGGTCGGCGTTGTGGAGGTCGTCGAGACTCACGGTGCCTTTGCCGATGCCCAGTGTCTCGTTCAGCGCGGCCCCGCTGGATTCGTGGCACATGTTGCTGCAGTCCGGCAGGTTGTTGGTGCCGTACGCGCGGGCGAAGAGCTGGAGGAGGAACGCCGCCTCGTTGCCCAGGCGGCCGGAGGTGTAGAAGAGGGCTTCGTCCGGGGAGTCGAGTTCACGCAGTTCCCGAGCCATCAGGGACAACGCCTCCTCCCAGCCGATGGGCGCGTAGTGGTCCGAACCCGGCCGCTTGACCATCGGTTCGGTCAGCCGCCCCTGCTGGTTGAGCCAGTAGTCGGACTTCCGGCCCAATTCCTCGACGGTGTACTGCCGGAAAAACTCGGGCCGCACTCGTCGCGAGGTCGCCTCGTCGTTGATGTGCTTGGCGCCGTTCTCGCAGTACTCGTTCATGTGCCGCTTGCCGGGCTCCGGCTCCGGCCACGCACAGCCCGGGCAGTCGACGCCCTCAACCTGGTTGATGGTCAGCAGCGTCAGCATCGTCCGGCGGGGCGACGTCTGGCTCAGCGAGTACCGCAGCGCGTGGGTGACCGCGGGGACACCGGTCGCCCAGGTCTTGGGCGGCGTGACCGCCAGACGATCGTCGGTGGGGTCTTCCTGAACACCCATTCCTCTGCCCTGCCTTTCCGCGTCCGACTTCGCGGAGGCTGCCGCGAATATCCGTCCAGCGGAAAGAAGCTAAGCCAGTTCATCGAACCCGTCAAAAAGGCAGTTCCTGCCCCTTGATAGGTGGCGCCGATCAAGCGGAGAAACGCCGAAGCACGAGGTGCTTATTCTTTCGGCTCGTCATGGGGATTTCGGGCCACTGGGCGACGTGTCGTCGGGATCGCGGAAATGGGCGTCCGGCTCTCTTCGTACAAGTGGTGCACGGCTTCCACGCCTCGCGCGCGGCCCTGCTCGCCGTCGGCTCCGGCAGGCCGTCATCGGCCGCGTCGACTACGCGCCGGCCGGTGGCGATCCTCGGCCCGCACTTACCCGGAGACGGACGATGAGACGGGCAACTGGACCAGGGATCAGGCGCGTTCGCGGTTCACACGGTCGTCTCCGGAGCCACGGCCGGGACGACGTCACGGTCCGGTTGTCCGCTGTGCCGAGCGTGGTGGGCGCGGTCAATCCGGCTGCAGTGCCGCGGAAGAGCGGGCGTCACTCCGCCCAGGCGAAGCGCGTCGGCGCATGGCCGCGGTCGATTCGGCGTTGATGAAGTCGAGTCGAGCACCGCGACTGCCCGCACCGCGACTGCCCGCATCGCGGCGAGGTGGGTGGCGCGCGGCACGCGCTCCGACAACACCGACACCGACATCGACCACCACAAGGTCGTCCTCTGCCTCGGCGACGTGACCGTTCCCCGGCGGACGAGATCGTCATCGACGCCGGACCTTGTATCGGAAGGCAATTCACAGCCCGGTCCGGTGCGTGCCGGGGCCGTTCCGCACGGTCGGCGGGGTATGACCCGTCGGACGCGCCGTCAGGCAGGGGAAGCCGCGGGCAGCTGGCGCTCGAGTTCCGCCAGCCGGGTGCGCAGGGCCTTCTCCGTGTTGCGGCGCTCCGTGACCTCGCGCATGATCGCGGAGATTCCGGCGATCCGCCCGGTCGCGTCCCGCAGCAGCGCCACCGTGAACTCGATCGACAGGCGGTGGCCGTCCCGGTGGGTGGCCGGCACGCCGAGGAGCTTGTCGCCGTAGCGGGTCTGGCCGGTGGCCATCGTGTTCCGGTAGCCCTTGTCGTGCCGCGCCCGCAGCTTCTCCGGGATGATCAGATCGAGGCTCTGGCCCACGGCCTCGGCCGCCGTGTGGCCGAACATGCGTTCCGCTCCGTTGTTCCACACCAGGATGATCCCGTCCGGGTCGGCGACCACGATGGCCTCGGGTGACTCGCGCACGATCGCCTGGGCCAGCCAGGCCTCCGGCTCGCCCGTACGTCCGGTGCCGGAGTCCGCCGTCTCCTTCGAGGCCTCGCTTGCGGCTGTCGCGTTGCTGCTCTCGCCCACGATGGTTCCTTCCTCCTGGGTGCGCCCGCGGACGCGATCGCGTGTGTGGCGGACGCCTTCTCCGAATTGACGCCCTCGAGGGTATGGCGTTCCCTCGTCCGTAAGGAATACTGCATACAGTAGACTTGATTCCAGCGGCATCGGACGTGCCCCGGCCGGCCCTGTGACGCCATCAGCCCCTGAGGAGCCGCTCATGTTGTTCCGGCAGCTCGAATACTTCGTCGCAGTGGCCAGGGAGAAGCACTTCGCACGGGCGGCGGAGGCCTGCTACGTCTCGCAGCCAGCGCTGTCGATCGCCATCGCCAAGCTGGAGCGGGAGCTGAACGTCACTTTGATCAACCGGGGGCACAACTTCGAGGGCCTGACCCCGGAGGGCGAGCGGCTCGTCGTATGGGCCAAGCGGATCCTCGCCGAGCACGACGCCTTCAAGTCCGAGGTGGCCGTCATGCGGTCGGGCATCACCGGAACGCTGCGCCTGGGGACAGGACCCACCGTGTCGACCACGACAGGGCTGCCCGTGGCCGCGTTCTGCGCGATGCACCCGCTGGCCAGGGTGAAGGTGTGCTCCCGGCTGTCCTCCGCGGAACTGGTGCGGCAGCTACGCGACTTCGAGCTGGACGCCGCCATCGCCCACTTCGGGCCCGAGGACCGGGACGGCCTGGAGATGGTGCCGCTGTACGAGGAGCAGTACGTGCTGCTGGTGTCCGGCGATCACCTCGTGCCCCCGAGCCCCACGATCACCTGGGCGGAAGCGGCCCAGCTCCCGCTGGCGCTGCTGACGCCGGACATGCGGTTCCGCCAGTTCATCGACGACGCCTTCGAAAGCTGCGGGGCCGTGGCGACCCCCCAGGTCGAGACGGACTCCGTCGCCTCCCTCTGCGCCCATGTCGCCACCGGGGCGTGGGCGAGTGTCGTGCCGCACACATGGCTGAGCGCCATGCCGATGAGCGGCCCGACCAGGGCCGTCCGGCTGGTCGAGCCGGACGCCAGGGCGCAGATCTCGATGGCGATCTACGCGGCGACGCCCGGCTCGGTCGCGGCCAGGGAGTTCCTCAACGTGGTCGCGGGGCTGTCGTTGGACGAGGTCTTCGTGCCGGGGCGGCCGGACTTCTCTGCCTCGCCCGGCACGGACGAGGCCGGGTACGACAAGCAGCCCGTGGACGTCCGCGTCGCGAGCTGACCGGGCCCGCCCCGCCCCGGACCGACAGGGACCCATGTCACCACCGCGCCTGACGGGAGGCCCGGAGCGCAAGGTGGCGCATGCGGGGGCTCTGCGCCCGCATCGATAAACAACGTAAATCAGCTGGTTGGCAACAGATCTTGGACGAGTCGGCCCCCTTACGCGGATGGTGAGGCGTAAGAGGAACTCGGTGAGCCGCTAGAGAGGATCCGTACCATGACGGAGGCTGTCGTACAGGACACGGGCGTGGAGGGCGCCGGCGATCCGGCCGCTCTCACCGATGGGATCCATCTGGTTGTCGACGCGCTGAAGATGAACGGCGTCGAGACGATCTACGGGGTCGTCGGCATCCCGATCACCGACCTGGCCCGTCTCGCGCAGGCGTCGGGGATTCGCTACATCGGTTTCCGGCACGAGAGCGACGCCGGGCACGCGGCGGCGGCGGCCGGGTTCCTGACGCAGAAGCCGGGCATCTGTCTGACGGTGTCCGCACCGGGTTTCCTCAACGGGCTGGTGGCGCTTGCGAACGCCACCACCAACTGTTTCCCGATGGTGCAGATCTCGGGGTCCAGCGAGCGGCACCTGGTCGATCTCCAGCGGGGCGACTACGAGGAGATGGACCAGCTCGCGGCCGCGAAGCCGTTCGTCAAGGCGGCCTACCGGGTGCACCGGGCCGAGGACATCGGCCGTGGCATCGCCCGTGCGATCCGTACCGCGATCTCGGGACGACCGGGCGGCGTCTATCTGGACATCCCGGCCGCGGTGCTGGGTGAGGTCATCGACGCCGGGAAAGGCGCCGCGTCGTTGTGGCGGCTCGTCGACCCGGCGCCGCGTCAGCTGCCGCAGCCGGAGGCCGTGGACCGGGCGATCGAGCTGCTCGCGGGTGCTGAGCGTCCGCTGATCGTGCTGGGCAAGGGGGCGGCGTACGCACAGGCCGATGAGCAGATCCGGGAGTTCGTCGAGACCACCGGCATCCCCTACCTGCCCATGTCGATGGCCAAGGGCCTGCTGCCCGATGACCACCCGCAGTCGGCGGCTACGGCACGGTCGCTGGCGCTGCGCCGGGCGGATGTCGTGATGCTGGTCGGCGCGCGCCTGAACTGGCTGCTCGGTCACGGCGACGCACCGCAGTGGAACGCGGACGCCAAGTTCGTCCAGGTCGACATCGCGGCCTCGGAGATGGACAGCAACCAGCCCATCGCGGCTCCGCTGGTCGGCGATGTCGGCTCGGTGCTGGAGACGCTGGCTGAGCGGAGCAAGCCGGGGCGGATCGCGGCACCGGCGCAGTGGCGCGAGGAACTCGCCTCCCGATCTGCGCAGAACGTCGCCAAGATGGCCGGACGCCTGGAGGCCGCGAAGACGGCGCACCCGATGAAGTTCCTGGGCGCGCTGCAGGCCATTCGCGACGTGCTCAGCGAGGACGAGCGCATCTACGTCGTCAACGAGGGTGCCAACGCGCTGGACCTGGCCCGTAACACGATCGGCATGAAGGTGCCGCGGCACCGGCTGGACAGCGGCACCTGGGGCGTGATGGGCATCGGCATGGGCTACGCCATCGCCGCCGCCGTCGAGACCGGCGACCCGGTCGTCGCCATCGAGGGCGACAGCGCCTTCGGATTCAGCGGTATGGAGATCGAGGCGGTCTGCCGCTACAACCTGCCCATCGTGACCGTCGTCCTCAACAACAGCGGTGTCTACCGCGGAGACGACCCGTCCGCCACCGACGACCCGGCGCCGACGGCGCTGAAGGCCCGCCACGACCTCATGATCGAGGCGTTCGGCGGCAAGGGCTATCAGGCGACGACGCCCACTGAGGTCGCCACCGCCCTGCGCGAGGCCCTGGCCGCCGGTGGGCCGGCGCTCATCGACTGCGTGATCGACCCCACGGACGGCACCGAGAGCGGCAACATCGCGCACCTGAACCCCAAGGGCATCACCGTCAAGTGAGCGGCGCGCTCGGCTAGACGCGCGCTTCCGTTCCAGACGATTCACGAGAGAGAAAGCAAACATGACTGAACTGCCCCTTTCCGGGATAAAGGTGATCGACTTCACCGGCGTGCAGGCCGGTCCGGCCTGTACGCAGATGCTCGCCTGGCTCGGCGCCGACGTACTGAAGGTCGAGCGCACCACCGGCGGCGACGTGACGCGTAATCAGCTGCGCGACATCCCCGACGCCGACGCGCTGTACTTCACCATGCTGAACAGCAACAAGCGCTCCCTGGCCATCAACACCAAGGCCCCTGAGGGCCGGGAGGTCATGGAGAAGCTGGTCCGTCAGGCCGACATCCTCGTCGAGAACTTCGCGCCGGGCGCCATGGACCGCATGGGTCTGGGCTGGGAGACGCTCCACGAGTGGAATCCGCGGCTGATCTTCGGCTCCGTCAAGGGCTTCAACGAGGACTCGCCGTGGAACGACCTCAAGGTCTACGAGAACGTCGCCCAGTGCGCCGGCGGTGGCGCCTCGACGACCGGTTTCTGGGACGGACCGCCGACCGTCAGCGGCGCCGCCCTCGGTGACAGCAACACCGGCATGCACCTGCTGATCGGCCTGCTGACGGCGCTGATCGACCGCGACAGGACCGGCAAGGGCCAGAAGGTGTCGGTGTCGATGCAGGACGCCGTGCTCAACCTGTGCCGGGTCAAGCTCCGCGACCAGCAGCGCCTGGACCGGGTGGGTTACCTGGAGGAGTACCCGCAGTACCCGAACGGCGAGTTCGGGGAGGCGGTGCCGCGCGGCGGCAACGCCGGCGGCGGCGGCCAGCCCGGCTGGGTGCTGAAGTGCAAGGGCTGGGAGACCGACCCCAACGCCTACATCTACTTCACGATCCAGGAGCAGAACTGGAAGCGGACCGCCGAGGCCATCGGCCGCCCCGAGTGGGTCGGGGACCCGGAGTACGCCACCGCCAAGGCCCGTCAGAACCACATCTTCGAAATCTTCGAAGAGATCGAGAAGTGGCTGGCCGACAAGACGAAGTACGAGGCGGTCGACATCCTGCGCAAGTGGGAGGTGCCCTGCGCGCCCGTGCTGAGCATGAAGGAGATCGCCGAGGACGCCGCGCTGCGCAAGAGCGGGACGGTCGTGGAGGTCGAGCAGAAGGGCCGGGGAACGTATCTGACCGTCGGCAGCCCGGTCAAGTTCTCGCGGTTCAAGCCCGACATCAAGGGCGCCCCGCTGCTCGGCGAGCACACCGACGAAGTCCTCAACCAACTCGGCTACGACGGGGCTGCCATCTCCGCGATGCGCGACAAGCAGGTCATCATCTGAACCGGACCGCCCGGCCCCTCTCGCTGGTCCCCGCGACCCGCGCGAGACGCCTGGCAGGCCCTGAGCCCGGACCGCCGCAAGGGACGGCGTCGGCCGGGTCACCCTGAGAGCCGGCCCAGGTCGCCGACCTGGGGCCGACTCCGTTCCGGCGCGCTGACCGGGGGAGCCCTCGGCCTGGCGGCGACCATCGCCGTCTACGGTTTCACGGTCAGCGGGGTCTCCCCGGGCGTCGCCGAGGAACTGGAGCTGCCGGGCCTGGTGGGCCGAGCCAGGCACACGGAGCTGATCAGTCCGGCGGGACCGCTGACGTAATCCTCGAACCTCGCCGCCGGCCGAGACGACGACGTGGCACGCGTCCGGTCCGGCGGGGCGAGCCGACTCTCGCGTCTCTTCGACGAGGGTGTGGAGGCACGGGCGTGCCCAGTGCCCAAGCTGACGGGTCGCCTGCTGCCCGAGCCAGGCGGCGCGCCGCGCGGGGCCAGGCCCCACTCCTGCAAGCTGCTGACCCGTCGGGCCGGATGGCTTCGAGCAGCTGGAAGGCGCGCTCGACCGCCTTCACGGTCGTGGCGCCGCCCAGGGGAGACCGTGCCGCCCGAAGTGCGCGGTGCGCGGCGGATGGTGCCCGGCCCGCGGACGATCGGGCCACCGCTCCCTGATTTCGCCCGTCAGAAGCTGGACGACTCCTTCCATACTGCATACGATTTCTGAGGTGGACGGCGCGTCTGCGTGGAACAGCGCACCTCCCGTGGCGTCGCGGCCGGGATGCGGACGCGGGACGACAGCGCCGGGCCACGTGCCCGGGCGGATCTGCCCCTCGGTCTGCGCCATGACGTGACGTCGGCCCTCACCGTTGCCCCGCAGTTCATGCGCCGATTCCCACGCGAGGATGCGGACATGCTCAACCCCACGCATCTCAGGACGTTCGTCGCGGTAGCGCGAACGCTGAGTTTCACGCACGCCGCCGCGGAAGTCGGACTTCAGCAGTCGACGGTGAGCCAGCACATCCGCAAGCTGGAGACAGCTGTCGGAAGGAAGCTTTTCACCCGGGACACTCATTCGGTGCAACTCACTGCCGACGGCGAGGCTTTGATCGGATTCGCCAGTTCCATATTGGACGCCGAAGCGCGCGCCATGACTCACTTCGCCCGATCAGGTGTGGTTTCCGGGGTGTTGCGTTTCGGGCTCGCCGAAGAACTCGCGGAAACCGATGTACCGTCGGCCATCGCCGAGTTCCTCCAGATGAATCCGCGGACGCGGGTCGAACTCGCCGTTCGGCCGAGCCGTGTCCTGGAGATGATGCTCGAGGACGAGGTCCTCGACCTCGTTCTCGGTGAGCGGCGACCCGGTGAGAGCGACCGCAAGCTCGTCTGGAGGGACCGGTTGGTATGGGTCGGTCACCCATACACACGCGTCGACAGGGACGAACCGCTCCCTCTGGTGCTTCCTTCCTGCCCGTGCTCGGCGACGACGCGGGCGATCGAAGCGCTGTGCGCTCGCGGGCAGCGGTGGTTCAGGGCGGCGACGAGCAGTGATGTGACGGGCCTTTGGGCTGCCGTGCGCGCCGGACTGGGTGTGACGGTGCACGCTCGCTCGCTCACGCCCGACGACCTGTGCGAGCTGACCGGTGCCGTGCGACTGCCGGACCTGGGCGAGCTCGAGTTCGTCTTCAAGCCGGCCCCGTGCGACGACATCGGACTGGCCGGAGCCTTCTGCGAGGCGCTGATGGTGCGCATGTCGGGCGCTCACCGGAAGCCGGACCTGCCGTCGGTGTCGGACAGGGCGGTGTCGGCGTACCCGCGCCGCACACCCGGCGCCGCACGAATCGTGGCGGGGCCTCATCAGGAGTCCCTGGCCCCCCTGTGATGGGCGCGGTGACGTCGGCGTCAGCCAAGCGAGCAGCAGTATTGCATACAGTATCCCGCCGTCCTATCCTGACTCTGCCGCAGCCGACGTTCCGTGGGGCGGCGTTGTCGTCCGGTTCGCGCCCGCGCGCTCTCGACCGGTTCACCCGCTGCACACGCCGTGCCAGCGGCAGGGAGGCACTACATGGACTTGTACGAGTACCAAGCACGAGATCTGTTCGCCGCGCATGAGGTGCCTGTGCTTCCGGGGATCGTGGCCGCCACACCGGAAGACGCGCGTGCCGCTGCCGAGCAGCTCGGCCCACGGGTGGTGGTCAAAGCCCAGGTGAAGACCGGTGGGCGGGGCAAGGCCGGCGGGGTGAAGCTGGCCGCGACGCCGCACGAGGCCGCACTGAAGGCCAAGGCCGTCCTCGGCATGGACATCAAGGGCCACACGGTGCGGCAGGTGCTGATCACACCCGCCAGTGAGATCGCCGAGGAGTATTACGTCTCCATCCTGCTCGATCGCACCAACCGGACGTTCCTTGCGATGGCTTCGACGGCCGGAGGCATGGAGATCGAGCAGATAGCCGCCGAGAAGCCCGAGGCGCTGGCGAAGGTCCCCGTCGACCCGGCCGTCGGGATCGACGAGGCGACGGCGGGAACGATCGTCGCCGCCGCCGGATTCCGCGCCGAGGCGGCCGAGGCGGTAACCGCCACGCTGAAGAAGCTGTGGGAGGTGTTCGTCGCCGAGGATGCCCTCCTCGTGGAGGTCAACCCGCTGGTGCTGGACCGGCAGGACCGCATCATCGCGCTGGACGGCAAGGTCACGCTTGACGACAACGCCCGCTTCCGGCATGACGGGCACGCCGCGCTGGCGGACGTGCAGACGCAGGACTCGCTGGAGGCCAGGGCCAAGGAGAAGCACCTCAACTACGTCAAGCTGGACGGCCAGGTCGGCGTCATCGGCAACGGCGCGGGGCTGGTGATGTCCACCCTCGACGTGGTCGCCTACGCCGGCGAGCGGCACAAGGGTGTGAAGCCGGCGAACTTCCTGGACATCGGCGGCGGGGCGTCGGCCGAGGTGATGGCGAACGGTCTCGACATCATCCTCGGCGACCCGGACGTGCACAGCGTGCTGGTGAACGTCTTCGGCGGCATCACCGCCTGCGATGCCGTCGCCGACGGCATCGTCCAGGCCTTCCGGCTGCTGGAGAGCCGGGGCGATCCGGTGAACAAGCCGGTCGTCGTCCGCCTCGACGGGAACAACGCCGAACAGGGCCGAGTCATCCTCGACCAGGCGAACCTGCCCGGCGTGTTCCAGGTGGACTCCATGGACAACGCGGCCGAGAGGGCCGCCGAACTCGCCGCTGCGGGAGCGTGATACGGATGGCCATCTTCCTCACCGAGCACAGCAAAGTGATCGTCCAGGGTATGACCGGCGCGGAAGGCATGAAGCACACGGCCAAGATGCTGGCCGCCGGAACGGCCGTCGTCGGGGGCGTCAACCCGCGGAAGGCCGGCCAGAAGGCCGACGTGGACGGGAGCCCGGTCCCGGTCTTCGGCACGGTGGCCGAGGCGATGGACGCCACCGGCGCCGACGTCTCCGTGGCGTTCGTCCCGCCCGCGTTCACGAAGGACGCGGTGATCCAGGCGATCGACGCGGGCATCGGCATGTGCGTCGTGATCACCGAGGGCGTCCCCGTCCACGACGCGGCCGCCATCTGGGCCCACGCGACGGCGAAGGGCAACGCCACCCGCATCATCGGACCGAACTGTCCCGGCATCATCAGCCCTGGAAAGTCCAACGCCGGCATCATCCCCGCGGACATCACCGGGCCCGGCAGGATCGGCCTGGTCTCCAAGTCCGGGACGCTGACCTACCAGTTGATGTACGAACTGCGTGACATCGGCTTCTCCACCTGCGTCGGCATCGGCGGCGACCCGGTCATCGGCACCACCCACATCGATGCGCTCCGGGCCTTCCAGGACGACCCGGAGACCGACGTCATCGTCATGATCGGTGAGATCGGCGGCGATGCCGAGGAACGCGCCGCCGACTACATCCGTGAGCACGTCACGAAGCCCGTGATCGGTTATGTCGCCGGCTTCACCGCCCCGGAAGGCAAGACGATGGGTCACGCCGGTGCCATCGTCTCGGGTTCGTCCGGCACCGCGCAGGCGAAGAAGGCGGCACTGGAGGCGGCGGGCGTGAGGGTCGGCAAGACCCCCAGCGCGGCCGCGGCACTGGTCCGTCAGGTGGTGTGAGCAGCCATGAACCCCCTGGACACATGGATCGCCCAGGTGACCGGTGAACTCGCTCTGCACGCGGGGGTGCTGGACCGTGACGGGGTGCTGGACGTCGCGAAGAACGTGGCGCACCAGGTCGCCCGACCAGCCGCACCGCTCACCACCTTTCTGCTGGGTGTCGCCGTCGGACGCGGCGCGCAACTGCCGGTCGCCACCGAGACGGTCAACGCGCTCGCCGCGGCCTGGTCGGCGTCCGAGGGCGCCCTGCCGCCGGACGGCGAACGTCCGGTACCGAAGGTGGTCTGACGGCTGCTTAGGGGTCCGTGCACTATGAGCGCGCGACCCGGGCGCTCATAGTGCAAGGACCCCTTACAGGCCACAGCCACCCTCGGTTTCCATGGTCGGCCGACCTCGTGGTCACAGTGAACCTGACCGGCGGCAAGTCGGTGCTGCCGGCCGCGGAATGCTCCAACCGCTGCCGCACGCGTCCGGCAGCTCCACGCATCACCCCGAAAGAAGGCGGCACCCGTGCTGATCGACACCTACGGGCGGATCGGCACCGATCTGCGCGTCTCGCTGACCGACCGCTGCAACCTGCGCTGCACCTACTGCATGCCCGAGGAAGGACTGGCCTGGCTGGCCAAGCAGGAGTTGCTCACCGACGACGAGGTCGTCCGGCTGATTCGCATCGCGGTCACCGACCTCGGCGTCACCGAGGTGCGGTTCACCGGCGGCGAGCCGCTGCTGCGCCCGGGACTGGTCGGCATCGTCGCCCGCTGCGCCGCGCTCGCCCCCCGTCCCAAGCTCTCGCTGACCACCAACGGGATCGGGCTGTCCCGCACCGCGGCCGCGCTGCGGGACGCCGGACTCGACCGGGTCAACGTCTCGCTGGACACCCTGCGCCCCCACCGCTTCAAGACACTCACCCGCCGCGACCGGCACCACGATGTCCTTGCCGGGCTGACCGCGGCACGCGAGGCCGGACTGGCACCGGTGAAGATCAACGCCGTTCTGATGCGCGGGCTCAACGACGACGAGTCCCCCGATCTTCTCGCCTGGGCGCTCGAGCACGGCTACCACCTGCGGTTCATCGAGCAGATGCCCCTGGACCCGCAACACGGATGGCAGCGTGACCAGATGGTGAGCGCGACGGAGATCCTGGAGCGCCTGAGCGCGCGCTTCACCCTCACCCCGGAGGAGGCGGGCCGGAGGGGTTCGGCGCCCGCCGAGCGGTGGCTGGTCGACGGCGGACCGGCCGCGGTGGGGGTGATCGCCTCGGTGACCCGGCCCTTCTGCCGAACCTGTGACCGCACCCGGCTCACCGCGGACGGCCAGGTCCGCACCTGCCTCTTCGCCCGCGAGGAAACCGATCTGCGAGCAGCGTTGCGCAGCGGTGGGAGCGACCAGCTGATCGCCGAGCTCTGGCGGACGGCGACGCGGGGCAAGAAGGCCGGCTCCGGACTCGACGACCCCTCGTTCCTGCAGCCCCAACGCCCTATGTCCGCCATCGGCGGTTAGCCGGCGGACCGCGCGCGGTACCGACCGTCGTCCTCGGACGGCCGCCGCCCCACTGCCTTCACGGGCGGACAGCGCCCAAGCTGTCAGCCATGCTCGCGGAGGCTTCATGCTGCTCCTGCGCGTACATGGTGCGTGTCCTCTCCGTGTGGCGACGCATCAGTTCACCGGCGTGCTGGGCGTCGTGGGCGGCAACGGCTCTGATGATGGAGGCGTGCTCGTCCCAGGCCTTGCGCCCGCGTACGAGCGCGATCGGTGCGTAATACCAGCGCATGCGCCGATCGACCATGGCGATGTGCTCACTGAGCACCTTGTTCCCGGCCATGTGCATGAGGTATGCGTGCAGGTCGGCGTTGGCTCGGACGAGTGCTTCGGTGTCGTTGCCGGCGAGTGCCTTCTCTCCGGCCCGCTGGAGTTCCCACAGACGCTCGATGTCCTCCAAAGTGGCCCGCTCGGCGGCCAGGAGGGCGGATTCCGACTCCAGGAGGACGCGCACCGCCATCAGCTGGTCGGCCTCCTCTTCGGTGGGGATGTGGACGAACCCTCCCTGTGCGGGGCGGAGGTCGACCCAGCCTTCGGTGTGGAGGCGCTGCAGGGCTTCTCGTACCGGCTGACGGCTCACGCCGAGCTGGTCGGCGAGTTCTGTCTCCACGAGGTGCTCACCGGGCTCCAGTACCCGCGTGATGATCATGTCGGCGATGGCGTCGTAGACCGCCTGCCTCAGCGGTACCGGCCGTTGCACCGCGCGCACCGCGCGCCGCGCGGGTCCCCCTGCGGAGCCTCTGCGTTCAGCTGCCAGCGTGGGACTGCGATCCGTCATTGCCAACTCCCCGGTTCTGGGTATGCCGCTGTCCTGGGCATGACGAGCCCGGGGCGCGAGTGGCTCCAGTATACGGTCGACGAAAGACAGTATGGGACCTTGCCGTTCAAGGCATGGACACTCACCTCGTCGACTGCATACAGTATTCATTCCCTAGGGAGAGGAGCCACAGTGAGGATTGCAGTCGTCGGTGCCGGCGCGATCGGTGCCTACTGGGGCGCCGCCATGCACCGAGGTGGCGCCGAAGTCCACTTGATCGCGCGCGGGGACCACCTGCGTGCCATGAGGGAAGACGGAGTGCGCGTGATCAGTCCGCGCGGTGACTTCGTGGCGCATCCGCACGCCACGGACGACCCGGACGAGGTCGGGCCCGTCGACTACGTCTTCCTCGGGCTGAAGGCGCACAGCTACCCGTCCTGCGAGTCCCTGGTGAAGCCGCTGCTCGGCGAATCCACAGCCGTGGTCGCGGCCCAGAACGGCATCCCGTGGTGGTACTTCCACAAGCTCCCCGGGCCGTACGAGGGGCGCCGGATCGAGGCGGTCGACCCCGGCGGAGCCACCAGCGCCGTGCTGCCGCCGGAGCGGGCCATCGGCTGCGTGGTCTATCCGGCCACGGTCATCGAGGCGCCGGGCGTGATCCGGCACCTGGAGGGCACCCGCTTCTCCATCGGCGAACCCTCGGGCCAGATCAGTGACCGCTGCGAGGCGCTGAGCGAGGCCATGATCGCCGGAGGGCTGAAGTCCCCGGTGGAGGCCAACCTCCGCGACGACATCTGGATCAAGCTGATGGGCAACGTCGCCTTCAACCCCCTCAGCGCACTCACTCGAGCCACGATGGTCGAGATCTGCCAGAATCCGTACACCCGGCAACTGGTGGCCCGGATGATGGAGGAGACCCTCGACATCGCCGCCAGGGTCGGCAGCACCCCGGAGATCTCGATCGAGAAGCGGCTGCGGGGCGCGGAGAACGTGGGACACCACAAGACCTCCATGCTGCAGGACCTCGAAGCGGGCAAGCAGCTGGAACTCGACGCCATCGTGTCGGCTGTTGTGGAGATGGCGGACATCACGGGCGCCGACGCGCCGACGCTGCGCACCGTCCACGCCGCCACGGACCTTCTCTCACGTACCTGTGGGCCCGACGCGTCGGGGCCGGCCAACACCCCTGGCCGGCAAAGCCAGACGGATCCCGGCTAGAGGCCGACGAAAGGGACGACAACCCGGTCCACCACGGAACCTCCGTGTCCAGCGCGGTCGACGACCAGCAGGCTCGACATCGCGCCACCTGAAACAGGCGGGGCATCGCTCCGCCCTCAGCGGCCTGCCGGGCCTTGCGGGTGGACGGCCCCGCATGAGCGGAGGCCCGGCAGGCTCCCACCCCCTCCAGTCGCCACATCAGCGCCAGTCAGTGACACACAGGAACCGAGGCGGTACACCGCCGGGGAGGAGACGCGGTGAACCGCCGCGCGAAGATCGTTTGTACGCTTGGACCCGCCACCGGCACCGCGCCGCGACTGGCGGACCTCCTCGACGCCGGAATGGACGTGGCCCGGCTGAACTTCAGCCATGGCACACGCGCCGACCACTTGTCCCTGTACCGCACGATCCGTGAGATCGCCGAAGAACGAGGACGCGCCGTCGGCGTACTCGCCGACCTCCAGGGCCCGAAGATCCGGCTGGGGCGGTTCGCGGCCGGACCGGTGGTCTGGTCGGCCGGCGAGCAGATCGTGATCACCACGGCCGATTGCCCCGGCGACCACGACCGGGTCTCCACCACCTACCGTGGCCTGGCGGGCGACGTGCTGCCGGGCGACCAGCTGCTCGTCGACGACGGCAAGATCCAGCTGAAGGTACTCGACATCACCGGCCGTGACATCCGGTGCCGAGTCGTGCACGGCGGCCCGGTCAGCGACAACAAGGGCATCTCACTGCCAGGAGTCGCAGTCAGCGTTCCACCCCTGTCGGAGAAGGACCTCGAGGACCTGAGGTTCGCGCTGGAGGTCGGTGTCGACATGGTCGCCATGTCGTTCGTCCGCGCTCCCGACGAGGTGAAGCTCGCGCGGGCCGTCATGGACGAGGTCGGCAGGCAGGTGCCCGTGATAGCCAAGCTCGAGAAGCCGGAGGCCGTCGAGGATCTCCCGGCGATCGTCGAGGCGTTCGACGGACTGATGGTGGCGCGCGGTGATCTTGGCGTCGAGATGCCGCTGGAGCAGATTCCGCTGGTGCAGAAGCGAGCCATTCGCCTGTGCCGCCAGGCGGCGAAGCCGGTCATCGTGGCGACCCAGATGCTCGACTCGATGATCTCCGAACGGCAGCCCACCCGCGCGGAGGTATCGGACGTGGCCAATGCCGTCCTCGACGGGGCGGACGCGGTGATGCTCTCCGCCGAGACCAGTGTCGGGGCGTATCCGGCGCACACGGTGGCGACGATGGCGCGCATCGTCAAGGAGGCCGAGGGGGCGCCGACGCGGGGGGACGTGTTCGTGTGGTCCGCGGCGGAGGAGGCCGACGCGGACGGCGGTACCGGTGACGCGATCGCGGCAGCGGCGTGTGACGTGGGCAGACGGCTCGGGGCGGTGGCGCTGATCTGCTACACCCGTACCGGCGACACCGCGCGGCGCCTGGCACGGCAGCGATCGCCGCTGCCGCTGCTCGCCTTCACACACGACGAGTCGGTGCGGGCTCAACTGGCGGTCTCCTGGGGCATCGTCTCCGCCGTGCTGGCACCGGCCACCACCGCGGAGACGATGCCGGCCGAACTGAGCCGGGTTCTGCTGACCATGGGCGTATGCCGTCCCGGCGACGTGGTCGTGGTCGTGTCCGGGAGCCGCAGCGGCGTGCCCGGGTCGACGGACTCCTTGCGCGTGATGCGTACTGAGTGATGGTCAGCGTCGGCTGCTGCACCCCGGGCGGCGGCACCAGGTTGCTTCACGGTGTGGCGGCGCCGCGGCTGCGGCAGCGGTGGAGCGCGAGGGCGAGGAAGCGAGGGCTAGGGCGAGGGCGTCGGGCGGGTTCGCGCCTGGGGCTCCTTCTGCACCGGTCTCGCCCGTTCCGCCCGGTGACTGTATACTGTATGCACAACTTCGGGGGTGCCTGGGCAACGGGGTCCAACGCCGAGAGGACGTCATATGGGACGCAGAGTCAGCCGATACCGGGTCATGCGCCTCACCGAGGGCCGGCGGGCCGCGCGGGCGGACATGCTGGCGGCCGAGGAGCCCCTGGAGATCCGGGTCGGCGGGCGGCCGCTCGCGATAACCATGCGGACGCCCGGAGACGACTTCGACCTCGCCCGCGGTTTCCTGGTCAGCGAGGGTGTCGTGGGGTTCGCTTCCGAGATCGCGGCCGTTCGGTACTGCGCGGGAGCCACGGCGGACGGCGGCAACACCTTCAACGTGCTCGATGTGGCCCTCTCTCCGGGGGTCGAGCCGCCCGGCCCTTCAGTGGAGCGCAGCTTCTACACCACCTCGTCGTGCGGCCTTTGCGGCAAGGCGAGTCTGGACGCGGTTCGCGCCACCAGCCGATGGTCCGTCGACGCGGATCCGCTGCGACTGACTCCGGAGGTCATCGCCACCCTGCCCGATACGCTGCGCGCGGCGCAGAAGGTCTTCGACCGCACCGGCGGGCTTCACGCGGCGGGTCTGTTCGATGCCGCGGGGGAGCTGATGTGCCTCCGGGAGGACGTCGGTCGGCACAACGCGGTGGACAAGGTCGTGGGATGGGCGCTCGCGGCGGGCCACCTCCCCCTGAGCGGTGCCACCTTGATGGTCAGTGGGCGGGCCTCCTTCGAGCTGGTGCAGAAGGCCGTGATGGCGGGGATTCCCGTGCTCGCCGCGGTGTCCGCGCCGTCGTCTCTCGCCGTGGACCTCGCCAGGGAGATGGGCCTGACGCTCATCGGATTCCTGCGTGGGGCGTCGATGAACGTCTATGCGGGCGAGGAACGGCTGGACATCGGTGAGGTCAGGGTGAGCGGCGCCGTTCGCGGCTGATCGGTGACGTGGCCGTCTGCTGGATCCACGAGGCCCGGCCCAGGGTCTGGACATCCCGACTCACCAGGCCGTAGAACTGAATACAGTATACAACCCACTGATCCCAGGCTCGCTCGCGCGGGAACCGCAGTGCCGCCTGACGCGGAAGGGAGTGCGACGGGCCCGGGAGATCTCCCCGCCCCTCGGCTCCGCCGAAGGCCCGCGACACCCGCGGACCTCCGCACGGCGCTTGAGCACGTCCCGAGGAGCGTCGCTCTCAGCGGCCACACACTGGCACGTACGCGCCCGGAACGACGACCCAGACCACATACGACCAGGCGCTGTCGAGGCGCTCAGGAGGAATGATGAGCAGGGCACTCGAGGGAATCCGTGTCGTCGACATGACGCACGTCCAGTCAGGACCCTCGTCCACGCAGATCCTGGCCTGGCTCGGCGCGGACGTCATCAAGGTGGAGGCCCCCGGCCGGGGGACATCACCCGCGGACAGCTGCGTGACCTGCCCGACGTGGACAGCCTGTACTTCACGATGCTGAACTGCAACAAGCGCAGCATCACCGTCAACATGAAGACGGACCAGGGCAAGCAGGTGTTCACGCGGCTGGTCCGGGACGCGGACATCCTGGTGGAGAACTTCGGCCCGGGCGTGATGGAGCGTTTCGGATTCGCCTGGGAGCGGCTGCAGGAACTGAACGAGCGGCTGATCTACGCCTCCATCAAGGGTTTCGGCCCCGGCCGGTACGCGGACTTCAAGGCCTACGAGGTCGTGGCGCAGGCCATGGGCGGCGCCATGAGCACCACCGGCTTCGAGAACGGACCGCCCACCGCCACCGGCGCCCAGATCGGCGACTCCGGCACCGGCATCCACCTGGTGGGCGGCGTCCTGGCCGCCCTCTACCAGCGCACGCACACCGGGCGCGGCCAGCGCGTCATGGTGGCCATGCAGGACGCCGTTCTCAACCTCTGCCGTGTCAAGCTCCGTGACCAGCAGCGGCTGGCGCAGGGTCCCCTGAACGAGTACCCCAACGAGGTCTTCGGCGACGAGGTGCCGCGCTCGGGCAACGCCTCCGGCGGCGGCCAGCCCGGCTGGGCCGTGAAGTGCGCCCCGGGCGGGCCCAACGACTACGTCTACGTCATCGTCCAGCCCGTCGGCTGGAAGCCGATCACCGAGCTGATCGGCCGCCCGGAGCTCGCCGAGGACCCCGAGTGGGCGACCCCCGAGGCGCGCCTGGACAAACTGGACAAGGTCTTCGGGCTGATCGAGACGTGGACGTCCGGGCTCACGAAGTGGGAGGTCATGGAGCGGCTCAACGCTCATGACATCCCGTGCGGCCCGATCCTTTCGACGAAGGAACTCATCGAGGACGAGACGCTCGCGGAGCTGGGCACCGTGGTCGAGGTGGATCACCCCGAGCGCGGCTCCTTCAAGACCGTCGGCTGCCCGCTGCGGCTGTCCGATTCCCCGGTGGAGGTGAAGCGCCCGCCGCTGCTCGGCGAGCACACCGCGGAGGTGCTCGGCTCACTCGGCTACGCCCCCGAGGAGATCGCAGAGCTTCGGGGTGCCGGCGCGGTCTGAACGACACGAGGAGGGCCGACGTCACCGCTTGGAAGCGGTGACGTCGGCCACGGTGGCCGGACATCCGGCCGAGAAGGGCCGTCGGTCGCGGAGGTCGCGCTCGTGGGCATGTCCGCCTGGCGGCCCGCGCGGTGGGCGGCGTCCCATCGTTTCACCACGTGGGACCAGCCGGCGCGGCACCGGCAGACCCCCTCGGTGTCGCTGTTCGGGATCAATGGCGTCGGCCGGGCGGTTGCCGGCTGACTCTCCGACTACCTGGGCGTCACCGCGGTGCGGAGCACGGGTAGCGCCGTTTCAGCGGTGGCCGGCTCCCGGAGAGCCACATCCCAGGTGTCGTCGAGCAGGCCGCGCACGAAGCCCGCCTGCGCGCGCTCTTGACAACGGATCAGGTACTCGGCGGGTACCGCACCGGATCAGCCGTGACAGGGCGGCCGCTGTGCCCTGAACCCCGTGGGTCGCCCGGTTGCTGCGCCGGGCGGCACCGGACGGCCGGAACGATCACGTGGCTGAACGCGTGCGGGTCCGGGAGATTGATGACGACGAGGGCAGGCGGTTGCTGCGGATCATCCGCAGAGGCACCGGTTCCGTGGTGACCTGGCGGCGGGCCCAGATGGTGCTGTCACGCGATCGCCGACGGCGAGGTCATACCCGAGAAAGGCGAGTCGGAAGTCGTCCTCTGCATGGCCGAGTTCGGGCCGCTGAACCTCCAGCCCCACCCCGGGCGGCAGTGGGCCGAGAGCGGCGGACGGCACAAGGACCCTGACCGCGAGCCCAGGCCCCGCCGACGGGCGACCTGCACCCGCCCACTCGGAGTCGGACACCGCCTCGCCGCCTACGACCTGGGCAAGGAGAAGCTCTACTCGACAACTTCTCCCCGCACCTGACCACGAAGAACGACACCCGAGTCGGCGACTGGGCCGCAGCCGGCAGCGTCGAGTTCGCCTACACGCCGACCAACAGCTCCTGGCTGAACCATCGAAACCCAGTTCACCGCTTTGCGCACTGGGTGGCACCGACCACGCAAGCCACAAGGAACAGGGCAGCATGTTCCGCCGCTACATCATTCACGGCGGAACGAGCACGCCGCCGCCGAACGCCTACGCGAGATCGATGACAGGGCGAACGCTGCTTGATGCGGCACTAACCCGCCGCCGTCACCTGACGTGTGGCCGGAGCCGCCTCGCGTCGGCCGTCGGTGCTGAGCGCCTGCAGGATCTCCTCCACGCTCTGCTTGGCGTCGCCGAAGAGCATGCTGCTGTTCTCGCGGAAGAAGAGCGGGTTCTGCACGCCCGCGTAGCCGGAGGCCATGGACCGCTTGAAGACGATGATGTGCTCCGCCTCCCAGACCCGCAGCACCGGCATGCCGGCGATGGGGCTGCTCGGGTCGTCGGTCGCGGCCGGGTTGACGGTGTCGTTCGCGCCGATGACCAGTACGACCGAGGTGTCGGCGAAGTCGTCGTTGATCTCGTCCATCTCCAGGACGACGTCGTACGGCACCTTCGCCTCGGCCAGCAGCACGTTCATGTGCCCGGGCAGGCGCCCGGCGACGGGGTGGACGCCGAAGCGGACTTCGACGCCACGCTCGCGCAGCTGTCGCGTCAGCTCCGCGACCGGGTGCTGGGCCTGGGCGACGGCCATGCCGTAGCCGGGGGTGATGATCACCGAGCGGGCCTGGGCGAGCATCTCGGCCGCCTCCGCGGCGCCCACCTCGCGGTGCTCCCCCTGCTCCTCGTCGCGGCCGGCCGGCGCCTCGATGCCGAAACCGCCCGCGATGACGGAGATGAACGAGCGGTTCATCGCCTTGCACATGATGTAGGACAGATAGGCACCGGAGGAGCCGACCAGCGCGCCCGTGACGATGAGCAGGTCGTTGTCGAGCAGGAAGCCGGCCGCGGCCGCCGCCCAGCCCGAGTAGCTGTTCAGCATGGAGACGACGACGGGCATGTCCCCGCCGCCGATCGAGGCCACCAGGTGCCAGCCCAGGGCCAGCGCCAGCACGGTCACCGCGACCATCAGCGGCAGGTTCGGGCGGATGGTGAACCAGACCGTCAGCGCGACGAAGGCGCCGAGCGCACCGACGTTCAGCGCGTTCTTGCCCGGCAGCATCAGCGGACGGGACTTGATCCGCGCCGAGAGCTTGAGGTACGCGACGATCGACCCGGTGAAGGTGACCGCGCCGATGAAGATGCCGATGAACACCTCGGCGTGGTGGATGGCCAGCAGACCGGCCCCGATCCGGTCCTGCGCATCGCCGTGCGACTCCACCTCCAGGTAGCTGTTCCAGCCCACCAGCACTGCGGCGAGGCCGACGAAGCTGTGCAGCACCGCGATCAGTTCGGGCATCTGCGTCATCTCGACCCGGCGAGCCCGCCACAGGCCGATCACCGCGCCGAGCGCCATGGCCAGCATGATCAGGGACACCGCGCCGATGCTGATGCCCTGCGCCGCCACCACGATCGTGGCGACCAGCGCGAGGCCCATGCCGGCGATTCCGTAGACGACGCCGGCGCGGGAGGTGCGGTGCTGGGACAGGCCGGCCAGGCTGAGGATGAACAACAGGGCGGCGACCAGGTCGGCCGCGTGGGAGGCCGTCGTGAAGGTCATGTCGGCTCAGCCTTTCGAGAACATGGACAGCATGCGGCGGGTGACGGCGAAGCCGCCGAAGATGTTGACGCTCGTCAGCAGGAGCGCCACGAAGGACAGCGCGGTGACGAGCCTGCTTCGTGCCCGATCTGCAGCAGGGCGCCGATCACGACGATCCCGGAGATCGCGTTGGTCACCGACATCAGCGGTGTGTGCAGCGCGTGGTGCACCTTGCCGATGACGTAGTAGCCGATCACCACCGCCAGCGCGAACACGGTGAAGTTCGCGGCGAGCTGCGCGGGGGCGAAGGCCACCAGCAGGAGCATCGCGAGCATGCCGACCCCGATCAGGCCGTAGCGTCCCGCAGGCGGCAGTTTCGGTTGCCTGGGTTCGGGCTTGGCGGGCGCCGTCGTGGCCTGCACCGCGGGGGCGGCCGAGACCGCGACGGGCGGCGGCGGCCAGGTGACGGCGCCGTCCCGCACCACGGTCACGGCCCGCTGCACGACGTCGTCGAAGTCGATGGTCAGCTGCCCGTCCTTGCCGGGCGTGAGCAGCTTCAGCAGGTTCACCATGTTGGTGCCGAACAGCTGGGAGGCCTGTGCGGGCAGCCGGGAGGCCAGGTCGGTGTAGCCGATGATGGTCACGCCGTTGTCGGTCACCACCGCCCGGCCCGCGACCGTGCCCTCGACATTGCCGCCCTGGACGGCGGCCATGTCCACGATGACGCTGCCCGGCTTCATGACCGCCACGTCCTCGGCCGTCAGCAGGCGCGGCGCGGGCCGGCCCGGGATCAGCGCGGTGGTGATCACGACGTCCACGTCCTTGGCCTGCTCGTGGTAGAGCTCGGCGGCAGCGCGGTCGTAGTCGGCGGAGGTCGCCTTGGCGTACCCGTCGGTGCTCGCCTGCTGATCCTGAGCGACGTTCACCGGGAGGTACTCGCCGCCCAGCGACTTCACCTGGTCCGCGACCTCCGGGCGCGGGTCGGTGGCGCGCACGATCGCGCCGAGGCTGGAAGCGGCGCCGATCGCCGCCAGTCCGGCCACACCCGCGCCGGCCACCAGGACCTTCGCCGGCGGCACTTTGCCGGCCGCGGTGACCTGGCCGGTGAAGAACCGTCCGAAGACGTGCGCGGCCTCGATGACCGCGCGGTAGCCGGCGATGTTCGCCATCGAGGACAGCACGTCCATCGACTGTGCGCGCGAGATGCGCGGTACGGCGTCCAGAGCGAGAGCGGTCACGCCGGCGTCGGCGAGCGCCTGGAGCAGTTCGGGCTTCTGCGCCGGTGCCAGCAGGGCGACCACGGTCGCGCCCTCACGCAGCCTGGCGATCTCCGTGCCGGAGGGGGCGTTCACCTTCAGGACGACATCCGCGTCCCAGGCCTCGCCGACTTCCGCGCCGGCATCGACGTAAGCCTGGTCGGCGAAGCCGGACGCCTCACCGGCCTCCGGGTCGACCACGACCTCGTAGCCGAGCCCCAGCAGCAGACGCACCGTCGCGGGGGTTGCCGCGACGCGCGTCTCCCCGGGGACGGACTCGGCGACCACGCCTATGCGCTGGGGAGGATGGTGTGCGGGTTCTTCAGCAGACATGTCCTGTATCTCTCGTCAGAGGAGGGTTAGAGGCAGGATCTGTGTTCGGGCCTCCCCGCGAGGCGGGTGCGGGCCGACGCAGGCGGACCGTGATGTGCTTCACCTTGCGGTACCGGCCGTGTGCGACCGGACAGCGCGGGACCGGACCAATGGGCCTCGAGCAGTGGTTTTTGAAGGGCAGTGCTTTCCTGGCTGTGTGGGGCTTCCGCCGTCAACGCGTCACCACGGAAACCTCTCGATCGAACGAGGATAGAGGATCGGATACTGTATGCAACAGTAGGGCGGTCCGAATCCGCCTGATGGGAACGCCGGCAAGGGTCGGCTCGGCGAGTCCCCGCGTATGTCGCGGAGTCCCCGCGTGTGCACTCGGAACCGCTCCGACCTATTGCATACAGTATGGAATCTAGTCATCCTGATTTCATGCAGAACACTCAGACACCCACCGCGGCACAGGCCCTCGACATCCTCCTGACGGGCAATCAGCGCTTCGTCGACGGAGACCCTGAGCATCCGAACCAGGACGCCGCGCACCGCGCCACTCTGGTACCCGGTCAGCATCCCTTCGCCGTGGTCCTGGGATGCTCCGACTCGCGACTGGCCGCAGAGATCCTCTTCGATCGTGGGCTCGGCGACCTGTTCGTGGTGCGCACCGCCGGCCACGTGCTGGGCCCGGAGGTGCTCGGCAGTATCGAGTACGGCGTGGCCCAACTCGGCTGTCCCCTCGTCGTGGTGCTCGGACACGAAGCCTGCGGAGCGGTCCGCGCCGCGTGCGCCACCGTGGCGGAGGGGCTGACTCCCGCCGGGTATGTGCGCGACGTCGTCGAGCGTGTCGCACCCAGCGTGCTGGCCGCGCGGGCGGTGGGGCTGAGCGAGGAGGCCGACGTCGTGAACGAGCACATACGGCACACTGTGGACCTGCTGCTGAACCGCTCACCCGAGGTCGTCGGCGGGCGGGCCGCGGTCGTCGGCCTCTCCTACCACCTCGGCAGCGGGCAGGTACGGCTCGTCACCAGCCGGGGCCTGGACGACGTCGCCGCCGCCTGAGCCCCTTCGGGCTCCGTACACACCGCAGCGCCTCATCTCCCCTCCAGCAGAGCGGAGATGAGGCGCTGCCGGTGTCGGGCGGGTCAGCCGGCCGAGGCCTCCTGCGGCTGACGCAGCAGCTGAGCCGCGGCGAGGACCACGGGATCCAGGCCGTCCGCCCCGTCATCCACCAGCTCCTGCAGCCGCCCGCGCATCCGCGGGTCCCAGAACCGGCGGATGTGGGCGGCGATCGCCTCGGCGGCGGTGTCGGCGGGGACGTGGCGGAAGTTGGCGGCGATCTGGTTCGCCATGCGCTGCTCGGACGGCACGGTGGCGGTCATCTCAGTCCACCTCCGCGAGCCGGCCGGTCTCGACGGACTCGGTGGCGTGCCGCCCGAGCGGGTGGGCGAGGCCGACCTGCACGGCGGTCACCTTGTACTCCGGACAGTTGGTCGCCCAGTCCGAGTTCTCGGTGGTGACGACGTTGGCGCCGGTCACCGGGTGATGGAACGTCGTGTAGACGACGCCCGGCGGCATCCGGTCGGACACCCGCGCGCGCAGCGTCGTACTGCCGACCCGGCTGGCCAGCGTCACCATGTCGCCGTCGGTGATGCCGCGGTTCTCGGCATCCAGCGGGTGGAGCTCCAGGATGTCCTCGGGATGCCACGCCACGTTGTCCGTACGGCGCGTCTGCGCCCCGACGTTGTACTGGCTGAGGATCCGGCCCGTGGTGAGCACCAGCGGGAAGCGCGAGGTGGTGCGCTCGTCCGTCGGCACGTACGACGTGACCACGAACCTGCCCTTGCCGCGGACGAACCCGTCGACGTGCATCGTCGGCGTGCCTTCTGGCGCCTGCTCGTTGCACGGCCACTGGACGCTGCCGAGCTTGTCCAGCAGGTCGAAGGAGACACCGGTGAAGGTCGGTGTGACCTGGGCGATCTCGTCCATGATCTGGCTCGGGTGGTCGTAGGACATGGGGTAGCCCATGGCGGTGGCGATCTCGCAGACGATCTGCCACTCGTGCTTGCCCGTCTTCGGCTTCATCACCGCACGCACCCGGTTGATCCGGCGCTCGGCGTTGGTGAAGGTGCCGTCCTTCTCCAGGAACGACGCGCCGGGCAGGAAGACGTGCGCGAACTTGGCCGTCTCGTTCAGGAACAGATCCTGCACCACGACCAGGTCCATCGCCTCGAGCGCGGCGGTGACGTGCCGCAGGTTCGGATCGGACTGGGCGATGTCCTCGCCGTGCACGAACAGGCCCCGGAACGAACCGTCGATCGCCGAGTCGAACATGTTGGGGATCCGCAGCCCCGGCTCGGGCAGCAGCGAACGGCCCCACAGCTCCTCGAACACGGTGCGCACGGCGTCGTCGGAGACATGGCGGTAGCCGGTGAACTCGTGCGGGAAGGAGCCCATGTCGCAGGAGCCCTGCACGTTGTTCTGGCCGCGCAGCGGGTTGACCCCGACACCCTCGCGGCCGATGTTGCCGCACGCCATCGCGAGGTTCGCCATCCCCATGACCATCGTGGAGCCCTGGCTGTGCTCGGTCACGCCGAGGCCGTAGTAAATGGCCCCGTTGGGCGCCTGCGCGTACAGCCGGGCTGCGGCGCGCAGTTCCCCGGCCGGCACCCCGGTGATGGGTTCGGTGGCCTCCGGGCTGTTCTCCGGCAGGGCCACGAACTCGGCCCACTCGTCGAATGCTTCGCACCGCTCGGCGACGAAGGACCGGTCGACCAGGCCTTCGGTGACCACCACGTGCGCCATGGAGTTGATGACGGCGACGTTCGTGCTCGGCCTGAGCTGCAGGTGGTGTGCGGCCTCGATGTGCGGCGAGCGCACCAGGTCGATACGGCGCGGGTCGACCACGATCAGCTTCGCGCCCTCGCGCAGCCGGCGCTTCATCCGCGAGCCGAACACCGGGTGCCCGTCGGTGGGGTTGGCGCCGATCACCATGATGACGTCGGCCTTGGCCACCGAGCGGAAGTCCTGCGTGCCGGCCGACTCGCCGAAGGTCTGCTTCAGCCCGTACCCGGTGGGGGAGTGGCAGACGCGGGCACAGGTGTCGACGTTGTTGTTGCCGAAGGCCGCGCGCACCATCTTCTGGACGACGTAGACCTCTTCGTTGGTGCACCGCGAGGAGCTGATGGCGCCGATCGAACTCGGGCCGTACGTCTCCTGGATGGCGAGCATCTTCCGGGCGACCGTCCGGATGGCCTCCTCCCACTCGACCTCGCGCCACGGGTCCGTGATCTTCTCGCGGACCATGGGCTTCATGACCCGGTCGGGGTGGGTCGCGTATCCGAAGGCGAAACGGCCCTTGACGCAGGAGTGCCCCTCGTTGGCCCCGCCGTCCTTGTACGGCACCATCCGGACCAGTTCGTCGCCGCGCAGCTCGGCCTTGAACGAGCAGCCGACCCCGCAGTACGCACAGGTCGTGATCACCGAGCGGGACGGCATGCCGAGCTGGACGACCGACCGCTCCTGCAGCGTCGCCGTCGGGCAGGCCTGCACGCAGGCGCCGCACGAGACGCACTCGGAGTCCATGAACGACCCACCCGCGCCGGGGGAGACCTTGGAGTCAAAGCCGCGGCCCTCGATGGTCAGCGCGAAGGTGCCCTGCACCTCGCCGCAGGCGCGGACGCAGCGGGAGCAGACGATGCACTTGGCGGGGTCGAAGTCGAAGTAGGGGTTGCTCAGGTCCGGCGCGGCGTCGAGGTGGTTCTCGCCCTCGTAGCCGTACCGCACCTGGCGCAGTCCGACGACGCCTGCCATGTCCTGCAGTTCGCAGTCGCCGTTGGCCGAGCAGGTCAGGCAGTCCAGCGGATGGTCGGAGATGTACAGCTCCATGACCCCCTGGCGGAGCTTCTCCACCTTGGGCGTCTGCGTCCGCACCACCATGCCGTCGGCGCACGGGGTGGTGCAGGACGCCGGGGTGCCGCGGCGGCCGTCGACCTCCACCACGCACAGCCGGCAGGATCCGAACGGCTCCAGGCTGTCGGTGGCACAGAGCTTGGGTATGTCGATACCGGCGAGCGCCGCCGCGCGCATCACCGAGGTGCCCTCGGGCACCGTGACGGGCAGTCCGTCGACCTCGACCGAGACCTTCGCCTCGCCGGGCCGTTCCGGGGTTCCGAAGTCGGGCTCCTTGAGCAGTGTCATGCCGTGCCCTCCCCCTTGCGAGGAAGTCGTCGGAGAAGTGTGTGATGGCGCTGCGCACCGGCATCGGCGTCAATCCGCCCATGGCGCACAGCGAACCGTCGGTCATCAGCTCGCAGAGGTCCTCGAGCAGAGCGAGGTTGTCGTCGCGGTCCTCGCCGGCCACGATCCGGTCGATCACCTCGACCCCTCGTACCGAACCGACGCGGCAGGGCGTGCACTTGCCGCAGGACTCCGCGGCGCAGAACTCCATCGCGAAGCGGGCCTGTGCGGCCATGTCCACGGTGTCGTCGAAGACCACGACGCCGCCGTGGCCGAGCATCGCGCCGGCCGCGGCGAACGCCTCGTACTCCATGGGCAGATCGAACGTCGACGTCGGCAGGTAGGCGCCCAGGGGCCCGCCGACCTGCACGGTGCGCACCGGGCGCCCGGTGAGCGTGCCGCCGCCGTAGTCCTCGACGAGTTCGCGCAGGGTGACACCGAACGCCGTCTCCACGATGCCGCCGCGTGCGATGTTGCCGCCGAGCTGGAAGACCTGGGTGCCGCGCGAGCGTTCCACGCCGAGTTCCTGGTACGCCTTCGCGCCGTCCGCGAGGATTGCCGGGACGGTGGCGAGGGTGAGGACGTTGTTGACCACCGTCGGCTTGCCGAAGAGCCCCTCGATCGCGGGGATGGGCGGCTTGGCACGGACCATGCCGCGCTTGCCCTCCAGGCTCTCCAGCATGGAGGTCTCCTCACCGCAGATGTACGCGCCCGCGCCGACGCGGACGTGCAGGTCGAAGGTGAGGTCGGAGCCGAGGACGCGCTCCCCGAGCCAGCCCCGCTCGCGTGCGATCCCGATCGCCGCGCGCATCGTGGCCACCGCGTCGGGGTATTCGGAGCGGATGTAGAGGTAGCCCTCGCGCGCGCCGACCGCGTGGGCGGCGATCGTCATGCCCTCGATGAGCATGAACGGGTCGCCCTCCATGACCATGCGGTCCGCGAAGGTGCCGCTGTCGCCCTCGTCGGCGTTGCAGCAGACGAACTTCAGCTCGTCGGCGCAGTCGTGGACGGTCTTCCACTTGATGCCGGCCGGGAATCCCGCCCCGCCCCGGCCGCGCAGGCCGGAATCGGTGACCTCGGTGATCACGTCGGCGGGCGGAAGGCCGAGGGCCTTGCGCAGGCCGGCGAGGCCGCCGTGCCGCTCGTAGTCCTCGGGGGAGAGCGGGTCCGTGATCCCGACCCTGGCGAACGTGACCCGTGACTGGCGGGCCAGCCAGGGGAGTTCGTCCACGACACCGAGTCGCAGCGGGTGGTCCGCCCCGTCCAGGAGTCCGGCGTCCACCAGGCCCGCCACGTCCGAGGGCGCCACCGGCCCGTAGCCGATCCGTCCCTCGGGCGTGACCACCTCGACCAGTGGCTCCAGCCAGAGCATCCCGCGCGACCCGTTGCGCACCAGCTCTACCGGCCGGCCCTGAACGGCAGCCGCCGTCCGGATCGCGTTCGCGACAGCGTCCGCGCCGACGGACCGCGCCGCCGAGTCGCGGGGCACGTACACCGTCACCGGGGAGACGGGAGAGACCGGGGAGCTCGACACCTGAGTCATGAGGAGACCGCCTCGTCCAGTACCGAGCGCAGGCGCTCTGCGCTCATGCGTCCGAACACCTCGCCGTTCACCTCGACGGACGGCCCCAACGCGCAGTTGCCGAGGCAGAAGACCTGCTCCACGGTGACCGATCCGTCGGCGCGCGTCTCCCCGAGGGAGACTCCCGCCCGGTCGCGGGCACAGGTCACCAGGGCGTCCGCGCCGAGCGCCTGACAGGCCTCGGCACGGCAGATGCGCACGGTCGTACAGGCCGGGCTCGTGGCGGAAGTCATGGTAGAAGGACACCACCCCGTGCACGTCCGCCCGGGAGAGGTTGAGTTCGCGGGCAAGAAGCGGAATCGCCTCCTGGGGCACGCAGCCGAGTTCCGCCTGGATGGCGTGCAGTATCGGCAGCAGCGGACCGCGTTGCCCGCGGTGGGCGGCCACGATCGCATTGATGGCGGCCTCCGTCGTCACGTCTTTGACGCTCGTCGTCATGGTGCCTCCGCCTGACCGTCGCGCATGTGGGAATCCCTTGACTGATCGAAGATGGATTCGAAGGGGTGGTTGATCGACGGGCCTGGCCTGACCGGTCTGCTCGTCCGATATGAGCGCCCCTGTGGTTGGCTTCTACGTCAACGAATACTGTATGCAGTCGTCAACGTCTGCGTCCACCGTCGGGAACGTCCGGTGTCAGGCGGGTGTGGCGTCAGGTGAGTGCCTCGGCACCGACCCGCTCGGCGAGCGCCGGGCCCGTGGCCGGCAGCGTGGCCAGCCACTCGAGGACGGTGCCCAGCACGTCGTCGCGCCTGCCGCCCTTCCGTCCGAGTCTCGCGCTCGCCGGGACCAGTACCGGGTCGGCGCAGACGGTGGACGTGCAACTGCCGCGCGGGCCCGCGCCGTCGGGCCGGGCCGGCACGAACAGGCGTGGTGCGTCCGCCGGGACCAGCCAGAGGACCGGCCTGTCGCTTCCGTCGTCCGGCCGGGAGGACCAGACGTAGCTGTCGGCCTCTCCTGCCCCCACCACGTCGCGCTTCCGGGCGCGCAGCGCCACCACGTCACCGGTACGTGTCGCCGTCGAACCCGCCGGCGGAGCCACGCCGCTCGGTCCGCCGTCGTCGCCGCCGTCGTCGGTCAGGGCGAGGGTGCTGAGGTGATGCCCCTCGGCGATCCTCCGGCGCAGCCAAGGCGTGCCGTACGCCTCGACGCAGGCGACCGCGGCGTAGTGGGAGCGGAGAACAGCGCCGGTGGCCGGGCATGCGCGGGACACCTGGGTCACGACGTCAGCGGCCTCGACGAGTCCGAGGCCGCCGCCGCCGAGGTGGGGGGAGACGGTGAGTCCGAGCAGTCCTGCCTCTGCGAGGGCGGCCACCGAGGCGCGGGGAAACCTCCCGCTTGCGCCGGTCTGCTCGGCGCAGGGCTCGACGGTGCTGCTCAAGACGTAGGAGAGAGCGGAGCGGTACGACATGGAGCGGCTCCCTGAAGTCCGGGCGAGCGGGGAGCTGCTGGCTCCCCTGGCAGATTGCATACTGTATGCCATTCGTCGGATGTTGTCACGGGTGCGCGTGCCGCCCGGTGTTGACCCGACCCGGTGGAGTCTTATGCCGCCCCTTTAAACGTTCTTGTGCAAAGCATCAATTTCCACTCGGGGTCGCTTGGATCACGCCGGAGTTAAGGTCCCTACTCGGCGCATACAGTATTCACTTTTCTGTTGACCGCGCCGTCGCTTTCCTTGCGCGACGAACGAGTGAGGTGACCTGGTGACCACCGAGATCGCCGCGATCCCGCAGGCCCGTCATCCGCGGCTTTCTGCACGGCGACGCGGGCCGCCGCTGCCGCCGTCCAACGCTTGCGGCGCGGACCGGCATGACCACTTTGCATAACCGCCCGCATGACAGGTCCGGCTCGGGTGCCGCTGCCCGTCGGACCTCCCCGCACTGCCACGCGGAGTACCGGCCAGGGGGCGCTGGCAAGTCTCTTGAGCAAGGGGAAAATGACATGACAACCGCATCACCTGTACGACCCGCATATCGCGAGGTCACGGATGCCAACGGGCGCGTATACCGCGTCGGCGAGAGCGCCAGGGACCTTCTGGGCGGCCCGCGGCTGCTGATGGTTCTGCTCCCGTGGGTGGCCATGATGGCCATCAGCGTCTCGGAGTACGCCTTCGGTTCGGCCGAGGAGGTCCTGTCCTCGGCCCACCACTGGTCGACCACCGACACGTTCTGGGTCCTGGGCGTGTGGACGGTCTTCCAGGCGGCAGTTGCCTTCCCGACGGGACGACTTCGAGAACGCGGGATCCTCACGGCCCGCGGCGCCACGCTCACCGGAGCCGTTCTGGCCGGGCTGGGCTTCTTCGCCCTCAGCCACGCGCCGAACGTGGCGCTGGCGATCCTGGGCTTCGGTGTCCTCGGTGGCACGGGCGCAGGCATGGTCTACTCGACCTGCGTCAACATCGTCGGCAAGTGGTACCCGGAACGGCGCGGCGGCAAGACCGGCTTCGTCAACGGCGGGTTCGCCTACGGGGCCGTACCGATGATCTTCGTGTTCACCTACTCCTTCCACACCGGCAACTACCGCACGGTGCTCGACTGGGTGGGCGTCTATGTCCTGGTGTTCGTCGCGATCTGCGGCTGGTTCCTCAAGGACCCGCCCAAGAACTGGTGGCCCGAGGATGTCGACCCGCTGCAGCACAGCAAGCAGGCCAACGACAAGGCGCTGTCCAAGAACCCCCCGGCCGTGCGGCAGTACGAGCCGATGGAGGCGATCCGCACCGGGATGCTCCCGCTGATGTGGTTCTGCCTGGTGCTGGCCTCGGGGGTGTCCATCTTCGGTATCTCCTTCCAGGTTCCCTTCGCGAAGGAGATGGGGTTCGGTCCGCTGGTGGCCGCCTCGTCGATGGGCATCATGTCCATCATCAACGGCACCGGCCGCGGCGTGACCGGCTGGATCTCCGACCGGCTCGGACGGAAGCAGACCCTGCTCCTGGTGGTCGCGATCGAGGGGCTGTCGCAGTTCGGTGTCCTGTGGGCCGGTGACATCCGCAGCGAACCGCTGTTCCTCTTCTTCGCCTTCATCTCCGGGTTCGGCTCGGGCGCCTTCTTCCCGATGTTCGCCTCGCTGGTCCCGGACTACTTCGGCGAGAACAACAACGCCCAGAACTACGGGCTGGTGTACAGCTCCAAGCTGGTCGGCGGGCTCGCCGGCAGTGGTATGGGCGCGACGGTCGTCGCGGCGTGGGGCTACTCCGGGGCGTACGTCCTCGCCGGATGCCTCGGGCTGGCGTCGGCGGCACTCGCGCTGCTGCTGCGGCAGCCGGGCCGCCCCGCGGCGCGCCGCGTCCGGGCCGGTTCGCTGCAGGCGAGCAGCGGCACGGCCCCGGCCTAGCCGGCACCATCGCGCACGGCTGACGGCTGACGGTTGTCCGTCGCGGTCCGCTCCCGCTCATGCGCGGGCGGGGCCGCGGCGGGCGGTCGCGTCAGTTGCTGCGCCCGCTGCTCGTCCCCTGCCGTGATGGCGTCGATCAGTGCTTCGTACTCGCCCCAGGATTGCCAGAGCCCCTCGGGATACTGTACACACATTCCAGAGCATCTCCGAAACCCGGCCGACCTGGAAAGCGGCAGGCACGCGCAGTGAAGGCACGGCGCGAGGGAAGAGGTCCCCGGTTCGCCCTCCTCATCGGCGACCGGCGCAGCACCCCAAGAACGTGTTCACGGGCGGGCACGCGGTTTCAGCGCATGGATATCCTCCGTGGGCTGACAGGCGACTCGGCGCGTGACACGGGCGCGGGACCGGTCGGCGGGTGCGCCCCCTGGGCCGGCCGGTCCCAGCGTCGCAGTCCTGAACGCAGGTCTCTCGCAGGGCGGCCGCCACTCGGCGGTCGGCCCATCGAGCTGGTGCGCAACGACCTGGCGGCACGCCTGCCTGGAGCCGCTCATCGACATGCCGGCGCGGGCACGGGCCGGCCACCAGCTCTGGGCGCGCGTCGCGCCACGCCGTCCTGAAAACAGCTACCGCCGGCTCCGGTCATGGCTGTTGAAGCGGCCGAAAATTTTCAGTCCTTGCGCAACAAGGTGCGGTAGAGCCTGGTGGTGCGGTCGGCGTGCCGACGCATGATCTTGCTTGCTTTGTCCGCGTCGCCGTTGGCGATGGCCTCGACGAGCTGGGCGTGCTCGGTCCAAGCGTCCTTGCCGCGGGGCTTGGCGATGGGTGTGTAGTACCACCGGACCCGTCGGCTCACCAGGGAGATCAGCTGCATCAGTACGTTGTTGCCGGCGAGTGAGGCGATGTGGTCGTGCAGGGCCGTATTGGCCGCCACCAGCCGCTCGGCGTCATCGGCGGCGATTGCCTCCATGCCCTCCTTCTGCAGCTCCCGCAGCCGCTCGATGCCGGCGGGGTCGGCGTGCTGGGCGGCGAGTTGAGCCGAGTAGCTCTCCAGTACTGCGCGGACGCTGAGCAGCTCCTCGACCTCCTCCTGTGAGGGGCTGTGCACGAAGGCGCCCTGGGCGGGGCGCAGGTCCACCCACCCATCGGTGTGAAGTCGCTGCAACGCTTCGCGGACCGGCTGGCGGCTCACTCCCAGCTGCTCGGCGAGTTCGCCCTCGACCAGGTGCTGGCCGGGCTTGAGGGCACCGCTGATGATCAGCTCGACCAATGCGTCGTAAACGGCCTGACGCAGCGGGGCAGGGCGAGCGACGCGGCGGGAGGCCGCGGCGGTCAGGGACTCGCTCAAGGCGGCCCTCCGTATCGTGAGTCGAAGAAGCAAACGCTTGTGCAGGTGGCAAGCGTACTGGCTTTAGTATGCAATGTGCAAATTTCCCGTTGACCGCACGGGTGCGCGCAGGGTGCTGCGGGCGGTCGGCAGCTCGGAGGCGCGGCGGCGCCGAGGCGGCGAAGGGCGCCGCCGGGTGGGCGGAATTCGAAGCGGTGGTTGCCGGCTCACGCGGGCGGACGGTGAGGTCGATGCCGGGCTCGGGCGTTCCCGCTCGCGACAACGACTCGGCCGCCGAGGGAAACGCCTTCGACGGCGAAGCCGTGGGCCAGGGAAGCCCGGCCGCCGCACCGGCCGCCTCCCGCCGTCTCGGGCTGCATGGGCAGGCGTGGATGTCGGCCTCCGCTGTCGCAAGGGCACAGCGACGCCTCGCAGATACCTCTGCGCAAACTCTGGACAACAAGTCGCACCAGGCTCAAACTACTGCCCATCCCAGATCCATACTGTATGCAATGCCCTCTGATTAGCGAAGACTCAGTGCACTCAGAGGAATCTCACAGTCTCAGAGAGGCGTGTCACCGGGTGCAGATCCCCGGCTCGACGACCGGTCGCACAGCACGGTCCGCAACCCACGACCCACAAGCGACGGCGACCAGCAGGCCGGGCGAAAGGAGGAGGGCGTTGCCGACCAGGTCGGCGGCGGCGTTTTCGAAGCAAGTAGCGAGCTGACGGCAACGTCAGCGACGACATCTCCCTTCCGGTGAATCAGCTTCGGGTCGGCCCAGGGTGCCCTGTCCTCGGCATCCTCGGTGCATCATGGGCCAGCTCATGGTCGAACACCGAGTCCCGAAGCGATCCGGAAAGGAGGCGTCGGCTGAGCCTTTCGAGGTAAGGAAAGAATGAGATGACAACCTCTACGTCAGCGTCGACGTCGGTTCCATACCGCGAAGTGAGGGATCGCAATGGCCGCGTGTACCGGGTCGGCGAGACCGATGTCGACATCATGGGCCGGCCGCGCCGGTGGATGGTCATCCTGCCCTGGGTGAGCATGATGGGCATCAGCTCCGCCGAGTACGCGTTCACGTCGGCGGAGGAAACACTCCACCAGGCCCACGCATGGGACAGCGGACACATCTTCTGGCTGATGGGCGTCTGGGTGTTCTTCCAGGCGGCCGTGGCCTTCCCTGCCGGACAACTGCGCGAGAGCGGGCGGCTGCCCGCGCGCACGGCCATGCTGCTCGGCGCGCTCGGGACCCTGCTGGGCTATCTGTCGCTGGCGTACGCGCCGAGCGTGATGGTCGCCTACTTCGGCTTCGGCATGTGCAGTGGCATCGGTGCCGGATTGGTCTATGCCACCTCCGTGAACATGGTCGGCAAGTGGTATCCGGAGCGCAAGGGCGGCAAGACGGGCTTCGTCAACGGCGGTTTCGCCTACGGCTCGGTGCCCTTCGTATTCCTGTTCACCGGCTACATGGATCTGAGCAACTACAAGACGGTGCTGACCGCCGTGGGTCTCGGACTGTGCCTGGTGGTGGCCGGGCCGGCTGGTTCTTCAAGGACCCGCCGAAGAACTGGTGGCCCGCGCACGTCGACCCCCTCACGGCGACCGACGACCCGAAGATCCGGCGCGCGCTGGAGAAGAACCCGCCCGCGGTCAAGCAGTACACCCCGAAGGAAGCCGCCCGTACCCCCGTCCTGTGGATGATGTGGTTCTGTCTGCTGTGCACGGCAGGCATCAACATCTTCGGCATCGCCTTCCAGGTGCCGTTCGGCAAGGACATGGGCTTCGCGGGCGGCATCGTGGCCACCGCGATGTCCCTGAAGGCCATCGTCAACGGCACCGGGCGCGGCGTCATCGGCTGGATCTCGGACCGCTACGGCCGCCGCAACACGCTGATCATCG
The DNA here is from genome assembly GCF_037055355.1 of Streptomyces sp. DG1A-41. GTDB lineage: Bacteria > Actinomycetota > Actinomycetes > Streptomycetales > Streptomycetaceae > Streptomyces. The sequence goes on along the minus strand of NZ_CP146350.1, from coordinate 2,506,345 downwards.
TCTGCCTCGTGCTGGGCTCCGCCCAGTTCGGCGTGCTGGTGTCCGGTCAGATGGGCAGCATGCCGTTCTTCCTGTTCTGCTCCATGGTGTCCGGCTTCGGCGGCGGGGCGATCTTCCCGCTGTTCGCGGCCATGACGGCGGACTACTTCGGTGAGAACAACAACGCCTCCAACTACGGCATGGTCTACAGCTCGAAGCTGATCTCGGGCCTCGTGGGGTCCGGCGTGGGCGCGGTCGTCGTGGGTGCCTGGGACTACCAGGGCGCGTTCGTCCTCGCAGGCTGCATCGGTCTGTCCTCCGCGGTGCTGGCGTGCTTCCTCAAGGCGCCAGGCAGGCCGAAGGCGAAGGGCATCCTGGCCAACCCACGCGTGCTCGGTGAGGAGCCGGCCTGACATGACAGCAGGGCCTCTTGGTGGTTCGGTGGCGCGATGCCGTTCGAGCACTGCCGGGAGGCCCTGCTGCCGCAGCGTCTCCCGCGGCCGTCCGCAAAGACCCAACCACCGTCACTGACGGCGCTGTGATGATGGTCGCGGACGCCTTCGAAGCCCCATTGCGGAGGCTGACCGTGCAAACCCCGCGACGGACCCGCCGCCCCGCCCCGTAGAGCAGACGACAGCAAGCTCACAGGGAGGGGAGCAGGACGTGGCAGGGCACAGGGGCAAGCGCGTCAGAGATACGGCGGTCGCGGTGGTGGCGATGGCGGCGCTCACCGCGTCACAGGCGCCGGGGGCGGTCCCGGCGCGGGCCTCCGCACCGGCGCCCCGCCCGGCGCCCGCCGAGGGCGGACCGAGCGTGTCCGGCGATGCGCCGTACCGCACCGCGCTCCCCCCGCTGCGGACCGGGAAGCGCGCGGGCGGCCAGACGGCGGGGGAGATGGGCGGCGCGTTGCCGGCGAGTGTGTTCGCCGCCTACCGGCGGGCCGAGGACCGGCTCGCGCGTGAGGCGCCCGGCTGCCGGCTGCGCTGGCAGTTGCTCGCGGCGATCGGGCAGGTGGAGTCGGGACAGGCGCGGGGCGGCAGGGTGACGTCGGACGGTACGACCGTGGCGCCGATCCTCGGGCCGCGGCTGGACGGCGTGGCCTTCGCGCTGATCCGCGACACCGACGGCGGCGCCCATGACCGGGACACGGCGTACGACCGCGCGGTCGGGCCGATGCAGTTCATCCCGTCGACCTGGGCCCGCTGGGGCGCGGACGGCAATGGCGACGGGCGGACGGATCCGAACAACGTCTTCGACGCGGCACTCGCCGCCGGACGGTACCTGTGTGCCGGCGGCCGGGACCTGTCCGTCCCCGCCGAGCTGGACCGGGCGATCCTCGGCTACAACCACTCGACGGCTTATCTGCGCACGGTCCGGGCCTGGTACGCGTACTTCCTGGAAGGGCACCGGGTGGTGCCGGACCGCTCCGCCGGGTCCTCCCCCGCGCGCCCCGAGCCCTCACGGTCGCCCTCGAAGCCGGAGAAAGCCGCACCCACCCCCTCCGACCGTCCGGCCGCCACCCCGTCCCGCCCCTCGTCGCCCCCCGCCACACCGGCTCCCACCCCGTCCCGTCCGGCCACCGAGCCGTCGGAGCCGGACGAGCCGCAACTACCCGTCCCGGACCCGGACATCGAGCTCCCCGGCGACGGCCTGCTGCCCGGCGGCGCCCCTCTGACCAGTAACAGCGCGGACTCGATGACCGCCTCCCCCTCCACAACCGCCGATACTCGGCGGTAATGTCGCCCCACCCGCCGGACAGCACGAGACCGGTGGGTGAGCGCGAAGGGGCCCTCATGGCGACGGACATGCCTGCGGACATGCCCGCAGAGACACCTGCGGAGAGGTGCGCCGCCGACGACCGTTGGCGGCGCATGTGGAGCCACCGCGAGCATTTGCTCAAGGTGGCCCGGCGCAGGTCGATGAGTGCGGAGGACGCCGAGGACGCGGTGCACGAGGCGATGCTGCGCGCCGCGGAGCGCCCCGACCTCGACGACGAGCGGCTGGCGGCCTGGCTGACGACGGTGACGATGCGGCTGTGCGTCGACCGCTACCGGCAGGTCAACCGCGAGGCCGAGGTCCGCACCAGCCCGACGCTCATCGCCCCTGGTCCGGTGCCCGTCGAGGAGGTGGTGTGCGACCGGGCCGAGGCGAAGTGGCTGGCCGTTCGCAGTGGTGAGCTGCCCGCGCGGCAGGCCGAGGCGCTGCGGCTGAAGTCGGAGGACCTCGACGTCGGGCAGGTCGCCGTCCGGATGGGGCTGAGCTACCGGACCGTCGAATCGCTGCTGGCCCGGGCACGGCGGACGCTGCGGCAGTCGCTGGCGGCCACCTTCGGGGTCGCGCTGTTCCTGATCGGGTGGGGACGGCCGCGCGGAGTCGGCAGGGCGCAGTCCGTGGCGGTCGCCTCGACGGCGGCGTCCCTGGCGGTGGCAGGGCTCGTGCTGCCGTACGCCCTCGACGGCGGCGGAGGCGGGGGCGGTCCGGAGCCTCGGCCCGCTGTCGTCTCGCCGGGCGCGGAGACGTTGCGGCCGGACGGCCGTGGCGGGGGAGGTGCGCCTCGCGGGTACGAGCCCACGGCGGCGGCAGCCGACCGCGGAGCGGCCGGCTCCCCGGCCGGTGGGGGTGAATCGTTCCTCCCGCTGTCCGTCCCGTCGCTGCCGGAGGTCCCGGATGTCCCGGGTGTTCCGGATGTCCCGGACGTTCCGGAGGTTCCGTTGGTGCCGCTGCCCGTGGTGTCCGCGCCCGAGGTCCCGCAGGTGCCCGACGTCCCGAAGCCCGCTGTCCCCGACCTGCCGGCGGAGCCCTCCGCCGTGCCGACGGACACGGCGGTCCCGGCGGTCCCGGCGGTCCCGGATGCTCCGGAGGGTCCCGCCACACCGTCCTCCTCGCTCCCCGAGCCCACGGGGCGCCCGCTTCCGTAGCGCCCGAAACCCGCCCGTAGCGCCCGGAACTCGCCCGTAACGTCCGAAAGCCCGCCCGAAGCGTCCGGAAACCCGCTCGAAAAAAATCCGCCACTCGAGCGACGGACGCCCCGCCCCTCCCCGTAGAGCAGATGTCGGAGCTGCTGCACGTCTGAAGGGTGGACCGGATGGGTGTCGAGATCTGTGTGGAAGGGCTGACCAAGTCCTTCGGTCACCAGGTCATCTGGCAGGACGTCTCGCTGACGCTGCCCGCCGGGGAGGTATCGGTCATGCTCGGGCCCTCGGGCACGGGCAAGTCGGTGTTCCTCAAGACGCTCGTCGGCCTGCTCAAGCCGGAGCGCGGCTCCATCACGATCCAGGGCCGGGACATCACCAAGCTCCGCGAGCACGACCTGTACGAGGTGCGCAAGCTCTTCGGCGTGCTGTTCCAGGACGGGGCGCTGTTCGGCTCGATGAACCTGTACGACAACATCGCCTTCCCCCTGCGCGAGCACACCCGCAAGTCCGAGAGCGAGATCCGGCGCATCGTGCTGGAGAAGATGGACATGGTCGGGCTGATCGGCGCCGAGGAGAAGCTGCCAGGCGAGATCTCCGGCGGGATGCGGAAGAGGGCCGGGCTGGCCCGGGCCCTGGTGCTCGACCCGGAGATCATCCTGTTCGACGAGCCCGACTCCGGCCTCGACCCGGTCCGCGTCGCCTACCTCAACCAGCTCATCGTCGACCTCAACGCCCAGATCGACGCGACCTTCCTGATCGTCACCCACGACATCGCCTCGGCCCGCCAGGTGCCGGACAACATCGGGCTGCTGTTCCGCCGCGAGCTCGTGATGTTCGGGCCGCGCGAAGAGCTGCTGACCAGTGACGAGCCCGTCGTACGGCAGTTCCTGAACGGCCGGATGCAGGGCCCGATCGGCATGGCGGAGGAGAAGGACGCAGCCCAGGTCGAGCAGGAGCTCGCCGCCCTCGGCGACGACGGCGAGAGCACACAGTCTCCCGGCAGCCAGGCTCTGACTCCCCGCCTGCTGCCGGGACCGGGCATCACCCGGCCGCCCCGCTGGCAGGCGATCGCACGGCGCGAGGACCAGCTCCACCAGAAGGCGGTGGCCGGCGCATGAGCCTGTCACCGGTCGGAGCGCTGCGGCATTCGGGCAGCCTCTTCGCGATGGCGCTGGACGTCGTCCGGACGATCCCCCGACGGCCCTTCCAGGCACGGGAGTTCATCCAGCAGACCTGGTTCGTCGCGAGCGTCACCATCCTGCCGACGGCCCTGGTCTCCATCCCGTTCGGGGCGGTCATCGCGCTCCAGATCGGCAGCCTGACCCGGCAGCTCGGCGCCCAGTCCTTCTCCGGGGCCGCCTCCGTGCTCGCCGTGCTGCGCGAGGCCTCGCCGATCGTCACCGCGCTGCTGATCGCGGGCGCCGGCGGCACGGCGATCTGCGCCGACCTCGGGGCACGGAAGATCCGCGACGAGATCGACGCGATGCAGGTGCTGGGCATCGACCCCATCCACCGGCTGGTCGTCCCCCGCGTGCTGGCGTCGATGCTGGTGGCGGTGCTGCTCAACGGCCTGGTGTCGGTGGTCGGCGTGGCGGGCGGCTACTTCTTCAACGTCGTCCTCCAGAACGGCACTCCGGGCGCCTACCTGGCCTCCTTCACCACCCTCGCCCAGCTCTCCGACCTGTGGGCGGCCGAGGTCAAGGCGCTGGTGTTCGGCGCGATCGCCGGGATCGTCGCCTCCTACAAGGGGCTGACCGCGAAGGGCGGACCCAAGGGGGTGGGCGACGCGGTGAACCAGTCGGTGGTGATCACCTTCATGTTGCTGTTCGTGACCAACTTCGTGATGACCGCGGTGTACTTCCAGGTCGTCCCCCAGAGGGGTTAGCCGATGAGACTCATCGACCGCCCACTGAAGTCCCTCGAGGCGCTGGGCACCCAACTCACCTTCTACGGCCGCTCGTTGGCGTGGACAGGGCGCACTCTGCGCCGCTACAAGAAGGAGATCCTGCGGCTGCTCGCCGAGGTGAGCTTCGGCCGGGGCGCGCTCGCCGTGGTAGGCGGCACGGTCGGCGTGATCGCCTTCCTGTCGTTCTTCACCGGCACGGAAGTGGGGTTGCAGGGGTACGCCGCGCTCAACCAGCTCGGCACCTCCAATTTCGTGGCGTTCCTCTCGGCGTACTTCAACACCCGTGAGATCGCCCCGCTGGTGGCCGGGCTCGCGCTCTCAGCGACCGTCGGCGCCGGGTTCACCGCCCAGCTCGGCGCGATGCGGATCAGCGAGGAGACCGACGCGCTCGAAGTGATGGGCGTGCCCTCGCTGCCGTTCCTGGTGACGACCCGCATGATCGCCGGGTTCGTCGCGGTGATCCCGCTGTACGTGATCGGCCTGCTGTCCTCGTACCTGGCCGCCCGCACCATCACCACCGGCTACTACGGGCAGTCCACGGGCACCTACGACCACTACTTCCAGCAGTACCTGCCACCGGCGGACGTCCTGTGGTCCTTCGGGAAGGTGCTGGTCTTCGCCGTCCTGATCATCCTGGTGCACTGCTTCTACGGCTACTACGCGAGCGGCGGCCCGGCGGGCGTCGGCGTCGCGGTGGGCCGCGCGGTGCGGACCTCGATCGTGGCCATCAACGTCCTGGACTTCTTCCTGTCGCTGGCGATCTGGGGCGCCAGCACGACCGTTCGGATCGCGGGGTGAGCCGCCGTATGAAGGTGTTGAGACTGCGGTTGTACGGTGTCGTCTTCATCGCCGTGCTCGCGTTGCTGCTGTCCCTGTCCGTCGCCGTCTACCAGCAGGTGTTCACGCCGGTCGTGCGGATCACACTGGAGGCCGACAGCCTCGGCAACCAGCTCGATCCACGGGCCGACGTCAAGCTGCGCGGGCTGCTGGTCGGCGAGGTGCGCGAGGTGCACGCCGACGGGACGAAGGCGACGCTCGACATCGCGCTCAAGCCGGAGCACGTCGCCCACATCCCCTCCGACGTGCACGCGCGCCTGCTGCCCAAGACGCTGTTCGGCGAGAAGTACGTCGACCTGGTCGCGCCCGCCCGCTCGTCCGCCCGGCCCATCAGGGCCGGTGACGTCATCACCCAGGACCGCACCCGTGTCGGCATCGAGCTCCAGCAGCTGATGAACGACCTGCTGCCGCTGCTGCGGACCGTGCAGCCCGGCAAGCTCAACGCCACGCTCTCCGCGTTCGCCACCGCCCTCGACGGCCGCGGCGAGCGGATCGGCGACAACCTCACGCGACTGGAGGCCTACCTGCGCCGCCTCAACCCGCACCTGCCGTCCTTGAAAGAGGACATCGCACGCTTCGCCGACGTCGCCGAGATGTACGGCGACGCGGCGCCCGACCTGATGGAGATCCTGCGCAACACCGTCACCACCAGCCGCACGATCGTCGAGCAGAAGGACCGGCTGGCGGCGGCGCTGAAGAGCACGGCCACCGTCGCGGGCACCGCCGAGGACTTCCTCGACGCCAACGGCGACCGGTTGATCACCCTCGGCCAGGTCTCCCGCCCCACGCTGGAGCTGTTCGCCCGCTACTCCCCCCAGTACCCCTGCCTGCTGGCCGGCCTGGTCCGGCAGGAGAAGGCGTCCGAGGAGGCGTTCCGGGGCGGCAAGATGCACATCACGCTGGAGGTCGTACGCGCGCAGGGCGCGTACCAACCGGGTGAGGAACCGCGCTACGGCGAGCGGTCGGGACCCAACTGCCGTGGCCTGCCGCACCCTGTGGTGCCGGCGCCCGGCACCCACCTCGACGACGGTTCCAAGAAGGCGGGTGCGACCTCGGGCGGCCCGCTCGGCGTCTCCGCCACCCGGGCCGAGCAGCGGGCCGTCGGCTCGCTCGTGGCGCCGGTGCTGGGCGTGCCCGCGGACGAGGTGCCGCCGGTCGCGACGCTGCTGTTCGGGCCGATGGCGCGCGGGACGGCGGTGAGCGTCGCATGAGCACCACGGGAGCCCGGCAGACCGCCGCTCCGATGATCAAGTTCAGTCTCTTCGCGCTGGTGACGGTGCTGGCGACGGCCCTGCTCGCCGCCACGATCGTGAACATCTCCTTCACCCCCGAGCACGAGTACCGCGCGGTCTTCAGCGACGTCACCGGCCTGGAGGAGGGCGACGACATCCGGGTGGCCGGAGTGCGGGTCGGCGAGGTCGAGGGCATCCGGATCAAGGACCGGACGCTGGCCGAGGTCACCTTCACGGTCAGCCAGGACCGGCCCCTGCTCACCAGCACGGGTGCCGTCATCCGCTACCGCAACCTGGTCGGGCAGCGGTACGTCGCGCTGACCGAGGGCGTCGGCGACGGCACCCGGATGCGCCCCGGCGGCACGATCCCGCTCGCGCGCACCCAGCCCGCCCTCGACCTGAACGCGCTGCTGAACGGCTTCAAGCCGCTGTTCGCCGCGCTCAGCCCGAAGGACGTCAACCAGCTCGCCACCGAGATCATCAAGACCCTCCAGGGCGAGGGCGGCACCGTCAACAGCCTGCTCACGCACACGGCGTCGCTCACCACGACGCTGGCCGGCCGCGACAAGCTGATCGGCTCCGTGATCGACAACCTCAACACCGTGCTGGAGACGCTCGACAAGCGAGGCGCCCGCTTCTCCGGACTGCTCAAGCAGCTGCGCCGGCTCATCTCGGGCCTGTCCGCCGACCGCAAGCCCATCGGGGAGTCGCTGGTGAGCATCGGCGATCTGACGGAGGCCACCTCGGGCCTGCTGAAGGACGCGCGTCCGCCGCTCAAGGACGACATCGCGGAACTGACCGAGCTCACCGGGACGCTGAACGACAACGAGAAGACCGTGGAGGGCGTGCTGAAGCGGCTGCCGAACAAGCTCAACGAGCTGACGGGGACGGCGTCCTACGGCTCGTGGTTCAACTTCTACCTGTGCGACTTCGACGGCCGGATCGTGCTGCCGAAGACGAAGCAGGTGCTCACGCCCGAGATGCACGTGGCGAGGGCGAGGTGTGGAGCATGAGCCGTAAGCGCCGCCCCGAGCCGATGTTCCACGTGCGCGTCGAGCCGCCGAGGCTGCCGAGAGTACGGCTGCCGAAGGTGCGGCTCCTGCCGCGCCGCCGGCCCCGCCGGCAACCGCTGATGAAGGTGCGCGTCGAGCCGCCCCGCATACGGCTTCCCCGCGTCCGCCGCCCGCACCTGGGCCCCTTCCGCGAGCGCAACCCCGTCGTCATCGGCGCCGTCGGACTCACCGTCCTCGCGCTGCTGACCGTGGCCGCGTTCAACGCCGACCGCCTGCCGGTGATCGGCGACGGCGAGAGGTACAGCGCCGCCTTCGCGGAGGCGGGCGGTCTCAAGCCGGGCGACGAGGTGCGGATCGCCGGGGTCAAGGTCGGCAAGGTCGAGGAGGTCGACCTGGACGGCGACCACGTCAAGGTCACCTTCAAGATCAAGGGAGAGCCGGAGTTCGGCACCGACACCGGCGCGTCGATCCGGGTCAAGACGATCCTCGGCGCGAAGTACCTCGCCCTGCACCCCGAGGGGCGGGGCCGGCTGGAGCCCGGCAGCGAGATCCCGCTGAAGCGGACCGTCCCCGCCTACGACGTCGTGCAGGCGTTCAGCGATCTCACCACCACGACGGAGCAGGTCGACACCGACCGGCTGGCGAAGGCCCTGGACACCATCTCGACGACCTTCGAGGACTCCCCCTCCGAAGTACGGGCGTCCATCAAGGGCCTGTCCGAGATCTCCCGGACGGTGGCCTCGCGCGACAAGGCCCTCAGGGAGCTCCTCGACCATGCGAACGGCGTGACGGGAGTACTCGCCGACCGGTCGGGCGACTTCACCGCCCTGGTCAAGGACGGCGACAAGCTGTTCCAGGAGATCAGCAAGCGGCGTGCGGCGATCCACAAGCTGTTGAAGACCTCCGCCGCGCTCGGCATCCAGCTCTCCGGCCTGGTCCAGGACAACGAGAAGGAGATCGGGCCCGCGCTCAAGGGCCTCAACACCGTGGTGAAGATGCTCGAACGCAACCAATCCAGCCTGGACCGGAGCATCAAGCTCCTGGCCCCCTACGTGCGGGTCTTCACCAACACCCTGGGCAATGGCCGCTGGTTCGACTCCTACGTCCAGAACCTGGTCGCCGCCCCGGTCGTGCCGCGAACGGGAGGCGCGCAGTGAACAACCGCCCGACGAAGCCCCTGGCCCTGCTGACCGCCCTGGCCCTGGTCGCCGCGCTCGCCTACGTCCTGTGGCCGCGGACCGAGCCGGTCCGCGTCACGGCGTACTTCCCCCGCACCGTCGGCATCTACCCCGGCTCGGACGTCCGTGTGCTGGGCGTGCGGATCGGCGAGGTCAAGAAGATCACGCCGGAGGGCGGCCGGGTGCGGGTGGAGCTGGAGTACGACTCCGGCCGCAAGGTCCCGGCGGACGCGCAGGCCGCGATCATCAACTCCTCCGTGGTCAGCGACCGCTACGTGCAACTGCTGCCGGTGTACCGGAGCGGTCCGGTGCTGCGGGACGGGGACGAGATCCCCGAGTCGCGCACGGCCGTACCGGTCGAACTGGACCGCGTCTTCGACAGCCTGCACACCACGGCCGAGGCGCTCGGCCCCAAGGGCGCCAACAAGGACGGTGCCCTGTCACGGCTGCTCGGCGTCAGCGCCGACAACCTCGACGGCCAGGGGAAGAACGTCCACCAGATGGTCGAGGACCTCTCGGAGGCGGTCACGACTCTCTCCGACGGCCGCACGGACCTGTTCGGCACGGTCCGCAACCTCCAGGTGTTCACGGCGGCGCTGGCGGCGGACGACAAGAGCGTGCGGTCGTTCAACACCAGCCTCGCCAAGGTCGCCGAGCAACTCGCGGGCGAGCGCGAGGACCTGGCGGCGGCGCTGAAGAACCTCGGCACGGCGCTCGGTGACGTGTCCGCCTTCGTGAAGAAGAACAAGAAGTCGCTGACCTCGAACGTGGAGGGCCTGAGCAAGGTGACCAAGGTGCTCGTCACCCAACGCGCCGCGCTGGAGGAGCTGCTGGAGGTCGCGCCGACGGGCATGTCGAACCTGCACAACGCCTACAACCCCTCCGCGGGCACCCTCGACACCCGCAACAACCCCGACCATCCGCAGGATCCGGCGTCGCTGCTGTGCTCGATCCTGAAGACGACCGGCGAGAAGACCGACTGCAAGGACCTGAGGGACCTCTTCGACTCCCTGCCCGAAGTGCCCCAGGGCACCGCGGTCACCGGCACGGTCGACCGCACCCTCGGCGGAATCCTGGGGGCGAGGGCATGAGACCACTGCGCAAGGGCGGGGCCGTCGCGTGGGCGGCCGTCGGAACGCTGCTGCTGTCCGGCTGCGAGTTCAACGGCTGGTACGACGTCCCGCTCCCCGGCGGAGCCGCCGCCGACGGCCACGCCTACCACGTCACCGTCGAGTTCCGCGACGTCCTCGACCTGGTTCCGCAGTCGGCGGTCAAGGTCAACAACGTCACCGTGGGCGCGGTGGAGAAGGTGGAGCTGAACGGCTGGCACGCGCGGGTCCGCCTCCGGGTCGCCGACTCGGTGAAGCTGCCCGCCAACGCCATCGCCGAGCTGCGGCAGACCAGCATGCTCGGCGAGAAGTACGTGGCGCTGTCCAGGCCGCTGGAGGGCACGCCGGTCGGCCGGCTCGGCGACGGTGATGTGATCCCCCTGTCCCGCAGCGGCCGCAACCCGGAGGTCGAGGAGGTGCTGTCCGCGCTGTCCGCCCTGCTCAACGGCGGCGGCGTGGCCCAGCTCAAGACGATCACCACGGAGCTGAACAAGGCCCTGGAGGGCCGGGAGAACCGGGTCAGGTCCCTGCTCAAGGAGCTCGACACCTTCATCGGCGGCCTGGACGACCAGCGCCAGGACATCGTCCGCGCGCTGAAGGCCGTGGACCGGCTGGCCAAACGGCTGGCCAAGGAGAAGACGACGATCGCCGAGGCCGTCGACACGATGCCGCCCGCCCTGAAGATCCTGGCCGACCAGCGCCGCGACCTCACGAGGATGCTCACCGCCCTGTCCAAGCTCGGCAAGACCGGCACCAAGGTGATCAACGCCTCGCACGACGACACGGTCGCCAACCTCAAGCAGCTGCGGCCGATCCTGCAACAGCTCAACAAGGCGGGCAGCGACCTGCCCAACTCCCTTGAGCTGCTGACGACGTACCCGTTCCCGCGCAACGTGGTGGACGCCATCAAGGGTGACTACGTCAACCTGCACGTCACGGCGGACCTCGATCTGGCCGGGATCTACGGCAACCTGACGGACGAGCCGGGCGGCGGGAGCGGGGGCACCCGGGGACCCGGGCTTCCCGAGCCCCCGGGCCTGCCGGACGTACCGGACCTCCCGGACGTGCCGGACGTGCCGGACGTGCCGGGTGTGCCGACGCCCTCCGCGCTGCCGAGCAGCCCGGGCGTGCCGTCGGCCCCGTCGGCCCCGTCAGCCCCCTCGGGCGGCGACGACCCGCTGTGCCCACCCGTGTGCACCGCCGGCTACGGCTCCAGCGGCCACCGCACCGGGGGCGACTGGCCCGAGGGGATCAACCTCGAACTCGCCGAGCTGATGCTGAAGGGGGTCCAGCCGTGATCACGCGTACGGTCAAGGCGCAACTGATCGCCTTCGCCACCATCACCGCCCTGGGTGTGTCGTACGTCGGCGCCGAGTACACGGGCCTGGTGGACGAGGTCCTGGACCGCGGCTACACCGTGCGGGCCGACTTCGCCGACTCCGGGGGCGTCTTCGCCGGTGCCGAGGTCACGTATCGAGGGGTGCCCGTGGGCAAGGTCGGCGCACTGCGTCTGACCGGCTCGGACGGGGTCTCGGTCGCGCTCGACATCAAGGACGGGGCGCCGCGCATCCCGGCGGACACGCTGGCCGTGGTGGCGAACCGTTCGGCGGTGGGCGAGCAGTACGTCGACCTCCAGCCCCGCACCTCGAACGGCCCGTACCTGCTGAACGGCAGCACGATCCCGCGCGAGAGCACGCGGGTGCCGCTGCCGACGACGGACATGGTCCTCAGCCTGGACCGCCTGGTGAACTCGGTCGGCAAGGACGACCTACGGGTCACGGTCGACGAGTTGGGCAAGGCCTTCGCCGGCACCGGCCCGAACCTGGGCCGCCTGGTGGACTCGGGCAACACCCTGGTCGAGTCGGCGTCCGAGGCGCTGCCGGAGACGATCGGCCTGATCGAGGACTCACGGAAGGTCCTGAAGACGCAGGCCGACCAGGGGTCGTCGATCAAGTCGTTCGCGCGTGATCTGGCGGCGCTCTCGGCCCAGTTGAAGGCCAGCGACGGGGACCTGCGCAAGCTGATCGGCAACGCGAGGCCGGCGGCGCAGGAGCTGAACTCGCTGCTGAAGTCGACCGGGCCGGAGCTGTCGGTCCTGCTGGCCAACCTGATCAGCGGCGGCCAGGTCACGCTGGCCCGCCTCCCCGGGGTGGAGCAGGCCCTGGTCACCTTCCCGCTGACGGTCGCGGGCAGCTACACCGTCGTCCCGGGCGACGGCACCACCCACTTCGGCCTGGTGCTGAACGCCGACGACCCGCCGGCCTGCACCCAGGGGTACGGCACGGCACGCCGCGACCCCGCGGACACCAGCACCCGCGAGGCGAACACCGGCGCCCGCTGCTCGCTCCCGCGCGGCAGCGAGTCGTCGGTACGGGGCGCGCAGAACGCCCCGGGCGCGTCGAGAGCCGACGGCGGCGCGAACCAGGCGACGTACGTCACCCCGTACGACCCGGAGACCGGCACCACCACCGGCCCGGACGGAAAGAACGTCGAGATCGGCTCGACGGGCGGCCAGCAGGCCGCGTTCGGAAAGGAGTCGTGGCAATGGCTGCTCGTTGGCCCCATGGCATGAGGCCGGTGCGCCCCGGAGCGATGACGGCAGGACTCGTGGCGGCGACCGTCATCACCACAGCGCTGTCCCTCTGGCTGGCTTTCGGCGTCTACCAACAGCGCGAGGCGGACCAACGACGCCAGGGCATCCTGGCCGCGGCCCGCCAGTCGGCACTGAACTTCACCTCCCTCGACTACCGGCACTACGACCGCGACAGCGCGAACGTCCTGGCGGGCGCGACCGGCGACTTCAAGAAGCAGTTCACCGCGCAGACGGACCAGCTGACGAAGCTGGTGGCCCAGAACAAGTCCGTGTCGGAAGGCCAGGTCCTGGAGGCGGGCATCGTCCGCTCCGACGACGACTCGGCCCGTGTGCTGGTGGTCGCCGACAGCAAGGTGACCAACACCGCCGTGCCCGAGGGAGAGGCGCGCACGTACCGGCTCCAGCTCGACCTCGTGCACAAGGACGGCCGCTGGCTGACGTCCGACGTCGAGTTCGTCGGCTGATCCACGGGCCGATCCGCCGACCGACAAGCACCGACGAGGAGTACCACCATGCCGAAGACGACCACCGGCCGCGCCCCCGGTCCCGGCACCCGCCGCACCATCACGGCGGCCGCCCGCGCGGCGGCGAAGCGCGCGGAGCGCGGCCACCGCGAAGCGGGCGCGGCGACGGCCGGCGACGAGGAGTCCCCGCGCCGGGCCGAGCGGCCGCTCGCCGGACGCACCGTCCTCATCGAGGCCCCGAAGGACGGCTGGGACGACCCGCCGGAGCCGTCGCCGGAGTCCTTCGAGGAGGACGGGCCACGAGAACAGGGCGATCCCGGCCCGGGCGGCCGTCGGAGGCTGCTCACCCTGGTCCTGGCCGCCCTGCTCGTCATCGGCCTGGCCGCGCTCGCCGCCCTGGGATGGCAGTACCGCGACGGCCGCCTGACGGAGACGGCCCGGACCGAGGCGCTCGCGGCCGCCCGGAAAGCGGCCCCGATCGTCCTGTCCTACGACTACCGCCACCTGGACAAGGACTTCTCGAAGGCCCGCGCCCACCTGACCGGCGGCTTCCGCGACGAGTACGGCAAGACCACGAAGACCGTGGTCGCCCCGACGGCCGAGAAGTACCACGGCGTGGTGAAGGCGAGGGTCGCAGCCCCCGGCTCCGTCGTCTCGGCCTCCCCCGACAAGGTCGTGGTCCTGCTCTTCGTCAACCAGGTCACCCAGAGCACGCAGGTCTCGGGGTCCCGCGTGGACCTGAACCGGGTGCGGATGACGATGGACCGCACCGGCGACGGGTGGAAGGTGAGCGCGCTGGACGCGCTGTGACGGCAGCATCAGGACCCGGAGTCCACCGCGGACCTCAGTGCCTGGGTGAAGGACCCGGCCCACGCCTCGACCGTCTCGTGGGTGAACAGGTCCGTCGAGTACTTGAACGTGACCGTGATCGTGTCGGCCTGCGGGGCGATCACGACGTAGAGCTCGTTGCGGGCCACGCCCTGGACGGGGAGGGCGCGGATGGTGGTTAAGACCTCCTGGAGGTTCAGGGACGGGGGCTCTGTCGTGATCACCGTGAACAGGACCGTGGGGAACAGGGCGTCCTTCAGCTCGGGCGAGACGAGGGACACCACGTCCGTCAGGGGGAGTTCCTGGTGGTCGAGGGCCGTGAAGAGGGTGGTGCGCAGTTGGGACACCAGATCGGGGAACGTTTCCGCTTCGGACAGCCGGGCCCGTAGGAGTACGGCGTCGCCCAGGATGCCGACGATCTCGGAGCGGTCGCGGGGGACGCGGTTCGCGCTGGAGGCCGCCAGGACGATGTCGCCTCGTTCGCCGCACAGGTCGGCCAGCCACGTGGCGAACGTGGCCGCCAGGACCGTGTAGGCCGTGGTGCCCAGGCGGGCTGCCGTGCCGGCCAGGCGGGCGGGTGTGTCGTCGGTAATGGTCCAGGTGTGCAGGGCGCCCCGGCCGGAGAGCTTGCCCGGGTGCGGGTGGTCGTAGGGGAGGGGCGGGGGTAGGGGGATCCTTCGAGTTCCGTGCGCCAGAAGTGGTCCAGGGCTGTTCCGCGGGTGAACGGGCTCTTGTGCGTTATCCGTTGATCAGAGCGACGGACTCGGCACGTCCGCTTGTGCCGATTGCGCCGTGGACCGTTGTGCCACCCGCTCCAGGTGCCGGGCGAAGACCTCCCGCGCCTGAGGCGTCAGGGTCCGCAGCGCCACCAGTGCCGTGATGACGACGTCGCACAGCTCCGACTGCACGTCGTCCCAGGTGTGTGTCACGCCCTTGCGCGGGTTCTGGCCGGTCGCGCCGATCACCGCCTCGGCGACCTCCCCGACCTCCTCGGACAGCTTCAGGATGCGCAGCAGCATGCCCTCGCGGCCCTCGATCGGGCGGTGGGAGTCCAGCCACTCCCACAGCGTGTCGATGGTGGCCCACAACTCGGGCGCGGGCGGCGTGTGATCGCTCATGGAGGGCAGCCTGCCACGCGGGTACGACAGCGCCCCCCGCCCCTTCCGCTCCCGCTCTACTCCATGTACTCCTCTTCGAACAGCGGGTCCTGCTCGCCCTCCTTCGCCTCCCGCAGCCGCCGGGCACGCGCCCCCACGACCAGCGCCGTCCCCGCCGCCGTCGCCGCGAACGCCGCCGGGATCATCCAGCCCCGGTTCACCGCGTGCCCGAGCGCGTGGTCCAGGGAGAGCCTTCCCGGGCCGGTGACGGCCAGGCCGGCGGCCGTGAGGCCCAGCGTCGCCGCGTACTCGTAGCCGCCGCTCTGGTTGAAGAAGCCGTTCGGCGTGTGCACCGCGGCCGCACCGGCCATCGCACCGGCCGCCGCTGCACCGGCCGCGGGTGTGGCGAGGCCCAGGGCCAGCAGCGCGCCGCCGCCGGTCTCCGCGAGGCCCGCCGCCGTCGCGCTCGCCTTGCCGGGGGCGTAGCCGACGGACTCCATGAACTGGCCGGTCCCCTCGATGCCGTGCCCGCCGAACCAGCCGAACAGCTTCTGCGTGCCGTGCGCGGCCAGCACACCGCCCGCCCCCAGCCGGAGCAGCAGCAGGCCCAGATCACGTCGGTCGTAACGCCTCACGTCGTCTCCCGGAGCAGACAGTAGGAACAGACAGCAGGAACAGAGGAACACTGCCCGTCGCGTTTCCACCGTCGCACTCCTGACACCCCGCGGACCCGCCCGGGACGCCGTTCGGGTGGCACGGGTGGCGTGGTCGGGCGGCCGGTACGAGGCTGACCGGCATGACGATTCAGACCACGCGCCTCAGCGATCCGGCCGTCCGCGCCTTCGTGACCGCCGTGAACAACCACGACCGCGAGGCCTTCATGGCACTCCTCGCGCCGGGCGCGACCATGGCGGACGACGGCTCGGACCGCGACCTCGCCGACTGGGTCGACCGGGAGATCTTCTCCTCCCACGGTCACCTGAAGGTCGACAACGAGTCCAACGGCGGCCGGGCCCTCATCGCCCGCTACAGCAACGACACCTGGGGCGAGATGCGCACCCGGTGGAGCTTCACCGTGGACGACGAGGGCCGGATCACCCGCTTCGAGACCGGGCAGGCCTGAAACCCACCCCCACCGTGGCCTTGTCTTCGCGTGCACTCCAACTCCTAGCCTCCCGGGCATGGAGACCACACGGCCGCTGGGAGACAGCGGCATCGAAGTGAGCGCCCTCGGGTTCGGCTGCTGGGCCATCGGCGGCGAATGGCAGGACGCCGACGGGCGGCCGCTCGGCTGGGGCAGGGTGGACGACGAGGAGTCGGTACGGGCGGTGCGGCGCGCCCTCGACCTGGGCATCACCTTCTTCGACACCGCCGACACCTACGGCGCCGGACACAGCGAACGCGTGCTGGGCCGGGCCCTCGGCAAGCGCAGGGCCGATGTCGTCGTCGCCACGAAGTGGGGCAACGTGTTCGACGAGGACACCCGGACCCTCACCGGCGGCGACGCCTCCCCGGCCTACCTGCGCCGCGCCCTGACCGCGTCCCTGGACCGGCTCGGCACCGACTACGTCGATCTCTACCAGTTCCATCTCTCCGACGCGGACACCGAGCAGGCCGCCCTGGTCCGGGACGCGTGCGAGGAGCTGGTCCGTGAGGGGCTGATACGGGCCTACGCGTGGAGCACCGACGACCCCGCACGCGCCGCCGTGTTCGCCGAGGGGCCGCGCTGCGCCGCCGTCCAGCACACTCTCAACGTCCTCCAGGACGCGCCCGAGATGATCCGGCTGTGCGAGGAGGCGGGCCTCGCGAGCATCAACCGCAGTCCGCTCGCCATGGGGCTGCTCACCGGCAAACGCCGGGGCGGGCAGCCGTTGGAGGCCGGGGACATCCGCAGCAGGCCGCCGGCCTGGCTCCAGGGTTTCGCTGACGGATCCGGCGCCGACCCGGAGTGGCTCGCCCGCGTCGACTCGCTCAGGGACGTCCTCACCAGCGAGGGCCGCACGCTCGGTCAGGGAGCCCTGGCCTGGGTGTGGGCGCGCAGCTCGCGCACGATTCCCATCCCGGGCTTCCGTTCGGTCGCCCAGGCGGAGGAGAACGCGGCGGCGCTGGGGAAGGGGGCGCTGACCGACGCGCAGCTGGCCGAGGTCGACCGGCTGCTCGGGCGGTGATCATTGCGGGACCTTGGGCCAGTCTTTGAACGTTGCGTGCACGCCGGCGCGGTTCCGCTTCGTACCGTCGCGGGATGCGTGACTCAGCCCGGCTGTCCAGACGTTCCGTGCTCGCCCTGGCCGTGGCCGCCCCGGTGGCCGCCGCGGCACCGGCCCGGGCCGCCGGCCCCGTGCTCGGCGGTGACCGCCTCGCCGGCGACGCGGTGCAGGTGGGCAGCACCACCGGACTGCCCGGCAGGCTCACCGCCCGGTCCTGGCTGGTCGCCGATCAGGACAGCGGCGAGGTGCTGGCCGCCTACCGGGCGCACCGGCGGCTGCCGCCCGCGTCCACGCTGAAGATGCTGTTCGCAGACACGCTGCTCGACAGGTTCCCGCCCCGCAGCCGGCACACCGTCACCGCCGCCGACCTGGCCGGAATCCCGGCGGGCTCCAGCCTCGTCGGCATCCGGGCCGGGACCACCTACACCGTCGACCAGCTCTGGCAGGGCGTCTTCCTGCGCTCGGGGAACGACGCCGTGCACGTCCTCGCCCAGATGAACGGCGGTGTGACCAGGACCGTCGCCGAGATGCGGGCCAAGGCGCGGGACCTTCAGGCCCTGGACACTCACGTGGTCAGCCCGGACGGCTTCGACCACCCGGGGCAGCTGTCCTCGGCGTACGACCTGACGCTCTTCGCCCGGTACGGGCTGCGCGACCCCGGCTTCCGCGCCCACTGCCGTACGAGAACGGCCGACTTCCCGGCCGGGGGCGGGAAGACGTTCCAGATCCAGAACACCGACCGGCTGCTGGGCGGGGAGTGGGGCCTGCGGGCGTATCCGGGGCTGATCGGTGTGAAGAACGGCTACACGTCCGGCGCCGGCAACACCTTCACCGGAGCCGCCGCGCGGGCCGGGCGCACCCTCCTCGTGACCGTCATGCACCCCGGCAACAGCGTCAACGCCGTCTACGAGGAGGCCGCCGCCCTGCTCGACTGGGGTTTCGCGCACGGTGCGTCGGCACGGGCGGTGGGCACGCTGGTCGAGCCGGTGAGCGAGGGGCGGGGGACGGGGGCGTCACCCGCGCGCGGGTCCGCCGCCGGTGCGGCCGCGCGCGGACCCTCGGCGGGGCGACTGGTGGAAGGCGCCGGGACCGCGGTCGCGCTCCTGGCGGGCGGGGCCTGGGCATGGCGCCGACGCAGGGCGCCCGGACGTGCGAAGGGACGGCACCGCGAATGACGTCCACCGGCCGTACGGCATCCGGGCCCTTGACGTAAGCGGCAGTCGTTCCACGCGTACCGGTGCGCACCCCGCGGTCCCACGCGGGGTCCACCCCCACCCGGTGCCGTGGAACGACTGCCGCCGCACCCCCCTGGATGTGGCCGACGGAAGCTCTCTGCTCCAACTGTGAAGCTTTCGTGTAGGCGAGTTGAGCATAAACGTCCGACCGGCCGCAATGGTGCGGATGTTTCGATTCCGTTTGTGTAGGTTGATGAGTTGACGAGTGCGCGGCCCGGGCGTCAGCCGCGCCCGATGTACGGCATCGCCGTGGCCAGTACGGTCGCGAACTGCACATTCGCCTCCAGCGGCAGCTCCGCCATGTGCCGCACCGTGCGGGCCACGTCGGCGACGTCCATCACCGGTTCCGGGGCGACCTCGCCGTTCGCCTGAAGCGCTCCCGTCTGCATACCGGCCGTCATGTCCGTCGCCGCGTTGCCGATGTCGATCTGCCCGACGGCGATGCCGTACGGCCGCCCGTCCAGCGACAGTGACTTGGTCAGGCCGGTCAGAGCGTGCTTGGTCGCGGTGTAGGCCACCGAGTGCGGACGCGGCGAGTGTGCGGAGATCGAGCCGTTGTTGATGATCCGCCCGCCCTGCGGCTCCTGCTCCTTCATCTGCCGGTACGCCGCCTGCGCGCACAGGAACGCCCCGTTGAGGTTGGTGTCCACCACGTGCCGCCACGCGTCGTAGGGCAGCTCCTCGACCGGCACACCGCCGGGCCCGAACGTGCCCGCGTTGTTGAACAGCAGGTCGACCCGCCCGAAGCGCTCGACGGTGGCGGCGAACAGGGCGGTCACGTCCTCGGGCCGTGAGACGTCCGTCCGTACGGCGAGAGCCGCGCCCTCGGGCGCCAGGGCCGCCGTCTCCTCCAGTGTCCCGGCGCGCCGCCCCGCCAGCGCCACCGACCAGCCGGCGCGGAGCAGTTCCACGACGACCGCGCGCCCGATACCGGATCCCGCCCCGGTCACCACCGCGACCCTCGGCCGCCCACTCGTCCGCTCGTCCCTCTGCCTGTCCGTTTCCATGGCATTCATGGGCCCGCAGCGTACGGGAGGGCCCGCCATGCGGAACTCATCCGTCCGTCACGCGAGTGCTGTGTGGGTGTCGATCAGGTGTCGTTGCCGGCCACTCCGATGCCCCGTGCAGCCATTCGCCAGGGGAGGACCGGATGACACCCGCAGCACACCCGTCGCAGCACGCCCCCGAACTCCGCGCGGACGCCCGGCACATCGGCCGCCGCCGCTTCCTCACCGCCACCGGCGCCGCCGCCGCGCCGGCCTTCGCGACCAACCTGCCGTCCCCGGGAGTCGCGGCCGCCGCCGAACTCGACGCCGCGCGGATCACCGAGAACCCGTTCACGCTGGGCGTCGCCTCCGGCGACCCTCCCCCAAGCTCTCGGCTTCGCTCGAGCAGGGGGGACCCCCACTACTGGGAGAACCAGCCGCTGCGCCTCCCACAGCGCCCGGCCGGACCCGACATGCGCCTCTACCGCCGCCTGCACTGGGCCGGCTCGCCCAGTTCGACGTTCTCGACACCCGCCAGTACCGCTCCGACCAGGCCTACGGCGACAGGGCGCACGTCCCCGGACCCGAGTCCGACGACCCGGCACGCACCATGACCGGCGCGACGCAGGAACGGTGGCTCCTCGACGGCTGGCGCTCCTCGCGGGCGCTGTGGAACGTCGTACCGCAGCAGGTCCTGTTCGCCCGGCGGCACATGGACGCGACCAGCCCGTCGCGGGTGTCGATGGACGCCTGGGACGGCTACAGCGACTCACGCCGGCGCGTCCTCGACGGCGCGAAGGCCGCCGGCGTCGAGAACCTCATGGTGCTCAGCGGCGACGTGCACGCGGCGTACGCCTTCGACATCAAGGACGACTTCGACGACCAGAACTCCGCCACCCTCGGCACCGAGATCGTGGCGACGTCGATCTCCAGCGGCCGGGACGGCGCCGACAAGCCCGCCACCTGGGACACCTACATGTCCGCCAATCCGCACCTGAAGTTCTTCAACGGGCGGCGCGGCTACGTCACGGTCGCCCTGGGACGGGAGTCGGCGCGGGCAGACTTCAAGGCCGTGCCGTACGTGACCCGGCAGGGGGCGCCGGTCACGACGGCCGCGTCCTTCGTGACGGAGGTGGGAGAGCAGGGGCTCAAGCCGGCGTGAGCTCGGCCGTGAGGTCCTCGTCCGGGGTCTCGCCCGGGTAGCGGACGCCGACGCGATCCCGGATCGCGTCGAGCGTCCGCATCACGGCGAGCGTCCCGTCGAGCGGGACGAGCGGGGACTCGGTCTCACCGGCGCGCAGCGCGCGCATCACCTCGGCCGCCTCGTGACGGAGGCTGTTGCGGGGCCCGTCCGCCGGGTCGGCCGTGAACTCCTCGGGGTCGCGGCCGTCCCGGTGCAGCACGAAGCGGTCCGGGAAGAAGAAGCCGTGCGGGATGTCGATACGGCCCTTCGCGCCGGTGACCGAGGCGGAGGTCGCCGTACCGCCGACGATGGAGCAGTGCACCGAGGCGAGAGCGCCGCTCCCCCAGGAGAGCAGTGCTCCCGTCTGGAGGTCGACGCCCTCCTCGGAGAGCACCGCTCTCGCAGCGATGTCCGACGGCTCCCCGAGCAGCAACTGCGCGAACGACACCGGATACACGCCGAGATCGAGCAGCGCGCCCCCGCCCAGCTCCGGATTCCGCAGCCGGTGCGAGGGCGGGAAGGGCCCGGCCAGCCCGAAATCCGCCTGGACCGTGCGCACTTCGCCGATCGCGCCGTCGTCGACGAGCGACTTCAGCCGCCGCACCAGCGGATTGCAGTACATCCACATCGCCTCCATCAGGAAGCGCCCGTGCTCCCGCGCCAGCGCGACGAGTTCCGCCGCCTCGCGCACGTTCAGCGTGAACGGCTTCTCGCACAGCACGTTCCGCCCGGCCGCCAGGCACAGGCCGGCGGCGGTCCGGTGCGCCGTGTGCGGAGTGGCGACGTAGACGACATCGATGTCCTCGTCCCGCGCGAGCGCGTTCCAGTCGCCGTACGCCCGCGGGATCCCGAACCGCTCCGCGAACGTCCTCGCCGACGCCTCGGACCGGGACGCCACCGCCACGACCTCCGCGTCCGGCAGGTCGATCAGGTCCGCGGTGAACGCCCCCGCGATCCCTCCGGTCGCCAGGATCCCCCACCGCACCGTGTCCGCCGTCATTCCCGCCCCGCCTTCACCTCGTGACCCCGAGCAGTCCGTACGACCCGAGCAGTCCGTAAGACCCGAGCAGTCCGTAAGACCCGAGCAGTCCGTACGAGCTGAGAGCATAGGTGGCGATCGACTCGAAAAGGGAGGGACTCATGCCCGAGGGTGGGGCGTCCATATCGAACACCGCGCAAGGGGCCGCTGCCGGGACGCAGCGGCCCGACCTCACACCGCACCGCCGCACCGGGCTCCTGGTCACCTTCCTCCTCGGAAGCCTGACCGCCGTACCTCCGCTGGCGATGGACATGTACCTCCCGGCCCTGCCGGAGGTCACCCGTTCCCTGCACTCGCCCGCCGCGACCGTCCAGCTCACCCTCACCACCTGCCTGGCGGGCATGGCGCTCGGCCAGCTCGTGGTCGGGCCGATGAGCGACCGGTGGGGCCGCCGTCGCCCGCTGCTCGCCGGACTCGGCGTCTTCGTCGTCGCCACCGTCCTGTGCGCGCTCGCGCCCACCGTCGAACTCCTCGTCGCCTTCCGGCTGGCGCAGGGCCTCGCGGGCGCGGCCGCCATCGTCATCGCCCGGGCCGTCGTCCGCGACCTGTACGACGGCATGGCCATGGCCCGCTTCTTCTCCACCCTCATGCTGATCTCCGGGGTCGCCCCGATCGTGGCGCCGCTGATCGGCGGGCAGATCCTGCGCGTGACGGACTGGCGGGGCGTGTTCGTCGTCCTCACGGTCATCGGCATCCTCATCGGGGCCCTGGTCTGGACGAAGCTGCCCGAGACCCTGCCGCCCGCTCAGCGCCACAGCGGCGGCGTCGGCGAGGCCCTGCGCGCGATGCGCGGACTGCTCGCCGACCGCTCCTTCGCCGGCTACACCCTCACCGGCGGCTTCGCCTTCGCCGCCCTGTTCGCCTACATCTCGGCATCCCCGTTCGTCATCCAGGAGATCTACGGCGCCTCCCCGCAGACGTTCAGCCTGCTGTTCGGCGCCAACTCGGTCGGGCTGGTCCTCGTCGGCCAGATCAACGGCAAGGTGCTGGTCGGCCGGGTCAGCCTGGACCGGGTGCTGGGGGTCGGCCTGACGATCGTCATCACCGCCGCGACCGCGCTGCTGCTGATGTCCCTGGGCGTGTTCGGCGAGGTCGGTCTCGCGCCCGTCGCCGTCGCGCTGTTCGTCCTGATGTCCGCGATGGGCATCACCCTGCCCAACACCCAGGCGCTCGCCCTGATGCGCACCAAGCACGCCGCCGGCTCGGCGTCCGCCCTGCTCGGCACGTCGTCGTTCCTCATCGGCGCGATCGCGTCGCCGCTCGTGGGCGTCGCCGGGGAGGACACGGCCGTCCCGATGGCCGTCGTCCAACTGGCCGCCGCCCTGGTGGCACTGGCCTGCTTCGTGGGAATGTGCCGACCCGGGAAGGCGGACGAGAAGACGGACCGGAAGACGGACGAGAAGACGGACAGCGGGCGCGCGAGCGTGGAGGGAGCAGGGAGCTGAGCGCACCAAGACTGCGCGACGGCACGCCGGAACGGGCCGGACTCGACCCCGGGGAACTGCGTCATCTCGTCCGGGAGGTCCACGCCCTCACCACCGGGCAGCGCCCCTGGGCGCCGGGCGCGGTCGTGGTCGTCGGACGCGGACCGGTGATCGCCGTGGAGGAGGCGGCGGGCTGGGCCGTGCGGTACACGGCCTACGACGAGGACACCGACGCCGGCGTCGAACTGCCTGCCGAGGACCGGGTCCCGATGACCGTCGGCACACCCTTCGACCTGGCATCCCTGACCAAATTGTTCACAGCCGTTGCCGCCGTTCAGCAGATCGAGCGCGGCACCCTGGGCATCGACGCGCGCCTGGGCGCGTACCTGCCCGACTTCACAGCGGCCGCCCGCCATGGCATCACCGTACGGCAGCTGCTCACCCACACCTCCGGGCTGCGGCCTGAACTCCCGCTCTACGACTGCGCCGACGACGCCGAGCGGTTGGCGGCGCTGCGTGCGGAGGCGCCGGTCGGGACACCGGGCACGTACTGCTACTCCGACCTGAACATGCTCCTCCTCCAGCACGTCCTGGAACGCATCACCGGCCGCACGCTCGACGTCCTCTTCCGCGACGGCATCACCCGGCCGCTGGGCATGACGGCGACGGGGTTCGGGCCCTGCCCCGGGGCGGCGGCGACGGAGGACCAGCGGCGGCCGTGGGCCAAGGCGGACCGGGGGATGCTGCGGGGCGAGGTGCACGACGAGAACGCCTGGGCGCTGGGCGGCGTGGCGGGCCACGCGGGCCTGTTCTCCACCGGCCGGGATCTCGCCGTGTTCTGCCGCACCCTCCTCGCCGGCGGCTCCTACGGCCCCGCCCGCATCCTCGGCCCCGACTTCGTCGAGCTCCTCTTCACCCCACCGGGCCTGGGCTTCTCCCTCGACCAGCCGTGGTTCATGGGCGACCTGGCGGGGCGCGGCGCGGCGGGCCACACGGGCTTCACGGGCACGTCCCTCGTCCTCGACCCGGCGACGGACACGTTCCTGATCCTCCTCACCAACGCGGTCCATCCCCGTCGCCGTCGCCCGGACAGCGCGCCGAGGGCGGCGGCGGGGTCGCGGGTGGCCAGGGCGGTGCGGGGGATGTGAGAGGTGGAGCGATGATGTGCCGGGCGCGAGATGGGCGCTGGTCCGACGCCTCAGCCGTGCAGGCCCAGCTCGCCCGCGCGCATCCCCGCTTGGTGCCGCGAACCCGCGTCGAGGGCGTTGAGCAGTTCGGCGACCCGGCGACGGTGGGTTCGCAGGGACATGCCGAGCTCCCGTGCGGCTGTCTCGTCGGTGGTGCCTGATCCGAGCGCCCGCAGGACGGTCCGGCTCTCGGCATCGAGCCGGGGCTGGTCGCCGTGCGGGAACGCTGTGAGATCGGTGGCTTTCCCAGGCGGCTTCGAACAGCGCGTATGTCCCGCCGACCAGACTGGACGCGGTGGTCATGGTGTACTCACGGCCTTCGGGGGCGTTCAAGCCGGCGAGGATTGCGAACCGGCGGTCGATGACGATCGTCTCGTGGGGGAGAGCGGTGGCGGCGATCCGCACCTGGGCGCCCCTGCCGACAAGCTCGCTCAGGTGCTCGCGGCTACGCTCGTCAGCCAGCACAGCGGGGCTGTAGAGCTTGCGGATCTGCGGAGTGCCGCTGCTTCCCAGCCGGTCGCGGGCGGCCTGCCGGGCGGGCATCGAGCCGCCACCCCAGGGCGAATCCGTCGCCGAACGCTTCGAGGCGCTGGCCGTCCTGGCCGCCTGCGAGGAGGCCGGCATCGCCTACGTGCCGCTACTGGCGGAAGATCCCCCTAGGAACCCTGGTCGATTCGCACGATCCAAGATCGGTTGGGATGCGGCTTCTCAGATGACCTTGCTCGTCACTGCCGGAGTAGCCCGGGATGCGCCTTGATCGTCTTCTGCACAGGGTGGATCCGCTGATACCCAACGACCGGCAACGGCGCTCTGGAGAAATGCCCTGACGAACGGTCAACCGGGGCGGTGGACCGCAGGTGCTCAGCCAGCCGCCTGCCAAGCCTGCACACGGAAGGGCTCATCGTGCATCCAAGGAATCGTCACAGACCAGGGTACCCGCGCGGCAGGACCCGGACGTGGCTGCGGTGTGTGGTCGCCGCGGTGGCGGCTGCGGCCGTCATGGCGGGCGCGGCAGGCCCGGCCGGGGCACGCGTACCAGCCGACAAGTCGTCGGAACGTGCTGCGCCCGTCGACAGACTTTTCGCCTGGGGCTCCAGTTTTGGCCCCAGGCCAGTCCCGGTGCCGTTCCCGCCCGGCGTGATCATCAAAGACATCGATGGCTACCTGGCGTTGACCACCACCGGCAAAGTGCTGGTGCTGGACCCTCCCACCAAGAACTGGGCAGAGGTTCCGTTCTCTCAGGGAACGGAGATCACGGCCATTGCGGACGGAGGCAGGCATCACCTGGCGCTCACATCGACCGGCGAGGTGATGGCCTGGGGGGCCAACGCGTCCGGCCAGCTCGGCAACGGCACACTGACCCCGAGTCAAACCCCAGTGGAGGTGCAGATCCCAGGCAACCCCAAGATGGTCGCGATTGATGGTGCTCAGGGCGAGGCGCCCGACAAGGGGTACAGCCTGGCCGTGACATGGTCTGGAGACGTGTACGCCTGGGGGGCCAATCGTTTCGGACTGCTCAACAACCCCGATCTCACGGGGCCCTACAGCACCACACCCCTCAAGGCGGCGGTCTCCGATTTCAGAGGCGGCATCTTCAAAGTCGCCGCCGGTTCAACCCACGCGCTCGCCCTGACCGAGGACGGGATCGTATTCGCCTGGGGCGACAACAGCCAAGGCCAGGTGGGTCGCGGCACTGGAGGACCCGACGGCATCCAGTACCCGCCAAGACCCGTACTGATCCCGCTCCAGTACAAGGTCCTCGACATCGACGTGAGTCCCCTTGCTGTGCACAGCCTCGCGATTACTAACGACGGACACGTGTTCGGCTGGGGCCTCGACGATGAAGGCCAGGTGGGACCCGGCCAGGACGACCCGGACAGCTGCGTCAGCAAATTTGCGGGTCACAACAAAGCCGCCGACTGTCCCCGGCTGGTGTCACTGCCCGACGGTACGCGAGTCAAGGACATCGCCGCAGGCGGCATGCCAGGCGGGGGCAACAGCCTGGCTGCGACAGTCACTGGGCAAGTATTCTCCTGGGGAGACAACAGTACCGGCCAACTCGGCCGTGACACCCCCACCGAAAGCCGCAACCCGCCTGGGCTGGTGCAGATCCCGGGCAACATCCCGATCGGCAGGGTCACCGCAACGCCGTATGACAGCTTGGCGTTGCCCGTGGAGACCGAACCGACCACGACGCGCCTGACAGCGAACCCGACGCAGGCCACCTTCCCCGCCCCCGTCACGTTCACGGCCACCGTCACCTGCCCTGTCGCATCCCCCACCGGCACCGTCACCTTCCGGGAAGGCACCACCATCCGCGGCACCCGCACCCTGACGCGCGCCAGCGACACCACCGCGCAGGCCGCCCTCACCATCGACGACCTGCCCGTGGGCAGACACACGCTCACCGCCCACTACAACGGCGACCCCGAGTGCGTACCGTCCCTGTCCAACCCGGCAACCGCCACCCTCGTCGACGCCGACGACGACTGCGGCTGCAACGGCGGCGGAGGAGGCGGAGGAGGAGGAGGAGGCGGCAAGGACCCCGGCAAGGGCAAGGTCACTGCCAAGCACAAACTGACCGTGCGCCAGTCGCCCAGGTCTGACTCCGAGGCAGTCGGCACCCTCCGAGCCGGCCAGACCATCGCCATCCAGTGCAAGGCCACCGGAGAACCCGTGGGCGGTAACAACGTCTGGTACAAACTCGCCCAGAACCCGCGTGGCTGGGTCACCGCCCGCTACGTGAACAACCTCAACCCCATCCGCCAGTGCCCCAAGTGACGAGCGTGGGGCCCGCGCTTGCGCGGGCCCAGCCCGCCCGCCGAGTTTGACGTCGCGCGAGCCGCTGTCCTTGAGATGAGCGGCGCCGTGCGTCAGGACGCTCAGGCCAGTAAAAGGCCGACGAGACGTCATCCAACCGGTTGGCCCTGGTCAGCGCCAATTGGCCTCCAGCGTCATGCCGACCGCACTGTGCACAGTCCGACCGGTTGGACGGATGAGTCTCCGGGCTCGGGGTCCTCGTAGAATCGCCGGGTGAACGCCCCCGCACCCCCGGCCGAGACCCTCCGCGCCGCCCTCGCCGGTCTGCTCGACGGGCTGCCGCCCCGGCAGGCCGCGCAGGCGGTCGAGCGGCTGATCGCCAGCTACCGCGGGGCCACCCCGACCGACGCTCCCATCCTCCGCGACCGGGCCGATGTCGCCGCCTACGCCGCTTACCGCATGCCCGCGACCTTCGAGGCGGTCCGCTCCGCGCTGGAGGCGTTCGCGGAGGCCGTGCCCGGGTGGGTGCCGGGTGGGCACACCGACGTCGGTGGCGGAACCGGTGCCGCCGCCTGGGCCGTGAGCGCGACCTGGGGCGGACAGCGGCCCGTCACCGTGCTCGACTGGGCCGAGCCCGCGCTCGCCCTCGGCCGGGAGATCGCCGCGGCCGACCCGGCCCTGCGGGACGTACGGTGGCAGCGCTCTCGGATCGGAGCGGCGCTCACCCTCGAGAGCACTGATCTCGTCACCGTCTCCTACGTCCTCAACGAGCTGACCGCCCCCGACCGCACCGCCCTCGTCGACGCCGCCGCGTCCGCGGCCCGGGCCGTGGTGATCGTCGAACCCGGCACCCCCGACGGCTACGCCCGCGTCATCGAGGCCCGCGACCGGCTGGTCGACGCCGGCTTCCACGTGGCCGCCCCGTGCCCGCACAGCGCCGCCTGCCCCATCGCGCCGGGCACGGACTGGTGCCACTTCTCCGCCCGGGTCAGCCGTTCCTCCCTGCACCGTCAGGTCAAGGGCGGCTCCCTCGCCTACGAGGACGAGAAGTTCAGCTACGTCGCCGCCGCCCGCTTCCCCGTCGCCCCGGCACCCTCCCGGGTGGTGAGGCGCCCGCAGATCCGCAAGGGCCAGGTCCTCCTCGACCTGTGCGAGACCGAACCGTCCCTGCGCCGCACCACCGTCACCAAACGCCACGGCGATCTCTACAAGGCGGCACGGGACGCGGACTGGGGCGACACCTGGCCCCCGGCACCCTGACCGGTCCAGCGGAACAGCGCCTCCTCCGCCGACGCCCGGTCGGCGGGGGACAGGTTCGCGATCTCGATGTTGTGGTTGCCTCCCGGGCTCCAGAGGACCCGGGAGTCGTGGTCGTCGTCGCGGCGAGACCCGCCGCCGAGACGGCCGTCGCCGCGGAGGTGAGCAGCCGTCGTCTCGTCCACACGCGCATCGTGAGTCCTCCCGGGTGTCCGTCGGTCGCGGTGTCACAACCGCGTTCAGTCCATCCGCCGGACGCCCCGGGAGGATCCCGCCCGCGGGGGGACGGCCTCCCCCGGGCGGGGGATGCTCACGACGACTTGTCGGTCGTGCGGCCCTCCTGTCGTTCCTGCTGCTGCCGTTTCTCCTGGAGCTTGCGCAGCAACTGGCGCTTCTGGGCCTGCGGATCGAGGCCGCCGCCGATCCGGCCGCCCCGGCCGCCGCCGCGCAGCGCCTCGCGGCCGAGCTTCTGGCGCGATCCGCCGACACCCAGCAGGTTTCCGGCTCCGCCTCGGGTCATGTCGGGCTCCCTCCCTGGCTTCTTCTACGCGACGAGACGTTTCGTCTCACGCCTGGCTGTTCCACTGTCCGCGAGACGCTCCGTCTTGTCAACCTGATAAATTCGAGTCATGGCCGCACAGAAGTCCGCCCAGTCCGCCCAGTCCGCCCACGCCAAGCCCGCCCCCGACTCCACCCGGCGCAGCGAGAAGTCCCGCCGCGCCATCTACGACGCCGCCCTCGCGCTCGTCGTGGAGGTCGGCTATCCGAAGACCACCATCGAGGGCATCGCCGCCCGCGCCGGTGTCGGGAAGCAGACGATCTACCGCTGGTGGTCGTCGAAGGCGGACGTGCTGATGGAGGCGTTCCTGGACCTGGGCGAGCAGTCCCTGCGGGAAGCGGGTCCGGTGCCTTACGCCTTCCCCGACACCGGCGACCTCGCAGCCGACGTCAAGAACGTCCTGCGCGCCACCGTGGACCAGCTGCGCGACCCGAGGTTCGAGGCACCGTCCCGCGCGCTGGCCGCCGAGGGCGTCGTCAACGAGCAACTCGGTCGCGAGCTCGTCGCCAAGCTCATGCAGCCCTCACTCGACCTCTACGTCGGCCGGCTGCGCGCCGCGCAGGACGCCGGGCAGGTGCGGCCCGACGTCGACCCGCGCATCGCCCTGGAGCTCTTCGTCTCCCCGCTGGCCCAGCGCTGGCTCCAGCACACGGGCCCGATCTCCTACGAGTACACCGACACCCTCGTCGAGTACGCCCTTCACGGACTCGCGCCTCGCTGAGCCGCCCGCGCGAGGCGCCCCGGCGCGTCCGTGATCACCCCGTCGCAGCCCAGCGCCAGCACCCGGTCCCGCTGCGCGTCCGTCAGCACGGTGTGCGCCCACACCCGCCGGATCCCGGAGTTCACCGCCCGTACGAGATCCGCGTCACGCGCCCGGTGGTCCACGTCCAGCAGGTCCACGTACGACCGCCAGCGCTCCGGGCGGTCCGTGCGCAGTTGTCGCGCCGAGCGCCACAACTGGGCGAGCAGGCCCAGGCGATGGGCGCGCCGGGCCACCTCCGGGTCGTTGGAGTTCACGAACACCGAGCGGGTCAGGCCGCGGGCCCGGATCAGCCCGGCCAGCCGGTCGAGGCTCCGCGGGTCCTTCGCCTCCAGCATCAGCACGATCCGCCCGCCGAGACGATCCAGCACCTCGGCGACCGTCGGCGGCCGTTCCGACCGCCAGCTGCCGGGCAGCGCGTCCTTCGGGCGCAGCCGGACGCCCTGCCACTCCCGGGCGTCGAGGCCGCGCACCTCGCCGCCCAGGTAGGTGGTGCGGTTCAGCGTCTCGTCGTGGAACACCACGAGCGTCCCGTCGCGCAGCAGCCGTGTGTCGAAGTCCAGCACCTGCGCCGTACCGCGCACGTAGGCGGCCATCAGCCCCGTCATGCTGTTCTCGGGGACCTCGCGGGCGCCGCCGCGGTGGGCGACGTAGGTGATCCGGGGGAGCGCAGCCACCGTCAGAGGGCCGGTGCCCCACTCCAGCGGGCGGGTGCGGGCCTCCAGCGGACGGGTGCCCGCAGGGAGGGCCGGGGTGGCGCCGACCGGTCCCGAGAGGGTCAGCGAGACCACCGAAACCGCGGAGGCGAGGCCCGTCAGCGCGATCCTTGTGACCATGGCGACCACGGTAGGACGCCATGTCACGGCAAAGCGGGCAATGACACCCGATCACGGTGCGGAGTACGTCTCGCCCCACGGGCATATGCCTCGCCCCACCGGTCCATGTCTCGGCCCTCCTGCCCCGGATGTGGGCACTGGCCCCCCGGCGCGCGGGAAGATGGGACCATGAGGCATGCTGTTCCGCACGACAGCGAGGCGAGGGGATAGATGAGCGCGGAGTACGGCGGCCGGACCGGACTGCAGGGCAAACTCACCCAGTGGCTGCGCGCCGGGCGCCGGGCGAAGGAGACCGCCGGTGACGGCGGCCGTGAGGACCTGCTGCTCGCCGCCGCCGGCGCTGGACTGCCGCTCGCGCCCGCTGCCCACCCGGCCGGCTACCGCTGCTCCTGCGACCGCGTCGGCTGTCCCACCCCGGCCCGGCACCCGGTGTCCTTCGCCTGGCAGACGCAGTCGACCACCGACCGCGCCCAGATCGAACGCTGGGCCCACCATCAGCCGCAGGCCAACTTCATCACCGCGACCGGCATGGTGCACGACGTCCTCGACGTGCCCCTGGATGCCGGTCGCAGTGCGTTGGAGCGTTTGCTCGCCGGCGGTGTCGAGGTCGGGCCCGTCGCCGAGAGCGACGACGGCCGCATGCTGTTCTTCACCCTCACCCGCGGGACGCCCGAGGACGAGGACGAGTGGTGGCCCTGCGAACTGGACTGCCACCCCGAGACGATGGACGAGCACCCCGGGCTGCGGTGGCACTGCCGCGGCTCCTACGTCCTCGTACCGCCGGCGCGGCTGCCCGGTGAGGACCAGACCGTGCGCTGGGTGCGCGGGCCCGAGCATCCGCTGCCGGATCCGCTGACCCTGCTGGAGACCCTGACCGAGGCCTGTGCCCGGTACGCCGGTGAGGAAGCCGACCATGCCGGGGCGGCCTGGCCGCTGCGGCACTGAGCCGACCCGGCGTTGGCCTGTCCTTACGAGCCTCGTGCCGAGGTCATTCCCTGGATCCGGCCGAGGATCGTCACCTTCTGGTCGCCGCTGCCCTTCGGCGGGTCCAGCGCCACCTCGTTGGAGACGAACTCCATCATGAGGGACTGCTTGACCTCGCCGGTCGTCAGCGCGAGAACGTCCTTGTTGGGGATGGGGAACGACGTGCCCGCGTAGGCCGTCTGCTTCTCGTAGTGCCGTGTGGTGAAGAACACCAGTGCGCCGCCGTCCGCCGTGCGCAGGGCGAGGGGCTGGTAGTCGCCGTTCGTCAGCGGTTCGTCGATGTACTGGGTGACCAGGCCCGGCTTCTTGGAGTTCTTCGCGCGCAGAGCGCGCCACTGGCTGGTGTGAAAGCCGTCCGCGAAGCCGTCTCCGCCGTTCTTGAGGTAGGCCGTGTAGTCCTGGCTCAGGTCGCCGGGGGCGGCGGCCAGGCCGGTCGAGTTCACGGGGACGGACTCGGCCCAGCCGTCCGCGTCCTTCTTGAACTCCGGGACCCTGCCCGGTGCGACGAGGGTGAGATACGCCACCTGGAAGGGGTCGTCCAGGCTGCTGCGGGTGAACACGAGCAGCCAGCGGGCGGTGCCGCCCTTGTTGCCGGCCGCGTCGACGAGGAACCAGCGGGGCCAGCCGGCCTTCTTGGGGATCGTGTACTTCGTGTCCGTCAGCTTCAGGGGCGTGTGGTTCGGGTTGCCGTCCGGGTTGTTCGTCTTCCCGGCTTTCAGGCGGGCCGAGTCGATGTCGGCCAGGGCGCCGGTGGTGAGGTCGGCGTCCAGGGAGGCGTCGTAGGCCTTGTCGGCCTCGTTGTACGCGGTCGTGAACTCCTGGAGAGCCTTGGCGGCTTCGGCGCGGGTGGTGGACGGGAGGATCTCCCGTTCGCCGTGCACCACGACGCATCCGCTCGCCGTCAACGACAAAGCGGTCACCGAGGCCGCTATGAGGGCGCTCCGGGCGGACCTGCGGAGTGTTCGAGGGTCGCGATCCCTGTTCATCGGGTTCCTTCACCTTCCCCTTTCCGGAGGCGAACCCTACCGGGTGCCTCCGGCGGCTGGGCGGGGGTGGGTGCGCTGTGGAGGTCGGGCCGTCGCAGCCGCCCCAGCTGCGGGCAATCGTGCTGCTAGGGGCGGCACGGGTGGGCGCAGCGGCACCTCGTCGCGCCGAGTTGCGCAGCGCTCCGGCCTCAGCTGTCCCCGGCCGGTGTTGTTGCCGTCCGGCGCTGTCCGAAACCCGCCGGTGCCAGGAACAGCGCCAGGGCCGGGATCAAATACAGCAGCCACACCACGACTTGGAGGACGGTCGGGTCCGGCTGGAAGTCGAACACGCCCGTGAGCAGCGTGCCGTACCAGCTGTCCGGAGGAATCGCGCTGGAGATGTCGAAGGCCTTGTCGTTGAGGCCGGGCAGGAAGTCCGCCTCCTGGAGGTCGTGGAAGCCGTACGCCCTCATGGAGCGGTCAAGGGAAGGTCGAAGGTCGCGCCTGGGATGTCTCTTCCCGGCGGTCCGGCCGCCTGGGGCCACCTGGCCGCCCGGGCGGTGTTTGAATGCCCCCGTGACTGACTACGACGTGCTCCGCGTCTTCTGCGGGCCGAACGGTGGATACGGCAACGAACTCGGTGTCGTGCGTGAGGGTTCGGTACTGCCCGAGCGGAGTGAGCGGCAGGCGTTCGCCGCGAAACTCGGGTTCAGTGAGACCGTGTTCGTGGATGATCCCGAGCGCGGGGTGATCGACATCTACACGCCCACCCTGAGGTTGCCTTTCGCCGGGCACCCCTGTGTCGGGACGGCCTGGCTGCTCGACGTGCCCGAGCTGGTCACGCCCGCCGGGGTGGTCGGTGCCCGGCAGGACGGGGAGTTCTGCTGGATCGAGGCGCGGGCGGAGTGGGTGCCGCAGCGCACCCTGCGGCAGTACGGCAGCGCCGCCGAGGTCGACGACCTGGCCGTGCCGCCGCCGGGGGAGTGGGTGTACGCCTGGGCGTGGGAGGACGAGCCCGCCGGACGGGTGCGCGCCCGGGCCTTCCCCGGACGCGGCGACGGGATCGACGAGGACGAGGCGACCGGGGCGGCGGCCCTGCTGCTCACCGACCGGCTCGGCCGGGCCCTCAACATCACCCAGGGCGCGGGCTCCCAGATCCTGACCGCGCCCCAGCCGGGCGGGTGGACCGAGGTCGGCGGCCGGGTCCGCCTCGAACGCTGACCCGGGTGGTGCGCGTCCGTGCGGGTGGAACAGCGTGTGTACGCGGTACCGAACGGCGACCTCTGGGCGTGACCAATCGGCTGATGGGCGGCAGCGGGTTTCCGGGGCCGCTCACGCCGACAGCGGGAACTCCTCGCCCAGCGCCTGGAACACCGCGTTGTTCAGCGCGTACGCCCGCTTGCACTCGGACACGATCCGCTGCCGCTCCAGCTCGTCACCGGGCACCGCGTCCAGCAGCTCCCAGTAACCCCGCTTGAAGGCGGCCGGGTTGGGGATCTGTGCGAACACGTAGAAGCGGACCCCGTCGCCCTTCTTCGGGAAACCCCACGTCCTCTCGGCCGTGTCGCGGATGATCTGCCCGCCGGAGAGGTCGCCGAGGTAGCGGGTGTAGTGGTGGGCGACGTAGCCGGCCGGCCAGGTACGGGCGCAGTCGGAGATCCGCCGCGCGTACTCCAGGGTGGCGGGCAGCGCGCTGACGCCCGATCGCCAGTCGGGGCCGCGCAGGTACTCCAGGTCCTGTTCCAGCGAGGCCATCCGGAACAGTTCCGGGCGGAGGAAGGGGCCGGCCACCGGGTCCCCGGCCAGGCGCTCCGCCCCGGACTCCAGTGCCCCGTACACGAACCACAGCTGCTCCGTGTAGCGGGCGAACGCGTCGACCCCCAGTTTGTGCCCCAGCAGGTCGCTCATGAACGTCGAGCCCCTGACCTCCTCGTGCTGCTCGCGGGAAGCGGTCCGAATGAGGGTCGAGAAGGATTCCATGGGCCCATCCTCTGGGTAAGGCATACCTAAGTCAATGGATTTGCCGACGCCCTGTCGGTAAAAGCGTACAAGAGAAAGCCCGCCCTGGCCGGGCGGGCTCGGGTGATCATGATCAGGGCAACGTCAGGATCTCCGCGCCCGTCTCCGTCACCACCAGCGTGTGCTCGAACTGGGCCGTCCGCTTCCGGTCCTTCGTCACGACCGTCCAGCCGTCGTCCCACATGTCGTACTCGTGCGTCCCGAGCGTCAGCATCGGCTCGATCGTGAACGTCATCCCGGGCTGGATGACCGTCGTCGCGTGCGGGCTGTCGTAGTGCGGGATGATCAGGCCCGAGTGGAACGAGCTGTTGATGCCGTGGCCGGTGAAGTCCCGGACCACCCCGTAGCCGAAGCGCTTGGCGTACGACTCGATGACCCGGCCGATGATGTTGATCTGCCGGCCCGGCTTGACCGCCTTGATCGCCCGGTCGAGGGACTCCCGGGTCCGCTCCACCAGCAGCCGCGACTCCTCGCCGACGTCACCGACCAGGTAGGTCGCGTTGTTGTCGCCGTGCACACCGCCGATGTACGCCGTCACGTCGAGGTTGACGATGTCGCCGTCGCGCAGGATGGTCGAGTCCGGGATGCCGTGGCAGATGACCTCGTTGACCGAGGTGCACAGCGACTTCGGGAAGCCCCGGTAGCCGAGCGTCGAGGGGTAGGCGCCGTGGTCGCACATGTACTCGTGCGCCACCCTGTCCAGCTCGTCCGTGGTCACCCCCGGGGCGATCAGCTTCGCGGCCTCCGCCATCGCCCGGGCGGCGATCCGGCCGGCGACCCGCATCGCGTCGATCGTCTCGGGCGTCTGCACCTCCGGTCCGGTGTAGGGCGTCGGCGCGGGCTTGCCGACGTACTCGGGGCGACGGATGTTTCCGGGCACGGGACGGGTGGGGGACAGCTCCCCCGGTACGAGCAGCGACTGGCCAGACATGCCAGCGAGTCTAACCAGCGGCCATGGGGGAACATGACGGTGGCGAGAGGAGCTGGACATGGCCCTGTTCAAGAAGCGGACGGTCGGCAAGCCGGGCGAGTGGTACTACTGCCTGGAGCACAAGAAGGTCGAGGAGGGGCCGGAGTGCCCGGGCAAGGACCGGTTCGGGCCGTACGCCTCCCGCCCGGAAGCCGAACACGCGATGGAGACCGCCCGCGCACGCAACCTCCAGTGGGAGAACGACCCCAAGTGGCACGACGCCCCGGCGGGCGGCCGGAACGACGAATAGGCGCATCCCGGCGGCTGCGCGACTCGCGCAGCCGCACCACCGGCCCTACCAGCGCGCCGGCGGAGGGGCCGTCAGGTGTTCCGCCAGTCTCGCCACCCGGTCCCGGAAGCGGCGGCGGCCGCGTGGCGTCGGCAGGGCGTTCTCCCCGGCCGCCGCGCTGACCAGGTGCTGGACGGTGTCCAGGTCCAGCTCCGAGCCGTCGGGGACGGCCAGGGCCTCGTGGGCCATCGCCGGCAGCTCGCCCTCACCGGGGCCGAGGGACAGCACCGTCGCCCCGGCGCGCCGGGCGTCGGACACCCGTTCAAGGAGGGGCGCGGCGGGCCCGTCGGGGGACACCACCAGCAGCGTCTCGCCCCGCCGGGCCGCCTCCAGCCGCCCGAGACCGACCGCCAGATGCGCCGGATCCGAGGGGCGCGCGTCATGCCGTACCAGCGTCGGGGCCAGCTCCGGCGTGCCCGACCACGCGGCCTCGTCCACCAGGTGCGCCGCCAGGTGCCACGGCTCGAACTCCGGCGTGCCGACGAGCAGCAGCCCGCCGCCGTGCGACACCACCGACCCGCGCAGCGCACCGGCGAACCGCCGCGTGGCGCCCAGCCACTGCGTCCCGCAGAGCACTTCCCGCAGCAGCGCGACCCGTACGGCATCCATACGACCGCATCCTGCCCCGACCGGTCACTCGTGACGTGGAATTCACCACGGATTCGCCCGGCTTGGGCAGAGAGACCGGTCATCCGTACCGTCGTCGAACGCCCGGAGGAACCCGCCGATGACCGAGACCAGCGTCCCCTTCCGCGCCGGCCGGGAGGGATACGCCAGCTTCCGCATCCCCGCCGTCGTCGCCACCGTCCCCCACTCTCGGCTCCGCTCGAGCGGGGGAACCCCCATCGGCACCCTGCTCGCCTTCTGTGAAGGCCGTGTCGGCTCCCGGGACGACTTCGGGAACATCGACGTCGTACTCAAACGCTCCACGGACGGCGGCCGCACCTGGAGCCCGCTCCTGGTGGCCGCGAAGAACGGCGACGCCCTCGCCGGCAACCCCGCCCCCGTCGTCCTCGACAACGGCCGCGTCCTCCTCGTGCACGTACGCAACGCCGCCCTCGCCACCGAGGACGCCATCCGGCGCGGCAAGGTGAGCGCGGCGGACGGGCGCCGCGTGTGGGTGCAGCACAGCGACGACGACGGCCTCACCTGGTCCGCGCCCAAGGAGATCACCCAGGAGACCAAGGAGCCGCACTGGCGCTGGTACGCCACCACCCCCGGCCATGCCCTCCAGCTGAGCACGGGCCGGATCGTCGTCCCCGCCAACCACTCCCTGCCGCCCACCGGCACGGACAGCGGCACGGAGGGCAGATACAACGGCGGCCACTGCCTGCTCAGCGACGACCGGGGCGCGACCTGGCGGATCGGCTACGTCGACGACAACACCGACGGCTACATCAACGCCAACGAGACCACCGCCGCCGAACTCCCCGACGGCCGCGTGTACGTCAACACCCGCAACGATTCCCCGTCGCCCGGCACCCGGGCCGACGCCCACTCGGCCGACGGCGGCCAGACCCTGGTGAAACCCTTCCGTCCACAGGCGGGCCTGCCCGCTCCCGTGTGCCAGGCGAGCGTCCTCCAACTCCGCGACCCCGACGTGCTGCTGTACTCCGGCCCCGCCGACCCGGGCTTCCGCGCCCTGATGACGATCCGCGCCTCCACCGACGGCGGCACCACCTGGCGCCCGGCCCACACCGTGGACGGCCTGCCCGCCGCGTACTCCGACCTCGTGCGCGTCGACGCGGACACCGTGGGACTGCTGTACGAGACCGGCGACTTCAGCGCCTACGAGACCATCACCTTCCGCCGGGTGCCCGTGACGGAGCTGACCTGAGCCGATGGCGGCGGCGGACGTAGAGTCTGGGCCATGACCTCTACCGACAGTGCTGCCACCGACAACGCCCGGAAGGCCCCCGCCAAGGACCCCTGGGACCTGCCCGACGTCTCCGGACTCGTCGTCGGAGTGCTCGGCGGGACCGGGCCGCAGGGCAAGGGCCTCGCCTACCGGCTCGCCAAGGCCGGGCAGAAGGTGATCATCGGCTCGCGGGCGGCCGACCGTGCCCAGGCCGCCGCGGAGGAACTCGGGCACGGCGTCGAGGGCGCCGACAACGCCGAGACCGCGCGCCGCAGCGACATCGTGATCGTCGCCGTGCCGTGGGACGGCCACGGCAAGACCCTCGAATCCCTGCGCGAGGAGCTGGCCGGCAAGCTCGTCGTCGACTGCGTCAACCCGCTCGGCTTCGACAAGAAGGGCGCCTACGCGCTCAAGCCCGAGGAGGGCAGCGCCGCCGAACAGGCCGCCGCCCTGCTGCCGGACTCCCGGGTCACGGCCGCCTTCCACCACCTGTCGGCCGTGCTGCTCCAGGACCCGGAGATCGACGAGATCGACACGGACGTGATGGTGCTCGGAGAGGTCCGTGCCGACGTCGAGATCGTGCAGGCCCTCGCCGGGCGCATCCCCGGCATGCGCGGCATCTTCGCCGGGCGGCTGCGCAACGCCCACCAGGTGGAGTCGCTGGTGGCGAACCTGATCTCCGTGAACCGCCGGTACAAGGCGCACGCGGGGCTCCGCGTCACGGACGTATGACGGCATGGGGGACACTGGACGGCACCAGCAGTGCCCGCAGTGTCCCCCGACAGGAGCCGACCAGATGCCCCGCCTCGCCCTCTATGCCCTGATCGTCTGCGTCCTCGCCGTGGCCGCGGCCGTGGTCTCCTTCATGGAGGGCAGCTGGCTGGGGGTCGTCTGGGTGCTGCTGGCGGGCCTGTCGTCCAACATGTGCTGGTACTACGTGAAGCGCGCCAAGCAGCAGAAGTCCGTCACGGGCTGATCCTTCAGGGAGCGGCCGAGCAGAACTCGTTCGAGCCCTGCCAGAAGCGGTACAGCGCCTGACCGCAGTAGGTCTCGAAGTCGCTGATCCCGAGGGACTTCAGGACCGAGTCGACCACGTCGAAGAACACGCCGTTGACCGCCGGCAGCCACAGCAGCGCGAACACGAACAGCAGGCCGAACGGCGCGAACGGCTCCACCTGCCGCCGGATGCTGTACGACAGCCAGGGCTCGATGACGCCGTAGCCGTCCAGGCCCGGCACCGGCAGGGAGTTCAGCAGTGCCGCCGTCACCTGGAGCAGCGCGAGGAAGGCCAGGGCGAACCGGAAGTCGCTCGGCACGCCGTCCAGCGCGTCCAGCCAGAACGGGGCCGTGCAGACGATGGCGAACAGCACGTTCGTCAGCGGACCGGCGGCCGAGATCAGACTGTGCTTCCAGCGGCCCCGGATCCGCCCCCGCTCGATGAACACCGCCCCGCCGGGCAGCCCGATCCCGCCCATGATCACGAAGATCACCGGGAGGACGATGCTGAGCAGCGCGTGCGTGTACTTCAGCGGGTTGAGCGTGAGGTACCCCTTCGCGCCGACCGAGATGTCGCCGCTGTGCAGGGCGGTGCGCGCGTGCGCGTACTCGTGCAGGCAGAGCGAGACGATCCAGGCCGCCGTCACGAAGAGGAACACGGCGACCCCGGGCTGCTGCGCGAACCCGGTCCAGGTCGCCCATCCCGTGACCGCCGTCACGGCCAGAATCCCGACGAAGACGGGACTGATCCGCCGCTCGCTGTGGCGGCTGGTGGCGGTGGTCATGGGACTCCCTGCACTCTCGGCACTCTCGAACACGCGATGGGACGGCCCGACGGTACCGGGCGCAGGGGGAAAACGTCTCGCGCGGGGCGGTCGGTTCCGGGAGGGTGGGGGCATGGGGCTCTGGCACGTGATCTACGAGGACTGGCAGATGGAGTGCTGCGGCACACCGTTC
This sequence comes from Streptomyces sp. DG1A-41, assembly GCF_037055355.1. Taxonomy (GTDB): domain Bacteria; phylum Actinomycetota; class Actinomycetes; order Streptomycetales; family Streptomycetaceae; genus Streptomyces. The sequence continues at coordinate 2,466,723 of NZ_CP146350.1, read as the reverse complement.
TCGGTGGGGGACGAGGTGAGCTGGCCGCTGCTGCTCCTGGACGCGGACGGTGTGTTCGGCGGCGGCTGGCACGACCAGCTCACGAAGGTCTCGGGACCGGTCGAGGACGTGGGCGGCGTCCGGATCCTGCGCGAGGATACGGGCCTCACGGTCGCCCTCGGCGGGGACCCCGACGACGAGGAGGACCGGCGGCCGAAACCGGGGGACCGGGCCCGGTCGGTCGGGCTGCTGTCCGTCGAGCGGCACGGTGCGAGGTGGCCCCCGGCCAGCGGGCGGGTGCGGGCCGTGCAGGTGCTGATCCAGACATACGCCGAGAGCGCGCCCGGCTCGCGCTCCTGGGAGCCGGTCGCGGGGAAGCGGCGGCTGCGGAGGGTGGAGCGGTGCCCCGAGTGGTTCGCCGACGGCGAGGTGGAGCAGGGGTCCGGCGGCCGGGCACTGCGGCGCAGGGAGTCGGGGGTGGTGGTGACCCTGGAGGTCCCGGGCACGGACTCGCGGCTCTCGCACGCCGTCCGTGAGGCCCGGGGCATCCACCGGGGTGCCGAGCCCGGCGCCGAGACGGAGGACATCACGGCGGCCGCCCTGACGGACCTGCTGGAGACGCTGAGCACGGTCGCGGCTCCGCCGAGGAGCCACGGCCGGGCCGGTACCAGCGGGCTCCGCCGACATGCCTGAGCACCGGCCCGCCGGACCGCAGGGCGGAAGGCCGTGTCGGCTGTCGTCTGCGGCTGTCGCGGCCTGCCCGGTGGTTTCGGCGTGGTTTCGGGCTGGCTGTCGTCTGCGGTTGCCGTGACCTGCCCGGTGGTTTCCGGTCGGCCGTCGCCATCGCCCCCTCCTCCCGGCTCCCGGCGGCGTGACCGGTCACCGGGCCTCGTGACCCGGCACCCATGGCCATTCGCGGCCACACACCGGCCCCGGCGCCCGCCGCGCTGCCGAACGCCGTGACCCGCCCTCGTACCACCGGAGACAATGGATCCCGTGCGCTACCGCATCCTCGGCACCACGCAGGCGCTCCGCACCGACGGCACGGTCGTTCCGGTGGGCGGGGCGCGGCTGCGTGCGCTGCTGACCGTGCTGGCCCTGCGGGCCGGCCGTACCGTGCCCGTTGGGCTGCTCGTCGACGAGGTGTGGGGCGGTGATCCGCCCGCCGACGCCCCGGGGGCGCTCCAGGCGCTGATCGGGCGGTTGCGGCGGGCGCTCGGGGCGGACGCGGTCGCCTCCGCCGAGGGCGGGTACCGGCTCACGGCCGCGCCCGACGATGTCGACCTGCACCGCTTCGAGCGGCTGGCCGGTGAGGGGCTGCGGGCCCTGGCCGACGGCGACCCCGCCAAGGCGGCCGTGGTCCTGGACGACGCCCTCGCCGTGTGGCGCGGACCGGCCCTCGCCGACCTCCCCGACCGCGCCGCCGAGGCGGCCCGCAGGGACACCCGCCGCCTGGACGTGCTGCGCGCCCGCCACAGCGCCGCCCTCGCCCTCGGCCAGGCCGAGCAGTCCCTGCCGGAACTGACCGCCCTGTGCGACAGCCACCCCCTGGACGAGCCCCTCCAGACCCTGCGCCTGCGCGCCCTGCGCGACGCCGGCCGCACGGCTGAGGCGCTGGACGCCTACGAGGACGTGCGGCGGCTGCTCGCCGACCGGCTCGGGGCCGACCCGGGGCCGGAACTGCGCTCCCTGCACGCGGAGTTGCTGAAACCGGGCGACGACAGCCCGGTGTCGGCGCCCGCCGCGGACGCCTCGGGCGTCGGCAACCTGCGCGCCCGGCTCACCTCCTTCATCGGCCGCGAGAGCGACATCGAGACCATCCGGGCCGACCTCACCACCGCCCGGCTGGTGACACTGCTCGGACCCGGCGGGGCCGGGAAGACACGGCTGTCGCAGGAGGCCGCCGAGACCTTACGGCACGCCATGCCGGGCGGCGTCTGGCTGGCCGAGCTCGCCCCGGTCGACGACCCCGCCGCCGTACCGGAGGCCGTGCTCACCGCCGTCGGCGCCCGCGAGACCGTGCTGTACGGCGCCGGCGCCGAGGGCATCCGGGCCGCCGTCCCCGACCGGCTCGACGACCCCGTCGAGCGGCTCGCCGAGCACTGCTCCAGGCCCCGCATGCTGCTGATCCTCGACAACTGCGAGCACGTCGCCGACGCCGCCGCCCGGCTCGCCGAGGAACTGCTGGAGCGCTGCCCCGGCCTGACCGTCCTCGCCACCAGCCGCGAACCCCTCGGCGTGCCCGGGGAGTTGCTGCGGCCCGTGGAGCCGCTGCCGGAGCCGGTCGCGCTGCGGCTGCTCGCCGACCGGGGCGCGGCGGCCCGGCCCGGCTTCCGGATCGAGGACGACCCCGAGGCGTGCGCGGAGATCTGCAGGCGCCTCGACGGTCTGCCGCTGGCCATCGAACTTGCCGCCGCCCGGCTGCGGATGCTGACACCACGCCAGATCGCCGACCGGCTCGACGACCGCTTCCGTCTCCTCACCTCCGGCAGCCGTACCGTCCTGCCCCGCCAGCAGACCCTCAGAGCCGTCGTCGACTGGTCCTGGGACCTGCTCGACGAGGACGAACGGGACGTCCTGCGGCGGCTGTCGGTGTTCGCGGGCGGCTGCGACCTGCCCGCCGCCGAAGCCGTCTGCGGGCCGGTCGCCCTGGAGGCACTCGGCTCGCTCGTCGACCGCTCCCTGGTCGTGGCCACACCGCCCGGCGAGTCGGGCGACGGCGAGATGCGCTACCGGCTGCTGGAGACCGTCGCCGAGTACGCCGCCGAACGGCTGGACGAGTCCGGGCAGCGCGCCGACGCCGAGCGCGCCCACCTGACGTACTTCCGTGAACTCGCCCGCACCACCGACCCGTTGCTGCGCGGCCCGGGCCAGCTCGCCGCGATCCGCAGGCTGGAGCGGGAGTACGAGAACCTGCGCACCGCCCTGCGGCACGCCGTCGCCCTGCGCGACGAGCAGGAGGCGCTGTGCCTGACACTGTCCCTCGTCTGGTACTGGCAGATGCGCGACCTGCGCATCGAGGCCCGCAACTGGTGCCGCGAGGTCATGGCGCTGGGCCCCGACCCCTTCACCGAGCCCGTCCGCCCCGCCGCCCCGGTGTGGCAGCGCTGCACCGACGCCCCGCCCCCGATGACCGGGGAGGTCCTGTGGGAGGCCCGGCGCGGTGTCCACCTGGCCCATCTCGCCTGTATGGACACCGAACTGGACGCCTGGCAGAACCCGCGCTCCCAGCAGAAGCTGCGGACCATCTCGCGGACCTACCAGCCCGGCCTGCCCCAGAACTGCCGGCTTCCCGGCCTGCTCTGGTTCTTCGCCGTGATGCTGACCGGCGACATGGACCGGCTGCGCGTCATCATCGACGCGTCCATCCGCACCTGCCGGGAGACCCCCGGCTTCGCATGGGAGCTGGCTTCCGGTCTCCAGATGCGGGCCAACTTCCTGGCCAACCGCACCGACTGGGCGGGCGACGCCGCCCGTGACGCCGACGAGTCGCTGGAGATCTACCGGAGCCTCGGGGACGCCTGGGGCACCGCCGAGGCCCTCTCGGCGCGCGCCGAGGCCCATGAACGCAAGGGCGACTACGCCCTGGCCGCCGCCGACTTCGAGGCGGCCATCGCGCACGCCGAACGCCTGGGCGCCCGCGCCCAGGCGGCCGTCCTCGCCGCCCGGCTGGGCAGCGCGCTGCTGGAGGCGGGCGAGGGCGAGCGCGGCGAGCGGCTGCTGCGCGAGGTGATCGCACAGCGCGAGGACTCGCACAGCGAGGCCATGCCGGCCGCCCGCCTCTTCCTGGCCGGCTGGCTCGGCATGACGGGCCGCATCCCCGAGGCGCGCGAGCAACTGCGGCGGCTGCGCGGGGACTTCCGTATCGCCCACTTCATCGTCTTCGACGCGTTCATCCTCGGCGCGGAGGCCTGGCTGGACGCCATGGAGGGGCGCCACGAGGCGTGCCTGGACCTGATCCGCAGGGCACTGGAGCGGGCCGCCGACCCGCTCTCGGCGGCCATCGCACCCCATATGCGCGCGGTGTACCTGACCATCGCCGCCGGGTCCCTGGCCGGCCTCGACGGCGGGCAGCGGGCCCGGGACGCGGCCCGCTGCCTCGGCGCCGCCGACGCCCTGCTGCCGTCCGGGCACGTCGCCGCGCGGCAGGAGCGCGAGGCACGCGAGCAGGCGGAGCGGCGCGCGCGGGCGGTGCTCGGCGACCCGGCGTACGAGTCCGCGTACGCGGAGGGCGGCGGCCTCTCCCCCGAGGAGGCCACCGCCCTGCTCTGACGCCGACCCGTTCTGCCCGGTCAGCTCTTCGTGCGGAACTTGTGGATCGCGACGGGCGCCATCACCGCGGTGATCGCCACCGACCAGCCGAGCGTCACCCACAGGTCGTGCGCGACCGGCCCGCCCACCATCAGACCGCGCGCGGCGTCCGCCAGCGTCGACAGCGGGTTGTAGTCGGTGAACGCCCGCAGCCAGCCCGGCATCGACGTCGTCGGCGCGAAGATCGACGAGCCGAACTGGAGCGGGAACAGCACCAGGAAGCCCATCGCCTGCACGGACTGCGCGTTCTTCAGGATCACGCCCAGGGTGAGGAACACCCACATGATCGATGAGGCGAACGCCGTGGACAGGGCCACGGTCGCGAACAGCCCCGGCCAGTTCGTGATCTCGAACCCGACCGCGACGGCCACGATCATCAGCACGGCGGTCGCGAACAGCATCCGCAGCAGCTCCACCGAGATCTTCGCGAACAGCACCGAACCGCGCCCGATCGGCAGGGACCGGAAGCGGTCCATGACACCGGAGTTGAAGTCCTGGCTGAAGCCGGTGCCGACGCCCTGGGACAGCGTCATGCTCATCATCGCGATCATGCCCGGGATCACGTACTGCACGTACTGGTCCTGCCCGCCGCCCAGCGCCTGCCCGATCGAGCCGCCGAAGACGAACACGAACAGCAGGGTGAAGATGACCGGCATCAGCAGTGCGTCGGCCATCGACTCCGGGTCCTTGCGGATCCACAGCAGGTTGCGGCGGATCAGGGCCCCGGTGTGGCGCAGGTGGCCGCGCAGCGGGATACGGGCGTCCGTCCCGGCGTCGTTGAGGGTGACGGCGCTCATACGGCGGCCTCCTGAAGGTCTTCGGCGGGTACGGCGTCCTGCGGGGCACTGGCGCGGTGGCCGGTGAGGGACAGGAACACCTCGTCCAGGCTGGGCAGTTCGGTGGTGATGGAGGAGACGGTGATGCCGCGAGAGGTGACCGCGCCGACGACAGCGGTCAGCTGCTCGTCGCTGAGGATCGGCACGAGGACGTCACCCCGGTCGGTGTCCACGGTCGTGGTGGCGAGCCCGGTGATCCCCAGCTCGTCCAACGCGGCGGCGAGGGGCCGCAGATGCGTCGGATCAGCCGGGCGGATCCGCAGCGCCCGGCCGCCGACCTTCGCCTTCAGCTCCTCGATGGCACCGCCCGCGATGACCTGGCCGCGGTCGACGACCGTCAGCTCGGAGGCGAGTTGTTCGGCCTCCTCCATGTACTGGGTGGTGAGCAGCACGGTGACCCCGTCACCGACCATGCGCTTCACCTCGTCCCACACCTCGTTGCGGGTGCGCGGGTCGAGCCCGGTGGTCGGCTCGTCCAGGAAGAGCACGGCCGGCCGTCCGATCATCGACGCGGCCAGGTCCAGCCGCCGCCGCATGCCCCCGGAGTACGTCGCCGCCGGCCGCTTGGCCGCCTCGGTCAGCGAAAAGCGCTCCAGCAACTCGTCGGCCCGGCCGCGGGCGTCCTTGCGGGGCAGGTCGAGCAGCCGCCCGATCATGTACAGGTTCTCCCAGCCCGAGAGCTTCTCGTCCACGGAGGCGTACTGCCCCGTGAGCCCGATCACCCGCCGCAGCTGCCGGGGCTGCCGTACGACGTCGTAGCCGGCGACGGTGGCCTGGCCCGTGTCGGGAGCGAGCAGTGTGGACAGGATCCGTACGAGGGTCGTCTTCCCGGCCCCGTTCGGCCCGAGCACCCCCATGACGGTGCCCTCCCGCACATCCAGGTCGACCCCGTCCAGCGCCTTGGTCTCGCCGTAGTGCTTCACCAGCCCCCGCACGGTCACAGCGGCGCCGCCGGTGTTCTTGTCGATTCGCGTCATGTCCCTGACGGTGTCAGGGCCCACCGACAAATCACCGACAGACCACCGACAGCCCTGGTCGGTGGTCCCGGCAAGGGGACAGCCCGTCGACGGGGGATGATCGACGGGCTGTCCGTGGTACCGCTATGGCTCTAGTGGACGGAGTGCTCCTCCTGTGGGAACGTTCCGCCCACGACATCCTCGGCGAACGCCTTCGCCGCGTTCCCCATGACCTCACGCAGATTCGCGTACTGCTTCACGAACTTCGGGACGCGCCCACCGGTCAGCCCCAGCATGTCGGTCCAGACCAGCACCTGCGCGTCGGTCTCCGGGCCGGCCCCGATGCCGACGGTCGGGATGTGCAGCACCCGCGTCACCTCGGCCGCCAGCTCCGCCGGAACCAGCTCCAGCACCACGGCGAACGCACCCGCGTCCTGCACGGCCTTCGCGTCCCGCAGCAACTGCTGGGCCGCCTCCTCGCCCCGCCCCTGCACGCGATAGCCCATCGAGTTGACGGACTGCGGGGTCAGGCCGATGTGCGCCATGACCGGGATGCCGGACTCGACGAGCAGCCGGATCTGCTCGTGCGACCGCTCGCCCCCCTCCAGCTTCACGGCCTGTACGCCCGCCTCCTTCACCAGCCGGGTCGCCGAGCGCAGCGCCTGCACCGGGCCCTCCTGGTAGGAGCCGAAGGGCAGGTCGCCGACGATCAGGGCGCGCGAGGTGCCCCGTACGACCGCCGCCGACAGCATGGTCATCTCGTCGAGGGTGACGGGCACGGTCGACTCGTACCCGAGGTGGCAGTTGCCCGCCGAGTCGCCGACGAGCATGACCGGAATCCCGGCCTCGTCGAAGACGGACGCGGTCATGGCGTCGTAGGCGGTGAGCATGGGCCACTTCTCGCCGCGCTCCTTGGCGGCGGCGATGTCCCGCACGGTGATGCGGCGGGTGCCCTTGCCCCCGTACAGCGTCTTGCCGCTGTCGGAGGACTTCTTCTGAGCACTCTGGGCAGCCGGAAGCTGCGTCATTGCACGGCTCCTCACACGTCATCTCGAGGCGCCCTGACGGCGTCCCCGGACCACGTCCATGGTGGCACCTCGTGTCATCGAGGGCTAGGGGAGCCCCCGTGAGTTCCAGCCGGTGCCGTGAAACACAGCGCACGTAAGGGCTCGGTAAAAGTCTTCGAATACGAGACGGTCTCGTATCGAAATGCCTCTACGCTCGGCGCATGTCTCCTCCTGCCGACCGCGTCGCCCCCACCGGCCCTCGCATACCGGAAGCGGTGCACCGGCGCCGCTGGGCGATCCTCGGCGTGCTGATGCTCAGCCTGCTGATCGTCGTCCTCGACAACTCGATCCTGAACGTCGCCATCAAGACGATCTCCACCCCCGCCCCGACGGGCCTCGGGGCCACGCAGGGCGAGCTGGAGTGGGCGATCAACGCCTACACCCTCGTCTTCGCGGGCCTGCTGTTCAGCGCCGGTCTGCTCGGCGACCGGCTGGGCCGCAAGAAGGTACTGCTCGGCGGTCTGGCCGTGTTCGGCGCCGGCTCCGCGCTCGCCGCCTTCTCCGGCTCGCCGGGGGAGCTGATCGCCTTCCGCGCCGTGATGGGCCTGGGCGCCGCGTTCGTCATGCCGGCCACCCTCGCCGTCCTCATGAACGTCTTCGAGCGCGAGGAGCAGCCGAAGGCCATCGGCATCTGGGCGGGTGGCGTCGGCCTCGCCATCGCCATCGGCCCGATCACCGGCGGCGTGCTCCTCGACCACTTCTGGTGGGGCTCGGTCTTCCTCGTCAACGTGCCGATCGTGCTGCTCGCGCTCGCGCTGATGCTCTGGCTGGTGCCCGACTCCCGCGACCCGCAGCCCGGTCGCCTCGACCCGGTCGGCGTCGTGCTGTCGGTCATCGGTCTGGTGCTGCTCGTCTACGGCATCATCAAGGGCGGCCAGCTCGCCGACTTCACCGACGCCACCGTGCTGTCGACGATCGGCGCGGGGCTCGCCGTGCTCGTCGCCTTCGTCGTGTTCGAGAAGCGCACCGACCACCCGTCCATCGACGTCACGTACTTCCAGAACAAGGTCTTCTCGGCCGCCGTCGCCGCCATCGCGCTGGTCTTCTTCGCGCTGATGGGCGTGACCTTCTTCTCGGTCTTCTACACGCAGAGCGTGCGCGGCTACTCGCCGCTCCAGACCGGTCTGCTGATGCTGCCGCTGGCCGCCGCCCAGATGATCTTCGCGCCGCGCGCCCGGCTGCTGGTCGACCGCTTCGGCAACAAGGCCACCACGACCGCCGGAATGCTGGTCATCGCCGCGATGCTGGCCGCCTTCGCCACGCTGGACGCCGGCACGCCCATCTGGATCCTGGAAGTGATCTTCTTCCTGATGGGCACCGGCATGGCGCACATCATGACGCCGGTCAGCGTCGTCGTCATGCAGGCGCTGCCCCGCGAGAAGGCCGGCTCGGCCTCCGCCCTCAGCAACACCTTCCGGCAGGTCGGCGGCGCCCTCGGCATCGCCGTTCTCGGCTCGGTGCTGTCCACGGCGTACCGCACGGGCGTCGAGGACAAGCTCGGCTCGCTGCCGCCGGCCGTCCGGCACACCGCGGGCGAGTCCATCGAGGCCACCCTCGGCGTCGCCGCGAAGCTGGGCCCGCAGGGCAAGGCCCTGGTCACCCCGGCCTACGACGCGTTCCTGCACGCGATGCACGTCACCGCCCTGTGGGGAGCGGGCGTCGCACTGATCGGCGCGGTCGTCGTGGCGCTGTTCCTGCCCGGCAGGCAGCCGGAGCCCCGGCCGGAGGAGGAGAGGGAACTGTCGGACGCGCGGTCGTAGTCCTGCGCGAGAATCATCCCATCCCGCCCAGGAAAGGACAGAGCGACGTGAGCCTCGCCGAACGGCATCCCCGGCCAGACGGCCCCCCGAGGGGCCGCCCCAGAAGCGAGGCCGTCGAACGCGCCATCGTCGAGGGGGTGATGAGGCTCCTGGAGGACGGCGTGCCCCTCGCGGAGCTTTCCATCGAGCGCGTCGCCCGGACCGCCGGCGTCGGCAAGGCCACCATCTACCGCCGCTGGAGCGGCAAGGAGGAACTCTTCGCCGACGTCCTGCGCGCCGTCGAACCCCCCGGCCCCCCGCTCCCCGGCACTTCCATGCGCGACGACCTCGTGGTCCTGCTGGAACAGGCGCGCCGACGCGGCCTGGCCAAGCGCTCGTCGGCGATCCTGACCAACGTGCACGCCCAGATGAAGAGCAGCCCGAAAATCTGGGCGGCGTACGAGGCCACCGTCCTCGCACCGCGCCGCCGGCTCGGCCTGGAGATCCTGCGCCGGGGGCAGGAGAACGGCGAACTGCGCACGGACGTCGACATCGAACTTCTGAGCGACATGTTCATCGGCCCCGTGCTCGTCCGCTCCGTCCTGCGCCCGGACGCCGACCTCCCCGACGACCTCGCCGCCCAGGTCGTCGACACCCTCCTCGAAGGCCTACGACCCGTCAGTTCCGCAGCTCAGCGGTCCTAGTGTGCGCGTTCTGTCACAGACGGCGCTTACTCCGGGCCTGATCGGAACCCGCCCCGCGGGCTCGAACGTCCTCGCCCCCGTACGGCCGTCGAGGGACGGCGGGAACGGAACGGATCATCCCCTAGGGTCGTAGACACGGGGGCGATGGTGTGCACGGCAGGCAGTGAGGCGACGGTATGGCGCAGCAGGCGTACATGACGGAGACGGACAACGGCGGCTCGGGGCACGAGCCCCGGGGAAACCGGCTTCGGCGCCTGTTCGGCCGGCTGCTCGGCGACCGGCGGATCTGGCGGCGCGGGACGGTCGTGGCCATGTGCGCGGTGCTGCTGGCCGTGGTCATGGTGCTGCACTCGCGCATCCCGAACACGATCGGCAACCTGGGCAGCCTCGTCGAGACGTTCCTGCCCTGGCTCGGTCTCCTCATCCCGGTGCTGCTCCTCCTCGCCGTGGTCCGCAAGTCAGCGACCGCCCTGATCGCGGTGGTGCTGCCGGCGATGGTCTGGCTGAACCTCTTCGGCGGCCAGCTCAGCGACAAGACCGCCACCGGCGGTGACCTCACCGTGGCCACGCACAACGTCAACGCGGGCAACCCCGACCCGGCCGGCACCGCCCGTGACGTGGCCGCCTCCGGCGCGGACGTGCTGGCCCTGGAGGAGCTGACGGCGGCCGCGGTCCCGACGTACGAGCGGGCGCTGGCCTCGACGTACCCGTACCACTCGGTGGAGGGCACCGTCGGGCTGTGGAGCAAGTACCCGCTGACCGGCGTGCGGTCCGTCGACATCAAGCTGGGCTGGACGCGGGCGATGCGCGCCACCGTGACCGCCCCGGACGGGCAGGTCGCGGTGTACGTCGCCCATCTGCCGTCCGTGCGCGTGAAGATGGAGGCCGGGTTCACCGCCCGGCAGCGCGACAAGAGCGCCGACGCGCTGGGCGAGGCCATCGCCGACGAGCCGCTGAAGGACGTCGTACTGCTCGGCGACCTGAACGGCACGATGAACGACCGCGCGCTCAACGCCGTCACCTCCCAGATGCGCTCCACGCAGGGCGCCGCCGGCAACGGCCCCGGGTTCAGCTGGCCGGCGTCGTTCCCGATGGCGCGCATCGACCAGATCATGGTCAGGGGCCTGGAGCCGAAGAGCTCGTGGACCCTCCCGCAGACGGGCAGCGACCATCTGCCCGTCGCGGCCCGTGTGAGTGTCACCACAAGTGGCTGAGGAAAACCGCAGCTCAGCGCCTATTGGGCAGACGTCGGCAACCGCGGCTTCACTTCTCGGAGACCTCGCGGAATAGTCGGCCTGAGAGACTTTGTTCCGTACTTGAACATACGAAGTCACGAAGTACGAACTCCCGTAAGTCTCGAAAGGCTCCTCATGCCCCTGGCCCTGCTCGCCCTCGCCGTGGGCGCCTTCGGCATCGGTACGACCGAGTTCGTGATGATGGGGCTGCTGCCCGATGTCGCGGACGACCTGAACATCTCCATACCCAGCGCCGGCCATCTGGTGTCGGCGTACGCGCTGGGCGTCGTCATCGGCGCCCCGCTGCTGGCCGCGGTCACCGCCCGGATGTCCCGCCGCACCGTCCTGATCGGGCTGATGGGGCTGTTCGTCGCGGGCAACGCGCTGTCGGCCCTCGCGCCCGACAACGGCTGGCTGTTGGCGGCCCGCTTCCTGAGCGGTCTGCCGCACGGTGCCTTCTTCGGCGTCGGCGCCGTCGTCGCGACGAACATGGTCGCCCCCGAACGCAAGGCGCGCTCGGTCTCCCTGATGTTCCTCGGCCTGACGGTCGCGAACGTCGTGGGGGTGCCCGTCGCGACCCTCATGGGCCAGCAGCTCGGCTGGCGGGCGACCTTCCTCGGCGTCAGCGCCATCGGCCTGGCGGCGATCGCCGCGCTCGCGTTCCTGATCCCGCACGACCACGAGCACGCCACCGCGAAGAGCCTGCGCGGCGAACTGGCCGCCCTGCGCTCCGTCCCGGTCTGGCTGTCGCTCGGCACGACGGTCGCTGGCTTCGGCGCCCTCTTCGCGGCCTACAGCTACATCACGCCCATGCTCACGGACGCCGCCGGTTACGCCGACGCCAGCGTGACCCTGCTGCTGGCCCTGTTCGGCGTCGGCGCGACCGCCGGCAACCTGCTGGGCGGCCGCCTGGCCGACCACTCCCTGCGGGGCACCCTGTTCGGCGGCCTGAGCGCTCTGGTGGCGGTGCTGGCGCTGTTCCCGCTGCTGATGCGCACGGAACTCACCGCCGCCGTCGCCGTGATCCTGCTCGGCATGGCGGCCTTCGCCACCGGCTCCCCGCTCCAGCTGATGGTCATGGACAAGGCCGCGTCGGCTCCGTCCCTGGCCTCCTCCGCCAACCAGGCCGCCTTCAACCTGGCCAACGCCGGCGGTGCCTGGATCGGCGGCCTCGCGCTGGCCGCGGGCTTCGGCGTCACCTCCCCGGCCCTGGCGGGCGCTGCCCTGGCCGTGCTCGGCCTCGGCGTGGCGTCGCTGGCGTACGCGGTGGACCGGCGCAGTGCGCCGGCCGGTGGGCGCGAGCGGGTCGTGGCGAGCCATGTCCCGCAGGAGGCGGAAGCGGTGCGCCGCTGACCGAGGCCGGTGTGCCGGCGCGGTGACTCGGGCGGCGGTCCGCGGGTGTGAACTGGCGGACCGCCGCTTCGTACGTACGGCAGCCGAGAGGGCCCGGCGGGTCGGTCTCTCACTTCGGCGCACGGGGAAGACGACACCGGTTCCAGGAGATTTACCCTCAACCACTCCCGGACACACGGAGGTTGTCAGTGCCGGCTGCGCGCTACCACCGCTCGGGCGGTCCCGAGGCCCTCTTCGCGGAGGAGGCCGAGGAGCCCCACGCCGGGCCGGGGCGGGTCCGCATCTCGGTGCGTGTCACGGGCGTCGCCCCCGCCGACTAATACCTGCGCTCGGGGATGCTGAAGGAGAAGGCCTCCCTGAGCTCCCCCTCCCACATCCCCGGCATGGACGCCGCCGGAGTCGTCGGCGAGGTGGGCGATGGGGCGACGGGCACCGCCGTGGGAGACGCGGTGTTCGGCCCCGTCCCCCGGCCCGGCTGGGCGGGGCCTCGGCTGAGTACGCGGTGCTGGAGGCATGGGCCCGCAAGCCCGGGCCTGGTCGTTCGAGGCGGCGGTCGGTGCCGCGGGCAACGTCGAGACGGCCACCCGTGTGCTGGGCGCCCTGGGACCACCGAGGGCATGACCCTCCTGATCGAGGGCGCGGCAGGCGGCGCCGGCACGATGACCGCGCAACTGGCCAGGGCCCGCGGGCTGACCGTGATCGGCACCGCGAGCGAACGCAACCACACCTTCCTCGACGGACTCGGCCTCACACCGGTCACCTACGGCCCCGGCCTGGCCAGCCGCCTCGCCCCGCTTGCTCACCAGGGCGTCGACGTGGTCCTGGACGCGGCGGGCAAGGGCTCCCTCGCCGAGCTGGTGACCATCGCCGGAGACCCGCACCGCGTGGTGACGACCGCCGACTTCGACGCCGCCCGGCACGGAGTACGGTTCTCCCGCTCCGGGGTGGGGAAGCCCGGCTGGTCAGGACTGCCCTACGCCGTGTCCCTCGCCGACGAAGGCCGCCTCACCGTCCCCGTGCACCAGGTGTTCCCGCTGCGGGACATCGCCGCGGCGCACGAGGAGAGCGCCACCGGTCACGCGCGCGGCGAGATCGTCGTACCCGTGCCCTGACGCACAGCGCGGTCAGACGCGACGTGCCGCGACGACCGCCGAACTGGAGGGTGTGGTGAGGACTTCGGTGGCGTCCAGGCTCGGGTGGGTGAGGTAGAAGAGCCGGAGCTCGTCCACCTCACCCTCGAACCGGGGCGGCCAGTCGGCCGACGGGGTGAAGTCGTCCAGGACGAGAAGACCGCCGGGCGCCAGCAGTTCGACGACCCGTCCGGGGGCGTCCCGCTTGCCTCCGCCGTCACAGAAGAAGACGTCGAACGGGGCGTGCTCCTCGAGCAGCCGCCAGTCACCGGTCAGCACACGGACGCGCTCGTCGTCCGCGAAGACACCGGCCGCCCGCCGCGCCAGCTCCTCGTCACGCTCCACCGTGACGAGACGCGCACCGGCCCCCAGACCACTGTGCAGCCAGGCGGTGCCCACACCCGAGCCGGTGCCGCTCTCGGCGACGACCCCACCGGGCTTGGACGCAGCGGCCAGCCTGAGCAGCCTGCCCACCTCGGGGATACAGCTCTTCTCGAACCCCGCCTCGGCGGCGAGCCGCTCCGCGACCACCACGCGATCCGGAACGCCACGCTCTGTCATGGTCAGCCCCCTGTCAGTGTCGGCTTCACGCTATCTGACCACCTGTCAGCATTCCGACCAGTTCGTCGAGTCCGTCGAACCCCCAGTCGAAGACATCGGCGCTCGTCGGCGGATTCCCGACCGGCCGCTCGACGTAGGCGGTCCGCATGCCGACCGCCTGCGCTCCACGGAGGTCCCAGGCGTGGGCGGCCACCATGAGGACGCGTTCCGGCGCACATCCGGCGGCATCGACCGCGAGCCGGTACACCTCCGGCGCCGGCTTGTACGCCTGGGCGGCTTCGGCGGACAGGGCCTGGTGCCAGCGCAGCCCGGCGTGTGCGTTGAGGTGCAGCAGCGCCGTGCGACTGGCGTTGGAGAGCCCGACCACGGGGAACCACTGCGCGAGCCGCTGGAGACCGGCAACGGAGTCGGGCCAGGGCGGCAGCCGCCGCCCCGCTGTGGCCAACCGTGCGATGGTCGCGGGGTCGGAGAGCCCGGCCCGGTCGGCCGCGAGCCGCGCGGCCTCCGCGTCGATGGTCTCGGTGCTGACGTATGCGCGGAGTCCTTGCTGGATGCGTCGCTGTTCGAGCTCGCAGTGCTGTTGCCACAGGCTGAGCAGGTCGTCGACAGCCGCCTCGTCGGACGCGGGTACGGCTTCGCGGATCGCCGCTCGAAGCCCCCTGGGCTCGTCGACGAGTGTGCCGAGGACGTCGAAGACGACGACCTCGATGTCGCGGATTCCGGTCACGCGGCCTCCCGCCTTCGTGCCCCTGCTGTCACCACCTGAGGGGGTGACGATGTTGTCACCGGGCCCGTCACCGGTCAAGATGGTGACGTGGACTTCACCTTCGTGAGCGGCAACGCGGCGCTCGACCTCGCCGGCACCGTCCTGTCACGCCGGGACGACCCCGTGGACCTCCTGGCCGCGCCCGCGGACCTCGAACGGTGGGTGGCCGCATGTGAGGGGCTTCCGGACCGGGTGACGGCGGACGAGGCGGCCTTCGAGTCCGCACTGTCCTTGCGAGAGGCGATCTACCGACTGGCTCGCGACCGCCTGCTCGACCGCCGCTTCGACCCGGGCAGCCTCGACGTCGTCAACGACGCGGCCGCCGGGCCGGTGTGCACGGTCAGGCTCAGCGACGCGGGGCTGCACCGGTCGGGAGACCTCCCCGCGGCACTCTCCCAACTGGCCCGAAGCGGCATCGCCGTGCTCGCCGACCCCCAAGCCAGTCTCAAGGAGTGCGGCCGCCCCGACTGCACCCGCATCTACCTCGACCGCTCACGGGGCGCGCGGCGCACGTGGTGCGGGATGGAGGAGTGCGGCAACCGGGTCAAGGCAGCGGCCTATCGGGCACGGAGACGGGGCGCTGCCTGACCGACGCGGGCGGCGCGAAAGGCTGTCAGACCGACTCCCGCCACCCGTTCGTGATCGGCAGTCGCCGGTCCTTGCCGAAGCCCTTCGCCGAGATCTTCGTGCCCGGCGGGTACTGCCGTCGCTTGTACTCGGCCGTGTCGACCATGCGCAGGGTCTTGGCGACCAGTGCCCGGTCGTAACCGGCCGCGACGATCTCGTCGGCGCCCCGGTCCTGGTCGACGTACAGGTCGAGGATCGCGTCCAGCACCGGGTAGTCGGGGAGCGAGTCCGTGTCGACCTGGCCGGGGCGGAGTTCCGCGCTCGGGGGCTTGGTGAGGGAGTTCTCGGGGATCGGCGGGGTCTGGCCGCGCTCGCGGGCGGCCCGGTTGCGCCACTCGGCCAGGCGGAAGATCGACGTCTTGTACACGTCCTTGATGGGGCCGTACGCACCGACCGAGTCGCCGTAGAGCGTGGAGTAGCCGACCGCCAGTTCCGACTTGTTGCCGGGGGCCAGGACGATGTGGCCCTCCTGGTTGGAGATGGCCATGAGCAGCGTGCCCCGCAGGCGTGACTGGAGGTTCTCCTCGGCCAGGCCCGTCAGGCCCAGCGCGCCCATGTAGGCGTCGAACATCGGCTCGATGGCGACCGTGCGGTAGTTCAGGCCGGTGCGGCGGGCCAGTTCCGCCGCGTCGTCCTTCGAGTGGTCCGAGGAGTACTTCGACGGCATCGACACGCCGTACACGTTCTGCGCGCCCACCGCGTCGCAGGCGATCGCCGCGACCAGCGAGGAGTCGATTCCGCCCGACAGGCCGATCAGGACGGATGTGAAGCCGTTCTTCGCGACGTACGCCCGCAGGCCAACGACCAGCGCGGAGTAGACCTCCTCGTCGTCGTCCAGGCGGTCCGCGTAGCCACCCGTGAGCTCAGGTTCGTACGGTGGCAGCGGCTCCTCCGACAGCACCACCCGGTCGATGCGCAGGCCGTCGTCCACACGCTGTCCGTCGGCGACTCCGTCGCGGGCCGTCGGCGCGTCCGCCGACGCCGCCGGCAGGTCCAGGTCCAGGACGACGCAGCCCTCGGCGAACTGCGGCGCCCGCGCCACGACCTCGCCGTTCTTGTCCACGACGATCGAGTCACCGTCGAACACCAGCTCGTCCTGGCCGCCGATCATGGCCAGGTACGCCGTGGTGCAGCCGGCCTCCTGGGCCCGCTTGCGGACCAGCTCCAGGCGCGTGTCGTCCTTGTTGCGCTCGTAGGGGGAGGCGTTGATCGAGAGCAGCAGGCCCGCCTGCGCCGAACGCGCCGCGGGGACACGGCCGCCGTCCTGCCAGAGGTCCTCGCAGATGGCCAGGGCGACGTCCACGCCGTGCACGCGCAGGACCGGCATGCTGTCGCCGGGCACGAAGTAGCGGAACTCGTCGAAGACGCCGTAGTTCGGCAGGTGGTGCTTGGCGAAGTTCAGGACCACCTCGCCGCCGTACAGCACCGCGCCCGCGTTCTGCGGCGCGCCGGCCGGCTGGCCGTACTTCGGCTGGGCGGTCGCGCAGCGGTCGAGGTAGCCGACGACCACCGGCAGCTCGCCGAAGCCCTCGTCGGCCAGGCGGCCGGCGAGGCTCCGCAGCGCCGCCCGGGAGGCCTCCACGAAGGACGGCCTGAGGGCCAGGTCCTCGACGGGGTACCCGGTCAGCGCCATCTCGGGAAACGCCACGAGATGCGCTCCCTGCTCGGCGGAGTGCCGGGTCCAGCGGACGATCGACTCGGCGTTCTGGGCGAGGTCGCCGACGCTCGAGTCGATCTGGTTCAGGGCGAAACGTAGTTGAGGCACGGGCCCAGTGTAATCGTCAGAGCGACGCAATGGGGTGGTGTGGGTCACCCCACACCACCCCGTTCCCCTTGCGGAGGTCAGTCGGCGGACGTCAGCGCCGCCGGTACGACTCGACGTAACCGTTCGCGGGCGTGCCCACGCCCGTGACGTCGTCGTAGCCCTTCACGGCCTGGAGCGAGCTGTCCTTGCCCAGGCTGCGTACGGACGTCGTCAGGCCGCCCGTCGCGTCGTAGCCGTTGACGAAGTCGACGCGGGCCACGGCCAGGCCGGAGCCCGTCGGGTTGTCGGTGACGTCGTGGTAGGCCTTCGAGCCGGCCTTCGCGTAGATCGCCGGGTTGGCGAAGCCGATCGGTGTGCCGCCGCGGGCCTCCTGGGCCAGCGCCTGGATGGCCGCGATGGTCGGCGCGGCGAGCGAGGTGCCGCCGATGCGGTACTCGCTGTACGCCTGCGTCTTGCCGTCGGGCAGGGTCTGCGTCTGGCCGACCAGGAATCCGGTGTTCGGGTCGGCGATCGCCGCGATGTCCGGGACGACGCGGTTGCCGTCCGCGCTGTCGGTCTTCGCCAGCGCGCCCGGCACGACGCCCTTCTGGTACGAGGGCTCCGCCACGGTCCTGCTGGTGCCGCCGCCCGCGCCGGAGGTGAAGGCGCCGGGGAAGTCCGTCCAGCTCTTGCCGTCGGCCGACAGGGTCGCCTTGTCGGTGCCCCAGCCGGTCTCCCACAGGTACGTGTTGTCCTTGCCGACGGCGAGCGAGGTGCCGCCGACGGCGGTGACCCACGCCGAGTCGGCCGGGGAGTCGACCTGCTTCGTCCCGGAGGCGGCGACCTCGTCGCCGTCGTCGCCGGAGGAGAAGTAGAAGCCGATGCCCTCGACCGCGCCCAGCTGGAAGACCTGGTCGTAGGCCGCCGCGAGGTCGGGCGTCTGCGCCGCCTCGACCTCGCCCCACGAGTTGGAGACGATGTCGGCCAGGTGGTGGTCGACGACCTTGCCGAGCGCGTCGAGCAGGTCGCTGTCGTTGCAGGAGGCGGCACCCACATAGGTGACGTCCGCGGCCGGCGCGACCGCGTGCACTGCCTCGACGTCCAGGGTCTCCTCGCCGTACCAGCCGGAGGCCGAGCACCCCTTGGTGTCCGTGTACTTCTTGGGCAGCACCTGGTGCAGCTGGCCGGTCTTCCAGGCCGCGTCGCCGTGCTTGCCGGCGTAGGTGCCCGCGTCGTAGGCGATCGTCGGCGAGGCGTACGCGTCCGTGATGGCGACCCGGACGCCCTTGCCGGTGCGGGCGCCCGCGCCGTAGGCGGCCCGCAGCTGCTTGCCCGTGTAGCCCTTGATCACGTACGGGATCTTCGTGCCGTACGCCTCCGGCAGCGTGCTCGCGGTGTTCGAGCCGTAGTACGAGGAGAACGGCCCGGCGTTGCGGAACACGGTGTCCGGCGGCGGGAGCCGGTCGTCGTGCGTGACCATGTGCGGGGCGTTGTCCAGGCCGGTGACGGTCAGCACGGCGTCGGCCAGGCTCGCCGGCACGGATGCGGTGTTCGCCGGGGCGCGGTAGGTCCTGGAGCCCTTGGCGAAGTTGTGCAGCGGGGCGCCGAACGCCTTCTCCGCCGCGGCCACGTCACCGGTGACGGAGACGTAGTGCGCCGTGACGCCCGTGACCTTCAGGCCGGCCGCCGTCAGCCAAGACTTCACGGCCGCCACCTGGGCCTTGGTCGCGCCGAAGCGGGCCTGCGCCTGCTTGGCGGTCAGGTACTGGCCGTACGAGGCCGACGTCGGGTCGGAGACGGCCTTGGCGTACGCGGCGAGGCCGGCCGCGTCGCGACCCCGGAGATAGACCCGGGCCGACATCCGGGCGCCGTCGGAGGCTGCGCCCTTGTCGGCCCTGGCCGTGGCCCACGCGGGCTTGGTCCCGGCGAGCAGGTCGCGGAGCGGGTGGTCGGCGGCCTGCGCCGCGGGTATGCCGAGCGCCAGCGCGCCGGCGAGCATCGGCAGTGTCGCCGCCATGCTCAGCCCGGCGCGCACCTTGGCGCGGTTGGATCTCATGGAACCCCCTGTGCGGTTCGACGCGAGTGGATCACTCGACGGTCGCCACTCTCGCGACGAACCGTTCATGCCAGGGGAATGCGCACCCCAAGAAGCGCTCTACGGAGACCAAGAAGAGCCCAAGGAGTCGCAGGACAAGGCGTTTTGGGCCCTACGCCCTACGGGCGCGGTGAGGCACCCCGCTCCTTCAGCATGTCCGCCATCAGGCCGATCTCCGACCGCTGCGCGTCCACCATGCCCTGCGCGAGCCGCTTCTCCACGCCCACCGTGCACTCGTCGACACAGCCCTGGGCCATGTGGACACCGCCCTTGTGATGGGCCGTCATCAGCTGGAGGTAGAAGATCTCCGCCTTCTTGCCGCTGAGTTCGCCGAGCTTCTTCAGCTCCGTGTTGGTCGCCATGCCCGGCATCAGCGCGCCGTCCTTGCCGGAGGCCATGTCGCCCATGTCCATCCAGGTCATCGGCGGCTCGGAGGACACCTTGGGCAGCCCCCACAGGTCGAGCCAGCCGAGCATCATGCCGCGCTGGTTGGCCTGCGTCTGGGCGATGTCGTAGGCGAGACGCCTCACCTCCTCGTCCTTCGTGCGGTCCCGCACGATGTACGACATCTCCACGGCCTGCTGGTGGTGCACCGCCATGTCCCGCGCGAACCCGGCGTCCGCGGACTCGGCGGACGGGGTCCGGCCGCCGCCGTCGTCCCCGGCGACGGCGTAGGTGATCGCGCCGGCCGCGACGAGCGCCGTCGCCGCGGCCCCCGCGATCAGACCGACCTGCCTCACTGCGACAGCCCGTTCGTACAGGCGGCGCCCGGCTCGGGGGTCTGCTCGCCCTGGACGAACTTCTCGAAGAACTTGTCGACGTTCGGGTCACTCGCGCCCGTCACCGTGCGCTGGTGCCCCCACGCCGAGAGCATGATCGGGTCCTTCTGGTCGTCCAGCGGGCTCATCAGCGTGTACGGCGTCTTCTTCACCTTCGCCGCCAGCGCGTCGATGTCGGCCTTCTTCGCGTCGGCGTTGTACGTCACCCACACCGCGCCGTGCTCCAGCGAGTGCACGGCGTTGGTGTTGTTGAGCTCCTTGGTGTAGACGTCGCCGTTGCAGTTCATCCAGACCTGGTTGTGGTCGCCGCCGACCGGCGGCACGGAGGCGTACTTCACGGCCTTGGTGACGTGGTTGCGGGACAGCTTGCCTTCCCAGGTCTTCACGCCGTCCGTGCCCGTGACGAACTTCCCCTTGGCCGAGGAGTCGCTCGCCGCCGTGTCGCTGCCGCCGTCGGACTGGGACCGCACGAGCACGACACCGCCGGCGACGAGACCGCAGACGATCACGACGCTGGCCGTGATGGTGAGGATCCGGTTGCGGCGCTCACGGGCCTGCTCGGCGCGCCGCATCTCCTCTATCCGCGCCTTGCGTGCCGTGCTGCTCTTGTTGGCGGAGCCCATGGGGTGTCCTTCGTGGGGAAAGTGGGACGGTCGGGTGGGCTGATCGTAATGGGGGAGGCCGGGCCCCTCGTAGAGCGGCCGCAGGAATGGGCCGAATCGATACGGCACCGACAGGTGCCCGACAGCTTCCGCTGACTGCCGGAACCCGAGATCCGGCTTATTTGTATCCGAGATACCGATTATCTACGCTGCGGGCATGCGGCTGCTGCGCTCCACCGACCTGGCCCTGCGGGTCCTGATGCGGCTCGCCGTCGCCGGTGGGTCGAGCGCGACGACCCGGGACGTCGCCACCGGCATGGGCGTGCCGTACACCCACCTGGCGAAGGTCGTCGCCGAGCTCCGGCACATGGGCCTGCTGGCCGCCCGTCGCGGGCGCGGCGGCGGCCTCACCCTCACCGAGCGGGGCCGCACGGCGTCCGTGGGTGCCGTGGTGCGCGCCTTCGAGGGCGACGGCGACGTCGTCGGCTGCGAGGGCCCCACCCCCTGTCCCTGAACTCAGACTGCCGCCTGCGCGGCGCCCTGTGCCGGGCCCAGGAGGCGTTCTTCGCCTCACTGGATCCGATCACGGTGGCGGACATCGTGGCGGAGCCGACCGGGGCGCTGCTGCTGGGGATCTCGAGGGGGCCCTCGGGGGACGTCTGACACTCGCGGATGTCGGCCGGTGCCGCGCCGGAATCGGCCGCCGCGCACGGCATTTAAAGTTGTACAGGAAATGCAAATTAAGTGAGCGGGACAGCTGAGCGGACCGGCCGTTACGGATGTCGGGGCGAGCAGGCACTATGGGCGGAAGAGCAGTTCACCCGCCGTACGTGAGGCGTTCGGTCCCGGGCCGCCCGGGCGATCATGGTGCGCAACGCGTACGAAATGGTGGTGTGGTGGGATGCTCAGGTGCCCGACCGCCTCCCGTGGTACGGAAGACAGGCGGCCTGACCAGCAAGGATGGGGAAGCGGAAGATGGACAAGCAGCAGGAGTTCGTGCTCCGGACGTTGGAGGAGCGCGACATCCGGTTCGTACGCCTGTGGTTCACGGACGTGCTGGGCTTCCTCAAGTCCGTCGCCGTGGCCCCGGCCGAACTGGAACAGGCCTTCGACGAGGGCATCGGCTTCGACGGCTCCGCCATCGAGGGCTTCGCCCGGGTCTACGAGTCCGACATGATCGCCAAGCCGGACCCGTCGACCTTCCAGATCCTGCCCTGGCGCGCGGAGGCCCCGGGCACGGCCCGGATGTTCTGCGACATCCTCATGCCGGACGGCTCGCCGTCCTTCGCCGACCCGCGCTACGTGCTCAAGCGCGCCCTGGCCCGCGCCTCCGACCTGGGCTTCACGTTCTACACGCACCCGGAGATCGAGTTCTTCCTGCTGAAGGACCGGCCGCTGGACGGCAGCCGTCCGACGCCCGCCGACAACTCCGGCTACTTCGACCACACCCCGACCAACGTCGGTATGGACTTCCGCCGCCAGGCGATCACCATGCTGGAGTCGATGGGCATCTCGGTCGAGTTCTCCCACCACGAGGGTGCGCCCGGCCAGCAGGAGATCGACCTGCGCTACGCCGACGCGCTGTCCACGGCGGACAACATCATGACGTTCCGCCTGGTCATGAAGCAGGTGGCGCTGGAGCAGGGCGTGCAGGCCACATTCATGCCGAAGCCGTTCTCGGAGCACCCGGGCAGCGGCATGCACACGCACCTGTCGCTCTTCGAGGGCGACCGCAACGCCTTCTACGAGTCGGGCTCGGAGTACCAGCTGTCGAAGGTGGGCCGCTCCTTCATCGCGGGCCTGCTGCGGCACGCGGCGGAGATCTCCGCCGTCACCAACCAGTGGGTCAACTCCTACAAGCGCATCTGGGGCGGCGCGGAGCGCACGGCGGGCGCGGGCGGCGAGGCCCCGTCGTACATCTGCTGGGGCCACAACAACCGCTCGGCGCTGGTCCGCGTCCCGATGTACAAGCCCGGCAAGACGGGTTCGGCCCGGGTCGAGGTCCGCTCCCTTGACTCCGGCGCGAACCCGTACCTGTCCTACGCCGTCCTCCTGGCCGCCGGTCTGAAGGGCATCGAGGAGGGCTACGAGCTCCCGCCGGGCGCCGAGGACGACGTCTGGGCCCTCTCCGACGCGGAGCGCCGCGCGATGGGCATCGAGCCGCTCCCGCAGAACCTGGGCGAGGCCCTGACCCTGATGGAGCGCAGCGACCTGGTCGCCGAGACCCTCGGCGAGCACGTCTTCGACTTCTTCCTGCGCAACAAGCGGCAGGAGTGGGAGGAGTACCGGTCCGAGGTGACCGCGTTCGAGCTGCGGAAGAACCTTCCGGCGCTTTAGGCGCAGGTCAAAGCAGGTTTCCTGCTGATTTAGCGGATTGGGGTCGACGGTCGTGGACCGTCGGCCCCATGCCGTCTCACCGACCCTGGGCCGTCCGGCGCCGCATCGGTGCCCTCGTACAGGCCGTCGACGGCCTTCCGGGCCCGTGTGTCGCTGCTCGGCATGAGGTGCGTGTAGACCCGGAGCGTGAACCCCGGATCGTTGTGTCCGAGGTAGTTGCTCAGCGCCTTGACGTTCTCGCCGGCGTCCAGGAGGACCGAGGCGTAGAAGTGCCTGAGAGCATGCATGCCGTGTTCGCGGGCAGCCTGGTGACGCTCTCCTGGCTTCGGCGCGGGGATCACCCCAGCGGCCACGAGAGCAGGCTTCCACGCGCGGTCGTTGAAGTCGGTACGCCGAACCGCACCCGCGCCGTCGAGACGGGTGAACAGCAGCCGCTTCGTGACAGGCGGACCGTCCACCCGGAGCCACGGCAGGGTGATCTCTACCGGGGGGAACGCCTCCATGTGCTGCTTGAGGACGTGCGCCACGCGGTCCGGCAAGGGAACGTCGCGGATCTTGTTCCGCTTCGGTGGGGCGAACACGAGACCCTCTTTCGTCACCTTCACCTGGTTCACGATGTGCAGCCATCCGGAGTCGAAGCCGATTGCATCGATGGGCAACCCGAAGATCTCCCCTTGCCGGAGTCCGCATCCGCCTCCGAGGTCGACCGTCGCGCGGAATCGCTCCGGCAGCGCTGCTCGTACAGCGGTCTTGGATGTGGCCTGCCATCAGGCAGTATTCCTCTCGGCATGCGGCAGGGAGAGCCGCTCGTGCGGCTCTCCCTGCTGTGCGGTGGGTGTTCGGTTAGGCGGCGGCGGTTTCGGCGTGCTTGCGCTGGTCGACGTAGGCCCGTACGTCGGCGGGGTCGTAGCGAAGGTGCTTGCCGATGCGAAAGCCGCGCGGGCCGGTGCGTTTCTTGCGCCACTGGTAGACGGTCTCTAGGGGCACCTCGGGCATCTCGGCGATGTCGTCGGGGGTGAGGTACCGGTCGGGGAGGCCGCCTCGGAGGAGGGCGCGGGGGTCGGGGTCTGTCGGCTGTGTCATAGGGGCTCCAAGCGGGGAGGGCCTGGCCGCGTGTGTCCGAGGTGCGGATTTCTGCGTCATTGCGTCATCAGCGTCATCTAGGCTTCTGACCTGCGGCTTTGCGTGACGCAGCGGCTAGGGGGTGCGTCATGGGCTGCGTCATCGCGTGACGCAGATGACGCAGGATGACGCAGAGGTCGCCGTCTGCGTCATGCCTGTTGTCGCAGGTCAGGAACCGCTTTTCGGCTTGCATGACGCAGATGACGCAGCGTCTTCCCTCTTAGGACAAAGAGGGGGTGTCTGTTGTAGTTCGGTGGAGCCTCAGAGCGTGAAGAAGGAGCCGCTTCGCGGCGCGATCCTTGGGCGGCGGCGGTGCCGCCGGGGCAAGCAAGAAGAGCACCATCGCGGGCGGGGGCGTGCTCCTCTTGCTGTTCGGCGAAACGCCGCCCAAAGGACGCGCCGCGAAGCGGCCCCTTACTGCCTGTCTGGGCGCGCGAGCGCGGGTCAGACCAGCCGCTGGTGCTCGTGTGGGGGCGGGGTGCCCTGGCGGGTCATTTCCAGGTAGCGGCCTTCGCTGGTGCGGCCGGTGTCGATGAGGACACCGCGTGCGGCAAGGGTCGGCTGGAGGCGCTTGAGCCGGTCGGAGAGGACTTTGCCCGTGGTGGGCCACCCTCTGGGCAGGGCACGCAGTTCCTCGCCGCTGTAGAGGCGGCTGAGGCAGTGCAGCCACTCGGTGGTTCCGCTCGGTGATCAAGTGGATCTTTGAGCCCTCCGGTCTGCCCCTCTCGATCGGCATCTCCGGCGCGAACCTCCACGACAACCAGGCCCTCGAACCGCTCGTCTGCGGCATCCCGCCGATCCGCTCCCGCCGCGGACCCCGCCGACGGCGCCCCGCCAAGCTGCACGCGGACAAGGGTTACGACTACGACCACCTGCGCCGATGGTTACGCAAGCGCGGGATCACCCACCGCATCGCCCGCAAGGGCATCGAGTCTTCCAAGCGGCTGGGCCGCCACCGCTGGACCATCGAACGCACCATGGCCTGGCTCGCCGGCTGCCGCCGACTCCACCGACGCTACGAGCGCAAAGCCGACCACTGCCGTGATGCGCTCCCCAGCCATCACCTGACCGACCGACACCCGCCCCGACGAGAACCGAAGAGGAGGGGACCGCACCACCCCGGGAGACACGGGCGATCCGCCGGGCCGATCAACGACCGGCCCCAGCTGACGGATCGAGGCTGGACTTCAGAAGGTCACAAGGACGAAATGTCCCTTCTGGCGCGGTGCTCATCCGTCTCCGCGGAACGAGTACGCCGAGAGTGCCACCAACTCCGGATGGTGTGAATTACTAGAGCCAAAGCAACAGCGCCCGCGATGAACCGAATCACATTCCAAGTAATTCCAACGACCGCACGTTGCCCGTCCGCCTCTGCAGCCAGCTGCATGGAGGTCTCGAAAAGTGCTACGAGCGGAACAATCAGTCGGAATGGGAGACCGCCAACACGTGGAATTCGCGCCAGGTTGCCCAAGAGCCCGACGGGTGCCCCAAGGACGAAAGCTGCTATTCCCCAAGCAAGCATACTAGAGTAATTTACCTCGCCGGTGGCGCCAGATTCCAGTCCGGCCGGGATGGTGGGGCTCAGGTCCTTGAATAGATAGTATGTGACCACGCCGATA
Organism: Streptomyces sp. DG1A-41; assembly: GCF_037055355.1. Lineage (GTDB taxonomy): Bacteria > Actinomycetota > Actinomycetes > Streptomycetales > Streptomycetaceae > Streptomyces. The sequence goes on along the minus strand of NZ_CP146350.1, from coordinate 2,441,161 downwards.
GCCAACCCCAAAGAGGACAGCAAGGCTGACTCAATTTTGGATCGGCCGAAATAGCCTACCAAGAATGCATAACAGACCCACGACCATCCATCGGAAAAAACAACATTTAGAGGGGCGCAAACGGGATTGCCCCATTTTTCGGTAAGGGGACCCGCTAGTCCAAGTAGAAAACCGACCCCGAGGGGCACTGCGAGTGGCGCAACACGAGTGCGCGGAAAGTTTGCGATTTCTTTTTCCCTGTTCCGTGATTGACTCAAAGTAGGAGGTGGCGCCACTCGGAGACTGCGCGGGCGACGGAACAGACCCGAGTGGCGCACCAACCTACCCCACCTACCGAAAGGGTCACCGCGTGATGCGGGGGATCAAAACCTACTCATCAACACTGTAATAGGTTTCGCAGGTGTAGGCAGCGCCCGCCGTCCGGTTGGCGTAGGAGGTTTGGCCAGCGAACGCGTAAGCGGTATTCGAGCCCCCGGCAATCTTGACCGTGGAATGGTGGTCCTTAGTGGGGTGGTAGTAGTTCGAGTAGCAGTACTTACCGTCGCTGGTCAGGTTGTAGCCGTAGCACCAATTTCCGCCACTGGCACCGATGCAGGCCTGCGGCGTAACGGTCGAATCGTCCATCTTGATCACCACCGCAGCCCATTCTGAGGGGTTACCCAGCTCTACGGGCGGCTTCGTCCCGTCACCACGCTTGTGGAGAATGACCTGGCCGACCTTGGAACCATCCGCGGCGACGACAGTGCCGTTCGCCGTAACGGTGGCAGCCTGAGAGGCGTCTGCGGCGGCCGGCGTAGCGAAGCTAAATAATGCGAGTGCCACGCTCACAAAGCCGAGCACGATCGATCTACCGGATATCCTCACAGTATTCCTTCCCTAACTCCCCCAGTGGGAGTTTGCGTTAATGATCTTGGGTGAGGGGATGGGGCGCAGTCAATAGCCTCGATAAGGACTGTCCGAAAAAGGGCTGTCCCTTAAAGGGCTGTAGTGCAGCATTCGGCAGGGTGTGGCCGGTTCGCCGTCCTTGACCTGGACTTTTGTGGGCCTACGGTACGGGTCAAAGCCTCGCGACCCGTACCGGATTTGCCCGACGTCGTATTCCGGTGAGATGGGGTCGCCGGAGTCGATGTCGGTGCAGTAGGCGTCGAAGACTTCTCCGGCCGTGAGGGGGTCGAGGTCTCCCGCTCGCAGCCGCCAGCCGTAGACGCGGTCCGGGCCGGGCCGTCTGTGGGCCGTCGAAGGGCGGCCCAAGGCGACCAACAACGACCAACGACGACCACCCGATCACAGGTCAGCGCTGCGCCGACACCGATCGTGTGAGGTCGCCCCACGCCGCCGTCACTTCCGGCGCCCTGCGCAACAAGCGGCAGGAGTGGGAGGAGTACCGCAGCGAGGTCACGGCGTTCGAGCTGCGGAAGAACCTTCCGGCGCTGTAGGGCCGGGCCGGAGCGAGTCTCCCGAGACGATCCCTGGGGGCCGACGGTCACGGACCGTCGGCCCCCACGTCTGTCACCGCCCCTGGGCGGTCAGGGCAGCGCCGGATGCCGACGCCTGCACCGCCGCTACGAACGCGAGGCCGCGCGCAGCGCGGCCCAGGTCTCACGGCCCACGATGCCGTCGGCGTCCAGGCCGTTGTCGCTCTGGAAACTGCGCACCGCGGCTTCCGTCCCCGCGCCGAACACACCGTCCACGCCGCTGCCGCCCACGCTGTATCCGCGGTGCGTCAGCAGGCACTGCACCTCCCGGACGCGTTTGCCGCTGTCTCCCCGGCTCGTGCGTCCGTTGCCCGAGTAGTACGTGCAGTCGGAGCCGGAGCCGGAGCCGGAGCCGGACGGCGGGGGCGCGGGCTGTTCGGGGGGCGGGTCGCTGGAGGACGCAGTGGGGTCGGCGGAGCTGCCGGGCGCGGCGGCGGGCGTGGAGGAGGTGCCGCGCCGGTCGCGGCCGGCAGTGCCCGAGGCCTCGGGAGACGAGGCGGTGCCGTCGGAGGCAGGGCCCTCGGCCTTGCCGTCCGTGCCCGGGTCAGGTGGGCCGGACGAGGTGCCGGGCAGTGGCGAGCGGTCGGCACCGCCGGGACCGGCGTCGACGGCCGTCGCCGTATCGGCCCCCGGCCAGGCAGCGCTTGCAGAGGTGTCCTGCCGAGCGAGCAGGAAGACCCCCGCGGCCACCACGCAGAGGGTGACGCCCGCGGCGACGGCCAGCGCCGGCCTGGTCCGCGACCGGGTACGCGGGGACCCCGAAGACGGGGCGGTGGACGCCTCCGCCGCCGCGGAGCCGGTACGGGACGACTCCTCGGCCGGAGCCGGCTCCGGCCCGTTCCCAATCCGCTCGGCGGACAAGCGGTACAACGCCTCGTACGCCTGCCGCCGGGCCCGCAGCGTGCTGCTCAGCGGGTCGGGCCAGGCGGACGCCCCGGCGTGCGCCCCGGCCGCGTCGATCAGGTCCTGCGGGGTGGGCCGCCGCTCGGGCTCCTTGTCCAGGCAGGCGGACAGCAGCGAGCCGAGCGCCGGGTCCGTCGCGGAGATCTCACGGATCAGCGCCGCGTCGGGCTCCTCGAACGCCACCCGGTGCATGACGTCCACGCCCGTGCCGTCACCGAACGGAGCGCGCCCCGTCGCCGCGTAGACCAGCGTCCCGCCCAGGGAGAACACGTCCGAGGCCGGCTCGGAACGGCCCTCCCTCAGATGTTCCGGCGACATGTAGGCGGGAGTTCCCACCCGGTTGCCCGTGCCGGTGATCGCGCTGGCGTCCGCGGCCTTCGAGATGCCGAAGTCGATCACGTGGGCGCCCTGGACGGACAGCAGCACATTGGACGGCTTCAGGTCCCGGTGCACGATCTCCAGGGCGGCGAGACCGGCCAGCGCCTGCCCCAGCTCCGCCAGCAACCGCCAGATCGCGGCCGTTTCCAGGGCGCCGCCCTCGCGGACCGCGGCCGCCATATCGAGCCCCGGGAGGTACTCGGTGGCCATCCACAGCAACTCGTCCTCGAAGCCCGTGCCGCACAGGCGGGGGATGTGCGGGCTACGGACCCGGGCATGCACCGACGCCTCGCGCTCGAACCGGCGCCGGAACCGGGGATCCTCCGCGTACTCCGGTCTGACCACCTTCACCGCGGCCGGCCCGGGGCCGCCGTCCGTGGGCCGCGCCAGGTAGACCCGCCCCATGCCGCCGCTGCCGAGCAGGCCCAGCGTCGTGTAGGGACCGACGCGGCGCGGGTCGCCGGGCCGCAGGAGCGCGGCTCCGGTCCGGCGCACGGCGGCCGTCTCGTCCGGCCGTAAGTCCGACGGCACCGGCCGCTGTTCTGACACGGCACCCCCCGAAACCCGCTTTACGTACGCCAGTTCGGCGCAGTGGGAAGACGAGGCTAACTCAGCGCGGGCGCGCAGTCAGGGTTTCCCTCGCTTCCGTCCGCGCCACGGGACTCGGAGAACGTGCGCCGGTAGGCGCTCGGAGAGACACCGACGATGCGATGGAAGTTCCGGCGCAGGGTGGTGGCCGTCCCCATGCCGACCTGTTCGGCGATCTGCTCGATGCTGCTGTCGGTCGTCTCCAGCAGTTCCTGCGCGCGGCGGATGCGCTGGGTGAGGAGCCATTGCAGGGGGCTGGTGCCGGTGACCGCGATGAAGCGGCGGCTGAAGTGGCGGAGGCTCATGTTCGCCCGGCGCGCGAGCTCGGCGACCGTGACCGGTTCGTGGAGGCGTTCCCTCGTCCGGTCCAGCAGGGCCGGCAGACCGTACTGGTCACCTCCGGTGCCCGGGCCGTGACCGTCCGGCAGCGGGCTGGCGATGAACTGTGCCTGTCCGCCCGCGCGGTGCGGAGCGACCACGAGCCGCCGGGCCAGCGTGTTGGCCATCGTCGCGCCGAGATCGTCGCGGCAGTTCAGCGGGGTGGACGACCGGGAGGCACGGCGGCTGTGGGACCTCCAGCAGCGGTTCCTGCGGACCGTCACACCGCGCGCCTCTCGCGGAGTTGGGCGGCCGAGAGGCCCCGGCCGAGGTCGGTGAACTGAGCGACGCGATCGCCGAGGTCCGCCACGGCATCGTGGTCGCGAACGGCACCGGGTTGATCACCGGCAGTTCGAAGAGCGCCGCCGACGCGACGGTGCTCGCCCGGCGCCGGGATCTCGGCGTGCGGCTGCTGCACATCGTGCGGGCCCCGCGGGCGACCGTGTCGTCGGACCTGTCGCCGAAGGAGTACCTGGAGCGGATACCTGAGGATCCGCTACGAGGACTTCGTCCGGGAGCCGCGCACGGTCATCGGGGAGATCGCCCGGTTCGCGGGACACGAGGACGTCTCGGCGATCGGTCTCGACGGGGGCTCCTCCGTCGTGCTCGGCACCCACCACACCATCACCGGCAATCCCGACCGCTTGAGGCAGGGCCGAGTGGAGACCAGACGGCGAAGGAGTCCTGGCGTGACAGCGTGTTGCCGTAGCCCCGCGAGGGAGCATCCGGCGTGCCGGTGTCCTGACCCGGGCACCGGCACGCTCCCGCTGTCAGGGAAGCGGTGCGGCGAACGCCGTGTACGCCCGCGCGTCGGTCGGCGGTCACGCGCCTCACGACCGCCGTGGTCAGCCCTGCTGTCGCTTCAGGTCCGCCAGCAACTGGTGCAGCGGCTCCGTCGCCCGGCGGCGGTACTCCTGGATCGCCCAGCCGTTGCCGTCCGGGTCCCGGAAGTGCATGAACGTGGCGCCGTCGTCGGGGGCGTACTGGACCGGCTCCGAGACGTCGAGGCCGCGTTCGACGAGTTCCGCGTGGGCCGCCTTGATGTCGGCGACGCACAGTTGCAGGCCCTGGTAGGAGCCGGGCGCCGGGGTGGGGCCGGGTGTCATCTCCCAGATCGAGTCGCCGAGGGCGATCGAGCAGCCGGAACCCGGAGGGGTCAGCTGGACGATCCGCATCCCGGGCATGACCTCCTGGTCGATGTCCACATGGAAGCCGACCTTGTCCCGGTAGAAGTCCCGGGCCCGGTCGATGTCGGTCACGGGCAGCGGGATGACTTCGAGCGTGAAGTCCATGGCGTGACTCCCTTGTCAGGCATCGGTGAACCGCCACCTCGTCTGGCTGAACGGCTCCCCCTTACCGAAACCGAAAACCGTGCGCGGCGCCACCGCGTAGACGGCCGCGAGTCCCGGGCCGTGGTGGAAATACCCTTCCCGTACCTCGAAGTGCCAGAAACTGCCGTACTTCGCCTCCCACGCGGCGGCCAGTTCGCGTAGCCGCCCGTCGTCCGTCACGCGCGTCGCCTCGCCCTCGACCACCAGGTCGAAGCCCTTGTTCCAGGTGTTCGTGCCGGTGGTCAGCACGACGTGCGGGTTCTGCGCGAGGTTCCTCGCCTTGCGTTCCTCCGGGCCCGTGCAGAAGTGCAGGGCGCCGCCCGACCAGACTGCCGGCAGCGGGGTGGCGTGCGGGCGGCCGTCCGGTCGCACCGTCGTGATCCAGAACAGTTCCGCCGCCGCGAGCCGGGCCTCGGCATCCTGCCAGGCGGTCGCGGTGGCCGTCTCGTCGCTGTAGCGCCGGTCCAAGCGGGTTTCGGGGTGCATGGTGGTCATGAGCGTCCTCCCGGCCTGTGGCTTCACAAGGGCAGACCCCGTCCGCCCACCGAACTCATCGGAGCTTGTCCCGGGCTCTGCGGTTACGCTCAAAGCCGTACGACCTTGATCCGATGCAAGTCCAGGCAAGTCCGAGGGAGGCCCGGGATGACGGCGGCGCCGGGGCGCAGGAGCAGTACTTTCACGCGGCTGCTGCGGCACGGATTCACCGATGCCTCCGCCGCCGAGAGGCTCCTGGACAGCGCCCAGCTCGCGCCCCTGCGCGACGACCCGGTGCTGCTGGACGCGCTGGGCGCGACGGCCGACCCCGATCTCGCGCTGCTGGGACTGGTCCGGCTGCTGGAGGCCCAGCCGGAGCCCGGCGCCCGCCGGGAACTGCTCGACACGCTGATCTCGTCCAAGCCGCTGCGCGACCGGCTGCTCGGTGTGCTCGGCGCCTCCACCGCCCTCACCGACCACCTCACCCGGCACCCGGACGACTGGCAGGCGCTCGTCATGTACGAGGCGCGCGACCTGCACCCCGGGGTGGAGGAGTTCGAGGCCGGTCTCGCGGAGGCCACCGACCCCGTCTCCCTGCGCGTCGCCTACCGGCGCTGCCTGCTGTCCATCGCCGCCCGGGACGTGTGCGGCACCACCGGTGTCGCCGAGTCCGCCGCCGAGCTCGCCGACCTGGCCACCGCCACCCTGCGCGCCGCCCTCGGCCTCGCCCGGGCGGTAGCGCCCGAGGACGCCGCCCTGTGCCGGCTCGCCGTCATCGCGATGGGCAAGTGCGGCGGCCGCGAGCTGAACTACGTCTCCGACGTGGACGTCATCTTCGTCGGGGAGGCCGTCGACGGCGCCGACGAGACCAAGGCCGTCCGCGCCGCGACCCGGCTCGCCTCCCACATGATGCGAATCTGCTCGGAGACGACGGTCGCGGGGTCCATCTGGCCCGTGGACGCCAATCTCCGGCCCGAGGGCAGAAACGGTCCGCTCGTGCGGACCCTCTCCAGCCACCTCGCCTACTACCAGCGCTGGGCCAAGACCTGGGAGTTCCAGGCGCTGCTCAAGGCCCGCCCGGTGGCCGGCGACCTCGGCCTCGGCGAGGAGTACGTCGCCGCCGTCCAGCCGCTGGTGTGGAAGGCCGCCGAGCGCGAGAACTTCGTCCCCGACGTGCAGAAGATGCGCCGCCGGGTCGTGGAGAACATCCCCGTCGCCGAGGTCGACCGCCAGCTGAAGCTGGGCCCGGGCGGCCTCAGGGACGTCGAGTTCGCCGTGCAGCTGCTCCAGCTGGTGCACGGCCGCGCCGACACCTCCCTGCGCAGCGGCACGACCCTCGACGCGCTGAAGGCCCTCGCCGCCGGCGGCTACGTCGGCCGGGCCGACGCCGCCCAGCTCGACGAGGCCTACCGCTTCCTGCGCTCCATGGAGCACCGCATCCAGCTGTTCCGGCTGCGGCGCACCCACCTCGTGCCCGAGGACGAGGCCGAGCTGCGCCGCATCGGCCGCTCCCTCGGCCTGCGCACCGACCCGGTCGCCGAGCTGCTCCGCGAGTGGAAGCGGCACGCCACCGCCGTACGGCGTCTGCACGAGAAGCTGTTCTACCGGCCGCTGCTGGACGCGGTCGCCCAACTCGCCATCGGTGAAGCCCGGTTGAGCCTCGAGGCGGCCCGGGAGCGGATGGTCGCCCTCGGTTACGCCGACCCGGCCTCCGCCCTGCGCCACCTGGAGGCACTGGCGTCCGGCGTCACCCGCAAGGCCGCCATCCAGCGCACTCTGCTGCCCGTCATGCTGGGCTGGTTCGCCGACTCGGCCGACCCGGACGCGGGCCTGCTCAACTTCCGCAAGGTGTCGGACGCGCTCGGCAAGACGCCCTGGTACCTGCGGCTGCTGCGGGACGAGGGCGCCGCCGCGCAGAACCTCGCCCGTGTGCTGTCGGCCTGGCTCGCGCCCGACCTGCTGATGCGCGCCCCGGAGGCGGTGGCGCTGCTCGGCGACGGGGACGGCGGCGGGCTCGAGCCGCGCTCCCGGGCCCATCTGGAGCAGGAGATACTCGCCGCGGTGAACCGGGCCGACGGGGCCGCCCAGGCGGTCACGGCCGCGCGCGGTGTGCGCCGCCGCGAACTTTTCCGTACGGCCGCCGCCGACATCGTCGGCTCCTACGGCACCGAGGAGCAGGCCGCCGAGGCCGACCAGGGCGCCTTGGTGGACCGGGTCGGCGGCGCGGTGTCGGACCTGACGGCCGCGACCCTCGCCGGCACGCTCCGCGCGGTGGTGCGGGACGGGTGGGGGACAGCCTGCCCACCCGGTTCGCGATCATCGCCATGGGCCGGTTCGGCGGCCATGAGCTGGGCTACGGCTCCGACGCGGACGTGCTGTTCGTGCACGAGCCGCGCGACGGCGTCGACGAGCGGGAGGCCGGGCAGGCCGCCAACAAGGTCGTCTCCGAGATGCGCCGGCTGCTCCAGATCCCCAGCGCCGATCCGCCCCTCCTCATCGACGCCGACCTGCGCCCGGAGGGCAAGTCCGGCCCTCTCGTGCGGACCCTCACGTCGTACGCGGCGTACTACCGCCGGTGGTCCCTGACCTGGGAGTCGCACGCGCTGCTGCGAGCCGGGCACGTCGCCGGGGACGAGGACCTGGGTCGCCGGTTCATCGAGCTGATCGACCCGCTGCGCTACCCGGCGGACGGGCTCGCCGACGAGGCCGTGCGCGAGATCCGGCGGCTGAAGGCACGCATGGAGTCCGAGCGGCTGCCGCGGGGCGCCGACCCCAAGCTGCACGCCAAGCTGGGCCCGGGCGGTCTGTCCGACGTGGAGTGGACGGTGCAGCTGCTCCAGCTGCGGCACGGCGCGGCCGTGCCGGGCCTGCGCACGACCCGGACGCGAGAGGCCCTGGCCGCCGCCCGTACGGCCGGCCTCATCACGGACGAGGACGCGGCGATCCTGGACGAGGCCTGGGTCCTCGCGACCCGCGTCCGCAACGCGGTCATGCTGGTACGCGGCCGGGCCGGCGACACGTTCCCCACGGAGCCCCGCGAACTCGCCGCCGTGGGACGCTACCTGGGCTACGGACCCGGCCATGCCGGCGACATGCTCGACGCGTACCGGCGAACGGCCCGCCGAGCCCGGGCCGTGGTGGACGAGCTGTTCTACGGGGTGGCGGAGCGCTAGCCGGTACCGGCCCGCAACTCCCCGGTCACCACCCGTGGCAGTGCGTACGGCTGCCTCCCGTACCACGCCCCCGCCACGACGAACCCGAAGGCAAGGCAGAGCACGCCACCGACCGCATCCAGCCAGAAATGGTTCGCCGTGGCGACGATGACCACCAGCGTCAGCGCCGGGTACAGCAGGCCCAGCACCCGCACCCAGGGGATCGTCGCCAGGGCGAAGATCGTCAGGCCGCACCACACGGACCAGCCGATGTGCATCGACGGCATCGCGGCGTACTGGTTGGACATGTGTTTCAGGTCGCCGGACGCCATCGATCCCCAGGTCTGGTGGACCATGACGGTGTCGATGAAGGCGCCGCCGTTCATCAGCCGTGGGGGCGCCAACGGATACAGATAGTAACCGACCAGGGCGACGGCGGTCGTCGCGAACAGCACCAGGCGGGTCGCCGCGTACCGGCCGGGATGGCGACGGTACAGCCACACGAGCACACCCAGAGTCACCACGAAGTGCAGCGTCGCGTAGTAGTAGTTCATGCCGATGATCAGCCAAGTCACCGAGTTCACGGCGTGGTTGACCGACTCCTCGACGGCGATGCCCAGCTGGTGCTCGGCCCGCCAGATCCAGTCGGCGTTGCGCAGCGCCTCGGCCTTCTGCTCGGGCACGGCGTTGCGCACGAGTGAGTACGTCCAGTAACTCACCGCGATCAGCAGGATCTCGAACCAGAACCGGGGCCGGCGGGGGCTGCGCAGCCGGGGGAGCAGACCCTGCCCCGGATCGGCCGCGACGGGGTTCGGAACGGCCGCTTCCCGGCCGTCCAGCGTCGTCACGGTCGTGTCACCCATAGGCACAAAGTCTGCCAGAAAACCCCTGTCCCCCGATCATCCTCCGCCCTGGTGCGGACCGCATGTTCTGCGGCGAAATCCAGCCGCGGATCTCAGGGGCGAGCGCGGTCCCCGGGCGCCGAAGCGGTCGAACCGCGCACCACCAGTTCCGGCATGAACACGAACTCGCTGTGGGGTGCGGGCGTCCCGCCGATCTCCTCCAGCAGCGTGCGCACCGCCGCCTGGCCCATGGCCGGGACCGGCTTGCGGATCGTGGTCAGCGGCGGGTCGGTGAAGGCGATCAGCGGAGAGTCGTCGAAGCCGACCACGGAGACGTCCGTCGGAACCTCCAGGCCGCGCTGCCGGGCCGCCCTGATCGCGCCCAGCGCCATCATGTCGCTGGCGCACACCACGGCCGTGCAGTTCCGCTCGATCAGCGCCGTGGCCGCGGCCTGACCGCCCTCCAGGGTGTAGAGGGAGTGCTGGACCAGCTCCGTCTCGACGGTCTCGGCGCCCAGGCCCAACTGGTCCTGCATGGTCCGCAAGAACCCCTCGATCTTGCGCTGCACGGGCACGAACCGCTTGGGTCCCAGGGCCAGACCGATCCGCGTGTGCCCCAGGGACACCAGGTGCGTCACCGCCAGGTTCATCGCCGCGCGGTCGTCGGGGGAGATGAACGGCGCCTGCACCTTCGGCGAGAAACCGTCGACCAGCACGTACGGCACGCCCTGCGCGCGCAGCCGGTCGTAGCGCTGCATGTCGGCGGTCGTGTCCGCGTGCAGCCCGGAGACGTAGATGATGCCGGCGACCCCGCGGTCGACGAGCATCTCCGTGAGCTCGTCCTCGGTCGAGCCGCCCGGCGTCTGGGTGGCCAGCACCGGTGTGTACCCCTGCCGGGTCAGCGCCTGGCCGATGACCTGGGCCAGGGCCGGGAAGATCGGGTTCTCCAGCTCCGGGGTGATCAGGCCCACCAGGCCCTCGCTGCGCTGCCGCAGCCGTACCGGGCGTTCGTAGCCCAGCACGTCGAGGGCGGCCAGCACGGACTGGCGGGTGGTGGCGGCGACGCCCGGCTTCCCGTTGAGGACGCGGCTGACGGTCGCTTCGCTCACCCCCGCCTGAGCAGCGATGTCGGCAAGCCGTGTGGTCACGGGACTGGACTGTAGCGGCCGGGGTTCCGCTTGGACACCGACGGGACGCCTGGTGCGGGCCGGCGCACGGCCCGCTGCGGGTTGCTTGGTCATCGCGGTCCCTCGAAGTCGTGGTCGGCGTGCAAGTACTTGCAGAGTCTTGCACAACTGTCCGACCACCTGCCGAACAGCCGGAAATCCCGGTTCCATACCAGTCGGGGCGAGGTTACGGCGGGATAACCATCCGCACCCCTTGCATCTTTTTGCTGCAAGGTCCTTCGCGACTCCTTCCAGCGCGGCTAATCTCACCGACGCCCGGCGGCCAACGGCGCAGTCGGCAGCACGAAAACGGGCTTTCACCCTCAAGGAGAACTCATGCGGCGTGGCATAGCGGCCACCGCGCTGGTGGCGTCCCTCGCCCTGGCGGCGACGGCGTGCGGCGGAAGCGGCAGCGGCGACGAGGCCGACGGTCCGGTCACCATCACCTGGTGGGACACCTCCAACGCCACCAACGAGGCGCCGACGTACCGGGCCCTGGTCAAGGAGTTCGAGGCCGCCAACAAGGACATCAAGGTCAACTACGTCAACGTCCCGTTCGACCAGGCGCAGAACAAGTTCGACACCGCCGCCGGTTCCAAGGGCGCCCCCGACGTGCTGCGTTCCGAGGTCGGCTGGACCCCGGCCTTCGCCAAGAAGGGCTTCTTCGCGCCGCTGGAGGGCACCGAGGCCCTAGCCGAGCAGGACAAGTTCCAGCCCAGCCTGATCGAGCAGGCCACGTACGACGGCAAGACCTACGGCGTCCCCTTCACCACGGACACCCTCGCCCTCGTCTACAACAAGGAACTGTTCGAGAAGGCCGGCGTCGAGGCCCCCAAGACCTGGGACGACCTGAAGAAGGCCGCCGCCATCATCAAGGACAAGACCGGCGTCGACGGCTACTGGGGCTCCACCCAGGCCTACTACGCCCAGTCCTTCCTCTACGGCGAGGGCACCGACACCGTCGATGTCGACGCCAAGAAGATCACCGTCACCTCGCCCGCCGCCAAGAAGGCCTACGGCACCTGGCAGAGCCTCTTCAGCGGCAAGGGCCTGCACAAGGCCGACACCACCGCCGACGCCTACGCCCACATCCAGGAGGCGTTCGTCAGCGGCAAGGTCGCCTCGATCATCCAGGGCCCCTGGGAGATCACGAACTTCTACAAGGGCTCGGCCTTCAAGGACAGGAACAACCTCGGCATCGCCACCGTCCCGGCCGGCTCCACCGGTAAGGCGGGCGCCCCGACCGGCGGCCACAACCTCTCCGTCTACGCCGGCTCCGACGCGGCCCACCAGAAGGCCTCGCTGAAGTTCGTCAACTTCATGACGTCGGCGAAGGCCCAGGAGACCATCGCGCTGAAGAACTCCACGCTCCCCACGCGCGAGGACGCCTACACCGCCGAGGTCAAGGCCGACCCCGGCATCGCCGGCTACCAGGGCGTGCTCTCCTCCGCCCAGCCGCGACCGGCGCTGCCCGAGTACAGCTCGCTGTGGGGCCCGCTCGACGACGAGCTGATCGAGATCGCGGGCGGCAAGGAGTCCCTGGACAAGGGCCTCGGAGACGCCGAGACGGCCATCGCCAAGCTGGTGCCGGACTTCTCCAAGTGACCGCCGTGTGGCCGCCGGATCCCCTCCCCCGGTCATGGGGGAGGGGATCCGGCGGCCACCGGCCTGCGCCTGCGCCCGGGCTGGGCAGCCCCCTTGACCTCCTTGAACATCCAGAAGGTGTCGAACCATGACCGTCGTCATCGACCGAGCGACCGGCAAGCGGCGCGGTGCGCGGGAACCGCGGCCCGGGCCGGGCCGGCGGCTGAAGAACGGCTTCCACAAGCACTGGTACGCCTACGCGATGATCGCCCCGGTGGCGGTCGTCCTCGGCGTCCTCGTTCTGTACCCGCTGGCGTACGGCCTGTACCTCACGCTCACCGACGCCACCAGCCTCAACACCGCCCGCACGATCGGCGTCAACGAGATCGACGCCACCTACGAGTTCATCGGCCTGGACAACTACGCCGACATCCTGTGGGGCCCGACGGCGTACGACCGCTTCTGGTCGCACTTCCTGTGGACGATCTTCTGGACGGCGGCCTGCGTCACCCTGCACTACGGCATCGGCCTCGGGCTCGCCCTGCTGCTCAACCAGAAGCTGCGCGGCCGCACCCTCTACCGGATGATCCTGGTGCTGCCCTGGGCGGTGCCGACCTTCGTCACCGTCTTCGGCTGGCGGTTCATGCTCGCCGACGGCGGCATCATCAACAGCGGCCTGGAATTCCTGCACCTGCCGACACCGTCGTGGCTGGAGGACACCTTCTGGCAGCGGTTCTCCGCGATCATGGTCAACACCTGGTGCGGCGTGCCGTTCATGATGGTCTCGCTCCTCGGCGGCCTCCAGTCCATCGACGCGAGCCTGTACGAGGCGTCCGAGATGGACGGCGCGAGCGCCTGGCAGCGGTTCCGCTACGTCACCCTGCCCGGCCTCAGGTCCGTCAGCACCACGGTCGTCCTGCTCGGCGTCATCTGGACCTTCAACCAGTTCGCCATCATCTTCCTGCTGTTCGGCAACACCGCCCCGGACGCCCAGATCCTCGTGACCTGGGCCTACCAGCTGGGCTTCGGACAGCAGCCGCGCGACTACGCGCAGTCCGCCGCGTACGGAATCCTGCTCCTGTCCATCCTGATCGTCTTCACCTCCTTCTACCGCCGCTGGCTGAACCGCAACGAGCAGCAGCTCGCGATTTGAGGCAGGAGTCCGAAATGAGTACGACCACCGTCGAGACCTCCGCCGCGGACACCGGGCGGCGCCCCGCCGACGTACCCCGCAAGGTCCGCCGCCGCGGCGAGCAGAGCCGCGGGGCCTCCCTCGTCTCGCACGCGATCCTGATCGGCGCGAGCCTGACCGCGCTCTTCCCGATCGCCTGGCTGCTCTTCCTGTCCCTCGGCCCGGACAAGGACGACTACCTCCACCCCGGACGCATCTGGGGCAAGATGACGCTCGACAACTACGCGTTCGTCCTCCAGGACACCAGCTTCTTCGACTGGCTGAAGAGCACGCTGGTCGTGGTGCTGGGCACGACGCTGATCGGCGTCGTCGTCGCCGCGTCCACCGGCTACGCGGTGTCCCGCATGCGGTTCCCCGGCTACCGGAAGCTGATGTGGGTGCTGCTGGTCACCCAGATGTTCCCGATCGCGGTACTGATCGTGCCGATGTACCAGATCCTCTCCGATCTCCGGCTCATCGACAGCTACCTTGGTCTCATCCTTGTCAACTGCACCACGATCGTGCCGTACTGCGCCTGGCTGATGAAGGGCTATTTCGACACCATCCCGTTCGAGATCGACGAGGCCGGGCGCGTCGACGGGCTGACCCCCTTCGGCACGTTCGCGCGGCTGATCCTGCCGCTGGCCAGGCCGGGCCTCGCGGTCGCGGCGTTCTACAGCTTCCTCACGGCCTTCGGTGAGGTCGCGTTCGCTTCCACGTTCCTGCTGAGCGACGACAAGTACACGTTTGCCGTCGGTCTCCAGACGTTCGTGAGCGAGCACGACGCCCAGCGCAATCTCATGGCCGCGACCGCGGTCCTGATCGCCATACCGGCCGCCGCGTTCTTCTACCTCGTGCAGAAGAACCTGGTGACCGGGCTTACCGCCGGTGGCACGAAGGGATGACGCGCGCCCCTCGGGGCACTGCCGAACCGCACTCCACAAGCCCGAGGCGGCCGCGGTACCCATCCGACCCCGCTGTGCCGCGGCCGCCTCGTCACCCCACCCCACGCCTCACATGACCACCTCTCTGTTACGTATCAAGGACGACATGAGCCAGCACCACTCAGCCGCCCCGACCCCCACTTCCGCATCGGCCGTCGCCACCGTCGCCAAGCGTCGCGACTGGTGGCGGGACGCGGTGATCTACCAGGTGTACCCGCGCAGCTTCGCCGACAGCAACGGCGACGGCATGGGTGACCTGGAAGGTGTCCGCACCCGTCTGCCGTACCTGCGCGACCTCGGCGTGGACGCCGTGTGGCTCAGCCCCTTCTACGCCTCGCCGCAGGCCGACGCCGGCTACGACGTCGCCGACTACCGGGCCGTCGACCCGATGTTCGGCAACCTCCTGGACGCCGACGCGCTGATCCGCGACGCCCACGAGCTGGGCCTCAGGATCATCGTCGACCTCGTGCCCAACCACTCCTCCGACCAGCACGAGTGGTTCAAGCGGGCCGTCGCGGAGGGCCCGGGCTCCCCGCTGCGGGACCGCTACCACTTCCGCCCCGGCAAGGGGAAGAACGGCGAACTGCCGCCCAACGACTGGGAGTCGATCTTCGGCGGCCCGGCCTGGACCCGGGTCACCGAACCCGACGGCACGCCCGGCGAGTGGTACCTGCATCTCTTCGCCCCCGAGCAGCCCGACTTCAACTGGGAGCACCCGGCGGTGGGCGACGAGTTCCGTTCCATCCTGCGCTTCTGGCTGGACATGGGCGTCGACGGCTTCCGGATCGATGTCGCCCACGGTCTGGTGAAGGCGGAGGGGCTGCCCGACCTTGGATCCCATGACCAGGTGAAGCTGCTGGGCAACGATGTCATGCCGTTCTTCGACCAGGACGGGGTGCACGAGATCTACCGGCAGTGGCGGCTGATCCTCGACGAGTACGCGGGCGACCGCATCTTCGTCGCGGAGGCATGGACCCCGACCATCGAGCGCACCGCCAACTACGTCCGCCCGGACGAACTGCACCAGGCCTTCAACTTCCAGTACCTCAGTACGCACTGGGACGCCGCGGAGATGCGCGAGGTCATCGACCGCACCTTGGAGGCCATGCGCCCGGTCGGCGCCCCGGCCACCTGGGTCCTGTCCAACCACGACGTGACCCGGCACGCCACCCGCTTCGCCAACCCGCCCGGCCTCGGCACCCAGATCCGCCTGGCCGGCGACCGGGACCTGGGCCTGCGCAGGGCCCGGGCCGCGACCCTGCTGATGCTCGCGCTGCCCGGCTCGGCCTACATCTACCAGGGCGAGGAGCTGGGCCTTCCGGACGTCGTCGACCTGCCGGACGAGGTGCGCCAGGACCCGGCGTACTTCCGGGGCGCGGGCCAGGACGGCTTCCGTGACGGGTGCCGGGTGCCGATCCCGTGGACCCGGACCGGGTCCTCGTACGGCTTCGGTGACGGTGGCAGCTGGCTGCCGCAGCCGAAGGGCTGGGGCGAGCTGAGCGTCGAGGCGCAGACCGGCGAGCCCGGCTCGACCCTGGAGCTGTACCGGGCCGCGCTCGCCGTGCGCCGCGAGCAGTCCGACCTCGGCGCCGGCTCCTCCGTGGAGTGGCTGCGGGCGCCCGAGGGCGTGCTCGCCTTCCGGCGCGGGGAGTTCGTGTGTGTCGCCAACACCACCGGCGAGTCGGTGGCGATGCCGGCGTACGGCCGGGTGCTGGTCGCGAGCGGGGAGATCGTCGAGGTCGACGACGAGGCGAAGGTGCCCGCCGACACCACGGTGTGGTGGACCACCGCCGTCACCGCCTGATTCTCCGTTGAATTTCGCACGGCCCGCTGCCCTTCCGGGTGGCGGGCCTTTACCATCTGCGTCACCGCAAGGTTTCTGGACCTTGCAGCAAGAACCTTCAACGAAGAAGGAAACCCCACATGGCACGCAGACACCTCTCCGCCGCCGTCGCGCTCGCGGCTGCGGTTGTCATGACCCCGACTGGCGCACAGGCCTCCCCACCTGGCACCAAGGACGTCACCGCCGTCCTCTTCGAGTGGAAGTACGCCTCCGTCGCCCGCGAGTGCACCACCACCCTCGGGCCCGCCGGATATGGCTACGTCCAGGTCTCCCCGCCCGCCGAGCACATACAGGGCCCGCAGTGGTGGACGTCGTACCAGCCGGTCAGCTACAAGATCGCCGGCGGCTCGGTGACCGCGCGGCCTTCCGGAACATGGTGAACACCTGCCACGCGGCCGGTGTGAAGGTCGTCGTCGACACGGTCGTCAACCACATGTCGGCGGGCAACGGCACCGGCACCGGCGGCTCGTCGTACACGAAGTACGACTACCCCGGCCTGTACTCCTCGTACGACTTCGACGACTGCACGAGCCATATCAGCAACTACCAGGACCGCTGGAACGTCCAGCGCTGCGAACTGGTCGGCCTCGCCGACCTGGACACGGGGGAGGGCTACGTCCGCGGGGCCATAGCCGGGTACATGAACGACCTGCTCTCCCTCGGCGTGGACGGCTTCCGCGTCGACGCGGCCAAGCACATGGACGCCGCCGACCTGGCGAACATCAAGTCCAGGCTGAGCGATCCGTCGGCGTACTGGAAGCAGGAGGTCATCTACGGCAGCGGCGAGGCCGTCCAGCCCACCGAGTACACCGGCAACGGCGACGTCCAGGAGTTCCGCTACGCCTACGACCTCGAGCGGGTCTTCAACAACGAGAACCTCGCCTATCTGAAGAACTACGGCGAGGGCTGGGGCTATATGGACAGCTCTGTGGCCGGCGTCTTCGTCGACAACCACGACACCGAGCGCAACGGCTCCACGCTGAACTACAAGGACGGCGCCAACTACACCCTGGCCCACGTGTTCATGCTCGCCTGGCCCTACGGCGCCCCCGACATCAACTCCGGGTACGAGTTCACCGACCACGACGCCGGCCCGCCGAACGGCGGCCAGGTGAACGCCTGCTGGCAGGACGGCTGGAAGTGCCAGCACAACTGGCCGGAGATCAGGTCCATGGTCGGCTTCCGCAACGCCACACGCGGCGAGCCGGTCACCGACTGGTGGGACAACGGCGGCGACGCCATCGCCTTCGGCCGGGGCGGCAAGGGGTTCGTGGCCATCAACCACGAGCCGGGCTCGCTGAGCCGGACGTACCAGACGTCGCTGCCTGCGGGGACGTACTGCAATGTCCAGAACAACACGACGGTGACGGTGAACTCCGGCGGACAGTTCACCGCCACCCTGGGCTCCAACACCGCCCTGGCGATCCACGCCGGCAAGTCCAGCTGCTGAGCCGCCTCGCGACGAGCTGCCCGGCGCGCGTGCTCACGCTTGCCGGGCGAGCTATCGAAGACGGTTGACGCTTCGCCGGTTCGCCTCCCGGACCCTGGCGAGCAGCTCGTTCTCCCGCAGAGCCGCGGCCAACTTCCGGGCCGTGCCCGGGGTGCAGCGTCCGAGATCCACAAGGGGCGGCAGGTAGTCGCTTGCGAGGCAGACGGTGTCCAGTCCCAGGGACGGCAGCAGGACGCCCACTTCGGCGAGGGCCGCGCCCAGTTCGTCGCTCGCCGCCTTCGCGTCCCAAATCTGTGCATTCCTCGCACCGTCTGTCCTGCGCTCCGCCCTTGCCATGTCTGCCCGCACCTCTCTCGTGCTGATCGCGACTTCCACCCATGAGCATCGGTGCGTACGGCTACGATCACCAGGGGTAACGGTTTTCGCGGTGCCGGAACGAAAACGGGGGTCAGCGATGCCCGCGCCGAAGGAACTCGACCCGTCCATCTCGCTCCCCGCCCTCTACGGCGTGAAGCTGCGCAAGCTCCGCATCCGCGCCGGCTTCACCCAGCGCCAGCTCGGCGACAAGATCCCCGTCGCGCACAGCCGTATCGCCCAGTTCGAGCTGGGCAAGGAGACCCCGCCCGAAGACGTCAACGCCAAACTCGACGCGATTCTCGGCGCGGACGGCGACCTCATCGACCTGTGGGGCCACATCAAGCGGACGCCGATCCCGGACTGGGCGCGGAAGTTCGTGGAGTACGAGGCCAAGGCGACCAGGATGCTCAAGTACATGGCGCAAGCTGTGCCCGGTCTCCTCCAAACGGAGGCTTACGCACGTGCCCTGCTGCGCATCAGCCGCCCTCGTGACACCGACGCCGAGGTTGAGGAGCTGGTGACAGCCCGACTTGAGCGGCAGGCGATTCTCGAGCGGAGTGCTCCGCCGCTGCTGTGGTGCATCCTGGACGAGGCGGTGCTTCGCCGCCCCGTCGGAGGCCGCGCGGTGATGCGCGAGCAGTTGGCACATGTGCTCCGCATGGCGCGGACTCCGCACGTGGTCGTACAGGTACTGCCCTTCGGGCAGGGCGAACACCCGGTCATGGGAGGGTCGTTGACCCTCCTGGGCTTCGAGCGTGGGCCCGACGTGGCCTACACCGAAGGTTCGCACTCCGGGGAGCTGGTGGAGACGCCGGAGGAGGTCGCCGAGTATGCCCTGGCCTACGATCTGCTCCAGGCCAAGGCCCTCCCTCCTGACGAGTCTCTGGCCGTGATCCGTTCCGCGATGGAGGAGTAGCTCATGCGCGCCGCGCGAACCGACCTGAGCAGCGCCAGGTGGCGCAAAAGTACGCACAGCAATGGTCAGGGGGGAGACTGCCTGGAGTTCGCCGACAACACCCCCGGCATCGTCCCCGTCCGCGACAGCAAGAATCCCACCGGCCCGGCTCTGCTCCTCGCCCCCTCCGCCTGGGCGGCGTTCATCGGGGGGATACGCCGAACCGGCTGACAGTCGTCGCAGCTCACCACCGGCGGGACCCGGCTTCCCGCGCCTCGGTGATGCACGCCGCTTTTCACGGCACCGGGAGAGAAACCGGCCAAACCCGACCCCACCCATCTCCCCAACTTCCGGCCCGACCCGATCCGGTGACTCGGTGTCCGAAAGTCATGACGGTGAGGTACGGCTGGCCACGACAACCGCAAACGAAGACGGCCCCGGCGGGACTGGCATCCACACCGAGGGCCTCACCAAACAGGAAGCTGATCCCTTCCCATGGCTAATCCGCAGCCTGACCCGGCCGTGCCCGCGCGCCCTCCGCTCCCGCCGGGAGCCCCACGTTAAGGTGTCATCCACATCCGGCACCGCCACACCGACCGCTTCACGGTCGTTGGGCGACCACCTCGCCCAGCACCCGGCCCTCTGCGGCGCTCAACGCTGGGCATTTCCGAAAGCTCGCTCCGGCACTTCAGCTGCCCGAGAGCCAGGTGGTCGGCACGGTTCGGGAAACGGTCGACGCACTGGCTTCGTCATGGGCCGACGTGAAGCGTGGTTGTCCTGTCCCGGGCTTCGTCAGTGACACCGTCGACAACCGACTCAAGAACCTTCCACTCGTGCGCGGCTGAGCGCGAGCGCCCCGACGTGGTGCGTGAGGGATTGACGCTTCCGGAACGCTGCCCTACGTTCCCCCCTCAGTGGCAACTCCCTGAACGCCGTTCAGCCTCTCGAACACTCGCCCCTCGGACACCCGAGGGGCGACCGCATACCATTGGGAGCGCTCCCATGACGGGACGGATCACGCTGCGCAGACTCAGAAGGTGGACGGTGACGTCCCTGGCGGTGCTGATGACCACCGCCGGTGTCACCGCCGGGGTGTCACCGGCGGACACCCGGGCGGACGCCTCGGCCACCGTCAACGGGTCCACCCGGCACCAACCGATCGACGGCTTCGGCATCTCCGAGCACTTCGGCCGGGCCGAGATCATGCGAGGCTCGCAGGGCCTGCCCGCCCAGCGCCAACGCGAGATCCTCGACCTGCTGTTCAGCAGGACCACCGGCGTCGGGCTGAGCATCCTGCGCCTCGGCATCGACTCGGGCATCCAGCCGACCGACCCCGGCGGACCGAACGCGACCCCCAAGTACGTCTGGGACCGCGACGACAAGGGCCAGGTGTGGCTCGCCCAGCAGGCCAAGGCGTACGGAGTGAACCGCTTCTACGCCGACGCCTGGAGCGCCCCGGGCTATATGAAGACCAACGGCACCGACGCGAACGGCGGCACGCTGTGCGGCCTCGCCGGCGCCACCTGCGCGAGCGGCGACTGGCGCCGGGCGTACGCCAACTACCTCGTGCAATATGCCAAGTTCTACGCCCAGGAAGGCATCCGTATCACCGACCTCGGGTTCGTCAACGAGCCCGACTACACCGCCACGTACGACTCCATGCGGCTCACGCCCGCCCAGGCGGCCGAGTTCACCAAGGTCTTCGGGCCGGTCGCGAGGGCCGGCGGATACAAGGTCGTCTGCTGCGACTCCTTCGGCTGGAACCAGCAGAAGAACTACACCAGGGCGATCGAGGCCGACGCGACGGCCCGCGGCTTCGTCGACACCCACGCCGGCCACACCTACGCCAGTCCGGTCGACGGCCCCTTGCCCACGCAGAAGCGGACCTGGATGTCGGAGTGGTCGCCGGGCGGCACCACCTGGAACGAGGCCTGGGACGACGGCAGCGGCTACGACGGCTTCACGGTCGCCTCCGCCGTCCACGACGCCCTCACCAAGGGCAACACCAGCGGCTACGTGTACTGGTACGGCGCCTCGACCGGTGCCACCCGTGGGCTGATCCAGATGGACGGCGCGAACTACCACGTCTCCAAGCGCCTGTGGGCGCTGGCCAACTACAGCCGCTTCATCCGGCCCGGGGCCACCCGCATCGGCGCCACCACGTCCGACGGCGACCTCAGGCTCTCGGCGTTCCGCAACACGGACGGATCAGTGACGGTCGTGGCGCTCAACGCGGCCGGCAGCGCCACCCCGGTGTCGTTCAGCCTTCAGAACATCGGGTTCACCACCGCAACGGCGACCCCGTATCTGACCAACGGCTCCCACAGCACCGCCCGGCAGCCGGCCGTCTCGGTCACCGGGGGATCGCTGAAGACCACGGTTCCCGCCCGCTCGCTCGTCACCTACACCATCCAGCGATAGGAGACACGATGCGCCTGACACGACGTCTGGGAGTCCTCATCGGCGGGTCGGCCCTCCTGCTCGGTGCCCTGGTCTCGCCGACCTCGGCGTCGTCGGACGCGGCGGCCGCCCTGCCGAGCAGCTTCAAGTGGAACTCCAGCGGGGTGCTCATTTCCCCGAAGTCGGACGCCACCCACCAGCTCAGCGCGATCAAGGACCCGTCGGTCGTGTACCACAACGGCCGGTGGCACGTGTTCGCCAGCACCACGACCACCAACGGCACGTACAGCATGGTGTACCTGAACTTCGCCAGCTGGCAGCAGGCCGCCTCCGCGCAGCACCACTACCTGGACCAGACGGCGATCGGCGCCGGGTACAAGGCCGCGCCCCAGGTCTTCTACTTCGCGCCGCAGAAGCTGTGGTACCTCGTCTACCAGACCGGCGACAACGCGGCGTACTCCACCACGTCGGACATCAGCAACCCCAAGTCCTGGACCGCGCCGAAGAAGTTCTACGCCAACGGCATGCCGCAGATCATCAGGGACAACATCGGCAGCGGCCACTGGGTGGACTTCTGGGTCGTCTGCGACAGCGCCAAGTGCTACCTGTTCTCCTCCGACGACAACGGCCACCTGTACCGGTCGGAGACCTCGCGGGCCAACTACCCGAACGGCTTCACCAACACCGTCATAGCGTTGCAGGACTCCAACAAGTACCGCCTGTGGGAGGCCGCCAACGTCTACAAGATCAAGGACTCGAACACCTACCTGCTGCTCAACGAGGCCATCGGCAGCGACGGCAAGCGGTACTTCCGGTCCTGGACGTCGAACAGCATCGCCGGCAGCTGGAAGCCGCTGGCCGACACCGAGTCCAACCCCTTCGCGCGCTCGAACAACGTCACCTTCAGCGGCACCCCCTGGACCCGGGACATCAGCCACGGCGAGATGGTCCGCCACACCAACGACCAGACACTGGCCGTCAATCCGTGCCGACTCCAGTACCTCTACCAGGGCATGGACCCCGCGGCGAGCGGCCCCTACAACACGCTCCCGTGGCGGCTGGGCCTGCTGACGCAGACCAATTCGACCTGCTGAGGGCGCCGCTGAAAAATCTTTCCAACGGTTTCAAGACTCTTGCTGTAAGCGTTTCGGCGGCGATACGGTCGCGCGGGGTCGGACCCGAGAGAGCCGCAATCGCAAGGAGTCCACGTCAGTGATACCGAGATGGCCGGTGCCGTCCAGGCGCCGAACCTCCCGTGCCGGACGGGTCGCTGCGGTCACCGCGACCGCGCTGGCCGCAGCACTCGTCCAGCCTCTCGCCGCCGGGGCGGCCACCCCGCCGGCGCCCCCGTCCGACGCGAAGCTCGCCGCCGAGCCCGCCCGCCACGACGCCACCCGTGAGCAGTTCTACTTCGTCCTGCCGGACCGCTTCGCCAATGGCGACCCGCGCAACGACAAGGGCGGGCTGACCGGTTCGCGCCTGTCCACCGGCTACGACCCCACCGACAAGGGCTTCTACCAGGGCGGCGACCTCAAGGGCCTGACCAAGAAGCTGGACTACATCAAGGGCCTGGGCACCACCGCCCTCTGGATGGCCCCGATCTTCAAGAACCAGCCCGTGCAGGGCACCGGAGCGAACGCATCCGCCGGTTACCACGGTTACTGGATCACCGACTTCACCCAGGTCGACCCGCACTTCGGCACCAACGAGGACCTCGCGACCCTCATCGACAAGGCCCACGCCAAGGGCATGAAGGTCTTCTTCGACGTCATCACCAACCACACGGCGGATGTCGTCGACTACGAGGAGAAGTCGTACGACTACCTCTCCAAGGGCGCCTTCCCGTACCTGACCGAGGACGGCGAGCCCTTCGACGACGCCGACTACGCGGACGGGCGGCGGGACTTCCCCCGGGTGGGCAGCGGCTCCTTCCCGCGCACGCCCAAGGTGACCGGGAACAACAAGGTCCCGTCCTGGCTCAACGACCCGACGATGTACCACAACCGCGGCGACTCCACCTTCGCCGGCGAGAGCTCCGCGCACGGCGACTTCTCCGGCCTCGACGACCTGTGGACCGAGCGGCCCGAGGTCGTGCGGGGTATGGAGAGGATCTACCAGCGCTGGGTGCGGGACTTCGACGTCGACGGCTTCCGGATCGACACCGTGAAGCACGTCAACATGGAGTTCTGGACCCAGTGGGCCACGGCGCTGGACGCCTACGCGGCCAGGCAGGGCCGCGACGACTTCTTCATGTTCGGCGAGGTCTACTCGGCCGACACGGACGTCACCTCCCCGTACGTCACCCAGGGCCGCCTCGACGCCACGCTCGACTTCCCCTTCCAGGAGGCGGCCCGCCAGTACGCCTCCCAGGGCGGCAGTGCGCAGCGGCTCGCGAGCGTCTTCGGCGACGACCACAAGTACACGACCGACAAGGCCAACGCGTACGAGCAGGTCACCTTCCTCGGCAACCACGACATGGGCCGGATCGGGTACTTCCTGAAGCAGGACACCCCGAAGGCCGCCGACGCCGAGCTGCTGAAGAAGGCCGAGCTCGCCAATGAGCTGATGTTCCTCAGCCGCGGCAACCCCGTCGTCTACTACGGCGACGAGCAGGGCTTCGCCGGCGCGGGCGGCGACAAGGACGCCCGGCAGAGCATGTTCGCCTCCCGCACCGCCGACTACCTCGACGACGACCGCATCGGTACCGACCGCACCCACGCCGAGGACGCCTACGACACGAGAGCACCGCTCTACCGGCAGATCAGTGCTCTCGCGGGGCTCCGCAAGGCTCACCCCGCCCTGGCCGACGGCGTCCAGCAGCAGCGGTACGCAGCCGACGGCCCGGGTGTGTACGCCTTCTCCCGCACCGACGCCAGGACCGGCATCGAGTACGTCGTCGCCGTCAACAACGCGGACGAGGCGAAGTCGGCGACCTTCGCGACCGGTTCGGCCGGCATGGCCTTCAAGGGCATCCACGGCACCGACGCCTCCCTGAAGAGCGACGGCGACAGGAAGCTCACCGTCACCGTCCCGCCCGGCTCGGCGATCGTCCTCAAGGCGGCCGGCAGGCTCGCCGCGCCCGCCACCGAGCCGACGATCACCCTGAAGGCCCCGGCGGCCGGCGCCACCGGCACGGTGGAGCTCTCCGCCGACGTCGACGGCGGTCGGCTCAACCGCGTCGTCTTCGCCGCCCAGGTCGGCAACGGCACGTGGCGGACCCTCGGCTCCGCCGACCACGCCCCGTACAAGGTCACCCAGACCATCGCCGAGGACGTACCGCCCGGCACGGCCCTGCGCTACAAGGCGGTCGTCGTCGACTCGGCCGGCCGCCCCGCGAGCGCCCTGGCCGCCTCCACCACCGGCACCCCGCCCGCCGAGGAGCCGCCCGGCGCCTCCTCCCGCGACTACGTGATCGTCCACTACAAGCGCGCCGACGGGAACTACGACGGCTGGGGCCTGTACGCCTGGGGCGACCTCGCCGACGGCGAGGCCACGCAATGGCCCGACAGCCACCCCTTCACCGGCCGCGACGCCTATGGCGCCTTCGCCTACGTCAAGCTCAAGCCCGGCGCCTCGACCGTCGGCTTCCTCGTCATCGACAAGGACGGCGACAAGGACGTCGCCACCGACCGCACGATCGACGTCACCAGGACCGGCGAGGTCTGGATCGAGCAGGGCGAGGAGACCGTCACCACCGAGCGCCCGGACTACCCGGCGCCGGACAGGACCAAGGCCGTCCTGCACTACCACCGCGCCGACGGGAACTACGACGGCTGGGGCCTGCACGTCTGGACGGGCGCCGCGCACCCCACCGAGTGGTCGAACCCCCTGAAGCCGGTCAAGACTGATACGTATGGTGCGGTCTTCGAGGTACCGCTCAGCGACGGTGCCACCAGTCTCAGCTACATCATCCACAAGGGCGACGAGAAGGACCTGCCCGCCGACCAGTCGCTCGACCTCCGGGCCGGCGGCCACGAGGTGTGGCTGTTGAGCGGCCAGGAGAAGTACCTGCTCCCGCAGCCGGCGGGCACCTCGGCCGCGCTCGACCTGACCACGTCCAAGGCGGTCTGGATCGACCGGAACACCCTCGCCTGGAACGGCTCCGAGGCCGCCGCCTCCACCCAGCTGCTGTACAGCCGGGACGGCTCGATCGCGGTCGAGGACGGCGCGCTGACCAGCGACGACGAGAGGTGGCTCCGTCTGTCCGAGACCACCCTCACCGACGCCCAGAAGGCGAGGTTCCCGCATCTGAAGGACCACGCCGCCTGGACCGTCGACCCGCGCGACCGCGACCGGGTGCGCGAGGCGCTGCGCGGCCAGGTCGTCGCCACACAGCGGGCCGCCAACGGCGCCGTCCTGGCCGCGACCGGCGTGCAGATCGCCGGCGTGCTCGACGACCTGTACGACGCGACGAAGGCCGGCCTGGGGCCGACGTTCCACAGGGGCCGTCCGACGCTGGCCGTCTGGGCGCCCACCGCACAGTCGGTCAAGCTCGAGATCGGTGACTCCGCCGTCGCCATGAAGCGGAACGGCACCACGGGCGTCTGGTCCGCCACCGGCCCGAAGTCCTGGAAGGGCAAGCCCTACCGGTACGTCGTGAAGGTCTGGGCGCCCAGCGTCCGCGAGGTCGTCACCAACAAGGTCACCGACCCCTACGCCCTCGCCCTGACCGCCGACTCCGAGCGCAGCCTCGTCGTCGACCTGGACGACAAGGCCCTCAAGCCGGCGGCTGGTCGACGTACACCAAGCCCGAGGCCGTACCGCTGAAGGACGCCCAGATCCAGGAGCTGCACATCCGGGACTTCTCCGTCGAGGACCGCACGGCGAAGCACCCGGGCACCTACGTCGCCTTCACGGACAAGGCCAGCGACGGCTCGAAGCACCTGCGCGAGCTGGCGAAGGCGGGCACCTCGTACGTCCACCTCCTGCCCGCCTTCGACATCGCCACCATCCCGGAGCGCAAGGCCGACCAGGCGAGCGTCGACTGTGACCTGTCCTCCTACCCGGCCGACTCGGACAAGCAGCAGGAGTGCGTCGGGAAGATCGCCGCGAAGGACGCCTACAACTGGGGCTACGACCCGTACCACTACACGGTCCCCGAGGGCTCCTACGCCACCGACCCGGACGGCACGGCCCGCACGGTCGAGTTCCGCCAGATGGTCAAGGCGCTGAACGACGACGGCCTGAGGGTCGTCATGGACGTCGTCTACAACCACACCGCGGCCGCCGGCCAGGAGCGGACGAGCGTCCTCGACCGGATCGTGCCCGGCTACTACCAGCGGCTCCTCGCCGACGGCTCGGTGGCGAACAGCACCTGCTGTGCCAACACCGCCACCGAGAACGCCATGATGGGCAAGTTGGTCGTCGACTCGATCGTCACCTGGGCCAGGGAGTACAAGGTCGACGGCTTCCGCTTCGACCTCATGGGCCACCACCCGAAGGCCAACATCCTCGCGGTCCGGGGGGCCCTCGACGCGCTCACCCCGGAGAAGGACGGCGTCGACGGAAAGAAGATCATCCTGTACGGGGAGGGCTGGAACTTCGGGGAGGTCGCCGACGACGCCCGGTTCGTCCAGGCCACCCAGAAGAACATGGCAGGCACCGGCATCGCCACCTTCTCCGACCGGTCCCGTGACGCCGTGCGCGGCGGCGGCCCCTTCGACGAGGACCCCGGCGTGCAAGGCTTCGCCTCCGGCCTCTACACCGAACCCAACTCCTCGGAGCACAACGGCAGTCCGGCCGAGCAGAAGGCCCGCCTGCTGCACTACCAGGACCTGATCAAGGTCGGGCTCTCCGGCAACCTCGCCGGGTACCGGTTCACCGACACCACCGGAAAGGAGGTCAAGGGCTCCGAGGTCGACTACAACGGCTCACCCGCCGGATACGCGGACGCCCCCGGCGACGCCCTCGCCTACGCCGACGCGCACGACAACGAGTCCCTGTTCGACGCGCTCGCCTTCAAGCTGCCCGCCACGACGAGTCCCTCCGACCGGGCCCGGATGCAGGTTTTGGCCATGGCGACGGCCACCCTGTCCCAGGGCCCGGCCCTCTCCCAGGCGGGCACCGACCTGCTCCGCTCCAAGTCCCTGGACCGCAACTCCTACGACAGCGGCGACTGGTTCAACGCCGTCCACTGGAACTGCGCCGACGGCAACGGCTTCGGCCGCGGACTGCCCATGGCGGCCGACAACGCCGACAAGTGGCCGTACGCCGAACCCCTGTTGAGCAAGATCAGGGTGGGCTGCGAGCAGATCGAGGGCGCCTCGGCGGCGTACCGGGACCTGCTGCGGATCCGTACCACCGAGCAGGACTTCTCCCTCGGCACGGCCGAGCAGGTGCAGTCCCGGCTCTCCTTCCCGCTGTCCGGCAAGGCCGAGACACCCGGTGTGATCACCATGCGGCTCGGTGACCTCGTCGTCGTCTTCAACGCCACGCCCGAGCGGCGGGAGCAGCGCGTCCCCGCACTCGCCGGAGAGGGCTACCGACTGCACCCGGTGCAGGCGGCGGGGACGGACTCCACCGTCAAGTCGTCCTCCTACGCGGCGGAATCGGGCACGTTCGCCGTTCCGGGGCGCACGGTCGCCGTCTTCACCCGGGCCGCCGGATAGCCGCACAACGTTGGGTGGGGCAGGCCGCGATCGACGGTCTGCCCCACCCACGTACGCCCAGGGGCTGTGGTGCCGGGGGTCTGCTGCGTGCCGTCGCCGGCCGTGCCGGTCGCCAGCGGC
Source organism: Streptomyces sp. DG1A-41 (assembly GCF_037055355.1). GTDB lineage: Bacteria > Actinomycetota > Actinomycetes > Streptomycetales > Streptomycetaceae > Streptomyces. Next base: position 2,413,102 of record NZ_CP146350.1, on the reverse strand, counting down.
GGCGAGGCGCTCGTCGAACTCGACGTCCGGCTGCGGGACGGCACCCTGCCCGACGTGGCCCTCGTCGACGTGGGCCTGCCGGACATGAGCGGCTTCGAACTGTGCCGCCGGGTCCGGGCCAGGCCGCCCATGGCCGCGCTGCCCGTCGTGCACTTCTCCGCCGCCGCGACCGCGCCCGGCGACCGGTGCCGGGGACCGGACGCGGGCGGCGACGCCTATCTGACCGTGCCCGCCGAGCCGCAGGAGATCCAGGCCGTCCTACGGGCCGCCGTGCGCGGGGCGCGCCGCAGCACGGGCGCCGAGACCGCCGTCCACCGTCCGACGCTGCTGTCCGAGGCCATCGTCACCGTGCAGGCCGCGCGTTGCCCGCGGGAACTCGCCGCCGACGGCGCCGCACGCTCACCGCCTCGCCCGCCGTGGTGTCCGTGATCGGCCCGGACGGCGAGCCGTACCGGGGCACGGCCCGGTGCCGCCCCGCGCCGGCGGACAGCGGTGCCGACCAGGCGGCGGCACGGCTGGTCCCCCGGCTCGCGGAGGGCCGCACCGGCGTCAACAGCACCGTCGTCCCCGCGCTGCTGTGGCCGGCCATGGGATGTTCCGGACGGGCGTCGAAGAGGACGCCCGCCTGACCGTGGCGACCTCCCAGGACGGCCGGACGGCGGTCTGCCTCGCCACGCCCGTACGGCGCGCCGCGCGATCACCGACCCCGCGGCCGACGGGCTGCTCGCCCGCCTCGCCCAGGCCTGCGCGCCGGCCGCCGGGCCGCTGCTGATGCACCGGGTGGAGCGGCATGTCGCCCTCACCCTCCAGCACAGCTTCCTGCCCCGGCCGCACAGGCTGCCGCATCTGCCCGGCGTCGACATCGTCGTCCAACCATGTGCCCGCCTCCCGGCAGACCGAGATCGGCGGCGACTTCTACGCCGCCCTGCGCACCGGCGAGGGCGTGCTCACCGCCGTCGGGGACGTCGTCGGGCACTCGCTGGACGCGGCCACCGTCATGGCCGAGATCCGGCACGCGCTGCGCGCCTACTGCGTGACCGAGAGCGACCCGGTGGTCCTGGCCGAGCGGCTCGACCGGATGCTCCAGCGTGTACCACCCGACGTCACGGCCGCCGTGTGCCTGGCCCTGGCCGACCCCGGCAGCGGGTGGGTGCGAATCGCCAACGCCGGGCACATCTCGCCGCTGATCCTGCGCGACGGGGCGGCGCCGACTAGGCCCACGCGTGCGGTCCGCCGCTCGGGCTGGGCCTGGAACGGCCCGCGGCGACCGAGCGGCACCTGGCCCCCGCCGACCGCCTCCTGATGGTCACCGACGGCCTCATCGAGACCCGCGGCACTCCCCTCGACACCTTGCTGGAACAGCTCCGCACGGCCGCCGCCGACGCCCCGTCCGGCCTCGGCCCCCTCTGCGACGTGCTGCTCGGCTGCTTCGGCCGGGACCGGGAGGACGACATCGCCATGCTCGCCCTGCGGTTAGGGTGAGCCCGTTGGCCGCCCAGAACAGGAGTTCTCATGCCGCAGATCACCGTCGACTATTCCGCCGACCTCGCGGACGACTTCGACCGGCCCGGGTTCGCGAAGGCGCTGCACGAGGCGACGGTCGAGATCGCGGCCGCCAAGCCGCCGGCGTGCAAGACCCGGTTCCGCCGGACCGAGGACATCGTGGTCGGGCCCGAGACCGAGGGGCACGCCCATGTGCACGTCCACATCGCGCTGCTCCCCGGCCGTACCGAGGAGACCAAGGCCAAGCTCACCGAGGCCACCCTGGAGTTGCTGCGCACCCACCTGAAGGCCGCCGAGGGGCGCGTGCTGCACGCCTCCGCCGAGGTGCGTGAACTCGACGCGTCCTACCGGAAGTCCGAGAGCTGAGCGGACTCAGGTCGCCAGCGCCAGCAGGCGGCCGGCCAGCTGTGCGAACGGGCCGTCGGCCGGCTCGTCCCGGGCGATGCGGCGCATCAGGGCGGCCATCTCCGCGTCCTGGGCGGCGCTGACGGCGGTGAGCGCGGCGAAGTCGTGGACGAGCTGGACCTCCAGCTCGGCCCGCGGGATGCGCCGGCCGTCCAGCCAGATCAGCGCCGTCGACTCGGCGAGCGAGATCCAGGAACGCACGACCAGTTCCAGACGCGCGGGCGGATCGGCCACGCCCAGGTGCGAAAGAATCTGGACATACGCGGCCTGCCGTACGGAGTCGATGAGCGCGTTGGTCGTCGAGGAGCCGACCGCCGGTCCGCCCCGCATGAGGGCGGAGAAACCGGGGCCGTGCTCGTCCACGAAGTCGAAGAAGCGCCGCATCACACGCAGCAGCCGCGCGCCCAGCGGCCCGTCGTGGGGCTCCGCGAAACGGGCCGCGAGATCGTCCGAGGCCCGCTTCAACGCGGCCTCGTACAGGCTGAGTTTGCCGGGGAAGTAGTGGTAGACCAACGGGCGTGAAATGCCCGCGGCCGACGCTATCTCGTCGATCGAGACCTCGTCGGGCGAGCGGCGGCTGAACAGTTCGAGGGCGACGCCGATCAACTGCTGCCGCCGCTCCTCCACTCCCATTCTGCGGCGAACCCCGGTAGTCATGCGAACACCTTACCGATCGATTCCGGCCTCGAACGGATCGGATCGGTCGGGAACGGTCGCCCGGGTGCGCCGGGCGGACGCCTCAGCCGCCGCTCAGCGCAGCCCGCCGATCGAACGCCCGTCCCGCAGCGTGCCCTTCAGCTCGGCCCGGGCTCCCTGCTCGGCCGGCACGGTCAGCAAACTGGTCTGCGACACCCCACCAACCCCGCCCGTCGCCCGGATCGACGCGGTCTCCCGGCTGCCGGCGGCCAGCAGGTACCAGTCGCCCGCCTCCGACTTCCACAGGACTCCGGCCAGCACATACGGGTCGCGCGCCCCGCACGCCGGGACGTTCTCGGCCTTCGCCGCCACCGCCCCGTACGTCCCGCCCGGCGTGTGGAACTGGGCCAGCACCCGCGCCCCGCCGCCCCGCCAGGTCTCGGCCCGGGTGCACACCCACGCGGCCGAACCGCTCGCGTCCGGCAGCGGCTGCTCGTTGAACGCCCAGGCGTTGACGCTCCGCACACCCGCGGAGCGCACCGTGGCCAGCGAGCAGGCGAACGGCTCCCAGGTGCGCAGCGCCTCGGCGCCGGACGCTTCGCCCGGGGACCCGGGCCGTCCGGCGGTGAGCCGGGCCGGGACCAGTTCGCCGAGGTCGGACAGCAGCCGCGTCCGCGTGCCGTCGGCCAGTTGCAGCACGTTCCACGACGTGCACGCGCCGGACCGCAGGACCGGGCTGGCCAGCGGCCCGGTCACACCGTCGGTGAGGGTTAGGTCCATCGCGCCGGAGCCCGGCTTCATCAGGTCCCGCTCGCCGGCCTTCCTCACCCAAGGGGCGGTCAGATAGCGGACGTTGCCGTCGGCCCGGCCCAGGACCACCGCGCCCGCCTCGGCCCGGCCCGCGCCGTCGACCCGGGCGAAGTCGAGGGCGGCGCCCTGCGTGCCCTCCTTCGGCTCGGCGTACCGGGCGATGCGCAGACCGTCGTAGAGGATCACCACGCGCGCGGCGTCGACGGTCCCCGCGTACAGCAGCTGGGGCGGTCCGGCCGGGCCGCCGGACGGGGTGCCGGGCGTCGCGGACACCCGGACCGTCTCGCCCGGGCGGGCCCAGACGGCCAGGGCGCGGCGCAGCAGGGCCGAGTCGCCGGTGAGATCGCCGCGGGCCGGCCACACCGAGAAGTCGGTGCGCGCCGAGCCGCGCCACGCGGTGGGGGAGACCCTGGTCAGCTTCGCCGGGTCCAGGGCGGCCTGGGCGGCCGGGTTCCGCGCGTAGGGCGGCGCGGCGGCGCCGTCGGGGCCCCAGCCCTCGCCGGGCAGACCCAGCAGAGCCCCGCACACCAGCAGGGCCGCCCCGGCGGCCAGCGCGGCCTTCAAGTGCTGGCGGCGCCGCATCAGGTCGGTGGGGCGGGCCTGAAGCGAGCAGGGGTCGAACTCGGGGGAGTCGAGCAGCCCGTACTGCGCGGGGATCCCGTCGGCCTCCAGCAGCGCGCCGGCCGCGTCGGCGACCCCCGCGGCCGCCAGCACCTTGCGTACGCCGTCGTCCGTCAGCCGCTCCAGGCCGCGCAGCGCGTACGCGGCCCGGGCCGGACCGGACAGGGCGGACAGCCGCTGGTCCAGGGCGAGTTCGTCGGCGCCGCCGGCCCGTGGGAACAGCTTCAGGCCCCACACCTGCGGCAGCACCGGCGGCAGCTGGGAGCGCTTCGGCCATGCCTTGCGCTTCAGCGGCAGCCCCGCCTCCAGCGCCGTACGCAGCACCTGGAGACGGACCAGGGCGTAGCCCGGGTCGCCGTCACGGCCGGTCGACTGGGCGGGGATCACCGGCGCCGGTGTGCGGTTGCGGGGGAGTGCGCGCTGAGCGAGGGCGTGTGCGGTGAGGACGCGCCTGCTGCGGCCCAGGCCCGGCGGCAGCACCAGATAGGCGAGTCGCGCGAGCCGCGGATAGTGCTCGACGAGTGCGGCCTCGGCCTGCTCGACATCGACGACCGGGCCGGCGGGGAAAGGGGGCGCGGGGCGCTGGGCGACATCCTGTGACTGCACGTTCAGCAGAACGAGCGAATCGTTGGATGGTCACCTGACCACGGGTGTCACGCCCCCGGCGACTCCCCGGGCTCCACGAGCAGCCGGGCGTAGTTCGCCATCGACCGCTGGTAGCGCGGCAGATGCGGGGCCAGAGCACCGAGGGCCAGCGACAACGCCTCGCGATCGCGGCCCAGGCTGGACAGGCACAGCGCGAGACAGGCGCGCACCGCGTCGTCCAGTTCGTCGGACGGGGCGTCCAGCTCGGGCGTCAGCAGCGCGACGCCCTCCTCGGCCCGGCCGATGTTCCGCAGCGAGCTGGCCAGCTGGATCTTGGTCCGGCGGGCCTTGTAGGGGCTGACATCGGCGAGGCCGAGCTCAAGCGCCTCCCGGTACAGCGGAACCGCCTTGTCCGAATGGCCCGTGGAGTCCCAGGCGCAGGCCTGCTCGAACGGCCCGAGCGGGCTGCCCTCCGGCAGCTCGGCGACGAGGGCGTCGACCTCGGCGCGGAAGCGAGCCTCGTCCTCTTCCTCTTCGGCGTAGTCGTCGAACAGGCCCCACAGGGCGGCCACGCGATCTTCCCAGTCCTGGTTCACCGGGGCACACTCGCACGGACGTGCCTACGGGGACACCCGAATTTGAGCGCTGCGCCCGTCACAGCCGTATCGAAGGCGAGAGAGCCTTGGCCGGGGCTCCGTGCGGCATGCGTCCGGACCGTGCCGTGACGAGGACCGTGCCGTGACAAGGACCGGAGGAACAGATGAGGGTGACCCGACCGATGTTCGCGCTGAGCGGCGCGGTGGCGATACTGGCGCTGACCGGCTGCGGATCCGACGGCAAGGGCGAGGCGGCCGTGCCGGAGACGGTGACCGGCAGCCTGGAGCACATCGCTGCCGAGGCCAGGTGCAAGCCGAACATGCAGACCGACGCCGACACCATCCGCCAGGCCCTGTGCAAGAAGGGCAAGGAGAAATACGTCCTCGCGACCTTCTCCACCGACCGCGGGCAGCGCGAGTGGATCAACACGGCCAAGGACTACGGCGGTTTCTACCTGGTCGGGCGCAAGTGGGTGGCCGTCGGCCACGAGAATGTGCTGCGGACGCTGCGCGGCACGCTGGGCGGCACCGTGGAGGTGGGGCTCAACCACGCAAGTCATTCCCCCGGCGGCGGCAAGAGCGACGAGCCGGCGCACTCCGGTCACCACGACAACTGACCGCGTCGCTTCGGGGGACACGCGAAAGCCGGCGGTGGGAGATCCCACCGCCGGCTTTTCTAGCGGTCCGTCACTCGCAGTCCTCGCCGCTGTTGATGCACTGCACCACCTGGTTCATCAGGTTCTCGTCCATGACGTTGATGAAGTCGTTGTGGTCGGTGATCGGCTTGTGCAGCTGCTCCGGGAAGCCGTCCACGGCGTACGGGTTCTGCACCTGACCGTTCTCGATGGTCGGGGCCGGCACGTCGTACACCAGGCGGACCTGGAGCTGAGGAATGGCCTGGAAGCCGTTCGGGCAGCTGCCGTCCTGCTGGACGAAGGCGACGTGGTCGCGGTGGTTGGCGCTGTCGATGTTCTGCCCGTCCCAGCAGCTCTGGAAGTTGGACGTCCGCACCACCTGGCTGCCCTCGGGACAGATCACGTACTTGTCCGTCACCTGCCGGTCCTCGAAGCCGGTGCAGCTGAACGAGGTGTTGGCGTTGGCGAGGCCGTTGGTGAAGGCCTTGGCGTCACCGGTGATGATGCGCAGGAACTTCGGCATCGCGACGACGTCGCTCTTCTTGTTGCCGACGAACTTCATGTCGGCCTGGCTGGCCTTCAGGATCTTGCCGACGTTGCCCTCGGCGCCACCGCCCAGGTCACCCGCGTCGAACTCCTGGGTGCCGTCCTGGAGGCGCAGCACCGGCCAGTAGTACGTGGACTTGTCGCCCTGGTTCTGGCACGAGGTTTCGGCGTTGGCCAGGTCCTCGTCGCTGGAGAAGGCGTCGTTGTCCTGGTTGCCGACGTAGTCGTGCGTGTGGTGCGCGCCGTTGTCGACACCCGGGGCGACGATCAGGTTGTCACTGTTGAACAGGTTGTTCTCGTTGACACCGCACTTCGCGGTGAAGGAGCCGGTGGAACCGGAGTCACCGTTGGCGGCCAGACCGTTCTGCAGGTCTCGGGAGCCCGGCTGGACCTGGTTGATGTCGACGAAGTCGGCGGCCACCGGGCCCGCGGCCCCGTTGCCGTTGTCGCCGACCTGGCCGCCGCCCTGGTCCTGGCCGTTGTCCTGGCCCTGGTCCTGACCGTTGTCCTGGCCCTGGCCCTGGTCCTGGCCCTGGTCCTGACCACCGTTGTTCTGGTCGCCGCCCTGCCCGTTGCCGTCGTTGACCTCCGGCTGGTCGGCGGCCATGCCCTGGCACTCGGCGAGCTGGTCGAGCCCCTGCGGAGCCTGGCCGCCCACGCGCCGGATGTTGATCCCGATCCGGTCGATGGCGGCAACCCGCTTCGACTTCAGCGGGCCGAGGATCGCGTTGTTGACGAAGCCGGAGTCACCGGCCTGCGCCTGGCGCGTGGAGGCGAGACGGGCGTATGCCTCGGTGATCTGCTTGTCGAGGTTCGCCAGCTCCTTGTCCACCCCCTGGCGAGCACCGTCCGGCACATCACTCAGCTTCTGTCCGACGTCCGGACACTGGATCGTGGCGATCTGTGCGCCCGCGGCCTTCGTCTGGTTCGCCGAGTTCTCCTCATGCGCCGAGGCATAGAAGTTTGCCCAGATCAGCCCGCCCCCACCGAGCGCTAGGGCCGCCGATGCGGCTACGGCCTTGGTGGCCAGCGGCGTCCGGCGTTTTCTTGTGTTGCGTCCCATGGAACTCCTCTGACTTCCTTTTTCGGGGGCATCGAGGCGCCCGACAGGAGTGAAGCGGCGCCCTTCCATACGGAGGCCGTCCCAGGGGTGTTCAGATGTCTCGGAAATCGATGCGAGATTCGTGAGGGAGCTGTGTTCTCAACGGCCCCTCGCACACCGGGAGTTGTTGATCCCCGACGGTGTGTGAATAAGCAAGTCCGTTTTCACCGGCCGTGGTCGAGATACGCGAGAACGGCCAGCACGCGCCGGTTGTCGTCGTCCGAGACCTCAAGGCCCAGTTTGGCGAAGATGTTCGCGGTGTGCTTGGCGATCGCCCGTTCCGTGACGACGAGCCTGGCCGCGATCGCCGTGTTGGAACGCCCCTGCGCCATCTGCTCCAGCACCTCCAGCTCCCTGGGGGTGAGGCGGCCCAGAGGCCGGTCGTCGGCTGCCCGCCGGGTCAGCAGCTGCTGGATGACCTGCGGATCCATCGCCGTACCACCGGCGGCGACCCGTCGTACGGCGTCCACGAACTGCTCGGCGTCGAACACCCGGTCCTTCAGCAGGTACCCGACGCCGCCGGTGCCGTCGGCGAGCAGCTCACGCGCGTACAGCTGCTCCACGTGCTGGGAGAGCACCAGCACCGGCAGCCCGGGCCGCTTCCTGCGGGCCTCCAGCGCGCACTGAAGCCCCTCGTCGGTGTGTGTGGGCGGCAGGCGTACGTCGACCACGGCGACGTCCGGTGCCAGCTCGGCCAGCGCGGCGGCCAGTTCGGGACCTGACTCGACGGCCGCCGCGATCTCGAAGTCGTGCGCCCGGAGCAGCCGGACGAGTCCGTCGCGCAGCAGGAAGAGGTCTTCGGCCAGGACTACGCGCAAGGGATCTCCATGGTGACCATGGTGGGACCGCCCGCGGGGCTGCTGACGGCCAGGACGCCGTCGAATGTACCCAGTCGCCGCTCCACCCCCGCCAGCCCGGAACCGGCCCCGATCACCGCACCTCCCTTGCCGTTGTCGGTGACGGTCGCCCGCAGATGGCCGTCCGTGTGGTGCAGATCGACCCAGATCCGGTCGGCGCCGGAGTGCTTCACGGCGTTGGTGAGCACCTCGCTCACGGCGAAGTACGCGGCCGACTCCACGGGCGCCTCCGCTCGCCCGGGCAGGTCCACGGTCACCTCGGTGGCCACCGGCAGCCGCAGCGCCAGCGCCCGTACGGCGTCGCCCAGTCCGCGCTCGGCCAGGACCGGCGGATGGATGCCGCGCACCAGCTCGCGCAGTTCGGACAGCGCCTCGACCGAGGACCTGCGGGCCTGCGCGATCAGCTCCTTGGCCTTGGCCGGGTCCTTGTCGAGGAGCGCCTCGATGGTGCCCAGGTCCATGCCGACCGCGACCAGCCGGGCCTGGGCTCCGTCGTGCAGGTCCCGTTCGATGCGCCGCAGTTCGGCGGCGGAGGTGTCGACCGCGTCCCGCCGCGTCTCGGTCAGGACCCGTACGCGCTCGGCCAGTTCACGCTGGCCGGAGCCCAGGACAGCCCGGGTGAGCCGGAAGTGGGCGTCCAGCAGGCGCGGGGTGAGGAAGTGGGCGAAGAAGAGCAGGACGAGGGCCAGGACTCCGGCGCCGAGCGCGGACCTCTGGTCGTGGACCCGCACGAACCCGTACCAGTAACCGCCGTCCCCGTCGAGGAGCCGCCACAGCCAGGCCGCGATCGCGATGCCCTCCAGCGGATAGAAGAGCAGCACCGCCGGCAGCAGCGCGGTGACGAACCCCGCCGTCATGTCGACCGGCAGCCACCTCAGGTCCCGCCAGGTCGCCGGGTCGCGCAGCATCCCGAAGGTGCGCGTCCACGGGTTGCCCCTCGGCAGCGGCCGGTACGCCGGAGGTATCCGCACCCCGCCCCACTCCGCCGCGAGCACGCGCCGCCAGTTCGCGAACGCCCGCACCCCCTGCAGTACGTACGGCGTCGTGACGAGCCCGACCCCGGTCGGGATGAGCGCCATGGACACCAGGGACAAGGTGAGGCACAGCACCGCCCCGGGCAGACTCACGAGGGCCAGCGTCAGCCCCCGCACCGCGGCGAGCCCGATGCCCCGCCCCTTCGTACGCCCGTTGCCGCTCTTCGTGTCCATGGTCATGGCGTCAGTCTCGCCGAGCGGGGGTGCGGGGTCACTGGGCCGGAACACCCGGTCACGGGGTGGTGTTACGTACACCCCCGGCGGCCGCGAGCACCTTGGCCTCCACCTCCGGGTCGAGGCCCGGGCGCGGCCGGTCCGGGCGCTGGGGCGCAGCGCCGCCGACGTCCTGGAGCCACCGCCAGGTGCCGGCCACGGTCTCCTCGACGGGCCGGCAGCTCAGCCCCGCCGCGAGCGCCCGGGAGACGTCCGCGCCGTGCAGGGCGTCGTGCAGGTCGCTGCCCGGCGGCACCCACACCGGCAGCTCGGTCCACGGCGCGATGCCGGCCTCGAGGATCACCTCGGGCTCGGTCCACCGCAGTTCGGCACCGCCGCCGGTGACACGGGCGCACGTGTCCAGCAACTCGCCCATCGTGGTGTGCCCCTGAGGGCTCATCAGGTTGTACGGCCCGCTCAGCTCCCGCTCGGCCGCGAGCAGGATCCACTCGGCGAGGTCACGGACGTCCACGTACTGGAGGGGCAGCTCGCGCGGGCCCGGGGCCAGTACCGGGCCGCCGCGCGCCATCCGGCCCAGCCACCAGGGCAGCCGGCCGATGTTCTCGTACGGGCCGAGGAGCAACCCGGCCCGCACGAGCACCGACCGGTCCTCGCCGAAGGCGTCCAGGACGGCCAGTTCGCCGCCGCGCTTGTCCCGCGGGTAGTCGGTCTCGTCCGCGTCGTCCGACGCTCCCTCCACCAGGGGCGCGTCCTCGCCGTATCCCGCGGGCGGGGCCCACGCGTACACCGAGCAGCTCGACACGTACACGTACCGGCGGGCGCGGCCCCGCAGCAGCCGCGCCGCGTCCCGCACCGCGCAGGGCGCCGCCGACCAGGTGTCGACGACGACGTCCCACTCGCCCGGGTCCCCGGCGAGGGCGGTCAGACCGTCGGGCGCGGTGCGGTCGCCGAGCAGCGACCGCACGCCCGGCGGTGCCTCGTGCCGCCCCCGGTGGAAGACGGTCACCTCCCAGCCCCGCCCCAGGGCCGCCTCCACGACGGCCCGGCCCGCGAACTCCGTACCGCCCAGCACCAGAAGTCTCATGCCGTCGACTCTGCCCGCCGGGGCGGCAGGACGGAACGGGGATCTGCCGTCAGCAGACGGACGGGCGCTGGCGGCTCAGTGCCTCACCGGGGCACCGGGGGCACGTACTTGTAGCCGACCCGGCGCACCGTGCGGATCGTGTCGCGGTGCTCGGCGCCCAGCTTGCGGCGCAGGCGGGCGATGTGGACGTCGACCGTACGGCCGTCGCCCACGTGCCCGTAGCCCCACACCGTGCCGACCAGCTGGTCGCGGGTGTGCACCCGGCCCGGGTGCGCCACCAGGTGGGCCAGCAGCTCGAACTCCAGGTACGTGAGGTCGAGGGGCCGCCCGGCCACCTCGGCGGTGCGCCGCACGGTGTCGACGCGGATCAGCGGCTCGGAACCGGACTCGCCACCGTCCGCCTCCGGCCGCTCCGGCACCGCCGCCGGGAACGGCGGCGGCTGGTCGGCCGGGACGAGCACCAGGTAGCCGATCATCGGCGGCTGCCCCGGCAGCGTGGGCAGGGTGTGCTGTGGCGCCGGCAGCCAGGTGGCACCCGGAGGCAGCAGATCCGCGACACTCACCACCTCGTCCCGGTCGACGGCACGCAGTCGATGCCTGGGGGCGTTGAAGGAGGCGGCGGGAGACAGGGAACGAGTGGTCGCCATGAGAGGTCAGCTCTTTCGCGCGAGGAGTTCGTCGGAGAGGTCGACGGCCGCGAGTTCGTGGTCGGGCTCGCCGAGGGACGTACGCGGATCGCGCTGGCCGAAGGCCGGGTGTACGGCTTTAGAGGGCCGGCGCGTTCGTCGCGCGGCAACACACCCGGTCGAAATCGTGGTCCTGACGGGACGGCCAGAAGGGCTCGAGGTCATGGCGACCCGTCGCGGTGTGCTTCTGGTGGCTGGCCATGGGGCCATTGAAGCAGACCGGGGCCAGGTGCCGGGACCCTCCTCTCACAGCTTGGACATCCGCCCACTGACAACGCGAGGGGCGCCCACCATGACTGGTGGGCGCCCCTCGGGAGCCGTGTGGCGTCGGTCAGACCTGGCCGGCCTTCTCCAGCGCCGAGCAGCAGGTGTCGACGAGCAGGCGGGTCACCACGTACGGGTCGACGTTGGCGTTCGGACGGCGGTCCTCGATGTAGCCCTTGCCGTCCTTCTCGACCTGCCACGGGATACGGACCGAGGCACCGCGGTTGGAGACGCCGTAGGAGTACTCGTTCCACGGGGCGGTCTCGTGCAGACCGGTCAGGCGGTCGTCGATGCCGGCGCCGTAGTTCTTGACGTGGTCGAGCGGCTTGGAGCCCTCGCCCAGCGACTCGGCCGCGGTGATGATCGCGTCGTAGCCCTCGCGCATCGCCTTGGTGGAGAAGTTGGTGTGCGCGCCGGCGCCGTTCCAGTCGCCCTTCACCGGCTTCGGGTCCAGCGTCGCGGCGATGTCGAAGTCCTCGGCGGTGCGGTAGAGCAGCCAGCGGGCCACCCACAGCTGGTCCGAGACCTCCAGCGGGGCGAGCGGGCCGACCTGGAACTCCCACTGGCCGGGCATGACCTCGGCGTTGATGCCGGAGATGCCCAGGCCCGCCTTCAGGCAGTTGTCCAGGTGGGCCTCGACGACGTCACGGCCGAAGATCTCGTCGGCGCCGACACCGCAGTAGTAGCCGCCCTGCGGGGCCGGGAAGCCGCCCTTGGGGAAGCCGAGCGGGTAGCCGTCCTTGAAGAAGGTGTACTCCTGCTCGATGCCGAAGATCGGCTCCTGGGCCGCGAACTTCTCGGCGACCTCGACCAGCGCGGCACGGGTGTTGCTGGCGTGCGGCGTGAGGTCGATGTTCAGGACCTCGCACAGCACCAGGATGTCGTCGCCGCCGCGGATCGGGTCCGGGCAGGTGAAGACCGGCTTGAGGACGCAGTCCGAGGCGTGGCCCTCGGCCTGGTTGGTGGAGGACCCGTCGAAGCCCCAGATCGGCAGCGCGTCGAGACCGGCGGGGGAGCCCGCGATGATCTTGGTCTTGGAACGCAGCTTGGCCGTCGGCTCGGTGCCGTCGATCCAGATGTACTCAGCCTTGAAGGTCACGGGCCACATCCTTCGGGGGTGTGTCTGGGCGCATATCGCGGGTGCTTGCGGCGCTGCGGCACTGGGGCGCCGCGTCAATGCCCGGCAGCCTGTCAACAGGCGATTTCCCGGCCATTGCTCGAATGTGAACCCCGTGTTACCTGGTGTCGCTGTGCCGTACCTCACGGTGTGAGGGACCGTGTACGAGGAAGCGGCGTTACTCAGCGGTTACAGGAGATCTCTAACGGGAGAGGGCGTCCCGTACGGCCTCGTCGGTGCGCGCGACCACCGCCGTGCCGTCGTCCGCGGTGATGATCGGCCGCTGGATGAGCTTGGGATGCTCGGCGAGGGCCTTGATCCACCGGTCCCGCGAACTCGCGTCCCTGGCCCACTCCTTGACGCCGAGTTCCTTGGCGGCGGCCTCCTGGGTGCGGGTGATGTCCCAGGGCTCCAGTCCGAGCCGGTCCAGCACGCCCCGGATCTCGTCCTCGCCCGGCACGTCCTCCAGGTAGCGGCGGACGGTGTAGTCGGCGCCCTCGGTGTCGAGCAGCTGCACGGCACTGCGGCACTTCGAGCAGGCCGGGTTGATCCAGATCTCCATGAGGCCACGGTACGCGCCGTCGCCGCTGTTCGAATTTCTGCCAACTCACCCACCCCTCGTGGACCTGCCGTGACGTCGCGCCAATTTCCATTCCCACCTGGACTTTTGCCGGACTCTGCGGACTGCCTGATGTCAGTGCCGGGCGGTAAACTGTAAGCAGTGTTCGAGGGTGGCGCCGGGATCGCCGAGGATCCCGGTGTGCCGCCCTCACCGCGACAGGAGGATGCCTGTGCCCGCTGCCGCACTCAAGCCGAAGCCGCTGCCCACCCAGTCCACCGCGAAGCGCCCCGTCCTGCTCGACCTGCCGTACGTACCCGTGGAGAAGCGGCCACTGCCGCCGGGCCGGCCGCGCGAGTGGTACGTCTCGCACAACCGTCGCCTCAAGGCGATGCGCCTCGCCATCGCCCTGCTCGACTCCGGCGTCTACATGCCGAACCAGGCCCGCAACGAGACGATCCGCGACACGGCGGAACTGATCGGCGTCCACCCGCCGTCGGACACGACGTGCCACATGGTGAGGGCGCTCATGCGGTACTCGCGCTGACCCGGTCCGACCTGATCCCGAGCGCCGGGTGCCCTGTTCCGCGGGGTGTCCGGCGCTTCGTCATGCCGCCCGGCCCGGTGCCGCGAACACCGGCGGGTTCAGGCGGGCGAAGCCCTCCTGCCGCTCATAGGGGAAGTAGGGGTACGGCGCAGGGCGGTGGCTCGCTGCGTCGAGCTTCGCCACCTGCTCGGGGGAGAGGGTCCAGCCGAGTGCGCCGAGGTTCTGGCGCAACTGCTGCTCGTCGCGGGCGCCGATGAGCACGGAGGACACCGTCGGCCGCTGTAGCAGCCAGTTGAGGGCGATCTGCGGCACCGCCTTGCCCGTCTCCTCGGCGATCTCGTCCAGTGCGTCGATCACGCCGTAGAGGTGCTCGTCGGTGACGGGCGGCCCGTAGTCGGCGGTGCGGTGCAGTCGGCTGCCGGACGGGAGCGGTGTGCCGCGACGGATCTTGCCGGTGAGGCGGCCCCAGCCCAGAGGGCTCCAGACGATGGCGCCGAGGCATTGGTCGAGGGCGAGCGGCATCAGCTCCCACTCGTAGTCGCGGCCGATGAGGGAGTAGTACACCTGGTGGGCCACATAGCGCGGGTGGCCATGCCGCTCCGCTGCCGCGAGGGACTTCATCACCTGCCAGCCGGAGAAGTTGGAGACGCCGGTGTAACGCACCTTGCCCGCTCGCACGAGCGAGTCGAGCGTCTCCAGCACCTCCTCCACCGGTGTCCCGGCGTCGAAGGCGTGGAGCTGGAAGAGGTCGAGGTGGTCCGTGCCCAGCCTGCGCAGGGCGTCCTCGCAGGCACGGATCAGCCGGGAGCGGGAGGAGCCCGCGTCGCCCGGTCCGTCGCCCATCGGCAGACTCGTCTTGGTGGAGACGATCACCTGGTCCCGGCGGCCCTTGATCGCCTCCCCGAGCGTCTCCTCGGACGCGCCGGCGGAGTAGATGTCGGCGGTGTCGAACATCGTGATGCCCGCGTCCAGGCAGATGTCCACCAGGCGCCGCGCCTCCCGCGCGTCGGTGCTGCCCCACGCGCCGAACAGCGGGCCCCGGCCGCCGAAGGTTCCCGCTCCGAAGCTCAGCGCCGGAACCATGAGTCCCGACGCGCCCAGTCGCCTGTATTCCATCTCGGTCCCCTCCCGGGCCTGTTAATGGGTCTGTGGTTTCGTTAATTGCCATTAAAGTAACAGAGGGAAGGTCTTGATGGAACGGGAGTGCCGTTATGGCTGATGGGGGCGAGCCGGGGACCGTGCGGCCCGGGGGGCGCACGGCACGGGTCCGTGAGGCGGTGCTGCGCGCGGCCGAGGACGCCCTGACCGAGCGGGGCTTCACCGGCCTGGACCTGGCGGACATCGCTCGCCGTGCCGGTGTCGGCAAAACGACCGTCTACCGCCGCTGGGGGACGGTGACCGGGCTGGTGGCGGACCTCCTGGCGGACATGGCCGAGCAGTCGGCGCCGCGCACCGAGACCGGTTCACTGCTCGGCGACCTGACGGCGAACGCCCGGCTGGTGCAGCGGACTTTGGCGGACCCTCGACAGGGGCCGCTGTTCAAGGCGCTGATCGCCGCCGCCACCGGCGACACGAAGACGGCGGCGGCGCTGCACCGCTTCTACGACATCCGCGTCAGGGAGTGGGCCCCCTGCGTCCGGCAGGCCGTCGACCGTGGCGAGGTACCCGAGGGCACCGACACGCACGAAGTGGTCCGTGCCGTCTCCGCCCCGCTCTACTACCACCTGCTGGTCAGCGGCAGCCGCCTCGACGAGACGATGGCCGACCGGGCGGCGGAGGCGGCGGCGACTGCGGCGCGAGCGGGGGTGTACGTACGAGTCTGACGCCGCGGAGCCCCGACGCCCCTCCTGGCTACGCCAGCTCCTTCTCCAGCGGCGTACGAAAACGTGGTGTGATCCTGGTCGTCCCCACCCACCCGCTCAGCCGCTCCGCTTCCCTCTCGATCGCCGCGAGTGCCTCCCGGCCCACCCCCTCCTCGTCGAGGATCCGCCAGACGATCTCACCGTCGGGCCGCTGGGCCCACCCGCCGACCACGTGTCCGTTCCACCACACCGTCGGCCCGACGTTCCCGCTGCGGTCGAACAGCCGGGGCCGCAGCTCCGACGCGAGAAACCAGTCGCGCTGCTGCCACCCCATCGCCGTCGGGTCGAGGGCGGGCAGCAGCGCGGCCCAGGGCTCGCCGGGCGTGGCCACCTCGTCGACGTCGCCGTGGGTCACGTATCCCGTGCCCTCGTCCAGCGACACCGGCTGCGCTCCGGTCGCGGACAACGCCCGGCGGACCTCTGTCACCCGCCACCCCGTCCACCACTTCAGATCGGCCTCGGTCGCCGGACCGCACGCGGCGAGCCACCGTCTCAGCAGCTCCGCCTGCGCCTGCGCCGGGTCCAGTCCGGGGTGCTCGGGCGCCACGGCCCAGCGGAACTGGCTGGACGTCCAGGAGCCGAGCGGGCGGCCGCGTACGACCTTCCCCTCGACGCCCAGCACTCTCAGCAGCCGGGTCGAGACCGTGTGCAGGCCCTCGTAGCTCTTGCCGGCCGCGTACACGAACTGCTCCCGCAGCCGCGGCTCGTCCTGGGTGAGTTCGGCCGCCGTGGCCTGCCCACGCCGGGCGAGTGCCGCCAGCGCCGACTCCTCGACCTCCTTCAGCCAGGCCGCGTCCGGCGCCCCGGCCGCCGCCATGTCCTTGAGCAGCGCGGCCCGCTCCCGGGCGGCGACCGCCAGGCCGGTCGAGGCGTGCACGACGGCGGTCAGGGTCGTGGGGAACACGAAGACCGTGTGCCGCATGCCGTGCATCCGCACCAGGGAACGGTCGTCGTACAGCGCGCGCCCGGTCTCCGCCACCGTCTTCGCGGGGTCCGCGAGCCGCGCGCCCACGGCCAGATACACCGTCGCCGGGTCCGTGCCGTGCAGGGCGACGAGCGAACCCGCGACCTCCTCGGGAGTTCCCGCCCGCGCCCGCCCGGCCAGCCGCTGCCGCAGCGCGAGCCGGGTCCGCCGTTCCGCCACCCCGATGTACCGCTGCGCCCCGCCCATACCGGCCTCCGTTCGTCACGTCCTCCGACCCGACTGCATCATCGCGAACGCCACTGACAATCGGCCGTCATCCCCCGGGCGGTCGTCCGCACCGGCCAGCGCCTCTCAGCCGTACCGCTCCAGCAAACCCGTCACATACGCCTCCAGCCGCCCGCCCAGCACCTCCGGCGTCAGATCGGTCCGGCCCAGCTCCCGCCACGGGCCCGCCAGCTTCGCCGCGTCGGGGGCGTAGGCCAGGGCGTCGAGCAGCCGCCAGTACAGGTGGTCCGGGCCGTCGGCGAGCCGGTGGCCGCCCTGCGCCTCGTAGCGCTCCCGGAATCCGAGGCCGTACGCCGGACCGTGCAGCAGCGCCAGGGCCGTCGAGCAGTGGGCGACGTCCAGGTCGGCGGGGCCCCACGAGGTCTCCACCCAGTCGACGACACCGCTGATCCGCAGGCCGGGTCCCGAGCCGGTGAACAGCACGTTCCCCGGATGGAAGTCGCGGTGCAGGAAACAGCCCTCGTACGGCGGCGGGTCGCGGCGGATCACGTCCACTGCTCGCCCCCACATCGCACCCTCGGGCGCGAGCACCCGCTCGGGGGACGTCCACGCCTGGTACAGCCGAGGGCGCTCCTCGGGAACGACCTGGTGGATCCGGGCGAGTTGGGCCGCCAGCAGGTCCACCCGCAGGTCCAGGTCGTCCTCCTCGTCCACCCGGACACGGCCCGGCAGCACGGACATCAGCAGGGACGGGTGGTCGCAGTGCTCGGCGGTCGCGTCCACGCCGGTCAGTTCGGGGGCCTGGCACGCCCTCCTGCTCGGCCAGGTGTGTGAGAATCTCCGCCTCGCGGGCCAGCAGCCCGGGCGCGTGCCGCCGGAAGAAGGGCTTCACGAAGGTCCGCAGCGCCAGCTCGGTGCCGTCGTCGAGGGTGAGCCGCCGCATCTGGGCGCTCCAACCACCGCTCATGAAAGCCGACTTGTCGACCATACGGCCTTCCGGCAGCTGCTTGGCCACCCACGCGCGCGTGGCCGTCCAGCCCTGCTCGCCCAGCCCGGTCAGTACGTCCGTGACGAACCCCCGCCGGTCGGCCGGGTGGTCACGGAACCACCGGCCCAGCCGGTGCTCCGCATCGGGCAGTTCCCAGTGCGTGAACTGGGCGCGGCGGGCCAGCGCCGCCGAGACGGCCTCCGTCACGGCGGGCGGGATGACCTCGTCCGTGCCCGGCACCGCGAGCACCGCCCGCCCCTCGTACCCCCGCAGGACGTCGAGCGCGGGCGACGCCCGCCAGCTTCCGGGCCGCCGGATGATCTCGCTGAACCGCCCGTCCCCCGCACCGAACGGCACGTCCCACGCCTCCGCCGCGTACACCGCCGGAGAACACAGCCCCAGTGCCGCCACCCGGTCCCCGTAGTGCCGGACGAGATCGGCCACCGTCTGGCCGCTCATGCTGAAGCCGACCAGGACCAGCGGGCCGTCCACGCGCGCGTGCGCGTCGATGACGGACACGGCCTGCTCGAAGCGGCGCCGCAGGCTCAGCTCGCGCAGCAGGCCGGTGCTCTCCCCGTGCCCGGAGAAGTCGAAGGCGAGGGCGTGGCAGCCGTGCGCGGCGAACTCCGACAGCAACGGCATCAGCCGCTCCTTGCTGCCGTTGCCCGCGCCGTGCAGCAGTACGGCGGTCGCCCTGGCCGGCTCACCCGGGCCGGTGCCGCCGGACAGCCCGCTGAGTCGTTCACCGTCGACGGTATGTGTGAAGGGGATCAGCTCACTCATACGGCCATTCATTCACGCGGCCGGGCCGCGTGAGGCGCGATCACACACAGCGGGCGATCACAGACCCGGCGCTCCCCACAAGGGGAACCAGCGGCCCAGGTCCTGCTCGATCGGCAGGTCGCCGGCGAGCGCCGCCCGCACCTGGAGTTCCAGCGCGTTGTCCCGTCGCTGCGTCTCTCCCGGCACGGGCGCGAAGGGGTAGAAGGTGCCGCGCTTGTAGAGGTAGACCAGCGCAAGCCGCCTGCCCGACCGGTCCCGGAAGCCGGCCAGGGAGCACAGGAGTTGGGGGCCGAACCCGTTGACCTCCATCTGGCTGTTCACGGCGTGCAGGTCCGTGACGAGTGGTGCCAGCTGGTCGGGGGCGCGGTGCGAGAGCAGCCAGGAGTAGCCGTAGTCGTCCTGCCGCAGTTCCACCGGCGGGCCGTCGCGGTCGCTGTCGGCGTCCAGCAGCGCCCGCACCTCGCGGTGGGTCTGCTCGAAGGCCGCGCCCTCGACCGTGGCGAAGCACACCGCGCCCTGCCCGGTCGGGGTGAAGCCCGCCGCGGCCTCCAGCGTCACGGCTGCCGACGGCAGCGCGAAGAGCCGGTCGAGATCCGGTGCGACCGGCTTCGTGCGGCCGAGCAGAATGTCCAGCAGCCCCATGCCTCACACCCCTCCGGGCGCCGCCTCGCCCAGTTCGGCGGAGATCCGGCCCAGCTGGTCGAGCCGCTGCTCCAGGCTCGGGTGCGTCGAGAAGAGCCGCGCGACACCGGGCTCGCGGCCCAGCGCCGGCGTGAAGTAGAAGGCGTTGAAGGCCTGGGCCGTGCGCAAATCCTTCGTCGGGATGCGGGCGATGTCCCCCGACACCTTGGTCAGGGCGGAGGCCAGCGCCGAGGGCCGGCCGGTGAGCAGCGCGGCCGCGCGGTCCGCGGCCAGCTCCCGGTACCGGGACAGGGACCGGATCAGCAGGAAGCTCAGCGCGTACACGGCCGCCGACACGCCCATCACCGCGGCGAAGATCACCGCCGTGTTCTGGTCCCTGCGGCCCCCGCCGAACAGCTGCGAGTAGAAGGCGAACCGTACGATCAGCCCCGCGAGCACACCGAGGAACGAGGCGACCGTGATCACCGCGACGTCCTTGTGCGCCACGTGCGACAGCTCGTGCGCGAGTACGCCTTCCAGCTCGGCCGGCTCCAGGCGCCTGAGCAGCCCGGTCGTCACACAGACCACGGCATGGTCGGGGTTGCGCCCTGTCGCGAACGCGTTCGGCATGTCCATTTCGGACACGGCCACCACCGGCTTGGGCATGTCCGCGATCGCGCACAGCCGGTCCACCACACCGTGCAGCTCGGGATACTCCTCGCGCTCCACGACCCGCCCGCGCATCGCGAACAGCGCGACCCGGTCCGAGAACCAGTACTGGGCCCCCAGCACCGCCGCCGCGACCACCACGACCAGCACCCACGACTTCAGCAGCACGATCAACGCCGCGACGAACCCCACGTACACCAGCCCGAGCAGGAAGAGCGTGATCCCCATACGGGTGGTCAACCGGCGGTCGCGCCGGAAACGGCTGTGCATCTGCATCACCCCGCAGTCAGGCACTCGTCCCACTGCCAGTGTGCACCCGGCCACGCCCATGAACGGGTCCTGATCAGCCCCAGGGCCTGGCAAAGGCGTCAGTCGCCCCCGGCCACCGCGTACCCGGGCACGGACGGCCACCGAACCGTCAGCACCACCGACTCCTCCTCGGCGAACCAGGAGTGATCGACCCCGCGCCCCCACACGACGTAGTCCCCCTGTCGCTCCAGCAAAGCACTGCGACCGGGAAGCTCAACCCGGAACCGCCCGCTGATGAGAACCAGCAGCGCGGTCCGCTCCTCGCCCCGCACCCACCGCGACCGCTCGTCGCCGGCCGGATGGACACCCCATTTGATCTCGACGGCCTCGCTGTGACGCGGATCGCCGACGTCCTTGAAGTGCCCGAGGAGCCACCCCCGGTCCAGCGCCGCGTCCTCGCCCGCGTTGCCCACGTACACACCGTCATCCACGGGGCCGGACGCTAGCAGCTGCCTTGATCGGCCCCGCACGCTCTAGTACGGCGCCCGGAAGTTGATGTACCCGAGCAGCAGGATCACCGCGGCCACGGAGCCGAGCACCACGACCGTCGATATCCACGACGAACGGGACCGACGGCCGGACGCCCTGTGGTCGGGCTCGGGCCGGAAGGGCACGGGCCCGGGCGGATCGTGCTTCCAGCGCGCGGCGAGCATACGGGCCCGCGCCGAGGGCTCCTTGTGCTCGGCGCTGTCCGCCCATCTGAGATCGAACTCGCGCTCCTGGCCGTCCTGTTCCTGCTCGGGCATTCCCTCTCCACCCCCGTGTGGGTCCTGCTAGCAGAATAGAACATACGACCGCGCCCTCGCTGTCCGTACGGACAGCGAGGGCGCGGTCATGATGCCTCGATCAGCGTCGATCACACGTCGAAGTACAGCTCGAACTCGTGCGGGTGCGGACGCAGCTGAAGCGGCGCGATCTCGTTCGTGCGCTTGTAGTCGATCCACGTCTCGATCAGGTCCGGCGTGAACACGTCGCCCTGGAGGAGGAACTCGTGGTCGGCCTCGAGGGAGTCGAGGACGGCCGGGAGCGAGGTCGGGACCTGCGGGACGCCCGCGTGCTCCTCGGGAGCCAGCTCGTAGAGGTCCTTGTCGATCGGCTCGGCCGGCTCGATCTTGTTCTTGATGCCGTCCAGGCCCGCGAGCAGCAGCGCCGAGAAC
This sequence comes from Streptomyces sp. DG1A-41, assembly GCF_037055355.1. Taxonomy (GTDB): domain Bacteria; phylum Actinomycetota; class Actinomycetes; order Streptomycetales; family Streptomycetaceae; genus Streptomyces. The sequence goes on along the minus strand of NZ_CP146350.1, from coordinate 2,391,802 downwards.
GCCAGGTACGGGTTGCCGGAGGAGTCGGGCGCGCGGAACTCGACGCGCTTGGCCTTCGGGTTCGAGCCCGTGATCGGGATACGCATGGCCGCGGAGCGGTTGCGCTGCGAGTAGACCAGGTTCACCGGGGCCTCGAAGCCGGGGACCAGGCGGTGGTACGAGTTCACCGTCGGGTTGGTGAAGGCCAGCAGCGACGGGGCGTGCTTGAGGATGCCGCCGATGTAGTAGCGGGCGGTGTCCGACAGGCCCGCGTAACCGGCCTCGTCGTAGAACAGCGGGGAGCCGCCCTGCCACAGGGACTGGTGGACGTGCATGCCCGAGCCGTTGTCACCGAAGATCGGCTTCGGCATGAAGGTCGCCGTCTTGCCGTTCTGCCACGCCACGTTCTTCACGATGTACTTGAAGAGCTGGAGGTCGTCGGCGGCGGCGAGCAGCGTGTTGAACTTGTAGTTGATCTCGGCCTGGCCGGCCGTGCCCACCTCGTGGTGCTGGCGCTCGACCTGGAGACCGGCCCGGTTCAGCTCCAGGGAGATCTGGGCGCGCAGGTCGGCGAAGTGGTCGACCGGCGGGACCGGGAAGTAGCCGCCCTTGTAGCGGACCTTGTAACCACGGTTGTCCTCGAGGGCACCGGTGTTCCAGGCGCCGGCCTCGGAGTCGATGTGGTAGAAGGACTCGTTCGCGCTGGTCGCGAAGCGGACGGAGTCGAAGACGTAGAACTCGGCCTCGGGACCAAAGTACGCCGTGTCGGCGATACCGGTGGAGGCGAGGTAGGCCTCGGCCTTCTTCGCCACGTTGCGCGGGTCACGGGAGTACTGCTCGCCCGTGATCGGGTCGTGGATGAAGAAGTTGATGTTCAGCGTCTTGTCACGGCGGAACGGGTCGACACGGGCGGTCGACAGGTCCGCGCGCAGCGCCATGTCGGACTCGTGAATGGCCTGGAAGCCGCGGATGGACGAGCCGTCGAAGGCCAGCTCCTCGTCCGCGTCGAACGCCTCAGCAGGCACCGTGAAGTGCTGCATCACGCCCGGGAGGTCGCAGAAGCGGACGTCGATGAACTTGACGTCCTCGTCCGCGATGAACTTCTTGGCCTCGTCGGCGTTCTGGAACATCCAGCTCCTCCTACTCCCGACCGTCCCGCCGGGGTGGTAGTTCGTTCGTGCGGCCAGTGCGGGTGGCACACGCTGACCTCGACCCTAGGGACGGGTGGTTTCTCGGGCGTGACTCATTTGTTTCGCACAAGTTAACCGGCTCACCTTCCACCGTAGCCCCGACGCACCCCGCCGTGCCCTGGTCGTTCAGGGGCGCAGTACCGTGGACGGGTGGACAACAGGCAAGCACTCGGATCGTGGCTTTCCGGGCCCCGCGCGGCCGCGGAAGAGGCCGGTGTCGACTTCGGATACCGGGGTGAGCAGCTCGGTCTTCCCGAGGAGGGACCCGGCTCGATCGCCCGTCCGGGGCGGCGGCTCGGCGCCCTCGCCGTGGACTGGGGCCTGAGCCTCCTGATCGCATACGGTCTCATCACCCAGAGCTACAACGAAGCGGCCCAGATCTGGGCGCCGCTCATCATGTTCGCGCTGATGGTCCTCACGGTCGGTACGGTCGGCTTCACGCCGGGCAAGCGGCTCCTCGGCCTGCGGGTGCTCGCCCTGGACACCGGCCGCGTCAGCCCGTGGCGCGCGGTGCTGCGCACGGTCCTGCTCTTCCTCGCGATCCCCGCCCTGATCTGGGACCGCGACGGCCGGGGCCTGCACGACCGGCTGGCGGGCACGGTCGAGGTCCGCATCTGACACGGACGAACGGACATGAAGGAAGGGGCGCCCGGATTGATCCGGGCGCCCCTTCCTTCACGTGGTGCGCGGGTTGTCAGCGGGCCTTCGGCCCACCGCCCTTCGGCATCCGCATGCCCTTCGGCATCGGCCCCTTCGGCAGCGGCATGTTGCTCATCAGGTCGCCCAGGGCACGCAGCCGGTCGTTGGTGGCGGTGACCTGCGGGCCGGTCAGCACGCGCGGCAGCTTCAGCATGGTCGTGCGGAGCTTCTTCAGCTCGACCTGGCCCTCGCCCGTACCCACGACCAGGTCGTGCACCGGGACGTCCGCGACGATGCGGTTCATCTTCCTCTTCTCGGCGGCGAGCAGGGGCTTCACCCGGTTCGGGTTGCCCTCGGCGACCAGCACGATGCCGGCCTTGCCGACCGCGCGGTGCACCACGTCCTGGTTGCGGTTCATCGCCACCGCGGGGGTCGTCGTCCATCCCCGGCCGATGTTGTCGAGCACCGCCGCCGCGGCACCGGGCTGGCCCTCCATCTGCCCGAAGGCGGCCCGCTCGGCCCGGCGCCCGAACACGATCGCCGACGCGAGGAAGGCGAGCAGGAGGCCCAGGATGCCGGCATAGATGGGGTGACCGATCAAGAAACCGATCGCGAGGAAGACACCGAAGGTGACGATTCCGACTGCCGCGAGTACAAGACCGATCTTCTTGTCGGCCCTGCGGGTCATCTTGTAGGTCAGGGCGATCTGCTTCAGTCGCCCGGGGTTCGCAGCGTCCGCTGCGGTTTCCTTCCTCGCCATGCCACGCAGTCTACGTGGCCCCACAAGCGCCTACGACGGCAGTGTCCGCGGGAGCGCTCGCGGGGAGGGAGCGGGCCTCAGGGGTGGACGGAGAGGGACCGGGAGACGGACTGCTCGAGGACGCGCTGCGCCTCGACCCGGTCCTTGGCGCGACGGCGGTCCTCCAGCACGGAGGTCCAGGCGTTGCGGCGGGCGGTGCGCTGACCGCTGCTCAGCAGCAGCGACTCGACGGCACGCAGGGCGGTGGTGAAGGACGGAATCGCGGTGGCGCGAACGGGCGGCGCGGCCTGCATGGGTGAGGTCCCCCCTCGGGAGCGGGTGTACGTGCTGTGAGTTCAGCGTCACTGATTGGTGTTACCAGGGCGTGACCGACCGGTCAAACACCCATGAAGCCCTGGTTGGGAACCGTCGAACGCCCGACGCGGCCCTGACATGCGCCCTCATCTGCGAGGACGGTCAGGACCGCGTCATATCGGTCGCTACCGATGGGTAGCCTCTTGTGCGCGAATTCACACGCTTGCCTCGCCCTTGGCTGGGCAGGGGCGGTGACGATCCGTCAGACGGCCTGGGCGGCGACGTACGCGTCGCGCTTCTCGACGGCCATCCGGTAGAGCCGCCCGGCACGGTACGAGGACCGCACCAGCGGGCCCGACATCACACCGGAGAAGCCGATCTGCTCGGCCTCCTCCTTCAGCTCCACGAACTCCTGCGGCTTGACCCAGCGCTCCACCGGGTGGTGGCGCACGGACGGCCGTAGGTACTGCGTGATGGTGACCAGCTCGCAGCCCGCGTCGTGCAGCTGCCTCAGCGCGTCGCTGACCTCCTCGCGGGTCTCGCCCATGCCGAGGATGAGGTTCGACTTGGTGACGAGGCCGTAATCGCGGGCCTCGGTGATGACCTTCAGGGAGCGCTCGTAGCGGAAGCCGGGGCGGATCCGCTTGAAGATCCGCGGGACCGTCTCGACGTTGTGCGCGAAGACCTCGGGGCGGGAGGAGAAGACCTCCTCCAGCTGCTCCGGGACGGCGTTGAAGTCGGGCGCGAGCAGCTCGACCTTCGTCCGGCCGGCCTCGCGGCTCGCCGTCTGCTGGTGGATCTGGCGGACCGTCTCCGCGTACAGCCAGGCGCCGCCGTCCTCCAGGTCGTCGCGGGCGACGCCGGTGATCGTGGCGTAGTTCAGGTCCATGGTGACCACGGACTCACCCACGCGGCGCGGCTCGTCGCGGTCGAGTGCCTCGGGCTTGCCGGTGTCGATCTGGCAGAAGTCGCAGCGCCGGGTGCACTGGTCGCCGCCGATGAGGAAGGTGGCCTCGCGGTCCTCCCAGCACTCGTAGATGTTGGGGCAGCCGGCTTCCTGACAGACCGTGTGCAGGCCCTCGCTCTTCACGAGGTTCTGCATCTTGGTGTACTCGGGACCCATTTTCGCCCGGGTCTTGATCCACTCGGGCTTGCGCTCGATGGGGGTCTGGCTGTTGCGGACCTCCAGGCGCAGCATCTTGCGTCCGTCGGGTGCGACTGCGGACACGACCGGCTCCCTAGCGATTGATTCTTCGGCGCCCTCAAGGGTACGCCCGTGGTTTTGAATGCCTGTGCGGGTGCTGGCCCGTCCACGCGCGGATCTATGCCGCAGGCGCCTTCTCGATCTCCCGCGGCTTCAGCTCCGCGTTCTCCAGTACGTCCCTCAGGTGGCGCTCGGCGACCGGCAGTACCTCGGCGATCGTCACGTCGCGGCCCAGTTCGTTCGCCAGGGAGGCGACACCCGCGTCACGGATGCCGCACGGGATGATCCGGTCGAACCACTTGTTGTCCGGGTTCACGTTGAGCGCGAAGCCGTGCATGGTGACGCCCTTGGCCACGCGGATGCCGATCGCGGCGATCTTGCGGTCCTCGCGGCGCTGGCCCGCGTTGGACGGCGCGTACTCCGGGCCGTTCAGGCGCGGGTCGAACTCCTCGTCGTGCAGGCGCGGGTCGAAGTCCAGGGCCAGACCGCCGAGCGCGGGGCGCTGCTCGACCTGGTCGCCCAGGACCCACACCCCGCTGCGGCCCTCGACCCGGGTGGTCTCCAGGCCGAACTCCGCACACGTGCGGATCAGGGCCTCTTCGAGGCGGCGCACGTGCGCCACCACGTCCACCGGGCGCGGGAGCTTCTGGACCGGGTAGCCCACCAGCTGGCCGGGGCCGTGCCAGGTGATCTTTCCGCCGCGGTCCACGTCGATGACCGGTGTGCCGTCGAGGGGCCGCTCGTTGTCCACCGTGCGCCGTCCCGCCGTGTAGACAGGGGGGTGCTCCAGGAGCAGCACGGTGTCGGGGATCTCGTCCGCGAAGCGCGCCGCGTGCACCCGGCGCTGCTCGTCCCACGCCTCCTGGTACTCGACGGCCTCGTCACCGAACCCCATGCGGACGAACCGCAACTCACTCACGGCAAGCGCCTCCCTAGGACGGGTGTGTCAGGCACGTATCGCGCCCCAGCCACTGTACGTCCGGCCCGGACACGTCAGTCCTGGGGCCAATCCTCACACGATCGGATGAATGTCCGGGAAAATATGTGATGGGGTGCTTACTCTCCGCTACATTCGCGCCGTCCAGCAAGCCATAAGGCCTGCTCACAGGCAATCCGGCAGATCACCAACACCGGAAGGCAGGAGACCGCACCGCACCATGACGGAACGACCCGCGCAGCGCACCCCCAACCGACAGCTCGCCGCGCTCATCGCAGAAGCGGGGTTCTCCAACGCGGGTCTCGCCCGTCGCGTGGACCAGCTCGGTCTCGAACACGGGCTCGATCTGAGATACGACAAGACATCCGTCACCCGATGGCTGCGCGGCCAGCAGCCCAGGGGTACCACGCCCGCGCTGATCGCCGAGGTCTTCACCCGGCGCCTGGGCCGGCGCCTGACCGCCCAGGACCTCGGTCTGGACGCCTGCGCGCCCGTCTACGCGGGGCTGGAGTTCGCCGCCACCCCCGAGGAGGCCGTCGACATCGTCAGCGGGCTGTGGCGCAAGGACTCCGGCAGCCACGCCGAGCTGCGCAAGATCGCCTTCACGCCGGCCGGGCTCGTCGTGCCGAGCCGGGACTGGCTGATCGGGCGGGCCGACGAGAAGGTGGCCCGCGGTGAGCCGCCCGCCGCCCGCATCCCGGCGCAGGGCCGCGCCGCCCTGAGGCCCCCGGCCGAGCCGGGCGTGCCGTCCCTGCCCCGCCAGCGCGGGCAGGCCGAACGCGGACCCGGCCAGAAGGTGACCGCCGGGGACATCGCCGCCCTGCGCTCGGTCGGCGAGCTGTTCCGCACCCTCGACGACGCCTACGGCGGCGGTCACGCCCGCCAGGCCCTCGTGCGCTATCTGGAGCACGAGTGCGAGCCCATGCTGCGCGGCACCTACGGCGAGCAGACCGGCCGCCGGCTGTTCGCCGCCGCCGCCGATCTGACCCGGCTCGCGGGCTGGACGTCGTACGACATCGCCGCGCACGGACTCGCCCAGCGCTACTTCGTGCAGGCGCTCCGGCTCGCCCAGGCGGCCGGGGACCGGACGTACGGGGCGTACGTGCTGGTCACCATGAGTCGGCAGGCCGTCTACCTCGGGCACGGGCGGGAAGCGGTGCAGCTCGCGCGCGTGGCGCAGCAGGGCGTCGGCACCTCCGCGCCGCCCGTCGTACAGGCGCTGCTGCACGCCTCCGAGGCACGCGGGCACGGCGTGCTCGGCGAGGTGCGGGCCTGCACGGCCGCACTGGTCCGCGCCGAGCGCGCCCTGGAGACGGCCCGGCCCGGGGACGACGTCCCGCACTGGGCCAAGTTCTTCGACGAGGCGCAGCTGGCCGACGAGTTCGGGCACTGCCACCGGGACCTTCAGCAGTTCCGCGCCGCCGCCCAGCACGCCGAACGCTCACTCCAGCTCCGAGCCCCGTCCTACGCCCGCAGCCGCCTCTTCTGCCGCGTCGTCCTCGCCACCGCCCGCCTGGGCCTCGGCGAACTCGACCAGGCCTGCCAGCTGGCCGCGGAGGCGGCGGGCCAGGCGGCGGAGATGCGTTCGGTGCGGGCGGTGGAGTACGTGAGGGACTTCGAGCGGAGACTGGAGCCGTACAAGGACGCGGCGCCGGTGCGGGGTTACCGCGACAAGGTAGCGGCCTTGGGTTAAGGGTTTCAGGGGCGCGGGGCTGTGTCGATGTGCGGCTCCGCCGCGTGGGCGCGACAAGCCCCGACGCACCCGCACTCGACGGAGCACCTACGCAGCCCGCGGCACAGTCGGCACGGGGTCGGCGACATGCATGGACCGCCCGGCCCCCAGGTCCGCCAGAATCGCCGCCGACGCCCGATGCCCGGAGTGCAGAGCACCCTGAACCGTACTGGTGTCCCGGTGATCCCCGCACACGTACAGCCCCGCAAGCAACCGCACCGGCCGCCGCAGATCATGCGGCGGCCGCATCGCCGGCACGGCCTCCGCCGTGTGATGCACGGCCAATGTCTCCCACCGAGCCGTCGACACCCCGTACAACCGCGCCAGATGCATTCGCACAGCCGTGTCGACATCCCCCGGCGGCCGCCCCAGCACCGTCGAGGACACCAGTGCCCGCCCGGCCGGAGCGCGGGACGGATCGACCCGGCTGACCACAGCCGTGTGCGCGACCGGCCCGCCCAGGTCCGCGTCGAGCAACAGCGACGCCCCTGTCCCCGGCGGCTCGTCGGTCGTGTGGTGCACCACCGTCACCGGATGGAACTCAGGCACCCGCAACCCGGGCAACAGCTCGGCCGCGGCCCGCGCATCCGTCGCCACCAGTACCGCCCGGCAGCGGATCTCGCCGTGCTCGGCGGTCGTCACCGAGGTCGTGGAGACCGAGGTGACGCGCACGCCGGTGTGCACGGTGCCCGCCGGCAGCGTGCTCGCCAGCAGCTCCGGCAGGGCCTCGGCGCCGCCCTCCGGCAGGCACAGCCGGCCGCTCGCGAAGGCGCGCAGCGCGAGGTCCGCGCACCGGCTGGACGTCGTCAGGTCCGGGTCGCACAGCAGCGCGGCGAGCAGCGGACGCAGGAAGCCGTCGATCGTCCGGGCGGGCAGCCCGCGGGCCGCCAGGGCCTCACCGGCGGGCAGCTCCGGGCGGGCCAGCAGCCGTTCGGCCGGTGTGCCCGCCAGCCGGGTCAGGGCGGCACCCAGGCGGGCCTGGTCGACGGCCGTGCCGAGCGGGGCACCGGACCGGCTCCGGGGCACGGAGACCTGCCGGCCGGGCACCGCCACCGGCCTCCTGGGCGGCCTGGGCGCGGACGGCGACCGGGGAGCGCTCGCCAGGGCGCGCACCGCGTGCAGTGCGCCCCGTGCGCCCCCTGCGCCCGCCTGGACGCCGGCGCGATGGTGGCGTCCGTCGCCGTGCAGCAGGACCCCGGGCGCGAAGGGGCGCAGCACGAGCCCGCCGAGGCCGGGTGTCAGCCGTAGTTCCGGGTACGCCGTGGACAGCAACTGGCCGATTCTGTCGAGCCGGAAGCCGTCGATTTTCTCCGTCGCCATGCGGCCGCCGACCCCGTGGGCGGCCTCCAGGACCATGGTCGTCACTCCTGCTCTGGTCAGCCGGTGCGCGGCCGAGAGTCCGGCGACTCCGGCCCCCACGACGACCACGTCCGCCTGGTAAACGGGCTCAAGCACGTGCCCCTCCTCGAGGTTGCGCGGGCGCTGGAGACGTCATGCCCTCAACAGGCCCCAGGGATACGCGAGTTCTGGTCGAGGGTAGGGCCGTGATCGGTCAGGGGGAGTCGCGCACCGACAGGGCACGGTCGCACAGTGGTCGCATACCAAGGCCTTGTGGGCATGAAGTGGTCGTAGAGGCTCCGGGGTCCGTCACAACGCCGCCCGGATCGCCCCCTCGATCTCCGGGAAGGCGAACCGGAACCCCGACTCCAGCAGCCGTGCAGGCAGGACCCGGGCGCTGCCGAGCACATCCCCGGCCATCTCGCCGAGCACGGTCCGCAGTACGGGCGCGGGCACGGCGAACAGCGTCGGGCGGTGCAGCACGCGCCCCATGACCGCCGTGATCTCACGGTTCGTCAGGGGGTTCGGGGCGGTGACGTTGAACGGCCCGGACAGGCCGTCGGTGTCGATGAGATGCCGGATCGCGGCGACCTCGTCGTGCAGCGCGACGAACGACCAGTACTGCCGCCCGTCACCCATCCGCCCGCCGAGACCTGCCTGGAACAGCGGGAACAGCCGCCCCCACGCACCGCCCTCGCGGGACACGACCAGCCCGGTCCGGGTGAACACCGTGCGGACGCCGGCCTCCTGGGCGGGTGCGGCGCCGGCCTCCCACTCCACGCACAGCTCGGGCAGGAAGCCCTCGCCCGCCGGTGCGCTCTCGTCGACGGTCCGGTCCCCGGTCTCGCCGTAGTAGCCGATGGCGCTGCCGTTCACGAAGACCCGCGGCCGGTCCTTCTCGTCCAGCGAGGCGACGGCCCGGGCGAGCGCCGCCGTGCCGTTCACCCTGCTGTCGCGGATCCGCTGCTTGTAGGCGTCCGTCCAGCGGCGGTTGCCGACCCCCGCACCGGCCAGGTTCACCACCGCGTCGCACCCGGCGAGCCCGGCCGCGTCCACGCGCCCGCCCTCGGGGTCCCACCGGACCTCGTCCGCCGCCCTGGGCGTACGGCGCACGAGGCGCACCACCTCGTGACCGTCCGCGGTCAGGGACCGCACCAGGGCGCCGCCGATGAGACCGGACGCACCGGCCACCGCGATTCGTGAGCGTTCCATGGGCCCATCCTGCCTGCCGGCGGTATGAATTCGGCGCACGGCCACAGGCCCTCACCATAGGGTGACGCCATGTCCGAGCTCCGCGAACTCCGCATCCGCACCGCCGTGCCCGACGACGGCGAAGAGCTGGCCCTGCTGGACCGCCTCGCGTGGTCGCGCCTGCACGCGGTGATGCCCCGGCCGCAGCCGCCGTACCCGCCGTTCTTCCCTGACCGGCACGCCCCCGACGACTGCCTGGTCGCCCAACTCGGCGACCGCTTGGCGGGCTACATACGCCTCGGCTTCCCGACGCCGGTCGACTCGAACAGGCACGTCCGCCAGATCCAGGGCCTCGCCGTCGCGGAGGAGGCGCGCGGCCGGGGGGTCGGGCGGGCGCTGGTCCGGGCCGCCGTCGACGAGGCCCGCCGGCGCGGTGCCCGCCGCCTCACCCTGCGCGTCCTCGCCCACAACGCCCCGGCCCGGGGGCTCTACGAGGCCGAGGGATTCGTGGTGGAGGGGATCCTGCCCGAGGAGTTCCTGCTCGACGGGACGTACGTCGACGACGTGCTGATGGGGCGCTCCCTTTGAGCCGGAGCTACGACTCGGCCAGCTCGCCCGTGTCCACCGGTGCCGTCGCGCTCGCCGCGCGCTCGGCGTCGGAGGAGACCTCGGCCGCCGTCAGCACATAGCCCGTCTCGGCGTCCGAGGTGGAGCGGGCGAAGACCACGCCGAAGACCCGGCCGTCCGTGGTGAGGAGGGGGCCGCCGGAGTTGCCGGGGCGGACGGTGGAGCGGATCGAGTAGATCTCGCGCGTGACGGTGTCGTCGTTGTAGATGTTCTGGCCGGTCGCCCGGACCCGGTTCGCGACCGTCGCCGCCTGGAGGTTCAGGTCGCCGTCCTGCGGATAGCCCGCGACGACCGCCGAGTCGCCCCGCTCGGCGTCGTCGTCGAACCGCAGCACGGGCGCCTCGAGCCCCGGCACGTACAGCACGGCCACGTCCTTCTGCGGGTCGAAGAGCACCACCCGCGCCTCGTAGGTCCGCCCGACCCCGCCGATCTGCACCGTCGGCTCGTCGATGCCGGCCACGACGTGGGCGTTGGTCATCACGTGCTCCCGCGCGTACACGAACCCGCTGCCCTCGCGGCCCTGGGTGCCCGCGACGCCCTCGACCTTGACCGTGCTCAGCTTGGCGGCGTTGGTGGCGGCCGCCGTGACGCTGTCGCCTGAGGGCTCGGCGACCTCCGCGGTCGACTCGTTCTCGAACGGGTTGAAGACCTGCGGAAAGCCCGCCTCGGTCAGCGCGGACGTCGCCCGCGAGAACCAGGCCGGTGTGGTGTCCGGCATCGTCCGCTGCACCGCGCCGAGCAGCCGCGAGTCCCGGATCGCCGAGGTGACCAGCGGCGACGAGGACGCGCCCAGGACGCTCGCGGCCACCCACGCCACGATCAGGACCGCGACCGAGTTGGCCACCGCCCCACCGATCCCGTCCGCCACTCTCAGCGGCCCCCGGTCCAGCTCGCGCCGCAGCCTGAGCGCGAGGCGCCCGGCCAGTTCGTGCCCCACCACCGCCGGGAGCAGCACCGTGAACACCGCCGTCACCGTCGCGCCCGTCGTACCCGGCGGCACCAGGTCCATCACCCACGGCAGGATCCACACGCCGACGACCGCACCGCCCACGAAGCCCGCCAGCGACACACAGCCGGCCACCAGCCCGCGCCGGTAGCCGGATGCCGCGTAGGCCAGGACGACCAGCAACAGCAGGATGTCGAGCAGGTCCACCACGCCTTCTTTCTCTCGGAACCCCTTAGTACGTGGGGGAAGGGCTCGTTGATCAGTCACACGCGCGTAAATGATCAGAACCGGCCACGCGCGCGTGCACTCGGAAAAACGTCGCGGACCGTGACGATGGTTCCACCGGGTGGCACATCACACATCGCGGACGGGCCGGATCAGGCCGACAGTGGGATCATGCGTGTCTTCCGAAGACGGCTCTTCCGAAGACGACGGGGTACGCGCAGGCACCGCGGCGCCGGGACACCCGGCATAGCCGGCATGCCACGCGCGACCCGGGTGCTGCTCGGCTGCCTGCCGGGCGTCGCCGCCGTCGTGGCGCTCGTGCTGTGCGCCTACGGCGTCGAGCACGCCGCCGAGACCAGCGCCCGCCCGGCCACGCACCGCCCCGCCGCCACGCCCTACACCGCCCCGCGCCCGCACATCGTGCCGAGGGCGCGGTGGCTGGGCGACGCCGCCCGCAAGCAGCCGCGCCCGCGCTACGACGACCGGGTCCTCGCCGTCTTCGTCCACCACACCGACTCGCCCAACGGCTACGACTGCGCCGACGCGCCCCGCATCCTCAGGGACCTCTACATCGGCCAGACCGGCACCCGCGACTGGGACGACATCGGCTACAACTTCGTCGTCGACCGCTGCGGCACCGTCTACGAGGGCCGCGCCGGCGGCGTCGAGCGGGCCGTCACCGGCGCCCACACCCAGGGCTTCAACCACGGCACCACCGGCATCGCCGCCCTCGGCACCTTCACCGCGGGCATGCCCGTACCCCGGGCGATGACCCACGCCATCGCCGCGCTCTCCGCCTGGAAGCTGGGCCTGACCGGCACCGACCCGCGGGCGAGCGTCCACCTGGTCTCCAGCAACGGCCTGAGCCGGTACGCGGCCGGCACCACCGCGAAGCTGCCCGCCCTCGCCGGCCACAACGACGGCTACATGACCAGCTGCCCGGGCGCCGCCCTGCACGCCAGACTGCCGGAGATCAGACAGCTGGCCGCCCGGTTGCAGGGCCTGGCCCATCCACAGGAAGGCCACAGCCGAAGCGCAGGGTCCTCAGATCCCGGCGCCCTACGGTCGACCCCACAACCAGCCGACCGGAGGTGGGGATCATGAACAGCAGCCGTACGAAGGACCCGGCGGCGCGCACCCGGACCGGGATGTCGCGCGGCCCCTGGGCGGTGCTCTGCGCCGTCGCGACCGTCGTCCTGGGCCCGGCCGCGGCCACCGCGTCCGCCCTCGACCAGGCCAACGCCGCCCCGCTGTACCACGCGGTCAACGCCGACCAGACGCACGCGTACCTCCCGTCCGACACCAGCCGCCGCCGGGTCGCCTGATCAGCCCCTGAAGCGCTCCCACAGCCGGGGATAGCGCTCGGCGAGCAGGTCCTCGTCCTCGAAGTCGATCGGGGCGCCCTCCGGTTCCGGGGGCGCGGGCGGGACCCCCAGGTCGGGGGCGACCGTGCCGGTGAGCTGCTCGTAGGCCTCGTCCGCCGCGTAGCCGAGTTCCTCGCCGTCGCCGTCGATCTCCTCGTCGAAGTCGTCCAGCAGATCGGCGAGCGAGTCCGGGTCGTGCACGGCGCCCTCGAAGACATGGCGGCCCTGGCCGATCAGCCAGCACCGGAAGAAGTCGAAGGCGTCGTCGCTCGCCCCGTCGAGCAGCACCCAGGCGGCGCCCCACAGGTCCCAACGGTAGGCCCGGTTGTAGCGGGATTCGAAGTGCCGGGCGAAGTCCAGGACCGAGTCCGGGTCCAGCTGCGCGAGCCGTTCCACGAGCAGGTCGGCCTGCTCCTCCGGGTCGCCCTCGGCGGCCTCCCGGGCGTCGTCCACCAGCTCCCAGAACTCCGTCTCGTCCATCACGGGTCCAGCATCGGGCCTGGGACACGGGGGCGCACCCGGAGTGCGCGGGATCGTTATACGTCGTCCTGGCGGTGGTACAGCCCGGCCAGCCGCAGCGCGTCCCCGGCGAACCGCTCCCGCAGGCTCCCGGGCGCCAGGACCTCCGCCTCCGGGCCCAGCGCCGTCAGCTGGGCGTGGGCGACCTCCTCGGACTCCACCGGAAGGGCCACCGTCACCCAGCCGTCGTCGTCCGGGGCGTCCGCGTCCGCCAGGGCCTCGCGGGCGGACAGCGAGTCGAGGGCGTACGGCAGCCGGCGCACACCGTCGCGGGACAGCCGCACCACGACCCGCACCCGCAGGATGGACCGCGCGAACTGCTCCGCCCGTTCCTCCCAGAAGGCCGGCAGGTCGAACTCCGGCTCCCGCTCGAAGAGCTCCTCGCCCGTGTCCACCGCCGTGAACCGGTCGATCCGGTACACCCTGAAGGACCCGCCCCCGGCCACCCGAGCGCACAGGTACCAGACACCCGCCTTCAGCACGAGCCCGTACGGCTCCAGCTCCCGGACGACCTCGTCGTCACCGCGCCGGTAGCGCGCGGTGATCCGCCGGTCGTCCCACACCGCGTCGGCGACGGCCGGCAGCAGGGCGGGCGTCTTCGGCTCCTTGAACCAGTTCGGCGCGTCCAGATGGAACCGCTGCGCCGCCGTCCTCGACGCGTCCCGCAGGGAGGGCAGCAGCGCGGCCGACACCTTCAGCCGGGCCGCCGAGGCGGCGTCCTCCAACCCCATCTCGCGCAGCGCCCCCGGCACCCCGGACAAAAACAGCGCCTCGGCCTCGCTGCGGTGCAGCCCGGTCAGCCGCGTACGGTACCCGCCGACCAGCCGGTACCCGCCGGCCCGGCCCCGGTCCGCGTACACCGGCACACCCGCCTCCGACAGCGCCTGGGCGTCCCGGGTGACCGTCCGCTCCGACACCTCCAGCTCACGGGCGAGCTCGGCGGCGGTCATGGAGGGCCGGGACTGGAGCAGCAGCACCATCTTGATGAGCCGGGCAGCGCGCATGCAGCACATCATGCAGGAGGAGGCCCCCGCCGCAGCGGGGGCCTCCTGCCGAACAGCTCCTACAGACCGTACTTCGCGCGCGCTTCCTTCACGGCCGTCGCCTTGACCTCGCCGCGCTTGGCGAGCTGGGCCAGCGCCGCGACGACGATGGACTCGGCGTCCACGCCGAAGTGACGGCGGGCCGCCTCGCGGGTGTCCGAGAGGCCGAAGCCGTCGGCGCCCAGCGAGGACCAGTCCTGCTCGACCCACTGCGCGATCTGGTCAGGGACCTGGCGCATGTAGTCGGAGACCGCCAGCACCGGGCCCTCGGCGCTTTGGAGCGCCTGCCGGACGAACGGCACCCGCTCCTCGCCGCGCAGCAGCGCCTCGTCCGCCTCCAGAGCGTCCCGGCGCAGCTCGCTCCAGGACGTCGCCGACCACACGTCGGCCGCCACGCCCCACTCCTCGGCGAGCAGCGCCTGCGCCTTGAGCGCCCAGTGGATCGCCGTACCGGAGCCGAGCAGCTGGATCCGCGGGGCGTTGGCCGCAGGAGTGATGCCCGCCGACTCCGCCGTGTTGAAGCGGTACAGGCCCTTGACGATGCCCTCGTCGATGCCGTCGACGGACGGCTTCGCGGGCTGCGGCAGCGGCTCGTTGTAGACGGTCAGGTAGTAGAAGACGTTCTGGTCCTCACCCGGGGCCGCCTCGCCGTACATCCGGCGCAGACCGTCCTTGACGATGGCCGCGACCTCGTACGCGAACGCCGGGTCGTACGTCAGCGCCGCCGGGTTGGTCGCGGCGATGACGGGGGAGTGGCCGTCGGCGTGCTGGAGTCCCTCACCGGTCAGCGTCGTACGGCCGGCCGTCGCACCGATGAGGAAGCCGCGGCCGAGCTGGTCGCCGAGCTGCCACATCTGGTCGGCCGTGCGCTGCCAGCCGAACATCGAGTAGAAGATGTAGAACGGGATCATCGTCTCGCCGTGCGTCGCGTACGACGTCGAAGCGGCGATGAAGTCGGCCATCGAACCGGCCTCGGTGATCCCCTCGTTGAGGATCTGGCCGTTTCGGGCCTCCTTGTAGTACATCAGCTGGTCGCGGTCGACCGGCTCGTACGTCTGGCCCTTGGGCGAGTAGATGCCGAGCGACGGGAACAGCGACTCCATGCCGAAGGTACGCGCCTCGTCCGGGACGATCGGCACCCAGCGCTTGCCGGTCTCCTTGTCGCGGACCAGGTCCTTCACCAGGCGGACGAACGCCATGGTGGTGGCCACGTTCTGCGCCCCGGAGCCCTTGTCGAAGGCCGCGAACGCCTTCTCCGCCGGGGCGGGCAGCGGCGCGACCGGGTGGACGCGGCGGGCCGGGGCCGGACCGCCGAGGGCGGCGCGGCGCTCCTGGAGGTAGCGGACCTCGGGAGAGTCGGAGCCCGGGTGGCCGTAGGGCACCACGCCGTCGACGAAGTCGCTGTCCTTGATCGGCAGGCCGAGCAGGTCGCGCATGTTCTTGAACTCGTCCACCGTCAGCTTCTTCATCTGGTGGTTGGCGTTCTTCGACGCGAAGCCCTCGCCGAGGGTGTGGCCCTTGACCGTCTGGGCCAGGATCACGGTCGGCGCGCCCTTGTGCTCGACGGCCGCCTTGTACGCCGCGTACACCTTGCGCGCCTCGTGTCCGCCGCGCGAGAGGTGGAAGCACTCGAGGATCTTGTCGTCGCTCAGCAGCTTCGCCATCTCCGCCAGCGCCGGGTCGGCGCCGAAGAAGTCCTGGCGGATGTAGGCGGCGTCGCGGGTCTGGTACGTCTGGATCTGCGCGTCCGGCACCTGGCGCAGACGGCGTACGAGCGCGCCCGTGGTGTCGAGCTGGAACAGCTCGTCCCAGGCCGTGCCCCACAGCGTCTTGATGACGTTCCAGCCGGCGCCGCGGAACTGGGCCTCCAGCTCCTGCACGATCTTGAAGTTGGCGCGGACCGGGCCGTCGAGGCGCTGGAGGTTGCAGTTGATGACGAACGTGAGGTTGTCCAGCTCCTCACGGGCCGCCAGCGCGAGGGCCGCCGTCGACTCGGGCTCGTCCATCTCGCCGTCACCGAGGAACGCCCACACGTGCGAGGCGGAGGTGTCCTTGATGCCGCGGTTGGTGAGATAGCGGTTGAAGCGCGCCTGGTAGATGGCGGAGAGCGGGCCCAGGCCCATGGAGACGGTCGGGAACTCCCACAGCCAGGGCAGGCGGCGCGGGTGCGGGTAGGAGGGCAGGCCGTTGCCGCCCGACTCGCGGCGGAAGTTGTCGAGCTGCTCCTCGTTCAGACGGCCGTCGAGGAAGGCGCGAGCGTAGATGCCGGGGGAGGCGTGGCCCTGGATGTAGAGCTGGTCGCCGGAGCCGTCGGCCTCTTTGCCCTTGAAGAAGTGGTTGAAGCCGGTCTCGTACAGCCAGGCCGCGGAGGCGAAGGTGGCGATGTGGCCGCCGACGCCGTACTTGCTGCCACGGGTGACCATCGCGGCCGCGTTCCAGCGGTTCCACGCGGTGATCCGCTGCTCCATCGCCTCGTCACCGGGCACGGCCGGCTCGGCGGCGGTGGGGATGGAGTTGACGTAGTCGGTCTCCAGGAGCTTCGGCAGCGCGATGCCGGCGCCCTCGGCGCGCTCCAGCGTGCGGCGCATCAGGTACGCGGCACGATGCGGCCCGGCCGCTTCGGCGACGGCGTCCAGGGAGGCCTGCCATTCGGCGGTCTCCTCCGGGTCCCGGTCCGGGAGCTGGTCGAGCTCGCTCGGCTGGATGGCGTTGGGGTCGGTCATGTCGCCGCCTTCCTCAGTCGAAGGGGGTTCCCTCATCGGTAAGGGTTCGGGGGTGCCCTTTGTCTTTGGCAGGACAGGGCTGGGGCTTGGGTGCTGTAACACCTTGCGGCTCCGCCGCGTGGGCCCGTCGGCGACTCTAACTCGCTGATCGATGATCGATCAAAGGGTTGAGAGGCAAAACCTCTTGATCACGAGAAAGTAGGCACGGGGTGCCTCCGGCGGTGGCACCCGGTGACGGTCCTTCCAGGGGTTTTCGCAGGTGGGAGGCGTTTGAGCGGGGGCACGCTCGGGTGTCACGCCCGGGGCGCGCAGCCCAGGACGTGGTCCTTCACGAGTTCGGCGATTCGGGGGTCGCGGCGCTTGAAGGCGGCGACCAGCTCCTCGTGCTCCTCGGCGTACGACTGCTGCTGGGTGCCCAGCCAGCGGATCGACAGGGCCGTGAACACCTCGATGCCGAGGCCTTCCCAGGTGTGCAGCAGGACGGAGTTGCCGGCCGCGCGGACCAGTTCGCGGTGGAAGGCGACGGTGTGCCGGACCTGGGCGGTGCCGTCGGACATGCGGTCGGCCTCGTACAGGGCGCTGACGTGGGGTTCCAGGGCCGAGCAGTCCTCGGCGAGGGTCTGGGCGGCCAGCTCGGCGGCGATGGCCTCCAGTCCGGCCCGGACCGGGTAGCTCTCCTCCAGGTCGGCGGCGGTCAGGTTCCGCACGCGGACGCCCTTGTTCGGGGCGGACTCGATCAGGCGCAGGGACTCCAGTTCGCGCAGGGCCTCGCGGACCGGGGTCTGGCTGACCTCCAGTTCGGTGGCGATCCGGCGCTCGACGATCCGCTCGCCCGGCTGCCAGCGTCCGCTGATGATCCCCTCCAGGATGTGCTCGCGGATCTGCTCGCGCAGCGAGTGGATGACGGGCGCGGTCATGAAGGCTCCTTAACGGGGTTTGACGTTTAGACAATAAGGCCGGGTCGCTCCGGGGGTGATGTGGGTGGGGGTGCTTTGGTGCAGGTGAGACGAGACTTACAAAAGGCGGTGCCCCCGCCCGGGATATCCGGACGGGGGCACCGTACTGCTGCTCCTGGCAACTACAGCCCGAGCTCGACCTCGAACTCGCCCGCCTCCAGGATGGCCTTGACCGCCGTCAGGTAACGGGCCGCGTCGGCGCCGTCCACCAGGCGGTGGTCGTAGGACAGGGTCAGGTACGTCATGTCGCGGACGCCGATGGCCGTGCCCTCCTCCGTCTCGATGACCGCGGGGCGCTTGACCGTGGCACCGATGCCGAGGATGGCGACCTGGCCCGGCGGCACGATGATCGTGTCGAAGAGCGCGCCGCGCGACCCGGTGTTGCTGATGGTGAAGGTCGCGCCGGACAGCTCGTCCGGGGTGATCTTGTTGGCGCGGACCTTGCCGGCCAGCTCCGCCGTGGCCTTGGCGATACCGGCGAGGTTGAGGTCACCGGCGTTCTTGATGACCGGGGTCATCAGGCCCTTCTCGGAGTCCACCGCGATACCGATGTTCTCGGTGTCGAAGTAGGTGATGGTCCCCTCGGCCTCGTTGATCTTGGCGTTGATGGCCGGGTGGGCCTTCAGCGCCTGGGCCGCGGCCTTGACGAAGAACGGCATCGGGGAGAGCTTGACGCCCTCGCGGGCGGCGAAGGAGTCCTTCGCCCGGCCGCGCAGCTTCATCAGGCGGGTGACGTCGACCTCGACGACCGAGGACAGCTGGGCCTGCTCGTGCAGGGCCTTGACCATGTTGTCGCCGATGACCTTGCGGATCCGCGGCATCTTGATGGTCTGGCCGCGCAGCGGGGACGCCTCCAGCACCGGGGCCTTCTTCGCCGCGGCCGGAGCAGCCGCGGCCGGAGCCGGGGCAGCGGCGGCGGCCTTGGCGGCCTCGGCGGCGGCCATGACGTCCTGCTTGCGGATACGGCCGCCGACGCCGGTGCCCTTGACGGCGCCCAGGTCGACGCCGTGCTCGGCGGCGAGCTTGCGCACCAGCGGGGTGACGTAGGCGCCCTCGTCGGTCGGCTTGGCGGCGGCCGGGGCGGCCGGTGCCTGGGCCGGAGCCGGGGCGGGAGCAGGCGCGGCCGGGCCGGCTCGGGAGCCGGGGTGACCTGCTGCTGCGGAGCCGGTGCCGACGGAGCCTGGGGGGCCGGTGCCGACGGAGCCTTGGGGGCCGGAGCCGGGGCCTGGGGGGCCTGGGCGGGCTGCGCCGGAGCCGGGGTGGGCTCGGGCTGGGCCGGGGCGGCCGGGGCCTCCTGCGCGGGGGCGGCGGCCGGAGCGGCACCCGCCTCTCCGATGACGGCGAGCTTGGCGCCGACCTCGGCGGTCTCGTCCTCGCCGACCACGATCTCCAGCAGCGTGCCCGAAGCGGGAGCCGGGATCTCGGTGTCGACCTTGTCGGTGGAGACCTCGAGCAGCGGCTCGTCGGCCTCGACGCTGTCACCGACCGACTTCAGCCAGCGGGTGACGGTGCCCTCGGTGACGGACTCGCCGAGCGCGGGCAGGACCACGTCCGTGCCCTCGGCGGAGCCGCCGCCGGCGGCGGCGTCGGCGGTGGGAGCGGGCGCCGGAGCGGCCTGCTCGGTGGACGGGGCGGCCGGGGCCGGCTCGGGAGCGGGCTCGGCGACCTGCTCGGCGGCCGGGGCCGGGGCGGCAGCGGGTGCGCCCGTGCCGTCGTCGATCACGGCCAGCTCGGCACCGACCTCGACCGTCTCGTCCTCGGCGACCTTGATGGAGGCCAGGACGCCGGCGGCGGGGGAGGGGATCTCGGTGTCGACCTTGTCGGTGGAGACCTCGAGCAGCGGCTCGTCGGCCTCGACGCGCTCACCCTCGGCCTTCAGCCAGCGGGTGACAGTGCCCTCGGTGACGCTCTCGCCGAGCGCCGGAAGGGTTACGGAAACCGCCATGGTTTCGGTTGCTCCTTACGGAAAGTGCGGAAGTCTGTCGTCGCGTTCGTCGACCGAGGGGTCAGTCGTGCGCGTGGAGCGGCTTGCCGGCCAGGGCCAGGTGGGCCTCGCCGAGCGCCTCGTTCTGCGTCGGGTGGGCGTGGATGAGCTGCGCGACCTCTGCGGGCAGCGCCTCCCAGTTGTAGATCAGCTGGGCTTCGCCGACCTGCTCGCCCATGCGGTCGCCGACCATGTGGACGCCGACGACGGCACCGTCCTTGACCTGGACGAGCTTGATCTCGCCCGCGGTGCCCAGGATCTTGCTCCTGCCGTTGCCCGCGAGGTTGTACTTCAGAGCGACGACCTTGTCCGCGCCGTAGACCTCCTTGGCCTTGGCCTCGGTGATACCGACGGAGGCGACCTCCGGGTGGCAGTACGTCACCCGCGGGACACCGTCGTAGTCGATCGGGACGGTCTTCAGGCCGGCCAGACGCTCCGCCACCAGGATGCCCTCGGCGAAGCCGACGTGCGCGAGCTGGAGGGTCGGGACGAGGTCACCGACGGCGGAGATGGTCGGCACGTTGGTGCGCATGTACTCGTCGACCAGGACGTAGCCGCGGTCCATGGCGACGCCGGCCTCCTCGTAGCCCAGGCCCTGGGAGACCGGGCCGCGGCCGATGGCGACCAGCAGGACCTCGGCCTCGAACTCCTTGCCGTCGGCGAGGGTGACCTTGACGCCGTCCTGGGTGTACTCGGCCTTCTCGAAGAAGGTGCCCAGGTTGAACTTGATGCCGCGCTTGCGGAACGCGCGCTCCAGGAGCTTGGAGGAGTTCTCGTCCTCGACCGGGACGAGGTGCTTCAGGCCCTCGACGATCGTGACCTCGGTGCCGAAGGACTTCCACGCGGAGGCGAACTCGACGCCGATGACACCGCCGCCCAGGATGATCGCGGACTTCGGCACGCGGTCCAGGACGAGAGCGTGGTCGGAGGAGATGATCCGGTCGCCGTCGATCTCCAGGCCGGGCAGCGACTTCGGCACGGAGCCGGTCGCGAGCAGGACGTGACGGCCCTCGACGCGGCGGCCGTTCACGTCGACGGAGGTGGGGGAGGACAGCCGGCCCTCACCCTCGATGTAGGTCACCTTGCGGGAGGCGACGAGCCCCTGCAGGCCCTTGTACAGGCCGGCGACGACGCCGTCCTTGTACTTGTGGACCCCGGCGATGTCGATGCCCTCGAGAGTGGCCTTCACACCGAACTGCTCGCTCTCGCGGGCCTGGTCGGCGAT
Organism: Streptomyces sp. DG1A-41; assembly: GCF_037055355.1. GTDB lineage: Bacteria > Actinomycetota > Actinomycetes > Streptomycetales > Streptomycetaceae > Streptomyces. The sequence continues at coordinate 2,370,926 of NZ_CP146350.1, read as the reverse complement.
CTCGCCCGCGTGCAACAGGGCCTTGGTGGGGATGCATCCTCGGTGCAGGCAGGTGCCGCCGACCTTGTCCTTCTCGATCAGGGCGACGTCCAGGCCCAGCTGCGCCCCGCGCAGGGCCGCGGCGTAACCACCGCTGCCACCGCCGAGGATCACTAGGTCGAAAACGGTGCTGGCGTCGTTCGCCACGTCACGTCCTCCATGCATGTGCGCCGTACGCCGGTCTTCACTGACCGGCAGGCGGCTGGTGTCCGGCCGCTCGTTCTTCGGCCCTTCGGTGGGGCCCTGTCCTGCCGAGCCCCATCTTCGCACTTGTCAGCACAGAAGGAGACGCCGGGCTGCTGTGTGAGACGCCCCACGTTGTGACCAGGGGCGCGGGGAACTGCGCGAACAACCCCCACGCCCCCGCACTCGCCACACAACCGGCGAGACCGGGCTACTGGGCGATCATCAGCCCAGATCACCCGCAGCCGTCAGCTCGGCGAGCCGAACCAGCGTCCGCACACCACTGCCGGTCCCGCCCTTCGGCGTGTACCCGAACGGACCGCCCTCATTGAAGGCCGGCCCGGCGATGTCGAGGTGTGCCCAGGTGATGCCCTCGCCCACGAACTCGCGCAGGAACAGACCGGCGACCAGACCGCCGCCCATCCGCTCGCCCATGTTCGCGATGTCGGCCGTCGGCGAGTCCATCCCCTTGCGCAGGTGCTCCGGCAGCGGCATCGGCCACGCCGGCTCCCCGACCTCCCCCGCGGCCTCGAACAGCGCCGTACGGAAGGAGTCGTCGTTGCCCATGATCCCGAACGTCCGGTTCCCCAGCGCCAGCACCATCGCCCCGGTCAGCGTCGCGACGTCCACGATCGCGTCCGGCTTCTCCTGCGACGCCGCCCACAGCGCGTCGGCCAGCACCAGCCGGCCCTCCGCGTCCGTGTTGAGCACCTCCACGGTCTTGCCGCTGTACATCCGCAGCACGTCACCCGGACGGGTCGCGGAGCCGGAGGGCATGTTCTCGGCCAGGGCCAGCCAGCCGGTGACGTTGACCTCCAGACCGAGGCGTGCGGCGGCGACGACCGCGGCGAACACGGCGGCCGCGCCGCTCATGTCGCACTTCATCGTCTCGTTGTGACCGGCCGGCTTCAGCGAGATGCCGCCCGAGTCGTACGTGATGCCCTTGCCGACGAAGGCGAGGTGCTTCTTCGCCTTGGAGGAGGTGTACGACAGCTTCACCAGGCGCGGTCCCGCCACCGAGCCGGCCCCGACGCCGAGGATGCCGCCGTAGCCGCCCTTCTCCAGGGCCTTCACGTCGAGCACCTGCACCTTGATGCCGTGCTCCTTGGCCGCGGCCTGGGCGATCGCGGCGAACGACTCGGGGTTCAGGTCGTTCGGCGGGGTGTTGACCAGGTCGCGGGCGCGGTTGAGCTCCTCGGACACGGCGACGGCACGCTCGACGGCGGCCTTGTGCGCCTTGTCGCGGGGCTTGCCGCCGAGCAGGGCGACCTCGGCGAGCGGGGCCTTGGCGTTCTTCGCCTTGGGGTCCTTGCCGTTGTCCTTGTAGGCGTTGAAGGAGTAGGCGCCGAGCAGCGCGCCCTCCCCGATCGCGCCGGCGTCGACGGCGTCCGTCAGGGGCAGGGCGAAGGCGGCCTTCTTGGACCCGGCCAGGGAGCGGGCGGCGACGCCGGCGGCCTTGCGCAGGGCCTCGGTGCCGTAGTCGGCGTCCTTCTCGGGCACCGCGCCCAGGCCCACCGCCAGCACGAGCGGCGCCTTGAAGCCGGACGGTGCCGGCAGCTTCGTCACCTCGCCCTCGGCACCGGAGGCGCCGAGAGTCTCCAGAACGCCGGCGAGCCTGCCGTCGTACGCCTTGTCCACGGCCTCGGCGCCCGGTGCGACGACCGGCCCCTTGGCACCCTTGGCGACACCGATCACGATGGCGTCGGCCCGCAGACCGGGCGCCGCGGCGGTGCTGAGAGTGAGAGCAGTCACGGTGGTGAAATCTCGCTTCCGATGTGAAGTTGCTGTGGTCGAACGGTGTGGGTCGACCGGGCCCGACAGCCGACCCTATGGCGACCTCAGGGTTCGGATGTCACGGGGCCTTCCCCGGTGCGGCGAACACTCGACGACGAGACTACGCGTGTGGTCGTGTTCGCTCATTCCTGCGGGCGTTCACCTGTCGGTGGCGTAGTGGCCATTTCTTGATCCTCTATGTCGGTGAACTGAGTCACACTCATCGAGATCCGGTGAGCGACCTGCTCGCCGCTTTGCATGATTTCCACGGATCCTCCTTTGTTCGACCGCAAGGGGATCTCGGGGATCTTCTGGGGGAGGAACCATGGCGCAGCGTGCGCGCGGATGGAGAGGCACGGCCGCCGCGGTGACGGCGGCGGGCATGATCACGGCCGGGGCGGTGGCGCCCGGGGCGGCGGCCGCGGAGGAACCGCGCATCGATCTGAAGGTGCTGGTGGTGGACAACGGCGACAGCCCGGTCCGGGCCGTCACCGCCCAGCTGAGGAGCACGGGTGTCCCGTACACGACCATCGACCTGAACAACGCCGGCCGCCCGAAGATCACCGAGTCGTTCCTGAGTGACACGGTGAACGGCAGCCCCCGCGCCAGGTACCAGGGCGTCGTCCTGCCGAACGAGTCCCCGTTCGGCGCGGGCTCCGCCGAGCAGACCGCGCTGGAGACCTACGAGCGGACGTACGGCATCCCGCAGGTCGACGCCTACACCTGGGCGCACCCGGGGGTCGGCCTCGACTACACCAGCGAGGGTGGCTGGGCGGGCACTCTCGACGGGCGCGAGGCATCCGTCACCGCGGCCGGGAAGGCCGGCTGGTTCGGCTACCTCGACGGCGCGTTCCGGTTCGAGGACAACGCCCCGGCCGTACAGGAGAGTTACGGCTATGTCGCCCGGCCCCGCACCGGCTTCACCAGCTACGTCGACATCCCCGTGCCCGGTGGCACCGGCCGCGGCAGCCTCGTCGGCGAGTACTCCCACGACGGCCGCCGCGAACTCGTGGTGACCTTCGCCTACAACAGCAACCAGCAGCAGTTCCGGCTGCTGGCCCGCGGCATCGTCGAGTGGCTCACCCAGGGCGTGCACCTCGGCCGGACCCGCCATTCCTTCGCCGTGCACATCGACGACGTGTTCGCCCCGGACAGCCGCTGGGACACCGAGCGCGACTGCACCCCGGGCGACTTCGACTGCGCGGGCGGCGACGGCGAGGGCACCACGCCGATCCGCATGACCGCGGACGACGCCGCCTACGCCGCCCAGTGGCAGCGCGAGCACGGCTTCACGATGGACATGGTCTACAACGCCGGCTCCGGCGAGGAGTGGAAGGCCCAGCACGGCGGCACCGACGCGCTCACCGACCGGCTGCTCGCCGACAAGGCGCAGTACCGCTGGGTCAACCACACCTACACGCACCCCTTCCTGGGCTGCGTCCAGGACACCTCCACCGTGCCGTGGAGCTGCGCGAAGAACGCCGACGGCTCCACCCAGTACATGAGCCGCGCCGAGATCGCCGCGCAGATCCGCGACAACCACGACTGGGCCGTGAACAAGGGCCTGACCGTCGACCGTGCCGAGCTGGTCACCGGTGAGCACTCGGGCCTCAGGACGCTGCCCCAGCAGCCCGACGACAACCCCGACCTGGCCGGCGCCCTCGCCGACACCGGCGTCAAGTGGATCGCCTCGGACAACTCCCGCGAGCCCGACCAGCGCGCGATCGGCAACGCCCTGACCGTGCCGCGCCACCCGATGAACGTGTACTACAACGTGGGCACGGCGGCCGAGATGGCCGACGAGTACAACTGGGTCTACACCTCGCGAACCGACGGCGGCAGCGGCGTCTGCGAGGACAACCCCACCTCGACCTGCCTCGACGAGCCGCTCGACCCCACCACCGGCTACGCCGAGCACATCGTCCCGCAGGAGGCGCGCACCGCCCTCGGCCACGCCCTCGCCGGCGACCCCCGGCCGCACTACGCGCACCAGTCCAACCTGGCGGAGGAGCGGCTGCTCTACCCGGTCATGGAGAAGGTGCTGGACGACTACCGGGCGCTGTTCGCCGACAACACTCCGCTGGAGAACCCCCGGCACAGCGCCATCGGCACCGAGGTACAGCGCCGCGCCGCCTGGCAGACGGCCCTGGCCAACGGCCGCGTGACCGCGTACCGCGTCGGTGACACGGTCACGGTCACCGCCCCGTCCGGAACGCAGATCCCAGTGACCGCGCCGGAGGGCACGAAGAAGGAACTCCTGCTGGGCACGACCGCCTTCGGCACCCCGTACGCGGGAGCCCGCTCGGACTGGACGACCCCGGCAGCACTCCAGTCGGCTCTGACTCTGAAGTTGCCCTAGAGCCTTCAGGGGCGCGGGGCCGTATTCGACAGGGGCCGTATTCGACATACGGCTCCGCCGCGGGGGCGCGACCAGCCACACGGTGCCCGCACTCGGCATCCCCGCCACACAATCCGCATCACAGGGGGAAAACCACGCATGAGGCGAACAGGCCGTCATGTCACCATGCTCACCGAAGGCACCTACCCGCACGTCCACGGCGGCGTCAGCACCTGGTGCGACCAGCTCGTCAAGGGCATGCCCGAGGTCGACTTCCACATAGTCGCGCTCACCGGCAGCGGCCGCGAACCCGTCACCTGGGAGCTGCCGCCCAACGTCTACCGGCACACCTCCGTGCCCACCTGGGGCCCGCGCCCCGGGCGCGCGAGGCCGCCGTACGGCAGGGCCCGCCGCCGCTTCACCGAGACCTACGAGCGTTTCCTGCTCTCCTTCCTCGACCCCGGCTCGCACGCCGACTTCGGCGAGTCCCTGAACGAGCTGGCCGAACTCGCCCGGGACGGCCGCCTGTCGGCGGCCCTGCGCACGGAGTCGGCGCTGCGGTCGCTGATGTGGATCTGGACGATGCCGCATCTGCCGACGGCCGCCGCCCGGCCCACCGTGCACGATGCGCTGACCGCGACCGACCTGCTGGAACACGCCCTGCGCCCGCTCGGCGTCCGTATCCCCGAGGAGTCCGTCGCGCACGCCGTCAGCAGCGGCCTCGCGACCCTGCCCGCGCTCGCCGCCCGCCACCTGGACGGCGTGCCGTTCCTGCTCACCGAGCACGGCATCTACCTGCGCGAGCGCTACCTCGGCCACCGCCGCGACGCCCAGCGCTGGCCCGTGAAGGCGTTCATGCTGGGCTTCTACCGGGAGCTGAACTCCTACGGCTACCGGGCCGCCGACCTGATCACGCCGTGCAACCAGTACAACCGCCGCTGGGAGGAGCGCGGCGGCGCCGACTCCGGCAAGATCCGCACGGTCTACAACGGCGTCGACCCGGCCGCCTTCCCGCACGCCGGCCCCGAGCCCGAGGTCCCCACCCTCTCCTGGTGCGGCCGGATCGACCCCATCAAGGACCTGGAGACCCTGATCCGCGCCTACGCGATGGTGCGCGCCGAGATACCGGCGACCCGGCTGAGGCTCTTCGGCCCGGTCCCGCCCGGCGGCGAGGCCTACCGCACCCGGCTGGAGAAGCTCGCCGCCGAACTGGGCGTCACCGACGGCCTGACCTTCGAGGGCCGCATCAGCGAGGTCTGGAGGGCCTACGCGGCCGGGCACCTGGTCATGCTGTCGTCGATCTCCGAGGGCTTCCCGTTCTCCATCATCGAGGCCATGTCGTGCGGCCGTACGACGGTGTCGACGGACGTCGGGGGAGTGCGCGAGGCCGTCGGCGACACGGGCCTGGTCGTGCCCCCGCGCGAGCCGGAGAAGATGGCCGCCGCCGCGCTGACCCTGCTCAAGGACGACGAACGGCGTCTCGAACTCGGGCAGTTGTCGCGGCAGCGCGTCATCGACCGGTTCACGCTGCGCCGCTCGGTGGACGCCTTCCGCACCATCTACAAGGAACTCGCGGGCGAGGACGAGGTGTACGAGCCGACGCTGGAGACCGTCGCCGACTGGACCCTGGAACTGCGCGACCCCTGGTACGCGGCCGTGGCGACGGACGGAGCCGGCTGGTGAGCGGAAGCGTCTGGCTGCCCCCGGGCTCCCGCCCGGACACCCTGCCCGGCATCCCCCGGCAGCGCACCCCCAGCTGGGCCCAGCCCGACCCGGTCGACGAACTCGCCGCCCGCCTGGAGGACTTCATAGCAGCGGCCGTCCACCCGGACGAGATAGCCGCCCTCCTGGAGTCCGACGGCCTCTCCGACGACCAGATACGCGAACGCTACGGCTTGAAGAACTCCTTCGCGCTCGCCGAGACCCTCTACGAACGCGTCGAGCGCCACTACCCCGAGCCCGACGGCCCGGTCCACGACCCGTGGCGGATCGGCCTGCTCGGCTGCCTGCTGCGCGGCGTCGTCTTCGCCCTGCCCGGCCTCGCCTACGTCCTCGGCGCACCCCTGTTCACGGGCCCCGACGACTTCGGCCTCCCCGCGGGCACGGTCCCGCTCCTGGCCGGCGCCCTGTGCGGCTGGACGTGGAACCAGGGCCTCGCCCACCGGGCGTACGCCTGGCTGGGGCTGGGCGACCGGATGGCCGCCCGGCGTGCCCTGCTGCTCGGCGCCCCGGTCGGCGCGCTGCTCGGCTCGCTGGTCGCCCTGGCGTCCGCGGGCGGCGCCGCCCCGGCCGTGGTGGCCTTCGCCGCCGGGCAGTCCTGCTATCTGGCGGCGGCGACCGTCCTGCTGGTGATGGGCCGGGAGCGGTTCCTGCTGGCCGCGCTCGCACCTATGGCGATGGGCGCGGTCCTGTCCCTGGTCGACCCGCTGCCCGAGGCCGCGAGCCTGGTCCTGCTGCTGGGTTCCCTGGCGGCGGTCGCGGCCCTCGCCGTCCGCGAAGTGGCACCCGCCCTCAAGGAACCGGGCGAGGGCGGCTGGACCGCCGGCCTCGTCGCCCTGCTGCCCTTCGGCGGGTTCGGCACCACCCCCGCACACCGGCGCCCCGCCGGACCCCGGCTCACGGGCTCCCTGCCGTACGCCCTGTTCGGGCTCGGCACCGGCGTCCTCGTGCTGTACGCGGCACTCGGCGACGTCCTCGCCGGCGAGGACCACAGCGCGGTCGCCGCGCCCGCCGCCGTGGCGCTCACCCTCAGCATGGGCCCCGCCGAGTGGCTGCTGTACCGCTTCCGCAGCGACAGCCTCGCCGGACTGCGTTCCAGCGGCACCGCCCGGGACTTCTGGTGCACCACGGCCCTGACGGTCGTCCAGTGCCTGGCCGCCTATCTCGCCGCCCTGCTCGCGCTGAGCCTCGCCGCCTCCCTCCTGTGGCCGCACTCCCCGGTCCCGGGCGGCGTCCGGCTGGCCGGGCTGCTCCTGCTGGGCGTGGTCCTGTGGACGGGCCTGCTGCTCCAGTCGTTCGGCGCGGTGACCGGCGCGACGGTGGTGTGCTGCGCCGCGGCCCTCGCCCAGACCCTGCTCCTCGCCACCCGCACCGGCGACCCGCACACGGCGGGCCTGATCGTGTACGGCGCGGCGGCCGTCGTCCAGGCCGTCCTGGTGTGCGTGCTGCTCGGGAGGGCAACCGCCCACCGATGAGCACTCTCCTGGTCCCCTACTACGAGCACCCGTCCGCCCGCCCCGCCGAATGGGACGCGATCGTGGCGGCCGCGCCACGCCTCTACGGCGTCGTCCTCAACCCGGCCAGCGGCCCCGGCGACCGCCCCGACGAGGCGTTCGCCGAGGTCGCCGAACGGCTCAGGGGGGCGGGCGTCCGGGTGCTGGGGTACGCCGACAGCGACTACGGCCGCCGCGCCGCCACCGACGTCGTCCGCGACCTCACCCGGCACCGCGACTGGTACGGCACCGACGGCGCCTTCCTCGACCAGGTCCCCTCCGGGCCCGAACAGTTCGAGCACTACCAGAGGCTGGCGGTGGCCGCCTGGGGCGTCGGCTGCGGCACCCTCGTCCTCAACCACGGCACGGCACCGCACCCCTGCTACGCCCGCATCGCCGACGTCCTCGTCACCTTCGAGGGGACCTGGGCGTCCTACCGCGCCCTGCCGCCCCAGCCCTGGCCCGGCGACGGCGGGGTGCGGTTGTGCCACCTGGTGTACGACGTGCCGCCCGGCGCCGACCCGGAGGGCCTGGCGCGGGAGCGGGGCGCGGCGGTGCACTGCGCGGTGCCCGGAACCGGAGATCATCCTTGGGGCACACTGCCGTACACCTTGCACAACCCGGAGAACGCCCGGTGAGACGCCCCCTGCTCGCCGCCCTGCTCGTCCTGCTGCTCGCGGGCTGCACCCAGGACCCCGACGACAAGCCCGGCCCCCGCTGGCAGCCCCGCCCCGGCACGGCCTGGCAGTGGCAGCTCAGCGGGCGTCTGGACACCTCCGTCGACGTGCCCGTCTACGACATCGACGGCTTCGACCACTCCGAGGCCACCGTCGCCCGGCTGCACCGCGAGGGCCGCAAGGTCATCTGCTATCTGTCCACGGGAGCCTGGGAGGAGTTCCGGCCGGACGCCAAGAAGTTCCCGGCGTCGGTCCTCGGCCGCGGCAACGGCTGGGAGGGCGAACGCTGGCTCGACATCCGCCGCACCGACGTCCTGGAGCCGCTCATGGCGGCCCGCATGGACATGTGCCGCGACAAGGGCTTCGACGCGGTGGAGCCCGACAACATGGACGGCTACCGCAACGACACGGGCTTCCCGCTGGCCGCCGCCGACCAGCTCCGCTACAACCGCCTCATCGCCCGCCTGGCCCACGACCGGGGCCTGGCCGTCGGCCTGAAGAACGACCTGGACCAGATCCCGGAGCTGGTCGGGGACTTCGACTTCGCGGTCAACGAACAGTGCGCCCAGTACGACGAGTGCGGTGCGCTGAAGCCGTTCGTCGAGGCGGGCAAGGCCGTCTTCCACGTCGAGTACGAGGTGCCCACCGGCCGCTTCTGCGCCGAGTCCCGCCGCCTGCGCTTGAGTTCACTGCTCAAGAAGTACGAACTAGGGGCGTGGCGACAGGCGTGCTGAGCCCGATCCCGGTGACCTCCGTGCCCGCCACCCGGTCGGCGAGGGACCGGCGGCCGGGGGAGAGGACGGGCAGCGCGTTCAGCAGGATCAGCGCCACCGCGATCGCCCACACCAGCACCGACAGCACGATTCGACCCTCGACCAGCAGCACACAGGCCACCGCGTACACGGCGACGTCCGCGGTGGTCACGGCGGCTGGCAGCGCCGCCCGGCGCGGCAGCCGCGGCGTGACCTGCAGCCCGACCAGGCCCTGGCCGGCCGTCCGCCCGGCCAGGGCCAGACACAGCCACGAAGTCGACGGACCAGGCCACGGCACGGCGCAGCTTCGGCGTGAACATCCCCCGATCACTTGTGTGGTCGAGGCAGGAAGCCAGCGGCTGGGCGGCCCGGGCAGCAGGGGGGATGAGGGGATCGTTTCAGCCCAGTGACAGGACGACCAGTGCCGTCGTCGCCGTCGTCTCCGCCAGGCCGCCGAACACGTCCCCGGTGATCCCGCCGAAGCGCCGCGTGCAGTGGCGCAGGAGCGCTTCGGCGGCGGCCAGGGAGAGCAGGAGCGCGAGCACGGTACGGGCGACGTCGTACGGCCCGAGGAAGGTGGCGCCCGCTGCCGCCACGCCCGTGACGGCGACACCGGCGAGCAGCGCCCCACGGATCGGCACCACACCCGCGACCGCCGCCCCCAGTCCCTCCGGCCGCGCCGCCGGCACCCCGGCCCGGGCCGCGAGCGTCAGGGCCAGCCGGGCGGCCGTCGCGGAGACGACGGCGGCGCACGCGCCCCGGGCCCAAGACACGTCGTAGGCCTGGGCGAGTGCGGCGACCTGCGTGAGCAGGGCGAGGACGAGGGTGATGACCCCGAAGGGCCCGATGTCCGACTGCTTCATGATCCGCAGGGCGTCCTCGGCGGGCTTCCCGCTGCCCAGCCCGTCGGCGGTGTCCGCGAGCCCGTCCAGGTGCAGCCCCCGGGTCAGGACGGCGGGGACCGCGACGGTGGCCACGGCGGCGAGCAGTCCGCCCGCCCCCAGGAACAGCAGCGCCAGCCCGACGGCGGCGGCAGCGGCACCGACCGCGAGCCCGGCCAGCGGAGCGCACAGCATGCCGCCGCGCGCGGCCTCCCGGTCCCACCGGGTCACCCGGACCGGGAACACCGTGAGGGTGCCGAAGGCGAAGCGGACACCGTCGAGGGGCGAGGTTCTGGGCACCGGCGCAGGCTACCCGCAGGTCAGAAGAGCGGATGCGGCGGCCGAGGATAAAGTTCCCCTATGGGATGGATGGAGCAGAACATCATCGAACCCGGCAAGCTGCCGCTGCTCCTGGCCCTGGTCTCGTTCGTGCTGACCTTCCTGATCACCCGGGTCATCACCCGCCTCATCCGGGCGGGCAAGGGTCCCTTCCGCAACGTCAGCGGCAGCGGCGGCGTCCACGTCCACCACGTGGTGCCCGGCGTCATCCTGACGATCATCGGCGGCTTCGGCGCGGTGGCCGGAGGGCAGCACGGCTTCGGTTCGGGGCTCGCCGCCGTGCTCTTCGGGATCGGCGCCGGCCTCGTCCTCGACGAGTTCGCGCTGGTCCTGCACCTGGCCGACGTCTACTGGACCGAGGCCGGCCGCAAGAGCGTCGAGATGGTCGTCCTCACCGCCTCCCTCGTCGGACTGCTCCTGATCGGCTTCTCGCCCCTGGGCGTCGACGACCTCTCGGAGGACCAGGAGCAGAACCGCGCCACCGTGATCGTGAACGTCGTCGTGAACTTCGTGTTCGCCCTCATCGCCCTGTTCAAGGGAAAGACCCGCCTCGCGGTCTTCGGCGTGATCGTCCCCCTCATCGCCCTGATCGGCGCCGTACGGCTGGCCCGCCCCGGCTCCTACTGGGCCAAGCGCTTCTACCGGCGCCGCCCCCGCGCCCGCGCCAAGTCAAGCCTGCGGGCCTACCGCCACGACCGCCGCTGGATCGGCCCCCGGCGTGCGTTCCAGGACTGGATCGGCGGCGCGCCCGACCCCGAGCCGGCCCGGTCCCTGGAACACCGCTGACGCGCCGCCGGCGCACCGCGCCGACCGCGCACAGCACCAGGACGGCCACGATCGCCGCCAGGTGCTCCTTGCCCGCCAGGTTCTCCTTCACGGCGACCTCGGCCACCATCGCCACGATCGCCGTCCCGGCCGTGACGTACGCGCGGTAGCGCCACCCCAGGTAGACGGCCAGTCCCACCACCGCCGCCGACGGCCCGGTGTCCACCACCCGCGCGTCCGAGGCGGGCAGGCCCAGCGGGGCGTCCTGGCCCAGCCAGATGCCCATACGGGCGTACAGCGTCCCCGCGAGCGTCGCTACGTACGCGAGGAGCAGCGTCCGTCTCCGGCCCAGGCAGAGCTCCGCGATGCCGAACACCAGCAGGATCTGCACCAGTGCGCCCCACACCGGCAGGTCCAGCGCGGGCACGAACAGCGACAGCGGCGTCCGAAGGAGCGCGAGCCACAGCGGGTCCTCGGCCCGTACCGCCCCGATGTCCTGCACGAACCGGTAGCCCCACGTCTGGTGGTGCGCGAAGTGCAGCACGGCAGTGAGGCACACGGCCGTGACCGCCATCGGCACGGCCCGCAGCCGCCGCTCCCGCAGCGGCCCGCGCACGGCCGCGTACAGCGGCCCCCATTCGGCACGGGCCCAGCGGGCGAGCGTGGTCATCGGGTCGTCCTCGTCCGGATGTCGGTACGTCGGCGGAAGTGCGGGGTGTCCGTGGCTCAGCCACACCGACACCACACGCGAAGACCGACCGGAACGGGACGAAGTTGAGCCAGGTGCGCGTGACCTGGATCTCCCGGAACGCTACTGCTCGGAGGGAACCTCGGAGACCTCGGAGACCTCGGAAGCCTCGGATGCCTCGGCGGCCTCGGAGATCTCCGGCCCCTCGGACTCCTTGGGCTTCTCGGGCAGCTCCGCCGCCAGCGCGGCCGCGGCCTGCACCAGGGGGAGCGCGAGCAGGCCGCCCGCGCCCTCGCCGACGGTCACGCCCTGGGTCAGCAGCGGTTCCAGGGCCATCCGGTCCAGCGCCTTGGCCTGCCCGGGCTCGCCGCTGTCGTGCGCGGCCAGCCACCAGTCCGGCGCGCGGAACGCGATCCGCTGCCCGACCAGCGCGCACGCGGCCGTCACGACCCCGTCGAGCACCACGGGCAGCTTCCGCACCGCGCTCTGGAGCAGGAAGCCCGTCATCGCGGCGAGGTCGGCACCGCCCACCGTCGCCAGCAGCTGCAGCTGGTCCCCGAGCACCGGCCGGGCCCGGCGCAGCGCGTCCCGGATCGCCGCGCACTTGCGCATCCACGCCAGGTCGTCGATCGCCAGCCCGCCCCGGCCGGTGACGACCGACGCGTCGACCCCGCACAGCGCCGCGACCAGCACGCCCGCCGCCGTGGTGCCGCCGACGCTCACATCGCCGAGCACCACCAGATCCGTACCGGAGTCGGCCTCCTCGTCGGCCACCGCGACCCCGGCCCGGAACGCCGCCTCGGCCTCCTCAAGGGTCAGCGCGTCCTCGACGTCGATACGCCCGCTGCCGCGCCGCACCCGGTGCCGTACGACGTCCGCGGGCAGGGCCTCCGGGGCGCAGTCCAGGGCCATGTCGACGATCCGGACCGGCACGCCCAGCCGCCGCGCCAGCACCGACACGGGCAGGCCGCCCTCCAGCACCTCCCGCACCAACTCCCCGGCGCCGCCCGCCGGCCGGGCCGAGACGCCCAGCTCTGCGACGCCGTGGTCACCGGCGAAGAGCACCACCCGCGGCCGTTCGATCGGCCGCACCGGCACGGCGGACTGCGCCGCCGCCAGCCACTCACCCAGGTCGTCCAGGCGGCCCAGCGACCCGGGCGGCACGATCTGCCGCTCCCGGCGCGCCTCGGCGTCACGGCGCACCCCGCCGTCCGGACGCTCGATCAGATCGGTGAAGTCGTCGAGATTAAGCGAGCTCATTCGCCGAACAGTACCGGCACCGCTCGAACAGCACGGCGCCACATCACGACTCCGCGGCGGCGACGTCGTTGCACCCCGGATCGGCATCCCATACGTTCCGTTTTGCAGCGGATTGTCGTATGTCGTTCGTCGGACGTCCCTGCCGTACGCCTTCGCGCCCGGGAGCCGCCCATGACCGAACATCCCGCCCCCTCCGCACCCCCCGCCCCCCAAGCGACCACCCGCGTCCACGAGCCGCGCCGCGAGGACTGCCCCTGGTGCGGCTCCGCCCGGCTGCGGAACCGGCTGCGCACCGGTGACCTGCGGCAGTACAAGCCGGGCAGCTTCACCGTCGACGAGTGCCGGGACTGCGGCCACACCTTCCAGAACCCCCGCCTCACCTTCGAGGGACTCGCGCTCTACCACGGGACGGTGCGCGGAGCGCCCCGGGACGTCGCGGCCGACACCCTCCTCGCGCTGCGCGGCAGCCGGCTCCGCCACCGTTCGGCCGCCCGCGCGATGCTGCGGTTCGGGGAGCCGGAGAGCTGGCTGGACGTGGGGACGGGCCACGCCCGCTTCCCCTCGACGGCCCGGGAGTTCTTCCCGTACACCTCGTTCGACGGCCTGGACCACACCCCGCGCGTGGTCCGCGCCCGCTCGGCCGACCGCGTCGAGGAGGCCCACGTCGGCCGCCTGACGAACCCCCGGATCTCGGCCCCACTGCGCGCCCGCTACGACGTGGTCAGCATGCTCCACCACCTGGAGGGCACCCCCGACCCCCGGGCGGAACTCCACGCAGCCCTCGAAGTCCTGCGCCCCGGCGGCCACCTGCTCATCGAGACCCCGAACCCCCGCAGCCTGTACGCCGCCCTCCTGGGCCGCTGGTGGCTCGCCTACGACCAGCCCCGCCATCTGCACCTGCTCCCCCCGCACAACATCCGCGCCGAACTGGAGGCGGCCGGCTGCACGATCGCCCTCCTCGACCACCGCCCCGTCCACATCCCCCACGACCTCGCCGGCGCCACGGCCCTGACCCTCTCCCACGCCCTCCCCGCCCCCGACACCCCCTGGCGAGCGATCCCCCCGCCCCAGGCTCACCAGCACCTCCGCGAGGCCCTGCTCCGAGCGGGCATCCCTCTGGTGGCCCTGGCGGCAGCGGCGGACCACCTCCTGGCCCCCGTGGTCCGCCGCACCCGCTTCGCAAACACATACCGCCTGATCGCCCGCAAACCGGCTTAGCTGCGGGCAGTCGTGCCGCTGGGGCGGCACCCGTCCCAAAGAGGCGGCACCCCGCTACGCCGGGCCGCGGACCCACCCCGCCCCAGCCCAAACCCGCCGCACATGTCACCCCCGCAGCACCACAGCCTGCCCCGCCACCACCAACAGCACATGCTCACACTCGTCCGCGAAACCCGCGTTCAACCGCCCGAGCTCATCCCGGTACCGCCGCCCCGACGCAGTCGACGGCACAATCCCCGACCCCACCTCATTCGACACGGCGACAACGGTCCGCCGAGTCGCACGCACGGCCTCGGACAGTTCCCGCACCCGCTCCCGCAGAGCCTTCTCCCCCCGCTCCGCCCACACCGCGTCATCCCACGCCCCCGCGGAATCCATCGCATCCGTCAGCCACAACGACAGACAGTCGATGAGCAACGGCGGCCCCTCCGCCTTGAGCAACGGCACCAGATCGCACGTCTCGACTGTCTGCCACGACCCCGGCCGCCGCTCCCGATGCGCGGCCACCCGCGCCGACCACTCGGTGTCCCCGTTCCGCGACCCGCCCGTCGCCACGTACAGCACGTCCGGAAAGGCCTCCAGCCTCCGCTCGGCCTCCACCGACTTGCCCGACCGCGCCCCGCCCAGCACCAGCGTCCGCCGCGGCACGTCCGGCACGTCCTCGTACACCCCCACCGCCAGCGTCGTCCCGTCCGCCACGGCCCGCGCCCCGGCCGCCGCGAGCCGCCGCCGGAGCTCGGGCCCGGGCGGCACGTCGTGATCCAGATGGACGGCGACCACATCGGTCGTCGGCCCCACCGCCCCGACCGCCCGCAGCTTCGCCAGCGCGTCCGGCCGCCCCACGACGTCCGCGAGCACCATGTCGTACGACTCGGCCGCCTCCTCGAGACCCGCAGGGGCTCCGCCCGGCGGCAGGTACAGCAACCGCTGCCCCTCCGGCCCGGACACCGCGTAGCCCGTGCCCGGCGCGTCCATCGCCACCGCCCTCACCCGGTGCCCCGTCAGCAGCGTCAACTCCCGCCCGTCCGGCACCCGTCCGGGTTGCGGCAGCCCGGCCGGCACCTCGACCGCGGGCCCGTCGTGCGGATGCGACAGCAGCACCTGCCGCACGCCGGTCAGGGAACGGCCCGCCCGCGCCGCCGCGAACGCGGCCCCGGGCGTCAGGTCGAGCAGCAGCGCCCCGTCCAGGAGCAGCGCGGTGGCCGCCCGCGCGTCAGGGCCGAGAGCAGCGGCACATGCCGCGCAGGGACAGTCGGGGCGGGGGAGTCCCGAGGAGGCCCCGGTACCGAGCAGAGTAAGTTCCACGCCCCGATTCTCACCCGTGAGCATGGAACATGCGTGATGGAGACGCCCCCCAGGGGCGCGGGCCGTATCGACACGCGGCTCCGCCGCGCGAGCGCGCCCAGCCCACCACGACCCGCACGCGCCCACTGACCATCACTCCCGACCACATATCCCGCCTCACCCAGCGGAGCGCATAGGCTCTGGTCAGGAGCCGGACCAAGATCCGGCTTTCGCTGTGCAGTGTGCTCACACACATGGGAGGCGTACATGGCGGCATGGACGTGGCGGTTCGAGAAGACCGACGGGACGGAGGTCCAGCCCGCGGTGCCGCCGGAGGAGTTCCCCACCCAGGGGGACGCCGAGTCCTGGATCGGGGAGCACTGGAAGGCACTGCTGGAAGGCGGTGCCGACCAGGTGCGGCTGTTCGAGGACGCCACGGAGATCTACGGGCCGATGAGCCTGCACGCGGCCGAGGCGTGAGCCCGGGGGCGGGGGCCCACGGCCCTCGCCCACCCCCTCTTCCCGGCTCTTCGGGGTGATTCAGCCCCGTACGCCGCACAGGTGCAGCAGCGCCGCCACCCCGCGGTACGGATCCGTCCGCCCGGCCTTCTCCTCCACCGCGAGCAGCGTCTCCACCTCGGTCGGGACCCCGGCGCCGTCCGCCGCCGTGTCCGTGAACACGCGCACCCCGTACCAGGCGTGCAGCGGCGCCCCGATCCCGGCGAGCGTCGCCGTCAGGTCCTTCAGCCGGTCCGCCCGTACGTCCAGCCCCAGGCGGTTGCGATAAGCGGTCGTGTCGAAGGCGGCCAGCGCGCCGGCCCAGTCGCCGGACAGCCCCGGCCGTATCGCGAGCGCGTCCCCGTTGCGCACGAGCAGGGACAGCAGCCCGCCCGGCGCGAGCATCCGGGCCAGGCCCGCCAGCAGCGGGTCGGGCTCCTCCACGTACATGAGGACGCCGTGGCACAGCACCACGTCGAAGCTGCCCGGCAGGAAGTGCACACCGGTGTCCCGGCCGTCGCCCTCGATGATCCGCATCCGCTCCCGGATACCCTCCGGTTCGCCGGCGAGGGACTCCCGGGCCACGGCGATCATCTTCGAGTCCTGCTCCAGACCGGTCACCTGGTGCCCGGCCCGGGCCAGCCGCAGCGCCTGCGTGCCCTGGCCCATCCCGACGTCGAGCACCCGCAGCCGCTGCCCGACCGGGAACCGCCCGACCATCTGCTCGTCCAGCTGCCGGGCCACCAGCTCCTGCCGGACGACATCGCGCAGTCCGCCCAGCTTGTCCAGCCAGGCATCCGCCGCGCCCCCGGAGAACGACGTCGCGGTCAGGGCCGCTCTCCGCGCTTGACCTGCGGCTTCGGCAGACGGAGCCGGCGCATCTGGAGAGAGCGCATCAGGGCGTAGGCGACCGCGCCACGCTTGTTCTCGCCCGCGAAGCGCTCGTTCAGTTGCTTCTTCAGACGGAACGCCGTGAGGAACGAGTCGAGCACGATCAGCACGATCACCACGAGCCACAGCAGCAGCGCGATGTTCTGGAGCGCCGCCACCCGCACCATGCTCAGCACGAGGATGACGACGGCCATCGGCAGGAAGAACTCCGCGATGTTGAACCGCGAGTCGACGAAGTCGCGCGCGAACCGGCGGACCGGTCCCTTGTCACGCGCGGGCAGGTACCGCTCGTCACCGCTCGCCAGTGCCTGGCGCTGCCGCTCCAGCGCGGCACGGCGCTCCTCGCGCTGCCGCTTGGCGGCCTCCTTCCGCGTCATCGACGTGTTGGCGACGCTGCGGCGCTGGGACTGGGCCTCACTGCGCTTGGGCGTGGGCCTGCCCTTCGGGGCCTGCGGGTCGCGGGGCTGCTTGGAGAAGTTCACCGGCGCCTTGTCGGCTGCCTGGGCCTTCTCATCCTTCGAACGGCTACGGAACACAAAACCCAAGGGTAAGGGCTTCCCGGGCATGGACCCCAGTCCCGCGGGGAACGATCCGGCAACACCAGTCGTCTGTAAGGGGACAGAGGGGACGTTGTGTGCGCACCCGGTCGTTCCCGGGATGTACGGCTCCGGTAACCCGGGGTATCCCCGGTAACCCCGGGGACCACCTACTCCCTACGCCGGAGCGGGAGCGTGCTCAGTCGTCCTTGGGGATGAGCGCATCCGTCCCCGAACAGTGCGGTAATGGATGCAGGGCCCGTACTGTGGGTTCTGTCGCAGGAGCTGGAGCCGGAGTCGGTCAGAAGGGGGCGCGCGAAGCCCATGAGCGGTGTCATGAAGCGTATGGGGATGATCTTCCGCGCGAAGGCGAACAAGGCCCTTGACCGGGCCGAGGACCCGCGCGAGACCCTCGATTACTCGTACCAGAAGCAGCTGGAGCTGCTCCAGAAGGTCCGCCGTGGCGTCGCCGACGTGGCGACCTCGCGCAAGCGCCTGGAACTCCAGCTGAACCAGTTGCAGTCCCAGTCCACCAAGCTGGAGGACCAGGGCCGCAAGGCGCTCGCGCTGGGCCGTGAGGACCTGGCCCGTGAAGCGCTGTCCCGCCGGGCCGCCCTCCAGCAGCAGGTGACCGACCTGGAGACCCAGCACGCGACGCTCCAGGGCGAGGAGGAGAAGCTCACCCTCGCGGCCCAGCGGCTCCAGGCCAAGGTCGACGCCTTCCGTACGAAGAAGGAGACGATCAAGGCGACGTACACGGCGGCCCAGGCACAGACCCGCATCGGCGAAGCCTTCTCCGGCATCTCCGAGGAGATGGGCGACGTCGGCCTGGCGATCCAGCGGGCCGAGGACAAGACGGCCCAGCTCCAGGCCCGCGCCGGCGCCATCGACGAGCTGCTCGCCTCCGGTGCCCTGGAGGACCCCTCCGGCATGCACAAGGACGACCTCCAGGCCGAGCTGGACCGGCTGTCCGGTGGTACGGATGTAGAGCTGGAACTTCAGCGGATGAAGGCCGAGCTGGCCGGCGGCTCGAGCGGTGATCAGCAGGCCCTCGAAGGTGGCACGAGCCAGCAGCAGCCGCAGGACACCCCGCGCTTCGACAAGCAGTAGGGGCCCACGCCTAGGAGGGCGACATGATCGTACGGATCATGGGGGAGGGCCAGGTGAGGCTGGCCGACAGCCACCTCGCCGAACTGAACAAGCTCGACGACGAACTCCTGGCCGAGATGGAGAACGGCGACGGCCTGGGCTTCCGCCGCACCCTCCAGGCCCTGCTGACCAGGGTCCGAGACCTGGGCGAACCCCTGCCGGACGACTCCCTGGAGCCGTCCGAGCTGATCCTCCCGTCCCCGGACGCGACCCTGGAAGAGGTCAGGGAGCTGCTGAGCGACGACGGCTTGATTCCGGGCTGACTGAGCCGCGGGCACTCGTGCCGCTGGGTGCCCGTCCCGAAGAGGCGGCACCCCGCACCGCCGGGTTGCGCAGTCGCCGTGCCTCAGCCTTGCCGCCGGGCACCTCTTTCCCGACACCCGACCCCCATGTCCCCGCGCACCCCGCCCGGCTACCGTAAACCCCCGTGAGCACCCTCCAACGGGCCAAATGCCAGGCCAAGGCACACCCCCTGGCCATGGACGCGGTCCTGGCCGCAGGCGTCCTGGTCTGCATGGTCGCCGGGTCGTTCGTCGAGCCCCGCCACCGCGACAGCGTCAGCTGGGCCCTGCGCACTCCCGACCTCCTCAGCATCGTCCTCATGGCCCTCGGCGCCGCCGCACTGGTCTTCCGCCGCCGCGCCCCCATCACGGTCCTCTGCCTCACCGGCACGGTCGCCGTCATCGAATCCGTCACCGGCGACCCCCGCGCCCCCGTCGCCATGTCCGCGGTCATCGCCCTGTACACCGTCGCCTCCACCACCGACCGCCCCACCACCTGGCGCGTCGGCCTGCTCACCATGTCCGTCCTGACCGGCGCAGCCATGTCCGCGGGGCCCCTGCCCTGGTACGCCCAGGAGAACCTCGCGATCTTCGCCTGGACCGGCATCGGAGCCACCGCCGGTGACGCGGTCCGCAGCCGCCGCGCCTTCGTCCAGGCCATCCGGGAACGCGCCGAACGCGCCGAACGCACCCGCGAGGAGGAGGCCCGCCGCCGGGTCGCCGAGGAGCGCCTGCGGATCGCCCGCGACCTGCACGACGTCGTGGCCCACCACATCGCCCTGGTCAACGTCCAGGCCGGCGTCGCCGCGCACGTCATGGACAAGCGCCCCGACCAGGCCAAGGAGGCCCTCGCCCACGTCCGGGAGGCCAGCCGCTCCGCCCTGAACGAACTCCGGGCCACCGTCGGGCTGCTCAGACAGTCCGGTGACCCGGAGGCTCCCACCGAACCAGCCCCCGGCCTGGACCGCCTGGACGAGCTCACCGGCACCTTCCGCAACGCCGGCCTGCGTGTCGAGGTTGCCCGCGCCGACCAGGGCACCACCCTCCCCGCAGCCGTCGACCTGGCCGCCTACCGGATCATCCAGGAGGCCCTCACGAACGTGCAGAAGCACGCCGGGCCGCAGGCCAGGGCCGAGGTCAGCGTCGTACGGGTCGGACCGAACATCGAGATCACCGTCCTGGACGACGGCAGCGGCGAGAACGAGGCCCCGGGCAGCGGCGGCGGGCACGGGCTGCTCGGCATGCGGGAACGCGTCACGGCCCTGCGCGGCACCCTCACCACCGGTCCCCGCTACGGCGGTGGTTTCCGCGTGCATGCGATCCTGCCGGTCAAGAACCGCAACCCTGGGGAGGACCCCGCATGACGATCCGTGTCCTGCTCGCCGACGACCAGGCGCTGCTCCGCAGCGCCTTTCGTGTGCTCGTCGACTCCGAGCCCGACATGGAGGTGGTGGGGGAGGCCTCCGACGGCGCGGAGGCGGTGCGGCTGACGAAGGAGCAGCGCGCCGACGTCGTCCTCATGGACATCCGGATGCCCGGCACCGACGGTCTCGCGGCGACCCGCTTGATCAGCGCCGACCCCGACCTCGCCGATGTCCGCGTGGTCATCCTGACGACGTTCGAGGTCGACGACTACGTCGTGCAGTCGCTGCGCGCCGGCGCCTCCGGCTTCCTCGGCAAGGGCTCCGAGCCCGAGGAACTGCTGACCGCCATCCGTACCGCGGCCGGCGGTCAGGCCCTGCTGTCCCCGGCGGCCACCACGGGCCTGATCGCCCGTTTCCTCGCCCAGGAGGACCCCGACGCGGGCGACCGCGACCCGGCCCGCGCCGAGCGGCTCGACTCGCTCACCGGGCGGGAGCGCGAGGTGCTCGTGCACGTCGCGGGCGGACTCTCCAACGACGAGATCGCCGAGCGGCTGGAGGTCAGCCCGCTGACGGTGAAGACGCACGTCAACCGGGCCATGGCCAAGCTGGGCGCCCGGGACCGGGCCCAGCTCGTGGTCGTCGCGTACGAGTCCGGCCTGGTCCGTCCAAGGGTGGAGTGAGCTCGACCCGGGCGTACTGCGGCCGGAGTATGCGCCGTATAAGGAACGGGACTTGGGACCTACGGATCAGGTCTCGCCGATGGCTCAGGGTGTAAGGGCGGGCGCTCATCTGCGCGCCCGCTTCCGCTTCTGCCGTTAAACAGAAGAGAGACCCTGACCCATGTCCTGGCTGTCGAGATTCAGCCTCGCGCAACGGGCCCTGACAGGGCTGATGTCTATCATCGCGCTCGTCTTCGGGGCGATCGCGATACCCCAGCTCAAGCAGCAGCTGTTGCCCACCATCGAACTGCCCATGGTGTCCGTGCTGGCGCCGTACCAGGGCGCGTCCCCGGACGTGGTCGAGAAGCAGGTCGTCGAGCCCATCGAGGACAGCCTCGAAGCCGTCGACGGCATCAGCGGCGTGACCTCCACCGCCACCGAGGGCAACGCCGTGATCATGGCGTCCTTCGACTACGGCAACGGCACCGAACAGCTCGCCGCCGACGTCCAGCAGGCCGTCAACCGGGCCCGCGTCCAGCTCCCGGACGACGTGGACCCGCAGGTCGTCGCCGGTTCCACGGACGACATCCCGACCGTCGTCCTCGCCGTCACCTCCGACCGGGACCAGCAGGCCCTGGCCGATCAGCTCGACAGGACCGTCGTACCGGACCTGAAGAGCATCGACGGCGTCGGCCAGGTCACCGTCGACGGTGTGCGGGAGCTCCAGGTCGCCGTCACGCCCGACGACGCCAAGCTGGCCAAGGCGGGGCTGACCTCGCAGTCCCTCGCCCAGGCACTCCAGGCGGGCGGCGCGACCGTCCCGGCCGGCGCCTTCGACGAGGGCGGCGCCAACCGCACGGTCCAGGTCGGCGGCGGCTTCACGTCGCTGAAGCAGATCCAGGACCTGATGGTCACGGGCGAGCCCGGCAAGGGCGAGCCGGTGCGCCTCGCCGACGTCGCCACGGTGAAGCAGCAGGAGGCCCCGGCCGACTCCATCACCCGCACGGACGGCAGGCCCAGCCTCGCCGTCGCCGTCACCATGGACCGCGACGGCAGCGCGGTCGAGATCTCCGACGCCGTCCAGGACAAGCTCCCGGACCTCCGCAAGGACCTCGGCTCCGGGGCGACCCTCACGGTCGTCAGCGACCAGGGCCCGGCCGTGTCCAAGTCCATCAAGGGCCTCACCACCGAAGGCGCGCTCGGTCTGCTCTTCGCGGTTCTGGTGATCCTGGTCTTCCTGGCCTCGATCCGCTCCACCCTCGTGACGGCGGTGTCCATCCCGCTGTCCGTGGTCCTCGCCCTGATCGTGCTGTGGACCCGCGACCTGTCGCTGAACGTCCTGACGCTGGGCGCGCTGACGATCGCCATCGGCCGGGTCGTCGACGACTCGATCGTGGTCCTGGAGAACATCAAGCGGCACCTCGGCTACGGCGAGGAGCGCCGGTCGGCCATCCTCGACGCCGTCCGCGAGGTCGCGGGCGCGGTGACCTCCTCGACGCTCACCACGGTCGCGGTGTTCCTGCCGATCGGCCTGGTCGGCGGCATGGTGGGCGAGCTGTTCGGCTCGTTCAGCCTGACGGTGACGGCCGCACTGCTGGCGTCCCTGCTCGTCTCCCTGACGGTCGTGCCGGTCCTGTCGTACTGGTTCCTGCGCGCCCCGAAGGGCACCCCCGAGGACCCGGACAAGGCACGCCGGCTGGCCGAGGAGAAGGAGGCCAAGAGCCGCCTCCAGCGCATCTACGTCCCGGTCCTGCGCTTCGCGACCCGCCGCCGGCTCACCAGCGTGGCCATCGCGATCGTCGTCCTGGTCGGCACGTTCGGCATGGCACCGCTGCTGAAGACGAACTTCTTCGACCAGGGCGAGGTGGAGGTCCTCACGGTCAAGCAGGAGCTGAAGCCCGGCACGAGCCTCGCGGCGACCGACGCCCAGGCCAAGAAGGTCGAGCGGCTCCTGGCCGACACCAAGGGCGTCAAGGACTACCAGGTCACCGTCGGCTCGTCCGGCTTCATGGCGGCCTTCGGCGGCGGTACGGACACCAACCAGGCCTCGTACCAGGTGATGCTGGACGACTCGGCGTCGTACGCGGACGTCCAGGACCGCATCGAGAAGGGCCTGGCCGGGCTGAAGGGCATCGGCACGACCACCATCTCCGCCGGTGACGGCTTCGGCGCCCAGGACCTCAGCGTGGTCGTGAAGGCCGCCGACGCCGACGTCCTGCGCACGGCGGCCGAGGAGGTCCGCAAGACGGTCGCCTCCCTCGACGACGTCACGGACGTCACCAGCGACCTGGCGACCAGTGTGCCGCGCATCTCCGTGAAGGCCAACGACAAGGCGGCCGCAGCCGGTTTCGACGACCAGACCCTCGGCGCCGTCGTCGCCCAGGCCGTCCGCGGCACCACGGCCGCCAAGGCGGTCCTGGACGACACCGAGCGCGATGTCGTCATCCGCTCGGCGAAGCCCGCGCAGACCCTGAAGCAGCTCCGGGACCTGCGCCTGGGCGCGGTGAAGCTCGGCGACATCGCGACGGTGAAGCTGGTCGACGGACCGGTGTCGATGACGCGTATCGACGGTCAGCGCGCGGCCACCATCACCGCGAAGCCGACCGGCGACAACACGGGCGCGGTGAGCACCAAGCTCCAGTCCGAGATCAACGCGCTGAAGCTCCCGGACGGCGCCACGGCGTCGATCGGCGGTGTCTCCGAGGACCAGGAAGAGGCGTTCGCCAACCTGGGCCTGGCGATGCTCGCGGCCATCGCGATCGTCTTCATGCTGCTGGTCGGCACCTTCCGGTCCCTGGTCCAGCCGCTGATCCTGCTCGTCTCCATCCCGTTCGCGGCCACCGGCGCGATCGGCCTCCTGGTCGCCACCGGCACGCCGATGGGCGTCCCCGCGATGATCGGCATGCTGATGCTGATCGGCATCGTGGTGACGAACGCGATCGTGCTGATCGACCTGATCAACCAGTACCGCAAGCAGGGCTACGGCGTCGTCGAGGCCGTGGTCGAGGGCGGCCGGCACCGTCTGCGGCCCATCCTCATGACCGCCCTGGCGACGATCTTCGCCCTGCTGCCGATGGCCCTCGGCATCACCGGCGAGGGCGGCTTCATCGCCCAGCCGCTGGCCGTGGTCGTGATCGGCGGCCTGGTGACGTCGACCCTGCTGACCCTGCTGCTGGTGCCCACGCTGTACGCGATGTTCGAACTCCGCAAGGAGCGCCGGGCGAGGAAGCGGGCGGCGAAGAAGGGCCTCCCGGCCCAGCGGAAGGCGGCGGCGGAGGAGCCGGATCCGGCGCAGGTCTGACCCTCGGACGACACGTGAGGCCCCACCCGGACACCGGGTGGGGCCTCACGTCATGCGGGCAGACCCTTACGGCAGCGCCAGCATCCGCTCCAGCGCCAGCTTCGCGAACGCCTCCGTCTCCTCGTCCACCTCGATGCGGTTGACGAGGTTGCCCTCGGCCAGGGACTCCAGGGCCCAGACCAGGTGGGGGAGGTCGATGCGGTTCATGGTCGAGCAGAAGCAGACCGTCTTGTCGAGGAAGACGATCTCCTTGCCCTCCGGCGCGAAACGGTTCGCCAGGCGGCGGACCAGGTTCAGCTCCGTGCCGATGGCCCATTTGGAACCGGCCGGCGCGGCCTCCAGGGCCTTGATGATGTACTCCGTCGAGCCGACGTGGTCCGCCGCGGCCACGACCTCGTGCTTGCACTCGGGGTGGACCAGGACGTTCACGCCCGGGATGCGCTCGCGCACGTCGTTGACCGAGTCCAGGCTGAAGCGGCCGTGCACCGAGCAGTGGCCGCGCCACAGGATCATCGTCGCGGCGCGCAGCTCGTCGGCGGTCAGACCGCCGTTCGGCTTGTGCGGGTTGTAGACGACGCAGTCGTCCAGGGACATGCCCATGTCCCGCACGGCCGTGTTCCGGCCGAGGTGCTGGTCCGGCAGGAAGAGCACCTTCTCGCCCTGCTCGAAGGCCCAGTCCAGGGCGCGCTTGGCGTTCGAGGAGGTGCAGATCGTGCCGCCGTGCTTGCCCGTGAACGCCTTGATGTCCGCGGACGAGTTCATGTACGAGACGGGCACGACCTGCTCGGCTATGCCGGCCTCGGTCAGCACGTCCCAGCACTCGGCGACCTGCTCGGCCGTCGCCATGTCGGCCATCGAGCAGCCGGCGGCGAGGTCGGGCAGGACGACCTTCTGGTCGTCGGACGTCAGGATGTCCGCGGACTCCGCCATGAAGTGCACACCGCAGAACACGATGTACTCGGCCTCCGGACGCGCCGCCGCGTCCCGGGCCAGCTTGAAGGAGTCCCCCGTGACGTCGGCGAACTGGATGACCTCGTCGCGCTGGTAGTGGTGGCCGAGCACGAAGACCTTGTCCCCGAGCTTCTCCTTCGCCTTGCGGGCGCGCTCCACCAGGTCCGGGTCGGACGGCGAGGGCAGGTCGCCGGGACACTCCACGCCCCGCTCGCTCTTCGGGTCGGCCTCACGGCCGAGGAGCAGCAGGGCGAGGGGCGTCGGCTGTACGTCGAGCTCCTGGGTTTGGGCGGTGGTCACGACACGCACCCTTTCTGTTCCGCGACTTTTCGTCGATTTGACGCTATCTATCATAACCGCTTCACGTCACGTTGACGATGGCCATAGCGTCGGTGTGACGTGAATCCCGATGGGCCGCCGTTCATTCCCGGGAAGGCCGGGAAAGAGCCGTTTTCCGGTTCCCGGCGCGTGTGCGAGCATGAAAAGGAGCCGAGATCGAGCGCCCGGCCCCGGAATGAATCCGCGGCCCCGCCGGTTGCAACCGTCGGCAAGCAGTCTCCGTACAACCCGGGAGAGATGTAGATGTCCGTATCGGACGAGACC
Source organism: Streptomyces sp. DG1A-41 (assembly GCF_037055355.1). Taxonomy (GTDB): domain Bacteria; phylum Actinomycetota; class Actinomycetes; order Streptomycetales; family Streptomycetaceae; genus Streptomyces. Next base: position 2,345,284 of record NZ_CP146350.1, on the reverse strand, counting down.
AGCACCGTCACCGACGGCATCATCCTGACCGACGCCGCCGCGTCCAAGGTCAAGGCGCTGCTCGACCAGGAAGGCCGCGACGACCTCGCGCTGCGCGTCGCCGTCCAGCCCGGCGGCTGCTCCGGCCTGCGCTACCAGCTCTTCTTCGACGAGCGTTCCCTCGACGGTGACGTGGAGAAGGACTTCGGGGGTGTGAAGGTCGTCACCGACCGCATGAGCGCCCCGTACCTGGGCGGCGCCACGATCGACTTCGTGGACACGATCGAGAAGCAGGGTTTCACGATCGACAACCCGAACGCGACGGGCTCCTGCGCCTGCGGCGACTCCTTCAGCTGAGCCTGCCGAGCCGCTTCCCGCGGCCGCGGACATGACGAAGGCGGCGGCCCCCTCCGACGGGGCCGCCGCCTTCGCGCTCTGTCGTCCTACCGCTCCCGCGTCGGGGGAGCCGGCAGCCGTGCGCCCTCCTTGGCCAGTGGGACCGCCTTGCCGTTCGAGCCCACGACCTCGCGGTCGCCGAGCGGCTCGTCCAGCTGCACGGTCTGCTGGAACTGCTTCGCGATCATGATGCAGATCTTGTCCGGCCACGGGGTCGAGGTCACCGTGACCTTCACCTCGTCCCCGTTCTCGCTCGCCTTCACGTCGTAGTCGGAGCACACCCCGCCCGTGAAGGTCACGGTCAGCTCCGAGCCCTCGGCCCGGTAGCCGTCCACCTTGACGTCACGCGGCTCGGGAGCCGACGTCGGCTTGTCACTCGGCCCGCTCGGCTTGGGGGAGGCCAGGTACTTCGGGTCGACCGCCGGATACGTCACCGTGAACGGGTCCTTCGCACCCGGCGCCGTCACCTCGAACAGCCAGGACGGCACCAGCGCCTGCCGCCCGTCCACGAAGTGCGAGGCCAGCCCGAACACCGCGTTCTCCACCGTCACCGCGTCCTTCTGCGGAGCGCCGCTCGCCGACGACCCGCAGGGCTGCTCCAGCCGGTCCTTCAGCGGCACGGGGCTCGCGCAGCCGCCGATGCCCATGCGGTGGTCGCCGGCCGGCCGCTCCTCCATCAGCTTCAGCGCCTTCTTCGCGTCGACCACGGGGTACGTGTCCCCCTTCACCGGCGTCTTCAGCTGACCGCTGCCGCCGACGACCTCGCCGTCGGAACCGACCGTGACCCCGGTCGACCAGCCGTACGTCGGCAGCCCGCCGACCTCGGGAGCGGCGTTCACCACCCGCTGGGCGCCCATGACCTGGCTCGCGTCCCGCTTCGCGTCGTCCTGACCCAATGCCTTCAGCACGGGCGCCGCGGCCTTCTCGGCCTCCGCCTCGCTCACCGGACTGCCGCCGGACTGCGGAGCGGTGCAGGCGGTGCCCTTGCAGTCGTCGGTGCCCGGGGCGTACCGGCTGAAGGTCCATGCCCCCGGCGCCTGCCTGTTCACCTGGAGGCTCGGCCCCGAACCGTCCTGACCGGCCCCGACCTTCCAGACCTCGCCCTGCGCAACCGGCGACCCCGCGACCCCGAGGGCCTTCGCCAGCCGGGCCACCTCCCCCTTGGTGACCTCGCCCCGCGCCCGGTACACCGGGGCTTCACCGGGGCCGTCCGGGAGCGGGCCGTCGACCCGGTAGGTGACGCCGTAGGGGTTGGGCTCACCGGGCGCGAAGCCGTTGCCGCCGCCCGACGTCGATTCCGAGTACCCGTCGAGCGCGAGCGGCGGGGGAGTGCCGTCCCCACCGGGCGCGCCGGACGTCGTACCGCCGCCGGATCCGCCGGAGGCGTTGGCCGCGAGCCAGGCCCCACCACCGCCGATCAGCAGCACGGCGGCGGCGACGGAGGCGATGATCGCGGGCGTCCGAGACCGCCCACTGCCCGGACGGACCGGGGGCTCTTCGTCGTGGGGGAGCTCGTGGTGGGGCGCGGGGGCCGTTTCCGCGTCTGCTTCCGGTGCCGGGCCGGTTTCCTCGGTGCCGGCACTGTCGGTACCGGCTTCCTCGGCGTCGCCTTCCCGGGCCTCGGGCGTGTCGGTCTTCCCGGCTTCGGTCTCCGATGGGCTGGTCTCCTCGGCCGCCGGGGGCGCGTCGCCCTTTCCGGCCTCGGCGGCATCGGCGCCGTCCATCGCCTCAGCATCAGCCTCTGCCCCCGCGGTGGAGGCGGCCGCGTCAACACCCGGCGTCTCGGAAGCCTCAGCGGCATCAGAAGCCCCAGCGGCCTCAGCGGCGTCCGCCGAACCCCGCTCCTCGACCTCCGGGGTGTCGGCGGATCCGGCGCCGCCCACTTCCCTGGCGTCGTCGTCGTTGTCGGGTCGCTCGGTGTTCACCGCATCGCTCCTTCGGCTGCACAGCTGTCCCATGGGACCCGGCCCGGTCCGAAACGGGCCGCTGTCGGGTCGTATCCCGCATCCCCTTTACGGGGGACAGCGATGGGACGCAGCGGGGGAGCGCACGGTTCCCGGCAGTGCTCCCCTCAGTCCCCGTAGTCCGACATCGCGTCGAGCATCCGCGCCGACGCCGGGGGTACGGTCACACCGTGGATCAGGGCCGGGGAGACCGGCCGGGAGGCGACCCGGTCGGGAACCGCCCAGTGGGGAGCCATCCGGGCCCCGTCGCCCGGCAGCGACGCGAGATCGCCTTCGAGATCGACCGGAACGGGCACCTGGATCTTGAGGTTCGTCATATCCGCACCGTATGCACGCCGGACCTCACGGAGAAAGATCTACTATCGGGTAGTTTTGATGCCTTCAGAGCGGCCCCGCCCACCCGATAGCGTGAAGTGTCAAGGTCCGCCTCCCTCAGGAGAGTCCACGCCGTGCGCATCGCAGTCACCGGCTCCATCGCCACCGACCACCTCATGACCTTCCCCGGCCGCTTCGCCGACCAGTTTGTAGCGGACCAACTGCACACGGTCTCGCTGTCGTTCCTGGTCGACAAACTCGACGTCCGCCGCGGCGGCGTCGCCGCGAACATCGCGTTCGGCATGGGACAGCTCGGCACCCGCCCGATCCTGGTCGGCGCCGCGGGCGCGGACTTCGACGAGTACCGGGCCTGGCTCGACCGGCACGGCGTCGACACCGAATCCGTCCGCATCTCCGACACGCTGCACACCGCCCGCTTCGTGTGCACCACCGACGCCGACCACAACCAGATCGGCTCCTTCTACACCGGCGCCATGAGCGAGGCCCGCCTCATCGAGCTGAAGACCGTCGCCGACCGCGTCGGCGGTCTCGACCTGGTCTCCATCGGCGCGGACGACCCGGAGGCCATGCTCCGCCACACCGAGGAGTGCCGCTCCCGGTCCATCCCGTTCGCCGCCGACTTCTCCCAGCAGATCGCCCGGATGGACGGCGATGAGATCCGCATCCTGCTGGACGGGGCGACGTACCTCTTCTCCAACGAGTACGAGAAGGGCCTCATCGAGTCCAAGACCGGCTGGACCGACGCGGAGATCCTGTCCAGGGTGGGCCACCGTGTGACCACCCTCGGCGCGCAGGGCGTGCGCATCGAGCGGGCCGGCGAAGACCCGATCGAGGTCGGCACCCCGGACGAGGAGCGCAAGGCCGATCCCACCGGCGTCGGCGACGCCTTCCGCGCGGGGTTCCTCTCGGGCCTCGCGTGGGGCGTCTCCCTGGAGCGTGCCGCCCAGGTCGGCTGCATGCTGGCGACCCTCGTCATCGAGACGGTCGGGACGCAGGAGTACCAGTTGCGCCGCGGGCATTTCATGGAGCGGTTCACCAAGGCGTACGGGGATGAGGCCGCGGCGGAGGTTCAGGCGCACCTGGCCTGACCCACAGGGTCCGGCTGAGGGCGCGTGGGGGCTGGTCGCGCCCGTGCGGCGGAGCCGCACACCGACACAGCCCCGCGCCCCTGAGGTGTTCAGCTCGCTCGGCGGACCAGGTACGCCGTTCCTCGGTCCGCCGGTTCCTCCCCGACGTACTCCTGGTTCCTCATCTCGCACCACGCCGGGATGTCGAGCCGCGCCGCCTCGTCGTCCGACAGCACCCGGACCATGCCCCCCACCGGTACGTCGCCGATGACCTTCGCCAGCTCGATCACCGGAATCGGACAGCGCTTGCCGAGGGAGTCGACGACCAGGACGTTCTCCTCGCGGGCGACGTCGGAGGCGACCGGCGCCCCCAGCTTCTCCCGCACCGCCGCCACGACCCCGGGGAGGACGGTCAGGAACCGCTCGACATCCTCCTCCGCCGCCCCCGGCGGCAGCGACACCCGCACGTTCCCCTCACTCAGCACGCCCATCGCCCGGAGCACATGGCTCGGCGTCAGCGTGCTGCTCGTGCAGGACGACCCGGACGAGACCGAGAAACCCTCCCGGTCCAGCTCGTGCAGCAGGACCTCTCCGTCGACATAGAGACAAGAGAAGGTGACGACGCCGGGCAGTCTGCGCACCGGGTCGCCGACCACCTCGACGTCCGGCACCGTCCGCGGCACCCGTACCCGGATCCGCTCCGTCAGCTCCCGCAGCCGCAGGGCCTCCTCGGCCGCCTCGGCCCGTACGGCGCGCAGCGACGCGGCCGCCGCCACGATCGCCGGGATGTTCTCGAAACCGGCCGCCCGGCCCGACTCCCGCTCGTCCACCGGCCCTTGTGGCGCGAACCGCACACCCTTGCGGACGACGAGCAGCCCGACCCGCCGGCCCGCCCCACTTGTGGGCGCTGGCCGTGAGCAGCGACCAGCCACCCTCCACCGGCCCCCACCCCAGCGACTGCGCCGCGTCCACCAGCAACGGCACCCCCGCCGCCCGGCACGCCTCGGCCACCTCGGCCACCGGCTGCTCGGTCCCCACCTCGTGGTTGGCCGACTGGAGACAGGCCAGTGCCGTGTCCGCGCGCAGGGCATCGCCGTACGCCGCCGGATCCACCGCCCCGCCCCGGTCGACCGGCACCTGCGTGACCGTCCCGCCGGCCGCCTCGTGCACCTCGGCCGCATGCAGCGCGGAGGAGTGTTCGACCGCTGACACGATCAGGTGACGCCCGACCCGCCGCCGCCCGGCCAACGCACCCGCGATCCCCGAATGCACAGCCCGGGTCCCCGACGACACGAAAACCAACTCGTCCGCCCGACACCCCACCGCCTCGGCAGCAGCCTCCCGCGCCGCGTCCAGCACCATCCGAGCCCGCCGTCCTTCCCGGTACAACCGAGCAGGATCGGCCCACCCCTCGTCGAGCGAGGCCAAGAGCGCCTGACGAGCAACGGGATGCAAAGGAGCGGAGGAAGCAGCATCGAAGTAAGCCACACAGCAACGCTAACGCCCGAGGGGCGCGGGGCTGCGTCCATATGCGGCTCCGCCGCGTGGGCGCGAATGCCCCCCAACCACCCGCACCCGCCCCACAAGCCGCACCCCCAACCCAATAGGCACCCCGCCCACCCCTTCGGGGTGACCGACGGCGCGCGAACGCCCCCCTCCCCGCGAACCCCCGGAGGGCGTCGGCTAGGGTTTGGTCCGCATAAACATCCAAACCCCTGCCCGACGCAGGGCGGCGACCGACCAGCGAGAAGGCCAGGCCGCAGCCGATCCGCGCGGGCGAGACTCTCGGGAAGGCGCTACGTGAGTCCCAACGGCTCCGACCGCTCGCCGCGGCGCCCGATGCGGCGGAAGCTGCTGCAGGCACTGACCGCGGGCCTGGTCTTGGCGACAGCCACCGGTTGCTCGTACAACTGGGAAGACTTCCCCCGCCTTGGTATGCCCACCCCGACCACGGAAGAGGCTCCGCGGATCCTCTCCCTGTGGCAGGGGTCCTGGGCGGCTGCGCTCGCCGTTGGCGTGCTGGTGTGGGGTCTGATCCTGTGGAGTGCTTTCTTCCACCGGCGCAGCCGCACCAAGGTCGAGGTTCCTCCGCAGACCCGGTACAACATGCCCATCGAGGCGCTGTACACCGTGGTCCCGCTCGTCATCGTCTCGGTGCTGTTCTACTTCACCGCCCGTGACGAGTCCGAGCTGCTCAGCCTCAAGAAGAAGCCCGACGTCACGGTCAACGTGGTCGGCTTCCAGTGGAGCTGGTGCTTCAACTACATCGAGCCGGTCGCCGGTTCCACCGGTGACGCCAAGAAGTCGCCGGACCTGGACGCGATCCCGGACCGGTTCAAGGACGACTTCCCGGCAGGCGCCGGCGGCGTCTACGACTGCGGCACCCCCGGTACGCGGAACCCGCAGACCAACAACCCGGGTCCGACGCTCTGGCTGCCCAAGGGCAAGACGGTCCGCTTCGTCCTCACCTCGCGTGACGTCATCCACTCCTTCTGGGTGGTGCCGTTCCTGATGAAGCAGGACGTCATCCCGGGCCACACCAACGCCTTCGAGGTGACCCCCAACAAGGAGGGCACCTTCCTGGGCAAGTGCGCCGAGCTCTGCGGCGTCGACCACTCTCGGATGCTGTTCAACGTGAAGGTCGTCTCCCCCGAGCGCTACGAGCAGCACCTCAAGGACCTCGTGGACAAGCAGCAGACCGGTTACGTTCCCGCCGGCATCGCGCAGACGAGCCACGAGAAGAACCGGGAGACGAACAACCTGTGAGCATCCTCAACGAACCCCAGGGTGCCGCGGCAGCAGGGTCCCACTACGAGGACGAGCTGCCGGTCAGGCGCCAGAACCGCGGCAGTGTCGTGGTCAAGTGGCTGACGACGACGGACCACAAGACGATCGGCACGCTGTACCTGGTGACGTCGTTCGCGTTCTTCGTCATCGGTGGCGTGATGGCGCTGTTCATGCGCGCCGAGCTCGCCCGGCCTGGTCTCCAGATCATGTCGAACGAGCAGTTCAACCAGGCGTTCACGATGCACGGCACGATCATGCTGCTGATGTTCGCGACGCCGTTGTTCGCCGGCTTCGCGAACTGGATCATGCCGCTCCAGATCGGCGCGCCGGACGTGGCCTTCCCCCGGCTGAACATGTTCGCCTACTGGCTGTACCTGTTCGGCTCGCTCATCGCGGTGGGCGGCTTCCTCACGCCGCAGGGCGCGGCCGACTTCGGTTGGTTCGCCTACAGCCCGCTCTCGGACGCGGTCCGTTCCCCGGGCATCGGCGCCGACATGTGGATCATGGGTCTGGCCTTCTCCGGCTTCGGCACCATCCTCGGCTCGGTCAACTTCATCACCACGATCATCTGCATGCGCGCTCCGGGCATGACGATGTTCCGCATGCCGATCTTCACCTGGAACGTGCTGCTGACCGGTGTGCTGGTCCTGCTCGCCTTCCCGGTCCTGGCGGCCGCGCTGTTCGCCCTCGAGGCGGACCGCAAGTTCGGTGCCCACGTCTTCGACTCCGCCAACGGCGGCGCGTTGCTGTGGCAACACCTCTTCTGGTTCTTCGGCCATCCAGAGGTGTACATCATCGCGCTACCGTTCTTCGGGATCATCTCCGAGGTCATTCCGGTCTTCTCCCGCAAGCCGATGTTCGGTTACACGGGTCTGATCGGCGCGACCATCGCGATCGCGGGCCTGTCCGTGACGGTGTGGGCGCACCACATGTACGTCACCGGCGGTGTGCTGCTGCCGTTCTTCTCCTTCATGACCTTCCTGATCGCGGTCCCGACCGGTGTGAAGTTCTTCAACTGGATCGGCACCATGTGGAAGGGCTCGCTGTCCTTCGAGACACCGATGCTGTGGGCGACCGGCTTCCTCATCACCTTCACCTTCGGTGGTCTGACCGGTGTCATCCTGGCCTCGCCGCCGATGGACTTCCACGTCTCGGACTCGTACTTCGTGGTGGCCCACTTCCACTACGTCGTCTTCGGCACCGTGGTCTTCGCGATGTTCTCCGGCTTCCACTTCTGGTGGCCGAAGTGGACCGGCAAGATGCTGGACGAGCGCCTCGGCAAGATCACCTTCTGGACGCTGTTCATCGGCTTCCACGGCACGTTCCTGGTCCAGCACTGGCTGGGTGCCGAGGGCATGCCGCGCCGGTACGCGGACTACCTCGCGGCCGACGGCTTCACCGCGCTGAACACGATCTCGACGATCAGCTCGTTCCTGCTCGGCATGTCGATCCTGCCGTTCTTCTACAACGTCTGGAAGACGGCCAAGTACGGCAAGCCGGTCGGCGTCGACGACCCGTGGGGCTACGGCCGCTCCCTGGAGTGGGCGACCTCCTGCCCGCCGCCGCGGCACAACTTCATCACCATGCCGCGGATCCGCAGTGAATCCCCGGCGTTCGACCTGCACCACCCGGAGATCGCCGCTCTCGACCAGCTCGAGAACGTGGGCCACGGCGACAAGGCCCTCGCTGGCGGCAAGGAGGCCGGCAAGTGAAGATCCAGGGCAAGATGTTCATGTGGCTGAGCGCCTTCGTGCTCGTCATGGCGATCGTCTATGGCGTGTGGTCGAAGGAGCCGGCCGGCACCACAGCCCTCTTCCTGACCTTCGGCCTGTGCATCATGATCGGCTTCTACCTCGGCTTCACGGCCAAGCGGGTCGACGTCGGTGCGCAGGACGACAAGGAGGCGGACGTCGCGGACGACGCCGGCGAGGTCGGGTTCTTCAGCCCGCACAGCTGGCAGCCGCTCTCCCTGGCCATCGGCGGCGCCCTCGCCTTCCTGTCCATCGCGATCGGCTGGTGGCTGCTGTACTTCTCGCTGCCGATCATCCTGATCGGTGTCTGGGGCTGGGTCTTCGAGTACTACCGCGGTGAGAACCGCACCCAGTAACACGAGCCGAGCGCCTGGGGGCCCGGACACTCCGAAAGGAGCGTCCGGGCCCCTGCTTTTGCCGCAATACGTGTCACTCGTTCGAGTCATCCGGCGTGCCGCGCTTGACGCGGCTTCCTAGCGTGAGGCCATGAGCCATATAGCGACCTCCCGCCCCGTCGTCAGCTGCACGCTGCTGGTGATAGCCCTCTGCGCGGGCGTCACCGCCTGCGGCTCGGACGGCAACCCGCTCTCCCACCGCCCCTACGACGCGGCGGACCAGATCTCCTTCAACGCCCCCTCGGGGGGCCGCAAGAAGGCCGACCCGGACAAGCCCCTGGAAGTGGTCGCCGAGGACTCCGGCGGGCGTATCACGGACGTCACGGCCTACGACGCCGCCGGACGCTACGTGGCCGGCGAACTCGCCGCCGACGGAGGCCGCTGGCACAGCACCTCACCGCTCGCCGCCAACGCCAGCTACACGGTCCGTGTGAGCACCGAGGACGAGGACGGGGCGCCCGGCCGCAAGGTCCTCACCTTCGACACCGGCAAGCCCACCACCCACAAGCGCCTGGACGTCACCTTCGGCCCCAAGGCGGGGACCTACGGCGTCGGCCAGCCCGTCACGGCCGAGCTGAGCCAGCCCGTCAAGGACAGGGCCCAGAGGGCCGTCGTGGAACGGGCCCTCAAGGTCTCCTCCATACCCGCCACGGAGGGCGCCTGGCACTGGGTGGACGACAAGAAGCTCCATTACCGCCCCAAGGACTACTGGCCCGCACAGGCCACCCTCCAGGCCCGCAGCAACCTGGAGGGCATCAAGATCGGCGACCGTATACGGGGCGGCAAGGCCAAGCCCCTGACGATCAACACCGCCGACAAGGTCATAGCCGTCACGGACGCGGCGGCACACCAGATGACCGTCTACAAGAACGACGAGATCGTCCGGCAGATCCCGGTCACCACGGGCATGCCCGGCTACGAAACCCGCAACGGCGTCAAGGTCGTCCTGGCCAAGGAAGGCACCGTTCGCATGACCAGCGCCAGCATCGGCGCCTCGGACTTCTACGACCTGATCGTCCACCACTCCGTACGGGTCACCCACAGCGGCGAGTACGTCCACGCCGCCCCCTGGTCCGTCGGCTCCCAGGGCTACGCCAACGTCAGTCACGGCTGCACCGGCATGAGCACCGAGAACGCCGCGTGGTTCTACGAGAACATCCGCGAGGGCGACATCGTCAAGGTCGTAAACTCCGCCGGCGACACGATGGCCCCCTTCGGCAACGGCTTCGGCGACTGGAACCTCGAGTGGAAGCAGTGGCGCACAGGCAGCGCCCTGACAGCCGGCACCCCAGAGGGCCCCACACCGGCGGACAGGGCCCGTCTACGCCCTCAGAGCGCCTGACCAGAAGGGGCGCGGGGCAGTGTCGATACGCGGTCGCCGCGTGGGCGCGAACAACCCCCACGCACCCGCAGGTCGCCACACAACCGGACGTCCCGGGCTCCTAGGCGTTCGAAGCCGCCCTCTCCCGCAGCAGGGAAGCCAAGGCCGCAGCGAACTCCACGGGCTCCACCGGCAACGTCACCGCCGACTCCGCGCGACTCCAGGTCGCGAGCCACGCATCCTGCGGCCGCCCGATGAGCAACAACACCGGCGGACAGTCGAACACCTCGTCCTTGATCTGCCGGCAGACCCCCATGCCCCCCATCGGCACGGCCTCGCCGTCCAGCACACAGACGTCGATCCCACCCCGGTCCAACTCCTTGAGCACCGCCCCCGGAGTCGCACACTCCACGAACTCCACCAAGGGAACGTCCGGCGCCGGCCGCCGTCCCGTGGCGAGCCGCACCTGCTCGCGGGTGTTGGAGTCGTCGCTGTAGACCAGCACCGTGGCGGTCGGCTGCATTGTTCCTCCGTGACGTCAGCGTCGTAAGGACAGGCCCGTTGGGCCGGATGCTACTCCCTTGAACACCACGTCAACACCGGTACGACCGGTTCGGACACTCCGAACGGCACCCCCCGGAGTGAGGGCGGGATAAGCGACCGACATAATGTCGGTCGTGGCGACAGCAACGACAGTAGAAACCGGGCACGCGCACCCGTCGGTCAACCGGCCGAACCTCACCAGCGTCGGAACCATCATCTGGCTGAGTTCCGAGCTGATGTTCTTCGCGGCCCTCTTCGCGATGTACTTCACCCTGCGATCGGTGACGGGTCCCGATCACTGGAAGGAGATGGCCAGCCATCTCAACTTCCCGTTCTCGGCGACGAACACCACCATCCTGGTGCTCTCCTCGCTCACCTGCCAGCTCGGCGTCTTCGCCGCCGAGCGCGGTGACGTGAAGAAGCTGCGGATGTGGTTCATCGTCACGTTCGTGATGGGTGCGATCTTCATCGGCGGTCAGGTCTTCGAGTACACCGAGCTGGTCAAGGAGGCGGGCCTGTCCCTGTCCTCCGACCCGTACGGCTCGGTCTTCTACCTGACCACCGGCTTCCACGGCCTGCATGTGACGGGCGGTCTCATCGCCTTCCTGCTGGTCCTGGGCCGGACCTACGCGGCCCGGAGGTTCACCCACGAGCAGGCGACCGCCGCGATCGTCGTGTCCTACTACTGGCACTTCGTCGATGTCGTCTGGATCGGCCTCTTCGCCACGATCTACATGATCAAGTAGCGGGACCGCAGCGCGCGCCCGACGAGGCACGCATCCCAGAAGCACCGACGCAGAAGATCCTGACACCGGGGTAATCCGTGAAAAAGCTCTCCGCACGACGACGCCACCCGTTGGCGGCGGTCGTCGTCCTACTCCTCGCGCTGCTCTTCAGCGGGGGGCTGTACGCCGTGTTCGCACCCACGAGCAAGGCTGAGGCCGACGAAACCGCCCAGTCCCTCACCATCGAGGAGGGCAAGAAGCTCTACTCGGTCGGCTGCGCCAGTTGCCACGGCACCGGCGGTCAGGGCACCTCCGACGGGCCGAGCCTGGTGGGTGTGGGCGCCGCGGCCGTGGACTTCCAGGTGGCCACCGGCCGTATGCCGGCCGCCACCTCCCAGGGCCCGCAGGTCCCCAAGAAGAAGAACATCTACACCCAGGCCGAGATCGACCAGCTCGCGGCCTACATCGCCTCGCTGGGCGCCGGTCCCGCCATCCCGACGGAGGAGCAGTACGGCCCCCAGGGTGCCGACATCGCCAAGGGCGGTGAGCTGTTCCGCACCAACTGCGCGCAGTGCCACAACTTCACCGGCAAGGGCGGTGCGCTGACGCACGGCAAGTACGCGCCGACCCTCGAGGGTGTCGCCCCGAAGCACATCTACGAGGCCATGCAGACCGGCCCGCAGAACATGCCGTCCTTCCCCGACACCACGCTGTCGGAGAAGAACAAGAAGGACATCATCGCTTACCTCGACGCGGTCAACAGCGAAAAGACCGAGAGCCCCGGCGGCCTCGAGCTCGGCGGCCTCGGGCCGGTCAGCGAGGGCCTGTTCGGCTGGGTCTTCGGTCTCGGCGGGCTGATCGCCGTCGCCGTGTGGGTCGCCGCCCGGACCGCAAAGGCCAAGAAGTCATGAGTAGCCAAGACATTCCAGAAGAGAACCTGCCTGCCGAGCAGTCCGCAGGACATGACGGGCACGGCGCGCTGAGCCCCGCGGACGAGCACCCGTTCGCCGACCCGGGCCTGCCTCCCCACGAGCACCGGATCCAGGACGTCGACGAGCGGGCCGCCAAGCGGTCCGAGCGCTCGGTCGCCCTGATGTTCACGGTGTCGATGCTGGCCACCATCGCCTTCATCGCCGCGTTCGTGGCGATCCCGGTCGACAAGTCGGTCTACATCTTCCCGCTGGGCCACATCAGCGCGCTGAACTTCGCGCTGGGCATGACGCTCGGCATCGCGCTGTTCTGCATCGGCGCGGGCGCCGTCCACTGGGCCCGCACCCTGATGTCGGACGTGGAGATCGCCGACGAGCGGCACCCGATCGAGGCGGAGCCCGAGGTCCGCGAGAAGGTCTTCGCCGACTTCAAGCAGGGCGCCAAGGAGTCCGCGCTCGGCCGCCGCAAGCTGATCCGCAACACCATGTTCGGCGCGCTCACGCTGGTGCCGCTCTCCGGCGTCGTGCTGCTGCGCGACCTCGGCCCGCTGCCCGAGGACAAGCTGCGTCACACGCTCTGGTCCAAGGGCAAGCTGCTCGTCAACATGAACACGAACGAGCCGCTGCGTCCGTCGGACGTCGCGGTCGGCTCGCTGACCTTCGCCAAGCCCGAGGGCCTGGAGGAGCACGACCACGATTTCCAGAACGAGATCGCCAAGGCCGCCCTGATGATCGTCCGGATCCAGCCGGAGAACATCAAGGACAAGCGCGAGCTCGAGTGGTCGCACGAGGGCATCGTCGCGTACTCGAAGATCTGCACCCACGTCGGTTGCCCGATCTCCCTGTACGAGCAGCAGACGCACCACGTGCTCTGCCCCTGCCACCAGTCCACCTTCGACCTCTCCGACGGTGCCCGAGTGATCTTCGGTCCCGCTGGTCACGCCCTGCCGCAGCTCCGCATCGCCGTGAACGACGAGGGCTACCTCGAGGCGCTCGGCGACTTCGAAGAGCCCGTCGGCCCTGCTTTCTGGGAGCGCGGATGAGCACTGCACAAGAACGCCGCAAGGCGCCCGCCGGAGAGCGGGTCGCCGACTGGGCCGACGGCCGCCTGGGGATCTACTCCCTGGCCAAGGCCAACATGCGCAAGATCTTCCCGGACCACTGGTCCTTCATGCTCGGTGAGATCTGCCTCTACAGCTTCATCATCATCATCCTGACGGGTGTGTACCTGACGCTGTTCTTCCACCCGTCGATGAACGAGGTGGAGTACCACGGCAGTTACGTCCCGCTCCAGGGGCAGCTGATGTCGGAGGCGTTCGCCTCCACCCTGGACATCAGCTTCGACGTCCGCGGCGGTCTGCTCATCCGGCAGATCCACCACTGGGCGGCGATCATCTTCCTCGCCGGCATGTTCGTGCACATGATGCGCGTGTTCTTCACCGGCGCGTTCCGCAAGCCGCGTGAGATCAACTGGCTGTTCGGCTTCCTGCTGTTCGTCCTGGGCATGTTCACCGGTTTCACCGGCTACTCGCTCCCGGACGACCTGCTCTCCGGCACCGGTGTCCGCTTCACCCAGGGCGCGATCCTGTCCATGCCGATCGTCGGCACGTACATCTCGATGTTCCTGTTCGGCGGGGAGTTCCCGGGCACCGACTTCGTCGCCCGGTTCTACTCGATCCACATCCTGCTGCTGCCCGGCATCATGCTCGGGCTCGTGGTCGGCCACCTGATCCTGGTCTTCTACCACAAGCACACGCAGTTCGCGGGTCCCGGCCGGACCAACAAGAACGTCGTCGGCATGCCGCTGCTGCCGGTCTACATGGCCAAGGCCGGAGGCTTCTTCTTCCTGGTCTTCGGTGTCATCGCGGCCCTCGCCGGCATCGCGACCGTCAACCCCATCTGGGTCCTGGGCCCCTACCGCCCCGACCAGGTGTCGACGGGTGCACAGCCCGACTGGTACATGGGCTTCGCCGAGGGTCTCGTCCGAGCGATGCCGGGCTGGGAGATCGACTTCTGGGGTCACACACTCGTCCTGGGCGTGTTCATCCCGCTGGTGCTGTTCGGTCTCTTCCTCGGGATCATCGCCCTCTACCCGTTCATCGAGTCGTGGGTCACCGGGGACAAGCGCGAACACCACATCCTGGACCGGCCGCGCAACGCCCCGACGCGCACCGCCTTCGGTGTCGCCTGGGTCACCGGCTACATGATCATGCTGATCGGCGGTGGCAACGACATCGTCGCCACCCACTTCCACCTGTCGATCAACGCGGTCACCTGGTTCGTCCGGATCGGGTTCTTCGCCGGGCCGGTCATCGCCTTCATCATCACCAAGCGCATCTGCCTCGGCCTCCAGCGCCGGGACAAGGAGAAGGTGCTGCACGGCCGCGAGACCGGCATCATCAAGCGCCTGCCGCACGGTGAGTTCATCGAGGTGCACGAGCCGCTCAGCCAGGAGCAGATGTACACGCTCACGGCGCACGAGCAGTACGTGCCGGCCGAGATCGGCCCGACGGTCGACGAGAACGGTGTCGAGCGCAAGGTGAAGGGCTCCGAGAAGCTGCGCGCCAAGCTCAGCGAGTCCTACTACGGCGAGGGAGCCCAGATCCCGAAGCCGACCGCCGAGGAGTACCGGGAGATCACGAGCGGCCACGGCCACCACTGATCACTGCTTCGCCACGCCACGCAAAGGGCCCCGTCCGGTGTTCGGACGGGGCCCTTCGTGGTGCCCCGGGGCTGGATAGGGTGGACCCCGTTGAGACTCTCGTCCCGTAGTGCGGGACGCCTGACCCTGGAGCGGCTTATGAGCGCTGTGACCCCCGCTGGAGGCGACACCGCGGCGGGCCGCTCCTGGCCCCTGCTGTTGAACGGTCTGCTGGACCGCCGGGACCTGACCGCCGACGACACCGCGTGGGCGATGGACCTGATCATGCGCGGCGAGGCGACGGACGCGCAGATCGCCGGGTTCGTGGTGGCGCTGCGGGCCAAGGGTGAGACCGTCGAGGAGATCGCCGGATTCGTCCGGGCGATGTACGAGCACGCGAACGTGATCGAGGTGCCGGGCCCGGCCGTCGACATCGTCGGCACGGGCGGCGACGGGGCGAAGACCGTCAACATCTCGACGATGTCGGCGATCGTCATCGCCGGTACCGGTGCGAAGGTCGTCAAGCACGGCAACCGCGCGGCGTCCTCGGCCTCCGGGGCGTCGGACGTGCTGGAGAAGCTCGGCGTCAATCTGGAGCTGCCGACGCACCGGGTGGCCCAGGTCGCCGAGGACGCCGGGATCACCTTCTGCTTCGCGGCGAAGTTCCACCCGGCGATGCGGCACGCGGGTGCGGCGCGCGGCCAGTTGGGCATCCGGACGATCTTCAACGTCCTCGGTCCGCTGACCAACCCCGCGAAGGTGCGGTCCCAGGCCGTCGGTGTCGCGGACCCGCGCATGGCGCCGATCGTCGCGGGCGTCTTCGCCGAGCGCGGCCACTCGTCCCTGGTCTTCCGGGGCGATGACGGCCTCGACGAACTGACCACCACGGCTACGTCCCGGGTGTGGGTCGTCCGGGACGGCAAGGTGACCGAGGAGGCGTTCGACCCACGCGACGTGGGCCTCGATCTCGTCCCCGTGGAGGCCCTGCGCGGCGCGGACGCCTCCTACAACGCGGAGGTCGCCCGCCGCCTGCTGGACGGCGAGACGGGCCCGGTGCGCGACGCGGTCCTGCTGAACTCGGCGGCTGCCCTGGTGGCCCTCGATCCCGGCCAGGGTCCGCTGGCCGAGCAGATCCGCGCCGGCATGGCGAAGGCGGCCGAGTCGATCGACTCCGGGGCCGCCAAGCGGACGCTGGAGCGGTGGGTGGCGGCGAGCAACGCCTAGCGCGGGGTGTCCCGCAATCCGGACGCGGGTTGCGGGACCTCGATCATTCTCGTACGTTCCTTTCCAGGTCATGAGTGACAGTCATGAGGCCCCGGCAGGCTGTCCGGCAACCCTCCGTCCGTGGCGGGGTGCCCCGGGTGAAGACCAGGCCGTAGTCAGCAAGGTCTACGGCAAGCGCGGACCCCTCGATCCCAGGGGTCCTGGTCGTCGAGGAGCCTTCCGTGAGCAAGCGAATGCGCTAGGGCCGCAGAGCCCCGCCTCCGCACACCCTTTTTCTCTCCACCCCTGTCTCTCACGGGAGTTCCGCCATGTCCGTCTCCACCGTCGCCGCCGCCCCGTCCGTTTGTGCCCCACTGCCCGTTCTGGGCCGGGACGTCACCGTTCCGCTCGTCACCGGCGGTGAGGTCACCTACGCCGCGCTCGACTACGCCGCCAGCGCCCCGGCGCTCCAGCGCGTCTGGGACGACGTCGCCGCCTACGCGCCGTACTACGGCAGCGTCCACCGCGGTGCCGGGTACCTGTCCCAGCTGTCGACCGACCTGTTCGAGAACGCCCGCCGGACGGTCGCGGAGTTCCTCGACTGCCGGGACGGTGACGAGGTGGTCTTCACCCGGTCCACCACCGACTCCCTCAACCTGCTCGCCGCCGCGCTCCCGGCCGGCTGCCAGGTCTTCGTCTTCGAGACCGAGCACCACGCCTCGCTGCTGCCCTGGCGCGACGCCCGCGTCACCTACCTCGACGCTCCGCGCAGCCCCCGCCAGGCCGTGGAGACCCTGGAGCGCGCCCTGGCCGAGCGGGACTCCCACGGCCCGGCCCTCGTCTGCGTCACCGGCGCCTCGAACGTCACCGGCGAGCTGTGGCCCGTACGGGAGCTCGCGGCGGCCGCGCGCGCCCACGACGCCCGGATCGTGCTCGACGCCGCCCAGCTGGCCCCCCACCACCCCGTGTCCGTCCGGGACCTCGACGTCGACTGGGTCGCCTTCTCCGGGCACAAGCTCTACGCGCCCTTCGGCTCCGGCGTGCTGGCCGGGCGGGCCGACTGGCTGCGCGAAGCGGAGCCGTACCTCGCGGGCGGCGGCGCCAGCCGCAAGGTCACCCGGCGCGCGGACGGGGGAGTGGACGTGGAGTGGCACGACAGCGCCGCCCGTCACGAGGCCGGATCGCCCAACGTCATCGGCGCCTACGCCGTCGCCTCCGCGTGCAGGGCGCTGACGGAGGCCGGTTTCGACACGCTCGTCGCCCGCGAGCAGTACCTGGTCGGGAAGGTGCGGGAAGGGCTCGCCGACGTCCCCCAGGTGCGGTTCCTGTCCCTCTTCGGGAACGACGCGCCGCGCGTCGGTGTGCTCTCCTTCGTCGTCGAGGGCTGGAACAGCTCGCACTTCGCCGCCGCCCTCTCCGCCGAGTACGGCATCGGCGTGCGGGACGGGCTCTTCTGCGCCCACCCGCTGGTGCGCACGCTCCTCGGCAGCGACCCGCAGACGCAGGGCGAGTGCGGGGCGCCGGAGGCCGCGCCCGGCGAGAAGTCCCTCAACGCCATCCGCGTGAGCTTCGGCGCGGGCACGCCGGACGAGCACGTGGAGCGGTTCGTGCGGGCCGTGAAGGAGCTCGTGACGGACGGAGCGCGGTGGACCTACCGTACGGAGGACGGGCGTTGCGTGCCGGACACCTCCGTCTCGACGGCGGCGGGTACGTCCGTCTGAACGGCCGCGCCGGGGAGCACCGGTAGCCGGGTACCGAGGACGATCATCCGCAGGGCCCGCTCGGTGGCGTCCGTGAGCAGTTCGCTCGCCCGGACCAGGGCCTCCGCCAGGGCCATCGGCGCCGGCAGGATGCCGCTGAACGCGTCCACGCCGGGCACCTCGTGCGCGCCCTCGCCGAGCGTGCCCGCCAGGGCCAGGACCGGGCGGCCGTGGAGCTTGGCGCGGCGGGCCACCTCGGCGGGGACCTTGCCGCGCGGCGTCTGGTGGTCCAGGGCGCCCTCGGCGGTGATCACCAGGTCCGCGCCGGCCAGCCGGGCGTCCAGGTCGAGGTGGTCCAGCAGTACGTCGAAGCGGGGGAGGAGACGGGCGCCCAGGGCGGCGAGGCCGGCGCCCAGGCCGCCGGAGGCCCCGGTTCCGGGACCGTACCGGAGGTTGGTGTCCGGGACGGCGACGTCGCGGGTGAGGACGAAGGCCCAGTTCTCCAGCCCGGCCGACAGCTGTTCGACCTGCTCGGGCGTCGCGCCCTTCTGCGGGCCGAAGACCCGGGCGACGCCCCGTTCGCCGCACAGCACGTTGTACGGGTTGCAGGCGACGAGGAGTTCCACGTCCGCGAGGCGGGTGTCCAGGCCCCGCGGGTCGACGCGGTGCAGCCGCGTCAACTCGCGTCCGCCGGGCGGCAGTTCCTCGCCCTGCTCGTCCAGCAGCCGGGCCCCGAGCGCCTGGAGCGCGCCCGCGCCGCCGTCGGAGGTGCCCGAGTCGCCGCAGCCGACGAGGATCCGCCGCACGCCCCGGTCGAGCGCGGAGCGGATCAGCTCGCCGACGCCGTACGTGGTGGTGGCGCCCGGGTCGCGCAGGTCGCGCGGGACGAGGGAGAGGCCCGCGACGGCCGCCATCTCCACGACCGCAGTGTCCCCGGAGCCCAGCAGGGCGAAGTGGGTGCCGACGGTCTCCCCGATCGGGCCGGTGGCGGGCACGGCGACGAGCCGGCCTCCGGTCGCGGCGGCCAGGGCGACGGCCGTGCCCTCGCCGCCGTCCACCAGCGGGACGAGATCGAGCTCGGCGTCGGGCAGGACACGGCGTACGCCCGCGGCGATGGCGTCGGCGGCGGCCTCCGCGGACAGGGACTCCTTGAAGCCGCTGGGGGCTACGACGACACGGGTCAGCATGGGTGGGGCTCCTTAACGGGTGACGGAGATGCCGAGCAGCGGCCACACCGCGACGGCGAAGAGCAGCACGAGCGCGGCGGTCAGCGGGGCCAGGAAGGCGGACAGCCGCAGCAGGTCGCGCGGGGTGTAGGTGGGGGTGCCGGGGATCTGCGCGAAGAGCGTGACCGGCTTGGCGGAGGCGGGCAGCGTGTGGCAGAAGCCGGCGGCGGCGGTGGAGGCGAGCGCGGCGGCGACCGGATTGACGCCGACGCCGACGGCGGCGGCCACCACGAGCGGGACCAGGACGGAGGAGCGGGCGGAGCGGGACTGGAGGACCAGGTGGGCGGCCGTGCTGACCGCGATCACGACCGCCAGGAACACCACCGGGGCCCCACCTGTCGGCAGCCCGGAAACCAGCCACTTGGCCGCTCCGGAGTCGGTGAGCGCGACGCCCATCGCCATCGTCGCCGCCATGAACAGCAGCAGCGACCAGGGCACGGTCTTCAGCGCGTCCTTCAGACGTACGGTGCCGAGGGCGGGCGAGGAGGCGATGACTGCGCCGATCAGCGCGACCAGCGCGGGCGGCACGTGGTGCAGCGGCTCGCTGCACCACAGCAGCACCACCGTGGCCATGAGCAGGGCGCAGTGCTTCTCGGCCTGGCTCCAGGGGCCGGTCACCGGCTGCTCGCTGTGCTGCTGGATCTGCTCGGGGGTGATGTGGACCGGGCCGTGGCGGTCCGCCCGCCGGGTCGTCGTCAGCAGGACCAGCTCGGCGGCCAGGTGCGAGGAGGCCACGGCCAGCGGCAGACCCAGCAACAGCCACTCCGTGAAGCCGATGTGCTGCCCGGTCGCCTCCCACAGCACCGACACGGTGATCAGATGCGCGCCGGCGCCTATCAGGGTCGCCACCGCCGACAGCAGGATCACGGTCGGGAACAGCAGCGCAAGCATCACGACCAGCCGCTTCCGGTCGGCGAGGACCTTGGCGAGGGCGAGGAACACCGGCAGCGCGAGCGCGGCCCGGCCGGAGGTCGCGGGCACCGCGAACGCCGTGACGACCAGGGCCGCCGTCGTCAGGTGCACGAGCTGCCGTACCGTGCGAGCCCCGCTGACCAGGAACACCGCCGCCCGCCCGGCGAGCCCGGTCCGGCTCACCGCGGCCGCCAGCACGAACGCGCAGATCAGCAGCCACACCGTGGCATCGCCGAGGGTGCCGAACAAGGTGTCGCTGCTGATCACCCCGGTCACCGTGAGCGCGAGCCCGGCGCCCAGCGCGATGTAGGTGTCGTCGATCGACGTCCCGATCCAGGCGCAGGTCGCCAGGACGAACACGGCGAGCGTGAAACGGGCGTCGGCGCCGAGTCCCGGGAAGTTCCCGGGGACCGCGAGCAGGAGGCAGACGGTCAGTGCCGCGCACAGGGCGGTGGTGGATCGGAGGTTCAGCGTCACGTCATCGAGGATTCGCCCGGGGGGTGAGTCGTCGATGAGCCGAAGATGAAAGGAAGTTCACCCGGGCCTTCACTCGGGCCTTCACCGGGCCCTCAGCCGGTGGGCAGCCGGTATCCCATCCCGCGTACCGTCTCCACCCGCTCCGCCCCCAGCTTCTTGCGCAGCGTCCGCACGTACACGTCCACGATGTTGGATCCCGGGTCGAAGTCGTACCCCCACACATGGGACAGGATCTGCTCCCGGGACAGCACCTGCCCGGGATGCCGCAGGAACAGTTCCAGCAGCACGAACTCACGGGCCGTCAGGTCGACGGTCCGCTCCCCGGAGCGGGCCCGGCGTGTGCGCAGGTCCAGGCTCAGGGAGCCGCATTTGAGCACCGTCACCTCCGGCGCCCGCGCGGCCGTCCGCAGCCTCAGCCGCACCCGGGCCAGCAACTCCTCGAAGCGGAACGGCTTGGTCATCCAGTCGTCGGCGCCGCCTTCCAGCCCGGCCACCGTGTCCCGCACCGAGTCCCGCGCGGTCAGCACGATCACCGGCACCGTCACCCGCGCCTCGCGCAGCTCGCGCAGGATCGTGAAGCCGTCCCGGCCGGGCAGTCCGATGTCCAGGACGACGAGGTCGAAGCCGCCGGTCAGGGCGTACTCGTAGCCCGCGTCGCCGTCGGTGACGACGGTCGTGGTGAAGCCGTTGGAGCGCAGGCCCTTCTCCACGAAGGAGGCGATGCGCTCCTCGTCCTCGACGATGAGGATGCGGTTCACGTGGGGTTCCCTTCCGGTGCCCGGGGTGCGTGCAGAACGAGGGCGAAGGTGGCGCCGCCACCTGGTGTGTCGTGGAGCCGTACCCGGCCCCGGTGCCCCTCGGCGATCGCCTTGACGATGGACAGCCCGAGTCCGGCGCCGGAGCCCCGGGCGCCGCGGCGGGCCGTGCCGCGCCGGAAGCGTTCGAAGATCACCTCGGTGTCCTGGGGCTGCACACCGGGTCCGGAGTCGGCGACGTACAGCTCCAGGTGCGGGCCGTCGGTGCGGGAGCCGATGCGGATGGTCTGGCCGGGCGTGGTGTGCTGTACGGCGTTCTGCGCGAGCTGCACCATGGCCTGGGTGATCCGCTGCGGATCCAGCTCGGCCTCCAGGTCGGCGACCTCGGCGAGCTGCCAGTCGCGTTCGCCGAGCGTGCGGGCCTTGACGTAGACGTCGGCGGTGAGTTCGGCGACCTGGACCGGCTCGGGGGAGACGAAGTCGGGGCGTTCGGTTTTGGCGAGCAGCAGCAGGTCCTCGACGATGCGGCTCATCCGGTCCAGCTCGTCGGTCACCAGCCGGATGGTCTCCTCGCGTTCGGCCGGGTCGTCGCCCATCAGTTCCAGATGGCCGCGCACGATGGTGATGGGCGTGCGCAACTCGTGGCCCGCGTCGTCGACGAACTCGCGCTGGGCGGCGAAGGCCCGCTCCAGCCGGTCGAGCATGCCGTTGAACGTCTCGGCGAGAGCCGCTATGTCGTCGTTGCCGTGTACCGGGATCCGTTGGGTGAGGTCCTGCTCGGTGAGCTGTGCGGCCGCCGTGCGCACCACGCGCACGGGTCTGAGGATCCGCCCGGCGACCGCCCAGGCTATGCCGACGGTCAGCAGCAGGGCGACCCCGGAGATGACGAGCAGCGTGCGGAACATGTTGTTCACGCGGGCCTGCTCGCGCTCCGGATGGAAGGCGACGACGAACGCGGCGTCCGGCTCCCGGCCCTGCTGGGCCACGGTGACCTTGGCCCAGCGGATCTCGCCCTCCGGCCGGTGCAGCACACCGGAGGGCGCGGGCGAATCGTAGATGCGGCGCAGGGCGTCGACGTCCCGGTCCAGGGGCAGGGCGCCGGGCACGTCGTGCTGCTGACGGAGCGGCCGGAGTCTGCCGTCGGTCCTGGTCACCAGGCCGATCAGCTCCTCGTCCGCGTCGGGGTTCTGCCGTTCCAGGAACACCGTCAACAGCCGGTCCGCGTCGGTGAACGGCCGGCCTGTCCGCGGATCCCCGCCCTGCTCCTCGAAGTTGGCGAACTCGCCGGTCTCCTGGGTGAGCAGGCGGTTGATCCGGTTGTCGACGTCCCGCAGCAGGAACGAGCGGGTGGTCATGGCGACGGAGGCGAGCGCGACCGCCATCACGAGCAGCAGCCAGAGCAGGATGCGGACCCGGGCGGAGACGCGCCGGCGGCCGGCGTCAGTTGTCAGAGCCGGCGCCGTCGTCGTCGCCCGGTCCGTCGTCTCCGGTGCCCCGGCTGCGGTCGTCGTCGTCATCGTCACTCGCTGAGCTGTCGGTCACCGGAGGCCGCGAGACGGCCTTGTCGCCCGGCGTGGGCTTCGCGGGGGGTGTGAGCGTGGAGGTGGGCGTGGGCGAGCTGTTGTCCAGCTCCACCTGCTGGGACGGGACCTTGGGCGACTCGGGACTGTCCGAGAGGGCGTAGCTGGTCGCGGCGATGCCCAGCGGGATCACCACGACCGCGGACAGGGCCGCCATACGACGGGAGAAAGCCATGTGCCCGATCCTGCGGCCGGAACCCGGAGCCGATGATGAATCCCGGATGAAGAACTCTTCATCCGGGGTCCCGGGTCCGTGATCAGGGGCGGTTCCTCAGTTGTCCAGCCCGATCGAGAACGCCGCCTCCAGGTCGTGCTGCGAGTAGGTACGGAACGCCACGTGCGTGTCGGTCCCCTCCACGCCGGGGATCTTGCTGATCCGGCCGGGGATGACCTCCGCCAGGTCCTCGTGCTCCTTCACCCGGACCATCGCGATGAGGTCGTAGGTGCCGGTGACGGAGAAGACCTCGCTGACGTTGTCCAGCGCGGCGATCGACTCCGCGATCTCGGGGATCCGGTCCACGCTGGTCTTGATGAGGACGATCGCGGTGATCACGGCTGGTTCTCTCCCTCGGGGGCCGGAGCAGGGGCGGCCTTCACTCTAGTAGGGCTGGTGGGACGGCCGTAGCGGACCGACGCATAGCCGAAGCCGAGCCCGAATCCGATCAGGTGGGCGAGGTAGGCCACGCCCGGCCCGTCCGAGGCCCGCCCCGCCGCCAGCCACTGGAGCGCCGCCCAGAACGGCAGCACGACCCAGGCCGGGAAGCGCACCGGCAGGAAGAAGAGGAACGGCAGGAGACTGGTCACCCTGGCCCGGGGGAACAGATACAGGAACGCACCGAGGACCGCCGAGATCGCCCCCGAGGCACCGACCAGGGACTGCTCGGAGTCCGCGTTGGCTGCGGCGTAGCCCAGCAGGGCCAGATAGCCGCAGCCGACGTAGAACAGGGTGAACTGCACCCGGCCCATCCGCTCCTCGGTCATCGCCCCGAAGACGTAGAGGAAGAGCATGTTGCCGAGCAGGTGCACCCAGCTGCCGTGGACGAAGAGGGCCGTCGCGGGGGTGAGGGCCGATCCGGCGGACCCCTCGAAAAGTTCTGCGGGGATCACGCCCCAGCGCCGGAAATAGGCCCGTTGCGCGGCGAGCAGGTCGTCGCCCGTGCCGTAGGCCGGACTGAGGCCCGAGGCGGGGCCGGCGAGGAAGACCGCGCAGCACAGAGCGATCAGTGAGTACGTCACCGGCGCCGACGACCCCCGGACCGATCTGCCGGCCCGGACGATCGGCGCACTCCACTTGCTGATCATGAACACAGAGCATGACGTAACCGGACGCAACCGCACAGACCGCCTCGCCGCCGTGGGCGCGCGGGCGGCGAGGACTCGCCAGGCCGTAGGGTTACGAGCCACACGCACCGGGGATGCCGGTGGCGTCACGGACACTAGAAGGAAAGAGAACAGGCCACGATGACGGTTCCCCTGCCGACCGCCTCGACGCGGTGGCGCTGCTCCCTCTGCGGCAACCTCACGAGGTTCGACGTGACCCGCTCGTCGAAGGTCGTCGAGTACGTCCACCTCGACCTGGCCGGAGAGCCGAAGGTCGAGGAGCGCGAGGTGCTCAGTGAGACCATCGAGTCGGTGCGCTGCCGGTGGTGCAACGCGGTGGACCAGGTGGAACTCGTGGACAGGCCGGGTGCCGGCTCCTGAGGGGAGCGGGACC
This sequence comes from Streptomyces sp. DG1A-41, assembly GCF_037055355.1. GTDB lineage: Bacteria > Actinomycetota > Actinomycetes > Streptomycetales > Streptomycetaceae > Streptomyces. The sequence continues at coordinate 2,320,883 of NZ_CP146350.1, read as the reverse complement.
CGCACAGCATTGGGGTGTGACGGATGGCGGAGACCACGGGCGGGGGGCCGGGCGACGGCGCCGCCGAGGTGCTCGACCGTCCGCTGCCCGACGGCGTGCGCCGCAGGGTCGTCCAGATCGTCTCCGACGGCTTCGGTTCGCTGACGGTCGGCGAGCTGCCGGCGCAGCTCAGGCAGTACGCCCGGTTCGCCCCGAATCGCCGGGCCAAGTTCGCCGGCAACGCCATGGCCGCGGCGCTGGAGACCGACCCGCTGTTCCGCCAGCGCATCGGGGAGAAGCTCAGAGAGGCCCAGTCGGAACTGACCGGCGCCCTCGACTCAGGCTCCCCGCCCCCGGCCGCGGACCCGCTCGACGTGGCGGCCGCGGCCTACGTACTGCGGCCGCCCGGCTGGGTGAAGCTCGTGACCGCCGCCGGCGAGGAGGCCCAGCGGGCCGACGCCGAGCGGGCCGACGAGGAGAACCGCGCCGAGCTGGAGCGGCTGCGCGCCGAGCTGGCCCGGGCCCGTGATCACACCAGGGCCGAGACGGAGCGGCTGCGCACGGAGCTGGAATCGGCCAAGAAGGAAGCCGAGTCGTTGCACCGCAAGCTCCGCGCCGCCCTCAGCGACGTCAAGCGCGGCGAGGCCGCCCTGCGCAAGGCGCACGGTGAGATCGAGGCCGTCCGCGCCGAGGGGCAGGCCCAGGTGTCCGCCGCCGAGAGCGAGACCCGGCGGCTCAAGGCCCGGCTGGGCGAGACCGAGGCCGCCCTGGAGGCGGCGCGCCGGGCGGCGCGCGAGGGCCGCAGCGTCGAGGACATGCGGGTGCGGCTGCTGCTGGACACCCTGCTGGACGCCACGCAGGGGCTTCGGCGCGAGCTGGCCCTGCCGCCGGTGTCGGTGCGGCCCGCCGAGACCGTGGACGCCGTCGAGCCGGGCCGGATGAGCCCCAAGGACATCGCCGCCCGCGCCCTGTCCGAGAACGACCCGCAGGTCCTGGACCAGCTGCTGGCGCTGCCGCAGGCCCACCTGGTCGTCGACGGCTACAACGTCACCAAGACCGGCTATCCGCAGATGCCGCTGGAGAAGCAGCGCCTGAGGCTGCTGGGGCAGCTCTCGCAGCTGGCGGCGCAGAGCGGCGCCGAGGTGACGTGCGTCTTCGACGGGGCCGAACTGGCCGCGCCGGTACTGCTCGCGCCTCCGCGCGGGGTACGGGTGCTGTTCTCGAAGCCGGGCGTCACCGCCGACGAGCTGATCCGCCAGCTGGTGCGCGCCGAACCGCCCGGCCGGCCGGTCATCGTGGCCTCCACCGACCGCGAGGTCGCCGACGGTGTGGCCCGCGCGGGCGCCCGGCCCGTGGCCTCGGCGATGCTGCTGAAGCGCCTTTCGCGAGCTTAGGGACCGTACGGGCGATGCGTAACGTCCGGGCGCGATGCCCGAATTGATGGGACATATGTGCCACGTTGCGTCAAGTGTGCCTTACTGCCTGTGAGTCGAGGGGAAAAGTTGGCCTACCGTGACGCGATTTTTCATCTGAGGATTTGAACTGATCACAGGAAGGTCACTAGGGTCAGGCCCCGAACCTCCGCTCGGGTGATCGCTCACTGGGAGCGACGGCGGAGGGGCCGAGAAGGAGCTTCTCACCCGTGGCGTCCCACCGTCGTCCCAAGCAGCCGAGCCGCGCACGTGTGACCGTGTTGACCACCGCCGCTGCCGCTGCCGTCGCCTTCAGCTCGCAGGCCGCCAACGCCGCCCCCAGCGAGAAGCCGAGCAAGGACGAGGTCAAGGCCAAGGTCGACAAGCTCTACGAAGAGGCGGAGCAGGCCACCGAGAAGTACAACGGGGCCAAGGAGAAGCAGGAGAAGCTCCAGAAGGAGATCTCCACCATCCAGGACAACGTCGCCCGCGGCCAGGAGGAGCTCAACGAGCTGCGCGACAGCCTGGGTCTCGCGGCCGCGTCGCAGTACCGGACCGGCTCCATCGACCCCTCCGTCCAGCTCTTCCTCTCCGCGAACCCGGACGACTACCTCGACAAGGCCTCCACGCTCGACCAGTTGAGCAGCCAGCAGGTCGAGGCGCTGAAGAAGGTCCAGGAGAAGCAGCGCGAACTCGCCCAGGAGCGCGCCGAGGCCTCCGAGAAGCTCAAGGACCTCGCCTCCACCCGCGCCGAACTCGGCAAGAAGAAGAAGGAAGTCCAGGGCAAGCTCGCCTCCGCGCAGAAGCTGCTCAACAGCCTCACCGCCGCCGAGAAGGCGGCACTCGCCGCCGAGCAGAGCCGCGCCAGCCGGGCCAGCGAGCGCGACGCCCTCACCGCCGACGTCCCGCCCAGCTCGGGCCGGGCCGCCGCGGCCTTCGCCTTCGCCCAGAGCCAGCTCGGCAAGCCCTACGTCTACGGCGCCACCGGCATGAGCTCCTACGACTGCTCCGGCCTCACCTCCCGGGCCTACGCCGCGGCCGGCGTGCAGATCCCGCGTACCTCGGAGGCGCAGTCCCAGATCGGCACCAAGATCTACTCGGTCAGCCAGCTCAAGGTCGGCGACCTGGTCTTCTTCTTCAACGACCTGCACCACGTCGGCCTCTACGCCGGCAACGGGCAGATCATCCACGCCCCGCGCACCGGCACGGTCGTCCGCTACGAGTCGATGGACACCATCGGCGGCCCGTTCATGTTCGGCGTCCGCGTCTGACGTTCCGCACCGCGACCCCCAACAGCCCCCGGCGTCTTCAAGATCAGGACACCGTGTCCGCCGTTCGGGCGAATCGCGACAGCCTCGACTGAGCCCACGCCCCGCCAGTGACCTGCGTCAGTGGCGGGGCGTCGTGCCGCATACACACGGATGGTCGTTGGCGGCTCCCTGTCGCGGGGCTACTGTCTGCCGCGTTTCCTAGTCCGCCAGCGGAAGGAGAGCGGCTTCCCGTGGGGTCCCATCGCCGCCTTGCACCGTCCGGGTTCGACCGGGGCGCCAGTGTCGCGGTCAGCTTCCTTTCCGTCACGGCCGCCGCCCTGGGCGCGGTACCGGCCGTGGCCGCACCGTACGACGACACCCGGGCCAAGGTGTACCGCCTCTACGCGCAGGCCGAGAAGGCGACCGAGGCCTACAACGAGGCCGACGAGCGCGCCGACGAGCTGCGTGACGAGGTCGGCATCGCCCGGGAGCGGGTCGCCCGGCAGCAGCAGCGCATCAACTCCATGCGGGAGTCGCTCGGTTCGCTCGCCGGCGCCCAGTACCGGTCGGGCGGCATCGATCCGTCCCTCGCCCTGCTGTTCTCCGACGACCCGGACGACTACCTCGACAAGGCCTCCCGGCTGGACCGCATCACGGGCCACCAGGCCGGTGAGCTGAAGGAGCTTCAGGAGGCCATGCGCGAACTCGCCCAGGACCGCGAGGAGGCCGCGGGCAAGCTCCGCGAACTGGAGGAGAGCCGCAAGGCCGTCGCCGCCCACAAGAAGGCCGTCGAGCGGAAGCTCGCGACAGCCCGGCGGCTGCTCAACTCCCTTCCGGACACCGAGCGCGACGCCTACGACCGGGCCTCCCGCTCCGGCCGCGACGGCATCCTCGACCTCGGCAGCGCCACCGCCGCCTCGGGACGCGGAGCCGCCGCCGTCGCCGCCGCCCGCAGCGCGCTCGGCAAGCCCTACATCTGGGGCGCCAACGGCCCCTCCGGCTTCGACTGCTCGGGCCTGATGCAGTGGGCGTACGCGCAGGCCGGAGTCTCCCTGCCGCGCACCTCGCAGGCCCAGCGGTACGCCGGCCGGCAGGTCCCGCTGTCCGAGGCGCGCCCCGGTGACCTGGTCGTCTACCGGTCCGACGCCAGCCATGTCGGGATGTACATGGGCAACGGCCAGGTCATCCACGCGCCCTACCCCGGCGCACCCGTGCGCTACGACCCGGTCGGGATGATGCCGGTCTCGTCGGTCACGAGGGTCTGACCGGCAAGGCCCGGCGCCCGTACGATCGGGGGCGTGGCTGGTCGAAGGTCGGGGTCCCCGGTGGTGGCGCTCGTTCTGCTGCTCGTCTTCCTGACCGGATGCGGGGGCCCGCCCGCCGCCGACAGCGCCACGGCCGACGTCCAGCGGCTCCTCGACCGGCGGGCCGCCGCGGTCCTCGACCACGACGAGCGGGCCTACGCGCGCACGGGCACGGGGGCGGACTTCGCCCAGCTGCGCGCGCTGCCCCTGGCCGACTGGTCGTACCGCGTGACCGGCCTGCACCGCACCGGCGACACGGCCACCGCCGACGCCGAACTGCGTTACCGCGTCGCGGGGTACGACCGGGCCCCGGTGACCGCGGGCCGCACCCTGCGGCTCAGCCGCGACACGGACGGGCAGTGGTCCGTCGACGCCGACCGGCCCGCGAGGAAGTCCGCCCAGCAACTGTGGGACCAGGGGGTCGTGCAGGTCGTCCGGGGCGAGCGCAGCCTCGTTCTCGGCGTCGGGCAGTCCGGCCGGTCGCTGCGCGGCTTCGCGGAGCTGGCCGACCGTGCGGTGCCCGCCGTCTCGGAGGCGTGGGGCACCAACTGGGGCCGGCGCGTCGTCCTGCTCGTACCGAAGTCACTGGAGGGGATGGCGGCGCTGCTCGGCTCGCCGGCCTCCTCCTACCGCGGGATCGCGGCGGTCACCACCGGCGAGACGGGAGTACCGGCGCGAGCGAGCGCGGACCGCATCATCGTCAACCCGGACGCGTTCGCGCTCCTCGGCACCGTCGGCGAGCAGGTCGTCGTCACCCACGAGACCACCCATGTCGCCACCCGCGCCCACACCACCCCCGCCACCCCGCTCTGGCTGTCCGAGGGCTACGCCGACTGGGTCGGCTACCGGGCCGCCGGCCGCACCCCGCCCGAGGCCGCCCCCGAACTGTCCCGCGCGGTGACCCAGGGCCAGATCCCGTCCGCCCTCCCGGACGACGGGGACTTCGGCTTCACCGGCGACGCGAGCCGCCTGGCCCGGGCCTACGAGAGCGGCTGGACGGCGTGCCGGCTGATCGCCGACCGCTGGGGCGAGTCCCGGCTGGGCGAGTTCTACCGGGCCGTCGGGGAGCACCGGAAGCGGGCCGGGGCGGTGGAGGAGGCGATGCGCGAGGTGCTGGGGACGACACCGGAGGCCTTCACGGAGGAGTGGCGGGAGTACCTGCGGGCTGAGCTGGGCTGAGCTGCGTTGATCGGGCTGCGTGGGGCGGCCCGCGGGCTCGTCTCGGCCGTCGGTGCCGTGGCCGGCCGGACCGCGGTGGGCCCGGCTCGGCTGATCTTGGCTGGCCGGCCCCGGCCGCCGCGGGTCTGGTTGGTCGGGGTGTGGTGGGGCGGGATCGCGGTAGGCCGGGCTGGCTGATCGGAGCGTGGTGGCTCGGGCGGTCGGGGTGTGACTGGGCCGGATCGCGATAGGCTCGGCCCGGCTGATCGGGGTGTGGTGGTTCTGGCCGTCGTAGGTCCGGCTGGGCTGATCGGGGTGTGGCGGTCCCGGCCGTCGTAGGTCCGGCTCGGGTGGTCTGGCTCTGGCCGGACCTGACCGCCCGCGGCCTCAATCCGGCTGTTCGAGCAGTGCGATGGCTTCCCGCAGCCAGGCCCGTTCCGCCTCGCCCGTCGCGCGGGCGACCCGGAGCATGCCCTGGCGGAACAGGTCGTCCGTCTCCTCGGCGCGGACCGGCTTGCCGGACTCGTAGAAGAAACTCGTCGGGGTCTCAAGGAAGTCCAGCCGGCGGCGCAGCACCGCGGCCTGCTCGTGCCGGTCGGGCAGGTGGCGCAGGAACGCCAGGACCGTGTTGAAGCGGACGTGGTCGGTGATCTCGGTCTGCTTCGGACGGCGCAGCCGCTCCAGCAGTTCCTCGCGGCCGTTGGCGGTGAGGGCGAGGATCCGGCGGGGGGCCGCGCTCGCGCCCGGCTCGGTGCGCTGGTCGAGCAGGCCCGCCCCGACCAGGCGCGTGATCGCCGGATAGAGCGCGCCGTCGCTCACCGGCCGGACATGGCCGGTCAGCGCCTTGATCCGCTCCTTGAGCTCATAGCCGTGCAGCGGCTCCTCGGCCAGGAAGCCCAGGATCGACAGCTCCAGCATGATCCTGCCCTCCTTGCGGGTGAGTAGAACCCCATGCTACCTCTTAACGAGCTACCTCGAATCGAGTTAGCTCGCATCGAGGTTCACCAGGATCCAGGGGGACAGGGGACAGCCACCGTGAACGCCCACCGCACGCAACTCCTCCAGCTCGCCCGCCCCGTCTACTTCTCGCTCCTGGCGTCCGTCGCCGCCGGGATCATCAACACCGTCTGGGTCGCCCGGCTGGGCGGTCCGGCCGTGGCCGCCGTGGCCGTGGCGACCACCACGGAGAACGTGCTGCTCGGCATCGCCCTGGTCTTCGGCTCCGGCACGACCGTGTTGGTCGCACACGCCCGGGGCGCCCGCGACCCCGCCGCCGTACGGGCGGCCGTGCGCGGCGGCTGGGTGCTGTGGGCGCTGGTGACGCCGCTGGTGGTGGCGGGTGGCCTCCTGGGACGCGAACCGCTGGCCCGGCTGGTGCTGGGCGGGGCCGACGGTGCCGCCCTCCCGCTCGCCGTCGCCTACTTCACGCTCTCCATGCCCGGCATGGCCGTCTTCTTCGCCCAGCAACTCGTCGACGGCATCCTCAAGGGCACCGGTGACACCAGAACCCCGATGCGGCTCGCCCTGCTGTCCAACGGCCTGATCCTGGCCCTCGACCCGTTCTTCATCCACCTCTGCGGCGTCCAGGGCGCCGCCGCCTCCACGGTGCTGTGCCGGTCCGTGGCGCTCGGGGCCGGGCTCGTCGCGGTCCGGCGCACCGCACTGCTGCGGAGAGCCCGCGGCGCGGCACCGGCCGAGTCCCTGGTCGTCTCCCTGCGCCGGACCCTGACGACCGGCCTGCCCATGTCCGCCGACTTCACCGTGCGGCAGACGGGCGCCCTGGTCCTGGTCGCGATCGTGGCGCGGCTCGGCGTGACGGCGGTGGCCGCGTACTCGATCGCCTACAAGGTCATGTACGTGGCGACCATGGCCTTCTACGCCGTCCGCCAGGCCGCGTCCATCCACACCGCGCACACGCGCGGCGAGGGAAGGGACGTGCGGCGGGAGATCGGGCGGCAGGCCGTGCTGGTCTCCGCAGCAATAGGCCTCACCGCGACCGTACTGCTGGCCGTCACCGCCCCGTGGCTCATGGCCGCCTTCGGCGCCGGACCCGCAGTCGCGCGCGAGGGCGTGCTGTTCCTGCGCTGCGTCGGGCCTTACCTGCTGCTGATGGCCTGCCTCATCGCGCTCGGCGGGGTCTTCGAGGGCAGCGGGGACGCCCCGAAGCTGCTGCGCGTGACGGTGCTCGGGACGGCGGTCCAGCTGGCGCTCGCGTGCGGCCTGACGGGGCTCGGGCTGCCCGGTGTGTGCCTCGCGCTGGCGGTGGCGACGGCGGTGCAGTGTGTGCTGGCGGGCGGGTTGTTCCGGCAGGGCTCGGCTCAGGTGGAGACCGGGGTCTCGTCGGTGCGGGTGGGCTGAGCGGGCAGGGGAGCGGGGGGCGTGCGCGGCACCGTCGCCCGCCACAGGGCACGGGCCGCGAGCAGCGTGGCGGCCACCAGGAGGCCGTTGCGCAGGAACAGCAGGGTCAGTCCGAGGCCGTCGCTGGCCACCACGTTGGCGAAGTAGAACGGGAACTCCAGCACCGTCACGAAACACGCCACCAGGACGAGCCCGACCGGCAGCCGCATCCGGCTCCCGGGGAAGTACAGGCAGACCGCGGCCAGCCCGACCAGCCACACCATGTACTGCGGGCTGATCACCCGGCTGGTGGTGGTGAACATCAGCACCGCCACGAAGGCCGCGTCGGCGACCGTGTGCTCCTCGAAGTGCCGGGCCAGCAGCCGCCACAGCACCAGCCAGCCGAAGGCCGCCCCCGTCAGGAACAGCGCGCCCGTGCTCACCTCGCTCACGTACGGCCCGAGGAACTCGATCGAGCCGTAGTTCAGCCGCACCTCGCCCTGCCAGCCGAAGTGCCGGGCGACATGGAAGACCAGCGCCCCCAGCGACTCCACCTCGGTGCCCCGGTCGCGCTGGAAGGTCAGGAAGGCGAACGCCCCCGGCATGGCCAGGGCGAACACGCCCGTCACCGCGATGCCGGTCACCAGGGCCGACACCCAGGAGGCGGGTCGGCGCGCGGCCAGGAGGAGCATCGCCGGCCAGACCTTCAGCAGCGCGCCGAACGCGGCCAGCGCCCCCATCACCCTGGGGTACCGGGCCCCCGCGAGCAGCGCCGCGACGGCCACCGCGGTGACCATCACGTCGTAGCGTGCGTACACCGTCGGGCCGAGCAGCGGCACGCCCGCCACCCACACCCAGGCGCCGCGCAGCGACCTGCCGGGCGCCGGCCCGCGTACGCCAGCAGGGCCAGGACGGCCAGGTCGGTGACGCAGACCAGCACGTAGAACGCGGTCGCGTAGGGCAGGAAGGGCAGCAGGCCGGGGGAGAGGATCGCCAGGGCGGCGGCGGGCGGGTACTGCCAGGTGACGTCGTCCTGAGGGAACGTTCCGCTGCGCAGGACGTCGTACCAGCCCTGGTAGATCACGGACACGTCGCTCGTCACGTCCGGGCCCGGGAAGACGTACACCTTCAGCACGAACAGCAGCAGCACCAGCCTCGTGAGACACCAGGCCACCAGCAGACATGCCAGGGACCGCCTCGCGCCCGTCGTCCTCACCTGATCCCTGCCCGTCCGCGTGCCGTGTCGAGGAGGCCATGATGTCCCCGACAGCTGTGAGCGTGCCACACGTGCCGGCGCGTACGGCCGTGAGGGGCGGTTCGGTAGGGTCGGCGGCGTGCGCAAGACCCTGATCGTGACCAACGACTTCCCGCCCCGGCCGGGCGGCATCCAGGCGTTTCTGCACAACATGGCGCTGCGGCTGGACCCGCAGCGGCTGGTCGTCTACGCGTCGACCTGGAAGCGGAGCCGGGAGGGCGTGGCGGCGACCGCCGCCTTCGACGCCGAGCAGCCCTTCACCGTCGTACGGGACCGTACGACCATGCTGCTGCCGACTCCGGGTGTCACCCGGCGGGCCGTCGGGCTGCTGCGGGAGCACGGGTGCACGTCGGTGTGGTTCGGGGCGGCGGCCCCCCTCGGCCTGATGGCGCCGGCGCTGCGGAGCGCGGGTGCCGAACGGCTGGTGGCCACCACGCACGGGCACGAGGCCGGCTGGGCGCAACTGCCCGCCGCCCGGCAGCTGCTGCGCCGGATCGGCGACTCCACGGACACGATCACCTACCTCGGCGAGTACACGCGCTCCCGGATCGCCGGCGCGCTGAGCCCGCAGGCGGCCGCGCGGATGGCGCAGCTGCCGCCGGGCGTCGACGAGAAGACCTTCCACCCCGGATCGGGCGGCGACGAGATCCGGGCGAGGCTCGGCCTGACGGACCGCCCCGTGGTGGTGTGCGTCTCCCGGCTGGTGCGGCGCAAGGGCCAGGACATCCTGATCCAGGCCATGCCCCGGATCCTGGCGGCCGAGCCGGACGCCGTGCTGCTGATCGTCGGGGGCGGGCCGTACGAGCGGGACCTGCGGCGGCTGGCCCACGACACGGGTGTCGCCGCCTCCGTCCGCTTCACCGGCCCGGTGCCCTGGGCCGAGCTGCCCGCCCACTACGGCGCCGGCGACGTCTTCGCCATGCCCTGCCGGACCCGCCGCGGCGGCCTGGACGTCGAGGGCCTCGGCATCGTCTACCTGGAGGCCTCCGCGACGGGCCTTCCGGTCGTCGCCGGCGACTCGGGCGGCGCGCCGGACGCGGTCCTGGACGGCGAGACGGGCTGGGTGGTCCGGGGCGGCTCCCCGGCGGAAGCGGCCGACCGCGTGGTCACGCTCCTCGCGGACGCCGAACTGCGCCGCAGGATGGGGGAGCGGGGGCGCGAGTGGGTGGAGGAGAAGTGGCGCTGGGACCTGCTGGCGGACAAGCTGAAAGCTTTGCTGTGAGCGAGGTTCCCGCACTCTAGGCGGAACGTAAAAATCCGCACATGCTGCGCGCATGACAGTGAAACTGATGCAGCGTCAGCTGACAAGGCGTCAAATCGTCGGCATGGCCGCCCTCCAGGCGGCAGCCGCGGCGGGTCTCACCCGTGTCGGTCTTGAGTCCGCCTCGGCAGCCGAACCGGCCGCCGTGGACCACGCGCCCGCCGTCGTCGTCGGTTCGGGCTACGGCGGCGCCGTGGCGGCCCTGCGCCTCGGCCAGGCCGGCATCCGCACGCTCGTCCTCGAGATGGGCCGCCTCTGGGACACCCCCGGCCCCGACGGCAAGGTCTTCTGCTCCACCCGCGCCCCGGACCAGCGCTCCATGTGGTTCCGCACCCGCACCGAGGCCCCGCTCGCCACGTTCCTCTGGCTCGACCTGGTCAACCGGGACATCAGCGCCTACCCGGGGGTCCTGGACCGGGTGCACTACGACCACATGTCCGTGTACGTCGGACGGGGCGTCGGCGGCGGCTCCCTGGTCAACGGCGGCATGGCGGTGACCCCCCTCCGCTCCTACTTCGCCGAGCAGTTCCCGACCGTGGACACCGCGGAGATGTACAGCACCTACTTCCCACGCGCCCGCTCCATGCTGGGCGTCAACACCATCGACCCCGCGTGGTTCGAGTCGACCGAGTGGTATCGCTTCACCCGCATCTCCCGCGAACACGCGGCCAACGCCGGCCTGAAGACCACCTTCGTGCCCAACGTCTACGACTTCGGCCACATGGAGCGCGAGGCGGCCGGCACGGCCACCAGGTCGGCTCTCGCGGGCGAGGTCATCTACGGCAACAACCACGGCAAGCTCAGCCTCGACAAGACGTACCTCGCCTCCGCGCTCGGCACCGGGAACGTCACCCTCCACACCATGGAGCGGGTGACCTCGATCAGCAGGGCGGCCGACGGGACGTACGTACTGACCGCCCAGCGGATCGACGACACCGGCACCGTCGTCGAGACCAAGGAGTACGGCTGCACGTACCTCTTCCTCGGCGGCGGAAGCATCGGTACGACCGAACTCCTCGTCCGCGCCCGGGAGTCGGGCACTCTCCCCGCCCTGGACGCCGGCGTCGGCGCCGGCTGGGGCACCAACGGCAACGTGATGCTCGGCCGGGCCAACCACGTGTGGGACACGGTCGGTGCGAACCAGTCGACCATGCCGGTCATGGGCATCGACGACTGGGCCAACACTGCCAACCCCGTCTTCGCCGAGATCGCGCCCCTGCCCGTGGGGCTCGAGCACTGGGTCAGCCTCTATCTGGCGATCACCAAGAACCCCGAGCGGGCGTCCTTCTCGTACGACTCCGCGACCGGTGCCGTGCGGCTCGGGTGGAGCGCCGCGCAGAGTGCCGTGTCGGTGAGCATGGCGAAGAAACTGTTCGACCGGATCAACAGGGCGAACGCCACGATCTACCGGTACGACCTGTTCGGTTCGTCGAGCAAGGTCTTCGCCGACGACTTCACCTACCACCCGCTGGGCGGCTGCGTACTGGGCCGGGCGACGGACGACTACGGGCGGGTGAAGGGCTACTCCAGGCTGTACGTCACCGACGGTTCGCTGGTGCCCGGGTCGATCGGGGTCAATCCCTTCGTGACCATCACGGCCCTCGCCGAACGCACGATGGCGCGGGTCCTGGTGGAGGACACCGCGCCCTGAGGGTGGCCCGGCCATGCCTCACATGTACTGGAAGTAGCGGTCGTACCAAGCTGGCGGAAGATCGTCTTCCTCTTCTTCCTCCTCGTCTGCGGACGCGGCCGCCAGCGCCGCCAGAATCGCCTCGCCGGCCTCGTCGTCTCCCAGGGGAGTTGGTCCGTCGTACGGCTCCATGAGCAGTTCGATGGGCACGTAGACGCAGCCGAGTTCGGTACACAGCTCGTCGAGCCAGGTCACGAACTCGTCGTCCAGGCCTTCCTCACAGCCGGGCAGACCCGGGAGGCCCGCTCTGGCGGTGACGAAGGGGCCAAAATTGCTGATCGCCATCTGCAGGGGCCGGCCCGTCCCCGTGGCCTCACCAGGGACCGAGACGACACCGAGGAAACTCGAGTCCTGTCCCATGCCGGCCGACACGGACGGCCCGAACCGCCGCTCCGCGGCGTCGGCGAACTGCCGAAAGCGCTGCCGGGCGGCCGGGACGTCGTAATTCCGGGGCAGCTCCCGGTGTTCGGGGTCGGGGTCGTCCAGCTCGCGCAGGAGCTCCCGGAGGCGGTCGAGGGGAAGCATGGTGGTGTCCTTCGTGGTGTTCGCCGTACGTCGGCTCTTAGGGGTGATTCTTGTCCGAGTACGCGGCCGGGGCCAGGCGGGTCCGGGCCCCGGCCGCGCGCGTCAGAACCTCGGGCACGATCCCGACGCTGACGGATACGCGCTGATGACGCGGTACATCTTGCTCTTGTACCGGGTGACGATGCACAAGAACTTCTCGCCACCGTCTCCGATCGGTTCCGCGTATTCGACGGGGAAGACCTTGTTGCCCTGGCCGGGGAGGGGATTGCCGCGCTTCTTCCAGGCGTCGTCGATCAGCGCCAGGAGCTTGCCCTGGTCCTTCTCCTTGAAGATGCTGTGCAGCGGCTTGTCCGGTTTGGGCCGCGTGTGTTCCATGACATGGTCGATGCGGTGCTTGGTCGCGCTTTCCCGCATGTACACCAAGCCGCCCGGCGACTGGAACACGTCGTTGCCCAGGTTCTGGAAGCCCACCGGGCAGCTGATCGAACCCGCCGCCCGTGCGAGCGACATGGCGCGCAGTGACCGCGCGCACAGCGCGAACGCCGGGTTGTTGCCGAACAACTTGCGGAAGAAGCCGTCCGCCTTGGTGCCCCACTTGCCGAACTTGACGCCCGCGGCGCCCCATCCGACGAACGGCACGGCACCGGCGCAGGACAGACCCGCGTCGATCTTGTTGTCCTCGCCGAAGTACCAGGCGCAGTTGACGCCGTCGGCGGCCTCGCCGAAGCCGGGAATCAGACCGAGGACGTCGAGGGTGAAGTGGCCGCCCTCGGACAGCAACTGCCCCCAGTCGATCTCGTTCAGCTTGGCCATGTACTCCGCGAACTCCTCGTCCTCCGCGAGCAGTGCGCGTTCCTCGTTCTCGGCGACGATGTCCGCGAAGTGCTTGCGGATCTCCTCCTGGAGCTTGCGGAACGCCACGTCGCCCGCCGCGTCCGCCGCCTTGCTCGCCGCGACCGCGTCCTTGCCGGCCTCGATCGACGAGGCGTACGCGGCGTCCGCCGCGGCCCAGGCGTCGCTCGCGGAGACCTGCGCCGCGGCGGCGGACGCCGTGGCACGGTCGGCCGACAGGTCGGCCGAGCGCGCGGCCTGCTTCGCGTCGGCTTCGGCGGCCCGGGCCTTCTTGGCCGAGGCAGCGGCGTCGGCCGCTGACTTCTCCGCCGCGTCGGCGTGCGCGTCCGCCTCCTTGGCATATTCTCCCGCCTGCCTCGCCGACTCCCGCGCGTCATCGGCGTGCTTGGCCGCCTCTCCGGCCGCCTTGATGGCCTCGGCCGCCACCTTCGCGGCCAGAGCGGCGTCCTCCTGCGCTGTCGCCGCGATCTTCGCCGCCCCGGCGATTAGACCCTGAACCCGGGAGACATGGGTCGCGGTGAGCTTGTCCTGGCGCGCCGCGCGGTACTGCTCGACCTCGATGAACTGGTGCAGCACCTGCGGCGGTCCGGCCACCGCCACGTCGGCCGCGGCCTTGAGCTCCGGTCCGCCCGTGCTGCGCAACTGGATGGCGCGGACCCGCTCGTCGCTCGTCCGGGCCGTGTAGTAACCGGTGTGGACGAACGCCCGCATCTTGTCGGCGGAGCCGGAGTCCAGTGCCTCCTGGCCGGCCTTCTTCACCGCTGATCCGGCGTTCTGCATCAGCTGAGTGACCCGGATGCGGTAGTCGTTGCGTGCCGCTTCGTGCTGACCGGTCGCGACGAAGGCGCTGATCTGTGCCGCGTCGCCGTTCAGCGCGGTCTTGGCCGCCGTACGGACGGTTTCGTACTCCGACTGCCACGCCAGGTTGACCGTACGCGCGTACTCGTCGCGCTGGGCGGCCTCCTTCAAGCCGGAGCGGATGTACTCCACGACCAGTGCGTCCGAGCCCGCCAGGGCGGCCTCGGCCGTGGTGGCGCTCCACGGGCCGCGGGTCTTGGCGACGTGCAGTGCGATCTTGCGGGCCTTGGCGGCTGCGGCCGGCAGGTCCACGTCCGGTGCGTGCACCTCGGCGGCCAGACGCACCGCCTCCTCGTCGGCCGCGCGGTTCTCCGCCGCGGCCTTCTGCTCACGCGCCTTGCGCTCGTCGTCCGCGGTCTTCAGGGCCCTGGCCTTCTCGACCTCGGTGTACCGGCGGTCGGCGAGTTCCTCCGTCTCCACCTCGCGAGCCAGGTCGAAGGTGTTCTTGGCTTTGACCACGGCTGCGGTCGCGGCGTCGGCGGCCTTCTTGGCCTCGGTGGCGTGCTTCTTGGACTCGGCCGCCGCGGTGGCGGCGTCACCGGCGTTCTTGGCCGCCTCTTCGGCGGCCTTGCCGGCGTTGCGGGCGTGGGTGGCCGCGGAATTGGCGGCGTCCCGGGCCTCCCGGGCGGCCTGGGCGGCCTTCCCCGCCAGGGTCACCGCCCGGTTCGCGGCTCGGGTGGCCTCTGCCGCCTGCCGCCGGGCATCGGCGGCCGCGTCCCGGGCCCGCTGGGCCTGGGCCGCGGAGACGTTGGCGTGACCGCTCGCCTCCTGTGCCGCGGTCGCCGCGCTGTCGGCGTTGGCGCCCGCGCCGGCGGCGGCCTTCGCGGCCTTGCCGGCCTCGTCGGCCGCGGTCGCCGCGTGGTCGGCCGCCTTGGCGGCGGTCTCCGCGCCCTCGGCCGCGGCGTAGGCGCCCTTGGCGGCCTTGCGCGCGGCCTCGGCCTTCCCCGCGTCCGTGGCCGCGTCGGCGGCGGCGCTGCGGGCCCGGGAGGCGGCCTGGGCAGCGGCAGCGGCCGCGGAGGCCGCCTGGGACGCGGCGTTGGCCGCGATCCTTGCCGAAGTGTTGGCGGCGCGGGCGGCGCTGATCGCCTCCTGGGCCGCCTTGGCGGCCCCATGGGCGGCGTCGGCGGCCCGGCCGGCGGCGTTGGACGCCTTGGTGGCGTCGTTCTTGGCGGCCGCGGTCTCGGCCGCGGCTTTCTGCGCGGCTTCCTTGGCCAGCTTGGTCGCCGCGACGGCGCGTGCGGAGGCCTCCTTGGCCGCCTCGGTCTCCTCCCGGGCCTGTCGGCCGGCCTCCTTCACCAGGGCGACCAGGTCCTCGACTGTGGCCTGTTCCTGGTCCCGGGCCCGGGCGATGTGCTGGCCGAGCTCCAGGAAGTCGGTGACGTCCTCGGGCGTACCGTCCAGCGCGGCCTGGGCCGCCTCCCTGGTGGCGGGTCCGCCCGTGCTGAGGATCTGCACGACCTCCACGCGCTCGTCGTTGCGCCGGGCGTCGTACTGCCCTTCTGCGATGAAGCGCTGTACGTCCTCGGCGGTGCCGTTCAGCGCGGCCTTGCCGGCCTCCTTCACCTCGGGGCCGCCGGCACTGACGATCTGGGTCGCGCGAACCCGCTGGTCCTGCTCCAGCGGCGCCTGCCAGCCCGACTTCATGAAGGTGTCCAGGTCTTCGGGCGTGCCGGACAGTGCCTTCTCGGCGGCCTCGCGCACGCCCCGGCCGCCGGCCGAGAAGATCTGCACGGTGGCCACCCGGTCGTCGGACAGTTCGGCGACCGCGCTCTCACTGTCGAGAAACGCGCGCACCTGCGCGTCCGTGCCCAGCAGCGCCGCCTCCGCGGCGGCCTTCACGCCGGGTCCGCCCGCCTTCCAGGCTCTGAGGACCTCCCCTCGCGGGGTGGCGGGGATGTGGTCCACGCTCGTCCCGTCGCCCGCCTCAGGGGCCTCGGCCGCCGTTGCGGCACTGGCCGGGACACCGAGGAGACCTACGGTGAGAGACAGGAAAAGGGCCAGGCAGAGCGCCCGGACGGAATGTCGCGGCACAGCTGCGCGGTGGACTTCCCCGGCCATCCGGAATGTACCGGTCCGGGTTCTTGATCTGTGCGTCAAGGAACAAGCATCCATTTCTTTTCTGGTCGACCAGCGGACCAGTCGCCGAATTTCGGCCCAGTGAGAATACGCCGTGATCTGGAGCATCCGGGTTTTCGTGTAATGCGGACAGGCGGTTTTCGGACGCCTCCGAGAAGGTTGGTGTTGTGATATACGCCACGAGACCGGATGGTGACGATGCGTCAAAAAACTGGCATTCGGGGCATGGTGATACCGAAAACGTGCTGCACACATCCGAAAAAATTGTGACCAAAGAGTGTTAGTGGCGTGTTTCGCCTGTGGAGTGATTAGGCGGCGATTACTTGCTATCGTGCGATCGCCGCCGGGACCGGGCGGCCGCGAAGGGGGATGTTCAGGCGGTCACGCCGGAACGTGTTCTGGGGGCGAGGGGCAATCGTGCCGACCGGGCGGAATTTCCCGGATTTTTCGCGCGCACCCATACGGCTGCGTTCCTGAATCCTTTCTCGGCATGCCGTTCCGGCATGCCCGCGGTGCCGACCGGAGTCTGTCGGCCGGCCCGTATCCGCATGCGCCTGCATGTCGCTTCCCGGAAGGAATCCTCGTGATATCCAGAGCCCGTAAAGTCCTGCTCGCCGGCATCATGGTCGGCGCCGCCGTCGCCGGAGGCACCGCTCTGGCCACCGCCGCCCCGAGCACGGCGCCGAGCAACGCCGCCGAGGCCCAACCGCCGGTCGCGGTGGAGGACTTCTCCTACCCCGGGGCGGACCGGATCCTCGCCGAGCAGGGCATCAGCCTCAAGCGGGGCGACGGTCGTATCACCCTGGCCGCCTGCAACGACGCCGCCGACCAGATCAAGGTCATGACACGGGTCGGCGGCGGCGAGTTCTGCTTCGCGGCCACGCACACCACCGGCTACCTCACTCTCGAACTGCCCGACGTCTTCGGTATCCAGACGGAGAGCCACCCGGTGCGGGCCGAGCTGACCGCCGAGGGCAAGAGCCAGACCGTCGACGTCCCGAAGAACGAACTCAAGGGCGTCGGCGAGGGCTTGGGTGAGCCTCGCACCGTTCTCCTGGAGATCCGGGTCACCGGCTGACCCGCGTGACGAGACCGCACCTGCCCACCCCACGGCGGCCGCGCACGGCCACCGTCCCCACTCGAAGCCCGAAGGAAACGAACGTGTCTCCCCTCCGCCCACGCGCGGCGCTGCTGAGTACGGCGGTCACGGCCGCCCTGCTGACCGGCGCGTTCACCAGCGGCCCCGCGCAGGCCGTCACCGGCGACCAGAGCGCCGACGGTGCCTATGCCTTCACCGCCCGGCTCGACATCGGCTCCGGCGAACGAGCCTGCTCCGGCGTGCTCGTGGACCCCCGATGGGTGCTGACCGCCGCCAGCTGTTTCGCGGACAACCCGCAGCAGAGCTTCCAGATCCGCGCGGGCAAGCCCGCCAAGGCCACCACCGCCACCGTCGGCCGCACCGACCTGACCAG
The DNA here is from genome assembly GCF_037055355.1 of Streptomyces sp. DG1A-41. Taxonomy (GTDB): domain Bacteria; phylum Actinomycetota; class Actinomycetes; order Streptomycetales; family Streptomycetaceae; genus Streptomyces. The sequence continues at coordinate 2,303,454 of NZ_CP146350.1, read as the reverse complement.
CACCACCGGCCAGGTCCGCCAGGTCGTGGAACTGGTACCCCGCAGCGACCGTGACGTCGTTCTGGCCCGCCTTGCCACGCCGGTCACCGGCGTCACACCGGCAGCGGTCGGCACCACCATGCCCACCACCGGCGAGACCCTCACGATCCCGGGATTCGGCCGCACCAAGACCGAGTGGTCTCCGCTGAAGCTGCACGCCGGCGCCTTCACGGTCGGCACGACGGCAACGGCGAACCTCGAGCTCGCGGGCAAGGACGGTGTCGCCGTCTGCGCCGGTGACACCGGCGGCCCGGCACTGCGCGCGCGAACCGGCGGAGCCAACGGCTACGAGGTCGTGGCCGTCGCCGGCAGGTCCTGGCAGGGCGGCTGCTTCGGCCAGGACCCGGCCGAGACCCGCACCGGCGCGGTCGGCACCCGCGTGGACAACCTGCGCTCCTGGCTGGACACCACCGTGCAGGCGGCTCCGGTCACCGACTTCAACTGCGACGGCGTCCGCGACACCGCGATCGCCGACCCCGACGCGGCCGTCGGCGGCGACGCGGGCGCGGGCCTGGTCCGGGTCGTGTACGGCGGAGGCAAGGGCACCGCCGAGCTCACCCAGGACCTCGCCGCGGTGCCCGGAGGCTCGGAGGCGAAGGACCGGTTCGGCGCGACGCTCGCCACGTACGACCACAACCTCGACGGCTGCACCGACCTCGTCGTGGGCGCTCCGGCCGAGGACCTGGGAACGGCCACCGACGCCGGCATGGTCAGCATCCTCTACGGCGCCACGGCCGGGCTGACCACCGGCAAGGCGGCCGTCAGCCTGGAGCAGGGCTCCGGCAGCGGTGCTCTCGCCTCGATGGCGTCCGAGGCCGGCGACCAGTTCGGCGCCGCCCTCGCCGCCGGCACCACGCTCGCCGGTGATCCGTACCTGGCCGTCGGCGCGCCCGGCGAGGACGCCGCAGGCGGCCTCAGCGATGCGGGCGGAGTCGTCTACGTGCGCGGCACCGGCGCCACCAACGTGCTGATCCACCAGGACAAGTCGGGCGTGCCGGGTGCCATGGAGGCGGGCGACAAGTTCGGCTCCACCATCGCCGGTTCGCCGCAGCACCTCGTGGTGGGCGCCCCGGGCGAGGCCATCGGCACGCTGGCCGCCGCCGGCGGTGTCTCCCTGTTCAGCCACACCCTCAACGCCGACAAGCTGCCGACCGGCGTGACCGGTCTCGACCAGGACCTCGACACCGTCGAGGGCGGCGCGGAAGCCGACGACCGGTTCGGCGCGTCGCTGGCCCTGGTGCAGTACCGGGCCGGCACCTCCGCGAACGGCACCGAGTCGATCCTGGCCGTCGGCTCGCCGGGTGAGGACGGCTCCCAGGCCGCCAACGCGGGCCGCGTCGACACCTTCCGTCTCACGGCCACCGGGTTCACCCAGATCTCCGGCATCTACCAGGGCGCCTCCGGTGTCCCGGGCGCTACCGAGGCCGGGGACGCCTTCGGCCAGTCCCTGTCGGCCGTGAACACCGCCCCGGGCGCGGTCAGCACAGCGCAGAACACCCTGCTCGCGGTGGGCGTGCCCGGCGAGGACAGCACCGGCGCCACCGACGGTGGCACGGTCTACACCTTCAGCCTGACCAACGGCGCCTTTATCGCGACCGTGTACCCGGGCAAGTTCGGCATCCCCGGCGCACTGGGCAACGCGCAGAAGGTGGGCACCGCGCTCCACACCACCGGTTCCGAGCTCTACCTCGGTCTGCCCAACGGGCCCGTCTCGTACGGATCCGCGCACGCCGTGCCGTGGGCCAACGTCCTGGGCGGCGCCACGCAGCCGGTCACGACGTTCCAGCCGGGCACCGGCGGCCTGCCCGCGGCCGGTGAGACGTTCGGCTCCGTGCTCCGCTGACGCACCGACGCCCCGGCCTCACCCCGGTCGGTCCCGCGGCACACCTCACGCCGCCGCGGGACCGGCCATCCATTCACCTCTTCCTCTTCCGCTTCCTCCGCCTGAAAGCACACACCCATGCGCCGCTTACTGCTGCCCGCACTCGCCGCCCTCACCATGGCCGGCGCCGCCGCCCTCTCCACCACGGCCTCGACGGCCCCGGCCGCCCAGGGCGCCCACACGACACAGACCGTGCAGGCCGGCGCCGCGAACTCCACCCACCGGTACGGCACCCACCCGCGCCAGACCCTCGACGCCCACTGGAACCAGAGCAGTTCCGGCCCCAAGCCGGCGCTGGTGCTGATCCACGGCGGCTACTGGTACCACCAGACCGACTGGTCTTCCTCCGCGGAGCGCTTCGCCGCCGAGGGCTTCCAGGTGTTCGCCATCAAATACCGGCTCAACTTCGAGGCCGCATGGCCCGCCCAGCGCGACGATGTCGCCGACGCCGTCGCCTGGATCCGCTCCCACGCCGCCGAGTTCGACGTCGACCCCGACCGTGTGCTGCTCCTCGGCTCCTCGGCCGGCGGCCAGCTCGCCACCGACGCGGCGACGCACGGCGCGGGCGCCCTGCGGCTCAAGGGCGTGGTCGCCCTCTCGCCCGTCGCCTCTCCCTACCGGGCGTGGAACGACGGCAACACCTCCACCGACGCCAAGAAGCGCAAACTGCGCGACAACTCGGCCATCCTCGCCCGCTGTTACCCCGACTCCGGCGACACCTCCACCACGCTCCACCCCTCCTGCTGGGACACCTGGCGCAGCATGGTCTCCAAGAACTGGGTCGACCCGGCCGACGCCCCGATGTACCTGATCCACTCCGAGGACGACTTCGTGCCGCCCGTCCACTCCACGGATCTGGAAGCCACGGCCGAGGACAAGGGTGTACCCAACGGCCGGATCCAGACCCAGGTCGTCTCCGGTTCCGCACACGGCGGCTCCCTGCTGAGCGAGCCGGGCGTGCACGACCGCATCGTCGCCTGGCTGAAGAGCAAGGCATGAGGGCGGAGGCACGAGCGCTCGCCCTCGTCGCCTGCGCCGTGCTGGCCGTGTCCGGCCTGACGACGCTTCCCGCACGCGCGGCGGGGCCCGGGACGCCGTACGACTTCGACGCCTCGGGTTCCTCCGACCTGGTCGCGGGTACTCCCGAGGCCGCCTCGGCGGCGGGCTCGGTGACCGTCCTGCCCGGGTCCGCCGCGGGCCCCACCGCGACCGGCCGGCGCACGCTCACCCAGGACACCGGCTCGGTGCCCGGCGCCGTCGAGCCCGGAGACCGCTTCGGCGCCGCCACCGCCTCCGGCGACCTGGACGGCGACGGCCGCCTCGACCTGGTGGTCGGCTCACCCGGCGAGAACGACACCGGCGGCAACGCGGACCGGGGTTCGGTCACCGTCCTGACCGGAGCCTCGGGCCTGACGGGGGGCACGTCCTTCACCACGGGCGCCCACTGGGGGCCGCCGGACTCGGCCCGGCTCGGCACCGACGTGGAGGCGGGGGACGTCGACGGCGACGGCCTCGACGACGCGATCGGCCTCGGTCCCGGCACCGCCGGCAGCGGCTCCTGGCTCGTCTGGCGCGACAGCGCCACCGGCACCGTCCACACCCACGGTGTCAGCTTCGACGCCGCGGTCGCCGTCGACGGCGCCGTCGGCGACTTCGACGGCGACGGCTACGACGATGTGGCGGTGACGGTCGTCGACACCTACGGCATCGGCAAGGTCTTCGAGTTCACCGGCGGCCCGGACGGCCTCACCGGCGGATTCGGAGCCCACGTGCCGCCGGGCCGCTCCCTCGACGCCGGCGACATCGACAAGGACGGCTACGACGATCTGGTGGTGGGCCAGCCGCTCGCCGCCGACGCGCGGGGCCGGGCCGGAGGGCAGGTCACCATCAAGCGCGGCCACGCCTGGGGCCTCAACCATCCCGGCGACACCGTCACCGTCCACCAGGACACCGACGGCATCCCCGGCACCGCCGAAGCGGGCGACGCCCTGGGCGCCTCGGTCGCACTGCGCGAGGTCGACGGTGACGGCGTCCTCGACGTCCTGGCCGGTCTGCCCGGCGAGGACCTCACCGTGGACGGCACCGCCCGCGCCGACGCCGGCTCCGCCCTGGTCCTGCGGCTGACCACCGACCTGACCGTGGCCTCCGCGCAGTCCCTCAACCAGGGTGCGGACGGGATCCCCGGCACTGCCGAGACCGGCGACCGCTTCGGCGCGGAGGTCGCCGCCGGCGACTACACAGGGACCTCGGCCGTCGGCCTGGCCGTCGGCGCCCCGGGCGAGAACTCCGGCGACGGCACCGTCGTCCATCTCGGCGCCGACGGCACAGCCGCCTTCATCGGCCCTGCCACGGCGGGCACTCCCGCCGACGCCGGCCTGGGCACCGTCCTCGCGCCCTAGGGCAGGCCCTCCGGCCGGTCACGTCGCGTAGATCGCCTCGACCTCGTGCGCGTAGTCCTTCGCCACCACGTTCCGCTTCAGCTTCAGCGAGGGGGTCAGGTGGCCCGACTCCTCCGTGAACTGGGAGGACAGAATGCGGAACTTCCGCACCGACTCCGCCTTCGACACCGCGGCGTTGCCGTCGTCGACCGCGGCCTGGATCGCGGCCAGCAGGTCCGGGTCCTCGCACAGCGACGCCGCGGTGGAACCCTCCGGCTTGCCGTGGTCCGCGCACCAACGGCCCAGGAACTCCTCGTCGATGGTGATCAGCGCGCCCACGAACGGCCGCCCGTCGCCCACCACCATGCACTCCGCGACCAGCGCGTGCGCCCGGATGCGGTCCTCGATCACGGCCGGGGCGACGTTCTTGCCGCCCGCGGTGACGATGATCTCCTTCTTGCGGCCGGTGATCCGGAGATAGCCGTCCTCGTCGAGGGTGCCGATGTCACCGGTGTGGAACCAGCCGTCGGCCAGCGCCTCCGCGGTCGCGCCGGGATTGTTCCAGTACTCCTTGAACAGGTGCTCGCCGTGCAGCAGCACCTCGCCGTCGTCGGCGATCCGGACCACCGAGCCGGGCAGCGGCTGGCCGACCGTGCCGATCTTCTGCCGGTCCCAGGGGTTGAACGCGGTGGCCGCGCAGGACTCGGTCAGGCCGTAGCCCTCCAGGACCGTGAAGCCGATGCCGCGGAAGAAGTGGCCCAGGCGCTCGCCCAGCGGGGCGCCGCCGGAGATGGCGTACTCGCCCCGGCCGCCGAGGACCGCGCGGAGCTTGCTGTAGACGAGCTTGTCGAACGTCTTGTGCTTGATCTTCAGGCCGAGCGACGGGCCCGAGGGGGTGTCCAGCGCCTTGCTGTAGGCGATGGCGGTGTCGGCGGCCTTGTCGAAGATCTTGCCCTTGCCGTCGGCCTGCGCCTTGGCACGCGCCGAGTTGTAGACCTTCTCGAAGACGCGCGGCACGCCGAGGATCAGCGTGGGGCGGAACGCGGCCAGCTCGTCGGTGAGGTTCTTGATGTCCGGGACGCAGCCGAGCTTGATCGGCGCCATCATCGGCGCGATCTGCACGAGCCGCCCGAAGACGTGCGCGAGCGGCAGGAAGAGCAGCACCGAGCACTCGCCCGTGCGGAACAGCGGGCGCAGCCGCTCCACGATGTTGCCGCACTCGGCGAAGAAGCTGCGGTGGGTGAGCACACAGCCCTTGGGGCGGCCGGTCGTGCCCGAGGTGTAGACGATGGTCGCCGGGTCGTCGGCCTTGGCGATCGAGCCGCGCTCCTCGACCGTCTGGTCCGTGACGTCCTGCCCGAGCCGCCCCAGCTCGTCGATGCCGCCGCCCTCGATCTGCCACACGTGCTTCAGTGCCTGCAGCCGGTCGCGCACCGACTCCACGGCGGCCGTGTGACCGTCCGACTCCACGATGCACGCGGTCGCGCCCGAGTCGCCGAGGATCCACTGCACCTGCTCCGGCGAACTGGTCTCGTACACCGGCACGGTCACCGCGCCCGCGCTCCAGATCGCGAAGTCCAGCAGCGTCCACTCGTACCGGGTGCGGGACATCAGGCCCACCCGGTCGCCCGGCTGGACCCCGGCGGCGATCAGCCCCTTCGCGGCCGTGCGCACCTCGGCGAGGAAGGCGGTGGCCGTGACGTCCTGCCAGGTGCCGCCGACCTTGCGGGCGATGACGGCGACGTCCGGGTGCTGCGCGGCGTTTCTGCGGACGATGTCGGTCAGATTGCCGTCCGCAGGGACCTCGTACAAAGCCGGAAGGCTGAACTCGCGCAAGACTGCTGCTCCTCATAGGGCGCCGGCGCCACGACGTTGTGTGATGCGACGGTCCGGTCCAAGGCTCGGGCAGGTGCTCGGGCATTCACTTGTTGAAATGCAGAGCACGACTGGACTGCCCGGACGTTACCCGCCGGTATGGCTTCTACGACAGGGGGTCCCGTCGAGATGTTCGCTGCGTCACACAGTTGGGTATTCCTTCGCGCACAGTAGTCCACGTACTAACTGACTGACCAGTAACCGCAGGTAGGGCCGCCACTGTTCACAGGTGCGGCGCTCGACCTACTCTTGATCGCCATGGCACCCACACCAGCCGGAAACCACAGGACGCGCGTGCACGTGGTCAGCGACGTGCACGGCAACGCCCGTGACCTGGCGAGGGCCGGCGAGGGCGCCGACGCCTTGATCTGCCTGGGCGACCTCGTCCTCTTCCTCGACTACGCCGACCACTCGCGCGGCATCTTCCCCGACCTGTTCGGCGTCGAGAACGCCGACCGCATCGTCGCGCTGCGCACCGCCCGCCGCTTCCAGGAGGCGCGGGAGTTCGGGGCCCGGCTGTGGGCCGGCGTCGGCGCGGACCGCGCCTCGGTGATCGAGAAGGCGGTGCGCAAGCAGTACGCCGAGATGTTCGCCGCGTTCCCCACCCCGACGTACGCGACCTACGGCAACGTCGACATGCCGCCCCTGTGGCAGGAGTACGCCGGCCCGGCACGACCGTCCTCGACGGCGAGCGCGTCGAGATCGGCGGCTGGGTCTTCGGCTTCGTCGGCGGCGGCCTGCGCACGCCGATGCGGACGCCGTACGAGATCAGCGACGAGGAGTACGCGGCGAAGATCGAGGCGGTCGGCGAGGTCGACGTGCTGTGCACGCACATCCCGCCCGAGGTTCCCGAACTGGTCTACGACACCGTCGCGCGCCGCTTCGAGCGCGGCAGCCGGGCCCTGCTGGACGCCATCCGCCGCACTCGCCCCCGCTACTCCCTCTTCGGGCACGTGCACCAGCCGCTGGTGCGGCGGATGCGGATCGGGGCAACCGAGTGTGTGAACGTGGGGCACTTCGCGGGGACCGGGACGCCCTGGGCGCTGGAATGGTGAGGACGTCCCAGGTCGGGTGAGATCGGCGGGTCCCGCGCGCGGTAGCCTTCACGCTGCACACGCTTGCGCACGACGACCTCATACCGGCCCGTATCTGGAGGAGCCACGGCGATGGCGGAACACACCAGCTCGAGCATCACCATCGAGGCGGCCCCGGCCGACGTCATGGCGGTCATCTCCGATTTCGCCCGCTACCCGGACTGGACCGGCGAGGTGAAGGAGGCCGAGGTGCTCAAGACCGACGAGCAGGGCCGCGCCGAGCAGGTCCGGCTCGTCATGGACGCGGGAGCGATCAAGGACGACCAGGTCCTCGCGTACACCTGGACCGGCGAGAACGAGGTGTCCTGGACCCTCGTGAAGTCCCAGATGCTCCGCTCCCTGGACGGCACGTACCTTCTGAAGCCGGCGGGGGCAGGGGGCACGGAGGTCACCTACGCGCTCACCGTCGACGTCAAGATCCCCATGCTCGGCATGATCAAGCGCAAGGCGGAGAAGGTCATCATCGACCGGGCGCTGGCGGGTCTGAAGAAGCGCGTGGAGTCGGGCAAGTAGTCGCGTAGCCCGCGGACAGTCGTGCCGCCTGGGGCGGCACGGGCGGGCGCGGGCGGCAACCCGCAGCGCCGGGTTGCGCCCCCGACCCGTCGCCAGCACCAACGCCGGGGACCAGACGAGGGGCCGGTACCGTCACCCCATGCGCACCATCCTGATCACCGGCCCCGGCGGCAGCGGCCGTACCACCCTCGCGGCCGCGACCGCCCTGGCCGCGGCGGCGGAGGGCACCCACACCCTCGTCCTCGGCACCGACCGCACGGACACCCTCGGTGCCGCCCTGGGAACCGGCACGGGCCCCGAGCCGACCGAAGCCGCACCCCGTCTCACCGCCTGGCGTCCCGACCCCGCCCAGGACTTCCGGAAGGACCTCACCGCCCTCCAGGACCGCGCATCCTCCGCCCTGGACCTCCTCGGCGCCTCCCGCCTCGACCCCGAGGAACTCACCCCCCTGCCCGGCGCCGAGGAACTCGCCCTCCTGCGCGCCCTGCGCGACGCCGCGCTGTCGGAGACGTACGACCTCCTCGTCGTCGACCTGCCCCCGGCCCCGCAGGCCCTCGCCCTCCTCGCCCTGCCCGAGGAGCTCCGCCGCTACCTGCGCCGCCTGCTCCCGCCCGAACGCCAGGCCGCCCGCGCCCTGCGCCCCATCCTGGGCCGGCTCGCCGGCGTCCCCATGCCCGCCGAGTGGCTGTACGAGACCGCCGCCCGCTGGGACCTGGAGCTGGCCGCCGTCCAGGCGGTCGTCGCCGACCGCGACACCGTCGTACGACTGGTCGCCGAGCCCGGCCCGGCCGGTGCCGACGCCCTCCGCGCCGCCCACCTCGGCCTCGCCCTGCGCGGCCTGCGCACCGACGTCGTCGTCGCCAACCGCGTCCTGCCCGAGGCGTCCCCGGACACCTGGCTGGCCGGCCCGGTCGCCCAGCAGCGCAAGACTCTGGACGAGTGGCGGGAGTCGTACGACGTCCGGACCGTCGCCCACCTCGGACGCGACCCGCTCGGCGCCGACGACCTGGCCGCCCTCGCCGTGCCCGGCGCCGGCCCGGACGCTCCGGCCCCACCGGTCGAGTGGCCGGTGACCGACCGGCTCGGCGAGGACGGCGTGCTCGTCTGGCACATCCCGCTGCCCGGCGCCATACGCGACGAGCTGGACCTCGTCCGGCGCGGCGACGAACTCGTCGTCACGGCGGGGCGATTCCGCCGAATCGTTCCGCTGCCCTCCGCGCTGCGCCGCTGCACCGTCGACGGGGCCGCCCTGCGCGAGGGCGAGCTGCGCGTCCGCTTCGCACCCGACCCGAAGGTGTGGCCGCAGACGCGGTGAGAAGAGGTAACGTCGTAGGGACGAACCGTAGTCAGGAGTCCGCCATGAGCGAAGAGCTCCCCCGTCCGACGCAGCCCGCGAAGAGGCCGTGGACGAGGTACGGGCGACCGACCCCGACGCCTGGGCGACCGCGTGTGCCGAGGACCTCGAGGCGGAGAAGGCCCGCCGCCGCGCCCAGTACGGCCCGCCTCCGGGCTCCGCGGCCGAGGAACTGAAGAAACTCGTCGACGCCGTCGCGGACAAGCTGTCGGGAATCCAGTCACCGCTGTTCGGCGCGGTCGCGGGGCCCGCCGCCGAGCAGGTCGTCCGCCAGGTCGTCCAGCAGGCCAAGGCCGCCGTGGAACCCGTCATCGAACGCAACCCGGACGTATTCGACCACCTGGCCGCCGCCGGGAACGAACTGCTCGCCGCCTACCGCTCCGCCGTCGAGGCCCAGGAGCGGCGCTGGACCGGCCGCGACGACCGGATCGACCCGCGTGACCTGGACGAACGCCATGACCGGGGCGACGACGCCGGCCCTGGGGAGCGCATCGACCTGGACTGAGCCCCCGCCCTCTCACGAGCCGCGACCGGCGTGCCGCCGCCGGTCCTGCCCAGCGTGCGGACGACAGCCAACCCGACGGCAGTGCCTCGGGTACCGTTGGCCGTAGCGGGGCTCGACCGAAACTGAGGGATTCATGGGACTCACCATCGGCGTCGACATCGGCGGCACGAAGATCGCGGCCGGCGTGGTCGATGAGAAAGGCAACATCCTCTCGACCCACAAGGTGCCGACCCCGGGCACGCCTGAGGGCATCGTGGACGCCATCGCCTCGGCGGTGGAAGGGGCACGCGTCGGGCATGACATCGTCGGCGTGGGCATCGGCGCGGCCGGCTATGTGAACCGGCAGCGCTCCACGGTCTACTTCGCGCCCAACATCCACTGGCGCAACGAGCCGCTCAAGGAGAAGGTCGAGGCCCGCGTGGGCCTCCCGGTGGTCGTCGAGAACGACGCGAACGCCGCGGCGTGGGGCGAGTACAAGTTCGGCGCCGGCAAGGGCCACCGCAACGTCATCTGCATCACGCTCGGCACCGGCCTCGGCGGCGGCATCATCATCGGCAACAAGCTGCGCCGCGGGCACTTCGGCGTGGCCGCCGAGTTCGGCCACATCCGCATGGTGCCGGACGGCCTGCTGTGCGGCTGCGGCTCGCAGGGCTGCTGGGAGCAGTACGCCTCCGGCCGCGCCCTCGTCCGCTACGCCAAGCAGCGTGCCAACGCCACCCCCGAGAACGCCGAGATCCTCCTCGGCCTCGGCAGCGGCACGCCCGACGGCATCGAGGGCAAGCACATCTCCATGGCCGCCCGCCAGGGCGACCGCGTGGCCGTCGACTCCTACCGCGAACTGGCCCGCTGGGTCGGCGCGGGCCTCGCCGACCTCGCCTCCCTCTTCGACCCCTCCGCCTTCATCGTCGGCGGCGGCCTCTCCGACGAGGGCGAACTGGTCCTGGGCCCGATCCGCAAGTCCTACAAGCGCTGGCTGGTCGGCGGCAACTGGCGCCCGGTGGCCGAGGTCAGGGCAGCGGAACTGGGCAACAAGGCAGGACTGGTGGGAGCAGCGGACCTGGCGAGGGAACCCGACCCGATCATGTGACGCCTTTTTAGGGGCGCGGGGCTGTATCAATGTGCGGCTCCGCCGCGCGGGCGCGATCAGCCACATACGACCGGTGCTCGCGCACAAACCCCGCGCCCCGAGCTCTTGGGCGTAAATTGATCACATGTCGCTGCTCCCCAACTCCCGTACAGAGCCCGATGGTTCCGCGGTCATCAGGGTCCTCAGCTACAACATCCGCTCGATGCGCGACGACACAAACGCCCTGGCCCGTGTCATCCGCGCCTGCGCCCCGACCTGGTCCTGCTCCAGGAAGCCCCCCGCTTCTTCCGCTGGCGCAAGAAACTCGCCCGCCTGGCCCGCGCAGCGGACCTCGTCATCCTCACCGGCGGCGCCACAGCCGCAGGGCCGGCGATTCTCTGCTCGCTCCGGGCGAGTATCGAACGTACGGAGGACGTCCTCCTGCCCCTCACCCCCGGCCTGCACCGCCGCGGCTTCGCCACCGCCGTCGTCCGGTTCGCCGGCACCCGTCTCGGCGTCCTCAGCTGTCACCTGTCGCTCCAGAAGGACGAGCGCTACGACCAGGCCGGTCTGCTTCTGGACCGGCTCGCCGGGATGGGCGTCGAGCACGCGATCGCGGGCGGCGACCTGAACGAACGCCCGGAGGGACCCGCCTTTTGCCGCCTCGCCGACGCCCTGCTGGACTGCCATGCGACCGCGCCCTGGGGCGGCGAGCACACCTGGACACCCGCCGACCCCTACCAGCGCATCGACGCGATCTTCGCGACCAAGGGCATCGAGGTGCTGGGCTGCGGAGTGCCGGCCGGCCACCCCGGGGTGACCGACGCAGACCTGAGGGCGGCCACGGACCACCTCCCGGTCCTGGCCGCCCTCAAGATTCCAGCAGCCTGAATTTCGGCCGTCTACCTGAGATTCGGCCGTCTAGACGACCGCACCCCGTCCCGGGTCGTCGTCGTCCTCGTCATCCGTCCGCATCCGCATCACCAGCGTCGCGAACCCACCGATGAACCCGCCGATCCCCAGCGTGGCCAGCCACCACGTCATGTCCCAGCCGAGCAGCACGGCCAGCAGCAGCAGCACCGGCCCGCCGAGCACGCCGAGCCAGGCGAACTTGGCCGTGGCGTCGGCGGACGGCAGCGGGGGCGGCTCCGGCGGCACGAAATGCCCCTCGTCGTCCTCGTCGAAGTCGTCGTCGGAGGGCTCGGGCGCGGAGTAGTCGCGTGGGCCGACGCCGGGCGCGAAGGAGACGGAGCCGCCCAGAGGCTTGGCCGGCTTGTCCCCGGACCCGGAATCCTCGGCCTCCGACCTCTCCGGCTTCTCAGGGTCGGCAGGCTTCACCGTGTCCCCGGACGCCCCGGCCGTGCCCACCCGGTCGTCGTTGGTCGGAGACTCCAGCAGCGCCAGGTCCTCGACCGACTTGAACGGCTTGGCGCCCGGCGGGTCCGGCGGTTCCTCGCCGTACCCGGCGACGATCGCCGCCCAGGCCGCCTCCTCGTCGAACGGGACGCCCTTCTCATCCGGCTCGCGGCCCTCGCGGTCGGAGTCGTGCTCAGCCACCTGCGGTCGTCCCTTCCTTGCCGAGACCGGGCTCCTTGCCGAGGCCGGACGCGAGCCGGCCGATGAACGCGGTGCTCTCCTCGAAGATCCGGTCCGCGTCATGGTCCAACGTGGCGACGTGGTAGCTCTGTTCCAGGAGTACCTCTTTCACGTCGGTCGACGAGATGCGGCTGAGGATACGGGCCGAGTCGGCGGGCGGCACCACATGGTCCCGCGGGCTGCGCAGCAGCAGCACCGGCTGGGTGACCTGCGGCAGCTCGCGGTCGGCGACCCGGAAGAACTGGCGCAGGGAGTGCGCGGCGTGCAGCGGCACCCGGTCGTAGCCCAGCTCCCTGCTGTCCGGCTTGGCGATGTCGCTGGCGATGCCCTTTGTCGCGGGGACGACGTGGCGGATCACCGGGAGGGCGTGCGCGGCCAGGCCGTGCACCTTGTTCGCCGGGTTGACGACCACCACACCGCTGACGGCGTCGCCGTGCCGCGCGGCCAGCCGCAGGGCCAGGGCGCCGCCCATGGACAGACCGGCCACGAACACCTGCCGGTGGCGCTCGCACAGCAGGCGCAGCTCGCGGTCCACCTCCGCGTACCAGTCCTGCCAGCCGGTGATCCGCAGGTCCTCCCAGCGCGTGCCGTGCCCGGGCAGCAGCGGCAGCGAGACGGTCAGGCCGTGTGCGGCGAGATGCTCCGCCCAGGGGCGCAGCGACTGCGGTGAACCGGTGAAGCCGTGGCAGAGGAGCACGGCGATCTCCCCGCCCTCGTGGCGAAACGGCTCGGCTCCGGCAAGGACCGGCACCTTCGGCCTCCTGGTCGTGAGAAGGGACTGACACGATCACGGATGGTCACGGAACGTCATGGCAGGGATCGCACGGCGTTCGCGGGACCTTCACCGTACGCGACGGCACTGACACCGACCAGGGCCGTCGGCGCCTTTGACAGCGCGCCGGGTTAAGGTCTGATCGACACATACAGGAGGCACTCGGTTGTTGTACGGCGCGATGAAGGTCGCTGTTGGGGGACCGCTGAAGGTCGCCTTCAGGCCCTGGGTGGAAGGCCTGGAGAACGTTCCCGCCGAGGGCCCGGCGATCCTGGCGAGCAACCACCTCTCCTTCTCGGACTCGTTCTTCCTGCCCGCGGTCCTGGACCGCAAGGTCACGTTCATCGCGAAGGCCGAGTACTTCACCACGCCCGGGGTGAAGGGCAGGCTGACGGCCGCGTTCTTCAAGGGAGTCGGCCAGCTGCCGGTGGACCGCTCCGGTGCGCGCGGCGCGGGTGAGGCCGCCATCAAGAGCGGCATCGAGGTGCTGGAGCGCGGCGAGCTGTTCGGCATCTACCCGGAGGGGACGCGCTCGCCCGACGGGCGGCTCTACCGCGGCAAGCCGGGCGGCCTCGCCCGCGTGGCGCTCGCGACCGGCGCGCCCGTCATCCCCGTCGCCATGATCGACACGGAGAAGATCCAGCCGCCCGGGAAGGTCATGCCGAAGTTGATGCGCCCCGGCATCCGGATCGGCAAGCCCCTGGACTTCAGCCGCTACCGGGGCATGGAGCACGACCGGTTCGTCCTGCGCGCGGTGACCGACGAGGTCATGTACGAGATCATGAAACTCTCCGGCCAGGAGTACGTCGACATGTACGCGACGGCCATGAAGCGGCAGCTCGCGGAGGCGGCGAAGGCGGAGAAGGAAGCCGAGAAGGCGGCGAAGGCCGCGCTCGCACGGGCGGAGAAGGAACAGGCGGAAAAGGAAAAGGCGGAGAGGGAAAAGTCGGAGCAGAGGCGGACCGAGCCCTAGTCGGAGGGCGCGTCCGGGGGTGGGGGAGATGGCCAAGCGCGAGCGAGTCATGAGGATGTCGGTCGAGCAGCCGCTGTGGCGTGCGCTGACCGCCTACCGGGTGCTCACGATGCTGTACGCGGTCGGCCTGTTCGCCACCGCCTACGAGGAGTTCGCCCGCCCCTGGGTCGCCGTCGCCTACTACGCCGTGCTGGCCGTGTGGACCGTGACCACACTGCCCCGGGTCGCGAGCGCCGCCCGCTGCACCAAGCGGTTCCTCGCCGTCGACCTCACCGTCGCCATCACCGGCATCCTGCTCACGCCCGTCGCCGACGCGCACGAGCGGGTCCAGGCGGGCGGCCCCACCCTGCCGTCGATATGGACCGCCGGTGCCGTCCTCGCCTTCGCCATCAAGGGCGGCTGGCGCTGGGCGGCCCTCGCCTCCAGCCTCGTGGCCGCCGCCAACCTGATCGAGCGCGGCAGCCCGGCCCGCGACACCGTCCACAACGTCATCCTCGTCTGCATCGCCTCCATCGCCATCGGCTACGTCGTCGAGGTCGCCCGAGCCTCCGAGCGCACCCTCGCCCGCGCCCTGGAGATCGAGGCCGCCACGCGAGAGCGGGAGCGCCTCGCCCGGGACATCCACGACAGCGTGCTCCAGGTGCTGGCGATGGTGCAGCGGCGTGGCGCGGTGATCGGCGGCGAGGCGGCCGAGCTGGGCCGGATGGCCGGGGAGCAGGAGGTCGCGCTGCGCACCCTGGTCTCCGGCGGACTGGTGCCCGTCTCCCGGGTCTCGGAGGACGCCGCCGAGGGAGCCGTCGTCCGGACCGTCGAGGAGCAGCCGGAGGAGAGCGGCCCCGTCGACCTGCGCGCCCTGCTCGCGCCGTACGCCGGCGCCAAGGTCAGCCTCGCCGAGCCCGGCGCGCCCGTGCCGCTGGCGCCGGTCGCCGCCCGGGAGGTGGCCGCGGCCGTCGGGGCGGCGCTGGACAACGTCCGCAAGCACGCCGGGGAGCAGGCGCGCGCGTGGATCCTCGTCGAGGACGAGCCGGACGAGGTGATCGTCACCGTACGGGACGACGGACCCGGCATCCCGGAGGGGCGGCTCGCCCAGGCCGAGGGCGAGGGGCGGCTCGGCGTCGCCCTGTCGATCCGCGGCCGGCTGCGCGACCTCGGCGGCAGCGCGGAGCTGATCTCGGTGCCGGGCCAGGGCACGGAGGTCGAGTTGAAAGTGCCGAAGGACGTGACGAACGTACGGGGGAAGGCGGAGCGGCGATGACGGAGACCACGCGGGACCGGCGGGACCCGATCAAGGTCATGGTGGTCGACGACCACCCCATGTGGCGTGACGCGGTCGCCCGGGACCTGGCCGAGTCGGGCTTCGAGGTGGTCGCCACCGCGGGCGACGGCGACCAGGCCGTGCGCCGCGCGAAGGCCGCCGCACCCGAGGTCCTCGTGCTCGACCTGAACCTGCCCGGCAAGCCCGGCGTCCAGGTCTGCAAGGAGGTCGTCGCGGCCGACCCGGCGCTGCGCGTCCTGGTGCTGTCCGCGAGTGGCGAGCACGCCGACGTCCTGGAGGCGGTGAAGTCAGGCGCGACCGGCTATCTGCTGAAGTCGGCCTCCACCGGGGAACTCCAGGACGCGGTCCGCCGCACCGCCGTCGGCGACCCCGTCTTCACCCCCGGCCTCGCCGGGCTGGTCCTCGGCGAGTACCGCCGCCTGGCCTCCGAACCCGCCCCCGCCCAGGACACCGACGAACCGAAGGCACCCCGGCTCACCGACCGCGAGACCGAGGTGCTGCGCCTCGTCGCCAAGGGTCTGAGCTACAAGCAGATCGCCGAACGCCTGGTCATCTCCCACCGCACGGTGCAGAACCACGTCCAGAACACCCTCGGCAAGCTCCAGCTGCACAACCGCGTGGAACTGGTCAGGTACGCGATAGAGCGCGGCCTCGACGACGAGTGAGACGCCCGTCACACTGACCCTTCGTCAGGCACCAGCGGCGAAGGGACTGTTCCATGCGCGTCGGAGTACTGACCGGAGGCGGCGACTGCCCCGGACTCAACGCCGTCATCCGGGCCATCGTCCGCAAGGGCGTGCAGGAGTACGGCTACGACTTCACCGGCTTCCGGGACGGCTGGCGCGGTCCCATGGAAGGCGACACCGTCCGTCTCGACATCCCCGCCGTGCGCGGCATCCTGCCCCGCGGCGGAACCATCCTCGGCTCCTCGCGGACCAACCCGCTGAAGGAGCGGAACGGCATCCGCCGTATCAAGGAGAACCTCGCCGGGCTCGAGGTCGAGGCGCTCGTCGCCATCGGCGGCGAGGACACCCTGGGCGTGGCCGCCCGGCTGTCCGACGAGCACCAAGTGCCCTGTGTGGGCGTCCCGAAGACGATAGACAACGACCTGTCCGCCACGGACTACACCTTCGGCTTCGACACCGCGGTCGGCATCGCGACCGAGGCCATCGACAGGCTGCACACCACCGCCGAGTCCCACATGCGCGTCCTGGTCGTCGAGGTGATGGGCCGGCACGCCGGCTGGATCGCCCTGCACTCCGGCCTGGCCGGCGGCGCGAACGTCATCCTCATCCCCGAGCAGCGCTTCGACATCGAGCAGGTGTGCGCCTGGGTGACGTCCCGCTTCCGGGCGTCGTACGCGCCGATCGTGGTCGTCGCGGAGGGGGCCGTGCCGAAGGACGGCGACATGGTCCTCAAGGACCAGTCGCTGGACTCCTTCGGGCACGTCCGCCTGTCCGGTGTCGGCGAGTGGCTCGCCAAGGAGATCGAGAAGCGCACGGGCAAGGAGGCCCGCACGACGGTCCTCGGCCATGTCCAGCGCGGTGGTACCCCCAGCGCCTTCGACCGCTGGCTCGCCACCCGTTTCGGACTGCACGCCATCGACTGCGTCCGCGACGGCGCCTTCGGCACGATGGTCGCCCTGCGCGGCACGGACATCGTCCGCGTCCCCCTCGCGGACGCGACGGCCCGCCTGAAGACGGTGGACCCGAGGCTGTACGAGGAGGTCGGGGTGTTCTTCGGCTGACGGACGGTCGGGTCGGGGCCGCTCGGCCCCGACCCGACCGCGCTACACCGAGGGCGTGCTGGTGCCGCGCAGCTGCCCCACCAGCTCCCGCACGACCCGCGCGCCGTTCAGCGTCAGGACCGACTCCGGGTGGAACTGGACGCCCGCGAAGCCGGGCCCGCGCAGCGCGTGC
Organism: Streptomyces sp. DG1A-41; assembly: GCF_037055355.1. Lineage (GTDB taxonomy): Bacteria > Actinomycetota > Actinomycetes > Streptomycetales > Streptomycetaceae > Streptomyces. Next base: position 2,286,212 of record NZ_CP146350.1, on the reverse strand, counting down.
ACCTCCCCGTTCGAGGCGCGGCTGACCTCCACGCCGTGCGCGGCCAGTTCCTGAAGCGCCTCGTCGTCGCAGCGCGCCACGAAACTGTTGTAGAAGCCGACGGTCTCCCGCCGCCCGAACAGCTCGATCTCCGTCTGCGCCCCCTGGTACGGCACTTCCTTCCGTACGATCTCCAGCCCCAGCTCGGCCGCGATCAGCTCGTGCCCGAGGCAGACGCCGAGCACGCTGTGCCGTTTGCCCCGGAGCACCTCGGCGGTCAGGCCGCGCAGGAAGCGCATCTTGGGATCAGCGAGGTCGGACGGGTCGCCCGGGCCGGGCCCGAGCACGAGGGGGCCCTCGTGTGCGAGCACCGCTTCCCGCAGCCCCGGCGCGTCGTACCGCCGCACGGTCACCTCCAGCCCGCCCGACCGCAGCACATGCGCGAGCATCGCCGTGAAGGTGTCCTCGCCGTCGACGACCAGGGCGTGTCCGGCGAGTTCCTCGGACGGCTCCTGCATCCGCAGCCAGAACGGGGCGAGCGAGGCCCGGCGCCCGTCGAGCGCGGCCCGCACGCGTGGGTCGTCGGCCAGTTTCGGCCGTACGGACTCCTCACGCGGCCGTCCCGGCCGGACGCCCAGGGCCGCCAGCACACCCGCTGCCTTCGCGTGCGTCTCCGCGACCTCGCCCGCCGGGTCGGATCCGCGCACGAGCGTGGCGCCCACGGGCACCCGCAGCCGGCCGCCGGCGTCGATGTCGGCGGTGCGGATGAGGATGGGGGAGTCGAGGGTCTGGGCCCCGACGGATGCGTCCCGCCCGCCGCCCGCGCACCGCCCGAGGAGGGCCAGCGCACCGGCGTAGTACCCGCGCCCGCCGACCTCGTGCCGCTCGATCACCCGGCAGGCGTTCTGCACCGGCGAGCCCGTGACGGTCGCCGCGAACATGGTCTCCCTCAGGACCTCCCGCACGTCCAGTGAGGACTTCCCGCGCAGCTCGTACTCGGTGTGCGCGAGGTGTGCCATCTCCTTCAGCCGGGGCCCGACGACGACCCCGCCCATGTCGCCCACGGTGCACATCATCTTGAGCTCCTCGTCGACGACCATCGACAGCTCCTCGATCTCCTTGCCGTCGGCGAGGAAGCCGAGCAGGTGCTCGGGCGTCGGCCCCTCGGCGGGATAGCGGTACGTCCCGCTGATCGGGTTCATGACGACCGTCCCGCCGGACATCCGGACGTGCACCTCCGGGCTCGCCCCGACCAGCGTCCGGTCGCCGGTGTGCACGACGAACGTCCAGTACGCGCCCCGCTCGCCCTCCAGCAGCCGCCGGAACAGCGCCAACGCGTCGGCCCGGCCGAACCCCGGGATCTCCCCCTCGTACGTCCGCCGGATGACGAAGTTCGCGCCCTCGCCCCGCCCGATCTCCTCCCGCAGCACGCGTCCGACGATCTCCGCGTACTCCTCGTCACCGACGTCGAAGCCGCCGCCCTCGACGCGCACGTCGTGCGCGGGGAGCTGCGCCAGGGCGTCGGCGAGCGGGACGCCGTACGACTCCTCGGGCGTCAGCACCGACAGCGGCGTGCCGTCGTCGCGGACGTCGAAGCCGCGCTCGCGGATCTGCCGGAAGGGGACGAGCGCCAGGCCCTCGTCGGGGAGGTCGGCGAGGCGGTCGTACGTGGTGACCGGGCCGATGAGGACCTCGACCAGCTCGTGGTCGTGGCCCGGGGTGCGGCGGCGCAGCAGGGCGAACGGGCGGGGGTCGTCCAGCAAGCCGAGCAGATTCATGGGTCCGTGCTCCTTCTCCGAGGATCCGGCTGGATGTCGGTGGAGAGGAGCGACCCCGGGAAACACCGAAGGCCGCCCCTCGGGCGGCCTTCGCGAAGTCTGTCGTACGCGCAGTCAGTGGGCCGCCGGATGAGCGGTCCACCACCAGGTCTGGATCGAGTGCGCGAACATGGCAGGCACCCTACCCCATGTCCGAGACCCCACGTCCGAGTCGTGCCCCCCGTGTCTCAATTGCTGGGCATGGGTCAGGACGCCCGACACGACCCCGTAATGTTGAGGCCGTGACCGTGAACGCTAAGACCAGCGCGAGTGCTGGCAACACCTGGCGAGACCTGCCCGCGGCGCAGCAGCCCGAGTACCCCGACACCGAGGCTCTGCGCGCAGTTATCGCGGACCTCGAGTCGTATCCGCCGCTCGTCTTCGCGGGCGAGTGCGACCAGCTGCGCGCCCGGATGGCGGCCGTCGCCAAGGGAGAGGCGTTCCTCCTCCAGGGCGGCGACTGCGCCGAGGCGTTCGACGCGGTGTCCGCCGACCAGATTCGCAACAAGCTCAAGACGCTGCTCCAGATGGGCGCCGTGCTGACGTACGCCGCGTCCGTGCCCGTGGTGAAGGTCGGCCGGATCGCGGGCCAGTACTCCAAGCCGCGCTCCAAGCCGACCGAGACCCGCGACGGAGTGACGCTGCCGACGTACCGGGGCGACTCCGTCAACGGCTTCGACTTCACCGAAGAGGCCCGCGTCCCGGACCCCGAGCGGCTGAAGCGGATGTACCACGCCTCGGCCTCCACGCTGAACCTGGTGCGCGCCTTCACCACCGGCGGCTACGCCGACCTGCGCCAGGTGCACGCCTGGAACCAGGACTTCGTGAAGTCGTCGCCGTCCGGGCAGCGCTACGAGCAGCTCGCGCGCGAGATCGACAACGCGCTGAACTTCATGCACGCCTGCGGGGCCGACCCGGAGGAGTTCAAGACCGTCGAGTTCTACTCCTCGCACGAGGCGCTGCTGCTCGACTACGAGTCCGCCCTGACCCGGGTCGACTCGCGCACCGGGCAGCTGTACGACGTCTCCGCGCACATGGTGTGGATCGGCGAGCGCACCCGGCAGCTGGACCACGCGCACATCGAGTTCGCCTCGCGGATCCGCAACCCGATCGGCATCAAGCTGGGTCCGACGACCACGGCCGAGGACGCGTTGCAGTACATCGAGCGCCTCGACCCGGAGCGGGAGCCGGGCCGGCTGACCTTCATCGTCCGCATGGGTGCCGACAAGGTCCGCGACAAGCTTCCGGAGCTGGTCGAGAAGGTCACCGCCTCGGGCGCCACCGTCGCCTGGGTGACCGACCCGATGCACGGCAACACCTTCGAGGCGGCCTCCGGGCACAAGACCCGCCGCTTCGACGACGTGCTCGACGAGGTCAAGGGCTTCTTCGAGGTCCACAAGGCACTCGGCACCCACCCGGGCGGCATCCACGTGGAGCTGACCGGCGACGACGTCACCGAGTGCGTGGGCGGCGGCGACGAGATCTTCGTCGACGATCTGCACCAGCGCTACGAGACGGCCTGCGACCCCCGGCTCAACCGCAGCCAGTCGCTGGACCTGGCGTTCCTCGTGGCCGAGATGTACAGGGACCAGTAACGGTTTCGCCTGTTACCTGGACATCGACTGGGGCGCGGATCACATACGATCCGCGCCCCAGTCGACTTTTGTGCCGCGCACCTGGCGGGTAAGGTTAGGTTAGCCTCACCGATCAACGGGGACGGCGCCTTGGAACGACCTGTCGGGAGGTGGACCGCGTGTACGTGTGCAGTTGCTTCGGGATCACCGAGCAGCAGGTCAAGCAGCACGCGGACGGCGGCGCCTGCACCCCTCGGCAGATAGCCTCCGCCTGCAAGGCGGGCACGGACTGCGGGTCGTGCGTACGCCGCATCCAGGCGATCCTGGGCAGGGGTGCGTGCCCTCGCCGTGAGATGGCCGACCGGGGTCAGCCGGTGCTCGCGGAGCTGGAAGACGCCGCCTAACTCGGCTGCTCGATCTGCTGCGCGAGGTACAGCGCCTCACCGAGCTTGTCGATGAGCTCCAGCTGCGTGTCCAGGTAGTCGATGTGGTGCTCCTCGTCCTCGAGGATCGACTCGAAGAGGTTCGCCGACGTGATGTCGCCCTTGCTGCGCATCACCTCGATACCGCGCTTGAGGCGGTCGATCGCCTCGACCTCGACCTGGCGATCGGCCTGGAACATCTCGGTGACCGTCTGGCCGACCCGTACGTGGAAGAGCCGCTGGTAGTTGGGCAGGCCATCCAGCATGAGGATGCGTTCGGTGATCTTGTCCGCGTGCTTCATCTCGTCGATGGATTCTTCACGCGTGTACTTGGCGAGCTTGGTCCAGCCCTTGTTGTCCTGGATCCGGTAGTGCAGCCAGTACTGATTGATCGCCGTCAGCTCGCCGGTCAACTGCTCGTTCAGGAATTCGAGAACCTCGGGGTCGCCCTGCATCGCAGAGGCTCCTTCCACGCGGGGGAACTGGCAGGTTGCGCCGCATGATTCCACCGGCGACGAAGATCGTCCAGTAAGTCTTCACTTAGTAAGTAAGGGCATGCTTAGTCCTGATTGCCCTGTTTGGGGTGGCCCCGGTCAGGGGCATCACCCGGGGTCTGTCAGGATGGAGTCATGGGTCAGCCGGTGGGACACGAATCGGGAGAAGGGCGCGATCCGGCAGGAGCGACGCAGCCCGGGCTTCCGCCGGGACAGCGGGTACAGCGCGGCTGGCCGGTCACGCACTACGGGCCCGTCCCCAAGTTCCGGCCCGAGCGCTGGGAGTTCAGGGTCTTCGGCGCCACGGCGGACGGCGGCAAGCACTGCTGGACCCACGAGGAGTTCACGGCCCTGCCCTACACCACCGTCGTGGCCGATCTGCACTGCGTCACGAAGTTCAGCATGCTGGGCGCCGAGTGGGGCGGCATCCCCGCGCGTACGATTCTCGACATCGCGCCGCCCGCGGACGACGTCACCCATGTGATGGTGTGGGCGGAATACGGATTCAGCTCCAACCTCCGGCTGTACGACTTCGCCTCCGAGCACACCCTGTTCGCCACCCACAAGGACGGCGAGCTGCTCACCGCCGAGCACGGCTTCCCGCTGCGCCTGATCGTGCCCCACCTGTACGCCTGGAAGGGCCCCAAGTGGGTGCGCGGCGTGGAGTACATGACCGCCGACCGGCGCGGCTTCTGGGAGGAGCGCGGCTACCACAACATCGGCGACCCCTGGCGGGAGCAGCGCTACTCGTACCAGGAGGAGCCCGGGGACGGCCCCGACCTCTGACGCCTCTGCGGCCTTCAGCGGTCGCGCAGCTTCTTCAGCCGCTCCACGTCCGCCGCGTGCCCCTGCCTCCCGCCCGGCGTTTCGATGATCAGCGGCACGCCCTCGGTCGCGGGGTGCGTCATCAGGGCCCGGAACGGGTCCTCGCCGATGTGGCCCACGCCGATGTTCTCGTGCCGGTCCTTGTGCGCGCCCACCACGTCCTTGGAGTCGTTGGCGTGGATCAGTCTCAGCCGGCCCTCGCCGACCGTGTCCACCAGCAGGTCCAGCGTCCGGTGCATGCCGCTGGGGCCGGTCAGGTCGTGCCCGGCGGCGAAGATGTGGCAGGTGTCCAGGCACACGCCCAGCATCGGATGGGCGTCCAGCGCCTCGAAGTACGGGCCGAAGTCCCATGTCCGTGAGCACAGGGAGGCGCCCTGGCCGGCGGTCGACTCCAGCAGCAGGCACGGGTCGTCGTCGTGGGTCAGCTCGTCGAGCAGCGGCAGCAGATGCTCCCGTACCTGCTTCAGCGCCACCGACCGCTCCCGGCCGCCGGTCGCGCTGCCGGTGTGCACGACCACGCCCAGCGCCCCGATCTCCCGCCCGCGGCGCAGCGAGTGCCGCAGGGACTCCACCGACCGCTCCACGGTCGCCTCGGTGTGCGAGCCGAAGTTGATCAGGTAGGGGGCGTGGACATAGGCCGGGATCGACTCGGCCTCGCACGCGGCGCGGAACGCCTCGTCCTGCTTCGGATTCCCGGCCGGAGTGGCCCAGCCGCGCGGGTTGGCGACGAAGACCTGGACGGTCTCCGCCTTCAGCTCACGGGCGTAGGACAGACCGGCGGAGTGGAGCCCACCGGCCACGGGGACGTGGCCGCCCACGGGGTTGCGGGAGGGGCCGGACAACTGATTGTTCACCCGTTCAGGGTGTCATGCGCCCGGCCCTGCCCCGTCCAGGGGCTCCCCGCCCGCGCCCGTCACCTGATCTTGATGGTGATCGTCGAGCCCTTGGGCGCGGTCTCCCCGCCCTTCACGGACTGGCCCTTCACCGTGTCGCCGAACAGGCCGAGCAGTCCTCGGTCCTCGTCGACCTGGAATCCGGCGCTCTTCAGCTCCCGCGTGGCGTCGTCGACGCTGTCGCCGACCACGTCCGGGACCTCGATCATCTCCGGACCCTTGGACACCGTCAGCGTCACCGTGTCACCCTCGGCCGCCCGGCCGCCGGGGCCCGGGCTCTGCTCGGCGACCTGGCCCTCGTCGAACTCGGAGGAGGTGACCCGCTCCGCGGCGATTTCCACCTTGAGACCGGCGTCCTGAAGCTCGGCCCTGGCGTCGGCCAGGTCGTCACCGGTGACGTCGGGGATGTCGATGGGGCTGCCCTTGCTGACGACGAGCGCGACGGCCGTACCCGCGCGCACCTTCGTGCCGTCGGCCGGTCGTGCGGAGATCACCGAGCCCCTGGGCACGTCCTCGCTGAACTCCCGGGTGACCATGCCCGGCTCCAGCCCGTCCTGCTTCAACAGGGACCGCGCCTTGTCCAGCCGCTGGCCCTCCAGGGCGGGCACCCGCACGTTCTGGGGGCCGTCGGAGACGGTGATGCTCACCGAGTCGTTGCCGCGGATCCGGGTCCCGGCCTTGGGGTCGCTGCTGATGACCCGGCCGCGCTCCACGGTGTCGCTGTAGGCGTGCTCGACCTTGCCGAGCTCCAGCCCGGCGTCCGCCAGCCGGTCCTCGGCCTGCGCCTGGGTCTTCGCCAGCAGCGGGGGGACCTCGGTGAACTGTCCCGAGTTGATGTACCAGATGCCGGTGCCGAGGCCGAGCACGAGCAGGACGGCGACGACGATCGCCGTCGGGCCGCGCCGGGGCCCCGAGCGGCGCCGGGACGGCGGGGGTGGCGGGGACTCGAAGCGGCTGGTGCGGTTGAGCGCGGCCGCGGAGCCCTCCTCGTCCTCGTTGACGGGCAGCGGTCGCGGCGTGGCCAGCGCGCGCGGGATCACGCTCGTCCGGTCGTCGGCGTTGTCGTGGTCCGCGGCGAGGGCCTGCGGCGGGACCGCGTCCAGCTGCTCCAAGGTCAGCCGGCCGCGCCCGCCACGGACCTGTGCGAGCAGCGCCACCGCGTCGTGCGGGCGGATGTCCGGGGTGCGGGCGGTCGCCGAGGCCACCATCTCGTCCAGCTCGTACGCCAGACCGGGCACGGCGGCCGAGGGCGGCGGGACGTCCTCGTGCAGATGCTTGTAGAGGATCACGGCCGGGGAGTCCCCGTCGTGCGGCTTGTCGCCGGTCAGCATCTCGTACAGCATCACGCCGCACGCGTACACGTCGACTCGGGGGTCGGCGGTGCCGTTCTCTATCTGCTCGGGGGCGAGGTACGAGACCGTGCCGAGCACGGTGCCGGTGGTGTTCGTCACCGTGTCCACGGCCCGTACGAGCCCGAAGTCGGCGACCTTGACCCGGCCGTCGTCCCCTATCAAAACGTTCTCGGGCTTCATGTCCCGGTGCACGAACCCGGCGCGGTGCGCGGCGCCCAGCGCGGCCAGTACCGGCTCCAGGATGTCCAGGGCGGCACGCGGCTGAAGGGCCCCGCGCTCTCGCAGCACGTCCCGCAGGGTGCAGCCCGCGACGTACTCCATGGCGAGGTAGACGTAACTGCCGTCGGTGCCCTGGTCGAACACCTGCACCACGTTCGGGTGGGCCAGCCGGGCCACCGACTTCGCCTCGCGGATGAACCGCTCGACGAACGAGCCGTCGACCGCGAGCGAGGGGTGCATCACCTTGAGCGCGAGGACCCGGTCGAGCCGGGTGTCCACGGCCCGGTAGACCGTGGCCATCCCGCCGACCGCGATCCTCGCGTCGATGCGATACCGGCCGTCGAGCACCTGCCCGACCAAGGGGTCCTGAAGGGTCGTGTCCACGCAGGCGAGTGTACGAGCCGCGACTGACACCCCGTCGCCCCGGCTGCTTTCGGGTCGCGACTGAAGCGGACCTGTGACGTGCGTCAGGCCGCCGCTGCGGCGCCGTCCCGCCGAGCTGCGGGCAGTCGTGCCGCTGGGGCGGCGCCCCCCGAAGAAGCGGCACCCGCTACGCCGGGCGCAACGCCCCGCCCCAGCACCGACGCCGGCTCACTGAAAAGCAGGCCGCTCCGGATCAAGCACAGCCATGCCCTCGGCCGGCGAAGACGCCTCCGCGAAATGCCGCCGAGGAATACGCCCGGCGCGATACGCCAACCTCCCCGCCTCCACCGCATGCCGCATCGCGTCAGCCATCAGCACCGGCTCCCGCGCCCGCGTCACCGCCGAGGCGAGCATCACACCCGCACACCCCAGCTCCATCGCCAACGCCGCATCCGACGCCGTACCGGCCCCCGCGTCCAGAATCACCGGCACGCGCGCGTGCTCGACGATCAGCTGGAAGTTGTGCGGGTTGCGAATGCCCAGCCCGGAGCCGATCGGCGAGCCGAGCGGCATGATCGCCGCACAGCCGACGTCCTCCAGCTTCCGCGCGAGCACGGGATCGTCGTTGGTGTACGGCAGCACCGTGAACCCGTCGTCGACCAGCGTCTCGGCCGCCTCCAGCAGCTCGATCGGATCCGGCAGCAGGGTCCGCTCGTCGGCGATGACCTCCAGCTTGACGAGGTCGGTGCCGAGGGCCTCGCGCGCGAGGCGGGCGGTGAGGACGGCCTCGCCGGCGGTGAAGCAACCCGCCGTGTTGGGCAGGACGCGGATGCCGAGCTTGTCCAGGACGGACAGCACCGAGCCGTGCACCGAGGCGTTCACCCGGCGCATCGCGACCGTCGTCAGCTCCGTCCCGGACGCGACCAGCGACCGTTCCAGCACGTCGAGGCTGGGTGCCCCGCCCGTACCCATGATCAGGCGGGACGTGAAGGACGTACCACCGAGGACAAACGGATCGTCGGCCATGATCAGCCTCCTTGGACGGCGGTGAGGACTTCCACGCGGTCCCCCTCGGCCAGGGGGGTGGACGGCCACTGCGCGCGCGGGACGACGGTTTCGTTGAGGGCGGCGGCCACGCCGGACGGCGAGGCGGTGAGCGACTTCACGACGGTGTCGAGAGCCGTACCGGGCCGGACGTCCCGGGGCTCCCCATTGACGGAGATGTTCATGCGGACTGCTCCGTGAGTGCGGTGGCGGTGCTGAATCGCTTCGGCGTGAAGGGGCGGGCCTCTTCGGGAAGCTCACCCGTCGCCAGGACGTGCGCCATGGCGTCGCCGGTGACCGGCGTGAGCAGGACGCCGTTGCGATAGTGCCCGGTGGCGAGCAAGAGCCCTTCGAGACCGGTCGGGCCGAGCAGCGGCGCGTTGTCGGGGGAGCCGGGCCGCAGTCCGGCCCGGGTCTCGGTGAGCGGCAGCTCGGTGATGCCCGGGACCAGCTCATGGGCGTCCCGCAGCAGCTCGTACACGCCGCCCGCGGTCACGGTGGTGTCCCAGCCCAGCTCCTCGCTGGTCGCCCCGACGACCAGCTCGCCGCTCTCGCGCGGCACCAGGTAGACCTGGCTGCCGCGGACGACCGCGCGCACGGTCCGGCTCAGGAACGGCCCGTGCCGCCGCGGCATGGTCAGCCGTACGACCTGCCCCTTCACCGGCCGCACGGGCGGCAGCACGTCCTCCGGGACACCCGCGAGCCGCCCGCTGAGACTGCCCCCGGCCAGCACGACCTGCCCGGCGTCCAGCGGGGTGCCGTCGACCGTGACGACGCCCGTGGCCCGGTCCCGTACGACCGTGAGCCGCTCCGCCCACGCCCGGTGGAAGACCACACCGGCCCGTTCGCACGCGGCGACCAGCGCCCCGGCCAGCCGCCGCGGGTCGATCTGGTGGTCGCCGTCGACCCGCAGCCCGCCGCGCACGCCCGGCGCGAGCATCGGCTCCAGGCGTCGGCACTCGCGCCCCGACAGCCACTGTGACTCCAGGCCCGACTGCTGCTGCAAGGTGTGCAGTTCGCGCAGATGGGCCCGGTCGTCGGCGTCCAGCGCCACGGCGAGCGTGCCGCACCGGCGGTAGCCGAGGTCGTGGCCGGTCTGCTCGGTGAGCTCGGCCGCGAAGTCCGGATAGCGCCGGGCGGAGGCGAGATTAAGCCCGAGCAGGGTCTGCTCGCCGTAGTGCAGTTCCGTGACGGCGGCCAGCATCCCGGCCGCCACCTGTGCGGCTCCGCCGCCCGGCTCCGGATCCACCACGGTCGTGGCGAGCCCGCGCTGCGCGGCCCGCCACGCGGTGACCAGGCCGATGATCCCGCCCCCGATGACGAGGACGTCTGACGTTCGCGTACGCGACATGGGCGTCCAGCCCCTCCCTTCGCCGGCATGACCCGGATCAGGTTCGTACGGTCGGAGGCCGCCAGCCTCCCTCTCAGCCCGGTGCGTCCGGGCTCCCGCGAGTGCCTTACGTTGGCCACCCACCCTAGCCGGATGCCGTACGGCGCAGTAGGGGAGCCACCGCCAAGGCCTCGCGCAGGCGTGCAGCGGGACGGGCGTCGTGAAGCAGGTCACTGCACATGAGAACTGACTGACAAAATGTCAGTTGTCTATGGTGATCAGGTGAGCGAGCAGACGCAGGAAGCAGGTTCGTCCGCGCCCCGGCGCGTCGTCGTGGCGGGCGCGGGCATGGCCGGTGTGCAGACCGCGGTCGCCCTGCGCGAGCAGGGCTTCACCGGCACCGTGAGCCTGATCGGCGCCGAGCCCCACCAGCCGTACGACCGGCCCCCCTTGTCCAAGGCCGTCCTGCTCGGCAAGGCCGAGGGCTCCGCCTTCGACGTCGACTTCGAGGCCCTCGGCATCGAACTGCGGCTCGGCTGCGAGGTGCGGGGCCTGCGCCCCGGCGACCACGAGCTGGACACCGAGGACGGGCCCGTGCCGTACGACGTCCTGGTCGTCGCGACAGGTGCCGAACCGATCCGGCTGAGCGGGGCCGAGGGCGTGCCGGGCGTGCATCTGCTGCGCACCCTGGACGACGCCGAGCGGCTGCGGCCGGTGCTGGCCCGCCGGCACGACATCGTGGTCGTCGGCGCGGGCTGGATCGGCGCGGAGTTCGCCACGGCCGCGCGCGAGGCGGGCTGCGCGGTGACCGTCGTGGAGGCCGCCGAACGGCCGCTCGCCGGGGCGCTGCCCGCCGAGGTCGCCGCGCCGATGACCGGCTGGTACGCCGACGCGGGTGCCGTGCTGCGGACGCACGCGCGCGTGGAGCGTGTGGAACCCGGCGCGGTGGTTCTCGACGACGGCTCGCGGCTGCCCGCGGGCGCGGTCGTCGTCGGCATCGGCGCCCGTCCGGCCACGGCCTGGCTGTCCGGCTCCGGGATCGAGCTGGGCGCGCACGGCGAGATCGTGGCCGACCAGCACCTGCGTTCGTCGGTGCCCGACGTGTACGCGGTCGGCGACTGCGCCTCCTTCCCCTCGGGCCGGTACGGCGAGCGCCTGCTGGTGCACCACTGGGACAACGCCCTCCAGGGGCCGCGCACGGTCGCCGTGAACATCGTCGGGCAGGCCTCGGCGGAGACCCCGGCGGTGTACGATCCGGTGCCGTACTTCTGGTCCGAGCAGTTCGGGCGGTTCGTGCAGTACGCGGGGCATCACGCGGCCGCCGACACGACCCTGTGGCGGGGCGACCCGGCCGGACCGGCCTGGACGGTCTGCTGGCTCCGCGGCGACCGGCTGGTCGCGCTGCTGGCGGTGGGCCGCCCCCGGGACCTGGCGCAGGGCCGCCGCCTGATCGAGTCCGGCACGCCGATGAATCCGGCCTTGCTGGCGGATCCGGCGAGGCCGTTGAAGGCGGCGACGGCGTAGCTGGACAGGGGTGCGTGTCCGCCCAGGTGGGCGGGCCCGACTTCCGACTGTCAGTGGGGGATGGCAGGCTGGTTTCCGTGACCGAGATTGACGCAAAGATCGATGCTCTCGTCCCTGCCTGGCTCACCCTCCCCGACATCGCCGAACAGCTCGGCGTCGAGGTGACGCGCGTGCGGCAGCTGGTCAAGGAGGGCCAGCTCATCGCCGTACGCCGCGGTGAGAACCGCGCACTGCACGTCCCCGCGGCCTTCATCGACGGGGACAAGGTCGTCAAGGGCCTGTCCGGGACCCTGACGCTCCTGCGGGACGACGGTTTCACGGTCGAAGAGATGCTGGAGTGGCTCTTCACCCCCGACCCGAGCCTGCCCGGCACGCCGGCACAGGCCCTGAGCGAGAATCGCGGCACGGAGGTGAAGCGCCGAGCCCAGGCGCTCGCGGTCTGACCCGACCTCGATCGAACAACCGTCCGGTGCCGTGCGAGCGGGACCGGACCTGAACAACCGCCCGGTGTGAGGGCCGGGGCCCTGGGGTCCCGGCCGTGGGCGGCCCACGCCCGGCCGGGCGTGGGCCGCCTGAGGCGGGCCCTGCGCGACGTCCTGGCGGGCCTGTACCGGACACCGGAGCGGGGCGCTACGGCGCCCTGGTCGCATGCCGTGCGCAAGGGTGCCGCACGCCGGCCCGCCACGGCGCGGGCGCCCGCGTCCCGTCCCGTACCGCGCTCAGGTGGTGTACGGACGCGAGGTGCCACCCGTGCCGGTGGCAGCTGCACCGGTACGCCGCCACGGGTGCATCCCCGCGTCCGTGCGCCACCATGGGCGTACCCGTACCCGCGCTCGTGCGCAACCACGGGTGCACCCGCAGCCGTGCGCCGCCACAGGCGCACCCCGCACCTGTACGCCACCGACAACCAGGGGGACCGCATGGCCGGCACCGCCACCACCACCGCCCGCGCCCAGCTCGCCGACGCCCGGGTCTACCTCTGCACCGACGCGCGCAAGCGGCAGGGCGATCTCGTGGAGTTCCTGGACACCGTGCTGGCGGGCGGGGTCGACATCGTGCAGTTGCGGGACAAGGGCATGGAGGCGGCCGAGGAGCTGGAGCACCTGGCCGTCTTCGCCGACGCCTGTGCCCGGCACGGCAAGCTGCTCGCGGTCAACGACCGCGCGGACGTCGCCCACGCCGCCGGCTCCGACGTACTGCACCTCGGCCAGGGCGACCTCCCGGTCCGCGCGGCCCGCGCGATCCTCGGCGACGACGTCCTGATCGGCCGCTCCACGCACGCCGAGTCCGAGGCGGCCGCGGCCGCCGTCCAGGACGGCGTGGACTACTTCTGCACCGGCCCCTGCTGGCCCACCCCCACCAAGCCCGGCCGCCATGCCCCCGGCCTGGACCTCGTCCGGTACACCGCCGCGCTCGGCACCGACCGCCCCTGGTTCGCCATCGGCGGCATCGACCTCGGCAATCTCGACCAGGTCCTGGAGGCGGGAGCCCGGCGCGCCGTCGTCGTACGGGCTGTCACCGAGGCCGACGACCCGGGGGCGGCGGCGGCCGAGTTCGCCAAGAGGCTGCGGGAGAAGTAGAACGCCGGTTGTCCAAGGGATGGACAACAAGTGCACAAATCGGGCAAATGTCGGCCCCTGGTTGGGGGACCGACCGCCCCTGGCTAACCTGCCGGTATGGCCCTCGGCACCGCATCCATCAGGTCGGACCACGCACGCACCGTCCGCGACATGCTCGCGACCGGCAAAACGACGTACTCGTTCGAGTTCTACGCCCCGAAGACCCCGAAGGGCGAGCGGAACCTGTGGAACGCGCTGCGCCGGGTCGAGGCCGTGGCGCCCGACTTCGTCTCCGTGACCTACGGCGCGGGCGGCTCCACCCGCGCGGGCACGGTCAAGGCGACCGAAGCGATCGCCTCCAACACCACCCTCACGCCCATCGCGCACCTCACGGCGGTCGACCACTCGGTGGCCGACCTGCGCAACATCATCGGCCAGTACGCCGACGCCGGGATCCGCAACATGCTCGCCCTGCGCGGCGACCCGCCCGGCGACCCGATGGGCGAGTGGGTGCCGCACCCCCGGGGCCTGGCCTACGCCGCCGAACTCGTCGAGCTGATCAAGGCGTCCGGCGACTTCTGCGTGGGCGTCGCCGCCTTCCCGGCGATGCACCCGCGTTCCACCGACTGGGACACCGACGTCCGCCACTTCGTCGACAAGTGCCGGGCCGGCGCGGACTACGCCATCACGCAGATGTTCTTCCACCCGGAGGACTACCTCCGGCTGCGCGACCGGGTCTCGGCCGCCGGCTGTGACACCCCGATCATTCCCGAGGTCATGCCGATCGGCAGCGTGCGGACGCTGGAGCGGATCGGCTCCCTCACCAACGCCGCGTTCCCGGCCGCCCTGAATGAGCGGATCCTCGCAGCAAGAGACGATCCGGCCGCTGTACGCTCCATCGGTATCGAATTCGCCACGGAGTTCTGTGCGCGGCTGCTCGCCGAGGGAGTGCCCGGCTTGCACTTCATCACGCTCAACAACTCCACGGCGACGCTGGAAATCTACGAGAACCTGGGCCTGCACCGCCGACCGCAGGCCTAGACCGTTCGCACCGGTATACGACACACTGCGTAGCGGCGACTGGGAGAGGGGCGTACATGGGCTGGGCGGTCCTCTACATCGCGTTCGGCATCGTCGCGCTGTGGCTGCTGGGCGAGGTGTTGTTGCAGTACAAGGCGCGGCTGCGCTGGCGGCTGCTCGCCTTCGTCGGTTTCCTCGGTGTCGTGGTCGGTGTCCTGATCCCGTCCGTCATCGTGATCGGACTGGGCGCGGCCGCCTTCGCGGTCGGGCAGACGTACGTCACCCTGTCGTTCCGCAGCGGCTTCTCGTCCGGCTGGGCGATGAACGCGCCGATGCTGGGCGGCAGCAAGCGCCGCCGCGGTGAGCGTGGCCGCCAGGAGCCGACCCTCGAGGTCTCCGGCCTGGAGGCGGCCGACCGCGGCTACGGCGACGAGGGCGCCGACTACCGCCGCGACGAGGGCGCCGACTACCGCCGCGACACCACCGCCCCCGCCTACGGCCAGGACGACGACTACGACGGCGACGACGTCTTCACCCCCTCCCGCCCCGTCCACCCGACGGCCGCCGAGACCACCGCCGTCTACGAGCCGCAGCCCGTGCCCGACGACACCGGCGCCTACGGCGTGTACGGCGACACCGGGTACCACCCGGGCCCGCCTCACGACCAGTACGCCGCCACGGCCCAGGGCACCGACCAGTCCTACGCCTACGACTACTCGGGCTACGGCCAGCAGCAGGGCTACGACGCCACGGACCAGCAGCAGTACGCCGCCTACTCCGACCCGTACATCGGCACGCCGACCTACGGCGCAGCCTCGTACGACACCTCCTACGGCGACCAGCAGTACTACGCCCAGCAGGGCTACGGCCAGGACCAGTACGCCGGCACCTACGGCGGCGACAGCCCGCCCGGCGGTGTGTGGGTCCCGCAGCAGCGCGACACCGACGAGTACGGCCAGGAGCTGCCGCCGGAGCAGCAGCAGTACCCGTACCAGGGCGACGGGCAGCAGCAGAGGCACGGGAACGGCTTCGACGAGCAGTACCGTTTCTGAAGCCTGAACGCCGCCGGGGCGGTGAGCCTACTGCGAGCCCCGGAACTCCGGTCCCTCCACGATCAGTCCCGCCACCAGCGCGCCCGACATGCCGGCGTGCGGCAGTCCGCCACCGGGATGGGCCCAGCCGCCGACGGTGAACAGACCGGGCACGCGCGTGCTGTTGGACGGATGCAGCAGCCGCCCGCCGTCCGCCGCCAGGGCGGGCACCGGCACCGCCCCGCCTTCCGCGCCGGTCGCCTCGGCGATGTCGGCCGGGGTGCGCACCTCGTGCCAGAGGAGACGGTCGCGCAGAGCGGGTATGGCGCGTTCGGCGGCGGTGATCATGTTCTCGGCGAGGTCGTCGTAGTGCTCCTCGGGCCGCGCGGGCACCACCGTCGTGAGGGTGACCGCCTCGTGGTCCGGGTCCGGGACCAGTCCCGGGTCGTCGGGCCGCAGCACCGTGACCGTCGGGTGTGTGTTCCCCGCCGCCTCGCCGAACAGGGCGTCCAACTCGGCCTCGCGGTCCGCCGCGTGCACCACCGTGCGGTGTGCCGTGTCCTCGGGGCGGGCGCCGCGCAGGGCGAGCAGCACCGTGAGCCGACTCGCCGTCGCGGGCTGCGGCGGCACCTCGCAGTCACCGCGCACCACGGCCTGCGCCGACAGCCGGTCCAGCGTGCCGGGCGCGACACCGGCGACCACGACGTCCGCCTCCGCGACCGTCCCGTCGGCGAGTTCCACCCCCGACGCCCGGCCGTCCTTCTCCACCACCCTGGTCACGTCGGCGCCGAAACGGAACTCGACCTTTCGGGCCACACACCGCTCGTACACCGCGCGGGCCAGCTCACGCAGGCCGCCGCGCACGTACCAAGTGCCGAAGGCGTGCTCCATGTACGGCAGTACGGCCGCGCTCGCCGGGGTGGTCCGGGGGTCCAGGCCGTGCGTCAGGGCGTAACTCTCCAGAAGCGCGGTGAGCCGGGCGTCCCGCAGCTCCCAGGCGCCGACCTCGGCGAGCGTGCCGGCCCGGCGGGTGCGCAGCAGCCGCTTGCGGGGCACCGCCGGGTACGGCTCGCGCTCGGCCAGCACCTGCCAGTTCGGCCACAGCGGCTCCTCCAGGAGGGGTCGGCGGGTCCGGTCCCAGGCCTCACGGGCCCGCACCAGGAAGTCGCCCCACCGCTTTCCGGCCCCGGAGCCGAGCGCCTCGTCCAGAGCCGCCACGACGCCGGCGCGCGAGGCGTTCGGCAGCGACACCCGGGTGCCGTCCGCGAACACGTGCCGGGACGACGGGTCGACCTGGACCAGGTCGACGCAACGCTCCAGCGGCTCCTTGCCGGTCTTGACGAACAAGTCGCGGTAGACGGCTGGCAGCGGGAGCAGGCCGGGGCCGGTGTCGAAGGAGAGCCCCTCGCGCTCGAAGCGGCGCAGCGCTCCGCCGTACGTGTCCGTCCGCTCGTACACCACCACCCGGTGGCCCGCGACGGCCAGCCGGGCGGCCGCCGCCAGCGCGCCCATCCCGGCGCCGATCACCGCAATCCGTGCCATGCCAGGGACTTTATCGGCCCCCACTGACAGCCCCGGCAGACAGCCTCCGAGTACGGGCGCGGAGGCGATCGTGACCAGCCGTCCACGGAGCGTTCTGGGGCCGCGTGCGCAGGACTGAGTACCCGTACCTAGGGAGGGAGTTGAGTACGCGCGCGGATGGGGGACGACCTGCGAGAACGAGAGAGTGGAGGCACGGAGAGGGGCACGGCTCCGGTACCGGCGACACGGGGCGCCGGAACGGAGCCGGGCCCACGATCCGCTCCTTCCGCCGACGCTGTCGGCGGGAGCGAGGCACGGGGGAGAACCGGGGGACGACCGAACGGGGGTCCTGCGGGGGAACGCACGGGGGAGCAGGAGAACGGGGGAGCGAGGAAGGCGCCGGTTCGAGGTGGCCCGCGGGGGACGCGGCCACAGCGGACCGGCGCTTTCACATCTGCGCCGGGGCTGCCCACAGCGGCAGCGCTCAGGTGTGCCGACAGCGGCAGCCGCGCAGGATCCTCAGCGGCAGCCGCTCACCCGTCCCTGGAGCAGCCGGGACAGAGCCGCGTGGACGTCGTCCAGGGAGCGCTCCGGCTGAAAGGACTTCCAGTCCAGCGCGGCCACCAGGACCATGCCGACCAGCGCGGCCGCCGTCAGCGGGACGTCGATCTCGTCGCTGAACTCGCCGCCCGCCACGCCCGCGCGCAGCACGTCCTCCACGACCGCGACGGCCTGCTGCCGGACGACCATCAGCGTGGACTGCCAGGCCCGGTTCGTGCGCCACAGCTCGGCCACGTACAGCTGTGTGAAGGCCGGGTAGCGGTCGATGAAGACCAGCCCCGCGCGGACCATCGCGTCCAGGGCGTCGACCTTCGTGCCGCTCTCCCGGGCGGTCCGCTCGGCCGCTTCCCGCAGGGAGGCGGTGAGGAGGCCGACCCCGTGCCGCAGCAGTTCCTCGAAGAGGACGGACTTGCTCGCGAAGTTGTAGTAGACCGTGCCCTTCGCGACTCCGGCACGCTCGGCGATCTCGTCCACGGTCGTGGCGGAGAAGCCCTGCTCGGCGATGAGCGTGACGGCCGCCTCGTAGAGCTTCTGCCGGGTGGCCTCGCGGCGCGTGCTGCCGCCCGACGCGGCACTGCTGCTTTCCATGGCCCTGATTGTCACAGGAACCATTCCGGGGGACGTCACCGAAGGGTTCACAGGGGGTGTCACGGAAGGGCTCACAGGCTCAGCTCCGGGTGCAGCCGGTCCAGCGTCCACACCTGGCGGCGGCGGGCCGCCACGGCGGTCAGCGCGAGGGCGCCGGCGGTGAACGCCGTCAGCACCACGCACGCGTGCCACACCGGGTCCAGACCACCACCCGTGATGAGCCTGCGCAGGGCCTCGACGACGTAGCTCATCGGCAGGAAGGGGTGGAGCGCGTTGAAGAAGCCGGGGCTGGTCTGCACGGGGTACGTGCCGCCCGCCGAGGTCAGCTGGAGCATCAGCAGGGCGAGGACGAGGATCCGGCCCGCCGCGCCGAAGCGCGCGTTCAGCCACTGCACGATCGCCGCGAAGCACGCCGTCACCAGGAACAGGAAGCCCACCGTCCCGGCCGCCCGCGCCATCTCCAGGCCGACCGCCCAGTGCAGCACCGACATCAGGGCCACGGTCTGGAGGATCCCGATCGCCACCACCGGGAGCCAGCCTGCCAGCGCGATCCGCCATGCCGAGGCGCCCGCGGCGAGCGCGCGCCGGTTCATCGGCGCGATCAGCATGTAGGCCACCATCGCGCCCACCCACAGCGACAGCGGGATGAAGTACGGGGCGAACCCGGTGCCGTAGTTGGGCGCCTTGTGCAGGTCCTGGGAGGCGAGCCGCACGGGGTCGGCCATGACCTCGGTGCGCTGGTCGCGGTCCCGCTGGTCGTAGTCGGGGATCCGCTCCGCCCCGTCGTGCAGCCCGCCGGCGAGCTTGCCGGAGCCGTCGACGAGCTTGAACATGCCGCCGCTGAGGTGGTCCGCGCCCGTCTTCAGCTCGCCTACGCCCTTGTCCAGGTCGACGGCACCGGTCCTGGCCGTCCCGAGCCCCTTGTGCAGCTTCTTCGCGCCCGCGGCGACCTCGGCCGCCCCGTCGTTCAGCTTGTTGATCTTCTTGACGGCGTCGTCGAGGTCCTCGGAGAGGCGCGGTGCGCGGTCGGCGAGGGCCTGGGACTGCTTCTGGAGGGCGGTGAGGTTCTTGTCGAGCCTCGTCAGGTCGCCGTTGTGGTCCGCGATCAGCGTGTTGACGTCGTCGGCGATGAGGGCCACGTCGGCCGCCGCGTCCTTGGCCTTCTTCAGGTCGGCGCAGGCGGCGTCGGGCAGGACGGGGTCGTCGCAGCGCCTGGCGTAGACGCCGTTCAGCGTGTCCGACGCCGTACGGGCGCCCTTGGCGGCGGTCGGGGCGGTCTTCGCCAGGGTGCCCAGGTGCTTGCGGATCACACCGGAGGAGTCGGCGACGAGCCGGGCCGTGTCGCCGATGGTCTTCTCGTTGCCCTTGATGAAGGGGCCCACCTTGTCGGCGGTCGCGTTGACCCTGTCGGCGAGCTTCCGCGTGCCTTCCGCGACCCGCTTCGAGCCGTCCGCAAGGTCATCCGAGCCCGTGTGGAGCTTCTTCAGGCCCGTGGACAGCTTGCCGCTGCCGTCCTTGGCGTCCTTCAGGCCGTCGGCCAGGTCCTTGGAGCCCTTCTCGGCCTTCCCGATGCCGCCCTTGAGCTCGTCGGCCCCCTTCGCCGCCTTCACGGTCTTGCCGTGGATGTCGGAGAACGAGACGAAGATCTTGTCCAGGAAGGACCGCGCCGTCTTGGTGGACGCGGCCTGCCGGACCTCGCTGAACACCGTCCGGGAGATCTGCCCGACGATGTAGTTGTTCGCGTCGTTGGTGTGTACCTGGAGGGCGCCCGTCTCCGGGGAGTCCCCGGAGCTGGAGGCGATCCGCTCGCTGAAGTCGGCGGGCATGGTGAGCGACAGGTAGTACGTGCCCTCCTCGACGCCCCTGCGGGCCTCGGCGGCGCTCACCTCCTGCCAGTCGAAGGTCTTGCTGTCGTGCAGGCCCTTCGTGATGTCGTCGCCCGCCGTGATCTTCTTCCCGTCGGCGGTCGCCCCCTTGTCGTCGTTCACGAGCGCCACGGGGATCCGGTCCAGACGGCCGTACGGGTCCCAGAACGACCACAGGTACAGCGCGCCGTACAGCAGCGGCAGCACCAGCAGCGCGACCAGCGCGGCGCGCGGCAGCTTGCCCCGGCCGAAGCGGCGGAGCTCAAGCGCGGCCAGTCTCGGCGAGCGCATCGGCCTTCTCCTCTCCCTGGCCGGCCTTATCGTCCTCGGCGGCCTGGTGATCGTCGCTGTCGTCCTGGATCGCCTGGGTGGACACCCGGACGGCGCCCTCGGGGGCCTCACTGCACACCGCCACGACCGTCGTCCCGGCGTCGGCGAGGGACCTGAGCAGGGACCAGACCTCGTCCCGCTCGGCGTCCGAGAGCTTGAGGTCGGTGTCGTCGACCCCGAGCAGCCGGGGCCGGCCGACGAGCGCGAGGGCGATGGACAGCCGCAGCGCCTCCAGACGCCCCAGATCGCGCACGGCGGTACGGGGGCCCTTGGGCAGCGCCTCCAGGTCCAGACCGGCGGCTGCCAGTGCCGCGTCGACGCGCCGCGCGGCCTCGGCCGCCCGCTCGCCGGGGGGCCGCAGCAGTCCGCGCAGGGAGTCGCCGAACCGCCGCTGGAGCAGCGCCCGCTCCCGCAGGTGCTCGTCGGCGGTCAGGGCCGGGTCGAGGTCGGTGACCCCCGGCACATGGGCCAGGGCACTGACGCGGTGTACCGCCGACAGCTGCTTGGGGAGCCGGGCCCCGCCGACGATGGCGGTGCCCTCCGCGATCTTCATCCGCCCCGTCAGCGCGAGCAACAGGCACGTACGGCCGGATCCGGACGGGCCCTCGACCGCGATGAGCGATCCCGGCTCGGCGTCGACGGAGATCCCGCGGAACGCCCACCCGCGCGGTCCCTTGACCCCGAGGCCCTCGGCGGCGACCCGCGCCCCTCCCACTCGTTCCCCCACGAGTCTCCTTCGATTGAGAACTGAAGTTTTTGAACTGACCGGTCAGTGCAAAACTACTCCCGAACCTACGATCGAAGCAAAATCGCAGGTCAGAACGGATTGTCAGTGCCATACCTCACGATGGGTCACATACGGCACTCCTAGCCGGACGTGCCGTCACACAGACGACAGGAGGTTCGTCATGGCCAGCTATCACGCAGCAGCCGCCCGCCGGCGCCGCGCCCCCGGCCCTGCCCCCTCACTGACCGGCCCGGCGAGCGACGTGCACCCCGTGCTGCGCCGGGCCACGGCCCCGCCCGCAGCCCTCGACCTGCTCGCCCAGGCCCGCGCCGGCCTCGACGAGGCCGCCGTCCTGGAAACACCGAACGAGCGCTACGCGACGGCCCATCTCGCCGCCCTGCGCACCGCCGCAGCCGTGCTCGCAGCCCGAGGGCGGCCGGAGACCTCGCCCCGGGCCCGGGCCAAGATCAGGAGCGCCTGGGAAGTGCTCCCCGAGATCGCGCCCGAACTGTCCGAGTGGAGCGCGCTGTTCGCCTCCGGCGCCCGGCGCCGCGCCAGGGCCGAGGCGGGTATCCAGGACGCGGCCAGCAGTCGGGACGCCGACGACCTGATACGGGACGTGGCGATGTTCCTCCGCCTCGTCGAGCGCATGCTGGTCCTCCAGCCCGTCCTCCCGCAGCCCCGCGCGGACCAGGACCACCCGGAGGGGCCGGGGGAGGGGCGGGACATGCCGGACGCCGGCTGAGCGGGCACCGGCGGGCGCGCGCCCGCCCGGTCGCGCCCACGCGTGTCCAGCTGAGGACCGGGCCATGCCGGCTGCCCTGCCGGAGGCAATAGGGTGGGGGGCGCCTGAAGTCTTCCCTCCCCGTCGCCGGGGCCGGGGAAGGCAACCCCGTTCGCTCCGCCGTGCAAGAGGCGGTGCCGCGCCGAGGAGTCAACTGCCGTGTCGGACCCGATGCGCCCCCGCGCCTCACTCCGTACCGCCGTGGTCTGGGAGGTCCTCCAGGACGCCCTGGACCGCCGGGTCAAGGCCACGGGCCGGGAGTCGCTGGACGTCCTCGACACCGGGGGCGGCAGCGGCAACTTCGCGGTGCCCGTCGCCCGTCTCGGTCACCGGGTCACCGTCGTCGACCCCAGCCCCAACGCGCTGTTCGCTCTGGAGCGCCGCGCCGCCGAGGCGGGAGTCGCCGACCGGGTGAAGGGCGTGCAGGGCGACGCCCACGGCCTCTTCGACGTGGCCGAGCGCGGCGGCTACGACGTGGTGCTGTGCCACGGCGTCCTGGAGTACGTGGACGACCCGGCCGAGGGCGTCCGCAACGCGGTGGCCGCCCTGCGCTCGGAGGGCGTCCTCAGCCTGCTCGCCGCCGGTCTCGGCGGTGCCGTGCTGGCCCGCGCCCTCGCCGGTCACTTCAAGGAGGCCCGGCAGGCGCTCGACGACCCGAACGGGCGATGGGGCACGGGTGACCCCGTTCCGTGCCGCTTCACCGCCGACCAGCTCACCGGACTGGTCGAGGGCGCGGGGCTGCGTGTCGGCGCCGTGCACGGCGTGCGGGTCTTCGCCGACCTCGTGCCCGGCGTTCTCGTCGACACCGAGCCCGGCGCCCTGGAGGCGCTGCTGAAGCTGGAGGAGGCCGCCGCCGAGCTTCCCGCCTTCCACTCGGTGGCCACACAGCTTCATGTGCTCGGCGAGACCGCTGGGACCGATGAAACCAGTGAGGCAATCGAGACCGATGGGTCGGTCGAGGCCTGAGTCGCTTTCCTGAGGTACCGCCGCTGATCAGCGCCTTGGCTGTGCATGGAGTACGCCACAGGCCCCCCGAATGGGCGCTTGGCGCCGTATGATCGAGGGAGACCGTTCCGGCATGACGGGTCGGCCGCCGGGGAATGGAAGCCTCAGCGAGCCGGGACGTCCATGGCGGATTCCGGTTGGCCAAATGGCGCAGAGGGGCGGGTTTCACGGGGGCGATTCCCTGCCTATCCTGAAGAGACCCCCCGGGTCGCCCCGGCGACTGCACGATGAGGAGGACTCCGTGCCGCTCTCGGAGCACGAGCAGCGCATGCTCGAGCAGATGGAGCGAGCGCTGTACGCCGAAGATCCCAAGTTCGCGTCGGCGCTTGAGGGAAGCGGGCTGCGTACGTACACCCGGCGGCGGGTCTACCAGGCGGTCGCGGGCTTCCTCGTAGGTATTGCGCTCCTCATGGCCGGTATGGTCGCCAAGCAGGTCTGGCTCAGCGTCGTGGGCTTCCTCGTCATGCTGGGCTGTGCGGTGCTCGCCGTGACCGGCTGGCGCAAGGCCCCCAAGCCGGGCGAACAGGCGGCCGGGGCCGACGGACAGCCGGCCGCCCGCCGACAGGGCCGGCAACGGCGCTCCATGATGGACCGCATCGAGCAGCGCTGGCAGAAGCGCCGCGACGAGCAGGGCGGCCATTAGCCCGGAGCAGCAGCTCTCCCGACACGTGAAGACATGAGTCAGGGGGTGACCACCCAGTCGGTGGTCACCCCCTGACGTATGCGTACGAGGACGTATGCATACGAGACGCGACGGGCTCCCTGGGGGCCCTCCCAGGGAAGGGCCCCCACGCCCGTCAGCCCTGCTGCCCCGAGGTCTTCCGCCACGTCGGCCGCAGCGCCAGAGCCCGCTCCCGCACGCCCGACCACCAGGCCGACGCCGCCCACACCACGCGCACGGTGGAGCGCGGGACCAGGACCGCACGGAGCCTGGTGCCGCGGCCGACCCCGGCGCTCAGGCCCGCTGCCGCACGGCGGACATCGTCCGTGAGTCCCGCCGTCGGGCGGGGGCGCGGTGCGTACAGGACCTGCTCCACCGCGTTCGCCACCCGGTGCACCGAGGCCGCCGCCGTCGCGTCGAGGGAGCCCAGCCGGACGATACGGGCGGCCGCCTTCCGTGGCGTCCGTGACTCGTCCGGCGCGATGCCGAAGTCCCAGGCCGTGTCGGTCAGCTCCTGCCAGACGGCCAGCGTGTGCGGCGCCGCGTCCGCCTCGCCGCGGCCATGCGCCCCCAGCCGGACCGCGCGGGTCCGCAGGCGCCACAGCATCGGTGTCAGCGGGAGCGCCAGGACGGCGAGCACGGCCAGGGCCCAGGCCAGGAGCGCGTACCACTTCGGGCCGTCGTCGCCCGTGGGCAGCACCGCCTGCGGGGACTCGCTCGCGCACCCGCCGTCCAGCTTCTTCTGCTCAGGGGTGCAGCTGTCACTCGCCGAGGGCGTCGGGGACGGCGCGGCGGACGACGTCTGGGACGGGCGCGCCACGTCAGGCAGCGAGCTGCCGGGGCTCTCCGGCAGGGTGTACGGCGGCATCGAGCCGCGGTTCGGAGTCGGCTCGAAGCGTGTCCAGCCCACGCCCTCGAAGTACAGCTCGGGCCAGGCGTGCGCGTCGCGCAGCCCCACCGACACCGAGCCGTCCGCCTGCGGGGAACCGGGCGCGAAGCCCACCGCGACCCGGGCCGGTATGTCCAGGGAGCGGGCCATCGCCGCCATCGCGAAGGAAAAGTGCACGCAGAAGCCCTGCTTGTCCCGCAGGAAGCGGGCGATCCCCTCCGAGCCGCTGCCGACCTGCACCCGGGTGTCGTACTCGAAGCCGCCGGTCACGGCGAACCAGTCCTGGAGCTTGACCGCCTGGTCGTACGGGTTGGCGGCGCCCGCGGTGACCTGGCGGGCGGTGCGGGCCACCACCGGCGGCAGCGAGTCGGGCAGCTTGGTGAAATCCCGCTCGATGTCCGTCGGCGGGGGCGCCGCCGAGGCCAGCTGCTCCGCCGTCGGCTGCACGTCCAGGCTCATGACCTGGTACGTCAGCCCTCGTGTGTTCTGGCCGTGGTCTCCGACCAGCGTCATGCCCAGGGGCTCGTAACGCCAGTTGCCCCGGATGTTGACGGCGCTGGGCGGGTACGGCATGGGCAGCCAGTCCTGGGCGTACCAGTCGGCCGCCGTGATCGTGGTGTCGACCTCCGTGCGTTTGACGTCGGGGCCGAGGCCGATCGGGGTCGGGAGGGTGCCGTCGGGCACCGCGGTGATGGATCGCCGGGACGGCTTCCAGGTGGTGCCGTCGAAGTCGTCCAGGGACACGATCCGCAGATAGAGGTCCGAGACGTCGGCCATCTTCGTCTTCACGGAGAGGACCTGCCGGTCCTCGTCCACGTTCAGATTGTCGCGCAGCGACACCAGCGGGTTCACGGCGGAGATCGTGCCTCCGCCGCCCGTGCCGCCGCCCGCGCCCGTGCCCACGGAGTCCAGCAGGCCGCCGTTCATCGCGGGCAGGCCGAGCGGCACCACAAGGGCGATGCCCAGCGCGACCACGCCGATGCGCCGGCCGGTGCGGACCGGGGCGACCGCGCCGCTCGGTTCCCCTCCGGCCGTGCGCGGGGCCCCGCCGAAGACCCGGCCCCACTGGGAGAGCCGGTCCCGTCCCTCGGCCAGGAGCAGCATCAGATAGCCGGCCGCCGCGACCAGGAACCACAGCCAGTCGGTGCCCCCGTCGGACAGCCCCGCGGCCACCGAGTACAGGGCGAGCAGCGGCAGCCCGGCCGGGGCGGCGCTGCGGAAGGTCACCGCGAGGGTGTCCACCAGCAGTCCGATGATCAGGACGCCGCCGATGAGCATCAGCCGGATGCCGTCGGACTCCAGGGGCGCCGGGATCGCGTACCGCGCGATGTCGTCTCCGCCCTGGCGGAGCAGGAGCGCGAAGCGGTCGAGGGCGTCCGGACCGGGCACCAGCCCGGCGAAGGCCTGCTCACGGGCGAACACGAACGTCAGCAGCAACACCGTGACCACGGCCTGTGCCGCCACCGTCAGCGGTCGCGCCAGCGGCACCCTGCGGGCCGCCGCGCCCGCGCCCGCCTGCACGGCCAGCAGGAAGGCCGCCTGCACGATCCAGGTCGCCGGCTTGACGAGGGGCAGCAGGGCGCACGCTGCCATCAGCGTGGCCGCCCACGCGCCCAGCGCCAGTCGTACCCGCCCGCTCATCACGGTCCCTCCCCGCCGCCCGCGGCGGCCATCCCCCTGCGCTCCCGGTCGGCCTGCCGCCACAGCTCGTCCACGGAAGCGCCCCGCGGCACACCGAGGGCCGTCCAGCCCGCCTCGCGCAGCATGCGCAACCGCTCCCCGCTCCCGTCCAACGGACCGGGCACGTCGCCCGGTTCCCGTATCCAGGTGTCGCTGTCCAGCACGAAGGCGACCGCGCCCGGGCTGCGCTGCCGCATCCGGCCCAGCACCGCCGCCTGATCCTCGTCCAGGTCGCCGAGGAAGGCCACCAGCAGCCCCTCGTTCCCGCCGCGCAGCACGTCGTAGGCCCGGGACAGGCCCGCACCGTCGGAGTGGTCGATCACCGCGAGGGTGTCCATCATCAGCCCGGCCGCGTCCGCCGACTCCTGGTTCGCACCCGCGAAGCCGTCTCCGCCCTCGCCGGGCACCGCGTTGCCGGTGTCCGTCAACAGCCGTACCGAGAAGCCCCCTTCTAGCATGTGCACCAGCACGGACGCGGCGCCCGCCACGGCCCACTCGAAGGCCGAGCCGGGGCCCGCGCCCCGGAAGGCGATGCCCCGGGTGTCGAGCAGCACCGTGCACCGGGCACGCTGCGGCTGCTCCTCACGACGCACCATCAACTCGCCGTAGCGGGCCGTGGAGCGCCAGTGCACGCGGCGCAGGTCGTCGCCGTAGCGGTACCCGCGCGGGATCACGTCGTCCTCGCCGGCCAGCGCGAGCGAACGCTGCCGCCCTTCGCCGTACCCCTTCGCCTCGCCGCTCAGGCGCACCGGCGCCAGCGGTTCCACGCGCGGGATCACCGTCAGGGTGTCGTGCGTCGAGAAGGACCGGGTCAGCTCGCACATGCCGAACGGGTCGGTCAGGCGCAACTGAAGCGGGCCCAGCGGGTAGCGGCCGCGCAGGTCGGAGCGCACCCGGTAGGACACCTCTCGCCGGCCGCCCGCCTCCACCCGGTCGAGCACGAAACGGGGCCGGGGACCGAGTACGTACGGCACCCGGTCCTGGAGCATCAGCAGGCCCGTGGGCAGCCGCGAGACGTTGTCCATCCGCAGATGGACCCGGGCCTCGCTGCCGGCCGGCACGCGCGCGGGGGAGAGGCGGCGGCTGCCCGCGACCCGGTAGCGCGTGCGGTACAGCACCGTCGCGCACACCAGCGGCAGCACCGCAAGCAGCAGGCCCACGCGCAGCAGGTCGCTCTGCCCGAGCACGTACGAACAGGCGGCGGCCGCGACGCCGGCGGCCAGGAAGGAGCGTCCGCGGGTGGTCAGACCGGCCAGGGCGGTGCGGATGCCACCCTTCTCGCCCCGGTCGGCCTCCGACTGCCCCGTCCCCGCGGTGGTCATCACAGCCTCCGCGGCGGCTGCTGCGGATACGCCGGCACGCCCCGGCCGAGGCCGCCGAAGCCGCTCTGCTGGGGCGCCGCCGGCACCGCAGTGCGCTGGAGGATCTCCTCGACGACCTGCTGGGCCGTGCGGCGGTTGAGCTGGGCCTGGGCGGTGGGCAGCAGGCGGTGGGCCAGGACGGCGACGGCGAGTGCCTGCACGTCGTCCGGCAGCGCGTACTCCCGGCCGCTCAGGGCTGCGGACGCCTTCGCCGCGCGCAGCAGGTGCAGCGTCGCACGCGGGGAGGCGCCCAGTCTCAGGTCGGGGTGCGTGCGCGTGGCGCCGACCAGGTCCACCGCGTAGCGCCGGACCGGCTCGGCGACATGGACGCCGCGCACCGCCTCGATCAGCTTGAGGATCTCGTGCGCGTGGGCCACGGGCTGGAGGTCCTCCAACGGCGAGACGCCGCCGTGCACGTCCAGCATCTGGAGCTCGGCCTCGGGGCTGGGATAGCCGACCGAGACCCGGGCCATGAAACGGTCGCGCTGGGCCTCCGGCAGCGGGTAGGTGCCCTCCATCTCGACCGGGTTCTGCGTCGCCACCACCATGAAGGGGCTGGGCAGCTCGTAGGTCTTGCCGTCGATGGTGACCTGGCGCTCCTCCATCGACTCCAGGAGCGCGGACTGCGTCTTGGGCGAGGCGCGGTTGATCTCGTCACCGATCACCACCTGCGCGAAGATCGCACCCGGCTTGAACTCGAAGTCGCTGCGCTGCTGGTCCCAGATGGACACACCGGTGATGTCCGACGGCAGCAGGTCGGGCGTGAACTGGATCCGCCGCACCGAGCAGTCGATGGACCGCGCCAGTGCCTTGGCGAGCATCGTCTTGCCGACGCCCGGGACGTCCTCGATCAGCAGATGTCCCTCGGCCAGCAGCACGGTCAGCGAGAGCCGTACGACCTCGGGCTTGCCCTCGATCACGCCTTCCACCGACTCCCGCACGCGTTCCACCACGGCGGTCAGATCAGTGAGGCTCGCTCGATCGTCATAGGTCGTCACCCGGCCCTCCTCGGCCTTTCCCGTGCTCCCAAGGAGCACGGGATACCCCATTTTCCCGGGCCGACGCCCCAAGACGCGGGCCGGCCCACCCCGAACCACGGACACCACGCGTGAACAGTTCCGCGTGATGCCACTCCCGCATTCTTGCTGCCGTTACCGATTCGTGTCACTCGACTGTGGATAACTGGCCGCGATATGTCGGCCTTACGGTCATTCGAACGTGTGACTGACAGGCTTTCGACAGCTACAGCAGGTTGTGCCGGGGCGGGCGACCAGGTCAGGAGGCGGGGTCGATCTCCCGCAGCAGGCCGGTCTTCACGTCGAAGACGAACCCCCGCACGTCGTCCGTGTGCGGCAGGAACGGCGAGGTGCGCACGCGCCGCATCGACTGCCGTACGTCCTGGTCGACGTCCGAGAAGCACTCCACCGCCCACGCCGGGCGCTGGCCGACCTCGGCCTCCAGCTCGCCCCGGAAGCCCTCGCTCAGGGTCTCCATACCGCAGCCGGTGTGGTGGACGAGGACGACGCTGCGCGTGCCCAGCTTGCGCTGGCTGATGGTGAGGGAGCGGATCACGTCGTCGGTGACGACGCCGCCGGCATTGCGGATGGTGTGGCAGTCGCCGAGCTCCAGACCGAGCGCGGCGAGCGGGTCGAGGCGGGCGTCCATGCAGGCCACGACGGCTACGTGCAGGGCGGGCTTGGCGTCCATCCCGGCGTGCCCGAAGGCGGCGGCGTACTGGGCGTTCGCCTCGACGATACGGTCCGTGACCGTGCCGCCCGCGGCTGTGGCGCTCTCCGAACCTGTGGGAATCGATGCAGAAGTCGTCATATTCATGACGGTACTGGTCACGACTGTTTCCGGCCCGCTGTGAGAGAGGACAAAGAACGCCAACGGACCTTGTAGTGAGTTAACCCACAAGGGCGGTGTGCCGCCGGTCGCGACGCGCAGGCCGGTTGATTGACCGGAAGACAGGGTGGACTAAAGTGACGCGAAGCGGGAGGCGAGACTCTCCCCGCTGGACTGTTCACCCCGGAGACCCCGGCGACGACCGGAGATCTCCCCACGTGCGCGGCGCGTACGTACGGCTCGGCCTCCTCCCGCTCCCGGTCGGCTGACGCTTCCGGCGCCGGCAGGCCTCCCCTTCGCGAGCGGGCAGGGACCCGGCGGTGCGTACGGCCGCGTGCCGGATCTGAGAGGGCCCCTTGAGCCAGAGTCGACACGTCCCGGTGATGCTCCAGCGGTGCCTGGATCTGCTGGCACCCGCCCTGGAGGGGCCGGACGCGGTGGTCGTCGACTGCACCCTCGGCCTCGGCGGCCACAGCGAGGCGCTCCTCGAGAGGTTTCCCGGGGTCCGCCTCGTCGCCCTCGACCGCGACAAGGAGGCCCTGCGCCTGTCCGGCGAGCGCCTCGCGCCCTACGGCGAGCGCGCCACCCTCGTCCACGCCGTGTACGACGAGCTCCCCGAGGTGCTGCACAAACTCGGCGTCGCGCGCGTGCAGGGCGTGCTGTTCGACCTCGGCGTCTCCTCCATGCAACTCGACGAGGCCGACCGCGGCTTCGCCTACGCGCAGGACGCCCCGCTCGACATGCGCATGGACCAGACGTCCGGCGTCAGCGCCGCCGAGGTCCTCAACACGTACCCGCCGGGCGAACTGGTGCGCATTCTCCGGGCGTACGGCGAGGAGAAGCAGGCCAAGCGGATCGTGTCCGCGATCGTGCGCGAGCGCGAGAAGGAGCCGTTCAGCACCAGCGCGCGGCTGGTCGAACTGATCCGGGACGCGCTGCCGCAGGCCGCCAAGCGCACCGGCGGCAACCCGGCCAAGCGCACCTTCCAAGCCCTGCGCATCGAGGTCAACGGCGAGCTCGCCGTCCTGGAGCGGGCGATCCCGGCCGCCGTGAAGGCGCTGGACGTGGGCGGGCGGATCGCCGTCCTGTCGTACCACTCGCTGGAGGACCGGCTGGTCAAGCAGGTGTTCGCGGCGGGTGCCGCCACCACGGCGCCGCCCGGGCTGCCCGTCGTGCCCGAGCGCTACCAGCCGCGGCTCAAGCTGCTCACGCGCGGTGCCGAACTCCCCAACGAGGAGGAGATCGCCGCGAACCGGCGGGCGGCACCGGCGCGGCTGCGCGGCGCCCAGCGCATCAGGGAGGACGTCGAGTGAGGCGTGTCCAGGCCGGACCGAGGGAGCGTGAGTGAGCAGCAAACCCGAACTGAAGGGGAGGGCGGCACGTCTCGCGCGGCTCTTCCCGACCGGCCCCGGCCAAGCGGCCCGCACCCCCTTCGTCCTCCTCGTGGTCCTCCTCCTCGGCGGTGGTCTCATCGGTCTCCTGGTACTGAACTCCGCCCTCAGCGAAGGCGCGTTCAAGCTCGACGACCTCCAGCGCGAGACCAAGAGCCTCACCGACGAGGAACAGGCTCTCCAGCGGGACATCGACGCCTACTCCGCACCCGAGGCCCTCCAGCGCCGCGCCCGCGAACTCGGCATGGTCCCCGGCGGCGACCCCGCCTTCCTCGCCCCCGACGGCACCGTGAAGGGCGTCCCCAGCCCCGCCCCCGGCGTCCGGCGGACCTCCGCCCACATCCCCCTGGTCCTGGCCCCCGAGGCCATGCCCAACGGCCCCATCTCAACCTCCGGCAGGTGACGGCAGTGACCGACAGGGAACCCGCGCGCCGCGGCGTAACGGGCCTCGCCCGGCCCACCTGCCCCTCTGGTCCCGGCGTTCGTCCGGTCCTCGGGGCGGCTTCCGCCTCTCGGTGCGCGGCGGACCGGGCTATCGGCCGGGCGACGACGGTGCCCGTCGGGAAGCCGCCGCACTGCCAGTTGCGCGGCCCCGCCGCCAGTGCTGCCGGTCTGGAGGGCCGTGGCCGCCGCGGTGCGCGCGGTGCGGTCGTGGAGCGGCCGTCGTCGACCGTTGCACGTGGTGCCGGGTGCTGTCTCGGCCCGTGTGCGGCTGTCGCCGTGTCCGCCAGTGCTCAGTCCATTTCGACTCCCGGCAGGTGACGGAAGTGACCGACAGGGAACCCCCGCGCCGCGGCGTGCCCGGTCCCGCCAGGCCCGCTCGTCCCGTCGCCCGGCGCCGCCCCGGCCCCGGTGCCCGTCCGGTCCGTCGCCCGGCCCCGGCCCGTCAGGCGGCGCCCAAACCCCTCCGGCTGGGCAGCCCTCGCCCCCGGCTGCGTCTGGTCGGGCTCGCGCTGACGCTGGTGCTGATCGCCTTCGTCGTGCGGCTGTTCCAGGTGCAGGCCGTCGACGCGAGCACGTACGCCGCCAAGGCCGAGCAGAACCGGTACGTAGGGCAGGTGCTGTCCGCGGACCGCGGGGAGATCACCGACCGGTCCGGTGTGGCGCTCGCGACCAGTGAGGACGCCTACGACATCACGGCCGACCCCACGATGTTCGCCCCCGACCAGCTGAAGATCGGGGACGGGCCCGAGCAGGCGGCCGCGCTGCTCGCGCCGATCCTGGGCCAGGAGCAGGAGACCCTGGTCAAGAAGCTGCGGCCGAAGAACAAGGCGCTGCGGTACGTCAAGCTGGCCTCCCGCCAGACCCCGCAGGTCTGGAAGCAGATCAAGGACCTGAAGTCCGCGCTCGCCAAGAAGGAGGAGACGGACAAGTCCGCGCACAACGTCCTCGCGGGTGTCTTCTCCGTCGCCACCACCAAGCGCGTGTACCCGGGCGGCGACCTCGCCGCCGGGATACTGGGCTGGGTCAACGGCGAGGGCAAGCCCGGCGGCGGCATCGAGCTCCAGCTGAACAAGCAGCTGGCCGGCAAGGACGGCAAGATCCGCTACGCCCAGTCCGGCGGCCGGCTCGTCCCCACCGCGGGTTCCACCGAGACACCCGCCGTGCCCGGCAGCGACGTCGAGCTCACCATCGACCGCGACATCCAGTGGGCCGCCCAGAAGGCCATCAGCGACCAGGTCAAAAAGTCCGCGGCCGACCGCGGCTACGTCATCGTCCAGGACACCCGCACCGGCCAGATCCTGGCCATGGCCAACTCACCCGGCTTTGACCCGAACGACCTGTCCGACGCCGATCCCGCCGCCCTCGGCAACGCGGCCCTCCAGGACGCCTTCGAACCCGGCTCCACCGCCAAGGTCATGTCGATGGCGGCCGTCCTCCAGGAGGGCGTCGCCACCCCGATGACCCACGTCGTCGTGCCCAACCGGCTGCACCGCGGCGACCGGCTCTTCAAGGACGATGTGAACCACCCGACCTGGCACCTGACGCTCAACGGCGTCCTCGCCAAGTCCAGCAACATCGGCACCATCCTCGCCACCGGCCAGCTCGGCAGGACCCAGGCCCAGTCCAACAAGGTCCTCTACGACTACCTGCGCAAGTTCGGCCTCGGCCGATACACCGGACTCGGTTTCCCGGGCGAGACGCCGGGCATCCTCGCCCCGCCCGACAAGTGGTCGACCTCGCAGCAGTACACGATCCCTTTCGGCCAGGGCGTCTCCATCAACGCCATGCAGGCGGCGTCCGTGTACTCGACCATCGCCAACGGCGGCGTCCGCGTCGAACCCACGCTCGTACGCGGCACCAAGGGTCCCGACGGTCGCTTCACCCCCGCCCCGAAGCCCGAGAAGACCCGGGTCGTCAGCGCCAAGACGGCGAAGACCCTCGCCCAGATGCTGGAGTCGGTCGTGGACGACGAGGAGGGCACCGGCACCAAGGCGCGCATCCCCGGCTACCGCGTCGCGGGCAAGACTGGCACCGCCAACCGCGTGGATCCGGCCACCGGCCAGTACAAGGGCTACACGTCGTCGTTCGCCGGGTTCGCCCCCGCCGACAAGCCCCGCATCACCGTCTACTGCGCCATCCAGAACGCCACCAAGGGCAACTACTTCGGCGGCCAGATCTGCGGTCCCGTCTACAAGCAGGTCATGGAGTTCGCACTGAAGTCCCTCCAGGTCCCGCCGACCGGGGCCAAGCCCGCGAGGCTGCCCGTCACGTTCAAGAACTGAACCGACCCCGAACCGTCAAGCCCTGATCAGCACCGAGCACCACCGAGCCACCAGGACCCGCCCCCGTGACAACGATCACCCCCGATCCCGGGAACCAGAGCACCCCCCGCCCCTCACTTCGCCCGGAGGCGGGTACGCCCGGTACGCTCACCGCCGTGCCACACGCTGATCAGTTCCAAACCACCCAGAAGGGCCATCCCGTGACATACCCCGGGCCGCCCAGGCCGGCGCAGGTCTCCGCCACACCCCTCGCGGAACTGGCCGACCAGCTGGGTGCTCCCGCGCCGGAGGGGGTCGCCGACGTCACGGGCATCACCCACGACTCGCGCGCCGTACGCCCCGGCGACCTGTACGCCGCCCTCCCGGGCGCCCGCCTGCACGGCGCCGACTTCGTCGACCAGGCCGCGGGCCTCGGCGCCGCAGCCGTGCTGACCGACCCCACCGGCGCCGAGCGCGCCGCGGCGTCCGGACTGCCGGTCCTGGTCGTCGACGACCCGCGCGCCCGGATGGGCGAGCTGGCCGCCACGATCTACGGCCACCCCGGCCGGGACCTGCTCCAGATCGGCATCACCGGCACCTCCGGCAAGACCACCACCGCCTACCTCGTCGAGGGCGGCCTGAAGACCGTCAGGTCCACCGGCCTGATCGGCACGGTCGAGATGCGCATCGGCGACGAGCGCATCAAGTCCGAGCGCACCACCCCCGAGGCCACCGACCTCCAGGCCCTCTTCGCCGTCATGCGCGAACGAGGCGTCGAGGCGGTCGCCATGGAGGTCTCCAGCCACGCCCTGGTGCTCGGCCGCGTCGACGGCTGCGTCTTCGACATCGGCGTCTTCACCAACCTCAGCCCGGAGCACATGGAGTTCCACTCCGACATGGAGGACTACTTCCGGGCCAAGGCGCAGCTGTTCACGCCGGCACGCGGCAAACTCGGCGTGGTCAACGTCGACGACGAGTACGGCCGCAGGCTGGCGAACGAGGCCACCGTCCCGGTCGTCACCTACTCCGCCGAGGGCCACCCGGACGCCGACTGGCGCGCCGAGGGCGTCGAGGTCGGCCGGCTGGACTCGACGTTCACCGTCATCGGCCCCAAGGGCGAGCGGATCAGCGCCAAGTCGCCGCTGCCGGGCCCCTTCAACGTGGCCAACACCCTCGCCGCGATCGTCGCCCTCGCCGTCGCCGGCCTCGACCCGCAGGCCGCCGCCGACGGCGTCGCCGCCGTACCCGGCGTGCCGGGCCGACTGGAGCGGGTGGACGCCGGACAGCCCTACCTCGCGGTCGTCGACTACGCCCACAAGACCGACGCCGTCGAGTCCGTCCTGCGCGCCCTGCGCAAGGTCACCGAGGGCAAGCTGCACATCGTCCTCGGCTGCGGCGGCGACCGGGACCGGACCAAGCGCGAGCCCATGGGCGCCGCCGCGGCCCGGCTCGCCGACACCGCCGTCCTCACCTCCGACAACCCCCGTGGTGAGGACCCCCTCGCGATCCTCGCCACGATGCTCCAGGGCGCGGCCTCCGTGCCCGCCCACGAGCGCGGCGAGGTGCAGGTGTTCGAGGACCGGGCCGCCGCGATCGCCGCCGCCGTCGCCCGCGCCGAGCCCGGCGACACCGTGCTGGTCGCGGGCAAGGGCCACGAGCAGGGCCAGGACATCGCCGGGGTGGTCCGTCCCTTCGACGACCGCCAGGTGCTTCGCGAAGCCATTCAGAAGACCCAGGGATGAATTCCCGCATGATCCAGGGGATGAACTTGTGATCGCCCTCTCCCTCGCCGAGATCGCAGAAGTCGTCGGCGGGCAGACGCACGACATACCGGATCCGACCGTCCAGGTCACGGGCCCGGTCGTCCGGGACTCCCGCGAGGCGGGGCCGGGCAGCCTGTTCGTGGCCTTCGCCGGCGAGCGCGTGGACGGCCACGACTTCGCGGCGGCGGTCGTCGAGGCGGGAGCGGTGGCCGTGCTCGGCACCCGGCCCGTCGGCGTGCCCGCGATCGTCGTGGACGACGTCCAGACCGCCCTCGGCACCCTCGCGCGGCACGTCGTACGACGTCTCGGTGCCGCCCTCGTCGCCCTGACCGGCTCGGCGGGCAAGACCAGCACCAAGGACCTGATCGCGCAGGTGCTCCAGCGCAAGGCGCCGACGGTGTTCACGCCCGGCTCGCTCAACAACGAGATCGGGCTGCCGCTGACCGCGCTGAGCGCCACCGAGGAGACCCGGTTCCTCGTCCTGGAGATGGGGGCCCGCGGCATCGGGCACATCTCCTACCTCACGAGCCTGACGCCCCCGAAGATCGGCCTCGTCCTGAACGTCGGCAGCGCCCACATCGGCGAGTTCGGCGGCCGGGAGCAGATCGCGCAGGCCAAGGGCGAACTCGTCGAGTCCCTCCCGGAGGACGGGACGGCCGTCCTCAACGCGGACGATCCCTACGTGCGGGCCATGGCCTCCCGTACGAAGGCGAAGGTGATCTTTTTCGGAGAGTCCGACGAAGCGGACGTTCGCGCCGAGAACGTGCGACTCACGGACACCGGACAGCCCGCGTTCAGGCTTCACACACCCTCCGGTGCAAGCGATGTGACCATGCGCCTGTACGGTGAGCACCACGTGTCGAACGCGCTCGCCGCGGCCGCCGTCGCCCACGAGTTGGGCATGTCCGCAGACGAGATCGCCGTCGCGCTCTCCGAGGCGGGCTCCCTCTCCCGCTGGCGGATGGAGGTCACCGAGCGCCCGGACGGCGTGACGGTCGTCAACGACGCCTACAACGCGAACCCCGAGTCCATGAAGGCCGCGCTGCGCGCGCTCGCGGCCATCGGCAAGGGGCGTCGTACGTGGGCGGTGCTCGGCAAGATGGCCGAGCTCGGGGACGAGGCTCTCGCCGAGCACGACGCGGTCGGACGGCTCGCCGTCCGGCTCAACGTCAGCAAGCTCGTCGCGGTCGGTGGCAGGGAAGCCGCCTGGCTGCAACTGGGCGCATATAACGAGGGTTCGTGGGGTGAGGAGTCGGTGCACGTGTCCGACGCACAGGCGGCGGTCGACCTGTTGCGCAGCGAGTTGCGCCCGGGGGACGTCGTCCTCGTGAAGGCGTCCCGTTCGGTCGGCCTCGAGAGTGTGGCGCAGGCGCTGCTCGAGTCCGGTGCCGAGGGTGAGGTTTCCGCCCGATGATGAAGCAGATCCTGTTCGCAGGAGTCATTGGCCTCTTCCTGACCCTGATCGGCACCCCGCTGCTGATCAAGCTGCTCGCCCGCAAGGGCTACGGCCAGTACATCCGCGACGACGGCCCGCGCGAGCACGCCAGCAAGCGCGGTACGCCGACCATGGGCGGTATCGCCTTCATCCTGGCGACGGTCGCCGCGTACTTCCTGGCCAAGGTGATCACGGGCTATCTGGACCCGGAGGCCGACGCGGCGCCGACCTTCTCGGGTCTGCTGGTGCTCGGCCTGATGGTCGGCATGGGCCTGGTCGGCTTCCTCGACGACTACATCAAGATCGTCAAGCGGCGTTCGCTGGGTCTGCGGGCCAAGGCGAAGATGGCCGGCCAGCTGATCGTCGGCATCGCCTTCGCGGTGCTCTCGCTCCAGTTCGCGGACAACCGCGGCAACACCCCGGCGTCCACCAAGCTGTCGTTCATCACGGACTTCGGCTGGACGATCGGCCCGGTGCTGTTCGTCGTCTGGGCGCTGTTCATGATCCTCGCGATGTCGAACGGCGTGAACCTGACCGACGGTCTGGACGGTCTGGCCACCGGCGCCTCGGTGCTCGTCTTCGGCGCCTACACCTTCATCGGCGTCTGGCAGTTCCAGGAGTCCTGCGCCAACGCGCAGACGCTGACCAACCCGGGCGCGTGCTACGAGGTGCGCGATCCTCTCGACCTCGCGGTGGTCGCCTCTGCGCTGATGGGCGCCTGCCTGGGCTTCCTGTGGTGGAACACCTCGCCGGCCAAGATCTTCATGGGTGACACCGGTTCGCTCGCGCTCGGCGGTGTGCTCGCCGGCCTCGCGATCTGCTCCCGCACCGAGCTGCTGCTCGCCATCCTCGGTGGTCTCTTCGTCCTGATCACCATGTCCGTGGTGATCCAGGTCGGCTCCTTCCGCCTCACCGGGAAGCGGGTCTTCCGGATGGCGCCACTCCAACACCACTTCGAACTCAAGGGCTGGTCCGAAGTGCTCGTCGTGGTCCGCTTCTGGATCATTCAGGGTATTTGTGTGATTGTCGGACTAGGCCTCTTCTATGCAGGATGGGCAGCGGACAAGTGACCTCCTCGGTGTCTACGGAGTTCAAGGGCAAGCACGTCACCGTCGCCGGGCTCGGCGTCTCCGGCGTCCCGGCGGCCAAGGTGCTGCACGGCCTCGGCGCGATCGTCACGGCCGTCAACGACGGCGCCGACGAGCGCGCGCAGGCGCAGGCCGCCGAACTGGAGGCGCTCGGCATCACCGTGCGCCTCGGTGACGGCGACACCCTGCCCGAGGGCACCGAGCTGATCGTCACCGCGCCCGGCTGGAAGCCGGACAAGCCGCTGTTCACGGCCGCGGAGAAGGCAGGCGTCCCCGTCTGGGGCGACGTCGAGCTGGCCTGGCGCCTGCGCGGGCCCGAAGCGGCGCCCTGGCTGGCCGTCACGGGCACCAACGGCAAGACCACCACCGTCCAGATGCTCGCCTCGATCCTGAAGGCGGCGGGCCTGCGTACGGCCGCCGTCGGCAACATCGGCGTCTCGCTCCTGGACGCGGTGCTCGGCGAGGAGCAGTACGACGTCCTGGCCGTGGAGCTGTCCAGCTACCAGCTCCACTGGGCTCCGTCCCTGCGCGCCCACTCGGCCGCCGTGCTCAACCTCGCCCCCGACCACCTCGACTGGCACGGCTCCATGGAGGCGTACGCCGCCGACAAGGGCCGCATCTACGAGGGCAATCGTGTCGCCTGCGTCTACAACGCCGCCGACAAGGCCACCGAGGACCTGGTCCGCGAGGCCGACGTCGAGGAGGGCTGCCGGGCCATCGGCTTCACCCTCGGCACGCCGGCGCCGTCCCAACTGGGCGTCGTCGAGGGCATCCTGGTCGACCGCGCCTTCGTGGAGAACCGGCACAAGAACGCCCAGGAGCTCGCCGAGGTCGCCGACGTCAACCCGCCGGCCCCGCACAACATCGCCAACGCCCTCGCGGCGGCGGCCCTCGCGCGGGCGTACGGCGTGCCCGCCAAGGCCGTACGGGACGGCCTGCGGGCGTTCACGCCGGACGCCCACCGCATCGCGCACGTGGCCGACGTGGACGGGGTCGCGTACGTGGATGACTCCAAGGCCACCAACACCCACGCGGCGGAAGCCTCGTTGGCGGCCTACGAGTCGATCGTGTGGATCGCGGGCGGGCTCGCCAAGGGCGCGACCTTCGACGAACTGGTCACCAAGTCGGCGCCCCGGCTGCGCGGGGCCGTGCTGATCGGCGCGGACCGCGCGCTGATCCGCGAAGCCCTGGCGCGACACGCCCCGGAAGTACCCGTCGTGGACCTCGACCGGACCGACACTGGGGCGATGTGCGCGGCGGTTCAGGAGGCGCGGCGGCTCGCTCAGGCCGGTGACACGGTGCTGCTGGCCCCGGCCTGTGCCTCCATGGACATGTTCGCCAACTACAACAAGCGCGGGGACGCTTTCGCGGACGCCGTTCGCGAGCTCGGCTCCGCCGACGGCTGACCCGGGTCCGCCTCGCCCGGCGGCGGTGCCGGGCGTATCTGGGAGGGACGCGTGACACGGATGTGGCTGGTGCCCGAGCGGCCGGGGAGCGTTCGCTGCGGAACGCTGCCTTCCGGCACGGTGGGGTGAGCGGCGATGCCCACCAGCCGCACCGGACGGCCTCCGGTTCCCCGCACTCCCAGGCGCCCCGCGTCGTCACGGCTCGCCCGCGAGAACCGCGTCCTGGCCTTCTACACCCGTGCGCGCAGGGGCTGGGACCGGCCGCTGACCGCCTACTACCTCATCTTCGGCGGCAGTCTGCTGATCACCGTGCTGGGCCTGGTGATGGTCTACTCGGCCTCCCAGATCACCGCGCTCCAGATGTCGCTGCCGGGCTCGTACTTCTTCCGCAAGCAGCTGCTGGCCGCCGTGATCGGCGCCGGACTGCTGTTCGCCGCCTCGCGGATGCCGGTGAAGCTGCACCGGGCCCTGGCCTATCCGATCCTCGCCGGCGCCGTCTTCCTCATGGCGCTGGTGCAGGTCCCCGGGATAGGAGTGTCGGTCAACGGCAACCAGAACTGGATCGCGCTCGGCGGCTCCTTCCAGATCCAGCCGAGCGAGTTCGGCAAGCTCGCCCTCGTCCTGTGGGGCGCCGACCTGCTCGCCCGCAAGCAGGACAAGAAGCTGCTGACCCAGTGGAAGCACATGCTGGTACCGCTCGTGCCGGCCGCTTTCATGCTGCTCGGGCTGATCATGATCGGCGGTGACATGGGCACGGCGATCATCCTCACGGCGATCCTGTTCGGCCTGCTGTGGCTGGCGGGCGCTCCCACCCGGCTGTTCATCGGCGTCCTGTCGATCGCCGCGGTGCTCGGCACCATCCTCATCACGTCCAGCTCGAACCGGATGGCTCGCTTGCAGTGCCTCGGCGCCACCGAACCCCAGTCCGGTCCCGTCGACTGCTGGCAGGCCGTGCACGGCATCTACGCCCTCGCCTCCGGCGGAATCTTCGGCTCCGGGCTGGGTGCGAGTGTGGAGAAATGGGGGCAACTCCCCGAAGCCCACACCGATTTCATCTTCGCCGTCACCGGTGAGGAACTGGGTCTGGCGGGGACGCTGTCGGTACTCGCCCTCTTCGCGGCTCTAGGCTATGCGGGTATCCGCGTGGCCGGACGCACGGAGGACCCCTTCGTGAGGTATGCCGCGGGAGGCGTGACCACCTGGATCACGGCCCAGGCCGTGATCAACATCGGTGCGGTGCTCGGTCTGCTGCCGATCGCCGGCGTCCCCCTCCCGCTGTTCTCCTACGGGGGGTCCGCCCTGCTGCCGACCATGTTCGCCATCGGGCTGCTGATCGCCTTCGCGCGCGACGAGCCCGCTGCGCGGGCGGCGCTTGCGATGCGGCAACCCCGCTTTGGTAGAAAGCGGGGGGCTGGGGGGACCGGTTCCGGTCGGAGTCCCCGGAGATGGAACACGATGCGACGGCGCGCCTCGGCGGCGCGCTCGTCCGGAGAGCGGTGAATTTCGGTGCATGTCGTACTCGCCGGCGGAGGAACCGCGGGCCACATCGAGCCCGCGCTCGCCCTCGCGGACGCCCTGCGCAGGCAGGATCCGACCGTGGGCATCACGGCCCTGGGCACGGAGCGAGGCCTGGAGACACGTCTCGTACCCGAGCGCGGCTACGAACTCGCGCTGATCCCCGCCGTACCGCTGCCACGCAAGCCCACCCCGGAGCTGATCACCGTCCCGGGCCGGCTGCGCGGCACCATCAAGGCGACCGAGCAAATCCTGGAGCGTACCAAGGCGGACGCCGTGGTCGGCTTCGGCGGCTATGTCGCCCTGCCCGGCTACCTCGCGGCCAAGCGCCTGGGCGTGCCGATCGTCATCCACGAGGCCAACGCCCGCCCGGGCCTGGCCAACAAGATCGGCTCCCGGTACGCCAGCCAGGTCGCCGTGTCGACGCCCGACAGCAAGCTCCGGGGCGCCCGCTACATCGGCATCCCGCTGCGCCGCTCCATCGCCACGCTCGACCGGGCCGCCGTGCGCCCCGAGGCCCGTGCCGCGTTCGGGCTTGACCCGAACCTGCCCACACTGCTGGTCTCCGGCGGCTCCCAGGGCGCCCGCCGGCTGAACGAGGTGGTGCAGGCGGTCGCGCCCTGGCTCCAGCAGGCCGGAATCCAGATCCTGCACGCGGTCGGCCCGAAGAACGAACTGCCGCACGTCCAGCAGATGCCGGGGATGCCCCCTACATCCCGGTAAGTTACCTGGATCGTATGGACCTCGCGTACGCCGCGGCCGACATGATGCTGTGCCGTGCGGGCGCGATGACCGTCGCCGAGCTCTCCGCCGTCGGGCTCCCGGCCGCCTATGTCCCGCTGCCCATCGGCAACGGCGAACAGCGGCTCAACGCCCAGCCGGTGGTCAAGGCCGGCGGCGGCCTGCTGGTCGACGACGCGGAGCTGACCCCCGAGTGGGTCCAGCAGAACGTCCTGCCCGTGCTCGCCGACCCGCACCGGCTGTACCAGATGTCCCGCGCCGCCGCCGAGTTCGGCCGCCGGGACGCCGACGACCTGCTCGTCGGCATGGTGTACGAGGCGATCGCCGCCAGTCGTGCACACCGCTAGGACTGTGTGACGGAAGGCAGGGAGCGTGGCCGGATCGACCACCGCCGAGCGCGGTGAACGCCAGCAGCAGTCGTCCGGCCCGCCGCCCCTCCTGCGGTCGAGGCGGGCCCGGCTTCGCGCGATCGTCGTCCTGGGTCTCGTCCTGGTGTTCCTCGGCATCCCGACGGTCTGGCTGTTCTACGGCTCCGACTGGCTGCGCGCCGAGCACGTCTCCGTGTCGGGGACACGGGTCCTGACGCCGGCTCAGGTCAAGGCGGCCGCCGACGTCCCCCTCGGCAAACCGCTGATTTCCGTCGACACCGATGCGATCGAGACGCGACTGCGCCAAAAATTGCCCCGAATCGACTCGGTTGACGTGGTCCGTTCCTGGCCCCATGGAATCGACCTGAAAGTGGTTGAGCGGACTCCGGTTCTGATTGTCCAAAAGGGCCGAAAGTTCGTCGAAGTGGACGATGAAGGTGTCCGATTCGCCACGGTTTCCGAGCGGCCGAAAGGTGTTCCCGCGCTGGAATTGACGCTCTCCCGGTCCAGCTCCGCCGCCGCGAGCCTGCGCCGCTTCGGCGAGTCCCGGCTGGTGCGCGAGGCCGTCGGCGTCGCTCGTGCGGTTCCGGCCGCCGTCGCACGCGACACACGGACCGTCAAGGTCCGGTCCTACGACGACATCTCGCTGGAGTTGCGGGACGGCCGTACGGTCGTCTGGGGGAGCAGCGAGAAGGGCGACGCGAAGGCCCGTACGCTCGCCGCCCTGATGAAAGCCTCGCCCGGCGCGCGGTACTTCGACGTGAGTGTTCCCACCGCGCCTGCGTCAGCAGGGAGTTGACGCACATCCGCGCAGGCCAGCACCCTGGTTGG
Source organism: Streptomyces sp. DG1A-41 (assembly GCF_037055355.1). GTDB lineage: Bacteria > Actinomycetota > Actinomycetes > Streptomycetales > Streptomycetaceae > Streptomyces. Next base: position 2,243,706 of record NZ_CP146350.1, on the reverse strand, counting down.
GCAGTGCTACGGCTGATCACATAGGGTGAAAAGAAAAACGGGAGGTTCGGCGTGTTCGTTGAACGTGCGCCACTTGTCGACTTAGTGTCCTGTTCAGAAGACTCCAAGGAACAGACACACTGGTAACCCTAAACTTCAGGGTTAGGGTTCGGGTCGGCGATACGGACCGTCCCATTCGGCATCAGTCGTCGGGTCGCGGGGCGCAGCGCGCCACGGTGATTCGGCGACACGTAACTCGAGGCGAGAGGCCTTCGACGTGGCAGCACCGCAGAACTACCTCGCAGTCATCAAAGTCATCGGTGTCGGCGGCGGTGGTGTCAATGCCATCAACCGGATGATCGAGGTCGGTCTCAAGGGCGTCGAGTTCATCGCCATCAACACCGACGCGCAAGCTCTGTTGATGAGCGACGCCGACGTCAAGCTGGACGTCGGCCGTGAACTCACCCGCGGACTCGGCGCCGGAGCCAACCCGGCCGTGGGCCGCAAGGCCGCCGAGGACCACCGCGAGGAGATCGAGGAGGTCCTCAAGGGGGCCGACATGGTCTTCGTGACAGCCGGTGAAGGCGGCGGCACCGGCACCGGCGGCGCGCCCGTCGTGGCCAACATCGCCCGCTCGCTCGGCGCCCTCACCATCGGTGTGGTGACGCGCCCGTTCACCTTCGAGGGACGGCGCCGCGCGAACCAGGCCGAGGACGGCATCGCCGAGCTCCGCGAAGAGGTCGACACCCTCATCGTCATCCCGAACGATCGGCTGCTGTCCATCTCGGACCGCCAGGTCTCGGTGCTCGACGCCTTCAAGTCGGCCGACCAGGTCCTGCTCTCCGGTGTCCAGGGCATCACGGACCTCATCACCACCCCGGGCCTCATCAACCTCGACTTCGCGGACGTCAAGTCGGTGATGTCCAAGGCCGGCTCGGCCCTGATGGGCATCGGCTCGGCCCGCGGCGACGACCGTGCGGTGGCCGCCGCGGAGATGGCGATCTCCTCTCCGCTGCTGGAGGCGTCCATCGACGGCGCCCGCGGTGTGCTGCTCTCCATCTCCGGTGGCTCGGACCTCGGTCTGTTCGAGATCAACGAGGCCGCCCAGCTGGTGAGCGAGGCCGCCCATCCCGAGGCCAACATCATCTTCGGCGCGGTGATCGACGACGCCCTCGGCGACGAGGTCCGGGTCACCGTGATCGCCGCCGGCTTCGACGGTGGCCAGCCCCCGTCCAAGCGGGACAACGTCCTCGGCTCGTCCTCGGCCAAGCGCGAGGAACCGACCCCGGCACGGCAGGCCGAGAGCCGCCCGTCCTTCGGTTCGCTCGGCAGCGTGACCCCGAAGGAGGAGCCGGAGCCCGCCCCGGAGCCGGTCAACGACATCCCGGTCGCCCCGCCGGTCCCGCCGGCGCCGCGGACCTACTCGGACAGCGCGGCCGAGGAACTGGACGTACCGGACTTCCTCAAGTGATCCTTCTGACGTGATAGGACAGCGCGAAAGCGTGAGCGGCGCCCACTTCGCCTTCACCGACCGGTGGGGCGGGGTGAGCGCCGCTCCGTATGAGGAGCTCAATCTCGGCGGGGCGGTCGGCGACGACCCCGACGCCGTACGCACCAACCGCGAACTGGCCGCCAAGTCCCTGGGCGTCGAACCGGACCGGGTGGTCTGGATGAACCAGGTGCACGGGGCCGGCGTGGCCGTGGTGGACGGACCGTGGGGATCTTCGCCCGGGATCCCGTCGGTCGACGCGATCGTCACGACGCGACCGGGGCTCGCCCTCGCCGTGCTCACCGCCGACTGCGTGCCGGTGCTGCTCGCCGACCCCGCCGCCGGGATCGCCGCCGCGGCCCACGCGGGCCGGCCCGGCATGATCGCCGGAGTCGTCCCGGCCGCGCTACGCGCGATGACGGACCTGGGCGCCGAACCCTCCCGTATCGTCGCCCGCACCGGGCCCGCCGTCTGCGGCCGGTGCTACGAAGTGCCCGAGGCGATGCGCGCCGAGGTGTCCGCCATCGAGCCGGCGGCGTACGCCGAGACGAGCTGGGGCACGCCGGCGGTCGACGTGAGCGCCGGGGTGCACGCGCAACTGGAACGGCTCGGGGTGCGTGACCGGGCGCAGTCGCCGGTGTGCACGCTGGAGTCGGACGATCACTTCTCGTACCGCCGCGACCGCACCACCGGTCGGCTCGCGGGCTATGTGTGGCTGGACTGATAGGGCATGACGGACCGTAAGGACGAACTCGTCGCGAATCTGGCGAAAGTCGAGCGGCGCATCGCCGACGCGTGCGCGGTCGCGGGGCGGGGGCGCGAAGAGGTGACCCTGATCGTGGTCACCAAGACCTACCCCGCGACCGATGTGCGGATCCTCTCGGAACTCGGTGTGCGGCACGTCGCCGAGAACCGCGACCAGGACGCGGCGCCGAAGGCCGCCGCCTGTGCGGATCTGCCCCTTGCTTGGCATTTTGTTGGTCAACTCCAGACCAACAAGGTGCGATCCGTGGTTGGTTACGCGGACTTCGTGCAGTCCGTCGATCGTTCCAAGCTCGTCACAGCTCTGTCGAAGGAGGCCGTCCGTGCCGGGCGCGAGCTGGGGTGTCTCATTCAGGTCGCACTCGACGCCGGCGAGAGCGGGCGGGGCGAGCGCGGCGGCGTGGCGCCCGCGGGGATCGAAGAGTTGGCCGACCGCGTCGCGGAAGCACCGGGGCTGCGGCTCGGCGGACTGATGACCGTCGCACCGCTCACCGGGGAGTACGCGGGACGCGAACAGGCGGCCTTCGGGCGGTTGATGGATTTGTCGACTGACCTGCGCCGGAGTCATCCGGCTGCCACCATGGTCTCGGCAGGGATGAGTGCGGACCTCGAACAGGCCGTGGCGGCCGGAGCGACACATGTGCGCGTCGGCAGCGCGGTACTCGGAGTCCGCCCCAGGCTCGGGTAACGTCGCCAGGAAGTCGGACCACAGCAGAAAATATGGTCATTGCCGCCAATAGGCGGATTCAAGGACCTCGTGGATCGCGGGCACTTGGCAGTCGTCAGCCGATCCACCACAGAGCGGAGGACTCAGAGCATGGCCGGCGCGATGCGCAAGATGGCGGTCTACCTCGGCCTCGTGGAGGACGATGGGTACGACGGCCGCGGATTCGACCCCGACGACGACTTCGAACCCGAACTGGACCCGGAGCCCGAGCGGGACCACCGACGGCACGAGCCGTCCCACCAGCCGCACGGCTCACATCGGCCCCAAAGGGACGAAGAGGTACGAGCCGTACAGCCGCCCGCACCTCGTGAACCGGCCGCCCGTGCCGCTTCGCTACCCGCGGAATCCGGCCGCCCGGCGCGCATCGCGCCCGTGGCATCCATCACACAAGAACGCGCAAGTCTGGAGAAGAACGCACCGGTGATCATGCCCAAGGTCGTGTCCGAACGGGAGCCTTACCGGATCACCACGCTCCACCCGCGGACCTACAACGAGGCCCGTACCATCGGGGAACACTTCCGTGAAGGCACCCCGGTGATCATGAATCTGACTGAGATGGATGACACAGATGCGAAGCGACTTGTCGACTTTGCGGCTGGTTTGGTGTTTGGTCTTCACGGCAGTATCGAGCGGGTGACGCAGAAGGTGTTCCTGTTGTCGCCTGCTAACGTCGATGTCACGGCGGAGGACAAGGCCCGCATCGCAGAGGGCGGGTTCTTCAACCAGAGCTGAGACGTAACACCGGAAGCAGCAGTAACAGCAGGGCACAGGGGAGAGGGAAGCAAGAGGTCATGAGCGTGGTACTGGATGTCGTCTACATCGCGCTGATGTGCTTCCTCATCGTGCTCATCTTCCGGTTGGTCATGGACTACGTCTTCCAGTTCGCCCGCTCATGGCAACCAGGCAAGGCGATGGTGGTCGTTCTGGAGGCCACCTACACTGTCACGGATCCACCGCTCAAGCTTCTGCGGCGGTTCATTCCGCCGCTGCGTCTCGGGGGCGTGGCGCTCGACCTGTCCTTCTTCGTGCTGATGATCATCGTCTACATCCTGATCTCGATCGTGAGCCGGCTGTGAGCGATGTGAACTACGGTCTTGCCGAATGCCGACGACTACGTTGAGGTGAAGAGATGCCGTTGACCCCCGAGGACGTGCGGAACAAGCAGTTCACGACCGTCCGCCTCCGAGAAGGCTATGACGAGGACGAGGTCGATGCCTTCCTCGACGAGGTCGAAGCCGAACTGACCCGCCTGCTCCGCGAGAACGAGGACCTGCGCGCCAAACTGGCCGCGGCGACGCGCGCTGCTGCCCAGAATCAGCAGAACATGCGCAAGCCTCCGGAGCAGCAGCAGGATCAGCAGCAGCAACAGCAGCAGCAGGGCATGCGCGGTCCTGGTGGTCCCGTACCCGCCGGCATATCGGGCCCGCCGCAGCAGCAGATGGGTGGCCCCATGGGTGGTCCGCCCCAGCTGCCGAGCGGTGCCCCGCAGCTGCCCGCCGGTCCCGGCGGTCAGGGAGGCCCGCAGGGTCCCGGCCCGATGGGCCAGGGTCCGGGCGGTCCCGGCCCGATGGGTCAGCCCCCTATGCAGCAGCAGATGGGCGGTCCGATGGGCGGCCCCATGGGCGGTCCGATGGGCGGCCCCGGTCAAGGAGGCCCCGGTGGCGACAGCGCCGCCCGTGTCCTCTCGCTGGCCCAGCAGACCGCCGACCAGGCGATCGCCGAGGCCCGGTCCGAAGCCAACAAGATCGTCGGCGAGGCGCGTTCGCGTGCCGAGGGTCTGGAGCGTGACGCCCGTGCCAAGGCCGATGCCCTGGAGCGGGACGCGCAGGAGAAGCACCGCGTCGCGATGGGCTCCCTGGAGTCCGCCCGCGCCACGCTGGAGCGCAAGGTCGAGGACCTGCGCGGCTTCGAGCGCGAGTACCGCACGCGCCTGAAGTCGTACCTGGAGTCGCAGCTGCGTCAGCTGGAGACCCAGGCCGACGACTCGCTGGCCCCGCCGCGTACTCCGGCGACCGCCTCCCTCCCGCCGTCCCCGGCACCTTCCATGGCACCGGCCGGCGCGAGCGCCCCGTCGTACGGCGGTGGCAACCAGACGATGGGCGGCGGCCCCTCGCCGTCCGGTCCGTCCTACGGCGGTCAGCAGCAGATGTCCCCGGCGATGACCCAGCCGATGGCGCCGGTCCGTCCGCAGGGCCCGTCGCCGATGGGCCAGGCGCCCTCGCCCATGCGGGGCTTCCTGATCGACGAGGATGACAACTGACGGCCTGATGGCCGGTAGTACGGCGTAGACGTCGGCAGCGTTCAGGGCGGGGCCCCGGGTTGAACCCGGGGCCCCGCCCTTTTGCCGTGCGCGTTCGTGCGCACAGCAACCGTGTTCGTGCGTGCGCAACCGCGTTCGTGCGTACGCAACGCCGAAGGCCCGGGCCCGCCAAGATCTTTGGCGGGGCCCGGGCCTTCGGTCTGTGGGTTACGCCTTGTGGGTTACGCCTTGCGCAGGCGGAACGTCAGCGTCAGGCCCTCGTCCGTGAACGGGTTCCCGTAGCTGTCGTCCGCGTCACCCTGGGCGAAGTCCGTCGCCAGGACCTCGTCGGCGATCAAGCCGGCATGGTCGGTGAGGGCCGCGACCGTCGCCGGGTCCGTGGCGGTCCAGCGCAGTGCGATGCGGTCGGCCACGTCGAGGCCGCTGTTCTTGCGGGCCTCCTGGATCAGGCGGATCGCGTCACGGGCCAGGCCCGCACGGCGGAGCTCCTCCGTGATCTCCAGGTCCAGGGCGACCGTCGCGCCCGCGTCGGACGCCACCGACCAGCCCTCGCGCGGCGTCTCCGTGATGATCACCTCGTCGGGAGCCAGCGTGATGGTCTCGCCGTCGACCTCCACCGACGCCGTGCCCTCGCGCAGGGCCAGGGAGAGGGCGGCCGCGTCCGCGTTCGCGATGGCCTTGGCCACGTCCTGGACGCGCTTGCCGAACCGCTTGCCCAGCGCGCGGAAGTTGGCCTTCGCGGTGGTGTCCACCAGCGAGCCGCCGACGTCGCTCAGCGTCGCCAGGGACTCGACGTTCAGCTCCTCCGTGATCTGCGTGCGCAGTTCCGAGCCGAGCGCCTCGAAACCCGTCGCCGCGATCAGGGCGCGGGAGAGTGGCTGACGGGTCTTGACGCCCGACTCCGCGCGCGTGGCACGGCCCAGCTCCACGAGCCGGCGCACCAGGACCATCTGCTTCGACAGTTCCGGGTCGATCGCCGGGAGGTCCGCCTCGGGCCAGGTCGACAGATGGACCGACTCCGGGGCGCCCGGGGTGACCGGAACGATCAGGTCCTGCCACACCCGCTCGGTGATGAACGGGGTCAGCGGGGCCATCAGCTGCGTCACCGTCTCGACGACCTCGTGCAGCGTGCGCAGCGCCGCCTTGTCGCCCTGCCAGAAGCGGCGTCGGGAGCGGCGCACATACCAGTTCGACAGGTCGTCGACGAACGCGGACAGCAGCTTGCCGGCGCGCTGGGTGTCGTAGGCGTCGAGGGCCTGGGTGACCTGGTCGGTGAGCGCGTGCAGTTCGGACAGCAGCCAGCGGTCCAGGACCGGGCGGTCCGCCGGGGCCGGGTCGGCCTCCGACGGGGCCCAGCCGGACGTACGGGCGTACAGGGCCTGGAAGGCGACCGTGTTCCAGTAGGTGAGGAGCGTCTTGCGGACGACCTCCTGGATGGTGCCGTGGCCCACGCGGCGAGCCGCCCAGGGGGAACCGCCGGCCGCCATGAACCAGCGGACGGCGTCCGCGCCGTGCCGGTCCATGAGCGGGATCGGCTCCAGGGTGTTGCCCAGGTGCTTGGACATCTTGCGGCCGTCCTCGGCGAGGATGTGGCCCAGGCAGACGACGTTCTCGTACGACGACTTGTCGAACACCAGGGTGCCGACCGCCATCAGTGTGTAGAACCAGCCGCGGGTCTGGTCGATCGCCTCGCAGATGAACTGCGCCGGGTAACGGGCCTCGAAGATCTCCTTGTTCTTGTACGGGTAGCCCCACTGCGCGAACGGCATCGAACCCGAGTCGTACCAGGCGTCGATGACCTCGGGCACGCGCGTGGCCGTCTTCCCGCAGCCGTGCTGCGGGCAGGCGAAGGCGACCTCGTCGATGAACGGGCGGTGCGGGTCCAGGCCCGACTGGTCGGTGCCCGCCAGCTCGGTCAGCTCGGTGAGGGAGCCGACGCAGGTGAGGTGGTCGTCCTCGCAGCGCCAGATCGGCAGCGGGGTGCCCCAGTAGCGGTTGCGGGACAGCGCCCAGTCGATGTTGTTGTTCAGCCAGTCGCCGTACCGGCCGTTCTTGACCGTGTCCGGGAACCAGTTGGTGTTCTCGTTCTCCGCGAGGAGGCGGTCCTTGATCGCCGTGGTGCGGATGTACCAGGAGGGCTGGGCGTAGTAGAGGAGCGCGGTGTGGCAGCGCCAGCAGTGCGGGTAGCTGTGCTCGTACGGGATGTGCTTGAAGAGCAGGCCGCGCTGCTGGAGATCCTCGGTGAGCTTCTCGTCCGCCTTCTTGAAGAAGACGCCGCCGATGAGGGGGACGTCCTCCTCGAAGGTGCCGTCCGGGCGGACCGGGTTCACGACCGGCAGGCCGTAGGAGCGGCAGACCTTGAGGTCGTCCTCACCGAAGGCGGGGGACTGGTGGACCAGACCCGTACCGTCCTCGGTCGTGACGTAGTCGGCGTTCACGACGTAGTGCGTGCCGCCCTCGGTCTCCGGGAACTCGACCAGCTCGAACGGGCGCTGGTAGGTCCAGCGTTCCAGCTCGGCGCCCGTGAAGGTCCGGCCGGTGGTCTCCCAGCCCTCGCCGAGGGCCTTGGTGACGAGCGGCTCGGCGACGACCAGCTTTTCCTCGCCGTTGGTCGCGACGACGTAGGTCACCTCGGGGTGCGCGGCGACCGCGGTGTTGGAGACCAGTGTCCAGGGCGTGGTCGTCCACACCAGGAGCGCGGCCTCGCCTGCCAGCGGGCCGGAGGTGAGCGGGAAGCGGACGAAGACCGACGGGTCGACGACCGTCTCGTAGCCCTGTGCCAGCTCGTGGTCCGACAGGCCCGTGCCGCAGCGGGGGCACCAGGGGGCGACGCGGTGGTCCTGGACCAGCAGGCCCTTGTTGAAGATCTCCTTGAGCGACCACCAGACCGACTCGATGTACTCGGGGTCCATGGTGCGGTAGGGCTCGTGGAGGTCGGTCCAGTAGCCCATGCGGGTCGTCAGCGCTTCGAACGCGTCCGTGTGCCGGGTCACCGACTCGCGGCACTTCGCGTTGAACTCGGCGATGCCGTACGTCTCGATGTCCTGCTTGCCGGAGAAGCCGAGCTCCTTCTCCACGGCCAGCTCCACCGGGAGGCCGTGGCAGTCCCAGCCGGCCTTGCGGGCCACGTGGTAGCCGCGCATGGTGCGGAAGCGGGGGAAGACGTCCTTGAAGACGCGGGCCTCGATGTGGTGGGCGCCGGGCATGCCGTTGGCGGTGGGCGGGCCCTCGTAGAACACCCATTCGGGGCGGCCCTCGGACTGCTCCAGGCTCTTGGCGAAGATCTTCTGCTCGCGCCAGAAGTCGAGCACGGCGTGCTCGAGGGCGGGCAGGTCGACCTGGGCGGGCACCTGGCGGTACGTCGGCGATGTCATCAGCGGGCTTCCTCCGGCGGACTTGCTGCCTTCCGTCCGGAGGGACGAGAGCTACGTCTGCCTGCGCCGCCTTCGGCGCGCTCCCGCGGTACCACCCTCCTTGGCCCTCCGGCGCGGGGTGTGCGCCGATGAGCCCCCTCATTGGGGTCGCGATGCCGGTTCTACTGGCCACGGCGCTCGGCTGCGGTTTTCTTCCGGCGGCTCCGGGGTGATCTTCACGTCGCGCTCGCCCCCGGGCTTCCACCGTCCCCGGGTCGCTCTGGGCTGCGTACGCCGCTACTCGTCCCCATCCACGCTTTTCGCTCCGCCCAGTGTACGGCGCCGCGCGGACAGCGGCCGACCGCTTTTCCGGGGCGGTCGGGGACAGGGAGCCGTAAGGGACGCGTAATGGGTGACGTATGGGTTTGATGACCCGAATGGCGAGGTATGGGTGTTCGGATCCTGGGACGTCCGACTCGGCGGATTACCGGGCGGGGAGCTGGGCACAACGGATGCAGGTTCGCCGCGCGGCGTGCGCGAGGCGGGCGAATTGGGCGGTGTGCCCCGTTGCCGCGGGACTCAAGTCGATTTATCGTCCCAGCACGATTCACGAGCAAGATCACAATATGTGAAGGGGCCGCGGCCATGGTGGCGAAGAAGACCGCCGTACAGCAGCCGGCGTCCGGCAGGTCCGCGGAGGCCTCCGGCGGTGCGGCCAAGGACCTGGGCGGGAAGAAGACCACGCAGGGGGGCTCGGCGGGGCGGGCGGCGAAGGGGGCGGCCGGGAAGGCGACCGAGGGGACGAAGGCGGCTGTCAAGAAGACCAAGGCGGCTGTGAAGAAGCTGACCGCCAAGAAGGCCGTGGCCGAGGAGGCGGTGGCCAAGGCTGAGAAAGCCGTGGTCAAGAAGGTCGCGAGGAAGGAGGCCGCGACGAAGGGGGGCGCGAAGCAGGAGACTGCGGCCGAGGCTCCGGTCGAGAGGGCGGCCGACAGGAAAGCGGCGGCCAGGAAGACGGCGCTCAGGAAGACGGCGGTCAGGAAGTCCGCGGCCGAGAAGGCCCCGGCCAAGAAGGCGGCAGCCAAGAAGGCCGCGGCCGAGAAGGCCCCGGCCAAGAAGGCGGCAGCCAGGAAGACGGCAGCTGAGAAGGCGGCGACCAGAGGGGCGGAAGCGGAGAAGGCGGCGGCTCAGGAGGCCGGGGCCAGAGGGGCGGCGGCCAAGAAGGCCCCGGCCAAGAAGGCGGCAGCGGAGAAGGCCCTGCCCAAGAAGGCGGCGGTCAATAAGGCCCCGCCCAAGAAGGCCCCGCGAAAGAAGGCGGCGGCCAAGGAGGCGGCAGTCAAGGAGGCGGCAGTCAAGAAGGCCGCTGTCAGAAGGGCGAAGGCTGCCAAGGCCGGTGCCGCGGAGAGGAAGGGCGTCGAGGCCGAGGGCGTTGGCGCCGGAGGCGAGAGCACCACCACGAAGGGCGCGACCGGGAAGGGCACTGCCCGGACCGGCGCGGTCACACAGGACACGGCCGGGAGCAGCACGGCCAAGAAGGCGGGTGCGGCCGAGGCCGCGCAGCAGACGGGAGCGACGACGGTGGGTGCGAAGAAGACTCCTGGCACGGCAACGGCGGCCAAGACCGCTGTTCCGAAGGCACGGGCGGCCGCGGCCGAGCCCGGTGAGCTCGCGGTACGCCCGGGCGAGGACCCCTGGACGGAGGCGGAGGTCGAGGAGGCGCGTGCCGAGCTGACGTCCGAGGAGACCCGGCTGCGTGAGGAGCTCGAGTCGTCGGAGCGGTCGCTCGCCGGTCTGATGCGGGACTCCGGGGACGGCGCCGGCCACGACGAGGCGGACACCGGCAGCAAGAACATCACCCGCGAGCACGAGCTGGCGCTGGCCGCCAACGCGCGCGAGATGCTCGTCCAGACCGAGCGCGCCCTGGAACGCCTCGACGCCGGTACCTACGGCCTGTGCGAGAACTGTGGCAACCCCATCGGCAAGGCCCGCATGCAGGCCTTCCCGCGGGCCACTCTGTGCGTGGAGTGCAAGCAGAAGCAGGAGCGCCGGTACTGACCGGCCGCCGAATGCCTCCTGAGCACGTGGGGCGCCCGGAGTGTGCCGTACCCTCGTCCTCAGTCAGGCACCTAGGTTGAGGGACTCACGTGGCAGAGGCGGAGCGCATCATCGGTACGCCGGACACACCGGACGCGGCCGGCAACGGGCGGGAGCGGCCCGGCGAGGACGCGGCGCCGGGCGAGCGCGCCGACTCCGAGTGCACCCGGGCCCCGGCCGGCGGGTCCGGCTCCGACGAGGCGGCGGCCGGGCGGGGCCGGGGCAAGCGCCGGATCGCGGTCCTGTTCACGGTCGCCACGTTCGCGTACGCCCTCGACCTGATCAGCAAGATGATCGTGGTGGCCAAGCTGGAGCACCATCCGCCCATCGAGATCATCGGGGACTGGCTGAAGTTCGAGGCGATCCGCAACGCGGGCGCGGCCTTCGGCTTCGGCGAGGCCTTCACGGTGATCTTCACCATGATCGCGGCGGCGGTGATCGTGGTGATCGCCCGCCTCGCCCGCAAGCTCTACAGCCTGCCCTGGGCGATCGCGCTCGGCCTGCTGCTCGGCGGTGCGCTGGGCAACCTCACCGACCGGATCTTCCGGGCGCCGGGAGTGTTCGAGGGCGCGGTCGTGGACTTCATCGCGCCCAAGCACTTCGCCGTCTTCAACCTGGCCGACTCGGCGATCGTGTGCGGCGGCATCCTGATCGTGCTGCTGTCGTTCAAGGGGCTCGACCCCGACGGGACCGTACACAAGGAGTGAGCCCGCGAGGGGTTGTCCACAGGCTCTGTACTGGGCTGTCTCACCCGTCCGGCATACTCGACGGGTGAGCACGATTCCCGAGATCCGTACCCTGCCCGTGCCCGACGGCCTGGAGGGCGAGCGCGTCGACGCCGCCATCTCCCGTATGTTCGGCTTCTCCCGGACCAAGGCGGCCGAGCTCGCCGCCGCGGGGAAGGTCACGGTCGACGGATCGGTGGTCGGCAAGTCGGAGCGGGTGCACGGCGGTGCCTGGCTCGAGGTCGAGATGCCGCAGGCGCCCGCGCCGGTGCAGGTGGTGGCCGAGCCGGTCGAGGGCATGGAGATCGTGCACGACGACGATGACGTGGTCGTGATCGTCAAGCCGGTGGGCGTGGCCGCGCATCCGTCGCCGGGCTGGACCGGCCCGACCGTCATCGGGGGTCTCGCCGCCGCCGGGTACCGCATCTCGACGTCCGGGGCCGCGGAGCGCCAGGGCATCGTGCACCGGCTCGACGTCGGCACGTCCGGGCTGATGGTGGTGGCCAAGTCGGAGTACGCGTACACGTCGCTGAAGCGCCAATTCAAGGAGCGCACGGTCGACAAGCGGTACCACACGCTCGTCCAGGGCCACCCCGACCCCACCAGCGGCACCATCGACGCGCCCATCGGCCGGCACCCGCAGCATGACTACAAGTGGGCGGTCACCGCCGAAGGCAAGCCGTCCGTCACGCACTACGACCTGATCGAGGCCTTCCGAGCCGCGTCCCTGCTCGACGTGAAGCTGGAGACCGGCCGCACCCACCAGATCCGCGTCCACATGGCCGCCCACCGGCACCCGTGCGTCGGCGACCTGACGTACGGCGCCGACCCGACGCTCGCCAAGCGGCTCCATCTGACCCGCCAGTGGCTGCACGCGGTGCGGCTGGGCTTCGAGCATCCCGGGGACGGTCAGTGGGCGGAGTTCTCCTGCGCGTACCCGGAGGACCTCCAGAAGGCCCTGGACCAGGTCCGGGAGGAGACGTACGCATGAGCGGGTCGCCGGCGCCGTCGTACGTGGTGCGGGTCGCCGAGGACGCGGCCGACCGTGAGGCGTGCTTCGCGGTGCGCAAGGAGGTGTTCGTCGGCGAGCAGGGCGTGCCGGAGGACATCGAGTACGACGCGTACGACCCGGGGGCCGTGCATGTGCTGGCCGTCCGGGAGGACGGCGTGCCGCTCGGGACCGGGCGGCTTCTGCTCGGGGAGGCGGCCGTGGCGCAGACCGGAGCCGACTCGGCCGTGGGCTCCCTCGGCCGGCTCGCCGTGGCCGCCCACGCGCGCGGGCTCGGCGTCGGCGTCGCCCTGGTGCGGGCCATCGAGGACGCGGCACGCGCACGTGGTCTCGCGGCCGTGGACCTGCACGCCCAGACGCACGCGCTGGGCTTCTACGCGCGGCTCGGCTACGAGGCGTACGGGCAGGAGTACTTGGAGGCGGGCATTCCGCACCAGGCGATGCGGCGTTCGCTTTAGCCCGTCGTGAAGGGTGCCGAAACGGTTTGTCCCGGGAGTTGCGTGGCAGGCTTGAGGGCAGTCGTGTGAACGTTTGATTTTCCGGAGCGCTGACCGTGGATCAGTTGGCCCTGTTGTTCGTGCTGCTGCTCGGGGCCGTGATCAGCGTCCCGGTCGGGGACCGGCTCGGCATGCCCGCGCCGGTGCTGATGACGCTCCTGGGCATAGTCCTCGCGCTGCTCGATTTCGTACCGAACGTCCAGATTCCGCCGGACCTGATCCTGCCGCTGCTGTTGCCGCCGCTGCTGTACGCGGCGGTGCGGCGCACGTCCTGGCGGCAGTTCGCGGCGAACAGGAGACCGATCTTCCTGCTGGCCGTGGCGCTGGTGTTCGTCACCATGGCCTGTGTGGCCGCCGCGGCCGACGCGATCGTGCCCGGGCTGCCGCTGGCGGCGGCGTTCGCGCTCGGCGCGCTGGTCGCGCCGCCGGACCCGGTCGCGGCGACCGCCGTCGCCGGGCAACTGGGGCTGCCCCGCAGGCTGGTGTCGATCCTGGAGGGCGAGGGGCTGTTCAACGACGTGACGGCCATCGTCCTCTACCACGTGGCGATCGCCGCCGCCGTCAGCGGGACGTTCTCGCCCTGGAAGGCCGGACTCGACCTGGTGCTGTCGGCCGTGGTGGCCGTGGCCGTGGGCATCGCGCTGGGCTGGGGCGCGAACAAGCTGATGGAACTGCTCGGGGACGCCACCCTCCAGATCGGGCTGACCCTGCTGGTGCCGTACGCCTCGTACGTCATGGCCGAGGAACTGCACGGGTCCGGAGTGCTCGCCGTGCTCACCACCGCGCTGTTCCTCGCGGAGTACGGGTCCGATGCCGACGACGTCATGACGCGGCTGGCCGGGCACACGTTCTGGAACATCGTCGACACGCTCGTCACCGGCGTCGCGTTCGGGCTGGTCGGGCTGGAGCTGCACAACGCGATCCACACGGCGTCCGGCCGGTGGGGCGAGTTGCTCGGGTGGGCGGCGGTGGTCGTCTGCGTGGTCGTGTTCGTCCGGCTGTTGTGGCTGCTGCCGGCGACCTGGCTGACCAAACGGCTGCACGCGCGGCGGGACTACGACGAGGACATCCCGGTGAGCTGGCGCGAGACCGTGGTGATGTGGTGGTCGGGGATGCGGGGGGTGGCCTCGGTCGCGTTGGTGCTGGCCATTCCGCTGGAGACCGACGCCGGAACGCCGTTCCCCAGCCGGGACGAGATCATCTTCATCGCGTTCGGGGTGATCATGGCGACGTTGGTGGTGCAGGGGCTGACCTTGCCGTGGCTGGTGAGGTCGCTGGGGGTGCGGGCCGACACGAATGTCGAGAAGGAGTTCGCGAAGGCGCTGGCGATCCGGGCGTCCAAGGCGGCGAAGCGCAGGCTCCGGGAGATCGAGGAGGTCGAGGAACTGCCGGAGGAGCTGTCCGAGCAGATGATGCGGCGGGCGTTCGACATCGCGGTGCGAATCACTCCTGAGGTGGCCGAGGACGAGCGGCGGGAGGCCTATCAGGAGCGGGCTCGGCGGCTGAAGCGGGTGCGGCGGATCCAGCAGGAGATGCTGAGTGCGGCGCGGCATGAGGTGCTGGCGGCGCGGAGCGAGCCGGGGGCGGACCCGGAGGTGGTGGACCGGGTGCTACGGCATCTTGACGTGCGGTCCATGCGGTGAGTCGTCGGCTGTCCCGTGGGCCCGCCCGTAGCTGTTCACCTGTGCCTGTCTGCCTGTTCGTCAGCGTTCCGGCCTCGCCGAGCCGTGGAAGCGGCGCTGCTGGTGCGGGACGCCGTCCTGGGACGGGCGGTGGCCGTTCTGGGACGGGGGCAGGATCGCGTCCGCCGTGTTGACCCGGGGCAGGGCGTACGGATGCTCGTCGGCCAGCCAGCGGACCATCTGCTCGCGGACCGCGACCCGCACCGTCCAGATGTCGTCCGCGTCCTTGGCGGTCACCAGGGCCCGTACCTGCATGGTGTTCGGGGTGGTGTCCGTGACGGACAGGTCGTAGGCGCGGCCGTCCCAGGCAGGGCACTCGCGCAGGAGGTCGCGGAGCTTCTCGCGCATCGCGTCCACGGGTGCCGTGTGATCGACGTGCCAGAAGACGGTGCCGGTCATCTGTGGCGTGCCGCGCGACCAGTTCTCGAACGGCTTGGACGTGAAGTACGACACCGGCATGGTGATCCGCCGCTCGTCCCAGGTGCGCACGGTCAGGAACGTCAGCGTGATCTCCTCGACCGTGCCCCACTCGCCGTCCACGACGACGGTGTCCCCGATGCGCACCATGTCGCCGAAGGCGATCTGGAACCCCGCGAACATGTTGCTCAGCGTGGACTGGGCGGCGACACCGGCGACGATGCCGAGGATGCCGGCCGAGGCCAGCAGCGAGGCACCCGCCGCGCGGAACGCCGGGAAGGTCAGCAGCATGCTCGCCGCTGCCACCACGCCGACGATCGCGGACACCACCCGCATGATCAGCGTCACCTGGGTGCGCACCCGGCGGACCCTGGCCGGGTCGCGGTGGGCCCGGGCATTGGCGTACCGGGTGTAGGACGTCTCGACGATCGCCGCCGCCATACGGATCACCAGCCAGGCGGCCGACCCGATCAAAACCAGGGTCAGCGCCCGGCCGATGCCCTCATCGCGGCTGTCCAGCAGTTGTGCCTCGTCGTACGACCCTCTCAGCAGGGCCGCGAAGAGGACGAGCTGGTAGGGGATGCGGCCGCGGCGGAGCAGCCCCCACAGCGGGGTCTCGTGGTGCCGTTCGTCGGCCTTGCGCAGCAGGAAGTCGGTGGCCCAGCCGATCACCAGCGTGAGCACGACCGAGCCACCGACCACGATCAGCGGTCGCAGCAGGTTCTCCATGCCCCCGAACCTAACCGGCTCCTGGGGGCATGAACATGTGACTTCGACGGCGTCCTGGGTAGTGCCGTGATCTCGGCTTGTCACTCCTGGCTGGCACCATGGCCTCATGAACATCATGCTCTTTCACTCGAGCCATGGGCTGCGGCCCGCGGTGCTCCAGGCCGCCGACCGGCTGCGCGCGGCCGGACACGAGGTGTGGACGCCCGACCTCTTCGAGGGACGCACGTTCGACACGGTCGAGGAGGGCATGGAGCACAAGGAGAAGATCGGCAAGGAGGAGCTGCTGAAGCGGGCCGTGCTGGCCGCCGCGCCCTACTCCGAGCGCGGGCTGGTGTATGCCGGGTTCTCGCTCGGCGCCTCCATCGCGCAGACCCTCGCCCTGGGCGACGACAAGGCGCGCGGGCTGCTGCTCCTGCACGGCACGTCGGACATCGCGCCGGACGTCACGGCGGAGGACCTGCCGGTCCAGCTGCACGTGGCGGAGCCGGACCCGTTCGAGACGGACGACTGGCTCAGCGCCTGGTACCTCCAGATGGGCCGGACCGGCGCCGACGTCGAGGTGTACCGGTATGCCGGGGCCGGTCATCTCTACACCGACCCGGACCTGCCGGACTACGACGAGGAGGCCGCCGAGGCCACCTGGCGGGTGGCGCTCGGCTTCCTCGAGAGCCTCTAGGCGAGCCCCTCCAGAAGTGGGAGCGAGCCCCTCCAGGAGGTCGTCAGCACTTCTTCGGAGGAGGGACCAGCGACGCGAAGTGCCCGGACCAGACCCAGCCCACCGGCTGGGAGTCGTAGATCCGGCACCAGACGTTCCCCGACGGAGCGGCGGTGGTCGAGCACGCGATCCGCAGGGTCGTGCCCCGCGGTTCCACGTGGCTGTCCGCATGGGGTTGCCCGTCCGGGCACGCAGTCGCGACGGTGGTTACACCGGGTCGTGGACGCGCTCCATCTTCTGCGTGGCGCTGCGCGTGCGGTACGAGCGGGCCCACGTGGCGGTGGCGTCGCGCTTCGTGCGGTCGGACAGGACGTAGTAGTCCATCTGCGCCCGCTCGGCCGTGATGTCCAGGACGCCGTAGCCGTGGCGGTCGGTGTCGACCCAGTGGACGTGGCGGTTGGCGGCGCGGATCACGGGCGCGGCGACCGCGGAGACCGTGCCCTCGGGGACCTTGACGAGGTCGTCGAGGTTGTCCGAGGTGACCGAGGTGACGACGAACTCCGTGGCGGCCGACGGGGACAGCGGGTACGTACCTGCGTCCACCGGCACGTCGTTGGCCCAGGCCATGTGGATGTCGCCGGTGAGGAACACCGTGTTGCGGATCGCGTTCGCGCGCAGGTGGGCGAGGAGTTCGCGCCGGTCGTCGGTGTAGCCGTCCCACTGGTCGGTGTTGAGGGCGAGGCCCTCCTGCGGCAGGCCCAGCAACTTGGCGAGGGGCTTCAGCACATCGGCGGAGAGCGAGCCGATCGCGAACGGCGAGACCATCACGGAGTTCCCGACCAGCCGCCAGGTGGTGTCGGACGCCTTCAGGCCCGCCTTGAGCCAGTCGAGCTGGGCGCGGCCGGTGAGCGTGCGGTCCGGGTCGTCGACCCCACCGTCGCCGACCCTGACCTGCTGTGAGCGGAAGGAGCGCAGGTCCAGCAGCGAGAGGTCGGCCAGCTTGCCGAAGCGCAGCCGGCGATAGGTGGTGCCCGCGATCGCCGGGCGCACCGGCATCCACTCGAAGTAGGCCTGCCTGGCTGCGGCCTGGCGGGCGGACCAGGTGCCCTCGGCGCCCTCCGCGTGGTTCTCGGCGCCGCCCGACCAGGCGTCGTTGGCGAACTCGTGGTCGTCCCAGATCGCCACGACCGGGGCCGCCGCGTGCAGCGCCTGGAGGTCCGGGTCGGTCTTGTAGCGCGCGTGCCGGGCGCGGTAGTCGGCGAGGGTGAGGATCTCGTGGGCCGGGGCGTGCGGGCGGACGACCGTGCCGCGGGTGCCGTACTCGCCGGTGCCGTACTCGTAGATGTAGTCGCCCAGGTGCAGCCAGGCGTCCAGGTCGCCGCGGGCCGCGAGATGGCGGTACGAGGAGAACCAGCCGGCCTCCCAGTTGGCGCAGGAGACCACGCCGAAGCGGAGGTTGGTGACGGGCGCGTCGGCCGCGGGGGCGGTGCGGGTGCGGGCGGCGGGGGAGTCGGTGCCGCCGGCGGAGAAGCGGAACCAGTAGTCGGTGGCCGGTTCCAGGCCGCGGATGTCGGCCTTCACGGTGTGGTCGGAGGCGGCCGTCGCGGTGGTGGAGCCCTTGGTGACGACGGTTCTGAACGCCTTGTCCCTGGCGACGACCCAGCTCACCTCGGTGTCCGGGCCGAGCCCGGAGCCGGGCATCGCCTCCGGTACGGGGGTCACACGGGTCCACAGCAGGACGCCGTCCGGCAGGGGGTCACCGGAGGCCACGCCGTGCAGAAACGCGGGGGCCTGGTCGACGGCGCGCGCGGGCAGGGTCGCTGCCAGCGGCCCGGCCAGGACAGCGGTCGCCGCCGCGGCCTTGACGACCGTACGGCGGCGCGGGGTGAGGGAGTTGAGGTCCTCTGACGGTTTCGATGATCTGTATCGACTGGTCACGGACGATCAGGTTACTGATCGGTACGCACCAGAGCGGGCGAACTCCCGAAGTTCGCCCGCTCTTCACGTGGTGGCCGGTCCCGGACCCGCCGTCACTTCTTGAGGGCCTCGCCAACCACCCGGTTGAAGTCGGCCACCGTCATCAGCGGCGTGCCCTGGCTGTCGGCGGTGAGCTGCTTGCCGTCCATGACGAAGCCCGGGGTGCCCTGCACGCCGTCCTTGTTGTCGTCGAAGGTCTTCGACATGGCCATCGCCCAGGCGTCGTAGGTGCCCTTCTCGACCGCGTCCTGGAACTTCTTGTTGTTCTTCAGCTCGGGGACGGAGTTCGCGACCTTGATGAGGTAGCTGTCGTTCTTGAACTCGTCGGTCGTCTCGTCCGGGTGGTACTTCGCCGAGTACAGCGCGGCCTTGTAGTCGAGGAACGCCTCGGGGCTGACGTTCAGCGCGGCGCCCAGGGCGCTCAGCGCGTTCTTGGAGCCCTCACCGTTGTCCTTGTTGTCGATGAAGGTGGCGCCGATGAACTGCATCTTGAACTTGCCGTCGTCGATGTCCTTCTTCACGGTCGGACCGACGGTCTGTTCGAACTGGGCGCACACGGGGCAGCGCGGGTCCTCGTAGATCTTCAGGGTCTTCTTGGCCGAGTCCTTGCCGATGACGACCGTGGTGCCCTTGGCACCCGTGGTGTTGGCCGGGGCGACGACCTTGGCGTCCTTCTGGGCCTCCCAGTACGTGGGCTTGTTGGCCTGGACGACCGCGTAGCCGATGCCGCCGGCTATCGCCAGGACGCCGACGATGGAGGCGGCGACGATGATCTGCCGCTTGGCCTTCGCCCGCTTCGCCTCGCGCTCGCGCTCGATGCGCAGCCGCTCACGGGCCGCCGTCTTCTCCGCCTGGCTGTTCCGCTTGCTCATGGTGATGTTCTCCGTCGGGGACGCGCACACGTCGTGTGCGGAAGTACGTAAGGGGGACTGCCGGTGCTCGAAAGGTGCCTCACACGAAGGCGGGCGAGCACGGCGGTCCACGCCGTCCCAGGGAGTACGTGAGGATCCGGTCGCGGGCGGTGGGCGTACGGTCCGCCGCTCGCGCCGGCAGGCGGGCCCCGGCCGGCGTCCGCGCCACCGCCACCGCGGCGACCGCCAGCAGCAACGGACGGAACGTGCTCGCAGCCACCGCCCGCAGCAGCTGCGCCAGGGCCCGCTCGCCCCGCCGCAGCCAGACGGCGGCGGCCAGTCCCACGCCGACGTGCGCGCCGAGCAGCAGCCAGGCGGTGGCCGGGTCGGCATGCGCGACCGCGACCGCGAGCCGTTCGGTGCCGGTGGCCCCGGCCATCCGGGCCAGCGGCGTGCCGATCTCACCGCCCCCGCACAGCACGTCCAGGCCGACCGACCGCAGCGGGCCGGCGACCGGGCCGCCCGACCGGCCGTAACAGGCGTGCTGTCCGGTGGTGAACACCGTGTCGGCGGCCAGTTCCAGCGGGATCAGCAGGGCCGCGATTCGCCCGAAGGAGCGCTCGCGGCCCGCCAGGGCGTACGCGATCACGAACACGGCGGCGGCGACCGCGGCCACCGCGCCCAGCGGGAGCGGGACCCGGGACAGCAGCACGTGCGACGCGGTGCCGAGCGTCACGACCACGGCCGTGAACAGCGCCGCGCGTACGGCTCTGAGCTGGATCCCGGATATGTCCATAGCGAAAGGAGAGTCTGTCACGGGGGCCTGTAAGGGACCCCTAAAGGATGCCTGTGAGAGAGCGGATGGCCAAAGCCCCGGCTTACAGACCCGGGATCCGGCCGTTGCGGAACAGGTCCACGAAGGTCTGGTGGTCGGCACGCGCGCGTGCGCCGTAGCTGTGCGCGAAGTCGATCAGCAGCGGGGCGAAGCCCTCCTCGTCGGCCGCGATCGCCGCGTCGATGGCCCGCTCCGTGGAGAACGGCACCAGGGACTCACCGGACTGGTCGTCCGCCGCCGAGTGCATCGTGGCCGTGGCCCGGCCGAGGTCGGCGACCACCTGGGCGATCTCCTCCGCGTCGTCGATGTCGCCCCAGTCGAGATCCACCGCGTACGGCGAGATCTCGGCGACCAGCTGGCCCGCGCCGTCCAGCTCCGTCCAGCCCAGCCACGGGTCGGCGTGCGCCTGGAGGGCGCGCTGGGAGATGACCGTGCGGTGCCCCTCGTGCTGGAAGTAGTCGCGGATCGTCTGGTCCGTGATGTGCCGGGAGACGGCCGGGGTCTGGGCCTGCTTGATGTAGATCACCACGTCGTTCTCCAGGGCGTCGCTGTGGCCCTCCAGGAGGATGTTGTACGAGGGCAGCCCCGCCGAGCCGATGCCGATGCCGCGCCGGCCGACGACGTCCTTCACGCGGTAGGAGTCCGGGCGGGCCAGCGAACTGTCCGGCAGCGTCTCCAGATAGCCGTCGAAGGCGGCGAGGACCTTGTAGCGCGTGGCCGCGTCCAGCTCCACCGAGCCGCCGCCCGGCGCGAAGCGGCGCTCGAAGTCTCGGATCTCCGTCATCGACTCCAGCAGCCCGAACCGGGTCAGCGACCGGGCGTCACGCAGCGCGTCCAGCAGCGGGCCCTGCGCGGTGTCCAGCGTGAACGGCGGCACCTCGTCGCTCTTGGCGCCGGTGGCCAGGGCGTGGATCCGCTCGCGGTACGCGACCGCGTAGATCGTCACCAGCTCGGAGATCTGCTCGTCGCTGAGTGCCTTCGCGTACCCGATGAGGGCGATGGAGGCGGCGAAGCGCTTCAGGTCCCAGGTGAAGGGGCCGACGTACGCCTCGTCGAAGTCGTTGACGTTGAAGATCAGGCGGCCGTTGGCGTCCATGTACGTGCCGAAGTTCTCCGCGTGCAGGTCGCCGTGGATCCACACGCGCGAGGTGCGCTCGTCCAGGAACGGCCCGCCCCGCTTTTCTTGATCCAGATCGTGGTAGAAGAGGCACGCCGTGCCCCGGTAGAACGCGAAGGCCGAGGCCGCCATCTTCCGGAACTTCACGCGGAACGCGGCCGGGTCGGCGGCCAGGAGCTCGCCGAAGGCGGTGTCGAAGACGGCGAGGATCTCCTCACCGCGGTGCTCGTCGTCGAGCTGCGGGAACGACATCGCTGGGTGCCTCCTGGTGCATACGTCTGGGGACGGCAGGTCCGCCCACTTCCTAACGTGCGGCGGTCCGCGGGAGTGCCCGCGACCCCCGCATGAAGGTACGCGGGTCAGCCCCCCGAGTGTCGGTGGCGAGGCATAGACTTCGACGCTGTCCCCCAGACTGTCCGCAGCCTGTCGGGCCCCATTCGACGTATGTTTTCTCTGGAGGCCGCAGCCGTGTCAAAGCCGCCGTTCACGCACCTGCACGTCCACACCCAGTACTCGCTGCTGGACGGTGCCGCGCGGCTGAAGGACATGTTCAACGCGTGCAACGAGATGGGCATGACGCACATCGCCATGTCCGACCACGGCAACCTCCACGGGGCGTACGACTTCTTCCACTCCGCGCAGAAGGCCGGGGTCACCCCGATCATCGGCATCGAGGCGTATGTCGCGCCCGAGTCGCGCCGTAACAAGCGCAAGATCCAGTGGGGCCAGCCGCACCAGAAGCGGGACGACGTCTCCGGTTCCGGTGGTTACACCCACAAGACGATGTGGGCCGTGAACAAGACCGGCCTGCACAACCTCTTCCGGCTCTCCTCGGACGCCTATGCCGAGGGCTGGCTCCAGAAGTGGCCCCGGATGGACAAGGAGACCATCGCCAAGTGGTCCGAGGGCATCGTCGCCTCCACCGGCTGCCCCTCCGGCGAGGTCCAGACCCGGCTGCGCCTCGGCCACTTCGACGAGGCCCTGAAGGCCGCCGCCGACTACCAGGACATCTTCGGCAAGGACCGCTACTTCCTGGAGCTGATGGACCACGGCATCGAGATCGAGCACCGGGTCCGCGACGGCCTGCTGGAGATCGGCAGGAAGCTCGGCATCCCCCCGCTGGTCACCAACGACTCGCACTACACGTACGCGCACGAGGCGAGCGCCCACGACGCCCTGCTGTGCATCCAGACCGGCAAGAACCTCTCCGACCCCGACCGCTTCAAGTTCGACGGCACCGGCTACTACCTGAAGTCCACGGACGAGATGTACGCCATCGACTCCTCGGACGCCTGGCAGGAGGGCTGCTCCAACACCCGCCTGATCGCCGAGATGGTCGACACCACGGGCATGTTCGAAAAGCGCGACCTGATGCCGAAGTTCGACATCCCGGAGGGGTACACGGAGGTCAGCTGGTTCCGCGAGGAGACCCTGCGCGGCATGCACCGCCGCTTCCCCGACGGCATCCCGGACGACCGCATGAAGCAGGTCGAGTACGAGATGGACACCATCATCTCGATGGGCTTCCCGGGCTACTTCCTCGTGGTCGCCGACTTCATCATGTGGGCCAAGAAGCAGGGCATCGCGGTCGGCCCCGGCCGAGGCTCCGCGGCCGGCTCGATCGTCGCCTACGCGCTCGGCATCACCGACCTCGACCCCATCCCGCACGGCCTGATCTTCGAGCGGTTCCTCAACCCCGAGCGCATCTCCATGCCCGACGTCGACATCGACTTCGACGAGCGCCGGCGCGTCGAGGTGATCCGGTACGTGACGGAGAAGTACGGCGCCGACAAGGTCGCCATGATCGGCACGTACGGCACCATCAAGGCCAAGAACGCGATCAAGGACTCCGCACGCGTGCTGGGCTACCCGTACGCGATGGGCGACCGCCTCACCAAGGCCATGCCCGCCGACGTCCTCGGCAAGGGCATCAACCTCGACGGCATCACCAACCCCGAGCACCCCCGCTACTCGGAGGCGGGCGAGATCCGGGCGATGTACGAGAACGAGCCGGACGTGAAGAAGGTCATCGACACCGCCAAAGGCGTCGAGGGCCTGGTCCGGCAGATGGGCGTGCACGCCGCCGGCGTGATCATGTCCAGCGAGACCATCACCGACCACGTCCCGGTCTGGGTCAGGCACACCGACGGCGTGACCATCACGCAGTGGGACTACCCGAGCTGTGAGTCGCTCGGCCTCCTGAAGATGGACTTCCTGGGCCTGCGCAACCTGACGATCATGGACGACGCCGTCAAGATGGTGAAGTCCAACAAGGGGATCGACATCGATCTCCTGAGCCTCCCGCTCGACGACCCCACGACCTTCGAACTGCTCCAGCGCGGCGACACCCTCGGCGTCTTCCAGTTCGACGGCGGCCCCATGCGCTCCCTGCTCCGACTGATGAAGCCGGACAACTTCGAAGACATCTCCGCCGTGTCGGCCCTGTACCGCCCGGGCCCCATGGGCATGAACTCCCACACGAACTACGCGCTGCGCAAGAACGGGCAGCAGGAGATCACGCCGATCCACCCCGAGCTGGAGGAGCCGCTCAAGGAGGTCCTGGACGTCACCTACGGCCTGATCGTCTACCAGGAGCAGGTGCAGAAGGCCGCCCAGATCATCGCCGGCTACTCGCTCGGCGAGGCCGACATCCTCCGCCGCGTGATGGGCAAGAAGAAGCCCGAGGAACTGGCGAAGAACTTCGTGCTGTTCCAGGAGGGCGCCCGCAAGAAGGGCTACAGCGACGAAGCCATCCAGGCGCTGTGGGACGTGCTGGTCCCCTTCGCCGGCTACGCGTTCAACAAGGCGCACTCCGCCGCGTACGGACTCGTCTCGTACTGGACGGCGTACCTCAAGGCGAACCACCCCGCCGAGTACATGGCCGCGCTCCTCACCTCGGTGAAGGACGACAAGGACAAGTCGGCCGTCTACCTCAACGAGTGCCGCCGCATGGGCATCAAGGTGCTGCCGCCGGACGTCAACGAGTCGATGTCCAACTTCGCGGCCCAGGGCGACGACGTGATCCTCTTCGGCCTCTCCGCCGTCCGCAACGTCGGTACGAACGTCGTCGAGTCGATCATCAGGTGCCGCAAGGCCAAGGGGAAGTACACCTCGTTCCCGGACTACCTCGACAAGGTGGACGCGGTGGTCTGCAACAAGCGCACCACCGAGTCGCTGATCAAGGCCGGCGCCTTCGACGCCATGGGCCACACCCGCAAGGGCCTGACCGCACAGTACGAACCCATGATCGACAACGTGGTCGCGGTCAAGCGCAAAGAGGCCGAGGGGCAGTTCGACCTCTTCGGCGGCATGGGAGAGGACGACAGCAGCGAGCCGGGGTTCGGGCTCGACGTGGAGTTCACCACCGAGGAGTGGGACAAGACCTATCTGCTCGCCCAGGAGCGGGAGATGCTCGGTCTGTACGTCTCCGACCACCCGCTGTTCGGCCTGGAGCACATCCTGTCCGACAAGGCCGACGCGGGCATCTCCCAGCTGACCGGTGGTGAGCACGCGGACGGCGCGGTCGTCACCATCGGCGGCATCATCTCCGGCCTCCAGCGCAAGATGACCAAGCAGGGCAACGCCTGGGCCATCGCCACCGTCGAGGACCTCGCCGGCTCGATCGAGTGCATGTTCTTCCCGGCGACGTACCAGCTCGTCTCGACCCAACTCGTCGAGGACGCCGTGGTGTTCGTCAAGGGCCGCCTCGACAAGCGCGAGGACGTGCCGCGGCTGGTCGCGATGGAGCTGCAGGTCCCCGACCTGTCGAACGCGGGCACCAACGCGCCCGTGATCCTCACCATCCCGGCCACCCGCGTCACTCCGCCGCTCGTCAGCCGGCTCGGCGAGGTCCTCAGTCACCACAAGGGCGACAGCGAGGTCCGGATCAAGCTGCAGGGACCGACCAAGACGACCGTGCTGCGTCTGGACCGGCACCGGGTGAAGCCGGACCCGGCGCTCTTCGGCGACCTGAAGGTGCTGCTCGGACCGTCCTGCCTGGCGGGCTGACGCCGGGCTCGGGAGCGGGCTCTTGACGCGCGTGAGGGGCGTACCTGGTACCGGGTACGCCCCTCGGTGCGTGTCCGGGTCTCAACCACCCGTTACACAGATGTCAGTTGTGACCGAAGCTGCGCTTGCGCTTGCGGGACGCCACGTCGCCGGGGGTCGCCTCGACCTCGGGCTGGGGCTCCGTCTCGGCGGTGGGACGGCGGTCCGCACGCTGACCACGCTCGGTAGGACGCTGCTGCTTACGGTCACGGTTCTTGTTCTTGGCCATGGTGATGCCTCCTGTGGGGGATCTAGGGGCCAGGGCCGGGACCAGATTCACACAGGTCGACAACGATCGCATGTCGGACAATTACCGTGCGTGACAGGGTTGGTCGCGGCGGGAACCTCCGAAACGCCACGCCGAAGATCGAGTTCCGGCCGTTAACCTCCGCGCCGTCGGGCAGACTCGAAGCAAGCCCGAAGTAAACCTCCTGGGAAGAGGGTGAGTCGTGTGGACCGCTGCATCGTCCTGGTGGACGCGGGGTATCTGCTGGGGGCAGCGGCGAGCCTCCTCGCCGGGGAGCCCTCACGATCCCGTATCACCGTCGACCACACCGCCCTCATCCAGGGGCTGCGCGAACGCGCCGAGTCCGACACGCAGCAGCCGCTGCTGCGCATCTACTGGTTCGACGGCGCCCCCGACCGCGTCCCGCAACCCGAGCACCGCAGGCTGCGCGTGATGCCCCGGGTCACCGTCCGGCTGGGCGCGCTGACCCGCAGCGACGGCCGCTGGGCGCAGAAGGGCGTGGACGCCGCGATGCACGCCGAGCTCACCGAACTGGCCCGCAACCGCGCCTGCTCCGACGTCGTCCTCGTCACCGGCGACGGCGATCTGCTGCCCGGCATGATGGCCGCCAAGGAGCACGGCGTCGCCGTCCACCTGTGGGCCGTGCAGGCCGCCGACGGCGACTACAACCAGTCCGAGGACCTGGTCGCCGAGGCCGACGAGCGGCGCGTCCTGGACCGCACCTGGATCACCAAGGCCGTCCGCGCCAAGGAGCACACCGGCGTGTGCGCCCCACAGCCCGCGCCCCGGCCCGAGATCGCCGCGATCCTCTCCGCCCCGCTGCCCGAGTCCGCGCTCGCCGCCGCGGCCGAGCGGCCCGCCCCGCAACCGCAGCACCCCGCAACCGGCCCCGGGCAGAACGGCACGCAGGAGCGGGTGCCCGCCCCCAAAGGCGTCCCCACGCCCAAAGACCTGGCCGCCCTGCGCGCCCCCGGCACCCAGCACACCCAGCCCCCCGCCTCCGCCACCCTCCGCTGGTCCTCCGACAAAGGCTGGGTCGACCGGCCCACGGCCGAGCCCCCCGAGGCTGCCTCGATGCCGACGCTCGCCCAGCTGACCACGGCCGAGCAGCGGTGGGCCGACCGCGAGGAGGACATCACCACCGTCGGCGGCGACCCCTACGAGGTGGGGCAGGTCTTCGCCCGGCGCTGGGTGGAGCGCCTCGGCGACCGGAGCCACCTCCAGAAACTGTCCGGGATGTACCCGCGCATCCCGCACCGCGTCGACGGGGAGCTGCTGCGCTACGCCGCACGCTTCGGCCTGCTCGCCCACAAGGACGACCAGATCGACGAGCAGGACCGGTACGCCATCCGGGCCGGTTTCTGGAAGGAGATCGGCGTGCGCACGGGAGTGGAGCACGCGCCCGTCGGCGAATGAGAACTTTGCCGATGGATTTCCCGCCCTGGACCGACCCGAGAGCGGAGCGGGGTTGCCGACCCCGTAGTCTCGTCCCTTGTGAGTAAGCGCGCGGCACAGGCATTTCGGCACGATGGTGACGTCGTGTGCGCGGTGCGCGGGCTGACCAAGACCTATCCGGCGGTACGCGCCCGGCGCGGCGCGCCCGGAACACCCGAGGTCCGAGCCACGGACGACGTGACGCTGGACATCCGCCGCGGCGAGATCTTCGGCCTGCTCGGGCCGAACGGCGCCGGCAAGTCCACCCTCGTACGGCAGCTCACCGGGCTGATGCGGCCCGACCGCGGCAGCGTGGAGATCCT
Source organism: Streptomyces sp. DG1A-41 (assembly GCF_037055355.1). GTDB lineage: Bacteria > Actinomycetota > Actinomycetes > Streptomycetales > Streptomycetaceae > Streptomyces. The sequence continues at coordinate 2,216,500 of NZ_CP146350.1, read as the reverse complement.
CGGGCACGACATCGTGCGCCACCCGGAGCGGGCCGCGCGGATCCTCGCCTACCTCGGGCAGGAGTCGACCGCCCTCGACGAGCTGACCGTGTCGCTCGCCACCGAGACCACCGGGCGGCTACGTGGCCTGGACGTACGGCGGGCGCGGGCCGAGCGGGACGACGTACTCGACGAGCTGGGGCTCGCGCCGCTCGCCGGGCGGCCGCTGAAGAAGCTCTCCGGGGGCCAGCGGCGCCTGGCGTGCTTCGCCGCCGCGCTGGTGGGGGAGCGGCCGCTGCTCGTCCTCGACGAGCCGACCACCGGCATGGACCCGGTGGCGCGGCGGGCCGTGTGGTCCGCCGTCGACCGGCGGCGGGCCGAGCGCGGGACGACCGTGCTGCTCGTCACCCACAACGTCATCGAGGCCGAGACCGTGCTGGACCGGGTGGCCGTCCTCGACCGGGGGCGGGTGATCGCCTGCGACACGCCGACCGGGCTCAAGGAGCAGGTTGCCGGCGAGGTGCGGGTCGACCTGGTGTGGCGGGACGCGGCGCCGCTGCACGTCCCCGAGGTGGCCGCGCTGCGGGACCGGGCCGTGGAGTCTGGCCGTCTGTGGACGCTCCGGCTCGGGCCCGAGGAGGCCCGGGCGGTCGTCGCCACCGTCACCGGAGGGGCCGCCTTCGCCGCCCTGGACGACTTCACGCTGGCCACGCCGAGCCTGGAGGACGTGTACCTGGCCCTGGGCGGTGCCGTGCAGCAGGGGCTGGTGAAGGCGTGAGGAGTACCGAGGCCTTGCGTGCGGGGGCCTGGAACATGACGGCCCTGAACATGACGGCCCTGAACATGACGGCCCTGAACATGACGGCCCTGAACATGACGGCCTTGCAGGTGACGGCCCGCAATCCGGCGGCCTTGAGTACGCAGGCCGCCGCGTACGTACCGAACAGGGCGACTGCCGCAGTGGACCCGACGAAGGGGAGCAGCGCGACGTGAGTGTCGTACCCGCCGATGTCCTGCCGGGCAGTGCCCTGGCCGTGGAGGAGCCCGCCGCGTGCGCGGCCGAGCTCGGTCCTCGGGCGCGGCTGTGGCCGTCGCTGGCGGCCGTGTACCGGGCGCAGCTGTCCCGGGCGCGGGTCGCGCGGATCCCGCTGCTGTTCGTGGCGACCTTCCAGTCGATCGGGATCATGATCCTTATGCGCGGGGTCGTGGACGACGGGGCGGAGGCCCAGGCGGTCGTCGCCGGGTCGTCGGTCCTGGTGGTCGCCTTCGTCGCGCTGAACCTCCTCGCGCAGTACTTCGGGCAGCTGCGGGCCAGCGGCGGACTCGACCACTACGCGACGCTGCCGGTGCCGCCGGCGGCGGTGGTGCTGGGCGCGGCGGGCGCGTACGCGTCGTTCACCGTGCCGGGGACCGTCGTGACGGCGGTGTTCGGCTGTGTGCTGTTCGGGCTGCCGCTGGCCCATCTGTGGATCCTCGTGGCCGTGATCCCGCTCGCGGGCGCCGCGCTCGCCGGGCTGGGAGCGGCGCTGGGGCTGCTCGCGCCCCGGCCGGAGCTGGCCACGCTGCTCGGGCAGATGGGCATGTCGGCGGCGCTGCTGCTGGGCGTGCTGCCGGCAGAGCGGATGCCGGAGGTCGTGCGGTTCGCGCGGGATCTGCTGCCGTCGACGTACGGGGTGGAGGCCTTCGCGCGGACGTTCGGGCCGAACCCCGACTGGGCCTTCGTGCTCGGTGATCTCGCCGTGTGCGCGTTGGTGGGCGTCGTCTCGCTGGCCGTGGCGACCTGGGCGTACCGCCGGGCGGCCGTCCGGTGAGCGGGGAGGGATCGTCCGGTGGCGCGGGGCACAGGCGGGCCTGGCACGATGGCAGGGTGACCGCACCACTGAATCCGCCACCGCCGCCGCATGAACGTTCCGCACGGGAGGCGTGGCAGCCACCGGCCGCCGGGCCTGTGGCGCCAGGGTCGCAGCAGGCCGAGTACGCCGGGCACGGCTGGTACGGGCAGGACGACGGGCCCGGGATGAAGACGGAAGTACGCGAGGCCGGCGTGGTCGCCGTGGCGGTGGCGCTCGGCGGGGTGCTGCTGGGTGTGCTGTGGTGGTGGCTCGCGCCGCACGTGCCGCTGGTCGGTGACGTGGTCGAGGGGAACTGGGTCGTCTACCTCAAGGACACCGAGGGGGAGCAGGCCGTCGGGGTCGACGGCACGTTCACGCTGCTCGCGCTGGCCTTCGGGGTCGTCAGCGCCCTCGTCGTGTTTCTGCTGCGGCGGCGTGGGGGTGTGCCGCTGGTGGTGGGGCTGGCCGTCGGGGGGCTGCTCGGGTCGTTGCTGGCCTGGCGGGTCGGGGTGTGGCTCGGGCCTGCGGAGGATGTGGTCGCGCGTGCGCGGGAAGTGGGGCGGGGGGTGACGTTTTCCGCGCCGTTGAAGTTGGGGGCGAAGGGGGCGTTGCTGGCCTGGCCGCTTGCCGCGTTGGTGTTGCATCTCGGGTTGACGGCGTTGTTCGGGCCTCGGGATCCGGAGCCGGAGTTCGGGCACTCGCCTTATGAGGCACCGCCTGCGGCATAGGTGCCCGGCGGTGTGGCTGAGGGCGGGTGGGTGCGCAGCCCGGCGTAGCGGGGTGCTGCCTGCGCCCACCCGTGCCGCCCCAGAGGCCCGACTGCCCGCAGGCTAGGTGCGTCCGACAGGAGCCAGCACCGCTGCTGTCAGCTTGGCAAGGTCCTCCGGGGACAGTTCCACCTCCAGGCCCCTCCTGCCCGCCGAGACGCAGATCGTCGGGTGGGACGACGCCGACGCGTCCAGCACCGTCGGGAGCTTCTTGCGCTGGCCCAGCGGCGAGATACCGCCCCTGACATAGCCCGTCGTGCGTTCCGCCAGTGTCGGGTCGGCCATCGTCGCGCGTTTGCCGCCCACCGCCGCTGCCAGGGCCTTCAGGTCCAGCTGCCCCGCCACCGGGACCACCGCGACGGTCAGCGCGCCGTCGACGTCCGCCACCAGGGTCTTGAAGACGCGGTCCGGGGAGACGCCCATCGCCTCGGCCGCCTCCTCGCCGTAGGAAGGGTGGGAGGGGTCGTGGTCGTAGGAGTGAACCGTGAACTCCACGCCCGCCGCCGTGAGGGCGACCGTCGCGGGGGTGCCGCCCTGCTGTTGCTGCTTCTTCGACTTCTTCGCCATGCCGGTCCGCTTCAGTTGAGACTCGTCGGGCCGCGCGTCAGGTCCGACGCCGGCAACGACGGCAGATTACGGATGATGGCCGTCTCGGAGCGAAGGAGTTTCAGCTCGTCGCGCAGGCGGGAGGCCGTGTCGGGCGCCTGGAGCAGGCGCTGCTTGGTGGGGGTGTCCAGCATCATCGCCGCGGCCACCAGGTACGACACCACGCCGGGCTCGTCGGGCAGGTCGGCGTCGGTCGTCAGGGACCGTTCCCGCGCGCCCGCCAGCCGCTTCTGGTACTGGCGGAAGGACCGCAGCACCCCCTCGGCCAGCGGCGACGCCTCGTCGCCGGGTTCCTCCGGCAGCGTCTCCAGCTCGGCCGTCAGGAAGGGGCCCGACGCCTCCACCGAGACCAGTCGCACCCGGGTCGTGCCGGTCGCCAGCACCTCGAAGGAGCCGTCGGTCCGCTCCCGGATCGTCGCCGCGTCCGCGATGCAGCCCACCTTGTGGAACGCCTCGGCCGGGTCCGTGCCGAAGCCGGCGGCGGGCCCCCGCTCGGGCAGGGACGTGGAGTCGGGCATGCCGGGCGCGCTCGGGGCCACCTCGTGGCCGTCGCGGATCGCCACGACGGCGAACCGACGCGGCTCGTCCTCCGGCGTCTTCAGCAGCTCGCGCATCATGGCGCGATACCGCTCCTCGAAGACGTTGAGCGGGAGCACGAGCCCCGGGAACAGCACCGAGTTCAGGGGGAAGAGGGGGAGCCGGACGGTGGTCACGACGCAAAAGCCTAATGGTCGCGGGAGCGGACTCGTCCGCCCCGTTCACTCCGTGGATGCCCGGGCAGGCCGGCCGCTCCGCTCAGGATGTCGTCGCGTACCCGGAGGAAGTGGCCGAGCGGGTCGTCCGACACCTGGTCCCAGGGGAACGAGGTGGCGTACGGGCCGTTCAGGCGCAGCTGTTCCCGGGCGTCCGGCCAGCGCTCCAGGCGCGCCAGGACGAAGACGAGCAGGTTCCGCATCGGGGCCGGCCAGGGGTCGGCCGCCGGCAGGCGTGGGGACAGCGCGATCGCCCGGTCGGCGGCCGCGTCCAGCCGCTCGCGGGGCAGCTCGGGACCGCAGCCGTCGGTGAGGTAGCCGAAGGCCGCCCGCAGCGGGAGCGCCTGGACGAGCGCGTCGGCGGGCGCGTCCTGCGCGGCCCGGTCGGCGAAGTCGAAGCACTCCTGGTGCGAACCGTGCCAGGACGCGGCCAGATAGCGCAGGGCCGACTCGTGACAGCCGTAGTGGTGCGGGGCGCGGCGGACGGCCGCCGCCCACAGTTCCTCGAAGTAGGTGTGTCCGGCCTGGGCGCCGCGCGCGTGGTCCAGCGCGAGCCGCCACGGCACCGGATCGCCGTGGTCGCCACGGGCGGCGGCCGTGATCAGCGGGCTCACCTCGCGCAGCGCCTCGGCCCGGGCCGGTGACCGCCAGGCGCGGTCCACCGCCAGCTGGGCCCCGAGCAGCAGCGCGTCCGGGTCGTGCGGGGCGGTGGCGAGCCAGGCGTCCAGCCAGTCGGGGCGCGAGCGGGCGAAGGCGGCCAGCCGGGTGACGTACCGGTCGCGCCGCTCCCACTCGGCCGCCGCCCGGGTGGCGCGGAGCAGCCCGGCGGCCGGTCCGTGGTCGCCACGGGCCGCCGCGACCAGCGCCGGGCTGAGCCGCGCGTCGGGCGCGTCGAGCATCACCTCGTCATCGGCGCGCGGCCCGTTGACGAGGTGGGAAGCGGTCCTTGTCATCCGGCTCGCGCGGATGAACGGCAGCTGTATCGCCATGGTGCCGACCATTGAAAGTCCGCTGGTCATGGCGGCGCCAGATCGTTCGGTGAAGTCGCGGAAAGTTGTACACCCCATGGTCAAGAGAACGTAAAAGTGTGACCGTTCAACAACACCGGTCACACCGGCATCATCAGTTGCGCCGCAGCAACCGCGTCGCCCCCGCCGCCACCGTCGTCGCCAGGATCCAGCCCAGCAGGATCATCGCCGTCGCCAGCCACTGCCAGCCCCCGCGCAGCTGCCAGAAGCCCACCTGGCCGAGGTCGATGACGGGCAGCAGCAGATCGAGCGTGAACAGCGTGGGGTTCCACTCCGGATGCTCGCCCCGCTTCAGCGGCGGGTGCCCGGCCTGCGCGAAGGCGAGCGAGCCCGCCGCCCACAGCACCGCCATCCACACCGCGGCCCGGGCCGGCCGGTACCCGTAGGCGACCGTCCAGTCCTGCGCGTAGCCCCACAGCTTGGCGGCCGGCGGCAGGCCCTCCCGGTGCCGGCGCTGCTTGGCGAGCAGCACCTCGCGGGCGTCCTCGTCCTCTCCGCCGGCCCGCAGTACGGCCGCGAGCCGCTCGTACGGCTCCGGGTTGTACTCGGCGGTCGCCGCCGCCACCCAGTCCAGCCGCTCGGACAGCGGGAACGGCCCGCGCGGCACGAGATTCTCGTAGGCGAAGCCGCCCATGTGCAACCGCCCCGGGCCGGGCCAGGCGTCCGCGCGGTCCATCAGGTTGACGATCTTCGCTCCCGACATCACGACACGCCCGCGCGCGGGATGCTCGCCGAGGAACCGCAGCTCCGGCGTCTGCACCCGGCGCAGCGACAGCTCCTGGTCGTCGGTGAGGGTGAATCTGGCCCGCTCGAAGTCGACCGCGTCGCCGAATCGCCCGTCGTCCAGCCGGATCCCGCCCTCGCACGCGAACCGCTGGATCCGCGTCCCGCGCGCCGGGGTCATCCCGCTCATCGCCTGGGCGCCGACGCCCGCCGGGGTCAGATACAGGCTGCGCTCGACGGTCAGCTGCGGGGCGTTGAAGGCGAGCCGCTCGCAGGGATTGGCCAGGCGGGCGCCGCGCAGGCTCAGGGAGACGCCGATGGTGGCGGCGCGCAGGCTCAGCTCGCCGTGCGACTCCAGCAGCTCGGCCTGTAAGTCCTGGCCGACGGTCAGGCCGTCCGCGGCGATCGACCGGCCGCTGCGGTCCCGGTGCACGATCGCCTGGTTGAGCATCAGGTCCGTGCCGATCTGCGCGTCCGTCAGCCGGATGCCGCGGTGGAAGCGACAGCGCGGCAGATGCAGATCGCCCTCCGTCTGCACCCGGGCCGCCTCCAGCCGCGGCACCGAGCAGTCCACCATCCGTACGGTCGTGAAACGCGCCTCCGGCAGCAGCACGTCCTCCTCGAACCGGCACTGGCGCATCTGGACGTACGGCACCACCGTGCCGCCCGCGAGGTCCAGCGAGCCGCTGATCAGCACGCCGGTCAGCTTCAGCGACGACACCCGGCCGGCCAGGGCGGGTGGGCCGTCCAGGAGCAGCCAGCAGACGATCCGGGCCCGCACGGTCCGGTCCTCGCCCCAGGGGTGGCCGCCGTGCGGATCGTCCACCACCGAGTCGCCGCTGCTCAGGTCGTACTCGCTGCCGTTGCGGAACGCCTGCCACATTCCGGCCTCGGCCGCGGTCAGGTCGTCGGGCAGCTCCCCGGCACGCACGCCGGCCCCTCGGTCACGTCTCTTCCTTCCTCCCCTGCTACTCGCGGGTCAGGTGCTTCGTACACCAGTTCATGCCCGCTGAGTGACGCCCCGAACGCGGAACGTGAAGGCATCTTCCGTGTTCCGGCGACACTCTGTATCAGCCATTGATACGAGCGAACGGCGCGTCATGCGGGTCTGAGAGAATTGAGCACGTGATCTCCCGAATCGATCTGCGAGGCGACGCCCTCCCCGAGGGCCCCGCCCTGCGCGACCTGCTGCCCCGAGCCGAGTTCGACGTTCAGGCCGCCCTGGAGAAGGTGCGTCCGATCTGCGAGGACGTGCATCATCGGGGCGACGCGGCGCTGATCGAGTTCGCCGAGCGGTTCGACGGGGTCAGGCTCGACCAGGTGCGGGTACCGGCCGCCGCGCTCACGCGCGCGCTGGAGGAGCTCGCCCCGGCCGTGCGCGCGGCCCTGGAGGAGTCCATCCGCCGCGCCCGGACCGTCCACCGCGAGCAGCGCCGCAGCACGCACACCACCCAGGTCGTGCCCGGCGGCTCCGTGACCGAGAAGTGGGTCCCGGTGGACCGCGTCGGGCTGTACGCGCCCGGCGGCCGGTCCGTGTATCCGTCCTCCGTGGTCATGAACGTGGTGCCCGCCCAGGAGGCCGGCGTCGAGTCCATCGCGCTCGCCTCCCCGGCCCAGGCCGAGTTCAACGGCCTGCCGCACCCGACGATCCTCGCCGCCTGCGCCCTGCTCGGCGTCGACGAGGTCTACGCCGCAGGCGGCGCCACGGCCGTCGCGATGTTCGCGTACGGCACCGAGTCCTGCCCGCCCGCCGCCATGGTCACCGGCCCCGGCAACATCTGGGTCGCCGCCGCCAAGCGCTACTTCACGGGCAGGATCGGCATCGACGCCGAGGCCGGCCCGACCGAGATCGCCGTCCTGGCCGACGACACGGCCGATCCGGTGCACGTCGCCTCCGACCTGATCAGCCAGGCCGAGCACGACCCGCTGGCCGCCGCCGTGCTCGTCACCGACTCCGCCGAGCTCGCGGACGCCGTGGAGAAGGAGCTGGAGCCGCAGGTCGCGGCCACCAAGCACGTCGACGACCGGATCGTCCCGGCCCTGTCCGGCAAGCAGTCCGCTATCGTCCTGGTCGACGGTATCGACGAGGGCCTGAAGGTCGTCGACGCGTACGGCGCCGAGCACCTGGAGATCCAGACGGCCGACGCGGCCGCCGTGGCCGACCGCGTCAGGAACGCCGGCGCGATCTTCATCGGTCCCTGGGCGCCGGTCTCCCTCGGCGACTACGCGGCCGGCTCCAACCACGTCCTGCCCACCGGCGGCTGCGCCTGCCACTCCTCGGGCCTGTCCGTCCAGTCGTTCCTGCGCGGCATCCACATCGTCGACTACACGAAGGACGCGCTGGCCGAGGTCGCGCACCACGTGGTCACGCTGGCGGAGGCGGAGGACCTCCCCGCGCACGGCGCGGCGATCAAGGCAAGGTTCGGCTGGAAGGTGCCGGAGAGCAAGTGAGCGACGTACGTATCGACGATCTGCCCGTACGGGACGAGCTGCGCGGCAAGTCCCCCTACGGCGCGCCCCAGCTGGACGTCCCCGTACGGCTGAACACCAACGAGAACCCCTACCCGCTGCCCGAGCCGCTGGTCGAGCGCATCACCGAGCGGGTCCGTGAGGCGGCCCGCAACCTCAACCGCTACCCGGACCGGGACGCGGTCGAGCTGCGCACGAAGCTCGCCGAGTACCTGACGGACACGTCCGGCTACGAGGTGGGCCTCGCCAACGTCTGGGCGGCCAACGGCTCCAACGAGGTCATCCAGCAACTGCTCCAGACCTTCGGCGGGCCGGGCCGGACGGCGATCGGCTTCGAGCCGTCGTACTCGATGCACGGGCTCATCTCGCGCGGCACGGGCACCGGCTGGATCTCCGGTCCCCGCAACGAGGACTTCACCATCGACCTCGTGGCCGCCGAGCGGGCGATCGCCGAACACCGGCCCGACGTCGTCTTCGTCACCACCCCCAACAACCCCACGGGCAACGCGGTCCCGCCCGAGACGGTCCTCGCGCTGTACGAGGCCGCCCAGGCGGCCAAGCCGTCCATGGTGGTCGTGGACGAGGCGTACATCGAGTTCAGCCACGGCGACTCGCTGCTGCCGCTGCTCGACGGGCGCCCGAACCTCGTCGTCTCCCGCACGATGTCGAAGGCGTTCGGCGCGGCGGGCCTGCGCCTGGGCTACCTCGCCGCGCACCCGGCCGTCGTGGACGCCGTCCAGCTCGTCCGGCTGCCGTACCACCTGTCGGCCGTCACCCAGGCGACCGCCCTGGCCGCCCTGGAGCACACCGGCACGCTGCTGGGCTACGTCGAGCAGCTCAAGGCCGAGCGGGACCGCCTGGTCACCGAGCTGCGCGCGATCGGCTACGAAGTGACCGCGTCCGACGCGAACTTCGTCCAGTTCGGCCGGTTCGCCGACTCCCATGAAGCCTGGCGGAAGATCCTCGACCGGGGCGTCCTGGTCCGGGACAACGGCGTGCCCGGCTGGCTGCGGGTCACCGCCGGAACCCCCGAAGAGAACGACGCGTTCCTCGACGCGGTCCGTGAGCTGAAGAAGGAGCAGAACGTATGAGCCGCGTAGGACGCGTGGAGCGGACGACCAAGGAGACCTCGGTCCTCGTCGAGATCGACCTCGACGGCACCGGCAAGACGGAGATCTCCACCGGCGTCGGCTTCTACGACCACATGCTCGACCAGCTCGGCCGGCACGGTCTGTTCGACCTGACCGTGAAGACCGAGGGCGACCTCCACATCGACTCGCACCACACCATCGAGGACACCGCCCTCGCCCTCGGCGCCGCCTTCAAGCAGGCCCTCGGTGACAAGGTCGGCATCTACCGCTTCGGCAACTGCACGGTCCCGCTGGACGAGTCCCTCGCCCAGGTCACCGTCGACCTGTCCGGCCGCCCCTACCTCGTGCACACCGAGCCCGAGAAGATGGCACCGATGATCGGCGAGTACGACACCACGATGACGCGGCACATCCTGGAGTCCTTCGTGGCCCAGGCGCAGATCGCGCTGCACGTGCACGTGCCCTACGGGCGCAACGCGCACCACATCGTGGAGTGCCAGTTCAAGGCGCTGGCCCGGGCCCTGCGCTACGCGTCAGAGCGCGACCCGCGCGCGGCCGGCATCCTCCCCTCCACGAAGGGCGCCCTGTGAACGGCATCTCGACCCTGCTGATCGTCGTCGGCCTGTTCCTCGTCGGAGGGATCTACTCCTTCGTCAAGCAGAAGATGCCCAAGGGCCTGATCGTGCTGCTCTCGATCGGCGCCGCGATGTGCCTGGCGGCCGGTGTCGTGAGGCTGGAGGTGTGGAATTGAGCGCCCCTCAGAAGAAGGTAGTCGTCTTCGACTACGGCTTCGGCAACGTCCGCTCCGCCGAGCGTGCCCTCGCGCGCGCGGGAGCCGACGTCGAGATCACGCGTGACTACGACAAGGCCATGAACGCCGACGGGCTGCTCGTGCCGGGCGTCGGCGCCTTCGCCTCCTGCATGAAGGGCCTGCGCGAGGCGCGCGGCGACTGGATCGTCGACCGCAGGCTGTCCGGCGGCCGCCCCGTCATGGGCATCTGCGTCGGCATGCAGATCCTCTTCGCCCGCGGCATCGAGCACGGCGTGGAGAGCGAGGGCCTCGACGAGTGGCCCGGCTCGGTCGAGCCGCTCCAGGCCGAGATCGTGCCCCACATGGGCTGGAACACCGTGGAGGCGGCGCCCGGCTCGCGGCTGTTCGCGGGCCTGGACGCGGACGCGCGCTTCTACTTCGTGCACTCCTACGCCGTCCACGACTGGTCGCTGGAGACACACAACCCGGCAATGGAGGCCCCCAAGGTCACCTGGTCCACGCACGGCAAGCCGTTCGTCGCGGCCGTCGAGAACGGCGCCCTGTGGGCCACGCAGTTCCACCCCGAGAAGTCCGGCGACGCCGGAGCCCAGCTCCTCACCAACTGGATCGGAACCCTGTAGAGACATGGCCAAGCTCGAACTCCTCCCCGCCGTCGACGTCCGCGACGGCCAGGCCGTCCGCCTCGTGCACGGCGAGTCCGGCACCGAGACCTCCTACGGCTCCCCGCTGGAGGCCGCCCTCGCCTGGCAGCGCTCCGGCGCCGAGTGGCTGCACCTCGTCGACCTGGACGCCGCGTTCGGCACCGGCGACAACCGCGAGCTGATCGCCGAGGTCGCCCAGGCGATGGACATCAAGGTGGAGCTGTCCGGCGGAATCCGCGACGACGACACCCTCGCCGCTGCCCTGGCCACCGGCTGCACCCGCGTGAACCTCGGCACGGCCGCCCTGGAGACCCCCGAGTGGGTCGCCAAGGTCATCGCCGAGCACGGTGACAAGATCGCGGTCGGTCTCGACGTCCGCGGCACCACCCTGCGCGGCCGCGGCTGGACCCGCGACGGCGGCGACCTCTACGAGACGCTCGAGCGCCTGAACAAGGAGGGCTGCGCGCGGTACGTCGTCACGGACATCGCCAAGGACGGCACGCTCCAGGGCCCGAACCTGGAGCTGCTGAGGAACGTCTGCGCGGCCACCGACCGGCCCGTGGTGGCCTCCGGCGGCGTGTCGTCGCTGGACGACCTGCGGGCCATCGCCGAGCTCGTCCCGCTCGGTGTCGAAGGGGCCATCGTCGGGAAGGCGCTGTACGCGAAGGCGTTCACCCTGGAAGAGGCCCTGGAGGCTACATCTTGAAAGGGACGCAGTGTCATGAGTGATGCCGTACGGCGCGTGCAGAGCGGAAGTCCCTGGGAGGAGAGTTTCGGTTTCGCGCGCGCCGTGGCGGCGGGCGACCGGGTGCTGGTGGCGGGCACGACACCCTTCAAGGGCGATGTGCTGTACGGGGAGGGCGATCCGTACGAGCAGGCCAAGGCGGCCTTCACCAGCGCCCTCGAGGCGATCGGCGAGTTCGGGCTCGGCATCGGGTCCGTGGTCCGTACGCGGATGTACCTGGCACACACGCGCGACCTCGACGAGGTGGGCCGGGCCCACAAGGAGCTGTTCGCCTCCGTGCGCCCGGTCGCGACGTTCCTCGTGGTGGAGGGCTTCGTCGACCCGCGCGTCCTGGTGTCGGTGGAACTAGAGGCATTCAGAGGAACGGTGGATTCATGACCCTGGCGGTCCGAGTCATCCCCTGCCTGGACGTGGACAACGGCCGGGTCGTCAAGGGCGTCAACTTCCAGAACCTGCGCGACGCGGGCGACCCCGTCGAGATGGCGAAGGTGTACGACGCCGAGGGCGCGGACGAGCTGACGTTCCTGGACATCACCGCCTCGTCGGGCAACCGCGAGACGACGTACGACGTGGTGCGCCGCACGGCCGAGCAGGTGTTCATCCCGCTCACGGTCGGCGGCGGTGTGCGCACCGCCGAGGACGTGGACAAGCTGCTGCGGGCCGGTGCGGACAAGGTCGGCGTCAACACGGCCGCGATCGCCCGTCCGGAGCTGATCCGGGAGATCGCGGAACGCTTCGGCCGCCAGGTCCTGGTCCTGTCGGTGGACGCGCGCCGCACCGAGTCCGGCTCCTTCGAGGTGACCACCCACGGCGGCCGTCGCGGCACCGGCATCGACGCCGTCGAATGGGCGCACCAGGCCGCCGAGCTGGGCGCGGGCGAAATCCTGCTCAACTCGATGGACGCGGACGGCACGAAGGACGGCTACGACCTGGAGATGATCCGGGCCGTGCGCAAGCACGTCACCGTCCCGGTCATCGCCTCGGGCGGCGCCGGCAAGCTGGCGGACTTCCCGCCGGCCATCGCGGCGGGCGCGGACGCGGTCCTGGCCGCGTCGGTGTTCCACTTCGGCGACCTGCGCATCGGCGAGGTCAAGGGGACGCTGCGGGAGGCGGGCCACCCCGTGCGGTGACGCCCGGCCAAGGAGCCCCGGTCGCCTGGCGCGGCCGGGGCTTCGTCACCCCCCCCAGATCCCGAGCTGCTTGGTCGCGTGCAGCTTCGCGATCGCGTCCTGGTCGCCGTCCAGGTCGACCTTGGCCGCGCTCTGCCGGCCGTACGAGAACAGCACCAGCTCGGACGGCTCGCCCGTCACCGTGACCACTGGGGTGCCCCGCTGCGCCACCGCCGTCTGGCCGTCCGGGCGGCGCAGCACCAGGCCGGTCGGGAGGCCCCGGCCCATCAGCCGGGCGGTGCGCTCCAGCCGGGACCACAGGGCGTCCTGGAAGACCGGGTCGAGCTCGCGCGGCGACCAGTCGGGCTGGGCGCGCCGGACGTCCTCCGTGTGGACGTAGAACTCGATGATGTTCGACATCTCGTCGACCGGCTTGATCGAGAAGGGCGAGAAACGCGGCGGTCCCGTACGGATCAGCTGGATCAGCTCCTCGTACGGCTTGTCGGCGTACTCCGCCATCACCCGGTCCAGGCGCGGCGCGAGCTGCTTGAGCAGTATCCCGCCGGCGGCGTCCGGGCGGCGCTCACGCACCACCACGTGCGCGGCGAGGTCACGGGTCGTCCAGCCCTCGCACAGGGTGGGCGCGTCCGGGCCCGCGGTCTCCAACAGATCGGCGAGGAGAAGTCGTTCACGCTTGGCATGGGTCGACATGCGGCCAGCCTACGACCGCGTACCGGGTCCGCACAGTGGACACTCCACCTGGCCTGTCGGTGGCGCGCGGCACAATGGTCCACATGACCAGCACGTCCTCCCGGCCCAGCCGTCTCGACCCGGAGCTCGCCGCCCGCCTCAAGCGCAGCGCCGACGGTCTCCTGCCCGCCATCGCCCAGCAGTACGACACCGGAGAGGTGCTGATGCTCGGCTGGATGGACGACGAGGCGCTGCACCGCACCCTGACCACCGGCCGGTGCACGTACTGGTCCCGGAGCCGCCAGGAGTACTGGGTCAAGGGCGACACCTCCGGCCACTTCCAGTGGGTGAAGTCCGTCGCCCTCGACTGCGACGCCGACACGGTCCTGGTCAAGGTCGACCAGGTCGGCGCCGCCTGCCACACCGGCGCGCGCACGTGCTTCGACACCGACGTGCTGCTCAAGGACGGCGGCTGCGACGACTCCACGACGGATCAGTAAGGTCAGCCGCCATGGACCTCGAGACGTTCCGCAAGCTCGCCACCGACCGGCGGGTCATCCCGGTCACCCGCAAACTCCTCGCCGACGGTGACACCCCGGTCGCGCTCTACCGCAAGCTCGCCGCCGCGCGCCCCGGCACCTTCCTGCTGGAGTCCGCGGAGAACGGCCGCTCGTGGTCCCGCTACTCGTTCGTGGGCGTGCGGTCGGCGGCGACACTGACCGAGCGCGACGGGCAGGCCCACTGGCTCGGCGCCCCGCCCGTCGGTGTCCCCACAGGCGGCGACCCCCTCGCCGCACTGCGCGCCACCATACAGGCGCTGCACACCCCCCACCAGGACGGCATGCCGCCCTTCACCGGCGGCATGGTCGGCTACCTCGGCTACGACATCGTCCGCCGCCTGGAGAAGATCGGCCCCGGCGAGCGCGACGACCTGAAGCTCCCCGAGCTGACCATGCTCCTCACCAGCGACCTGGCCGTCATGGACCACTGGGAGGGCTCGGTCCTGCTGATCGCCAACGCGATCAACCACAACGACCTCGACACGGGCGTCGACGAGGCATACGCCGATGCCGTGGATCGTCTGGACGCCATGGAGCAGGACCTCTCGCGCGCGGTCGCCCAGCCACCCGCCGCGCTCCCGCCCTCCGAGCTCCCCGAGTACTCCGCGCTCTGGGGCGGCTCCGACTTCCAGGAGGCCGTCGAGGACATCAAGGAGCGCATCCGGGCCGGCGAGGCCTTCCAGGTGGTTCCCTCCCAGCGCTTCGAGACGCCGTGCACGGCGAGCGCGCTGGACGTCTACCGGGTCCTGAGGGCCACCAACCCGTCCCCGTACATGTACCTGTTCCGCTTCGACGGGTTCGACGTCGTCGGCTCGTCCCCCGAGGCCCTGGTCAAGGTCGAGGACGGACGCGCCATGGTCCACCCCATCGCCGGCACCCGCTGGCGCGGCGCCACCCCGCAGGAGGACCAGGCCCTCGCCGACGAGCTGCTCGCCGACCCCAAGGAGCGCGCCGAGCACCTCATGCTCGTCGACCTGGGCCGCAACGACCTGGGGCGGGTCTGCGAGCCCGGCTCGGTCGAGGTCGTCGACTTCATGTCCGTCGAGCGGTACTCGCACGTCATGCACATCGTCTCGACGGTGACGGGCCGCGTCGCCCCGGGCCGCACGGCCTTCGACGTCCTCACCGCCTGCTTCCCGGCCGGCACCCTCTCCGGCGCCCCGAAGCCCCGCGCCATGCAGATCATCGACGAACTCGAACCGTCCCGGCGCGGCCTGTACGGCGGCTGCGTCGGCTACCTCGACTTCGCGGGCGACTCGGACACCGCCATCGCCATCCGCACGGCCCTCCTGCGGGACGGCACCGCCTACGTCCAGGCGGGCGCGGGCATCGTCGCCGACTCGGACCCGGTCGCCGAGGACACGGAGTGCCGCAACAAGGCGGCGGCGGTCCTCAGGGCCGTACACACGGCGAACCGGCTGGGAAAGGCCTGAGATGAACCCCGGCTGACGGTTCGCCCGGGGTTCGGGCGATAGTGGGGTACGTGACTGCCGCACCTGCCTTCCGTTCCGAAGCCTCCGAATCCGCCCGGGCCGGCCGCCTGAGCCTCGCCGTCGCGCTGCTGTGCGGCGCGCTCGGCGCGGCCGTGGCGCTGCTCGCCACCCGGCAGCGCTGGGCGGAGGGCACCGCGACGGTGGCCGGCGGCGCCTTCCCCCTGACCGCCAAGGGCAGCGACGTCACGGGCGTCCCCGCGGCGCTCGCCATAGTGGGCCTCGCCGCGCTCGTCGCCGTCTTCGCCGTCCGCCGGGCGGGCCGCCTCGTCGTGGCCGCGCTGCTGGCGCTCGCCGGCGCGGGCATCGTCGCCGCCGCCCTGCTCGGCGCCTCCGACGCCTCCGCGCTCGACGAGCAGGCCGCCCAGGCCTCCGGCGACACCTCCGCCTCCGTGGACACCCTCAGCCACACCGCTTGGCCGTACGTCGCGGCCGTCGGCGGTGTCCTGCTCCTCCTGGCCGGACTGCTCGCCCTGCGCTACGGCCGCCTGTGGCCCGCGATGTCCGGCCGCTACGAGCGCGATGGCACACCCCAGCCGCGCCGCAAGGCCCCCGTCGTCGACCCCGACCGGCCCGAGGAGCTGTGGAAGGCGCTGGACCGGGGCGAGGACCCGACCGGAGCCTGAGCCACACGAGGGAGCGGGGCTTGCTCCAGGCGTACCCCCGCTCACCGTCCACGCGCGCGTGCGGGACAATGGGCCCGAGCGTCCTGCTCAGACACGCACACAGCAACGAGGAGCAAGCAATGGCGGGCAGCAGCCACGGTCACACCCCGGCCGCCTGGACCGGTGTCACGATCGCCTTCATCGGTTTCTGCGTCGCGGGCGCGTTCATGGTGATGGACCAGCCGCTGGGCTTCTGGGCCGGCATGGTCGTCGTGCTGCTCGGCGGCGTCGTCGGCGGCATCATGCGGATGATGGGCCTCGGCCAGCCCAAGGAACTGCATCGGCCGCACCGGATGACGGGCGACCGAGAGCCGGCGCGCGCCGAGGGCTGATCCCCGGCGCGCACCGCGTTGTCGCGAGAGGGGCGGCCGGCACTCGGGTGCCGGGGCCGCCTCTCACGCGCGTGCGGGGCACAATGCCTACCGTGAACGCCGACAGCCGAAGGGTGACGCCTAGCGTCCCGGGCCGCCTGGCCGTCCCCGCCGGGGTGCTCGCGGCCGTCGCCGCCGCCTTCGCCTACGTGGGCGCGGTCGACCCCAACGAACCCGGCCACTATCCCGTCTGCCCGCTGCTGCACTACACGGGCCTCTACTGCCCCGGCTGCGGCGGACTGCGCAGCGCGCACGCCTTCGTCCACGGGGACTTCCCGGCGGCACTGCACGCCAACGCGCTCGCCGTCCTCGGCTATCTGGCCTTCGCCGTGCTGTGGACCGTATGGGTGGTCCACGCGGTGCGCAATCGTCCGATGCGGGTCGACCCCCGTCCGGGGCTGGTGTGGAGCCTCGGCGCGTTGCTGCTGGTCTTCACGGTTGTCCGGAACCTGCCCTTCGGTGGCTGGCTCCACCCTTGATCAACTCGCGGATGTCCAGGTAGTGGGACCGCCGTCAACCGGATGCGAGGCCTGCGCCCTCCTCCGGATACCATCGCAGTGACCATCTGTTTCCGCTGTTCGCTGGAAATGTCAACCGTCTGGAAGGGGGCCGCTCGCGTGAGTGTGCTCGACGAGATCATCGACGGAGTCCGTGCCGACCTCGCGGAGCGGCAGGCGCGCGTCAGCCTCGACGAGCTCAAGGAGCGCGCGGCGAAGGCTCCCGCTGCCAAGGACGGCGCGGCCGCACTGCGCGGCGACGGCGTCAAGGTCATCTGCGAGGTCAAGCGCTCCAGCCCTTCCAAGGGCGCGCTGGCCGCGATCGCCGACCCCGCCGGCCTCGCCGCGGACTACGAGGCGGGCGGCGCGGCCGTCATCTCCGTCCTCACCGAACAGCGCCGCTTCGGCGGCTCGCTCGCCGACCTGGAGGCGGTCCGCGCCCGCGTGGACATCCCGGTCCTGCGCAAGGACTTCATCGTCACGTCGTACCAGCTGTGGGAGGCCCGCGCCTACGGCGCCGACGTCGCCCTGCTGATCGTCGCCGCTCTCGACCAGCCCGCCCTGGAGTCCCTCGTCGAGCGCGCCGAGTCCATCGGGCTCACGCCGCTCGTCGAGGTGCACGACGAGGACGAGGTCGAGCGCGCGGTCGACGCAGGCGCCCGCGTGATCGGCGTCAACGCGCGCAACCTCAAGACTCTCGAGGTGGACCGCGGCACCTTCGAGCGCGTGGCACCGGAGATCCCCGAGCACATCATCAAGATCGCCGAGTCCGGCGTCCGCGGCCCGCACGACCTCATCGCCTACGCCAACGCCGGCGCCGACGCGGTCCTGGTGGGCGAGTCCCTCGTCACCGGCAAGGACCCCAAGACGGCGGTCTCCGACCTGGTGGCGGCAGGCGAACATCCCGCACTCCGGCACGGCCGGGGCTGATCTCCCGCTAAGCTTTGCCCCGATGACTCTCACCATGACGACCGTGGACCGGTACGCCCGCCTCGCGCGCGGCTGCCGCCCCCGCGGCTGCCGAGCCCCCGCGCGCCGCGTACACGGCCGCCGGGTTCGCTACGTCATCGGTGACGAGCCGGGCCAGGTCAACGGCATGCGATGGCAGCGCGCCCTTTAGGGGCGCGGGGCAGTTCTGAATATGCGGCTCCGCCGCGTGGGCGCGACCAGCCGAATACGGCCCGCAGCCAGCAGCCAAACCCTGCCCCCACGGCGATTAGTGCATTCCACACACACTCACCGTGAAGGTTTCCGCATGCCCAGCCAGTTCTTCATCCCCGACCCCGAGGGTCAAACCCCCAACCCCGAAGGCTACTTCGGGGCATTCGGCGGCAAGTTCATCCCGGAGGCCCTCGTCGCCGCCGTCGACGAGGTGGCCGTCGAGTACGACAAGGCCAAGCACGACCCGGAGTTCGCCAGGGAACTCGACGACCTCCTGGTCAACTACACCGGCCGCCCGTCGGCGCTCACGGAGGTGCCCCGCTTCGCCCAGCACGCCGGAGGCTGCCGCGTCTTCCTCAAGCGCGAGGACCTCAACCACACCGGCTCCCACAAGATCAACAACGTCCTCGGCCAGGCCCTGCTCACCAAGCGCATGGGCAAGACCCGCGTCATCGCCGAGACGAGGCCGGCCAGCACGGCGTCGCCACGGCCACGGCCTGCGCGCTCTTCGGCCTCGACTGCACCATCTACATGGGCGAGATCGACACCCAGCGCCAGGCCCTCAACGTCGCCCGGATGCGCATGCTCGGCGCCGAGGTCATCGCCGTGAAGTCCGGCAGCCGCACGCTGAAGGACGCGATCAACGAGGCGTTCCGCGACTGGGTCGCCAACGTCGACCACACGCACTACCTCTTCGGCACGGTCGCCGGTCCCCACCCCTTCCCGGCCATGGTCCGCGACTTCCACCGGGTCATCGGCGTGGAGACCCGCCGCCAGCTCCTGGAGCGCGCGGGCCGGCTCCCCGACGCCGCCGTCGCCTGCGTCGGCGGCGGCTCCAACGCCATCGGCCTCTTCCACGCCTTCATCCCGGACGAGTCCGTCCGCCTCATCGGCTGCGAGCCCGGCCACGGCGTCGACACCGGCGAGCACGCGGCGACCCTGACCGCCGGCGAGCCCGGCATCCTGCACGGCTCCCGCAGTTACGTCCTCCAGGACGACGAGGGCCAGATCACCGAGCCGTACTCGATCTCGGCCGGTCTGGACTACCCGGGCATCGGCCCCGAGCACTCCTACCTCAAGGACACCGGCCGCGGCGAGTACCGGGCGGTCACGGACGACGCGGCCATGCAGGCCCTGCGCCTGCTGTCCCGCACCGAGGGCATCATCCCGGCCATCGAGAGCGCCCACGCGCTGGCCGGCGCCCTGGAGGTCGGCAAGGAACTGGGCAAGGACGGGCTGATCGTCGTCAACCTGTCCGGCCGCGGCGACAAGGACATGGACACCGCCGCCCGCTACTTCGGCCTCTACGACACCGACGCCGAGGTCGCCGCCGACGCGGACACCGACACCGCCGAGATCGAGGGGGACGCCAAGTGAGCGGCGCTGCTTTGAACAGTCAGAGGGGCCAGCTGTTGAGCGACACCCTCGCCGCGGCGAAGTCCGAGGGCCGGTCCGCCCTCATCGCCTACCTCCCGGCCGGGTTCCCGACCGTGGACGGTGGCATCGAGGCGATCAAGGCCGTTCTGGACGGCGGCGCCGACGTCGTCGAGGTCGGTCTGCCGCACAGCGACCCCGTCCTCGACGGGCCCGTCATCCAGACCGCCGACGACATCGCCCTGCGCGGCGGCGTGAAGATCGCCGACGTGATGCGCACGGTCCGCGAGGCCCACGCGGCGACCGGCAAGCCGGTCCTCGTCATGACGTACTGGAACCCCATCGACCGCTACGGCGTCGAGCGGTTCACCGCCGAGCTCGCCGAGGCGGGCGGCGCCGGGTGCATCCTGCCCGACCTGCCCGTGCAGGAGTCGGGGCTGTGGAGGGAGCACGCCGAGAAGCACGGCCTCGCCACCGTCTTCGTCGTCGCGCCCAGCAGCAAGGACGAGCGGCTCGCACAGATCACCGCGGCGGGCAGCGGCTTCGTCTACGCCGCCTCCCTCATGGGCGTCACCGGCACGCGTGAGTCGGTCAGCTCGCAGGCCGAGGACCTGGTGCAACGCACCCGGGCCACCGGTACGGACCTGCCGGTCTGCGTCGGTCTCGGCGTCTCCAACGCCACCCAGGCCGCCGAGGTCGCCGGCTTCGCCGACGGCGTGATCGTCGGCTCGGCCTTCGTCAAGGCCATGCTGGACGCCCCGGACGACGCGGCCGGTGTCGAGGCCGTCCGCACCCTGGCGGCCGGTCTGGCGAAGGGCGTGCGCGGACAGGCGTAAGAAGCCAGGCGAGAAAGCCGGATGCCATACAGGTCCCCCGTACGGGTGGACCTGGGGCCGGGGAGGCGCATTGCGCCTCCCGGTTCGTTTCCGGGGTGTGAGCGAGAAGAACCGTGAGGGAAAGCGCACCGCCCGTGAGCGGCTGGCGGAGGAGCGCGAGAAGCAGAAGGCCTCGGAGAAGCGCCGGCGCGCAATGATCGTGGGCGGGGCCGTTGTGGCCGTCCTGGGACTCGCGGCGGTGATCGGCGTCGTCGCCGCCAACGCCGGGAAGGACGACGACAGCGAGGCGACCGGCCCGGTCGTGGCGCCCTCGGGAGCACAGGGCAAGGACGGCCTGGCCATCCCGGTCGGCAAGGACAGCGCCAAGTCCACGCTCACGGTGTGGGAGGACTTCCGCTGCCCGGCCTGCAAGTCCTTCGAGACGGCGTACCGGCCGGTGATCCACGAGCTGACGAACGCGGGCCAGTTGAAGGTGGAGTACCACCTGGTCACCCTCATCGACGGCAACATGCGCGGCAGCGGCTCCCGCAACGCCGCCAACGCCGCGGCCTGCGCTCAGGACGCCGGGAAGTTCCCCGCGTACCACGACGTGCTCTTCGACAACCAGCCCCCGGAGGCCGACGACGCCTATGCCAGGACCGACAAGCTGATCGAGCTGGCCGGCAAGGTCGACGGCCTGGACACCCCCGCCTTCCGCAAGTGCGTCGAGGACGGCACGCACAACGCGTGGGTCGCCAAGTCCCACCAGGCCTTCGACAAGGGCGGCTTCTCGGGCACGCCGACCGTGCTGTTCGACGGCAAGAACATCTACCAGGACCGGACGATGACCCCGGCGAAGCTCAAGCAGATGGTGCAGGAGCAGAACAAGGGGTAAGGGCTTTTCTCACCTCCCTGTTATGGACCCGTAGCCGGGCTGCCCGCCGCGGCCCCGGTCCGGCACGGTAGCGTCGACCTTGCCATGGAACTTGCCTTCATTCCCAGCCCGTCACGCGGGGTGCTGTATCTCGGCCCCATTCCGCTGCGCGGCTACGCGTTCTGCATCATCATCGGCGTCTTCGTTGCCGTCTGGCTCGGCAACAAGCGCTGGATCGCCCGGGGCGGGCGGGCCGGCACGGTGGCCGACATCGCTGTCTGGGCCGTGCCCTTCGGCCTCGTCAGCAGCAGGCTCTACCACGTGATCACGGACTACGAGCTGTACTTCAGCGAGGGCCGTGACTGGGTGGACGCCTTCAAGATCTGGGAGGGCGGCCTCGGCATCTGGGGCGCGATCGCACTCGGCGCGGTGGGCGCGTGGATCGGCTGCCGGCGCCGGGGCATCCCGCTGCCCGCGTACGCCGACGCCATCGCCCCCGGTATCGCCCTCGCGCAGGCGATCGGCCGCTGGGGCAACTGGTTCAACCAGGAGCTCTACGGCAAGCCCACCGACCTGCCGTGGGCCCTGGAGATCACGTCCTCCGCGGACGGGCGGGTGCCGGGCACGTACCACCCGACGTTCCTGTACGAGTCGCTGTGGTGCATCGGCGTCGCGGTCCTGGTCATCTGGGCGGACCGGCGCTTCGGGCTGGGACACGGCCGGGCGTTCGCGCTGTACGTCGCCGCGTACTGCACGGGCCGGGCGTGGATCGAGTACATGCGTGTCGACGACGCCCACCACATCCTGGGCCTCCGGCTGAACGTGTGGACCGCGATGCTCGTCTTCCTGCTCGCGGTCACGTACCTCGTGATCTCGGCGAAGAAGCGGCCGGGCCGGGAGGCCGTGGTGGAACCGGGTGCGGAGACCTCCGATGGTGAGACCGGCGGGGACTCCGCGGCCGAGGACGAGGCGGAGTCCGGCGAGGACGGGGCCGAGAGCGAGGCCGGTGACGAGGCCGGATCGGCGAAGAAGACCTGATCGTCTGCCGTATGCGACCGAGGGCGCCCGAAGATCGCCGGGCGCCCTCGGCGTTTTCCGGGATGGGCGGTGTCAGCGGCGGCGTGCCAGGAACAGGGTGCGCTGGGCCGCCGTCGCCACGGCCGTGTCGATGAAGCGGCCGTCCAGGAGGGCCTGGCCGCCCTGCTCCGCAGCAGCAGCCTTGACGATCGTCTCCGCTTGCTCGATCTCCTCCTCCGTGGGGAGGAAGGCCCGCTCGATGACCGGGAGCTGGCGGGGGTGGATCGCGGCCCGGCCCAGAAAGCCCAGGGCGCGGCCATGGGCACAGGAGGCGGCCAGCCCCTCCACGTCGCGGACGTCCGGGTGGACCGACTGCGCCGGCGGCGGCAGACCCGCGGCCCGGGCGGCCACGATCACCCGGGAGCGGGACCAGTCGAGCCCCGCGTCCTCACATACGCCCAGGTCGGCCCGTAGATCCGCCTCCCCGAGCGCGATGCCCCGCAGGGACGGGTGGGCCGTGGCGACGGCGTACGCCTGTTCCACGCCGAGGGCCGTCTCCAGGAGGGCGTACAGGGGCAGCCCGGTGGGCACGGCGTGCTGGGCGATCCGGACGACCTCGGCGGGCGAGGTGATCTTGGGGAGCCGCAGGGCGCAGAGGCCGGGAGCCGGGGCCACGGCGGCGAGGTCCAGTCCGGCCCAGGGGCTGTCCAGGGCGTTGACGCGGACGTGGACCGGCACCGGCGGCAGCTCGGCGAGCAGCTCGGCGGTGG
The DNA here is from genome assembly GCF_037055355.1 of Streptomyces sp. DG1A-41. Taxonomy (GTDB): domain Bacteria; phylum Actinomycetota; class Actinomycetes; order Streptomycetales; family Streptomycetaceae; genus Streptomyces. Next base: position 2,193,702 of record NZ_CP146350.1, on the reverse strand, counting down.
CGGCACGGGCGTACGCCTTCCGGTCGGGGGCGACCGCGTCCTCCAGGTCGACGACGACGATGTCGGCGCCGGAGGTGAGGGCCTTGGCCACCACGTGGGGGCGGTCGCCCGGGGCGTAGAGCCAGGTGAGCGGGAACGCCGCAGTCACAGGGCGCCCTCCGCGCGCAGCGCCGTGAGGTCGGCCGGGGACAGGCCCAGTTCGGTGAGGACCTCGTCGGTGTCCGCGCCGTGGGGGCGGCCGGCCCAGCGGATCGCGCCGGGCGTGGCGGAGAGCCGGAAGAGGACGTTCTGCATGCGCAGGGGGCCCAGTTCCGGGTCGTCGACGGTGGTGATGGTGTTCAGGGCCTGGTACTGCGGGTCCGCCATCACGTCCCGGATGTCCTGGACGGGGGCAACGGCCGCCTCGGCCTTCTCGAAGGCCGACAGAACGTCCGTGCGGGTGCGTGCGGCGATCCAGGAGCCGACCGCCTCGTCCAGGACGTCGGCGTGGCGGGCGCGGTCGGCGCCCGTGGCGAACCACGGCTCGTCGATCAGTTCCGGGCGGCCCACCAGACGCATCACGCGTTCCGCGACCGACTGGGCCGACGTCGAGACGGCGACCCAGGTGCCGTCCGCGGTGCGGTAGACGCCGCGCGGGGCGTTGTTGGGGGAGCGGTTGCCGGTGCGGGGCTGGACGTGGCCGAGCTGGTCGTACCAGAGGGGCTGGGGGCCGAGCGCGGCCAGGATCGGTTCGATCAGAGCCATGTCGACGACCTGGCCCTCGCCGGTCCTGTCCCGGGCGGCGAGCGCCGTCAGCACGGCGTACGCCGTCGTCAGGCCCGTGATGGAGTCGGCCAGGCCGAACGGCGGGAGCGTCGGGGGCGCGTCCGGTTCGCCGGTGATCGCGGCGAAGCCGCTCATCGCCTCGGCGAGGGTGCCGAAGCCGGGGCGGTGCGCGTAGGGGCCGAACTGGCCGAAGCCGGTGACGCGGGCCAGGACCAGGCGGGGGTTGACGGCCGACAGCTCCGGCCAGCCCAGGTCCCACTTCTCCAGGGTGCCGGGGCGGAAGTTCTCGATGATCACGTCGGCGCCGGTGGCGAGGCGCAGGAGGGTGGTGCGGCCGCCGGGCTTCGACAGGTCGAGGGTGATGGTGCGCTTGTTGCGGCCGAGCATCTTCCACCACAGGCCCACGCCGTCCTTCGACGGGCCGTGGCCGCGGGACGGGTCCGGTTTCGCCGGGTGCTCGACCTTGACGACCTCCGCGCCGAAGTCGCCGAGCAGGGTGGCGGCGAGCGGCCCGGCGAAGAGGGTGGCGAGGTCCAGGACGCGGAGGCCGGTGAGGGGCGCGGTCATGAGCGGTGGGTCTCCCGGTGTGTGAGGTGGGCGAGGGTGTCGAAGCCGATGCCGTTGAAGTCGCCGATGGAGGTGGACAGGCGGTTCTTCAGGGGGGCCGTCCAGTGGCCGGGCAGGGCCGCGGGGTCGCCGGTCAGCAGGCCCGCGATGCTGCCGGCGGTCGCGCCGTTGGAGTCGGTGTCCCAGCCGCCGCTCACGGCGCGGCAGATCGAGGCGGAGAAGTCGCCGTCGGCGTGAGTGAGGGCGGCGGCGATGAGGGCGGTGTTGGGGACGGCGTGCACCCAGTGGTGGGTGCCGGCGTGGGTGGCGTGCAGTGCGTCGACGATCGTGTCGAAGTCGTCGTGTTCCTGGGCCAGTTGGATGGCGTGGTGGACGGCTCGGGCGAGGCGGGAGCCTGGCGGGACGACGGTGAGGCCGGTGCGCAGGCAGTCGTGGACGTCGTGTCCGCCTGTCGCGGCCTTCGCGATGGTGGCCGCCGTGAACATCGCCGCGTAGACGCCGTTGGCGGTGTGGGTGAGGGTGGCGTCGCGGTGGGCCTGTTCCGCGGCGGCGGCCGGGTCGCCGGGGTTGGTCCAGCCGTGGACGTCGGCGCGGATCAGGGCGCCGATCCATTCGCGGAAGGGGTTACGGTGGCGGGCGGTGCGCGGGGGTTCCAGGCCGGTGAGGAGGTTGCGGTAGGCGATGCGTTCGGCGGTGAAGGTGCGGCCGGCGGGGAGTTCGTCGAGCCAGGTGCGGGCCACGTCCGTGGGGGTGAAGGATTTGCCGTGGCGTTGGAGGAGGATGAGGTTGAGGAGGGGGTAGCTGAGGTCGTCGTCCTCGGGCATGCCGTCGATGTTTTCGGCGAGGGAGGTTTTTTCCGAGCGGCGGTTCCAGGGGTGTGCGGCGAGGAGTTCTTCGGGGACGCCGCGGGCTGTGAAGTAGGTGGTGAGGGGCCAGTTGCCGGTGGACTTGGCCAGTTGGCGGATGGCTTCCAGGGGGAGTTTTTCCACTGGTTTGCCTAGGAGGCAGCCGACGGCTCGGCCTAGCCAGGCGGATTCCAAGTGCTGCTCGGGTGTGGCCGGGGTCGAGGTTGGGGCGCTCGCCCGCGCCGGCGGGGTGCCGCCCTCTTCGGGACGGGTGCCGCCCCAGTGGCACGACTGCCCGCGGCTAGGTGGCCATTCGGGGCATAGCGACCTGATCTTCTCCAGGTCCGTTGGCTCGTCGTCCGCCAAGGCGCTGGGCAGGTCCGCCAGTTCGTCCAGGAGGTCTTCTGCCAGTTGGCGGAGGTAGCGGGACGCCGGGGTGGGGGATGCGCCTGCGGTGGCGGGGGCCTCTGGGCCGCCCGCCGAGCGCCAGCGGGCTGCGATTGCTTTTGGTTCGCGGCCGTCCTGGGTCGCCTGGCGGAGTTCGTGGCCGAGGAGGTCTTCCGGCTGGACCCAGGTCAGGCGGAGCATTCCGGGCCTCCGAGGGATGCGAAGGCGTGTTCGTGGGTGCGGCGGCGGGAGGTGTCTCGGGTGAAGATCTCGCGGGTCACGGCCGTGAGGGTCGTGGCCGGTTCCCAGAGGTCCAGGCGGCTGGCCTCCGCGACCGTCTTGGCCCAGTCCTGGGGGATCGGAGAGCCGAGGGCGCCGGCCAGGGCGCCGGCCATCGTGGCGATGGAGTCGCAGTCGCGTCCGTAGTTGACGGCGCCGAGGACCGCGTGGCGGTAGTCGCCCCGGGCCACGAGCAACATGCCCAGGGCTACGGGGAGTTCCTCGATCGCGTGGAGGCGGGAGGGGCGACGGGCGCCGAGGGAAGGGGCGCGGTAGTCGGGGCCCACCGTGTCGTAGGGGGCGACCGCCTCGCGCAGGGGGCCCAGCGCCGACTCGAAGTCCGTGTGGCGGGAGGCCTTCTCGCAGACCCGCTCGATGGCGGTGCGCGTGCCGTCCTTCGCCAGGGACAGGCAGGCCGAGACGACCGAGTCCGGGGTGGCTCCCGGGGTGCACGCCGCCGCGACCGCCGCGGCCAGGACGCCCGCCGCCTCGCGGCCGTACGACGACTGGTGCGCGCCGGCGATGTCGAGGGCCTCGGCGTAGGCCGCCCGCGGGTTGGCGGCGTTGACCAGGCCGACCGGGGGCATGTACATCGCCGCACCGCAGTTGACGATGTTGCCGGTGCCGGCCTCGCGTGGGTCGGCATGGCCGTAGTGGATCCTCGTCACCAGCCATTTCTCCGCCAGGAAGATGCGGTGCAGCGGGAGCGCCTCGGTCTCCAGTTCCGGGATCCAGCGCGGCTCGGTCATGAGGTCGGGGACCAGGTGGTCGGCGACCGCGTAGGCGTCGAGGTGGTCGCGGACCCGTGCGTAGACCCGGATCAGGGCGTGGGTCATCAAGGTGTCGTCGGTGACGTGGCCGTCGCCCTTGTGGTACGGGGCGAGGGGACGGGCGGTGCGCCAGGCCTCGCCGTGCCAGGGGCCGACGATGCCGTGGACGCGGCCGCCGTGGCGTTCCAGGATCTGCTCGGGCGAGTAGCCCTCCACGGGGCCGCCGAGGGCGTCGCCGACGGCGGCTCCGACCAGGGCTCCGGTGATCCGCTCGTCCAGTGTGGCGTTTTGGTGCGGTTTGGGCTTCATGGCCGCATCATCCACCGGGGCGGGCCGGTTGTGCGGCTTCCAGGAGTTCGGCGAGTTCCACGAGGTCGGTGCCGGTGAGGCGGGGGAGGACGCAGCCGGAGAGGGTGCGGCAGGTCTCCCGCCAGGAGGCCGGGATCGAGGCGCCGCCGCCCAGCGCGCCGGTGAGGGCGCCCGCCAGGGCCGGGGCGGAGTCCGCGACGCGGGACAGGCAGGCCGCCGCCGGGACCGCCTCCGCGATGCGGCCGCGGGCCGCTGTGGCCAGGGCTAGGGCGACCGGGACCGTTTCGGCGGCGGCGATGCCGTAGCTGTAGACGTGGTCGACGATCTGGTGTTCCAGGGGCGGGACCAGGGAGAAGGCGCTGTCCGCGTCGGCCGCGAGCTTCAGGGCGTGCCGGGCGTTGCGGCCGATCTCCGTCTCCTCGGGGAGTTCGGCGAGGGCCGCCGTGACGCAGGCGTCGACGTCCGCGCCGGCCAGGGCGAGGGCGAGGGCCGCCGCCATCGCCCGGGCGCCGTGGACGCCGTCGCCGTCCTGGGTGTAGCGGGCGTCGAACTCGGCGAGGTCGGCGGCGCGTCGGGGGTCGCCCGGGTGGGCCACGGCCAGGACGCAGGCGCGTACGCAGGCCGCGTCGTCGAAGTAGTGGGGGTTGTCGTGGCCGGTGGCGGGCGGGCGCAGGCCGGTGGCGAGGTTGCCGAGGCCGGCGCGGACGGAGATGCGGGCGCGCAGGGGGAGGACGGCGGACTCGATCTCCGGAGCGCGGTCCGCTGCCGCGGCCACCTCGCAGGCGATGGCGTTCCAGGTGAGGTCGATCGCGGCTCGGGTGCGGCGTTCCCGGCTGAGGTCGTTGAAGGCGGTGTCGTCGCCGGCTCGGAGGAGGGCTTCCGCGGCGAAGGCCGCCCATTCGGCGTCGTCGGAGGGGCCCAGGCGGAGGGGCTCGGGGGGTTGGTTCAGGGCGATGGGAACGGGGAGGGTGGTCGTGGCGTTGTGCTCGGCGAAGGTGTCCAGTTCGCGGGTGAGGCGGCGGGTCCAGTCGGGCATGCGGGCGGCTCTGTGGCGGGCCGCCGGCCAGCCTGCCGCGTCCCCTGCGGCGAGTCCGAGCAGGAGGCCTTCGGCCTTTTTGTCTCCCACCCGCGCACCGCCCGCAACTGTCACCCGAGGGGTCCTGGTCTCCCGTGGGGCGACTTCGCCGTCGGCGGCTGCCGGTTCGTGCGGCGTCATGAGGGGGCCTCCGTTCCGTCGCCCGCCAGGGCGAAGTCCGTCGGCACCGGCTCCTCGTCGCGTACCGCCGGTGTCAGCAGGTCCGCCACGTCCAGTACGTGGTAGCCCGCCATCGCCGGCAGGCACCGGCCGCGGACCGGGCCGATGGGGGTCGTCCAGGCCTTCGGGATCGCCGACACACCCCGCGTCGCGCCCGCCAGGGCGCCCGCGACCGCCGCCGTCGTGTCCGCGTCGCGGCCCATGTTCACCGCCGTCAGGACGGACTGTCCGAAGTCGCCGTCGGCCGCCGCGTACGCGCCGAAGGCGAGGGCGACCGCCTCGGGGGCCAGGTCGGTCCAGGGGTAGCCGCCGATGACGACCGCGGAGCGGACCGCGCGTTCGCCGCGGTGGGCCACCGCCACCGCGCGGCGCAGGCAGCGGGCCGTCCAGGAGTCGTCGGGCACGACCGCGAGGGCGGCGGCCACGACCGCGACCGGCTGGGCGCCCGCCATCGCCGCCGCCACGCCCGCCGCCACCGCCTGGCCGCCGTAGATGCCCTCGCCGTCATGGCTCACCGAGCCGTCGATCGCCACCAGCCGGGCCGCCTCCGCCGGGCGGCCGGGCGCGAACACCCCGAAGGGGGCCGCGCGCATGGCCAGACCGTCGCTCCAGGCGTGCCGGTGCTGGGCGGAGATGGGGGCCGCCAGGCCACGGCGGAGGTTCTCCAGGGTGCCGCGTTCGCTGAAGCCGGCGCCCCGGAAGGGGCCCTCGTCGCGGTCGGCGATCCATTCATGCCAGGCCGCTTCCACGTGCGCGGGGGTCAGTGCCGAGCCGTGCCGGGCCAGGAGGAGGCCGGAGAAGATCGCGTACTCGGTGTCGTCCGTGCCGGCGGGGTGCTCGGCGACGTATCCGGTGATACGGCCCCACCGCGCGCGGATCTCGGAGGGCTTCATGTTCTCGGCCGGAGCCCCGAGCGCGTCGCCGACGGCCAGGCCGAGCAGTGCGCCGCGGGCCCGTGCGCGGAGTTCGGCGGCGTCCCCGGGCGCCGGGACGGAGGGGATACAGGCGATGGATGCCATACGGAATGTGTCCCACTCCGGCGGCCGGCCCGAGCCTCGGGAACCACAGCATCACCCGGTCGACATCTGTGCGAGATCATCATCAAGTGAGCGCAGAGGGTAAAACCGCAGGTTAGCGCAGCCTTTCCTTGCTGGCGGCGCCGGAATTCACGGCGTACTTTGGCTGTTGTAAAAATCTGGAACTTGTCCAAAGAAGCCTGCTCGGTAAGGGAATCGGGGATCTTTCATGGCCATCATCGAGACCGAGGCGGCGCTCCACGAGGCGCACCGCGACAACCACACCCACCGGGATGTGAACGGCGGCTGGCTGCGCCCCGCGGTGTTCGGTGCGATGGACGGCCTCGTCTCCAACCTGGCCCTGATGACCGGTGTCGCGGGTGGCTCGGTCAGTCAGCACACCGTCGTCCTCAGTGGACTCGCGGGCCTGGCCGCCGGCGCCTTCTCGATGGCCGCCGGCGAGTACACCTCCGTCGCCTCGCAGCGTGAGCTCGTCGAGGCGGAGCTGGACGTGGAGCGGCGCGAGCTGCGCAAGCACCCGAAGTGCGAGGAGGCCGAGCTCGCCGCGCTCTACCGGGCGAGAGGAGTCGAGCCGCGGCTGGCCAGTGAGGTCGCCCGGCAGCTGTCGAAGGACCCCGAGCAGGCGCTGGAGATCCACGCCCGGGAGGAGCTGGGCATCGATCCCGGCGATCTGCCCTCGCCCACCGTGGCCGCGGTGTCGAGCTTCGGCTCCTTCGCGCTGGGCGCGCTGATTCCCGTACTGCCGTACCTGCTGGGTGCGAGCAGCCTCTGGCCGGCCGTGCTGCTGGCTCTGTTCGGCCTCTTCCTGTGCGGCGCGGTCGTGGCCAAGGTGACGGCACGCACCTGGTGGTACAGCGGGCTGCGGCAGCTGTTCCTGGGAGGTGCGGCGGCCGGTGTGACGTACGCCCTGGGCACAGTGTTCGGAACGGCCGTAGGATAACTCGGCTCGGACTTATGCGTTGGGCCGCATAAGTAGCCGTTACTTGCTGGTTTCGAATGCGCAACCACGGGGCATGAGCCGTAAGCGCTGCGGGCAACGAGGCCCGTGGGCGCGATCAGCGGGGTGGGCGAAGGCGCCCGTCCCGCCCTCCGGCCCGACGGGCATCGATCTCACCCGGTCGTTCCGTGCTGGCCCCCATAGCTTCCACCGTCGGTGCGGTACCCCTGCCGCGAGCCGTCGGTGTCCGCATGTTGGAACGGATTATCCCGGTTCCCGAGAACCGCTCCATCATGTAACCTGCACGAAATTTTGCGATCACGCGAGGGCCAACGTCGTCCCTCGGCACCATGCATATGCCACATGACGACGACGGGAGAGCCGATGCGTACGCCGCGCCAGCCGTCCCAGCACTCCGCGAATGGCCAGAACTGGTCCTTCATGGATGCTCGCCCTGCTGCGCAGGGTATGTACGACCCCCGCAACGAGCACGACGCCTGCGGCGTCGGCTTCGTCGCCACCCTCACCGGCGAGGCGTCCCACACCCTGGTCGAGCAGGCTCTGACCGTTCTGCGCAACCTCGAACACCGCGGTGCCACCGGCTCCGAGCCCGACTCCGGCGACGGCGCGGGCATCCTGTCGCAGGTCCCGGACGCCTTCTTTCGTGACGTGGCTGGATTCGAACTGCCCGAGGCCGGTGCCTACGCCGTCGGCACCGCCTTCCTGCCGGAGGACTCCGCCGCCGACGCCGTCTCGCAGATCGAGACGATCGCGGCCGACGAGGGCCTGACGGTCCTCGGCTGGCGCGAGGTGCCGGTCGCTCCCCAGTTGCTGGGTGCCACCGCCCGGTCGACCATGCCGGTCTTCCGCCAGATCTTCGTCAGCGACGGCGCGGCCGTGCCCGCTACGGGTATCGAGCTCGACCGCAAGGTTTTCGTGCTGCGCAAGCGCGCCGAGCGTGAGGCCGGCGTGTACTTCCCGTCGCTGTCCGCGCGGACCATCGTCTACAAGGGCATGCTGACCACCGGTCAGCTGGAGCCCTTCTTCCCGGACCTGTCCGACCGCCGCTTCGCCTCCGCGATCGCGCTCGTGCACTCCCGGTTCTCGACGAACACCTTCCCGTCCTGGCCGCTGGCCCACCCGTACCGTTTCGTCGCGCACAACGGTGAGATCAACACCGTCAAGGGCAACCGCAACTGGATGGCGGCCCGCGAGTCCCAGATCGTCTCCGACCTGTTCGGCGACCAGGAGAAGATCGACCGGGTCTTCCCGATCTGCACGCCGGACGCCTCCGACTCGGCGTCCTTCGACGAGGTCCTCGAACTCCTGCACCTGGGCGGCCGTTCGCTGCCGCACTCCGTGCTGATGATGATCCCGGAGGCGTGGGAGAACCACGACTCCATGGACCCGAGCCGGCGTGCCTTCTACCAGTTCCACTCCAACCTGATGGAGCCCTGGGACGGCCCGGCCTGTGTCACCTTCACCGACGGCACCCAGGTCGGTGCCGTCCTCGACCGCAACGGCCTGCGCCCCGGCCGCTACTGGGTCACCGACGACGGCCTCGTCGTCCTCGGCTCCGAGGTCGGCGTCCTGGACATCGACCCGGCCAAGGTCGTCCGCAAGGGCCGCCTGCAGCCCGGCCGCATGTTCCTCGTCGACACCGCCGAGCACCGCATCATCGAGGACGACGAGATCAAGGCCCAGCTCGCCGCCGAACAGCCGTACGCGGAGTGGCTGGAGGCCGGCGAGATCGAGCTGTCCGACCTGCCCGAGCGCGAGCACATCGTGCACACGCACGCCTCGGTCACCCGCCGCCAGCAGACCTTCGGTTACACCGAGGAGGAGCTGCGCGTCATCCTCGCGCCGATGGCCAAGGCCGGTGCCGAGCCCATCGGCTCGATGGGCACCGACTCGCCGATCGCCGCGCTGTCGGACCGCCCGCGGCTGCTCTTCGACTACTTCACCCAGCTGTTCGCGCAGGTCACCAACCCGCCGCTGGACGCCATCCGCGAGGAGCTCGTCACCTCGCTGCGCTCCTCGCTGGGCCCGCAGGGCAACCTGCTCGACCCGAGCGCGGCCTCCTGCCGTAGTGTCGTGCTGCCCTTCCCGGTCATCGACAACGACGAGCTGGCCAAGCTCATCCACATCAACGCCGACGGCGACATGCCCGGCTTCAAGGCCGCGACCCTGTCCGGCCTGTACCGGGTGCACGGCGGCGGTGACGCGCTCGCAGCGCGGATCGACGAGATCTGCGCCGAGGCCGACGCCGCGATAGAGAACGGCGCCCGGCTGATCGTCCTGTCGGACCGTCACTCGGACGCCGAGCACGCGCCGATCCCGTCGCTGCTGCTCACCGCGGCCGTCCACCACCACCTCATCCGCACCAAGCAGCGCACCCAGGTGGGCCTGCTGGTCGAGGCCGGCGATGTCCGCGAGGTCCACCACGTCGCCCTGCTCATCGGCTACGGCGCCGCCGCCGTCAACCCGTACCTGGCGATGGAGTCCGTCGAGGACCTGGTCCGCGCCGGCACGTTCCTCCCCGGCATCGAGCCCGAGAAGGCCATCCGCAACCTCATCTACGCCCTCGGCAAGGGCGTGCTGAAGGTCATGTCCAAGATGGGCATCTCGACCGTCGCCTCCTACCGCGGCGCCCAGGTCTTCGAGGCCGTCGGTCTCGACGAGACCTTCGTCGAGAAGTACTTCAACGGCACGGCCACCAAGATCGGCGGCGTCGGCATCGACGTCATCGCCAAGGAGGTCGCCGCCCGGCACGCCAAGGCCTACCCGGCCTCCGGCATCGCCCCGGCGCACCGCGCGCTGGACATAGGCGGCGAGTACCAGTGGCGCCGCGAGGGCGAGCCGCACCTGTTCGACCCGGAGACGGTCTTCCGCCTCCAGCACTCCACGCGCTCCGGCCGCTACGACATCTTCAAGAAGTACACCGAGCGCGTGAACGAGCAGTCCGAGCGGCTGATGACGCTCCGCGGGCTCTTCGGCTTCAAGTCCGACCGCAAGCCGATCCCGATCGACGAGGTCGAGCCGGTCTCCGAGATCGTCAAGCGGTTCTCGACGGGCGCCATGTCGTACGGCTCCATCTCGCAGGAGGCGCACGAGACCCTCGCCATCGCCATGAACCAGCTGGGCGGCAAGTCCAACACCGGTGAGGGCGGCGAGGACCCGGAGCGGCTGTACGACCCGGCCCGCCGGTCGTCCATCAAGCAGGTCGCCTCCGGCCGCTTCGGTGTGACCTCCGAGTACCTGGTCAACTCCGACGACATCCAGATCAAGATGGCCCAGGGCGCCAAGCCCGGCGAGGGCGGCCAGCTGCCCGGCCACAAGGTCTACCCGTGGGTCGCCAAGACGCGGCACTCGACGCCCGGCGTGGGTCTGATCTCCCCGCCGCCGCACCACGACATCTACTCCATCGAGGACCTGGCCCAGCTGATCCACGACCTGAAGAACGCGAACCCGCAGGCGCGGATTCACGTCAAGCTGGTCTCCGAGGTCGGCGTCGGCACGGTCGCCGCGGGTGTCTCCAAGGCGCACGCGGACGTCGTCCTCATCTCCGGCCATGACGGCGGTACGGGCGCCTCGCCGCTGACCTCGCTGAAGCACGCGGGCGGTCCCTGGGAGCTCGGCCTCGCCGAGACCCAGCAGACGCTGCTGCTCAACGGCCTGCGCGACCGCATCATCGTGCAGACCGACGGCCAGCTGAAGACCGGCCGTGACGTGGTCATCGCCGCGCTGCTCGGCGCCGAGGAGTTCGGTTTCGCGACCGCGCCGCTCGTCGTCTCCGGCTGCGTCATGATGCGCGTCTGCCACCTGGACACCTGCCCGGTCGGCATCGCCACGCAGAACCCGGTGCTGCGCGAGCGGTACAACGGCAAGGCCGAGTACGTCGTGAACTTCTTCAAGTACATCGCCGAAGAAGTCCGCGAGATCCTCGCCGAGCTGGGCTTCCGCTCCATCGAGGAGGCCGTCGGCCACGCCGAGGCCCTCGACGTCACCCGCGCGGTCGACCACTGGAAGGCGCAGGGCCTGGACCTGGAGCCGCTGTTCCACGTGCCCGAGCTGCCCGAAGGCGCGGTCCGCCACCAGCTGATCGCCCAGGACCACGGTCTGGAGAAGGCGCTCGACAACCAGCTGATCAAGCTCGCCGCGGACGCCCTGTCCGCCTCGGACGCCACCGAGGCGCAGCCGGTCCGCGCCCAGGTGCAGATCCGCAACATCAACCGCACGGTCGGCACCATGCTCGGCCACGAGGTGACGAAGAAGTTCGGTGGCGCGGGCCTGCCCGACGACACCATCGACATCACCTTCACCGGCTCCGCCGGCCAGTCCTTCGGCGCGTTCGTGCCGCGCGGTGTGACGCTGCGCCTGGAGGGCGACGCCAACGACTACGTCGGCAAGGGCCTCTCGGGCGGCCGGATCGTGGTCCGCCCGGACCGCGCGGCCGACCACCTCGCCGAGTACAGCGTCATCGCCGGCAACACCATCGGCTACGGCGCCACCGGCGGCGAGATGTTCCTGCGCGGCAAGGTCGGCGAGCGCTTCTGCGTCCGCAACTCCGGTGCGACGGTCGTCTCCGAGGGCGTGGGCGACCACGGCTGCGAGTACATGACCGGCGGTCACGCGGTGGTGCTCGGCGAGACGGGCCGCAACTTCGCGGCCGGTATGTCCGGCGGTATCGCGTACGTCATCGACCTGGACCGCGACAACGTCAACGTCGGCAACCTGGACGCCGTCGAGGCGCTGGACGACACCGACAAGCAGTGGCTGCACGACGTGGTCCGCCGCCACCAGGAGGAGACGGGCTCGACCGTCGCCGAGAAGCTCCTGGCCGAGTGGGACACCGCCGTCGAGCGCTTCAGCAAGATCATCCCCAGCACGTACAAGGCAGTGCTCGCCGCCAAGGACGCCGCCGAGCGAGCCGGTCTCTCCGAGTCCGAGACCCACGAGAAGATGATGGAGGCGGCGATCAATGGCTGACCCGAAGGGCTTTTTGAACCACGGGCGCGAGGTCGCCAAGTCCCGCCCCGTCGAGGAGCGCGTCAAGGACTGGAACGAGGTCTACGTCCCCGGCTCCCTGCTGCCCATCATCAGCAAGCAGGCCAGCCGCTGCATGGACTGCGGCATCCCGTTCTGCCACAACGGCTGCCCGCTCGGGAACCTCATCCCCGAGTGGAACGACTACGCCTACCGCGAGGACTGGGCCGCCGCCTCGGAGCGGCTGCACGCGACGAACAACTTCCCGGAGTTCACGGGCCGCCTGTGCCCCGCTCCCTGTGAGTCGGCGTGTGTGCTCGGGATCAACCAGCCGCCGGTCACCATCAAGAACGTCGAGGTCTCGATCATCGACAAGGCCTGGGAGACCGGGGACGTCGCCCCGCAGATCCCGGAGCGCCTGTCCGGCAAGACCGTCGCCGTCATCGGCTCCGGCCCCGCGGGATTGGCCGCCGCCCAGCAGCTGACCCGGGCCGGCCACACCGTCGCCGTCTACGAGCGCGCGGACCGCATCGGAGGCCTCCTCCGCTACGGCATCCCCGAGTTCAAGATGGAGAAGCGGCACATCAACCGCCGTATCGAGCAGATGCGCGCGGAGGGCACCCGCTTCCGCACGGGCATCGAGATCGGCCGCGACCTGAAGGCGACGGACCTGAAGAAGCGCTACGACGCGGTCGTCCTGGCCGTCGGCGCGACCACGGCCCGTGATCTGCCGGTGCCCGGCCGCGAGCTCAAGGGCATCTACCAGGCCATGGAGTACCTGCCCCTGGCCAACAAGGTGCAGGAGGGCGACTTCGTGGCGCCCCCCATCTCGGCCGAGGGCAAGCACGTCGTGGTCATCGGCGGCGGCGACACCGGTGCCGACTGCGTCGGTACGGCCCACCGCCAGGGCGCGGCCTCCGTGACGCAGCTGGAGATCATGCCCCGCCCGAACGACGAGCGGCACCCGATCAACCAGCCCTGGCCGACCTTCCCGATGCTCTACAAGGTCACCTCGGCCCACGAGGAGGGCGGCGAGCGCGTCTACTCGGTCTCGACGACCCACTTCGAGGGCGACGAGGACGGCAACGTCCAGTGGCTGCACCTCACCGAGGTGGAGTTCATCGACGGCCGGCTGACCCCGAAGCCGGGCACCGAGCGCAAGATCCCCGCCCAGCTGGTCACCCTCGCCATGGGCTTCACCGGCACAGACCGGGAGAACGGCCTGGTCGAGCAGTTCGGCCTGGAGCTCGACGAGCGCGGCAACATCGCCCGCGACGACGACTACCAGACCAACGTGCCGGGCGTGTTCGTCGCCGGTGACGCGGGCCGCGGCCAGTCGCTCATCGTGTGGGCGATCGCCGAGGGCCGCTCGGCGGCACGCGGGGTGGACCGCCACCTCACGGGCGCCAGCGAACTGCCGGCGCCGATCCGGCCGACGGACCGCGCGCTGATGGTCTGAGAGCCTGGTGACGGACTGACCTGACGGTCACTCACAGACAACCCGTACAAAGGCGTACGGGCGGGATATCTGGGGGGATTCCCCAGACCCCCCGAGACGGCGCCTGCCCCTTGTCCCCGACCGGACGAACGGGCAGGCGCCGCCGCTTTCCTCTGGCCGGCGCGGCACCTTGTACGGTCCTGGTCACGGCACCTTGTACGTGTCCCCGTAGACGGCCCACTCCAGCGGCGTCTCGAGACGTAGGTTGCCCTCGTTCAGGAAACGGCGCTGGGCGGTGTCGACACGGCTCGTGTCCGCGCCGGGGCGCTCGGTGGCCATGGTGGTGCGGCGGATGTCGAGGAAGGTGTCCAGGTACGCCTTCTCACTGCCGCCCTCGGCCGGTGTGTCCGCCACGCGCAGCACGCGTTCGCGCAGGCCGTAGAAGCCTTCGGGGCTGGTGTCGGGGCCGTGGAAGACCAGTGCGTCGTAGTAGACGAACTGGCCGAGCGTGCCCAGTCCGTCCAGCTTGGCGAGGCGGACCGCCGGGTCGAAGGAGACACGGTCACGGTGCTCGTCCTGGGCCCTGCGGAAGGCCGGGAGCTTCGCCTCCGCCTTCCAGGCCGCGGTGAAGCCGGGGTCCAGGCCCTCGTGGGAGTCCGTGCCGTCGACCTCGCGCAGGGCCGGCAGGTAGCGGGCCAGGCCGTTGCCAGGGTGGGTTTCGGTGTAGCGCTCGACAAGGGCGAGCAGGTCGTGGGTGCCGGTGCAGAAGCCGACGATCCCGGCGGTGTAGCCCCGGCCGTCCCCCAGATCCTCGATGGAGCCGTAGAGGGCGCGCCAGTTCAGCGTCGACTGGTGGGCGCTCGCCACGATCCGCTGCGCCAGCTCCTTCTTCTCCGGGGCGGCCAGGCCCGCGGGCAGCCCCGCGATCACCTTGTCGTCCTCCGCCCGCTCCTCCTCGGCCCGGTCCTTGGCCTCTTCCCGGGCCGCCTGGGCGTCAGACACGGAGGGTTTCGCGGTGGGCTCGGCGGAGTCCGTGGGTGCGACGAAGTAGGCCACCGCCGTGGCGACCACGGGAACAGCGACGAAGAACACCACACCGGCACGCTTCACTGGGACCACCCTGCCTGTCAGCTCCGTAACTTTCCCCACCGTCCCGGCCGCCCGGAGCACCAGCGGCCCGGCGCACGCCCCGCCCGCACCTGCGCGCGGCGCCGGCCCAGAGGCGGGCAAGCGTACGCCGTCGTCCGCGCGCCTCCACCGGCAGGTCGCCGAGGCATACTTTCGACATGCACGTCCGGTGATCCAGGGGGACACGTATGGCCGCGATCAATCTGCGCACCTTCGAGGAGACCGCGCCGACGCTGGTCGACCTGTACAAGAGCGCCGGGGTCTCCCTCACGAAGCACGGCCTCGACGGGCTGCGGGCCGCGGTCTACCTCGTCGTCGACTACTCCGGCTCGATGAGGCCGTACTACCGGGACGGCAGCGTGCAGGCGCTCGCCGACCGGGTGCTCGGGCTGTCGGCGCATCTCGACGACGACGGCACCGTACCGGTCGTGTTCTTCTCCACCGACGTCGACGCCGTCACCGATATCGCGCTCGCCGACCATCAGGGGAAGGTCGAGCGGATCGCGGCCGGGCTCGGGCACATGGGGAAGACCAGCTACCACCTGGCGATGGACGCCGTCATCGACCACTACGTCGACAGCGGGGCGACCGAGCCGGCCCTCGTGGTCTTCCAGACCGACGGCGGGCCCATCAACAAGCTCGCGGCGGAGCGGTACCTGTGCAAGGCGGCGAGGCTGCCGCTGTTCTGGCAGTTCATCGGCTTCGGTGACCCGGGCAGCAAGCAGTTCGAATTCCTGCGCAAGCTGGACGAGCTGCCCGTGCCGGGCAGGCGGGTCGTCGACAACGCCGGGTTCTTCCACGCGGGTGAGGAGCCGCGGAAGGTTCCGGACGGCGAGCTGTACGACCGACTGGTGGGTGAGTTCCCGAAGTGGCTGATGGCCGCCAGGGCCCAGGGGATCGTGAGGGATCCCCGCAGCCGCTGAGCCATCTGCTCGCCCCCGTGGCCTAACCGGCCCGCCCCTTGGCCTAGCCGCCCCTGCGCCCCGTTTGCACCGCCGTCGTGCCGTGCCACGCTGGGAAGGAGCCACGGGGAGGCGACGACGTATGGGCGACGACGGCGCACGACGGGTGTACGGGACGGCTTCCGCTCGCAGGAGACCTCCCGCCGGCAAGGGCGAGAAGCTCGCCGACTGGGCGGACGGGCGGCTCGGGCTCTACGGGCTGGCCAAGGCCAACATGCGCAAGGTCTTCCCGGACCACTGGTCCTTCATGCTGGGCGAGATCACCCTCTACAGCTTCATCGTCCTGATCCTCACCGGTGTCTACCTCACCCTGTTCTTCGAGCCGAGCATGCAGGAGGTCGTCTACCAGGGGTCCTACACGGAGCTCAACGGCGTGCTCATGTCCAGGGCGTTCGAGTCCACGCTGGACATCAGCTTCGACGTGCGCGGCGGGCTGTTGATGCGGCAGGTCCACCACTGGGCGGCGCTGGTCTTCATCACCGGCATGATGGTGCACATGATGCGGGTGTTCTTCACCGGCGCCTTCCGCAAGCCCCGCGAGCTCAACTGGGTCTTCGGCTGGACCCTGCTGATGCTCGGCATCATCACCGGCCTGACCGGCTACTCCCTCCCGGACGACCTGCTGTCCGGCACCGGCCTGCGCTTCGCGCACGGCGCGATCCTGTCGATCCCGATCGTCGGGACGTATGTGGCGTTCTTCCTCTTCGGCGGGGAGTTCCCGGGCGACGACATCATCTCGCGCCTCTTCCCGGTCCATGTGCTGCTGCTGCCCGGGATCATGCTGGGCCTGGTGACCGTCCATCTGATCCTGGTCTTCTACCACAAGCACACCCAGTTCCCGGGCCCCGGACGCAAGGAGCGGTCGGTCGTCGGGATGCCCTTCCTGCCGGTCTACATGGCCAAGGCGGGCGGCTTCTTCTTCCTCGTCTTCGGCGTTCTGACCATCATGGGCGCGATCGCCCAGATCAACCCCGTGTGGGCTTTCGGCCCCTACCGCCCCGACCTGGTCACCACGGGCGCCCAGCCCGACTGGTACCTCGGGTTCTCCGAGGGGCTGATCCGGGTGATGCCGGGATGGGAGATCAACATGTGGGGCCACACGCTGGTCCTCGGCGTGTTCATCCCGTTCGCGCTCTTCCCGCTGGTCATGCTCGCCATCGGCGCCTATCCCTTCATCGAGGCGTGGATCACCGGCGACAAACGCGAGCACCACATCCTGGACCGGCCGCGCAACGCGCCCGTGCGCACCGGCCTGGGCGTGGCCTGGCTGACCCTGTACGCGGTGCTGCTGATCGGCGGCGGCAACGACATCGTGGCCACGCATCTGCATCTGTCCATCAACGTGATCACCTGGTTCGTGCGGATCGGCGTCTTCGTGCTGCCGGTCGTCGCCTTCATCGTCACGAAGAAGATCTGCATGGGCCTCCAGCGCCGCGACCGCGCAAAGGTGCTGCACGGCAGGGAGACCGGCACCATCAAACGGCTGCCGAACGGCGAGTACATCGAGGTGCACGAGCCCCTCTCGCGGGCCGAGCTGTTCACCCTCACCCAGCACGAGCAGAACCCGCCGTACGAGGAGGGGCCCGAGGTCGACGCGGGGGGCGTCCGCCGGAAGGTCAAGCGGTCCGAGCGGCTGCGTGCCCGGCTCGCGAAGGCGATGTTCGGGCCGGACGCGCGGATCGAGAAGCCGACGGTGGAGGAGTACCGGGAGATCACCAGCGGCGATCACCAGCCGCACTGACGACCAGGGCCCGGCACGCGTGGGGATCGCCCCAGGCGGTGCGCAGGGCCCGGGCCTTGGTCAGCCATAGCGACAGGTCGTACTCCGCCGTGTAGCCGATCGCGCCGTGCAGGTGCAGCGCGGTGCGGGCGGTGGTGTACGCCGCCTCGCACGCGGCGGCCTTGGCGGCGGCGGCATCGGCCGGCCGCATCGTCAGGGCGGCACCGAAGACCAGCGGGCGAGCGAACTCCAGGGCGATCTTCGCGTCGGCCAGCCGGTGCTTGACCGCCTGGAACGACCCGACGGGGACGCCGAACTGGGTGCGTTGCCTGACGTATCCGACGGTTCTGTCGAGGAGTGCCAGGCCCACCCCGAGGGCTTGGGCGGCGGTGGCGAGACGGGCCCAGGCGAGGGCCTGTCCGGTGGGGGCGTCGAGGAGCTCGCCGCCGGGGGCGAGGGGGGTGAGGCGACGGGCGGGGTCGAGGGAGGGGCGGACGGGACCGTGGCCGGGGGAGAGGCGGATGCCGTCGGGCTCCCAGGAGAGCCGGAGGGTGGCAGCGTCGCCGTCCAGGGCGTACCCGCCCGCGGGTGCCACCGTCGCCATCGTCTCCCCGGACGCCAGCCCCGGCAGCAGCCGCTTGGCGACACCCGGGTCGGCCCCGGTGAGCAGCACCGCCGCCGTGACCGTCTCGACCAGCGGGCCCGGTACCGCGTGGCGGCCCAACTCGACGAAGGCGACGGCCAGTCCGACCGGACGCGGCCCCAGGCCGCCTTCGTACGTCTGTGGAACCGCCGGCGCGAACACGCCGGCCTCCGCGATACGGGACCACAGCGCCCGCCCGCTCGTATGGTCGCCCCGGCTCCAGTCCCGCACCACCGCCGGTGTGCCCGCCGCCGTCAGCAGGGCGTCCAGCGAGGCGGCGAAGGCGCGCTGCTCGGCGTCGAGGAGGAAACGCATCAGCGGCGTCCCTTCGGCAGGCCGAGCAGGCGCTCGGCGATGATGTCGCGCTGGATCTCGTTCGTGCCCGCGTAGATCGGGCCGGCGAGTGCGAAGACGTACCGCTCCGCCCAGTCGGTGTCGGCCGGCTCGCCCTCCGGGCCGAGGAGATCGAGGGCCGTCTCGTGCAGCGCGATGTCCAGTTCGGACCAGAAGACCTTGTTCAGGCTCGATTCCGGGCCGACCGTTTCGCCGTCGATGAAGCGGGAGGCGGCCGCGTACGTGAAGAGCTGGTAGGCGCGGGCGCCCATCAGAGCGTCGGCCACCCGGTCCCGCTCGGACACCGGACCGCCCCGCTCCCGCCACAGCCCCTCCAGCCGGCGCGCGGCAGCGAGGAAACGGCCCGGGGAGCGGAGCATCAGCCCGCGTTCGTCACCGGCCGTCGCCATCGCGATCCGCCAGCCCTGGCCGGGTTCGCCGATCACGTCCTCGTCGGGCACGAAGACCTCGTCCAGGAACAGCTCCGCGAACGCCGGCTTGCCGTCGAGGCGGGCGATCGGGCGGACCGTGACGCCCGGTGCGCGCAGGTCGAACATGAGGTACGTCAGGCCCTGGTGGGGCTTGGCCGTGTCCGGGTCGCTGCGGAACAGGCCGAACGCACGGTCGGCGAACGCGGCACGCGAGGACCAGGTCTTCTGGCCGCTGAGGAGCCAGCCGCCATCCGTGCGCACGGCCCTCGCCCGCAGGGACGCCAGGTCCGAACCGGCCTCGGGCTCCGACCAGGCCTGAGCCCAGATCACCTCTCCGGAGGCCATCGGGGGCAGCACCCGGGCCCGCTGCTCCCCGGTGCCGTGGGCGAAGAGGGTCGGGGCGAGCAGATGGATGCCGTTCTGCCCGACGCGCCCCGGGGCGCCCGCCGCCCAGTACTCCTCCTCGAAGAGCAGCCATCGCAGGAGCCCCGCGTCCCGCCCGCCGTACTCCGCCGGCCAGTCGACCACCGACCAGCCCTCCGCGGCCAGCTCCGCCTCCCAGGCGCGGTGGGCCGCGAAGCCCTCCGCCGTCTCCAGGGAGGGCAGGGGCTCGCGCGGCACACGCGCGTGCAGCCACTCCCGCACCTCGGTGCGGAACTCCTCGTCGGCCGGTGAGAACGCGAGATCCACGACCACCCTCCTTCCCTAACAAGTGTTTGGTAGGTTAGCGTGAGCCCATGACAGACGTCGAGAGTCCGTCGTACGTGCCCGGCCACGGCGTGCTGAAGGGGCGGACCGCCGTCCTCACCGCCGCGGCCGGCGCGGGGATCGGCGGGTCCACCGCGCGCCGCTTCCTGGAGGAGGGCGCACGCGTCCTGATCAGCGACGCGCACGTACGGCGGCTCAAGGACCACGAGGCGCAGCTGGCCGGCGAGTTCGGCGCGGCATCGGTCGCCGCGGTGCCCTGCGACGTCACAGACGAGACGCAGGTACGCGCCCTCTTCGACACGGCCGTACGGGAACACGGACGGCTCGACGTCGTGGTCAACAACGCCGGTCTCGGCGGCACCGCGGACCTCGTCGACATGACCGACGACCAGTGGTCCCGCGTCCTGGACGTCACGCTGAACGGCACGTTCCGGTGCGTGCGGGCCGCGCTCCGCCGCATGCGGGAGAGCGGCGGGGTGATCGTCAACAACGCCTCCGTCATGGGCTGGCGCGCCCAGGCCGGGCAGGCCCACTACGCCGCCGCGAAGGCGGGCGTGATGGCGCTGACCCGGTGCGCGGCCGTCGAGGCGGCCGAGTACGGGGTGCGCGTCAACGCCGTCGCGCCCAGCCTCGCCCTGCATCCGCACCTGGTGAAGGTGACCACGCCCGAGCTGCTCGCCGAGCTGACCGCCCGCGAGGCCTACGGGCGGTACGCCGAGCCCTGGGAGGTGGCCAACGTGATCGTGTTCCTGGCCTCCGGCTACTCCTCGTACATGACGGGGGAAGTGGTGTCCGTCAGCAGCAGGCACCCCTAGGACGACAATGGGACCTGTGCCTCCTACGAAGAAGAAACCCCAGGTGACCGCAGCCCCCGCCCGTCGTCGCGAACTCCTCGGCACCGCCGCCGAGGTCTTCGCCGAGCAGGGCTACAACGCCACCACCGTCCGCAAGATCGCGGACCACGCGGGGATGCTCGCGGGCAGCCTCTACTACCACTTCGACTCCAAGGAGTCGATGCTGGAAGAGATCCTGCGCACCTTCCTCGACGAGCTCTGGGACGGCTACGACGCCGTGCTGGGCGCCGGACTCGGCCCGCGCGAGACGCTTCAGGCCCTGGTCACCGAGTCGTTCCGGGAGATCGACCGGCATCGCGCGGCCGTCGCGATCTACCAGAAGGAGAGCAAGCAGCTCGTGGCGCAGGAGCGGTTCGCGTTCCTCGCCGAGTCGCAGCGCAGATTCGAGAAGGCGTGGCTGTCCACGCTGGAGCGCGGCGTCGCCGAGCGGGCCTTCCGGGCCGACCTGGACGTCCGGCTCACCTACCGGTTCGTGCGCGACACGGTGTGGGTGGCCGCGTCCTGGTACCGGCCGGGCGGCCGGCACAGCCCGGACGAGATCGCCCGGCAGTACCTGTCGATGGTGCTGGACGGGATCGCCGTACGCGAATAGCCCTTTCCTACGAGGGAGTTGCCATGGCCGAGGCCTACATCGTCGAAGCGGTCCGCACGCCCGCCGGGCGGCGCGGCGGAGGACTGAGCGCGGTCCATCCGGCCGACCTCGGCGCACATGTGCTGAAGGAGCTGATGAGCCGCTCGGGCGTCGATCCGGCCGCCGTGGAGGACGTCGTCCTCGGCTGTCTGGACGCCGTGGGGCCGCAGGCCGGGGACATCGCGCGGACCTGCTGGCTGGCGGCCGGGCTGCCCGAGGAGGTGCCGGGCGTGACCGTCGACCGGCAGTGCGGTTCCTCGCAGCAGGCCGTGCACTTCGCGGCGCAGGCCGTGCTGTCCGGCACTCAGGACCTGGTGGTCGCAGGCGGGGTGCAGAACATGTCGATGATCCCCATTGCCTTCGCCACCCGGCAGGCCGCCGAGCCGCTCGGGCTGACCCAGGGCCCGTTCGCGGGCAGTACGGGCTGGCGGGCGCGGTACGGGGACAAGCCCGTCAACCAGTTCGCGGGCGCCGAGATGATCGCCGCCACATGGGGGATCAGCCGGCGCGACCAGGAGGAGTTCGCCCTGCGGTCCCATCGGCGGGCGGTCCGGGCGATCGACGAGGGCCGCTTCGACCGCGAGACCGTGCCGTACGGGGACGTCACCGCCGACGAGGGTCCGCGCCGGGACACCTCCCTGGAGAAGATGGCCGGCCTCAAGCCGGTCCTCGACGGCGGCACGATCACCGCCGCCTGTTCCTCGCAGGTCTCCGACGGGGCGGCGGCGATGCTGCTGGCCTCCGAGCGGGCGGTGCGCGAACACGGGCTCACCCCACGCGCGCGTGTGCACCATCTCTCGGTGCGCGGCGAGGACCCGATCCGCATGCTCACCGCTCCCATCCCGGCCACCGCCCACGCCCTGAAGAAGACCGGCATGATTATCGGCGACATCGACCTCGTCGAGATCAACGAGGCCTTCGCCCCGGTCGTCCTGGCCTGGCTCAAGGAGACGGGCGCGGACCCGGAGAAGGTCAACGTCAACGGCGGTGCCATCGCCCTGGGCCATCCGCTCGGCGCGACCGGCGTGAAGCTGATGACGACCCTGCTGCACGAACTGGAACGCACCGGCGGCCGGTTCGGCCTCCAGACCATGTGCGAGGGCGGCGGACAGGCCAATGCGACGATCATCGAGAGGCTGTGAGACGCCGACGGGTGTCCTCGGCCTCCTTCATGATCCGTTCCACCAGCTCCGCGCACGAGGGCAGGTCGTCGATCACTCCGGCGACCTGCCCGGACGTCATCACCCCCAGATCCGTACGGCCGTCCACCATGGACGCCTTGAGCAGCATCGGGGTGTTCGCGGCGAGCAGGACCTGGCTCCAGGTCAGGTCCTTGCCGTGTCTGAACGCGCGGCCGTCCCGGAGCATGCGGCGCCAGCTCGTGCCGGACAGCTTCCGGTAGCCCGCCGCCCTGCGGACCGCCCGGAGGACGCCGGTCACCCGGCCCGACCGCTCCAGCGCGTCGACCAGTTCCGTCCGCAGCATGCGGTGAGGCAGCCCGTCCACCGCCCTGGTGACCGTCACATCCCGCACCGTCGCCGCCAGATACCGCGCCTTCACCGCCCCGGGCACGGTCGAGTCCGAGGTGAGCAGGAACCGCGTGCCCATGGCGACGCCCGCCGCACCATAGGCCAGCGCCGCGACCAGGCCCCGCCCGTCGAAGAAGCCGCCCGCCGCCACGACCGGTATGTCCACGGCGTCGACGACCTGCGGCAGCAGCACCGTCGTGGCCACCTCGCCGGTGTGTCCGCCGCCCTCCGCGCCCTGCACGAGCACCGCGTCCGCGCCCCAGCCGGCGACCTTCTCGGCGTGCCGCCGCGCCCCCACGGTCGGCATGACGACCACACCGGCCTCCTTGAGCTCGCCGATCAGCTCCCGGGAGGGGGCCAGGGCGAAGGAGGCGACCCGGACACCCTCCTCGATCAGGATCCGCACGCGGTCGCCGGCGTCCGCCGCGTCGGCGCGCAGGTTCACACCGAACGGCGCGTCGGTACGGGCCCGGACCTCCCGGACGGCCGCGCGCAACCGGTCGAGCGTCATCGTCGCCGAGGCCAGGATGCCGAGAGCGCCCGCGTTCGCCGTGGCGGAGACCAGGCGCGGGCCCGCCACCCAGCCCATCCCGGTCTGCACGAGGGGATGGCGGACGCCGGTCAGCCGGGTCAGCGCCGTCTCCATCACGAGGCGACCTCCCTGGTCCGAGTGCCGGCCGGGTCGACGACCTCGCGGATCAGCCGGAGCTCCTCCGCGGTCGGCTCACGGGTCGGCGGCACCTCGTCCGGGACGGTCAGTTCACAGCCCGTCGCCTCCCTGACCTGCTCCGCCGTGACACCCGGGTGCAGCGAGGCCAGCCGCATCGAGTGGTCGGGGGTGACGAAGTCGAAGACACCCAGGTCGGAGACGACCCGCGGGATGCGGTGGTGACACGCGCCGGCCGCGTGGTCGTACCCGACGCCGCAGACCATGTCGACCCGCTCGACGAAGACCCGCCGGGAATGCCTCGGGATCCAGTAACTGGTCGGATGGTTGAGGGTGTTGACCGGCGCGCCGCGCACCCCGAGCAGCTGCCGCCTCGGCCGCTCCCAGTCGCCGATGCACGAGATGTTCTGGTTGCCGAACCGGTCGATCTGGCTCGCGCCCATCATCACGTGCCGCCGGCCGCCCATGACCAGGGCCAGATGCTGCCGGTACGGCAGCCAGCCCTCCGTCGTCCCGTCCGGGCGGACCAGCAGCGCCTCGCCGTCGGTCAGCAGCAGGTCCGGCGCGAAGGTGAGCCGGGCGAGCCGGGCCCCGAGGGAGGGGATCAGCCCCATGGGGCTCGCGAGCACCTCGCCGTCGCCCCGCCAGGCCTCGGCGCACGCGATCACGCAGTACTCCGCGCGGGTGGCCCCGGTCATGTCCCCTCCCCGACGGCCGACTGGTACGCCTGCTCGTCCTCGGCGAGGAACCGGGCCGCGAACTCCGGCCAGGGTGTCGTCGCGTACGTCTTCTGGAAGGCCTCGTCCCGGCCGTAGTCGGGCGCGCAGGACGTGAAGTGCGCCCCGTGCGGGGCCTCCACGACGCCCGTCACCGTGTGCCGCTTGACCAGCAGGGTCTGCGGCGCCGCCGCCTTCGTCAGCTCGGCCGTGTCGACGATCCGTTCGCAGCTGACGTACGCCGTGTCCGCCGCCTCGCAGAACAGGTCGTCGAAGTACGGGTCCGGGCCCAGGTACTGGCCGTTGCCCAGCCGGTCGGCGCGGTTCATGTGCACCAGGGCCGCGTCGAGCCGCAGGGCGGGCATCGCCACGAACGTCTCCCCGTCCTCGTAGGGCGAAGTGACCGTCCGTAAATCGGGGTTGACCCGCATCACGTCCGAGCCGAGGCCGGCCCGCACCGGCAGGAACGGCAGCCGGTTCGCCGCCGCTTGCAGGCCCCACAGGAACATCGCCTCGTCGATCTCCGTCAGCGCGAAGGCGCCACGCTCGCGGGCCGCGCGGTAGTGCGGCTCCAGGGGGATCGAGTCGAGGGTGACGAAGGCCGTGACCAGCTTCCGGATCCGCCCGGCGGCGGCCAGCATGCCGACGTCCGGGCCGCCGTACGAGACGACCGTGAGATCGGTGATACGGGACCGGAGCAGTGCTCTCACCAGGGCCATCGGCTTGCGGCGCGAGCCCCAGCCGCCGATGCCGAGGGTCATGCCGCTGGACAGTCGGGACACGGCCTCGTCGGCCGTCATCGTCTTGTCCCTCATCACGCTCCCCCCTTGCCGAAGGTGCCGCGCACCCGCGCGCCCACCCCGCTGAGACCCGCCTCGAAGGTGAAGCCCTGCTCGAAGCGGTAGCTGCGGCGCACGTCGACCGGATCGATGCCGTTGAGGGCGGCCTTGGCCAGGCGCAACAGCTGCCCGTCCTTGGCGGCGATCTCGCGGGCCAGTTCCAGGGCGGCCGGGCGCAGTTCGCCGCGCGGCACCACCCGCCACACCGAGCCGTGCGCGTGCAACTCGGCCGCGGTCGCCGTGCGCGAGGTGTAATACAGGGCGCGCATCAGGTGCTGGGGGACCAGCCGGGCCAGATGGGTGGCCGCGCCCAGCGCGCCCCGGTCCAGCTCGGGCAGCCCGAAGACGGCGTCCTCGCTCGCCACGATCACGTCCGCGTTGCCCACCAGCCCGATACCGCCGCCCAGGCAGAAACCGTGCACCGCCGCCACGACCGGCACGGCGCAGTCGTACACCGCGGCGAAGGCCTCCGCGCAGGCGTGGTTGGCGCCGATCAGCGCACTGTTCCCATCCTTCTGCAACTCCTTGATGTCCACGCCCGCGTTGAACCCGCGCCCCTCGGCCGTCAGCACCACGCACCGCACCTCCGGGCCGCGCCCGGCCGCGCGCATCGCGTCGGCCAGGGCGAACCAGCCGGCCACCGGCAGGGCGTTCACCGGCGGGAAGTCGACCGTGACGACGGCTATGCCCTTTTCTCCGCACGAGGTGGAGACACCCATGGCCGCATCAGCTACCTTTCCACCAAACGTTTGTTAGGTGGAAGGTAGCAGTGAATGGAGCTGGACGGGAAGGTCGCCGTCGTCACGGGCGGGACCCGGGGCGTCGGTGCCGGCATCGCGCGTGCCTTCGTGCGGGCGGGCGCCGAGGTCGTGGTCTGTGCCCGTCGGCCGCCGGAAGTGCCGGTGCCCGGAACGGAGTTCCTGCCGCTGGACGTCCGGGACGCCGAGGCCGTCCGGCGCCTGTGCGGCGAGCTGCCCCGGCTGGACGTCCTCGTCAACAACGCGGGCGGAGGCCCCCACCGCCCGCTCACCCACGCCGGCGCCGACCGGCACGCGCGCGTGGTGGAGCTCAACCTCGTGGCTCCGCTGACCGTGTCCCTCGCCGCGTACGAGCACCTCCGGCGGGCCAGGGGCTCCATCGTCATGATCGGCAGCGTCAGCGGAGGCCGCCCCTCCCCGGGGACCGCCGCCTATGGCGCCGCCAAGGCGGGCCTGGAGAACCTCGCCCGCTCGATGGCCGTGGAGTGGGCGCCCGACATCCGGGTCAACACCCTCGTCGCCGGCATGGTCCGCACCGAACTGTCCCACCTCCACTACGGCGACCAGGACGGCGTCGCCGCCGTCGCCCGCACCGTCCCGCTCGGCCGTCTCGCCGAGCCGTCCGACGTCGGCCGGGCCGCGGTCTTCCTCGCCTCGGACGCCGCCGCCTACATCAGCGGGGCGAGTCTGCTCGTCCACGGGGGCGGGGAGCGCCCCGCGTTCCTGGACGCCTCGACCGTGAACGACGTCTCGACCGTGAACGACGTCTCGACTGCGGACGACGCTTCGACCACGAACGACGCCTCGACCGCGAACAAGGGGACCTGAGATGAAAGGACACCCGAGATGAGCGGAATCTGCGACGGGCGGGTCGTCGTCGTCACCGGCGCGGGCCGCGGGCTCGGCCGCGCCCACGCCCTCGCGTTCGCCGCCGAGGGCGCGCGGCTCGTCGTCAACGACCTCGGCGTCGGCCTCGACGGCACCCCCGGAGCCGACGGGACGCCCGGCCCCGGACCCCGCAGCCCGGCCGCCCGCGTCGCCGAGGAGATCCGCGCGGCGGGCGGCGAGGCGGTGCCGCACGGCGGCGACATCGCCACCACCGAGGGCGCCGCCTCCCTCGTCCGGACGGCCCTGGAGACGTACGGCAGGCTCGACACGCTCGTCAACAACGCGGGCTTCCTGCGCGACCGGATGCTCGTCAACCTCGACGAGGACGACTTCGAGGCCGTCGTACGCGTCCACCTCAAGGGCCACTTCCTGCCCCTGCGGCACGCCGCCGCACACTGGCGGTCCGAGGCCAAGGCGGGCCGCCCGCCCGAAGCCCGGATCGTCAACACGAGCAGCGGCGCGGGCCTGCTGGGCTCGGTCGGCCAGGGCAACTACAGCGCCGCCAAGGCCGGGATCGTCGCCCTGACCCTGGTTGCGGCGGCCGAACTGCGCCGCTACGGCGTCCAGGTCAACGCGATCGCCCCCGCCGCCCGGACCCGCATGACGGAGCGCGCCTTCGCCGACACCATGGCGGCACCCGACTCGGGCTTCGACGCGATGGCCCCGGAGAACGTCTCCCCCCTGGTCGTCTGGCTCGGCTCGGCCGCGAGCGCGGGGGTGACGGGCCGGGTCTTCGAGGCGGAGGGCGGCCGGATCACGGTGATGGAGGGCTGGCGCCCGGGCCCGAGCCTGGACAAGGGCGAGCGGTGGGCCCCGGCGGAGGCGGGGGAGGCGGCGCGGAAACTCCTGGCGGAGGCGGTCGATCCCGGGCGCGTGTACGGGGCGTAGGACGACGGGCGAGCGATCCTTTTCCCCATCCCGGCGCACTCCTACGTGTCGCACTCCAACACGCTCCGGCACAACGCACACCGCGCCCGGACCCGCCCCCGCACCGGCACCCTGATCCGCTGATGACAGGTCGGACACGGAAACGACACCCGCAACCGCCCACCCCCGTCGGGAGTGAACGAGTACCGCACACCCGGCTGCGGCGGCCCGGCCGACGCATGCCGTCGATCGCGCGCGTACCGCCGCCGCCCCGCCCACCCCGCCGCGGTCAACGGCGGCTGCTGCTCATCGCGACGGGCCAGCTCCCTCCCCTTCACATACGCCGTGTACGCCTGCGGACTGGTGAACCACACCGACGGGTCCTCCCCGAAGACCAGCGCGCGCTTGGCCAGCACGTACCCGAACTCCTCCGGCGTGAGATACCCCAGCTTCTGGGACGACGCCCCATCCTCCCGGTACGCGTCCAGCAGCAGCCAGCCCGCGCCCAGATACGTCGTCGCCGTGTCCGTCAGGATCTCGTTGTCGCGCACGCCCGGGAAGGACAGGCCGAGGCGGTGCAGGTACACATGCATCACCTCGTGCGCCAGGGCCGCCCCGATGTCCCGCCGATGCGTACGGAACCGGTCGTTCAGCTCCACGAAGTACTCCGGCCCGGCCGCGAGCTCGACGTTCGCCGCGTGCCGCATCTCCCGGAAGCTCACGATCAGCCGGGCGTCCGGCAGCCGGTAGTGCCGCACCAGCTCACGCGCCACGCGCTGCGCCCCCAGATACAGGTCGTCGGTGTCGCAGAACGCCACGTCGGCGGGGACCACACTGGTCGCGAACGTCTGGATCGTGTCGTACGACAGCCGCTTGTACAGCGCCGTGATGGCGGCCCGCACCGTCTCCAGATGCGGGTAGCCGTGCTCGACCGGCCCGTCGTTCGCCACGCCTCACCCCCAAAAGACGTCCTGAACCCGGTTCCACTGTACGAAAGTGTGACGGCCCGGGGCCGCGCCGCCGCCGCGAAAACCGGTCGTCGCCGCCCCCGGCCGCCGGCAGAATCCGGGCCGTGACCAGCGAACAGCGCTCCGTCGCCGCCTCGCTCCAGGTGGGCGGCCAGGACGACGAACTCGAGAAGCGGCTCGACGAGGAGCTGACCGCCTTCAACAACGCCGCCGCCGGTGCCACGACCGAGCCGCTCTCCGTCCGCGTCACCGACGAGACCGGCGATCTGATCGGCGGGCTCACCGCCTGGACCTGGGGCAGCCTGTGCTCCGTGGACATGCTCTGGGTGCGCGCGGACCAGCGGCATGCCGGCTGGGGCGGCCGGCTGATGCGCGCCGCGGAGGCCGAAGCCGTCCGGCGCGGCTGCACGGACATGATCGTCTCCACGTACAGCTTCCAGGCGCCCGGCTTCTACCCGCGGCTCGGCTTCCGGGAACGGGCCCGCATCGAGGGCCTGCCCGGCGGACACGAGGACGTCTACTTCCACAAGCGGCTGAGCGGCGCTTCCACAAACGGCTGATTCGGCGCTTCCACAAGCGGCTGAGCCCTGCCGAGTCGTGAGACGGGCCGCGACCGCCCGGCGCGCGCCCCTTAGGCTGACCTGCCATGACCACCAGCAACACCGGCACCGGTGACGTCGACCCTGCCGTCCGTGAGGAACTCGCCCGCCTGCGCGACAGCATCGACAACATCGACGCGGCCGTCGTCCACATGCTCGCCGAGCGCTTCAAGTGCACCCAGCAGGTCGGCCTCCTCAAGGCCCGGCATCAGCTGCCGCCCGCCGACCCGGCCCGTGAGGCCCGCCAGATCGCCCGGCTGCGCGCGCTCGCCGAGAACGCCAAACTGGACCCGGCCTTCGCGGAGAAGTTCCTGAACTTCATCGTCGCCGAGGTCATCCGCCACCACGAGCGCATCGCAGACGAGGAACTCAACGGCTCGGCGCCCGGCCGCAACTGACCTCGCGCGACCGCCCCCGGGGGAGTGACACGGCGGCCCGCGCGGGGCATGCTGCGCTGTGCACAGCATGTCAGCTGACGAGCACTGCGCGTCAGTGTCCCGGGCTTACTCTGGTTCCTCCACAGGGAGGGGACGTCGGGCCATGCCGTCGGATACCAGGATCCTCATCGTCGACGACCACGAGGACACGCTGTACGCACTCGAGAGCGCCCTGGCCCCGCTGGGCTATCTGCTCGGCCGGGCCACCAGCGGCGACGAGGCGCTCAAGCAGGTACTGCGCGGCCAGGTCGGCCTGCTCCTGCTCGACGTGCGCATGCCCGGCGTCAGCGGACTCGAGGTCGTGCGCTACATGCGGCGCGTGGAACAGACCCAGCACATCCCGGTGATCCTGCTCACCGGCTTCGGCCCCGACCAGGAACTGAGCACCACCGCCTTCGGCCTCGGCGTCGCCGACCTCGTCATGAAACCCGTGGACCCCTGGGCCCTGCGCACCAAGGTCCGCTACCTCTACGACGCTCACCAGCACCACCTCGCCCTGGAACAGGAGGTGCGCCGACTGCGCGCCCGAGTCCGGGAGCACACCGAGACCGCCCCACGCTCCCAGCGGCCCGGCCTGTCGTACACCGAGACCGCCCCGCACCCCGAACGGCCCGGCCTGTCGTACACCGAGACCGCCTCACACCCCCGGCCGCCCGCCCTGCCCCACCCCGACGTGCTTGTGCCGCCCCAGCGGCCCATGGGGGCGCACGCCGGGGAGCTCGAAAAGGACCGCACATAGACCGGACATCGGGCGCATACCGATCCGCCTCTGTGCCGTGCCGGTGCCATCAGGCAGCATGTCCTGCATGTCCGTACTGACGCGCGACGAAGCGCAGACCCGAGCAGGGCTCCTCGACGTCCACCGCTACACGATCGAACTCGACCTGACCACCGGGAACGAGACCTTCGACTCCCGCACCCTGATCAGGTTCAGCGCCCGCGCGGACGGGGACACCTTCGTCGAGGTCAGGCCCGCCGAGCTGCGCTCCGCCACCCTCGACGGACAACCCCTGGACCCGGAAGCCCTGGACGGCAACCGGCTGCCCCTGAAGAACCTCACCGCCGGCGAGCACGAACTGCGCGTGCACGCGCACATGCGCTACTCCCGCACCGGCGAGGGCATGCACCGCTTCACCGACCCCACCGACGGCGAGACCTACGTCTACACCCAACTGTTCATGGAGGACGTCCAGCGCGTCTTCGCCGCCTTCGACCAGCCCGACCTGAAAGCCGTCTTCGAACTGTCGGTGAAGGCCCCGCAGGGCTGGACCGTCCTCGCCAACGGCATCACCGAGCACACCGGCGACGGCCTCTGGAAAGCCGCCGCCACCCCGCTGATCTCCACCTACCTCGTCGCCGTCGCCGCGGGCCCCTGGCACTCCGTGCGCACCGAGCACCGCGGCCTGCCCTTCGGCCTGCACTGCCGCCGCTCGCTGGCCCCCTACCTGGACACCGACGCCGACGAGCTCCTCGACATCACGCGCGCGTGCTTCGACCGCTACCACGAGAAGTTCGACGAGCCGTACCCCTTCGACTCCTACGACCAGGCCTTCGTCCCCGAGTTCAACGCGGGCGCCATGGAGAACCCCGGACTGGTCACCTTCCGCGACGAGTTCGTCTACCGCTCCGCCGTCACCGACACCGAACGCCAGACCCGCGCCATGGTCATCGCCCACGAGATGGCCCACATGTGGTTCGGCGACCTCGTCACCCTCAAGTGGTGGGACGACATCTGGCTGAACGAGTCCTTCGCCGAGTACATGGGCTACCAGACCCTCACCGAGGCCACCCGCTTCACCGACACCTGGACCGACTTCGGCGTCAACCGCAAGACCTGGGGCTACGACGCAGACCAGCGCCCCACCACCCACCCCGTCGCCCCCGAAGCAGTCGACGACACCGCCTCCGCGCTGCTCAACTTCGACGGCATCTCCTACGCCAAGGGCGCCAGCGCCCTGCGGCAACTGGTCGCCTGGCTCGGCGACAAGGACTTCCTGGCCGGCATCAACACCCACTTCGCCCGGCACAGGTTCGCCAACGCCACCCTCGCCGATTTCATCGACTCCCTCGCCGGCGCCACCGAACGCGACGTCCACGCCTGGGCCGACGCCTGGCTGCGCACGACCGGCGTCGACACCCTCACCCCACGCATCGCCCCCGGCGAGAACGGCACCTGTGCCCTCACCGTCGACCGCACCGGCAGCCGCCCGCACCGCATCGCCGTTGGCCTCTACGACCGGGACCTCGGCGACGACGGCGGACACCTCGTCCTGCGCGAACGCCTCCACCTGGACCTGCCGCGGACCGGCGCCCAGCCCATCGGCAAGCGCCCCGCGCTGCTCCTCCTCAACGACGGCGACCTCAGCTACGCCAAGGTCCGCTTCGACCCCGAGTCCTTCGAGACCATCCGCAAGGACCTGTCCGGCCTGCCCGAACCCCTCACCCGCGCGGTCGTCTGGAACGCCCTGCGCGACGCCGTCCGCGACGGCGAACTGGCGCCCGCCGCCTACCTGGAGACCGCCCGGACCCATCTCCCTCTGGAGACCGACCTCGCGATCGTCCAGGGCGTGCTCGCCTTCGCGTCCACGTACATCACCGACCGCTACATCACGCCCGAGGAGCGGCCCACCGCACTCGCCACACTCTCCGAGCTGTGCCGCGACCTCATCCGCCGCACCGAGGACGGCGACAACCCCGGTCTGCGCCTGATCGCCGTACGCCACCGCATCGACGTCACCGCCCACCCGGACACCATCGCCGCCTGGCTCACCGACGGCACCGTGCCCGGCGGCCCGGAGCTCGACCCCGAGCTGCGCTGGCGCGTCCTGGGCAGGCTCGCCGTCCTCGGCGCCACCGACGAGGCCGCCATCGCCGCCGAACTGGAACGCGACCCGAGCGCCACCGGCCTGGAAGGCGCCGCCCGCTGCCGGGCCGCCCTGCCCGACCCGGAGGCCAAGGCTCGCGCCTGGCAGGAGATGTTCGCCTCCGACCACCTGTCCAACTACCTGTTCACCGCCACCGCCCAGGGCTTCTGGCAGCCCGAACAGGCCGACCTGGTACGCGCGTACGTTCCCCGCTACTACACGGACGCGGTCGACGTCGCCGACCGCCGCGGCCCCGCCATCGCCGAAGCCGCCGGCCGCTGGGCCTTCCCCGCGCACGCCGTCGACCCCGAGACCCTCCGCCTCGGCGAGGAGTGCCTGCGCGACGCCGCACCGATCCCGGCGCTGCGCCGCAAGCTCGCCGACCAACTCGACGATCTGGCACGGGCGCTGCGGGTCCGCCAGGGCAAGGAGGTCTAGGACCGACGGCATAGGCCGCGGGCGGGGCGGCTGGTCCCTTTCGACGATGCGGCGGGCCGGTCGCCCTTCGTAGCCTCGGGCAGACAAGGACGATCAAGCCCGAGGAGCCCTTCGTGATCGTAGCGACCGGCCCCACCGGAAACGTCGGTCGTGCCCTTGCCGAACGCCTCGCCGCCGCCGGACAGCCCGTGCGGGCGCTCACCCGCGACCCGCAACGTGCCCGCCTGCCCGCGGGCACCGAGACGGTACGACTCGACCTCGACGAGCCGGCCGTCCAGTTCGAAGGCGCCACCAAGCTGTTCCTGTACGTCCAGGCGGGCGGCGACCGCACGGCCGCCCTCCTGGCCGCGGCCCGTGCCGCCGGAGTGCGTCACGTGGTCCTGCTGTCCTCCGGGATCATCGGCTCCGGCGCCGACGAGACCCACCCCATCCACGTCATGCACGCCACCGCCGAGCAGCAGGTTCGCGACAGCGGTCTGGAGTGGACCTTCCTGCGCCCCAACGCATTCGCCGCCAACGCCTTCCAGTGGGCCCCGCAGATCCGCACCGGCGACACCGTCCGAGGCATCTTCGCCGACGGGCAGTCCGCCCCCATCCACGAGGACGACATCGCCGCCGTCGCCGAACGCGCCCTCCTCGACGACGGCCACGAGGGCGCGGCCCACCGCCTCACCGGGCCCGAGGCGATCACCAACTCCGGGCAGGTCGCGGCGATCGGCCGGGCCCTCGGCCGCGAGCTGCGCTTCACCGAGATCTCACCGGACGAGGCGGGCCCCGAACTGTTCCCGCACGTCCCGCCGGGCATGCTCCGGGCCCTGATGGACACCTTCGCCGAGTCGGTCGGCACACCACCGGAAACCACCGGCACGGTAGGGGAGATCACCGGCCAGGCCCGTCCCTTCGCGGCCTGGGCCGAGGACCACGTGGACGACTTCAAGGGCTGACACACGGTCCGGAACCCTTCCACGGGTATTCCCGTACGGAAGTACCTCCATCCGGTTCTCCCGTACGGAAGTACCTCCCTCCGGGTCCGGTCGTTGAGCTTTCCGGGCGCGTCGCCCCGCTCCCCGGAGGAACGCCCATGAGCACGCCACCCCTCGCCTCAGGCCCCGAAGGCCCCCGCGCCCTGCGGCCGTTGCTCGACACCGTGCTCCAAGCGCTGGACGAGGGCACCCGGGCGCGCGGCGGGCCGCTGCCGGCGGGCGGGCCGGACGTCGTCGCGGCCCGGCTGCGGGAGGCGGTGGGGGAGGCCCTGCCCCGCCAGGGCGACCCGCGCGCCCTGCGCACCCTGGTCCGCGCGTTCGCCGAGGGCGCCGCCGACCCGGCACACCCCCTGTGCGCCGCCCACCTCCACTGCCCGCCCCTGGCCATCGCCACCGCAGCCGACCTCGCCGCCTCCGCCCTCAACCCCTCCCTCGACTCCTGGGACCAGGCCCCGGCGGCATCGGAACTGGAGCAGCTGGTGGCGGGGGAACTGGCCAGGGAGATCTACGGGCCCGGGGCAGACCCGGGCACGGACCCCGGCTCCCTGATCACCACCGGCGGCACCGAGTCCAACCAGCTCGCCCTCCTCCTCGCACGGGAGGCCTACGGCGGATCCGTGCGGCTGGTGTGCGGGGCGAACGCCCACCACTCGCTGGCCCGGGCCGCCTGGCTGCTCGGACTGCCCGAACCCGTCGTCGTACCCGCCCCGGCCGGCACGCTCCACCCCGCCGCGCTCGACGAAGCCCTCACCCAGCTGCCCGGCCCGCTGCTCGTCGCCGTCACGGCCGGCACCACCGACGCCGGACTCATCGACCCCCTGCCCGAGATCGCCGCTCGCTGCGCGGCCCACGGCGCCCGGCTGCACATCGACGCCGCCTACGGCGGAGGCCTCCTCTTCAGCGACCGCCACCGCAACCGGCTCGCAGGGCTCGACACCGCCGACACCGTCACCCTCGACCTGCACAAACTCGGCTGGCAGCCGGTCGCCGCCGGCATCCTGGCCGTCAAGAACCCCCACGACCTCACCGCCCTGCGGCACCGCGCCGACTACCTCAACGCCGACGACGACACCGAGGCCGGCCTGCCGGACCTTCTCGGCCGGTCCCTGCGCACCACCCGACGCCCCGACGTCCTCAAACTCGCCGTCACCCTCAAGACCCTCGGCCGCAACGGCCTCGGCACGCTCGTCGACCAGGTCTGCGCCCGGGCCCGGGAGTTCGCCGCCCTCGTCGACGAGCACCCCGGCTTCGAACTCCGCACCCGGCCCGCCATCAGCACGGTCCTGTTCCGGCCCCAGGGCGCCACCGACGACACCGTGGCCGTCGTACGCCGCGCACTCCTCACCGACGGCCGCGCCGTCCTCGGCCGGGCCCGCCTCGACGGCCGGCTCTGGCTCAAGGCCACCTTCCTCAACCCCGCCACCGAACCCGACGACCTGGCCGCGCTGCTGCACCTCGTGGCAGCGCGGCAAGCGACACTCGTGGAAGGACACACCCCCCGATGAACCCCGCGCCGCGTCCCCAGCCGCACGGCAAGCCGAACCCCGCCCCGGCCACCCCGCCCCAGCACCCGCACCACGAGCCCGACGCACCCCGCGACCTGGTCGGCATCGGCATCGGCCCGTTCAACCTGTCCCTCGCCGCGCTCGCCCACCCGCTCGGCGAACTCGACACCGCCTTCTACGAACAGCGCCCGGCCTTCGGCTGGCACTCCGGTTTGCTCATCGAGGGCGCCACCATCCAAGTCCCGTTCCTCGCCGACCTGGTGACCCTCGCCGACCCCACCAGCCCCTGGACCTTCCTCAACTACCTCAGGTCCCGCGAGCGGCTCTTCCCCTTCTACTTCGCCGAGCGCTTCCACATCCAGCGCGCCGAGTACGACGCCTACTGCCGCTGGGTCTGCGAGAACCTCCCCGCGCTGCACTTCGGCCACCAGGTCGACGCCGTCCGCTGGAACCCCGAACGAGACGTCTTCGAGGTCGACTTCACCCAGCTCGACACCGACGGAGAAGCAGAAGCCCTCGGCCGTACCTACGCGCGCAACGTCGTCCTCGGCATCGGCACCGAACCCTACGTCCCAGACCCCCTCAAACCCCTCGTCGAAGCCCCCGGCGTGCCCGTCGTGCACGCCGCCGACTACCTCGACCACCGCGCGG
The DNA here is from genome assembly GCF_037055355.1 of Streptomyces sp. DG1A-41. Lineage (GTDB taxonomy): Bacteria > Actinomycetota > Actinomycetes > Streptomycetales > Streptomycetaceae > Streptomyces. Next base: position 2,158,008 of record NZ_CP146350.1, on the reverse strand, counting down.
ACCTCCTCGCCGCCGAGCACGTCACCGTCGTCGGCATCGGACAGTCCGGCGCCGAGATCTTCCTCGACCTGCTGCGGGGCAGGCCCGCGGGGCGCGAGAAGCTCCACTGGCTGGGCCGCACCGAGTCCTTCGCACCGATGGAGTACTCCAAGCTCGGCCTGGAGCACTTCACCCCCGACCACACCCGCTACTTCCACGCCCTGCCCGAGCCCGCCCGCGACCGGCTCGTCGCCGGACAGTGGCAACTGCACCAGGGCATCGACACCACCACCATCGCCGCCATCCACGACGAGCTCTACCGCCGCACCCTCCACGGCGGCTGGCCCGACGCCGTGCTCACCCCAGGCGTCCGCGTCCGCACCGCCGGCCGCGTCGCCACGACCAAAGTCGAACTGCATCTGGAACACGGCCCGCAGGACAGCCGCTCCCGCCTCACCACCGACGCCGTCGTCCTCGCCACCGGCTACCGCGAACGCCCCCTCGACCGCATCCTCGCCGGCCTCGACCCCTACATGCGCCGCGACAGCCAGGAACGGCCGCGCATCGACGAGGACCACCGCCTCGTCCTCGACCCGTCCGTCACCGGCACGGCGTACGTCCAGAACGCCGAGACACACACCCACGGCGTCGGCGCCCCGGACCTCGGCCTCGCCGCCTGGCGCAGCGCGACCATCCTCAACTCCCTGACCGGCAGGGAGGCGTACGCACTCCCGCGCCGCACCGCCTTCACCACCTTCGGCCTCACACCGCGGCAGCAGGTCCCGCCGCCCCGCGAGGCACCGGCACTCACCCCGCTCGTCGACCGAAGGTGACGAAGCCCGCGGCTCAGAAGACGGGCGTGCCGTTCCGCGTGAGCTTCCAGTCCACCGCCGCGAACCCGGCCGGATCGATGGCCCCCTTCGCCTTCACCCAGGCGATCATGGTGTTGCGGATCTCGTCCGAGTTCGACCACAGCAACCGCGCGGCGGCGACGTGCGGGAAGTTGCCGCCGCCGTTGGCCCGGTAGTTGTTCACCGCGAACACGAACGTCGCGTCGTCCGCGAGGGGCTGCCCCTCGAACCGCACATTCGTCACCCGCGAACCGGCCGGCTTCGCGATGTCGATCTCGTACGAAAGACCGCTCACCACGTCGTAGTTGTAGTCCGGCGTGCCGTTCGCGTTGGTCAGCTTCGCCGGATCCACCGGAGCACCCGGCGCCGTCTGCACGAAGTAGTTCGCCGAGAACTCCAGATACGCCTTCATCTGCGCACCTGTCATCAGACGCGCCTCCAGCGTGTTCTCGAAGACATACAGACCCGCCACGTCCCGGATCGTCACCTCGCCCGCCGGAATCCGTGCGGAGCGCGAGAAGCACGCCGCCTGCGACAGCACCGGCAGCGCGGCGTGCTCCGTGCCCGCCAGGGCCCGCTTCACCGTGTCCGCCTGGATGTGGTTGATCAGATCGATGATCGGTACATCCTTGTACGGCGCCTCGGCCGACGTCATCTCCGCCGCGTTCGTGCCGATGACCTGGTTGACGTACGCCACGACCTTCTCGTGCTCGTCCGACAGCAGCGCCACGATCTTCGGGTCCTCCTCCACGGTGTTGGAGTTCAGGACCTGAGCGCCCACCTTCTCGACCTTCCAGCAGCCCTTCTCCCAGACCAGCTCGAAGTCGAAGAGCGTCAGCCGCTGCCCCCACTTCAGCGGCTCGGACAGCACGACCTGCTTGCCCGTCCTCTTGTTCGTCACGAAGTACTCGGGAATCTCCGTGTGCGCGTGCCCGACCAGGATCGCGTCGATGCCCGGCACCTGCTCCGCCACCAGCCCCGCCGCGTTCTCGATGTACGGCAGCTGGTCACCGTAGGACGACGTCCCCGACGAACCACTGTGCGCCGACACGATGACGACGTCCGCGCCCATCGACCGCAGCTTCGGCACCCACTTCGCCGCCTGCTCCTCCAGACCCGGGAACGTCATCTTCCCCTGCACGTTCGCCTTGTCCCAGATCGCGATCCCCGGGTTCGTCAGACCCAGCACCGCCACCTTCACATCCCGCCCGAACGGCGTGCGCAGCCGGTGCATGCTGTACGGCGCGAACGCCGGCCGCAGCGTCTTCGCGTCCAGCGCGTTCGCCCCCAGCAGCGGGAAACGGCACTGCTGCTCGAACTTCCGCAGCACCGGGATGCCGTAGTTGAACTCGTGGTTGCCCAGCGCCGCCGCGTCGTAGCCCATGGCGTTCATCGCCTGCGCCATCGGGTGCACCGGGCCGCCCTCGGCCGTGATCGGGTCGACCTTCGCGTAGTAGTACGACAACTGCGTGCCCTGGATGGTGTCGCCCGCGTCGATCAACAGCGTGTTGCGGCGGCCCTTCTCCTCGCGGACACGGTTCACCAGAGTCGAGACCTTGGCCAGACCGACGTCGTTGTGGTCCCTGTCGTCGAACTCCTTGTCCGTGAAGTAGTCCCAGTTGAAGACATTGCCGTGCAGGTCCGTCGTCCCCAGCACGGTGAAGGCGTACCGCTTCACACCCCGCTCGCCCTCGCGCGCCTCGGCCGCCTGCGCACCCGGCGCCGGGACCGCACCGGCCAGCGCCACCCCCGCCCCGGTCACGGCGGACTTCTCCAGGAACTTCCGGCGGTTCAACGGCATGTCTGGCTCCTCGAGGAATCTGTGAACGACGCGCGTAGATAACGCGCGTAGATTCTGACCCGCTCATGACCGGCCGCAACAGCCCCAACAGGTTGCGATCTGATGACTCGGCCCGCCCGCTCCACGCCTGTGGCCAGCCAAGACATGACAGAGTGGGACGTATGACCGCACCCACGTCAGACGCCTCCCAGCCCGCCGTCCCCTACGGCACGCCCGACGCCCCCCGCATCGCCGTCCGCGGCGAGGCCCGCCTCGAAGTCGACCCCGAGATCGCCCGCATAGGCATCACCATCGCCGCCCGCGGCCGCGACCGCCGCTCCGCCCTCGACGACCTCACCCACCGCAACACCGGCGTCCTCGACCTCGTCAAGTCCTACGGCGACGCCGTCGAACGCCTGGAGACCGGCGCCTTCTCCATCACCCCCGAACTCACCAAACACGGCCGCGGCGAACGCGTCCGCACCTACCACGGCACCGTCCACGTCACCGCCGAACTCACCGACTTCACCGCCCTCGGCGAACTCACCACCCGCCTCGCCGACCTCGAACTCACCCGCGTCGACGGCCCCTGGTGGGCCCTGCGCCCCGACTCACCCGCCCACCGCGAAGCCCGCAAGAAGGCCGTACAGGAAGCCGTCCAGCGCGCCCGCGAATACGCCGAGGCCCTCGGCACCACCCTCGCCTCCCTCGTCGAACTCGCCGACATCGGCGCCGAGAACACCCAGCCGCCCTACCCCCAGGCCCCCGGCCGCGCACGCTCCGCCGCCTTCGGCAGCGCCGCCGAGGCCGCCCCGGCGGCCCCCCTCGACCTCGAACCCCAACGCCAGCGGGTCCACGCCCAGATCAACGCCCGCTTCACGATGGTGCCGCCGCAGCTCTAGCCGGACCGTTTCGAGAACCCGACCGAATTCCCCGGGGTGCTCATCGGAGCACGCCGCCGCACAATTCAACGCTTGTCAATAACGCTTCACTCAAAGTCTGTTGAGTCGTCACGCTCGACCAATTCTCTACCGGTCGGTAACTCATAGGCTCGGACCATGCGCCGAGCAAAGATCGTCTGCACTCTTGGGCCCGCCACCGACTCGTACGACCAGATCAAAGCCCTGGTCGACGCCGGAATGGACGTAGCACGCTTCAACCTCAGCCACGGCGAACACGCCGAACACGAGGAGCGCTACCACCGGGTACGCAAGGCCGCCGACGAAACCGGCCGCAGCGTCGGCGTCCTCGCCGACCTTCAAGGCCCGAAAATCCGGCTCGGCCGCTTCGCCGAAGGCCCCGTACTCCTCGAACGCGGCGACACCTTCACCCTCACCGTCGAAGAAGGCGTCGAAGGCGACCGCACCACCTGCGGCACCACCTACGCCGGCCTCGCCGACGACGTCACCACCGGCGAACGCATCCTCGTCGACGACGGCAAGGTCTGCCTGGAAGTCACCGAGGTCGACGGCCCCAGCGTCCACACCACCGTCGTCGAAGGCGGCGTCATCTCCGACCACAAGGGCCTCAACCTCCCCGGCGCCGCCGTCTCCGTCCCCGCCCTCTCCAAAAAGGACGAGGACGACCTCCGCTGGGCCCTGCGCACCGGCGCCGACGTCATCGCCCTCTCCTTCGTCCGCACCGGCCGCGACATCCAGGACGTCCACCGCATCATGGACGAGGAAGGCCGCCGCCTCCCCGTCATCGCCAAGGTCGAAAAACCCCAGGCAGTGGAGAACATCGACGACATCGTCGCGGCATTCGACGGCATCATGGTCGCGCGCGGAGACCTCGGCGTCGAAATGCCGCTGGAACAGGTCCCCATCGTCCAAAAGCGCGCCATCAAACTGGCCAAGCGCAACGCCAAACCCGTCATCGTCGCCACACAAATGCTCGACTCGATGATCGACAACGCCCGCCCGACCCGCGCGGAGGCCTCCGACGTCGCCAACGCCGTCATCGACGGCACAGACGCCGTCATGCTCTCCGGCGAAACAAGCGTCGGCAAACACGCGATCGAAACGGTCACCACCATGGCCCGCATCGTCGAAGCGGCCGAGGAAGATATCCTGGCCAAAGGCCTCCCGCCCCTGACGGAACGCAACAAACCCCGCACCCAGGGCGGCGCGGTAGCCCGAGCGGCAGCCGAAATGGGCGACTTCCTCGGCGCGCGATTCCTGGTCGCCTTCACTCAATCCGGCGACACAGCCCGCCGCCTCTCCCGCTACCGCTCCCCGATCCCCCTCCTCGCCTTCACCCCCGACCAGGCCACCCGCTCCCAACTCAGCCTCACCTGGGGCGTCGAGACCTTCCTCGGGCCATGCGTGGACTCCACGGACGCGATGGTCGACCAGGTCGACGAACTGCTCCTGCGCTACGGCCGCTGCCAAAAGGGCGACACGGTTGTCATCACGGCCGGCTCCCCTCCCGGCGTCTCCGGCTCGACGAACATGGTCCGCGTCCACCACATCGGCGAGGACGACAGCCCGAAGTAGCGCGTCGTCAGTACTTGGGTCCTACGTGGGCGTCCATGAGGGCTACGGAGGCTTTGCGGGCGACGGAGATGTTGCGTGCGTTGGTCTGCTTCCATTCGACGCCGACCTGGTCGAGGGTGATGGTAAAAAGTCGGATGATGTCGGCCGAGAGGTTGGTGAAGAAGTACCGGGGATATTCGTAGCGCTTCCGCTCACCGCCCACGAGGCGGGTCGTCCAGTTGGTGATCCGGCAGCCGTCGGAGTGGATAAGCCCCCGGATGAACTCCCAGGGGTGGTTGTCGACGATGACCTGTTGCCAGGGTTCGAGGGCGATGCGGCGTTCGTGTTTCTTGCCGGGCCCGTGCTGGGGGAAGAGGTACGGCCAGTGCCTGCTGTAGCTGACCACTGAGACGTATCCCTGTGCTTGAACGCGAGAGGCGCACCCGGTCGGGTTGATGGTGCGCATGGCGCCTTCGCATGCTTCGATCAGACCCGGCCAAGAGTTCGCGCACGCGATTCTCAGGTAATAGCCGGTGCCGCGGGGGTGGCCGCTGATGCAGCCATCGCCGAGATAGAGGCCCAGTAGGTAGGCGTACGCGCCCTCGTCGGCGGGCGGCCCGGGGTCTGGCTGCGCCAGTCGGGTCCTCGGCTCGAGACGGTCCTGCCAGGAGCGGATCGCCGCCCGGGAGATGCCCGTTTCGCGGCTCACCGAGTTCAGGCTGCGGCCCTGAGCTACCAGCGCGAGTGCTCGCTTGCGCGTGCTGAGGTCGTACATATGGCCACTGTGGGACTGTGATCACGTCGACACGCAGCAAAAGCGGATGTTCACGAGAACGTGGACATCCACTTCTAAGTGGTGACCTTGGAAACTAAGGAAAAGTGCCCCGGGTCGGACTCGAACCGACACTGTATGGGTTTTGAATCCATTGCCTGCTGCCAATTGGGCTACCGGGGCCCGGTGAATCGAAGGTTGACCTCGACCCTCCGCCTGACCACCATACCGCAGCTAGGTACGCTCTTGGGAGCAGTACCGGCCTGCCCCGTACCAAGGAGCCCACGTGAGCGCCCCCGAGTCGCCCCAGCCTGTTGACGTGCCTGATGAGGACAAGTCGCACGTGCCTCCGATGACGACGCGGGTCGTCATCGCCGAGGACGAGGCCCTGATCCGGCTCGATCTCAAAGAGATGCTGGAGGAGGAGGGCTACACCGTCGTCGGTGAGGCCGGGGACGGGGAGCAGGCCGTGGAGCTGGCTCGTGAGCACCGGCCCGACCTGGTGATCCTGGACGTGAAGATGCCGAAGCTGGACGGTATCTCCGCGGCGGAGAAGATCGCCGAGGAGAGCATCGCGCCGGTGCTGATGCTGACCGCCTTCTCGCAGCGCGACCTCGTGGAGCGGGCCCGGGACGCGGGTGCCATGGCCTATCTGGTGAAGCCGTTCAGCAAGACGGACGTCGTGCCGGCGATCGAGATGGCCGTCTCGCGTTTCACGGAGCTGAAGGAGCTGGAGAAGGAGGTCGCGGACCTCACGCTGCGGCTGGAGACGCGCAAGCTCGTGGACCGGGCCAAGTCGATCCTCCAGACGGAGTACGGGCTGACCGAGCCCGCCGCGTTCCGGTGGATCCAGAAGACGTCGATGGACCGGCGGATGTCGATGCAGCAGGTCGCGGAGGCGGTCATCCAGGACGCCGAGGAGAAGAAGGCGAACAAGGGCTGAGAGCGGAACAAGAGGCCCGCCCCCTTCGAATGGGGGCGGGCCTCTTCGTATGCACGTACAGGCCGGACCTCAGTCCTCGCCGAGGTACGCCTTCCGCACCGACTCGTCGTGCAGCAGGTCCTGCCCCGTCCCGGAGAGGACGACGTTGCCGACTTCCATGACGTGGCCCTGGTCGGCGAGCGAGAGCGCCGCCTGGGCGTTCTGTTCGACGAGCAGGATGGTCGTGCCCTGGGACTTCAGCTCGGAGATCGTGGCCATGATCTTCTGCATCATGATCGGCGAGAGGCCCATGGAGGGCTCGTCGAGCATGAGGAGCTTGGGCTGGGACATCAGGGCGCGGCCCATGGCGAGCATCTGCTGCTCGCCGCCGGAGAGGGTTCCCGCGGCTTGCTTACGGCGTTCCCCGAGGATGGGGAAGAGGTCGTAGGCGCGCTGGATGTCCTTCTCGATGCCTTCCTTGTCCTTGCGGAGGAACGCGCCGAGCTGGAGGTTCTCCGCGATGGTGAGGCGGGGGAAGATGTGCCGGCCTTCGGGGGAGTGGGCGAGGCCCAGTGAGACGATCTTGTGGGCGGGGACCCCGGTCAGGGGCTTGCCGTCGAAGACGATCTTTCCGGAGGTGGGCTTCAGCAGGCCGGACAGCGTGCGCAGCGTGGTCGTCTTGCCGGCGCCGTTGGTGCCGATGAGGGTGACGACCTGGCCGGCCTCGACGCTGAAGGAGATGCCTTTGACGGCTTCGATCTTGCCGTAGGAGACCCGGAGGTCTTCGACCTCGAGGAGTGCGGTCACTTGGCTTCTCCCTTGGTGCTGCTGGCGGTGCTGGGCGCGTCGGCGGCCGCGGCCTCGGCTGCTTCGACCTCCGCGGCTTCGGCCTCTCCGGGGTCGCCTTCGAAGGGTTCGCCGAGGTAGGCGGCGATGACGCGTTCGTCGGCCTGGACGACTTCGGAGGTGCCTTCGACGAGCTTCTCGCCCTGGACGAGGACGGCGACGCGGTCGCAGAGGTTGAAGACGAAGCGCATGTCGTGCTCGATGAGGAGGACGGCGACGCCCTTGTCGCGGATGGCGAAGACGAGTTCTTCGGTGGCCCGTGTCTCCTGGGGGTTCATGCCGGCCGTGGGCTCGTCGAGCAGGAGCAGGCCGGGCTCGGAGGCCAGGGCGCGTGCGATCTCCAGCTTGCGCTGTTCGCCGTAGGGGAGGTTGCGGGCGAGGTGGTCGCGCTTGTGGGCGAGGCCGATGAACTCGAGGAGTTCCATGGCGCGTTCCTCGCTGGCGCGTTCGGCCTTCTTGAAGCCGGGGCCGCGCAGGAGGGCTGACCACAGTCCTTCCTTCGTCCGCGTGTGGCGGCCGACGAGGACGTTTTCCAGGACCGTCATGTTGGCGAACAGGCGGATGTTCTGGAAGGTCCGGGCGATGCCGGCCTGGGTGACCAGGTGGGGTTTGGGCGGCAGGACGGTGCCCTTGTAGGAGACCGTGCCCTCGGTCGGGACGTACAGGCCGGTGAGGCAGTTGAAGAAGGTGGTCTTGCCGGCGCCGTTGGGGCCGATGAGGCCGACGATCTCGCCGGCGTTGACCGTGAAGTCGACGGAGCGGACGGCGGTGAGGCCGCCGAAGCGCATCGTGACGTCGCGGGCTTCGAGTACAGGTGTCGTCATGATGGTTACGCCCCCGCCTTGGTGACGGCCGGTTCGTCGGTCAGCGTGGTCTGTTTGGGTACGTCGAGTTGGCCGGTCTCGTGGAATTCGAGCTGGCGCCGGCGGTTGGCGATGATGCCTTCGGGGCGGAAGCGCATCAGCAGGATGAGCGCGATGCCGAAGGCGAGGAGCGACTTGTCCTGGAGGAAGACCAGCTTCTCGGGGAGCAGGTAGAGCAGGGCCGCGCCGAGGAGCGGTCCGGCGACCGTGCCCATGCCGCCGAGGACGACCGCGGCCAGGAGGAACGCGGAGTTGGGCGGGGTGGAGCCGGCGAACTGGTACGGCGTGGGGACCACGCTGTAGGTGACGTGGGCGCTGACGGTGCCGGCGAGGCCGGCGAGGGCGGCGCCGAGGGCGAAGGCGACGAGTTTGACGCGGAAGCCGTTGATGCCCATGGCGGTGGCGGCGGTCTCGTCCTCGCGGATGGCGATCCAGGAGCGGCCGATGCGGGAGTCCGCCGCACGCGTGTACACCAGGACCACGATGGCCATGATGAGGACCATCAGCAGGTAGTAGTTGGCGAATCGGCCGAGGGTGAATCCGCCGATGTCGTGGGCCTGGCCGAAGTTGAACCCGAACATGTTCAGGTCGGGGATGGACGGGATGCCGTTGGGCCCGTTGGTGACGTCGGGGCCGGAGTCGCCATCCATGTTGTTGACGGCGATGCGGAAGATCTCTCCGAAGCCGAGGGTGACGATGGCGAGGTAATCGCCGCGCAGCCGCAGGGTCGGGGCGCCGATGAGGACGCCGAAGATCAGGGAGGCGGCGGCGCCGGTGAGGGCGGCGGCCCAGAAGGGGAACTGGACGCCGGAGAAGGTGGAGAACTCGGAGCCGGAGACCAGGGCGGCGGTGTAGGCGCCGACGCCGAGGAAGGCGACGTATCCGAGGTCGAGGAGGCCGGCGAGGCCGACGACGATGTTGAGGCCGAGGGCGACGGTCCCGAAGATCAGGATGTTGACGCCGATGTTGGCGTAGTGGTCGTCGGTCTGGGTGAAGGGGAACGCTATCGCCGCGAGGAAGCCCATGGCGAGCGTGAAGCTGCGGTTGTGGGCGACGAGGCGGGAGAAGCGGTCCATGAGGCCGGCGGTGTGCATGGCCCAGACGAAGAAGACGACGACGATGAGGTAGCCGATGAAGAGTTCGCCGTACGCGGTGTCGATGCCGTAGGTGAAGACGGCGAGGCCGAGGATGGTGGCGAGGGTGATGGCGGCGCGTTCCAGCCAGGGGGAGAGGGGCTGGGGTGCGGGGATCGCGTCGGGCTTGGCGATGTACGCCTTCAGGCTTTCCCTGGTGCTGTCCTGGCCGATGCCCTGTTGGGGGAGGGCGAAGGCGCCCAGGACGGGCAGCAGGGAGGCGATGGCCGCTGCCCAGGCGCCGGGTTCGAGGTTGACGACGCCGCCGAGTTCGACGCTGATGGCGATGACGGTGAACCAGGTGGTGCCGAAGCTGCCGAGGGCCGCGAGGGTGAGGGGGGCGTTGTTGCGGGCGGGCAGGAGCCAGCCGGTGCCGCGGACGCCGTAGAGGGCGAGGGCGAAGAGGGCGGTGAGGAGGCCGGCGGCGAAGGTGAGCCATTGCAGGCCGCCGGGGTAGCCGTTGATGGTGAGGTCGCCGGGGAACTCGTCGGTCCAGGTCCAGGCGAGGAAGGCGGTGGCGGCGGTGGCGATGCCTCCGGCGAGGAGGAGCGCGCGGGCCGCGGCGCGGGGGAGCGGGATGAGTCCGCGGGCGGCGGGGGTGGTCTTGGTGGTGTCGGTCATCGAGATCACGCCCTGTCCGCGACGCGTTCGCCGAGCAGGCCCTGGGGCCTGACGAGAAGGACGATGATGAGCAGGCAGAAGGCCCAGACGTCCTTCCAGGAGCCACCGCCGAAGAGGTGCATACCGGGGATCTCGTCGATGTAGGCGGAGGCGAGGGTCTCGGCGATGCCGAGGACGACGCCGCCGAGCATGGCGCCGTAGATGTTGCCAATGCCGCCGAGGACGGCCGCGGTGAACGCCTTGAGGCCCATGAGGAAGCCCATGCGGTAGTCGACGTTGCCGTACTTGAGGCCGTAGGCGACGGCGGCGACGGCGGCGAAGAAGCCGCCGATGGCGAAGGCGATGACGATGATGCGGTTGGTGTCGATGCCCATCAGCTGTGCGGTGTCGGGGTCCTGCGCGGTGGCCTGCATGGCGCGGCCGGTGCGGCTGCGGCGCACGAAGAAGGCGAGGGCGGCCATGCAGATGACGGCGGCGAGGATGAGGAAGATGTCGGCGTCCTTGATGGTGACGGAGCCGATGTCGTGGGTGGCGTCGAGGCCGGGGAAGGCGCGGGCGCGGTCGGCGCCGGGGTAGAAGTTGCGGACGACCTCCTGGAGCGCCAGGGAGAGGCCGATGGCCGTGATGAGCGGTGCCAGTCGTGGTGCTCCGCGCAGTGGCCGGTAGGCGAACCGTTCCGCTCCGACGGCGATGAGGATGGCCACGAGGGCGCCGCCGAGGAGCATCAGGGGTACGGCGAGGGCCATCGAGGTGCCGTCGGGGAGGATGTAGAAGTAGACCGTGAGGGCGCCGAACGCTCCGGTCATGAAGATCTCGCCGTGCGCGAAGTTGATGAGCTGGACGATGCCGTAGACCATCGTGTAGCCGATGGCTATCAGCCCGTACATCGAGCCGAGAAGCAGCCCGTTGGCCAGCTGCTGCGGCAGGGTGTTCACCGCATGGCCTCCATGTCGCTGGTGGTCGTGTGCACTGGATGCGTGCGTGGTCGCGTGCTGGGTGGGGGTGTGAAAACGGGCCGCGCGGTCGGGGTCCTCCTCCCGCGCGGCCCGGGTGCCACTAGTGGGGGGCCGGGACTACTTGAGGTCGGCGGTGCCGGTCTCGACGTCCTTCCAGGCACCCTTTTCGACCTGGTACACCGTCAGCTGCTTGTTGGTGGTGTCGCCGTACTGGTCGAAGGAGATCTTGCCGGTGAGGCCTTCGAAGTCGGACTTCTGGACTCCGTCGACGACCTTGGAGCGCAGGTCGTTGATGTCGGTGGGCACCTTGCCGCCGTTGGCGTCGGCCGCGGCCTTGACGGCCTTGATGATGGCCGTGGTGGCGTCGTAGGCGTAGGCGCCGTAGGCGCCGTAGTCGCCCTTGTAGCCCTTGTCCTTGTACGTCTGGATGAACTGCTTGGCGGCGGGCAGGGTGTCGGCGGGGACGCCGATGGCGGTGGCGAGGTCGCCCTCGGAGGCCTTGCCGGCGGCCTCGATGTAGGTGGAGGCGAACATGCCGTCGCCGCCGAAGAGCGGGATCTTGACGCCGGCGTCCTTGAGCTGCTTGGTGATCAGCGCGGACTCGTCGTACTGGCCGCCGTAGTAGAGCAGGTCGGCACCGGAGTTCTTGATCTTCGTGACGAGGGAGCCGAAGTCCTTGTCGCCGGTGTTGACGTGGTCGGTGCCGACGACGCTGCCGCCGAACTTCTTGTACTGCTCCGCGAAGATCTTCGCGAGGCCGGCGCCGTAGGTCTGCTTGTCGTCGACGACGAAGGCCTTCTTCTTCTTGAGGCCGTTGTACGCGTAGCCGGCGGCGAAGCTGCCCTGGAGTTCGTCGGTGGTGGCGGTGCGGAAGTACGTCTTGTAGGGACGCTTCTTGTCCGTCTGCCAGTTCTTGCCCTGGGTCAGCTCGGGGTTGGTGTTGGCCGGGGAGATCTGGACCATGTTGGCCGAGGCGAACACCTGCTGCATCGTCTGGGCGACGCCGGAGTTCAGCGGGCCGACTGCGCCGACGACGGTCTTGTCGCCGGTGAGGCTGGTGGCGTTGGACTGGCCGGTGGCGGGCTGCGCCTTGTCGTCCAGGGCCTTGAGCTTGAATTTCACGCCCGGGACCCAGTTGTTCTTGTTGGCGTCGTCGACGGCGATCTGGGCGCCGTACTGGATGCCGAGGCCGGTGGTGGAGTTCTCACCGGACAGGGGCGCGTCCACGCCGATGGTCAGCGTGGTGGCGTCGCCGCTGTCTCCGCTCTTGTTACCGCTGTCGTCTCGGGAGCCGCAGGCGGTGAGAGTCAGAGCTCCGGTCGTGAGAACGGAGGTAAGAATCACCAAGGAACGCTGTCGCACAATCAGTCCTTTCACAGGCAGGCCCGCCCTGGTCGGGGGGTGAGTGCCGCGCTGATACCGAACTCCCGATGGAGCGGTGACTGGCCGTGACTCTAAGCCCGTGTGGAGGCAGGGTCAGCGGCGTGGGCTGGCTTGTGACTTTCTTGTTATGACGCGATGGATGCCCGGCTTCGGCGGAGGGCCCTCTCGGTGGGTTTGGTGGGCTTTCTCCGAAGTCCGCATTCTGAGAACGCGCACTTCCGGTTGGCCGCGGGTGAGATCTCGTGATTGCCGGGGTACGGGCGGCGCGGACCGGATCGGAAAGGCCCCGGGAGTGGGCGCGGCCGGAGATAGGACTGTGGTGTTGTATTGCGCGCGTGTTACGGAGCGTTACGGAGAGAAAGGGTGGTCCGCAGCGAGGGGGATTTCCGAACAGCTTTGTTCCGCGGCGGGTTGACGGGTTCGACGGGCCCGGTGCCGCTCATGGCCGCAGCCTCGAGGGGCGGCAGTGGGGCAGGAGGGGGAAGGCGAGCGGTGCCCCGCCGCTCCGCGCGGTGCGCGTTGCGGCGGGGCGGTCGCTCGTGCGGGGCGGCCGGTGCCGTCCCGGGGTTACGGGAGCTTCACGAACGGCGCCAGGAAGGCGCGGGCGCCGGGGGTGTCCAGGCGGTACGTCACGTTGGTCGCGTAGCAGGGGGCGTCGCCGGTGATGGTGGTGGCGGCGAGGATGTTCCGCCCGCCGATGACGGCGAAGTTGGGACCGCCCGAGTCGCCGTAGCAGGCGCCTCCGTTGCCTTGCGGGGCGGTCATCGCCAGACGGGCCCAGGAGTCGTTGAGGGCGTTGAAGGTGACGGGTGCCTTCATGCGGACGCCGCCGCCGGGGTGGGTCTGGCCGCCGGGGCCGTTGACGGCCTCCTGGGTGCCGTAGCCGGCGACGAGCCAGTCGGTGGTGTTCAGGCCCTGCGGGCCGAGCCTGCCGAGCTGGTTCGCGGTGGGCAGGGTGGCGGGGGTGAAGCTCCAGCGTGCCTTGACCTGGGCGGCGGGCAGTTCGACCACCGCGATGTCGTGGGTGTCGGAGGCGGGTCCCGGGTAGTCGGGGTGCGAGTGGGCGGTGCCCTGGACGGCGACGGCGGCGGCCTGCGCGGCCGGGTCGCCCGGGTGCTTCTTCGCCGCCGCGTCGAGCCCGGACTGCACGTCCTGGTCCAGGGAGACGTAGAACCGCACGTTGTCGGGCCAGTCGGTGGTGCAGTGCGCGGCGGTCAGGAAGGTGTCCGCGTCGATCATGGTGCCGGAGCAGACCCAGTCGACCCGGTCGGGGGTCGCGGGGTTGTCGTCGTCGTCCCAGGAGGCCACGAGCGCGCCGACCTCGGTGCGTTCGGGGGCGGGAGTGGCGTTGTAGGAGTTGATGGCGGACGACGGCAGCGCGGTGGCGAGCACGGCGGCACCGGCCGCGGCGGTGACGGCGAGGGCGCGTACGGAGGTCAAGAGAAACCCTTCTAGGGGTGGGACGGGTCTACTCCTGTGGGGGGTGGGGCGTCGTCAGTGAAACGCCCGGGGGCGGCCGCGACAAGAGCGCGCCCGCCCCTCCAGGGTTTTCCCTACGTCGGCCGGCTCGACGCCGGTATCAGCTCGATGCCCGTCAGCTCGCGGCGCGGATGAGCTCCTCGTCGCCCGGGTTCACATCGCGCAGCAGGCAGGTCAGCCGGGCCGTGCACACCCTTTTGTCGTGTTCATCCGTTATGACGATTTCGTAGGTGGCGGTCGAGCGTCCTCGGTGCACGGGTGTGGCGACGCCGGTGACCAGGCCGGAGCGCACCCCGCGGTGGTGGGTGCAGTTCAGGTCGACGCCCACGGCGATCTTGGAGCTGCCGCCGTGCAGCATGGAGCCGACGGAGCCGAGCGTCTCGGCCAGCACCGCGGAGGCTCCGCCGTGCAGCAGTCCGTAGGGCTGGGTGTTGCCCTCGACCGGCATCGTCCCGACGACCCGGTCCGCCGACGCCTCGACGATCTGGACGCCCATCCGGGTCCCGAGGTGGCCTGCGGAGAAAAGGGCCGGGAGGTCCACGCCGAGTGCTGCGTACTCGTCGACGACCTCTTGCGGGAACTTCACATGCTGCTGCTCACCCATGGGGCCCGGTCTCCGTTCGTCCAGATCATGCGGTCACCTCTGTGGCTGAGCAAACGCTCAGTCGGTTGCCGATTGTTCCAGACGCACCACGACGGACTTGCTGGCCGGGGTGTTACTGGTGTCCGCCGTGGCATCGAGGGGCACCAGCACGTTGGTCTCCGGGTAGTACGCGGCGGCGCAGCCCCGGGCCGTCGGGTAGTGCACGACGCGGAATCCCGGCGCCCTGCGCTCCACGCCGTCCTTCCACTCGCTGACCAGGTCGACGTAAGCGCCGTCCGCCAGCTTCAGGGCACGCGCGTCCTCGGGGTTGACCATCACCACCCGGCGGCCGTTCCTGATGCCCCGGTAACGGTCGTCGAGGCCGTAGACCGTGGTGTTGTACTGGTCGTGCGAGCGCACCGTCTGGAGCAGCAGGCGGCCCTCGGGCAGCTCCGGGTACTCCACGGGCGCGGCGGTGAAGTTGGCCTTGCCGGTGGCCGTGGGGAAGCGGCGTTCGTCGCGCGGGGCGTGCGGGAGCGTGAAGCCGCCGGGGCGGGCCACGCGCGCGTTGAAGTCCTCGAAGCCGGGGATTACGCGCGCGATGCGGTCCCGGATCGTCGCGTAGTCCTTCTCGAACTCCTCCCAGGGCGTGGCGCTGTTCTCGCCCAGTACGCGGCGGGCCAGGCGGCAGACGATGGCGGGCTCGGACAGCAGATGCCGGCTGGCGGGCTCCAGCCGGCCCCGGGAGGCGTGCACCATGCCCATCGAGTCCTCGACGGTCACGAACTGCTCGCCGCTGCCCTGGAGGTCGCGCTCGGTCCGGCCGAGCGTCGGGAGGATCAGGGCACGCGCGCCCGTGATCACGTGCGAGCGGTTCAGCTTCGTCGACACGTGTACGGTCAGCCGGGCCCGCCGCATGGCCGCCTCGGTGACCTCCGTGTCGGGGGACGCGGAGACGAAGTTGCCGCCCATGGCGAAGAAGACCTTCGCCTCGCCGTCGCGCAGGGCGCGGATGGCCCGTACGACGTCGTAGCCGTGCTCGCGCGGCGGGGCGAAGCCGAACTCCTGCTCCAGGGCGTCCAGGAACGCCGGGGCGGGGCGCTCGAAGATGCCCATCGTGCGGTCGCCCTGCACGTTCGAGTGGCCGCGCACCGGGCACACGCCCGCGCCCGGACGGCCGATGTTGCCGCGCAGGAGGAGGAAGTTGACCACTTCCCTGATCGTGGGCACGGAGTGCTTGTGCTGGGTGAGGCCCATGGCCCAGCAGACGATGGTGCGCCGCGAGGTGAGTACCATGCGGAGGGCTTCCTCGATCTTCTCCCGGGGCAGCCCGGTGGCCCTCAGCGTCTCGTCCCAGTCGGCGGCGCGGGCGGTCTCGGCGAACTCCTCGTAGCCGTGCGTGTGCTCCCGCACGAACGCCTCGTCGACCGCGCCCTCCGTCTCGACGATCAGCTTGTTCAGGAGACGGAACAGGGCCTGGTCGCCGCCGATGCGGATCTGGAGGAACAGGTCTCTCAGCGCGGCGCCCTTGAGCATGCCGTGCGGGGTCTGCGGGTTCTTGAAGCGCTCCAGGCCCGCCTCGGGCAGCGGGTTGACGCTGATGATCCTCGCCCCGTTGTCCTTGGCCTTCTCCAGGGCGGAGAGCATGCGCGGGTGGTTGGTCCCCGGGTTCTGGCCGGCGACGATGATCAGGTCGGCCTTGTAGAGATCCTCCAGCAGGACGCTGCCCTTGCCGATGCCGATCGTCTCCGACAGGGCCGAGCCGGACGACTCGTGGCACATGTTCGAGCAGTCGGGCAGGTTGTTCGTGCCGAGCTCGCGGGCGAACAGCTGGTAGAGGAACGCGGCCTCGTTGCTGGTGCGCCCGGAGGTGTAGAAGACGGCCTCGTCCGGGGAGCCGAGGGCGGCGATCTCCTCGGCGATGATGTCGAAGGCGCGCTCCCAGGTGACCGGCTCGTAGTGCGTGCCGCCCTCGGGGAGATACACGGGGTGGGTGAGGCGCCCCTGCTGTCCCAGCCAGTAACCGCTGCGGCCGGCCAGGTCGGCGACCGGGTGCGCGGCGAAGAACTCGGGCGTGACCCGGCGCAGCGTGGCCTCCTCGGCGACGGCCTTCGCGCCGTTCTCGCAGAACTCCGCCTTGTGCCGGTGCTCCGGCTCCGGCCAGGCACAGCCCGGGCAGTCGAAGCCTTCCTTCTGGTTCACGCTCAGCAGCGTCAGCGCGGTGCGCTTCACACCCATCTGCTGCTGGGCGACGCGCAGGGTGTGCCCGATCGCGGGGAGGCCCGCTGCCGCGTGCTTCGGCCCGGCTACCTGCGGCGCGTCCTGAACCGGATCACTCTTGGGCGGTTTCGACGCCATCGCACGCTCCCCTTCGACTGCACTGTGAGGTACGTCTCCGATCCTCGCACGCGGGAGTGACATAGGGGTGGGGCGGGCCGGGCCGGCGGCCCGCCCCGGCGCACGCGCTGCCGGGGCCGGGGCCGAGTGTCAGTGGGGCGTGGCAGGATCGGGGGCGTGGCAGAGACAGCATCGAAGACGACCGACAAGACCTCCGGCGGCAGCCGCCCGCGACTGATGCTCATGGACGGGCACTCGCTGGCCTACCGAGCGTTCTTCGCGCTGCCAGCGGAGAACTTCACCACCGCGACGGGACAGCCGACGAACGCGATCTACGGCTTCGCGTCGATGCTGGCCAACACGCTGCGCGACGAGGCGCCCACGCACTTCGCGGTCGCCTTCGACGTCTCCCGCAAGACCTGGCGGTCGCAGGAGTTCACGGAGTACAAGGCGAACCGCTCCAAGACCCCCGACGAGTTCAAGGGCCAGGTCGAGCTGATCTGCGAGCTGCTCGACGCGATGGGCGCCGCCCGCTTCGCGGTCGAAGGCTTCGAGGCGGACGACGTCATCGCCACGCTCGCCACGCAGGCCGAGGCCGAGGGCTTCGAGGTGCTGATCGTCACCGGCGACCGGGACTCCTTCCAGCTGGTCAGCGAGCACACGACCGTGCTGTACCCGACCAAGGGCGTCTCCGAGCTGACCCGCTTCACCCCCGAGAAGGTGTTCGAAAAGTACGGGCTGACGCCCGCGCAGTACCCCGACTTCGCGGCCCTGCGCGGCGACCCCTCCGACAACCTCCCCGGCATCCCCGGCGTCGGCGAGAAGACCGCCGCGAAGTGGA
Organism: Streptomyces sp. DG1A-41; assembly: GCF_037055355.1. Classification (GTDB taxonomy): domain Bacteria; phylum Actinomycetota; class Actinomycetes; order Streptomycetales; family Streptomycetaceae; genus Streptomyces. Next base: position 2,140,188 of record NZ_CP146350.1, on the reverse strand, counting down.
TCAACCAGTTCGGCTCGTTCGCGCAGCTCGTCGAGCGCGTGGACGAGGTCAAGGGCAAGGCCGGGCAGAACCTGCGCGACCACCTGGAAGCGGTCAAGCTCAACCGCCGGCTCACGGAGCTGGAACGCCGGGTCGAGCTCCCCAAGGGTGTCGCCGACCTGGAGCGGACCGCCTACGACCGCAAGGCCGTCGCGATGGTCCTGGACACCCTGGAGATCCGCAACCCCTCCCTGCGCGAGCGGCTCTTCGCCGTCGACCCCGGCGCCGAAGAGGCCGAGACCACCCCGATCAGCACGGACGGCGTGCAGTTGGACGGCACGGTGCTCGGCCCCGGCGAGCTGGGCGGCTGGCTCACCGAGCACGGCACCCAGCCCCTCGGCGTCGCCACGGTCGACGCCTGGGCGCTCGGCGCGGGCTCGGTCGCCGAGGTCGCGCTCGCCGCACCCGACGGGGCGGCCGCCTGGTTCGACCCCTCCCAGCTCGACGAGGCCGACGAGACGGCCTTCGCGGCCTGGCTCGCCGACGCAGACCGGCCCAAGATCTTCCACAACGCCAAGGGCGCCATGCGCGTCTTCGCCGAGCACGGCTGGAGCGTCGAGGGCGTCACCATGGACACCGCGCTCGCCGCCTACCTCGTCAAGCCCGGCCGCCGCTCCTTCGACCTGGACGCGCTGTCCCTGGAGTACCTGCACCGCGAGCTGGCCCCCGCCGCCGCGGCCGACGGCCAGCTCGCCTTCGGCGCGGACGACGGCGCCGAGGCCGAGGCCCTGATGATTCAGGCCCGCGCAGTCCTCGACCTGGGCGAGGCCTTCGAGAGCCGCCTGGAGGAGGTCGGCGCCGCCGACCTGCTGCGTGACATGGAGCTGCCCACGTCCGCGCTGCTCGCCCGCATGGAGCGGCACGGCATCGCGGCCGACCGGCCCCACCTGGAGGCCATGGAGCAGATGTTCGCCGGCGCTGTCCAGCAGGCCGTGAAGGAGGCCCACGCGGCAGCCGGGCACGAGTTCAACCTGGGCTCGCCCAAGCAGCTCCAGGAGGTCCTCTTCGGCGAGCTGGCCCTGCCCAAGACGAAGCGGACGAAGACCGGCTACACCACGGACGCCGACGCCCTCGCCTGGCTCGCCACGCAGACGGACAACGAGCTGCCGGTGATCATGCTCCGCCACCGCGAGCAGGCCAAGCTCCGCGTCACCGTCGAAGGCCTGATCAAGACGATCGCCGCGGACGGCCGTATCCACACCACGTTCAACCAGACGGTCGCCGCGACCGGCCGCCTGTCCTCGACGGACCCGAACCTCCAGAACATCCCGGTCCGCACCGACGAGGGCCGCGCGATCCGCCGCGGCTTCGTCGTCGGCGAGGGCTTCGAGTCCCTGATGACGGCCGACTACAGCCAGATCGAACTGCGCGTGATGGCCCACCTCTCCGAGGACGAGGGCCTGATCGAGGCGTTCACCTCCGGCGAGGACCTGCACACCACGGCCGCCTCCCAGGTCTTCGCGGTCGAGCCGACCGCGGTGGACGCCGAGATGCGCCGCAAGATCAAGGCCATGTCGTACGGCCTGGCCTACGGTCTGTCCGCCTTCGGCCTCTCCCAGCAGCTGAACATCGAGGCGGCGGAGGCCCGCTCCCTGATGGACGCGTACTTCGAGCGGTTCGGCGGCGTACGGGACTATCTGCGCCGGGCGGTCGACGAGGCCCGGGCGACGGGCTACACGGCGACGCTCTTCGGGCGCCGGCGCTACCTGCCCGACCTCAACAGCGACAACCGCCAGCGCCGCGAGGCCGCCGAGCGGATGGCCCTCAACGCGCCCATCCAGGGCACGGCGGCCGACATCGTCAAGATCGCCATGCTCAAGGTGGACACCGCGCTCAGGGCCGCCGGGCTCGCCTCCCGCATGCTGCTCCAGGTCCACGACGAAATCGTGCTGGAGATCGCTCCCGGGGAGCGGGCGGCCGCCGAGGAACTCGTCCGCCGCGAGATGGCGAACGCCGTCCACCTCCGCGTCCCCCTGGGCGTCTCGGTGGGCGCGGGCTCGGACTGGGAGTCGGCGGCGCACTAGGCGTATGGACCGGGAGGTTGTCGACACGGGTATGCCCCCGGCCGAGCGCTGAGCCGGGGGCACCCGCCACCCCCACCCCGTGGGAAAACGTCACTCGCGTGGCCCCCGAGAAAGGGCCACCGCCCCCGGCGGTCGCAAAGATGCGGGCATGGGTATACGCACGCTCCTCAGCCGCACGGCCCCAGGCGTGGCACTCCCGCCGGTCCCGCCCTTCGCGGCAGCCGCAAGCACGGTCCGCGTCCCCGCCAGCCTCACCACGGCCCTGCGCCGCACGACGGCGGACCTCCGGCAGCGCCTGGCTCACGGGTGGCGGCCGCCCGATCCCACCGCCGTCGGCGACGTGTCCGCCGCGACCGGTCGCACCGTCGGCGACGTGATGGCCGTCCAGCGTCCCGCCGACGCCGACGACGTGTCCGCCGCCACAGGCCTCACCAGCCCAGCCGACGTGTCCGCCATCCTCGGGCTCACCAGCGGCACAGCCACTACCGCCCAGCACCCCAGCAGGGCCGATCGACCCGGCACGGCCTCCCGCCCCTGGGCGGACCTCGCCCGCAGCTACCTGACGCTCGTCCTCACCCTGCTGCCACGGCCCCGCCCCGCCCACACCACCATCACCGTGTACATCACGACCACCGAGCCCCTCAGCGAGCGGCCGGCCGGCTCGGCTCCGCGTCATCGACGCGGCCAGGACCGCCCGGGACCGGGGCCAGGTCCGGGACCGGAGCCGGACGCCACACCCTGACCCCCACGGCGTACAGCAGCAGTGCCGGGACGAGTCCCGCGCCCGCCCCGAAGCACACCGTCGGAATGATCTCCCACGGCTTCGCGATCGAACCCCAGTAGGCCCACCACCGCGACGCCCGCTGCACCGCCCCCGCCAGCGCGAAGCCGCCGATCACCGCACCGGCCAGCCAGCGGTCCCGTACCGACAGCGCCGGGACCCCCACCGGCTCGCGCACAGGCGCCCGCCGCACGGCCTGCGCCACGAACACGGCGATCACGACGGCGGCCACCGCCGAACCGCCGTACTGCAAGTACCAGTACAGCGGCGAGCCCGCCACCTCCCGGCCCAGTACCGGAAACACCCGTATCCCCCACCGGTCGGGATGCGTGAACGCGTCCCACACGACGTGCGTCAACGCGCCGAGCACCGCGGACACGTACCACCGCAGCACCAGGGACGGTCGCACACGCGTGCGTGGCGCACCGCACCGCACCAGCGCGGAAACCCGCCCCTGCCGGGCCCGCGGCAGCAGCGCCACCAGCGGTTCGCGCACCAGCAGCCACAGCCCCGCCAGCGCCCAGGCGATGAGCACATCGACCGTGAACACGCCCGGGAACGAGTGCGTGACGTCACCGAACTCCATCGCCCCGGACACCGCACTCGCCGCGTAATAGGTCATGTCAGGCGCGAAGGAACCCGCCACGAGGACGGCGGGCACCAGCGGGCCCCGGCCGGTGCCGTCGGTGCGTACGGCGGGCAGTACGGCTGCCGCGTGGCTCAGCGTGAACGGCAACTCGGCTCCTCGTGACGGTTGTTGCCAGGGCGATCGAGGGCCCAGTATGCGGGATGCCGAACACCGGCCGCCCACCGCGCTCATCGTGACCAACTAGTGAAAAACGGGCATGAATGGGTGCCCGGGCAAAGGAAGTTGTCGTAGGGTCGCCAGGGTCACCGTGCCGGTGGCAGGAGACAGGCCTGTCGGGAGGGCAACCACTCGGGCCGGTCGATCGTCACAACAGAGCGAACGCAACAGAAGTACGCGTACGCATCAGAAGAGCGCGACAGACAGAGACGGGCGCTCGGGCGTCCACGGGAGGGGTTCACTCTATGGCGGCGCAATTCGGCAGGAGGCTGCGCAAGGGGGCGGCAACCACCGCCGTGGCCGCGGTAGCGGTCGCGGCACTGTCCGCCTCCCAGGCTCCGGGCGTGAACGACCACGGCAGACAGGCCGCCGCGGACGCCACACCCTCACCCGACGCGAGTGCCTCCGACGGCAGCGCCACCGGCAACTCGCCGTACTACACGGACCTGCCCCCGCTCAACAGCCCGAGCCCGTCACCGAGCACCGGGCCGGGGCCCACCGCCGGCACCTCCGAGGCGGGCATCCCCGCGACCGTCCTCGACGCCTACAAGAAGGCCGAGGCCGCGCTGCGCGACGCCAAGCCCGGCTGCAACCTGCCCTGGCAACTCCTCGCGGCCATCGGCCGGGTGGAGTCGGGCCAGGCCCGCGGCGGCCGCGTCAATGCCGAGGGCACCACCATCTCGCCGATTCTCGGCCCGCAGCTCGACGGCAACGGCTTCGCCCTCATCAAGGACACCGACAACGGCGCCTACGACGGCAACAGCACGTACGACCAGGCCGTCGGTCCCATGCAGTTCATCCCGTCCACCTGGGCCTGGGCGGGCCGCGACGCCAACGGCGACGGCAAGAAGGACCCCAACAACATCTACGACGCCGCGCTCGCCGCCGGCCACTACCTGTGCCGCAACAACTGGGACCTGTCCGACCAGAACGACCTCGACCGCGCGATCCTCAGCTACAACAACTCGCGTGAGTACCTGAACCTGGTCATGCGGTGGCTGGAGTACTACCGCAAGGGCACGCACGAGGTCCCCGACGGCACCGGCACGCTGCCCGACAACCGCAGCGACGACGGGGGTGGGGCGAGCCCCAGCCCCTCCACGCCGAGCACGCCCGGCACGCCGGCTGCGGGCGGCTCCAAGCCCAAGCCCAAGCCCACCCCCAAGCCCCAAAAGCCCGGCGGGGGCGGCACGCCGACCCCGAAGCCGCCCACCACCCCGCCAGACTCCCCGAGCACGCCGCCCTCGACCTCTCCCACGCCCACCGACACGGTGCACCACCTGGAGGACGCCGGGACCGCGAAGCTCACCGCGATGGCGGGCGACGCGTTCACCCAGCGGATCAGCACCCGCGCCGAGACGAAGGCCGGCAAGGCCGTCGCCAAGGTCAGGATCCGCTTCACGATCGTCGGCGACACGGACACCACGTTCCCGGGCGGTGAGAGCGTGGCCACGGTCGCCACCAACAGCTCCGGCGTGGCCGTCGCACCCGCGCTTCAGGCGGGGGAGAAGACGGGCGACGTCACCGTCCGGGCCACCGTCGTGGGCCGTATGGTCGCGGGCCTCGACTACACGGCCACCGTCACCGCACGCGCCGCCGACGCCCTCGCCCGCACCGATGACGCGCCGCTGACCTGCACCCCGGGCGGCGAGTTCGCGAACCAGGTCGAGGTGAAGGCCACCTACAAGGGCGCCGTCGCCGACGGCGTCGCGGCCACCGCCACGCTGGTCAAGTCGGCGGACGACCCGACCGTCAACGACAAGGGTCCCTACTTCAAGACCGACGACGGCAAGGTCGTACGCACGCTGACGGGTTTGAAGACGGACGCGAAGGGCCTGCTGAAGCTGCCGAAGCTCTACGCGGACGACACCACCGGCACGTTCCTGCTCCGCATCGACACCGAGGGTGGCGCGACCCTCACCGTCGAACTCACCGTGGCGGCGGCCGAAACGTCCTCGCCGAGCCCGTCGGCCAGTCCGAGCGCGTAGCTCTCAGGTACACGGACGACGCCCCTCTTTCAAGAGAGGGGCGTCGTTGTGTGTGCAACGTGTTCTCATCTCCGCCGCCCGTTGCTACGGTGCCGAGAAAGCTGACGGTGTATCAGCTCGACCCGTGGGGAGGCCCCGTATGCGCGCCCTCGTCGCCGCCGCCACCGGTCTCGCCGTCGCGTTCGCCGTGGTCCTGACGCTCACCGCCCCCGGCACCCCCTCGGGCGGGACGTCCCCGGAGCCGCTGCTGACGACGGTGCCCGCACAGCCCTGACCGCCCGCCCGGGAGGGAGGCCGAGATGCGCCGCAAGGCCGGCCTGGTCCTGCTCGCCCTCGCCGTGTTCTTCGCGGCCCTGTCCCCGCTGCTGCGCTGGTACGCCTTCCCGCGCCTCGCCAAGGTCCCCGCGAACCAGTACCAGGACATGGTCCTGGAGGCGGAGAACGCCACCCTCCTCGACTACGGCACGATGCGGGCCCGCACGGTCCCCAAGGTCACGATCGTGCAGACCCTCAAGGGCAACGTCGAGGCCTCCGAGCGGATCGAGGAGTCGGCGGGCCGCGACGTGGTCGTCTGGGACGGCCTGTCCTACGTGGTCGGCCCCGACGGCGAGATGGTGTCGAAGATCCCCGAGCGCTACATCTTCGACGCCCACACCCAGGAACCCGTCCACGCCACCGGCGAGATGGTCGACGGCGACCCCGTGCGCCGCGAGGGCCTCGAGTTCAAATGGCCGTTCCTCACGGAGAAACGGGACTACGAGTACTTCGACGCCCAGGCCCGCGTCACCGCCCCCATCCACTACAAGGGCACACAGGACTTCCGCGGCCTGGAGGTCTACTACTTCGAGCAGACCATCCCCTGGACCAAGGTGAGGATCCCCAAGACGCTGCCCGTGGAGGGCCTCACCGCCGAGTCGGTCGCCGAGACCGGCACCACCCGCTGGTACACCACGGTCCGCAAGTTCTGGGTCGAACCCCTCACCGGCGCCCCCGTCTACGGCGAGGAACTCCACAAGGAGGAACTGCGCGGCGGCACCCTCCTCGGCGACCGCGACAAGGTGACCGCCTTCGCCGGGCACGTGAAGATGCGCGAGGACTACATCACGCACACAGTCGACCTGGTGAAGTCCCAACGCCTGCTCATCCTGCTGATGACGTCCTCCCTGCCGTGGGGCTCCCTGGCCCTAGGCATCCTCCTGCTGGCCCTCGCGCTGTACCTGGAGGCCCGCAGCCGCCGCCCGTCCGGCCCGGCCCCCACGGAGGCCGAGGAACCGTCACCGGTCAGCGCATGAGCAGGGCGGTGGTCACCGCCTGAGCCGGGCGCTGGTGTGCCGGGTCGGCTTGGCCCCGGCCGGGTCCTCGGGCCACGGATGCTTCGGATACCGCCCGCGCAGCTCCGCCCGTACGCCCTTGTAGCCGTCCTTCCAGAACGAGGCGAGGTCCGCGGTGACGGCGGCCGGCCGCCCGGCCGGGGACAGCAGATGGACGAGCAGCGGCACCCCCGCGACCCGCGGCGACTCCTGGAGCCCGAACATCTCCTGCAACTTCACCGCCAGCACAGGCTGTTCGGGCCGGGAGTAGTCGACGCGGATCCTCGACCCGCTCGGCACGGTGATCCGCTCCGGGGCGAGCTCGTCGAGCCGCCCTGCCTCCCCGGAGGTCCAGGGCAGCAGCCGCGCGAGCGCCTCCCCGGCGTTGATCCGCGCCAGGTCGGCCCGCCGCCGGGCCCGGCTCAGCTCCGGCTCCAGCCACTCCTCCACGCGCGCGTGCAGCGCATCGTCGGAAACGTCGGGCCACGGTTCACCGAGATGCAGCCGCAGAAACGCGAGCCGCTGCCGCAGAACACCGGCCTCCGGCGACCACCGCAGTACCCCGAACCCCTCCCGCCGCAGCCCGTCCAGCAGCGCACCGCGTACGAGCCCGGGATCGGCGTCCTTCAGCGGCCGCACCGCCAACTCCACGGCTCCCAGCCGCTCCACCCGCCGCGCCACGACGTCCCCGCCGTCCCAGCGCACCTCGTCCCGCTCCTGAAGCAGCGCCACCGCGGCGAGCCGGGCGACCCCTTCGTCGACCACGGCCCCCAGCCGCACGCGCGCGTGCCCCTTGCCGACGGGCCGGTCGGCCATGGCGACAGCAATCCAGGGGGAACCACGCAGCGTGCTCCCGTCCGCGGCCTCGGCACGGGTTCCGGACGCCATGAGGTACGACCCGCCGTCGACCTTGGCGACACGCTCGGGAAAGGCGAGAGCGGCGACGAGCCCGACCTGGCGTTCTTCCGAGGAGTTCGCCCACGCGTCGAACCGTGCCGCTGGATGCGAGACACGGGCGGGCGGGTGGGAAACGCCTGAAACGACGGCCCGCAGTCGCCGAACCTCCGCCCGCCAGCGTCCGGAATAGGCGTCATCCCCACGCCGAGCACGACGCAACGCACCCGCCAGATCATCCCCGTACTCCCGAGGAGCCTCCTCGCTCAACAGGGCGACGATTTCCGAGGCCCGCTCAGCCCCCACGAACGGCACGGAATCCACCAGGGCCCGCCCCAACCGCGGATGCAGTCCCAACCGAGCCAGAGCAACACCCCGCTCAGTGGCACGACCGGCGGAGTCGACCGCCCCCACAGCCCGCAGCACCTCTCGAGCCGCCGCCATGCCCCCGGAGGGCGGCAGATCCAGCAACGCCAGCCCGGACGCGTCCGGATCCCCCCAGCACGCCACCTGAAGCCCGAACGCCGTCAGGTCGGCCACCTTGATCTCCGGCGAGGGAAAACGCGGCAGACGCGCATCCTCGGCCTCCGCCCAGCACCGGTACACCGCCCCCGGCGCCTCACGCCCGGCCCGCCCCGCCCGCTGCCGCCCGGCCGCCTGCGACGCCCGTACGGTCGTCAGCGCGCTCAGCCCGCGCGCGTGATCGACGCGAGGCTCCCGCGCCAGCCCGGAGTCGACGACCACACGCACACCGGGAACCGTCAGCGACGACTCCGCCACCGACGTGGCCAGCACCACCCGGCGCCGTTCCCCGCCGGCCAGCACGGCGTCCTGCACGGCCGCGGGCGCCCGCCCGTGCACCTGAAGCACCTCGACGTCCCCGAGCTCCCCGAGCTGCCCGGCGACCCGGGCGATCTCGCCCACACCCGGCAGGAAACACAGCACGTCCCCGTCCCGCTCGGCCAGCGCCCGGCGCACCACCGACGCCACATGCGTCAGCAGCGCCGGATCGACACGCATCCCGTGCGGCGGCCGTACGGGCCGCACCGGCGGCGCCCACACGACCTCCACCGGATACGCCGTCCCCTGGGCCTCGACCACCGGAGCGCCGCCCAGCAGCGCGGCCCACCCCTGCGCGTCGGTCGTCGCCGAGGCGGCCACCAACCGCAGCTCCGGGCGCAGCGTCTGCCGCACGTCCCACAGGAACGCCGCCGCCGTGTCCGCGTCCAGGTGCCGCTCGTGGCACTCGTCGAGCACCACCACATCGGCACCGGCCAGCTCCTGGTCCCGCTGCACCCGCTGCACCAGCACACCGGTCGTGACGACCTCCACGCGCGTGTGCCGCCCGACGACGCGTTCCCCGCGCACGGTGTAGCCGACGCTCCCGCCCACCTTCTCGCCCAGCAGCCACGCCATCCGCCGCGCCGCCGCCCGGGCCGCGATCCGCCGCGGCTCGGCGACGATCACCCGCCGCCGAGGCCCCTTTCCGAGCAACCCCGCGAGAGCCAGGGGCACCAGGGTCGTCTTTCCGGTGCCGGGCGGCGCCACGAGGACGGCGGTGCCGTGCCCCTCCAGGGCGTCGTCCAGGGCGGGCAGGGCACCGCGTACGGGCAGGGCGTCCAGGGCGTCGTAACGGATCACGCACTCAGTCTCGTACGCACACGAAGATCGCCGTCCCCGGGATCAGGTTCCCGCGCAGTGGCGACCAGCCGCCCCACTCGGAGGTGTTCCAGGCCGGCCACTCAGGCTCCACCAGGTCCACCAGCCGGAAGCCCGCGGCCACCACGTCCCGGACGCGGTCGCCGAGCGTGCGGTGGTGCTCGACGTAGACCGCGCGGCCCTCCTCGTCCTGCTCGACGTAGGGCGTGCGGTCGAAGTACGAACCCGACACCGACAGTCCCTCCGGTCCCGGCTCGTCCGGGAAGGCCCAACGGATCGGGTGCGTCACCGAGAAGACCAGACGGCCCCCGGGCCGCAGCACCCGGCGCACCTCCCGCAGCACCAGGCGCGGGTCGGCGACGAAGGGCAGCGCCCCGTACGCCGAGCAGGCCAGGTCGAACGAGCCGTCCGCGAAGGGCAGCGCACAGGCGTCGGCGCACACCAGGGGGAAGGGTCCGCCGATGCGCAGCGCGTGCTGCAACTGCCGGTGCGAGATGTCCAGGGCCACCGGGCGGGCCCCCTGGCCGGCCAGCCAGCGCGAGCACTGCGCCGCGCCCGCGCCGATCTCCAGGACGTCCTTGCCCTTCAGCTCCTCCGGCGGGCCGAGCAGCTCGGCCTCCACCTCGTCCAGACCCTCGGGGCCCCACACGAAGCGGCCGTCGCCGAGGAACGTGCCGTGCTCGGTCTGGTACTCGTCGGCGTTGCGGTCCCACCAGCCCCGGTTGGCCCGGGAGCTCTCCGTGACTCCGGCGGTACGCCGGGTGGCCTCGGGTTCGGACGCTTCGGGCTCTTGGATGATCGGCTCCCTCGTCGTACTCTTCCGTCCAGCCGGTCCCGGAGGTGTCCCGAAAGGGGCGTCGCACGCCCTGCGTGGCCTCGGACGACACGACTTGTGCCGGGTATGCGGTGATCCGCCCCGGGTGGGCGGCTTCGCGCATTGACCCTGCCCGGCTGCCCCCGTATGCTACAAGTTGCGCTGCGGGCCTGCGCACCTCAGACGTAGCAGGCTGCGCTCGCATCTGTATGTATGTCCCCTCGGTTGTCGAGGCGTCACCAATTTCGTGTGGCGCTTCCTTGGCTGTCCGGCTTCTGCAGAGCGAAACGGGCTCCCGGCGTAGCAGTACCTACGACTTCAATGTCCGTACCGGAGCCCTTTCCCACATGACGAGCAGCACCGAGACCACCGCAACCACCCCGCAGGTAGCGGTCAACGACATCGGTAACGAGGAAGCCTTCCTCGCCGCGATCGACGAGACGATCAAGTACTTCAACGACGGCGACATCGTCGACGGCGTCATCGTGAAGGTCGACCGGGACGAGGTCCTGCTCGACATCGGTTACAAGACCGAAGGTGTGATCCCGAGCCGCGAGCTCTCGATCAAGCACGACGTCGACCCGAACGAGGTCGTCGCCGTCGGTGACGAGATCGAGGCCCTTGTTCTCCAGAAGGAGGACAAGGAAGGCCGCCTGATCCTCTCGAAGAAGCGCGCCCAGTACGAGCGTGCCTGGGGCACCATCGAGAAGATCAAGGAAGAGGACGGGATCGTCACCGGTACCGTCATCGAGGTCGTCAAGGGTGGTCTCATCCTCGACATCGGCCTCCGTGGCTTCCTCCCGGCCTCCCTGGTCGAGATGCGCCGCGTCCGCGACCTCCAGCCCTACGTGGGCAAGGAGCTCGAGGCCAAGATCATCGAGCTGGACAAGAACCGCAACAACGTGGTCCTGTCCCGCCGTGCCTGGCTGGAGCAGACCCAGTCCGAGGTCCGCCAGACGTTCCTCACGACCCTCCAGAAGGGTCAGGTCCGTTCCGGCGTCGTCTCCTCGATCGTCAACTTCGGTGCCTTCGTGGACCTGGGTGGCGTCGACGGCCTGGTCCACGTCTCCGAGCTGTCCTGGAAGCACATCGACCACCCGTCCGAGGTTGTCGAGGTCGGCCAGGAGGTCACCGTCGAGGTCCTCGACGTCGACATGGACCGCGAGCGCGTCTCCCTGTCGCTGAAGGCGACCCAGGAAGACCCGTGGCAGCAGTTCGCCCGCACCCACCAGATCGGCCAGGTCGTGCCCGGCAAGGTCACGAAGCTGGTTCCGTTCGGTGCGTTCGTCCGCGTGGACGAGGGCATCGAGGGTCTGGTCCACATCTCCGAGCTGGCCGAGCGCCACGTGGAGATCCCGGAGCAGGTCGTCCAGGTCAACGACGAGATCTTCGTCAAGGTCATCGACATCGACCTCGAGCGCCGTCGCATCAGCCTCTCGCTGAAGCAGGCCAACGAGTCCTTCGGTGCCGACCCGTCCGCGGTCGAGTTCGACCCGACCCTGTACGGCATGGCCGCGTCCTACGACGACCAGGGCAACTACATCTACCCCGAGGGCTTCGACCCCGAGACCAACGACTGGCTCGAGGGCTACGAGAAGCAGCGCGAGGAGTGGGAGCGCCAGTACGCCGAGGCGCAGCAGCGCTTCGAGCAGCACCAGGCGCAGGTCATCAAGTCCCGCGAGGCGGACGCCCAGGCCGCTGCCGAGGGTGGCGAGGCCGCCGCTCCGGCCGCGTCCGGCGGTGGTGGCGGTTCTTACTCCTCGGAGGGCCCGGACAACTCCGGCGCGCTGGCCTCGGACGAGGCGCTCGCCGCGCTTCGCGAGAAGCTGGCCGGCGGCCAGAGCTGACGCCCACTGAGCAGTAGCTCCTGACTGAGGGGCCGTACCTTTCGAGGTGCGGCCCCTCAGTGCTGCCTCCGGAAAGATCATGATTCTCCTCCTCCGGGGAATGCCGGTCCCCGCAAGGACGTTGTGCAGTACGGACACGAGGAGGAGCGGTCACTGTGCTTGATCCGCAGGGTTTGTACGCATGGGAGCCGAAGGGCCTGGCCGTCGTCGACATGGCGTTGGCCCAGGAGTCGGCCGGTCTTGTCATGCTCTACCACTTCGACGGATACATCGACGCCGGCGAGACGGGCGACCAGATCGTCGACCGGCTGCTCGACTCGCTGCCCCACCAGGTCGTCGCCCGCTTCGACCACGACCGGCTCGTGGACTACCGCGCCCGCCGCCCGCTGCTGACGTTCAAGCGCGACCGCTGGAGCGACTACGAGGACCCCGCCATCGAGGTGCGGCTGGTGCAGGACGCCACCGGAGCGCCGTTCCTGCTGCTGTCCGGTCCCGAGCCGGACGTGGAGTGGGAGCGCTTCGCCGCGGCCGTGAAGCAGATCGTGGAGCGGCTCGGCGTCCGCCTGTCGGTGAACTTCCACGGCATCCCCATGGGCGTTCCGCACACCAGGCCAGTCGGCCTGACCCCGCACGGCAACCGCACCGACCTCGTCCCGGGCCACACCAGCCCGTTCGAGGAGGCGCAGGTGCCCGGCAGCGCCGAGTCGCTCGTCGAGTACCGCCTGCTCCAGGCGGGGCACGACGTCCTGGGCGTGGCTGCCCACGTCCCGCACTACATCGCCCGCTCCCCGTACCCGGACGCGGCCCTGACGGTCCTGGAGGCCATCACGGCGGCGACCGGGCTGGTGCTGCCCGGTATCGCGCACGCCCTGCGCTCGGACGCGCACCGCACGCAGACGGAGATCGACCGGCAGATCCGCGAGGGCGACGAGGACCTCACCGCGCTCGTGGAGGGCCTGGAGCACCAGTACGACGCCGTCGCGGGCGCCGAGACCCGGGGCAACATGCTCGCCGAGCCGGTGGACATCCCGTCGGCGGACGAGATCGGGCGGGAGTTCGAGAAGTTCCTGGCGGAGAGAGAAGGCGACAGCTGAGCACCGGGAGACCTGGACAGGGCCCTGCTTCTGGCAGGGCCTAAGCTCGGCTCATGCTGAAGGTGGGCCTGACCGGCGGGATCGGCGCCGGCAAGAGTGAGGTGTCACGGCTGCTGGTCGCGTGCGGAGCCGTGCTGATCGACGCGGACCGCATCGCGCGGGAGGTCGTCGCACCGGGGACCCCGGGGCTCGCCGCGGTCGTGGAGGCCTTCGGCGAGGAAGTCCTCGCGGCCGACGGCAGCCTGGACCGGCCCGGGCTCGGCTCCATCGTCTTCGCCGACCCGGCGAAGCTCGCCACGCTCAACTCGATCGTGCACCCCCTCGTGGGCGCCCGCTCTCGCGAGCTCGAGGAGGCCGCCGCCGAGGACGCGGTCGTCGTGCACGACGTCCCGCTCCTCACGGAGAACGGCCTGGCGCCGCTGTACGACGTCGTGATCGTCGTCGACGCGAGCCCCGAAACCCAGCTCGACCGGCTCGTACGGCTGCGCGGCATGACCGAGGAGGACGCACGCGCGCGGATGGCCGCCCAGGCGACACGCGAGCGGCGCCGGGAGATCGCGGACATCGTCATCGACAACGACGTCCCGCTGGAGGACCTGGAGCGCCGCGTGAAGGACGTGTGGGCCGAGCTGGCACGCAGGTCGCACGCGCCCCGGCCGTCCCCTCCGGAATAGCGGCATCTCACGGGGGCGTTGAACCCCCGCAGTGAGGGAAGGACTCTGCCGTGCCCGAGATAAGCGGTTCGACCGGACGTACTCCGGAGACGCACGTCATCGATTTCCGTGCCGCCGAGCAACTGCTCGCTGCGCGGGACCCGCGGGGCGCGGTGAAGCTTCTCGACGGAGTCATCGCCGCACACCCGGAGAACACCGCCGCGCGGTTGCTGCGCGCGCGTGCCTTCTTCGCGGCGGCGCAGCTGAGGCCGGCGGAGCTCGAGTTCTCGATCGTCCTGGAGCGCGAGCCGGACAACGCGTTCGCGCACTTCGCGCTCGCCCGCACGTATGAGCGCCAGGGCCGCCCCGACCAGGCCAAGCGCCACTTCCGCCTGGCCGCCGCGCTGGACCCGAACCCGCGGTTCTTGAAGGCGGCGCGCTTCGACTCGTGAGCGGCCGTCCCCGTCTGCCTCAAGGGTGATCGTCCGGTGGACGGTAGGGCGGGATGTCGGGGCCCGGCTGGTAGTGCGGGCCCTGGCGGATGTGCCTGAGGACGATGACGAGGTCGATCGTGACGACCAGCAGCAGCACGCCGCAGGCGATGGCCCAGCCGGTCCGCCCGGCGAGCGTGAACGCGACCGTCCCGAAGAGCGCCCAGACCAGTCCCCACACGCTCAGCCAGAAGCGCGCCCGCAGGGCACTGCGCGCAGTCCTCGGTTCACTGCCCGTACGCATCACGATCTCCGCTCCTGTCTGCAACGTACTCCTCGCCGCGGATGCCGACCAACGGGGGAGCCCGGGCTGGTGAGGCACATCGTTCACTCGGGCGGGTGAACGCGACCGGGGACGGGAACGGGCGTGCAGATGTGGTCCGTTGGGCGGGCATGGAGCTGAAAATGCGTGAGGGGCACGAGGGGACCGGACCGGGGGCCATCACTCCGGACGGCTGCGCGGTAGAGCTCTACTCGCGGCTGCCCGTGGGGGACGAACCGGACGTCATCGCGGCAGCGGTGCCGGCGGGCGCGCGCGTCCTGGAGCTGGGCAGCGGCGTCGGGCGCATGACCCATGCGCTGCTGGAGCGCGGGTTCAAGGTCACGGCGGTGGACGAGTCCGCCGAGATGCTGGAGCGCGTACGCGGGGCCCGGACGATATGCGGCCCGATCGAGGACCTGGACCTGGGCGAGAAGTTCGACGTGGTGCTGCTCGCGTCGTTCCTCGTGCACGCCGGGGACGCCGAGGTGCGGCGGGGCCTGCTGCGCACGTGCGTGCGGCATGTCGCGAAGGGCGGCTCCGTGCTGATCCAGCGGGAGGGCGAGGACTACCACACGAACGTGCCGCGCGAGCGGGCGGACCCCGGCGGTTTCACCGTGCGGATCGTGTCGTCGGAGCCGGTCGGCGACGGGGTCAACTCGGTGCGCGCGGAGTACGAGTTCCCGGACGCGGTCTGGACGCAGACGTTCCGGGCACGACCGCTGACCAGGGAACAGTTCGAGGAGGCGTTGGAGGAAGCGGGCCTGAGGGTGGACCAGTACCTGACGGAGGATCGGGTCTGGGTGAGGGCGGTGCCGACGGTCTAGGGGGGTGCGCTGTTTCGACCCGCACTTCGATTTCGACCCTCACTTCGATCGGAGGGAGGCGGGGTGAAAATCCGTCGGGCGGCGATGAGTTCGAGGGGGAGGGGCGGTCTATCCCCGCGACATCACTACGGACCGCTTCCCACAGGAGATCTCCATGTCCGAGAGCACCGCTCCCGCCACCGCCGGCTCCTCCGCCCCGGCCGGTGTCGTCGTCGCCGAGTCCGCGACCGCTCGCGGGCGGCGTGCCCGGATCGCGCTGCGCGGTCTCCAGGTGCTGCTCGCCCTCGTCTACGGGATCGCGAGCGCCCTGCCCAAGCTGATCGGGCACCCGTCGGCTGCGGAGTCGTTCGAGCAGCTCGGGTGGGGCAGCGCGGGGATGTACACCATCGGCGCGCTCGAACTGGCCGGAGCGGTCGCCCTGTTGATACCGGTGCTCCAGTCGGTGGCGGCGATGGCGCTGGGCGCACTGATGGTGGGCGGGTTCGTCGTCCGGATCGCCGTCTTCGACGGGCAGTACGCGGCGACGCCGCTCATCCTGATCGTGCCGCTCGCCCTCATCGCCTGGGCGCGGCGGGGGCACAACGCGGAGCTGCTGCGCCTGCTGCGGCTCCGGGTGTGACCGTGCCGCGGCGTGAGCCGGTCACGGCCTCGGCTTGCCCGACCGTCCAGCGGGGCCGGGGCCGGGGCCGCTTCCCGGTCCCGGACCGGGTCCGGCCAAGCCGCGTAGGCGTTCCAATTCGCGACGGTCCCGCTTCGTCGGGCGGCCCGCGCCGCGGTCGCGGATGCCGGCCGGGGCGACGGCCTCGCGAGGCGGGGGCGGCGGGGAGTTGTCGATGTAACACTGGGCGGCCACGGGGGCGCCGACCCGCTTGCGGATCAGCCGTGTGACGACGACGATCCGCTCCCGGCCCTCGTGCCGCAGGCGCACCTCGTCGCCGATGCGCACGGCGTGGGCGGGCTTCACGCGCTCGCCGTTGACGCGGACGTGTCCGCCCCGGCAGGCGGTGGCGCCCAGGGAACGGGTCTTGACGAGGCGAACGGCCCAGATCCAGCTGTCCACGCGGACGGTCTCGCCGCTCTTCGGCCCGGCTGCCTCGGCGGCGGCGATCGCGGCCGCGACCTTGGGATCCACGGCCTTGGGATCCACGGCCTTGGGGTCCACGGCCTTAGGGGTCCTTTCAGAATGCTGGGTTCTTGCGGGCGAGGGTCATGCAGTGAGCGAGCTGGAGGAAGGCGTCGTGCATGTCGTCTCGGGTTTCCCAGCGGGTCCGTAAGCGGCGTGGGCCGTGGAGCCAGGCGATGGCGGACTCAGCGACCCATCGCACCCGGCCCAGGCCCGAGCCATGGGGCTGTCCGCGCCGGGCGATCTTCGGGACGATGCCGCGCTCGCGCAGTCGGCGGCGGTAACTGTCGTGGTCGTACCCGCGGTCGGCATACAACGCCCGGGGCTTGCGCCTAGGCCTGCCCCGCTTGCCCCGCACCGGCGGCACGCCGTCGACCAGCGGCAGGAGCTGCGTGACGTCGTTGCGGTGCCCACCCGTCAACGACACCCGCAGAGGGATACCGTGCGCCTCGGTCAGCACGTGATGCTTCGAGCCCGGCCGCGCACGGTCAACCGGACTCGGACCGACTTTTGGGCTGCTTCGCCCCCGCTTGGCCTGCACGTGCGAGGCGTCAACGGTGACGCGGGAGAAGTCCAGGCGGTCCGCCGCCCGCAACCGGTCCAGCAGCACCCGCTGGAGTTCCTCCCACACCCCGGCCTGCTGCCATTCGGCCAGCCGCCGCCAACAGGTAGGACCGGAACCGAACCCCAACTCCTGCGGCAGGTACTCCCACTGGATCCCGGTGTAGAGGACGAACAGCACGCCCTGGAGCGTCTTGCGGTCATCGATCCGCTTGCGCCCCGGATACCGGAACCGCCGCTCATGCTTCGGCAGCAGCGGCTCGATCACCGCCCACAACTCGTCGCTGACCTCCCACGGCTTCCGCCGTGTCATGGTCACCCCCACAAAGCACGGGATCACGTCCACCTCCACCGTGCCACAAGTAGATCTTTCTGCAAGGACCCCTTAGGGTCTACGGACTTCGGGTCCACGGCTTTGGGGCCCGCGGCCTTCGAGTCCGCGGCCTTCGTGTCGCTCGCCTCGTCGTACTCCGCTCCTTGAGAAGCCATGTCCCCGACCTTAGTCCTTCGCGTCGCCTGTTTTCGGGCCGTCCGGGCAGGGGAGCGCCCTCCGGCCCAGTTCTGCAAAACTAGTTTTGCAAAATGTCTTTTGGTGAGTGGCGGCGGCGGCCTACCCTCCCGGCATGGACAGCGACGAGCACAAGCGCGTTCTCGACCCCGAGCACGACACCGATGCCCTGAAAGCCCTCACCCACCCCCTGCGCATCCAGTTGCTCGGGCTGCTGCGGCAGGACGGGCCCGCCACGGCCAGTGAGCTCGCCGCGCGGACGGGGGAGTCGTCGGCGTCGACCAGTTACCACCTGCGGGTGCTGGCGAAGTGCGCGTTCATCACCGAGGCCGAGCACCGTGACGGGCGGGAGCGGCGCTGGCGGACCCGGCACACCGTGACGTCCTGGAGCAACGAGGCGATGGAGTCCTCCGAGGCGGGTCGTGCCTTCGTCAGCCTGGCGCGGCGGCGGCAGTTGGAGCACCTGGAGACGTCCCTCGCCCGGCACGAGGCCGACATGGCCGCCGGGCGGTTCGGCCAGGAGTGGGTGGAGCCGTCCGGGATCAGCGACCTCATGCCCCGGCTGACGGCCGAGTCGCTCACCGAGCTCTGGGACGCCGTGACCCGGAAGCTGGAGGAGCTGACGGCCCGTGACGCGGACGACCCCCGCGCCGAGAACGTCCTGTTCCTCGCCGCCGGGCTGCCGCTCGCCCCGCACGACCACAGGGACACGGGCCGCGAGGAGACGGACCGCGAGGACGCCTCGTGACCGAGCTGACCGAGCTGCGGACCGTTCGCCGCCGCTACGTCACCGTCTGCGCGCTCTTATGGCTGCCGTCGGGCCTCGGCTTGGCCTCGATGGTCCTGCTGTTCAGCGAGCGCGGCATGTCCCTCGCCGCGGTGGCGGGGCTCTTCGCCGCTCACTCGCTGACCGTGGCCGCGCTGGAGCTGCCGACGGGCGGGCTCTCGGACGTCCTCGGGCGCCGGCCGGTCCTGGCCATGGCCGGTGCGCTCAACGTGGTCGCCTTCACCCTGGTCGGCCTCGGCACCACCGCCTGGGTACTCACCGCCGGCATGGTGCTCATGGGCGCGGCCCGTGCCCTGGCCAGCGGTACCGCCGAGGCCTGGTACGTCGACACCGTCCAGGCGCACTCCGGCCCCGACGCCGAGCTGCGGACGGGCCTGGCCCGGGGCGGCTCCGCGACCTCCGCCGCGCTCGCGGCCGGCATCCTGCTCGGTGGCGCCCTGCCCTGGCTGCTCGGTCTCGGGCCCGACCTCGGCGGCCGGTTGAGCGAGGCGACATCCGGTGCGGTACTGCCCCTGTCCGTTCCCATCCTGCTGGCGGCTGCCGTCAGGGGCGTCTCCGTCTGCTACGTGCTGGCCGCGCTGCGGGAGCCGCCGCGACAGCCGGCCACCCTGCGTTCGGTGCTGCGCGGCGTCCCGGTCACCGTCCTGGACGGGCTGCGGCTGGGTGGCCGGGACGCGCTGGTCCGCCGGGTCCTGCTCACCGCCGCGGCCGTCGGCAGCGCCCTGGCCACCATCGAACTGCTCATCCCGGGCCGCACCGTCGAGCTGACCGGAGCGCCCGGTTCCGGAGCGATGGTGTACGCCGCGCTCGCCTGCGCGGGCTTCGTCTGCAACGGTGTCGGCAGCCACCTCGCGCCGCTCGCCGCCCGGATCGCGGGCCGTGACGAGCGGGCCGTGCTGGTCTGTCTCGGGACGGGCGCGGGAGGCATGCTGCTGCTCGGTGTCACCGCAACCACCACGCACCCGCTCGCCACGGCCCTCACCGTCGTCGGCTTCTGCTTGCTCTACCTCGGCATCGGCGCCGCGTCCCCGAACCAGAACGACCTGCTGCACCGCCGCGTCACCAGCGCCGGCCGCGCCACCGCCCTGTCCGTCCAGTCCCTCGCCCTGCAACTGGTCGGCGCGCTCGCCGGCCTCGTCGTCGGCGCGCTGCGGCCGGGCCCGCTGCCGTGGTTGCTGACCGGTGCGGCGCTGTTGTCCGGGGCCCTGCTCTGGCTACGCCGCGTCGAGGCACGGTCCGCGCCGGACACGACCACCACCCCGGGCTCACGTGCCGGCATGACCTGAGCCTTCTGCCTCCCGGTGAGGGGGCGGCCCCACCACCACCTACGCTGGAGTGATGGACGCCAGCGGTCTTCCTCTGCTCGACCGGCGCATCACGGACTGCCGGGCCTGCCCGCGGCTGGTCTCCTGGCGTGAGGAGGTGGCCCGGGCCAAGCGAGCCGCCTACGCGGACTGGACGTACTGGGGCCGGCCGGTGCCCGGGTTCGGGCAGGCGGACGCCCGGCTGCTGATCGTCGGGCTCGCCCCCGCCGCCCACGGCGGCAACCGCACCGGCCGGATGTTCACCGGCGACCGCTCGGGGGACGTCCTGTACGAGGCGCTGTACGACGTCGGCCTCGCCTCGCAGCCCACCGCCGAGCACGCCCACGACGGCCTGGAGTTGTACGGCGTACGCGTCACCTCGCCCGTGCACTGCCCCCCGCCCGCGAACAAGCCCACCCCGCAGGAGCGGGACACCTGCCGTCCCTGGCTCGTGCAGGAGCTGCGGCTGTTGCGTCCGACGCTGCGGGCCGTGGTCGTGCTCGGCGCCTTCGGCTGGCAGGCCGCGCTGCCCGCGTTCGCCGAGGCGGGCTGGTCCGTGCCCCGGCCACGGCCCGCCTTCGGCCACGGGGCCCGGTTCCGCCTGGACGGCCTGGAGCTCTTCGGCTGCTTCCACGTCAGCCAGCGCAACACCTTCACCGGCCGTCTCACCCCGGCGATGCTGCGCGACGTCCTGCGGACGGCCGCGCGGACGGCGGAACTGCCGACGGCCACCCCCTAAGGGGTCTCCTCCTCCCCGAACAGATGCCGCACCGTGGAGCGGTAGTTGGTGCGCACGTGTGTGAGCGCGTGCGCGCGGGCCCGGTCCGGGTCGCCCGAGGCGATCGCCTCGTAGAGCTCGCGGTGCTCCACGAGGAGCTGGGGCCACTCCTCGTTGCGCCGGGTCATCCAGCGCAGCCTGCCGGCGACCGGTTCCAGGGCCTCGGTCAGCAGGCTGTTGCCGGCCATCGCCACGATGCGGTCGTGCAGGCGGCTGTTGAGGTCCGTGATCAGCTCGGCGTCCCCGGCCTCGGTGGCGGCGGCCGCGCGGTCGAGGAGCGCCTGGACCTCGGCCAGGTCTCCCGGTGTCGCGCGGGACGCGGCGAGTCCGGCGGCGTAGACCTCCAAGGCCTCGCGCAGTTCGAACAGTTCCTTGACGTCGTTCGGGGTGAGACGGCGTACGACGGTGCGGCGCGGTGTCTCGAAGTGGACGAAGCCCTCGGCGACCAGTGCGCGGATCGCCTCGCGGACCGGGACGCGCGAGACTCCGAAACGCTCCGCCAGCTCGCGTTCGACCAGGCGATCGCCGGGACGGAGGCTGCCCGCGATGATCTCCTGCCGCAGGTCGGCCGTGACGCGTTCGCGCACCGCTCCGATGGGTTCGATCTTCGTCATGAAGCCCATCTTCGCCGACGCGGGGTGTCTTTTACGCAGCGTTAACAAGAGCGACATCGGTCAGGACGGTTGACGGGGAGACCATGTGCGCTGTTTGGTATACCAAACCTCTCGCAGAGCAGTCCTCCTTCGTCCCCTTGCTCATGGAGGCCCCGTGTCCCTCGCCGACCGTGCCGAAGCCACCGGCACACCAGCGTTCGTCCCCGATCCCCGGCTCACCAACGAAGACCTCGCGCCCGCGAAGAAGCGCAACTGGAAGGTCTTCGACCTCTTCGCCATGTGGATGTCCGACGTCCACAACCTCGGCAACTACACCTTCGCCGCCGGGCTGCTCTTCCTGGGCATGAACGTCTGGCAGATCTTCACGTCCCTGCTCGTCGGCTTCGTGATCATCTATATCGGCATGAACTGGATGGGGAAGATCGGGCAGCGCCACGGCGTCCCCTTCCCGGTCGTCAGCCGGATCGCCTTCGGCGTCTGGGGCGCCAACATCCCGGCGCTGATCAGGGCCGTGATCGCCATCATGTGGTACGGCATCCAGACCTACCTGGCCTCCGTCGCCGTCAACGTGATGCTGCTCGCGGCCTGGCCGGGCCTGAAGTCGTGGACGCACACCTCCTTCCTGGGGCTCGACGCGCTCGGCTGGGTGTCGTTCATCGCGCTGTGGCTGGTCCAGGCGGCGATCATCAGCCGGGGCATGGAATCGGTCCGGAAGTTCCAGGACTTCTGCGGTCCGGCGATCTGGCTCGTGATGATCGCGCTGGCCGTGTGGATCCTCGCCAAGGCCGGCTGGACCATCTCGCTCACCTCCACCCCGCACCCGGTCTCCGTGGGCGAGCAGTGGCGCCAGTGGTTCGGCGCGATCGGGCTGGTCCTCGCCACGTACGGCACCCTGATGCTCAACTTCTGCGACTTCTCCCGCTTCTCGCCCGACTACCGGACGGTCAAGCGCGGCAACTTCTGGGGCCTGCCCGTCAACTCCACGGCCTTCGTGATCGTGTCGGTCATCGTCACCGCGGGCGCCTTCGAGGTCTTCGGCAAGGAGATCACCGACCCGGCCTACCTCGTCGCCGAGATCGGCAACACGTGGGTGCTGGTGCTGGGCGCGCTGACCTTCGCCATCGCCACCATGGGCGTCAACATCGTCGCCAACTTCGTCTCGCCGGCGTACGACCTCGCCAACGTCTGGCCGCAGAAGATCACCTTCAAGGTCGGCGGCATGATCAGCACGGTCGCGGCCCTGCTCGTCACGCCCTGGAACCTCTTCTCCAACCCGACCGTCGTGAACTACTTCCTCGGCGGCCTCGGTGCCTTCCTCGGCCCGCTGTTCGGCGTGATCATGCTCGACTACTACTGGGTCAAGCGCGGCCGCGTGAACGTGGACGAACTCTTCGACGCCACCCCCGGCTCCCGCTACCACTACCGCAAGGGCGTCAACCCCAAGGCACTGTGGGCCTTCCTGCCGGCGGCGGGTGTCGCGGCGGTGCTCGCGCTGGTGAAGGACTTCAGCGACGTGGCGCCGTACTCCTGGTTCATCGGCACGGCCCTCGCGGCCGGGCTGTACGCGGTCCTGAGCCGCGGCGAACGTGCCGCCGAGCGCGTGGCCGTGGAGGTCTGAGAGACGTGCGGATCGTCGTCACCAACTGCAACACCACGCAGGAGATGACCGAGGAGATCGTACGAGGTGCCCGGGCCTCCGCAGGTTCGGGCACCACCGTGACCGGACTGACCCCCAGCTGGGGGCCGGAGTCGGCGGAGGGCTGGCTCGACAGCTACCTGTCCGCCGCGGCCGTCCTGGACACTCTGCGCACGTACGACGGACCGCCGTACGACGCCGTCGTCATCGCCGGCTTCGGGGAGCACGGGCGCGAGGGCGTCCGGGAACTGGTGGACGTACCGGTCGTCGACATCACCGAGGCGGCGGCACATCTGGCCTGTCTGCTGGGCCGCCGCTACGGCGTCGTCACCACGCTGGAGAGGTCGGTCGGCCAGATCGAGGACAGTTTGGAGACGGCGGGCGTGGCCCGGAACTGCGCCGCGATCGTCGGCACGGGCCTGAACGTGCTCGACCTCGGCGACGACGAGCGCACCGAGACGGCGTTCCTGGCCGCCGCCGAGCGGGCGTGCGCGGCCGGGGCCGAGGTACTGGTGCTGGGCTGCGCCGGCATGACGGGGTTGCAGCGGGTGGTGGGGGAGAAGCTGGGCCTGCCGGTCGTGGACGGGGTCGCCGCGGCGGTGAAACTGGCGGAGTCGCTGGTGGCGCTGGGGCTGACGACGAGCAGGGTGGGGAGTTACGCCGAGCCGCTGGCGAAGCGGAGGGTGTGGGGACGCCCGAACGGCACTGGCTCATGACGGGCCGTCGAGCGTGACGTCGTCGCGATGGGCCCCGTAGAACCGCACCTGCCGGGCCATCACCTCCCGCATCGAGGTGCCGCGCGGGATGCCGTACACCGTGCCGGGGAAGTCCAGCGCCTCCTGCACCTGCCACAGCTCGTCGTGCTCGCCGGGGGCGAAGAGCCGGGCCCGGGGCGCTCCCGCCGCGATCCAGCCGATCGGCAGGACGGTGCCGGGCGGCAGCACGGAGTTGACGTGCAGCACGCTGTGGATCCGCAGCTCGGATCCGGCGCTCGCGACGGCGCCCGGGAAGACGCAGGCGCCGGTGGCCACGAAGACCTCGTCCTCCAGGGTCGCCCCGTTGACATGGGCGTGCGGGCCGACCAGCACGGCGTCACCGATCACCGCGGGGTGCCGGGCCCGCCCCCGCACCAGCGCGTTCTCCATGACGACGACGTCCGAGCCCACCCGCACCTCCCCGTCCTCGGCGGTGAGCACGGCCCCGTGCAGCACCCGGCTGCGCTCACCGAGGACGACGGCCCCGCACAGGACGGCCGTCGGGGCGACGTACGCGGACTCGGGGACGACGGGGCGCCGCCCGCGGTGCTCGATCAACATGGCGCTCTCCTCAGGCCTCAGGCCGGCGGCTCGCCGGGAACCACGGCTGTCGCCGTAATCTCCACCAGCTGTCCCGTGTATCCGAGGCACGCCACGCCGATGAGCGTCGACGAGTGCGGACCCGCACTGAGCCCGGACGCCTCGACGATGTCCCAGACGGCCGACAGCACGGCCGGCTCACTGCCTACGACGTACACGTCGGTCGCCACGACGTGCGCCAGGTCGCTGCCGAGGGCGCGCAGTTGCTCGTGCAGGTTGTCGATCACCCGCTCGGCCTGCCGCATCGGATCTCCGGGACCGACGAGCTCGCCATCGGCGTCCAGCGGAACGGACCCGGCGAGGAACGCGAGTTTCGTGCCCACCTCCACGACGGAGGCGTGGGAGTAAGTGGGCGGCGGAAACAGGCTCGGGACAGTGACTCGCTGGATCACGGGGGCTCCGATCTACGGGCGGCAGCCGACGGCAACCCACCGATCATCCGGCCCCCG
The DNA here is from genome assembly GCF_037055355.1 of Streptomyces sp. DG1A-41. GTDB lineage: Bacteria > Actinomycetota > Actinomycetes > Streptomycetales > Streptomycetaceae > Streptomyces. Next base: position 2,115,588 of record NZ_CP146350.1, on the reverse strand, counting down.
GGTGCGTGGACGCACCCGTATTTCGGTACACCTCGACCGAGCCGTCCTTCTACGCTTCACCAGACCCCGCCACCCGCCCGCCCAGGAGCCGTGCCCGTGCCCACCCTCCCGGACCAGACCTTCCTCGACACCACCGCCGACCGCCTCGCCGCCCTCCCCACCGTCCGGGCCGTCACCCTCGGCGGCTCCCGGGCCCAGGGCACCGAACGCCCGGACAGCGACTGGGACCTGGCGATCTACTACCGAGGCGACTTCGACCCGGACGACCTCCGGGCTGTCGGCTGGGAGGGCGAGGTCTCCGAGCTCGGCGCGTGGGGCGGCGGCGTCTTCAACGGCGGCGCCTGGCTGACCGTCGACGGCCGGCGCGTGGACGTGCACTACCGCGATCTCGACGTCGTCGCACACGAGGTGGCGGAGGCGGAGCAGGGCCGCTTCCGGGTCGAGCCGCTGATGTTCCACCTGGCGGGTATCCCGACGTACCTGCTCGTCGCCGAACTCGCGATCAACAAGGTGCTGCGGGGCGAACTGCCGCGTCCCGCGGCCTACCCGCCGGCGCTGCGCGAGAGTGCCCCGGCCCACTGGCACGGCATGGCCACGGCGACCCTCGCGTACGCGAAGGCGGGCCACGCGCCCAAGGGCGCGGTCACGCAAACCGCGGGCGCGATCGCTCTGGCTGCGACGCAGACGGCGCACGCGGTGCTGGCGGCGCGGGGGGAGTGGGTCACGAACGAGAAGGGCCTCGTCGCCCGGGCGGGTCTGCGGGATGTGGACGCGATCCTGGGCACCCTCACCGGCGCTCCGGACGAGCTCGAGCAGAGGATCACCGACGTGGAGACGCTCCTGAACCGGGCCGTGGAGGCAGCGGAGGGCTGACCGGTACGGCCGTCGCCGATTGCGTTCATAAAGAACCCGGCTTTCCCGTGACCCCGTCACGTTCCGGAAACCTTCCCTCCAGGAACCCCGCCTACTGTGGGCAGCCACACCCCCGCCCGGCCACCGTCGCCCGAAGGCCCACCCCTGCCCTCGACGAGTCGACAGGAGCCCTGTGTCCCGGTCCCGCCGTGTCCTTCCCAAGTTGCCGCCCTGGCTGGCGCACGCCCTGCGCGCTCAGCGGGGGCCGGTGCCCTGGAGCGCGGTGACGCGGGGGGCTCTGTCCGCGGGGCCGCTGCTGCTGGTGGCCGTGCAGGTCGGGCGGACCTCGCTCGGGGTCGTCGCCGCCATCGCCGCCATGCTCGCCGGGATCAACGACCGGCCCGGCAGCCGGCGGGTCTCGGTCAAGCGGATCGGGGTGCCCGCGCTGGGCGGTGCCCTGGGGCTGGTGACCGGGACGTACGCCGGGCAGCAGACCGGCGCGGTGGTGCTGACCGTGATCCTCACGTTCGTCGGGCTCGTCGCCGGGAGCGTCAGTGCGATCGGGCCCGTCGCGTCCGCCGTCGGGACGCAGCTGCTCGTCGCCTCGGCGATCGGGGCCGGGATGCCCCTGCCGGAGCCGGGGTGGGAGCGTGCGCTCGCCTACGTCGCGGGCGCCGGGTGGCTGCTCGTGCTCCGGCTCGTGCTGCCCACGCCCGGCTCCCTCGCCGGGGACTTCCGGTTCGACGGGGAGCGGAAGGCCGTGGCCGGCGTGTACGACGCCGTCGCCGAGCTGCTCGACGCCGTCGGCGGGCCCGACGCGATCCGCCGCCGGGCCGCGCTCACCGCCGCCCTCGACCACGCGCAGGACGCCCTCGCCGGGCCCCGGCTGCGACGGTACGCCTCCTCCTTCGCCGAGCGGCGGCTGCACGCGCAGTACGCCGCCGCCCTCCCCCTCGCCGAGGCCGCCACCGCGTTGGCCTGGGCCGGAGAGGCCGTGGCCGAGCGGGCCTCCGAAGGACCCCGGCGGCTCGCCGCCGCCGTACGCGGCAACTCCCACACCGGGCCGCTGCCCGCACCCTCCCGCTCGGCGCCCGCGCTGCGCGCCCTCGACGACGCCCTCCTGCACGCCGCCGAGGTGTTCGACCAGGGCAGGGGCGGCGATCTGCACACCCGGCGCCGTACGCCAAAGGACCGGCTGCGTGCCGCCTTCGGCAGCGCCGGACGCGAGTACGGACTGCGTGTCGCCCTCTGCTTCGGTGCCAGCTCGGCGGCCGCCCAGGCCCTGCACCAGGGCCAGTGGTACGGGCAGCACGAGCACTGGTACTGGCTGCCGGCCACCGCCGTCTTCCTCGTCAAGCCCGACCTGGGACCGCTGGCCTCGCGGGTACTGAACCGGGCCGCCGGGACCGTGCTCGGCGCCGTCGTCTTCGCCGGATTCGCCGCCGTCCTGCCCCGGCCCGAAGGGCTCATCGCGCTCGTCGCCCTCAGCGGAGCGCTCATACCCGTCGCCACCCGGCACTTCGCCGCCCAGACCGCCGTCGTCACCGTCCTCGTCCTCGCCCTGGTCATGGTCGGCGGCGAGCCGCAGGCCTCCATGGGACGGATCGGCGAGACGCTGCTGGCCTGCGCGATCGTGCTGATCGTCGGGCACCTGCCGATGCCCGGACAGCGGGGCGGGGGAGTGCGCGCCCGGCTCGCCGCGGCGAGCGAGGCCGCGTACGCCTACCTCACCCACGTCCTCGACGAGGCCGACGTCCCGCGCATCGGCACCTCGAGCACGCCCTCCAAGCGCCCCGGCACGCCCTCCGAGCGCCCCCTCACCCCGACCGACCACCGCGTCACACCCTCCGACCACCGCGCAACCCGCTGGACCCTGCGCCGCGAGGCCTACCGCACCCTCGCCGAGGCCCGGACGGCCATCTCCCTGTCCGCGCACGAACTGCCCGCCCTCGCCCGGCACACCGAGGGCGCCGACGAGGTGGCCGACCTCCTCGAACGCCTCGTCGACACCACCACAGCCTGCGCCGTCCACCTCGACGACACGGGAAGGCTCGGCCCCGAGCACACCGAGCGCCTCACCGCCCTCCTCGACGAACTCGCCCGGCCGGCCGAGCGGGTGGGGCTACGACCTCCCCGGACGCCCCTCGCCGGATAACCGCCCCGGCACGACCGCCGTGCCCAACACCCCCACCAGTCCGGCACCCCGCGCGGTCGCCGCCCGGCGCACCTCGGTGGCGAACCCGTGCCCCGCGACCGCCGGCTCCACCTTCGCGGCGATCTCCCCGGCCCGCTTCCCGTCCGGCGGTTCCCAGCACAGGCACAGCAGGCCTCCCGGCGTCAGCCAATGCCTCACCGCGGTCAGTTCCCGGTCCACCGCGCGGGTCCAGAAGAGGTTCACATTGACGGCCAGGATCCTGTCGAAGGACCGGGCGGCGAAGTCGGCGTCCTCCAGCGACAGGGCGTGGAAGGCGGCCCTTCCGGTGGCGAGCGCGCCGCTGTTGCGGCGGCGTGCCGCCTCGACGGCCTTGGCGGAGCGGTCGATGCCGGTGACGGTGCCCGTGACGAGGCGGTCGTGGATCAGCGCGACGGCGACCCCTGGTCCGCAGCCGATCTCCAGCACCCGGTCGTCGTGTGCCGGGTCGAGAAGCTGCACCGCCCAGGTCAGGCGCTCCGGGGCGTCGATCGTGCTCAGCCCCCGACCCGTATCCACACCGGCGCGTGGTCCGACCCGGGCGCGCCCCGCCGCTCCGCCGGGTCGGGGCCGACCGACGGCAGGGCGGGTGGTCCCTCGCCGGGCAGGCCCGTGCCCGCCGCCGTCACCCGGTGCACCAGGCGGTGGCTCACCAGCACATGGTCGATCAGCTCGCGCCGCCCGGAGTTGACACGGGAGTAGCGCTGTCCTGGCGGGATGAGCGGGGCCACGTCCCACAGCCGGGTCGCATCGCCCCGGTCGGCCTTCTCGTACCCCGGCGTGCCGATCTCCGAGCCGGGCGGGCCGAGCAGGATCTGTGTGGTCGCGGCCTGCACCTCGTCGTTGAGGTCCCCCAGTACGGCCACGTCCCTGCCCTGCCCGTCGCCGTCCAGCAGCTCGTCCGCGAGGGCGCGCAGGGCCGTCGCCTCGGCGGCCCGCCGGTACAGGGCGTAGGCGCCGTACCGGGCGCGTTCGCCCTCGTCGCGCGGCTGGAACCGGCCGTTCGGGTACGACAGCAGCTTGGACTTCAGGTGACAGACGGCCACCCGCAGCGGCTCGTCCCCGACCTCCACGGCGAGAAAGCCCCGACCCGCCCGCGCCACCGTCACCCCCGAGTCGTCCGTCTGCACGGGACGCAGCTCCGCCGGGAACGCCGTGGTGTCGGCCAGCACCGTCATGGCCGTACGGCTCAGGAACCCGACCCGTATGCCCCGGCTGTCCGCGTGCTCGGACAGGGCGAGATGCCAGTCGTCGTCGAGCATCCCGGCCAGGTCCTTCAGGGCCTCGGGGTCTCCGACCTCCTGCACGCCGAGCAGGGCCGGGCCGAGTTCCGTGATCACGGCGGCGAGCACGGCGAGCTTCGCCCCGTACGCGGCCTCGTCCTTCGGGCCGTACGGGCCGCCGGGCCGGTAGAGGTTCTCCAGGTTCCAGGTGCCGAGGAGCATGCCGGGCCTCTTTCAACAGCCGACAGACGGGGTGGTGAGGCCAGGGTGCTCGCCCGGCCCGCCCCGCGACAGTGCCGCGACGGGATGTGCGGTTCGGCTCATGCCGCCCTACGACCTCGTCGTACGTTGGCGCGATGACGCCTTCTGCCGCGGACAGTCCCGCCGAGCTCATCATCAGCGCATGTACGGTCCTCGTGCACGACGATCAAGAGCGCGTCGGGTTCGAGGAGGACGCCGCGATCGTCGTACGGAACGGGATCGTCCAGGCGGTCACGACCACCGCGGCGGCTGCGGACCTGCCCGCGGCCGAGCGCATCGACGCCAGGGGCCAGGTCGCCCTGCCCGGTCTGATCAACTGTCACACGCACGCGCCGATGGTCGCGCTGCGCGGCCTCGCCGAGGACCTGCCCACGCAGGAGTGGTTCAACGACGTCGTCTGGCCCGTGGAGTCCAACCTCACGCAAAGGGACGTCGAGTTGGGGGCGCGGCTCGCCTGCGCCGAGATGATCCGCGCCGGCGTCACCTGCTTCGCCGACCACTACTTCGCGATGGACGCGGTGGCGCGAGTGGTCGCGGAATGCGGCATGCGGGCGCTGCTGGGGGAGGCCTACTTCTCCTCACTAGGCCCCGAAGGCCAGGAGCGGTCACTGGAGTTCGCGCTCCGGCACCGCGGCTCCGCCGGCGGCCGCATCACCACGGCCCTCGCCCCGCACTCCCCGTACACGGTGGACGACGCCGACCTCGCCGCCATCGCCCGGCTCGCCGGCGAACACGGCCTGCCCCTGCACCTCCACGCCGCCGAGAACCGCGACCAGACCGAGACCAGCCTCGCCCGCCACGGCGTCACCCCGATCGAGGTACTGGAACGCACCGGCGTCCTCGACACGGACGTCCTCCTCGCCCACGGCACCGGCATCGCCGACCGCGACCTGCCCGTCCTGGAGCGGGCGGCCGGTCGTACGGCCGTCGCCACCGCGCCCCGCGGCTACCTCAAATTCGCCTGGCCCGACACCACACCGGTCCGCGCCCTGCGCGACATCGGCGTCGACGTCGGGCTCGCCACCGACGGCGCCGCCTCAAACAACACCCTCGACGTGTGGGAGGCGATGGCCCTCACCTCCCTGGTCCAGAAGTCCTCCGAGGGCGACCCCCGCTGGCTGACCTCCCGCCAGGCCCTGCACCACGCCACCCTCCAGAGCGCCCGTGCCGTGGGACTGGAGGACAGCGTCGGCAGCATCGCGCCGGGGCGCCGGGCGGACATCGTCCTGGTCGACCTGACCGGACCGCACACCCAGCCCGTCCACGACCTCGCCGCCACCCTCGTGCACAGCGCCCGCTCCGCCGACGTCCGCACCACGATCGTCGACGGACGGATCCTGATGCGCGACCGGACGCTGCTGACGATCGACGTGCCGGCGGTGGTAAGGGAACTGGAGGAGCGCCTGCCCGCCCTCGTCGACCGCAGCCACGGTCGGCGCATCCAGGACTACGACACCTGACATCCGGAGGGGCTCTCCGAGATTCCGGAGCTCTGCGATTTCGTAGGGGCTCTCCGAGATTTTGCCCCCGGGCAGCGATGAGTTCCGCCCCTACCGTCGGTCACCACCCCGGACGGACCGTTGCCACAGGAGGGCCCATGTCGCTTCCGGAGATCGTCTCGCGCGAGCAGTGGCGTGCGGCGCGCGCGGAACTGCTGGTCAAGGAGAAGGCGGCCACCCGCGCGCGGGACGCGCTCAACGCCGAGCGGCGCGGACTGCCCATGGTGGAGGTCGACGAGGAGTACGTGTTCGAGGGCGGGGACGGCAAGGCCACCCTGCTCGACCTGTTCGAGGGCCGGCACCAGCTCGTCGTCTACCACTTCATGTTCGCGCCCGAGTGGGACGCCGGCTGTCGCAGCTGCTCCGGCTTCCTGGATCAAATAGGGCATCTCGCCCATCTCAAGGCCCGCGACACGTCGTTCGCGGCCGTGTCCCGGGCGCCGTATCCGAAGATTCTGCCGTTCAAGGCGCGAATGGGCTGGACAGTGCCCTGGTGCTCGTCGTATGGCAGCGGCTTCAACCACGACTTCGAGGTGACCCTCGAACGCGAGGGCGAGCTCGTCGAGCGCCCCGGCCTCAGCTGCTTCCTGCGGGACCGCGACCGGGTCTTCCACACCTACTCGACGTACGGGCGTGGCCTCGACGGCCTCGGCTCGACCACCAGCCTGCTGGACCTCACGGCACTGGGCCGGCAGGAGGAGTGGGAGGAGCCCAAGGGGCGCGCCTCGGCTCTTGGGGCGCCTGCGGAAAGTGGGCCCATCCGCTATCACGATGAGTACGGCGACTGATACGGAAAGTGAAAAGATAGACCAAAGGGCTGAGAGGTTTGTCACACTCGGCGGTGAACGAGTGTCAACTACGTCTCAGAACCGTCACTTCGCGAGCCGTTCACCCCATGGTTGGCGTTTAACTCTACGAGTAGAGCGCGACATGGAGGTGCAGGGTGAACGGGCGAACGGTGCTCGAGAGCTTTCCCGCCGGTGGGCCGCGTGGCTCCTGGCCGGCGGAGGAGTTCGCGCAGGCGCGGCGTCTGGAGGGCCTGCCTGCCGAGGTCGTCATGGACCTCGCCACGGACATGTTCCTGGTGATCGTGCGCAGCGGGGACGGTGCCGACGCCGCGGCCTGACGCGTGTCCCGAGTCGGGCGTGGCTCAGCCCGCCTTCGGCGCCGGCACCTTCGGGACCGGCGCGACCGGCTGGACCGTGGTGGGTGACGTGGCGAACTGTTCCGCCTGGAGGGCGTACAGCTCGGCGTAGAGCCCGCCGGTCGCCAGCAGCTCGTCCGGAGTCCCGGACTCCACAAGCCGGCCCTGGTCCAGGACGTGCACCACATCCGCGTGGCGTACGGACGCCAGCCGGTGCGTGATCAGTACGACCGTCTGGCCGCTGTCGGCCAGGGCGCGGATCCGCTCGAAGACCTCCAGCTCGGCCCGGGCGTCCAGGGCCGCCGTCGGCTCGTCCACGATCAGGATGCGGCCCCTGCGGTAGGCCGCCCGGGCGATGCCCAGCCGCTGCCACTGGCCGCCTGACAGTTCGTGCCCGCCGCTGAAGTTGCGGGCGAGCAGCGTGTCCAGCCCGCGCGGCAGGTCCGCGATCACCGTCTCCGCCCCGGCCTCGGCGATCGACGCGGCCAGCCGCTGCTCGCACACCGGCGCCGATGTGCGCCCCAGGGCGACGTTCACCCGGGCCGTGAACGGCCACCGCTTGAAGTCCTGCGCCACCATCGCGATCCGCTCGGCCAGCCGGTGCCGGTCGGCTGTCGCCGCGTCCACGCCGTCCCACAGGATCCGCCCCTTCTCCGGCGTGTAGAGCCCCGCGAGCAGCTTGACCAGGGTCGTCTTGCCGGACCCGTTCTCGCCGACCAGCGCCACGATCCGGCCCAGCGGGAGGGCGAGCGACACGTCGTCGAGGGCGGGGCGGGCGGAGTCGCCCGGGTAACGGAACGTGACGTTCTCAAAGCGGATCTCGCGCGGGTTCTCCGGCAGCGGCCGGCCGCCCTCCGGGATGGCCCGCTGTGCCGCCTCCGTGTACAGCCGTTGCAGGTCGCCGACGAAGAGGGCCTCCTCGTGCAGCGCGTTGACCTCCACGACGAGCGTGTCGAGGCTCTGCGAACCGGTCCGGATCGCGATCACGGCCGTACCCGCCACCGACAGGGCCATCGCGCCCGCCAGCAGCAGCCCGCCGAGCGTCGCGTACGTCGCCACCGTCGCCAGGCCCGTCCACGCCGCCGCGATCAGGCCGGTGCGGGCGGCGAGCCGGGCCAGTCGGGCCTGCTCGGCCTCTGCAGTCTCCGACATCGCGCGGAAGTGCCGCAGCAGGAAAGCGCCCACCCCGTGCACCCGGATCTCGGGGGCCGCCTCGGGCTCGATCAGCAGATTGCCGAGCAGCCGGCCCGCACGGGCGTGCTGCACCCAGGCGTGGAAGGACTCGTAGCGCCGCCGGGCCACGGTCAGCGCGCTCCAGGCGCTCGGCAGCGTCATCGTCACCAGCAGCGGCAGGAGCGCCGGGTGCAGCACGGTCAGGACACCGGCCGCCGCGACCAGCGAGATCATCGCGTTGATCACACGCGTCCCGTACATGATCATCCGGCGGGCGGAGGCGGCCCCGTACTGCGCGGTGTCGAGCAGCTTGTGGAAGGCGTGGTCCTCGATCGCGGCCAGTTCGACGGCCGCGGCCCGCTCCAGGTACTGCTCGGTCGCCACCCGCTCCACCTTGGGCTCCAGCCGTCCGGTGGCGTAGGTGCTCGCGGCCCGCAGCAGCGCCGCGAGCAGCATGACGACGGCCACCGTGACCAGCGCGGGGACGGCGCCGCGCAGCCGGTCCTCGATCGGGCCGCCGCCCATCAGCCGTGCCAGCACGCTGTTGACCGCGAGCAGCGCCACGGCCTGCGCCACGCCCCGGCCCGCCTCGGCGGCCAGCACGACCCGCGCGGCGCCCCGGTCGGCCTGCCGGGCGAGCCGGAGGCTGGACGCCAGCAGGGACGGCAGACGGGTGATCATGGCGCGGAAGTTCAGCTCCAGGAACGCGTCGGCGTGCTGGTTCCAGCCCATGTCGTAGCGCAGCGGTCCGCCGAAGAGCAGCCGCTCCGACTCGGACACCTCCGGTGCGGTCCGCTTCTTCGCCACCGTCGACCGACCTCCCTGTTCGTGCCCCGCTCGTGGACGAACGGTCACTATCGCGGGGCGGAGCCCGCCGGGGGCAGGGCGCAGCCCGGGGCGCCGGAGGCGCGCGGGCGCACGACCCGACCGGGGGAGGCGTGGGACGGCGCGGAGTCGCGGGGTGGTGCGGAGTTGCGGTGTGGCGCGGAGCTGGGGTGGTGCGGAGCCGCGGGGTGGCGCACGCCTCGGGTCAGCCGTGTTCGACGAGCCCTACGCGCTGACCGGCCGCGACCAGGCCGGAGCGGTCCCCGTCGCGCGGCACAGGGCCAGGTACAGCGGTATCGGCGGGGTGTACGGCAGCGTGCCGACCGGGCGATGGATCAGTTCGGGGAGCTCAGGGACGTCCGGGACGACCGCGCCGGTGGCGTAGTGCGCCGGGGCGGGCCATTCCAGGGCGTGGTCGGAGTCGGACGGCACCAGCCACCACCAGTGCGTCTCGTCGGCATAGACGCAGCCCACGCGGGGCAGCCGGGGCATGACCAGCCGGCCGAGACGGGCGGGTACGGCGACCGCGTCGCAGCCGAGCGGGGCGGTCATGCCGTCGGGGACGGGCAGCCGCAGAGCCGGGCCCGCCGTCCGCAGCCCGCGCCTCATGCGGGCCAGGGTGTCCAGGTTCAGGACGCGGCCACCGCGCGCGGGGCTCATGCCGGCCCCCGCTCTCGGCGTCGCTCCTGAGAGGGGACTTCTCGAGCGCCCTTCGCATGGCGCGCCCGGTGGGCCTCGTCCCCGTCGCCCGGGTCGTCGGACGGCCCCGGCTTCGGCCGGGTGCCCCAGCCCAGGTCGTTCCGGGGCTCCGCCGGGTCGTGCGGGGTGTCCGCCGTGCGCGGCAGCTCGGCCCAGACCAGCAGCCCGGGGCCGTGCTCATGGGCACCCCAGGCGTCGCAGAGGGCGTCGACGAGAAGCAGTCCCCTCCCGTGCTCCTCCTCGGGCCGGGTGCGGCTGGCCGCGTGGGGCTGGCCCGGGGCGCAGCCCTCGTCACGCACGGCTATCCGCACCAGGTCGTCGCCGTCGTGCAGCTCGCACACTATGTGGGTGCTCGCCGTGTGCACGAGGGCGTTGGTGACCAGCTCGGAAACCACCAGGGCCGCGCTGTCGCACGTGTCCTCGCACACCGACCAGCCGGTCAGCCGGGCCCGCGTCAGGCGTCTGGCCTGTGCGGGAGAACCCGGGTGTGCGGCCAGCTCGAAACGGAACCGGCGCTCGGCAGCGGCCCCGGCGGGGCTCGTTTCCGAGCTGGCCCCCAGGCCGTAGGGGCCTGCGGCGGCGTCTGTTCCTAAGGGCGCGGACGGAATCACGCTTGCCACTATCGCCCCGCCGTGAACACTTGGCAAGTGTCACTCTGAAAATTGCAGAGTGCTGTGTGACGGTCTGAAGGGCCGTGGCACACTGCTCGCAACAGCACCTCGCGCGGCGCCAGTTGGGATCGTCGAAGAACTGTTCGGAACGTGTGTTCGGGCAGTCGGCTCTTCGAAGGGTCTTCGAATGGCGCCGCCGGGCTGTCAGCGTTCTTTTTGTGGCCGGCTCGTCAGAACTCTTCGTGGAGGTGGAGCGTGAGCGAACCGCGGTCCGCGCCGACTGTGGGCCAGGTCGTCCTCGGCCGGCGCCTGCTGGACCTGCGGGAACGCGCCGGGATGAAGCGCGAGGAGGCCGCCCGCATCCTCCGCGTCGCCCCCGCCACGGTCCGCCGTATGGAGGTGGCCGACGTCGCGCTCAAAATCCCGTATCTGCAACTGCTCCTGAAGGCCTACGGCATCTCCGACGAGGAGGCCGACGCCTTCGTCCTGCTGGCCGAGGAAGCGAACAAACCCGGCTGGTGGCAGCGTTTCCACGACATCCTGCCCGGCTGGTTCTCGATGTACGTGAGCCTGGAGGGTGCGGCCGGCGTCATCCGCAGCTACGAACCCCATTTCGTCCCCGGACTGTTGCAGACCGAGGACTATGCGCGCGGAGTGCTCCGGTCGGGCGCCATCGGACAGACCCGGCCCGACGACATCGAGCGCCATGTCGCCCTGCGGATGCAGCGCCAGGAACTGCTCACCCGCAAGGACGCGCCCCGGCTGTGGGTCGTGATGGACGAGACCGTGCTGCGGCGCCCGGTCGGCGGCCCGGAGGTGATGCGTGCCCAGATCGACAGGCTGCTCGCAGCCACGAAGCTGCCCAACGTGACGTTGCAGGTCGCCCCGTTCGCCAGTGGGCCGCACCCGGGCACGTACGGGCCGTTCGTGCTGTTCCGATTCGCCATGCCCGAACTGCCGGACATGGTCTACAGCGAGTACCTGACCGGCGCCGTCTACCTCGACGCGCGCGCCGAGGTGGCGACCCACCTCGAGGTCATGGACCGCATGGCGGCGCAGGCCGCTACGGTACATCGCACGAAGGAGATCCTCAGGGATCTCCGCAAGGAGTTGTGAATGGATCGCATCAAGCCGCGCAAACACGTCTACAACGGCATGCCCGCGCGCGACTTGGGCAGCGAAGGCTGGCACAAGCCGTGGAGCGGCGGGAACGGCGGGAACTGCCTGGAGGCGATGAAGCTCGCCGACGGCCGGATCGCCGTCCGGCAGTCCACCGACCCGGACGGTCCGGCGCTGATCTACACCACGGACGAGATGACGGCCTTCATCGAAGGGGCGAAGGCAGGGGAAGCGGACTTCCTGCTGTCCTGATGCGATGGCCCACTCTGCAGCTTTCTGCCGCTATCTGTGGCTCAACTTCCTTACGCTGGTGCTGAATTGATCACCCCTTGTGTCTCATGGAGCGCATCATGACCGGGCAGGACCCCACGTCGGCCGTCGGGATCGACACGACCAGACCCCATCCCGCGCGGATGTACGACTGGTACCTCGGCGGCAAGGACAACTACCCGGTCGACGAGGAGATGGGCCGGCAGATGCTCACCCTCGATCCGAGGGTGCCGGTCATGGCGCGGGTCAACCGCGCGTTCATGCACCGGGCCACCCGCTGGCTGGCCGGGAACGGCGTACGGCAGTTCCTGGACATCGGCACCGGCATCCCCACCGAGCCCAACCTCCACCAGGTCGCCCAGGAGATCGCCCCGGACGCCCGGGTCGTCTACTGCGACAACGACCCGATCGTGCTGGCCCACGCGGCGGCCCTGCTGCGCGGCACGGATGAGGGGGCGACCGAGTACCTCCAGGCCGACGTGCGCGACCCGGACGCCGTCCTGGAGGGCGCGAGGAAGGTGCTGGACTTCACCCGGCCCGTCGCGCTGTCGCTCATCGCGCTGCTGCACTTCGTCTCCGACGAGGACGGCGCGCACGACCTGGTCCGCCGGCTGCTCGCCGAACTGCCCTCCGGCAGCTACCTGGTCATCACCCACGCCACGGCCGACTTCACGCCCGAGGAGTCGAAGGCGGCCACCGAGAAGCTCCGCGCCGCCGGTGTCACCCTGGCCCTGCGCTCCCGCGAGGAGTTCACCGGCTTCTTCGACGGCCTCGACCTCGTCGAGCCCGGCATCGAGGTGCCCCACCGCTGGCACCCCGAACTGGGCGAGCCCGTAACCGGGCAGGACGACGGGGTGATTCCGGGGTACGGCGCGGTGGGACGCAGGCCGTAGCCTGCCGAGTGCCCACGGGCCGGTCACGGCGGCAGTGCACGGCACAGCGCCTCCAGGGCCGGCCCGTACGCATGCTCGGAGGGAGACGCGTATCCCACGACGAGGCCGTCGCCCGCCGCCATGTCCGTGTCCGGGTGCCAGAACGCGGCGAGGCCGTCGAGGGCGATGCCCTGCCAGGTGGCGGCCTTGACCGTGGACGTCTCGGTGCCGGGCGGCAGCCGCAGCACCGCGTGCAGCCCGGCCGCGATGCCGGTGGCCTCGATGTGCGGCGCGTGGTCGGCGAGCGCCGCGACGAGCCGGTCCCGGCGGTCGCGGTACCGCTGCCGCATACGCCGTACGTGACGGTCGTAGGCCCCCGAGACGACGAAGTCCGCGAGGCTCAGCTGGTCGAGGACGCTCGCCCACGCCTCCCGGTCCCCCTTGACGGCCAGGACGGCGTCGACGTACCGCTCCGGGAGCACCATCCAGCCCAGCCGCACCGCCGGTGACAGGCTCTTGCTGACCGAGCCGATGTGGATCACGCGCTCGGGGTCGAGGCCCTGGACGGCGCCGACCGGCTTGCGGTCGTAGCGGAACTCCCCGTCGTAGTCGTCCTCCAGAACCAGCCCGCCACGCGCGCGTGCCCAGTCGATCACGGCGGCCCGGCGCGCGGGGTGCAGCGGGCCGCCGGTCGGGAACTGGTGCGCCGGCGTGAGCAGCACGGTCCGCTCGCGCCTCAACCGGTCGATCCGGGCGCCGTGTTCGTCGAGGGGGAGCGGCACGGTCCGCACACCGGCCGCCGCGAGGACCTCCCGGTGGAATCCCAGCCCGTACGCCTCCACCGCCAGGGGCCCGTGCAGGACGCCTCCTCCGAACAGCAGCCGCAGCGCGTGCGCGAAGCCGGAGCAGATCACGATCCTGCCCGGCTCGGTGCGCACACCACGCGCGCGTGCCAGGTACTCCGTGAGCGCCTCCCGCAATTCGATCCGGCCGGCCGGGTCACCCGGGCCGAACACTTCGTTGGGCGCCTGCTGGAGAGCCCTCCGGTAGGAGGCGAGCCACGCGGTGCGCGGGAACGCCGAGGTGTCCGGCGTGCCCTGCGTCAGGTCGTGCCGGGGTCCACGCGCGCGTGGCGGTGCCTTTCGGGGAACGCGGGCGGCGGGCCGCAGCGGCTCGGCCCGCTCCGCGACCCGGGTGCCCGAGCCCTGACGGGCGGTGAGCCAGCCCTCCGCGACGAGTTCCGCGTACGCGTCGGCCACCGTGTTGCGGGCGACGCCGAGATCGGCCGCGAGCGAGCGGTACGGCGGCAGCCGCGTGCCCGGAGCGAGCCGCCCGCTGCGCACGGCCTCCCGCAGGGCCCGGATCAGCGCCGCGCGCCGGCCGCCCGGCCCGGTCAGCTCCAGATGCAGGTCCGACCCGATCCGTTCCGCGGAATTGACCCACGAAGCCGCCATGGAAATGAACCCTACAGCGGGTCTATCCGGATCGTAGGTTGAGGGACATGATGACGCACACGAGCACGAACAGCACGCAGGTGAAGGCGCCCCGGCTGGAGTTCGCCAAGGCCGCCCCGAAGGCCTTCCGGGCCCTCGTCGCCTTCGACGCCGCCGCGCGCGAGGGCCTCGACCCGGCCCTCGTCGAACTGATCCAGATCCGCGCCTCGCACCTCAACCACTGCGCTTACTGCCTGCACATGCACACCAGCGACGCCCGCAAGGCCGGAGAGAACGAGGACCGGCTGCACATGGTCGCCGTGTGGCGCGAGGCCCGGCACTTCTTCACCGAGCGGGAACAGGCGGTTCTCGCCCTCACGGAGGCGATGACGCTCGTCGCCGACGCGGGTGTCCCGGACGAGGTCTACGCTCAGGCCGCGGCCCACTTCGACGAGCCGGAGCTGGCCCAGGTCCTCGCCCTGATCTGCACGATCAACACCTGGAACCGGGTGGCGCTGTCGACGGGGAAGGTGGCGGGGACGGACGAGCGGTGACGCTCCGGCGTCTCGGGAAACCCTCCGGCGTCTCGGGGGACGCGGCGTTTCTACACAGCCATGGGCCGGTCGTACGGCCCGATCGGTGACGGGAGTCTCGAACTGCCCGTCAGATGGCGGTCGACCGCCGCCGCCACGGCCCGCCCCTCGGCGATCGCCCAGACGATGAGCGACTGACCCCGGGCGGCGTCCCCCGCGGCGAACACACCGGGCACGTTCGTGGCGAAACCGGCATCACGCGCGATCGTGCCGCGGGGCTCCAGTTCCAGCCCCAGCTGGTCGACGAGCCCGTCCTTCCGGTCGGGCCCGGAGAAGCCGAGGGCGAGCAGCACGAGGTCGGCGGGGAGCGTCCGCCCGGTGCCCTCCACCGGGCGGCGCCGCGCGTCCACCTCGACCAGGTGCAGCGACCGCACATGGCCCTCCGCGTCCCCGTCGAAGCGCAGCGTGGACGCCGCGAACAGCCGCGCGTCCGCGTCGGCCACCGGGGCCGTCCGCAGGTCACGGGCCTCCTCGTGCGCGGCGGACAGCCGGTAGACCCGCACCGGATACGTCGGCCAGGGCTCGGTGTCCTCGTCGCGCTCGGTGTCCGGCAGCGCGTAGATGTCCAGCTGGGTCACGGACGCGGCGCCCTCCCGGACGGCCGTGCCCAGGCAGTCGGCCCCGGTGTCACCGCCGCCGACGATGACGACGTGCTTCCCGGCGGCCGACAGCGGGGACGTCTCCAGGTCGCCTTCGCACACCCGGTTGGCCAGCGGGAGGTACTCCATCGCCTGGTGAATGCCCGTCAGCTCCCGGCCCGGCACGTCGAGTTCACGCCACGCGGTCGCCCCCGTGGCGAGCACCACGGCGTCGTAGCGAGTCCGCAGCTCATCGGCCCTGATGTCCCGCCCGACCGCCGTCGACATACGGAACTTGGTCCCCTCGGCCCGCATCTGCTCCAGCCGCCGCTCCAGATGGTGCTTCTCCATCTTGAACGCGGGGATGCCGTACCGCATCAGCCCGCCGAGCCGGTCGTCCCTCTCGTACACGGCGACCGTGTGCCCGGCCCGGGTCAGCTGCTGGGCCGCGGCCAGCCCGGTGGGCCCCGAACCGATCACCGCGACCGTCTTGCCGGACAGCCGCTCCGGCGGCCTCGACGGCGCGAAACCCTCCTCCCACGCCCGGTCGGCGATCGCGCACTCGACGTTCTTGATGGTGACGGCCGGCTGGTTGATCGCCAGCACACATCCCGCCTCGCACGGCGCCGGGCACAACCGGCCGGTGAACTCCGGGAAGTTGTTCGTGGCGTGCAGCCGGTCGGCGGCCGCCCGCCAGTCCTCCCTCGACACCAGGTCGTTCCACTCGGGGATCAGGTTGCCCAGCGGGCAGGCCTCGTGGCAGAAGGGGATGCCGCAGTCCATGCAGCGGTCGGCCTGCTTGCTGATGATCGGCAGCAGGGCCCGGGGGACATAGACCTCGTCCCAGTCCCGGACACGCTCCTCGACGGGCCTGCGCGGCCAGTCCTGGCGGGGGGTGGTCATGAAACCCTTGGGGTCGGCCATGGCCGTCTTCCTTGCGTGCGCGTGTGTCAGGCCGTGCGTCGTCGGGCAACGCTCCTTCCGGCCACGATACGTCCGCGGCGGCACACCCGCAGGGGCCGGGGCGGCGCCTGCGGGTGTCTCCAGGCGGCGCCTGCGAGTGTCTTCAGGTGAGGGCCAGCACGTACGCCACGGCCGCCCCGGCCGAGGCGGCCGCGCGGACGTGGTTCCACATCGTCCACTCGCGCACATACGCCGGCCAGTACGCGGCCGCCTCCGAGCTGCCCGGCTCCAGCCTGGCCAGCGCGTCGTTGCGCGGCACGTTCGCGACGATGGTCAGCCCGAACGAGCCGAACAGGTACAGCGCGCTGCCCACCAGCAGTTCCACCGTCCCCTCGTCCGGCCACAGCACAAACGTCACCACGGCGATCACCGCGCACAGCACGGCCGACCCGAGGAACACGACCATGAAGGGCGGTGTCACCGCGGCCACGTTGATCGCGTTCATCGCGGCGACCCCCTGCGCGGGCGGCAGCGTGGCGAGGCCCCGCATGACGAATGTCGAGAAGCCACAGAACACCCCGGCCACCAGGCCGGTCCCGAGCACACCCAGCACCGTCAGCACGAAGTACGGTCCGTCGATCATGTCAGCCTCTCCCGCCCGTCCCGCCGGGATCCTTCCCCGGCACCCTTCCCCACCACAAGTGAAATCCCGTACGAGAACAGTGACCATGGCCGATCCGCGCGGGGCCATACGCGAACCTCCAGGGTCCACCGATGGGCCGGGGCAGGCGTGGCGGCCGCTCGGCACGCGAGCGCCACCGCATGACCGACCGGCCGCGCTGCCGTGGCGGCATGCCGTGAAGGCGCACTCTGGCCCTACGGCGGCGAACGCCGGCTCCGGACCGGGTCACCCGGCGGACCCGAGCCCCGCCTCGGTCCACCCCCTCAGCACCGTCTCCACCGCTGACGCGATCCGCCGACGCGCCTCGTGCCGCGGCACCCCGCTCATCAGGAGCCGGTCGTACGGCGTGTCCAGATGCCGTACGGACGCCACGACCGCCGAGGCCACCGCCCCCTCCGTCAGCGCCCGCCCGGCCGCGCTGCGGCCCACCCGCCCGCTGCCCCGCTCCGAGGCGTGCGCGGCGATGGCCCGAGCACGGTCGGCCGGACATCCGGGAAACAGCCGCCGTATCTCCGCCGCGAACGCCTGAGCGAACAGCGCGTCCTGAGCCGCCCGCCGCCGCGCGTCCCGCACCCGGCGCCGCCGTCGCGCCTCGGCGTCCGCCAGGCACCGCTGCTCGGCCCTCGCGAGCGCCGCTTCCTCGACCAGAACGCCCTGCCGCTCGTAACGGCTCTTGCGCCGGTTGAACCGCACGACCACCGCCGACAGGGCGCTCTCCTCCCGCGATCTGCGCGTCAGCGCGGTGTCGCCGCTCGGCAGGAACACCAGATGCCCGAGGTCGGCGCAGTCGAGGCAGCGCGGGGCACCGTCCTCGAGGACGAGCAGCGGCAGCGGCCCTCGCCGGCACTCGGCGCAGTGCCGCCGCTTGAGGGGCTGGAAGACGAGAAGTCCGGTGGGGGTGTGGGGCGGGGGCGTCGCGCGCGGGGCCGTACGGGGTTCCGGGACCATCCGATGCTCCGGGGCCATACGAGGTTCCGGGACCACAGGGGGTTCATGGACCATGGGAGGTTCATTCCCGCTGACGGCGGCGCGCACTGCATCCGCCGGAGGAGCCCCGGGCGATGACGGCGCCTTTCGATCTGCCGCCCCTGCCCGGTGTCTGCTGCGCTCGGGGGCGCGACACGTCCTGCCGCGGCCTGGCGCATCATGGGCCGTGTGCGACTCGAAGCGATCACCTGGGACCGGCTCGGCGACCTGCTCGCCGAGCGCCTGCTCGACCTGAAGCCCGCCGACGGCAGTCCCTGGCCGCGCATCGCCTTCGACGGCGCCCCGGCCGCCCGCCCGGGAGACCTCGCCCAGCGTGTCTCCGAGGCGCTGCGCATACGCGGCCGTTCCTCGCTCGTCGTGGGCACGGAGGGCTTCCTGCGCCCCGCCTCCGTGCGACTGGAGTACGGCCACCGGGACCTGGAGTCCTACTACAGCGGCTGGTACGACACCAACGCCCTGTGGCGCGAGGTCTTCGGCCCCCTCGAAGCCGGCGGCGACGGCCGCGTCCTGCCCGACCTGTGGGACCCGGCCGCCGACCGGGCAACCCGTAGCTCTTACGTCCAACTCCCGTCCGGAGGTGTGCTGTTGCTCCACGGACCCTTCCTCCTTCGACACTGGTTCCCCTTCGATCTGAGCGTCCACGTCCTGCTCTCCCCGGGCGCCCTGCACCGCCGCACGCCCGAGGCCGAGCACTGGACCCTGCCGGCCTTCGAGCGCTACGAGCAGGAGACCGACCCGGCGGGCACGGCCGGCGTCCTGGTACGGGCCGATGATCCGCGCCACCCGGCGTGGGGCGGCTGAGCCGCTGTCGGTCGGCCCGGGGGCGCCGTCCCGTGTGCGGGCGCCGGGTGGCGCGGCGAGAATGAAAGGCGCCGGGACTCGCGGTGCCTCCCGCGCCGCGCCGGCCGTCCGGCACCGGGAGGTACTCCATGACCACCGCCCGAGACATCATGCACCGCGGCGCCCAGTGGATCCCCGCCCACGAAACCCTCGACCGCGCGGCCCAGCTCATGCGTGAACTGAACGTCGGCGCCCTGCCCATCAGCGACGAGAACGAGCGGCTCTGCGGAATCCTCACCGACCGCGACATCGTCGTCGGCTGCGTCGCCTTGGGCCGCGATCCCGCCAAGGTCACCGCGGGCGAGATGGCCAAGGGCACCCCTCGCTGGATCGACGCGGACGCCGATGTCGGTGAGGTGCTCCACGAGATGCAGGAGCACCAGATCCGTCGGCTGCCCGTCATCCAGGACAAGCGCCTGGTCGGCATGATCAGCGAATCCGACCTGGCCCGGCATCTGGCGGACGACCAGATCGCCTCCTGGGCCGAGAGCGTCTACGCCAGGACCAGCCCGCGCTGACCGCGCCTCACCTCACCGTGCCCCCGCAGGTCACGGTCGTCGTCAGAGCCAGCCGCTGCGCCGGAAGCCCCGGTACAGCGTCAGGCACGCGACGGATATGACGCCGATGACCATGCCGTAGCCGTATCGCCAGTGCAGTTCCGGCATGTGGTCGAAGTTCATGCCGTACACCCCGCAGACCATCGTCGGCACGGCGATGATCGCGGCCCATGCCGTGATCTTCCGCATGTCCTCGTTCTGGGCGACCGTGACCTGCGCGAGGTGTGCCTGGAGGATGGAGTTGAGCAGTTCGTCGAAGGCGGCGATCTGTTCCTTCGCCCGCAGCAGGTGGTCCGAGACGTCGCGGAAGTACGCCTGTATCTCCGGGTCGACCGCCCGGATCGGCCGGGTGGCGAGATCCTCCAGCGGCCGGCTGAGCGGCACCACTGCCCGCTTCAGCTCGAGGAGTTCACGCTTGAGCTGGTAGATGCGTCCCGGGTCCACCCGCGCGCCCGTCTCCGCGAACACGTCCGTCTCGACCTGGTCGATGTCCGCCTGTACCGAGTCCGTGACGGTCAGGTAGTCGTCCACCACGTGGTCCGCGATCGCGTGCAGCACCGCGGACGGGCCCTTGGCCAGCTGGCCGGGGTCGGACTCCAGTTCCTCGCGCAGCGGGCCCAGCGAGCCGTGCCGGCCGTGCCGCACCGTGATCACGAAGTCCTTGCCGACGAAGACCATGATCTCGCCGGTGTTCACCACTTCGCTGGTGGCCGTGAGTTCCTCGTGCTCGACGTAGCAGACCGTTTTGAACACCGTGAAGAGCGTCTCGCCATAGCGCTCCAGCTTGGGGCGCTGGTGGGCCTCGACGGCGTCCTCCACGGCCAGGGGGTGCAGGTCGAAGAGCTCGGCGATGCCCGCGAACTCCTGGTCGGTCGGCTCGTGCAGGCCGAGCCAGACGAAGCCCTCACCCTTCTTGCGTACCGACTCCACGGCGTCCACCAGATCGCCGCGCGCGGCGGTGCGGACACCGTCCCGGTACGTCACGCAGTTCACCACGGAGGAGCCGAGCGGGGAGCGGGCCGGGTGACTCAGGTCGACGCGCGGGCGCCGCCGAGCCAGCCGAGCCACCTTGCGCAGGCCGCCGACCCCACCGAGGCTCGTGACCTTCCGCAGATTCCCTGCCATGGACATCTGCATCTCCTTGCGTGGAGCTCCGCGCGCCGTTCCCGCGCCTTGGCTCGTCAGTCTGCCAGGCCGACGTGAGCTGCGAGTAAGCCTGTGGAAACGGCTCGTTCCGCTTTGTTCCCGGCTGTGGACGAAGTCGTTCCCGGCCGCGACCGAAAAGGGCTGCCGCAGGGTCCGCCTCCCCGAGACGTCGACGCGTGCCGGGGCCGTGCGGTTCTCCGTACGGGAGCGTCGACCCTTCGTGCCGGGGCGACTCTCCGTGTCGGGTTGACTCTTCGTGCCGGGCCGGCTCGGTACCGGGCCGACTCTCGGTACCGGAGCGTCGACCGTGCCGGACAAGTCGTATAAATGGGATGATCGCGGCATGACGCGAACCGATGGGTACCTCCTCGACAACCGGCAGACCGAGGCGGCAGAGCACTTCAGCGCCTTCGCCGCTCTCTTCGACCCCACGACGTTCCGGCATCTCGAAGCACTCGGCATCGGATCCGGCTGGCGGTGCTGGGAGGTCGGTGCCGACGGCACCTCCGTGGTGTCCTGGCTGGCGAAGAAGGTCGGCCCGACCGGACGCGTCGTCGCGACCGACACCGACACCTCACGGCTCGCCGCCGCCCGGCCGCCCGTCGAGGTGCGCGTGCACGACCTCGGCGCCCAGGAGCCGCCGGGGGAGGGCTTCGACCTGGTGCACGCCCGACTTGCCTTCGGCCACGTGACCGACCGGGCACGGGCTTTGCGCTCCATGGTCCAGGCGCTGCGCCCTGGCGGTCGCATCCTGGTCGAGGACGCCGACCCCGCCCTTCAGCCGTTGCTCTGCCCCGACGAGTACGGCCCCGAGCAGCAGCTCGCGAACCGGCTGCGGCACGGCTTCCGCAGACTGCTCGCCGACCGAGGGACCGGCCTGCCCTGCGGCCGCACCCTGCCGCGGCTGCTCCGGGAGGCCGGCCTGACCCGCGTGCACGCCGACGCCTACTTCCCCGTCGCCTCGCCGGCCTGCGCCGCCCTGGAGTCCGTCACGATTCGTCAGATCCGCGACCAGCTGGTCACCGCGGGCCTCGCCACGGACCAGGACATCGACCGGCATCTCGCGAACGTCACCTCCGGCGCCCTTGATCTGACGACGGCTCCGATGATCTCGGCGTGGGGGCGCAAGCAGTAGCCAGGGTGGTGCGGGGCGCCGGGCATCAGCGGGGCAGAGGCGGTCTGCCGCCCACCCGTTCCACCGCCCTCGCACCCGCCCGGCAGCCCTCCGCCGCCGCCTCCTCCGGCCCGGCACCCGCGAGCACGGCGGCGAGGAACGCGCCGGTGAAGGCGTCACCGGCGCCCGTGGTGTCCCGCGGCGTCGCCGGTACGGCGGGGACACGGGCGCACACCTTCCCCGAGCGGGCCACGAGCGCCCCTTCGTGCCCCTGCTTGGCGACCACCAGCGGAACACGCAGGCTCAGCTCGGCCGCCGCCTCGGCCGCGTCGGTCAGCCCCGTCAGCAGACACGCCTCGTCCCGGCTGGGCAGCAGTATGTCCACGCCCTCGACGATCGCGAGGGAACGCCCGGCGCCCAGCTCCCCGAGGAAACCGGCCGACGCGGGGTCCAGACTCACCGGCACGCCACGTGCGCGTGCGGCTTGAATTGCCACCGTCACCAGGGCGCGACTCGGTTCGGAGAACAGGAGGTAGCCAGACAGGTGCAGCCGGGCCACGCCGTCGAGCAGCGCGTCCGACCAGTCGGCGGGTTCGAGCCGCAACGACGCGCCGCTGTCGGTGAGGAACGTCCGCTCCGCCGAAGCACCCCCGTCCACCAGGCAGATCACCGTGCCGGTCGGCGCCCGCGGGTCGACGACGAGCTGCGGACGCACGCCGTGGGCCACCAGCTCACGCTCGTGCCAGGCTGCGGCCTCCGCACCCACGCGCCCGAGCAGCCGCACCTCCGCCGCGCCCCGGTGCGCGGCCCAGCACGCCACGTTGGCGCCCGCCCCGCCCGGCACCGTCCGGATCGAGGCAGCCGTGTCCGTACCGGCCGCGAGCGGCCCCTCGTGCCGCGCGACGACGTCGGTGATGACGTCCCCGACGACCAGCAGCACGCCGCCCGCCGCCGAGCGCGCAGCGACTTCCGACGGGGCGGTTCCAATCCCCGTCGAGCCCACTGGGACCTCCGGCGGGCCAACTCCGCTCTCCGCCGAGCGCGTCCCGCCCCTCGCCGAGCCCGCTGCCACCTCCGATGGGCCGGCTCCGCTCCCTGCCGAGTCAGCTCTGCCCACCGCACCGCGGTCGGCCCCGGCCCCGGTCATCCCCGTGCCCAGGCCGCCGCGATCCGCGCCGCCAGGCGTACGTTGCCGCGGACCGCCGCCAGGTTGGCGCTCAGGGAGGCGCCGTCGGTGTGCCGTACGAGGTAGTCGAGCAGGAAGGGCGTGACGGCCTGGCCGGTGATTCCCTCCTGCTCGCACGCGTGCAGCGCGTCCGCGAGCACGCGCGCGTGCAACTCCGGATCGAGTTGCTCCGCCTCGGGGACGGGATTGGCGACGATCAGCGCCGACTCCGGCCCGGCGAGGGCGTCCTGGGCCCGCATCACGCCCGCCACCTGCTCCGGCGTCCGCAGCGTCCAGTCGGCCGGATGCCCCGAGTCGGACAGATAGAAGCCGGGGAACCGGTCGGTGCCGTAACCGGCCACCGCGACACCTAGCGTCTCCAGCCGCTGCAAGGTCGCCGGCACGTCCAGGATCGACTTCACCCCGGCGCACACCACGGTGATCCGCGTCCGCGCCAGCAGCCCCAGGTCGGCCGACTCGTCCTGGGTCACCGTCCACTCCCGGTGCACCCCGCCGAGTCCACCCGTGGCGAACACGCGCACGCCCGCCAGCGCCGCCAGCAGCGCCGTCGCCGACACCGTGGTCGCCCCGCTCGCCCCGGAGGCCGTCGCGAGCGGCAGGTCGCGGTGGCCCAGCTTGCGGATGCCGTCCTCGTTCGCGACCCGCTCCAGTTGCTCCTTGTCCAGCCCGACATGGGGTCGCCCGTCGAGCACGGCGATCGTCGCGGGCACCGCGCCCGCATGCCGCACGGCCGTCTCCAGCTCCAGCGCCACCTGGAGATTGCGCGGCCGCGGCAGCCCGTGGGCGATGATCGTGGACTCCAGGGCCACCACGGGCCGACGTGCGTCGATCGCCTCCCGCACTTCTTCTGACACCACCAGCACCACGCGCCTGCCTCCTGTCGGTCGGTCTTCCCTCATCTCTGGCGGGCGGCGCGCCGGGCCAAACCCTTGCGGGCTGTCGACGACGTCACCAGCCTGGGGTGCATGACGGACAACACACCACGACTCGACCACGTCGTCCTCTGGGTGCGCGACCCGGTCGCCGCCGCCGACTTCTACGAGAAGGCCGTCGGCCTGGAGACGATCCGGCTCACCGAGTTCGCCGCCGGTGCGGTGCCGTTCCCCTCCATACGCGTCAACGACGAGACCATCCTCGACCTCATGCCGCTGACCTTCGCGGAACGCATGACGATGCTGCCCGGCGCCGCCGACAGCGCGGGGCACCCCGTCAACCACGTCTGCCTGTCACTGCACCGGGGCGACTTCGACGCCCTTCTCAGCCGCCTGGAGGAACGCTCCGTACCGGTGTCGGACCTCTCGTACGACTCCTTCGGAGCCCGGGGCAAGGCCACGCGCAGCTTCTACTTCCGCGACCCGGACGGCAACGTCTTCGAGGCGCGGCACTACGACTGACCAGCCCGGTCTCAGAACAGCGGCTCGGGCAGCACCCCTTCGAGGGCGAGCAGCTTCCGCTTGGTCTCCATCCCGCCCCCGAAGCCCCCGATGCCGCCGCCGCTCTCGACGACCCGGTGACAGGGCACCACCACCGGCAGCGGGTTGGCGCCCATCGCCATGCCCACGGCCTGGGCGGCGCCCGGCTGGCCGACCCGCCGGGCCAGATCGCCGTACCCGACGACCGTGCCGTACGGCACACCGGAAGCCAGCTCGCGCAGGACCTCCCGGTTGAAACCGGAGGTCAGCGACCAGTCCAGCGGCAGGTCGAAGTCCCGGCGCCCACCCGCCAAGTACGCCGCGACCTGGCGTATAGCGTCGGCCAGCAGCGGGGAGCCGGGCGCCTCGACGGGCTCGGCGCCGAGCCGTGACGCCAGCCGCTCGACCGCCCGGTCCCGCACCGCGTCCGTGGCGTGGAACACCACGCTCACCAGGCCCTCGCGGGTCGCCGCCAGCAACAGCGGGCCGATGTCGCTGTCGACGACGCCCCACACGCCCCGCTGCTCAACCTGCCCATGGCTGTCCATGCGCCCACCGTACGACCCGCCACTGACAATGCCGCCCCGACCGGACGGACCGCCCACCGGCAGCCGGCCTGCCTCACCCGTCCACGGCCTCCCGGACCACATCCGGCTTGTTCGTGATGATCCCGTCGACCCCGTACCCGGCGACCCGCTGGGCCGTCGCCGCGTCGTCGACCGTCCAGGTGAAGACCTCAAGCGGCCTGCCGTGGGGTCCGCTGAACGCCTGGACGGAGGAGACGTACGCCGTGGAGAGCGAGCCGTGCGAGGGATTGATCTGGTCGGCGAAGCCGGCAAGGAGCGGCAGGTCCGACACGGGCGGCGTGCCCAGGAAGCCGGTCTTCACGGCCGGCTTCAGCTCGTGCACCGTCCGCACGCTGTCCGCGCTGAAGCTCTGCACGATCAGCCGGCCCGCCAGATGCGACCGGTCCAGCCAGCCCTCGTTGCTGAGGACCTTGAGCGTCTGCCGCTCGATGCCCGGGTACAGCTCCGGCTTCTTGATCTCCAGGAGAAGCTTCTGGTGATGGCGCTCGACGCGGTTCACGAACTGCTCCAGCGTCGGCACGCGCGCGCCCGCGTACGCGGGGCCGAACCAGCTGCCCGCGTCGAGACGGGCGATCTCGGCGGCGGTGAAGTCCTTCACCTTCCAGGGAGCCCGGTCGGGAAAGACCTCCTCGACGTCGGTGGTGCGCCGCAGGCTGTCGTCGTGGAGGACGACGAGCTCACCGTCCCTGGTCCGCTGCACGTCGTTCTCCACCCAGCGGATGCCCAGCTCGGCCGCCTTGTCCACGGCGGCCAGCGTGTTCTCGGGCGCGTACGCGGAGGCCCCTCGGTGCGCGATGACCAGCGGCAACCCGCCGCCACCGGCGGCCCGCGCCGGGGAGACGGGGAACAGGAGGGCGGCGGTCCCCAGGAGCGCGGTGGTCGAGGCGGCAACAGCGCGCGCGTGCATACGTACTCCTCGCGTAGAGCGATCACGGCATCACAGAGAGCTCAACTGTGACAGCAGAGGGTCAACGCAAGAGGGGTACAGGATGGCCACAGGTTGAATGGAGATGACCCAACTGCGCTCACCGGTACCGCACAACTGGGGCAAGGACGTGTTTCTTTGCCGGAAAGCCGTTCGACCATTCCGGTGGGGGTCATACTCACTGCGTCACCCTGACCGCTCCTGCGGTCCTGGGAGGGGGCGCACATCAGGAATTCCGGGACGCAAAGGGCGGGGAGGGCAGCCGCGCATGCAGGGCACGGTCGACGGATTCAGCTACGGCCTGGTCACACCTCTGGTGGCCTACCTCATGGCCTGCCTCGGCGGAGCCCTGGGCCTGCGCTGCACCACCAGATCCATGCTCGTCGCCCAGTCCTGGCGCCCCGGCTGGCTCGTCCTCGGCTCGGCCGCCATCGGCTCCGGCATATGGACCATGCACTTCATCGCGATGATGGGGTTCACGGTCCGCGGGACCCCGATCCACTACGACAAGCCGATGACCTTCGCGAGCCTGGCCGTCGCAATCGTGATGGTGGGCATCGGGATCTTCATCGTCGGCTACAAGGGAGCCCGCGGAACGGCCCTGTTCACAGGCGGCACCATCACCGGCCTGGGCATCGCGTCGATGCACTACCTCGGCATGGCCAGCATGCGCCTGGACGGGAAGCTGGAGTACAACACGTTCACCGTCGGCATCTCCGTCGCGATCGCCATGGCCGCCGCCACCGCCGCCCTGTGGGCGGCCGGCCAGGTCCGGGGCTTCCTGTGGAGCGTGGGCGCCAGCCTCGTCATGGGTCTCGCCGTCAGCGGCATGCACTACACCGGCATGGCCGCCCTCAGCGTCCACCTGCACGGCACGGCCGAGCCCGCAACGGGAGAGTCGCCCGCGGCCCTGCTCACCCCCATGCTGATCGGCCCGCTCGCCTTCCTCCTCCTCGCGGGCGTCGTGGTGATGTTCGACCCGCTGATGGTCATGGGCAAGCCCGCGGTCGTTCCCGTCGAGCAGAGGCCCGGCATCCCCGCCCACACCCACACCGCCCACAACCCGCAGCGCCTGCGGCTCCGCCCCCGCCGCACCGTGGAGCACCGCGGCTCCCGGACACCGCAGAACCGCTGATCGGAGCCCGTTGTCAGTGCGGGGTCGTACGGTGGAACCCATGCGGCCCGTTTCCCACATCGAACGCACGGTGGCGCCCTTCGAGGTCGTCAGCCCCTACCAGCCGAGCGGCGACCAGCCGACGGCCATCGCCGAGCTCGCCCAACGCATCCAGGCGGGCGAGAAGGACGTCGTCCTCCTGGGCGCGACCGGCACCGGCAAGTCCGCCACCACCGCGTGGATGATCGAGAAGCTCCAGCGCCCCACGCTCGTGATGGCGCCGAACAAGACGCTTGCCGCCCAGCTGGCGAACGAGTTCCGGGAGCTGCTCCCGAACAACGCCGTCGAGTACTTCGTCTCGTACTACGACTACTACCAGCCCGAGGCCTACGTCCCGCAGTCGGACACCTACATCGAGAAGGACTCCTCGATCAACGAGGAGGTCGAGCGCCTTCGCCACTCCGCGACCAACTCGCTGCTCACCCGCCGCGACGTCGTCGTGGTCGCCTCGGTCTCCTGCATCTACGGCCTGGGTACGCCGCAGGAGTACGTGGACCGCATGGTCCCCCTCCGTGTCGGCGAGGAACACGACCGCGACGAGCTGCTGCGCCGCTTCGTGGACATCCAGTACACGCGCAACGACATGGCTTTCACCCGCGGCACCTTCCGCGTCCGCGGCGACACCATCGAGATCTTCCCGGTCTACGAGGAGCTGGCCGTCCGCATCGAGATGTTCGGCGACGAGATCGAGGCGCTGTCCACGCTGCACCCGGTCACCGGCGAGATCATCAGCGACGACCAGCAGCTGTACGTCTTCCCGGCCTCCCACTACGTCGCAGGGCCCGAGCGCCTGGAGCGGGCCGTCAACGACATCGAGAAGGAGCTGGGCGAGCGCCTCGCCGAACTGGAGAAGCAGGGCAAGCTCCTGGAGGCCCAGCGCCTGAGGATGCGCACGACGTACGACATCGAGATGCTCCGCCAGATCGGCTCCTGCTCCGGCGTGGAGAACTACTCGATGCACTTCGACGGCCGCCTGCCCGGCTCCCCGCCCAACACCCTGCTGGACTACTTCCCGGACGACTTCCTCCTCGTCATCGACGAGTCGCACGTCACGGTCCCGCAGATCGGCGCCATGTACGAGGGCGACGCCTCCCGCAAGCGCACCCTCGTCGACCACGGCTTCCGGCTGCCCTCCGCCCTGGACAACCGCCCCCTGAAGTGGGAGGAGTTCCAGGAGCGCATCGGCCAGACGGTCTACCTGTCGGCGACCCCGGGAGCCTACGAGCTCTCCCGCTCGGACGGAGTCGTCGAGCAGATCATCCGCCCCACCGGCCTCGTCGACCCGGAAGTCGTCGTCAAGCCCACCGAGGGGCAGATCGACGACCTGGTGCACGAGATCCGGCAGCGCACCGAGAAGGACGAGCGCGTCCTGGTCACCACGCTCACCAAGAAGATGGCCGAGGACCTCACGGACTACTTCCTGGAGTTGGGCATCCAGGTGCGCTATCTGCACAGCGACGTCGACACCCTGCGCCGCGTCGAACTCCTGCGTGAGCTGCGCGCCGGCGAGTACGACGTGCTGGTCGGCATCAACCTCCTGCGGGAGGGCCTCGACCTGCCCGAGGTGTCCCTGGTGGCGATCCTGGACGCCGACAAGGAAGGCTTCCTGCGCTCCGGCACCTCCCTGATCCAGACCATCGGCCGCGCCGCACGCAACGTCTCCGGCCAGGTCCACATGTTCGCCGACAAGATCACCCCGGCGATGGCGAAGGCCATCGACGAGACCAACCGGCGCCGGGAGAAGCAGGTCGCGTACAACAAGGAGCGGGGCATCGACCCCCAGCCGCTCCGCAAGAAGATCAACGACATCGTCGCGCAGATCGCCCGCGAGGACATCGACACCGAGCAGCTGCTGGGCTCGGGCTACCGCAAGGCGAAGAAGGACGGCGGTGGCACCAAGTCGCCCGTGCCCTCCCTTGGCAGGACCGCCGAGGGCGCCAAGCCGGCCAAGGGCAGGGGCAAGGCCAAGGAGACGGTGCCGACCGACCGCCCCGCGGCCGAACTCAGCGAGCAGATCGAGGAACTCACCGCACGCATGCGGGCCGCCGCCGCGGATCTCCAGTTCGAGATCGCGGCCCGGCTGCGCGACGAGGTCTCCGAGATGAAGAAGGAACTGCGCCAGATGAAGGAGGCGGGCCTGGCCTGACAGCGGACCGCGTACGCGCAGTGTTGCAAGACCGACACAAAGCGCGGACCGGGGTACGTCACTGTCAGTGCACCTGCGTAGGGTTCTGAACAACCGCGACTGCGCGGCAACAGGGGACGTCCGAGAGGGGATCAGCGCGTGACCGTCAACATGACCAAGGGTCAGGCCATCAGTCTGCAGAAGAACGACGGCGGCAGCCTGACCGCGGTGCGCATGGGTCTCGGCTGGCAGGCGGCTCCCCGGCGCGGCCTGTTCGGCTCGCGTACGCGAGAGGTCGACCTCGACGCCTCGGCCGTCCTGTTCGCCGACAAGCAGCCGGTCGACGTCGTCTTCTTCCGCCACCTGGTGAGCGACGACGGCTCGGTGCGCCACACCGGCGACAACCTCGTCGGCGGTGTCGGCCAGGGCGGCGACGACGAGGCGATCCTCGTCGACCTGTCACGCGTCCCGGTCCACATCGACCAGATCGTCTTCACCGTGAACTCCTTCACGGGCCAGACGTTCCAGGAGGTGCAGAACGCGTTCTGCCGCCTGGTCGACGAGACCAACGGCCAGGAGCTCGCCCGCTACACCCTGGCCGGCGGCGGCCAGTACACGGCCCAGATCATGGCCAAGGTGCACCGCTCGGGCCAGGGCTGGACGATGACGGCCCTCGGCAACCCGGCCAACGGCCGTACCTTCCAGGACCTGATGCCGGCGATCCTGCCCGTCCTCTGAGGCCCCGGGGGCGACCGGCCGGGGCGGGCCGGTGAGCGGCACACGACACCACACAACGACACAGGGGGAGAAGGCGATGACGGCCGAGCTGGTGCGGGGGCAGAACCACGCGCTCTCCCAGGCCCGTCTCGAGATCCGGATCTCGGCCGGCACGCCGATCGTGGCCGCGGCCGCGTTCAGCGACGAAAGCGGCCGGATCCACGGCGTGGAGTGGGTCGCCCACCCGGGCGCGCCCACCCAGCCGGGGCTCGAGGTCTCCCGGCAGGCCGCCGCCGACCATCGCCTCGCGGTGGATCTGGACGCCGTGCCGGAGGCCGCCCACCGTGTCGGCGTGCTGCTCGCCCTGCCCGCCGCCGGGGCGAGCCCGGTCCGCTTCGGCGCCGTGGCCGCCCCGTTCGTCGCCGTCACCGGCCTCGACGGTGCCGAGATCGCCAGCTACACCATCACCGGCCTGGAGGCCGAGTCGGCGGTCGTCGCCCTGGAGCTCTACCGCAGGCAGGGCGCCTGGAAGGTGCGTGCCGTCGGCCAGGGGTACGCGGGCGGCCTCGCCGAACTCCTCACCGACCAGGGCCTGCCCCAGGCCCACCAGCTCGCCGACAGCATCGACGACGCGGTGGCCCAAGGGGTGGCCCGCTCGGTGCAGGCGCCCCCGCCGCGCACGGCGGACGGCGACCGCTCCCGGCAGGCGGCGGCCCCGGCCCTCGGCCCGGACCAGGGCGGTATCGCTCCTCAGCCGGGCCAGGCATCACCGATGCCGCCGTACGGCGGTCACACGCCCGGCGGGCCGGGGCAGCCCGCGCCGCGGCAGCCGTCGTATTCCGGCGCGGCGCCGGAACCCGACGCTGTCACCCAGCCGTCCCCGCCCACCGCGGGCGGTCCGGTCGACTACAGCCACCCGCGCCGCCAGAACGCCGCTCCGCCCCCGCCGCCCACCGCACCCCCGGCCGCACCCGGACAGTCCGCACAGCCCGTCGCCGGCGACGCGACCGGCTGGTCCATGGACGAGCGGCTCTACAACCAGGTGTGGGGCATGTTCGAGGACCTGGCCCGCAGCACCGCCGCATACCGCAGCGCCGTCGACTTCGCCGAGTCCCGCATGGACAAGGAGCTCGAACAGGTCCTCTCCGACCCGCGGGGCCGGATCGGCGGACAGGGCGACGCCGCCCGCGAGGCGGCCCGTGCCCGGCACGCCCAGCTCGTCGCCCAGGCCAGCCAGGCCCTCGACCGGGACCTCGCCCAGCTCACGGCCGAGGCCGAGGTCGTCGAACCGGCTCTCCCCCCGGCGTATGCCCGTTGGGACAGCCCCGTCTGGCACAACTACCGGGTACCGATGGAGATCCCCATGGCCCTGCGCCTGGGTGACCTCCATCTCCCCGAGGCCGACCGGATCCGCATTCCGATGCTGGTCCGGCTGCCGCTGGAGCGCGGTTTGTGGATCGACAGCGGCCGGACCGGATCGTCCGACGGTTCCTTCGCGGACTCGCACACCCTGGGGCGTCTCGCTCTGGAGACGGCGGTCGCGCACGCGGCACGGCTGCTCGCCGTCTACCCGGCGGGGGAGTTCACCGTCCACGTCATCGACCCGGCCGGCTCGGGCGCGCAACCGCTCGCACCCCTCGTGCAGACCGGTGTGCTCGCGGCCCCGCCCGCGCTCGGCGCCGCAGGCGTGACGGACGTGCTGACCCGGCTCATCCAGCAAGTCGACCTGGTGCAGATGGCGGTGCGGGGAGGGGCCGCCGACTCCCTCCCGCCCGGCTTCGACACCTCACAGCAGTTGCTGATCGTCAACGACTTCCCGCACGGCTTCGACGACCGGGCCGTGAACCAGTTGCGCTACCTCGCCGACGAGGGTCCCGCCTTCGGCGTCCACCTGATGATGGTGGCGGACCGCGAGGAGTCCTCCGGATACGGGCCTTTGCTCGACCCGTTGTGGCGTTCGCTGCTGCGACTGACACCGGTGCCCGACGACCATCTCGCCGACCCGTGGGTCGGTCACGCCTGGACGTACGAGCCCTCGCTCGTGCCGCCGGGCAGCCAGGTCCTCCAGCAGGTGCTCGCCCAGGTCGCGGTCGCCCGCACCAAGGGTGCGTAAAGCATCTGACCAGGCGTTTTGGCCTCTCTTTTACCAAGTACTTTACCTTTTCTTGGTGATTGCGGTACTGTTATCGGCACGGAGGGGAGTACTCCCTGTCTGCTGCGGCGTCCCCGTCAATACGGATCAGGCCAGATCCCGGGGCGTCGGCCCATCCTTGGGTGGAAGAGACCTCCGGCAGCGACGACGCTGACATTTGCCGTTACGACTGCCGGAGGCGCAGTGGATGTTTCCGTGACCCTATGGGTCCTGACGATCGTGGGGCTCGCAGCCCTGATCGCGGTCGACTTCTTCATCGGCCGCAAGCCGCACGACGTGTCGATCAAGGAAGCCGGGATCTGGACGGTCGTCTGGATCGTTCTGGCCGCGCTCTTCGGGCTCGGCCTCCTCATCTTCGGCGGCGGCCAGCCCGCCGGCGAGTTCTTCGCGGGCTTCATCACCGAGAAGTCGCTGAGCGTCGACAATCTCTTCGTCTTCGTCCTGATCATGGCGAAGTTCGCGGTGCCCTCGCAGTACCAGCAGCGCGTACTTCTGATCGGTGTCCTCATAGCCCTGGTCCTGCGGGCCATCTTCATCGCCGCGGGCGCGGCGATCCTCGCCAGCTTCTCCTGGGTCTTCTACCTCTTCGGCGCTTTCCTGATCTGGACCGCCTGGAAGCTCATCCAGGAGGCCCGGGCGGACGAGCAGGACGAGGAGTTCGAGGAGAACAAGCTGCTCAAGGCCGCCGAGCGCCGCTTCGGTGTGGCCGACCGCTACCACGGCACCAAGCTGTGGATCCAGGAGAACGGCAAGCGGGTCATGACCCCGATGCTGGTCGTGATGCTCGCGATCGGCTCGACGGACGTGCTGTTCGCGCTCGACTCCATCCCCGCGATCTTCGGCCTGACGCAGGACCCCTACATCGTCTTCACGGCCAACGCGTTCGCGCTGATGGGTCTGCGCCAGCTGTACTTCCTCATCGGCGGCCTGCTGAAGAAGCTGGTCCACCTCAGCTACGGCCTGTCGATCATCCTGGGCTTCATCGGCGTGAAGCTGGTGCTGCACGCGCTGCACGAGTCCGGGGTGCACGTGCCCGAGATCAGCATTCCGGTCTCGCTCGGCGTGATCTGCTCCGTCCTGATCATCACCACGATCACCAGCCTGCGGGCTTCGAAGAAGCAGGCGGCGGCCGAGGCGGCGCAGGCGCAGGGCGAAGGCGCCCCGAAGGACAGCGTCGACGTCTGACCACGTCGGACGTAGGAGCAACAAGCACCGGGGCCGGTGGTCGGCGAATTGCCGATCACCGGCCCCGGTGCTTGCTTGGTTCTTGAGCGCGTCCTCCGGCCCGGGGACGCCGTGGCCGGCCGGAGGTGCCAAGAAGTTCGTACAGAGCATCGACTTCGAGACCGAGCGCATGGACGAGATGGAGCGTGTGTTCGAGGAGGCGAGGAGATGCTTCACCGACCGGCCGGGCGGCCCCACGCAGCGCATGCTTCTGAAGGACCGAGACAATCCGCGCCGCTGTCTGGCTCTGATCGAGTTCGATTCCTACCAGGAGGCCATGCGCAACAGCAACGACCCCGAGACCAGCAGGATGGCGGAGCAACTGGGCGCGCTCTGCATCGGCGAGCGGGTGTACACCAACTGCGACCTCCTGGACGAGCGCGAGTTCGTGGAGCCCCGCCGCACGCGTACGCGCGTAGCCCCGCGGCACGTGTGAAGGGACTCCGCACGACCGGAGTGCGGGGGCCCTTCACGTCTGCGACGATCACCGCGTGATCGCTCGGCGCAGCCCGCTCACGGCGCAGTGGACGACCCTGGTGCCCTTGCTCGCGGCCGTGCTGCTGATCCTCACCCGGGGCGCGATCTGCCGGCCGCGGTCGTCGCGCCGGTGACCCTGGTGCTCGCGGGAGCCGTCCTGGCCGCCGTGCACCACGCCGAGGTGATGGCCCACCGGGTCGGCGAACCGTTCGGATCCCTCGTCCTCGCCGTGGCCGTCACCATCGTGTCACCCACCATCGAGTCCGGGGCGGAGGCCGCCGGGCTGCACCACGCCGTCGGTCGGGGTGATCATCGCGCTTGCTGGTGCTGCTCCCGGAGACCATCGCCGCGCTGCGCTCCGCGGCGACCGCGTGCAGACCAGCCTTGACCTCGCCCTGGGCTCGGCCATGGCCGGCATCGGCCTGACCATCCCCGCGGTCGCGCTCGCGTCCGTCTGGCTGTCCGGCCCGCTGGTGCTCGGCCTCGGCGCCACGCACACGGTGCTGCGCGCCCTGGCCGTGGTGGTGGCCTCGCTGACCGTGGGACCGGGCCGGGTTACGCCGCTCCAGGGCGGGTTACATCTGGTGCTGTTCGCGGCGTATCTGAAGCTGGCGATCAACCCGTAGACGCTCGACCGTGGAAGCGCGTAAACGCTCGCGCAAGCGTTTACGCGCACCACCGCCAAGGGTCACCCTTCACCCCGAAGCAGGCTCCGCAGCCGCCGCCACCGGCACCGGACGCGTCTCCGGCAGCAGTGCGAAGCACCCCAGGCTGAACAGTGCGATCACCGTCAGATAGGCGGCCACGCCCCAGGGCACCCGCCCGCCCTGCTCGGCCAGCGCCGTCGCCACGATCGGTGTGAGCGCGCCCCCGAGGACCCCGCCGAGGTTGTACCCGACCGCGGCGCCCGTGCAGCGCACCCGCGGCTCGTACAGCTCCGGCAGATACGCGGCGATCACGGCGAACATCGTGATGAACGCGAGCATCGCCCCGAGGAAGCCGAGGAACATCGGCAGCGGCGCGCCGGTGGCGAGGAGCGCGACCATCGGGAACATCCACAGGGCGGCCGCCGCGCACCCGGCCAGGCACAGGGGGCGCCGGCCGTACCGGTCCCCGAGCAGGGCCACCAGCGGCGTGAGCGCGCCCTTCACGACCACGGCGCCCATGATGCAGGTCAGCATGACGCTGCGGCTCACCCCCAGCCGTTCCGTCCCGTAGGCGAGCGACCAGGTCGTCACGGCGTAGAAGATCGCGTAGCCGATCGCGAGCGCCCCGCCGGTCAGGAGAAGCAGGCGCCAGTGGTCGCACAGGACCTCGACGAGCGGCATGCGCGCGTGGTCGTCGATCTTGAGGAAACTCGGGCTCTCGGCGAGCGACGAACGCAGCCACAGCCCCACCACGGCCAGTACCCCCGCCGCCCAGAACGGCACCCGCCACCCCCACGAGGCGAACTGCGCCTCGGACAGCGTCGCCGACAGCCCCAGCACCACACCGTTGGCGAGCAGAAA
Source organism: Streptomyces sp. DG1A-41 (assembly GCF_037055355.1). GTDB lineage: Bacteria > Actinomycetota > Actinomycetes > Streptomycetales > Streptomycetaceae > Streptomyces. The sequence goes on along the minus strand of NZ_CP146350.1, from coordinate 2,080,529 downwards.
CCCCAGCGCGGGCCCGACCTGCGGGAAGCTCGACCACAGCCCGCGCCGCCCGGCGGGCGCGTGCTCCACCGTCAGCAGCACCGCCCCGCCCCACTCCCCGCCGAGCCCCAGCCCTTGGAGGAAACGCAGCACCAGGAGCAGCAAAGGGGCGGCCACGCCGATCGTCTCGTACGTCGGCAGGCAGCCGACCGCGACCGTGGAGGCACCGGTCAGCAGGAGGGAGGCGACGAGGACAGGTCGCCGCCCCCGCCGGTCCCCGATGTGCCCGAACAGCACCGAACCCAGCGGCCGCGCGATGAAGCCCACTCCGAACGTGGCGAAGGCGGCCAGCGTCCCCGCCAACGGCGAGAAGGTCGGGAAGAACAGCGGCCCCAGGATCAGGGCCGCCGCGGTGCCGTAGACGAAGAAGTCGTAGAACTCGATGGCCGTGCCGGCGAGCGAGGCTGCCGCGAGACGCGGCATGGAGGGGGCCCTTACGGTGCGTACATCGTGCATGCCGCGTCAACTACCCACCGTGACGGCGGGTTACGGGGGCGCGCGGAGGGGTCCGGGGCACTCAGTACGTGACCGTGATGCGCCGGGCCGGTCCGTCCACGCGCACGGTGCCCCCGTACGGGATCACCATCTGCGGGTCGGTGTGCCCGAAGTCCACGTCGAAGACGATCGTGGTCTCGGGGGCGTAGGTCCGCATGGCGCTCAGGACGGCCTCACGCTGGTCGGACGCGTGACGAGCGGCCTCCTCCGGGCTGTTGGGCCGCTCGAAGGACCAGGTCTTCGGGCGGCCCATGAGGAGGGCCGGAAAGCGCTGGAGCAGCCCGCGTTCGCCCATGTTGCGCAGGGTGCTGAAGACCTCCGTGGCGCTCGGCATGTCCTCCGAGGTCTCCAGGAACAGCACGCCGCCGTCGTACCCGGACAGGTCGCGCGGGATCTCGCGGTCGGCCATCAGCAGCCAGCCGATGATCTCCAGGCAGCCGCCCCAACTGCGCCCCTCGACCACCCGGTCGGCGTTGACCCAGGTCCAGCCGGTCCCGGGCCGGGTCTCCGGCTCCGCGTCGAAGGTCGCCGGGTCCGCCCAGTCCCGGTCGATGTCACGCCACCGCTCGGCGGGCCGCAGCTCGTACGGGCCGGAGGTGAACAGGGCCGCCCGCAGGGACTCGGCGGTCTGCGGGTGCATGGCCCCCGGGCGGCCCAGTTCGCACATCACAGTCGCCCCGTGAAAGGCGACGACGCCGCTGTTGCGGAGGTAGGCGAGCAGGTTCGTGTTGTCGCTCATCCCGAAGAACGGCTTCGGGTGGGCCCGGATCAACTCCCGGTCCAGCAGCGGCAGCACGGTGATCTGGTCGTTCCCGCCGATCGACGCGATGACCGCCTTGATGTCCGGGTCGGCGAAGGCCGCGTGGATGTCGTCGGCCCGCTCCTGGGGCGTGGAGCCCATCTTGCGGGTCGCCGGATACTCGACCGGCTCCAGCCCGTACTCCTTGCGCAGCCGCTCCAGGCCGAGCTCGTAGGGGAGCGGTAAGAGCCCCGGCAGGCCGGAGGAGGGCGAGAGCACGGCGATGCGGTCACCGGCGGACGGCTTGGGCGGGTAGGAGAGGCTCGTCATGGCGGGAGGCTACGACCCGGCTGACTGTCGGCGCACCGTGATAAACCGGGTCCGAGCGGCGGTCCGCCACGGGCCGCCCGACCCCGAACGGACCGGAGGAACCGTGCCCCGCACCCTGGCCAACGCCCCGATCATGATCCTCAACGGCCCCAACCTGAACCTGCTCGGCCAGCGCCAGCCGGAAATCTACGGCTCCGACACCCTCGCCGACGTCGAGGCCCTGTGCGCCAAGGCGGCGGCCGCGCACGGCGGCACGGTCGACTTCCGCCAGTCCAACCACGAGGGCGAACTGGTGGACTGGATCCACGAGGCCCGGCTGAACCACTGCGGCATCGTGATCAACCCGGGCGCCTACTCGCATACCTCCGTCGCCATCCTGGACGCCCTCAACACCTGTGACGGCATGCCCGTGTTGGAGGTCCACATCTCCAACATCCACAAGCGCGAGTCGTTCCGGCACCACTCGTACGTCTCGCTGCGCGCCGACGGGGTCATCGCGGGGTGCGGGGTGCAGGGGTACGTGTTCGGAGTGGAGCGGGTCGCGGCGCTGGCCGGGGCGGGGCACGCCGACGCCTGAGCCCTTCTGCAGCCGTCGGCTACAACCTCTGCAGCCGTCGGCTACAACCGCCCCGCTACAGCCGCCCCGCCTCCACGATCCGCCGCAGAAAGCGCCGCGTGCGCTCCTGCCGCGGTTCCCCGAAGACCTGCTCGGCGGTGCCGCGTTCCAGCACCACGCCGCCCTCCAGGAAACACACCTGGTCGGCGACCTCCCGCGCGAAGCCCATCTCGTGTGTGGCCAGCACCATGGTCATGCCCTCGTCCTTCAGGCCGCGGACGACGGTGAGGACCTCGTCCACCAGCTCGGGATCGAGCGCGGCGGTGATCTCGTCGAGCAGCAGCAGCCGGGGACGTACGGCCAGGGCGCGCACGATCGCCGCCCGCTGCTGCTGTCCGCCGCTCAGCCGGTCCGGGTACTCGCCCGCCTTGTCGCCCAGCCCCAGCCGCTCCAGCAGCTCACGCGCGCGTGCCCCGGCCTCGGCGCGGGGCACGCCGTGCACGCGACGGGGCGCGAGCGTGATGTTCTCCAGGACCGTCAGGTGCGGGAAGAGGTTGTACGCCTGGAAGACCACGCCGATCCGGCGGCGCACGGTGTCCTGGTCGACGCGTGGGTCGGTGATCTCCTCGCCGTCCAGCCAGATGGCCCCGTCGTCGATCTCCTCCAGCAGGTTCGCGCACCGCAGCAGCGTGGACTTGCCGGAGCCGGAGGCGCCGATCAGCGCGGTGACCGTGTGCGGGGCGACCTCCAGGTCGATGTCCCGCAGCACGATCGAACCGCCGAAGGACTTGCGGACGGACTCCATGCGCAGCACGGGCGTCTCGCTCATGTGGTTCCTCCCTGGGCCCCGCCGGCGGTCCATCCGTGCCGTCACCCAGTCCGTGAAGCGGGTCATCGGGATGGTCAGCGCGACGAAGACCAGACCCGCGACGATGTACGGCGTGTAGTTGAGGCTGCGGCCCACGATGATGTCGGCGGCCCGTACGGCGTCCACCGCACCGCCGATCGAGACCAGCCCGGTGTCCTTCTGGAGCGACACCAGGTCGTTCAGCAGCGGCGGCACCTGGCGGCGCACCGCCTGGGGCAGCACCACGTACCGCAGCGCCTGCCGGTTGCTCAGCCCGAGCGAGCGGGCCGCGGCGCGCTGCGAGGGGTGCACGGACTCGATGCCGGCCCGGAACACCTCGGCGACGTACGCCGAGTACGTCAGGGTGAGCGCGGTGCCGCCGAGGAGCACCGGATCGACGGTCACCCCCTGGAGCCGCAGTGCGGGGACGCCGAGGACCACGATCATCAGGTTGATGATCAGCGGCAGCCCTCGGAAGAAGTCCGTGTACGCGGCGGCCAGGACGCGCAGCGGGAAGAACACCGGCCCGCGCAGCGTACGGGCCACGGCGATCAGCATGCCGAGGACGAGCACCGCCGCCCCGCAGACCAGCAGCAGCCGGACGTTCAGCCACAGTCCCTCGAGGACCTTCGGGAACGCCTCGCGCGCGTACCCCCAGTCGAAGAATGTCTCCCTGGTGCGCGGCCAGCCCGGGGCGTTGACGACGACCAGGTAGAGGACGGCTCCGGTGACGAGGGTCGAGAGCGCGCCGATCGCCGTGGCGCGCCGGGCGTGGGCGCTCTTGTAGCGCTCACGGTCCAGGCGCCGCTGCGACGGCACGTAGCCGTCCCGCGTGTCGTGCGCGCCGGAGCCCACCGCCGGCTCCTCCTTGTTCACCGTCACTTGAGCACCGGAGCGTCGACGGCGTCCGACAGCCACTGCTGCTCGATCCTCGCGAGCGTGCCGTCCTCGCGCAGCGTGTCCACGGCCCGCGAGACGCAGGAGGTGAGCGCGCTGCCCTTGTCGAGCACGAGACCGAACTGCTCCGGCGTGCCGCCCTGGTTCTCGAACTGGCCGACGATCGTCGCGTCCGTGATCTCGGCCCCGGTGATGTAGAAGGCGGTCGGCAGGTCCACGACGATGGCGTCGACCTGGCCGTTCCTCAGGGCGGACTTGGCCTGGTCGTTCTTGCCGAACACTGCGGCGGCCCGCGTGGGCCGCACCACGTCGTCGATGTAGTCGAGGCTGGTGGTGCCGACCTGGGCGCCCAGCTTCACGTCCTTCAGGTCCGCGACGCTCTTCGCCTTCGCCGCCTTGGAGCCCTTCAGGGCGACGACGGCCTGGCGCACGTCGTAGTAGCCGGACGAGAAGTCCACGGCCTTCTTGCGCTCGTCGCTGATGGACACCTGGTTGATGTCGAGGTCGAACGTCTTCTCGCCGGGCGCGAAGGCCTTGTTGAACGGGACGGTCTGCCAGATGACCTTGTCCTTGCCGTAGCCGAGCTGCCGGGCGACGGCGTACGCGACCGCCGACTCGAAGCCCTTGCCGCTGGCCGGGGCGTCGTCCTTGAACCACGGCTCGTAGGCGGGTTCGTCGGTGGCGATCGTCAGCTTGCCCGAGGTCCGGGTGGCCAACTTGCCCTTCTCGCACGTGTGTCCGGCCGCGGGCTCCTCCGGCTGCGGTGCGCAGCCGACGGCGGTGGCGAGCAGGGCGACGGTGACGGCGGCGGCAGCGCGGCGCAGGGCACGCGGGGCAGGATGCATGGCGCGAGATTGACAGCCGGCGGTCCTGTTTGTCGAGGTCACGACGGAACGTGCTCACATCGTGGGAGCGGGTGTTGCGTTCTTGTGAACGCTCCCCGGCGCGCGCCGAGTTCGGCAGTCGCCGGGGCCGCCGGCCGAGGGCGGGGATCGACAGACCGGCGGCCCATCCGCCCAGGAGCCGTCATCCTGCGCGGGGCTCCTACCAGTTGACCGCGCAACTACGTACAGGGGGAGCGTATGTACGACACCGGCGTGTGCGAACGATTCACACGGGGCGCGTGCGCGGCCCTCTGCTCCACACGCGTGCGCCCCGCGCGGGCCTCACCACCCGCGCGCGTGCCACTCCGGCAACTGCGGGCGTTCCGCGCCCAGCGTCGTGTCGTCGCCGTGCCCCGGGTAGACCCACGTCTCGTCCGGGAGGACGTCGAAGATCTTGGTCTCCACATCGTGGATGAGACTGGCGAACGCCTTGGGGTCCTTGTGGGTGTTGCCCACGCCGCCGGGGAAGAGGCAGTCCCCGGTGAACACATGGGGATGCCCGTGCGGGTCGTCGTAGACGAGGGCGATCGAACCGGGCGTGTGTCCGACCAGGTGGCGCGCGGTGAGTTCCACGCGCCCCACCCGGATGATGTCGCCGTCGTCGACCAGCACGTCGGTCCGCACCGGGATGCCGTCGGCGTCCTCCCGGCCCGCGTACGTGCGAGCGCCGGTGGCCGCCACGACGTCGGCGAGCGCCTGCCAGTGGTCGCCGTGCCGGTGGGTCGTGACGACGGACGCGATGCCGTCGTCACCGATCATGCCGAGCAGGGTCTCCGCCTCGTTCGCGGCGTCGATCAGCAACTGCTCGTCCGTGGCCCGGCAGCGCAGCAGATAGGCGTTGTTGTTCATCGGACCGACCGCGATCTTGGTGATCATCAGGTCCTTGAGCTCGTGCACGTCGGCAGGTCCGCCGACCGTCACCTGTCCGCTGTACGTCATGTCCGCCAGCCTATAGCGGGGGAGCGGCCCGGGTCCTACAGCGGGGGCAGTACCGGAAGTCGGGCGCCGTCCACCGTCAGCGCGGCTCCGGTGCGGCGGCCGGCGAGCCAGCCCAGCAGGTCCGCCGGGGGACCGGTGACGATCACCTCGGGCCCGTCGTCCGTCTCCCGTCCCGTGCTCCACGCGCGCGTGCCGTCCGTGAGGCGCGTGGGCGGTACGTCGGGGTGCCCTGCGAACCGGTCGGCCAGGAAGGCGATCTCCCGCTCCGTGAACTCCGCCGGCAGATCCTCCAGCTCGTACCCGATCCCCAGGTCCACGTGGTGCAGCTCCACCTCCACCCACCGCCGGAACGGCACCCGGGACGCGGAGTCCGTGACCCCGCCCCGCAGCTCCACCGTGCGCGACCAGTCCGCCGGAGCGGCCCCGGCCTCCTGGAGGCGGGCCGCGCTCTCGCGCAGGTCGGCGAGCTGGACGTCGAGGGAGCGCGGGGCGTCCCGCTCGATGTCGGCGTCCCGGGCGTCGCCGGAGACGTACATGGGACGGCCTTCCAGGACGTTCACGAGCGCGTCGGCGTTGCGGGCGAGGTGGGCCAGCACATGGCCCCGGGTCCAGCCGGGTAGCCGTGACGGCTGCGTCACAGAGGCGTTGTCCAGTTTGCCGACTGCGATGAGCAGCCGTTCCGTAGCGGCATGTACAGACGCCAGGTCATGACCGTGATCAATCATGGTGCTGACCCTAGCCCCGGCCACACCTTCGGGTGAAGGTGGTGAACCACTGCCGGTAATCGAAAGCGCGTGCTATATGGTCGGACGTGACGTCGGGCATGCTGGAAAGCCGGGGTTTGTTGGCAACCCGTGAATCCGACCGGCGTTGTCAGTGGCTCCCCCTAGTCTGAGAAAGCACGGGGGCCCCGCCCCTGTCACTTCTCTCAAGAAAGGTGCGGACCGGCGTGGCCGACCGTCTCATCGTTCGTGGAGCGCGCGAGCACAATCTCAAGAACGTCTCGCTCGACCTCCCGCGCGACTCGCTCATCGTCTTCACGGGCCTGTCGGGGTCGGGCAAGTCCTCGCTGGCCTTCGACACCATCTTCGCCGAGGGACAGCGGCGCTACGTGGAGTCGCTGTCCTCGTACGCCCGGCAGTTCCTCGGCCAGATGGACAAGCCGGACGTCGACTTCATCGAGGGCCTGTCCCCGGCCGTCTCCATCGACCAGAAGTCGACCTCGCGCAACCCGCGCTCCACGGTCGGCACCATCACCGAGGTCTACGACTACCTGCGTCTGCTCTTCGCGCGCATCGGCAAGCCGCACTGCCCCGAGTGCGGCCGCCCGATCTCGCGCCAGTCGCCGCAGGCCATCGTCGACAAGGTCCTGGAGCTGCCGGAGGGCAGCCGCTTCCAGGTGCTGTCGCCGCTGGTGCGCGAGCGCAAGGGCGAGTTCGTCGACCTCTTCGCCGACCTCCAGACCAAGGGCTACTCCCGCGCGCGGGTGGACGGCGAGACCATCCAGCTGTCCACCCCGCCCACGCTGAAGAAGCAGGAGAAGCACACCATCGAGGTGGTCGTCGACCGCCTCACGGTCAAGGAAGGCGCCAAGCGCCGTCTCACCGACTCCGTCGAGACCGCCCTCGGCCTGTCCGGCGGCATGGTCGTGCTCGACTTCGTCGACCTCCCCGAGGACGACCCCGAGCGCGAGCGCATGTACTCGGAGCACCTGTACTGCGCGTACGACGACCTGTCCTTCGAGGAGCTGGAGCCGCGCTCCTTCTCCTTCAATTCGCCCTTCGGCGCCTGCCCGGACTGCTCCGGCATCGGCACGCGCATGGAGGTCGACGCGGAGCTCATCGTCCCGGACCCGGACAAGAGCCTCGACGAGGGTGCCATCCACCCCTGGTCGCACGGCCACACCAAGGACTACTTCGGCCGCCTGATCGGCGCACTCGCCGACGCCCTGGGCTTCCGTACGGACATCCCCTTCGCGGGCCTCCCGCAGCGCGCCAAGAAGGCACTGCTCCACGGCCACAAGACCCAGGTCGAGGTCCGCTACCGCAACCGCTACGGGCGCGAGCGCCGGTACACCACGGCCTTCGAGGGCGCCGTCCCCTTCGTCAAGCGCCGGCACAGCGAGGCCGAGAGCGACGCCAGCCGCGAGCGCTTCGAGGGCTACATGCGCGAGGTGCCCTGCCCGACCTGTGAGGGCACGCGCCTGAAGCCGATCGTCCTCGCGGTCACGATCATGGACAAGTCCATCGCGGAGGTCTCCGCGATGTCGATCAGCGACTGCGCGGACTTCCTGAGGGAGCTGAAGCTCAGCGCCCGCGACAAGAAGATCGCCGAGCGCGTCCTGAAGGAGGTCAACGAGCGGCTGCGCTTCCTCGTCGACGTCGGCCTGGACTACCTCTCGCTGAACCGCGCGGCCGGCACCCTCTCCGGCGGCGAGGCCCAGCGCATCCGTCTGGCCACCCAGATCGGCTCCGGCCTCGTCGGCGTGCTGTACGTCCTCGACGAGCCGTCCATCGGCCTGCACCAGCGCGACAACCACCGGCTGATCGAGACCCTGGTCCGGCTGCGCGACATGGGCAACACGCTCATCGTCGTCGAGCACGACGAGGACACCATCAAGACCGCCGACTGGATCGTCGACATCGGCCCCGGCGCCGGTGAGCACGGCGGCAAAGTCGTGCACAGCGGCTCCCTGAAGGAACTGCTCGTCAACGCCGAGTCGCAGACCGGTCAGTACCTGTCCGGCAAGAAGGCCATCCCGCTGCCCGACATCCGGCGTCCGGTCGACCCCTCCCGGCAGCTCACGGTGCACGGCGCCCGTGAGAACAACCTCCAGGACATCGACGTCTCGTTCCCGCTGGGCGTGTTCACCGCCGTCACCGGCGTGTCCGGCTCCGGCAAGTCGACCCTGGTCAACGACATCCTGTACACGCACCTGGCCCGCGAGCTGAACGGCGCGAGGAACGTGCCCGGGCGGCACACGCGCGTGGACGGCGACGACCTCGTCGACAAGGTCGTGCACGTCGACCAGTCGCCCATCGGCCGCACCCCCCGCTCCAACCCGGCCACGTACACCGGCGTCTTCGACCACATCCGCAAGCTGTTCGCCGAGACCACCGAGGCGAAGGTCCGCGGCTACATGCCCGGCCGCTTCTCCTTCAACGTCAAGGGCGGCCGCTGCGAGAACTGCGCGGGCGACGGCACCATCAAGATCGAGATGAACTTCCTCCCGGATGTCTACGTCCCGTGCGAGGTCTGCCACGGCGCCCGGTACAACCGGGAGACCCTGGAGGTCCACTACAAGGGCAAGTCCATCGCCGACGTCCTGAACATGCCGATCGAGGAGGCCACGGAGTTCTTCGAGGCGGTCCCCGCGATCTCCCGCCACATGAAGACCCTCAAGGACGTCGGCCTCGGCTACGTCCGGCTCGGCCAGTCCGCGACCACCCTGTCCGGCGGTGAGGCCCAGCGCGTCAAGCTCGCCAGCGAGCTCCAGCGCCGCTCCACCGGCCGCACGGTCTACGTCCTGGACGAGCCGACCACCGGTCTGCACTTCGAGGACATCAGCAAGCTGCTGACGGTCCTGTCCGGACTGGTCGACAAGGGCAACACAGTCATCGTCATCGAGCACAACCTCGACGTGATCAAGACCGCCGACTGGATCGTCGACATGGGCCCCGAAGGCGGCGCCGGCGGCGGTCTGGTCGTCGCCGAGGGCACGCCCGAGGAGGTAGCCGCGGTCCCGGCCAGCCACACCGGCAAGTTCCTGCGCGAGGTCCTCGGCGCCGACCGGATCAGTGACGCGTCCTCCGTCAAGGCACCGCGCAAGACGGCCGCGAAGAAGACGGTCCCCGCGCAGACCAGGGCGACCAGGACCGCCACCAGGACGGTCAACAACACCGCGGCCGGCACCGCGGCCAAGAAGACAGCCGCGAAGTCCACGAAGGCCGCCGCGAAGAAGACGACGCGGACGACGAAGGGCTGACCGGCTCCTTCCCACGCGACGCGCCGTGTCCCACAGGGAGTCCCTGTGGGACACGGCGCGTCGTAGTGCGGTCAGGCGTTCTCCGGCTCCACGAACTGCATGTCGAGCTGGATCTTCACCACCTCACCGAGCAGACCGGGGGCGAAGTCGAGCCCGAACTCGCTGCGCCGGATCTCGCCCGTCGCCTCGAAGCCGGCTTGCCGGCTGCCGTCCATGGGCACATCGACCAGCCCGCCGAACTCCACGGCGAGCGCCACCGGGCGAGTCACCTCGCCGATCGTCAGCTCGCCCTCCATCGTCCAGTGCTCCCCCTCACCCGACACCCGCGTCGAGCGGTACGTCATCGTCGGGCGCTTCTCGACGTCGGGCAGATCGGAGGCGCGTACATGCGCGTCCCGGTCGGCGTTGCCGGTGTCGATCGAGGCCAGGTCGACGGTCGCCGAGACCCGCACGTCCTCGACGCGTTCCCCGACGAACAGTTCGGCCTCCAGCCGCTCGAAGCGCCCCCGCACCTTGGCGATGCCCAGGTGACGGATGGTGAAGCCCACGGCGGAGTGGAGCGGGTCGAGGGCCCAGGGGCCAGCGGCAGTGCGGTGGTGGCGGTGTCATTCGTCATGCCCTCCACCCTGAAGGCCGCGCGCGCTCCGAGGGAGACCGGCCCGAACCTGGTGGTGAAGGGGCTACCCGCCGCGCCCGCAGGCGCTGAACGTTCGGCGGGTGAGCGGCTACGAGTCGGGCACGTTCCTGCGCAGCTGGCGCGAAGCCGTCACCCCGGCGGAGGCGGGCCTGCCCGCCGGCCCCGCGCCCGGCGCCGCACCCCGGGCCTGCGGCGTGCCGAACTGGCCACGCTCGCTGGCGTCAGCGTCGAACCGGCTGGAACAGGGACGCGACCGCAACCCCTCCGCCCAGGTGCTCGGCGCCCTCGCCGACGTTCTCAACCTGTCTCTCGCCGACCGAATGCTGCTGCGCCGCCTGACCAAGGAGGCCGACGGCGGCGACCCGCTGCTGTGCGCGGCGGCCCCGCCGCTCAGCCGCACGGCGCGCCCCACCGTACGGGCCGTGCTGGACCACCTGGAGCCGGCTCCCGCACTGGTGGTCAACTGGGTCGGCGACGTCCTGACCCACACGGCCGGTTACGAACGCCTGGTCGGCCCCATCGGCCTGCTCGACGACGAGCGCCCCAATCCGCTGAGGTACCTGTTCACCGACGGGCGGGCCCGCAGCGCCTACCGCGACTGGGACCGGGTGGCCGACGACCTCGTCGCCCGGCTCCGGCACGGCGTCCCCTTGCGGGACCCGCACCTCGCCGAGCCGGCCGACGAGCTGACGGTGGCGGCCGGAGCGGACTTCGCCGACCTGGCCACGGCACCGCGACGGACGGGCTCCCAGCACATCGAGCACCCCGAGGCCGGATCGCTGCGACTGCTGCACGAGACGTTCGCGTCCGACGAGGGCCAGCGCCTGATCGTCCACCTGCCCGCGGACGATGCCACGGCCGCCGCCATGGACCGCCTCAACGGCCGTCGCCCCGGCGCGCTGCGGGCCGTGGGGGAGGCCGGCTGAGCGACACGCACCGGGGCGCGTTCCGTGTCGTCCGCCCTGAACCGCCGGAGGTGTCAGCCCTCCAGTTCGTGCGCGTACGGCGGTTCCGCCCCGGCCCGGGAGCAGGTGATCGCCGCCGCACGGGCCGCGAAGCCCAGCAGCCCCGTCCAGCCGTCGGGCCCCAGCGTGGCCAGCGCCTGCACGCTGAGCGCGTCACGTGCCGCGAGTCCGTGCAGCAGCGCCGCGTTCACCGTGTCTCCCGCGCCGATGGTGTCCACGACCTCCACCCGCTCGCCCGGCACCGAGTACTCGCCACCGGCGGTGAAGGCGGTCAGCCCGTCGCCGCCCCGGGTGATCACGACCGCCGCGGGACCGGCCGCCAGCCACTCCTGGGGCGTGCCGCCGAGCCACTGGGCGTCCTCCTCGGACAGCTTCAGCAGCGACACCGACGGCAGCCAGCTCTTGAACCGCGCCCGGTAGGCGTCCGCGTCCGGGATCAGCCCGGCCCTGATGTTCGGGTCCAGCGCGGTGAACACGCCCCGCGCGGCCGTCGCACGCATCAGCTCCTCGTAGGCGCTCGCCCCCGGCTCCAGCACCAGCGAGCAGGTCCCGAAGGAGACGGCCCGGGTGCCCGGCGGCAGCGCGGAGGGCGCCGTGAACAGCCGGTCCGCCGTCCCGTCGACGTAGAAGGAGTACGCCGCCGAGCCGTCCGCGCCGACCGTGGCGACGGCGAGGGTCGTGGGCTCGGCGCCGCGCTGCACCGACGACACGTCCACCCCGGTCTCCCGCAGCCGGTCCAGAAGGACCTCCCCGAAGGCGTCGTACGACACCCGGGAGCAGAAGGCTGCGGGGGAGCCGAGACGGCCCAGTGCCACCGCCGTGTTGTAGGGGCCGCCGCCGAGCGCCGGCCGGAGTGCCGCCAGGGCACCCGTGCCCCGCGGTACCAGGTCGATCAGTGCCTCACCGGCGACGACGATCATGCGACGATTCCTCTCTCGGACTGCGCGGACTGCTCAGGCTGCTCGAGCCGCACGGACTGCCCCGACTCCGCGGGCCGTGCCGGCTCCTCGGGGCAGCCGCACGACGTGCGGTGGGCGAAGGCGCAGGGGAGCCGCACGGTCCGGGCGGGCCGGTCCGGCTCGGCGAGACGTTCCAGGAGCACGCGTACGGCCCGGGCGCCGATGTCCCTGCTGGGCTGCGCGATCGCGGTGAGCCGGGGCGAGAACAGGTCCGCCCAGGCGAAGTCGTCGAAGCAGCACAGCGCGATGTCGCCGGGCACGGACAGGCCGTGCGCGCGCAGGGCACGCAGCGCCCCGATGGTCATGGCGTTGTTGCCGGTGACCAGCGCGGTGGGCGGCACCACGAGGGACAGCAGGGCGGCGGTGGCCTGTTCGGCGCCGGCCGACTCCGAGTCGCCGTGCACCAGGAGCCGTTCGTCGTACGGCAGTCCCGCGAACGCGAGGCCGGTCCGGTAGCCGGTGATCCGCTCGCTCGTGGTGCTGAGCCCCGGCCGTCCCGCCACCAGCCCGATCCGCCGGTGACCGAGACCGGCGAGGTGGGTGACCAGCCGGGACGTCGGTTCGGCGTTGTCGGCGCAGACCTGGTCGAAGCGCGGTCCGCCGTCCGGGGCGTCCACCAGCCGGTCGAGGAACACGGCCGGTACGTCGTGCCGCCCCAGGTAGGCGAGCAGCCCGCGCGGATCCGCGGAGGGCGCGACGATCATGCCGTCCACCCGGCGCTCGTGCAGCAGCTGGACGACCTTGCGCTCGTGCTCCGGGTCGTCGTGCGGATCGGCGATCAGGAGGCTGTAACCGTGTTCCAGGGCACTGGCCTCGACGCCCTGGAGGATCTCCGTGAAGTAGGGGTTGCTGATCGCCGACACCGCGAGCCCGATGGACCGGGTGCGGGCCGTCACCAGGGAACGGGCCAGCGTGTTCGTGGTGTAGCCCAGCTCCTCCACGGCGTCCAGGACCGCCTGGCGGGTGTGCGGCAGTACCGGCCGGGTGCCGTTCAGGACGTGCGAGACGGTCGCCACGGAGACACCGGCGCTCCGTGCGACGTCGGCCATGGTCGCCATGGCGTTCCCTCCGCCTTCCCGTCCGTCTTCCGATGCGCCGTCCGGCGCCCCACAGCCGGGACGGTATCGCATCCAATGCCGGACGTAAACGTTTGCGCAAGCGTTTACGTCGGCCGGCGTGTTCGTCACGTCCTTGGTCCGGGGCCGGGCGGGTCCGGGGCCGGGCGCCGGCCCCGTCGTCGTCCGTCCGGCTACTCCCAGGCCCAGCCGATCCCCACGAACCCGGACCGCACCCGCGGCTCGACCAGGTGAACCGACCGGTGCCGCGCGCTCAGCGCCAGGTCCTGGCAGCCGGTGCGCGGGGCCGCCGCCGAGTGCTGGGCGAAACGGTGGCAGCGCGCCGGGAGGGCCGCCGCGTCGAAGCACACCTGGAGCGCGTACTGGCCGCCGGGGGAGTCGAAGCCGCGGAGGTACTCGTATGACACACCGGCCGTGCCGTCCTCGACGCCGAAACGGAACAGGAACGTGTCACCGGCCCGCAGCCGGGTGTCGAAGAGCAGCTCGGCGGCGAGCACACCCGTGTCGCGGTGCCAACGGACGCGTCCCGTGCGGCAGTTCTCCAGCGCGTGCACCCTCATGCGCTCCGGCACGGCCCCCCGGTCGCCGTGGTGGACGGCCACGAAGCGGTCGACGCCGTCCCGGTGGGCGCGCACGATGTGGTGCGACTCCCGCTCGGCCAGTTCGCGCCGCGCCCCGATCCGCAGCCGCTCGTGGTGCCCGAGGGTGTGCAGACCGCCGTCCGGCGGGCAGTCCAGCTCGGCCAGCAGCTGGTCCAGGACCCCGGAGGCCTCGACGAGGGAGCGGTAGGAGCGGGCCGCGGACCGGTGCCCGGAGGGGCCTTCGCCGGACTCGGCGAGCAGCCGGATCAGCGACTCCTCGGGAAGTTCCAGGATCTCCTCCAGCGCGCGCACGGCCCGCAGCGACTCGGGGCGCTGCGGGCGCCTGGCCCCCTGCTGCCAGTAACTCAGGCTGGTGACGCCGACCTTCACCCCGTGCCGGGACAGATGGTGCTGCACGCGTTGCAGCGGCAGCCCGCGGGCGGCGATCGCGGCACGCAGGGCGACGTGGAAGGGGCCGCCTCGCAGAACAGAGTCCAGTTCCGCGGTGGCGACGTCCGCGTGCTGTGGGGCGTGCGGCATGCAGGGGCCTCTCTGTGAGTCGGCGACGGCTGGTCAGACCGTTCGCACGGCCCGCCCGGGGCCGTCCCGCCGGCGCAGGGGAAACCTTCACATCCGTACGCCGTCGTTCAGGGTCCCGAGTTCCCCCGCATTGAAGCGTGTTGACCTGGTCCCGACAACACCTGATGCCGGACAGTGACGTACTCCTGCGCCCGGCCCCGTCCGGACATGCGACCGCCCGGGGTGCAGCACCCCGGGCGGTCTCTGCTGACGGTGCGCCCGGCCTCCGCCGGGGCCGGCCCTGTCTAGAGCCTGTCCGGCGGATCTTTCCGGGCTCGGCGCTCCTGGCACAGCTGCGTTACTGGGCGGCACCAAGGTTGGCCGGACAGTCACGCGAGCGATGGCCACCGATCGGCGGCCCACTCCAGCCATCCGGACCACCCAGGAGGCGGACCTCCTACCTCATGTCCATCGAGTTCCGTGGCGTCGGGCTCCTCGAACAGCGTCCTCCAGTGCAAGAGGTCCGTCTCGCTCATCGCGAAGGTCTGATCAGGGGTGGTCGACTGGCGATGGGCGATCCGAGCGCGTTGGGTCTCATGGTCCACCGGCACGTACACGAGTTGACAGGACGCGCCCACAGACATCACCAACCAGCGGATCGTGGACCTCTTGTCACGAGACCAGCATCCGAAATCCAGGACCACGTTCGTTCCCAGCTTCAGCGCCTCCAGACCCAGCCAGAGCAGCCGTCCTTCCAGCACATCGCGCTTCCCGGCCGGCTGCGGATCACCGAACAGCGGGAGCATCCACTCATCAGGCGTCAGCCGCAGCGCGCTGTGCTCCTTGGCCAGCTGCCGCGCTCTCGTTGTCTTTCCGGCCCCTGGCAGGCCGACCGTCAGGAACAACGTCGTCACGCCCAGATCTTGTCACGAAGGCCAAGCCCGCTTCCCCTACGGGTGGGACGACGGCAGACGGGGAGATCAGGCAGGTGGTTGTTGTGGAAAACCATGAGGCCGCCGCTATGGAGGCTCGCGTTTTCAGTCAGCTGGTGGTCTTGACGGGTGCGCTGCTGCGTCCGTGGCGTCGACCGCTGAGCTCGGCGTCGAGCGTCTCCTGAGCCTCCCGCATGGCCTCGGCGTACACGGGGTCCTGCAGCCGCTCCCACATCTGCTCTTCAGTGAGGTCCTCAACCTGGCCGGACACCCACCAGATGTTGCCGAAGGGGTCCTTGATACGTCCTCCGCGCTGCCCGAAGGCATCGTTGGCCAGGGGCGTGATGACATGGCCGCCGGCTTCGATGGCTTGGGTGAATGCCTTGTCCACGTCGGCTGCGTACACGTTCAGCAGGCTCGGCATGGTGGGCCAGTCGGCGTGCCGGTCGAAGGCCATCACGACGGTGTCGCCGATTCGGATCTCAGCGTGACCGATCAGGCCGTCCTCGGTCACCACTCGCGCCAGTTCTTCACCGTCGAACGCCTGGGCGACGAAGTCGAGGAAGGCCCCCGTGTCGTCCGTGACGACCCAAGGTGCGACGGTGGTGTAGCCCTGCGGCGCGGCGTTGGTCTGCTCGGGCATCGCGGTCCTTTCGCTGAAGTTGATTGCCAGCAGGGAGGTTAGCGACGAAGTAGGCCAACGTTTGTCCTAATACTCCAGTCTGACTTCGCGATCTTGTCGCGGACCCGGCTGGGAACGGGTACGGCCACCGCGTGATCATCGGGGGTTGTGTGGACTTCTGAAGATCGTGCGGTGGCCGCAGGCCATAGCGTAGACCCTGCCTCCT
Organism: Streptomyces sp. DG1A-41; assembly: GCF_037055355.1. Lineage (GTDB taxonomy): Bacteria > Actinomycetota > Actinomycetes > Streptomycetales > Streptomycetaceae > Streptomyces. The sequence continues at coordinate 2,064,301 of NZ_CP146350.1, read as the reverse complement.
GGCGGGCGATGTTCGACCAGGTCATGGCCCGGATCGCGGGCCGGTTCCGGCGAGTTGAACCCCGGGCTGCGGCCCGCGCCTACCTGCTCGGACTACTGTCGAACGTCGAACGTCGAACGGAAGAACTGCTGGCAGCTGGCCGAACAGGGCGGCCTTGCCCGGCCCGGGCCGATGCAACGCCTGCTGCGCTACGCCCGCTGGGACGCCGAGGCGGTCCGCGACGACCTGCGCGTCTACGCCGCCGAACATCTCGGCACTGACGGCGGCGTTCTCGTCGTCGACGAGACCGGCTTCCTGAAGAAGGGCCGGTCCTCGGCGGGAGTGCAGAGGCAGTACACCGGCACCGCGGGACGCATCGAGAACGCGCAGGTCGGCGTGTTCCTCGCCCTGGCCACCAGCCGGGGCCGGGCCCTGATCGACCGACGGCTCTACCTTCCGGACTCCTGGTGCACTGATCCCGAACGCCGCAGCGCGGCCGGAATACCCGACGACGTGGAGTTCGCCACCAAGCCACGCCTGGCCGCAGAAATGATCACCGCCGCGCTGGACGCCGGGATCACCGCCCCCTGGGTGACCGGCGACGAAGCCTACGGCCAGGACCCCCAGCTTCGTGCCGCCCTCGAGGCACGCGGCGTCGGCTACGTCCTGGCCGTCGCCTGCTCGACTCGGGTGAGGATCAACCACGGCCGCACACCCATCCGCGCGGATACTGCCGCCGGCCGGCTGCCCGCCTCTGCCTGGCAGCGGCACAGCGCAGGCAACGGCGCGAAGGGTCCGCGCTACTACGACTGGGCCTGGATCCACATCGGCACCGGCAGCCACCGCCACCTGCTCGTCCGCCGCAACCGCACTACCGGCGAACTCGCCTTCTACCTGTGCTGGTCACCCGCCACGGTCACCCTTGCGGAGCTGGTCCGCGTCGCCGGTGTCCGCTGGAGCGTCGAGGAGTGCTTCCAGGCCACCAAGGGCCAGGTCGGTCTCGACCACTACCAGGTCCGCAACTGGACCGCCTGGCACCGGCACATCACCCTCGCCATGTTCGCTCTGGCCTTCCTGACCGCCCTCGCCGCCAGCGCGGCCCCCGAGCGGCCCAACGACCCCTACCACCCCACCCGCAGTCGCGAGCCGATCACGCTGACCGTCCCGGAGATCCGCCACCTGCTCGCCACCGTCCTCACCCCGCCGGCCATGTCCGTGGCCAGGCTGCTGCACTGGTCCACCTGGCGCAGACGACACCAGGCCACAGCCCGACGCAGCCACTACCGACGACGATCCGCCGACGAACCCGCTGGATAGATCACGAAACCGCACTGGAGTACTAATCGCTCCGCTGCAGCGGAAGAACGGCTGGACGCTGGCGGAGGAAGCCGGCCACGCAGGCCCGGACCGTATCCACCGGATGCTGAACCGGATCGAGTGGGACGCGGATGAGGTGCTCGACGACGTGCGTCAGTACGTGGTCGAAAACCTCCACGACCAGGACGCCGTCCTGGTCGTGGACGACACGGGCTTCCTGAAGAAGGGGACGCGGTCGGCCGGGGTGCAGCGGCAGTACTCCGGCACCGCTGGGCGGACGGAGAACTGCCAGGTCGGCGTCTTCCTCGCATATGCAACCGACCGCGGGCGGACACTGATCGACCGGCGTCTGTATCTGCCCACCTCCTGGACCGACGACCGCGAAAGGTGCCGCCGGGCCGGCGTCGATGACGAGGTCGCCTTTGAGACCAAGGTGGCCATGGCGAAGGCGATGGTCCGCCGCGCCATGGCGGACAAGATGCCGTTTCGGTGGGTGACCGCGGATGCCGCCTACGGGTTCAGCAAAGGCTGGCGGTCGGAACTGGAGCGGGCGGACGTCTTCCACGTCATGGCCACCACCCGCCACGACACCGTGGTCACCCGCTGGGCGATCGACCATCCCGTCCACGACTTGTTCAACGGTCTTGCCCGGCAGAAATGGAAGCGTCGTTCCTGCGGCAGCGGGGCTCACGGCCTGCGGATCTACGACTGGGCACGCGTCGAGGTCCGGCCCTGGCACCGGCCCGACCGCCGCCACTGGGTCATCGCCCGCCGCAGCGTGAGCCGACCCGGGGAGATCTCTTCTACATCGCCTACTGCCCGGCCGAGACAACACTTGACGACCTGATCCGCATCGCGGGCAGCAGGTGGGCCATCGAGGAGTGCTTCCAGAGCGCGAAACAGGAATGCGGCCTGGACGACTACCAAGTCCGCCGCTTCCCCGGCTGGCACCGACACATGACCCTGGCCATGGCCGCCCACGCCTGCCTGACCGTCCTGCGAGCCCGCGAGCTGGATGCCGGGAAAGCAGAAACGGATCCTCCCAGCTCATCCACCTCAGCCTCGCCGAGATACGACGGCTGATCACCCGCCTCACCGACCGCCGACCCGCCCCCGTCGAGCACATCCTGCACTGGTCGGCCTGGCGCCGAAGACGACAACACCAGGCCCGCACCAGCCACTACAAACGACGCGGACACAGCCTCTGACCTGGCCATCAGTCACGGCAAGCACCGTTGCAGTACTAGGAGCGGTCGCTTCCGCCCCGTTCCTCGACGGCCAGGCGCTTGGCCCGCACTATGTCGGGGTCGCGAGGGTCGAGGGCGTCGTGCAGCGCGAACGGTTCGTCCGCGTACCGGCGGGCACGGACGGCCCGCCGGGTTTTCTCGATCCGCATCCGCTTCATCTGCGCAGCCCTCCGACCCGTGGCCCGCCCGTTTCTCACCGAAACGGGCGGTCCGCACCGACAACCTGTGCCTGCACCGACACGGACTCCGTCCGCCGGACATCGCCGTGTTCCCGTGGGATGCCTCCATTCCCGCTCCCGGCGTGCCGTAACCCCGGGCGGGGCATGCCGTTGGAAACCGCCCCCTCGCCGAGCCCGTGCTCGTGCCCCGCCGTCCCGTCGGACTGTCGGTGCTCGCCAGTAGGGTGTGAGACATGGCCGACCCCTCCAGCTACCGCCCCAAACCGGGTGAGATCCCCGACTCGCCGGGGGTCTACAGGTTCCGTGACGAGCACCGCCGGGTGATCTACGTCGGAAAGGCGAAGAGCCTGCGCCAGCGCCTGGCGAACTACTTCCAGGACCTGGCGGGCCTGCACCCGCGCACCCGCTCCATGGTCACCACGGCCGCGTCCGTGGAGTGGACGGTGGTGTCCACGGAGGTCGAGGCGCTCCAGCTGGAGTACTCGTGGATCAAGGAGTACGACCCCCGGTTCAACGTCAAGTACCGCGACGACAAGAGCTACCCGTACCTCGCGGTGACGATGAACGAGGAGTTCCCCCGCGTGCAGGTGATGCGCGGTCACAAGAAGAAGGGCGTCCGCTACTTCGGGCCGTACGCGCACGCGTGGGCGATCCGCGACACCGTCGACCTGTTGCTGCGCGTCTTCCCCGTGCGCACGTGTTCGGCCGGCGTCTTCAAGAACGCCGCCCGTACGGGCCGCCCCTGCCTGCTCGGCTACATCGACAAGTGCTCGGCCCCCTGCGTGGACCGGGTCTCCGCCGAGGAGCACCGCGAACTGGCCGACGAGTTCTGCGACTTCATGACCGGCCGTACGAACACGTACATCCGCCGCCTGGAGCAGCAGATGGGCGAGGCGGCCGAGGAGATGGAGTACGAGCGGGCGGCCCGGCTGCGCGACGACATCGAGGCCCTGAAGAAGGCCATGGAGAAGAACGCGGTCGTGCTCGCCGACGCGACCGACGCCGATCTGATCGCGGTCGCCGAGGACGAACTGGAGGCGGCCGTCCAGATCTTCCACGTGCGCGGCGGACGCGTGCGCGGCCAGCGCGGCTGGGTCACCGACAAGGTGGAGGAGATCACCACCGGCGCCCTCGTGGAGCACGCCCTCCAGCAGCTGTACGGCGAGGAGACGGGCGACGCCGTGCCCAAGGAGGTCCTGGTCCCCGCCCTGCCCGACCCTGTGGAGCCCGTCCAGGAGTGGCTCACCGGCCGGCGCGGCTCGGGCGTCTCCCTGCGCATCCCGCAGCGCGGCGACAAGAAGGCCCTCATGGAGACGGTGCAGCGCAACGCCCAGCAGGCGCTCGTCCTGCACAAGACCAAGCGCGCCTCCGACCTGACCACGCGCTCGCGTGCCCTGGAGGAGATCGCCGACGCGATCGACCTCGACAGCGCCCCGCTGCGGATCGAGTGCTACGACATCTCCCACCTCCAGGGCGACGACGTGGTGGCCTCCATGGTCGTCTTCGAGGACGGCCTGGCCCGCAAGAGCGAGTACCGGCGGTTCCAGATCAAGGGCTTCGCCGGGCAGGACGACGTTCGCTCCATGCACGAGGTGATCACCCGACGCTTCCGCCGCTACCTCGCCGAGAAGGAGAGGACGGGCGAGTGGGCGGACGAGACCACCCAGGACGGGGAGACCGCCGAGAGCGGCGAGACCATCGGAACGAGCCTGACCGAGGACGACGGCCGCCCCAAGAAGTTCGCCTACCCGCCGCAGCTCGTGGTCGTCGACGGCGGCGCCCCTCAGGTCGCGGCCGCCCGGCGGGCCCTGGACGACCTCGGGATCGACGACATCGCCGTGTGCGGCCTCGCCAAGCGCCTGGAGGAGGTCTGGCTGCCCGGTGACGACGACCCGGTGGTCCTGCCCCGCACCAGCGAGGGCCTGTACCTGCTCCAGCGGGTCCGTGACGAGGCCCACCGCTTCGCGATCACCTACCAGCGCACCAAGCGGTCCAAGCGCTTCCGCGCCAGCCCCCTGGACGACGTCCCGGGGCTCGGGGACACGCGCAAGCAGGCACTCCTGAAGTACTTCGGTTCGTTGAAGAAGCTGCGATCCGCCACCATCGACCAGATCTGCGAGGTTCCCGGCATAGGCCGCAAGACCGCCGAGACGATCGCGGCGGCCCTCGCCCAGGCGGCCCCGGCCACACCCGCCGTCAACACGGCGACTGGAGAGATCATGGAAGAGGAACCCGGCACCATGGGTGCCGGTGGGGAGCCCGTGCGGACGGGCGCCCCGGACGAACGACGGGGGCAGGAGACATGAATGTGAACGAGCACGACGGGCAAGCAGAGCAAGCCGGAGACGGAGCACAGGTGAGTACGGGCACGCCCAACGACAAGGCCGGAGTCCCGGACGCGGCCATCCCCGAGCTGGTGATCATCTCCGGCATGTCCGGGGCCGGCCGCTCGACGGCCGCGAAATGTCTGGAGGACCTCGGCTGGTTCGTCGTCGACAACCTGCCGCCCGCGCTGATCCCCACCATGGTGGAGCTCGGCGCCCGCTCCCAGGGCAACGTGGCCCGGATCGCCGTCGTCGTCGACGTCCGCGGCCGCCGCTTCTTCGACAACCTCCGCGAGTCCCTCGCCGACCTGGAGGCGAAGAACGTCACCCGGAGGATCGTCTTCCTGGAGTCCTCCGACGAGGCCCTGGTGCGCCGCTTCGAGTCGGTGCGCCGCCCGCACCCCCTCCAGGGCGACGGCCGGATCGTCGACGGCATCGCCGCCGAGCGCGAGCTGCTGCGCGAGCTGCGCGGCGACGCCGACCTGGTGATCGACACCTCCAGCCTCAACGTGCACGAGCTGCGCGCCAAGATGGACGCCCAGTTCGCCGGCGAGGAGGAGCCGGAGCTGCGGGCCACGGTCATGTCCTTCGGCTACAAGTACGGGCTGCCGGTCGACGCCGACCTGGTCGTCGACTGCCGCTTCCTGCCGAACCCGCACTGGGTCCCGGAGCTGCGCCCGTTCACCGGCCTGAACGACGAGGTGTCCGGGTACGTCTTCAACCAGCCCGGCGCCAAGGAGTTCCTCGACCGGTACACGGAGCTCCTCCAGCTCATCGCCACCGGCTACCGCCGTGAAGGCAAGCGCTATGTGACCATCGCCGTGGGCTGCACGGGCGGCAAGCACCGCTCGGTCGCCATGTCGGAGAAGCTCGCCGCCCGGCTCGCCGCCGAGGGCGTGGAGACGGTGGTCGTACACCGGGACATGGGACGCGAATGACACGACGTACTCCGCGGCTGAGCCGGCTGCGCCGGGTGGTGCCCGAGGGCAGCACCGACGGAAGGGGCGGCCGGCCTGCCGAGGCCCGGGGCGGAAGACCCCGCCGCCGGGGCACCCAGCCCAAGGTCGTCGCCCTGGGCGGCGGCATGGGGCTGTCCGCCTCGCTGGCCGCGCTGCGCCGGATCACCGGCGACCTCACCGCCGTGGTCACCGTGGCCGACGACGGAGGCTCCAGCGGCCGGCTGCGCGACGAACTGGGCGTGCTGCCGCCCGGCGACCTGCGCAAGGCCCTGGCCGCGCTGTGCGGTGACGACGACTGGGGCCAGACCTGGGCGCGCGTCATCCAGCACCGCTTCCAGTCCAAGGGCGACCTGCACGAACACGCGGTCGGCAACCTGCTGATCGTCGCCCTGTGGGAGCAGCTCGGCGACCACGTCCAGGCCCTCGACCTGGTCGGACGGCTGCTCGGCGCGCAGGGACGCGTGCTGCCCATGTCCGCCGTCCCGCTGGAGCTCCAGGCCCTGGTCAAGGGCCACGACCCGGCGCGCCCGGACGAGGTGGACACGGTCCGCGGCCAGGCCACCGTCGCCCTCACCCCGGGCGAGGTGCAGTCCGTGCACGTCGTGCCGCACGACCCGCCCGCCGTGCCCGAGGCGGTCGAAGCCGTCCTGGACGCGGACTGGGTGGTGCTCGGCCCCGGCTCCTGGTTCTCCTCGGTCATCCCGCACCTGCTGGTGCCCGAGCTGCTGGACGCGCTCACGCAGACCAAGGCCCGGCGGGTACTCTCCCTGAACCTCGCCCCGCAGCCCGGAGAAACAGAGGGCTTCTCCCCGCAGCGTCATTTGGAGGTTTTGGGACGACACGCCCCTAAACTCGCCCTGGACGTGGTGCTGGCCGACGAGGCCGCCGTGCCCGATCGCGACTCCCTGACCGATGCCGCCAAGCGGTTCGGGGCCGCGGTCGAGCTGGCGCCGGTGGCCCGGCCCGACGGGACCCCGAGGCATGACCCGGAGCTGTTGGCCGCCGCGTACGACCGTATTTTTCGGATGCATGGAAGGATCGGCCCATGGCGATGACGGCAGCGGTGAAGGACGAGATCTCCCGGCTCCCCGTCACCCGGACCTGCTGCAGAAAGGCGGAGGTCTCCGCCATTCTGCGGTTCGCCGGCGGCCTTCACCTGGTGAGCGGTCGGATCGTGATCGAGGCGGAGCTGGACACGGCGATGGCGGCCCGCCGCCTCAAGCGGGACATCCTGGAGATCTTCGGCCACAGCTCGGAGCTGATCGTGATGGCACCGGGCGGACTGCGCCGCGGCTCGCGCTACGTCGTGCGCGTCGTCGCGGGCGGTGACCAGCTGGCCCGCCAGACCGGCCTGGTCGACGGGCGGGGCCGCCCGATCCGCGGCCTGCCCCCGCAGGTGGTCTCGGGGGCCACCTGCGACGCCGAGGCCGCCTGGCGGGGCGCCTTTCTGGCCCACGGCTCGCTCACCGAGCCCGGCCGTTCCTGCTCCCTGGAGGTGACCTGCCCCGGCCCCGAGGCCGCGCTCGCCCTGGTCGGCGCCGCCCGGCGCCTCCAGATCCCCGCGAAGGCCCGCGAGGTCCGCGGCGTGGACCGGGTGGTCGTACGCGACGGCGACGCGATCGGCGCCCTGCTCACCCGGCTCGGTGCCCACGAGTCGGTGCTGGCCTGGGAGGAGCGCCGGATGCGCCGCGAGGTGCGGGCCACGGCGAACCGGCTCGCCAACTTCGACGACGCCAACCTGCGCCGCTCGGCCCGCGCGGCCGTCGCCGCCGGTGCCCGGGTACAGCGCGCGCTGGAGATCCTCGGCGAGGACGTGCCCGAGCACCTCGCCGCGGCCGGCCGGCTGCGTATGGAGCACAAGCAGGCCTCCCTGGAGGAGCTGGGCGCGCTCGCCGACCCGCCGCTGACCAAGGACGCCGTCGCCGGCCGGATCCGCCGCCTGCTGGCCATGGCCGACAAGCGCGCCTCCGACCTGGGCATTCCGGGCACCGAGGCCAACCTCTCCGAGGAGCTGGCCGACAATCTCGTAGGCTGATCCCACAGTCCGTCAAGGAGCCGGTGCCGACCGCCATTTGGGTGGTCGGCACCGGCTCTTGCGTGTCGTTGGGGCGCTCTTGACTCGATCATGGACTGTCATGAGCCTGGCATCTATTCGCTGCTGTGGCGAGCCCACACTAGGGGGGTTCATGAGACAAAGAGCGAGATCGATCCTCGCTGTCGGCGCGCTCCTGCTCGGCGGAGCGAGCATCGCACCCATCGCCCAGGCACAACCGGACGGTTCATCCCCGCCCGACCCGGACGAAGTCAAGGTCTTCCGCGCCGACGTCACCCGCGAGCAGGTACCCCTGCTGCTCGCGGCCGGCCAGGACGGCCACGAACTCAGCGAGCAGGTGCCCAAAAAGGGCACGGCGACCATCGAGGTCTACCTGACCGACCAGCAGGCGAAGAAGCTGGAGAAGCAGGGCGTCGACCTCACCGAGCACGACCTCTCCGCCAAGGCGGAAGCCCGCGTCGAGGACGCCGCCGAGGGCGTGTTCCGCCCGTACAGCGGCAAGGGCGGCCTGAAGGAGGAGATCCTCAGGACCGCGCAGGAGAACCCCGGCCTCACCAAGGTCGTCTCCATCGGCAAGACGGTCAAGGGCCAGGACATCCTCGCGCTGAAGCTCACCAAGGGCGCGAAGAAGACCAAGGACGGCTCCAAGCCCTCGGTCCTCTACCTGTCCAACCAGCACGCGCGCGAGTGGATCACGCCGGAGATGACCCGGCGCCTGATGCACCACTACCTGGACAACTACAACAAGGACCGGCGCATCAAGAGGATCGTCGACTCCACCGAACTGTGGTTCGTCATCTCGGCCAACCCCGACGGCTACGACCACACCCACGCCAGTGACGACAACCGCCTGTGGCGCAAGAACCTGCGGGACGTCAACGGCGACGGCGTCATCGGCACCGGCGACGGCGTCGACCTCAACCGCAACTTCGCCTACAAGTGGGGCTACGACAACGAGGGATCGTCCCCCAACCCCGCCAGCGAGACCTACCGCGGCGCGGGACCCAACTCCGAGCCGGAGACCCAGGCCCTTGACGCCTTCCAGAAGCGGATCGGCTTCACGTACGGCATCAACTATCACTCCGCCGCCGAACTCATCCTCTACGGAGTCGGCTGGCAGGTGGCCACGTCCACCCCGGACGACGTCGTCTACGAGGCGCTCGCCGGGACGCCCGAGAACCCCGCGATCCCCGGCTACCACCCGCAGGTCTCCTCCGAGCTGTACACCACCAACGGCGAGGCCGACGGCCACGCGGCGAACGTCAACGGCCTGGCGATGTTCACCCCCGAGATGTCGACCTGTCAGTCCGCCTCCGACGCCGACCCGAACGACGAGTGGAAGGCGTCCGACTGCCGGTCGATCTTCACCTTCCCGGACGACGAGAAGCTGATCCAGCAGGAGTACGCCAAGAACGTCCCGTTCGCGCTCTCCGTCGCCGAGTCCGCCTCGCACCCCGACCGGCCGTCCTCGTCGGTCGGGCTGAAGGCAGCCGACTTCACCCCGGCCGTGTTCCCGGTGTCGCACTCCCGCGGCGCCGACCAGGAAGTCTCCGTCGTGGCCCGCAAGTCGCTGCGCGACAAGGAGCTGAAGTACCGCGTCAACGGCGGCCGCACCGAGGACATGGCGCTCAAGCCCTGGAAGGGCGGCGAAACCTACGGCGGTGAGGACAACCTCTACTTCGACGAGTACCGGGCGAAGGTCGAGGACGGCGACCCCGGCGACAAGGTCGAGGTGTGGTTCACCGCGGAGACGAGGAACGGAAAGAAGGTCTCCAGCGAGCGCTTCACCTACACCGTCGCCGAGCGGCCCAAGGCGAACACCCTCGTCGTCGCCGAGGAGGGCGCGGCCGCCACGCAGGCACAGAAGTATGTGGACGCCCTCAAGGCCAACGGCCGCAAGGCGATCGTCTGGGACGTCGCGAAGCAGGGCGCGCCGGACGCGCTCGGCGTGCTGAGCCACTTCGACACCGTCGTCCACTACACGGGCGCGAGCGTCCCCGGCAACGCCACCCAGCTTCAGCTGCGCGCCTTCCTCAACGAGGGCGGCAGGCTGATCGAGGCCGGCGAGCAGGCCGGCGGCAGCGTCGACCTCGGCGCCGGCACCCTGTCGAACGACTTCAGCCAGTACTACCTGGGCGCCTACAGCCGTACTTCGGCCGGCGGCGCCACCGGTTTCACCGGCTCCGGTGAGCTGGGCGGCTTCACGGGCCCGCTCGCCGCCGCGCCCGGCAACCCCCTGGACAAGGCGGGCCGGTACGGCGTGACCTCCGACGAGCTGCCCGGCGACCAGTTCCCGCAGTTCGCGAGCAAGGGCGCCGGACAGTTCGCCGGAGCGGTCAACCCCTACGGCCCGTACGCGGGCTCCTCGATGGCCGCCGCCGTCCACACCGACCACGCCTACAAGCGCCTCACCCGTACCGTGGACCTCACCGGCGTCACCACGACCGACAAGCCCACCCTGCGTACCCAGCTGATGTGGGACACCGAGCCCGGCTACGACAACGTCCTGGTCGAGGCCCACACGGCGGGCGCCGACGACTGGACGACCCTGCCGGAGACGGGCGGCGCCACCAAGGCCACCGTCCCGACCGAGTGCGAGGGCGGCTTCTACGTCCGTGAGCATCCCTGGCTGAAGCACTACCTGACCCTGTCGGACGACGGCTGCGCCGCGACCGGCAGCACCGGATCGTGGAACAGCCTCACCGGCTCCTCCGGCGGCTGGCGGCAAGTGGAATTCGACCTGAGCGCGTACGCCGGCAAGACGGTCGAGGTCTCGATCAGCTACGTCACCGACCCGGGCACCGGCGGGTACGGCGTCCTCGCCGACGACGCCTCGCTCGTCGTCGGCGGCACGGCGAAGGAGACCGAGGGCTTCGAGACCTCGCTCGGCGCCTGGAAGGTGGCCGGACCGCCCGCGGGCAGCCCGGCCGTCCTCAAGGACTGGGCCCGCACCGGGGCCCTGTTCCAGACCTACGGCGCGGTCACCACGGACGACACCGTGCTGCTGGGCTTCGGCCTGGAGCACGTCGCCACCGCGGCCGACCGGGCGGCACTGATGAGAAAGGCGCTCGCCTCCCTCGACGTGTGACCCCACAGGAGCTGGGAACTCTCCGTCAACAGGCACCACGCCGAGTAGCGAAATCGAGTGATCTCGCTCTCGACGACGGGCGGTCCGTACCCCTACTGGCCGGTACGGACCGCCCTGCCGTGTATGGGGCATCTGGATGTCACCACCGCAGCCTCAGGGAGGTAGGGTCGTAGGCGGTCGGGGACATCCCAAACAGAGCTCGCCGGCTCTTCATGGCCGGCGTACCAACGAGGAGATCGGTTCGTGACGATCCGCGTAGGCATCAACGGCTTCGGCCGCATCGGTCGTAACTACTTCCGCGCGCTGCTGGAGCAGGGTGCAGACATCGAGATCGTGGCTGTCAACGACCTGGGTGACACCGCGACCACCGCTCACCTGCTGAAGTACGACACCATCCTCGGCCGCCTCAAGCAGGAGGTCTCGCACACCGAGGACACCATCACCGTCGGCGACAAGACCATCAAGGTCCTCGCCGAGCGCAATCCCGCCGACATCCCGTGGGGCGAGCTGGGCGTCGACATCGTCATCGAGTCGACCGGCATCTTCACCAAGAAGGCCGACGCCGAGAAGCACATCGCCGGCGGCGCCAAGAAGGTCCTCATCTCGGCTCCGGCCAAGGACGAGGACGTCACCATCGTGATGGGCGTCAACCAGGACACGTACGACCCGGCGAACCACCACGTCATCTCCAACGCCTCCTGCACCACCAACTGTGTGGCGCCGATGGCCAAGGTCCTCGACGAGAACTTCGGCATCGTCAAGGGTCTGATGACGACGGTGCACGCGTACACGAACGACCAGCGCATCCTGGACTTCCCGCACAAGGACCTGCGCCGCGCCCGTGCCGCCGCCGAGAACATCATCCCGACCACCACGGGTGCCGCCAAGGCCACCGCGCTGGTCCTCCCGCAGCTCAAGGGCAAGCTGGACGGCATGGCCATGCGCGTCCCGGTCCCGACCGGTTCGGTCACCGACCTGGTCATCGAACTCGGCCGCGAGGTCACCAAGGAAGAGGTCAACGCCGCCTTCCAGAAGGCCGCAGAGGGCGAGCTGAAGGGCATCCTCGAGTACACGGAGGACGCGATCGTCTCGTCCGACATCGTCAACGCCCCGGCGTCCTGCACCTTCGACTCCTCCCTGACCATGGTCCAGGAGGGCAAGAACGTGAAGGTCATCGGCTGGTACGACAACGAGTGGGGCTACTCCAACCGCCTCGTCGACCTGACGGTCTTCGTCGGCAACCAGCTCTGATCCACAGAGCAGGCACGTCCATGTGAGAGCAGGGCTCGGGCAGCGCGAGAATGCGCTGTCCGAGCCCTGACTCACGTACAGATCAGAGCTGTTCGATCACGAGCGCTTACGAGCGATCACGAGCTCTTCCAGGAGTCCCCTCATGAAGACGATCGACGAACTCCTCTCCGAAGGGGTGGCCGGCAAGCGGGTCTTCGTCCGCGCCGACCTGAACGTGCCGCTGGACGGCACCACCATCACCGACGACGGCCGGATCCGCGCCGTGCTGCCCACGGTCAAGGCCCTCGCCGACGCGGGCGCCCGGGTGATCGTCGCCTCGCACCTGGGCCGTCCCAAGGGCGCCCCGGACCCGGCCTTCTCCCTCGCCCCGGCCGCCGCGCGCCTCGGTGAGCTCCTCGGTACGGACGTACGGTTCGCCACCGACACGGTCGGCGAGTCCGCCCGGTCCACCGTCGCCGCCCTCGCCGACGGCCAGGTCGCGGTCGTCGAGAACCTGCGCTTCAACGCCGGTGAGACCAGCAAGGACGACGCCGAGCGCGGCGCCTTCGCCGACCAGCTCGCCGCCCTCGCGGACCTCTACGTCGGCGACGGCTTCGGCGCCGTGCACCGCAAGCACGCCTCCGTGTACGACCTCCCGGCCCGGCTGCCGCACGCCGCCGGCTACCTCATCGCCAAGGAGGTCGCCGTCCTGAAGAAGCTGACGGAGGACCTCCAGCGGCCCTACGTCGTCGCCCTCGGCGGCGCCAAGGTCTCCGACAAGCTCGCCGTCATCGACCAGCTGCTCGGAAGGGCCGACCGGCTCCTCATCGGCGGCGGCATGGCCTACACCTTCCTCAAGGCCAAGGGCTACGAGATCGGCAAGTCCCTCCTCCAGGAGGACCAGATCCCCGCCGTCCAGGAGTACATCGAGCGGGCGGAGAAGACCGGCGTCGAGCTGGTCCTGCCCGTCGACACGCTGGTCGCGGCCGAGTTCCCGGACCTGAAGACCAAGGCCCCGGCCAAGCCCACCACCGTCGCCGCGGACGCCATCCCGGCCGACGAGGAGGGCCTCGACATCGGGCCCGAGACCCGCAAGCTGTACGCGTCCAAGCTCGCCGACGCCGCCACGGTCTTCTGGAACGGGCCCATGGGCGTCTTCGAGCACCCCGACTACGCCGAGGGCACCAAGGCGGTCGCCCAGGCCCTCGTCGAATCCAAGGGCTTCACCGTGGTCGGCGGCGGCGACTCCGCCGCCGCCGTGCGCACCCTGGGCTTCGACGAGACGGCATTCGGCCACATCTCGACCGGTGGCGGCGCCTCCCTCGAATACCTCGAGGGCAAGACGCTCCCCGGCCTCGCCGCACTGGAGGACTGACCTAGATGAGCACGCGCACGCCGCTGATGGCGGGCAACTGGAAGATGAACCTCAACCACCTCGAGGCCATCGCCCACGTCCAGAAGCTCGCCTTCGCCCTGGCCGACAAGGACTACGAGGCCGTCGAGGTCGCCGTCCTGCCGCCCTTCACCGACCTGCGCTCCGTACAGACCCTGGTCGACGGCGACAAGCTCAAGATCAAGTACGGCGCCCAGGACATCTCGGCACACGACAGCGGTGCCTACACCGGTGAGATCTCCGGCCCCATGCTGGCCAAGCTGAAGTGCACGTTCGTCGCCATCGGCCACAGCGAGCGCCGCCAGTACCACGCCGAGACCGACGAGCTGGTGAACGCCAAGGTCAAAGCCGCCTACAAGCACGGCCTGACCCCCATCCTCTGCGTCGGCGAGGAGCTGGAGGTCCGTGAGGCGGGCAACCACGTCTCCCATACCCTCGCCCAGGTCGAGGGCGGTCTGAAGGACCTTTCCGCCGAGCAGGCCGAGACCATCGTGATCGCCTACGAGCCCATCTGGGCCATCGGCACCGGCAAGGTCTGCGGCGCCGAGGACGCCCAGGAGGTCTGCGCGGCGATCCGCGGCAAGATCGCCGAGCTGTACTCGCAGGACGTGGCCGACAAGGTCCGCATCCAGTACGGCGGCTCTGTGAAGTCCGGCAACGTCGCCGAGATCATGGCCCAGGCCGACATCGACGGCGCCCTGGTCGGCGGCGCCTCGCTGGACGCCGACGAGTTCGTCAAGATCGTGCGCTTCCGCGACCAGTGAGTATGCGGTAGGCGCGATCCGTCGTACCCTTGCGGGGTCCAGCACTGTGCTGGACCCCGCGTCGTCCATCCGAATCCGAGGAAGTTGGTCCAGCCGTGGTTTTGGGGTTCTCGATCGCCCTGATCGTCTTCAGCCTGCTGATGATGCTGCTGGTGCTGATGCACAAGGGGAAGGGCGGCGGCCTCTCCGACATGTTCGGTGGCGGCATGCAGTCCTCCGTCGGCGGCTCCTCGGTCGCCGAACGCAACCTCGACCGGATCACCGTCGTGGTCGGTCTGCTCTGGTTCGCGTGCATCATCGTGCTCGGCATCCTGATGAAGATGAACAACTGACCGGCCCGCATTCCGCACGCATACGTACGCACGCACTGCGTATTCACGCGATACGTACGTAAGGCCCCATGTTCGGTACGCGCGGCAAAGCGCGGCCTATCATGGGGCTTGCGTCTAGGTGTGAGGGTTGTAACTCCAATCACTGGACGCGCGTTGGGCCTTACGTAGACTGAGGCGCTCGCAGCGAAGCGGAACGCCGACTCGCTTCGCGGCACCATCACGCAGGGAGTTACGACCGTGGCAAGTGGCAACGCGATCCGGGGAAGCCGGGTCGGGGCGGGGCCGATGGGCGAGGCCGAGCGCGGCGAGTCCGCGCCCCGGCTGCGCATCTCCTTCTGGTGCTCCAACGGACACGAGACCCAGCCGAGCTTCGCCAGCGACGCGCAGGTGCCCGACACCTGGGACTGTCCCCGCTGCGGCTTTCCGGCCGGCCAGGACCGGGAGAACCCGCCGGACCCGCCGCGCACCGAGCCCTACAAGACGCACCTGGCGTATGTGCGGGAGCGGCGCAGCGACGCGGACGGCGAGGCGATCCTCGCCGAGGCGCTCGCCAAACTGCGGGGCGAGATCTAGGAGTTGAGACCGGCCGGGCACCAGCGGGTGCCCGGCCGGAGTTTCAATGACCGAGTCAAGCGCACTACCCAGGTCCTGGAGCACCTGCTTGGAAGATCGCGTAACCGCATGTCGCCTGACCTGGCGAGACGCTGACTTGCGTGTTCCCGGGATACTCGCCGACGCTCCCTGTAGTTCCCCGCCGGTCGCCGTTCGATCGGGCACTTAAGGGGCACACATGGCCTTCTGGGTGCTCTCACCCGTTCCTGGGAGGATCGGTGGGGCTGTGAGGCAGCTGGGTTGTGCCTGGGGCTGGGGGCGACCCGTGAGCCGAAGCCTGTCGGGAAGTGCGCAGTGCGGCAATCGCTGTGATCAGTCCAGCCGCGGCAGTGACTAGGCCGCTAATGGCACTGATGACCGATATCGCATGCGACCCTGGTTGCTCTGGTTGCGGCTCAGGAGGGGCTTGAGGGAGTGGGTCATCGAAGTATGTTCTGATCGCGACAAGAAAGAGGAGGCCAGCGACTGTGAACAGCAGCACTGAGCTGCAGCTTAAGGCGACTTTCTTCATGGCATGCACGATACAGAGCACGGTCCGCTAAAAACTGTCCCGTAACCGCCGGCTGCCGCAGGCGCTGAGCCGTTCCCTGTGCTGGGCGCCAATGAGCGCTGCGGACGTTGTCAGTGGGCAAGGGCACACTGACTGCATGAGCGCCTCTTCATCCACCGCAGTCGATGCGTCCCACCCCTCCCCTGTCTGGGTGGAGTCGATGGGCGGCCCTTTGATCGTCGTCCCCGTCTCCGCCCTGGCTTTATGGCGCGGGTGCACGGAGAGCGGGGTCATGGCGGGAGACGCCACCGCTCCAGACGACTACGACCGGGCCTGTGCGGTGGACGGTCTGGCCGGTGTGATCACCGTTGGCGAGAACGGTGCGCAGGCACTGGTGCTGGCGGACGAGCCGGCCACCAGCTGTTATCTGCCCGAGCGCCGAGCGTTCCTGCGGTGGCTTGCCGCCGACTCCGAGGCCGGACTGAGGGCCCCGGCAGAAGCTGTCCTTGCAGCCCCGGCCACCGAGTGGGAGGAGTGCGGTGCGTGGGTGTCGGAAGGTCCGGCCGTGCTCATGGACTCCGCCGAAGCGGGCTCCGAATTGGGTATCGAGTATCCCGGCGGCGGGATGCCCGCCCAGGCATCGGTCCCGCTGCCCGTCGGCCGCTGGAGGGTCCGCGCCACCCACACCAAGGTGGACAAGGAGAACTGGGTCGGCCTGGTCCAGCTCGTGCCCACCGAATCCTGAACGGGCAGTGCTTCGGTCGGGTGCGGTCAGGCGCGGCGCGCAAGGTTGTGCAGATGGGTTGCGCAGTACCTTAAGCGCGGCCACGTATTCTTCGTCGCTGATGCCCTGGTGGACCACCCCGCGTACCTCGGTCGCCAGCTCACGGAGCCGCGTTCTGGCGGCCTCCCCGGCATCCGTGAGGTGCAGGCGCTTCCCGTCGTCGATCCGGAGCCATTCGCGGTGGAGCAACTGGTCGACGACCCTGGCGATTTCGTGCGGCCCGTCGGCAAGGTGCGTCAGCTGCGCGACGACCTCCTCGCGGCTCGGCGCTGTGGGACCGCCGTTCACGCGGGTTGAGTACCCAGTACTGCGGCTGCGTGACGTCGATCTTGGCCATGGCATCACACAGGTGCCGGGTGACGGTCGCATGGGTCAGGCCGCACCAGTGGCCGACCGGCTGAGTGGCCAGCATGTCATCGGTGGCGGCCGGGTTTGCCGGCGCCTGGTCAGTGATAGTTCCGGTCAGTAATTCCATGATCGCGACGCTGCATTCCCCCGCCGCACCGAACAACCGGAATGCGGCATTCACTGCAACTCGTCCTAGGCCACCGAACAACTTACGGAGCTGCTTTCCGCAGTCGCTTTCCGCACCGGCGGCCGGCCGCTCGCGGACCGATTGTCAGTGGTGCCCTCTACGGTTTGTTGCATCGGGCGGACCGTAGAGGGGGAGCAGTGGTGACGGTCGAGGTGGGAAGCATGCGCGCGCCCGCGTGGCGCGGGGGCTTCGGGCGGCTGTGGGGCGCCGCCGTGCTGAGCAGTTTCGGTGACGCGCTGCGTACGGCCGCACTGCCCCTGCTGGCCGTCACGCTGACCGACGAGCCGCTGCTCATCGCCTCCGTCACGGCCTGCGGCTATCTGCCCTGGATCGTATTCGGCCTGCTCGGCGGGGCCGTCGCCGACCGCGTGGACCAGCGGCGTGCCATGTGGAGGGTGGATGCCTTACGAGGGCTGCTGGTCGCCGCCTTCGCGGTGGCCGTCGCGCTCGGTCACGCCTCGATCGGCCTGCTCATCGTGCTGGCCTTCGCCCTGACCACCCTCCAGACCCTCTTCGACAACGCCGCCACGGCGCTGCTGCCCGCCCTCGTCGACCGTGACACCCTCGGCAGTGCCAACGCCCGGCTGCTGACCGGCCAGCGCATCGCGGGCGGCCTGCTGGGCGGGCCCGTCGTCCCGCTGCTGCTGGCGGCCGGGGCGGCTGTGCCCTTCGCGGCCGACGCCGTGACCTTCCTGGTGGCCGCCGCGCTGGTGGCCTCACTGCCGGCCGCCGGGTCCGACCGGAAGCCGAGACGGTCGGGCAGCACCCTGCGCCGCGAGATCGCGGAGGGGCTGCGCGCCCTGTGGCGCGACCGTGCCCTGCGCGGCCTGTGCGCCGCCACCGCTCTGTGCAACATCGGCATGGGCGCCCAGCTCGCCATGCTGGTCGTCCTCGTCACCGACTGGCTTGACGCGGGCCCCGCGGGGTACGCCGCGGCGGGCGCGGCCTTCACCCTGGGCAGTCTGGCCGGGGGAGTGGTGAACAGCCGGCTGGTCGCGCGTCTTGGCCGGCTGTGGTCCGTGCTCCTCGCCGGTTCGGTGCAGACCGCCGCCCTCGTCGTCATGGGCACGGTGCGCAGCCTGACCGTGCTGGTGTGCGCGCTGGCCGCCTTCGGGCTCATGGGCATGGTGTGGAACGTCAACACGACGACGCTGATGCAGGAGCGCAGCCCCGCCGACCTGCTGGGCCGGGTCAGCTCGGCCTTCCGGACCCTGGCCTTCGCCGGGGTACCTCTCGGCGCCCTGCTGGGCGGGGCTGTCGCCACGGCTTGGGGGCCGAACACCCCGCCCCTGCTCACGGCCGCATTCTTCGTCCTCGCCGTCATCGCGCTGATACCCGCGCTCAACGTCAACGTAGATGTTGTTGAGCCGGACGACGGCGCCACGACAGCCGATGTCACGCGCTGATCAATTAAGTTGGGACCGGCAGCGGGGCAAGGTACGCAGGCAGGACAGGAAAGAAGGCTGAAGTCCGAGATGAACGCAGACGGCCGTACCAGGCTCAACCAGACGTCCGAGTGGACGGCACTGGCCAAGCACCGCGAGGAGCTGGGCGACGTCCAGCTGCGCGAGCTGTTCGCCGCCGACTCCGGCCGCGGCACCGCGTACACCCTCCGGGTCGGCGACCTGTACGTCGACTACTCCAAGCACCTCGTCACCGACGACACCCTGCGACTGCTGCGCGAACTGGCCGCCGCCGCCGACGTCTTCGGACTCCGGGACGCCATGTTCCGCGGCGAGAAGATCAACACCACCGAGCGCCGGGCCGTGCTGCACACCGCGCTGCGGGCGCCGCGGGACGCGGTCATCGAGGTCGACGGTGAGAACGTGGTGCCGGGCGTGCACGCCGTGCTCGACAAGATGGCCGACTTCGCCGACCGCGTCCGCTCCGGCGCGTGGACCGGCTACACCGGCAAGCGCATCAGGAACGTGGTCAACGTCGGCATCGGCGGCTCCGACCTGGGGCCCGCGATGGCGTACGAGGTGCTGCGCGCCTTCACCGACCGCGACCTGACGGTCCGCTTCGTGTCGAACGTGGACGGCGCGGACCTGCACGAGGCGGTGCGGGACCTGGACCCGGCTCAGACGCTGTTCGTCATCGCCTCCAAGACCTTCACCACCATCGAGACGGTCACCAACGCCACGTCCGCACGCGGCTGGCTGCTGGACGCGCTCGGCGACGAGGCCGCCGTCGCCAAGCACTTCGTCGCCCTGTCGACGAACGCCGAGAAGGTCGCCGAGTTCGGTATCGACACGGCCAACATGTTCGAATTCTGGGACTGGGTCGGAGGCCGCTACTCGTACGACTCCGCGATCGGTCTGGCCCTGATGATCGCCATCGGCCCGGACAACTTCCGGGAGATGCTCGAAGGCTTCCGGATCGTCGACGAGCACTTCGGGACTGCGCCCGCCGAATCCAACGTGCCGCTGCTGCTGGGCCTGTTGGGTATCTGGTACGGCAACTTCCACGACGCCCAGTCGCACGCGGTGCTGCCCTACAGCCACTACCTGTCCAAGTTCACCGCCTACCTCCAGCAGCTCGACATGGAGTCCAACGGCAAGTCGGTGGACCGCGACGGGTGTGAGGTGGAGTGGCAGACCGGGCCGGTGGTGTGGGGCACGCCGGGCACCAACGGGCAGCACGCCTACTACCAGCTCATCCACCAGGGGACGAAGCTGATTCCGGCGGACTTCATCGGCTTCGCGCGGCCGGTCGGTGAGCTGAGCGACCGGCTCAAGGCGCAGCACGATCTGTTGATGGCCAACTTCTTCGCCCAGACGCAGGCGCTCGCCTTCGGCAAGACCCCGGAGGAGGTGCGGGCCGAAGGCGTGCCGGAGGAGCTGGTGCCGCACAAGACGTTCAAGGGCAACCACCCGACGACCACGATCCTGGCGCCCGAGCTGACGCCGTCCGTTCTCGGCCAGCTGGTCGCCCTCTATGAGCACAAGGTGTTCGTGCAGGGCGCGGTGTGGAACATCGACTCCTTCGACCAGTGGGGCGTGGAGCTGGGCAAGGTCCTGGCCAAGCGCGTCGAGCCCGCGCTGACCGAGGGCGCCGTGGTCGAGGGCCTGGACGCCTCCACCAAGGCCCTGGTCGCCACGTACCGGGAGCTGCGCGGCCGGCAGTGACGGCCCCCGGGCGGGGAACGCGGGCGGCAGCACGCCGTCCGCTTCCCGCGGACTCCCGACGCTCAATCACCGCCCGCGCCGAGGCTCAGGGATCCGGAGTTCGTCAGGCGACCGCGCTCAGTGTGTCCGCGAGCCGGCGGCGGGCCGCCCGGGCCGCGGGTACGGCGGCCAGCGCGGCAGCGCAGAGCACCGCCGCCGCCCCGAGCAGCAGCATCAACGGGGCGGACGGGCCCTGGGCGATCCCGGCGCCGATGCCGCTCGATCTGCCCTGGGCGTCGATCAGCCAGTGGGCGAGCGGCAGGCCCAGGGCGGTGGCGGCGAGTACGGCCGCCAGCGCCGAACAGCCGGTGGCCGTGACCGTGATGCCCGTGATCTGCCGGGGGGACAGGCCGATGGCCTTCAGCGCGAGCAGGTCCCGTTCGCTCTCGCGGACGGTGCCGCCGATCGCGGTCAGCAGCTCGATGAGCCCGATGAGGGCGAGCACCGCGATCAGCCCGGCGACGACCGCGCGCAGCGGGGAGAGCCCGTCGGCGGGGTTGGTCACGGTGTGCACGTCCAGGTGTCCGCGCCCGGCCGTGGCCAGCCGGTCGGCGACCTCCCGGGGGTCGGCACCGGGATCCAGGCGGAGCTCGTAGAGGGTCGGGCGGAGCCCGGGGTCGTTGGCGCGGAGGCTGTCGAGGGACGTTGAGATGACCCTGCCGGCGTTCTCCGGCTCGATGCTGCGGCCCACGATGTGCAGGATCTGCGGCTGGTCGCCGACCGTCATCCGCACCCAGTCGCCGACACGCACGTCCAGCAGGTCGAGCAGTCCCTGCCCGGCCACGGCCTCGTCGGCGCCGCGGGCGGGGCGGCCTTCGGCGAGGGTGTACGGGTAGGGGGCCTGGGCGGTGCCGAGGCCGCGCAGGGCGATGGTCGCCGTCTGGCCCGGGACCAGGGCGGCCGTCTCGACGCCGGGGTAGGCGGCGGCCACCTCCGGGTCGCGTTCCAGGAGAGCGCGGGTCTGCCGCTCGTTCAGGCCGGCGTCGGCGCGGACGCTGAGAGCGGTCGGCAGGCCGATCTGCTCGGGTGCGCTGTGGAAGCGGTCGATGGTGGTCCACGCGCTCATCGCCACGACGATCAGCAGCAGCGGCAGGGTGAGGCGGGCGACGGTGGCGAGGGACCGGGGGCGGCGCGTGAACGCCTTGTGCCAGCCCAGCACCAGCGCGGGCGGAACCCGCGCCCCGAGGGCGCGGCGTGCCAGGTCGGAGAGCTGCCCGGTCCGGGGCGCCGCGGGCCGCAGCCCGAGGACCCGGCGCAGGGCCTTGGCCAGCCGCTTGCCAGGCGGTGTCGCTGCGGGTTGTGGGCGGCAGGCCTGGGGCGTTGTCGCGGTCGGCTGCCGGTCAGGTGCGGCCGCTGTGGGGTGCGGTTCGGGGTCCTGGCTCGTCGTCCCGGTCGGCTGCCGGACAGGCTCAGCCGCCGCGGGGACCGGTCCGCAGGCCCGGCTCGGGTTCGCCCCGGTCAGCCGCCCGCCGAGCGCCGCCGCGGGCCTCTGCACCGGCACCGGCGGCACGCGTCCGGCCCGCCAGGCGGCCAGCCCGGTGGTCGCGCCGATGAACAGCACCGCGCCCACCGGTATCACGAACAGCGCCACCGTGTGCCCGGGCAGCCCCTGCCACACCCCGACCGCGTCCCCGAGCCGCCCCGGGATACGGCTGCCCAGAGCCTCGGCGAGCGCGGCAGCGGCCACGGCGCCCAGGAGGGCGTAGGCGAGGTGCTGGAGCAGGAAGACACGGACCACCTGGCCGGGGGTGAAGCCGATCGCCTTCAGCACGGAGAGGTCCCGCAGGTGGCCGCGGATGCGGGTGCCGATCGCCCCGTGCACGGCGAGCCCGGCGGCGACCAGCGCGCCCAGCCCGAACAGGCCCAGCACTTGACCGAGGAGCCGGTTGTCGCCCTGCGCCTCGGCGCGGGCCTGCTGCCAGGTGGACACCTCCCCGATCGCCCCGGCGCCCAGCACGGTCACGGCACGCTGGACGACGTAGGAGGTGTCGCCGGGGTCCGTCAGCCGCAGCCCGATCACCTGGCCGCCGGGATCCGGTACGGCCGACGGCAGCGCCCACACCAGACCCGGCTGCTCACCGGGCCGGTAGCGTGGCTCGGCGCTGTCGGCGAGGCCCACGACGGTCAGTTCCCGGGCGGTGCCGGGCACGGTGAGGGTGTCGCCGGGCTCGGCCAGCAGCGCGCGGGCGAGGCGGCTCTCCAGGACCACACCGTTCGGGGTCGCGGGGTCCAGCCAGTGGCCGGAGACGACCGGCGGGCGGCCCACGGACGGCCGTTCCTGAGTGCCGCGCAGTTCCACGGCGGCGCGGCTGCCGCGCGAGGCTACGGTGGCGGCGGCGGTGGGGTACGGGCCGGCGACGGAGTCGACGCCGTCCAGTTCGGCCAGCTTCCCGGTGTCGGCCGCGGTGTCGGTGTGCAGCCACACATGCGCGCCGTGGGATTGCGTGAACACCCGCTGCCAGGGGTTGGTGGCGTACCCGAACAGGGCCGTGGCCAGCAGCAGGGAGGCGACGATGCCCGCAGTGGCGAGGACGAGGAACAGCGCCTCGCCGCGGTGCGTGCGCAGATCGGAGTGCGCCCAGCGCAGGGTGGCTCGCACGGGCCTCAGCCTCTCGGTCCGGCCACAGGGCAGTCGTCGTACACCCGCATGTCAGTCCTTCACCCGCATGTCAGTCCCGGAGTTCCAGCACACCGGATATGCCAGGCCCGGCGCGGCGGGGTGCCGCCGTCGAGTTCCGCGTCGTCGGCGATGCGGCCGTCGAAGAAGCTGATCACCCGGTCCGCGGCGCTCGCCAGCCGCGCGTCATGAGTGACCAGCAGGATCGTCTGGCCGCGCTGGTGGAAGCGGGACAGCAGCCGCATCACCTCGCGGGTGCCCTTGCTGTCGAGGCTGCCCGCGGGTTCGTCGGCCAGCAGCAGCGGGGGATGGTTGACCAGGGCCCGGGCCAGGGCGACGCGCTGCTGCTCGCCGCCGGACAGCTCGCCCGGCAGGCTGCGCTCCTTGCCCACAAGGCCCAGCTCCGCCAGCAGCTGCTCCCGTTCGGCCCGGGCCTGCTTCGGCGAGGTCCCGGCGAGCAGGGCGGGCAGCTCCACGTTGTCGGCGACGGACAGGTTGGACACGAGGTTGAAGAACTGGAAGACGATTCCGATTCGCTTCCTGCGCTCCACCGCCCAGCGGGCCTCGCTGTAGGTGTCGGTGGACTCGCCGTCGAGCCAGATCCTGCCCGCGTCCGGTCGCTGGAGGCCGCCGAGCAGATGCAGCAGCGTCGACTTGCCCGCGCCGGACGGGCCGGTGATCGCCACGAACTCGCCGGGCCGTACGCACAGGTCGACCCCGCGCACGGCATGGGCGGGCGCGCCCTCGCCGTGGTGCGTCTTCACCAGCCCCTCGGCGCGCAGCACAGGAGCGGGACGGTCGTCGCTCACTCCAGCTCCTCCAGCTCTTCCTGGCACCGCTCCAGCCAGTCGAGATCGGCTTGCAGGTGCAGCATCGCGCCCTCGATCAGCAGGTGGGCGATGCGGTTGTCGCGGTCTTCGGCGGCGGCCAGCCTCGACAGCTGCCGCATGGTGTTCAGGTACTGGCGCCGCTGCCGGTTGATCAGAGAGATCTGGTCGGCCAGCCCGGTCTGCGGAGCGAGCGCCAGCTTCATGAAGAACTCGTCCCGCACCCGCGGCTCGTCCTCGGGATCCTCGAACCAGGCGCGCAGCGCCTCCCGACCGGCGTCGGTGAGGTGGTAGACCTTTTTGTTGGGCCGGCTGGACTGCGCCACGTCCTCGCCCTCGATCAGTCCCGACTTCTCGAGGCGGCCGAGGGTCACATAGATCTGGCCGACGTTCGGCTGAGGGTACGCGGAGCCCAGCAGTTGCTCAAGGTCCTGCTTGAGCTCGTAGCCGTGGGCGGGTCCGCGGGCGAGGAGAGCCAGGAGGGGCAGGCGCACGCGTGCAGTCCTCCTGTCCGGTCCAATGTGCTCCAGGCCCTAGTATCGCCCATACCTAACAGGTATACATGGCCTCTGTTCCGGGCAAGGGTGCCCGCCGCCGGTGTACAGGGAGGAACCTATGCGGTGGATCCATGCCGCGGGTAGGGGCCTTCTCGTTCTCGTCGTGGTCCTGACCGGTTATGTTGCCGCCGGAGCGCAGTCGGGAGGGCCCGCCGGCGGTGGCCGCGGGCCGCTCACCGTCGCGACCGCTGGAGACCTTACCGGCTACCTCGGTCCCCTGCTGGAGGGCTGGAACCGCACCCATCCCGGCGAAAAGGTCACCCTCGTCGAGCTGCCGGACTCGGCCGACGAAACCCAGGCGCAGATGGTCACCGATCTGCGCGACGGCGACCGCAGCCGGTTCGACGTGCTCAACATCGACGTCAACTGGACCTCGGAGTTCGCCGCGGCGGACTGGATCCGGCCGCTGCCGCGCGACCGCTTCCCCCTGAAGACCTTCCTCCCGCCGGTCGTGGACACGGCGACCTACGACGGACAGCTCTACGCCGTCCCGTACGTCACCAACGCCGGCCTTCTCCTCTACCGCGAGGACATCCTCGCCAAGGAGGGCGTCGAGCCGCCGCGCACCTGGGCGGAGCTGGAGCGGTACGCGAAGACCATCGCCCCGAAGTACGGCCTCGACGGCTACGCCGGGCAGTTCCTGCCGTACGAGGGCCTCACCGTCAACGCGGCCGAGGCCGTCTACTCGGCGGGCGGCTCGATCCTCGGCGACGAGGGCGAGCGCGTCACCGTCGACTCGGCGGAGGCCCGTGAGGGCATCGGGTTCCTGGTGAGGGGGGTGCGCGAGGGCTGGATCCCGAAGGAAGCGCTGGCGTACAAGGAGGAGGAGTCCAAGCAGGCCTTCCAGGACGGCCGGCTGCTCTTCCTGCGGAACTGGCCGTACGCCTACGTCGGCGCCTCCGCCCCGGGCTCCGAGGTCGCCGGGAAGGTCGGCGCGGTCCCCCTCCCGGGACCGGACGGGCCGGGGACGAGTGTCCTCGGCGGCTCCAACCTGGCCGTCAGTGCGCACGCGCGGCACCCCGACTCGGCCGCCCGCCTGATCGCGTACCTCACCAGCGAGCGCGTCCAGCGCCAGGTCCTCACGCGCGGCGCGCTGCCGCCCGTCCGGGCCGATCTCTACGAGGACCCCGCGCTCATCCGCAGGTTCCCGTACCTGCCGACCCTGCGCGAGAGCGTGCTCGCGGCGGCGCCGCGCCCCAAGAGCCCGCGCTACGACCAGGTCAGCCTGGTCGTGCAGGCGGTCGTGCACGACGCGCTGGCCGGGCACGAGACGCCCGCGGCGGCGGTGCGGCGCCTGGCACGGGAACTCGCCGTCATCTCGCGCCGGTAGCGCAGTCGGCGAGTCCTCTACTTACTTGTTAGGTAACGCGGACGTCTCATCTGGCTGAAATATGTCTGATACGCCCCGTATTGCACCACCTCAACCTCTCAATACCTTCTGCCTTTTCATTGACACCCTCTCGACACGCCTACTTAACATGCATGCATAACCGCTGCCCTCCTCAGAGACAGGTCGATGGGTTGAACAGGCACCACTGGTGGCGTGACGCAGTGATCTATCAGGTCTATGTCCGCAGCTTCCTGGACAGCACCGGTGACGGCGTCGGCGATCTCGCCGGAGTCCGGGCCGGGTTGCCGTATCTGAAGAAGCTCGGCGTCGACGGGATCTGGCTGAGCCCCTTCTATCCCTCGCCGCAGCACGACCACGGTTACGACGTGGCCGACTACTGCGACGTCGACCCGCTCTTCGGCGACCTCGACGAGTTCGACCTGCTGGTGGGCGCCGCGCGGCGGCTCGGCATCAAGGTGCTGCTCGACATCGTCCCGAACCACTGCTCCAGCGAGCACCCCTGGTTCCGTGAGGCGCTCGCGGCCCCGCCCGGCAGCCCGGCCCGCGCCCGCTTCCACTTCGCCGACGGCCGTGGCCCGGACGGATCCGAGCCGCCCAACAACTGGCACTCCATGTTCGGCGGCCCCGCCTGGAGCCGGGTGGCCGAGGCCGACGGACGGCCCGGCCAGTGGTACCTGCACATGTTCGCGCCCGAGCAGCCGGACTGGAACTGGCGCAACCCCGAGATCGCCGCCGAGTTCGACCGCATCCTCCGCTTCTGGCTGGACCGGGGCATCGACGGCTTCCGCATCGACGTCGCCGCCGGGCTCTTCAAGCACCCGGAACTGCCCGACTCGGACGACCCGGAGGCCGACGCCCGCACCCGCGACTCGGTCAACCCGCTCGCCTGGAACCAGCCCGAGGTGCACGACGTGTGGCGGCGCTGGCGCTCCATATGCGAGGAGTACACCGAGCGCGACGGCTGCGAACGCCTGCTCGTCGGCGAGGTGTCCGTGCCGACCGCCCGCGAGCACGCCCAGTACGTCCGCCCCGACGAACTCCACCAGGCCTTCTTCTTCGACCTGCTCAGCGCCCCGTGGGACCCCGACGCCTTCCGGAAGGTCATCTCCGAGGCCATGCAGGACATCGCCGGGACCGGCTCGACCGTCACCTGGGTCCTCAACAACCACGACCAGGTCCGCACCGTCACGCGCTACGGCGAACCCGCCACCGAGGGCAGCGGAGTCGGTGCCGCCCGCGCCCGCGCCGCCGCGTTGCTGATGCTCGCCCTGCCCGGCGCCGCGTACATCTACCAGGGCGAGGAGCTCGGCCTGCCGGAGGTCGTGGACCTGCCCGACGACGTGCTCACCGACCCGATCTTCCGCCGTACCGGCAGCCGGGCCCGGATCCGCGACGGCTGCCGGGTGCCGCTGCCCTGGTCGGGCCACGCCTCGCCGTTCGGCTTCACCTCCGGTGAGGAGAGCGCCAAGCCGTGGCTGCCGCAGCCGGAGTACTTCGCCGAGTACGCCACCGACCGGGCCCTCGCCGACACCCGCTCCTTCTGGCACCTGTACCGCGACGGCCTCCAACTGCGCGCCGCCCTGCCCCAGTTGGGCGAAGGCACACTGCGCTGGCTGGACTCCCCGCCCGGCGTCCTGGCCTTCACCCGCGGTGACGACCTCGTATGTGCCGTCAACTTCGGTACCGCCCCCACTCCCGCGCCGGTCTCCGGCACCCCCCTGCTCGCCAGCGGACCCTGCGCGCCCGGAGTGCTCTCCGGGTCGACGGCCGCCTGGTGGATCCGTTCCTGAACGCCCCGCAAGTCAACTCCCCGAAGGGACATCAACGATGATGCGACGACGTACCACCCTGCTCACCGGCTGCACCGCCCTCGTCCTGGCGCTCGGCGCGACCGCCTGCGGCGGCGGCCCCGTCTCGGCCGGTGGCGGCGACAAGGCGCTCAGCGGCCAGACGATCACCGTGGCCGGTGTCTGGTCCGGCACCGAGCAGAAGAACTTCCAGAAGGTGCTGGACGCCTTCACCGAGAAGACCGGCGCCAAGACGCAGTTCGTGTCCACCGGAGACAACGTCTCCACCGTCGTCGGCAGCAAGATCGAGGGCGGCAACGCCCCCGACGTCGTGATGGTCCCGCAGGTCGGCGTGCTCAAGCAGTTCGCGCAGAAGGGCTGGCTCAAGCCGCTGTCGAAGAAGACCGAGCAGGCCGTGGACGCGGGGTACGCCCCCGTGTGGAAGGAGTACGGCAGCGTCGACGGCACCCTCTACGGCCTCTACTTCAAGGCCGCCCACAAGTCGACCGTCTGGTACAGCCCCGACGCCCTCGCCCAGGCCGGTGTGAAGCCGCCGAAGACCTACGACGAGATGCTCAAGGCCGGGCAGACCGTGTCCGACTCCGGTCTCGCCGCGTTCTCCGTCGCCGGTCAGGACGGCTGGACTCTCACCGACTGGTTCGAGAACGTCTACCTTTCCCAGGCCGGGCCCGAGAAGTACGACGCCCTCGCCGAGCACAAGCTGAAGTGGACCGACGCGTCGGTCGTCGACGCCCTCACCACGCTCGGCAAGCTCTTCAAGGACAAGCAGCTCATCGCCGGCGGCCAGACGGGCGCCCTGAACACCGACTTCCCCGGCTCGGTGGAGAAGGTGTTCGGGCCGGAACCCGAGGCCGGCATGGTCTACGAGGGCGACTTCGTCGCCGGCGTCGCCAAGGACCAGTTCGGCAAGAAGGTCGGCGAGGACGCCAACTTCTTCCCGTTCCCGGCGGTCGCCGGTGGCGAGGCGCCGGTCGTCAGCGGCGGTGACGCGGCCGTCGTCCTCAAGGACGGCAAGAACCAGAAGGCCGCCCAGGCCCTCCTGGAGTTCCTGGCGACCCCGGAGGCCTCGGCCGTGTGGGCGGAGGCGGGCGGCTTCCTCTCCCCGAACAAGAAGCTCGACCTCGCCTCCTACGGCGACGACGTCACCCGTGCCACCGCCAAGTCCCTCGTGCAGGCCGGGGACTCGGTCCGCTTCGACATGTCCGACCAGGCCCCGGCGGCCTTCGGCGGCACCAAGGGCGCCGGCGAGTGGAAGCTGCTCCAGGACTTCCTGCGCGACCCGTCGGACCCGAAGGGCACCGCGGCGAAGCTGGAGGCCGCGGCGGCCAAGGCGTACCAGGACTGATCCGCCATGACAGCGACCCTCGTCAAGGAGACGAACCCCCCACCGCCCGTCACGGTCGCCGACCGCACCCGGCGACTGCGGCGGCGCGGCAAGATCATCGCCCTGCTGTTCGTGCTGCCCACGCTGCTGCTGCTCGGCGCGCTCGTCGTCTACCCCGTGCTGTTCAGCGTCGGCCGCAGCTTCTTCGACGCCTCCGGGACGACCTTCGTCGGCGGCGAGAACTACACCGAGATGTTCCGCGACCCGGCGACCCTCACGGCCGTCCGCAACACGGCCATCTGGGTCGTCGTGGCCCCGGCCCTGCTGACCGGACTCGGGCTCATCCTGGCCGTCCTGGTGGAGAAGGTCCGCTGGGCCACGGCCTTCAAGCTGCTCCTCTTCATGCCTATGGCGGTCTCCTTCCTCGCCGCCGGCATCATCTTCCGGCTCGCCTACGACGAGGACCCGGACAAGGGCGTCCTGAACGCCGCGGTCGTCTCCGTCCACGACGCCTTCAAGGCGGAGTCCTCGTACCCGACGGCCCGAGCTCGTGACGGGCAGGGCCTGACCAAGGACAAGGACGGGTCGTACCGCACGAGCACGAGCGTGTCCCCCGGCGACGCGGTGACGCTGGGCCTGGTCGGGGTGCTGCCCGACGACCTGCCCGGCGGGACCCGGCCCGCGTACGCGGCGGCGGGGCAGAAGGCCGGCCCCGACGAACTGCGCGGCGTGGTCTACCTGGACTTCACGCCCGGCGGGGGAGGGGAACAGGGCAAGGTCGACCGGCGGGAGAGCGGACTGCCCCAGATGAAGGTCGAGGCGGTGCGCGACGGCAAGGCCGTCGCCACGGCGACCACCGCGTCCGACGGCTCCTTCCGCTTCGAGGGACTCGAACCGGGCTCGTACGAGGTGAGACTGCCGTCGTCCAACTTCGCCCCGCCCTACGAGGGCGTCTCCTGGCTCGGACCGGCGCTCGTCACACCGGCGATCATCGGCGCGTACCTGTGGATCTGGACCGGCTTCGCCATGGTGCTGATCGGGGCGGGCCTGTCGGCGCTGCCGCGGGACGCGCTGGAGGCGGCGCGGATGGACGGCGCGAACGAGTGGCAGATCTTCCGGCGGATCACCGTGCCACTGCTGGCACCGGTGCTGACGGTCGTGTTCATCACCCTCGTGATCAACGTGATGAAGGTCTTCGACCTCGTCTACATCATCGCGCCCGGGCCGGTGCAGGAGGACGCGACCGTGCTCGCGACGCAGATGTGGCTGGTGTCGTTCGGAGGCGGCAACAACCAGGGCCTCGGCAGCGCGCTCGGTGTGCTGCTCCTGCTGCTGGTGGTTCCGGCCATGGTGTTCAACGTCCGCCGTTTCCGAAGGAGTCAGCCATGAACGCGGTTCGGCGCGGGTTGGGCAGCGGGGTCGTCCAGGCCTTCCTCGTGGTGGTGGGCCTGGTGTGGATGACGCCGCTGGCCGGGCTGTTCCTGTCCTCGCTGCGGTCCGCCGAGGACACGGCGAAGGGTGGCTGGTGGACGGTGTTCACCAGTCCCGGGCAACTGTCCTTCGACAACTACTCGTCGCTGCTGGAGAACGCCGGGATCACGCAGGCGTTCTGGAACACGGTGCTGATATCCGTGCCGACGACGGTGCTGGTCGTGGTGATCGCGGCGCTCGCGGGGTACGCCTTCGCGTGGCTGGACTTCCCCGGGCGCGAGGGGATCTTCCTCGTCGTGGTCGCGCTGCTGGTGGTGCCCGTGCAGATCGGGCTGCTGCCGGTCGCGAAACTGTTCGGGCAGCTGGGGCTGTTCGGCACGATTCCCGGTGTCGTGCTGTTCCACGTGGCCTACGGGCTGCCGTTCGCGGTGTTCCTGCTGCGGAACTACTTCGCCGAGATGCCGAAGGAGATGCTGGAGGCCGCGCGGATGGACGGGGGCAGTGAGTGGCGCATCTTCACGCGGCTCGTGCTGCCGGTGGGGCGGCCGGCGATCGCCTCCCTGGCCATCTTCCAGTTCCTGTGGGTGTGGAACGACATGCTGGTGGCGTTGCTGTTCGCGGACAGTTCCTCGCAGCCGCTGACGGTGGCACTCCAGTCGCAGATACGGCAGTTCGGCAGCAACATCGATGTCCTGGCACCCGGGGCGTTCGTGTCCCTGGTCGTGCCCGTCGTCGTGTTCTTCGCGTTCCAGAGGCACTTTGTGCAGGGGGTCATGGCGGGGTCGGTCAAGTAGCCGCTGCCGATGCCCGCCCAGAGGGTTCCGCCCCCTGACCCCCGCCTATGCCCACCCGCCACCCGAAACTGCCCTCGAAGGGGCGACTGGCGAGTCCAGCCTCCTGGCTGACCGCTTCGGGTGGCGGGTGGGCGAAGCCCCTGGTACCTCAGGCCGAAGCCGGCGGATACAGCGACCGTGGCAGTTGGGAAGCCGCCGCCGCGTCCAGCAGCCACAGCGTCCGGCTGCGGCCGTACGCCCCTGCCGCCGGCGCCTGGATCTCCCCCGCGCCCGAGAGCGCGATCGCCGCGGCCTGGGCCTTGTCCTCACCCGCGGCCAGGAGCCACACCTCCCGGGCCGAACGGATCGCCGGCAACGTCAGCGTGACCCGGGTCGGCGGCGGCTTCGGCGCGCCGTGGACGCCGACCACCGTGCGGTCGGTCTCCCTGACCGCCGGCAGCTCCGGGAACAGCGACGCGACGTGCGTGTCCGGGCCGACGCCCAGCATCAGCACGTCGAACGTCGGCACGGGGCCGTGGTTCTCCGGGGCCGCCGCCCGCGCCAGTTCCTCCGCGTACGCGGCCGCCGCCGCGTCCACGTCGTCGCCGTAGGGGCCGTCCGACGCGGGCATCGCGTGCACCCGCTTCGGGTCCAGCGGCACCGAGTCGAGCAGTGCTTCCCGGGCCTGCGTGACGTTGCGCTCGGGATCGCCCTCGGGCAGGAACCGCTCGTCCCCCCACCAGAGGTCGAGCCGGCTCCAGTCGACGGCGTCCCGGGCGGGCGCCGCGGCCAGGGCGGCCAGCAGGCCGTTGCCGTTGCGGCCGCCCGTCAGCACCACGGACGCCGAACCCCGGGAGGCCTGCGCGTCCACGATCCTGGTGATCAGCCGCGCCGCCGCGGCCTGCGCCATCAGCTCCTTGTCGCGGTGGACGACCAGCTGCGGTGCCGTACTCACTTCGTCGTCGCCTTCCGTACCGGTTCCAGCTTGGGCGGGTCCTGCTTCACCGGTGCCTCCGCCGTCGCTTCCGAAGCGGGTGCTTTCGCAGCCGTTTCGACGGGAGAGGGGAGGGCGAGCCGTGCTCGCTCGCCGCTTTTGGGCTCTCCTTTGGCCACCGGCTCTTCCTTCGCCACCTGAGCCGACCAGGACGCCTTCAGCCGGTCCACCCCGTACCGCAGCGCCGACGCGTAGGTGTCGTCCGGGTCCAGCCGCCGCAGCTCCTCCGCGATCAGCTCGGCCGTGTCCCGGCGGTTGAGCGCCACTCCACGGTCGGGCTGGCCCTCGATGGAGAGGGTCGCGAGGGACCCGTCGGCACGGTCCAGGGTGATCGCGCCGCAGCTGGTGTCCATGCGGACCGCGGTCAGACCGGGCCCGCCGGACAGAGAGCGCTTCACGGGGACGTCAAGCCGGTCCGCCAGCCACATCGCCAGCAGCTCGCAGCTCGGGTTGAACTCCTCGCCCTCCACCTCGACGGTCCTGACCTCGCAGGTGACCTGGTCGAGGGCGGCCGCCAGCATGGAACGCCAGGGCGTGATGCGGGTCCAGGACAGGTCCGTGTCGCCGGGGGTGTAGGTGCCGGACCGGGTGGCCAGGTCCCGTACCGGCTGCTCGGAGGCGTACGTGTCGGTGACGCGGCGCTGGGCGAGGGCACCCAGGGGGTCCTTCGCCGGGTCGAGCGGCGCGTTCACCGGCCACCACACCACCACGGGGGCGTCCGGCAGCAGCAGCGGCAGCACCACCGACTGGGCGTGGTCGACGACCTCGCCGTACAGCCGGAGCACCACCGTCTCGCCGGTGCCGGCGTCCGCGCCGACCCGGACCTCCGCGTCCAGGCGGGACTGCGTACGGTCGCGGGGCGAGCGGGAGACGCGCTTGATGACCACGAGCGTGCGCGAGGGATGCTCGTGCGAGGCGTCGCTCGCGGCCTTCAGCGCGTCGTAGGCGTTCTCCTCGTCGGTCACGATGACCAGCGTGAGCACCATCCCGACCGCCGGGGTGCCGATCGCCCGGCGGCCCTGCACCAGCGCCTTGTTGATCTTGCTGGCTGTGGTGTCCGTGAGGTCTATCTTCATGGCCGGCGCCAGCTCCGTCCGTGTCGCTCGAGCATTTCGTCCGCCTCGACGGGCCCCCAGGTACCGGCCGGGTACTGGGCGGGCTTGCCGTTCTTGTCCCAGTACTCCTCGATCGGGTCGAGGATCTTCCAGGACAGCTCGACCTCCTCGGTACGCGGGAAGAGGTTCGAGTCTCCGAGGAGAACGTCCAAGATGAGACGCTCGTACGCCTCCGGGCTGGACTCCGTGAAGGACTCGCCGTACGCGAAGTCCATCGACACGTCCCGGATCTCCATCGACGTGCCGGGGACCTTCGAGCCAAAGCGGACCGTGACGCCCTCGTCGGGCTGGACGCGGATGACGATCGCGTTGGAGCCCAGCTCCTCGGTGGCCGTCGTGTCGAAGGGGGAGTGCGGGGCCCGCTGGAAGACGACCGCGATCTCCGTGACGCGGCGGCCCAGGCGCTTGCCGGTGCGCAGGTAGAAGGGGACGCCCGCCCAGCGGCGGTTGTCGATCTCCAGCTTGATCGCCGCGTAGGTGTCGGTCTTGGAGGAGGCGTTGATGCCGTCCTCCTCCAGATAGCCGCGCACCTTCGTGCCGCCCTGCCACCCGGCCGCGTACTGGGCGCGCACGGTGTCCCGGCCCATGTCCCTCGGCAGCTTCACCGCGCCGAGCACCTTGGTCTTCTCGGCGGCCAGCGCGTCCGCGTCGAAGGAGGCCGGCTCCTCCATGGCGGTGAGCGCCAGGAGCTGGAGCAGGTGGTTCTGGATGACGTCGCGGGCGGCGCCGATGCCGTCGTAGTACCCGGCCCGGCCGCCGATGCCGATGTCCTCGGCCATGGTGATCTGCACGTGATCCACGAGGGACCGGTTCCAGATCGGCTCGAACATCGTGTTGGCGAAGCGCAGCGCCAGGATGTTCTGGACGGTCTCCTTGCCCAGGTAGTGGTCGATGCGGAAGACCTGGTCCGGGGCGAAGACCTCGTGGACGACCTTGTTGAGCTCCTCGGCCGACTTCAGGTCGTGCCCGAACGGCTTCTCGATGACCGCGCGCCGCCAGGAGCCGCCCTTCTGGTCGGCCAGTCCGTGCTTCTTCAGCTGCTGGATGACCACCGGGAAGGACTTCGGCGGCACGGACAGGTAGAAGGCGAAGTTGCCGCCCGTGCCCTGTGCCTTGTCCAGTTCCTCGATCGTGGAGCGCAGCCGCTCGAACGCGTCGTCGTCGTCGAACGTGCCCTGCACGAAGCGCATGCCCTGGATGAGCTGCTGCCAGACCTCTTCGCGGAAGGGCGTGCGGGCGTGCTCCTTGACCGCGTCGTGGACCTCCTGGGCGAAGTCCTCGTGCGCCCACTCGCGGCGGGCGAAGCCCACCAGTGAGAAGCCCGGCGGCAGCAGACCCCGGTTGGCGAGGTCGTACACCGCGGGCATGAGCTTCTTCCGGGACAGGTCGCCCGTGACGCCGAAGATGACCAGGCCCGACGGCCCCGCGATACGCGGGAGCCGTCGGTCCGCGGGGTCACGCAGCGGGTTGCTGCTCGACACCTGTTCAGCCCTCCGAGGGGGCGAGGCGCTGAAGCTCGGCCTCGGTCGACTTCAGCAGGTCGGTCCAGGACGCCTCGAACTTCTCGACGCCCTCGTCCTCCAGCAGCCGGACCACGTCGTCGTACTTGATCCCGAGCTGCTCGACCGCGTCGAGGTCGGCGCGGGCCTGCTCGTACGTGCCGGCGATGGTGTTGCCGGTGATCTCGCCGTGCTCCTCGGCGGCGTACAGGGTCGCCTCCGGCATGGTGTTCACCGTGTTCGGCGCGACCAGCTCGGTGACGTACATCGTGTCCTTGTACGCCTTGTCCTTCACGCCGGTGGAGGCCCACAGCGGCCGCTGCTTGTTGGCGCCCTCGCGCTCCAGGGCGTTCCAGCGGTCCGTGGAGAAGACCTCCTCGTACGCCTGGTAGGCGAGACGGGCGTTGGCGATGGCGGCCTTGCCGCGCAGCGCCTTGGCCTCGTCGGTACCGAGCGCGTCGATCCGCTTGTCGATCTCCGTGTCTACGCGCGAGACGAAGAAGGACGCCACCGAGTGGATCTTGGACAGGTCCAGGCCCTTGGCCTTCGCCTTCTCCAGACCGGCCAGGTAGGCGTCCATCACCTCGCGGTAGCGCTCCAGCGAGAAGATCAGCGTGACGTTGACGCTGATGCCGCTGCCGATCGTCTCGGTGATCGCCGGGATGCCCGCCTTGGTGGCCGGGATCTTGATGAGCGTGTTGGGCCGGTCCACCAGCCAGGCCAGCTGGCGGGCCTCGGCGACCGTCGCCTTGGTGTTGTGCGCCAGGCGCGGGTCGACCTCGATCGAGACCCGGCCGTCCTGGCCGCCGGTGGCGTCGAAGACCGGGCGCAGGATGTCGGCGGCGTCGCGGACGTCCGCCGTTGTGATCATGCGGATGGCCTCTTCGACGGTGACCCTGCGGGCGGCGAGGTCCGAGAGCTGCTGGTCGTAGCCGTCGCCCTCGGAGATCGCCTTCTGGAAGATCGTCGGATTGGTGGTGACGCCCACGACGTGCTGCTGGTCGAGCAGCTCGGCGAGGTTGCCGGACGTGATCCGCTTGCGCGACAGGTCGTCCAGCCAGATCGCGACGCCTTCCTCGGAGAGGCGCTTGAGTGCGTCTGTCATGGAAATTCCATCTCCTACGTGTCGTATATGAGCGTCAGCGCTGAGCTGCGGCGATCGATTCCCGCGCGGCGGCGGCCACGTTCTCTGCAGTGAAGCCGAACTCGCGGAAAAGGACCTTGCCGTCGGCCGAAGCACCGAAGTGCTCCAGGGAGACGATGCGGCCGGCGTCCCCGACGTACTTGTGCCACGTCAGGCCGATCCCGGCCTCCACCGCGACCCGGGCCTTCACGGACGGCGGCAGAACCCTGTCCCGGTACCCCTGGTCCTGCTGCTCGAACCACTCGACCGACGGCATGGACACCACGCGGGTGGGCACGCCGGCGCCCTGGAGCTGCTCGCGCGCCTCGACGGCGACGTGCACCTCGGAACCGGTGGCGATGAGGATGACGTCGGGCTCGCCGCCGTCGGCCTCGAACAGGACGTAACCGCCCTTGGCGGCGTCGTCGTTGGGCTCGTAGGTCGGCACACCCTGACGGGTCAGCGCCAGACCGTGCGGCTGGCCCTTGCCGAACTCCTTCGTCCAGCGCTTGAGGATCTCGCGCCAGGCGATGGCGGTCTCGTTGGCGTCGGCGGGGCGCACGATGTTCAGGCCCGGGATGGCGCGCAGCGACGCCAGGTGCTCGACCGGCTGGTGCGTCGGGCCGTCCTCGCCCAGGCCGATGGAGTCGTGCGTCCACACGTACGTCACCGGCAGGTGCATCAGCGCCGACAGCCGCACCGCGTTGCGCATGTAGTCGGAGAAGACCAGGAAGGTGCCGCCGTAGATCCGGGTGTTGCCGTGCAGCGCGATGCCGTTCATCTCGGCGGCCATCGCGTGCTCGCGGATACCGAAGTGGATCGTGCGGCCGTACGGGTCCGCCTCCGGCAGCGGGTTGTCCGCCGGGAGGAAGGAGCTGGTCTTGTCGATGGTGGTGTTGTTGGAGCCGGCCAGGTCGGCCGAGCCGCCCCACAACTCGGGGATCACGGCGCCGAGGGCCTGGAGGACCTTGCCGGAGGCGGCACGCGTGGCCACGCCCTTGCCGACCTCGAAGACCGGGATCTTGTCCTCCCAGCCGGTGGGCAGCTCACCCCCGCGATCCGGTCGTACTCGGCGGCGCGCTCGGGGTTGTTGTCCCGCCATTGCTGGTACGCCTTCTCCCACACCGCGCGGGCCGCCTGGCCCCGCTCCAGCGCCTTGCGGGTGTGCTCGATGACCTCGCCCGCGACCTCGAAGCTCTGCTCCGGGTCGAAGCCCAGCACCCGCTTCGTCGCGGCGACCTCGTCCTCGCCCAGCGCCGAGCCGTGCGCGGCCTCGGTGTTCTGCGCGTTCGGGGCCGGCCAGGCGATGATCGAGCGCATCGCGATGAACGACGGCTTGTCCGTGACGGCCTTGGCCTTCTGGATCGCCTCGAAGATCGCGGCCGGGTCCAGGTCGCCGTTCTCCTGCGGCTGCACCCGCTGCACGTGCCAGCCGTAGGCCTCGTAGCGCAGAGCCGTGTCCTCGGAGACGGCCGTCTCGGTGTCGCCCTCGATCGAGATGTGGTTGTCGTCCCACAGCAGGATCAGGTTGCCGAGCTTCTGGTGGCCCGCGAGGGAGGAGGCCTCGGCGGAGATGCCCTCCTGGAGGCAGCCGTCGCCGGCGATGCAGTAGATGAAGTGGTCGAAGGGGGACTCGCCCGCGGGAGCCTCCGGGTCGAACAGACCACGCTCGTAGCGGGCGGCCATCGCCATGCCCACCGCGTTGGCGACACCCTGCCCGAGCGGGCCGGTCGTCGTCTCCACACCGGTCGTGTGCCCGTACTCGGGGTGGCCGGGGGTCTTCGAGCCCCAGGTGCGGAAGGACTTCAGGTCGTCCAGCTCCAGGCCGAAGCCGGCCAGGTACAGCTGGGTGTAGAGGGTCAGGGACGAGTGGCCGGCGGACAGCACGAAGCGGTCCCGCCCGACCCAGTCGGCGTCCGCCGGGTCGTGCCGCATCACCTTCTGGAAGAGGGTGTAGGCGGCAGGCGCGAGGCTCATCGCCGTACCCGGATGGCCGTTACCGACCTTCTGTACGGCATCGGCGGCCAGGACACGCGCGGTGTCGACGGCCCGCTGGTCCAACTCGGTCCACTCGAGGTCTGTTGTGGTCGGCTTGGTGCTCACCCTGGGTCAGGGCTCCTCTCCACATGTCGGATGCCGGTGTATCGGGGCGTCCACCGGCCGCAGCCGAGCCTACCCCCGTGGGACGTGCGTTCTTTCGAGTCACTCCCGAGTGCCGGGACTCGCTTGGATCCGCCTCCTGCCTGGGCCGTATCCCATTCGGCAAGTGAATACGGAGCCGCTCATCCGGGTGCTCAATCGAGCTGCCACGCGCCCTTCGGAAGCCGCCCGCCAACACGACCCGACCCCCGCGAATGTCCGACTCTGGGCAACGTCTAAAGTGGCGTGGTACGCGCGAGCCTTTACCGGGACTTCACACGGGTGAGGCTTGCTGGGATGTCTCTGTAGGGGTGTGCGTGACGGCCGTTGAATCCCGTCCAGCGGGGATGATCGGGACGGACCAGAGCCCGGCCCACCGGCCGTTCGGGGCCCGTGTCAAGGGGTTCGTGGCTCTCACCAAGCCGCGGATCATCGAGCTGCTGCTCATCACCACCGTCCCGGTGATGTTCCTGGCGCAGCAGGGCGTGCCCGACCTGACGCTGGTGCTGCTGACCTGCGTCGGCGGCTACATGTCCGCGGGCGGCGCCAACGCGCTCAACATGTACATCGACCGCGACATCGACGCCCTGATGGACCGCACCTCGCAGCGGCCGCTGGTCACCGGCATGGTCAGCCCGCGGGAGTGCCTCGCCTTCGGCATCACCCTGGCCGTCGCCTCGACGCTGCTGTTCGGCCTCACCGTGAACTGGCTGAGCGCCTGGCTCTCCCTCGGCGCGCTCCTCTTCTACGTCGTCGTCTACACGATGATCCTCAAGCGCCGTACCTCGCAGAACATCGTGTGGGGCGGCATCGCCGGCTGCCTGCCCGTGCTGATCGGCTGGTCCTCGGTCACGAACTCCATGTCGTGGGCGCCGATCATCCTCTTCCTCGTCATGTTCTTCTGGACGCCGCCGCACTACTGGCCGCTGTCCATGAAGGTCAAAGAGGACTACGCGCGCGTGGGCGTGCCGATGCTGCCGGTGGTCGCCTCCAACAAGGTCGTCGCCAAGCAGATCGTGATCTACAGCTGGGTCATGGTCGCCGTCTCGCTCCTGCTGACCCCCCTCGGCTACACCGGCTGGTTCTACACGTCGGTCGCCCTGCTGGCGGGCGGCTTCTGGCTCTGGGAGGCACACGGTCTCCAGAACCGCGCGAAGGCGGAGGTGACGGGCGCGAAGCTGAAGGAGATGCGCCTGTTCCACTGGTCGATCACGTACGTCTCGCTGCTGTTCGTGGCGGTCGCCGTCGACCCCTTCCTGCGCTGACGTACGTCACAGGGCCCTGCTCTCGCCAGTCGATCTACTCGTGAGTAGCATCCCTGTCATGGCAGACACACAGCAGGTCGACCCGAAGGCCGAGCGCAAGGCGGCCCGGCTCGCCAAGCAGATCGGCTCCTTCTCCAAGGCCCACGGCGGTGCCGAGGGCCAGGTCGCCTACCTCGGCGAACGCGGCGCCCGCATCGTCCTGGTCGGCGAGGACGGCAACTGGGGCGACCTAATGGCCCCGTCGTACGAGATCGCCGAGAAGGCGGTGGAGAAGTCGGGCATCACCGCCCACGAGTCCTTCGACGGCGAATTCGCCGCGAAGGCCAAGACGGGCCGCTACGAGTGGTCGCGCATGGCGGGGATCCAGGTAGGCGGCCCGAAGAACGACTGACCTTCTTGGAGGCGCGGGGCTGTATCGATTTTGCGGCTCCGCCGCGTGGGCGCGACCAGCCACACACGGCCCGCACCCGCCGAGCAACACTGGCACCCCGCCCCGGGACCGCGACCTCAGCCCGGTTCACCCGTTAGGACCCTTAGGAACAACAGGGTCCACCCCGGGGAGCCCGGATGA
The DNA here is from genome assembly GCF_037055355.1 of Streptomyces sp. DG1A-41. GTDB lineage: Bacteria > Actinomycetota > Actinomycetes > Streptomycetales > Streptomycetaceae > Streptomyces. The sequence goes on along the minus strand of NZ_CP146350.1, from coordinate 2,024,454 downwards.
TCGAAACGCCGTCCCTAGTGGACCAGTACTGCCACGGAGTACTCCGCACGGAGCTGGGCCTCGGCACCTTCGAGGCCCACCTCTCCCGCACGGAGGGTCCGCCCGCCCCCGGCACCACCCTCTTCGACACCCAGACCGGCTTCGCCGTGAGGCGCTGGTGCCCGCCCCTGCTCGGCCTCGAACCGCACTGCGCGCCCGCCCGCTACCTGGCCCGCCGCCGCGAACTGGGCGTCCTGGAGTCCGCCCGCCGGCTTCTGCGCGGCAGCGGCATCACGACGTACCTGGTCGACACGGGCCTGCCCGGCGACCTGACCGAACCCGGCGAACTGGCCTCCGCCGGAGCCGCCGAGGCCCGCCAGATCGTGCGGCTGGAGCTGCTCGCCGAGCAGGTCGCCGACACCTCCGGGACCGTCGAGTCCTTCCTCACCAACCTCGCCGAGTCCGTGCACGCCGCCGCCGCGAACGCCGTCGCCTTCACCTCGGTCGCGGGCGTACGGCACGGCCTCGTGCTCGCGCCGGAGCCGCCCGGGCCGGGGGAGGTGCGGGGGGCCGTCGGCCGCTGGCTCGCGGGGCGAGGTGTCGGCGGGGAGCTGAGCGACCCCGTGCTGCTGCGGCACCTGCTGTGGAGCGCCGTCGCCTCGGGCCTGCCGCTCCAGCTGCACGCGGGGCTCGGCGCACCGGGTCTGAGGATCGACCGTACGGATCCGGTGCTGCTGACGGACTTCGTACGGGCCACGGCCGGTCTCGGCACGGACCTCGTCCTGCTGCACGGCTACCCGTACCACCGGCACGCCGCCCACCTGGCCGGTGTCTTCCCGCATGTCTACGTCGACTGCGGCGCCGCCCTGGTCCGCACCGGGGCCCGGGCCGCGACCGTCCTCGCGGAGATCCTGGAGCTGGCCCCCTTCGGCAAGATCCTTTTCTCCACCGGCGCCCAGGGGCTGCCCGAGCTGCACGTCGTGGGCGCCCGGCTGTTCCGCGAGGCTCTCGGCCGGGTGCTCGGCACCTGGGTCGCCGAGGGCGCGTGGTCCCTGGCCGACGCGCAGCGTGTGGCGGGGATGCTGGCGTCGGGCAACGCGGGCAGGGTGTACGGGCTGGACTAGGCCTTCGTCAGGGTCGCCTCGGGGGCGGGACCGGGCACGTCGGCCACGATCTCCGGCCGTTCGCGCAACGACAGCACCACCCGCAGCACCCAGATCCACATCACGGCCGAGCCGAACATGTGCAGGCCCACCAGGACCTCGGGCAGGTCCGTGAAGTACTGGACGTAGCCGATGACGCCCTGCGCGAGCAGGATCAGGAACAGTTCGCGGGTGCGGTTCAGCGGGCTCCTCGGCGCGTCGACCGCCTTGAGGACGAACCACAGGGCGAACGTCAGCGTCACCACGATCCACGCCAGCACGGCGTGCACTTTGCTCACCGTCTCCCAGTCGACCGGCATCCGCTCGACCTCGCTGGAGTCGCCGGCGTGCGGGCCCGCGCCGGTGACCACCGTGCCGACCAGGATGAGCAGCACGGCCGCCGCGACCAGGAACCACACCAGCTGCTGCACGGCCTTGCCGACCAGCGGGCGCGGCGGCGCGTCGCCCTCACGGGTGCGCTGCCACATCACCGTGGCCACCGCGATGAGCGCGGACGTCGCCACGAAGTGGGCCGCGACCGTGTACGGGTTGAGACCGACCAGCACGACGATGCCGCCGAGCACCGCGTTGCTCATCACGATCCAGAACTGCGCCCAGCCCAGCCGGGTCAGGCCGCGCCGGTACGGCTTCTGGGATCGCGCGGCGATGATCGCCCAGCCGACGGCGGCGCACAGCACGTACGTCAGCATGCGGTTGCCGAACTCGATGGCGCCGTGGACGCCCATCGCGCTGGTCGCGGTGAGCGAGTCCTCGGTGCACTTGGGCCAGGTCGGGCAGCCGAGGCCCGAGCCGGTCAGCCGTACCGCTCCGCCGGTGACCACGATGAGCACCGACATCACGATCGCGGAGAGGGCCGCGCGCTGGACCGTCCGGGGTTCCGGGGTCCAGCGCTCGGCGATGAAGGCGAGGGGGTTGCGCAGGGCCGCCCTGGCGTCGGCGCGGGTCACTTTTGGCACGCGGCCCATCGTAGGACGCCGCTTGTGCACGCTTTCACGAGGGTCCGTCATGGCCTTACTCCCAGCGGAAGAACCGTCCGGCCGCCGCCAGCCCCACGACCGCCCAGACGCCCAGGATCCCCAGATCGGCCCAGGGCATCCCGGCCCCGTGCTGGAGCACGTCCCGCAGGCCGTCGGACAGGGCCGAGATGGGCAGCAGGCCGAGCACGTCCTGCGCGGCGGAAGGGAACTTGTCGAGCGGCACGATGACCCCGCCGCCGACGAGCAGCAGAAGGAACACCAGGTTGGCGGCGGCGAGCGTCGCCTCGGCCTTCAGCGTCCCGGCCATCAGCAGGCCGAGGCCCGAGAAGGCCGCCGTACCGAGGACCAGGAGCAGCAGGACGGCGAACGGGTTGCCGTGCGGCGACCAGCCGAGCGCGAAGGCGATCACCGTCAGCAGGATCACCTGGAGCACCTCGGTGACCAGCACGGACAGCGTCTTCGCCGTCATCAGGCCCCAGCGGGGCAGGGGCGAGGCGGCGAGTCGCTTCAGGACGCCGTAGCGGCGCTCGAAGCCGGTCGCGATGGCCTGGCCGGTGAACGCGGTCGACATCACCGCGAGCGCGAGGATGCCGGGGGCGAGGAAGTCGACGGCCTCGCCGGCACCGGTGTCGACGATGTCCACGGTGCTGAAGAGCACCAGGAGCAGGGTCGGGATGACGACGGTCAGCAACAGCTGCTCGCCGTTGCGCAGCAGCATCTTCGTCTCGAGTACGGCCTGGGCCGCGATCATGCGGGGGAGGGGCGCCGCGCCGGGCTTCGGCGTGTACATCCCGGTGCCGGTGGCGGTCACGAGCGCAACTCCTTGCCGGTCAGCTCGAGAAAAACGTCTTCGAGGGTGTGCCGCTCCACCGAGATCTTCTCCGGCATCACGCCGTGCTGGGCGCACCAGGAGGTGACCGTCGCGAGCAGTTGCGGGTCGACCTTGCCGACGACCCGGTACGAACCCGGCGTCAGCTCGGCGGCCGAGCAGTCGGCGGGCAGGGCCTTCAGCAGCGAGCCGACGTCCAGCCCGGGGCGGCCGGAGAAGCGGAGCGTGTTCTCGGCGCCGCCCCGGCACAGCTCCTCCGGGGAGCCCTGGGCGATGACCCGGCCCGCGTCGATGATCGTCACGTCGTCGGCGAGCTGCTCGGCCTCGTCCATGTAGTGCGTGGTGAGGATCACGGAGACCCCGTCCGCGCGCAGGTCCCGGACCAGGTCCCAGGTGGCGCGGCGGGCCTGCGGGTCTAGCCCGGCGGTCGGCTCGTCCAGGAACACCAGCTCGGGCCGCCCGACCACGGCCATCGCGAGGGCGAGCCGCTGCTGCTGCCCGCCCGACAGCCGCCGGTACGTCGTACGGCCGCAGGAGCCGAGGCCCAGGCGTTCGATGAGGGCGTCCACGTCCAGGGGGTGGGCGTGCAGCTTGGCGACATGGCGGAGCATCTCGTCGGCGCGGGAGCCCGAGTAGACGCCGCCGGACTGGAGCATGACGCCGATGCGGGGCCGCAGGTCCTGGGACTGTCTGACCGGGTCGAGGCCCAGGACGCGCACCGTGCCGGAGTCCGGCTTCCGGTACCCCTCGCAGGTCTCGACCGTGGTCGTCTTGCCCGCCCCGTTGGGGCCGAGCACGGCGGTCACACCCTCCCGGGCCACCAGGTCGAGCCCGTCCACCGCGGTCTTCGTGCCGTACCGCTTCACCAGGGCCTGGACCTGGACCACGGGCTCACTTCGCATGGCCCCGAGTCTAGGTACGCGCCCACCTCCCCGGACGGGCGGGTTGTCGATCCCCTCCTCCGTCCCGGTCCTCTCCGGGTGATGCCGTGGCCGGGCCAGGCGTGTCCGCACCGGCACGGCCCACCCGTCGGCGTTGACTGACCTCGTGACGACACTGCTGGCCGAAGTCCTGCCACTGGCTCTGGGAGCCGCGCTCAGCCCGGCTCTCTTCGTGGCAGCCGTCGTGCTCCTTTCCGACCCGGTCCGCCCCCGCTGGCGAGCGGGGTCGTTCACGGCGGGAGCCGCGGTTCCGCTCGCCGTCATCGGGGCGGCCGGACTCGTTCTCTTCCACCGAGCCCGAGGCCAGGGGCATTTCAGGGTCTCGCCGGTCGTCGACCTCGTCTTCGGTGCGCTCCTGCTGCTCTTGGCAGTGCGCACCGCGCTCAGACCCGCAGTCGGCACATCACACCGCCACCCGCGCCACGCCGTCACCAGTACCAGGGCGTGTGCTCTGCTCGGGGCCGGCCTCATGGCGGTGAACTTCTCCAGCCTGGCGCTGTTCGTTCCCGCGGTGAAGGAGATCGCCCTCGCCGACTCCGTATCGACGGCCGACCAGGTCGTCGTCCTGGCGATCGTCGTGGTGCTGGCGCTGCTCGCCGTACTCGTGCCGCTCGGGCTGTACTTGATCGCCCCTGCCCAGGCGCAAGCGCTGCTCACTCCGATGCTGGCCGCGGCGAAACGGCACACCCGCGCCATCGGCATGGTCATCTGCCTGGTCTTCGGCGTCTACCTGGCCATCAAGGGCGCCGCACGTCTGCGCTGAGACGGCCACGACCCCAGCGGAGGCTCCGTCGTCCCGGATCACGCAATCCTGCAAACCGTGCTCTTTGGGCTGTTCGGGTGAGCCGGATGTATCCGGCGTATACCGATCTTCTGTCGATGCTTCACTGGCCGTGGTCCGCCCGGGGTGGGACGCGGACGTCGTCTTCCTTCCGCAGAAAGGCAGTTGACCCATGATCAGATGCGCCGTGCTCTTCCGGATGAGGGCCGCTGCCGCCCTCGTCGCATGGGGGCTGCTGTGCGCAGCCCTAGTCGTCCTTCCCAGCCCGCGCGCGGCCGCCCAGCCCGTCGTCGGACCGGCACTGTTCGACGACTTCAACTACACCGACTACACGGATCCGCAGCTCACCCAGCGCGGCTGGACCCTGCGGTCCGGCCAGGGCGGGCCGGGCGTGCCCGGTGCCACGTGGAGGCCGCAGAACATCACCTTCGCCACCGAGTCCGGCAACTCCGTCATGACGATGCGCTCCGGCACCAACGGCACGGCGTCCGGCACCGAGCACACCGAGATCTACCAGCAGCGCAAGTTCCTGTACGGCACCTACGCCGCGCGGGTCCGCTTCAGCGACGTGCCGATCTACGGACCGGACGGCGACCGCATGGTGCAGACGTTCTTCACCATCTCACCGCTGAACTACCCGATGGACCCGGCCTACAGCGAGCTCGACTTCGAGTACCTGCCCAACGGCGGATGGGGCATCACCGGCAGTGCCCTGCTGGCGAGCTCCTGGGAGACGTACTCGGAGGACCCGCCGCAGGAGGAGCACGTCACCACACAGGAGCGTGCGAGTTTCGCCGGCTGGCACGACCTGGTCATCACCGTCGACAGCACGGCGATCACCTACTACATCGACGGCCGGCTCTTCGCCAGGCACAGCGAGCCGTACCTGCCCGAGTCGACGATGAGCATCCGCTTCAACCACTGGCTGATCAACCTGCTGGGGATCAACAGCCGTAAGACACGCGCGTACGAGGAGAAGGTCGACTACGTTTACTTCGTCCGGGACCAGCTGCTCAGCCCGGCCGATGTGCAGGCGGCTGTCGCCGACTACCGGTCGCGGGGAGTGTCTTTCGAGGACACCGTCTGAGGTGCCCGCAGACGGCGGGGCGGGTCAGGACGAGGCGGCCGCCCCGCTCGCGGCGGCGATCGGCAACCGGGCGGTGAAGGTGGTGCCGCGGCCCTCCTCGGAGTGCACCTCCATCTCGCCGCCGTGGTTCGCCACGATGGTGCGGACGATGGTCAGGCCCAGACCGGTGCCCGGAATGGCCGCGTCCGTGGCATTCGATGCACGGAAGAACCGCTGGAAGAGCTTCTCCTGTTCAGCGGCGGGGATGCCGATGCCGGTGTCGCTGACGCTCAGGACCGACTCGCCGTCCCTGTCCTCGGCACGTACGGTGACTTTCCCGCCCTTCGGGGTGAACTTGACGGCATTGGACAGCAGGTTCATCACGACCCGGTCGAGTTGGTCACTGTCCGCCTCCAGTATCAGGGGGCGGGATGGACAGTGTGTCTCCAGGGTGACGGAGGCGGCCTCGGCGGCAGGCCGGATGGCGTCGGCCGCCGAAGCCACGAGCAGGCACAGGTCGACCGGTTCCTTCTTGGAGCCGAACACCCCCGACTCGATGCGCGACAGGGTCAGCAAGTCCTCGATGAGCGCCCGCAGACGGTTGGCGTTGCGGTCGACGACGTCCAGCATGTGCAGCTGCGGCGGGCTGAGTGGCCCGGTCTCCTCGTCCTTCAGCAGCTCGATGTATCCCACGATGCTGGTCAGCGGGGTGCGCAGCTCGTGGGAGACGGTGGACAGGAAGTCGCTCTTCGCCTTGTCCAGGGCGCGCAGCTTCTCCACCAGGTGCGTCTCCTTCTTGTAGAGCTGGGCGGTGTGCAGTGCGCGGCCGACGCCGGCGGCCATGGACTCGGCGGTCTCGATCTCCACCGGGAGCCAGGGGCGATCCGGCCGGGTCCGCGCGAGGAAGACGGCACCGAGCGGTTTCTCACCGACGCCGAGCGGGACGACGAGCACGCCCACCAGGCCCAGCGTCTCGGCGGCTGCCCGAGCGTCCTGCGGCAGGCCGCCCTCGCCGAAGGACCCGGGCGCCCCGGGCAGCGGTGATCCCTCGGCCAGCACGGCGGGCAGATCGTTGAGGCACCAGGCCGTTCCCCGCCGGTAGTGGTCGCGCACCACGTCGAAAGGGATGGGCGGAATCGGCTGGTCCTGCGCGGGGAGCAGCCCCCTTCCCGCGATCCAGGCGCGTGCCACGCGCACGAGGGGACTGTCCTCTTCGGTGAGGAGAACGAAGGCGTGGTCGGCCTCCAGCCCCTCGCCGATTCCGGCGCACGCCGTGTCGAGGACCTGATCGACGTCGAGGTGCTCACGGATGCGGACGCCGACGGCCCGTGCGGTGTGTGCCAGTCTGGCGCGCTCCTGCTCGATCGCCCGCAGCCGGTCGCTCTCGTCGGCGAGCGCGTTCACCGACCGCGCCACCGCCCTGATCTCCTCCGGTCCCTCCTCCTCGGCCCGCGCCGAGTGTTCGCCCGAGGCCAGCCGGCAAAGGGTCCCAGCCGTGCTCTGCAGCGGCCGGGTGAGGGCGCGGGTGGTGCGGACCGCCGTGACGACGGCCAGTGCCCCGCCTGCCGCCAGCAGGACGCCAATGCCCGCGAAGCTGCCGTTGAGGAACGCGTCGGCCCGGTCCTCCAGACGCTGCATGTCACCGGTGACCTGCATCTCCAGCCGCTGGTTGGTGGTGTCGAACGCCGTGAACTCCCGGGCCGCCTCGGCGGTCAGTCGGCTCGCGGCTGCGCTGCCGGGAGTGGCCATCGCCTGCTGGTCGGCGACGCGTACGTAGGCACGCAGCTGCCGGTCCTGCGTCGCGAGATCCCGCTGGGCCGACGCGGTGGCGGTCCGCCTGGCCTCGGCAAGGGTGGCGAAGGGCTCGTCGCGCATTTGGTGGTAGCTGCTCCTCGCGGCCGTGTCACCGGTGAGCAGATAGGTGCGCACGGCACGGCTCATACGGGTCACCTGGTCGCGCACGCGCATGTTCTCGCGGAGCACCGGCTCAAGTCGGCTCACCCGATCGTGCATGTGGTCCGCCACCTTGGCGGTGGTCAGTGACCCGGCTCCCACGAGCAGCAGCAGAGCGATCAGCAGTCCGAAGGCCATGGCGAGCCGGCGTGCCACGCAGTCGCAGGGCAGCCGTACGGGCAACCTCATGGACGACCACCGCCCTCCCGCTCCCGCTGGGACGGGCCGAATCCGCTGCGAGTCATGGCCCCCCACACCTGTGGGGCCCCGTGCAGCGCGTCCCACATACCGCGCAGCCGCCACCACGCCGTGACCTGGCGGTAGCCGATGTTCTCGACGAGCACGCCGACGAGGGCGCCCCACACGTCCCGCCACCGTGAGAAGCGGTGGCAGGCGTATTCCTCCACCGCGACCGACACCAGGCTGACGACCATCGCGTAGGCGTAGGCGGCCAGCATGAAGCGCCACAGGAAGTCCGCGTCGACCGCGCCGATCAGCACACCCAGGGGCACCAGCACGAGACCGGCGAGTTCCACCAGCGGGGCCGCCAGTTCGAAGAGCACGTAGAACGGCAGCGCCACCAGTCCGATGCGGCCGTAGCGCGGGTTGCCGATCATGCGGCGGTGCTTGATCAGGATCTCGGTCAGACCGCGGTGCCACCGACGCCGCTGGCGCCCCAGGACCCGGAGGCTGGAGGGTGCTTCGCTCCAGGCGATCGGCTCGGTGACGAAGACGACGCGGTAGTCGCCGTGGCGGCGGCCCTGCTCGCGCAGGTGCCGGTGGAGGCGGACGACGAGTTCGGCGTCCTCGCCGATGCATTCGGGGTCCATGCCGCCCGCCGCCACCACCACGTCCCGGCGGAACAGGCCGAAGGCGCCGGCGATGATCAGCAGCCCGCCGACCTTGGACCATCCGGTACGGCCGAGGAAGAAGCCGCGCAGGTACTCGATGACCTGGGCCTGTCCGAGCACGTCCGCGGGGACGCGTGCCTCGACCACGCGCCCGGCCTGGATGGTGCAGCCGTTGGCGACACCGACCACGCCACCGGTCGCCACCACCCGCAGCGGGTCGTCGCTGAACGGTTTGGCCACGGCCAGCAGGGACTGGGAGTCGAGGATGGAGTCGGCGTCCACCATGCACAGCAGCGGATAACGCGCCAGGTTGATCCCGACGTTGAGCGCGTCAGCCTTGCCGCCGTTGCCCTTGCGGGCCACCACCAGGGGCACCGGAGCTCCGCGGGGCAGATGCACCGAGGTGACGCTGCCCCGCATGGGGACGTCTTCGGGTACGACGTGGTCGACCTCGGCGAGGTGGAAGGCGTCGGCCAGGGCGTCGAGCGTGCCGTCGCTGGAGCCGTCGTCGACGACGATGACCTCGAACACCGGATAGTGCAGCAGCAGCATGGCCCGTACGGCCTCTGTGATGCCCGCCGCTTCGTTGTACGCGGGCATGATCACCGAGATGGGCGGGGTGAAGGGACTGCTGGAGGCGTCCTCGTAGCCGGCGAAGGGGGCCCGGCGCAGCCTCCTGACCACTTCAGCCAGGGCGAAGAGGATCAGCACCAGATAGCCGGTGTTGATGGCCAGGAAGTAGAGGACGATGGCCGTGTCGCACACCGCGATCAGGCCGTGCAACGTGCCCAGCAGTCCGTCCCACATCTCGACGTCCGCCGCGCTCACAGAGTCACCTCCAACAGGAGGTCGTGACGCACTCCCGCGACGGCAGCCTCCCCGAGGGCGGCCCTGGCCTGGGCGGCGGCGGGCGTGCCCGGGCGGCCGTCCGCGGCCTCCCGCAGTGCCACCTCACCCGCCGGGCCGAGCCGCAGCAGCGCCCGCGCGGCCGTGCCGGCCACATGCGGGTCGGCGTCGGCGAGCAGCTCCGTCAGCGGGCCCGTCGCGGCGCAGGCCCCCAGACTGCCCAGGGCCCCGGTCGCCGCGATGCGCAGGGCACCCGGCTGACCGGTCCGGATGGCCGCCAGGAGCGGGTCCAGGCCGTCGGGCATGCCCAGCCTGCCCAGCGCGCGTGCCGCCCGGACCCGTACCTCGGTCTCCGGACCCTCGCGCAGCGCACAAACGACCTCGGTGGTGCTGGCAATCGCTCTGGTCACGCCGAGCACCTCGATCGCCACGGCCCGGACGGGGGGCGCCGGGTCCTGAAGTCCTGCGGCGACCCGGAACTGCGCGTCAGGGCCGAGGGAGACCAGCGCCGCGGTGACTACCTGGTACGGCACGGTCCGCGGTCCGTGCAGGCTCCTCAGCAGGTACGGTACGGCCATCGGATCACCCGTTCGGCCGAGCGCCCGCGCCGCGGCCAGCCGCACCTCCGGGTCACGGTCGTCGAGCAGACGGCACAGTGACGGGGCCGCCGGCCGGTGGCGGAGCTGACCGAGTACATGTGCGGCGCGTCCCCGCCGGGCCGCGCTGCGGCTGTGCAGCTCGGCGATGCAGTCCTCGGGGGACCCGCGGCGCTCGAACAGGGGGACCAGCGCCGCGCGCGCTCTTCCGGAGACTTTGCCCAGCATCGCCGTGACGGTCGGCTCCAGCGCGGCCCAGGTGCGCCTGTCGATGCGCGACAGGCGGTCCAGCAGCTCGCTCTGCGCGTCCTCCTCGGCGCACAGCAGTTCCAGCAGCAGGCCGCGTACCGGCGCCGCGACCCGCTCGCGTCTGCGCTCCCGGAATAGGCGGACGCAGCGGATGGAGGCGGTCAGCAGGACGAGCGCCAGCGCAACGGCCAGCAGGCACAGCAGCGCGCCGGTGACGAAGTCGAGGGGAATCACCGCTCGACCCGGGTGAGCACCGCGTTGACCCGGCTGGACAGTTCGCGCGGGCTGAAGGGCTTGATGATGTAGTCGTCGGCGCCCGCGGCGAAGCCGAGTTCGACGTCTCCCTCCTGAGACCGGGCGGTGATCAGGATGACGGGGAGCGACGCGGTGTCGTGGGCCGCGCGCAGCTCCCGGCAGACGTCCAGTCCCGACATCCCCGGCATCCGTATGTCGAGGAGTACGAGATCCAGCGGCTGCCGACGCGCCACTTGCAGCGCCGACATGCCGTCCTCCACAGGCGTGACCTGGTGACCGCTCTGACTCAGCTTGAACGCCACGAGGTCGCGAATGTCGGCGTCGTCGTCGGCTATCAGAACACGGGCCATCACTCCTCCTGTGATACGGCGTTCCGGTAGGAGGCGAGGAGCCGTGCCACCGCCGCCTGCCGGAACGGCTTGGCCAGCAGGCCCGTCGCCAGCTCCCTCAGATCGTCCGAGTCGAGCACGGAGGAGACGACGAGGTGGCACTCCTTCGTCCGGTCGTCCGCCCGCAGCCTCCGGACGACTTCCCGCCCGTCGATCCCGGGCAGCAGCACATCGATGATCGCCATGTCCGGAGGGTCGGCGAACGCCCGATCCAGGCCCTTCTCACCCGAGTCGGCCACGGTCACCCGGCAGTCCAGGCCACTGAGGTACCGCTCCAGCAGGGCGCTCACATCCCGGTCGTCCTCGATGACCAGTACGTGGACGGGTACGTGTGGAGAGTTCATCGCTGTCCCGGGAAGTAGGGCATTGACCTCCAAAATAGGGTTTATAGGCATCATGTGCCACAGGAGGTAACCCCCGACGCTTGGCACCGGCCTCCGTACGAGATCAGCGGGGGCTCAGGCGGCCCGGCTCAGGACTGTTTCTCGCGGGAGCGGTGCTGCGGCAGCCACTGCTCGGCGTAGGCCACCGCGTCCTCCACCGGGAACAGCCGCGCCTCGGCCGCCCCCACCTTTCCGCGTACGACGGGACGGTCCCGCTCGAAGTCGTAGCCCAGCTCGTCGAACCGGTCCGAGCTGATCGACACCTCGATCACGGTCTCCCAGCCCTCGGAACCCGGTCGGCCCACGGCGACGCGCGGGGACGGTATCCGGTACTCGGCGAGGTGGAAGCTGGTGCAGGAGGCGTAGCCGACGCCGAGCAGCGGGACCCGGGCGCCCATGGTCTCCAGCTTCGCGAGCGGGCTGCGCTCGCCCAGCCGGCAGTCGGGGGCGTGGCCCTCGATCACCTCCGCCGCGCGCGGGCCGACCGCCGCGAACGAGGTCTGCGGATGGGCACTGCGCAGCGCGCCGGGCCAGGTGCGCACGGTCTCCGGGACGACGCCGACCCCGCGCGCGGGTGTGATCCGGGGGTCGTAGGCGGGCATCGTGGCGCGGATGGCCGCCCACCATTCCGGGGGCACGGGCGGGTTGCCCCACAGGGCCGGGTCCGAGAGGTCGCCGGTCTGTGTCGGAACCACCAGCGTGCCCTCCGGGCCGAGCACGTCGAGCAGCCCCTGGACCACCGCGACGGCGCCGCCGTTGACCCAGCCGAGGGAGCTGAGCGAGGAGTGCACGAGGAGGGTCTCGCCGGGGCGCACGCCCAGCTCGGACAGCTGTCCACCCAGTGTGTCCCGGGTGACAAGAGGGCCGGTCGGAGGGGGTGTGGACATGGTTCGGGAGTGTCCCCGAAGCGGCTTCGGCATGCCACCGGTTTGCTCGATCAGAGATCATTTCCGCAGGTCAGATTAGGTTTACCTAAGTGATGCAGCGCACCTTGGGGGTTGCCGGACGCGGCTTGCCCGGCCCCGATGAATTACGCAACAATGGCGTTGTGAAAAACGTCGACGAGGCTCGGGAGACCCCCATGGGGGCCCCTCAGGAGGAGCTCGCGACCGGGGAGCGGTCCACCCGCAACCGCGTCGCGCGGTCCATCCTGGACCACGGCCCGTCGACCGTCGCCGAGCTCGCCGAGCGCCTGGGCCTCACCCAGGCGGCCGTACGCCGGCACCTCGACGCCCTCACGGGCGACGGTGTCGTCGAGGCGCGCAAGCAGCGGGTCTACGGCGCGCGCACCCGCGGCCGGCCGGCCAAGGTGTTCGCCCTGACCGACTACGGCCGGGACGCCTTCGACCAGTCGTACGACAAGCTCGCGGCGGACGCGCTGCGCTGGATCGCCGACCGCGAGGGCGGGAACGAGGCGATCGCCGCCTTCGCCCGCGCCAGGATCGCCGCGCAGGCGGGCGCGTACCGCGAGGCGGTCGAGGCCGCCGCGCCCGAGCGGCGTACGGAAGCCCTGGCCAAGGCGCTGAGCGCCGACGGGTACGCTGCTACGGCGCGCAGTGCGCCCCATCCGCAGAAGGGTGAGCAGCTCTGCCAGCACCACTGCCCGGTCGCCCACGTCGCCGAGCAGTTCCCGCAACTGTGCGAGGCGGAGACGGAATTTTTCGCCGAGCTGCTCGGTACACACGTACAGCGGCTCGCCACCATCGCGCACGGCGACGGCGTCTGCACGACGTTCATCCCCAAGATTTCCCACAACGCATCTGCAAGCACGGCCGGGAGGAACCCCGCATGACTCTCCCCACGGAGACTGCCCACCCTGAGCTCGAGGGCCTGGGCAAGTACGAATACGGCTGGGCCGACTCCGACACGGCCGGCGCCTCTGCCAAGCGCGGCATCAACGAGGACGTCGTCCGCGACATCTCCTCCAAGAAGAGCGAGCCGGAGTGGATGACCAAGCTCCGTCTCAAGGGCCTGCGCCTGTTCGAGAAGAAGCCCATGCCGAACTGGGGCTCGGACCTGTCGGGCATCGACTTCGACAACATCAAGTACTTCGTGCGCTCCACGGAGAAGCAGGCGGCCTCCTGGGAGGACCTGCCCGAGGACATCAAGAACACGTACGACAAGCTGGGCATCCCCGAGGCCGAGAAGAACCGCCTCGTCGCCGGTGTCGCCGCGCAGTACGAGTCGGAGGTCGTCTACCACCAGATCCGCGAGGACCTGGAGGAGCAGGGCGTCATCTTCCTCGACACCGACACGGCCCTGAAGGAGCACCCGGAGCTCTTCAAGGAGTACTTCGGCACGGTCATCCCGGCCGGCGACAACAAGTTCGCCGCGCTGAACACCGCCGTGTGGTCCGGCGGCTCCTTCATCTACGTGCCGAAGGGCGTGCACGTGGAGATCCCGCTCCAGGCCTACTTCCGCATCAACACCGAGAACATGGGCCAGTTCGAGCGGACCCTGATCATCGTCGACGAGGGTGCCTACGTGCACTACGTCGAGGGCTGCACCGCCCCGATCTACAAGTCGGACTCGCTGCACTCCGCGGTCGTCGAGATCATCGTCAAGAAGAACGCCCGCTGCCGCTACACGACCATCCAGAACTGGTCGAACAACGTCTACAACCTGGTCACCAAGCGCGCCGTGGCCTACGAGGGCGCGACCATGGAGTGGGTCGACGGCAACATCGGCTCCAAGGTGACGATGAAGTACCCGGCCGTCTACCTGATGGGCGAGCACGCCAAGGGCGAGACGCTGTCCATCGCCTTCGCCGGCGAGGGCCAGCACCAGGACGCGGGCGCCAAGATGGTCCACATGGCGCCGAACACGTCGTCCAACATCGTGTCGAAGTCCGTCGCGCGCGGTGGTGGCCGTACGTCCTACCGCGGTCTGATCGAGATCGGCGAGGGCGCCTCGGGCTCCAAGTCGAACGTGCTCTGCGACGCGCTGCTGGTCGACACGATCTCCCGCTCGGACACCTATCCCTACGTGGACGTCCGCGAGGACGACGTGTCCATGGGCCACGAGGCCACCGTCTCCAAGGTCTCCGAGGACCAGCTCTTCTACCTGATGAGCCGCGGCCTGAGCGAGGACGAGGCCATGGCGATGATCGTGCGCGGCTTCGTCGAGCCCATCGCCAAGGAGCTCCCCATGGAGTACGCGCTGGAGCTCAACCGGCTGATCGAGCTGCAGATGGAAGGCGCGGTCGGCTGATCCCCGCCGCAGTCCATCAGCCCCCTTACGTAACGGAAAGCGAGCATTACGACAGCCATGGCTGAGGCCCAGAACATCCCGGTGGGCTCCACCACCGCCGGCTCGATCGCGGTGGCGGCCGAGTCGACCGTCGCCACCCGCATGAGCGCGCCCCCCTCCTTCGACGTGGCGGACTTCCCCGTTCCGCACGGCCGTGAGGAGGAGTGGCGGTTCACCCCGCTCGAGCGCCTGCGCGGGCTGCACGACGGCACCGCCGTGGCCGGCGGCGACGGACTGAAGGTCGACGTCCAGGCCCCCGAGGGCGTCACCGTCGAGACCGTCGGCCGCGACGACGCGCGGCTCGGCAAGGCGGGCACCCCCGTGGACCGCGTCGCCGCGCAGGCCTACTCGGCGTTCGAGAAGGCCTCGGTCGTGACCGTCCCGAAGGACACCGTACTCACCGAGCCGATCCGCATCGCGGTGCACGGCGAGGGCGGCATCGCCTTCGGCCACCAGGTGATCGAGCTGGGCGCCTTCGCCGAGGCCGTCGTGGTCATCGACCACACCGGTGACGCGGTGCTCGCCGCCAACGTCGACTACCTCCTGGGCGACGGCGCCAAGCTGACCGTCGTCTGTGTCCAGGACTGGGACGACAAGGCCGTCCACGTCGCCCAGCACAACGCGCTCGTCGGCCGCGACGCCTCCTTCAAGTCGGTCGTCGTCACCTTCGGCGGCGACGTCGTCCGGCTGCACCCGCGCGTCACCTACGCCGGTCCCGGCGGCGAGGCCGAGCTGTTCGGCCTGTACTTCACCGACCGGGGTCAGCACCAGGAGCACCGCCTCCTGGTCGACCACAACGTCCCGCACTGCAAGTCGAACGTCGTCTACAAGGGCGCGCTCCAGGGCGACGACGCGCACGCGGTGTGGATCGGCGACGTGCTCATCGAGGCCGCCGCCGAGGGCACGGACACGTACGAGATGAACCGCAACCTGGTCCTCACGGACGGGGCGCGCGTGGACTCCGTACCGAACCTCGAGATCGAGACCGGCGAGATCGTCGGCGCCGGCCACGCCTCGGCCACCGGCCGCTTCGACGACGAGCAGCTCTTCTACCTCATGGCCCGCGGCATCCCGGAGCACGAGGCCCGCCGTCTGGTGGTCCGCGGCTTCTTCGCCGAGCTGGTCCAGCAGATCGGCCTCCCGGACATCGAGGAGCGCCTGATCGCCAAGATCGAGGAGGAGCTGGAGGCGGCGGTCGGATGACCTTCGTACGCGCCTGTGGACTCGGCGAGCTGGAGGAGGACACCCCGAAGCGGGTGGAACTCGACGGCACGCCCGTGTCCATCGTGCAGACCGAGGGCGAGGTGTTCGCGATCCACGACATCTGCTCGCACGCGAACGTCTCCCTGTCGGAGGGCGAGGTCGACGACTGTCACATCGAGTGCTGGCTGCACGGCTCGCGCTTCGACCTCCGCTCCGGCAAGCCCGACGCCCTTCCCGCGACGCGCCCCGTCCCCGTATACCCCGTAAAGATCGAAGGGGACGACGTGCTCGTCTCCCTCACCCAGGAGTCCTGAGGCACCCATGGCAACGCTTGAAATCCGAGACCTGCACGTCACCGTCGAGGTCGAGAACGGCACGAAGGAAATCCTCAAGGGTGTCGACCTCACCGTGAAGCAGGGCGAGACGCACGCCATCATGGGCCCCAACGGCTCGGGCAAGTCGACCCTCGCCTACTCCCTCGCGGGACACCCGAAGTACACGATCACCGGCGGCACCGTCACCCTCGACGGTGAGGACGTCCTGGAGATGTCCGTCGACGAGCGGGCCCGCGCCGGCCTGTTCCTGGCGATGCAGTACCCGGTCGAGGTCCCGGGTGTCTCCGTGTCGAACTTCCTGCGCACCTCCGCGACCGCCATCCGCGGCGAGGCCCCCAAGCTGCGCACCTGGGTGAAGGAGGTCAAGGAGGCCATGGAGCGCCTCAACATCGACCCGTCCTTCGCCGAGCGCAACGTCAACGAGGGCTTCTCCGGCGGTGAGAAGAAGCGCCACGAGATCCTCCAGCTGGAACTGCTCAAGCCGAAGATCGCGGTCCTCGACGAGACCGACTCCGGCCTGGACGTCGACGCGCTGCGCGTCGTGTCGGAGGGCGTGAACCGCGTCCGCGACACGGGCGAGGTCGGCACCCTGCTGATCACGCACTACACGCGCATCCTCCGCTACATCAAGCCCGACCACGTGCACGTCTTCTCCGGCGGCCGGATCGTCGAGTCCGGCGGTGCCGAGCTCGCCGACAAGCTGGAGGAAGAGGGCTACGAGGCATACACGAAGGGTGGCGCATCCGCGTGACACAGCTGCCGGGCCTCCTCACCGAGTCCAATCTTCTTGGCGAGGCGCTCCGCAAGGACTTCCCCATCCTGGACCGCCAGGTCCACGACGGTAAGAAGCTCGTGTACCTGGACAACGCGGCGACCAGCCAGAAACCGCGTCAGGTGCTGGACGCCCTCAACGAGTACTACGAGCGCTACAACGCCAACGTCCATCGTGGCGTGCACGTCCTCGCCGAGGAGGCCACGGCGCTGTACGAGGGCGCGCGTGACAAGGTCGCGGAGTTCATCAACGCGCCGTCGCGCGACGAGGTGATCTTCACCAAGAACGCCTCGGAGTCGCTCAACCTCGTGGCGAACATGCTGGGCTGGGCCGACGAGCCCTACCGGGTGGACTCCGAGACCGAGATCGTCATCACGGAGATGGAGCACCACTCCAACATCGTGCCGTGGCAGCTGCTCGCGCAGCGCACGGGCGCGAAGCTGAAGTGGTTCGGCCTGACCGACGACGGCCGCCTGGACCTGTCCAACATCGACGAGGTCATCACGGAGAAGACGAAGATCGTCTCCTTCGTGCTGGTCTCCAACATCCTGGGCACCCAGAACCCGGTCGAGGCCATCGTGCGCCGCGCCCAGGAGGTCGGCGCGCTGGTCTGCATCGACGCCTCGCAGGCCGCGCCGCACATGCCGCTGGACGTGCAGGCCCTCCAGGCCGACTTCGTGGCCTTCACCGGCCACAAGATGTGCGGCCCGACGGGGATCGGCGTCCTCTGGGGCCGCCAGGAGCTCCTCGAGGACCTGCCTCCGTTCCTCGGCGGCGGGGAGATGATCGAGACGGTCTCGATGCACTCCTCGACCTACGCCCCGGCGCCCCACAAGTTCGAGGCGGGCACGCCACCGGTAGCGCAGGCGGTGGGCCTGGGCGCGGCGATCGACTACCTGTCCTCGATCGGCATGGACAAGATCCTCGCCCATGAGCACGCGCTCACCGAGTACGCCGTAAAGCGGCTGCTGGAGGTCCCGGATCTGCGCATCATCGGCCCGACGACGGCCGAGGAGCGCGGGGCGGCGATCTCCTTCACCCTCGGGGACATCCACCCGCACGACGTGGGCCAGGTCCTCGACGAGCAGGGCATCGCGGTCCGGGTCGGCCACCACTGCGCGCGGCCGGTCTGCCTGCGGTACGGAATTCCTGCGACCACGCGAGCGTCGTTCTATCTGTACTCCACGCCGGCCGAGATCGACGCGCTGGTCGACGGCCTGGAGCACGTACGGAACTTCTTCGGCTGAAGGGCGTGCTAGACGGTGAAACTGGACTCCATGTACCAGGAAGTCATCCTGGACCACTACAAGAACCCGCACGGGCGGGGCTTGCGGGATGGCGACGCCGAGGTGCACCACGTCAACCCGACGTGCGGTGACGAGATCACACTGCGCGTGAAGTACGACGGAACGAAGATCGAGGACGTCTCGTACGAGGGCCAGGGCTGCTCGATCAGCCAGGCCTCGGCCTCCGTACTGAACGAACTCCTCGTCGGCAAGGACTTCTCCGAAGCGCGGAAGATCCAGGAGACCTTCCTGGAGCTGATGCAGTCCAAGGGGAAGCTCGAGCCCGACGACGCGATGGAGGACATCCTGGAGGACGCGGTCGCGTTCGCCGGGGTGTCCAAGTACCCGGCCCGGGTCAAGTGCGCCCTGCTGAGCTGGATGGCCTGGAAGGACGCGACGGCCCAGGTGCTGGGCGGAGCCGACGCCGATAAGGAGACGACGGCATGAGCGAGACCGTGGAGATGAAGCCGGCCTCGGAGGAAGAACTCCGTGAGGCCCTGATGGACGTCGTCGACCCCGAGCTGGGCATCGACGTCGTCAACCTCGGCCTGATCTACGGCATTCACGTCGACGAGTCGAACATCGCGACCGTCGACATGACCCTGACCTCCGCGGCCTGCCCGCTGACGGACGTCATCGAGGACCAGGCCAAGTCCGCCACGGACGGCCTCGTCAGCGAGCTGCGCATCAACTGGGTCTGGATGCCGCCGTGGGGCCCCGACAAGATCACGGACGATGGGCGGGAGCAGCTTCGGGCGCTCGGGTTCAACGTCTGAGATCCACTGACTGACGAAGGGGCGCCACCCTGCCGGGGTGGCGCCCCTTCGCATGTTCAGTCCAGCCCTGCCACCAGCCGGAACGCCGAGTCCGCGAGGTACAGGCCGTCGTGCTGGTACGGCTCCAGGCGGAGCTGGAAGTTGCGGTGGCGCAGGAAGCGGCCCGGATAATTCACGGACTCCAGCATGACCGCGCCCGAGGAGGCCGCGGGACGGGGGCAGAAGGTGGCGTCCTTGTCGAACAGGGCCGAGCCGTCGTCGGTGTCCTCGACCAGGACGAAGTTGCGGTGGCGGAGGAAGCGGCCGTCCGCCGTGGTGAAGGAGTGGCAGGAGGAGTCGGCGAGGCCGGAGACGCGCTGGAAAGTGGCGTCCTCGCGCTGCTCGGGGCCGGAGCCGATCTCGTCCAGGCGGACGTAGCCGTCGCGGACCCGCCAGTAGCGGTCGGGGTAGTTGACCGAGCGTATGGATATCCCGTGCGAGGCCGGTGCCTTCGGGGCCTTCGAGGTGGCGTGGGACGCCGGGGGCTTGGGGGCCTTCTTCTGCGGCTCCGGACTCGGGTCCGCGCTGGTGGGCGCGCTCGTGGTGGGGGTCGGGGACGGGCGGCCGCCGTCCGCGCCCGGGGTGCCGTCGGCACTCTTGGAGGGGGTCGCGAAGGAGATCAGGCCGCCGGGGGCCGAGCTGCCGAGGGTGGTCGGCTCCGCCGCCTCAGGGGGCAGCTCTCCGGACTCGTTCTCCATCACGGTGACAGCCGTGACGCACGCGGTGATCGTGGCCAGGGCGAGCGCGCCCGCCAGCCAGAGCCGCCGGGTTCCCGGTGCCCGGGTGGTGTCCGGGGCCCAGCCGCTCTCCCACGGGCGGTCCAGTGGGGGCCGGGACTTGTCTTGTGGCATGCGCTGTTTCCTCCGGCGGGCACCCTTGACTGCCGTGCGGTTGTGGTCGCCCGGTGTGTGATCGCTGACACGGTAGTGGACCCGAGGGACCACTGGGAGAGGTTTGTTGAAAGCGGTATCTCCCCTCTCGTTGTGTACGGGTGTACAGGTATTGTGTACGCTCGTACACATGGGTTATCTGCTGCTGGCCGCGGCCATCGCCGCCGAGGTGGGCGCCACCACCGCCATGAAGTACAGCGAGGGCTTCAGCAGGCTCGGGCCCTCGCTGCTGACACTCCTCGGCTACCTCGTCTCCTTCGCGCTGCTCGCGCAGACGCTGAAGACCGTCTCCGTCGGAACGGCCTATGCGATCTGGGCCGGTGTCGGTACCGCGGCCATCGCCACGATCGGGTTCGTCTTCCTCGGGGAGGGGATGACGGTCGCCAAGGCCGCCGGGATCGCGCTGATCATCGTCGGGGTCGTGGTGCTGAACCTGGGAGGTGCCCACTGATGCCCCGGCGCTACGACCCCGAGCGGCGGCAGCGGATCATCGACGCGGCGATCCGGGTCGTCGGGGCGAAGGGCATCGCCGGGCTGAGCCACCGCACCGCCGCCGCCGAGGCCGATGTGCCGCTCGGCTCGACGACGTACCACTTCAAGACCCTCGACGAACTGCTGGTCGCCGCGCTGCGGCAGGCCAACGAGGGCTTCGCCAAGGTCGTCGCCGGGCGCGGTGGGCTGGAGGATCCCCGGACCGATCTGGCCGCCGAGCTCGCCGCGTGGATGGGGGAGTGGCTCGCGGGTGATCGCACGGGCGTCGAGCTGGAGTACGAGCTGTACCTCGCCGCCCTCCGCCGACCGGCCCTGCGGCCCGTCGCCGCCGAGTGGGCCGAGGGACTCGCCGAACTGCTGTCGCGGCGTACGGATCCGGTGACCGCGCGGGCGCTGGTGGCGGTCATCGACGGCATCTGTCTCCAGGTGCTGCTCACCGGGGTGCGGTACGACGAGGCGTATGCGCGGGAGGTGCTGGGGCGGGTTGTCGCGGAGGCGCGGGGGTGATGGCGGTGGTGGGTTGGGGTGGGGTGGTTTTCGGGCTGCGGGGATGGTGCCGGTGGGCGGGGGTTTCGCGCTGCCAGGGTGTGGTGCCGGTGGCGGGTCGTCGCGGGGGCGTGGGTGTGGTGCCGGTCGCGGGGCGGTTGCCGGGCTGCGGGAGTGTGTGCCGGTGGCGGGCCTGCTGCTGGGGCGCGGGAGTGTGTGCCGGTGGCCCGGTCGCTGCGCTGCGGGTGTGATGCCGGCGGTGGGGCGGTTGTCGTGTTGCAGTGTGATGCCGATGGTGGGTCGGCGGGCGCGTTGCTGGTGTGATGCAGTGGCGGGCTGCTGCCATGTTGTGGGGCGTGATGCAGGTGGGGGCCGGCCGCCGGTTGGAAGGCCGGTGGGGGGCCGGTCGCGAGTTGGGGAGTGAGGGCGGTGGCGGGCCGGTCGCTGTGTCTCGGGATGGTGCTGGTGGCGGGGTCGCCGCGGTGGGTCGGCGGCCGGTGCCGGGACGTACCGCCCGGCACGTGAGACGCCCCAGCACCGGTTCGCATCGACCGCCGTCCGCCGGTTAGGTTGCCCTCATGACCGACACGACTGCTCCTCGCACCACCGGCGCCGTGGCCGCCGGCCTCGCCACGGTCGCCGCCGACGGCACCGTCCTCGACACCTGGTTCCCTGCCCCTGAACTGGCCGCCGAGCCCGGCCCGTCCGGCACCGAGCGGCTCTCCGCCGAGCAGGCCGCCGAGCTGCTCGGCGGCGGCGCGACCGCGGCGATCGGCCCGGACGCCCGCCGGGGCGTCGAGGTGGTCGCGGTCCGCACGGTCATCGCCTCGCTCGACGAGAAGCCGATCGACGCGCACGACGTCTACCTGCGCCTGCACCTGCTCTCCCACCGCCTGGTCAAGCCGCACGGCCAGAGCCTGGATGGCATCTTCGGCTTCCTCGCCAACGTCGCCTGGACCTCGCTCGGCCCGGTCGCCGTCGACGACCTCGAGAAGGTCCGGCTGAACGCCCGCGCCGAGGGCCTGCACCTCCAGGTGACCTCCGTCGACAAGTTCCCGCGTATGACCGACTACGTGGCCCCCAAGGGCGTCCGCATCGCCGACGCCGACCGGGTCCGCCTCGGTGCGCACCTCGCCGAGGGCACCACCGTCATGCACGAGGGCTTCGTCAACTTCAACGCCGGCACGCTCGGCACGTCGATGGTCGAGGGCCGCATCTCCGCGGGCGTCGTGATCGGCGACGGCTCGGACATCGGCGGCGGCGCCTCGACCATGGGCACGCTGTCCGGCGGCGGCAACGTCATCATCTCCATCGGCGAGCGCTGCCTGATCGGCGCCGAGGCGGGCGTCGGTATCGCCCTCGGCGACGAGTGCGTCGTCGAGGCCGGCCTCTACGTCACCGCCGGCACCCGCGTCACGATGCCGGACGGACAGATCGTGAAGGCCCGCGAGCTGTCCGGCGCCTCCAACATCCTCTTCCGCCGCAACTCGGTCACGGGCGCGGTCGAGGCCCGGCCGAACAACGCGGTGTGGGGCGGCCTGAACGAGATTTTGCACAGCCACAACTGATCACCGGCGGCCGTGACCTGCGGCCACCTAAACGAACAGCGTCCTGACCTGCTGCTGAGCTGTCGGCAGTTGTCGGCGTTGGTCATCGTTGAGCGCCCTTCCACGGCCCGAGGACGGCCCGGGAGGGCGCTCGCGCGTGAACACCGCATTAGGAATTGAACAGGCCGCGCACGCGGACATCCTGAAGGCCATTGAGTGCTCTTTTCAGGGAGCGCTCGAATTGCTCAATCGGCCCTCCCCTATGGATCCAGCGCCAGGCTGGGTAGGCGATCAACCGAGCTGTCGAGAAACAGTAGTCTCGCCAGCACAGCTCCCACGAGTAGTTGTCAACCCCGAAGCGCTGGAGTGCTTTGTGATATCTCAACAACAAATCTCGCTCGCATTCCCGTCGCTGTTCGGTTCCGATTCGCAGTCCGAGGAGTTGTGCGACATCGGCAACGCCGGGGCCTATGCGCCAGAACTGCCAATCAATGCCAACGGTTTCCTGGCCCCCGTTCGTGCGGTGCAGAAAATTCCCGAAATGGACGTCGCCGTGCCTGATCGTCTGTGGTGCAGAATGCAGCATCTCCAGAAGGTGACGATAGTTGGAGATCAATTCCTCACAGGCTTTCCTGTCCTCGCGGCTCACGCTGTTTGCATGCTGGTCCAGCATTGTCTTGACGTTGGATGCGAAGCTGTCGGCGTGTCGGTCCAAATGCTCGTAAGTGAGCGGCTTGCCAACGCCCCGGCCAAGCCGCGGATCTTCCCACCAGGAAGCGTGCAGCTTGGCAAGCAGGTCGATAATTCCAACGCAATCCGCCGGACTCCGGGGCCGCGGAGCCGTGAAGTGAGTAAGCGAGAGATCTTCCAGAATGAGGTGATAGTGGACACCCTCCCTGGAATAGGCTCCACCGAAGAAAGAGGGAACGCGTATACGGGGAGTGGCAGGGGCAACTCGTCGATAGAAAAGGATTTCTTGCTTGGCGCGTTTTCGTGTGTGGCCTGAGGCATTTGATCCCGGCAATTTTACGATACAGCGTGATGGGGGGTTCCCGCTGTTATCAGAATAAGTTACTTGGAGGCGAACTAACTGCGCCTCTGTAGTCACCTTCCATGGTTCCACTCTTACGCTGCGGACCTTGGCGCACGAAGACCGTGCGTTGCGCCGAATTTCTTGCTGCAGCCATTCGGCCGTGATGTCTCTGATTGATTGCGGCGACCGAGGCAGCAGAGCGCCCATTATGTCCTCTCAAGGTATTTCAACCTGGCCGCAGCATCTGCTGGAGGCCTTCTCCGGGGATGTCGTATTCGTGCACTCTGCCGGGCCTTCTGGGGTGTCGCTCCCTCTATCCTTCGCCCTCTTCATAGCTTTCGAGGCTGTCGGACGAGACAGCATCGCCGTCACTGCTGCCGTCTCCAATATCGGGAGTGTCGGAAAATTCATCAGAATAGTCATCGGAATCGTCATCGGATTCTGTGACGAAAGACGAGTCGGTCTCTTCTGCGTCCTCACCCTCCTGGCCAATCGCGCCGTCGGCCGGTCCAGCAATGCCCATGAAGTTCACCTCCATTTACTCATTCCGAGAAGTGGCTGACTTGTATGTAGGTTTTTTCACTCGCGCTGATCGCGCAAGGCGAGATCTCCATCTGGGTGATCGCTGCATCGAGGGACGGGTTCGCCTGCCGGGTGCAGGGGTTCGGCGTAGCCGCATGATGCCTGGTTCGTGATCATCTGAGGCCGAGGAGTCGAGGGGGCGGCGAGGGGCGCGGGCGTTGCGGCGGAGGCCGGCCGCGATGTTCTTCACGCCGGCCGTGCGGAGGGCTGCGATGGCAAGGTTGCGCCAGGGGGCCATCGCACGGGGTGCGTTGCCGGTCCGCAGCTGGGAGGCGTCCTCGGCGAAGGTGGTGTCGCGCAGGTGATGCAGGGCCTCGGTCTTCCAATGGTCGCGGACGAGTTCGGCGAGCTGGGCCGCGGTGGCCTGCTCGGCGGTCAGATGGCAGGGCTCCGTCGTTCTCCTGATCGGCCGGGAAATGATCACGTGAGTCCGAGGGTTGCCAGCGGCCGGGCCATGTCCCGCCCGTGATGGCGCAGGCCTCGGCGATGTTGTCCCGCCCCGCCAGGCGGAGCGCGCCGATGGCCAGGTTCCGCAGGGAGGCCATCGCCCGTGGTGCACTGCCGGTCCGCACCCGCGAGGCATCTTCCCCGAACGTCATATCCCTGACGTGGTGCTCACGATTCTCTATTGCCCAGTGTCCGCGTATGCGTTCCGCCAGGTCAGCGGCTGTCGCCTGATGAGCCGTCAGGCTGGTGACCGCGTAGACGCGTTCGAGCGACACCTTGCCGGTGCGCACCGTGCGCCGCCGGCGGACGATCTGCAGTGCCTGGCCGGCGTGCGGGAACGGCAGCCGCGGCACGGTGACGGCCTTCAGGCGGCGGATCTCGTCGCGGCCGTGGGCGGCGGTGCGGGTGCGGTCCATCAGCGGCACCTCCTTCCAGGGAAGATCCTTCACCAGCGCGTGCAGGGTCGGGTGGTTGGCTTTGAGCACGGCGATGTAGTGCGCGTTTTTCTCCTCGACCAGGAACTTTGCGTGATCGGTCTGGGTCAGCAGTGCATCGAAAATCACCACCGCACCGGTCAGGTCAAGCGGGTCCAGCAGCGGTCGGAACGCGGTGATCTCAATGCTCTTGGCGTCGACCTCGCGCTGGGCCAGCACGATGCCGTCGCCGCGCAGCGCGGACAGCAGGTGGACGCAGCGGCCGTCGGCGCGGGTGGCGCCGCGCAGGGATTTGCCGTCCACCGCGATGGCCGCCCACACCGGGCGGGACGGCGGGTGTTCGTCCTGGTCGGCGGCGCGGCAGGTGTCCGCGCGGGCGGTGAGCCAGTCGCCGATCGCTGCGTCGAGCGCGTCGCCGTCGATGCGCTGCAGCACCCGGCGTACGGTCGCCTCGCTGGGCGCCCGGTAGGGCCGGTCCGGATCGCGCAGCGTGGCCCCGCAGCGGAGGAGGAGCTGGGCAGGGGCGTCGGCGGCCCACTCGGCGATTGCGGTGAGGGATTTCGCTCCGGCCAGGACTGCGCAGGCTGCCAGGGCCAGGACGTATGACAGCGGGTGGCGCCGGCCCCTCAGGCGGCGCGGGTCGGGCAGGCGGCGCAGCCGGTCCAGCAGGTCGGGCAGTTCATCGGGGCGGGCCGGGATCGGAACCGGCGAGTTGGCCCAGCCCGGCAGGGATGGGCGATGCTGACGCAGCAGGCACGGTCTTCCGTTGTGGTGATCAGCGAACTCGACACTCCATGATCACCGGGAGCCGTGCCTGCGCGCGTACCTGCCGGCCCATCACGACTGACCATCACGGCCAAGTTGCGGCATCAGGCCCATACCGGCTACGTCGGGCCGACCGCGAGAACGACGGAGCCCTGGCCCACGAGCTTGTGTGTGCAATTCCGCGGGTGTAGCTCGGCATGTGGGAATTGCACAACGATGGCCAGCCTCAATCAGAACGCGCCTTCGAAGCTCGCGCGGGATTGCAGGTCGACTGCCAGTCATGGCGGCAAGGTAGCGACTGGTACCGACAGCGGTGCCGGGTGCCTTGTGGCGAACGTGAGGTCGGTGGAGTCTTAATGACCGGGTCAACCCTTCGGGGTGCCAGTCCCTTCTTCCCAAGCCCACTCGTGACGGCAGTCGGCGCAGGAGCATGCGCGGCAGTGAGGGCGGTGGCGGCGACGGTTTCGGGGTGGCGCACGCCTCGTGCGGCGAGCCAGCGGGTCAGCCGAGCGTGGCCGCAGCGTCGTAGGGCAGCGGGGGTCTGATAGCCAGTGAGCAGGACCAGGGCGCCCCTGTGGTCGGCGTAGTCGAAGGCGGCTTCCAGGGCGGGGCTGATGCCGGTGAGCACGTCGTGGAGGCGATTGAGCAGCCGGGACCCGGTCGGCGATCAAGTCGGCGCGGTGGGTGGTGAGCAGAGCCAGGTCAGCCCCCTGACCTGGGAACGGCCCTGGACCTGGCGACGTATCACTACGGGGCGCGGTGCTGTTCGACAACCACCCGCCGAAGGGCGGCAAGGAACGTCACGTACCGCTGCCCGAGACAGTCTCCTTCGCGCTGGCGGCCCACATCACGAAGCACCAGCCGGTGGAGGTCACCCTGCCGTGGAAGAGCCCGGACGGCCCGCCCGTCACGGCCTCGCTGCTGTTCGTCAACGCTCGACGCCAATGGCTCCACCAATTCCGCTTCGACCGGTCTGTTTGGCGTCCGGCTCTCACTTCGGCCGGCATACCGCTCGGACGTGAGAACGGCATGCATGCCCTCCGCCACTTCTACGCCTCCGTGCTCCTGGACGCGGGGGAGAGCATCAAGGCCCTGAGCGAGTACCTGGGGCACCACGACCCGAGCTTCACGCTCCGCACGTACACGCACCTGATGCCGAACAGCGAGGCACGCACCCGGGCCGCCGTCGACCGGGCCTTCCGAACCCGGAGAGCACCGAGGACGGCCCCGAAACGGCCCCCGGGGCAAGCTGACCGCCTGACCTGCGATGCAATCAGAACAGCCACAACTGACCGGCGTCGGTCGTCGCCGAGCGCGATGAGTCGCCACGTACGGGTTACCCGGCGTGACCTCGTGGTGGTTTTTGCAGATGAACCGGTGGGCGCAGAGTCCGATGAACGGGCGGGCGCCGTGTCCGATCAGAAGCCGAACCGAAGAAACGAGGACCGGGGCATGAGGAACGAGCGGGGGCGGGCCGGGGCGCGCTGTCTGGCCGGGGCTGTCACGGCGCTGGTGGTGTGCTGGATCCCGGCGGGGACCGCGCACGCCGACGAAACCAACACGGGCTCGCACAACGGCCACCGGGTCGGGCTGCTCAACGTCAACGTCGGTCAGGTCGACGACCCGGCGGAGGACGTGCTCGAGCACACGCTGCTGTTCGGTGACGGGTACGCCTGGAACTGAGCCGGCACACCGAAGGGCCGGGGCCCGTACCGCACACACTTGCGGTACGGGCCCCGGCCCGTTTCTTGTGTCCGGCAGGTGGCATAGCGGGAGGCTCCCGTGCGCGTCACAAGGGGTACGGGGGCGGGCAGCGGGTCCGCCCCGGGGGAAAGCGAAGGTGACGATGGATGCCGAAGCGCAGGAGAGCTTCCGGGAATAAGTGGCGGACAGGTCGTCCGCGCTGCTGAAGACCGCGGTCCTGCTGAGCGGCGGCGACCGGCACGCGGGCGAGGACCTGCTCCAGAACACGCTGATCAAGGCGGCGGGCCGCTGGCACCGGATCGACGAACCCGAGGCGTACGTCCGGCAGTTTTCTACCGGCAGCAGGTCAGCCGCTGGCGGCTGAAGTGGCCGAGGCGCGAACTGAGCGTCGCCGAACCGCCGGAGACCGGCACCGCCCCGGACGGCTCCGGAGCGGCCGAGCTGCGTCTGTTGATGCGGGGCGCCGGCCCGGCTGACCGCGCGGCAGCGCACGGTACTGGTGCTGCTCCCCCACTCTCGGCTTCGCTCGAGCGGGGGGACCCCCATCTTCGAGGATCTGCCCGAGGCCGAGGTGGCCCGCATCCTGGGCTGCTCCGTGGGCACCGTACGGTCCGCCACCCATCGCTCCCTGGCCCGGCTGCGCGCCCTCGCGCCCGAGCCGGCCGCCCTGGCAGGCCGCCGCGGAACAGCGGCCGTCCCGTGACTACTCGCCCGTGGAGGTGCGTCAGTGAACGTCGACGAACGCGTGCGCGACGCGCTGCGCGACCAGGCCGACGGGCAGCCGCCCGCGGCACCTGGCTTCGCCGACCGGGTGCCGGCGGTCCGCCGGCGCCGACGCAGCCGCCGGCTCGCCTCCGCCGCCGCGGCGGCCGCCGCCGTGGTCGCCGTGGCCGTGGCCGTGCCGATGCTGGACTCCGGCAAGCAGGACGTACGTCCTTCGGGCGGCGTGGAGCAGACCAGCGTCACCGCCCGTCCGGACCAGTCGCCGCCGCGTGATGTGATCGCGGCCGGCCGGGTCGCCCTGGCCGCGTACTACACCTCCAGGAACGTCGAGCGGTCCGCCGACCGTGCCGTATCCGAACGCACGTACTGGCTGCTGAACCCCAAGACGAAGAAGTACGCGAAGGACGACCGGTGGTCGTACGTCGCCGTCGCCCCAGGGCTGGAGACCGCCGCCGCCCTGGAGGGGGACCTGCCCGTACGGCGCATCGGGCTGTGAGTGTGAGCGGTGGGCAGTCCGGGACTCAGGCCCTGGTCAGGTGGTGGTCAGGGTCTTGTGGAGCGACAGGAGTCCGTCGGTCGTCGTGTCGTCGGCGGGGCGCAGGGGAGCGCGGACCGGGCCGGAGGGGAGGTCCAGGGCGGTGAGGAGCGCCTTCGTCGTGACCGTGCCCGGGAGGCCTGCCGACATGATCGCCTCGATGAGGGGGGTGGCCTGCTGCTGGAGGCGGGCCGCCCGTGTCGTGTCGCCCGCGTCGAACGCGTCCAGGACGGCGCGCATCCGGTCCGGGACCACGTTCGACACCGTGCTGACGTAACCGGCGCCGCCCACCGCGTACAGGGCGAGGTTGTGCTCGTCGCAGCCCGCGTAGTACGCCAGGTCCGTGCGGGCCAGCACCTTCTGTGCGGCCAGGAAGTCGTAGGAGCAGTCCTTGACCGCGACGATCCTGGGGTGCGCGGAGAGGCGGAGGATCGTCTCCGGTTCGACTCGGATGCCGGTGCGGTTCGGGATGTCGTAGAGCATGAGCGGGAGCTCACTGGCGTCGGCGATCTCGCGGAAGTGCGCCTCGATCGCGTCCTGCGGGGGCCTGCTGTAGTACGGAGCCACCACCAACAGGCCGTCCGCGCCTGCCTTTTCGGCCTCCCTGGCCAGGTCGACGGTGTGGCGGGTGTCGGGCGTGCCGATGCCCGCGACGATCGACGCCCGGTCGGCCACGGCCTCGCGGACGGCCGCGATCAGGGCCGACTTCTCGGCGTCCGTGGTGGTCGGTGACTCGCCCGTCGTGCCGGACAGGACGAGGCCGTCGCAGCCCTGTGCGATCAGGTGGGCGGCGAGGCGTTGGGCACCGTCGAGGTCCAGTGCTCCGGACGTCGTGAACGGGGTGATCATGGCGCACAGGGAGCGGCCGAAGGGAGTCGTCATGTGAGTAGTGTCGGCAGCGTGACTGTGTAGCTCTAGTTAATTTTCTTACCTGGTACTCGTAAGGGACGCTTCGCGGTTGATCGGGTGGAGTCCGGGTGGAGTGCAGCGTGGTTGCCGATGGAGTGCCCTGTGCCCAAACCAACGTCCGACGGAGCCGCCGACCGGAGACAGGATCGCCCACCCGGTGCTGTCCCATGACGGCACCCGGGCCGGGTCCACCGGTGTGTCGCTGGGGTCGCGCTGCCGTACGGGGTGGCGGCGGGAGGCGTCGTGCGCGTACGGGCTGCGGCACCGGGCACCGCATCCGCGCCGGGGGACGGGTTGCGGGTCGTGGCCGGGGGTGGTAGGGCCCCGGCGGGGGCGGAGGGGCCCGGAGGGATGGGAGTGCCCGAACTTTCGCGGAGGCCGCGCTGTTGCAGGCGCGGCTCGACTGGTTCCAGGCTCAGCTGGCGCGGCTCGGTGAGCGTGGCGGGGGTGGGGCGACGGCAGGACAGCCGAGCGGGAGGGCGGCGGCGAGGGCGGATGAGGGCTGGCCGGAGGGGCGGCAAGGCCGGGCTGTTCGGGTCGTGGCCGGGCCGGGATGCGGAGAGGGGCAGCCGCCGGGACGCGGGGGTGGGGTAGCCGGGGGATGGGCCGGGTACTCGGGGGTTCCTACTTCGAGAGGAGGCGGAACACCGTGACCGGGACCATCGATCATCGGGCCGTGCACGACGAGCGCCACTCCGTGGGCGAACTCGTCTCACAGGCCGCGGAGCAGGCCTCCCGGCTCGTGCGGCAGGAACTGGCTCTCGCCAAGGAAGAGCTGGCCGAGAAGGGGCGGCGTGCGGGGCGTGGCGGTGGGCTGCTCGGTGCGGCGGGTGCCGTCGCCTACGCCGGGCTGCTCGCGCTGTCCGGGACGGGGGTCGCCGCCCTCTCGCTGGTGCTGCCCGTCTGGGCCGCGGCGCTCATCGTGACGGGCGTGCTGTTCGTGATCGCGGCCGTGCTGGCCGCTGCCGGCCGGGGGCAGTTGCGCCGGGCCACGCCTCCTACGCCTGAGGAGGCTCTCGGCAGTGTCAGGGCCGACGTGGAGGAGATCAGGGAAAGGGCACATCGATGACGGACGCGACGGGCGGGGCCAAGGGGCCCGATGAGCTGCGGCAGCAGATCCAGCGGACCCGTAGTGAACTCGGCAACACGGTGGAGGAGTTGGCGGGGAAGGCGGATGTGAAGGGGCGTGCGCGGGCGCGGGCGGCCGATCTGCGGGACAAGGCCGGCGCGATGACGGTGCAGTTGCGGAGCAGCGCCGCGCAGGCCGGGCATACGGTGCACGACAAGGCGACGCATGCGGGGCCTCGGCCGGTCCGCGGTGCCGTCCGGGCCGGGATGCGGCATCCGGGGCCGGTGCTGGTCGCCGGGGCGGCTGCGGGGGCCGCGGTGGTGGCCGTCGAGGTGCTGCGGCGGCGGCAGCAGGCGCATCACTGGCCTCGCGGGCGTCATTGGACTCCTCGCGGGCGTCAATGGCCTCTCTGGCATCGCTGAGCGGGTGGGGCTGCGGTCGTTCGTGCCTGCGCGGTGGTCGTGGGTCGGGGCCGCGCCGGGGGTGTCCGTCCTCGGAAACGGCGTGATGGGCTCGGACACCGACCAACTGGCGTTGACGCGCCAACCGCTGCGGGCGGACACCCCCCCGGCACGTCCCCTTCCGTGCGTGCGAGGGTGCGGGCGCGTCTCGGCCCGGGGTGTGGCCTCCCGCTCAGCCGCCGCAGGCCGCCGCGCCGCGGGCCGCCGGTCAGCACCGACGTTGAGCACCTGGTAAGCGCCGGGCCCTGCGACAACACCCCACGCTTGACCTCAAGTTCGGTCGAGGTTGAAGGGTGGGGTGCGCAGGCAACCGGCGCATACGACTGGAGTGTTCAATGACCCGTCGAACCGAGCGGCACCCCGACCTCACCGACCCCCGGATCGGTGCTCCCTTCTTCAGCACCTGGCGGGTCGGCACCCCCGAGCGGCAACGGCAGACCGTGGAGGCGATCGGGCGGACATGGGAGCGGCGGCCGTGGCCCGTTGGCGATCTGCTGGCGTACCACGTGTACGCGGGGCACGACGGGTCCACGCTGATGCACCACTCCCAGTGGAGCGACGAGCGGGGATACGAGGCCTTCGTCACAGCTCATCGGCAGGAACGGGTCGAAGAGATCGACACCGCCGTGCCGGGGATCGAGAGGGTGGGGCTCGGGCGGTACGGGCGCTACCGCAGCCGCGAGCGAGCCGTCGGGGACGTGCGGGTGCCGGGGCTGATCGTCACCGTGCGGATCGACTTCGAGGAAGGCGCCGGGGAGCGGCGGGAGGAGTGGGTCGATCTCGTGCTCAAGGCCGTGGGGGACGATCCGGAAAGGGACGCCGGGTTGATCTCCGCTCATTTCCATCTGAGTACCGATGGCGGGCACGTGCTGAACTACGCCGAGTGGGAGAGCGGCCAGGCCTATGACGAGGCCTTGGCGGCGCCGGCGACCGACACGTGGGAGCGGGTGCGCACGTATCCGGTGGTGAAGACGGTGAGCGGGAGCCGGTACCGGCATGCCCTGGGGCTCGTGCCCGGGTGAGTCGCCGTGCCGTGGGGCAGACTGGACGCCTTGGTCCAGCCGGCCCCGGGCCGAGGGTTTACGGGCGGAAGCGCAGGACCTGCGGGTCGTGGTCGCTGATCTGGTCGTTGAACTCCGCGTTGACGTGCACGCTGTCGTACTCGAAGTCGCACTCGCGGCGGATCGACGGGCTGATCAGGATCTGGTCGAGGATCTGGCTGTTGCCCTGGTAGACGTACGAGTAACGCTCGTTCCTGGGCAGCGACTTGATCGCCGACCAGAGTTCGCCCCGGCCCTCGAGGATCCTGGTGGTGCCGGAGAACTCGAAGTCGTTGATGTCGCCCAGGGCGATGACGTCCGCGCTCTTCTGGGTGTCGAGGATGTCCTTGACGAAGGTGTTCACCAGCGCGGCCTGCTGGTGGCGCTGCGTCTCGGAGCTGCGCGCCGGCGGCTGGTACTGGGAGGTCAGGCCCTGGTCGCCGCCCTTGGAGTTGAAGTGGTTGGCGATCACGAAGACCGTGCGGCCGCGGAAGACGAACTCGCCGGCCAGCGGCTTGCGGCTGTTCTTCCAGGCCTCGTCGGCGGGGGCGACGCGGCCGGGGCTGAGCGTCAGGTGCGCCTTGCCACGGATCTTCGTCACGCCGGTCGCGGTCGTGGCGTCGCCGCCCGCGCGGTCGGTGAAGGAGACCCGCTCCGGGTTGAACAGGAACGCCTGGCGGATGTTGCCGCCGGGCTCGCCGCCGTCGGCGTCGTCGGCCGGGTCGATCGAGCGCCAGTCGTACGTCGGGCCGCCGGCCGCGACGATCGCGTCGATCAGCTTGGCGATGGTCTGGTCGGCGGCGACCGTACCGTCGTTCTTCGCGCCGTTGTTGTCCTGGATCTCCTCCAGGGACACGATGTCCGGCGACTTCAGGTTGTTCACGATCGCGGAGGCGTGCTCGGCGAAGGTGTCGTCGGTCGGGTCGAGGTTCTCGACGTTGTAGGTGGCGACCGCGAGTTCCGAGGAGCGCTGCTCGCGCGTCGTCTCGCGCTGCAGGCCCGCTGACCTGAGCGTGCCGAGCTCGCTCGCGACCAGGGTGTAGCCGCCGAACTGGTTGTAGTCCAGCGGGCCCGCCGTGGTGCCGGCGAGGGTGTCGCC
The DNA here is from genome assembly GCF_037055355.1 of Streptomyces sp. DG1A-41. Taxonomy (GTDB): domain Bacteria; phylum Actinomycetota; class Actinomycetes; order Streptomycetales; family Streptomycetaceae; genus Streptomyces. The sequence continues at coordinate 1,991,320 of NZ_CP146350.1, read as the reverse complement.
GACGTTCGCCTTCGGGAAGTCGGTTGTCGAGCCGAGGGACTGGATCTGGAGACGGCCGGTGTTCTGGGCGTCGTAGGAGCCGTAGACCGTGCCGCCGTTGCGGCTGCGGTTCTCGCGCGGCTTCACCGTCACCCAGAGTTCGGTGTACGGGTCGGTGGCGCCCACGACACGGGTGTCGGTGACGCGGACGGTCATGCCCTCCAGTGCCTCGTAGTGGTCCAGGGCGTACGTCGAGGGCTTGAGGGGGAGGGCGTTGATCGAGCCGTTCGCCGTGGTGTCGCCGGCCGGCGCGTAGGCGGCGGGGACCGACCTCGCGTCGATCGTCGTGGCGGCGGGGAGCCGGTTGCCGCTGGAGACGACCGTGGTCGTCGGCTTGGTGATCTCCGTCAGGGACTGGTTTCCGGAGGTGGTGCCGCCGGGGACGTACTCCGAGACCGTGCCGCTGACCGTGACGGAGTCGCCGACGGCGACCCCCTTCGGCGTCGAGCCGGTGAAGACGAAGACGCCCTCGCTGGTCGCCGGGTCGGCGTCCGGGTTCGGGTCCTGGATCCAGAAGCCGCGGGACGAGCCGTAGGTCCGGATGCCGGTGACGATTCCGGTCACGTCCGTGACCTGCTTGCCTGCGAACGGCGATATCCGGGTGCTGCCCTGGATGTCATGGATGCGGACCGAGTCCGCGTGTGCGGGGGCGCTGAGGACGATCGTGGATGCCGCGGAACACACGGCGGCGACGGTGAGCGCGGCGAGGCGCGCGGACGAGTTGCTCGGCAACGGGGTTCCCTCCGGGGACGTGACAGGCGCCGGGACGAGGGTGGTGCGTGGACTGTCCGCCGCTACCTGTGGGGCGGGCGGTGTGACGCGCGTAGTCGGCGGCGGACGGGCCTGGCGGTGGCCGGCCCGGTGAACAAGTGTCCGCCGACTTCTACGCGCGTCAATCTCCAGCCTGCCCGGGCCACTTGTCAAGGTTTCGGCCATGTACAGCTCCTGACGGGGACATGAAGTAGGCGGCATGGGTGTAAATCCGTCTAGGCTGAGCGGCTGAGTCGTATGAGGCGCCCTAGGAGAAACAGCCGATGTCAGACAGCTCCCCCTGCCGCCGGTGCGGCTGCACCCCGAAGCGGAGCTGGCGCGCGACGCGCTGTCCACGCCGTTGCTGTCCCGGGCCGCCCGGCTGGCCCGCTGGGCCGGGCCGGAGACCCGGGTCGACGCCGGGGGCGGGCTCGTCGGGGAGCAGTTGCCCGCGGCCGCCGAGGTGCTCGGGCTGAGCGGGGACGACGCCGCCGCCGACGCCAGCGAGGCGTGGCGGGTGGCCGTGGACACCGGGCTCGTCGAGATCGTCGACGAGGAGGAGGGCACCGTCACGGCGGGCGAGGACCTCGCGCTGCTCACCGGCGGCTCGCCTCAGGACGTGCTCGCCGTGTGGCTCGCGGCCCTGGAGACGGTGCTCGCCGACGCGAGCGTGCCCGACCTGGACGGGCTCGTGGCCGAGGACGGCGAGGTGGACCTCTCCGCCCTCGACTGGGACCCGGAGGTCGAGGCCGAGTTCCTCGACGGCGTGCTCGGCAACCTCTACCTGCTGACCGCCGGCGAGGACACGCCCGCCGACGCTCCGGTGCCGCTGCCCGCACTGGCCGCGTCGGTGATCGTGCCCAGCGACATGGGCGAGCCCACCAACGACGTCCTGGAGCAGGTGTCCGACGCGATGATGCGGCTGGACGACCAGTTCCGGATGCTGGAGCCGGTGGGGCTCGTGGCGTACCAGCCCGTGGACGAGGCGCTCATGGCCGACGCCGACGAGGAGCCCGCGGCGCCCGTCGACGAAACCGACGTCTCCCGGTACGGCATGGTCCGGCTCACCCCGCTCGGGGTGTACGGCCTGCGTGCCCGGCTGCTGGAGGCCGGGTTCGAGGCGCCGGCCGTCGGGGACCTCGCGGACAAGGGAGCCGACGCGCTGCTCGACGGCACGGCGGCGTTCCCGCCGGGTGCGGCGCAGGCCGAGACCGAGCAGTGGCTGGAGCGCCGGGAACCGCTCGCCGCGGCGCGGGAGTTGCTGGCGGCGGCGCGGGGTGCGGATGCCGGGGCGCCGCTGCGGCGGCTGCGGTGTCAGCAGGCGTTGTCCCTGGTGGGTGCCTCGGCCGAGCCGGCGCTGCGGGAAGTCCTCGACGATGCCGAGTTGGGCGGTCTCGCCCGGGTCTGGCTCACCGAGCATGGTGCGGTGGATGTGCCCGCGCCGTCGGAAGCGATGGTGTACTGGCTGACCATCGACACGGTGGCCGCGCAGCTGGCGGCGGAGGGCAATTCCGAGGAGTTGCGGGCGTTGGTCGAGGGGCTTGCGCAGCAGCACGGTGGGTTTTTCGAGGCCGTGTGGCGGGTTGAGCATCCCGCTACGGCCGATGTGCTGGAGGCGATGGGGCGGTTGCATCCGGACAAGAAGGTTGCGAAGGAAGCGCGGAAGGCTGCCTTCAAGGCGCGGTCGCAACAGGGCGGTTGATCCTGTTCTGGGGTGCGGGGCCGTTGGCGCTGGTCGCGCCCACACGGCGGAGCCGCATGGGGAGACAGTCCCGCGCCCCTTAGGGCGGTGTTCAACCGGCGTTCATGGATGAGCGGGACGGTGTCGGCGTACGAGGTCCGCCACCCTTCACGGCATACCCACCGTCACAGGAGACACCATGTCGCTCACCCGCAGGGACTTCGCCAGAACCTCCGCGATCGCCGGTGCCGGTGTCGCGCTGGCGGGCAGTGTCGGGGCCCTCGCGACCGCGCCGAACGCCCTCGCGTCGTACGACACCGAGGGCGCGGAGGAGGCGTCCGCGGACGCCCGGCACGGGGTCGGCTACGGGCCGCTGGTCCCCGACCCCAAGGGCATCCTCGCCCTGCCCGCCGGCTTCACGTACCGGATCATCACCTACAGCGGCAGGACCAAGCTGGAGTCCGGCGACTTCACGCCGTCCAACCACGACGGCACCGCCACCTTCGACGGCCCCCGCGGCACCACCCTGCTCGTCAACAACCACGAGCTGAAGGGCCCGCGCGCCAACTGGAAGTACCCGGTGCCGCTCGCCGAGGGCCTCGTCTACGACCCGGCCGCCGCCGGTGGCTGCACGGTCGTCGAGATACGCCCCGACGGACGTGTCGCGGAGTGGGTCGGCATCGCGGGCACCTCCACCAACTGCGCCGGTGGCAGTACACCGTGGGGCACCTGGCTCACCTGCGAGGAGAACTCCGACAGGGCCGGCGTCAACGGCATGACCAAGGACCACGGCTACGTCTTCGAGGTCGACCCCTCCGACCGGCGCGCCAACCGGAACCCCAAGCCGCTGAAGTTCTTCGGCCGCTACGACCACGAGGCCGTCGTCATCGACCCCAAGCGCGGCCACGCCTACCTCACCGAGGACGACGACGAGCCCAACGGCCTCTTCTACCGCTGGACCCCGCCCAAGGGCTTCACGTACGGCCCCGGCGAGTTCCGTGAACTCGCGGACGACGCCGGTGTCCTCCAGGCGCCCAAGTGCTACGACTCCGGCGGCCGGTTCGTCGACGACCTGTCCCGGGCCACGAAGACCGGCACCGTCTACGGCGTCGACTGGGTGGACGTACCCGACCGCGACGCCCGGACCACGCCCGTGCGCAAGCAGTTCAGCGACGGCGAGGTCACCCGCGCCCGCAAGCTGGAGGGCATGTGGTGGGGCGACGGCGGCGCCTACGTCGTCTCCTCGTACGCCCGAGAGGAGAGCCCCGTCCAGCACGACGGCCAGGTGTGGTTCTACGACCCCAGGCGCCGCACCCTGACGTTGAAGGTCCTGCTCGGGGTGAACCCCGACCCGTCCAAGGACGGCGCGTTCGACGGCCCCGACAACATCACCGTCTCCCCGTACGGCGGCATCGTCCTGGCCGAGGACGGCGAGGGCGTCTCGCACCTCTTCGGCGCCACCGAGAGCGGGCGCACCTACCCGATCGCCCGCAACGACCTGAACGTCGGCACCGAAGAGGAGCCGGAGTACAGCGAGTTCGCCGGTGTCACCTTCTCACCCGACGGCAAGACCCTTTACGCCAACATCCAGGACCCGGGCATCCTGCTCGCCATCACCGGGCCGTGGAAGCGGCAGCGGAATGAGAACGCCGGGTCACTCGTCACGGGTGGGGCTGTCTGAATCGGCTGCTCAGAGGCGTTGTACCTCAATGCGGGCAGCCCATCCTGACCCGGCGCGCGGTGCATTGCAGCAGCCTGCGCCAACGTCACCCGTCGGCAAAGGGCGGAGGCGCGGCGCGGGCTCCTTGCGCCGTGACTCCGTTGCGGTTCGAGGGAATGGCGCCCGCGCAGCGACGGGCCGTACTGCTCGTGGGAGTGCTTCAACGAGGACCGCTGCGAGCGCGCGGGCAGCGGTACCGTGATGTGCCCGACCAGGCGCTCCAGACAGGTGGTCCGACCCATGCCCCTTTCCTCGCACGCGCGTTACCCCCTGCTCTTCGGGCCCTCGCCCGTCCACCCCCTGGAGCGGCTGACCGCGCACCTCGGTGGCGCCGTCCTCTGGGCCAAGCGGGAGGACTGCAACTCCGGTGTCGCGTACGGCGGGAACAAGACCCGCAAGCTGGAGTACCTGGTCGCCGACGCGCTCGCCCAGGGTTGTGACACGCTCGTGTCGATCGGCGGGGTGCAGTCCAACCACACCCGCCAGGTCGCGGCGGTCGCCGCCCGGGCCGGGCTCAAGTGCGTGCTGGTGCAGGAGAGCTGGGTGGACTGGCCGGACGCCGTGTACGACAAGGTCGGCAACATCCTGCTCAGCCGCCTCGCCGGGGCCGACGTGCGGCTGGTGAAGGCCGGGTTCGGGATCGGGTTCAAGGAAAGCTGGGAGCAGGCGCTCAGGGAGGTCGAGGAGGCGGGCGGCAAGCCGTACGCCATCCCGGCCGGCGCCTCCGATCATCCGCTCGGCGGCCTCGGCTTCGCCGGGTGGGCGTACGAGGTCGCCGAGCAGGAGCGTGAGCTGGGCGTCTTCTTCGACACCGTGGTCGTGTGCTCGGTGACCGGCTCCACCCAGGCCGGCATGGTCGCCGGGTTCGCCGCGCTGGAGGAGGGGGGCGGGCGGCCCCGGCGCGTGCTCGGCGTCGACGCCTCGGCGAAACCCGCCGCGACCCGTAACCAGATCGCCCGGATCGCACACCGCACCGGGCAGCTCATCGGCCTCGAGCGCGAGTTGACCGAGTCCGACGTCGAACTCGACGAGCGGTACCACGCGGGCACGTACGGCATCCCCGACGAGACCACGCTGGCGGCGATGCGGCTCGCGGCCCGCACGGAGGGGATGGTCACCGACCCCGTGTACGAGGGGAAGTCCATGGCCGGGCTGATCGACCTGGTCTCGCGGGGCGAGATCGGCCGCGACTCCACGGTCCTCTACGCCCACCTGGGCGGACAGCCGGCGCTGAACGCGTACAGCGCGCTGTTCTGACGAGGCCTGCCGCGTCCGGCCCGGCCGCGCGTGGGAGTCAACCGGCCGGCCCGTGGGCCGTCAGCGGTCACCCCAGCCATCATTCATCGACGAGGTCGAGGTGGGGCGGCGGATGGCCGGGCACGTCCGGGTGGCCTTCCAGGTGGACGACTCCGTCGCCGCCACCGCGAAGCTGGCCGCCGAGCCCACGCGCACCCCCTGGAACTCCCTGAACTCCGGCTCGAGGCCCCGGGGGCGCTCCAGCTGACGCTCTTCACCGAGCCCGACGGCTGGGGGCCCGTCCGGCGGCCCCTGCCGGGCGGGGACCGGAGCCGGATAAGGTGCTGAACGTGTGGACCGACAATCAGCGGGCGGAGCCGGATGCCGAGCGGCCCGGCGGTGCCCGGCGCCGGGCCACGATCCACGACGTCGCACGCCTGGCCGGGGTGTCACGGCAGACGGTCTCCCGGGCCGTCAACGACAAGGGTGAGATCGACCCGGCCACCAAGGAGCGGGTCCTGGAGGCGGCCCGGCTCCTGGACTACCGGCCCAGCCGGTTCGCGCGCGGACTCGTCCAGAAGGGCACGGTGACGGCGGGGCTGGTCATCCCGGACCTGCGGAACCCGTTCTTCCCAGAGGTGGCCGCCGGGGTGCTGGAGGCGGCCGAGCAGCGCGGCTGGCAGGTGGTCGTGTGGGACTCCCGGATCGACGAGGCCAGGGAGCGGCAGGCGCTCGACGTGCTCTCCCACCAGGCGGACGCGGTCGTGGGTTACTTCAAGGACCCGGACGACGTACTCACTCGGCACCTCGGAGGTGTGCCACTGGTGCTGCTGGAGCGGGGCCCGCAGCAGACCCGGTTCGCGGCCGTGGGCATCGACGCCGCCACCGGAGTCGAGCAGGGCATGAACCACCTGTTCCGCGCGGGGCACCGCAGGATCGGCATGCTGGACGGCGTGCACGGCCCCGGCCCGCGCAGGCTGGCGTTCCTGGAGCAGGTGCGGCGGCTCGGGCTGCCGGTCGACGAGGACTGGGTCGTGGTGTGCCCCGAGCACAGCGTGGCCGGCGGCGAGGCCGGCATGGAACGGCTCCTGGCGGCGCGGCCCGAGATCACCGCGGTCTTCGGCTTCAACGACCTGATCGCTGTCGGGGCGATGCGCACCGCCCACCGTCATGGCCGGAGTGTTCCGGACGAGCTGGCGGTGCTGGGCTTCGACGGTCTCTCTCTGGGCGAGCTGGTGGACCCCGCCCTGACCACCCTGCACATCGACAAGCGGCAGCTGGGGCGGCTGGCCGTGGAGCAGGTGGCCCGGCTGCGCGCGGGTGAGGAGCCGTTGCGGGGCGCGGACGCTTGGGTGGTGCCCGAGCTGGTGGTCCGCGCTTCCGCCTGACCTGCCCGGCCGTGGGCCCGGCAGACCGTTCCGGGCAGCTCCCTTGACACTGGTTCTGGCGCGCCCCGGTACTCGACGGCAACGCGCACGTGAACGTTCGCGGACCAGAGGAACCCCCACCGCGAGACCGTCGGCCCGACCACCACCGCTCCCGACATCGTTGTCTTCACCTCCTCAACTATGCGCTGGTGATGGCCGGCGCGCTGATGAGCGTGATCCCGCTGATCGTCGTGTTCCTGGTCGGGGCGCGGCACTTCCTGCGGGATCTGGCGGCGGGGCGATGAAGATGTGAGGCGCCGGACTGCGGGTCGGACCGTTCTCGATAAGGTGCGGAGAGGGTCCCCGGTTCGTGAGTCCCCGGTTCGTGAGGAGTGGCTGCATGGCGCAGGTCAGGCCCATGCGGGCGGATGCTCGGCGTAACTACGAGCGGTTGCTGAAGGTGGCCGTGGAGGCCTTCGCCGAGCACGGGGAAGGCGCGTCGCTCGACGACATCGCCAAGCGGGCCGGGGTCGGCTCCGGCACGCTCTACCGGCATTTCCCGACCCGGCAGGCGCTGCTGGAGGCCGCGTACCTCGACCGGATCGAGGCGATCGCGGCCCGGGCCGACGAACTCGCGGCCGAACTGGCACCGGGCGAGGCGCTGGCGGAGTGGCTGTACGAACTCGGCGCGGGGATGATCCGGATGCGCGGCCTCAGGGCCCTGCTGGGCCCGGCCGTCACGCAGAGCGGCTCGACCGTGGCCACGGCCTGCTGCGACTCGGTGAAGAGCGCGGCGGGGCGCCTGGTCCGGGCAGCACAGGAGGAGGGCACACTCCGGAGGGACGTCGAGCCGGTCGACGTACTACGGCTGGCACACGGGGTGGCGACGGCGGCGGAGCTGGCGGACGCGGAAGGCGGGCACATCCGGCGGTATCTGGCGTTGCTGACGGAGGGGCTGCGGCCTTCGGCGCGGATCTGAGGGCCCGCTGACCGGCGCGGCGTCGTCGGCTTCTCCAGGAGTTCCGCGGGTACTCCGGCTCTCTCCCCGACCGGCACAGGTGGCGAGAGCGATCGACAACCCGGCCCGCAGGACGGCACACCGGTAATGCGGACGTCGACGGGACCCGCGTCTTCTACCGTGAGGCCGGTCCGCCCCCCGACGCCCCGGCCTTATTGCTGCCGCACGGCTGTCCGTCCTCCTCGTACCAGTTCCGCGCCTTCATGCCGGCCCTGGCCGACCGGTGGCGGGGCTCGTCGCGCCCGACTTCCCCGGCTTCGGCTACAGCGACACCCCGGACCCGGCCGGCTTCTCGTACACCTTCGACGGGTACGCCAGGCTTCCTGGAGCGGTTCGCCAGCGCGCTGAAGCTACGGCGGTACACCCTCTACCTGCACGGCTACGGCTCGCAGATCGGACTGCGGCTGGCGATGCGCGCACCTGCGGGTCGCCGCGCTCATCATGCAGAACGGGGACATCTACGAGGACGAGCTCGGCCCGAAGTACAGCCCGCTCCGCGAGTACTGGGATCACCCGACGCCCGAAGGGCGGGCGCGGCTGCTGGAGGCGGTGACCGAGGAACCAGCAGCAGGCCCACTGGCTTCGTCAGGTGCCGGCTCCGGCCCTGGCTACAGAGTCTGTGCCGCCGGCTTCACCATTCCCCTGACCGTGCGGGACTTCACGAAGTCGCCGATCGCCGTCATCTCCCACTCGCCGGAGAACTGGCGGATCAGCTTGGCCATCATCACGCCGGTCTGCGGCTCGGCGCTGGTGAGGTCGAAGCGGACCAGTTCCTCCCCGGTCGTGCCGTCCAGGAGGCGGCAGTAGGCCTTGGCGACCTCCGTGAACTTCTGGCCGGAGAAGGAGTTGACCGTGAAGACCAGGCCGGTGACCTCCTGCGGGAGACGGCCGAGGTCGACCGTGATCACCTCGTCGTCACCGCCGCCCTCGCCCGTGAGGTTGTCGCCGGAGTGCCGGATCGCGCCGCCCACGATCTGGAGCTTGCCGAAGTAGCAGCTGTCGATGTGGTTGCGCTGGGGGCCGTAGGCGATGACCGAGGCGTCCAGGTCGATGTCCTTGCCGCGGTACGCCGGCTCCCAGCCGAGGCCCATCTTGACCTGGGAGAGCAGGGGGCGGCCGCCTTTGACGAGGGAGACGGTCTGGTTCTTCTGGAGGCTGACGCGGCCCTTGTCGAGGTTGATCTTCCCGGCGCCGGGCGCGGGCGGGGGAGGCGTGGCCGGGGCCGGGGGCGCGGCAGGCGTGGAGACGGGCGGGGCCGGCGGCTGCACGGGGCCGGCGGCGGGGTCACCGGCTGGGCCGGGGCCGCGGCGGCCGGTTCCTCCACCGTCACACCGAAGTCCGTGGCGATGCCCGCGAGGCCGTTGGCGTAGCCCTGGCCGACGGCGCGGGCCTTCCACTGGCCGTTGCGCAGGTAGATCTCCACGATCACCAGGGCCGTCTCGCTGCCGAGCTGCGGGGGCGTGAACGTAGCCAGGACGGAGCCGTCGTCGGCTTTGCGGATCGTCGCCGTCGGTTCGATGCCCTGGAAGGTCTGGCCCGCGGCGTCAGGGCTCGCGGTGACGGCGATCTTCTCGATGCCCGGGGGGAGGGCGGTCGTGTCGACCGTGATCGCGTCGGGTGCGGTGCCGCCGCCCGAGCGGTACGTCACGCCGGGGCCCGACGGCTGGTTGTAGAAGATGAAGTCGTCGTCGGAGCGCACCTTGCCGTCGGCGGTGAGCAGCAGGCCCGATACGTCGAGCCGCACCGGGGCGGCGACGTCCACCGTCACGCGGGCGGCGGAGAGGGGGATGTTCGAGCCGGGGGTCATAGCTGTCATGCCGGGTGAACGACCGGGGGCGCTTTACCGTTCCCTTACCGTCCGCCGATCGGGCAGCCTGGTGATCCCGACCCGCCGCGCTATGCCCGGGCGGCTGCCAAGCGGCTCAGCCGGGCGCGCTGTTCGTCGAGCATGCGCAGGAAGCCGCGGACCTCGGCCATGCGGTTCGGGTCCACGTCGGCCAGGATCGTGCCCTCCTTGTCCGTGCCCGCGCCGGCCACCAGGGTGCCGTCCGGCGCGTACACGACGCTCCCACCGCGCGTCGGGCGGGTCGCCGGCCCGCCGACCGGGTTGGCGAACACGCTGTAGACGGTGTTCTCCAGGGCCCGCGCCGCGAGGTAGACGGCGGCGCGGTGTTCGTTCGGGCGATGTGTTCGTCGTGTGCAAGGACGAACACATCGCCCGGCTCACCGCGGACGGCACCTTCGTCCGCGCGATGGGCTACAGGCGGCAGGCCGTCTGGGACATCCAGTCCTCCAGGGAGGACCCGGCCGTCCTGTACTGCGCCGCCGACTCCGGCGTGGCCGTCGCCGAGGTGCACCAGACGGCGAGCGGACCCACGCTGCACATCACCGAGGACCACGAGACCGGACTCGGCTTCACCCGCCGCGTCACCCCGGTCGAGGGCGGCTGGCTGGCCGTCACACGCGACCGGCACGTCCTGCGCGCCCGGCGCGGCGGCGAGATCCTGTGGGACCGGCGGCTGCCCGAGGCACTGCTCCACACCGTCGCCGCCTCACCCGACGGCGCACGCGCCCTGGTCGCGGGCAACGCGGGCGCCGTGGAACTCGACACCGCCACCGGCGAGGTGCTGTCCACGCTCGGCGTGGACGGACTGCCCTTGTGGGCCGCCACGTACCTCCCCGGCGGCGAGCGCGTCCTGGCCACCCGCAACGGTGTCATCGCCGTCTTCGGCGATGACACCGAGAAGCCGCAGTGGCGCCTGGACCAGGGCGAGTACCCCAAGCGCATGTGGGCACAGGACGGCTTCCTCTACGTCGTCGGTGACGGCGGACTGAAGGGATCGAGGTGGGCCGGGGCGTCACCCGCGGCTGGCGGGAACTGCTGTCCACCACCGCCGAGAACGCCACGGTCTGCGACGGCCTGGTCTGTGTCAGCTCCTACGGCATGCAGATCGCCGCCTACCGCTACGAGGACGACGAGTTCGTCGGCTTCGTGGAGGACCTGCCGGACTACCCCAAGGCGCTGAGCACCGTGCGCGACAGCGACGGCCGGCCCCATCTGCTCGTCGGCTGCCGCACCGGCAGGCTCTCGCTGTACCGCATGGACGGACCCGCCGAGGAGGGCACCTTCGGTTCGTGCCGGTACGCGCCCCAGGGTCGTCCTGGCTCTCGCGGCGGTCGTCATGACGGGTGCCCTGTTCGCCACGGCGCTGCCCTCCACCTGGGTCTTCGTGGCCTGCATGGTGGCGTTCTTCACCATGTGGTCCGCCATGACGGCCGTCACCGCCATGATCGTCGTCAAATACATGCCGCCCGGGGTCGTCGGCCGCGCCGAGGGCCTGTTCAACCTCATGAGCGGCCTGCCGATCCTGCTCGCCCCCCTCCTCATCCCGCTGGTGCAGGGGACGTGAGGCGACGTCGCCGTCCTGCTGTTCCTGGGGGCGGCCGCCGGCGTGTCACTGCTCTGCCTGTTCCGCTTCTGGCCCCACTGGAGTGACGCGGACGCCACCGACCCGGCCCCCGCCACCGGAGACGAAACGCCTGTCACATAGCCGAACACCGATGGACGATATGCGCTCGATCGACCTGCCCGTGAACCCCAGCGGACACGCCGCCCCCGTCACTCACGTCGCGCTGCGCCCCGACGGCACGCCTCGCCGACACCGGCCGCCCCGGCCGCCCGACCACCTGGTACCTGGGCGCCTACCCGTACGCCCGGAGCAACCACCCCGTGGCGGGTGTGCGGACGGAGGACGCCGACGCGTAACGCGGCCTGGCTCAGCGACCGGACCGGCCACCCGTGGCGGCTCCCCACGGAGGCCGAGTGGGAGCACGCGGCCAAGGGGCCGGACGGCCGGGAGTTCCCCTGGGGCGACGCCTTCGACCCGGCGGCCGCGAACACACGGGAAACCGGTGTCCATACCACCACCCCCGTCGGTGCCTTCCCTGCCGGAGTCTCGCCGTTCGGCGTGTACGACATGGCGGGGAACGTCGAGGAGTTCACCGCCGACGACTACCGCCCCTACCCAGGTGGGCCGTTCGTGGCGGAGCACCTGGTGGAGACCATGAACACCTACCGGGTCGCCCGGGGCGGCAGCTTCTCCCGTTTCGGCGGACCTCCCCCGCACTCGCCGCCGCCACGGCGCCTTTCCCGGCCCCCTGTACCCCGTGGGCTTCCGCCTGGCCACGAGCCGACGGTCGCGGTAGACGCAGGAGGCACTACGGGACCACGACGATCTTCCTGCCGATCCCGGACGCGAACTGCTCCAGCGCCTCGGGGTACCGCTCAAGCGGGATGCGGTCGCTGATGAAGACGTCGGGGTCCAGGACCCCGTTCGCGAACAGCTCCGCGGCCCGCTCGAAGCTGTGCAGCACCGCCATCGAGCCGGTGATGGTGATCTCCTGGTTGTAGATGCGGTACGGGTCGATCGTCACGCGCGTCGCGTAGTCGGCCACGCCGAACTGGAGGAACGTGCCGGCCTTCGCCACCCGGTCCAGGCCGTCCTGGATCGCCGCCGCGTTGCCCGTGGCGTCGACGACCAGGTCCCAGCCCTGCGGGCGGTCCAGTTCGTCCGGGCCGGCCGCCGACGCCGAGACGCCGAGGCGACGGGCCGTCTCCAGGCGGGCCGGGTTCACGTCGACGACGTCCACGCTCGCCGCGCCCGTGCGCTTGGCCAGCTCCAGCATCATCAGGCCCATCGTGCCGGAGCCGTAGATCAGCACGTGTGCGCCGAGGCGGGACCGGAGTACGTCGTAGCCGCGTACCGCGCAGGAGAGGGGCTCCACCAGGGCCGCGTCCTGCGTTCGGACGTGCTCGGGCAGCTTCACGCAGTTCGCCACGGGGGCGACCGCGTACTTCGCCGCGCCTCCGGCCGTCGTCACGCCGATCGCCGCCCAGCGTTCGCAGAGGTTGTTGTGGCCGGTGCGGCAGTAGCGGCACTCGTAGCAGTACAGGGACGGGTCGACCGCGACCCGGTCGCCCACCGACACCTCGGTGACCCGGGTGCCGACCCCGACGACCTCGCCCGCGAACTCGTGCCCGGGCACGATCGGCAGCTTCGGGGCGAACTCGCCCTGGAGGATGTGCAGGTCCGTGCCGCACAGCCCGCAGGCCGCGACCTCGACGACGACCTCGCGCGGGCCTGGCGTCGGGTCCGGGACCTCGGCGACGACGGTCCTGCCCACGGACTCGATGACGGCGGCCTTCATTTGACGGCTCCCAACGACAGGCCCTGGACCAGCTTGTCCTGGGCGGCGAACCCCGCGGCGAGCACCGGCAGGGAGATGACGAGCGACGCGGCGCACACCTTCGCCAGGAACAGGCCCTGGCTGGTGATGAAGCCGGTCAGGAAGACGGGGGCGGTCTCGGCGACCACGCCGGTCAGCACCCGTGCGAAGAGCAGTTCGTTCCAGCTGAAGATGAAGCAGATGAGCGCCGTCGCGGCGATGCCCGGGAGGGCGATCGGCGCCACGACCCGCCCGAGGACGGTCGGCAGCCGGGCCCCGTCCACCCGGGCCGCCTCGATCACCGCGACCGGGATCTCGGCGAGGAAGGACTGCATCATCCACACCGCGATCGGCAGGTTCATGGACGTGTAGAGGATGACCAGCAGCCAGATGTTGTCGAGCATCCCGGCGTTCTTGGCGAAGAGGTAGATCGGGAGCAGGCCCGCGACCGCGGGCAGCATCTTCGTGGAGAGGAAGAAGAACAGGACGTCCGTCCACTTGCGGACGCGGTTGATGGACAGCGCGTACGCCGCCGGGAAGGCCAGCAGCAGCACCAGCAGGGTCGACGCCACGGACGCGACCGTGGAGTTGATCAGCGCCGGCCAGGGGCTCGCGCCGCCGCCCGCGCCGAAGAACTCGCGGTAGCCGTCCAGGGTCAGGGCGGCGGCGAAGGAGGGCGGGTTGGTCGCCGCGTCCTGCTCGGAGTGGAAGGACGTCAGCGCCATCCACGCGATGGGCAGGAAGAACGCGATGCCGAGCAGCCAGGCCAGCAGGCCCAGGCCCGCTCCTCTGCCACGGACACGGCGGGCACGCAGGGCGTTCGTGCTCATGCGCGGGACACCTCCTCGCGGAACAGGGACGACACCACGCGCAGGGCGAAGGTCGCGATGACGATCGAGCCGATGACCACCAGGACGCCCGCGGCCGAGGCGAGGCCGTTCTCGTGGGCCTGGTAGAAGCTCTGGTAGACGGTGTAAGGGAGGTTGGCGGTGCCCAGGCCGCCGGACGTGATCGTGAAGACCGCGTCGAAGTTCTGGACGATGTAGATCGAGCCCAGCAGGGCGCCCAGTTCGAGGTAGCGGCGCAGATGCGGGAGCGTCAGGTGGACGAAGATCTGCCAGTCGCTCGCGCCGTCGACCCGGGCCGCCTCGATCTGCTCGTGGTCGCGGCTCTGGAGGCCGGCCAGCAGGATGAGCATCATGAACGGCGTCCACTGCCAGACGAGCGACGCCTCGACCGCGAGCAGCGGGGTGTTCGAGATCCAGTCGGGCTGTGGGCCGCCCACATAGTGCAACAACCCGTTGAACAGGCCGTATTCGGGGTTGTAGAGCACATGCTTCCAGAGCAGGGCCGCCGCGACCGGTACCACCAGGAAGGGTGCGATCAACAGCGTCCGTACGATGCCCCGGCCGCGGAACCTCCGGTCCAGCAGCAGCGCCAGAACGAGTCCCAGCACCAGGCTGGCCAGGACCACCGCCACCGTCAGCAGGACGGTCGTCCACACCGAGTCGCGCAGGTCCGGGTCGGTGAGGACCTCCTGGTAGTTGTCGAGCCCCGCGAAGTGCCGGGCGTCGGGGTAGAGGCTGTTCCAGTCGAAGAAGGAGATCACCAGCGCGGCCACGAAGGGCAGCTGGGTGACGACGATCATGAAGATCAGGGCCGGGAGCAGCGGGGCGCGGGTGGCCCAGGCGCGCAGGCGGGCGGAGGGCCGGCGGACCGGGGTGCGCGTCTCGGGAGCGGCCAGGGGGGCCGTTGTCGTGGCGGTCATCGTCCCTCGTACTCCTCGGAGATCTTCTCGGCGAGCGCCTGTGACTTCTTCAGGGCCGATTCGACGGACTGGCGTCCGGCGATGGCCGCGCTGATCTCCTGCGAGACCTTGGTGCCGAGGTCGGTGAACTCGGGGATGCCGACGAACTGGATGCCGGGCGCGGGGCGCGGCTGCACGCCGGGGTCGTTCGGCCGGGCCTGCTCGATGGCCTCCTTGGTCATCTCCTGGAAGGCGGCGGCCTCCTTGCGGTAGTCGGCGATGGCGTACGTCGACGCCCGCTTGCCGGCCGGGACGTTGGACCAGCCGATCTGGTCGCCGACCAGCTGCTCGTACTCCTTGCCCGACGCCCAGGAGACGAACTTCCAGGCGTCGTCGGAGTTGCGGGAGGCCTTCTGGATGCCCCAGGCCCAGGTGTAGAGCCAGCCGGAGGACTCGGTCTTCTCGACCGGGGCGGGGGCGTAGCCGATCTTGCCCTTGACGGGGGAGTTCGCCGCCTCCAAAGATCCGGCCGCGGAGGTGGCGTCGTACCACATGGCGACCTTGCCCTGGGTCATGTTGTTCAGGCACTCGGCGAAGCCGGACTGGGCGGCGCCGGACTCGCCGTGCTCGCGGACCAGGTCGACGTAGAACTTCGTCGCCTTCTCGAACTCAGGGGAGTCGAGCCGTGCCTTCCAGTTCTTGTCGAACCAGGTGCCGCCGAAGGTGTTCACGACGGTGGTCAGGGGGGCCATCACCTCGCCCCAGCCGGGCAGGCCGCGCAGGCAGATGCCCTTCATGCCCGGTTCGGCGCCGTCCGCCTTGGCCGCGAGGTCCGCCACCTGCCGCCAGGTGGGGTGCGCGGGCATCGTCAGGCCCTTCTTCTCGAACACGTCCTTGCGGTACATCAGGAACGAGGACTCGCCGTAGAACGGCTGGCCGTAGAGCTTGCCGTCGTCCCCGGTGAGGGACTGGCGCATCGGCTTGAGGATGTCCCGTTCGTCGTAGCCCGGGTCCTTCGCGACGTAGCCGTTCATCTCGTGCAGCCAGCCGTTGCGGGCGTAGATCGGTATCTCGTAGTTGGACAGCGTGGCGACGTCGTACTGGCCGGCCTGGTTGGCGAAGTCCTGGCTGATCTTGTCGCGGACGTCGTTCTCGGGCAGGACGGTGAAGTTGACCTTGATGCCGGTCTCTTCGGTGAAGTGGGCGCGGGTGAGCTTCTGCAATTCGACCATCTGCGGGTTGTTGACCATCAGGACGTTGATGGCGTCGCCGCCGGATCCGGCCCCGCCCGCCCCGACCCAGCAGCCGGAGAGCAGCGGGGCGAGCAGCGTCCCTGCGGCGGCCGCGGCGAGCGTGGCTCGCGGTGGCCGTCGTCGGCTCTGGGTTCGCATGGATCGCTCCTGGATTTATGGGGAGATAAGGGGCATGACAGGGCGTGGCTGAGCCCTGCGGGGACGGGGCCGGTGGATCAGACGCGGATGACCTGCGGTCCGAGCAGTGAGTAGCGGTGGGCCTCGGCGGCCGGCAGCAGCGTGGACGTCACGATCGCCTCCAGCGCGCCGACCTCGGCGAACCGGCAGAAGCTGACCGCTCCGAACTTGGTGTGCACGCCCGCGAAGACCGCGCGGCGGGCGGCCCGGACCGCCTGGGTCTTGACCTCGCTGACGGCCGGGTCGGGGGTGGTGAGGCCGTGTTCGCGGGAGATGCCGTTGGCGCCGATGTACGCCAGGTCGACGACGAAACCGGCCAGCATCTTCGTCGTCCAGTGGTCGACGGTGGCGAGGGTGCCGGAGCGGACCCGGCCGCCCAGCAGCAGGACGGACACGGTGTCGGCCTCGGCGAGCGCGCCGGCGACCGGCAGGGACGCGGTGACCACGGTCAGCGGCCGGTCCCGCGGGAGTGCCTCGGCGATGAGCTGCGGGGTGAAGCCCTCGTCGACGAAGACGGTCTCGGCGTCGCCGAGCAGTTCGGCGGCCGCGGCCGCGATGCGGCGCTTCTCGGGGACGTGGCTGGTGGCGCGGAAGGCGAGCGTCGTCTCGAAGCCGGCGCTCTCCACCGGGTAGGCGCCGCCATGGGTGCGGCGGAGCAGTCCGTGGTCCTCCAGGACGCGCAGGTCCCGCCGTACGGTCTCCTTGGCCACGCCCAGCTGGGCGGCGAGGGCGGTGACATCGACGGAGCCGGCGCGCCGTGCGGCCAGCACGATCTCGCGCTGGCGTTCTTCCGCGGTTCTGTTCATGGCCGTCACCCGCCTTCCTGCTGTACTGCCCGTTCGGTCCCTCGGTGGGCCATGGGGGAAGTTCTACAGCGGGTGTTCTGCGGCGACCAGGTCTGTTGCGGAAGTGATCCTGCCCGTGTGTGCCCGTTCGGTCCCGGTGGTGCGTGGTGTGCCACGGGGCGGTCGTGGTCGCCTGCGGGTGCGTCGTGGCTGGTCGCGCGGTTCCCCGCGCCCCTGAGGGCGCTGTCCGACCGCTTCAGGCCCGTGCCCGGATGCCCGAGGGGGCGGGCCCGTTCTCTGCCCGCCCGACCTGTGCGACGACTCTTTCCGGTCAGTACGGCCAGACCGGCGGGTCCGTCACGAAGTGGCCGCCCAGGTAGGCGTGCGCCTCGTTGTCCGGGTCCAGCTCGCCCTGCTCGGCGATGAGCTTCTCGGCCCACGGCTCGGAGTCGTCCTGCGGCTCGTAGCCGAGTGCCCGGGCGGTGCCGAGGTCCCACCACAGCCGGGTGTTGGCGGAGGACCCGTGGACGACGGTGTGGCCGACGTGCTCGGCGGTCAGGGCCGCGTGGAAGAGGCGGGCGCCGTCGGCGGGGCTCATCCACACCGAGAGCATGCGCACACTGGTCGGCTCGGGGAAGCAGGAGCCGATCCGCACCGAGACCGTCTCGAGGCCGTGCTTGTCCCAGTAGAGCTGCGCGAGGTCCTCGCCGAAGCACTTGGACAAACCGTAGAAGGTGTCCGGGCGGCGGGGGGTGTCGACCGGGATCAGGGGGTCGTCGCCCTGGGGGCGCGGGGTGTAGCCGACGGCGTGGTTGGAGGAGGCGAAGACCATCCGGCCGACGCCCTCCTCGCGGGCGGCCTCGTACAGGTGGTAGGTGCCCTCGATGTTCGCCTTGAGGATCTTCTCGAAGGGGGCTTCCAGGGAGATGCCCGCGAGGTGGATGATCGCGTCGACGCCGCGGACCGCCTCGCGCACGGCGTCCCGGTCGGAGAGGTCGGCGGTGATCGCGTCCGGCGCGCCCTCGATCGGGCGCATGTCGAGCAGGCGCAGCTCGTAGCCGTAGTCCGGGAGCAGATCCCGCATCAGGGTGCCGAGGCCGCCGGCGGCGCCGGTGAGCAGGACGGTGCGGGGAGCGGGCATCCTCGGTCTCCTTGAATCTCCCACCGTGCACATGAGTGCACAGCATTCATATTCGTGGACACGCTAAGGATCTGGAGTGGAGCCCGTCAAGTATGCCGCGGAAGGAGTGAATCCGCTGGTGCGTCGCGGGTTCGCGAGCTTGACCGGCGCGGAGGCGCGCTTTAGCGTGGAGGCGTTCAGAAATGTAGACGGTAATCATGAATATGGAACCGGGAGAGCCATGGAACCGGGAGAGCCCGTGACGTCAGCCCCTCTCGCCGCTCGACTCGCCATCCCCAGCGGACCGCTGTTCTTCCCGGTCACCGCCTACGGCCCCGACGGCTCCGTGGACCTCGACACCTACCGCACGCACGTGCGCCGCGGGGTCGAGGCCGGAGCCGCCGCCGTGTTCGCCTGCTGCGGCACCGGCGAGTTCCACGCACTGACGCCCGAGGAGTTCGAGGGGTGCGTACGGGTGGCCGTCGAGGCGGCCGAGGGGCGGGTGCCGGTCGTCGCGGGCGCCGGGTACGGCACCGCGCTCGCCGTGCGCTACGCCCGCCTCGCCGAGGCGGCCGGGGCGGACGGGCTGCTCGCCATGCCGCCGTACCTCGTCGTCGCCGCGCAGGAAGGGCTGCTGCGGCACTACCGGGAGGTCGCCGCCGCGACCTTGCTGCCCGTCGTCGTCTACCAGCGCGACAACGCCGTCTTCACCCCGGAGACGGTCGTCGAACTCGCCCGCACGGACGGGATCATCGGCCTCAAGGACGGGCTCGGCGACCTCGACCTCATGCAGCGTGTCATCAGCGCCGTGCGCTCCGAGGTCCCCGGCGACTTCCTCTACTTCAACGGCCTGCCGACCGCCGAACAGACCCAGCTCGCCTACCGCGCCCTCGGTGTCACGCTCTACTCGTCCGCCGTGTTCTGCTTCGCGCCCGAAATCGCCCTCGCCTTCCACCAGGCGCTCCGCGGCGGCGACGAGGGCACCGTGGAGAAGCTGCTGGACGGCTTCTACCGCCCCTTCGTCGAGCTGCGCGCCCGGGGCCGCGGCTACGCCGTCGCCCTCGTCAAGGCCGGTGTACGGCTGCGCGGACTGGACGTGGGGGAGGTAAGGCCCCCGCTGCACGAGCCGACCGAGGATCATGTCAAGCAGCTCGCCGAAGTGATCGAACGCGGCTACGCGCTGCTTGAGGAGGCCAAGTGAAGGCGTCGGCATTCGTCTATCCCTGGGACGTCAACGGGGACCCGGAGGCGCCCGCGCGGATCGCCGCGCTCGGCGTGGAGCAGGTGACGCTCGCCGCCGCCTACCACTCCACGCGCGCGCTCACCCCTCGCCATCCGCGCCACCGCATCGTCACCGCCGAGCACGCCGCCGTGCTGTACCCGGCGGGCGACCGCTGGGACGGGCGGGAGCTGCGCCCCTACGCGGCCGGGGACTGGGCCCCCGGGGACGCCTTCGGCGAGGCCGCGGCCTCGCTCGCGGACGCCGGCCTTCAGGTGCACACCTGGGTCGTCCTCGCGCACAACTCCCGTCTGGGCGCCGAGCACCCGGACACCTCGGTCGTCAACGCCTACGGCGACCGCTACCCCTGGGCGCCGTGCATCGCCCAGCCCGCCACGCGCGCGTACCTGACCGACCTGGCGGCTGAGGCGGCCGTACGGCCCGGGGCGCGCGGGACCGAACTGGAGTCCCTCGGCTGGTACGGCCTCCAGCATCTGCACGCCCACGACAAGACCGGCGGCGTCGGCCTCGGCGACGCCGGGCAGTACCTGATGGCGCTGTGCTTCTGCCCGTCCTGCCGGGAGGGCTACGGCCGGCACGGCCTGGACGCCGACGAGCTGGCCGCCGCCGTACGGACCGCGCTGGAGCCGGTGTGGCAGGGGGTGACGCCCTCCGACGGAGGCTGGGCGGGCGTCGGGAAGCTCCTCGGCGAGACCCTCGCGAACACCACGCGCGCGTACCGCGACGAAACCGCCCGCACACTCCAGGAACAGGCCGTGGCGGCGGTCCGGGCGGCCGCGCCCGCCGGCTTCCAGGTGCTGCTGCACGCGGACCCGGTGTCGTACCACGTCGGTGCGAACCCGGGAGTCGACCCGGCGCACATCCTGTCCGTCGCGGACGGGGTGGTCGTGCCCTGCGCGGGCGGCACCGGCACGCTGACGCCGTTCGCCCGGGTGGGCAAGGAGGGCGCGGTCATCGCCGCCAACTTCACCGTCGTCTCCGGCATGGGCGGCAGCCCCGGCACCCTCGCCGCCGACGCGGCCGAGGCGCGGCGGCTCGGCGCCACCGAACTGCGGCTGTATCACGCCGGGTTGGCGTCCGACGGCGATCTGGTGACGGTCCGCTCCGCTCTCGCCGGGTTCTGAAACAGAGCCGCCGCCGTCACCAGCAGGGCCGAGCCCAGGGCCACCAGCACGAGCCGGTGGCTCACCAGCTCGACCAGGGCCGCTCCGGCGGCCAGGCCCGCCACGTTCGGCGTGTACACGAGCGTGTTGGCGGTGGCGGTGACCCGGCCCAGCAGCGGGCCCGGCGTCTCGCGCTGCACCGCGGTCAGCGTGGCGATCAGCACGGCGGGCAGGCCCGCGCCGATCGCCGCGCTGCACACCAGGGCCAGGGGGTCGGACGGCACCGCCCGCAGGGCCACCGCGACGGCCAGCAGGGCGATGCCGTAGGCCGCGAAGCGTCGCTCGCCCAGGCGGCGCAGGGCGGTGCCGGAGAGCAGGCCGACCGCGACCGACCCGGCGCCCTGCACGGCGTACAGCACACCGGCGTAGGCGGGGGAGTGCCGGAGGCCGTCGACGACGGCGTAGGCCATCGCCCCGTTCAGGCCGGCGAACAGCATGGTGGCGCCGCCCGCCAGGACCAGGTGGCGCAGCGCGGGGTGCGCCCACAGGTGGCGGGCGCCCTCGGCGGTCCGCTCCCGGCGGTTGCCGGTGGGCGGCGCCGGCTTCTCCCCGCACGTGCAGCAACGCGTACAGGCCTGTGGCCAGGACGAACGTCGCCGCGTCCAGGAGGGCGACGCTCGGGCCGCCGTACGCCGCGTACAGGCCCGCGCCCGCCAGCGGGGCCAGGAGTTTCATGCCCTCGGTGGCCGTCATGCGCAGGCCGTTGAAGTCGCCGAGCAGGGACGGGTCGACGGCGGTCGCCACGAGTGCCGACTCGGCCGCGTCGTGGACGACGCCCGCCGCGCCGTATACGAACAGCACCGCGTACAGCAGCCACAGGTCGCCCGGGGCGTCGACGCTCACCAGGGTGAGCAGGAGGGCACCCAGGAGCAGGTTCACGCCGAGCAGCAGCGGTTTGCGGCGGCCCCGGTCGGCGAGGCTGCCCAGCAGCGGGCCGGCCAGAGTCGGCAGCCACATGGCGAGCACGCACAGCGCGGCCAGGCCGTCCGAGCCGGTGAGGTCCTTGACCCACACGCCGGACGCCAGCCACAGCGCCGAGGTGCCGAAGCCGGAGACCACCACTCCGGAGAGGCAGAGCCCGCAGTCGCGGTCGCGCAGGACGCGCACGAGAGGCCAGGTCGTCTTGGTCGTCATGCCTGGTCATCGTGGCTCTAAGGCCCTTGGGCAGACATAGGGAAAGTGCCGTGGAAAACGGGCGACCGGGCGATGAGTTCCGCGGTCGCCGTCGGTCTACCTCCCAGGAACCACACCAGGAGGAACAGCGGATGACCGACACCACCCCGACCCTCGACCTCGGACCCCAGACGGCGGTCCTGGCGCGCCTGGCCGAAGGCGTCACCGACGAGCAACTGGCGAACCCGACGCCCTGCCCGAAGTACGCGGTGCGCAACCTGCTGGGCCACCTGGTCGGGCTGACCGTCGCCTTCCGCGACGCCGGCCGCAAGGACCTGGGCGTCACGACCGACACCAGCCCGGACTCCACCCTCCCGGACATCGGGCCCGGCTGGCGCGAGGAACTGCCCAAGGGCCTCGCCGAACTGGCCGAGGCCTGGCGCGACCCGGTCGCCTGGACCGGCATGACCCGGGCCGGAGGCGTCGACCTGCCCGGCGAGATCGCGGGCCTGGTCGCCACCGACGAGCTGGTGATCCACGGCTGGGACCTGGCCCGCGCGACCGGCCAGCCGTACACCCCCGATCCGGCGGCGCTGCGGACCTGCCACGACTTCCTCGCCGCGTCGGTCGACGACCCCGGCCGGGGCCAGATCTTCGGCCCCGTCGTCCCCGTCGGGCCGGACGCGCCGTTGCTGGACCGGGCGGTGGGACTGAGCGGGCGGGATCCGGGGTGGACGCGGCAGTCATGAGGACCGGAGAGCCGGCCACCGGCGAGGCATCGGGAGGAGGCGGGGGCGGCCGTAGCGTTTTTGCTGCTCGGGGATTGACCCGTGGCGAGGCCGCGTCACGGGAGCCGGCCGGCCGCGACCGGTCCAGGGCGCTGGTGGCATCCCCGCCGGGCGGGCCGTCGGCCACCGTCGGCGCGGATCAGGCAGGGCGGACGGATCGCCGAGGTCTCCTGTGCCGCGGGTGGCGGGTGGCGGGTGGCGGAGGCGGTGGGCGGGGGCTCTGCGGCATCTCGGGAGGCAGAGGCCCTCGTCGCACGGCTGCGGGGCTCACCGTTCCGTGTGCCCGTATAAATCAGGCGGCGCGTACGGTGAGGGGGCACGTAGCCTCCCCGCAAGCCCCTCACCCTCACCGTCCTCGGGACGGCCTCCCCGCACCCACGGCCCGACCGCCCCTGCTCCGGCTGCCTGCTGCGCGGCGGGGTGCCGAGGTGTGGGTGGACGCGGGGCCCGGGACCTTCGCCGAGTTGCAGAAGCACACTGATCCGGCGCGCCTCACCGCCGTGTGGATCTCGCATCTGCACGCCGACCACCGTGCCGATCCGCTGTCCGCGGTGTACGGCCTGGCGTACGGCGGGCTCACCCGCCCGTGCCCGTAACGGTGTACGCCCCGGCGGAGTGAGCGCAGCGACTCGTCGGGTTCTTCGGGCGGCCCGCCGTCGGCTTCCTGAAGGGCATCCTGGACTTCCGGACCCTGTACGGCGGCCACCGGGCACACCACGGCGACCTGGTCCTCACGGCCGGGGCCGTCGATCACGACGTCGAGGCGTACGGCCTGCGTGCCGAGGCCGGCGGGAGGGTCCTCGCCTACTCCGGCGGCAGCGGCCCTGCGTGGTCCCGACCGAACCCGCCCGGGACGCCGACCTGTTCCTCTGCGAGGCCGACATCGCCGAGCATCGCGAAGGCGAACAGGTCCATCTCACCCCCGAGGACGCCGGCACCACCGCCCGCCGGGCGGGCGTCAGGGATTTGCTCGTCACGCACGTCGGGCCCACGCTCACCCCCGAGGCGGCGACCGCACGAGCCGCCTCCGCCTTCGCCGGCCCCACCACCCGCGCATCCCGGCCTCACCAGGAGCGTGTGAACGGCACCACAGCTTCTTTGTCAGAAGCATTGACGAAACAAACGCACCCTCCTACCGTCATCGCGTCGTACTTCGTACGTCATATATGAGACGCGATACGCGAGATCCGATACGCGATCCCCAGGGACGCGAGATCCGAGAGGCGCGCATGACCTCTGTGCCCACGCCGATCCCCTCCCGCACGCAGTACGTGCTGGAGGGCATCAAACACCGCATCCTCACCGGGCAGTTGACGCCGGGCCAGGCGCTGGTCGAGACCGAGCTCGCCGCGCAGTTCGGGGTGTCGAAGACCCCGGTGCGCGAGGCGCTCAAGACCCTCGCCGGGACCGGGCTGGTCGTGATGAGCCAGTACAAGGGCGTCACGGTGCGCATGGTGGACGCGGACATGGCGCGCGAGGTCTACGACGTGCGGCTGCTGCTGGAGCCCGAGGCGCTGCGGCGTGCCGTGCAGCGCGGCGCCTCCCTGGACGCCGCCCGGTCCGCGCTGACCAGGGCCGACGCCGCCACCGACACCGCCGAACGCTCCCTCGCCAACCGGGAGTTCCACCGCGCCCTGTACCTGCCGTGCGGCAACCCGCTGCTCGGCCGGATGCTCGACGAGGTCCGCGACCAGGCCGCCCTGGTCTCCGCCGTCGCCTGGGCCGCCTCGCCCTCCTGGGAGCGGGAGGCCGGCGAGCACCGCGAGATCCTCCGGCTCGCCCTCGACGGCGACGCCGACGGCGCGGCGCGCGCCCTCCACTCCCACATCGCGTCCTTCGTGCAGCGCGCTTTCCCCGAGGCAGCACTGGAACAGGAAGGTCAGGAATGAGCAGCGTGGCGTTCGAGACCCAGCGGGCGGCCCTGGCCGACGTGGTGGCGATCCCGGTGACGCCGTTCGCCGAGGACGGCTCCGTCGAGCAGGACACCTACCGGGCCCTGCTGCGCCGTCTGCTCGACGGCGGCATCACGACCCTCACCCCGAACGGCAACACCGGCGAGTTCTACGCCCTGACCCCCGAAGAGCGCCGTCTCGTCACGGAGCTGACGATCGACGAGGCCGGGGAGCGGTCCGTCGTCCTGGTCGGTGTCGGGCATGACATCCCGACCGCCGTCGCCTCCGCCCGGCACGCCCGTGACCTCGGCGCCCAGATGGTGATGGTCCACCAGCCCGTCCACCCGTACGTCTCCCAGGCCGGCTGGGTCGACTACCACCGCGCCGTCGCCGAGGCCGTGCCCGAGCTGGGCGTCGTCCCGTACATCCGCAACGCGCAGCTCACCGGCGCCCGCCTCGCCGAACTCGCCGACGCCTGCCCGAACGTCATCGGCGTGAAGTACGCCGTCCCGGACGCCGCCAGGTTCGCGGCCTTCGCCCGGGACGCCGGGCTGGAACGGTTCGTCTGGGTGGCCGGCCTCGCCGAGCCCTACGCGCCCTCCTACTTCTCCGCGGGCGCCACCGGCTTCACCTCCGGGCTGGTCAACGTCGCCCCGGCCGTCTCCCTGAACATGATCGAGGCGCTGCGCTCCGGCGACTACCCGGCCGCCATGAAGGTCTGGGAGCAGATCCGCCGCTTCGAGGAACTGCGCGCCGCGAACGGCTCGGCCAACAACGTCACCGTCGTCAAGGAGGCCCTCGCCTCCCTCGGGCTGTGCCGCCGCGAGGTCCGGCCGCCGAGCAGGCCGCTGCCCGAGAGCGAACGGGCCGAGGTCGCCGCCATCGCCGCCGGGTGGTCGATATGACCGACAGGAAACGTCCCGAGGAGCTCAGAAGCCATCAGTGGTACGGCACCGAAGGGCTGCGCACCTTCAGCCACCGGGCCCGTACCCGCCAGCTCGGCTACCTGCCCGAGGAGCACCTCGGCAAGCCCGTCATCGCGATCCTCAACACGTGGTCGGACATCAACCCCTGTCACGTGCACCTCAGGGATCGCGCCCAGGCGGTCAAGCGCGGTGTCTGGCAGGCGGGCGGTTTCCCGCTGGAGTTCCCGGTCTCGACCCTGAGCGAGACCTTCCAGAAGCCGACCCCCATGCTCTACCGCAACATGCTCGCCATGGAGACCGAGGAACTGCTGCGGTCGTACCCGGTCGACGGGGCCGTCCTGATGGGCGGCTGCGACAAGTCCACGCCCGCCCTGCTCATGGGCGCGGCGAGCGCGGACCTGCCGGCGGTGTTCGTGCCAGGCCGGGCCCATGCTGCCGGGCCACTGGCGCAACGAAGTGCTCGGTTCCGGCACCGACATGTGGAAGTACTGGGACGACAAGCGGGCCGGCGTGATCGGCGACTGCGAGATGCAGGAGCTGGAGAGCGGCCTCGCCCGCTCGCCCGGCCACTGCATGACGATGGGCACGGCCTCCACCCTGACCGCCGCCGCCGAGGCGCTCGGCGTCACGGTCCCGGGCGCCTCCAGCATCCCGGCCGTCGACTCCGGGCACGACCGGATGGCCGCCAGGGCGGGCATGACGATCGTCGAACTGGTCCACCAGGACCGGAAACTGAGCGACATCCTCACCGCCGAGGCCTTCCACGACGCCGTGACGACCGTGCTCGGCCTCGGCGGCTCCACCAACGCCGTGATCCACCTGATCGCCATGGCCGGCCGCGCGGGCGTCCGGCTCACCCTCGACGACTTCGACCGCATCGCCCGCACGGTCCCGGTGCTGGCCAACGTACGGCCCGGCGGACAGACGTACCTGATGGAGGACTTCCACTTCGCGGGCGGCCTGCCCGGGTTCCTCTCCCGGATCACGGACCTGCTCCACCTGGACCGGCCGACCGTCTCGTACGACACGCTGCGCGAGCAGCTCGCCGGCGCGCAGGTGCACAACGACGACGTCATCCGGGCCCGGGACAACCCGGTCGCCGCCGAGGGCGGGGTCGCCGTGCTGCGCGGCAACCTCTGCCCGGACGGCGCCGTCATCAAGCACATCTCCGCCGAGCGGCACCTGCTCAAGCACACCGGGCCCGCCGTCGTCTTCGACGACTACAAGACCATGCAGCGCACCATAAACGACCCGTCGCTCGGCATCACCCCCGACCACGTGCTCGTGTTGCGCAACGCCGGTCCCAAGGGCGGCCCGGGCATGCCCGAGTACGGGATGCTGCCGCTGCCCGACTACCTGCTCAAACAGGGCGTCCGGGACATGGTCCGCATCTCCGACGCCCGGATGAGCGGCACGAGCTACGGCGCCTGTGTGCTGCACGTCGCGCCCGAGTCGTACGTGGGCGGACCGCTCGCCCTCGTCCGCACCGGCGACTCCATCACCCTCGACGTCGAGGCTCGCTCCCTCCATCTCCATGTGGACGACGAGGAGCTCCAGCGGCGCAGGGCGGACTGGACACCGCCGCCCACCCGGTACGAGCGCGGCTACGGCGCGCTCTACAACGAGCAGATCACGCAGGCCGACACCGGCTGCGACTTCGAGTTCCTGGCTCGCCCAGGCACGGTGCGGGACCCGTACGCGGGCTGAACCCACGCGCCACCACGCACCACCCACGCGCCTCAGCACGACCCGGCACGACCCCGCACAGGAAGAAAGCGCTTCCCGCACGCACCGAAGCACGACGTACCACGACGTACTGAGAAACGGAGAACAGTCATGGCCCAAGCCGCAGCCGTGGCGAAACCGCCCGCGCCACCCCGGCGGCGCCGTGCCTCCGCCACGCCGCGCAGGCTCCCGTACCTGCTGATCGCACCGGCCGCCCTGCTCATGCTGGGCTTCATCGCCTACCCGGTCATCAGCGTCTTCTACTACAGCCTGCAGAACTACAACCCCACCAAGCCGTGGCGGAACGGATACGCGGGCTTCGACAACTTCGTCCGCATCTTCACCGAGGACCCGCTGTTCTGGGACAGTCTCGTCTTCAGCGCCAAGTGGGTCTTCGTCGAAGTGGGCCTGCAACTGCTGTTCGGCCTCGCACTCGCCCTCATCGTCAACCAGACCTTCGTCGGCCGGGGCCTGGGACGCGCCCTGGTCTTCTCCCCGTGGGCCGTCTCCGGTGTGCTGACCTCCGCGATCTGGGTGCTGCTCTACAACTCCCAGACCGGCATCACCCGTTACCTCGCGGACATGGGCATCGGCTCCTACGGCACGAGCTGGCTGTCGGACACTTCCACGGTGTTCCCGGCGGCGATCGTCGCCGATTTGTGGCGCGGCGTGCCGTTCTTCGCGATCCTCATCCTCGCCGACCTCCAGTCCGTCTCGAAGGACCTGTACGAGGCCGCCGAGGTCGACGGGGCCAGCCGGATCAAGCAGTTCTGGCACATCACCCTGCCGCACCTGAAGGACGCCATCATCCTGTCCACGCTGCTGCGGGCGGTCTGGGAGTTCAACAACGTCGACCTGCTCTACACGCTGACCGGCGGCGGACCCGCGGGCGTCACCACGACGCTGCCGCTCTACATCGCCAGCACCAGTGTCGAGTCCCACAACTTCGGCTATGCGTCGGCCCTGACCACGGTCGCGTTCGTGATCCTGCTCTTCTGCTCCATCGTCTATCTGCGGATGAGCAAGTTCGGAGGCGAGAACAAGTGAGCACCAAGATGGCCACCAAGGCCGAGCCCGCCCCCGCACCCGCCACCCCGGAACCGCCGCGGCCGGCGGGCAAGTCCCGCCGCGCCTGGGACGAGGCGCCCCGCTGGCAGATCTACCTGCCCCTGGGCATCTACCTCGTCTTCACGCTGATCCCGTTCTACTGGATCCTGCTGTTCTCGCTGCGCCCGGCCGGCTCCACCTCGCTGGTGCCCTGGCCGATGACCTTCGACCACTTCGAGAAGGTGTGGACGGAGCGCAGCTTCGGCGTCTACTTCCAGAACAGCGTGCTCGTCGGTGTCGCCACGCTGGTGATGACGACCCTGGTCGCGCTGGCGGGGGGCTACGCCCTCGCCCGGTTCAACTTCAGGGTCAAGCAGGTCTTCATGCTGGCCCTGCTGTGCTCCCAGTTCGTGCCGGGCGCGCTGTTGCTGGTCCCGCTGTTCGAGATCTTCGCCGAGCTGCAGATGATCAACTCGCTGGGCAGCGTCATCATCGCCGAGACCGTCTTCCAGCTGCCGCTGTCCATGATCCTGATCAGCAACTTCATCAAGAACGTGCCGTACTCCCTGGAGGAGGCCGCCTGGGTCGACGGCTGCAACCGGTTCAAGGCCTTCCGGATCGTCGTGCTGCCACTGCTGCGGCCCGGTCTGATCGCCGTCGGCTCCTTCGCCTTCGTGCACTCCTGGAACCACTTCCTGTTCGCCCTGATGTTCCTCAACAACCAGCAGAAGCAGACCATCCCGGTCGGCCTCAACACCCTGATGGGCGCGGACAGCGTCGACCTCGGTGCCCTCGCCGCGGGCGGCATCATCGCGGCCGTGCCCGTGGTGATCGTGTTCGCCTTCATCCAGAAGTGGCTGATCACCGGGTTCAGCGCCGGGGCGGTGAAGGGATGAGAGCACGTCACCTCGTCGTGACCGCCGGCCTGCTGGGACTGCTGTGCGTCCCCGCGCACGCCGAGGCCCGGGACATCAGCCGCGACACCCTGCCCGCGAACGACGGCTGGGCGGCGGCCGAGGGCGGTACCACCGGCGGTGCCGCGGCCGACGACGCCCACGTCCACACCGTGACCGACCGAGCCGAGCTGGTGCGCGCCCTGGACGGCGGCAGCGACATTCCGAAGATCATCAAGATCGCCGGGACCATCGACGCCAACACAGACGACGACGGCGACCGCCTGGACTGCGCCGACTACGCCACAGACGGCTACAGCCTGAAGAAGTACCTCGCCGCCTACGATCCCCGCACCTGGGGCTCGGCCAGGCCCAGCGGCCCGCAGGAGGAGGCCCGCCAGGCGTCGGCGGCCCGGCAGGCCGAACGTGTCGAGCTGACCGTCGGCTCCAACACCACGATCGTCGGGCTGGGTTCCCGCGCGGTCCTCAAGGGCGCCAGCCTCCAGCTCAAGGGCGCGGACAATGTCATCATCCGCAACCTCGACCTGCGCGACGCCTACGACTGCTTCCCCGTCTGGCAGCCCAACACCGGCGGCCTCGGCGACTGGAAGACCGCGTACGACAACATCTGGCTGCGCGGCGCCACGCACGTCTGGGTCGACCACGTCACGCTCTCCGACAGGGGGCACCCGGACGACAGGGAACCCATCTACTTCGGCCGCAACTACCTGCGCCACGACGGCCTGCTGGACATCACCAACGGCTCCGACCTGGTCACCGTCTCCTGGAGCCGGTTCGCCGACCACGACAAGGCCATGCTCATCGGCAACAGCGACTCGGCGACGAGCGACCGGGGCAGGCTCCGGGTCACCCTGCACCACAACGAGTTCACGTCGGTCGTCCAGCGCGCGCCGAGGGTCCGCTTCGGTCAGGTGCACCTCTACAACAACCGGTACGTCGTTCCCGACGGCGCGCCCTACCGCTACTCCCTCGGCGTGGGCACCGAGTCCGCCCTCTACGTTGAGAACAACGCCTTCACCACGCCCGGCCACGTCGAGGCGGCCGACCTGGTCAAGAGCTGGAACGGCAACGCCCTGCACCAGAGCGGCACCCTCTTCAACGGCTACCCGGTCGACCTGCTCGCGATCCACAACGCCTACAACTCGGGCAGCGAACGCGACCTGACGGCCGACGTGGGCTGGACACCCACTCTGCACACGAAGATCGACAGCGCCGAGGCGGCCGACCGGGCCGTGGTCCGCGGCGCGGGAGCGGGGAGGATCCCATGAGCACACCCCTGCCCGTCGTCCTCGCCGGCGCCCGCGGCCACGGCCGCTGGCACGTGGAGAACATCCGCCGGCTCCAGCGCGCGGGGCTGGTCCGGCTGGCGGGCATCTGCGAGCTGACCCCGCTGACCGAGGACGAGTTCGGTGGCGAACTCCCCGAGCAGTCGGCCGACTTCGGCGCGCTGCTGGAGTCCACCGGCGCCCGGATCGCGGTGATCTGCACGCCGATACCGACGCACACCGACCTCGCGCTGACGGCCGCGCGCAAGGGCGTCCACATCCTCCTGGAGAAGCCGCCCGCCCCCTCCTACGCCGAGTACCGCCGCATGGCCGACGGGGTCGCCGAGGCCGGTGTCGCCTGCCAGATCGGGTTCCAGTCGCTGGGCTCGCACGCCCTGCCCGCGGTCCGCGAACTGGTCGCCCAGGGAGCGATCGGCCAGCTCGTCGGGCTCGGCGGAGCCGGTGCCTGGGTGCGCGACGAGGCCTACTTCCACCGGGCGCCCTGGGCGGGCAAGCGGCGGCTGAACGGCGTCGACGTGATCGACGGGGCGCTGACCAACCCCCTCGCGCACGCCGTCGCCACCGCCCTCGCCCTCGGCGGCAGCACCCGCGCCGAGGACGTCACCGCCATCGAGACCGAGCTGCTGCGCGCCAACGCCATCGAGTCCGACGACACCTCCTGCGTCCGCGTCACCACCGCGCAGGGCCACCCGGTCACCGTCGCCGCGACCCTGTGCGCCGAGCGGGCCGACGAGCCGTACGTCCTGGTGCACGGCAGCAGCGGCCGGATCACCTTCTGGTACAAGCAGGACAGGGTGCTGCTCCAGCGTGCGGCCCACGGTCCGCAGGAGTACGAGTACGGCCGCACCGACCTGTTGGAGAACCTCGTCGCGCACCTCACCACCGGGCCGGCCTGCTGGTCACCCCGGACGAGACCGGCGCCTTCATGCAGGTCGTGGAGGCGATCCGGCAGGCCCCCGACCCGGCCCCGCTGCCCGACACCGCCTGGCACCGGGTCCCCGGCGAGAACCGCAGGGTCGTGCCCGGCATCGACGGACTGGTCGCGGCCGCCGCAGACACCCTCTCCCTGTACTCCGAGCTGGGTGCCCCCTGGGCGCTCCCGCCCGCACGCCAGAAAGAGGTGAGCACCCGGTGACCGGCACCGACACCGCGGTCCTGCGCGTCGCGGGCCGGCCGGTCGGCCGGTACGTCATCAGGCCCGAGCTGCCCGCGCGCCTGTCCCCGCGCCCGTACCTGCACCCCGTCACCACCTTGGCGGGCACGGCCGTGACCGAGCTCAGCCCGGCCGACCACACACACCACCTCGGCGTCGGTGTCGCCGTTCCCGACGTCGAGGGGTACAACTTCTGGGGCGGGCGCACCTTCGTCCGAGACCAGGGCCCGACCGAGCTGGACAACCACGGTTCCCAGCGGCACACCACCTTCCAGCTGCGTGACCCCGACGGCTTCGTGGAGGAGCTGCGCTGGGTGGCCGCGGGAGGCGAGCTGCTGCGGGAACGCCGCACGGTCGCGGCCACCGAACTCACCGCCTCCGCCTGGGCGCTGGACCTCACCTTCTCCCTCACCAACGTCACCCCGGACCCGCTGTCCATCGGCAGCCCCGCCACCAACGGCCGCCCGGGCGCGGCCTACGGCGGCTTCTTCTGGCGGGCCCGCAAGGAATCCGGGGCCCCGGACGTCTTCACCGCCGACACCGAGGGCGAGGCCGAGGTCCACGGACGGCACGCCGACTGGCTCGCCCTGGCCGGCTCCACCTGGACGCTGGTCTTCGCCGGAGCCACCGGACAGACCCGGCGTGACCCGTGGTTCGTACGCACCGAGGAGTACCCGGGTGTGGGCTCGTCCCTCGCCCACGACGAACGGCTGCCGATCCCGCCCGGTGACACCGTCGTACGACGCGTCGTCACCGTCGTCGCCGACGGCCGCCTCGACCGGGACGCGGCCGCGTCCCTCGTCCGGAAGGCGGTGAGCCCGTGAGCGCCGAGCAGACCGACGTCACGTACCGCAACCCGATCCTCGACGCCGACTGGGCCGACCCGGACGTCGTGCGGGTCGGCGACGACTTCTACCTGACCGCCTCCAGCTTCGGCCGCGCCCCCGGCCTGCCGCTGCTGCACTCCCGCGACCTGGTCAACTGGACCCTGGTCGGCCACGCCCTCGAACGCCTGGAACCGGCGGAGGAGTTCGCCAGGCCCCGTCACGACTGCGGCGTCTGGGCCCCGTCCCTCAGGTACCACGACGAACGCTTCTGGATCTTCTGGGGCGACCCCGACCAGGGCATCTTCCAAATCAACGCCCCCGAGATCAGGGGCCCCTGGACCCGCCCGCACCTGCTGAAGGCCGGCAAGGGCCTGATCGATCCCTGTCCCCTTTGGGACGACGAGACCGGCGAGGCCTATCTGGTCCACGCCTGGGCCAAGTCCCGCTCCGGCATCAAGAACCGCCTCACCGGGCACCGGATGCACCCCGACGGCACCGAACTCCTCGACGAGGGCAAGGTGATCGTCGACGCCGACCGCATACCCGGCTGGTTCACCCTCGAAGGCCCCAAGCTTTACAAGCACGACGGCTGGTTCTGGATCCTCGCCCCCGCCGGGAGCGTGGAGACCGGCTGGCAGGGCGCCTTCCGCTCGCGCGGCTTCTTCGGGCCGTACGAGGAGAGAGTCGTCCTGGAGCAGAAGGACACCGACGTCAACGGGCCGCACCAGGGCGGCTGGGTGCGCACCCCGTCCGGCGAGGACTGGTTCCTGCACTTCCAGCAGCGCGGCGCCTACGGCCGGGTCGTGCACCTCCAGCCGATGCGCTGGGGTGCGGACGGCTGGCCCGTGCTCGGTCACGAGGGCGCCCCCGTCGCCCTGCACCAACGGCCCGACCTGCCACCGCAGCCGCCCGCCGGGCCCGCCACCGACGACGACTTCCCCGGCGGACGCTTCGGTCGCCAGTGGCAGTGGACCGCCAACCCGCAGGACGGCTGGGCCACCCAGCACTCCGGCGACGGGCTCCGGCTGACCTGCGTCCGCTCGGCCGACGCGCACGACCTGCGCAGGCTGCCGCACGTGCTCACGCAGCGGCTGCCCGGCACCCCCTGCGTGGTCGAGGTGGACCTGTGTCTCGACAGCGAGGAACCGGGCGCGCGGGCCGGACTCGCGGTGCTCGGAGACGCGTTCGGCTGGATCGGGCTCCAGCGGGGCGCGGACGGGACCGTGCATCTGGTGCACCGGTTCGCCGAGGCGGTCGCGGAGCAGGAGCGGGACGCCGCGCACCCCCGGGAGGCGCCCGAGGGCCGGGCCCGGCTGCGCATCGAGATCGGCGCCGGGGCGCGCTGCCGCTTCTCCTGCGACGTCGGGGACGGTTTCCGTCCCTCCGGTCAGGTCTTCGCCGCCACCCCGTGGCGCTGGGTCGGTGCCCTGCTCGGCCTGTTCGCCCTCGCGCCCGCCGGACAGTCACACGCCGGCGCGGCCACCTTCACGCAGTTCCGGATCAGACCCCTGTAACCCATCACCACCCCGCCTGTTGGGAGCCGCAATGACGCACCTCCGTAGCAAGCGCTTGCCGGGATCCGGCAGAGCCATGGCCGCCGTGTTCGGCCTGGTCGCCGCCCTGGCCCTGGGGGCGGTGGGGGAGGCGAAGGCCGCCGCCCCCGCCGCGGACACGGCGCAGACCACGCCTGCCACCACGACCGCCGACCGCTTCACCGACCGGCCGCACGGTTTCGCCTCCCTCGCCGGCGGCACCACCGGAGGGGCGGGCGGCAAGGTCGTCACGGTCACCGACCAGGCCTCGCTGGCCCGATACGCGGCGGCCGAGGAACCGTACGTCATCCGCGTCAAGGGCTCGATCGCCGTCGAACCCTTCGGCTCGAACATCGTGGTGGCGTCCGACAAGACCATCATCGGCGTGGGCGACACCGGCGAGATCGTCCACGGCGAGCTGCACCTCAAGCCCGGCACGCACAACGTCATCATCCGCAACCTGACGATCCGGGACAGTTACGTCGAGGGCGACTGGGACGGCAAGACCACCGACTTCGACGCCATCCAGATGGACTCCGTCCACCACGTCTGGATCGACCACAACCGCTTCACGCGCATGGGCGACGGGCTGCTCGACGTGCGCAAGGACAGCGAGTACATCACCGTCTCCTACAACCAGTTCGCCGACCACAACAAGGCGTTCGGCATCGGCTGGACCGACAACGCCAAGACGCAGATCACCATCGACCACAACTGGTTCACGGGGACGAAGCAGCGCAATCCGTCCGCCGACAACTGTGCCTACGCGCACCTGTACAACAACTACTTCTCCCGTCAGGTGGCCGACGGCGACCCGCAGTGGACGTACGGCAGCTGGGCGCGCGGCAGGACCGAGATGGTCATCGAGAACAGCTACTACGACGGTGTCCAGCACCCCCACCAGGCCGATGCCACGGCCGAGCTGGTGCAGCGCGGCTCGATCCTGAGGAACACCACGGGGCGGCACGACGCCTGGGGTGACGCCTTTGATCCACGGGCGTTCTACGGCTACCGCCTCGACCCGGCCGCGGCCGTCCCCGCGCTGGTCAAGCGCTTCTCCGGCCCGCAGCCGCGGATCGGCGACGCGGTGACGCTGCACGTCCCCGCGGCGTACCCGACCGTGCAGTCCGCCGTGGACGCCGTGCCCGCCGGCAACGACGTGCCGGTGACCATCGCGGTCGCGCCCGGCACCTACCGCGAGAAGGTGCTCGTTCCCGCGGACAAGCCGAAGATCCTGCTGCAGGGGACTGGACGGGACCGCTCCGACACGGTCATCGTCTACGACACGCCCGCCGAGTACGGCGGCTCCACCGGGAGCGCGACCGTCCGGATCGCCGCGAACGACGTCACCGCACGCAACCTCACCTTCAGCAACGACTTCGACGAGGCCGCGCACGAGCTGAAGGGCGAGCAGGCGCTGGCGATGAAGACGACCGGCGACCGGATCGTCTTCGAGGACACCGCGTTCCTGGGCAACCAGGACACCCTGATGACCGACAGCCCCAAGCTGACCACCGTCAGCCGGGTCTATGTCCGCGACTCGTACATCGAGGGCGACGTCGACTTCATCTACGGGCGGGCCACCACCGTCATCGAGCGGTCGGTGATCCGGGCGCTGAGCCGGGGATCGGCGACGAACAACGGCTACATCACCGCCGCCTCGACCTGGAAGGACAACCCGTACGGGTTCCTGATCACCCGGTCGGAGATCCTCAGCGACGCACCCGCCGGGTCGTTCCACCTGGGGCGGCCCTGGCACCCGGGCGGCCAGCCGGACGCCATCGCCCAGGTGCTGATCCGGGACACGAAGCTGCCCGCCGCGATCAAGGCCTCGCCGTGGACCGACATGAGCGGCTTCTCCTGGCGGGACGCACGGTTCGCCGAGTACGGCAACTACGGGCCCGGCGCGGCCGTGACGGAGGACCGGCCGCAGCTGAGTGACGCCGACGCACCGTCGTACACCGTCGCCCGCTACCTGAACGGGTCGGACGGCTGGGCGCCGTACGACCGGCACTGACACCCCCACACCTGCACATCTCCGTTGGATCCAGAAGAAGAGAGCCGACCAATGAAGATCAGCAATCGCAGCACCAGCACAGGAAGGCGCCGGACGTCGGCTGCCGTCGCCCTGGGGGCCGTGCTCGCCCTGACCGCCACCGCCTGCGGCGACGACGGCAGCGGCGGGGGCGGTGGCGGAGCCGAGGGCAGTGGCAAGGGGAAGATCGTCTTCTGGGACAACAACGGCGGTGTCCGCACCGACATCTGGAAGGAGATCATCGCCGACTTCGAGAAGGCGAACACGGACATCAAGGTCGAGTACGTCGGGATCCCCTCCACCGAGGTTCAGTCCAAGTACGACACCGCCATCCAGGGTGGCGGCCTGCCGGACGTCGGCGGCGTCGGCGCGGCCATGCTCGCGGGCATCGCGGCGCAGGACGCGCTGGAGCCGCTGGAGGGCCGTCTTGCCAAGTCCTCCCTCAACGGCAAGCTCAACGAGGGCATGGTCGAGTCGGTCAAGGTGGCCGGCGGCGCCGACGACACCATGTTCACGATCCCGACCTCCGCGAACAACGGCACCCTCTACTACCGCACCGACCTGTTCGAGAAGGCCGGTCTGGACGCGCCCACCACGTGGGACACGTTCTACGAGGCCGCCGAGAAGCTCACCAACGTCAAGAAGAACCAGTTCGGATACACCATCCGCGGCGGGGCGGGCTCCATCGCGCAGGCGCTGGACGCCATGTACGGGCAGTCCGGCATCACGTCCTTCTGGGACGCCGGCGGCGAGAAGACCACCCTCAACGACCCGAAGAACGTCGAAGCGCTGGAGAAGTACGCCGGGCTGTACAAGAAGTACACGCCGGCCGCCGACCTCAACAACGACTTCACCAAGATGGTCTCCCAGTGGGACTCCGGCACGATCGGAATGCTCAACCACAACCTGGGCTCCTACCAGGACCACGTGAAGGCGCTCGGCACCGACAAGTTCCGCGGCATCCCG
Organism: Streptomyces sp. DG1A-41; assembly: GCF_037055355.1. GTDB lineage: Bacteria > Actinomycetota > Actinomycetes > Streptomycetales > Streptomycetaceae > Streptomyces. Next base: position 1,954,594 of record NZ_CP146350.1, on the reverse strand, counting down.
CAGCCCACCGGTCCCGGCGGCAAGCGCGTCCAGGTTTCCAACCCCGTCGACGGTCTCGGCCTGTTCAAGAGCTCCAAGAACAAGGAGGCCGCCTGGAAGTTCATCGAGTTCGCCGCCTCGCACGAGGCCAACTCCAAGTGGAACGAGTCGGCCGGCGCCATCCCGTCCCACACAGAAGCCGCCAAGGACGCCTGGATCTCCAAGGCAGAGCCGACCAAGCTCGCCGCCGAGGCCCTCAGCGACGGCTCCACCACCATCGTCCAGCTGCCGTACTACCTGCCGGACTGGAACACCATCTCCAAGGCCGACAACGAGCCCAGCTTCCAGAAGGTCCTGCTCGGCGACATGAGCGCCAAGGACTTCCTGGACAAGATGGCCGAGCAGCTCAACGAGGCCCAGAAGGAATGGAACGAGCAGAAGGGCTGACCCCGGCCCGCTGATCCCCCCCACACCACACACCGGACAGGGCAGGCGGCGGACACCCATCGCGCCCCGCCGCCGGCCCTCCATCCCCCCGGCCTCGCAGCCCCCACACCCGAAGTAAGAGGCACTACCGAAAGAACCCCCGAAACACCGCCCTGAAAGGCCGCCTCCATGTCCCTCACCCGCAGACAGGCCGCAGCCGCGGCGCTCATCGCCGCCGTCCCCGTCGCCGCCGCGTCCCCCGCGCGCGCCACCGCCTCCTCCTACAGTGGCTCCCCGCGCACCCGCACCCTCTTCATCGCCGGCGACTCCACCGCCGCCCAGAAGTACGCCGACGCCGCCCCCGAGACCGGCTGGGGCATGGCACTGCCGTTCTTCCTCCACGAGCCCCTGAAGGTCTCCAACCACGCCGTGAACGGCCGCAGTTCGAAGAGCTTCGTCGACGAGGGCCGCCTCGACGCCGTCCTCGCGGCCATCCGGCCCGGCGACCTGCTGCTGATCCAGTTCGGCCACAACGACGCAAAGTCCGAGGACCCCACCCGCTACACCGAGCCCTGGACGACATACCAGGACCACCTGCGGCTGTACATCGCCGGCGCCCGTGCACGCGGCGCGCGCCCCGTGCTGGCCACGTCCGTGGAACGCCGCAGATTCGACGCCAACGGCACCGCCCGGACGACACATGGCGAGTACCCCGCGGCGATGCGGGCGCTGGCCAAGGCGGAAGGCGTGGCACTGCTCGACATCCAGGCCCTGTCGATCGCGCTGTGGCAGGAGCTCGGGGTCGAGGAGACGAAGAAGTACTTCAACTGGACCGAGACCGAGCAGGACAACACGCACTTCAACCCGCCCGGCGCGATCGCCGTGGCGCGGCTGGCGGTGCGGGAACTGCTGCGCACCCGGGTACTGGCGCCGCGGGACGTGCGCCGGCTGGACGACGACATCCCGGAGTCCTGGATCACCTGGCCGCAGGCCACCGCCTGACCCACCCCCGTCCTGTACTAGGAGAGCCGCACCATGAACCCACAGAGCTGGCATGGGCATGCCACAGTAAGAGCCGCAGCGCTCGTCGGATGCACCGCCCTGGTGCTGTCCCTGACCGCCGGCACCACCGCCCAGGCGGGCGGCCGGGATCTCGGCCGTGAAGTGCTCGCCGCGAAGGACGGCTGGGCCTCACAGGGCACGGGTACGACGGGTGGCTCGGCCGCCGACGCCGCGCACGTCTACACCGTCACCACCTGGGAGGAGTTCAGGGCCGCCCTGAAGGCCGGCGGTGGCGCCCCGAGGATCATCAAGGTCAAGGGGATGATCGACGCCGTGGCCCAGGGCTGCGAGGCCTTCGAGGCCGAGGGCTACGACTTCCAGCAGTACCTCGCCGACTACGACCCCGCCGTCTGGGGCCTCGACACCCCGGTCAGCGGGGAGCAGGAGGACCTGCGGGACGCGTCCGCGGACAACCAGGACAAGGCCATCAAGGTGAGCGTCCCCTCCAACACCACCATCGTCGGCGTCGGGGAGAACTCCGGCATCCTCGGCGGCAGCCTGCAGATCAAGGGCGTGCGCAACGTCATCCTGCGCAACCTCACCATCGAGGCCCCGATCGACTGCTTCCCGCAGTGGGACCCGACCGACGGCGACACCGGAGCCTGGAACTCCGAGTACGACGGCGTCGTCATCTACGGCTCCACCCATGTGTGGGTCGACCACAACACCCTCACCGACGGCCGCTACCCCGACAGCTCCCTGCCGAAGTACTTCGGTGAGATCTACCAGCAGCACGACGGGCTGCTCGACATCGTGCGCGGCGCCAACTACGTGACCGTGTCCTGGAACTCGTTCGAGAACCACGACAAGACCATGCTGATCGGCAACAGCGACAGCGCCGCCGCGGACGACGCCGGCAAGCTCAAGGTCACCCTGCACCACAACCGCTTCGCGGGCATCGTCGAGCGCGCGCCGCGCGTGCGGTTCGGGCAGGTCGACTCGTACAACAACCACTTCGTGGTGACCAAGGACCAGTCCTACGTCTACACCTTCGGCATCGGCATCGAGTCCCGGCTGTACGCCACGGACAACGCCTTCTCGCTGCCGAAGGGGGTCAGCGCGGCCAGGACACTGAAGAAGTGGAAGGAAGCGCCGCTGACCGCCGAGAACAACTACGTCAACGGCAGGCTCACCGACCTGATCGCCGTGCACAACGCGGAGATCCCCGAGGAGACCCTGCAGTCCGGCGCCGGCTGGAAGCCGACCCTGCGTACACAGGTCCACTCGCCGCGGGCGATCCCGTGGCTGGTCGACCACCGCGCGGGCGCCGGCCGCCTGTACTGACCTGAGCGCCCCCGGGGAACCTCCCCGGCGCCCGCTTGCCGCACCACCGGGCCGGGGCGCACCCGCCGCCCCGGCCCCGCACCCCCCACGGCGAGGAAGAACCCGACATCTCCCGAACGACCCGCACTGCGAAGGAGCACCCGCATGGCCTCGCCCCGCCGCTTCCGACTTCCCCCGTCCAGAAGAAGTTTCCTGCTGGCGACCGCCGGCGCCGGCGCCGCACTCGGCCTCGCACCGGCCCCCGCGCGAGCCGCGGCATCCCGCCCGTTCGGCCGCTACGGCTCCCCGTCCGCGCGCCTTAACGCGCGAACCCTGTACGTCGACCCGTCCGGCCGGGGCGACTTCACCTCCGTCCAGGCCGCCGTGACCGCCGTCGGAGGCAGCGGCTGGACCCTCGTCATCGCACCGGGCACCTACCGGGAGACGGTCTCCGTCGACCGCTCCCGCACGGAGATGACCTGGCTCGGCGCCGGGGACGGCCCGCGCGACGTCGTCATCGTCTACGACAACGCGGCCGGCACCCCGAAGCCGGACGGCTCGGGCACCTACGGCACCACCGGCTCGGCCACCACCACCGTCCGGGCCGACGGCTTCACCGCCCACCGGATCACCTTCGCCAACGACTTCCTGCGCGCCGACCACCCCGACATCACGGGCACCCAGGCCGTCGCCATCAAGGTGCAGGGCGACCGCTCGGCCTTCCACCACTGCCGTTTCCTCGGCCACCAGGACACCCTGTACGCCGACTCCAACTCGGCGAGCCTCTTCGCCCGCCAGTTCTTCTCGCACTGCTACGTCGAGGGCGACGTCGACTTCGTCTTCGGCCGGGCCACGGCCGTCTTCGAGCACTGCCACTTCCGCACCCTGAACCGCACCGACGCGTCCGGCGCCCCGTACGGCTTCGTCTTCGCCCCCTCCACGGAGCGCGCGAACCCGCACGGCTACCTCGTGACGCGCAGCCACGTCAGCAGCGAGGCCCCGGACGGCTACTACAAGCTGGCCCGCCCCTGGGTGCCCACCTCCAGCACCACAGTCCGCCCGATGCTCACGGTGCGCAACACCTGGCTGGGCCCGGGCATCGACGCGGTCGCGCCCTACGCCAACATGCGGGACGCCCACCCCTGGCAGGACCAGCGCTTCGCCGAGTACGGCAACACCGGCCCGGGCGCCGTCGTCACCGTCCCGGAGAACCGGCCCCAGCTCACCGACGAGCAGGCCCGGTCGGCGACCAGCGCCACCTGGCTCGGCGACTGGCGGCCACCGGAGGCGTGCTGAGATGCGCCGACGCACTCTCCTGCTCACCGGCGTCGCCGGCGGCCTGACCGCCGCCGGCTCCCGGCCCGCCTCCGCCGCGCCGCGCCACCACGTCCTGCACGTCCGCCCCGGCGGCTCGGTCCAGGCGGCCGTGGACGCCGTCGACGGGCCGGGCTGGACGGTCGTCGTGCACCCGGGGACGTACCGCGAGGTCGTGAACATCCCCGCGCACAAGGCCGGGCTGACCCTGCGCGGTGCCACCCACGACCCGCGCGACGCCGTCATCGTGTACGACAACGCAAGCGGCACGAAGAAGCCCGACGGCACCACGTACGGCACGGCGGGCTCCGCGACCTTCACCTCGGCGGCCCCCGGCCTCACCGTCCGCTGCCTCACCCTCGCCAACGACTGGCTGCGCGCCGACCACCCCGAGATCACCGGCACCCAGGCGGTCGCCGCGTACCTGACGGGGGACCGGTCGTCCTTCGAGAACGTCCGTCTCCTGGCCCACCAGGACACCCTCTTCGTCGACACCAGCGCGCTGGACGTCTTCGACCGGCAGTACTTCCGGCACTGCTACATCGAGGGAGACGTCGACTTCGTCTTCGGGCGGGCGACCGCCGTGTTCGAGCAGTGCCACTTCCGCACGCTGGACCGGGACGTGGACTTCACGCCCAAGGGCATGGTCTTCGCGCCCTCCACGGCCCGGGCGAACCCGTACGGCATCCTCGCCGTCCGCTGCCGTATCACCTCCGGCGCCGAGGACGGGGCGTACAAGCTGGCCCGGCCCTGGGTGCCGTCGTACGAGACCACGGCCTGGCCGTCGCTGGTGGTGCGGGAGACCCGGATCGGGCCGGGCATCGACGCGGTGGCCCCGTACACCAACATGCGGGAGGCGTATCCCTGGCAGACCATGCGGTTCGCCGAGTACCGGAACTCGGGACCGGGGGCGGCGATTCGCGTACCGGAGAACCGGCCGCAACTCACCCGCGCACAGGCCCGGTCGCACACCAGGGAGACGTACCTCGGCGATTGGCGGCCCTATGCGTAGGGCCGCTGTCCTCCTCCTCGGCCTCTGCCTGCTCTGGCCGGTCTCACCGGCCTCCGCCGCCGAACGCACCCCGGTCGGCTGGGCCTCGACCGGCTCCGGCACCACCGGCGGGGCGGGCGGTACGACCTGGACGGTGGACACCCGCGCCGAGCTCAAGCAGGCCCTGGCCAACGGCGGAGCGCCCACCGAGCCCAAGGTCATCCGGGTCGTCGGCGACATCTCCGGGCATGAGGCGGACGACGGTTCCCTGCTCGGCGAGCAGGACTACGCGCCCGGATACGACCTCGGCAGGTACATGTCCTGCTTCGGCGAGGACGGCGCCGGCTGGTCCGACACCCGCTACGACCACTGCAAGCAGCAGCGGCAGCTGCGCCAGACCGGGTCGAACAAGGAGAAGGCACAGATCCAGCTCACCGTGCCGAGCAACACCACCCTCGTCGGCGTGGGCCGCGACGCCCGGCTGCTCGGGGTGTTCCTGACGGTCAACACCGGCAGCAACATCATCGTGCGCAACCTGCACCTGGAGGCGCCCGTCGACCACTTCACCAGCTGGTCCCCGGACGACGGCACACGCGGCAGCTGGAACGCCCGTTTCGACGCGCTGACCGTGATCACCGGCAAGAACATCTGGATCGACCACTGCACCTTCACCGACGGCCGTTTCCCCGACCGCGAGGCGCCCCTCGGCTTCCACGGCGAGCGCGTCCAGCGGCACGACGGGCTGCTGGACATCGAGGACGGCTCCGACTTCGTCACGGTCTCCGACAGCCGGTTCGAGGACCACGACAAGGCGATCCTGATCGGGTCGGGCGACGGACGCGGCGACCGGGACCGCGGGCACCTCAAGGTGACCTTCGTCCGCAACCTGTTCAACGGCATCGTGCAGCGCGCCCCGCGTGTGCGCTTCGGGCAGGTGCACGTCGTCAACAACGTCCACCGGGGGCAGGCGCCGCTCTACGCCCTGGGCGTCGGCGTGGAGTCCGCGATCTTCTCCGAGCGCAACGTCTTCCGGTATCCCGGGGGAGGGCCGTCGCTCGCCGTCGCGGACTACGGGGGCGAGCGGTTCCGCGACACCGGCTCCTGGTTCAACGGCCGGCCCGCCCGGCTGAACGCCGTGGCCGTCGGTCTCGGCCTCGGGACCGACGTCGGCTGGGATCCCGCCGATGTCTACGACTACCACGCCCTGACGTCCCCGTCGGCGGTCGAGAGTCACGTGCTGCGGCACGCCGGAACCGGGAGGTCGTATGGGCACTCATGAGCCGCTGGGCCGACGGACGTTCGTGGTCGGGGCGAGCGCGGCCCTGCTGGCCGGGGCAGCGGTGAGCGGGGCGGAGGCGGCGGTCGTGGACGGCCCGCTGCCCGACTTCCACCCGGCACTGAAGGACGCCCTGACCTTTCCGCTCGCCTGGGGGAGATCCCCGATCCGCGACTTCCGCGCCTGGCGGCGTGCCGCCCGGGCCACGGTCGAGGAGCACCTGCTCGTCGAACGGCAGGACGGGACGCCGTTCGCCCCGGAGATCGGTGGGCGTTCCCAAGGGGACGGATACACAAGGGAGTCGGTCACCGTCTCCCTCACCCGCTACGAACGGGTGCGCGGCGTCCTGCTCACCCCGCACGGCGAGGGCCCCTTCCCCGCCGTGCTGCTCCTGCACGACCACGGCGCCAGGTTCGACATCGGCAAGGAGAAACTCGTCCGGCCCTGGTACGACGACACGCGTCTAGCCTCCGCCCGGTCCTGGGCGGACAAGTACTTCAGCGGGCGGTTCGTCGGCGACGAACTGGCGCGGCGCGGCTATGTGGTGCTGTGCCTGGACGCGCTCGGCTGGGGCGACCGCGGCCCGCTCGCCTACGAGCAGCAGCAGGCCCTCGCCGCCAACTTCTACAACCTCGGCTCCTCGCTCGCCGGGCTCATGGCCCGGGAGGACCAGCGGGCCGCAGCCTTCCTGGCCGGACTCGACCGGGTGGACGCCCGGCGGGTCGCGGCCGTCGGCTTCTCCATGGGCGCCTACCGCGCGTGGCAGACGGCCGCCCTCAGCGACCACGTCGCGGCCGCCGCGAGCGTGTGCTGGATGACCGGCCTGAAGGAGATGATGGTGCCCGGCAACAACACGCTGCGCGGGCAGTCGGCGTACTACATGCTCCACCCGGGGCTCGCCCGGCACCTCGACATCCCCGACGTGGCGAGCATCGCCGCGCCCCGGCCCGTGCTGTTCCTCAACGGCGGGCTCGACACGCTGTTCCCGGCCGAGGGGGTACGGGTCGCGTACGACAAGCTGCGTGCCGTCTGGCGGTCGCGCCACGCCGAGGAGCGGATACGGGTGAAGACGTGGCCGGAGCTCGGCCACGTCTTCACCCGCGAGATGCAGGACGAGGTCTTCAGCTGGCTCGACGACGTCCTGTGAGGCTCATCGCCGTACCGGCTCGATGCCCTCCAGCGTCGGCAGTACCGGCTTGATGCTGCCGTCGGCCGCGAACTCCATGCGGTCGATGGTGGTCTCCCGGTGCATGCCGTCGCCGCCGGGCCTGCCGGGGCCGTTGAGGGCGAATCGGTGGTAGACCATGTACCAGTCGTCGGTGCCGGGGGTGTTCACCACCGAGTGGTGACCGGTGCCGAGGATGCCGTACTCGGGCCGCTTCTGAAGGATGGTCCCGCGCTTGGTCCACGGGCCGAGCGGGGACGGGCCCGTCGCGTACGCCACGTGGTAGTTCTCGCTGCGGGTGTCGTCCTCCGACCACATGAAGTAGTACGTGCCCTTCCGCTTGATCACGAAGGAGCCCTCGCGGAAGTTGTCCGGGGTGATGTCCCGCACCTCCGACGCGTCGAAGGACACCATGTCGTCGTTCAGCGGGACGACGTACCCGCGTCCGTTGCCCCAGTACAGGTACGCCTGGCCGTCGTCGTCCGTGAAGACCGACGGGTCGATCATCTGGCCCTTGAGCGCACCGCCCTTGGCGACCAGCGGCTTGCCGAGCGCGTCCTTGAAGGGGCCGGCGGGGGAGTCGGCCACCGCCACGCCGATCTGCTGTTCGGCGCAGAAGTAGAAGTAGTACTTGCCGTTCCGCTCGGCGATCGCGGGCGCCCAGGCGTACTTGTCGGCCCAGGTCACGTCAGGACCGAGGTCGAGGATGACGCCATGGTCCTTCCAGTGGACCAGGTCCTTCGACGAGTACGCCTTGAACTTGGTGCCGCTCCAGCCCTGGAAGCCGTCGGTCGTCGGGTAGATCCAGTATCTGCCGTTGAGGTAGTGGACGTCCGGGTCGGCGTTCAGGCCGGGCAGCAGGGGGCTGCGGGTGCGGACCGCCTCGACCGTCCAGGTGCGCTTGGTGCCGTCGGCCGCCGTCACGGTGTACTTCTGCGGTGTGCGGAAGTCGCGCCGGGTGCCGGACTTCGGGCTCAGCGTCGCGCCCTTGCCCACCCACAGCTTCGGGGCGAGGCCGCGCAGCTCGGCGTCCGGCTCCATCGGCAGCACGACCTTCGAGGCGCTGTCCGTGACGATGGAGTAGCCCTTCTGGTGCTTCGCCGTCGCGTCCACGACCGAGGTGGGCGTCGACGGGTACGCCGCCAGCAGCCGGTCGTACTCCGCCTGCGTCACCGGGAGCACCGTGCCGTGCCGCGGGCTCGCGGGCAGTTGGTAGTTGGTGGACGGGGTCCACTTGCCGGAGGCGAGGTCGGTGGTCTCGAACGGGACGTAACCGCGGCCGCCGTACTCGTCGATGAACAGGTACCACTTCTTCTCGGTGTTCGACTTGAACACCGTCGGGCCCTCACCGCGGTCCATCGCGCCCTTGCCGATGCAGTCGGCCACGAAGTCGTACTTCGTCGAGGTCAGGGACGTCGCCTTCTCACCGGTGATGAACTTGGAGCAGGGGCTGGAGGAGCTGGGGTCCCGCTCGTCCTTGGTGTAGCGGTAGTACTCGTCCTTGTACTTCACGACCGTGGAGTCGATCACCGAGTAGCCGGGGTCGTTCCAGATCTTCGGCTCGCTGAAGGTCCGGAAGTCCTTGGTCGTCGCGTACATCATCTTGTTGTACGTGTTGCCCTTGTGCTCCGGGTCGTCGTCGGCGTACAGCTTCGACGCCCAGAAGACGACGTACTCACCGAGCTCGTCGTCCCAGTAGGCCTCCGGGGCCCAGGTGTTGCCGGCGTTGTCCGGGGAGACCTTCACCAGGCGCTGGTCGGTCCAGTTGACCAGGTCGGTGGACTCCCAGACCATGATCGACTTGCTGCCGTGCCGCTGGACCTGGTCCCAGCTGCCGCTGGAGTTCTTGTACATCCGCAGGTCGGTGGCGATCAGATAGAACTTGTCGCCCTTGGGGGAGCGGATCACGAACGGGTCGCGCAGGCCCTTCTCGCCGATCGTCGACGTCAGGACCGGCTTGCCGGCGTTCAGCTCACGCCAGTGCAGCGCGTCGTTGCCCCGGCTGAGGGCGTAACGGATCTGCTCGCCGTCGGCGGTGCCCTCGCCCGTGAAGTAGGCGAAGAGATAGCCGGCGTACTTGGATTGCTTCACGGGTGGTGCTCCGGATTCCGCGGTGCTGGGTGGCGCCGTGAGAAGGGTCAGGAGGAGGCCGGTCAGTGCCAGGAACGGCAGCAGGAGCGTGCGGGGGCGCATGACACTTCCTGTCGGAGTCTGGGGGATTCTGTTGGATAGCGGCTCTCGGAGTTTCACCGGACGGGGACAGGGCGTCAACGGGTGTGCATGAGGCCGGTGGTTCCGAAACTTTCGGAGCCTCGGGCACACCTGTGTACGCGACGACGGCAACCCTTTGCGGCACGGCGGCGACTGCTGGTCGGAAACGGGACGGAGCGGGCCCCTCCGAACCGTTTCCGTCCCCATTCCCCAGGAAAGGAACGCTCCGTGCCGCTCAGCGCAGGACGCCATCGCAGGACCCGTACGCTCACCATCGCCGCCGCGGTGGCCTGCGCCTCGGGGGCGGGCGGCGTCTATCTCGGGCTCTCGGGCGGCGGCGCGCAGGCCGCCTCGTCGACCGTCACCGTCTCCACCGCGGCCCAGCTCGAAGCGGCCGTGAAGAACGCCACCGCGGGTACCACCATCCAGGTCCGCGGCGGCACCTACTATCCGGCCGCGACCCTCAAGTCCACGGCGAACGGAACGAGTTCGGCCCGTATCACCCTGCGGGCGTACGGCAGCGAGAAGGTCCGCATCGACGGCTCCAAGCTGCCCGCCGGCTCCTGGCTGGCCGCCATCCACGGCGACAACTGGACCGTCGAGAACCTCGCCTTCGTCAACTCACCGGCCCAGGGCTTCGTCGCCACATCCTCCGCCGGCGGCGTCTTCAAGAACCTCGTCACCGCGGACAACGGCGACTCCGGCTTCACCCTGCGCGGCGACGGCACCACCGGCAACCTCGTGCAGAACCTGGACAGCCACGGCAACTACGACCCGGCCGGCCACGGCCAGAACGCCGACGGCATCGCCGTCAAGTTCGGCTCCGGGACGGGCAACAGGATCACCGGCGCCCGGCTGTTCAACAACTCCGACGACGGCCTCGACCTCTGGCAGTTCTCCTCGCCGGTCACCATCGAGCACTCCTGGGCCTTCGGCAACGGCGAGAACCGCTGGCACGACCCGGCCTTCGAGGGCAACGGCAACGGCTTCAAACTGGGCGGCGGGGGAGCGTCGGTCGCCCATGTCGTCAACAACAACGCAGCCTGGGACAACACGCTGCACGGCTTCACCGAGAACTCCAACACCGGCGCCATCGCCGTGAACCGCAACACCACGTACGCCAACGCCCACAACGGCTTCTACTTCGCCACCGGCAAGGCCCGCCTCGGCAAGAACCTCGCCGTGCGCGACAAGGGCGGCCCTGCCAAGCCGGCCTCGTCGACGGTCTCCGCCGGCAACAACTGGGACAGCGGCGTCCCCACCCCGTCCTTCAGGTCGACGGACGCGACCAGCGCGTACGGAGCCCGCCGGGCGGACGGCTCCCTCCCCGCGACGACGTTCCTGACGACCGGCTCGACGACCATCGGCGCCACGATGGACTAGTTCGCCGCACAGGGCGACGCCCCCGCCGGTGCGAACCGACGGGGGCGTCCTGCCGTCTGGCCGAGGGGGCTCGGCCAGGGCTGCTCGACCGTCCGGAGGGGGGCTCCGGAGGGTCGGGGGTGCCGGGGAGTCCGACTGGGGGCCCGGACATCCGGCATCCGGCCGGCCCGAGGGGGATTCGGGCCGGCCGGAGCTCACACGTGCTGCGGCATCACTGGTAGCTGATGTCCGAGGCCTTGAACTTGCAGGTCTTGCCGTCCGGGCCGGGCGGGGTCAGCTCCTTGGGCTCCTTGCCCGTGTTGTTGCCCTCGAAGCGCACACACGTCTTGATCTTCTTCTTGCTGTCGCCGTGGATGCGGATCTTCGACAGCGTGGCCGTGTCGCCGTAGTTGGCGTTCACGCCGACGATCGAGTTCATGGGCGCCGTGACGTCGATGTCGTCCAGCACGATCGTGCGCTTGTACTGCGTCTTGCAGTTGCCGCAGGAGCGCACCAGCTTCCCGGCGTTCTGCACCTGGAAGCCCGACACGTTAAGCGTGCCGGCGCCGTTGAACTGGAGCACCTTGTCGTCGGCGTTCTTCGCGCCGCCGCCGATCACCTTGTACACGGCCGACGACGACTTGCCCTTGAAGCTGGCCGCGTCCTCGCCGACGTCCGTCCACCACACGTTCTGGAGCGTGCAACTGCCCTTGCAGTGCACGCCGTCCGCGGCCGGGGTGCCGATGATGACGTTCTTCAGGACCGCGCCGTCGGCCAGCTCGAAGAGCGGGTCCTGGCCCTCGTCCTGGCTGTCGCCGCCGAGCGCGCCGGAGCCGTAGAACATCTTCATCCCGCCGTCGCGGACACCGGAGACCGGGATGGTCTTCGACACGGGCGTCTTGCCCTTGTCCGTGGGCCAGGAGGACGCGGCGCCCGCCGTCGACAGCATCGACGTCGTGATGATCGCCGCTCCCGTGATGCCGAACGCCGACACCCCGGCGATCACCGCCCGCCGCTTGGTGACCCGGCGACGGTGGCGGACGCGCTGTTCTGCTGGTGCAGTCATGTACCGATTCCTCAATGGGGGGTGACTCTTGCGCCTGGTGGTCGCCACCGGTGAGGAAAGGGTTGCCGCGTCTTCAGGAATTTTTCACGAGTCGTCTTCGGCGTCGCCCACGGCCGCGAAACCGCCGCCCACGGACAGCCGCTCCGCACCGGCGGCGGCCGTCACCGCATAGCGGTCGGCGCCGGCGTCACGGCCGCCGCGCTCGTGGTCGAACTGGCCCGCGAACACCCACTCGCCCGCCGGGACCTTACGGCCCTCCTTCAGGGTCCAGGTGTAGACGAGGAAGCCGTCCCGCTCGCCGACCGTGAGCGTGAAGTCCTGCTCGGGCAGCGACCGCCAGGCGCCCGCGTCGGAGACCCCGCCGGTCTGGGCGACGCTCAACCGCACGGTCAGCGCGGTCAGTTCCTCACGCGTCTTGATCGTGATGTTGCTCTGCGCCCAGAAGTCGTTGCTGTGCGGGTCGACCGAGCCGTCCGACCACAGCGGCCCGTCCTCGGTGGCGGCGGGCGACCGCCCGGTGACGGAGGTGCTCGGCGTCCGCGAGGGCGGCGGAGCGTCGGACTCGCGGCGCTCCGGCGGGTCGGACGGTGTGGGATCCACCGGCGGCACGGGGGCCCGGCTCGTCGCCTCCGGCGACGGCGTGGGCGTGGGCGACGCCGCCACGCCCTGCGGCTGCGGGGCGTTCTCCTTCACCGCGGACGCGACCGCGTAACCACCCACGGCCAGCACGCCCGCCACCGCGGCCGTCGCACCGGCCACCCGCATCCACCCGAACACCGGCGGACGCGTCGCCCGGTGGCCTGAGCCGGCCGGACCACCGGCCATACCGCGTTCGACCCGGGCCAGGATGCGCTCCCGGTCGGGCTCGTGCGTCCCGGCCGCCTCGTGCAGCCGGGCGCGCAGCTCCTCGTGCACGTCCCGCCGCATGGTCATCGGTCCCTTCCTCCGCCCTCACCGGTGCGCGCCCGCAAGCTTTCCACGACCGGCGAGCAACGGGGAGCGCCCACCGCCGCGTGCATCCGCTGCGGTACTCCCTGTGTGCCCAGCAACCGCTGGAGTTCGGCCATTCCCTTGGAGGTCTGGCTCTTCACCGTACCCACCGAGACGCCGAGAGCGAGCGCGGTGTCCTTCTCCGAGAGGTCGAACGCGTGTCGCAGCACCACACAGGCCCGCTTGCGGAACGGCAGCCTGCGCAACGCCTCCTGGACGTCGACCACGCCCGCGACGTCCGGGTTCTCGGTGTTCTCCTCGCGCTGCGACCAGAACAGGGCGATGCGCCGCCGCTCACGCACGGCGCTGCGGATCCGGCTGCGGGCCAGGTTGGCGACCACACCGCGCGCGTACGCCGCCGGATGGTCGGCCGCGCGCACCCGGTCCCAGCGGTGCCACAGCGCCAGTAACGCGTCCGCCGCCAGATCGTCGGCGGTGTCCGACTCGCCCGTCAACAGGTAGGCCAGGCGGGACAGTTCGGCGTAGTGACGCTCGAAGAAGGCGTGGAACTCCACGGAGGCGGCGTCGTCGACGACTGTGCCCACGGGCGACCTCTCCTCGCAGCGGCTTCGGGCACTCCCGGCCGGGGTGCCTGTGAGTGTCATGTAGATGACATGTGATCATCCGGGGGAGGTCCGGACGAGATCGGGAAGCGTAGCAGCGTTCTCAGGATGGTTCGTACGGAGCTTCGAACGGCGTATGGCAGGCCGCACTCTGATTCCGTAACACGAAGAAAACCTGAACGTGGTTCAACACGGGAACAATCCAGCCAGCATCCGCACACCGATCACCCGGCACCGAGGAGCACCAGCCATGTCCGAATCACAGAAGGTGGCCGACCGGCCCGACGCCGCACCACCCGCGGTGAACAGCGTCGACCGGTTCTTCAAGATCTCCGCGCGGGGGTCCACCTTCGGCCGTGAGATACGCGGCGGCTTCGCCACGTTCTTCACGATGGCCTACATCCTTGTCCTGAATCCCATCATCCTGGGCAGCGCGAAGGACAAGTTCGGGCACCAGCTGGACGGCGTCCAGCTCACCACCGCCACCGCCCTGGTGGCCGCGGTCATGACGATCATCATGGGCGTGGGCGGCAACCTGCCCCTCGCGCTCGCCGCCGGACTCGGCCTGAACGCCGTGGTCGCCTTCCAGATCGCCCCGCTCATGAGCTGGGACGACGCGATGGGCCTGATCGTCCTCGAAGGCCTGCTGATCTGCGTGCTGGTGGTGACCGGTCTGCGCGAGGCCGTCATGCACGCCATACCCCAGCCGCTCAAGCAGGCGATCAGCGTCGGCATCGGCCTGTTCATCGCCTTCATCGGTTTCGTCGACGCCGGGTTCGTCAGCCGCATCCCGGACGCCGCGAACACCACCGTGCCGGTTCAGCTGGGCGGCACGGGCACGCTCACCGGGTGGCCGATTCTCGTCTTCTGCCTCGGCGTTCTGCTGACGATCGGCCTGCTCGCCCGCAAGGTCAAGGGCGCCATCCTGATCAGCATCGTCACCATGACCGCGCTCGCGATAGTGATCAACTCCATAGCCGACATCAAGACCTGGGGCCTGACCACACCGTCCTGGCCCGACCAGCTCGTCGACACCCCCGACTTCGGACTCATCGGCGACTTCGACCTGTTCGGGGCCTTCAGCGCCCCCGGCGTCGGCGTCATCACCGTCGTCCTGCTGGTCTTCACCCTGATCCTGTCCGACTTCTTCGACACCATGGGCACGGTCGTCGGCATCAGCGCCGAGGCGGGCCTGCTCGACGAGGAGGGCAAGGTCCCGAACCTCGGCCGGGTGCTGCTCATCGACGGTGCCGCGGCGGTCGCGGGCGGCGCGGCCTCGGCCTCCTCGGCGACCTCCTACATCGAGTCCGCGGCCGGCGTCGGCGAGGGCTCGCGCACCGGCTTCTCCAACCTCGTCACCGGCGGCCTGTTCGCCCTCGCGCTGTTCCTGACCCCGCTGCTCACCATCGTCCCGCTCCAGGCGGCCGCCCCCGCCCTGGTCGCCGTCGGCTTCCTGATGATGACCCAGGTCAAGCACATCGACTGGGACCGGTACGACATCGCCATCCCGGCGTTCCTCACCATCGCCGTGATGCCCTTCACCTACTCCATCACCAACGGCATCGGCGCCGGATTCCTCGCCTACGTCGTCATCAAGACCGTGCTCGGCAGGGCCAAGGAGGTCCACTGGCTGCTGTGGGGGACCTCGGCGCTGTTCCTCGTGTACTTCGCGATCGACCCGATCGAGCAGTTCCTGGGAGCGAGGTAACGGTGATGGGCCGCCCCCGGGGGAAGGGGGCGGCCCATCTGTACAGACGCCTTCCGGGCGACGGAGGTTCAGTCCTTCAGCGCCGCTTCCATCATCGCCTTGGCGACCGGCGCCGCCAGGCCGTTGCCGCTGACCTCCGAGCGGGCCGCGTCCGACTGCTCGACGACGACCGCCACGGCGACCTCCTTGCCCGACGAGTCGGACTTCCCGTACGAGGTGAACCAGGCGTACGGCACCTGGCTGTTGTTCTCGCCGTGCTGGGCCGTACCCGTCTTGCCGCCCACGGTCGCGCCCGGGATCTGGGCGTTCGTGCCGGTGCCCTGCTCCACGACCGTCCGCATCGCCGACTCCAACTGCTCGGCGGTCGAGGAGCTGACGATCTCCTTCGAGCCCGCGTCGTCGTTGTAGTCCTGCAACACATCACCACCGCTGTTGGTGATCTGCGAGACCATATGCGGCGAAACCAGCTTGCCACCGTTGGCTATGGCCGCCGACACCATGGCCATCTGCAGCGGCGTCGCGGTGACGTCGAACTGACCGATGCCCGTCAGGGCCGTCTCCGAGGGGTACATGTCCGACGGGTACACGCTCGTGTAGGCCCGGACCGGCACGTCCTGCTTGTCGTCGTTGAAGCCGAACTTCTCGGCCATCGCCTTGACCTTGTCCTGGCCCAGGTCGACGGCCATCTTCCCGAAGACGTTGTTGCAGGAGTACCGCAACGCCACCCGGATCGAGGCGTTCGCGCACGGCGCGCTCGGGTTCTCGTTGTCCAGCACCCGGGTCGTGCCCGGAAGCGGGTACGGGTTCGGGCTGTCGGTCTTCTCGTCCACCGACGAGTACAGCCCGTCCTCCAGCGCGGCCGCCGCCACGACCAGCTTGAACGTCGACCCCGGCGGCAGCGGCTGCCGCAGCGCACGGTTGGTCAGGGGTTTGTCCGGATCCGAGGTGAGCTTCTTCCAGGCCACCCCCGCCGTGTTGGCGTCCGTCAGCGACGAGGGGTCGTACGACGGGGTCGACACGACAGCGAGGATCTTCCCCGTCTTCGGGTCGATGGCGACGGCCCCGCCCTTCTTGTCGCCGAGCGCGTCGTACGCCGCCTTCTGCACGTCCGGGTCGATCGTCGTGACCACGTTGCCCGGGTCGGCCCGCTGGTTGGTGATGGTGTCCATCACGGACTTCAGCCGGCTGTCCGTGCCGTTGAGCAGGTCGGCGTAGATGCCCTCCAGCTGGGTCGGGGCGTATGCCTGCGAGGCGTAGCCCGTCACCGCCGCGTACAACTCGCCGTCCGTGTACGTGCGCTTGTACTTGAGGTCGCTGCCCTTCGTCGGCGCCGAGCCGGTGATCGACCGGCCGGCCACGATGATGTTCCCGAGCGGCGCCGAGTACGTCTCGATCGCGTTCCGCCGGTTGTCCTTGTCGTCTGCGAGCGCCTGGCCCTCGTAGAACTGCACCCAGGTCGCCCTGACCAGCAGAGCGAACACCAGCAGCAGCGCGAAGACCGAAGCGCGCCTGATCGTCTTGTTCATCCCGAACATGAAGACGAGCCGGGTGGGGCGGATCGTTCCCACCCGTCCCGTTTTCTCATCCGGCGTTCAGGAAACCCCGCCTCGTACGCCGCGATGACCGCCTGTGTCCGGTCCCGCGTGCCCGTCTCGGCCAGCACGGCCGCCACGTGCGACTTCACCGTGGCGGGGCCGACCTCCATCCGGCGGGCGGTCCGCCGCGTTGGTGAGCCCCTCCGCCATGTGCCGCAGCACCTCCCGCTCGCACCGGGCGGCGCCGGGTGCGCGCGTTTGCGTGTTCGGTCGCGAGGGTGCGCACGGCCGCCGGGAACAGCAGGCTGTCGCTGCGCGCCACGAGCCGGACCGCCTGCACGAGCGCGTCGGCGTCCGCCCGCTTCAGCAGGAACCGGGCGGCTCCGGCGCGCAGCGCGTCGTATCTCTCCCCGGCCGGTCCGGACGATCCGGCGGCCGGTCCGGCCGTCGTGGTCCCGTCCGGCAGCCTGACCCGGTCCGCGATGCCGCGCAGGCCGTGGCCGCCGCCGGGACGGGAGGACGCGGGGCCGGTCACCGGATTCTCCACGGTGATCTCCAGCCGCCCGTCCGACACCGCGATCCGTACGTCCAGGGCGACCCGGTCGCCCGCGTGCTCGAGGGCGTTGCTCAGCCCCTCCTGCACGATCCGGTAGCCCTCGCGGGACAGCAGCGGAGGCAGGGACTCCGGGCCGGCGTCGACCGTGGCGGACACGCGGGCTCCGCCCGCCCGGGTCCGGGACAGCAGACCGTCGAGGTCGGCCGCGAGGGTCGGCGCCGGGGCCGTGCCGGGGGCGTCGCCCTCGCAACACGCCCAGCACGGCGCCGAGTTCGCCGACGGTACGGCGGGTCGTGTCCCCGATCGAGGCGAGGGACCAGCAGCACGGTGATGCCGTTGACCCTGGCCATGCCCACCCGGTTGTCGCGCAGCCCGCTCCCCTCGGGGATGCCGACGTGACTCCCGGCGATCCAGGCGGCCTCGAGCCCGAGGTACGGCACGCAGGAGAGGACGGCGACGGCGCGGAGGATGCGCCGGGGGCGGCTGAGAGGGGCGGCGGGGCGGGGAGCGGCGCGGGGAGCGATCGACTGCGTCATGCGATCAGGCCCCCGCGGGGGAGAGGGGGTGCACCTCCTGCACGACGACGATCCGCCTCCGCCGGACGGGGCAGAGACGGGGCTGTCGCTCAGCCCTCCAGGATCAGCACCGTCTCCTCGATCTCCGCACCCCGCGCGTTGGCGTACCCGCTGGCCGTCGCGACGGCACGGAAGCCGCACTTCTCCAGGACGCGCAATGAGCCCGCGTTGTCCGACGCCGCCCGGGCGTACAAGGGGCGCTCGGGCACCTCCGTGACCAGCGCCCGCAGGGCGGCCGTGGCGATGCCCTTCCCCCAGTAGGCGCGGTCGACCCAGTACGTCACCTCGCGTTCGCCCGGCACGCCGTACACCGCCGCGCTGCCGACCACGTCGCCGTCGGCCAGGACCGTGCGGACCACGTCGGCGGAGGAGCGGATCCGGGCCCAGTGGGCGTCGAAGGCGTCCCGGTCGGCCGGGTCCTTGGGAGCGAAGGCCGCCATGTGGAGAGCCTCGGGGTCGTTCATCTGCCGGAAGAAGACCGGCAGATCGCTGTCGTGGACCTGGCGCAGCTCGACGTTCATGCCTCAGAGCCTACGGGTGGCCAGTGTCAGCCGGTCCCGCGCGTCGAACAGCGCGTCCTTCACCAGCTGTTCGTGCGCCGGGGTAAGCCTCGCCACCGGCACCGAGCAGCTGATCGCGTCCCGCGCCGGCGTGCGGTACGGGATGGCCACGCCGAAGCAGCGCAGCCCGAGCGTGTTCTCCTCGCGGTCCACGGCGAAGCCCTGCTCCCGGACCTGGTGCAGCTCCTCGATGAGCTTCTCGCGGTCGGTGATCGTGTTCTCGGTCAGCGCGGGCAGCGTCTCCGGGAGCATCTTGCGGACCTGCTCGTCGGAGTACGTGCTCAGCAGGGCCTTGCCGAGGGACGTGGAGTGCGCTGGCAGGCGGCGGCCGACCCGGGTGAAGGGGCGCAGGTAGTGCTGCGACTGGCGGGTGGCGAGGTAGACGACGTTCGTGCCGTCGAGACGGGCGAGGTGGATCGTCTCCGTCGTGTCGTCCGAGAGCCGGTCCAGCGTCGGCCGGGCCGCCGCGACCACCTCGTCGCCGTCGATGTACGACGTGCCGACCAGCAGCGCCCGCACGCCGATGCCGTACCGCGTGCCCGTCGCGTCCGTCTCCACCCAGCCCAGTTCGACGAGCGTGCGGAGCAGCATGTAGAGACTGGACTTGGGGTAGCCGACGGCCTCCTGGACCGCCGCGAGGGAGTGCATACCGGGACGCCCGGCGAAGTATTCGAGCAGTTCAACCGTTCGTACCGCGGACTTGACCTGCGCCCCGCCGCCCGTCTCGCCAGCCGACATCGCCCTTGACCCCTTCGTTCGACGGGAAATAGTCTCCACAGCATATTCATCATCAGAGACAGCGTTCAGTATATCGAACGCCCCTGGTGGATGACCCAGTACTGCGGCATTACATGTGTGGAGGGACCCGCGGTGGCAGCAGCACCAGTCTGGAGTGTCGACCCCCGAACCGGGAAGCAGCGTGAACAGGTTGCGGTGGAGGCCACAGCCCAGGAGGTGGACGCCGCCGTCCGTGCCGCGCACGTGGCGCGCGGCTCGCTCGCGGACCGCGCCGTTCGCGCGGCCTTCCTGCGCAGCGCCGCCGAGGAGCTTCAGGCGGCCAAGGACGGTCTCGTCGAGACCGCCGACGCCGAGACCGCGCTCGGCCCGGTCCGGCTGACCGGCGAGCTCGCCCGCACCTGCTACCAGCTGCGGGCCTTCGCCGACATCGTCGACGAGGGCGCCTTCCTCGACGTCGTCATCAACCACCCCGACGACACCGCGACCCCGCCGATCCCGGACCTGCGCCGCTACAAGGTGCCCCTGGGCGTCGTCGCCGTCTACTCGGCGTCGAACTTCCCGTTCGCCTTCTCGGTCGCCGGCGGCGACACCGCGAGCGCCCTCGCGGCCGGCTGCCCGGTCGTCGTCAAGGCGCACCCGGACCACCCGGCCCTGTCCGAGTACGTCGCGAAGGTGCTGCGCCGCGCCGCCGCCCGGCACGACATCCCCGACGGCGTCCTCGGGCTGGTGCACGGCTTCGAGGCGGGCGTCGAGCTGATCAAGCACCCGCTGGTCTCGGCGGCCGGCTTCACCGGGTCGGTGCGCGGTGGCCGGGCCCTCTTCGACGCGGCGGCCGCCCGCCCCGTCCCGATCCCCTTCCACGGCGAGCTGGGCTCGCTGAACCCGGTCGTGGTCACCGAGGCCGCGGCCGCCGAGCGGGCCGAGGCGATCGGCGCGGGCCTCGCCGGGTCGATGACGCTGGGCGTCGGCCAGTTCTGCGTGAAGCCGGGCCTCGTCCTCGCGCCGTCCGGCGCCGCCGGTGACGCCCTGCTGAAGTCGCTGACCGACGCGGTCAGCGACACCGACGCGGGGGTCCTGCTCGACCACCGCATGCGCGACAACTTCGTCGCCGGCGTCGCCGAGCGCGCCCAGCTGCCCGACGTCGACTCCCCGGTCACGCCCGGCGCGGGCGGCGAGCACACCGTCAGCGCGGGCTTCCTCACGGTTCCGGCGAGCCGGCTGGCGGAGGAGGGGGAGCACGACCTGCTCCTGGAGGAGTGCTTCGGGCCGGTCACCGTGGTGGCCCGCTACGAGGACGAGGCCGAGGTGAAGGCCGTGTTGTCGCGGCTGCCGGGCAACCTCACGGCGACGGTGCAGCTGTCCGAGGAGGAGGCCGCCGGCCAGGGCCGGGGCGCGGAGCTTCTCCAGGAGCTGACGCCGCTGGCCGGGCGTGTGCTGGTTAACGGCTGGCCGACCGGTGTCGCGGTCGCGCCCGCCCAGCATCACGGCGGGCCGTACCCGGCGACGACGTCGACGTCCACGTCGGTGGGCGGGACGGCGATCGAGCGGTGGTTGCGGCCGGTTGTCTACCAGAACGCTCCCGAGGCGCTGCTTCCGGCCGAGCTGCGGGACGAGAACCCGTTGGGGCTGCCGCGTAGGTTCAACGGGCGGTTGGAACGATAACGCCGTAGGGGTGCGGTGGGTGTTGCGGGCGGCCGGTTCGTCGTGGCTTGTCGCGCCCACGCGGCGGAGCCGCAAATTGCCACAGTCCCGCGCCCCTTCAGGTCGGACCTGAGAGACTCGGTCAAATGGATCTCGAGATTTCCGAACTTCCGTTCCCCCTGCGCACCTATGGGCCGGAGGCCCACTGGTCCCACGAGGACGGTGTGCTGACCGGGTGGGCCGGGGCTCGGCAGGACCGGTTCGTGCCGCCCACCGACGAGGGGCTGGACCCCGCCTCCGACGCGCCGCGGCTGCTCGGGGCGCCCGAAGGGGACTTTCAGCTGATCGCCCGGGTCACGGTCGGGTTCGGTGCGGCCTTCGACGCCGGGGTGCTCTACGCCCATGTCGGCGAGCGCGCCTGGGCCAAGCTCTGCCTGGAGTACTCCCCGGACGTGCCCACCGTCTGCACGGTGGTCACCCGGGGGCACTCTGACGACGCCAACTCCTTCGCCGTCGACGGCAGTTCCGTCTGGCTCCGGGTGAGCCGCACCGGCCGCGCCTTCGCCTTCCACGCCTCCCGCGACGGCGAGCGCTGGACCTTCGTCCGCCTGTTCACCCTGGGCGACGAGAAGGAGACCGGCGCGGCCCTGATCGGCTTCATGACCCAGTCGCCGATGGGGGAGGGCTGCGTGGTGACGTACGACCACATCGAGTTCAGACCGCACTGGCCGAACGACCTGCGCGACGGCAGTTGAGGCGTGTCGGTGATCCGTACGGCCCTGCCCGCCGAGGCGGTGGACATCGCCGCGCTGCACGCGCGTGCCCGGGCGACCTACTACCCCGACGGGGTGCCGGAGGACGGCACCGACTGGCTCGCCGCCTGGGAGAGCGCCCTCGCGCGACCGGACGGGCGGGTGGTGTGCGCCGTGGAGGCGGGGCGCACCGTCGGCCTGGCCTCCTTCCGCACGCCCGAGGGCGCCCCGGCGGACACGGTGAAGCTGTTCCAGTTCCACGTCGACCCCGACCACTGGCGGCGCGGCGTCGGCACCGCCCTGCACGCGGCCTGCGTCGAGGAGTGGCAGGCCGACGGCCGGCGGGCCGCCGTCCTCGACGTGCACGTCGACAACCGGCGGGCGCAGCGGTTCTACCGGCGGCAGGGTTGGGTGCCGGAACCGGCTGAGCCGGGGGATCATCATCTGACGATGCGGTTCGCCCTGGCCGCGGAATGAACCCGGCTGCTTGAACGTTCACCGACTTGGCGGAGGGAGTCTCCGTACGCCGTACGAGCTGGAGAGAGCCGAAGACATGCGCGTCGAGATCTGGAGCGACATCGCCTGCCCCTGGTGTTACGTGGGCAAAGCCCGCTTCGAGAAGGCGCTGCGGGACTTCCCGCACCGCGACGAGGTCGAGGTGGTGCACCGCTCCTTCGAGCTGGACCCGGGGCGGGCCAAGGACGACATCCAGCCCGTGATCGCGATGCTCACCAGGAAGTACGGGATGAGCGAGGCGCAGGCCGAGGCCGGTGAGGACAACCTGGGCGCGCAGGCCGCCGCGGAGGGGCTGGACTACCGCACCCGGGGCCGTGACCACGGCAGCACCTTCGACATGCACCGCCTGCTGCACTTCGCCAAGGAGCGGGGGCGTCAGGTGCAGCTGCTCGACCTGCTGTACCGGGCGAACTTCGCCGAGGAGCGCTCCGTTTTCAACGACGACGAGCGGCTGGTGGAGCTTGCCGTCGCCGCCGGGCTGGAGGCGGAGGCCGTCCGCACGGTGCTCGCCGACCCCGTCGCCTACGCCGACGACGTACGCGCCGACGAGCGCGAGGCCGCGCAGCTCGGCGCGAGCGGTGTGCCGTTCTTCGTGCTCGACCGGAAGTACGGCGTCTCCGGTGCCCAGCCCGCGGAGGTCTTCGCCCGGGCCCTGACCCAGGCGTACGGCGAGCGCTCGCCCCTGGAGATCGTGGACAACGGGGACGCGGAGGCTGACGCGTGCGGGCCGGACGGCTGTGCGGTGCCTCAGCGGTGAACCCGCAGGTCCGGGCGTATATATAAGCGCTCCTTAGCGACATCACGCAGAAAACGGCAATGGACGGGGAGATCCACGGGACGCAAAGTGGTCCCATGGAGACCTTCGAGAACCTCGTCCGTGCCGAGTTCGCCCCGAAGCACACCTACCTCAACACCGCGAGCAACGGGCTCCTGCCCGCCCGTACCGTCACCGCTGTGCAGCGAGCCGTGCGGATGCGGGCCGAGGGCACGCCCCTCGGCCCCCTGTACGAGGACGTCGAGGCCGCCCGCGCGTCCTTCGCCCGGCTCGCCGGCGTGCCGGCCGAGCGGGTCGCCACCGGCGCCTCGGTCGCCGAGTACGGCGGGGTGATCGCCGCCTCGCTGCCCGCGGGCGCCGAAGTCCTCACCGCGGAGGCCGACTTCGCCTCCCTGGTCAACCCGTTCCACGCGCGCGGCGATCTCAAGGTGCGCGCCGTGCCCCTGGAGCGGCTCGCCGAGTCCGTCCGCCCCGGCACCGCACTCGTCGCGGTCAGCACCGCCCAGTCCGCCGACGGCCGCCTCGCGGACCTGTCCGCCGTGCGGGAGGCCGCCCGCGCGCACGGCGCCCGTACCTACGTCGACGCCTCCCAGTCGGCCGGCTGGCTGCCGATGGAGGCCGACGCGGACGACTTCCTCGCCGCCGTCGGCTTCAAGTGGCTGCTCGGGCCGCACGGCGCCGCGTTCTTCGTCGTCCCGCAGGACTTCGGCGAGCTTGCCCCGCTGCTCGCCGGCTGGGTCGCGGGCGAGGTCCCCTGGGAGAGTTGCTACGGCCCCGTCGAGGAACTCGCCCACTCCGCACGGCGCTTCGACATCAGCCCCGCACTCTTCACCTACGCCGGGCTGCGCGCCTCCCTGGAGCTTCTGGAGGAGATCGGTGTCGACGTCGTGCACGCCCACGACGTCGCCCTCGCGGACCGCTTTCGCGTCGGGCTCGCCGAGCTGGGGCACGAGCCTGTGCCCGCACCGGGATCGGCGATCGTCTCCGTGCCGGGACTCGGCCACCGGCAGGGCGAGCTGAGCCGGGCGGGCATCCAGGTGTCCGACCGGGCGGGGAATCTGCGGGCCGCGTTCCACCTCTACAACACGCACGCGGACGTGGACCGCCTTCTCCAAGTCCTGGCCGCATGACAAAACCGGGTGGGGCCTCCCGTCCCACACGAGGAGGCCCCACCCGGCAGTCCGTCACACGGTCACGTCACGCGCGAGAGCGGTCACTTCACCGACGAGCGCGGTCACCGCACCGGTGTGAAGTCCCGCGCCCCGATGCTGTGTTCTCCGGGGGCAACCCCCGGGCCCCTGGCCGGGGGGTCGGTCACCGCACCGGTGTGAAGTCCCGCGCCCCGATGCTGTGTTCTCCGGGGGCAACCCCCGGGCCCCTGGCCGGGGGGTCGGTCACCGCACCGGTGTGAAGTCCCGCGCCCCGATGAACTCCGGTCGCCGCACCGGTGCCGCGAACGGTTCCACCGCCGTGTTCTCCACGCTGTTGAACACGATGAACACGTTGCTGCGCGGGAACGGCGTGATGTTGTCGCCGGAGCCGTGCATGCAGTTGCAGTCGAACCACGTCGCCGAACCGGCCTTGCCCGTGAACAACTTGATGCCGTGCTGTGCGGCCAGCTGGGTCAGCGCCTCGTCCGACGGCGTGCCCGCGTCCTGCATCTGCAACGACTTCTTGTAGTTGTCCTTCGGCGTGGCCCCCGCGCACCCGAGGAACGTCTTGTGCGACCCCGGCATGATCATGAGCCCGCCGTTGGTGTCGTAGTTCTCGGTCAGCGCGATCGAGACCGACACCGTGCGCATCCGCGGCAGGCCGTCCTCGGCGTGCCACGTCTCGAAGTCCGAGTGCCAGTAGAAGCCACTGGCGCCGAACCCCGGCTTGACGTTGATCCGCGACTGGTGGACGTAGACGTCCGAGCCGAGGATCTGCCGCGCCCGGCCGACGACCCGCTCGTCCCGCACCAGCCTGGCGAAGACCTCGCTGATCTTGTGCACCTCGAAGACCGAGCGGATCTCCTGGGACTTCGGCTCGACGATCGACCGCTCGTCGGCGCGGATGTCCGGGTCGTTCACCAGCCGGTTCAGCTCGTTGCGGTAGACGGCGACCTCGTCGTCGCTGATGAGCTCGTCGATGGCCAGGAAGCCGTCACGCTCGAAGGACAGCAGATCGGCCGGCACGATCGGGCCGGGTGCGTCGGGGGCGCCCCAGACGACCGGGTCCTGGCGCGGGGTGAGCACCTCGGTGGCGCCCCGACTGGGATAGAGGTCGGGGATACCGGTGGTGGTGTCGGTGATGGCGGTCATGGAAACGTCACACCTCCTCGGTGAGCAGCGGGTAAACGCCGTTCTCGTCGTGGTCCTCCCGTCCGGTCACGGGCGGATTGAAGACGCAGAGGCAGCGGAAGTCCTTCTTGATCCGCAGCGTGTGCTTCTCATGCCCGTCCAGGAGGTACATGGTCCCGGGCGTGATGGTGTACGACTGCCCGGTCTCGTGGTCGGTCAGCTCGGCCTCGCCCTCCACGCAGACGACGGCCTCGATGTGGTTCGCATACCACATCGACGTCTCCGTACCCGCGTACAGGATCGTCTCGTGCAGGGAGAAGCCGACCTTCTCCTTGGCGAGGACGATGCGTTTGCTCTCCCACGTGCCGGACGCCGACTTCACGTGCCGGTCGGTACCTTCGATCTCCTTGAACGAACGGACAATCACGGTGCTGCGATGCCTCCTAGGTGGGTGGTGCCGGTTGCTTGGTCAGGCGGTCTCGCGGACGGCGCGGGCCAGCGTCGTCAGGCCCTCGTCCAGTTCCTCGGGCGTGATGGTCAGGGCGGGGAGCAGTTTCACGACCTCGCTCTCGGGCCCGGACGTCTCGATGAGCAGACCGAGTTCGAAGGCGCGCTTGGCGACCTTGCCCGCACGGTCCTTGTCGTGGAACTCCATGCCCCACACCAGGCCGCGGCCCCGGTACTCCTTGACGTCGGCCAGGTTCTCCTCGGTGATGGAGATCAGCGCCTGCTCGACCTGCTCGCCGCGCTTGCGGGTCTGCTTCTCCATCGCGGAGCCGTCGGCCCAGTACGCCTCCAGGGCCGCGGTGGCCGTGACGAAGGCGGGGTTGTTGCCGCGGAACGTGCCGTTGTGCTCGCCGGGCTCCCACACGTCGAGCTCGGGCTTGAACAGGCACAGCGACATGGGCAGGCCGTAGCCGCTGATCGACTTGGAGACGGTGACGATGTCCGGGGTGATGCCGGCTTCCTCGAAGGAGAAGAAGGCGCCGGTACGGCCGCAGCCCATCTGGATGTCGTCGACGATCAGCAGCATGTCCTGGCGCTCGCACAGCTCGGACAGGGCGCGCAGCCACTCGGGCCGGGCCACGTTGATGCCGCCCTCGCCCTGCACGGTCTCGACGATCACGGCGGCCGGCTTGTTCAGGCCGGAGCCCTGGTCCTCCAGGAGCCGCTCGAACCACAGGAAGTCCGGGACCTGGCCGTCGAAGTAGTTGTCGAACGGCATCGGCGTGCCGTGCACCAGCGGGATACCGGCGCCGGCCCGCTTGAACGCGTTGCCGGTCACGGCCAGCGAGCCCAGCGACATGCCGTGGAAGGCGTTGGTGAACGACACGATCGCCTCGCGCCCCTTCACCTTCCGCGCCAGCTTCAGTGCGGCCTCCACGGCGTTGGTGCCGGTCGGGCCCGGGAACATGACCTTGTACGGCAGGTCGCGCGGGCGCAGCAGCAGGTTCTGGAAGGCCTCCAGGAAGGTGCGCTTGGCGGTGGTCGACATGTCGAGCCCGTGCGCGACGCCGTCCCGCTCCAGGTAGTCGATCAGCGCGCGTTTCAGGACGGGGTTGTTGTGCCCGTAGTTCAGTGACCCCGCTCCGGCGAAGAAGTCGAGGTACTCATGGCCGTCCTCGTCGTACATACGGCTGCCCACCGCACGGTCGAAGACGGTGGGCCAGCCGCGGCAGTAGCTGCGTACCTCGGACTCAAGGGTCTCGAAGACGCTCAGGTCGGGCTGGGTGATGGTCACGACGAATCGCTCCTCGGTGCGTGGGGGAAGTCTCAGGGAGTCGGGGGAAAGTCAGTGGGACAGCGGGCCGATGCGGTACAGGACCTCGGCGTCGTGCGGCCCGTCGGGGAACAGGCCCGTGTCGAAGAGCACCTCGCGCTCCAGCCGGGCGCCGTGCCGCTCGGCGAAGGACGTGAACAGACGCTCCGAGGCGGTGTTGCCCGGGGTGATGGTGGTCTCCACCGTCGTCACCCCGCGCTCGGCGACGGTCCGGGCGACCAGACCGTCGAGCAGCGCGGCGGCCAGACCGCGCCCGCGGTGGGCCTCGTCCACCGCGACCTGCCAGACCAGCAGGGTGCGCGGGCTGTCCGGCCGCACATACCCGGTGATGAAGCCCGTTGGCTCGCCGTGCTCGTCCCGCGCTACGGCCGACGTGGCCGCGAAGTCGCGGCACCACAGCAGATAGCTGTAGGACGAGTTCAGGTCGAGAACCTTCGAGTCCTTCGCCATCCGCCAGAGCGCGGCTCCGTCGGCCACGGTGGGGCGGTCGATTTGCGGATCTGCTTGTACGGCAGTCATGCGAATTGAACTTACCCAGCGAAATTCAAAATTGCATCGCCGATAGGGGTTACGTATGAGCCGGGACTGTGTTATCACGCGGGCGCGAGAGCTTGCGCCAAACGGCGGCGAGTTGCCCCATATTGTCCGGGTAATACCAGGCAAAGCGGTCGCGATGTGTAACGCGTCACAGCCATGTAATCGCCACGAGATCTGCGCGAATTCCCTCTCCGGGTGTCCTCAAAATCTCTGGGTTTAGGACCGGAGAAAGCGGGCAGAAGAATACGGGAAGCTGCTCTTGAAGGAATTCCTAATTGTGTGCCAGCTTACATGTGGGTCGTCTCGGAAAACACGTGTAATTCAGGCCCCGGTCACTCCGTCGATACGCTCCCGCAGGAGATCGGCGTGACCGTTGTGCCGGGCGTACTCCTCGATCATGTGGATCAGCACCCAGCGCAGGCTGACCTCCATCCCGGGCACCGGCCCCTCGGCGACCCGCCCGATGTGGCCCAGCGGCAGCCCCGCGCACAGCTCCCGCCCCCGCGCGATCTCCCGCCGCCAGATCGCGAGCGCCTCGTCGAGCCCCCGCCCGGGGGCCAGCGTGTAGCCGGTGCCGTCCTCGTACACCGGCGGTACGTCGAGCCCGGCGGCCACCCGCTGGAACCAGTTCCGTTCGACCTCGGCGAGATGCTGCACCAGCCCGAGCAGCGTCAGCGTGGACGGCTCGGTCGACGCGGTCCGCACCTGCGCGTCGTCCAGCCCGGCGCACTTCAGCTCCAGCGTGGCCCGGTGGAAGTCCAGCCAGCTCTCGAGCATGGCCCGCTCGTCACCGGTCAGGTGCGGGACGGGACGGCCGTCGGGGAGGGTATGAGGCGTGTCGGCAGGGGTGTCGGTGGTCATGCGGGGAGCATGGCACGGACCACTGACAACGGCGGCTCCCGACTACCGCCACGCACCCTCGGCGGCCCGCAGCGCCCCCTCCACGTCCACCGCCAGCCCCCGCTCGGAGAGCGCCACCCCCAACGCCGCCAGACTCGCCCGCACAGCCCCCGGCGTCGCATCGGCCCCGTAGTGATTGACCCGGATCATCTCCTTGGCCAGCGCACCACCGCCGGCGGCGACCGGTACCGCCGGATCCGCCTCCAGCGCCCTGGCCACCAGCTCCGTCGCCACCACCCCGGCCGGCGCCCGGAGCGTCGTGGCGACGGGCGCCGCGTCCCGCGCCTCGTACACATACGGCTCCAGCCCGCCACCGAGCGCGACCGCCCCGGCCCGCGTGGCCGCCGCCGCGGAGGCGTGCCGGGCCATCACGACGTCCGGCCCCACCGCCTCGATCCGCTCCACGCACGCCTCCAGCGCCAGCATCTCCAGCTGCGCCGGAGCGTGCGGCAGCGCCTTGCGGCCGCCGTCGATCCACCGCTCCTTCCAGTCCAGCAGCGACAGATACGACCGGCGCGGCGCCCGTGGGTTCGCCGCCATCCGGGCCCAGGCCCGCTCGCTCACCGACACGGCCGACACGCCCGCCGGGCCGCCCATCGCCTTCTGCGCCCCGATCACGCACAGGTCCACCCCCCACGCGTCCGGCAGCACCGGCTCGGCACCGATCGACGCCACCGCGTCCAGGTAGAACAGGGCCCCGTGCTCCCGCACCACCTCGCCGATCTCCGCGACCGGATTGGTGTTGCCGGTCGCCGCCTCCGCGTGCACCAGGGACACGAAGTCGATCTCCGGGTGCTCGTCGAAGGCCTGCCGGATCTGCTCGGCCGTGACCGCCGCGTGGAAGGGCACCGCCAGGTCGACCACCGTCGCCCCGCAGTCCCGCAGCCAGTCGCCGAAAGTCTGCCCGTAGGGGCCCGTGATCACGTTCAGGGCCGTCGTGCCCCAACCGGCCGCCGCACGGATCGCGCCCTCCAGAGGCAGCAGCGCCTCGCCCTGCATGATCACGACGTCCTGCTCGGTGCTCAGCAGCCGCGCCACACGGTCCTCGATCGCGGCGAAACGGTCCGCACCGAGCGGGGCAAGGTCCAGAAACGGATGCGTCACGGAGGCGCTCTCTTCACTCACGGGGACAACGGCAACGAGCGTAACCGCCGCGCCCCGGCGACCGCGGACCAGGTGGGCAAGGCCGACCAGCGGCTGACTAGGGTGCCGTACATGAGTGATCGCACGGTGCTGCACGTGAAGGGACGGGTGCTCGTCGGACCCGAGGAGGTCCGCGACGAGCTGTGGGTCGTCGACGGCCGGATCTCCTACGACCGTCCCGCCGGCGCCCGCGACATCCGCACTGTCAGGGGCTGGGCCCTGCCCGGCCTCGTCGACGCGCACTGCCACGTGGGACTCGACCGGCACGGCGCGGTCCCGCAGGACGTCGCCGAGAAGCAGGCGCTGACCGACCGGGACGCGGGCACGCTGCTGATCCGCGACGCGGGCTCGCCCTCCGACACCCGCTGGATCGACGACCGCGACGACCTGCCGAAGATCATCCGCGCCGGGCGGCACATCGCCCGCACCCGCCGCTACATCCGCAACTACGCCTGGGAGATCGAGCCGGACGACCTGGTGGCCTACGTCGCCCAGGAGGCCCGGCGCGGCGACGGCTGGGTGAAGCTGGTCGGCGACTGGATCGACCGCGACCTCGGCGATCTGTCGGCCTGCTGGCCGCGCGGGGCGGTGGAGGCGGCGATCGCCGAGGCGCACCGGCTGGGCGCCCGGGTCACCGCGCACTGCTTCTCGGAGGACTCCCTCCAGGACCTCGTCGAGGCGGGCATCGACTGCATCGAACACGCGACGGGCCTGACCGAGGACCTCATCCCGCTGTTCGCCGAACGGGGCGTCGCCATCGTCCCGACGCTGGTCAACATCGCGACCTTCCCGCAGCTCGCGGACGGCGGCGAGTCCAGGTACCCGCGCTGGTCGGCCCACATGCGCCGGCTCCACGAGCGCCGCTACGACACGGTGCGGGGCGCCTACGACGCCGGGATCCCCGTCTTCGTCGGCACCGACGCGGGCGGCGGACTCGCCCACGGCCTCGCGGCGGCCGAGGTCGCGGAACTGGTCACCGCGGGCATCCCGCCCGTCGAGGCCCTGGCCGCGGGGACCTGGACGGCCCGGGCCTGGCTCGGCCGCCCCGGCCTGGACGAGGGCGCCCCGGCCGACCTCGTCGTCTACGACGAGGACCCGCGCAAGGACGTCGGCGTACTGACCGCGCCGCGCCGGGTGGTGCTGAACGGGCGCGTGGTCGGGTAGCCGCGCGGGTGACGCCGGGGAACGTCTGCGCCTGGGGATTCCCCTGGATCGGCTTCTTCGCCTTCATGGCCGCCGGGCTCTGGGTCGTCGTCACCAGCATCGTGCTCTCCCGCCGCCCCCCAGGACGGCACACCGACCGGGACGGAGACGGCCGGGACCGCCGCCCGGCGGTGAGCCGTCAGCCCGCCACCGCACGCTCCAGCGCCCGCAGGAACCCGTCCACCGTCCCCCGGTCCCGCACCGCCAGCCGGAGCCACTCCTCGTCCAGGCCGGGGAAGGTGTCCCCGCGCCGCACGGCGTAACCGAGGTCGCGCAGGCGGCCGCGTACGGTCGCCGCGTGCGGGAGACGGATCAGGACGAACGGGCCCTCCGCCGGCTCGACGACCCGTAGCCCGGACGGGGCGAAGCGGGCGAGGCCCGTCAGCAGATGGGCCCGGTCCGCGGCGACGCGGTGCGCGGCGTGGGCCGCCTCCGCCACCGCCCGTGGCCCCACGCACGCCTGCGCCGCGGCCAGAGCCGGTGTCGACACCGGCCACAGCGGCTGCGCCCGCTCCAGGCCCTCGATGATCTCCGGCGCCGCCAGCACGTACCCGATCCGCAGCCCTGCCAGCCCCCACGTCTTGGTCAGGCTGCGCAGCACCACGAGGCCGCGCACGTCGACGCGGTCCGCCAGGGCCTCCCGCTCGCGCGGCACCGCGTCCATGAACGCCTCGTCCACCACCAGCAGCCGCCCGGGCCGGGCGAGAGAGGCGATCACCTCGGCCGGGTGCAGCACCGACGTCGGGTTCGTCGGATTGCCGATCACCACCAGGTCCGCGGCCTCGGGGACGGCCGCCGGGTCCAGCCGGAAGCCGTCCTCCTCCCGCAGCAGCACCCGGTCGACCGTGTGCCCCGCGTCGCGCAGCGCGGCCTCCGGCTCCGTGAACTGCGGGTGGACCACGACCGGCCGCCGCACCTTCAAGGCCCGAGCGAGCAGCACGAACGCCTCCGCCGCACCGGCCGTCAGCAGCACCCGCTCCACCGGCAGGCCGTGCCGCGCCGCCACCGCCGCGCGTGCGGCCCGCCCGTCCGGATAGGCGGCCAGGCCGTCCAGCGACCCGGCGATCACCTCCCGCAACCACACGGGAGGAGTGTCCGCGCGTACGTTCACGGCGAGGTCGACGAGTGCCGAGCCGTCGTCCCGGACCTCCGCGTCCCCGTGATGCCGCAGGTCGTGCCCGGCCCCGTCCGGGGACTCAGTGCGCATGGGAGTGCGCCCCGTGGTGGTGGTGTCCGTGCCCGTGGTGGTGGCCGTCGTCGTCCGGGTGGAAGTGCGGCTGCTGCGGCATCCCCACCTTGTCCTCGAAGCCCGGCAGCGCGACGCGGTACACGCACGAGTCGCAGTTCATCCGCAGATCACCCTCGACGGCCTCCGCGTACCGCTCCCACACCAGGTCCAGCAGCTCCGGCTCCGGCCCGATGACGTCGGCCGAGCGCACCTCGACCTCCGGGTGCGCCGCCGCCCAGCCCTCCGTCTGAAGCCGCACCCGGTCCGGCAGGATGCCGGTGAACAGGAAGTAGGGCAGCACCACGATCCGGCGGGCGCCCAGCCGCGCGCACCGGTCGAGTCCGCTCGGCACGTCCGGCGCCGCCAGCGACACGAACGCCGTCTCGACCCCCGCGTACCCGCGCCCCTCCCACAGCAGCCGCGCCGCCTTGTACACCTCGGCGTTGGCGTCCGGGTCCGTCGACCCGCGCCCCACCAGCAGCACCGTCACATCGGCCCGGTCGCCCGGCCTGCGCCCCGCGGAACCGCCCAGCGCCTCGTCCAGCCGTCGCTCCAGCACGTTCAACAGCGCCGGGTGCGGGCCGAGCGGACGCCCGTAGGTGTACGAGATACCGGGGTGCCGCTCCTTCTCCCGGGCCAGCGCCGCCGGGATGTCGCCCTTGGCGTGCCCGGCGGACACCAGCATCAGCGGTACGGCGGCGAACCGCCGTACGCCCCGCTCCACCAGTTCGGTGACGGCCTCGCCCAGCGGCGGCGGGGACAGTTCGATGAAGCCGCCCGCGACGGGCAGTTCCGGGTGACGGGCCCCCAGCTCCCGCACGAAGTCGCGGAACGCCTCGGCTCCGGCGTCGTCACGGGTGCCGTGGCCGGCGATGAGCAGGGCGGGCGGGGTGGTCACAGGTTCTCCTCGGCGGACGTGGGGTGGTGGACGACGGGGTTCACTCGGGCTCCTCCTGCCAGCGGTAGCCGCGCGGCGTCACCATGCGCCCGGCGATCTCGCGGGTCGCGGTGTTGCCCACGGTGACGACCGTCATCATGTCGACCGTCGCCGGGTCGAGCGCGGCCAGGGTGGTGACCCGGGCGGACTCGTCCGGCCGCGAGGCGTTGCGTACGACACCGACCGGCGTCGTCGGCGCCCGGTGCCCGGCGAGGATGTCCAGCGCCTTGGGCAGCTGCCAGTCGCGGCCGCGCGAACGCGGGTTGTAGAACGTCACCACGAGGTCGGCCTCGGCCGCCGCCCGTACCCGCCGCTCGATGACCTCCCACGGCGTGTGCAGGTCGGACAGGCTGATCGACACGTGGTCGTGGCCCAGCGGCGCGCCCAGGAGCGCGCCGGCCGCGAGCGCCGCCGTCACGCCGGGCACACCCACCACGTCGATGTCGTCGGAGGCCTCGGCGAGCGCGGGGGAGGCCATGGCGTACACGCCCGCGTCCCCGCTGCCGATCAGCGCGACGGCCTGCCCCTTGCGGGCCTCCTCGACGGCCGTGCGCGCCCGCTCCTCCTCGGCCCCGAGACCCGACTGAAGGATCCGGGTGCCGGGCCGCAGCAGATCGCGGATCTGGTCGACGTACTGGTCGAGCCCGACGAGCACGCAAGCGCGCCGGAGCTCCGCCTTCGCGCGCGGTGTCAGCAGGTCCCGGGCGCCCGGCCCGAGCCCGACCACCGCGAGCCGCCCGCGCCCCGGGCGCCGTACGACGGCACAGGTCGCCATGGCAGGGCTCGCGGCCGACTTCCGCTTGGGGACGAGGAGTTCACCCCCGCGCACCAGGGCGGCGGCCTCCGCGACCGAGGGCGTACCGACGGCGGCGAGCGGCGCGTCGGACGGATTGGGCACGTCCACCCCGGCCAACTCCCCGGCGGAGTACGTCACCAGGGGCACACCGAGCCGCCGCGCGGCCTCGACGAGGCCGGGCTCCCCGGCCTTGGCGTCGACGGTGGCGAGCTCGGCGACCGACGCCGCGGACAGCCCGGTCTCCCGCAGGGCCTCCTCGATCAGCCCGTGCACCTCCTCGACGGGGGCGCCCTTCGACGCCCCGACCCCGACGACCAGC
This sequence comes from Streptomyces sp. DG1A-41, assembly GCF_037055355.1. Taxonomy (GTDB): domain Bacteria; phylum Actinomycetota; class Actinomycetes; order Streptomycetales; family Streptomycetaceae; genus Streptomyces. The sequence continues at coordinate 1,920,445 of NZ_CP146350.1, read as the reverse complement.
GACGGCGGGCGCAGCACCACCTCGCCTTCGGCCGCCTGGACGAGCCGGTCGGTCAGCCGGATCGTGTACGACCCCTCGGAGGCCACCGGGAGCGGCGGCAGCGGCCAGGTCACCTCGGCCCGCAGCGCCACCGCCTCACCGTCCAACAACGCCCGGGAGACCCCGGCGACATCGCCCTCGACGGGCAGGCCGAGGGTGTCCAGGCCGGGCAGGTCCACCGCGTCCGTCGCCGTGGTCACGACCGGCTCGGCGCCCAGCAACTCCCCGACCTCCCGGGCGAGTTCATTGGCCCCGCCCGCGTGCCCGCCCACCAGGGACACCGCGAACCGGCCGCCCTCGTCGACGCACACCACGCCCGGGTCCGCCGTCTTGCCGGACAGCAGCGGCGCCACCAGCCGCACCACCGCCCCCGTCGCCAGGAAGCACACGAGCTGCTCGCACTGCGCGAACGCGGCCCGTACGGCGGCCCCGACGGGACCCTCGTACACGCGCGTGCGGTCCGGCCACGCGGCGGCCAGCCGGTCCCGCGCAGCCGCTCCCGCCGCGGTGGCGGAAATGAGGCCGATCACTGGGCGACTCCTTCTTCGATTTCCTCGATTCCTACGGGAGGCCGGACGATCATCTGCTGGCACCCCGTTCGCGCAGCGCCTTGCGGGCCTCGGGGTCGGCCTTGCGGTAGCCGTGGAAGTGGCCCGGGTGGTACAGGTGCGAGCGCGTGCCGTGCGCGTCGAGCGCCGGGCCGACCAGGAACAGCGTGTGCTTCCAGAGCTTGTGCTCCTTGACGGTCTCCTCCAGCGTGCCGACCGTGCACGTCACGACCAGTTCCTCCGGCCAGGTCGCCTGGTACGCGACCACGACAGGGGTCGTCGTCGGATAGCCGCCCTCCAGCAGCTCCCGTACCAGCTGTCCGCTGCGGGCCGCGGAGAGGAAGATCGCCATGGTGGTGCCGTGCCGGGCGAACTCGCGGACCTCCTCGCCGGGCGGCATGGGCGTCTTGCCGCCACCGAGCCGGGTCAGGACGACGGACTGCGCGACCTCGGGGATGGTCAGCTCGCGCTGCGCGAGCGCGGCGACGGCGGAAAAGGCGGACACCCCGGGCACGACCTGGGTCGCGAGGCCGATCTCGGCACACCGGTCGAGCTGCTCCTGGGTGCCGCCCCACAGGGCCGGATCGCCGGAGTGGATCCTGGCGACGCGCAGGCCCTCCTCCCGGGCCCGCCGGTACACGGCCACGACGTCTTCCAGGGACATGGCCGCCGAGTCGAGGATCTCCGCGTCCTCGCGCGCGTGCTGGAGGACCTCCGCCTGGACCAGGCTGGCCGCCCAGATCACCACGTCGGCCTCGGCGATGGCGCGCGCGGCACGGAACGTCAGCAGGTCGGCGGCGCCGGGGCCGGCACCGACGAAGGTCACCTTGCCGGCGGGGGCGTCGGCCATGGGGTCGGTCCTCTCGTACAGGGGGTTGTCGGTGGGCAGGGCGATGGACGGGCGCGTCAGAGCTTTCCGCCCCGCCCGCCGTCGCGCCGCGCGGGGGAGATGAGCGTCGACAGGTAGGGCAGGGGAGTGCCGTCGAGTTCGGAGGCCGGCCGGATCGAGTCCTCCGTCAGTCCCAGCGCCGACCCCCACACCGCGTCGCCGATCCGCCCGGTCTCCCGCAGCGCCTCGGCGACCTCGTGCGCCTGCCGGCCGAACTTGTAGGCGACGACGGTCCCGGGCCCGGCGAGGGCCTCCTTGAGCACCGTCGCCCCCGCCGTGACGGGCACGAGCGTGAGCGGCTCGGTCCCCTCGGTCAGCACGGCGCCCGACCGCGCGGCGAGGTCCTGCATGGCGGTGATCCCGGGCACGGTCTCGACGACGGTGTCCGGCACCAGCTCGGCGATGGTCTGCGCGAGATAGGTGAAGGTGGAGTACACGTTGGGATCCCCGATGGTCGCGAAGGCGACGGCACCGTGCCCGCGCAGCAACTCGGCCACCCGCCGGCCCGCCGCGTCCCAGGCCGCCTCGCGCCGGGCCCGGTCGCTCCGCTCGTTCAGCGCGAACACGACCCGGACGATCTTCTCCTCGGGCACGTAGTGCAGCACCGTCGCCTCGGCCCGCCCGCGCTCGCCTGTGTCCAGCACGGGCACGACCACGACATCGGCCTCCCGCAGGGCGTTCACGCCCTTGACGGTCACCAGCTCCGGATCCCCGGGCCCGACCCCGACACCGACCAGCCTGCTGCTCATGACGTCCGGCACCTCTCCACGAACCGACGGGCGACACCGGGCTCCGCCGCCCAGTGCGTGTGCAGATAGCTCGCGTGCACACCACGCTGCACGAAACCCTCGACCCGCCGAGGGGTTCGCAGGCCCCAGGCGGGTTCGGCCCCCGCCCCGGGCTCCACGGCGGTCCGATGGAACTCGTGGCCCCGCATCCGCGTCCCCGCCGCCGCGAGCACACTGTCGCCGACGGCCACGGCGTCCCGATACCCCAGGGTCAGCCGCTCGGTCATCCGCGCTCCGGCGTCCAGCACCCCGCACATCGGCTGTCCGTCCAGCTCCCGGCACAGATACAGCAGCCCGGCACACTCGGCGGCCACCGGAGCGCCGCTCTCCGCCAGGTCGGCAACGGCCTTGCGCAGGGGTTCGTTGGCGGACAGCTCGGCGGCGTACATCTCGGGGAACCCGCCCCCGATCACCAACCCCCGCGTCCCTTCGGGCAGTTCCTCGTCCCGCAGCGGATCGAAGGGCACGACCTCGGCACCGGCGGCGGTGAGGAGCTCGGTGTGCTCGGCATAGGAGAAGGTGAACGCCTCACCGCCGGCGACGGCAACCCTCGGCTTCGGCTTCTCGTCCGACCGTGCCGGGTGGTGGGTGGGCGAGGAAACGACCTCAGCCGCATCCCAAGCCGCACACGACAACGCCCCCGCACCCCGCGCCAACCCCATCAACGCGTCGAGATCACAACCGCCGGAGACCTGCGCGGCCATCGCCGCGACAGCCTCCACAGCCTCAGCCCGCCGCTCGGCGACCGGCACCAGCCCCAGATGCCGCGACGGCGTGTCCACCTGCGGAGCCCGCCGCAACACCCCGAGCACAGGCACCCCCACCTGCTCCAGCGCCTCCCGCAACATCGCCTCGTGCCGGTTCGAGGCGACCTTGTTCAGAATCACGCCCCCGACCCGCACCTCCGGATCCCAGGAGACGAACCCGTGCACCAGCGCCGCCACCGACCGGGACTGCGACGACGCGTCGACGACCAGCACCACCGGCGCCCGCAACAGCTTCGCGACATGTGCCGTGGAGGCCAGCTCCCCCTCCCCGGCGGCCCCGTCGTACAGCCCCATCACGCCCTCGACGACGGCGATGTCACACCCGCGCGCGCCGTGCAGGAACAACGGCCCGACCAGCTCCGGCCCGCACAGATACGCGTCGAGGTTCCGCCCCACCCGCCCGGTCGCGAGCGCGTGGTACCCGGGGTCGATGTAGTCCGGCCCGACCTTGTGCGGGGACACGGCGAGCCCCCGCGCGGCGAACGCTGCCATCAGCCCCGTGGCGACGGTGGTCTTGCCACTGCCCGACGAGGGCGCGGCGACGACCAGCCGGGGCACGGACGAGGACATCACCACTCGATGCCCCTCTGCCCCTTCTGCCCGGCGTCCATGGGGTGCTTCACCTTGGACATGTCGGTCACGAGGTCGGCGAAGTCCATGAGCTTCTCGGGAGCGTTGCGCCCCGTGATCACCACATGCTGGGTGCCGGGCCGGTTGCGCAGGACGTCCACGACCTCGTCGGTGTCGACCCACCCCCAGTGCATGGGGTAGGCGAACTCGTCCAGCACGTACAGCCGGTACGTCTCCGCAGCCAGGTCCCGCTTGACCTGCTCCCAGCCCTCCCGGGCCTTCTCCTCGTTGTCCAGTTGCGCGTCGCGCTGCACCCAGGACCAGCCCTCGCCCATCTTGTGCCAGGCGACGGACCCGCCCTCGCCGGAGGCACCGAGCACGCGCAGCGCGTTCTCCTCGCCGACCTTCCACTTGGCCGACTTGACGAACTGGAACACCCCGATCGGCCAGCCCTGGTTCCAGGCCCGCAGCGCGAGCCCGAAGGCGGCCGTCGACTTGCCCTTGCCGACGCCCGTGTGCACGACGACGAGCGGCCGGTTCCGGCGCTGTCGCGTCGTCAGACCGTCGTCCGGAATCACACTCGGCTGTCCCTGCGGCATTACGCGGCCCTCCTCGAAGTTCCCTGCACATCCCTGACCAGCCCGGCGATCGAGTCGGCCCGCAGCTCGTCCAGTGTCACGGCGGTGCCGCCCAGCTCACCGGCGAGCTGCCCGGCGAGCCCCAGCCGCACCGGCCCCGACTCGCAGTCCACGACGACGGACGCGACGCCCTCGGCCGCGAACAGCCGAGCCGCCCGCCCGGCCAGGGCGACCGGCTCCGGGCCCCCGGTGGCCCGCCCGTCCGTCACCAACACGACCAGCGGCCGCCGTGCCGGATCCCGCAGCCGCTCCACCCGCAGCACGTCGTGCGCGCGCAGCAGCCCGGCGGCCAGCGGTGTGCGCCCGCCGGTCGGCAGCGACTCCAGCCGGGCCGCCGCCGCGTCCACGGACGAGGTCGGCGGCAGCGCGACGTCCGCGCCCGAACCCCGGAACGTCACCAGCCCCACCTTGTCCCGCCGCTGGTACGCGTCCAGCAGCAGCGACAGGACGGCACCCTTCACGGCACTCATCCGCTGCCGTGCCGCCATCGAACCGGAGGCGTCCACGACGAACAGCACGAGATTGCCCTCGCGCCCCTCGCGGGCGGCCTGCCGCAGATCGTCCCGGCGCACGACCAGACCCGGCCCGGAGCGCCCGCGCGCCCGCTGGTGCGGTGCCGCCGCCTGCACGGTCGCCGCCAGATGCAGCTTCGTGAGCGCGCCCCGGGGCCGACGCGCCCCGGTCGTGCGCCCGTGCTCGGTCCGCGCCCGCGAACGCCGCCCGGCGGCGCCCTCGCCGATCCCGGGCACGCTCAGCACCTTGGTCCTGAACGGCTCCGCAGCCCGTACGGCCGACTGCTCACCGGCGCCCGACGGCTGCGGCTGCCCGTTCTCCCCGGCCTCGGGCGTGGCCCCGGTGTCGTCCCCCCGGGGCCCTTCCTCGGGTTCCGGCTGCCCACCGCCCCCGCCGGGCCCGTCCGGCCCCTGGCCGGGGTCCGGGTCGTCGTCCCCGGAGAACTCCTCCAGGGTCTCGTCCAGCTTGTCCTCGTCCAGCCCCGGCGCGTCGAAGGGGTTGCGCCGCCTGCGGTGCGGCAGCGCGAGCAGCGCGGCCTGCCGGACGTCCTCGGCGATCACGTCCGTACGCCCCGCCCAAGCCGCCAGGGCCGTCGCCGTCCGCGCCATCACGATGTCGGCGCGCATGCCGTCGACCTCGAAGGCCGCGCAGGTCGCCGCGATCTGCCGCAGTGCCCCGTCGCCCAGCCGCACGGACGGCAGCAGCTCCCGCGCTGCCACGATCCGCGCCCGTACGGCGGCCTCCTCGGCCGCCCACCGGGCCGCGAAACCGGCCGGATCGGCGTCGTAGGCGAGCCGCCGCCGGACGACCTCCACCCGTTGCTCGGGCTCCCGCGAGGCCGCGACCTCGACGGTCAGCCCGAACCGGTCGAGCAACTGCGGCCGCAGCTCGCCCTCCTCGGGGTTCATGGTGCCGACGAGCAGGAACCGGGCCGCGTGCCGTACGGAGACGCCTTCGCGTTCCACGTACGAGGCGCCCATCGCTGCCGCGTCCAGCAGCAGGTCGACCAGGTGGTCGTGGAGGAGGTTGACCTCGTCCACGTAGAGGATGCCGCGGTGCGCGGCGGCGAGCAGGCCGGGCTCGAAGGCCTTCACGCCCTCCGACAGCGCCCGCTCGATGTCCAGCGCGCCCACCAGCCGGTCCTCCGAGGCACCGACGGGCAGTTCGACCATCCGGGCCGGACGGGAGCGGGAGGCCTCCGGCGCGTGCGGCCCGTCCGGGCAGGCGGGGTCGGGGGAGCCGGGGTCGCAGGAGAAGCGGCACTCGGGGACGACGTCCACCTCCGGCACGAGCGCGGACAGCGCCCGCACGGCCGTCGACTTGGCGGTGCCCTTCTCACCGCGCACCAGCACACCGCCGACCGCCGGCGACACGGCGTTCAGCAGCAGCGCGAGCCGCAGATCGTCCTGGCCCACCACGGCCGTGAACGGGAACGGGGTGCTCACTTGTCGTCACCTTCCAAGTCGCCTTCGAGCTCCAGGTACGTGGCGCGCAGCCGGTCCAGCGTCTCCGCGTCCGGCTCCGCCCACAGTCCGCGGTCGGCGGCCTCCAGCAGCCGCTCGGTGATGCCGCGCAGCGCCCAGGGGTTGGACGTCTTCATGAAGTCCCGGTTCTCCGGGTCGAAGACGTACTCGGCGCTGAGTTTCTCGTACATCCAGTCGTCCACGACCCCGGCCGTGGCGTCGTACCCGAACAGGTAGTCCACGGTCGCGGCCATCTCGAAGGCGCCCTTGTAGCCGTGCCGCCGCATGGCCGCCATCCAGCGCGGGTTGACCACCCGGGCGCGGAAGACCCGGTGCGTCTCCTCGCCCAGCGTGCGGGTCTTCACCTGGTCCGGGGTGGCCGAATCACCCACGTAGGCCTCGGGGCTCGCGCCCGTCAGATGGCGGACCATGGCGACCATGCCGCCGTGGTACTGGAAGTAGTCGTCGGCGTCGACGAGGTCGTGCTCACGCGTGTCGACGTTCTTCGCGGCGACCGCGATCCGCCGGAACGCCGTCTCCATGTCGCCGCGCGCGGCCCGCCCGTCCAGCCCCCGCCCGTAGGCGTAGCCGCCCCACACCGCGTAAACCTCGGCGAGGTCCGCGTCGGAGCGCCAGTTGCGCGCGTCGATCAGCGGCAGCAGACCCGCCCCGTACGCACCCGGCTTGGAGCCGAAGATCCGGGCGGTCGCCCGGCGCCGGTCGCCGTGCTCGGCGGTGTCCTCGTCGGCGTGCGCCCGGACGTAGTTCTGCTCGGCGGGCTCGTCCAGCTCGGCGACCGTGCGGACGGCGTCGTCGATCAGCCCCACCACATGCGGGAACGCGTCCCGGAAGAAGCCGGAGATACGGACCGTCACGTCGATGCGCGGCCGGCCGAGCTCCTCCGGGGGGATCACCTCGAACCCGGTCACCCTGCGCGAGGCGTCGTCCCACACCGGCCGGCAGCCCAGCAGCGCCAGGATCTCGGCGATGTCGTCGCCCTGGGTGCGCATGGCCGAGGTGCCCCACACCGTCAGACCGACGGACTTCGGGTACGCGCCGGTGTCGGTCAGATACCGCTGCACCAGCGAGTCCGCGAGCGACTGCCCGACCTCCCAGCTCAGCCGGGACGGAATGGCCTTGGGGTCGACGGAATAGAAGTTGCGTCCCGTCGGCAGGACGTTGACCAGGCCGCGGGTGGGCGAGCCGGAGGGCCCCGCCGGAACGTAACCGCCGTCCAGGGCCCGCAGGATGTGCCCGATCTCGTCGCCGGTCCTGGCCAGTCGCGGCACGACCTCCGTGCAGGCGAACTCCAGCACCGCCACGGCGCCGGCGACTTCCCTGCCGAGCACCTCCCGCACCAGCGCCGGGACTTCGGCGACCGCCCAGCCGCGCTCCTCCATGCCCTCCGCGATCCGCCGGCACAGCTGCTCCAGCAGGTCGATCACGTCGGCGGCGGTGCGGGCCTGCCCCGCCACCAGGCCCGTCAGCTCCACCGGCACCTTCACCGGAGCGCCCGGCTCGGCCAGCAGCTCCTTCTCCACCAGCCCGAAGTGCTCCGCCAGCGCCGCCCGGAGCCCCGGCAGCGCGTCGGCCTGACCGCCCCACACCTGCGAGGCGCGCAGCACCGCCAGCACGAGATTGACGCGCGGTTCACCGACCGGGCCGCCGCCCAGGATGTGCAGGCCATCGCGGATCTGCACGTCCTTGATCTCGCACAGATAGCCGTCGATGTGCATGACGAACTCGTCGAACTCCTCGTCGTCCGGCTGCGCGTCGACATGCAGGTCGTGGTGCAGCTCGGCGGCCTTGACGAGGGTCCAGATCTGCGCGCGCACGGCCGGGGCCTTCGCCGGGTCCAGGTCGGAGACGAGGGCGTACTCGTCGAGGAGCTGTTCCAGCTTGGCCAGGTCGCCGTAGGTGTCGGCGCGGGCCATCGGCGGCACCAGGTGGTCCACGACCGTGGCGTGCCCGCGCCGCTTGGCCTGGGTGCCCTCGCCCGGGTCGTTGACGATGAAGGGGTAGATCAGGGGCAGCTCCCCGAGCACGGCGTCCGGGGCGCAGCCGGCACTGAGCCCGAGGCCCTTGCCGGGTAGCCACTCCAGCGTGCCGTGCTTGCCCATGTGCACGATCGCGTCCGCGCCGAAACTGTTCTCCAGCCAGCGGTAGGCCGCCAGGTAGTGGTGGGACGGCGGCATGTCCGGGTCGTGGTAGATCGCGATGGGGTTCTCGCCGAAGCCGCGCGGCGGCTGGATCATCACGACGACGTTCCCGAACCGGAGCGACGCCAGCACGATGTCGTCCCCGTCGACGTAGAGGTTGCCCGGCGGCTCGCCCCCCGCCTCGGTCATGGCGTCCCGCAGCTCCGGGTCGAGCTCGTCGAACCAGGCCCGGTAGTCCGCCAGCGGCACCCGCGCGGGCGCGGCGGCCAGCTGCTCGTCCGTCAGCCACTCCACGTCGTGCCCGCCGGCCTCGATGAGCCGGTGGATCAGCTCGTCGCCGCCCGCGGGGTACTCGGTGAGGCCGTACCCGGCGCCCCTGAGCGCGTCCAGCACCCGCACCGCCGAGGCCGGGGTGTCCAGCCCGACGGCGTTGCCGACCCGCGAGTGCTTGGTCGGGTACGCGGTGAAGACGAGCGCGAGCTTCTTCTCGGCGTTCGCCTTGTGCTTCAACCGGGCGTGCCGTACGGCGATCCCGGCGACCCGCGCGGCCCGCTCCGGGTCGGCGACGTACACGGGTACGTCGTCCGCGCCCTGCTCCTTGAAGGAGAACGGCACGGTGATCAGCCGGCCGTCGAACTCCGGGATCGCCACCTGCATCGCGGCGTCCATGGGGGAGAGGGCGGCGTCGGACGCCTCCCAGGCGCGCCGCGAGGACGTCAGGCACAGCCCTTGCAGCACGGGGATGTTCAGCTCGGCGAGGGCGCCGATGTCCCAGGACTCCTCGTCACCGCCCGCCGAGGCCTGCGAGGCGTGGGTGCCGCCGGCGGCGAGGACGGTGGCGACCAGGGCGTCCGCCCGCCCGAGGATCTCGTACAGTCCCGCGTCGGCCCCGCGCAACGAACCGCAGTACACGGGAAGGGCGTTGGCGCCCCGTGCCTCGATCGCGTCGCACAGGGTGTCCACGAAGGCCGTGTTGCCGCTCAGCTCGTGCGCCCGGTAGAAGAGCACGCCGACGGTCGGCCGGCCCTCGACCCGTACGCGCTCGCCGCGGACGCCGTACTCCGGCATCCGCTGCGGCGCGGCGAAGCCCTCGCCCGTGAGCAGCACGGTGTCGGACAGGAACCGCGCCAGCTCGGTGAGGTTGGCCGGTCCGCCCTCCACGAGGTACTTCAGCGCCTCCGCCACGACACCGGCCGGCACCGACGACTCGGCCATCAACTCGGCGTCGGGAACGGCCTCTCCGCCCAGCAGGACGGTCGGGACGCCGGACGCCTTCAGCGCGGCGAGCCCGTCCTCCCAGGCCCGCTTGCCGCCGAGCAGCCGTACGACGGCGATGTCCGCGCCGTCGAGGAGGGCCGGAAGCTCCTGTCGGACGTCCACGCGGGTCGGGTTGCCGATCCGGTACGAGGCGCCGGAGGCGGCCCGGGCCGCCAGCAGGTCCGTGTCGGCGGTCGACAACAACAACACAGTGCTCATGCGGGCGCTCCCGGTGGAATGAAGGGCAGTCCTCGCGGCGCGCCCGACTCGATGAGCCGCCACAGCGCGTCCGTGTCCGCGTGCTGTTCGATCAGGTCGCCGAGCCGGTCGAGCTGCTCCTCGCGCAGCGCGGCGAACGAGGTGTCCGGCGCCGGCACGAAGCGGCGCCCCGCTGCGGCCGCCACCTCGCGCAGGAAGGCCCGCCGGAACCCGTCCGACTCCAGCGAGCCGTGCCAGTGCGTGCCCCAGGTCTGGCCGACCCGGCAGCCGTCCAGGAAGGGCTTGCCGCCGGTGACGTCGGCGACGCCGTGATGGATCTCGTAGCCCTCGACGTGCTCCCCGAGGGCCTCGCCCGCCGGCCGGGTGAGGGTCTTCTCGCGGGCGAACCGCACCCGCACGGGCAGGACCCCGAGCCCCTCGACCTGACCCCGGCGGCTCTCCACGTCGTCCTCGATGTGCTCGCCGAGGATCTGGAAGCCGCCGCAGATCCCGAGGACCGGCCGCTGCTCGGCCGCCCTGCGCGCGAGCGCGTCGGCCAGCCCGCGCTCCCGCAGCCACTCCAGCGCCCGGACGGTCCCCCGGGTCCCGGGCACGATGACGAGGTCGGCGTCGGCGAGTTCCTCCGGCCGGTCCACGAACCGCACCACGACACCGGGTTCGGCGGCCAGCGCGTCCACGTCGGTGAAATTGGACATGAGCGGGATCGCGCACACGGCGACCCGCAGCACGTCCTCGCCGACCGGCGGGGCGACGACGGACTCCCGGACCGTCCCCCGCAGGGAGACGCTCCCCCAAGCTCTCGACTCCGCTCGAGCAGGGGGGACCCCCATCCCGTCCTCCTCGTCGATCCCCAGCCCGTGCCGGAAGGGCAGGACGCCGTACGTAGGCCGACCGGTGAGGCCCTGGAGCATGTCGAGACCCGGCTCCAGCAGGGAGACGTCCCCCCGGAACTTGTTGACGAGGAACCCGGCGACGCACTCCTGGTCCTCGCGCGACAGCAGCGCGACGGTCCCGAAGAACGAGGCGAAGACACCGCCCCGGTCGATGTCACCGACGACGAGCACGGGGAGCCCGGCGTTGCGGGCGATCCCCATGTTGACGATGTCGGTCCGGCGCAGATTGATCTCGGCGGGACTGCCCGCCCCCTCACAGATCACCGCGTCATACGTGCCCCGCAACCGCTCCAGGCAGTCCAGCACGGTCCCGAGCAGCTGCTGCTGCCGTCCACCGTGGTACCCGCGTGCGCTCAGCTCTCCGACCGGCTTGCCCAGCAGCACGACCTGACTGCTGCGCTCGCCGCCGGGCTTGAGCAGCACCGGGTTCATCAGCGCGGTCGGCTCGACGCGGCAGGCTTGCGCCTGCATGGCCTGCGCCCGCCCGATCTCGGCACCTTCCCTCGTCACGAAGGAGTTGAGGGACATGTTCTGCGCCTTGAAGGGCGCGACCTTGACGCCCTGGCGCACCAGCCACCGGCAGATTCCGGCGGTCACGACGCTCTTGCCGGCGTCGGAGGTGGTACCGGCGACCAGAAGTCCACCGCCCGTCATGACGTACGCCCTTTCGCGATGCGGCGCGCGGCGACACAGACGCCGAGCGCGAGCCAGCCGACACGCCTGGACAGCCGTACGGCCCGTTCGATGTCCCCGGTGGCGACGCCGCGCCCCGCCCCGTTGAGCACGGGCCGGTGCTCGACGCGACCGCCGTACGACAGGGTTCCGCCCAGCCGCACCCCGAGCGCGCCCGCGAACGAGGCCTCCACGGGCCCGGCGTTGGGGCTCGGATGCTGGGCGGAGTCGGCGCGCCAGGCCCGTACGGCTCCCCGTGGATCGTCCCCAGCCAGGGTCGCGAGCACGGCGGTCAGCCGGGCCCCCGGCCATCCCGCGAGGTCGTCCAGCCGCGCGGAGGCCCACCCGTACCGCCGGTACCGGGCCGACTTGTGCCCGACCATCGCGTCCAGGGTGTTGACGGCCCGGAACCCGAGGAGCCCCGGCACCCCGCCGACGGCCCCCCACACGAGCGCCCCCACGACCGCGTCGGAGGTGTTCTCGGCGACGGACTCGACCACGGCCCGGGCGATCCCGTCGGCGTCGAGCGCCTGCGGATCCCGCCCGCACAGATGCGGCAGCCGCGCCCGGGCCCCCTCGACGTCCCCCTCCTCCAGGGCACGCCCGATGGCCCGCGCCTCCCGCGCGAGCGAAGTCCCCCCGACCACGGCCCAGGTGGCGGCGCCGGTCAGCGCGACGGACGCGACGGCGGAGTCCCGTACGGCACGCACGGCGACGCCCCCGAGCACGACGGCTCCTCCGGCGCACACCACGGTGTGCAGCGCGCCCCACCCCCGGTGGTCCCGCCACAACACCCGTTCCACGGCGCCCGCGGCCCGCCCGAACACGGCGACCGGATGCCCCCGGCGAGGATCGCCGAGCAGCAGGTCACCGATCAGACCGGCGGCGGTGCCGTACGCGAAGACGCGACCGGCACCCATGGGCTCAGCCGGCCACAGGAGCAGGCAGGGGTGGGGTACTGAACCTCGATCGGCAGCCGCGCATGGCGATATGTCCTCACTCAGGGTGTCCACGCCCTGGTTCGACTAGACCGGCGGTGAGAGTTCCTGGCTCCCGGGGATCGCTACCCCGGTGACAGTGGCGGGACCGCGCCGGACTTCCACCGGCTTCCTCTCCTGCCGCCGTACTGGCCCCGGCAGTCCACCACGGCCGGGAACAGCCGTCAACTTGCCGTTGACCTGCGAGGGGAGAGTGTGGAGAAGCCCACACCGCCGGCACGCAGCCCCGCGCCCGTGGGAGGGGTCGGGGCGCATCCCCCTGTGTGGGCACGTTCCGGCGACCCGCTTGCGGGGGTCCCGGCGCACATCTCCAATACCTCGCACGGGATGCAGACCTGCGGAAAGGACGGGACCAGTGCGCTACGACGCCCAGTTGGTGCCGGTGGACGCCACCGGCCGTCGCCCGGGGCCACCGAGGCGACCGGCGCACGGTGCCCGGAGGGGCTCGGCCCCGCGGTGGTCCGGGTACGGTCCGCCGACGGCACTCCCGTCGGCTCCGGATTCCTGCTCGCCCCCGGCACGGTGGCCACCTGCGCCCATGTCGTCGCGCAGGCCCCACGCACCGACGCACGGGCCGAATCCGCGCCGACGAGCCCCGTGACCGCCGAGTTCCCGTTCCAGCGGGGCGGCGCCGCCGTCGAGACCTCATTGTCGGCCTGGCAGCCGCCGGCCGCCGACGGAACGGGCGACATCGCCCTCCTGCGGCTGCCCGGACACGCCGCCGTCGCGGACACGCCTCCCGTCCGCCTGGCAGGCGCCGGTGAACGTCTGGGAGCACCGCTTCCGCATCCTGGCCTTCCCGGCCTCGGCCGAACACCGCGCCTGGAGCGGCGGGCGGCTGCTCGGCGCCGTCGGACAGGGCTGGATCTCCGTGGAGGCGGACGGCACCGCGCACCACATCTCCCGGGGGTGCAGCGGAGCCCCCGTCTGGGACGAGGAACTCGGTGCTGTGATCGGCATGACGGTCGCGACCGGCCGCGGCCGTACAGCGGCCACCTCGTACCTGATCCCAGCCGCAGCGCTGCTGGACCTCCAGCCGGGCCTGCGCCGCTGCCGCATCACCCACGGCCCGGACGGCGAGCCCATCATCGACCTGGCCCACGAGGAGCCGGTCCGCGCCTTGCCCAGGCTCCGCCACTGGCTGAAGGACTCCCGCGACTTCCGGCAGCGGCAGGAACGCCTCCGCCAGGCCCTGGACGACTGGGAAGCCACGGAGGGAGGAGACCGGCGCGCTCCTGCGCGGCACGATGCCGGCGACGTCCCCGGAGCAGTTGGCGGACCCGAGGTACGGGGAGGACATCACGCCTTCCGAGCGTGCGTACGTCGACCTGAGCCGCCGCCACCAGCAACCAGCGCTGCACCGGTGGCGGTTGGCGGTCTCCGTACTCGTCGTCCTGGCCCTGCTTGCGGGAGGACTGACGGTGGAGTCATGGCGCAGGGGGGAACGCGCTGGAGTCCCGGGGGCGGACGATCGCGTCGCGCACACTGGCGGAGGAGGCCGGCCGCCTCGCCGCGACCCACCCCGTGGCGTCCGTACGGATGGCCATGGCCGCCTGGCACAACGCACGGGGCAGGGAGGCTAGGCAGGCGTTGCCCGAGGCGTACCTGCGGGGTTCGTCCGGGGGCGCCGGGGGCGCGGGTTCGAGGGACGGACAGATCCAGAGCCCAAAGCCCTCTGCCGCAACTGCCTCCGCCCCCTACACCCCGGCGGAGCGGCGTATCCTCACCGACGCCGGCGCGGACACCGGCTCGCCCTGCTCCTGAACCCCGCCCACGACAACCGGGCGGCACAGGACGAAGTCCCGTACCGCCCGGCAGAAGCGATCGTCATCAGGCGATCAGGCCACGATCAGATAGATCCCGTATCCCACAGCCGCCGCACACGCCGCGAAGCACGCGTACGCACCTGTCACGGCAAGCCCCGCGGACCCGCCCGCGGCCACCGCCCGCTCGCGGCGGGACAGGCCGGTGATGCCGAGGGTGAACAGGCCCACGAGGGCCACGGTGACCACGAGGCTGACGCCGAAGACGGAGCCGAGGGCCGCCCAGTCGATCTTCATGGCAGAGGTTCTCCTTGTAACCGAGTGGGCGGGGTCAGACCGGGGTGGTCGTGGTCGAGGGCTCGCGTTCGGCCGAGGCCGGCGCCGGTATCGTCGCGATCGGCCCGTCAGTGACGGTGCCGGCCGGAGGCGGCGGCGTCACCGCGGCCATCGCCGTGGTCACCACACCGGCCGGCTCCACGTCGTCGGTGTCGTTGACGTTGGTGTGGTCGACGACCTCACGCCGCGAGATCTTCCAGATCGCCGCGCTGGAGGCGACGAGGAAGACGGCCACCACCGCGGTACCCCAGCTGCCGAAGCCGGTGACGTACTCGGCGAGCGCGGCCACCAGGGCCGCCGCCGGCAGCGTCAGACCCCACGCGACGAACATGCGCGTCGCCGTCGACCAGCGGACGACGCCGCCCTTGCGGCCGAGGCCCGCGCCCATCACGGCGCCGGACACGGAGTGGGTCGTGGAGAGTGAGAAACCGAGGTGCGAGGAGGCCAGGATGACCGTCGCCGCGCTGGTCTGGGCGGCGAAGCCCTGCTGCGGCCGGAGGTCGGTCAGGCCCTTGCCCATGGTGCGGATGATGCGCCAGCCGCCGAGGTAGGTGCCGAGCGCGATGGCGAGACCCGCCGAGAGGATGACCCACATGGGCGGGTCGGAGTCGGGGGCGACGGCGCCGCCGGCGACCAGGGCGAGGGTGATGACACCCATCGTCTTCTGGGCGTCGTTGGTGCCGTGGGCCAGCGAGACCAGGCCCGCGGAGGCGATCTGGCCGGCCCGGTAGCCCTTCTCGGAGGCCTTGCCGTCGGCCTTCTTGCCGAGGGAGTACGTCAGCCGCGTGGCGAGCAGCGCCGCGACGCCCGCGACCAGCGGGGCGGCGATCGCCGGGATCAGCACCTTGGTGACCAGGACGTCACCGTGCACCGCGCCGACGCCCGCCGAGGCGATCGTGGCGCCGATCAGGCCGCCCATCAGGGCGTGCGAGGAACTGGACGGCAGGCCGACCAGCCAGGTCAGCAGGTTCCAGAGGATCGCGCCGACCAGGGCGGCGAAGATGACCTCGGGACGGATGCCGGCCTCGTCGACGAGACCCTTGGAGATCGTGTTGGCGACTTCCACGGACAGGAAGGCGCCGACCAGGTTGAGGACGGCGGACATGGCGACGGCGACCTTGGGCCTCATGGCACCCGTGGAAATGGTCGTGGCCATCGCGTTCGCGGTGTCGTGGAAACCGTTCGTGAAATCGAACGCGAGTGCGGTTACCACCACAATCGCGAGGATCAGCGAGAAGCTTTCCATTTACCCAGGCAATCGTTCGAGGTCATTGGCTGGACGAACGTAGGTAACCCGGGTGAACGGAAGATGAACTGGGAGGGGCGCATGGGTGTCCGCGGTCGAGGGTTGCCGTTCCGCCCTGCTATCAGGCTCCCCGCGCCCCAAGGGCTAGGCTCCGCGCGCGAGCTGTTTCAGTCGATCGAGTGACCCGTCGAAGAGATTCTGGTCACCCGGCAGGCTTCCGGAGCCGTTGTCGTACTGCCAGAAGGTCCACGAGGACCAGCCGGCAGGCAGGGTGCCCGCGCTCGTGGCGTTGTAGCGGGCGATCCACAAGGGGTGGTCGGCGGCGAAGGCGCGGCTGTTGCCCGTGCATGTGTTCCACCAGTGGGTGGTCGTGTAGATCACCGGACGGCGGCCGGTGAGCCGCTTGACCTCGTCGCTGAACGACTTGATCCACCCGGCCATCCTCGCCTTGCTCAGGCCGTAGCACTTGCGCTTCTTGTCGTACGGGTTGTATTCGATGTCGAGCGCGGGCGGCAGTGTCCAGCCGTCCGCGGTCCAGCCGCCGCCGTTGCGCACGAAGTGCGCCGCCTGCGCCTGGCCCGACGACCGGTTGGGTAGTGCGAAGTGGTAGGCGCCGCGGATGAGGCCCGCCTTGCGCGAGCCGTTGTACTGCTGGCCGAAGTAGGGGTTGCGGTACGTGGTCGACTCGGTCGCCTTGACGTAGACGAACCTGGCCCCCTTCGCCTTCGCCCTCTGCCAGTCGACGTTCTTCTGGTGCGACGAGACGTCGTGTCCCTTCGGGCGGCTCGCCCCCGAGGCCGGAGCCTCGGCGAGGACGGTGCCTCCCAGCGCGAGTGCCGCCGCGTACGCGGCGAGCCGGCGGCAGCGGTGTCGGGACGGTGTGCGGTCACGGGCCATGTTTCCCCCGGAATGGCGACGTGCACGGCAAATCCCCCAGAGAGTACTGGAAGTTCGGTGAATGCCCGAAGATCTCCGGCCAAGAGAGATCCGTGCCGTGTCTGTGTGGATATGCGCCCTTACGGATGCTTGGCTTCCGGCCTAAAGTGCCCCCGCCCGGCGGCGCGTTGGGGGTGTGCCTGGCAGGATCGCCGCATGGTTGAGCAGCGAGGCGACGGGCGGGGCGCGGGGGGCGCCCGGGGCGACGGACAGGATGTGGGGGAGTCTCGGCGGAGGGGTGTGCGCCCCGAGGAGGCGCGCGCCTGGGAGGAACTCGTCACGACGGCCCGCCGGACCGTCTCCGACGGACTCGTCGTCGGCACGTCCGGGAACGTCTCGGTGCGTGTCGGGGACACGGTCCTGGTCACGCCGTCGGGCGTCCCCTACGACCGGCTGGCGCCGGACGACGTGACCGGCGTCGGCCTCGACGGCCGGCAGGTCCTCGGCACGCTCGTCCCGACCAGCGAGCTGCCCATGCACCTCGCGGTCTACCGCACGACCGGCGCCCGTGCCGTCGTCCACACCCACGCCGTGCACGCGACGGCCGTCTCGACGCTCGTGAGCGAGCTGCCGCTGATCCATTACATGGCCGCCGCGCTCGGCGGACCCGTCCGAGTTGCCCCGTATGCCACGTACGGCACCGACGAGTTGGCCGAAAACATGCTCCGCGCCCTCGCCGACCGCTCCGGCTGCCTCCTCCAAAACCACGGCACCATCACCCACGGCGCGTCCCTGGACCAGGCCTACGACCGAACCGCCCAGCTGGAGTGGATGTGCCGCCTGTGGCTGACCGCCACATCGGTACCGGGCCTCTCCCCGAGCCTGCTGTCCCGGGAGCAACTGGCGGAGGTCCAGGAACAACTGCGCGGCTACGGCCAGCACCGCTGAGGTTCCGTACTGGAGCCCTGGAGCCCTGGAGCCCTGGAGCCCTGGAGCCCTGGAGCCCTGGAGCCCTGGAGCCCTGGAGCCCTGGAGTCCCGGACGCCCCGGATGCCCGGACACCCCGGCCCCGCCGGGCTGGCCCTACCGACCTATCCTGCCCCGGCCGACGCCGACCGCTTTCGCCCTGCCGGCCGGGTTGCCACCGGCCGACGGCCGACGCCGCCTACTCTCGGGCCCCCGGGGTGCCCGTCAGGCCACGCGCTGCTCGCGCCGCTGCCCGGGGACGAAGGCCATGGTGGGCGGGATGCCCGGGCCTCGACCCTCCGGGCGCAGCCGGCACGCCGCCCTGCCTCGCGTTTCCCCCGGGGGCTGCCCCGTTACGTCGCCCGTTGCTCGCGTCGTCGCCCTACGAAATCGCCGCTCGCCCGTGCCCTGTTCTCCGGGCGCAGCCGCGGCGCCGTCGGCCTCCGGGTGGGCGCCCTGCCGTCCGGGCGCAGCCGGCACGCCGCCCTGCCTCGCGTTTCCCCCGGGGGCTGCCCCGTTACGTCGCCCGTTGCTCGCGTCGTCGCCCTACGAAATCGCCGCTCGCCCGTGCCCTGTTCTCCGGGCGCAGCCAGGGCGCCGTCGGCCCCGGGTCGGCGCCCTGCCGCCGTCCGGGCTCAGCCGCCACTTCGTCGCTCGCCCGCGCCCTGCTCTCCGGGCATATCCACGGCACAGCCGGCCACTGGTCGGCGCCCTGCCCTCCGGCGCAGCCACCACACTGCCGCCCGACCCCGCCCTGCTCCCGGCGCAGCCGCCCCCGCCGACGCCCCGCGCCCCACACCACGCTCTCCGTGCCCGTCACCCCGCCGCTGCCTCCCACTGGTCGCTCGAGCGGTCCGTCGGGACACTGGAGCCGTGCGCACTGTCAGAGCGACGGCCGCTGCCGTCACCGCCGTGATCGGAGTCGGCGTGGCCGCCGTGGCCGCCGGACGGTTCGCCAGTGACGCCGCGCTCAAGGCGCCTCCCGGCCGGCCCCTGCCCACCGAGCCCCGGCTCACCGTGCACGGCACCGCCGCGGGGCAGATCATCCTCACCCGGGATCTGGCCGCCCTGCGGCCCGGCCGCTACGGCCTGTCCGGCAACGGCTCCCACGCGGTCGTCGGCCCCGTCCTGGCCAACGCCCCGACCGCCGCCGACAGCGTCGTACGCCGCCTGGAGCGGGTCACGCACGGCACCCTCGAACCCGGCGACAAGGCCTGGCTCACCCCCAACGTGTACGTCGGCAACCCGAGCGCCGCCCTCGGCCTCGAACACGCCGACATCGACATCCCCGGCGAACTCGGCGCCCTGCCCGCGTGGTTCGTGCCCGGCGCCCGGGACACCTGGGTGATCGCCGTGCACGGCCTGGGCACCACCCGGGAACTCGCCATGAACGTCATGGGGTTCCTGCACCGCAGCCGCTTCCCGGTGCTCGCCCTCGCCTACCGCGGCGACCTGGGCGCTCCCCGCCAGCCCGACGGCCTGAACCACCTCGGCGAGACCGAGTGGCGCGACCTCGACGCGGCGATCCGCTACGCCGTGCGCTACGGCGCCCGGCAGGTCGTCCTGCACGGCTGGTCCACCGGCGCCACCATGGCCCTGCGCGCCGCCGCGCACTCGGGGCTGCGCGACCGCGTCTCCGGGCTCGTCCTGGACTCCCCGGTGCTCAGCTGGGAGACCACCCTGCGCGCCCTCGTCGCGGCCCGGCGCATCCCGGGAGCGCTGCTGCCCCTGGCGGTTCGCGCCGCACAGGGCCGCACCGGCCTGTACGGTGACCGCGTCCCGGGGACGGCCCCCGCCGACAGCCTCCGGGTCCCGGCGCTCGTCTTCCACGGACCGGACGACACGGTGGCCCCCTGGCAGCTCTCCCGCCGGCTCGCCGACGCCCGCCCCGACATGGTCGCCCTCCGCACCGTAGGCAACGCGCCCCACGGAGCGATGTGGAACGCCGACCCGCGCTCCTACGAGGAGGCGCTGCGGCGCTTCCTGACCCCTCTCATGTGACCCCGACGCGTCACGCACCCCCCCCGTTCACGCCCCCTTCGCCCCCTCGCAACCACGTCCCGTCCCGCTCCCTACCGACCGGTCGTGACGATTCCGTTTAGCGTCGTACCACTGGCCTGTTTGCGGCCCTCGACCATTCGTCGGACCCCGTGCGTTGGCCATCCCCGTCGCCCGCCGTGACATTCCGTTTGGGTTTTCGGACCGTCAACCGGAAGACTGCCCCCGTGACGTCCCGTATCCCGCGCGACTCCAGGCTTCGACTCGTCCGCCCGCGACCCCTGGCCGCCGCCCCCAGAGCGATGAACCAGCGGCGCTCGCGCCGACCCGCGCCGCGCCCCCCGGAGGGCACCCCGGCACCGGCCGAGCTGGCCAGAATGGCACGCTCAGGTCTTGCCGACGCGGCTCGCGTCGCCCGCTGGGCCGACACCGAGCTCGGCCCCGGCCGGGGCAGCGCCACCGCCGACGGCAAGGCCACCCTCTCCGCCGCGACCGCCGAACGGGCCGCCCGCGAGTTGGGCCTGACCCCGGATCAGGTCAGAGCCGACTGGGACACCGCCAGGCTCGCCGGTCTCGTCGAGGTGCACGGCGACAGCGCCCGCCCCGGCTGGCGGCTGCGCGCCTGGAACCGCGACGACAGCGCCGTGCTGCGCGGCTGGGTCGCCCTCTTCGACGCCTGGTCGCTCGCCTATCCGGAACCCGAGGGCCACGAGCCCGCCGCCGTCGCCGAGGTCGTCTCGGCCATGCCGCAGGCGCTCTCGTTCCTCCAGCTGTCCGCCGGCCCCGTCCCCGTGGAGCAGCTCCTCGACCTCCTGGAGCAGCGCGTCACCGAGCTGCGCACCGCACGCTGCGAGATCCCCTACGGCCCGCAGCCCGAGCCGTCGGCCGAACCGGAGCCCACCGACGCCCCGCTCGCCCCGCTCCTCGACTGGGCCCTGCGCGCCCTCGCCTCCGTCGGCGCCCTCACCTACGGCGACGGCCAGGCCACACTCACCCCGCTCGGCAGCTGGGCCGTCTGGGTCAAGCTGGAGCAGATCTGTGTCGCCGCGCAAAGCCCCGCCGGGAACATCGAGCAGGCGGCCGAGGACATGCTCCGCGGCTGCGCCCAGCTGCGCCCGAACGCGGCCCGCGCCGAGTACCGGGCCTGGCTCGCCGCCCGCCCCGTCGGCAGCGCCGTCACCGAACTCCTGGCCGCCGCCCGAGGCGAGGACGCCCTGCTGCGCGGTCTCGCCTTCGAGGCGCTGCGCGTGGTCGGCGCCCCCGCCGAGCCGGACGTCCGCGCCGTGCTGGACGAGCCGACGCTCAGGCCGTACGCGCTGCTGTGGCTGGCCGAGCACGACGGGGCCGACCCGGAGGACGCCCACGAGGTCCTCACCCGGGAGGAGGCGACCTGGCTGTGGGTGGACACCGCCGCCGCCGTCGCCGACCACGGTGAGGCCCCGCTGCTCGTCCGCCACCTGGAGTCCGCCGTACAGCCGACCATCCCGATGCTGCTGGACGAGGTGCGGGCCGTGGGCCACCCCCGGACCGTGCAGGTCCTGGTCGCCCTCGCCGCGGCACACCCGGACCCGGCTCTGGCCAAGGCCGTACGCCGGGCCGCGTTCCAGGTGCACACCGGAGGCAGCTAGCCGCAGCCGCCGCCGTGGGCCGTCAGCCCGGTATCTCGGGCGCGTACGTCCCGAAGCTCCACACGTTGCCCTCGAGGTCCCGGGCCAGGTAGTCCCGCGAGCCGTAGTCCTGGTCCGTCGGGGGCATCAGGATCTCCGCGCCGTGGTCCACGGCGCGGCGGTGGTGGGCGTCCACGTCGTCCACCACGACGTACACCCCGGTCGTGCCCGCGTCCTTCATCGCCTTGTCGAAGACGCTGCCGGTGCCCTTGGTGCCGACCATCACCGCGCCGTTGCCCTGCACCAGCTCGGCGTGCATCACCGCGCCGTCCTCGCCCTCGTACACCGACAGCTCCGTGAAGCCGAAGGCCTCCGTGAGCTGCCGGATCGCCGCCTTCGCGTCGGCGTACAGCAGCGTCGGGTAGATGCTCGGACGCCCTCCGGACGTGCCTGCCATACCGATCACTCCCTTGTGCTCGGTCGCCGGAAATCCGATGATCCGGTCCTGCTGCTCAGTCTGGCACCCACCACTGACAACGACCCGGCGAGACGAACCGAACACCCGCACGCAGAAAAAGTGGTTGCACCGCCCCGTTAGACTGTCCCCCATGGCCTTTCTCCTCGCGCATTAGACGGCGGGAACGTCCTCAGCCGCCCATCCCGCCCCCGTATCCGCCCTGGAGTCTGTCCGTGATCTCCGCCTCCGGTATCGAGCTGCGCGCCGGTGCCCGCGTCCTCATCGAAAACGCCACCTTCCGGGTCGCCAAGGGCGACCGCATCGGCCTCGTCGGCCGCAACGGCGCCGGGAAGACCACCCTCACCAAGTGCCTGGCGGGCGAGGGCATGCCCGCCGGCGGCACCATCACCCGTTCCGGCGAGGTCGGCTACCTCCCGCAGGACCCGCGCACCGGCGACCTCGACATCCTCGCCCGGGACCGCATCCTCTCCGCCCGCGGCCTGGACGTACTGATCCGCAAGATGCGCGACAACGAACAGCGCATCGCGGGCGGCCAGGGCGCCACCCGTGAGAAGGCCCTCAAGCAGTACGAGCGCCAGGAGACGGAGTTCCTCACCAAGGGCGGGTACGCCGCCGAGGCCGAGGCCGCCACCATCGCCGCCGCGCTCAACCTGCCCGACCGGGTGCTCGGCCAGCCCCTGCACACGCTCTCCGGCGGTCAGCGCCGCCGCATCGAGCTGGCCCGGATCCTGTTCTCCGACGCGGACACGCTGCTGCTCGACGAGCCGACCAACCACCTCGACGCCGACTCGATCGTCTGGCTGCGCGACTACCTCAAGACCTACCGCGGCGGCTTCATCGTGATCTCCCACGACGTCGACCTGGTCGAGACGGTCGTCAACAAGGTGTTCTACCTGGACGCCAACCGCGCCCAGATCGACATCTACAACATGGGCTGGAAGCTCTACCAGCAGCAGCGCGAGGCCGACGAGAAGCGCCGCAAGCGCGAGCGCGCCAACGCCGAGAAGAAGGCCGCCGCGCTCCATTCGCAGGCCGACAAGATGCGCGCCAAGGCCACCAAGACGGTCGCCGCGCAGAACATGGCCCGCCGCGCGGACAAGCTGCTGTCCGGCCTGGAGGCGGTGCGCCAGTCCGACAAGGTCGCCAAGCTGCGCTTCCCGGAGCCCGCGCCCTGCGGCAAGACCCCGCTGATGGCCGAGGGCCTGTCGAAGTCGTACGGCTCGCTGGAGATCTTCACCGATGTCGACCTGGCGATCGACAAGGGCAGCCGCGTCGTCATCCTGGGTCTCAACGGCGCCGGCAAGACCACCCTGCTGCGACTGCTGGGCGGCGTCGAGCAGCCCGACACCGGCGCGGTCGTCCCCGGCCACGGCCTGAAGCTCGGCTACTACGCGCAGGAGCACGAGACCCTCGACCCCGACCGCACGGTCCTGGAGAACATGCGCTCCGCCGCGCCCGACATGGACCTCGTCGAGGTCCGCAAGGTGCTCGGCTCGTTCCTGTTCTCCGGCGACGACGTCGACAAGCCCGCCGGTGTCCTCTCCGGCGGCGAGAAGACCCGCCTGGCGCTCGCCACCCTGGTGGTCTCCTCGGCGAACGTGCTGCTCCTCGACGAGCCGACCAACAACCTCGACCCGGCCAGCCGCGAGGAGATCCTCGGCGCGCTGCGCACCTACAAGGGCGCGGTCGTCCTCGTCACGCACGACGAGGGCGCCGTCGAGGCGCTCCAGCCGGAGCGGATCATCCTGCTGCCCGACGGCGTCGAGGACCTGTGGGGCGCCGACTACGCGGACCTCGTCGCCCTCGCTTGATCGAATGCGTGATCAACGGCGTATGGATCATTCGGCCTAGCGGTGATCCACCATCTGTGTGAGATCTCCTCGTACCGAGGTGTGTCCTACATCGATTGCGCGGCCGCGCCCCCGATTCTTCGGGGCTCGGCCGCGACGCCTTTCTGACCTGGCATTTCCCGTGGCATTCCGTTCGGCTGTACGGACGCCCCTCTTCGGAATTTCGTATTCCGCTTGTGGGGATGCGCTCCCGTCGTCACAACCTTGTCTCACGGACCTTGCCGAATGGGTGGCCATCAGGGCCCGGAGGGGTGATCATGAGGAGACCAGAGCGCACTTCCCATGAGGAGGCACGGGTGGCCGAGACTCTGAAGAAGGGCAGCCGGGTAACCGGCGCCGCGCGCGACAAGCTCGCGGCAGACCTGAAGAAGAAGTACGACGCCGGTGCGAGCATCCGGGCGTTGGCCGAGGAGACCGGCCGCTCGTATGGCTTTGTGCACCGCATGCTCAGTGAGTCGGGCGTCACGCTGCGAGGGCGTGGCGGGGCGACGCGGGGTAAAAAGGCCACGGCCTGACCCCGGGTGGCCCCTCGGCTTCGATGGTGGCCACCCGGTCGGTCGGCTGACCGGCCGGGTGGTTACTGTGCAGTCACTTGGCTGACCGCACACATCGGAGGCGTCCATGGCTTCGCCCGACAAGGACCTCGTTCCCGCACTCGACAAGGACGGCGTACGGCTCACCGTCGACGACGCCATCGCCACGGTGACGCTGACCAACCCGGCCAAGCGCAACGCGCAGAGCCCCGCTCTGTGGCGGGCGCTGACCGAGGCCGGGCGGCAGCTGCCTGGCTCCGTCCGCGTCGTGGTGCTGAGGGCCGAGGGCAAGTCCTTCTCGGCCGGTCTCGACCGGCAGGCGTTCACGCCCGAGGGCTTCGACGGGGAACCGTCGTTCATCGACCTCGCGCGTGGGAGCGACGCCGAGCTGGACGCGACCATCGCCGAGTACCAGGAGGCGTTCACCTGGTGGCGGCGCAGCGACATCGTCTCCGTCGCCGCCGTCCAGGGGCACGCCGTCGGGGCGGGCTTCCAGCTCGCCCTCGCCTGCGATCTGCGCGTCGTCGCGGACGACGTGCAGTTCGCCATGCGCGAGACCAGCCTCGGACTCGTGCCCGACCTGACGGGCACGCATCCGCTGGTGGGGCTCGTGGGATACGCCCGCGCGCTGGAGATCTGCGTGACCGGGCGCTTCGTCACGGCCGAGGAGGCCGTGAGCACCGGGCTGGCCAACGTGGCCGTGCCCGCCGACCAACTCGACGACACGGTCCGCGATCTCGCGGCGGCCGTGCTCGCCGCTCCCCGCGACGCGGTCATCGAGACCAAGGCGCTGCTGAGCGGCGCCCAGGACCGCACCTACGAGGCCCAGCGCGGCGCGGAACGCCAGGCCCAGGCCCGCCGGCTGCGGGACCTCGCGGGCGTCGGGGACTGAGCCGGGCGGCTTCCTGGCTGCGCGGTGCCCGCGACCCGCGACGGGCATCGCCGGCCACTCAGCCGATCCCGGTCACCAGTACCGCCACCGTCGGGTGGTCCGGCAGTTTCGTCCGCACCGCTGTGCGGACCCCGCGCGCCACGTCCCGGGCCCGGTGGTCCTCGCGCACCGCGAGTTCCAGCCGGACGTGGCGGTGCGGCAGCGCGGCGTCGCCCGGGAGCTGCTCGATGTGCACGGGGTGGCCCAGCGCGCCGGTCAGATGAAGCACGCCCGGGACCTCGAGCGCGGCGGCGGCGACGCGACCCTCGTCGTCGCCCCCGGCCTGCGCGGCGCGCGGCGGCTCGGGGAGAGGCGCGGCGGGCCCGGGCGGTTCCGTCTCCTCGCCCAGCAGACCCGTCACGCGCAGGTCCACCTCCGTCACCGTCAGACCGAGTCGCTGCGTCGCGGCCGTCGCCAGCGTCGCCCGCAGCAGGGACGCCGTCGTCGGCAGCGGCTGCGAGGCCGTGGCCGCGAACTCCGCCGTCACCCGCAGCGGCCCGGGCGGCAGACCGCTCGGCGGGGCCGGCACGGCCGGGCTCCCGGTGTCCGCCGGATCGGCGAGCGCGACACGGAGCGCTCCGAGGCGCACGCCCGGAGCGTCCCCGCCGCGCGCCGCAGCACCGCCTCGGCCGCCCGCTCGGCGATCCACGCGCCGTCCCGCGCATCACCCAGCGGCAGGAGCCTGCCGAAACCCAGCTGATGTCTCACTGCCTGCGTCCACCCGTCGGCCGTCATTCCTCCAGCCTGCCGCATCAAAGGCGCGCAACCACGTAACCATGCTTACGGTGGTCGCAGGACGACAACCGAAAAGGACGTACGGCGAATGACTGACATGACCGAGAACCGGGGCGGGGAGACCGAGACGTCGGCGGCACGCCGGAGTCCGCTGACCAAGCGGGGCGGGGGAGACCCCGGCTCCCGGGGGCGGACGACCATCGCGGACGGCGTCGTGGAGAAGATCGCCGGACTGGCCGCACGTGATGTGGACGGCGTGCACGCCATGGGCAGCGGCCTGTCCCGCACCTTCGGAGCCGTGCGCGACCGCGTGCCCGGCGGCGCGAAGTCGGTGTCGCGCGGTGTGAAGGCCGAGGTCGGCGAGGTGCAGGCCGCCCTCGACCTGGAGATCGTCGTCGACTACGGCGTGTCGATCGCCGACGTGGCCCGGGAGGTACGGGAGAACGTCATCACCGCCGTCGAGCGGATGACGGGTCTCGAGGTCGTCGAGGTCAACATCGCGGTGAGCGACGTGAAGTTGCCGGACGAGGAGGAAGAGGAGCCGGAGCGACGGATCCAGTGAGGCACCAGCCACCGGAAAACGCAGCTACCGAGGAGCTGAGGAGCGCAGCATGAGCATGGCCGTCGTCGGCATGATCGCCGGCATGGCACTGGGATTCGCCGGGTACTTCGGCGGATTCGGCGCCTTCCTACTGGTGGCGGCGCTGGGCGCCGTCGGATTCGTCGTCGGCCGGTTCCTGGAGGGGGACATGGACTTCGGCGACTTCTTCCGTCCCCGTGAACGGCGGCGGTGACGACCGTGAGCGCTGGGGCGGGTGAGCTCGACAGACCCCTGACCGTCGTCGCGCCGGGCGAGCGCGGCGCGACCAGGATCGCCGACCGGGTCGTCGCGAAGATCGCCTCGCAGGCGGCCCGCGAGGCCGTCGGGACGCTGCCGCCCGACGCCGGCCGGCCGTCCGCCACCGTCGTCGTCCACCGCGAGATCGCGCACGTCCGGGTCCACCTCGAACTCGACTACCCCTGCGACGTCGGCGCGCGCTGCCGCCAGGTGCGTCGCCAGGTCGTCGAGCGGGTGGGCGCCTTGGCGGGAATGCAGGTGCCGGAGGTCGTCGTCCAGGTGGAGCGGCTGCACCTGGTCGCCGGGCCCGGCGCGGTACAGGGGAGGACGCGATGAGCGAACCCCGGGGCACCGAACCGTCCGAGCCCGAGGGCACCACACAGCGCCTGCCGGTCCTCGACACGTCGGAGACCGGCGGACCCGATCAGTCCGCGTCGGCGGCCGGGAACGGAACACCGCCCGTGTCCGGCGGCGAGGGCGGTCGCGAAGGCCGCTTCTGGTCGGCACGCCGCGTCCCGGCGGGCATCGTCGCGCTGCTGCTCCTGGGACTCGCCGGACTGTTCCTGTACGACATCGCGTCCGTGCGCGCCGACCGGCCCGTCATGAGCTGGCGCCGGGAGCTGGCCCGGCAGCTCGCCGACCGGCCCCTCGACGACATCTGGGTGCTGGTCGGGGCCGGGGTCGCCGCCGCCCTCGGGCTCTGGCTGCTGGTCCTGGCCGTCACGCCCGGCCTGCGGGACGTACTCCCGATGCGGCGTACGCACGCCGACGTACGCGCCGGACTGGACCGGGACGCCGCCGCGACCGCGTTGCGCGACCGGGCCATGGAAGTGCCCGGCGTGCAGTCGGCACGGGTACGGGTGCGCCGGAGGCGGGCGAACGTCCGCGCCGCGTCGCACTTCCGTGAACTGACCGAAGTACAAACCGACTTGGAGGCCGTGCTCAGCGACGCGGTCCGCGGACTGGGACTCTCCCGGCCGCCCGCGCTGTCGGTGCGCGTGCGGCGGCCCGGCCGGAAGGAGTGACAGCGATGCTCAGGGTCGTCAACCGCGTGTTCCTCGGACTGGTGGGCCTCGTCCTGCTGGTGCTGGGCGGCTCCGTGCTGGCCGTCGGCCTCGGCGCTCCGGCACCCTCGTGGTGGATCCACGACAGCCGCCAGGACGTGCTGCTGACCAATGCCGAACGCACCCGCTGGCGGGACGAGGGCTGGTGGTGGCCGGCCGCCATCGCCGTACTTGCCGTTCTGCTGCTGCTCGCCCTGTGGTGGCTGGTCGCGGTACTCCGCCGGCGCCGCCTCGCCGAGGTCCTCGTGGACACCGGCGACGGCGAGGGCGCCCTGCTGCGCGGCCGGGCCCTGGAGCACGCCCTCACCGAGGAGGCGTCCCAGGTCGACGGCGTCGACCGGGCCCACGCCCACCTGCGGGGCCGCCGCAGCGCCCCCGAGGCCCGCGTACGGCTCGCACTGGAACCGCACGTGGATCCGGGCACGGCCCTGCACGACCTGACGACCGGCGCCCTGACCCACGCCAGAACCTCGGCGGGCCTCGCGTCACTGCCGGCGGAGGTACGGCTGAAAGGCGTCCGGCACCATCCAGAGAGAGTGAGTTGACGTACTCAGGGGCGCGGGGAACTGCGCGACGAGTCCCCACGAACCCGCAGACGAGAACGGCGCTCAGAACCCGTGCCGCGCTCCGCCGTCCACCGGCACCATGACCCCGGTCAGATAGGAAGCAGCCGGCGACAACAAAAACGCGGCTACCCGCCCGAACTCTTCGGGCGCCCCGTACCGCCGCAGCGGAATGCGCGACTCCGAAGCCGCCCTGGTCGCCTCGGGATCCGCCGACAACGCGTCCAGCTCGCGCACGCGATCCGTGTCGATGCGTCCGGGCAGCACCCCGACCACCCGGATGCCCCGCGGTCCCAGTTCGTCGGACAGCGACTTGGCGAACCCGGCCAGCCCCGGCCGCAGCCCGTTCGAAATCGTCAGCCCCGGAATCGGCTCGTACACCGACCCGGACAGCACGAACCCGATGACACCCCCGGCCTCCAACTCGGCCGACGCGGCGCGAGCCAGCCGCACCGCACCGAGGAACACCGACTCGAACGCCGCCTGCCACTGCTCGTCCGTGTTGTCGGCGACGAACCCGGCCGGCGGCCCGCCCACGCTGACGAGGACACCGTCGAAGCGGCCGAAGTGCTCCCGCGCGGCCCCGATCAGCCGGGCCGGCGCGTCGGGGTCGGCGTTGTCGACGGCCACCCCGACCGCGTTCGGGCCCAGCGCGGCCGCCGCGTCGGCGACGCTCTTCTCGTCCCGCCCCGAGACGACCACCTTCGCCCCGTCCGCGACGAGCTCCCGCGCGGAGGCGTTGCCGAGGCCGCGGGTGGCCCCGGTGACGATGTACACCCGGTCCTTCAGTCCAAGATCCATGGTCCCTATCCTGCCCCGTCCTCCCCGAACAGGGCGAGGGCGGTGTTCACCAGGCCGATGTGGCTGAACGCCTGCGGGAAGTTGCCGAGCTGCCGGCCGGACACCGGGTCGAACTCCTCGGACAGCAGGCCGACGTCGTTGGCGAGTCCGGCCAGCCGCTCGAACAGCTCCCGGGCCTCCTTGGTACGGCCCGTCATGTGCAGGGCGTCCGCGAGCCAGAACGAGCACACCAGGAAGGTGCCCTCGGAGCCGGGCAGTCCGTCGACGTCCGTTCGGTCCGAGTCGGTGGTGGTGTAGCGGCGCAGGAAGCCGCCGTGGTCCAGCTCCTTGCGGACCGCGTCGATGGTGCCGATCACCCGTGGATCGTCGGGCGGCAGGAAACCGACACGCGGGATGAGCAGCAGCGCGGCGTCCAGTTCGCGCGAGCCGTAGGACTGCGTGAAGGTGTTGCGCTCGGGGTCGTAGCCCTTGTCGCACACCTCGCGGTGCACCTCGTCGCGCAGCGCGCGCCAGCCGTCCAGGTCGCCGTCCAGCTCCGGATGGCGCTCCAGGGTGCGTACGGCACGGTCGGCGGCGACCCACACCATCACCTTCGAGTGCACGAACTGGCGCCGGCCGCCGCGCACCTCCCACAGCCCCTCGTCCGGCTGCCGCCAGTGCGTGCGCAGGAAGTCCATCAGGGCCGTCTGAAGCGCCCACACGTCCGGCTGGGCGGACAGGCCCGAGATGCGGGCCAGCGACAGGGAGTCCATGACCTCGCCGTAGACGTCCAGCTGAACCTGTTTCACGGCGTCGTTCCCGATGCGAACGGGGGCGGACCCGGCGAAGCCGGACAGCCACGGCAGCTCGAACTCGGGCAGCCGTCGCTCGCCGGCCACGCCGTACATGATCTGGAGGTCCGCCGGGTCGCCCGCGACCGCGCGCAGCAGCCAGTTCCGCCAGGCCTCGGCCTCCTCCTGGTAGCCCGCCGACAGCAGCGCGCCCAGGGTGAGGGTGGAGTCGCGCAGCCAGCAGTAGCGGTAGTCCCAGTTGCGCACCCCGCCCGGCTCCTCGGGCAGTGAGGTGGTGGGGGCGGCGACGATGCCGCCGGTCGGGGCGTAGGTGAGCGCCTTGAGGGTGATCAGGGAGCGGACGACGGCGTCCCGGTACGGCCCGTCGTAGCGGCAGCGCGACACCCAGGCCCGCCAGTCCTCGACGCTGTGGCGCAGCGACTCGTACGGGTCGACGAGCGGCGGGCGCTGCTCGTGGGAGGGGTGCCAGGTGAGGACGAACGCGACCTTCTCCCCCTTCCGGACCGTGAACTCCGCGTGCGTCCCGAAGTCCTCGCCCCAACTGCGCACCTCCGGCTCGGTGCGCAGCCACGTCGAGTCGGGGCCGGCGACGGCGACGCGGTGGCCGTCGACCCGGCGTACCCAGGGGATGATCGAGCCGTAGTCGAAGCGCAGCTTGAGGACGCTGTGGAGCGTCACCTCGCCGTCCAGGCCCTCGACGACGCGTACGAGGTCGGGGGCGCGGTCGCGCTGGGGCATCAGGTCGGTGACCCGGACCGCTCCCTGCCCGGTCTCCCACTCGGTGTCCAGGACGAGGGTGTCGCGGCGGTAGGCGCGCCGGGTGCACCGGTCCGCCCCCACGGGGGCGATGCGCCAGTAGCCGTTGTCCTCGTCGCCGAGCAGCCTGGCGAAGCAGGCGGCCGAGTCGAAGCGGGGCAGGCAGAGCCAGTCGACGGATCCGTCCGTGCCGACCAGGGCAGCGGTCTGTTCGTCGCCGATGAGCGCGTAGTCCTCGATGCTCGGGTGCACGGAGTGCGGGTTCCCGGCAAGTCGGTACGGCAATCAGGGCAGGGGCCGGGGGAGTGACAGGCCCGAGGCGGCCGGGGAGCCGGCGCCGGAGAAGATGACACCCGGGTCCGACGGCGCCTGGTTGAGCACCCACAGGCCGATCAGGGTCGCCAGGGCGAAGACGACCGCGACCAGTACGGCGAGCACGAGCCGCCGCCGGCGTTCGCGCCGCAGCCACTCGCCGCGTGCCGTGCGGTACGCGTCCGGGTCGGGAAGCACCCCGCCCGCCAGAGCCTCGAGCGCCTCGCGCAGCTCACGTTCGGTGCGGCCGTGGCCGGGCCGGTCGGGACTGGTGCCACGCGACGGAGTCGTATCTCGATGCGTCATCGCCGGGCCTCCATCGCCTGGGTCAGGGCGGCGATGCCGCGTGCCGTGTGCGTCTTGACGGAACCACAGGAGATGCCCATCGCGGCGGCTATCTCGCTCTCCTTCAGGCCGAGCCAGTGCCGCAGCACCAGCGCCTCGCGCTGCCGGGGCGGCAACTGCTGGAGGGCGTCGATGAGCACGCGCTGGTCGTCGCGCAGCAGCGCGGCGTGCTCCGCGGAGGCGACCGCCTCGTCCGGCGGGTTCGGCGGGTTCTCCTCGTGTCTGCGGGCGACTTGGAGGTGCCGTATCCGCATCCGCGTCAGATTGCAGACCGTGGAGCGCAGATACGCCTCCGCCGCGGCCGCGTCCCGCAGGCGCCGCCACTTGCGGTAGATCTGGTAGTACGCCTCGGCCACCACGTTCTCCGGGTCGTCCGCGCCGAGCAGGACGGCGAGGCGCAGCATCGAGGAGTAGTGCACCTCGAAGAGGCGGGCGACGCCGGCCTCCCGCTCCGCGTCGTCCGGACCGCTCACCGCGGGGGCGAGCGGCTCGGCTCGGGCGGCCGGCGCGGGGACCGGTGGCAGGGCGACCGGGGTGTTCTGTCTGCGTCTCACGGAGTGTTCGCTCCCGTCTCCGGGCGCCGCCTGACGGTCAGGCGGGACGGCAGGTCTGTCGCGTCGGCGCCGCGCGGGACGCCGAGGCGTGTCAGCGCCGCGGTACCGGCCACCGCGACGACCAGATTGAGCAGCAGGGCGGCGAGCCCGGCGTAGATCTCCAGCGGTCCGGCGCCGGTACCCAGCGGCACGACCGAGGAGAAGCCCTCGCGCACCACCAGGTACGTCCCCGACGCCATGCCCGCGGCCCACCCGGCGAGCAGCGCCCGCGGGTGCAGCCACCCGGTGAACAGCCCGACGGCGACCGCCGGGAAGATCTGGAGGATCCACACGCCGCCGAGCAGCTGGAGGTTGATGGCGTCCTGGTCGCGCAGCCCGAACACGAACGCCACGGCCCCCACCTTCGCGGTGAGCGACACCGCCTTGGCGATGCGCACCTGCCGCTTCGGCGTGGCCGTCGGATGGACGTACTCGACGTACACGTTGCGGACGAAGCTCGTGGCGGCCGCGATGGACATCACGGCGGCCGGGACCAGCGCGCCCACGGTGATCGCGCCGAACACCAGTCCGGCCAGCGGCCCCGGCATCAGCCGGTCGACCAGCATCGGCACGGCGGCCTCGGCTCCGCCCTCGGGCGCCCGCACCCCGGTGGCGAGCGCCGCGATGCCGAGGAAACCGAAGAGCGCGAGCAGCGCCGTCCAGGCGGGCAGCGCCACGGCGGCCCTGCGTACGGTGCGCGGACTGTCGGCGGCGAACCCGGCGGTGAGCACGTGCGGGTACATCAGCAGCGCGAGCGCAGAGCCCAGCGCGAGGGTGGCGTAGGCGGGCTGCTGCTCGGGGGAGAGCAGCAGGGCGGAGTCCGGCGTGTCCGTCCCGGCCAGCCGCCGCGCCGCTCCCTCGAACACCGCGCCCGGTCCGCCGAGCCGTTCCAGGACCAGCCAGCACACGGCCGTGAGCGAGACGAACACGGCCACCGCCTTGAGTGCCGAGATCACCGTCGGCGCGCGCAGCCCGTGCCGGTACGTGGCCACGGCCAGCCCCGCGAACAGCGCCACCATCACCAGGTCACCGGCCGCTCCCCGGGGATAGAGGCCCCCGGCCGTGAGCACGGCCCGCAGGCCGAGCAGCTGGAGCGCCAGGTACGGCATCGTCGCGAGGATCCCGGTCAGCGCCACCACGAGCGCCAGCGGCGGTGAACCGTACCGCCCGCGCACGAAGTCGGCAGCCGTGACGTACCCGTGGCGGCGGGCCACCGACCACAGACGGGTCAGCAGAACGAAGGCGAGCGGACAGACGATCACCGTGTACGGCACCGCGAAGAACGCGGGCGCGCCGTTGCCGTACGCCAGTCCGGGGACGGCGGTGAACGTGTACGCGGTGAAGATCGTGCCGCCCAGCAGCAGCCAGGTCCACCCGGGTCCGAGGCTGCGGTCGGCGAGCGCCCAGCCCTCCAGGGAGGGCAGCCGGTCGACGGGGCGCAGCCGGCGCGCGGTGACGGCGAGCAGCGACGCTCCGCCGATCACGGCGAGGAACGTCGTGGTCATGGCGCCATCCGCCACGGGTCACCGTCCTTGGTGTGCCTGAACCCTCGCCTGCTGGTTGCGCGGGCGGCCGGTTCGGAGGACAGGAGAAGAAAGAAAACCGGCGGGAAATCTTCTGGAAATCCGCTGTCAACCGTTCTCGGCGGAAGCGCAACTCTTGCACAGACCGACAGCGAACGGGAGAGGAGCACAGGTCATGGCACGGACCGGCCGTCCACGGCTACGACGCGTAGCCGTCGCCCTCCTGCTGCTCGCTCCCGCCGCGGGACTGCTGTGGGTCCCCTGGTACGCCGGTGCGAGCCCACGGCTGGCGGGTACGCCGTTCTTCTACTGGTACCAGCTCGCCTGGGTACCGGGGTGCGGCCTCTGCCTGCTCGCGGCCTACGCGCTGACACGGCACGACGACCGTCACGGTCCCTGATCGCGCCACCACCGTCGCTACCACTCCGCAACGCTCCGGAACCCCTCGCAGCACCACCCGACACACCGCTCCAGGAGTCGCCATGTCCACGTCAGCCATGCCCGGATCCGCTCCGCAGGCGCCGGAGGGGCCACCGCCCCGGCGGTCCCGCATGACCCCCAGGTCGATCCTCATCTGGACCGGCGTCGCTCTCGTCGGCGCGGTCGGCTGGGGTGTCCTCGCGCTCTCCCGCGGCGAGGAGATCTCCGCCGTGTGGCTGGTGATGGCGGCCCTCGGCTCGTACGCCATCGCCTACCGCTTCTACTCGCGGTTCATCGCCCGCCGGGTCCTGGAGGTCGACGACACCCGCGCCACCCCGGCGGAGCGGCTGGAGGACGGCGTCGACTACCACCCGACCGACCGCCGGGTGCTGTTCGGCCACCACTTCGCGGCCATCGCCGGCGCCGGTCCGCTGGTGGGTCCGGTGCTGGCCGCGCAGATGGGCTATCTCCCGGGCACGATCTGGATCGTCGTGGGCGTGATCTTCGCCGGCGCGGTCCAGGACATGATCGTCCTCTTCCTCTCCATGCGACGGGACGGCAAGAGCCTCGGTCAGATGGCCCGGGACGAGATCGGCAGGGTGGGCGGCGCGGCGGCCCTGATCGGTGTCTTCGCCATCATGATCATCCTGCTCGCGGTGCTGGCCATGGTCGTCGTCAACGCCCTGGCCGAGTCGGCCTGGGGCACCTTCTCGGTCACCATGACCATCCCCATCGCCCTCTTCATGGGCTACTACCTGCGCTACCTGCGGCCGGGCCAGGTCGTGGAGACCAGTGTCATCGGCGTGGTCCTGCTGCTGCTCGCCATCCTCGGCGGCGGCTGGATCCAGGACTCGTCGATG
Source organism: Streptomyces sp. DG1A-41 (assembly GCF_037055355.1). Taxonomy (GTDB): domain Bacteria; phylum Actinomycetota; class Actinomycetes; order Streptomycetales; family Streptomycetaceae; genus Streptomyces. Next base: position 1,885,847 of record NZ_CP146350.1, on the reverse strand, counting down.
GCGGAGTACTTCGTCTGGAGCCCCGAGACGCTCGTCTTCTGCCTGATCGGCTACGGCTTCGTCGCCTCCGTGCTCCCCGTGTGGATGCTGCTGGCTCCCCGTGACTACCTGTCGACCTTCATGAAGGTCGGCACCATCGCCCTGATGGCCGTCGGCGTGGTGGTCGCCGCCCCGACCCTCAAGGCCGAGCCGGTGACGGAGTTCGCCTCGACCGGCGCCGGACCGGTGTTCGCCGGAGGGCTCTTCCCGTTCCTGTTCATCACCATCGCCTGCGGCGCCCTGTCCGGCTTCCACGCCCTGGTCTCCTCCGGCACCACGCCGAAGCTGATCCAGAAGGAGTCCCAGGTCCGGATGATCGGGTACGGCTCCATGCTCACGGAGTCCTTCGTCGCCGTCATGGCGCTGATCGCCGCCTGCGTGCTGGAACCGGGCCTGTTCTACGCGATGAACTCCCCTGCCGCGCTGCTCGGCCCGACGGTACAGACCGCGTCGGAAGCGGTGAAGAACCTCGGCTTCAGCATCACCCCGGACCAGCTCGCCGCGGCGGCCAAAGCCGTCGAGGAGCACACCCTGGTCGGCCGCTCCGGTGGCGCGCCCACCCTGGCCGTCGGCATGTCGGAGATCTTCGCCGGGGTGTTCGGCGGTGCCGGGATGAAGGCCTTCTGGTACCACTTCGCCATCATGTTCGAGGCCCTGTTCATCCTGACCACGGTGGACGCGGGCACCCGCGTGGGCCGCTTCATGCTCCAGGACATGCTGGGCAACGTCTGGAAACCGATCGGCCGGGTCACCTGGAAGCCCGGCATCTGGATCACCAGCGCCCTGGTCGTCGGCGCCTGGGGTTACTTCCTGTACGCCGGCGTCACCGACCCGCTCGGCGGCATCAAGCAGCTCTTCCCGCTGTTCGGCATCGCCAACCAGCTGCTTGCCGCGGTCGCCCTGGCCGTCACCACGACCATGCTCGTCAAGGCGGGCAAACTGCGCTGGGCGTGGGTGACCGGCATCCCGCTGGCCTGGGACGTGGCCGTCACCTTCACCGCAGGCTGGCAGAAGATCTTCTCGGACGACCCGAAGATCGGCTTCTTCGCCCAGCGGGACGTCTACGCGGACGCCATCGACGCCGGCAAGCTGCTGCCGGGCGCCACGAACACGGACGACATGCACACCATCGTCCTGAACAACACCGTCGACGGCGTGATCATGGCGATCTTCCTGTTGCTGGTCCTCATCGTCCTGGTCAACTGCGCGGTGGTGTGCTTCCGCGCCCTGCGCGCCACCGAGCCCCTGCCGACGACCGAGGCCCCGTACGTCGCCTCCCGCATCGATGTCCCCGAGCAGCGGAACACCGAGCCGCTGGTGGGGGCGGGCCCGTGAGCACCGTACGGAAGATGCTGGACGCCGTGCTCTGGTACGCGCGCGAGCTGACCGGCGAGACGGAGTACGACCGCTACTGCGAGCGGCACCGGCGCCACCACCCGCACGCTCCGGTGCCGACCCGACGCGAGTACCAGCGGATGCGCACCACGCAGCGCGAGTGCGAGGCGCCCGGCCGCTGCTGCTGACCCCGCGCGGCGGCGTCCTCCCGCGCGGTTCCCCGGCCGTGTGGCGTCCTGCGTCGCGTGGTTCCCCGGCGGCGCGGCGTGGCGTGTCCTCCCCAGCCCTGAGGGCACGCCCGCCGCGCGACCGGCCTCGTCCTGCCCCGCTCCGCCTTCGCCGAGCCGAGATGCTCAGACGCCGCCCTTCCCTGCTGATCCGCCCAGAACTCGACGACGGCCTCCTGCACGCGGCCCTCGCCGAACTGCGACCGTCCCCTCAGCTGCACGGGCTCGGCGCGGGCAGCAGCCGTCCCGTCCGGGAGCCCGCCGCCCGGCTGCTGCGCGCCACAGGACGGGACTGGGACCGCAGGGCACACCGGGTGTCGGTCCTCGCCCGGAACATGCCGTCCGCGATCCCCGAGCGCTGGGTGGCCGAGCGGCCCGCCCACGGCGACGCCCTGCTGCTGTCCGCCTGCGCCGCGGTTGCCCGGATCCCGGTCGGTGACCCTGCCGCCGTACGCCAGGCCGAACAGGCGTGTCTGCGTGCCGCCGACCCTGCCCCGGGGATCCGACGCCCTGGCCGGCCCTGTTCTCGCTGAGTGCGTGCCTGTGCCGTACCGGGTCCGTGACGCCGTGCCCGCGCGTCCCGAGGCCCGTCAACCGCGCACCGTGGCACCGAGGCGCCTACCACCAGATGCTGGGCTGTCTGTCGCCGCGCGGCCACGGCACGCTCTCCGACATGCTGACTTCGCCTGGCAGAGCGCGGTCCAGGCCCCGCACGGCTCGCCGTGCTGCCGGTGGCGGCCCGCGTGGAGTTCGGCGCCCACCGCCAGGGCCTGACGGGCCTCGCCGCCATCGGCGCGAGCGGTCACTGGAATGGGCTCCGGGCGGCCGAGGAGCTCGACCGGGCCCTGTCCGGCTGGTTCCACACCGCCGTCGCGCCCCATGCCGAGGCGATGACCGGCCTCGACCTGCTCGCCTTCGCCCTGACCCGCGCCCACCGCCCGGCCGAGGCCGCACTCGTCCTGCGGCGCGTCGGCCGCCGCATGACACGCCATCCGTGGGACCTGCTGCCCGAGCCGGAACGGTCCTTCCCCTACTGGCGGGACGGCCCGGCCGACTGACGACAGCCACGGCTGGGACCGACGGCGTCACGCCGTGGCCGGCTGCGACTCCCTGTCCTGCTCCGTCGTGGCGGCCGCCGCCTGCGCCCGGTCCCGGGCCTCGCGGCGGGCCAGAACCACCCAGCCGACCGGGACGGCGGCGGCGAACAGCCACCACTGGACGGCGTACGCGTAGTTCAGCGCGGCGTCCTCCTTGCCAGGGTCGCCGAGCAGCTCGGGGGTGTCGCCCTCGGGATCGGGCGCCGTCTGCGCGATGTAGCCGCCGAGCACCCGCGCGTCCAGGCGCCGGGCCTCCTGCTCGCTGTTGATCAGCATGATCTGCCGGTCCGGCAGGCCCTTGAGGTCCTTGATGCCGCTCGCCGAGGTCGTCTCGTCGGGCATCAGCCGCCCCTCGATGGTCACCTGGCCGCTCGGCGGTGCGGGGACCTTCGGGAACGCGGTCTGGCTCGGACCGTCCGAGGGGATCCAGCCCCGGTTGACCAGCAGAACCTTGCCGTCGTCGAGGACGAACGGGGTCAGGACGTGGTAGCCGACCTCGTCGTCGGAGTTGGTGCGGCGGCGGACGACGACCTCGTCCTCGGTGTCGAAGCGGCCCTTCGCGGTCACGGTCCGGTACCGCTCGGCGCTGGTGACGGTGTGCCCGGGCGCGGTCAGCTTCTCCACGGGCACCGGCTCGGCCGCCAGCGCGTCGGTGACCAGTTGGTTCCGGGCGGTGCGCTCCTCGTAGCGATGCATCTGCCAGATGCCCAGCCTGATCATCGTGGGGATGAGAAGCAGGGCGATCAACGTGAGGATCACCCACTGCCGGGACATCAGGAAGCGGTACACCCCACGACCGTACAACTCGGTCGTGGGGTGTATTCAGCCGGGTACGGGTTCAGACCTTGTCGACAATTCCCACCTTTCCCTCCGCGCGGGCGCAGTGGGCGCCGCAGTACCAGTGGCCGTCGACCTCGACGCCCTGGCCGATGATCTGTACCCGGCAGTGCTCGCAGATGGGGGCCATGCGGTGGATCGCGCAGGCGAAGCAGTCGAAGACGTGCACCGCCCCCTGCGCATGCACCTCGAAGGTCATTCCGTACTGATTGCCACATACCTCACAGGTCGCCATGCGCCACAGGGTGAGCCGTCGCCCCGGCCCGGGCGAGTGGCCACCGGGCGAGTCGCCCGTCAATCACCCGTCCGTACGGTCACCCCTCGGACGCCGGCTCCACATCCGCGAGGAGTTGCCCGAATGCCGCCTCGTCCACGATCGGCGTGCCGAACTGCCGGGCCTTGACCACCTTGGACGTGCCCGAGTCCGGGTCGTTGGTGACGAGCAGGCTGGTCAGCCGGGACAGGCTGGTGGCCACGTGCAGCCCGGCCTCGGTCGCCCGGTCCTCCAGCAGCTCGCGCTCGGTCGAGGTGTCGCCGGAGAAGGCGACCCGCATGCCCTGCTTGAGCCGCCCGCCCGCCTCGTAGCGCCCCGGGTTGGGGTAGGGGCAGGCGGGCCGCTTCCGGGAGGGGCGCCAACTGGTCTGGCGGTAGCCGCCGTAGCCTCGTGGGCCCGCCTGCTGGCCGATGCGGGGCGTGGCGGGGCGGTCCGACCACTCCGTCAGTGGCCGGCACTCGTGCAGCGGCAGCCGTACGCCGTTCGCCGCCGCGGCCCTGAGGCTGGGCCGGAACGCCTCCGCCAGCACGCGCGCGTCGTCCAGTGCGTGGTGCGCCCGCCGCTGGATGACGCCGAAGTGCGCGGCGAGGGACTCCAGCTTGTGGTTGGGCAGCGGAAGCCCCAGCTCCTTGGAGAGCGCGATGGTGCACAGCCGCTGCCGCACCGGCGCCTCGCACTTCGCACGCGCGTACTCCCGGGCGATCATCTGCCAGTCGAAGGCGGCGTTGTGCGCGACGAGCACCCGCCCCTGGAGCCGGGCCGTGAACTCCTCGGCGATGTCCTGGAAGAGGGGCGCGCCCTCGAGCGCCTCGCTTGTTAGTCCGTGGATCCACACGGGGCCGGGGTCACGCTCCGGGTTGACCATCGTGTACCAGTGGTCCTCGACCTCGCCGCGCGCGTCCAGCCGGTAGACGGCCGCGGAGATGATGCGGTCGTCCCGGGCCAGGCCCGTGGTCTCCACGTCAACGACCGCGTACCCCTGGGGATACGCGGCCGGCCACGACGTGGGAGAGAACGCTGCGGTCGTCAGGTCTTCCAGCATGGTTCCTGAGGATACGGGCCACGACCGACACCGCCGTCCGCCAGGTGCGCGAGCTCCGCCCTTCCGATGCCCCCTCAGGTGTCTTGTCCGGTCTGTCCGTTCACGAGGCGTACGTCTGATCGAGGCTCAGGAGTTCCGGACAGCGGTCTCAGGGTTCGCGGGCGATGGTCATCGTCTCCCCCCTGTCGTTCCGCTCGGTTTGGCGGAGATCGCCAAGAAGCAAGCGCGTACCGTCGGTAATACTTGTGGGTAACAACGTCTGGCCGGGGCGGATCGGCGGTTCTACGGTTCAGGCATGCCGAACCTGCCCGATGTCGTGCTGTGGTCGATACCCGCCTTTGTGCTGCTCACCGTGGTCGAGATGGTGAGTTACCGTCTCCATCCCGACGAGGACGCGGCGGGCTACGAGGCGAAGGACGCCGCGACGAGCATCGGCATGGGGCTCGCCAGCCTCGCCTTCGACTTCCTCTGGAAGATCCCGATCGTCGCCGTCTACACGGCCCTGTACGAACTCACGCCCCTGCGCGTGCCCGTCCTGTGGTGGACCGTCCCGCTGATGCTGCTCGCGCAGGACTTCCTCTACTACTGGTCCCACCGCGGCCACCACGTCATCCGCATCCTGTGGGCCTGCCACGTCGTCCACCACTCCAGCCGGAAGTTCAACCTCACCACCGCGCTGCGTCAGCCCTGGACGTCCCTGACCGTATGGCCGTTCTACGTCCCCCTCATCGCTGCCGGAGTGCACCCGGCCGCGCTCGCGTTCTGCTCCTCCGCGAACCTCGTCTACCAGTTCTGGATCCACACCGAGCGGATCGACAAGATGCCCCGCTGGTTCGAGTTCGTCTTCAACACCCCGTCGCACCACCGCGTCCACCACGCCTCCCAGGGCGGTTACCTCGACCGCAACTTCGGCGGCATCCTCATCGTCTGGGACCGGCTGTTCGGGTCCTTCGTCGCCGAGACCGTGCGGCCGGTGTACGGACTGACCAAGAACATCAACACGTACAACCCGCTGAAGGTGGCGACGCACGAGTACGTTTCGATCGCGAAGGATCTGAAGGCGGCGCGCGACTGGCGCGAGCGCGCCGGGCGCGTGTTCCGGGGGCCGGGGTGGGGGCCTGCGCCGGCCGCCGCACCGGCGCTCACCCCCCGTACGACCGAGGCTTCCGCCCGTACGGCTGCGGCTCCGTCCGAGGCCCAGGCCCCGGCTTCGTCGCCCGTCGGGAAGAGCACATCGGCGTGAGCCACTCCCGACTCCTCCTCGGCGCCTTCGGGCTCGCCGCCGTCACCGACCTCGTCTCCCTCGCGGCCGGCTTCGACGCCGGGCACACCGCCGCCAAGCCGCTGCTGATGCCGCTCCTGGCGCTCTGGGCCGTCCTGCGCCGGGCACCCCGGCCGCTCGTGGCCGCCCTGCTGTTCGGCTGGGGCGGTGACGTGCTGCTGCTGTCCGACGCCGAGCCGGCCTTTCTCGCCGGCATGGGCTGCTTCGCGGCGGGACACATCTGCTACCTCGCCCTCTTCCGGACGCACGGCAGCCGGTACGCGGTCCCACGCGCGCGTGCGGGCCTGCTCGCCCTGGGCTACGCCACCGCCCTCGTCGCGACCGTCGCGCTGTTGTGGCCGGACCTGCCCGCGGACCTGCGCCTGCCCGTCGCCGGGTACAGCCTCCTGCTCACGGCCATGGCGTACCGGGCCGCCATCCGGTTCGGCCTCTTCGCCGGACTCGGCGGTGCGCTCTTCCTGCTCTCCGACACGCTCATCGCCACCGGCGTCGCCGACTGGCCGCAGCCGCCCGGCCCGGATTTCTGGATCATGCTCACGTACATCGCCGCACAGACCCTCCTGGCCGGCGGCACGCTCGGGGCGCTCAACGCGCGCAGGGCGCCGGCCGCCACGTACGGGGAGATGCGCGCCGTCTGAGGCCCACCAGCGGACGGGGAGCGTCACCAGCGGATCGGGAGCGGCAGGGCAGTCAGCAGTCCGGACACGGCGACCACCAGGCCCAGCGCGACCACCTCCGCCCGCGCCGGCGCACAGGCGGTCAGCGGTTCGGCCGCCCGGCGCAGCCGTTGCCGCGCCCACAGGGCGAGGGCGGCGACGGCGGCCACGAACAGCACCTTGGCGAGCAGGGCGCGCCCGTACGCCGTCGCCGTCAGCTGCTCCAGGATCGTCTCCGGCGGCATCCGGCGCAGTGAACTCCACACGCCCGTCGCGGTGATGACGGCGAGCAGAACCGCCGCCACGCGCGCGTAGAGACCCAGCAGGGCCACTCCCGCCTCCATGCCGTACCGGCCGTGCCACGGCCGCAGGGTCCGCAGCGCGTGCAGCAGACCGCCCACCCACAGTGCCGCACAGGTCAGGTGGACGAGCGTCAGCCCGGAGCCGGTCAGCGGGGTGTGCTCGGTCGCGGGGTGCGCGCGCAGGGCCTCGGCGACCACCACGGCGGCCAGCGGCCACAGCTGCGTGGCCGGCCGGCGCGACACCGCACACAGCCCCGCCACGAGGAACGCGTTGACCTCCAGCAGGGCGAGCTTGCCGTCCCGGGACGCGTAGAGCCCGCCGACGTCGATGTCCGACAGGCCGTCAGGGACGAGATTGCCCGTGGCCACGACCGAGGCGAGCCCGAGGGCGGCGACAAAACCGGCGGCGGCCGCGGGCGGCGACCAACTGCCGGGCACGACCGGTCGGCCGCCGGCCCCCTGCACGCCCGGCACGGAACGCGCCAGCCGGTTCACGAACAGCTCGCCGATCGGTACGCACAGGGCCGCGAACAGTACCGTACGCAGCAGCGCTATGCCGCCGGCGCCGGGCGCGGAGGTCTCCCCGGTGTCGCGCAGCGCGGTGGACGGGCCGAGCAGCGGAATCAGCGCGGCCAGTGCCACCAGCACCAGGACGGCGACGGGTCTTTTCAAGGTCACCCCGAGATCTTCACCAGCCTTCACATGGCTGGGCAAGTTCAGGAGAACTGCCGCAGGAACGCAGCGGGCCGGGCGGGTGTCCCCGCCCGGCCCGGACTGCCTCCGTGCGAGCTCTACTTGGTCACCGCGTCCAGCGCGTCCGCGATGCCCCACCCGTAGAAGCCGTTGCGGTTCTTCGAGCCCTCGCACACCGCGTCGACCTTGCCGTCGGCGTTGATGTCGTACGGGTCCGTGCACGGCGTGGCGTCGGCCTGCGCGTACAGGAGGGCCTTCACCAGGGCCGGAGAGGCGTACGGGTGCGTCGACTTGATGAGGGCGGCGACGCCCGCGACGTGCGGGGACGCCATCGACGTACCGGCCATGTAGCCCCACTTGCCGCCGGGCAGCGTGCCCAGGATCAGGCCGCTCGTGGCCGGCGGCTCCGGCTTCTGGTAGGCGGTCGAGTCGCCGCCCGGGGCGGCTATGTCGGCGACGCCGAGGCCGTAGTTGGAGAAGGACGACTTGATGCCCTTGGCGCCCGTCGCCGCGACCGTGACGACGCCCGGCAGCTGGGTCGGGATGTCAAGGCACTTCGAGGGGTCGACGACCCGCTCGCCCGGCGTGGAGTCGTTCGGGGACGACGGGTCGGTGATCTCGTCGGCCGCGAGGTCGTGGTTCTCGTTGCCGGCCGCCGCGACGTTGACCGCGCCCTTCTTCTCCGCGTACCGCGAGGCACGGCCGACCGCGTCCAGCAGCGCCTTCTGGTCCGGGTCGTTCTTGCAGTTGAAGTACCACGGGTCGGTGTAATAACTGTTGTTCGTCACGTCGACGCCGTGCTCGGCCGCCCACACGAAGCCGCACACCACGGCCTCAGTGTAGAAGAAGCCGTCCGGGTTGGACACCTTGATGCCGGACACCTTCACCCCGGGCGCGACACCGGTCATACCGACGCCGTTCTTCGCGGCGGCGATCTCACCCGCCACGTGCGTCCCGTGCGGGCTCTCCGAGGCGCCCGGCCGCCAGGCCCCCTCGGACGTGTCCGGCTTGCCCGAGACACAGTTGACCGACGCGCCACGGTCGAAGTTGGGCGCGATGTCGGGGTGGGTGTCGTCGACGCCGGTGTCGATCACGGCGACCGTGACCTTCTTGCTGCCCAGCGATTTCTCGTGCGCCTTGTCCGCCTTGATGGCGGGCAGGTCCCACTGCTGGGGCTCCAGCGGGTCCTGACCGGCAGGGGCCTTGGCCTTGGCGACCTCGGCCGCGCTCAGCGCCTTCGGCGTGCCCAGGTCGGTCGTCGCCGCCGTGGGCAGCGGCGCGGTGCGGGTGGCGCCGGCCGACTGCACGCCGCGCACCGCGCGGATCGTCTTGGCGAAGCCGGGGTTCGAGGAGTGGACGACGATGACGCCGATCTGGTCGTACGACGTCACGATCGTGCCGCCGGCCTTTCCGACGGCCTTCTTCACGTACGCCGAAGTGCCGTGGCCCGGCTTGACGTTGACGACGTAGCTGAGCGAGGCCGCGTCGTCCGAGGCCGCCGCGGGTGCCTCGTCGGCGGCCGTGGCCGTGGTGTTCGGCAGGAACGCGAGGGCCGTTGCCATGGCCATCCCGGCCGGGATCGCGACGGCGCGGCGGTAGCGCGCGTGCGGCGCTGTCATGGTGTCTCCAGTTCGTTCGCGGAACGGGCGGACTGTGCGGGAGGTCTGGAAGCGCGCGTCACTCGACCGCGCGCAGCGCGTTGACGATGCCGTACCCGTAGAAGCCATTGACGCGCTCGCCGCCCTCGCACACCGCGTCCTGCGTGCCGTCACCGTCCTGGTCGTACGACTCGGGGCAGGCCGTCCGGTCGGCTTGCGCCTTCAACAGGGCCTGGAGCTGGGCGGGGGACGCCCACGGGTACTTGGACTTCAGCAGCGCGGCCACACCGGAGGCGTGCGGGGATGCCATCGAGGTGCCCTGGAGGAAGGCCCACGCGCCGTTCGGCATGGTGGACAGGATGCGGCCGTCCTTCGAGGGCGTGTCCGGTATCTGGTAGCGCCGGTCACCGCCCGGCGCCGCGACGTCGACGACGCCCTTGCCGTACGTCGAGAAGTACGACTTCACGTTGTTGACGCCCGTCGAGCTCACCGTGACGACGCCCGGCAGCTGGGTCGGTATGTCGAAGCACTCGTGCGGGTCGATGGTGCGCTCGCCGGGAGTGGTGTCGTTCGGGCTGGAGTCGTCGACGATCGCGTCCGCGTCCAGGTCGTGGTTGGAGTTGCCCGCCGCGGCGACGTTGAGCGTGCCCTTCTTCTGGGCGTACAGCTGCGCCCTGTTGACCGCGTCGACGACAGCGCGCTGGTCCGGGTCGTCCATGCAGTTGTACAGCCACGGATCGACGTAGTAGCTGTTGTTCGTGATCTCGACGCCGTGGTCGGCGGCGAACACGAAGGCGCACACGACGCTCTCCGGGTAGAAGAGGCCGTTCGCCCGGTCGGTGACGTTGATGCTGGAGACCTTCACACCGGGTGCGACGCCCGCCACGCCGATTCCGTTGCGCGCGGCGGCGATCTCACCGGCCACGTGCGTGCCGTGGTAGTCCTCCGGGGTGTACGGCCGCCAGGCGCCCTGGCTCGTGTCGGGCTTGCCGCCCGCGCAGTTGGCGGACTGGGACGCGGAGAAGTTCGGGGCGATGTCCGGGTGGGTGTCGTCCACGCCGGTGTCGATCACGGCGACGGTCACCTCGGGGCTGCCCGGATTGATCTTCGCGGCCTTGTCGGCGCCGATCGCGCGCAGATCCCACTGGTCGGCCTCGAGGGGCTCGCTCTCGGGAGTGTTCGCCGAGGCGGCCTGGGTGCGCTTCGCCTGGGCGGCCGTCAGATACTCGGCCGCGCCCTCTTCCTTGGTCCCCGCGGCGGTCAGCGGGGCCGTCCTCGTCGCACCCGCCGACTGGACCCCGCGCACCGTGCGGACGGTCTTGGCGAAGTCGGGGTTCGAGGAGTGGGCGACGATCACCCCGATTCGCTCGTAGGTGGCCACGACCGTGCCGCCGGCCGCGCCGATCGCCTTCTCCACCGACGCGATCGTGCGACGGTCCACCTTGGTGTTGACGACGTACGCCAGCTTCGGCGCGTCCGCCGTCCGCGCGGCCGACTCGGCGCGCGGGGCCGCCGACGCGGCGGCGGGCAGGAAGCCCAGCGAGGCCGTCAGTGACAGCACGACGGGCACGGCGAGAGCGAGCCGACGTCTGGAACGCAGATGAGACATGGGGTCTCCACATCCTCCGGAAACGAAACCGGCCCGAGGCACAGGTGGTGCTTGGGCAGGTACATGACGAGGTGGTGCAGGGCGAAGCTATCCCGCGCTCTCGCTGGCCAGCAACGTTTTGCCGAAACGACTTCGGAAAGAACGCCGGGCGGTTGAACCGGTTCTCGCGTGCCGCCGTGACGTTGGACAAGGAGCGCGAGGACACTCGCCTCCGCCCCTGATCAAAACCGCTTCCGTCATCGCGAGGAGACGCTCCGTGGCCACCGACGCACCGCCCCCCTCGAAACAGCAACACAAACTCCCCTCACCCGAGGAGTTCACCGAGGTGCAGGAGAGCGCGGAGTTCGGTGAACTGCGCCGCTCCTACCGCTCCTTCGCCTTCCCGCTGACCGTCGCCTTCATCGCCTGGTACCTGCTGTACGTCCTGCTGTCGAACTACGCGGGCGGCTTCATGGGCACCAAGCTGTTCGGCAACATCAACGTCGCCTTCGTCCTCGGCGTCGCCCAGTTCGTCACCACGTTCCTCATCGCCTGGTGGTACTCGAAGCACGCCGCCGCGAAGCTCGACCCCAAGGCCGAGGCCATCAAGTCCCGGATGGAGGGCGGCGCATGAGCCCCGTACAGCAGACCTTCCTCGCCGCGAACGAGGCCAGCGAGCACCGCCCGCTGATCATCACCCTGTTCGCGCTGTTCGTCGTGGCCACCCTCGGCATCACCATCTGGGCGGGCCGCCAGACCAAGGACGCCGCCGACTTCTACGCCGGCGGCCGCCAGTTCAGCGCCTTCCAGAACGGCCTCGCCGTCTCCGGCGACTACATGTCGGCCGCGTCGTTCCTCGGCATCGCGGGCGCGATCGCCCTCTTCGGCTACGACGGCTTCCTCTACTCCATCGGCTTCCTGGTCGCCTGGCTGGTCGCCCTGCTCCTGGTGGCCGAGCCGCTGCGCAACTCCGGCCGCTACACCATGGGTGACGTGCTCGCGTACCGCATGCGCCAGCGCCCGGTGCGCACCGCCGCCGGTACGTCCACGATCGTCGTGTCGATCTTCTACCTGCTGGCCCAGATGGCCGGCGCGGGCGTCCTCGTCTCGCTGCTGCTCGGCATCACCTCCGACGCCGGCAAGATCCTCATCGTCGCCCTCGTCGGCATCCTGATGATCGTCTACGTCTCCATCGGCGGCATGAAGGGCACCACCTGGGTCCAGATGATCAAGGCCGTGCTGCTCATCGGCGGCACCATCCTGATCACCTTCCTGGTGCTGCTGAAGTTCAACTTCAACATCTCCGACCTGCTCGGCACGGCCGCCGAGAACAGCGGCAAGGGCGCCGCCTTCCTGGAGCCCGGCCTCCAGTACGGCGCGACCGGCACGTCCAAGCTGGACTTCATCTCCCTCGGCATCGCCCTGGTGCTCGGCACCGCCGGCCTGCCGCACATCCTGATCCGCTTCTACACGGTGCCCGACGCCAAGGCCGCCCGTAAGTCCGTGAACTGGGCCATCGGCATCATCGGCGGCTTTTACCTGATGACGATCGCCCTCGGCTTCGGCGCCGCAGCGCTCATCTCGCAGGAAGAGATCATCGCGTCCAACCCGTCCGGCAACACGGCGGCACCCCTGCTCGCCCTGCACCTCGGCGGCGTCGACTCGACCTGGGGCGCGATCCTCCTCGCCACCATCTCGGCGGTGGCCTTCGCGACGATCCTCGCCGTCGTCGCCGGCCTCACCCTCGCCTCGTCGTCCTCCTTCGCGCACGACATCTACGCCAACGTCATCCGCAAGGGGAAGGCCTCCGGCGCCGAGGAGGTCCGCGCGGCCCGCTGGGCGACCGTCTTCATCGGCGTCGTCTCCATCGGCCTGGGCGCCCTCGCCCGCGACCTGAACGTGGCCGGCCTGGTCGCGCTCGCCTTCGCGGTCGCGGCCTCCGCCAACCTGCCGACGATCCTCTACAGCCTGTTCTGGAAGCGGTTCACCACCCAGGGCGCCCTGTGGTCGATCTACGGCGGTCTGATCGTCGCCGTCGGCCTGGTGCTGTTCTCGCCCGTCGTCTCCGGCGACCCCAAGGCGATGTTCCCCGAGGTCGACTTCGCCTGGTTCCCGCTGAAGAACCCGGGCATCATCTCCATCCCGTTCGGCTTCCTCATGGGCTGGCTCGGCACGGTCCTGTCCAAGGAGGAGCCCGACGTCAAGAAGTACGCCGAGCTGGAGGTCCGGTCCCTGACCGGCACCGGCGCCCACTGAGCGCGAACCCCCTCGCGCGGCCGCGTCGTAGGAACCTCCGGGTCCCTGCGGCGCGGCCGCGTCCCGCGTCGTGGGATCGGGCCTGTGGTGATGTCAGTGGGGTCACGTAGGCTCTCAGGTGTCGGAGAAGAAGTGCTCCGGGCACGATCCGCGTCGAGGGAGGGGGCCCACGTGCTCATCGACACCTACGGCCGAGTGGCCACCGACCTGAGGGTCTCGCTGACCGACCGCTGCAACCTGCGCTGCACGTACTGCATGCCCGAGGAGGGCCTGCAGTGGCTGGCCAAGCCCGACCTGCTCACGGACGACGAGATCGTCCGCCTGATCGACATCGCCGTCACCTCCCTCGGCATCGAGGAAGTCCGCTTCACCGGCGGCGAGCCCCTGCTGCGGCCCGGCCTGGTCGGCATCGTCGAGCGCGTCGCGGCCCTCGAGCCGCGCCCCCAGATGTCCCTCACGACCAACGGCATCGGCCTCAAGCGCACCGCGGCCGCCCTGAAGGCGGCGGGCCTGGACCGGGTCAACGTCTCCCTCGACACCCTCCGCCCGGACGTCTTCAAGACCCTCACCCGTCGCGACCGCCACAAGGACGTCGTCGAGGGCCTGCACGCCGCGCGCGACGCGGGCCTCACCCCGGTCAAGGTCAACTCGGTCCTGATGCCGGGGCTCAACGACGACGAGGCCCCCGACCTCCTCGCCTGGGCCGTGGAGCACGACTACGAACTGCGCTTCATCGAGCAGATGCCCCTGGACGCCCAGCACGGCTGGAAGCGCGACGGCATGATCACCGCCGGGGACATCCTGACGTCCCTGCGCGCCCGCTTCGAGCTGACCGCCGAGGGCGAGGAGGCACGCGGCTCGGCCCCGGCGGAGCGCTGGCTGGTCGACGGCGGTCCGCATGTCGTCGGTGTGATCGCCTCCGTCACCCGCCCCTTCTGCGCGGCCTGCGACCGCACCCGCCTCACGGCCGACGGACAGATCCGCACCTGCCTCTTCGCCCGGGAGGAGACCGACCTCCGCGCCGCCCTCCGCTCGGGCGCCCCGGACGAGGAGATCGCCCGCATCTGGCGCCTGGCGATGTGGGGCAAGAAGGCGGGAGCGGGCCTGGACGACCCGACCTTCGTGCAGCCGGACCGCCCCATGTCGGCGATCGGTGGCTAGAGGTCCTGCGAGGACTCCCACTCCTTCAGCAGGACCACGTCCTTCAAGAACCCCCGCACCCCGAGGAACTGCGACAGATGCTCGCGATGCTCCTCACAGGCCAGCCACGTCTTGCGCCGCTCCGGCGTATGGATCTTCGGGTTGTTCCACGCCAGCACCCACACGGCATCCGCGCGGCAGCCCTTCGCGGAACAGATGGGTGTCTCGTCACTCACAGCTTCGTCTCACCACTGCAGACAGAAAAGGCGACGCCGAGCAGCCACGGGGGGAGCTGCCCGGCGTCGGTCCGTCGCTCCGACGGGGGATGCGGAGCGCGTACGAAGTATGTCACGGGTAACCCCGAGACCGGCACCTGAACAACATGATTGATCTGAGCTTTTCTTGAGCTTGGCGGGAGGATGACTTCCGTTTGTGATCGCCCCCGAGCGCCTCTACCGCTCCTGCGGCTCGGTCCGCGCCCCCGGCACCGTTCCGGACACGGCGTCTTCGGCGACGGATTCCGCGGGGCCGTCCTGTGTCCCCGACGGCGCGATCATCGGCCGCACCGGCGGCACCACGAACGTCGACGGCAGGGACGGCGCGTTCTCCCGCCCGGCGTTCGCGATCACCACGGCGATGTACGGCAGCACCAGCCCGAGCACCAACGCCACGATGGCGACGTGCCGTTCGACGTTCCACAGCGTGGCCGCCAGGATCACGGAGATCGTGCGGACCGTCATCGAGATCACGTACCGGCGCTGCCGCCCGCGGACGTCCTCCTGGAGTCCGGCCCGGGCGCCGGTGATCCGGAAAACTTCGGCGTGTCCGCCGCCATGCCGCTTCCGCATCGCATTCCACCATCCGCCCGTATCGGATCTCCCCGCCCCGTAGCCGCCCTGGGTCGGCCGGGGAACCTGCCAGGACAGTCTCCACGTTACGCCGCGCCTGCGCCCGCTACGAGACCGGGCCGGCCCGGCCCGGGCGAACGGCCAGGGCCGTGCCCCGTACGGCCGCCCCCGGCATGCGGCGTAGGGCACCTGGGCCGACACTGGGCGTAGTGCTCACGTCGAGCCGTACGAGGAGGCAGCGATGGGCTGGTTGTGGGCGATCATCGTGGGACTGGTACTCGGCCTGCTCGCCAAGGCGATCATTCCGGGCAAGCAGCACGTCCCCCTGTGGCTGACCGTGATTCTGGGCATGCTCGGCGCCATCGGAGGCAACGCCATCGCCCGGGCGGCCGGTGTGGACGCCACCGCGGGTATCGACTGGTGGCGGCACGTGTTCCAGCTGGCGGCCGCGGTCATCCTCGTCGCCATCGGAGACGCGGCGTACACGGCGGTCAGAGGAAACAAACGAAGGGCATAACGGGGCACACGGCGAAGGGGGTGGTCTCCGCCACCGCAGACCACCCCCTCCCTCGCGCCCTCAGGCGCCGGTGACCTCGACCGCCGCCAGGTTCTTCTTGCCCCGGCGCAGCACCAGCCAGCGGCCGTGCAGCAGGTCCTCCTTGGCGGGGACCGCGTCCTCGCCGGCGACCTTGACGTTGTTCACGTAGGCGCCGCCCTCCTTGACCGTGCGGCGCGCGGCCGACTTGCTGGCCACCAGGCCGACCTCGGCGAACAGGTCGACGACCGGGCCCAGCTCGGCGACCTGGATGTGCGGGACCTCCGACAGGGCCGCGGCCAGCGTCCGCTCGTCGAGCTCCGCCAGTTCGCCCTGTCCGAAGAGGGCCTTGGACGCGGCGATCACGGCGGCCGTCTGGCCGGCGCCGTGCACCAGCGTCGTCAGCTCCTCGGCCAGCGCCCGCTGCCCGGCACGGGCCTGCGGACGCTCCTCGGTCTGCTTCTCCAGCTCCTCGAGCTCCTCGCGGGAACGGAAGGACAGGATGCGCATGTACTTGGAGATGTCCCGGTCGTCCACGTTCAGCCAGAACTGGTAGAACGCGTACGGCGTCGTCATCTCCGGGTCGAGCCAGACGGCGCCGCCCTCGGTCTTGCCGAACTTGGTGCCGTCCGCCTTGGTCATCAGCGGCGTCGCCATGGCGTGCACCGTGGCGTCCGGCTCCAGCCGGTGGATCAGGTCCAGGCCCGCCGTGAGGTTGCCCCACTGGTCGCTGCCGCCCTGCTGGAGCGTGCAGCCGTGCCTCCGGTACAGCTGGAGGAAGTCCATGCCCTGGAGGATCTGGTAGCTGAACTCCGTGTAGCTGATGCCCTCGGAGGACTCCAGGCGCCGGGCGACGGAGTCCTTGGTCAGCATCTTGTTGACGCGGAAGTGCTTGCCGATGTCCCGCAGGAACTCGATCGCGGAGAGGTTCTCCGTCCAGTCGAGGTTGTTGACCATGACGGCCGCGTTCTCGCCCTCGAAGGACAGGAACGGCTCGATCTGGGAGCGCAGCTTGCCGACCCAGCCGGCGACCGTCTCCGGGTCGTTCAGCGTGCGCTCCGCGGTCGGACGCGGGTCGCCGATCAGGCCCGTGGCGCCGCCGACCAGCGCCAGCGGCCGGTGACCGGCCTGCTGGAGCCGGCGCACGGTCAGCACCTGCACCAGGTGCCCCACGTGCAGCGACGGCGCGGTCGGGTCGAAGCCGCAATAGAACGTGACGGGACCGTCCGCGAGCGCCTTGCGCAAAGCGTCCTCGTCAGTGGACAGGGCGAACAGCCCGCGCCACTTCAGCTCGTCGACGATGTCCGTCACGGTTCTCGTGTCTCCTTGATGATCTTCGGGCAGTCGGGTGACAGCCGACTACGAGGTTATACGCCCTGACTGACAGAGCTCATATTGAAATCCGGGACGCGCAGCGCGGGCATCGCGGCCCTGGTGAACCAGTCGCTCCACTCCCTGGGCAGCGTCTTCTCGGTGCGCCCGGCCTCCGTGGCCCGGCCGAGGACTCCGACCGGCGACTCGTTGAACCGGAAGTTGTTCACCTCGCCCGTGACCTCGCCGTTCTCGACGAGGTAGACGCCGTCCCGGGTCAGACCGGTGAGCAGCAGCGTCGCCGGATCGACCTCGCGGATGTACCACAGGCAGGTCAGCAGCAGCCCGCGTTCGGTGCTCGCGACCATCTCCTCCAGGGAGCGGTCCCCGCCCCCGTTGAGGATCAGGTTCTCGATGCCCGGGGCCACGGGCAGTCCGGTCAGCCCGGCACTGTGGCGGCTGGTGGTCAGGTGCCTCAGCTCGCCCCGGCTCATCCACTCGGTGGCCGCGAGCGGCAGCCCGTTGTCGAACACCGACTGGTCGCCCCCGGAGGAGTGCGCGATCACGAAGGGCGCCGACTCCAGGCCGGGCTCGTCCGGGTCGCTGCGCAGCGTCAGCGGCAGGTCGGTCAGCTTCTCGCCGACCCGCGTACCGCCGCCCGGCTTGGAGAACACCGTGCGGCCCTCCACCGCGTCCCGGCCCGAGGCCGACCACATCTGGTAGATCAGCAGGTCCGCGACGGCCGTCGGCGGCAGCAGCGTCTCGTACCGGCCCGCGGGCAGCTCCACGCGCCGCTTGGCCCACCCGAGGCGCACGGCCAGCTCCGCGTCCAGCGCCGCCGGGTCGACGTCCTTGAAGTCCCGCGTGGAGCTACCGGCCCAGGCGGACCGGGTCCGGTCCGGCGACTTGGCGTTCAGCTCCAGCGTCCCGTTCGGCTGGTCGTGCCGCAGCCGCAGCCCCGTGGACGTCCCCACGTACGTCGACACCATTTCGTGGTTGGCGAAGCCGTACAGCTCCCGGCCGCCCGCACGCGCGCGTGCGAAGGCCTCGCCGAGCGCCGGAGCGAAGTCGGCGAACACGGCGGAGGAGGTCTCGGCGGGCGCCTCCGTGAACTCCGGCGCCCGCGCCACACCCGTGACCAGCGGCTGCGCGTCCTCGGCGGGCCCGGCGCCGCGCGCGGCGGCCTCGGCGGCCCGCACCAGGGGCTCCAGCTCGTCGGCCGTCACGGCGGACCGTGACACGACCCCCGAGGCCGTGCCCTGCTTGCCGTCGACGGTGGCGATCACGGTGAGCGTGCGCCCGCGCGTGACGCCGTTCGTGGTGAGGGCGTTGCCCGCCCAGCGCAGATTGGCGGTGGACCGCTCGTCGGCGATGACGACACAGCCATCCGCCCGGGACAGTTCGAGGGCGCGCTCGACGACCTCGTACGGCTTGCTGGTTCGCGCGCTCATCGACCGGCCTCCTGGGTCGTGTTGAGGATGTTGACGCCCTTGAAGAGGGCCGACGGGCAGCCGTGCGACACGGCCGCTACCTGGCCCGGCTGGGCCTTGCCGCAGTTGAAGGCGCCGCCCAGGACGTAGGTCTGCGGACCCCCGACGGCGGCCATCGAGCCCCAGAAGTCGGTCGTCGTCGCCTGGTAGGCCACGTCCCGCAGCTGCCCGGCGAGCCGCCCGTTCTCGATCCGGAAGAAGCGCTGACCCGTGAATTGGAAGTTGTACCTCTGCATGTCGATCGACCAGGACCGGTCGCCGACGACGTAGATGCCCCGCTCCACGCCCCCGATCAAATCCTCGGTGGACATCCCGGCCGGGTCGGGCCGCAACGACACGTTGGCCATGCGCTGTACCGGCACGTGCCCGGGGGAGTCGGCGTAGGCGCATCCGTTGGACCGCGCGAAGCCGGTCAGCCGCGCGATCCGCCGGTCCAGCTGGTAGCCGACGAGCGTGCCGTCCTTCACCAGGTCCCAGGACTGCGCCTCGACACCCTCGTCGTCGTACCCGATGGTGGCGAGCCCGTGCTCGGCGGTGCGGTCGCCGGTGACGTTCATCAGCTCCGAGCCGTAGCGCAGCTTGTTCAGCTGGTCGAAGGTGGCGAAGGAGGTGCCCGCGTAGGCGGCCTCGTAACCGAGCGCCCGGTCCAGCTCGGTGGCGTGCCCGATGGACTCGTGGATGGTCAGCCACAGGTTGGACGGGTCGACGACCAGGTCGTACAGGCCCGCCTCGACGCTCGGGGCGCGCATCTTCTCGGCGAGCAGTTCGGGGATCTGCTCCAGCTCGCTCTCCCAGTCCCAGCCGGTGCCCCGCAGGTACTCCCAGCCGCGTCCCACGGGCGGCGCGAGGGTACGCATCGAGTCGAACTCGCCGCTCGACTCGTCCACCGACACGGCGTTGAACACCGGGTGCAGCCGCACCCGCTGCTGCGTGGTCACGGTCCCGGCGGTGTCGGCGTAGAACTTGTTCTCGTGGACGGTGAGCAGCGAGGCGTCGACGTGGTCGACCCCGTCGGCCGCCAGCAGCCGCGCGCTCCAGTCCGCGATCAGCCCGGCCTTCTCCTCGTCGGGCACGGTGAACGGGTCGGTCTCGTACGACGAGACCCACGTCTTCTCGGAGTGCACCGGCTCGTCCGCCAGCTCGACGCGCTCGTCGGACCCGGCCGCCTTGATCACCTGCGCGGACAGCCTGGCCATGGCCACCGCCTGCCCGGCGACCCTGGCGGCGGCGTCCAGCGAGAGGTCGACACCGGACGCGAAGCCCCACGTACCGCCGTGCACGACGCGCACCGCGTACCCGAGGTCGGTGGTGTCCGAGGATCCGGCGGGCTTGGCGTCCCGGAACCGCCAGGAGGCGTTGCGTACCCGCTCGAACCGGAAGTCCGCGTGCTCGGCGCCCAGCGCACGCGCGCGTGCGAGGGCCGCGTCGGCGAGGGCGCGTAGGGGGAGGGCCGTGAAGGCCTCGTCGATGGTATGAGGCACCGCCGTCTCTTTCTGTCGAGGTGACCGTGGTTGCCGTAGGACATGACTGCTCCGATCATGTCGCCTCACCCCGCGCGCGGGCCATGAGTTTCCCGACCCGGGCGAGCGGGTTTCTGTAGGGATCCGACAGTGAGTCCCCTACGCCACTGTCGGCGCCCGATTGTCCGCGGGCGTGTCCGGACCGATAGGTTTTCGAGGAAGCCGCCTGTCATCGCCGCCTGTCGTCCAGGCGCCCGGGCGGGGTATCAGACCGCTATCGAAAGGGTGATCCGTTGAGCCGCTCGGTTCTCGTCACCGGAGGCAACCGGGGCATCGGCCTCGCCATCGCCCGCGCTTTCGCCGATGCCGGCGACAAGGTCGCCATCACGTACCGCTCGGGCGAGCCGCCGGCCGGCTTCCTCGCCGTCAAGTGCGACATCACCGACGCGGAGCAGGTGGAGCAGGCCTACAAGGAGATCGAGGAGGCCCACGGCCCCGTCGAGGTCCTCGTCGCCAACGCCGGCGTCACCAAGGACCAGCTCCTGATGCGCATGTCCGAGGACGACTTCACGTCCGTCCTCGACACCAACCTCACCGGCACCTTCCGTGTGGTCAAGCGCGCCAACCGCGGCATGCTGCGCGCCAAGAAGGGCCGGGTCGTCCTGATCTCGTCGGTCGTCGGGCTGCTCGGCTCCGCGGGGCAGGCCAACTACGCCGCCTCGAAGGCCGGCCTCGTCGGCTTCGCGCGCTCCCTCGCCCGTGAGCTGGGCTCGCGCAACATCACCTTCAACGTCGTCGCGCCCGGCTTCGTCGAGACCGACATGACCGCGGTGCTCTCCGACGAGCAGCGCGCCGGCATCGTGAAGCAGGTCCCGCTCGGCCGGTACGCGCAGCCGGGGGAGATCGCCGCGACAGTGCGGTTCCTCGCCTCGGACGACGCCTCGTACATCACTGGAGCCGTCATCCCCGTTGACGGCGGACTGGGAATGGGTCACTGATCACCATGAGCGGAATCCTCGAGGGCAAGCGCGTCCTGATCACCGGTGTGCTGACGGAGTCCTCCATCGCCTTCCACGCCGCCAAGCTGGCCCAGGAGCAGGGTGCCGAGATCATCCTCACGGCGTTCCCGCGGCCGACGCTGACCGAGCGCATCGCCAAGAAGCTGCCCAAGCCCACCAAGGTCATCGAACTCGACGTGACGAACGACGAGCACCTCGGGCGCCTGGCCGACATCGTCGGCGAGGAGCTCGGCGGTCTCGACGGGGTCGTCCACTCCATCGGCTTCGCCCCGCAGGACGCCCTCGGCGGCAACTTCCTCAACACGCCGTTCGAGTCGGTCGCCACGGCCATGCACGTCTCGGCGTACTCCCTGAAGTCGCTCACCATGGCCTGCCTGCCGCTGATGCAGAACGGCGGCTCGGTCGTCGGTCTGACCTTCGACGCGCAGTTCGCCTGGCCGCAGTACGACTGGATGGGCCCGGCCAAGGCCGCCCTGGAGGCCACCAGCCGCTACATGGCCCGTGACCTGGGCAAGCAGAACATCCGCTGCAACCTGGTCTCGGCGGGCCCGCTCGGCTCCATGGCCGCCAAGTCCATCCCGGGCTTCGGTGAGCTGGCCTCCGTGTGGGACTCCCGCTCCCCGCTGGAGTGGGACCTGAAGGACCCCGAGCCGGCCGGGCGGGGCGTCGTCGCGCTGCTGAGCGACTGGTTCCCGAAGACCACCGGCGAGATCATCCACGTGGACGGCGGTCTGCACGCCATCGGAGCCTGATCTCCCGTACGTCGACGGCGCCCCGTTTCCCGCAGCGTGCGGGGAGCGGGGCGTCACCCGTTCGGCTCATCCGGCCGGGCGGGAAAGGCTCACAACTGGGCACTCTGGAGTACGCGTTCACCACGCGATCCCCCTCCCCAGCACGGCCGAGGAGGTCCCCTTGTGCGCTTGTCCCGCCGAACGGCCTCACTGTCCCTCGCCGTCACTCTCGTGATGCCCCTGGCGTACGAGGCGGTGCCCCACGCGCGCGTGCCCGCCGACGAGAAGGCGGCGGAGCCGTTCGGCGCCGAGTGCCGGACCCGCGTCACCGGCTCCCGCGTGACCGCGTACTGCCACAACCCCTACCCGGAGGCCGACCGCGTGAGCCTGCACATCGAGTGCGCCCGCTGGTGGGACATCGACACCGACAGCTCCCCGGTGGAGGCCGGGCCCGCACAGACCGTGCGGCTGACCGGACGCTGCTGGAAGGAAGTCGGTGAGGTGTGGATCAGTCACCGGCGGGCGAGCTGATCCCGCCCAGGCGGCACAGGAACGGATAACGGGCGGCCTCCGCCGCCGCCTGCGCCGCGTCCCCCGCGCGGATCGCGTCGAGCAGCCGTCCGTGATCCATGTACGTCTCCGGCGTCAGCTCCTCGCCGACGTCCTCGCGCAGCCAGTCCCGCAGCACCTCGCCCAGGTCCGCGTACATGGCGGTCATCACGTCGTTGTGGGAGGCGGACACCACGGCCAGGTGGAAGGTCGCGTCCGCGGTCACGAATGCCTCCGCGTCACCGGACTCCCAGGCCTCCTCACGCCGCAGCAGCAGCGCGTCCAGCTGCTTGAGGTCCTTCTCCGTGCGCCGCTGAGCGGCCAGCCTGGCCGCGGCCGACTCCAGCGTGGAGCGCAGCTCGGCGATGTGCCGGGGGTCTGCACCGGCGAACCGCCGCTGCATCACGCCCGCCAGCTCACTCGTCGCCACGACGTACGTGCCGGAGCCCTGGCGGATGTCCAGCAGACCGTTGTGCGCGAGCGCGCGGACGGCCTCGCGGACCGTGTTGCGGGCGACACCCAGCTGCTCGACCAGTTCGGGCTCAGTCGGGATGCGGGAGCCGACGGGCCACTCGCCGGAGGTGATCTGGGCCCGCAGGGCGGCGATGACCTGCTCGGAGAGCGCCGAACGTCGGGGATGGCTCAGGGGCATGGCACACCTTCGCACGACCGGGGCACCGGAGGGCAGCCGGGGACGAGACAGACTGGACAGTCAATCATCCCATGATTCTATGATGGCCCTCATGGCTAGCGAGGAAACCCGGACGATGACGCCCACGACCGTACGCAGCTCGGCCGCGCGCGAGGCCCGGGAACCCGGCGGTACGTTCACGCGCGCGTGGACGACGCGATTGCTCGTCCTCGGCATCGTGCTGTCCGCGCTGAACCTCCGCCCCGCCATCACCAGCCTCGGCGCCCTCCTTGAGGAGGTCCGCGACGGGCTCGGCATGAGCGGCAGCGTGGCCGGGCTGCTCACCTCCGTGCCGCCACTGTGCTTCGCCGTCTTCGGCGTCATGGCCCCGCGGCTCGCCCGCCGCTTCGGAGCCGGCGCCGTGGTGTGCGCCGGCATGGCCGCCATCGCCACCGGCCTGGTGATCCGGCCGTACGCCGGGGGCACGGCCGGCTTCCTGGCCGCCAGCGCCCTCGCCCTCATGGGCATAGCGGTCAGCAACGTCCTGATGCCGGTCATCGTCAAGCACTGGTTCCCCGACCGCGTCGGCTCCATGACCGGCCTGTACTCCATGGCGCTCGCCCTGGGCACGGCCCTCGCGGCCGCGGTCACGGTGCCCCTGACCGACGCCCTGGGCGGCAGCTGGCGGTCGGGCCTGGCCCTGTGGGCCGGCCTGGCCGTCGCGGCGGTCCTGCCGTGGCTGCCGTTCGTACGGCGGCGTGCGGGGGGTGCGGCGGCGTCCGGGCCGGGGGAGCGGGCCGGTGGTGGGGAGGCCGCCGGGCTCGGGGAGCGGGCTGGAGGCACGGAGGCCAGGCCTGGAGAGCGGGCCGGGGGCTCGGAGACCGGTGGCGATGGGTCGGCGAGGGATCGTGGGACGCCGGGGCCGGCTGCCATCGGATCCGCCGCCGGGGAGGCGCCGCGACTGCGGATCACCCGGAGCCGTACCGCCTGGGCCCTGGCCGTCTTCTTCGGGCTCCAGGCCACCGCCGCCTACATCACCATGGGCTGGATGGCGCAGATCTTCCGGGACGCCGGTGTGCCCGCGGGTACCGCGGGGCTGCTGCTGGCGGTCACCATGGTCATGGGCGTGCCCCTGGCCTTCGTCATACCCCGCCTGGCCACGCGGCTGCCGCACCAGGGCCCGATCGTGCTCGCCCTGGGCGTCTGCGGCCTCGCCGGCTACGCCGGGCTGTACCTCGCGCCGGCTGCTGGCGCCTGGGCCTGGGCCGTGCTGCTCGGCGTCGCCAACTGCGCCTTCCCGCTCGCCCTCACCATGGTCGGCATGCGCGCCAGGACCGGCCCGGGCGTGGCTCAGCTGTCGGCGTTCGCGCAGAGCACCGGCTATCTGATCTCCATCCCGGGACCGCTCCTGGTGGGCGTCCTCTACCAGCACAGCGGCGGCTGGGGCCTGCCGATCGCGCTGATGAGCGCCCTGATGATCCCGCAGATGGCGGTTGGTTTCCTGGCGGGCCGGGACCGCACGGTCGAGGACGAGGCCGGCCGCTGAGCCCGCCCTGGAGCCGCTGAGCCCGCCCCGGAGCCTGATCCCACCCCGGAGCCGCTGATCCCACCCCGGCGCGTCCGGCGCCTGCGGCGGGTGGGAGACTTGCCCCATGCCAGTGCTCGACCCGAATCCCCAGCACGGTCAGAAGAAGATGCTGCTCGTGTTCGGCGCCTTCTTCGCGATCTTCATCATCATCGGCGTCATCGCGACCCTCGCCTCGCCATGACCGGCCCTCGCCCCGCCCATGGTGGGGCTGGCCCCCCTGTCCCCTAGGGGGCGAGGGTCAGGGTCAAGTGGGTGGATCACCGGATGGGTTGGCCGCCGCGGATTCCGTAACTTCGAGGTGGGACCGCGAGACGCGGGCCACGGACCATTCGAAGAGCGGAGGCCCCCATGTCGGCTCCTACGCACACCCGGCCCCATCCGGCGACCCGGGCAGGCGCGGACAGCCGGCTGCCCTGGTGGGCCCTCGCCCTGCCCACGCTCGCCTTCGTCGCGCTGCTCGTGCTGATCCTGAACCCGTCCGATGCCCAGGCGGCCACCGGTGATCCCGTGATCACCCACCTCCTCGAGCGCGTCCAGCAGCTGACAACCCGCTGAGCATGGCCGAAGCCGGTGGTCAACTCCCTGCGCCCCATGGCCTGTTTCATGCGAAGCTGGATCTTATGAGCGTCGCAGAATCCCGCAGGATTGTCCTCTTCCGCCATGCGAAAGCCGACTGGCCACAGGTGAGCGATCACGAGCGTCCGCTCGCCGACCGGGGCCGAAAAGAATCGGCGGAGGCCGGGCGCAGGCTGGCCGACACCGGCATCCCCTTCGACCTGGCCCTGTGCTCCACCGCGGTCCGGACCCGGGAGACCTGGAAGCTCGCCGTCCATGAGTTCCCGCAGCGGCCGAAAACCGTCTACGAGGAGAGGATCTACGAGGCCTCGCCGGGCGAACTGATCGCGCTGCTCAACGAGACCCCCGACGACGCGCAGAACATCCTCGTGATCGGCCACAACCCGGGCGTCCAGGGCCTCGCCGACATCCTGGCGGGCACGGCCGAGGGCGACGCCCGCGACCGGATGAGCCGCCGCGGCTTCCCGGCCGCAGCCTTCGCCCTGCTGTCCTTCACCGGCCCGTGGAAGAGCCTGGAGCCTGGCGTGGCCACGCTGCTGGACTACTGGGCGCCGACCGGGTGACCGACTCCGCGTGACCGGAGCCCGGCACTGGTGCGGTGCCGGGCTCTCCTGACCGGTTCAGAACGTGTCGCCGGTTCAGCCGCGGAGCCGGTTGTCGCCGGTTCGGCCGTGTAGCCGGTTTCAGGCCGTGTCGACGGTGTCCGCCGCCTCGACCTCTTCGCGCGTGATGCCCAGCAGGTACAGCACGGTGTCCAGGAAGGGGAAGTTCACCGCGGTGTGCGCGGCCTGGCGCACCACCGGCTTGGCGTTGAAGGCGACGCCCAGACCGGCCGCGTTCAGCATGTCCAGGTCGTTGGCACCGTCACCGATCGCCACGGTCTGCGACAGCGGCACGCCCGCCTCGGCGGCGAACCGGCGCAGCAGCCGGGCCTTGCCGGCCCGGTCGACGATCTCGCCCGTGACCTTGCCCGTCAGCTTCCCGTCGACGATCTCCAGCGTGTTGGCCTGGGCGAAGTCCAGCCCGAGCCGTTCCTTGAGATCGTCGGTGACCTGGGTGAAACCGCCGGAGACGACGCCGACTTGGTAGCCGAGCCGCTTCAGCGTACGGATCAGTGTGCGGGCGCCCGGCGTCAGCCGTACCGCGCTGCGCACCTTGTCCACGACCGAGGCGTCGAGCCCCTCCAGCAGCGCCACGCGCGCGTGCAGGGACTGCTCGAAGTCCAGCTCACCGCGCATCGCGGCCGCCGTCACCTCGGCGACCTGGTCCTCGCAGCCGGCGTGCGCGGCGAACAGCTCGATGACCTCGTCCTGGATGAGCGTCGAGTCGACGTCCATGACGACCAGCCGCTGCGCGCGCCGGTACAGACCCGCGGCGACGACCGCCACGTCGATGCCGAGCTTCGCCGCGTCGGGCGCCAGGGCGGTGCGCAGCGGCTCGGTCTCCACGCCGGACACGGCGAACTCGACGGCGGTCACGGGGTACTTGGCGAGCCGGAAGATACGGTCGATGTTGCCGCCGGTCTTCGTGATCCGCGCGGCGACCGCCGCCGTCGCCTCGGCGGTGAGCGGATGCCCGAGCACGGTGACCAGGGAGCGGCCCAGTCCGCGCGGCCGGTTGTCGCCGAGGCCGGAGATGATCTCCGCCTGCATCTTCATCGACTCGGCCCAGCTGTGGACGGTCGCCCGCAGATCGCCCTCGAGCCCCTTGGGCGGCTCGGTCACGAGCGCGCACAGCACCATTCGGCCACGGGTGACGACCTGCTCGATGTCGACGACGTCGACGGAGTAGGCGGCGAGGGTGTCGAAGAGGCCGGCCGTGATGCCCGGGCTGTCCTTGCCGAAGATCTTGACAAGGAGGGTGGGGACGTCGGAGGACGAGGTCTGCGAAGCGCTCATGGTGGTTCCACCGTATCCGGCGGGCAGGTCGTACCGCCCGTGAGGTCCGCCTGGCGGACAGCGAACAGTGGGTGTCGCGCGGGTGGCGCGAACCTTGCGTTCGGGTGCGGTGTCCCTGTCCCCTCCGGATCACTTGCCACCACGCGGTTTCCGCGGCGGCGGCGGGGGAGGAGGCGGAGGAGGCGGCGGCCCGTCGTCCGGCCGGGGCGGCGGCCGGTTCCCACCCCTCGGGCCGGGCGGCTGCCGGGGGCCACGCGGCGGCGGCCCGACCGGCCGCGCCACCGTGGGCGCGCCGTACACGTCACCGTCCCGGTGCGCAGCCGGGTCACTGCCTGCGCGGGCTTCGTGCGGTGGCAGTGGCATGGGGTCGCCGGGGCGTGGGGGGTGCCCGGCCTGCGGGGCTTGGCTGGGGTGCGGTGGTTGGTTGGGCCGCGGGGCTTGGCCGGGGGACGGTGGCTGGCTGGGGTGCGCTGGTTGGCTGGGTTGATGGGCCCGACTGGAGCGTGGTGATTGGCCGGGCTGCGGGGCTTGGCCAGGGCGCGGTGGTTGGCTGAGTCGCTGGGCTTGGCCAGGTGGCGTTGCTTGGTCCGGCCGCGGGAGTTGGCCGGGCCAGGGTGCCTCCCCTGGCGGCCGCCGCCTCTCGCCTCGCTGCGGATCCTCACCGGCCTGCCGACCGCGCTCCGGCGGCCCATCGGACGGCCGTTCCTCGCCGGCAGGCCGCGCGTCCTCCGGTTCTCGCAGCTCGTCCGGCACCCGGAGGTACGGATTGGTGGCCGGGTTCGGCGGCCGGTACGGCACTCCTGGCGCGTACGGCCCGGCCTCCTCCCCGTCCGACGACGTCCGCCCGGCGCCGGCCCCGCCCCAGACCCTGGACCGCCCGGCGCCGTCGTCGTGCCAGGCCTGTCCTGCGCCGGCCCCGGTCCCGCTTGTCCGGCGCCGGCACCGTGCCTGGCCTGCCCTGCACCAGCCCCCGGCCCGGCTGGACCGGGACCGGAGTCGTATCCGTCCTGGCCCGCACCGGCCCCCGGCCCCGCTTGCCCGGCACCAGCGTCGTACCCGGCCTGCCCTCTGTCGGCCCCCGGCGCGCCCGGCCCGGCACCCGCCTCGTACCCCACCTGCCCCGCACCGCCCCCTGCCGCAGCCGCCCCGGGACCCTGCGCGTCCCCAGCCCACCCAGCCCCCGACCGGCTCCCCGCTCCACCGACCCGAGATCCACCGACCCGAGACCCACCACCCCCGCCCACACCAACCCCGCCCACCCCATCCCCCCGAGTCAAAGCCGTAGCCGACCGCCCTGCGGCCCCGCTCGCCCACGCGAGCAACGCCCCCACCGCCCCGGCCCCCGCACCCCACACCGCGCCGAGCAGCAGGGCCATGCCGAGGTGCCCGTGCAGTTCGATGCCCGCGCCGAACGCGTCGAAGCCCAGCACGGACAGGGAGGCGGTCACCGACACGTCCGTCAGCCGGACCAGCAACGGCAGGGCGAGCGCGGTCGCGATCCCCAGCCGCAGCGCACACCGCCCGGCGAAACCGAGGGCACCCGAACCCCGTACGTTCCCACGACCAAGCCCCCCTGACACGCCGCCCACCGGCGTCCGCACCGCCGCCAACACCCCCGCCATCAGCATCGTCAACGCCGCCGCCACCCCCAGCAGCCACACCCGCCCGTCCAGCTCGGCAAGCCGCGCCAGCGTCACCGGCTGGTCGGAGCGGACCGCGAGCAGGTCGTCCAGCGGGTCGGGCAGGAGGCGGGTCGGTTCGCCCGTCGCCCGGCCGTCCCACGGCACGAGCAGGCCGATCGGGACGCCCAGCCACACCCCGTTCGGCGCCCCGAGCAGCGCCGCACCGGCGATGCGCTCGGGATGGTCGTCGCCGGTCGCCGCGTACGCCGCCGCGGCGAGCCCCGCCGCCACCGCCACCAGCAGCACGGTCACCACCGCGGAAACGGCGGGCCGTACGACCCGGTGCACGGCCTCCCAGCCCCGCGGCAGCGGCGTGCGGCGCGAGGCCAGCAGGGCGATGAGGAGGACCCCGGCCGACCAGCCGAGCCCGCCGAGCAGCGTGGGCGCGGTGTCGACCGTGAAACCGACCGTCGCCTGCGCGTCGACCAGGTCGCCGAGCCGGTCCGGCAGCAACCCTCCGACGTCCCCCAGCCCGGGAATCTCCAGGCCGTCTCCACCTCCACCGCCCCCGCTCGTCAGGTCGTCCAGGCCCAGCGCGCCGCCGTCGAAGGTGATGATGTCGTGCCCCGCCCAGGCCAGCCCGCCCAGCATCGCCACGAACAGCGCGACCACCGTGCCCGCACGCGCGAGGAGTTCGGCCGGCGATATCACAACTCCCGCCGCCCGCAAGGACCGCAGGAAGAAGTGCGACAGCAGCACCGCCCCGACGAGGCTCACTCCCAGTGGCGTGATCTCGATGGCCGTGTCCGCCTCCGCGCCCGTGAGTCCGAACGCCGACACATCACCGGACGGCGTGACCGAACCACCCGCCCCAAGGGCCACCACCGCCGCGGTCATCGGCCCCAAGGAGCCCGCCGCGTCCGCCTCCAGCAGCCGCAGACCCAGCGCCGCCGTAGCCGCCATCCCGATCAACGCCCAGCTCACGGCGGCGACGGCGGACATCAGCACGTCCCCCCACGGCACGCGCGTGCCGTCCCGCGCCGCCCCGACAGCTGTAACGGCACCCATGGCAGACCCCCCGATCCGCTACGCGGCGGGAACACCGCGCATGCCCCCCTCGCGTCGAAATACCACTCTCCGGCCCATTTTCAACCCCGTCAACGGAAACGGCTGATGCGTCCGAACGCGGTCTTCACAAGGCCCGAGTTTCGGTCAGGCGGCCGCTCCTGAAATAGTTCCACCCGATGTTCGACATCCCTACACTCCCCATGTCGGGGGTAACTCGGGGGACAACTCAGTGGGGCATGGAGTGCCGGAACTCGTACTGGAATCAAACGGACGTACCTGGACGCTCGATCCGTCCAGGTCATACACCCTCGGACGTGATCCGCAGGGGGACGTCGTCTTCGACGACGCCAGGGTCTCCTGGCGTCACGCCACGGTCAGCTTCAACGGCCGCGGTTGGGTCATCGAGGACCACGGCAGCACCAACGGCACGTTCGTGCAGGGGCAGCGGATCCATCAGCTGGAACTCGGCCCTGGATCGGCGGTGCACCTGGGCAACGCGACCGACGGCCCGCGCCTGAACCTGTCCGGTGCCGCGGCCGGCGTCGCCACGCCGCAGGTACAGCCCCAGCAGCAGCCGTACGCCGCACAGGGCGCGAACCCCGGCTGGGCGCAGCAGGCGCCCCACCAGCAGGTCCAGGCCCCGCAGCAGGCCCAGGCCGGCTGGCAACAGCCGCAGCAGCAGCCCGCGGCGCACATCCCGCAGCAGCAGGGTCCCGGCGGCGTCGCGGGGGCGCCGCCGGTCTACGGCGACCGCAGCCCGACCACGTTCCACCAGTTCTCCCTCGGCCGCGTGATGCGCATCGGCCGTGCCCTGGAGAACGAGTTGGTCGTCTCCGACCTCCAGGTCTCCCGGCACCACGCCGAGTTCCACTCGACGCCCGACGGCCGCATGGAGATCCGCGACCTGGGCTCGCACAACGGCACATACGTCAACGGCCAGCCGATTCCCAAGGGCGGCACGCAGCTGCTCGGCCCGACCGACGTCGTCGGCGTCGGCCACTCGACGTTCCGGATCGTCGGCGACCGGCTCGAGGAGTTCGTCGACACCGGTGAGGTGTCCTTCTCCGCCCGCCACCTGACCGTCACGGTCGAGGGCGGCAAGCAGATCCTCAAGGACGTCTCCTTCGGCGTCCCGGAGAAGTCGCTGATCGCGGTCATCGGCCCGTCGGGATCCGGCAAGTCCACCCTGCTCAAGGCGCTCACCGGCTACCGCCCGGCAGACCAGGGCGAGGTCCTCTACGACAACCGGAACCTCTACAAGCAGTTCGCCGAGCTGCGCCAGCGCATCGGTCTGGTCCCGCAGGACGACATCCTGCACAAGGAACTGACCGTCAAGAAGGCCCTGAAGTACGCGGCCAAGCTCCGCTTCCCGGCCGACACCACGGCCGCCGAGCGCGACGCCCGTATCGACGAGGTGCTGCGCGAGCTGAAGCTGGACATCCACAAGGAGAAGAAGGTCACCTCCCTCTCCGGTGGCCAGCGCAAGCGCGTCTCCGTGGCCCTGGAGCTGCTCACCAAGCCGTCGCTGATCTTCCTGGACGAGCCCACCTCCGGCCTCGACCCGGGCATGGACCGCGACGTCATGCAGCTGCTGCGCGGCCTGGCGGACGACGGCCGTACGGTCCTCGTCGTCACCCACTCCGTGGCGGAGCTGGCGCTGTGCGACAAGCTGCTGGTGATGGCGCCCGGCGGCGCGGTGGCCTACTTCGGCCCGCCGGAGGAGGCGCTGAACTTCTTCGGCTACGACACCTGGGCCGATGTCTTCTCCGCCTTCGAGAACTACCGCGACTACGACTGGGCGGGCCGCTGGAAGGGCTCGCAGCACTACCAGATGTACGCCGCGGACATCGACGCCGTAGCGCCGCAGTCCGTACAGGTCGCGCCGATGCAGGCGATGAAGCCGCCGAAGCCGCAGGGCTGGATGTCCCAGTTCGTCACGCTCGTGCGGCGCTACGTCTCGGTGATCGCGTCCGACAAGGGCTTCCTCGCTCTGATGGTGATCCTGCCGGCCGTGCTCGGCGCGGTCAGCCTGCTCATCGACGCGGACCGGGGCCTGCTGCCCAACCCGCCCAACCCGCAGACCGGCCGCATCATCCCGAACGGCACGGCCACCACGGTCCTGCTGATCCTCGCGGTCGGCGCCTGCTTCGCGGGCGCGGCGAACTCCGTCCGGGAGCTGATCAAGGAACGGGTCATCTACGAGCGGGAGCGCGCGACCGGCCTGTCACGCTCGGCGTATCTGATGTCGAAGGTGTTCGTGCTCGGCATGATCACCGTCCTCCAGGGCCTGCTGGTCGGCGTCATCGGTTTCTCCAGCCGGGAGATCCCCGAGGAGGGCCTGGTCTTCGGCAGCGCCACGCTGCTGGAGCTGTCCGTGCCGATCATGGCCCTGGGCTTCACCTCGATGATGTTCGGCCTGATCATCTCGTCGCTGGTGAAGACCGCCGAGAAGACCATGCCGCTGCTGGTGATGTTCGCGATCATCCAGGTCGTCTTCACGGGCTGCCTGTTCACGCTGCACGGCTCGATCGGCGTCAACCAGTTCTCGTTCCTGATGCCGTCGCGCTGGGCGGTCGCCGCCTCCGGTGCCACGCTGGACTTCAACAAGATCAGCCCGCCCGCGACCGCCGGCGACACCGACCCGCTGTGGGAGCACACGGTCGGGGCCTGGGCCATGGACATGGGCGCGCTCCTCGCCCTCGGTGTGATCTGCGGCTTCTTCGTGGCCCGCTTCCTGCGCCGCCACGAGCCCGAGGTCATGCGCAAGTGACCGCCACCCCGTGAACGCCCCGAAGGGCGGCACTCCGTCAGGAGAGTGCCGCCCTTCGGCGTTCGGTCCAGCGAGCAGAGGTCCGCGCCGGCCTCAGTACGCGCCGAAGACGTTGTCCATGGAGCCGTACTTGTCGGCCGCGTAGTTGCAGGCGGCGGTGATGTTGGCGACCGGGTCGTAGATGTCCCAGGAGGTGCCGGGGACGTGGTAGGCCTTGAAGGTCGGCGGGATGACCTGGAGCAGGCCCTTCGACGGGACGCCGTTGATGGCGTTGATGTCCCAGTTGTTGATCGCCTTCGGGTTACCCGAGGACTCCCGGATGATGTTGCGCTTGATGCCGTCGTAGGAGCCGGGGATGCCGTGCTTCTTCATGACGTCGAGCGACTCGCGGATCCAGCCGTCGAGGTTGTTCGGGTAGGTCTTCGCGGCGGCCTTCTTGACCTGGGCGCGCTTGGCGTCCCGGCTCGCGGCCTCCTTGGCCTTGCGCGCGGCCTCGGCCTTCTTCTTCGCGGCCTCGGCGGCGGCCTTCTTCTTGGCGGCGGCAGCGGCGTCGGCCTTCTTCTTCGCCGCGATCTGCTCCGCCTTCACCGTGGCACTGGCCATCTGGTCGGTGACGCTGGCCTTGACGTCCTTGATCTGCTCGGTGCTGAACGCCACCGCAGCCGGCTGAGCGGCCTCGGTCGTGGTCTTGGTCGACGCACCGCTCGGCACCGCGGAGAGACCGATGGCGGCGGCGCCGAGGGTGGCGACACCCGCCATGGCGATCTTGTGGTGACGGGTCAGGGTACGACTACGGCCACGGCTGAAGATGTTCTTGGGCATGGTGGTGGGACCTCTTCGAATAGCGCGGGAGTCGCTCGGCGTCCGGCGTTGGACGGTTGTGTTTCCGACACGAACGCCGCGGGGAAGAACCCACGGCGCTGAGCGACGCCAGCAATTCTTAGCGGCCGCAAAATGGCGTGGCAAAGGTGTGACGTACGAAGCCCGATAGTGGATCAGGGAGGGGCAAATCGGGGCAGATTGGACCGTATGTGCCGCTCAAAAGGTGGGGCTTTGTCTCCTACGCCCTTTCGTACGTGACGTGGGTCCTATGCGCGGGCTCACATCGGAAGGGGCGCGGTCTCACCGCTGGTTGCACAAGCGATGCTCTGTGTGAGGGGCCTGCCACGGTCCTCCACAGCCCCTCCTACGGCAGGACGAGGTGCACGTCCCCGAACTCGTGCCACAGGTAGCGGCCCTGGAGCGCGGCCTCGTAGCCACGCTCGATCGCCTCTCGCCCCGCGATCGCCTCCAGCATCAGCAGATGCGAGGCCTCCGGCTCGTGCAGCCCGGTCAGCAGCCCGTCCACCACCCGCACCCCGCGCTCCGGCGTGACGACGAGATCCGTCCACCCCGCACGCGCGCGTACGACCCCGTCGGCGCCCACCGCCGACTCCACGGCCCGCACCGCCGTCGTACCGATCGCCACGACCCGGCCTCCACCGGCCTTCGCGGCGTTGATCAGCCGCGCCGACGCCTCGGGCACCGCGAAGCGCTCCGGATACGGCGGCTCGTGCGCCTCCGCCGACGCCACCCCCGTATGCAGCGTGACCGGCGCGAACTGCACCCCCCGGCTCACCAGCTCCGCCACCAGCCGCGCCGTGAAGGGCCGCGCCGCACTCGGCATCTCCGCACTGCCCGCCCCGTCGGGAGACGGCAGCGCGAACACCGTCTGGTACATGGACAGCGGCTGTTCGCGCTCCGTGTAGGCGTAGCGAATGGGCCGCCCGTGCTCCCGCAGCAGCCCCGGCACGTCAGGCCCGGCGGCCCGCGCCCACCACAGCCGTTCGCTCCGCCCGCTCAGCGGCTCCTCCAGAACCAGCCGCCCACCTCCCGGCAGGCACACCTCCGTACCCGCGGGCCCTCCCGCACGCGGGCGCGTGGTGCCCCGCCCGTCCGGATCCCGCAGCTCCACCGCCCAGCGGCCGTCATCCCCGCGGGTGGAGAAGTGCACCACCACGCGCGCGTGCCCGATCCGCCCGTCGACGGCCGCCGCCAGCGTGGCCGAGGTGTTGACCACGAGCAGATCCCCCGCCCGCAACAGCCGCGGCAGCTCCCTGAACGTGTGATGCGCCACCTCCGCACCACGCGACACCAGCATCCGCACGGCGTCCCGCTCCGGTCCGGCCCCCCGCTGTTCCACCGGAACCCGGGCCGCCAGCTCCTCCGGTACCCGCACGGTCAGCGTCATCGGACCCCGTCCAGCAGAGCCGGAGCCCCGTACCGCCCGCTCGCCGGCCGCTCGTCCAGCAGCCGCAGGAACCCTGGCACCACAGTCGCCGGCTCCGGCCGCGGATCGTGATCGTCCGGTACGGCCGCCGCGTACAGGTCCGTGGCCATGTCGCCGGGATCCACCGCCCAGACCCGCAGCCCCGGCTCCTCCACGGCGAGCACCGCCGCGAGATGGTCCAGTGCCGCCTTGGACGCCCCGTAGCCGCCCCAGGTCTCATACGCCTCGGCGGCCGCGTCCGAACTGATCCCGATGACCGTGCCCGCCTCCGAGGCCCGCAGCAGCGGCAGCGCCTCCTGGACCAGGCCGAGACCCGCCACCAGGTTCACCTCCAGCGCCCGCCGCAGCCCCTCCAGGGGCAGCTCCTCCAGCCGCACCAGCGGCTCGGCGCCCAGCGCGCTCGCGTTGTGCACCAGCAGGTCGACACCGCCGAGCCGCCACGCCGCCGACACCAGTGCAGCACGGTGCGCGGCGTCCGTGACGTCCCCGGGCAGGGCGGTCACGCACGCGCCGTGCGCGGAGACGGCCTCTGCCGCGTCCCTCAGGGCCTCGGCGCCCCTGGCGTCGAGCACCAGATCCCAGCCCCGCCCGGCCAGGGCCTCCGCGAGCGCCCGGCCCAGGCCCTTCGAGGCCCCGGTGATGATCGCAACCGGCATGGTCCACTCCCTCGTCGTGATCGTGTGCCCTCAACGTAGGAACGGGCCCACCCGGACCGCCTCGGACGCGGGCCGCAGACCACCGGGTCCCTTCGCCCTACGCCCACGGCCCGGCGCCCCCGTCCTACGCCACGTCGCCCGGACGCGTCCGCCCCGCGACCTAGGCCCACCGGACCGGACGCCCGCCGCCAGTGGTCCGATCCGCGCTGTCACAGCCCGCCGGTACCGTGAGGACATGAGTCACGGTCCCCGGTCCGGCCTCGCCGCGGTGAGCTCCGCGCTGCTGGCCATGAGCAGGCATCTCGAGGTGCGCGACGTCCTCAAGACGATCGTCGCCTCGGCCCGCGAGCTGCTCGACGCGCAGTACGCCGCGCTCGGCGTCCCGGACGACCACGGCGGCTTCGCCCAGTTCGTGGTCGACGGCGTCAGCGAGGAGCAGTGGAAGGCCATCGGCCCGCTCCCGCGCCAGCACGGCATTCTCGCCGCGATGCTGCACGAGGCCAGGGCCGAGCGCCTCGCCGACGTCCGCAAGGACCCCCGCTTCGAGGGCTGGCCGAGCGCCCACCCCGACCTGGTCGACTTCCTGGGCCTGCCGATCCGCGACGGCGACGAGGTCATCGGCGCGCTCTTCCTGGCGAACAAGAACTGCCCGAAACCCGACGGTGGCTGCGGCTTCACCCAGGACGACGAGGAACTGCTCGGCATCCTCGCCCAGCACGCGGCGATCGCCCTCACCAACGCCCGCCTCTACGAACGCAGCCGCGAACTCACCATCGCCGAGGAACGCTCCCGCCTCGCCCACGAACTGCACGACGCGGTCAGCCAGAAGCTCTTCTCCCTCCGCCTGACCGCCCAGGCCGCGGCCCGCCTGGTGGACCGGGACCCCTCCCGCGCCAAGGGCGAACTCCAGCAGGTGGCGACTCTCGCCGCCGAGGCCGCCGACGAACTGCGCGCCGCCGTCGTCGAGTTGCGCCCCGCCGCCCTCGACGAGGACGGCCTCGTGGCCACCCTCCGGACGCAGGTCCAGGTCCTCGACCGCGCCCACTCCGCCCGCGTCACCTTCGCCGGCCGCGGTGTGAAGGCCCTGCCCGCCTCCCAGGAGGAGGCCGTCCTGCGCGTCGCCCAGGAGGCCCTGCACAACGCCCTGCGCCACTCCGGCGCCGACCACGTGGACGTGACCCTGGACCGCCGCGGCAGCGGAGCCGTCCTGCGGGTCACGGACGACGGCAGCGGCTTTGACCCGAGGGCGGTCCGCCGCGCGGGGCGCCATCTGGGCCTGGTCTCGATGCGGGACCGGGCGAGCGGGGCCGGCGGCACGCTGACCGTGGAATCGGCGCCCGGCAAGGGCACCACGATCGAGATGGAGGTCCCCGGTGGCTGACG
This sequence comes from Streptomyces sp. DG1A-41, assembly GCF_037055355.1. Classification (GTDB taxonomy): domain Bacteria; phylum Actinomycetota; class Actinomycetes; order Streptomycetales; family Streptomycetaceae; genus Streptomyces. The sequence continues at coordinate 1,849,077 of NZ_CP146350.1, read as the reverse complement.
CAATCAAGGTGCTGCTCGTCGACGACCACCAGGTCGTCCGCCGGGGCCTGCGCACGTTCCTCGAGGTACAGGACGACATCGAGGTCGTCGGCGAGGCGGCGGACGGCGCCGAAGGCGTCGACCGCGCGGAGGAGCTGCGGCCCGACGTCATCCTCATGGATGTCAAGATGCCGGGCATGGACGGCGTCGACGCGCTGCGCAGACTCCGCGAACTGGACAACCCCGCGCGCGTGCTGATCGTCACCAGCTTCACCGAGCAGCGCACGGTGGTCCCGGCCCTGCGCGCGGGCGCCGCCGGCTACGTCTACAAGGACGTCGACCCCGACGCCCTCGCCGGAGCCATCCGCTCCATCCATGCCGGACACATCCTCCTCCAGCCGGAGGTCGCCGACGCCCTGCTGTCCCAGGAGCAGGCCAACTCGAGTCCGGGGAGGGCCGGTTCGCTCACCGACCGGGAGCGTGAGGTGCTCGGCCTGATAGCGGACGGCCGCTCCAACCGGGAGATCGCCCGCGCCCTCGTGCTCTCCGAGAAGACCGTCAAGACCCATGTCTCGAACATCCTGATGAAACTCGACCTGGCCGACCGAACGCAGGCCGCCCTGTGGGCCGTTCGCCATGGCGTGGCCGGCTGACACGCTCACCCCACGGCAACACGGAAGGTTGCGTTCCGGACCGAGATTCATACTGTCGTGGGAACGTCCCCCAAATGGCGCATCCTCGGTGGAACTCCGCCGTTCTCCAGTGCGTGCTGCGGCGCCTGCCGCGGCAATCGCAAGGAGGGCTCAGAAGTGAAGAACCTGAAGAAGGCCGCTGCCGTGACGATGGTGACCGGTGGCCTGCTGGCCGCAGGCGCGGGCATCGCCTCCGCCACCAGCGCGCACGCCGACGGCCAGGCCGCGGGCTCCCCGGGCGTAGGCTCGGGCAACGTCGTCCAGGCTCCGGTGCACGTCCCGGTCAACGTGTCCGGCAACAGCGTGAACGTCGTGGGTGTCCTGAACCCCGCCTTCGGCAACCACGCCGTCAACCACTGACACCCCACCTCCGTCTCCGAGCCGGAGGTGACCCCGGCCTCCCAGCAACGCCTGGGAGGCCGGTCCGCTCAGCTGCGCCCACTCGTGCCGCTGGGGCGGCACGGGTGGGCGCAGGCGGAACCACCCCGCTCCGCCCTCAGCCTCAACGCCGAGCACCAGAACAGCCCCCAGTCACCGCACCCCCCGCTCCCGCTCCTCCACAACGGAGTTGTACGCCGCGACCTGCGCCCGCCGAGCCGTCCGCTCCACCGGCCGCAACGCCTCCCTCCGGGCAGAGATCTCAGACGCACTCACCGCACCCCCGGTCCCGCTCTCCGTCGCCACGGTGATCAGCACCCCCACCCGCTGCGCCAACTCCAGCACCCGCACCGCCCGCGACGGATACCCAGGCGCCAACACCTCCCGCCCCCGCTCGGCCCGCGCCCGATACGCATCGACCGCCGCCTCCGCCACCGGCCCCGCCCCGGCCACATCCAGCCGCGTCAGCACGTCGGTCGCGTCCCGGAGCGCCTCCGCCAGCTCCCGCTCCGCCTCACCCAGCGACGGCACATCCGCCGGCGGCGCCTCCCGCACGGGCAGCACGTGCCACACCACCTCGACCTGCACACCCTCGGGCCCCGCCTCGTACACGTCCGGCACCAACCCCAAGGCGGCCCCGTAACAGACCACCGCCTCCTCGGCCTCCAACGCCCGCGCGTTGAACTCCGGCGGCCCGCTCAGCCCCAGCGGATGCCCCGGCGCGGGCAGCGCCACCCGCAGCCCGGTCACCCCGAGCGTCCGCAGCCGCCCCAGTGCGAGTGTCAGCCCGACCTGGCCCGACTCACCCGGCAGCCCCTCCACCCGATGCACCGCGTCCTCGCCGACGATGGCGAGCACGGCGTCATCCGGTGAGACAAGTCCGGCCAAAAGGGCATTTCCCCATGCAGCGAGACGTCCAGCGCGTGGTTCCGTGAGCATGTCCCCACCCTAGGACCCTCCAAGGACCGGACCGAGGGAATGTCCGGGCCGACCGGTGGCGTAGATTTCATGGAGGGCTGCGCCCACCGGCGCGGCGGACCGAGCCACAGGCGTACGCGACAGCCGAGACCGGCCACACTGCAAGGGGAGACAACGCGCTCATGAGCGATGTTCTGGAGCTTCAGGACGTATCCGTGGTCCGCGAGGGCCGGGCTCTGGTGGACCAGGTCTCCTGGTCGGTCAAGGAGGGCGAGCGCTGGGTCATCCTGGGCCCGAACGGCGCCGGCAAGACCACCCTCCTCAACCTCGCTTCCACCTACCTCTTCCCCAGCTCGGGCACCGCCGCCATCCTCGGCGAGACCCTCGGCAGGCCCGGCACCGACGTCTTCGAGCTGCGCCCGCGCATCGGCATGGCCGGCATCGCCATGGCCGACAAGCTCCCCAAGCGCCAGACGGTCCTGGAGACGGTGCTGACCGCCGCGTACGGCATGACCGCCACCTGGCACGAGGACTACGAGGAGATCGACGAACAGCGCGCCCGCGCCTTCCTCGACCGCCTCGGCATGAGCGAGTACCTGGAGCGCAAGTTCGGCACGCTCTCCGAGGGCGAGCGCAAGCGCACCCTCATCGCCCGCGCCCTGATGACCGACCCCGAACTGCTGCTCCTCGACGAGCCCGCCGCCGGCCTCGACCTCGGCGGCCGCGAGGACCTCGTCCGCCGCCTCGGACGTCTCGCCCGCGACCCGATCGCCCCCTCGATGCTCATGGTCACCCACCATGTCGAGGAGATCCCGCCGGGCTTCACGCACGTCCTCATGATCCGCCAGGGCAAGGTGCTGGCCGCCGGCCCGCTGGAGCTCGAACTCACCTCCCGCAACCTCTCCCTCTGCTTCGGCCTCCCGCTCGTCGTCGAACAGGCGGGCGAGCGCTGGACGGCACAGGGCCTCCCGCTGTCCTGACCCGCCCCTCGCCCCACAAATCCCAAAGCAAGAACGGCATTTCACACGCCGGGCGCTCTGTCGGCAACAGGTCCGTCGGACCTACCATGACCATGTGGAAATCGACGCATGGCTGTGGTGGCTGATCGGCGCGACAGCGCTCGGCATCGCGCTCGTGGTCACCGCGATGCCCGAACTCGGCATGCTCGCGGTGGGCGCCATCGGCGCCGCGGTGGTCAGCGGCGTCTTCGGCGGCGGAGCCGTCGCGCAGGTCGTCGTCTTCGCCGTCATCTCGACCGCGGGCATCGCCGTCGTACGGCCCATCGCGAACCGACATCGCGCCCAGCGGCCCCAACTCGCCACCGGCGTCGACGCGTTGAAGGGCAGACAGGCCGTCGTCCTGGAACGTGTCGACGCCTCTGGCGGCCGGATCAAGCTGGCCGGAGAGGTCTGGTCGGCCCGCGCCCTCGACACCGACCGCGCTTACGAAGTAGGCCAGGAAGTAGACGTCGTGGACATCGAGGGAGCCACTGCGATCGTCATGTGACCTCGCAGGACGTAACTGGATGAACTCCTCGCCAGCTACGCGACGGTCTGACAGACTCGACCAGCAAGATCTTCGACAACCATAAGAGCTGCCGAAGGCGCCGAAGCGGAGAAGGGACACGGGGAACGACGATGGAACCGGTCATCATCGTCCTGATCATTCTGGTGGTGTTGGTCTTCATCGCCCTGATCAAGACGATCCAAGTCATCCCACAGGCCAGCGCGGCCATCGTCGAGCGCTTCGGCCGCTACACGCGGACGCTGAACGCCGGCCTCAACATCGTCGTCCCGTTCATCGACACCATCCGCAACCGCATCGACCTGCGCGAACAGGTCGTCCCGTTCCCGCCGCAGCCGGTGATCACCCAGGACAACCTGGTGGTCAACATCGACACGGTCATCTACTACCAGGTGACCGACGCCCGCGCCGCGACATACGAAGTCGCCAGCTACATCCAGGCGATCGAGCAGCTCACGGTCACCACGCTCCGCAACATCATCGGTGGCATGGATCTGGAGCGGACCCTGACCTCCCGCGAGGAGATCAACGCGGCCCTGCGCGGCGTCCTCGACGAGGCCACCGGCAAGTGGGGCATCCGCGTCAACCGCGTCGAACTCAAGGCGATCGAGCCGCCCACCTCCATCCAGGACTCGATGGAGAAGCAGATGCGCGCCGACCGAGACAAGCGCGCCGCGATCCTCCAGGCCGAAGGTGTCCGGCAGTCCGAGATCCTGCGCGCCGAAGGTGAGAAGCAGTCCCAGATCCTGCGCGCCGAAGGTGAGGCCAAGGCAGCCGCACTGCGCGCCGAGGGCGAGGCCCAGGCCGTCCGTACGGTCTTCGAGGCCATCCACGCCGGCGACCCGGACCAGAAGCTGCTCTCCTACCAGTACCTCCAGATGCTCCCCAAGATCGCCGAAGGCGACGCCAACAAGCTCTGGATCGTCCCCAGCGAAATCGGCGACGCCCTCAAGGGCCTCTCCGGCGCCATGGGCAACTTCGGTGGCATGGGCGGCGGTTCCGGCGGCAACTCAGGCGCGTCCGGAGGCGGCGTCCCCGCCCAGGAACGCCGCGAGAAGCCGTCCCTCGACTGACCCGGCACGCATGAAGGGGGCCCGCTTCCCTGGGAAGCGGGCCCCCTTCATGCGACAGCCAGACAGCCAGGCTAGGCCGCAGGCTGGGCCAGCCACTCCGGCAACGCGTCGAAGTCGTCCTGCCCCAGCGCCAGCAGCATCGCGTCCGCCGGAGTCGGCTCGAACGGCTGGCGCAGCAGCGGCATCCCCGCCTCCTCCGGAGTCCGGTTCGCCTTGCGGTGGTTGTCCTCCGCGCACGAGGCCACCGTGTTCAGCCACGTGTCCTGACCGCCCTGCGACCGCGGCACCACGTGGTCGACGGTCGTCGCCCGCCTCCCGCAGTACGCGCACCTGTGCCGGTCCCGGACCAGCACACCCCGCCTCGACCACGGCGCTCGTCTTCGGAAGGGCACCCGTACGTACTGGCAGAGCCTGATCACACGGGGCGCCGGTATGTCGACCGCGGCTCCCCGCATCCGCAGTTCGGGGTGGGCCTGCTCGACGACGGCCTTGTCCTGAAGCACCAGAACGACGGCTCGGTTAAGCGTCACCGTCGACAGCGGCTCGAAGCTCGCGTTGAGTACCAGCGTGTCCCGCATACCAGCCCACCTCCCGTGTGCACCGGCCCACCCCCTGGCGGGCTGGGATCAACTCTGGCCGGGCACGCCGAGATGGACAACGCAATATCTGCTGCTCCCACGGGGGGTGACCCCCGCGACCCCCGGCAACAAAAATGCCCGCTCCTGATCAATTCCAAGACCAGGAGCGGGCAAACGTTCCGTGAACGCTGGGATCGCGGGGCGGTTCGCTCAGCCTTCGGCGGGCACCTCGTACTCACCGATCAGCTGGGCCCGCCCGATCGTGTGGAACCGCAGGTTGAAGCCCACGACAGCGGGCGAAGCCTCCGCATCCGGACCGAGCTTCTCCTGGTCCACGGCGTACACCGTGAACACGTACCGGTGCGGCCCGTCCCCGGGCGGCGGCGCGGCACCGCCGAACTCCTTGCCGCCGTAGTCGTTACGAGCGTGGATCGCACCCTCGGGCAGACCCTCGAGCGTGCCGCTGCCCGCACCCGCCGGCAGCTCGGTCACCGACGCCGGGATGTCGAACAGCACCCAGTGCCAGAACCCGCTGCCCGTCGGGGCATCGGGGTCGTAGCAGGTCACGGCGAAGCTCTTGGTCTCGGGCGGGAAGCCCTCCCACCGCAACTGCGGCGAGGTGTTGCCGGCCGCGTAGACCTGAGCGTCCTGGAGCGTCGCACCCTCCTCGATGTCCTTGCTCGTCACCGTGAACGACGGCACGGACGGATGGAAGTCGTGGGGGAGCGGCCGCCGCTTGAGCTCGGTCACCTCGGTACCTCCTGATCGGTTCTTGCAGTTGATCCCGAGCCTAGGCCCTCTCCTAGAACCAGTTGCGCTTGCTGCCGACCTCAGAGAGCCACTGGTTGATGTACGCCGTCCAGTCGGTTCCCTGGTAGTCGTTGAGCCCCACCTGGAACGAGCGGAAGGTGTCGCTGCCCTCGCTGAACAGACCCGGCTTCTTGTCCATCTCGAGCACCACGTCCATGGCGTGCTCGTCGGCCACGAAGCTCAGCTCCACCTGGTTCAGTCCCCGGTACTGCTGCGGCGGGTAGAACTCGATCTCCTGGTAGAACGGCAGCTTCTGCCGCGTACCCCGGATGACACCGCGCTCCATGTCCGCGTTCTTGAACCGGAAGCCCAGCTGGATGAAGGCGTCCAGGATCGCCTTCTGCGCCGGCAGCGGGTGCACGTTGATCGGGTCCAGGTCACCGGAGTCCACCGCCCGCGCGATCTCCAGCTCCGTGGAGACCCCGATGTGCATCGAGCGCAGCTCCTGCCCGTCGATCGTCGTGATCGGCGTCTCCCACGGGATCTCCAGCCCGAACTGCACCGCGTGCACCGCGTTCGCCTGAAGCTCGAACGCCCCGCCCAGCCGGGACTTCGTGAATTCGATGTCCTGCCTGTACTCCTGGTCGCCGCTCTCCACCTCGACCTTGGCCTGGAGCCCGACCGAGAGCCCCTCGATCTGCTGGTTCACGGACCCGCCCTGAATCCGCACCTCACCCTGGACGACACCGCCCGGCACGACGTTGACCTCGTGCAGCACCGTCTCGACGGAAGCACCGCCGGCCCCCAGGCTCGCGAGCAGCTTCTTGAACGCCATGTCTCTCCCTCTCGCCCACTACGGGTGGATCCTTGATCCCTACAAACGCGATCCGGCCGTGGCCGGTTCCATGCCCTCACCCTGGCAAGGCCGGTGCCCTGAGGCCACCCCGCCGCACCACCCGTCTCCAGTACCCTCGGAGGGCATGATCGCGACCCCCGACCGTACGCCCCTGTCCAGGGAGTTCTTCGACCGGCCCGTCCTCGATGTCGCCCCCGACCTCCTCGGCCGCATCCTGGTACGCACCACCCCGGACGGTCCGATCGCCCTCCGCCTCACAGAGGTCGAGGCCTATGACGGTGAAGACGACCCCGGCTCCCACGCCTATCGCGGCCGCACGGCCCGAAACGGCGTGATGTTCGGTCCCCCCGGGCACGTCTACGTCTATTTCACGTACGGCATGTGGTTCTGCATGAACCTGGTCTGCGGCCCCGAGGGCAAGGCGAGCGCGGTCCTGCTCCGCGCCGGCGAGATCATCGAGGGCGCCGAGCTGGCTCGCACCCGTCGACTCTCGGCCCGCAACGACAAGGAACTGGCCAAAGGCCCGGCCCGCCTGGCCACGGCCCTGGATGTGGACCGCTCCCTCGACGGCACGGACGCCTGCACCTCCGACCCCACGCCCCTGAAGATCCTCACAGGCCCGCCCGTGCCCCGTGACCAGGTACGCAACGGCCCACGCACCGGAGTCGCGGGCGACGGGGGCAACGGCGACATCCACCCCTGGCGCTTCTGGATCGCCAACGACCCGACGGTGAGCCCCTATCGGGCCCATGTCCCGAGGCGCCGCCGAAGTTGACGCGTCCCCGCAAGATGCGTAATGTAGCCCGAGCCGCTTGACCCGGGTACGGCATTCGCCAGCAGCCGGAAGCGGCCAACCCACTACCTAGCGACTCCCCTCAGCAGGGGCGAATTCGGTGTGCTCGCATGCCTGAATTCGGCGCCGACGGACTCGATTATGAGCTGGGCGCGGAATCGGCTAACGTAGTGAATGTCGAAAGGCCGACGAGCGAAAGCCAAGGCCTCCCGGCAAATCCCGCCCGACAGGGAATCGGATCGAGAAAAGGATCTGATAGAGTCGGAAACGCAAGACCGAAGGGAAGCGCCCGGAGGAAAGCCCGAGAGGGTGAGTACAAAGGAAGCGACCGTTCCTTGAGAACTCAACAGCGTGCCAAAAGTCAACGCCAGATATGTTGATACCCCGTCTCCAGCATCTGCTGGGGCGAGGTTCCTTTGAAAAAACACAGCGAGGACGCTGTGAACGGTCGGATTATTCCTCCGACTGTTCCGCTCTCGTGGTGTCGACCGGATTACCGGTACACATTCACGGAGAGTTTGATCCTGGCTCAGGACGAACGCTGGCGGCGTGCTTAACACATGCAAGTCGAACGATGAACCACTTCGGTGGGGATTAGTGGCGAACGGGTGAGTAACACGTGGGCAATCTGCCCTGCACTCTGGGACAAGCCCTGGAAACGGGGTCTAATACCGGATATGAGTCTCCATCGCATGGTGGGGGCTGTAAAGCTCCGGCGGTGCAGGATGAGCCCGCGGCCTATCAGCTTGTTGGTGAGGTAACGGCTCACCAAGGCGACGACGGGTAGCCGGCCTGAGAGGGCGACCGGCCACACTGGGACTGAGACACGGCCCAGACTCCTACGGGAGGCAGCAGTGGGGAATATTGCACAATGGGCGAAAGCCTGATGCAGCGACGCCGCGTGAGGGATGACGGCCTTCGGGTTGTAAACCTCTTTCAGCAGGGAAGAAGCGAAAGTGACGGTACCTGCAGAAGAAGCGCCGGCTAACTACGTGCCAGCAGCCGCGGTAATACGTAGGGCGCGAGCGTTGTCCGGAATTATTGGGCGTAAAGAGCTCGTAGGCGGCTTGTCACGTCGGTTGTGAAAGCCCGGGGCTTAACCCCGGGTCTGCAGTCGATACGGGCAGGCTAGAGTTCGGTAGGGGAGATCGGAATTCCTGGTGTAGCGGTGAAATGCGCAGATATCAGGAGGAACACCGGTGGCGAAGGCGGATCTCTGGGCCGATACTGACGCTGAGGAGCGAAAGCGTGGGGAGCGAACAGGATTAGATACCCTGGTAGTCCACGCCGTAAACGGTGGGCACTAGGTGTGGGCAACATTCCACGTTGTCCGTGCCGCAGCTAACGCATTAAGTGCCCCGCCTGGGGAGTACGGCCGCAAGGCTAAAACTCAAAGGAATTGACGGGGGCCCGCACAAGCGGCGGAGCATGTGGCTTAATTCGACGCAACGCGAAGAACCTTACCAAGGCTTGACATACACCGGAAAACCCTGGAGACAGGGTCCCCCTTGTGGTCGGTGTACAGGTGGTGCATGGCTGTCGTCAGCTCGTGTCGTGAGATGTTGGGTTAAGTCCCGCAACGAGCGCAACCCTTGTCCCGTGTTGCCAGCAGGCCCTTGTGGTGCTGGGGACTCACGGGAGACCGCCGGGGTCAACTCGGAGGAAGGTGGGGACGACGTCAAGTCATCATGCCCCTTATGTCTTGGGCTGCACACGTGCTACAATGGCCGGTACAATGAGCTGCGATACCGCGAGGTGGAGCGAATCTCAAAAAGCCGGTCTCAGTTCGGATTGGGGTCTGCAACTCGACCCCATGAAGTCGGAGTCGCTAGTAATCGCAGATCAGCATTGCTGCGGTGAATACGTTCCCGGGCCTTGTACACACCGCCCGTCACGTCACGAAAGTCGGTAACACCCGAAGCCGGTGGCCCAACCTCCTTGTGGGGAGGGAGCTGTCGAAGGTGGGACTGGCGATTGGGACGAAGTCGTAACAAGGTAGCCGTACCGGAAGGTGCGGCTGGATCACCTCCTTTCTAAGGAGCACTTCTCACCGATCCCTTCGGGGTGAGGTCAGAGGCCAGTACATCAGCGAGTGTCTGATGCTGGTTGCTCATGGGTGGAACGTTGACTACTCGGCCAGGACCTCGGGTCGGAGGCTGCTAGTACTGCTCGTAAGAGCGTGGAACGCACGATCTCCGGGCGGGAGCTGGCCGGGCACGCTGTTGGGTGTCTGAGGGAATGGATTTTTCCTCGGCGCCGGCCCCAGTGAACTCGCCCTCAGGGGTGGGGTGATGGGTGGCTGGTCGTTGTTTGAGAACTGCACAGTGGACGCGAGCATCTGTGGCCAAGTTTTTAAGGGCGCACGGTGGATGCCTTGGCACCAGGAACCGATGAAGGACGTGGGAGGCCACGATAGGCCCCGGGGAGTCGTCAACCAGGCTTTGATCCGGGGGTGTCCGAATGGGGAAACCCGGCAGTCGTCATGGGCTGTCACCCGCTGCTGAACACATAGGCAGTGTGGAGGGAACGCGGGGAAGTGAAACATCTCAGTACCCGCAGGAAGAGAAAACAACCGTGATTCCGGGAGTAGTGGCGAGCGAAACCGGATGAGGCCAAACCGTATGCGTGTGAGACCCGGCAGGGGTTGCGTATACGGGGTTGTGGGATCTCTCTTTCATGGTCTGCCGGCCGTGAGACGAGTCAGAAACCGTTGATGTAGGCGAAGGACATGCGAAAGGTCCGGCGTAGAGGGTAAGACCCCCGTAGTCGAAACGTCAGCGGCTCGTTTGAGAGACACCCAAGTAGCACGGGGCCCGAGAAATCCCGTGTGAATCTGGCGGGACCACCCGCTAAGCCTAAATATTCCCTGGTGACCGATAGCGGATAGTACCGTGAGGGAATGGTGAAAAGTACCCCGGGAGGGGAGTGAAATAGTACCTGAAACCGTGTGCCTACAAGCCGTGGGAGCGTCGGGCAAGCACTTGTGCTTGCCTCGTGACTGCGTGCCTTTTGAAGAATGAGCCTGCGAGTTTGCGGTGTGTTGCGAGGTTAACCCGGGTGGGGTAGCCGTAGCGAAAGCGAGTCCGAATAGGGCGTTTGAGTAGCACGCTCAAGACCCGAAGCGGAGTGATCTAGCCATGGGCAGGTTGAAGCGGAGGTAAGACTTCGTGGAGGACCGAACCCACCAGGGTTGAAAACCTGGGGGATGACCTGTGGTTAGGGGTGAAAGGCCAATCAAACTCCGTGATAGCTGGTTCTCCCCGAAATGCATTTAGGTGCAGCGTCGTGTGTTTCTTGCCGGAGGTAGAGCACTGGATAGGCGATGGGCCCTACCGGGTTACTGACCTTAGCCAAACTCCGAATGCCGGTAAGTGAGAGCGCGGCAGTGAGACTGTGGGGGATAAGCTCCATGGTCGAGAGGGAAACAGCCCAGAGCATCGACTAAGGCCCCTAAGCGTACGCTAAGTGGGAAAGGATGTGGAGTCGCAGAGACAACCAGGAGGTTGGCTTAGAAGCAGCCACCCTTGAAAGAGTGCGTAATAGCTCACTGGTCTAGTGATTCCGCGCCGACAATGTAGCGGGGCTCAAGCGTACCGCCGAAGTCGTGTCATTCATACAACAGCCCCAACGGGTGTGTGGATGGGTAGGGGAGCGTCGTGTGCCGGGTGAAGCAGCCGCGTAAGCGAGTTGTGGACGGTTCACGAGTGAGAATGCAGGCATGAGTAGCGATTCACACGTGAGAAACGTGTGCGCCGATTGACTAAGGGTTCCTGGGTCAAGCTGATCTGCCCAGGGTAAGTCGGGACCTAAGGCGAGGCCGACAGGCGTAGTCGATGGATAACCGGTTGATATTCCGGTACCCGCTGTGAAGCGTCAAACATCGAGCCCGCTGATGCTAAGGCCGTGAAGCCGCCCTGGAGCCTTCGGGCAAAGGGGAGTGGTGGAGCCGCCGGACCAAGGTGGTAGTAGGTGAGTGATGGGGTGACGCAGGAAGGTAGTCCATCCCGGGCGGTGGTTGTCCCGGGGTAAGGGTGTAGGCCGTGCGATAGGTAAATCCGTCGCACTTGTGGCTGAGACCTGATGCCGAGCCGATTGTGGTGAAGTGGATGATCCTATGCTGTCGAGAAAAGCCTCTAGCGAGTTTCATGGCGGCCCGTACCCTAAACCGACTCAGGTGGTCAGGTAGAGAATACCGAGGCGTTCGGGTGAACTATGGTTAAGGAACTCGGCAAAATGCCCCCGTAACTTCGGGAGAAGGGGGGCCACATCCGGTGAGAGGACTTGCTCCTTGAGCTGGGGGTGGCCGCAGAGACCAGCGAGAAGCGACTGTTTACTAAAAACACAGGTCCGTGCGAAGCCGTAAGGCGATGTATACGGACTGACGCCTGCCCGGTGCTGGAACGTTAAGGGGACCGGTTAGCTCACTTTCGGGTGGGCGAAGCTGAGAACTTAAGCGCCAGTAAACGGCGGTGGTAACTATAACCATCCTAAGGTAGCGAAATTCCTTGTCGGGTAAGTTCCGACCTGCACGAATGGCGTAACGACTTCTCGACTGTCTCAACCATAGGCCCGGTGAAATTGCACTACGAGTAAAGATGCTCGTTTCGCGCAGCAGGACGGAAAGACCCCGGGACCTTTACTACAGTTTGATATTGGTGTTCGGTTCGGCTTGTGTAGGATAGCTGGGAGACTGTGAAGCTTGGACGCCAGTTCAGGTGGAGTCGTCGTTGAAATACCAGTCTGGTCGTGCTGGATGTCTAACCTGGGTCCGTGATCCGGATCAGGGACAGTGTCTGATGGGTAGTTTAACTGGGGCGGTTGCCTCCTAAAGGGTAACGGAGGCGCCCAAAGGTTCCCTCAGCCTGGTTGGCAATCAGGTGTTGAGTGTAAGTGCACAAGGGAGCTTGACTGTGAGACCGACGGGTCGAGCAGGGACGAAAGTCGGGACTAGTGATCCGGCGGTGGCTTGTGGAAGCGCCGTCGCTCAACGGATAAAAGGTACCCCGGGGATAACAGGCTGATCTTCCCCAAGAGTCCATATCGACGGGATGGTTTGGCACCTCGATGTCGGCTCGTCGCATCCTGGGGCTGGAGTCGGTCCCAAGGGTTGGGCTGTTCGCCCATTAAAGCGGTACGCGAGCTGGGTTTAGAACGTCGTGAGACAGTTCGGTCCCTATCCGCTGTGCGCGTAGGAGTCTTGAGAAGGGCTGTCCCTAGTACGAGAGGACCGGGACGGACGAACCTCTGGTGTGCCAGTTGTTCTGCCAAGGGCATGGCTGGTTGGCTACGTTCGGGAGGGATAACCGCTGAAAGCATCTAAGCGGGAAGCCTGCTTCGAGATGAGGACTCCCACCCACTTGATGGGGTAAGGCTCCCAGTAGACGACTGGGTTGATAGGCCGGATATGGAAGCACGGTAACGTGTGGAGTTGACCGGTACTAATAGGCCGAGGGCTTGTCCTCAGTTGCTCGCGTCCACTGTGTTAGTTCTGAGACAACGAACAGTTGTCGGCTTTGAGTAGAACAAACAATTGAAGAGTGTGCTTGTTCGCTCGAAACCATTAGGGTTTCGGTGGTTATAGCGTAGGGGAAACGCCCGGTTACATTCCGAACCCGGAAGCTAAGCCTTACAGCGCCGATGGTACTGCAGGGGGGACCCTGTGGGAGAGTAGGACGCCGCCGAACAATCTTTGGAAGGACCCCTGGTCACCAGCGTTCAGCTGGGACCAGGGGTCCTTTTTTGTTTTTGCACTGCGCGCTGGGCACCCGGCTGCGCGAGAATGACTTTGCGGTACCGAAGACAGGAGTCACCATGTCCACCAACTCTCCCGACGACCGACCGGAGCGCGACCAGCAGCGACGGGAGGGGGACCGGAGCGACCGGAGCGACCGCGGCGGTCAGCGCGGGGACCGTGGAGACCGTGGCGGCTTCCGTGGAGGCGACCGAAGCGGTCGAAGCGACCGAGGTGAGCGAAGCGACCGCGGGGAGCGCGGTGGCTTCCGGCGTGACGACAACCGCGGTGGGGGTGGCTACGGCCGGCGCGATGACCGTGACCGAGGGCCGCGCAGGGACGATCGCGACCGCGGCGGGTTCCGGCGTGACGACCGCGGTGACCGTCCGCCCTTCCGGCGTGACGACCGCGGTGACCGCCCCTCCTTCCGGCGTGACGACCGCGGGGGGCGTCCGGACGACCGGGGAGACCGGGGCGGTTTCCGGCGTGATGACAACCGTGGTGGCGGCTACGGCCGGCGCGACGACCGCCGGGGCGATGTCCGACGCGGAGACGACGACCGTGGGCAGCGCGGTGGATTCCGACGGGACGACCGTCGGGACGACAGGCGCGACGACCGTCGCGATGACAGGCGCGATGACAGGCGTGAGAGCGACCGTGGCGGATTCCACCGCCGTGACGACCGCGGAGAGCGCCGGGACAACAGGGACCGTGGCTTCCGCGGTGATGATCGCGACCGCGGATTCCGTGGCGACGACCGGGACCGCGATTTCCGTCGTGATGGCGACCGCGGTGGTTTCCGGGGCCGTGACGACCGACGGGATGACCGTCGCGATGATCGCCGTGGGGACGACCGTGGGGACCGTGGCGGTTTCCGGCGCGATGATGCCCCTCGGGGCGGGCGTGGTGGCTTCCGGCGGGACGACGGTCCTCGTCACGAGCGTGGTGAGTTCCGTCGGGACGACAGCCGCGGCGACCGTGGCGGCTTCCGCGGCCGGGACGACCGTGGTGGGCGCGGGCCGCGGCGCGACGATCGCGGTGGGCGGCCCGGGGGCTTCCGGGGCCGTGATGACCGGCGCGACGACCGTCGTGACGACCGGCGTGGCGGCGGTCGGTTCCGTGACGAGCGCGAGCGGGACAGGGAGCCGATCAAGCGGCTGCCGATCCCCGAGGACGTCACAGGCGAGGAGATCGACAAGGACGTACGGCAGGAGCTCCAGAGCCTGCCCAAGACGCTCGCCGACGACGTCGCCAAGAACTTGGTGATGGTCGCCCGGCTCATCGACGAGGACCCCGAGGGGGCGTACGCCTACTCCAAGGTGGCCCTGCGGCTGGCTTCGCGCGTTGCCGCGGTACGGGAGGCGGGCGGCTTCGCCGCGTACGCGAACCAGAAGTACAGCGAGGCTCTCGCCGAGTTCCGGGCCGCGCGGCGCATGACCGGGAACGTGGACCTGTGGCCTGTCATGGCCGACTGCGAGCGTGGGCTCGGGCGGCCGGAGAAGGCGCTGGACATGGCCGGGGCGCCTGAAGTGCACAAGCTGGACAAGGCCGGGCAGGTCGAGATGCGCCTCGTCGCGGCCGGTGCGCGGCGGGACATGGGGCAGCTGGACGCGGCCATCGTGACGCTTCAGAGCCCGGAGCTGGCCTCCAACTCCGTGCAGCCGTGGACCGCGAGGCTGCGGTACGCCTACGCCGACGCGCTGCTGGCCGCCGGGCGGGAGAGCGAGGCACGGGAGTGGTTCGCGAAGGCCGTCGAGGCCGACCGGGACGGCAGCACGGACGCCTCGGACCGGCTCGCCGAGCTGGACGGGGTGGAGTTCGTGGACGCCCTGGCCGAGGACGAGGGTGAGGGCGGCGACGCCGCCGAGGAGGAGAAGGACTGACATCGCGTAGTACGCGTAGTAGGGGGCGGATTCCGGTCGGGATCCGCCCCCTACGTGTGTCAGAGGTTTGGCGCTTTAGAAATCCAGCGCGCGCAGCACCAGGCCGGAGGCCGGCTTCGGGCCGAACGACGTCGACTTGCGTGGCATGGTGACGCCCTGCCGGGCCAGGGCGCGGACGACCTCCTCGCGGACCGGGTGCATCAGGACGGCCGTACCGCCGTCGCGTTCCGCCTTCGCGACCGTGGCGGCCGTGTCGTGGATGTACGTGATGTGCGCGGGGGAGTCCTCGGGGATGCGCCAGACGTGGTCGAGGAGCGTGGCGTGCAGGACCGTCGCGTCCAGGGTGCGCCAGGCGGTGGGGCGGTCGGCGGGGATCGTACGGGCCAGGAGGTCCGGGTCCGGGCGATCGACGAGGTGGAAGGAACCGTCGCCGGCCAGCAGGAACGCGTTGCCCGCGCAGGCCGCGTCCGCCAGTGTCTCCAGGGCCTCGGACAGCGGGACGTCGAGGCGGCGCACGCGGAAGCGACCGTCCAGGGCGGCCACGGCGTCGGCGACCGGCAGGTCGTGGAGGAGGCGGTGGATGGCGCGGACGCGCAGGGGGTAGCGGGCCGTGTCGACCAGGAGGACCAGCCCGTGGTCCCACGGGCTGGGGGAGGGGTGCTCCGTGCGGAGGCGGCGGTAGGTCGCCCAGCGGTGGTGGCCGTCGGCGATGAGGGCCTGGTGACCGGCGAGGCCGGTGTGGATCGTGGCCAGGTCGGCGGGGGCGGTGACCGACCACAGGCGGTGGCTGAAGCCGTCCTCTGTGGTGGTCGCGAGGAGCGGGGGCTGTTCGGCGGTGCGCTCGATCAGGTCCGCCGTGGCGGTCGTCGCATCGTCGCCGCGGTAGGTGAGCAGGAGAGGTTCGAGGTTCGCGGAGGTGGCCCGCATCAGGGCCGCGCGGTCGGCGACGACGTGCGGCATGACGTCCTCGTGCGGCAGTACCACCTGCTCGGCCGGGTCCGACACGCGCAGGGCGCCGATGACGCCGCGTTGCAGCATGCCGTTGCCGTCCCGCTGCTCGTAGACGTACAGGCCGGGGTCCGGGTCGGTGGTCAGGACGCCCTCGGACACCCAGCGGCGCAGGGTCTTGGCGGCCTGGTCGTTGCGGGCGCTGGGGGTGGCGGCCTCGGGGAGGATCAGGCGGACGATGTTGTGCGGGTCGGCGGACTGGAGATGGTGCACTCCGTCGGGGCGGACGACGACGTCGTACGGCGGTGATGTCACTGCGGCCAGGCTGCCGACCCGGTCGGGGTCGTAGCGAAGGCCTCGGAACGGGGTGAGTTCCAGGCCTCGGCGCTCCGTTGCTTCCGAGTGACCTGCTGTGTTCATCCCGGCATCGTACGGGTGTCAGTGGCATGGGGGATGATCGGGGGAAAGCCGTCGAACGAGGAGCGATGCGGGATGAGCCGGAGCGTCAGGACGAGGCCCGAGGGCAGTGGGCAGGCCCTGAGCGAGGCGTACGACACGGCACTGCTCGATCTGGACGGTGTCGTGTACGCGGGCGGGAGCGCGATCGCGCACGCGGTCGAGTCGCTGGCCACGGCCCGGACGGGCGGGATGCGTCTGGCGTACGTCACCAACAACGCGCTGCGGACTCCGGACACGGTGGCCGAGCACCTGACCGAGCTCGGCATACCGACCGGCGCCGACGAGGTCATCACCTCGGCGCAGGCGGTCGCGAGGCTGATCAGCGAGCAGGTGCCGCAGGGGGCCCGTGTGCTGGTGGTCGGCGGTGAGGGCCTGCGGGTGGCGCTGCGCGAGCGCGGGCTCGTGCCCGTGGAGTCGGCGGACGACGATCCGGCGGCGGTGGTGCAGGGGTACGGCGGTCCCGAGCTGCCGTGGGGCCGTTTCGCGGAGGCGAGTTACGCCGTCGCGCGCGGTGTGCCCTGGTTCGCCTCGAACACCGACCTGACGATTCCGAGCGGGCGTGGGATCGCGCCGGGCAACGGCGCGGCAGTTGAGGTCGTGCGGATCGCGACGGGCGCCGAGCCGCAGGTCGCGGGCAAGCCGCTGCCTCCGATGCACCGGGAGACCATCCTGCGGACCGGGGCGAAGCGGCCGCTGGTGGTGGGGGACCGGCTGGACACGGACATCGAGGGCGCGCACAACGGGGACGTCGACTCGCTGCTCGTCCTGACCGGGGTGACCGACGGCGCGCAGCTGCTGGCCGCGCCGCCGCAGCACCGGCCGACGTATGTGGACGCCGATCTGCGCGGGATGCTCAGCGGCCAGCCGGATGTCGTCGCGGCGGACGACGGCGGGTTTCGGTGCGGTGGCTGGACGGCGGCGGTTGGCGCGGACCGGCTGGAGCTCGAAGGGGAGGGCGAGGCGCTGGACGGGCTGCGCGCGTTGTGCGCCGCGGCGTGGACGGCCGCCGGTGCGGGTGTGTGCGAGCTGGACGGGGCGAAGTCGCTGGCGAGGCTGGGCCATTGAGCGCCCGTCGGGTCCGCGGTTCTGAGCACCGGTTGGGTCCGCGGTTCTGAGGCCGGGATGGATCCGCGTTCGCGGGCACGCTCCGGCTGGGGGTCCGAGCCGGGGGCCGGGCTCCGGAATCGAGATGGGATGGCAGGGTAGGCTAACCTAACTTGCGTGTTGGTCGACAGTCCTCCCGAACAGCGCGCGGAGACCGCCCCCGCGCCCCCGACCCGACGGGCGATACGGGCCTTTGGGCTCCTCCTGGCCGTAGCGATCCTGGCCCTCGTCGCGCTGATGAGTATCGCGATCGGAGCGAAGGGCCTGTCCGTCGGGCAGGTCTGGCACGGCTTGTTCGAGGACTCGGGGACGTATGGCGACGTCGTCGTGGCGGAGCGGCTGTCGCGGACCGTGCTCGGGCTGCTCGCCGGCGCCGCTCTCGGTCTGGCCGGAGCGGTTCTCCAGGCGCTCACGCGCAACCCGCTGGCCGATCCCGGACTGCTCGGGATCAACGCGGGCGCGTCCGCCGCGGTCGTCACGGCCGTCACGTTCCTCGGGATCACCTCGCTCAACGGCTACGTCTGGTTCGCGTTCTTCGGCGCGGCCGCGGTCGGGGCGCTGGTGTGGTTCCTCGGCGGCAGCCGGGGCGCGACGCCGGTGCGGCTCGCGCTCGCCGGTACGGCGATCAGCGCCGCGCTCTACGGCTACCTCCAGGCCGTGATGATCATGGACGACGCGGCGCTCGGCAAGATGCGCTTCTGGACGGTCGGTTCGCTGTCCGCGGCGAACGACTCGACCATCCGGCAGGTCCTGCCGTTCCTGCTGGTCGGCATGGTCCTGGCGCTGGCCCTGTCCCGGCCGCTCAACGCCATGGCCATGGGCGACGACACCGCCAAGGCGCTCGGCGCCAACCTGAACCGGACGCGGGCGCTGTCCATGCTGGCCGCGACCGTGCTGTGCGGGGCGGCGACCGCGGCCTGCGGGCCGATCGTGTTCGTCGGGCTGATGGTGCCGCACGTCGTGCGTTCCTTCACCGGGCCCGATCTTCGCTGGATCCTGCCGTACGCGGCGATCCTGTCGCCCGTGCTGCTGCTCGGCGCCGACGTCATCGGCCGGATCGTGGCCCGGCCGGCGGAACTCCAGGTGGGCATCGTCACCGCGATCCTCGGCGGACCGGTGTTCATCTATCTCGTACGACGGCGGAGGACGGCGCAGCTGTGAAGACCACCAACCGTGCTGTGAGGACGTCGGGCGGGCTCTCCGTACGCCTGGACGTGCGGGCCTTCACCGTCGTGCTCTCGTTGCTGGTCGCGGCGCTCACGGCGAGTGTCGTGCTCATCGGTACCGGCGACTTCCCGATCCCGGCCGCCGACGTGCTGCGGACGCTGTTCGGCGAGGGCAACGCCGGCCAGGAGTTCATCGTCAACGAACTGCGGCTGCCGCGCGTCCTGGTCGGGCTGTTGGTCGGCGCCTCGCTGGGACTCGGCGGCGCGCTGTTCCAGTCCATCTCCCGCAATCCGCTGGGTAGTCCGGACGTACTGGGCCTCGGTCAGGGGGCGACGGCCGGCGCGCTCACGGTGATCGTGCTGTTCTCCGGGAGCGCGAACCAGGTCGCCGCCGGGGCGCTGGTGGGCGGCCTTGTGACCGGCCTCGCCATCTACGTGCTCGCCTGGAAGCGGGGCGTGCACGGATACCGGCTGGTGCTGGTCGGTATCGGCGTCTCCGCGATCGTCACGGCGGTCAACGGCTATCTGCTCACCAAGTCAGACATCGTGGACGCGGCCCGCGCGGTCGTGTGGATGACCGGATCCCTCGACGGCCGTGACTGGGCCCAGGTCTGGCCGATGCTCGGGCTGTGCGCCGTGCTCGTGCCGCTCGTCCTGTGCAACGCGCGCGGGCTGCGGATGATGGAGATGGGCGACGACGTGTCGTACGCCCTCGGGGTGCGGGTGGAGCGCGTACGGCTGCTGCTGATGGTGGCGGCCGTGCTGTTGACCGCGTCCGCGACCGCCGCCGCCGGTCCCGTCAGCTTCGTGGCGCTCACCGCGCCGCAGCTGGCCCGGCGCCTGACCCGTTCGCCCGGCCCGAACCTGCTGGCCTCCCTGTGCATGGGCGCCGCCCTGCTGGTCATCGCCGACTGGCTCTCGCAGCGGGCGTTCGGCGCCGAGCAGTTGCCCGTGGGCGTGGTCACCGGCGTGCTCGGCGGTGTCTACCTGCTGTGGCTGCTGGTCACCGAACGCAAGGCGGGCCGGATATGAGCAAGAACCGAAGGAGCACCGTGAACCGTCTGTCCGCCGAGAACGTCACCCTCGCCTACGACCAGCGGGTGATCGCCGAGCAACTGTCGGTGGAGATACCCGACAACTCCTTCACAGTGATCGTCGGCCCCAACGCGTGCGGCAAGTCGACGCTCCTGCGGGCGCTGTCGCGGATGCTCAAGCCGAGTGAGGGCCGCGTGCTGCTCGACGGTCAGGTCATCCAGTCGATGCCCGCGAAGAAGGTCGCGCGGACCCTCGGTCTGCTGCCCCAGTCGTCCATCGCGCCGGACGGCATCACCGTCGGCGATCTGGTGGGCCGCGGCCGCTACCCGCACCAGGGCATCCTGCGCCAGTGGTCGACCGAGGACGAGCGGGTCGTCCAGGAGTCGATGCGGCAGACCGGCGTCGCCGAGCTGGCCGACCGCTACGTCGACGAGCTCTCGGGCGGTCAGCGCCAGCGCGTGTGGATCGCCATGGCCCTCGCCCAGCAGACGCCGCTGCTGCTGCTCGACGAGCCGACGACGTTCCTGGACATCCAGCACCAGATCGACGTCCTGAACCTGTGCGCGGAGCTGCACGAGGAGCAGGGGCGCACGCTCGTCGCCGTGCTGCACGACCTGAACCACGCCGCCCGCTACGCCACGCACCTCATCGCGCTGCGCGGGGGCCGGGTCGTCGCCGAGGGCGCGCCGAAGGACATCGTCACGGCCGACCTGGTCGAGGAGGTCTTCGGACTGTGCTGCCAGGTCATCGACGACCCGGAGACGGGCACGCCGCTGGTCGTGCCGGCGGCGCGGAAGGCACGCGTCGGGGCAGGGGCCGGGGCCGGGAAGGTGGCCGCTACAGAAGCTTCCTGAGCTGGAGCAGGTCTCGCACACCCGCGTGCAGTTTCACCCGGCCCGAGCCCCAGGCCCTGGCGAAGTTCAGCTCGCCGTCGACCAGCGCGACCAGGTCGTCACCGGTCATGGCGAGCCTGATCTCGGCCTTGCCGGGCGGCGGTCCCTGGACCGTGTCGCGCACCTCGATCCGCCCGCCCCGCATACGGCCGACGAAGGTGACGTCCAGGTCCGTGATGTGGCAGCTCACCGAACGGTCCAGGGCCGCGGCATCGCGGACATCCCCTTCAGCGCGCTGCATGGTGTCGGAGAGCTTGTCGAGTGCGCTGCGGCACTCCTCGATCGTGGCCATCGCGATCGACGGTACCGCAGCGGTTCGCGGTAGCGTCGGGGCATGGAAGACGCAGTTCCCGAAATGCCGGTGGTGGAGGAAGAGCCCGGGCTTGAGCCGGAACCCGAGCCCGAGCCGGAGCCCGAGGACGATCCCGCCGCCCCCGCCCCGCTGAACGTGCCCCGCACCCCCACGGGCAACGCCGACGTGGACGCGGCCCTGGACCGGCTCGGTGACGCGGACCACCTCGCCACGGACGGGCACGTCGAGGTGTACGAGGATGTACACCGGGGGCTGCGCGACGCGCTCACCGCGCTCGACGCCCGCCCGGGACCTCCGGCGCCCCCATCGACGTACCGACAGGGGAGCTGAACCGAACGTGGCAGGAGTCGCACGCCGCCGTCTCGACGCGGAGCTGGTCCGCCGGAAGCTCGCGCGCTCGCGTGAGCATGCCGGCCAGCTGATCGCCGCCGGGCGGGTCTCCGTCGGCAAGACCGTCGCGACCAAGCCCGCCACGCAGGTGGAGACCGCGGCCGCGATCGTCGTCGCGGCCGACGAGAACGATCCGGACTACGTGTCGCGCGGCGGCCACAAGCTCGCCGGCGCGCTGGCGGCGTTCATGCCGCAGGGCCTGGTCGTCGAGGGGCGCAGGGCGCTCGACGCGGGCGCGTCCACCGGCGGTTTCACCGATGTCCTGCTGCGGGCGGGTGCCGCCCACGTCGTCGCCGTGGACGTCGGATACGGACAACTCGCATGGTCTCTTCGGAACGATGAACGCGTCACCGTCAAGGACCGTACGAACGTACGCGAATTGACACTTGAAGAGATCGATGGGGAGCCTGTGGATCTTGTCGTGGGGGATCTGTCCTTCATCCCGCTCGGGCTGGTCCTGCCCGCCCTGGTGCGGTGCGTGAAGCCGGACGCGGACCTGGTGATGATGGTCAAGCCGCAGTTCGAGGTGGGGAAGGAGAGGCTGGGCAGCGGGGGAGTCGTACGCAGCCCCCAGCTGCGGGCCGAAGCGGTGACGGGGGTCGCCGGCAAGGCCTGGGGCCTGGGGCTCGGGGTGAAGGGCGTGACGGCCAGTCCGCTGCCCGGGCCGTCGGGGAATGTCGAATACTTTCTGTGGCTGCGGGCCGGGGCACCGGAACTGGACCCGGCCGATGTCGACCGTGCAGTTGCGGAGGGGCCGCGTTGACCGAGAACCGAGCTCGTACTGTTTTCCTGCTCGCCCACACGGGGCGGCCCGCCGCCGTGCGCAGTGCCGAGCTCGTGGTGAAGGGGCTGCTGCGTTCCGGTCTCGGCGTGCGTGTCCTGGAGGCCGAGGCGCGTGACCTGCCGCTGCCGGACGAGGTGGAGCTGGTCAAGGAGGCCACTCCGCAGTGCCTCGACGGGTGTGAGCTGCTCATCGTGCTGGGCGGTGACGGCACGCTGCTGCGCGGTGCCGAGTTCGCGCGGGCGTCGGGCGTGCCGATGCTCGGCGTCAACCTCGGGCGGGTCGGGTTCCTCGCGGAGGCCGAGCGCGACGACCTTGACAAGGTCGTCGACCGGGTGGTGAGCAAGGCGTACGAGGTCGAGGAGCGGATGACCGTCGACGTCGTGGTGCACCGCAACGGGGACATCGTGCACACGGACTGGGCGCTGAACGAGGCGGCCGTGCAGAAGGTGTCCGCCGAGCGGATGCTGGAGGTCGTCCTCGAGATCGACGGGCGGCCGGTGACGGGGTTCGGCTGTGACGGGATCGTGTGCGCGACGCCGACCGGGTCGACCGCGTATGCGTTCTCGGCGGGCGGGCCGGTGGTGTGGCCGGAGGTCGAGGCGCTGTTGATGGTGCCGATCAGCGCGCACGCGTTGTTCGCGAAGCCGTTGGTGACGTCGCCGGATTCTGTGTTGGCTGTGGAGGTTCTGCCACACATTCCTCCGGGGGTTCTGTGGTGTGACGGGCGGCGGACAGTGGAGTTGCCGCCCGGTGCGAGGGTGGAGGTGCGGCGAGGGGCTGTGCCGGTGCGGTTGGCTCGGCTGCATCACGCTTCGTTCACGGATCGGCTGGTGGCGAAGTTCGCGCTGCCTGTTTCCGGGTGGCGGGGGGCTCCTCACTAGCGGTTTGTGGGGGTGGTTTCGTTTCGCCGGCGGGTGCGGGTGGTTTGTGGTTGTTCGCGCAGTTCCCCGCGCCCCTATGGGGCGATCCACTCTCGTGGGTGACAAGACCGGGCCAGTCGCAATCCTTGGCTCGGACCTCGTAAGGTCGTGTCCGTGTTGGAGGAGATGCGGATACGGTCGCTCGGCGTGATCGACGACGCTGTCGTCGAGCTGTCGCCCGGGTTCACCGCGGTCACCGGTGAGACGGGTGCGGGCAAGACCATGGTGGTCACCAGCCTCGGGTTGCTGCTGGGCGGGCGCGCGGACCCGGCGCTCGTGCGGATCGGGGCCGGGAAGGCCGTCGTCGAGGGGCGGATCACCGTGTCCGAGGACGCCACGGCCGCCGTACGCGCCGAGGAGGCCGGGGCCGAGCTCGACGACGGGGCGCTGCTGATCAGCCGTACCGTTTCCGCCGAGGGGCGTTCGCGGGCGCACCTGGGCGGGCGCAGCGTGCCCGTCGGGGTGCTGGCCGAGCTCGCCGACGAACTGGTGGCCGTGCACGGGCAGACCGACCAGCAGGGGCTGCTCAAGCTGTCCCGGCAGCGGCAGGCGCTCGACCGGTACGCGGGCGACGCGGTCGCCGTGCCGCTGGCCAAGTACGGCGAGGCCTACAAGCGGCTGCGGGCCGTCTCCGCCGAGCTCGACGAGATCACCACACGCGCGCGTGAACGGGCCCAGGAGGCCGACATGCTGCGCTACGGGCTCGACGAGATCGCAACCGTCGAGCCCCGGGCCGGTGAGGACGTGGAGCTGGCCGAGGAGGCCGAGCGGCTCGGGCACGCCGAGGCGCTGGCGTCCGCCGCCGCGGTCGCGCACGCCGCGCTCGCGGGCAATCCGGAGGACCCCGAGGGCGTCGACGCCGGGACGCTCGTCGCGGGCGCGCAGCGGGCCCTGGACGCCGTACGGTCGCACGACCCGGCGCTGGCCGCGCTCGCCGACCGCATCGGGGAGATCGGGATCCTGCTGCGCGACGCGGCCGGGGACCTGGCCGGGTACGCCGATGATCTGGACGCCGACCCGCTGCGGCTGGCGGCCGTCGAGGAGCGGCGGGCAGCCCTGACCGGGCTGACCCGCAAGTACGGCGACGACATCTCCGCCGTGCTGGCCTGGGCCGAGCGGAGTGCCGCCAGGCTGACCGAACTCGACGGCGACGACGAGCGGATCGGGGAACTGACCGCCGAGCGGGACGCGCTGCGGGCCGAACTGGGCGGGCTCGCACAGGCGTTGACGGACGCGCGCACGGAGGCCGCCGACCGGTTCGCCGCGGCCGTGACCGCCGAGCTGGCCTCGCTCGCCATGCCGCACGCGCGCGTGTCCTTCGACATCCGGCAGACCGAGGACCCCGACGGCGTCGAGGTCGGCGGCCGTCCGGTCGCGTACGGGCCCGCGGGTGCCGACGAGGTCGAGCTGCTGCTGGCCCCGCACCCGGGTGCGCCGCCGCGGCCGATCGCCAAGGGGGCGTCCGGAGGTGAGCTGTCCCGGGTGATGCTGGCCGTGGAGGTCGTGTTCGCGGGGACGGATCCCGTGCCGACGTATCTCTTCGACGAGGTCGACGCCGGTGTCGGTGGCAAGGCGGCGGTCGAGATCGGCCGGCGGCTCGCGCGCCTGGCGAAGACCGCGCAGGTCGTGGTCGTGACCCATCTTCCGCAGGTCGCCGCCTTCGCCGACCGGCAGTTGCTGGTCGAGAAGACGAACGACGGATCGGTCACCCGTTCCGGTGTGACGGTGCTGGAGGGGGAGGAGCGGGTCCGGGAGCTGTCCCGGATGCTCGCCGGCCAGGAGGACTCGGAGACGGCCCGGGCGCACGCGGAGGAGCTGCTGGCGACGGCTCGGGCGGATCTGTAGCGGCGGGAGCGGTCGCGCAGCTGTCGCGGGATGCGCCGATCTTCACTCGTGTGGGTGACGCAGCCCGGCGCGTCCCCCCGATGCCGCGCCCCACTGTCGCGCCGCCGGGCTTCGGGGCGTTCCCGGAACCCGCAGATGTCCTGGCATCCTTGGCGGAGTACGCGTGGGAATCCTGCGCGGTGACCGCCCGACCCGAACCAGGAGCCCGGCCACGTGACCCACGTGAGCAGCCACTCACCGCATGGCCAGTCGCCGTTGCGCACCGTGCAGGTGCTGGGCGGAGGCAACGCGGCCAGCAGTGCGCATGTGCGCTCCCTGGCTGCGGGGCTCGTCGCGAGGGGTGTGAGAGTCACGGTCTGCGCCCCCTACGAGGCGGATCGCGCCTATGACTTCAGCGGTGTCGGGGCCGACCATGTGCATGTGCCGCGCAGCAGTGACCCGGTGTCGGTGGCGGCCCTGCGGGTGGCCTGCGCCGACGCCGACCTGGTGCACGCGCACGGGCTGCACGCCTCGTTCCGTACCGTGCTCGCTCTCAGCGGGCGGCGCGTGCGGACTCCGCTCGTCGTGACGTGGCACGACCGGGCGCATGCCGACGGGGCCCGCGCCCATCTGCTGCGGGTACTGGAGCGGCGGGTCGTGAAGGCGGCCACCGTGGTGCTGGGGACGACGTCGGTGCTCGTGGACCGGGCGCGGCGGACCGGCGCGCGGGACGCGCGGCTCGCGGCCGTCGCGCTGCCCGGCCCCCGCAGGCCCGTGGAGCCCGACGACCCCGACCGGCTGCGGCCCAAGGTGCGTGCCGAACTCGGCGCCATAGGACGGCCGTTGCTGATGGCCGTCGGCTCCCTGGAGCCGCACCGCGGGTACGACGTGCTGCTGGACGCCGCGCGCGCGTGGCGCCGGCTCGATCCCGTGCCCCTGGTCGTGATCGCGGGCGAGGGGCCGCTGCGCGGCGAGCTCCAGGAGCGGATCGAGGGCGAGGGGCTGCCCGTCCGGCTCATCGGGCGGCGCGACGACATCACCGACCTGCTCGCCGCCGCCGACCTCGCCCTGCTGCCGAGCCGGTGGGAGGACGCCCGCTCGGTCCTCGCCCAGGAGGCCCTCCATGCGCGCGTGCCGCTCGTCGCGACCGACGTCGGCGGCATCCCCGAACTCGTCGGCGACGCCGCCGAACTGGTCCCGTGCGGGGACGCGGAGGCGCTCGCCGACACCGCCGTACGCCTGCTCGGCGACCCCGAGCGCCGGGAGCTGCTGAAGACCAAGGGCGCCCGGCAGGCGGCGACCTGGCCGAGCGAGGACGAGACGGTCGCCCAAGTACTCAGCGTGTACGACGAGTTGACCCAGCCCCGGCCCCTCGCATAAACCCTCCGGGCCCTAGTAGGGCTTGGTCATCTTCGCTCGCGGATGGCGTGTCTGCCTGCCCGTCGGTGTCGTTGGGCTGGTGTGACACCTGAGGAGATGACCGGGGTCCGGGAGGACCTGGAGGCGTTCGCGGCGGAGTTGTTCGACGGGTTTTTCCGCGCGGATCAACGGCGGTGGGGGCAGGCGTATGTGCGCGGTCTGCTGCTGGACGGGCGGCGCAAGTCGGTGGAGCCGATGGCGGCCCGTCTCGGTGAGGACGGGAACCGGCAGGCGCTGGCGCATTTCATCACCTCCAGCCCGTGGAATGCGGCCCATGTACGGGCCCGGCTGGCCTGGCGGATGCACGAGGCGATCAGCCCGGAAGCACTGATCATCGACGACACCGGCTTCCTGAAGGACGGGGACGCCTCGGCATGTGTGGCCCGGCAGTACACCGGCACCGCGGGCAAGGTCACCAACTGCCAGGTGGGCGTCTCCGTGCACCTGGCCTGCGACCGTGCCTCCGCCGCGGTCAACTGGCGGCTGTTCCTGCCCGCCTCCTGGGATCCCGCCTCGCCGCAGGCCGATGCGGTCAAGGTCGCCCGCCGCACCCGCTGCGGCATCCCGGCCCAGGCGGGACATGTGGAGAAGTGGCAGCTGGCCCTGGACATGATCGACGAGACCCGGTCATGGGGTGTCGATGCCCCGCTGGTGGTCGCGGACGCCGGCTACGGCGATGCCGCCGCCTTCCGCCTCGGGCTGGAGGAACGAGATCTGCCCTACGCGGTCGGCATCTCCGGCCGCCACACCGCCCATCCGGCCAGGGCCCGGCCCGTCCAACCGGCCTGTGCGGGCACCGGCCGGCCGCCCAAGATGCAGTACCCCGAGCCCGCGCAGACCGTGAAGGACCTGCTCATCGCGGCCGGGAAGGCGGCCGCACGGCCGGTGTCCTGGCGGGAGGGCTCCCGCCCGGGCAAGGGCCGCAGCGGCTTCAAGCGCATGTACTCGCGGTTCGTCGCCCTCAGGGTCCGCCCCGCCGGACGCGGCATCCGCAAGGCCACCGGCGGTCCGGAACTGCCCGAACGCTGGCTGCTGGCCGAGTGGCCGGCCGGTGAGAGCGAGCCGGTGCAGTTCTGGCTGTCGAACCTGCCCTCCGGGATGCCGCTGGCGACGCTGGTGCGGCTGGCCAAGCTCCGCTGGCGCATCGAGCACGACTACCGCGAGATGAAACAGGCCCTGGGACTGGCCCATTTCGAGGGCCGCACCTGGACCGGTTGGCACCACCACGTCACTCTTGTCTCTGCCGCCCATGCCTTCTGCACCCTGCAACGACTGGCCCGAGACCCAAAAGATCCGGCGCGGGCCTGAGCCTCTACCAGGTCGTCCGTGAACTGCAGACACTCCTCGCCACCTGGACCGGCGCCTGCCCCACCTGCCACCGCGACATACCCACACCCATACGAACCTGACCAAGCCCTACTAGTGCTGGATTCCTCTTTCCGTGGGTATATGTGCTGGTGGCGGGGTGGTTCGGGTGCTCGGGGGCGGGTGCTGGACGGTGGTGTTACGGGCACGGCCAAGCCGTGATGAGGATGAGCGGGCAGTGGTGCGTCGGCTGTCGCGGGCCCGCAAGGCGCCGCGAGATGCGGTGATGCGGGCGCGGATGGTCGAGCTGAGCTGGGCCGGCTTGCGAGTTCCGGCGATCGCGGAGGAGCTGGACTGCGGCCAGAAGACGGTGCGGCGTTGGCTGCACCGCTTCAACCGCTCCGGGCTGGAGGGACTGGAGGATCTGGGCGGGCAGGGCCGCAAGCGGCGGATCACGGAGGCCGAGCGGTCCCGGATTATCGCCCTGGTCAAAGAGGTGCCGCCGGGGAGGCTGGAGGTGCAGCCCGGCGGGGACCTGTGGGCGGCCGACGAGTCGGGGCCGGCTGAGTGGACGCTGGACTCCCTGGCTGCTCAGGCCCGGCAGTTGGGCATCGAGGTCGGCCGCTCCCAGGTGCGCAGGATCCTGATCGCCGAGGGTGTGCGCTGGCGCCGCACCCGGTCCTGGACCCGTTCGAAGGACCCGGACTTCGCGGGAAAAGGACGCGGATCATCGGCCTCTACACCCAGCCGCCCGACGGCGCGACGGTCATCTGCGCCGACGAGCTGGGGCCGGTGATCCCGCGCACCTTCGCGCCCGCACCGGGCTGGTCACCGGACGGGCACCGCATCAAGTCCGAGCTCGACTACAGCCGCGGGCCGGAGAAGACCTGGGTCTACGGAGCCTTACGCGCGGGACGGCCAGCAGATCACCATGGCGGCTTCCTCCCGCAACAGCGTCTTCTACCAGCAGTTCCTGCAACTGGTCGAGGACGCCAACCCGACCGGTGAGATCTGGATCGTCACCGACAACCTGTCCTCTCACAACAGCCTGTCCACCCGGACCTGGCTGGAGGACCACCCCCGGATCCGCCACGCGTTCATCCCGGTCGGCGCGTGCTGGCTGAACCTGCAGGAAGGCTGGTGGCGGATCTTCCGCAAGACCGCCCTGGCCGGACGGTCCTTCGCCAACCCCGACGACATCGCCCAGGCCACAGCCGTGGCCACCGCCCAGCTCAACGCCCGAGCCCGCCCCTGGATCTGGGGGCGGCCGGCCCCGCCCACCCGCCAACTACGACGCCGATATGTGTACATCCAATGAGGAATCCAGCACTAGGGGACGTGCCTGCGGGCCCGCAGGGCCAGGCTCAGGGCCAGTACCGTCTGCGGATCGTCGAGGTCCGTGCCCAGCAGCTCCCCGATGCGCGCCAGGCGGTTGTACAGGGTCTGCCGGTTGAGGTGGAGCTCCCGGGCCGTCTCCGCCTTGCGTCCCGCGTGGGCGAGGTACGTCGTCAGGGTGGGCAGCAACGGCGGCCTGGAGCGCCGGTCGTGCTCCAGGAGCGGGCCGAGGGCCCGGTCGACGAAGGCGGCCAGGTCCGGGTGGTCGCGCAGCCGCCACAGCAGCAGGTCGATGTCCAGGCGCCGGGCGTCGTACCAGGGCCGGTCCGGCAGGCCCTGGGCCGCCGTGGCGGTCTCGGCCGCGTGCCGCAGGCCCGACGCCGCGGCCGTCCAGCCGCCGGCCACGCCCACGACCACCACGGGCGGCTGCCCGCCCGGCCGCAGCATCCCGGCTCGCTCCGCCCCGGCCCGCAGCGCCGCCGCGACCCGCTCCGCGACCGTCGCCCGCTCCGGCTCCGAGCGCAGCCCCAGCAGGACCAGCACCCGGCCCTCCACCGGCCGTACGCCGAGCAGCACCGGCACACCCACCGAGGCCAGTTCCTCGGACACCGCCCGGGCCAGCACCGCCCAGCCTCCCCCGGGGACAGGGCGTCCCCGAGCCGCATGACGACCGGCAGCAGCGGGCCGTCGCCCGGCCGGAAGCCCAGCACGCGCGCCTGCGCCGGAGCGTCCTCCGCCGTGACCCGGCCCTCGGCGAGGTCCGTGAGGAAGTCGCCGCGCCCGCGCGCCGCCAGCTCCTCCTCCTGCCGGGCCTGCATCAGCACCACGGCCAGGATGCCCGCGGCCCGCTCGGCCGCCATCCGGTGCACCGGCGCCAGCGGAGTCCGTACGGGGAGCAGGACGAGGCGCGCGCGGACGCCCCCGCTGCCCGGCCCGCCGCCCGGCACGTCCACCAGGACCGAGCCCGCGAGCGGAGGTTCGTCCTTGTGCTGGGCGCGCAGCCCCTCCCACACCTGGAGCGGGTCCGTGCCCTCGGGACCGGCCCCGGCGGCGTACAGCAACTGCCCGTCCGCCGTCTCCAGGAAGACGGGGTTGTCGCCGAAGTCGGCCAGGATGCCTAGGACTTGGGGCACTCCGCCGCCGCCCAGCAGGGCCTCCGTACACCGCCGGTGCACCTCCTCGGCCCGCTGGAGCAGTGCGTAGTGGCCGTTGACGATCTCGGTGTGGATCTCCTCCGTGACCGTGACGAACGGCACCTCGCGGTGCAGCTGGACAAGGGGCAGCCCGGCCGAACGGGCCGTGTCGACCAGGGCGGCGGGCAGCCGTGTGAAGCGCGGGCCGAGCTCCACGACCAGGGCGGCGATGCCGCGCTCGGCCAGCGTGCGCACGAACGCGCGCTGTTCGGCCGGGCGGGTGCCGAGGCCGTAGCCCGTCGTCAGCAGCAGCTCGCCGCCCTTGAGGAGCGAGGCGATGTGCGGCACCTCACCGGCGTGCACCCAGCGCACGGTCCGCCCGAGCCGGTCGGCGCCCGCCAGCACCTCGGGCAGCCCGCTGCGCAGACCCGGCAGCTCCAGCGCCCGCTGTACGGTGATCCCGGCGCCCCGGGTGTCGTAGCCGCTGTCCGTCCCGCTGTCCATGTGTCGGACGCTACCCGCGCGGGTGCCTCCCGGACATCTCCGGACGGGCATGGGGCGATCAAGCAGGGGATCGCATGCCGTCAAACACGGGAATACCGCGGAAACGACCGGGTACGGGCGCGGTCATGGACATGAGCGTGGTCGCGGTGGGGCGAGAGGACGACACTCCGTTCGAGGAGCCGTTGCGGGTCGGGGTGCTCGCCGACCGGCTCGGGTACCGGGAGGTGTGGGCGGGCGAGGGACCGACGTGGGACTCGTTCGTCCTGGCGACGGCGATCGCCGCGGCCACCGAGCGGGCGACGCTGACGGCCGGGCCGGTGCCGGTGTCGGTGCGCGACCCGCTCACCATCGTCCGGGGCGCCGCGTCCACCGCGGCCGTCACCGGCCGGCCGGTCGGCGTGGCCCTGGGCACGTCCAGCAAGCGGGTCGTCGAGGGCGTGCACGGCCGGCCGCGGACCCGGCCCGCCGCCGCGCTGAAGGAGTCGGCGGCGGCCGTGCGCGCACTGATGGGCAGCAGGCCGGGCGAGCCGATCGTGCCCGGCAGCGGCTTCCTGCGCCGGCTGCCGCCGCCCGGAGGCGAGCTCACCGTCGCGGCGTTCGGCGAGCGCGCGATCGCCACCGCGGTGGAGCACGCCGACCGGATGCTGCTCGACATCGTCTCCCCCGAGCAGGTCCGCGTGCTCCGGGCACGGATGCTCGCCGCCGCCGAGCGGGCCGGGCGTACGCCGCCCCGGCTGGCCGCCTGGCTGCCCGCCGCCGTGGACCCGGAGCCGGAGACGCTCACGCAGGTCCTGCGCAGCGTCGTCGGCTATCTCACCGTGCCGGGCTACAGCGACATGTTCGTCGACGCGGGGCTCGCCGCGGTCGTCGAACTGGCTGCCAAGGGAGCCGACCCGGACACCCTGCTGCGGGCCCTGCCACCCGAGGCCGCGGAGACGGTCGCCCTCGTCGGAGACGCCGACACCGTCCGCGCCCGCATCGACGCCTACGCCGAGGCCGGCCTCGACGAGATCGCCCTGGTCCCGGCCACGGCGGGCGACCCGGCGGGGGAGCGGACGCTCACGGCCCTCAGGGCGGTGTGACACCCCTGCGGGTTGCCGAGCGGCCCGGCCAGGCCCGGATCTGGGAGCCCCGGCTTGGATGCCTTGCGCTGGTGCGCCGGCTTGAGCGGGTCACCGCCCGAGGGCCCGGCGTTGACGGGGTGTGCCGCGCGCCGCAGGCGGGCTTGCGCCGTGTGTTGCCGGCTTGGACGCGGAAGGAGCCGCTGGGCCAGACGTACAGGAGACGCGGGGCGGTGGCAGCCGATACAAGAAGTCCCGGAAGCACACCGCGCCCGCCGTCTCCGCCCCGGCCGAGGTCAGGAGGCCGCAGACGTCAGGCCGCAGACGTCAGGTATGTGAGGTACACCCCTCCCTCGCAGTCGGGCATCTTCCGCAGGGTCCAGCGTCCCTTGACGGTCGGTGAGGAGAAGTTCGACTCTGCGTCGTCCTTCTCCACCTCGCCCTCGTTCAGGACGTATCCGGCCTTCGGGAGCTGCTTCTGCAGGAAGGTCAGGGCGGAGTCGAAGCCGTCCCGTACGACCGTGGCGACGATCAGCCGGTCGCCGGGGCGATGCTCCACCGAGGTGACGACCGCGCCGTGGGGCACCGGCAGGTCCGCCGGGAAGTCCTTGGGCAGCGGCAGTGAGGCGGCGGTGGGACAACCGCCGGGCGCAGCAGCCTCGGTCGGCGCCGTGGTGGCGGACGGCGTCGCGGCCAAGGGCCCGGCGTTCCTGACCGGCGTCGAGCATCCGGTGACGGCCACCAGGCCGAGAACGGCGCCGGCCAGTACGGCAACCGGGGGCAACGGCTTCACTTACTGGCCTCCTTTGGGCTTTTTGTGCTTGCCGGTGACCACGGCGTCGTACGCGCCGTACAGCGTGTTGCCGGAAGCCTGACGCGCGATGGTGGCCAGCGCGTCGTAGTTCTGCGCGCCGCCGGTGGCGCAGGCGCCGGTGCAGCCGTCGGCGTAGCCCACGAGCACCCTGCCCCGCGCGTCGATCGTGACGTCGTTGAAGTCCAGCAGGTTGCGGTCCTTGCCGCAGGTGGTGCCGCCGGTGCAGATCGACCCCTTCTGGACCGGGTCGGTGGGGGTGGCGTCGACCGTGACCCAGGACTGCCCGCCGTCGTAGGTGGTGGCCACGTACAGGTGCCAGACACCCGTGAAGTTGTCGGTGTCCTGGTAATTGCCGCCGGTGGTGGTGCCCAGGAAGGCGAAGGCGGCGCGGTTGTCGTCGCCCGCGGTCACCACGGGGAAGACGATGTTCTTGACGCCGAGGTCTGCGCCGACCTTCTGGTCGTACAGCCAGGTCTTCCCCTTGTCGTGGCTGACGGCGATACGCGCGGTGCCGTCGCTGTTCTGGTAGCCCATGTAGACGGTGCCGCCGGCGCCGACGCCCACGCTGGGGTCCGAGTCGCCGGGGGTGCTGAACGGGTTCTTGCGGACGGACCAGGTCTGGCCGTTGTCCTCGGAGACCGCCACGGCCTGGTTGCCGCCGCAGCCCTTGTTCGGCACGTACACGGTGCCGTCGGGCGCCACCTTGACGTGCCCGTGCAGCCCGCCGCAGTCCAGCAGGGAGTACATCGGAACGGCCGGTCCGTAGGTGAGACCGCCGTCCCGGCTGACCGCGCAGGAGGCGTCGGCGATGTCCTGGGAGCAGTAGTAGACGGCGTTCGGGTACGACGTGAGCGCACCGAGCCCGCCGGAGGCGAAGGGGCCGCCGCCGATGGTCTGGTGGTCCACGCCGGAGTCGATGCCCGAGCCGGCCGTCGGCGTCCAGGTCCCTCCGTCGTCGTCGGTGTAGCAGGTCAGCGCGGTCTTGCCGGCGAGCTGTGACTCGAAGGTGCGGTTGGTTCTCGGGTCGGTGAACAGGATCGGGTCGAGGCTGGTGAGGCTGCCCTGCGGACAGCCGTTGGCGGCGTTCGCGCTCTTGTCCTGCCAGGTGGCGGTGCCGGCGGCGTCGTAGGTGACCTTGAGCGTCGAGGTGTAGGCCTGGAACATCGTGGCGCCGGTGGACCGGTTGACGCCGATGGAGGGTTCACCGGCGTTGTGCGCATCCGCGATGCCGTCGGGGGCGTGGGAGTTCGCGTAGGCCGGCGGTGTCGCCGTGCTGGGCGGCGGGTCGACCGGGTTGGCGACCAGGCTCGCGGTGCCGGTGAAACTGTCCCCGAGCGGCGCGTACGGCGCCACCCGCACGGTGTAGGAGGCCGAGACAGCAGGCAGCAGGACCGTCTCGGGATCGCTCGAGGACGCCGAGGCGGCGATCTCCCTGCCGCCTGCGTCGAGGACGTAGAGGTCGAAGTCGGCCGCGGCGTTGGGCCATTTGACGTCGATCCGCAGGCTGTGGCCGGCGTCGTAGCCCGACGGGACACTGACCCGCAGGGCGAAGTCGTCACAGAGTTGCGGGTCACCGCAGGTGGGGTCTCCCGTGGTGCCGGTGACATTGGGTACGGCGAACGGGCCGGCGCTCCACGTGGTCGTGGGTGCGGTGTCGCTGACCGAGCCGGAGGCCGGGGTGGCGGCGTCGGCCGACACGGTCGACAGACTGCCGGCGGCCAGGGCCAGCAGACCGATGGCTATGCGTCCCCGCGACCATGGGCGGCGGTGGCCGCGAAGGCGGATTGCGAAAGGTAGAGCCACTTTTACCTCGTGGGTTCGTGAGTCGGACGAAGAGTGGCGGTGCCGTGGAACCTTCGTCCGCTCAACGGCGGCGACGGGCGCGTCCGTCGCGCGCAAGGGGATCTTTCCGCACTCTTTACGATGGCTGTGGATGGCCGGTGTACCGCTCCACCGCTCTCTGCTCCTTGGGGGTTGCCACTCCACCGTTCGCCTGGTCACGCCGAACTCCGACGCCTTGGCCGCATACCGCCACGACTACCGGGGCGCCGTCCGTGAGCAGCGGATAGTCCGGGATGTGCCGCCGCAGCCCGCCCTGCACCTCGGCCTTGATCAGAAACGGCCGAGCGACGATGTGCCGGACCCCAGGGGCGAAGTCCGCGAACAGCAGCCGCCCCGGCTCCCGCCGCGACTCGTAGATCACGTGGTCGCCCACCGTCGCCGACCAGTACGTCCCGGAGTAGTGCTTCCGGCCCTTGCACCAGCGGAACGTTCGCCCCACGGCTCCGCGGTCCGCAGGAGATCGAGTGAGACGGACGCCCACTCCGGATCGTCCTCCAGACCCTGGTCAGCTCGCCGCACGCTCAGCTGCGCCGGCCCGGCCAGATCCGCCCTGCTCATCGGACCCCCAAGCCACACGTCCTCAGGGCGGCTTGATCACCGCCGACGCTGCTGGCATGTCCCGGTCGTTTCGCATGGATGACGACCGGGCCATCCGACACACAGGGTGGAACCACCGGGGCTGGAGGCATGGATCCGGCTGCCGTGTCGTATCCGACATGGCGACGACATCACGGCGCGGAGTACGACATGGGAAACGGGCCCCTACACGTCAGCCCCCGTACGCCCCCGAAGCCGTCAGACGCAGGGCCGTGTCGATGAGCGGCACGTGGCTGAACGCCTGGGGGAAGTTGCCCACCTGGCGCTGGAGGTGCGGGTCCCACTCCTCCGCCAGCAGGCCGAGGTCGTTGCGCAGCGACAGCAGCTTCTCGAACAGCTTGCGGGCTTCGTCCACGCGGCCGATCATCGCCAGGTCGTCGGCCATCCAGAAGGAGCAGGCGAGGAACGCGCCCTCGTCGCCGGGCAGGCCGTCGACGCCCTCGTTGTCGCCCTGCGTCGGGTAGCGCAGGATGAAGCCGTCCGGCGTGGACAGCTCCCGCTGGATCGCCTCGATGGTGCCGATGACGCGCTTGTCGTCCGGCGGCAGGAAGCCCATCTGCGGGATCAGCAGCAGCGACGCGTCCAGCTCCTTCGAGCCGTAGGACTGCGTGAAGGTGTTGCGTTCCTTGTCGTAGCCCTTCTCGCACACGTCGCGGTGGATGTCGTCGCGCAGTTCCTTCCACCGGTCCAGCGGGCCGTCGGCGTCACCGGACTCGATCAGCTTGATCGTGCGGTCGACGGCGACCCAGGCCATCACCTTGGAGTGCACGAAGTGGCGGCGCGGGCCGCGCACCTCCCAGATGCCCTCGTCCGGGTCCTGCCAGTGGTCCTCCAGGTAGCGGATCAGTTTCAGCTGGAGCAGCGAGGCGTAGTCGTTGCGCGCGAGGCCTGTCATGTGGGCCAGGTGCAGGGCCTCGGTGACCTCGCCGTAGACGTCCAGCTGGAGCTGGTGCGCGGCGCCGTTGCCGACCCGGACCGGGCCGGAGTTCTCGTAGCCCGGCAGCCAGTCCAGCTCCGCCTCGCCGAGCTCGCGCTCGCCGGCGATGCCGTACATGATCTGGAGGTTCTCCGGGTCGCCGGCCACGGCCCGCAGCAGCCACTCGCGCCAGGCGCGGGCCTCCTCGCGGTAGCCGGTGCGCAGCAGCGAGGACAGGGTGATCGCCGCGTCCCGCAGCCACGTGTAGCGGTAGTCCCAGTTGCGGACGCCGCCGATGTCCTCCGGCAGGGAGGTGGTGGGCGCGGCGACGATGCCGCCGGTCGGGGCGTACGTCAGGGCCTTGAGCGTGATCAGTGAGCGGACCACGGCCTCCCGGTAGGGGCCGTGGTAGGTGCAGTGGTCGACCCACTCGCGCCAGAAGTCCTCCGTCGCCTCCAGCGACTGCTCCGGCTCGGGCAGCGGCGGCGGCTCCTTGTGCGAGGGCTGCCAGGAGATCGTGAACGCGATCCGGTCACCCGGCGCGACCGTGAAGTCCGCGTACGTCGTCAGCGACTTGCCGTAGGTCTCGGCGGATGTGTCGAACCACACGGAGTCGGGGCCCGCCACGGCCACCGTGCGCCCCTCGTGCTTGTGCACCCACGGCACCACCCGCCCGTAGGAGAACCGCATCCGCAGCGCCGAGCGCATCGGCACGCGGCCCGAGACGCCCTCCACGATCCGGATCAGCTGCGGGGCGCCGTCACGCGGCGGCATGAAATCGGTCACCCGGACCGTGCCCCGCTGGGTGTCCCACTCGGACTCCAGGATCAGCGAGTCACCGCGGTAGCTGCGCCGGGCCGCGGTGGGTGGCTGCTGGTCGGAGGCGTACGCGGGCCCGAGCCGCCAGAAGCCGTGCTCCTCGTTGCCCAGCAGGCCGGCGAAGATGGCGTGCGAGTCGAAGCGGGGCAGGCACAGCCAGTCCACCGTGCCGTCCCGGCAGACCAGGGCAGCGGTCTGCATGTCTCCGATGAGTGCGTAGTCTTCGATGCGCCCGGCCACGTGCAACTCCAGTCGAACGGCCACGTCACCCCGCAAGGGGGCTGTCGCTAGTGCGGTCAAGGGGGTTTTCAGCAAGTCTTGCAATGTGTCATTGAGCGATGAAGCAAAACAGGTCACTCAGCCGTGATGCAAAGCGCCAATTGTTGCTCAACGAACTGACGAGCTCACGTTGTTCCGGTGCTTACGGGCGGGGGGTGGTTGCCGTGGGGCCGGGGCGGGCTCGGCAGCGAGTGTCCGAGCAGGATACGACGCACGCAGATGATCTGGGTGCCGCTCCGGACAAGGCGAGTACGTCGAACGAGTGAGCAGCGGGTGAGAGACCGGTGAGGGCGACCGTCTCCGTGTCGGCGCGTGCGCGGAGCGTGGCCGGAAGCCATCGCCTCGCGGCGCTGATACGCTGGTAGCCCGTGGACCGGTGGGCAGCAAACCCCCGAACCGCAGCGACGGCCAGCCCCCGGAAACCTCCGGCAGGCAGCCGCACCGCACCCCCAGACCGCGACCACGGGAGCCCCGTCTTGGCCATGCCGCCCGCTGCTTTTCGTAATTCGACGACCAAGCACATCTTCGTCACCGGGGGTGTCGCCTCCTCGCTCGGCAAGGGCCTGACGGCATCCAGCCTCGGCATGCTGCTCAAGGCCCGCGGTCTGCGCGTCGTGATGCAGAAGCTCGACCCGTACCTGAACGTCGACCCGGGCACGATGAACCCCTTCCAGCACGGTGAGGTGTTCGTCACCAACGACGGCGCCGAGACCGACCTGGACATCGGCCACTACGAGCGGTTCCTCGACCGCGACCTGGACGGCTCGGCCAACGTCACCACCGGCCAGGTGTACTCCACCGTGATCGCCAAGGAGCGCCGCGGCGAGTACCTGGGCGACACCGTGCAGGTCATCCCGCACATCACCAACGAGATCAAGCACCGCATCCGCCGCATGGCGACGGACGAGGTCGACGTCGTGATCACGGAGGTGGGCGGCACGGTCGGCGACATCGAGTCGCTGCCGTTCCTGGAGACCGTCCGCCAGGTACGGCACGAGGTCGGCCGTGACAACGTGTTCGTCGTCCATATCTCGCTCCTGCCGTACATCGGTCCCTCGGGTGAGCTGAAGACGAAGCCGACCCAGCACTCGGTTGCGGCTCTGCGCAACATCGGTATCCAGCCGGACGCGATCGTGCTGCGCTGCGACCGTGAGGTGCCCACCGCGATCAAGCGGAAGATCTCGCTGATGTGCGACGTCGACGAGGCCGCCGTCGTCGCCTGCCCCGACGCCCGCTCGATCTACGACATCCCGAAGACCGTGCACGGCGAGGGGCTGGACGCCTACGTCGTCCGCAAGCTCGACCTGCCCTTCCGCGACGTCGACTGGACGACCTGGGACGACCTGCTCGACCGCGTCCACAACCCCGACCACGAGATCACCCTCGCGCTGGTCGGCAAGTACATCGACCTGCCCGACGCCTATCTGTCGGTCACCGAGGCGCTGCGCGCCGGCGGCTTCGCCAACCGCGCCCGCGTCAAGATCAAGTGGGTCACCTCCGACGACTGCAAGACCCCGGCGGGGGCGGCCCAGCAGCTCGGCGACGTCGACGGCATCTGCATCCCCGGCGGCTTCGGCGACCGCGGCGTGCTCGGCAAGGTCGGCGCGATCAAGTACGCCCGCGAGAACAAGATCCCGCTGCTCGGCCTCTGCCTCGGCCTCCAGTGCATCGTGATCGAGGCCGCGCGGAACCTGGTCGACATCGGCGACGCCAACTCCACCGAGTTCGACCCGGCCACCGCCCACCCGGTCATCTCCACCATGGCCGAG
This sequence comes from Streptomyces sp. DG1A-41, assembly GCF_037055355.1. GTDB lineage: Bacteria > Actinomycetota > Actinomycetes > Streptomycetales > Streptomycetaceae > Streptomyces. The sequence continues at coordinate 1,810,293 of NZ_CP146350.1, read as the reverse complement.
CAGCTCGACATCGTCGCCGGTGAGGGCGACATGGGCGGCACCATGCGGCTCGGCATGTACCCGGCGAAGCTGGCCGAGGGCTCGATCGTGCGCGAGGTGTACGACGGCAAGGAGTACGTGGAGGAGCGTCACCGGCACCGCTACGAGGTGAACAACGCCTACCGCGCCGAGCTGGAGAAGCGGGCGGGCATCCTGTTCTCCGGCACGTCCCCGGACGGCAAGCTCGTCGAGTACGTCGAGTACCCGCGCGACGTCCACCCGTACCTGGTCGCCACGCAGGCGCACCCGGAGCTGCGCTCGCGCCCGACGCGCCCGCACCCGCTGTTCGCCGGGCTCGTCAAGGCCGCGGTCGAGCGGAAGACTTCGAAGTAACACACCAGTTGTACGGTGGCCGGGGTGCATCCCTTCAAAGGGTGTGCACCCCGGTTTCTTTTCGGCACGTCGGGCCCTGGCACGTGAAGTCGTGCCGGGCACCTGGAAGGACAGGCATGACGATCAAGGACACCCCGGAGGAGTGGGAGATCCGGGCGACGGACACCCCCTTCGTGGGCAACAAGACCTCCGTCCGCACCGACGACGTGGTCATGCCCGACGGCACCGTGGTCGGCCGCGACTACCAGGTCCACCCCGGCTCCGTGGCGGTCCTCGCCCTCGACGAGGCCGACCGCGTCCTGGTCCTGCGGCAGTACCGCCACCCCGTGCGCCACAAGCTGTGGGAGATCCCGGCGGGTCTGCTCGACGTCCCCGGCGAGAACCCGCTGCACGCCGCGCAGCGCGAGCTGTACGAGGAGGCGCACGTCAAGGCCGAGGACTGGCGGGTGCTGACCGACGTCTACACCACCCCCGGCGGCTGCGACGAGGCCGTCCGGATCTTCCTCGCCCGCGATCTGTCCGAGGCCGAGGGCGAGCGCTTCGCGGTCGAGGAGGAAGAGGCCGACATGGAACTCGACCGGGTGCCAGTCGAGGACCTCGTCCGGGGCGTCCTGGCCGGGGAGCTCCACAACAACTGCCTCGTCGTGGGCGTCCTCTCCCTGGTCGCCGCCCGCGCCGGCGACGGCCTGGACGCCCTGCGCTCGGCCCAGGCACCGTGGCCGGCGCGTCCGTTCGAGGCATGAACCCTCCGGGGGTGGGCCGGATCCGGGCGGTGGCCGGGGGCCGGGCGGCCGATCCTGGCCGGGCAGTGGCCGTGGCTGGGTGGTGGATTCGGGCGGGCGGTAGCCCATGGCCGGGCGGTGGCCCGTGGCTGGGTGGTGGATTCGGGCGGGCGGTAGCCCATGGCCGGGCGGTGGCCCGTGGCTGGGTGGTGGATTCGGGCGGGCGGTAGCCCATGGCCGGGCGGTGGCCCATGGCTGGGCGGCCGATCCTGGCCGGGCGGTGGCCCGTGGCCGGGTGGTGGATTCGGGCGGGCGGTAGCCCATGGCCGGGCGGTGGCCCGTGGCTGGGCGGCCGATCCTGGCCGGGCGGTGGCCCGTGGCCGGGTGGTGGATTCGGGCGGGGCGGCGACCCATGGCCGGGCCGATCCGGCCGGGTGCGGATCCGGCCCGCCGGACTCGCTGCCCGCGTGACCTGCCCTGGCGCCTCAGCGGCTCTCGCGCCTGCGGCGGGCGTTGCGGCGCCCGGCGCGACGGGCGCCGCTGGTCCACCCCCAAGCTCACCGCTTCGCTCGCGCGGATGCCCAGGTCGCCCAGAGGCACGAGCCTGTGAGCCGGTTCCGGTCGTGGTGTGAAGATCGGCTGATCCGATCGGGGGATGTGCCCGCCGTGCCCGTCGTGCTCCGGCCGGGGCGTTGCAGAGCGTGAACTAGGCTCTGTTCACGCCCGGACCGGAGTCCCGGCGGGCTTGTGCGTGTGGTGGGACGGGAGTGTGGCCCGTGACGGATCAGGTCGTGGAGACAGGCGACGTGCGGCTGACCGGACGCGCTTCCGGGGAGAGCCGATTCCTGGGCCGCACACGGGAGTTGAAGGAACTGCGCGCCGACATCGAGCGCGCCGGCCTCGACACCCTCGCCGGCCGCAAACCGCCACGCGCGCGCGTGCTGCTCATCGCCGGCCGGCCCGGCTCGGGGCGCACCGCACTCGCCGAGGAACTCGCACGGCAGGTCGCGGACCGTTACCCGGACGGGGTCCTGCGCGCCCGTCTGAGTGACCCCGACGGCACCCCCGTTCCGGTCGAGCGCACCGCCCGCGACCTGCTCGCCGCCCTGGACCGGGAGGCCCCGGCCGGCGCCTGTGAAGACGACCTCACCGACGCCCTGCGTACCGCCCTGGCCGACCGCCGGGTCCTGCTCCTGCTGGACGACGCGGCCGACGCCGAGCAGGTCGACGCCCTGCTGCCCGACACCCCGGACTGTCTGGTCGTCGCGGTCTCCGAGGGCCCGCTGACCGGCATCTCGGACGTCCGCCCGTGCACCCTGGGCGGCCTGGACGCCAAGTCCGGGGTGGAGCTGCTGTCCCGGCACACCGGCTCGGTCCGCATCACCGTCGACCCCCGGGCCGCCGAGGGCCTCGCCGAGGAGTGCCAGGGGCAGCCGGCCGCGCTGATGCTGGCGGGCGGCTGGCTCGCCGCCCGCCCCCAGGCGGCCGTCTCCGACCTCGCCAAGCAACTGCGCGCCGAAGACGCCGAGGGAACCCCGCTGAACCGGGTCTTCCGCCTCGCCTACGCCGCCCTGCCCGCCACCGCCGCCCGGATGCTGCGCCTGCTCGCCCTCGCCCCGGCCGGGCTCGTCGACCCGCAGACCGCCTCCGCGCTCGCCGGCTGCTCGGTCGCCGGCGCCCGCACCACCCTGGACGACTTCGTCGCCCTCGGCTTCCTGCACGCCGTGGACTCGCCGCTGCCGCAGTACGAGGTGCCGGGCTGTCTGCACGACCGGCTCCGCGTCCTCGCCGAGCACCACGAGCGCCCGGCCGAGCTCCAGCTGGCCCGCGCCCGCATGCTGGAGCGGACCGTACGACTGCTCCAGGCCTGCCGGGCGATCACCGAGACCGACAGCCCCCAGGCCCGCCAGAAGCTCCTCGACATGCCGCGTGCCCTGCGCTTTCCCACGCCCCGGGCGGCCGCCGACTGGCTGCGCGTGACCCGGCCCGCCCTGCTGGCCTCGGCCCGGCTCGCGGTCGCCGACGGGCAGCTGGACACCCTGGCCCGGCGGCTGATGTCCCAGCTGGTGCGGGCCATGGTGGCGCATGTCGGCACCCAGGCGGCGGCGCCCGACCTGTACGGCATCCACAGCCTGGTCCTCGACGTGGCCGAGCGCCGGAACCTGCCCCGCGAGCGGGCCGCCGCCCTGCTGAACCTCGGCGACCTCGACGCCCGGACCGGCCGCACGGCCGACGCGCTGGCCCGCTACCGGGCCGCGCTGGATGCCGGACGCGAGGTGAACGATCCGTATGCGACCGGCCGCGCGATGGAATCCGTAGGCGGTGCGCATCTGGAGCTCGGCGACTTCGACCGGGCCGCCGACTGGTTCGGCCGGGCCCTGGTCGAGCGGCTCGCCCGGGACGAGCGCGCCGACGCCGCCCGGCTGTACGGGCGGATCGCCGCCGCCCACACCTACGCGGGCCGCTACGGCGAGGCCCTGCGGAACTGGCGCGCGGCGATCGCCGGGCACCGGAAGAACGGCGACGTGGCCGCCCAGGCCCGGGCGCTGAGCGAGTTGGCGCGGGTCCAGGAGTACGCGGGCCTGCCCGAGGAGTCGCTGCGCACCTGCCGGGAGGCCGTGGAGTGGGCGCGGCGGGCCGAGGACACGCGGTTGCAGGCAGCGCTGCATCTGCGGGTCGCCGACACCCTCGAGCACCTCGGCGACCCCGCGTCGGCCCGGCTGCACCGGGGCGCCGTCGAGCGGCTCCTCGGCGAGCACCAGGAGGACCAGGAGGAGCCGGTGGGGGACTCCATCGGCGACTCACAGCTGAAACCGGAACCTGACGCCTGCGAAATCCGTAGTGCCTCCGCTGAAGATTGATGGATTGAAAGGCTAGACAGCGGGAACGCCTTCATTAGACTGGCTCTGCCGCACGTTCTCCTGCGGTCTCTCCCGGTGTGCCCGTGCGTGCCCGGGTATGTCTAGTAATGCGCCCATACCCTCTGAGCCAAGGACCGTGATCGACGTGAAGGTCGGCATCCCCCGCGAGGTCAAGAACAACGAGTTCCGGGTGGCCATCACCCCCGCCGGCGTGCACGAGCTGGTGCGCCATGGTCACCAGGTCGTCATCGAGCGCGGCGCCGGCGTCGGCTCCTCGATCACGGACGAGGAGTACGTCGCCGCCGGCGCCCGGATCCTGGGCACCGCCGACGAGGTGTGGGCCACCGCCGACCTGCTGCTGAAGGTCAAGGAGCCCATCGCCGAGGAGTACCACCGCCTCCGCAAGGACCAGACGCTCTTCACCTACCTGCACCTGGCCGCCTCCAAGGAGTGCACGGACGCCCTGCTGGAGTCCGGCACCACGGCGATCGCCTACGAGACGGTCGAGCTGCCCGGCCGCGCGCTGCCGCTGCTCGCCCCGATGTCCGAGGTCGCGGGCCGGCTGGCCCCGCAGGTCGGCGCCTACCACCTGATGCGCGCCAATGGCGGCCGCGGCGTGCTGCCCGGCGGCGTCCCCGGCGTGCCGGCCGGCCGGGCCGTCGTCATCGGCGGCGGCGTCTCCGGCTGGCAGGCGGCGCAGATCGCCATCGGCCTGGGCTTCCACGTGACCCTGCTCGACAAGGACGTCAACAAGCTCCGCGAGGCGGACAAGATCTTCGGCACGAAGATCCAGACCGTCGTCTCCAATGCCCTCGAGCTGGAGAAGGCCTGCCTGGAGGCCGACCTGGTCATCGGCGCGGTGCTGGTCCCCGGCGCCAAGGCCCCCAAGCTGGTCACCAACGAGCTCGTCTCGCGGATGAAGCCCGGAAGTGTCCTTGTCGACATCGCGATCGACCAGGGCGGCTGCTTCGAGGACTCCCGTCCGACCACCCACGCCGAGCCGACCTTCCAGGTCCACAACTCGGTCTTCTACTGCGTCGCCAACATGCCCGGCGCGGTGCCGAACACCTCCACCTACGCGCTGACCAACGCCACGCTGCCCTACATCGTGGAACTCGCCGACCACGGCTGGGCGGACGCGCTGCGCCGCGACCCGGCACTGGCCAAGGGGCTCAACACCCATGACGGCAAGGTCGTTTACAAGGAGGTCGCCGAGGCGCACGACGTGGAGCACGTCGAGCTGTCATCGCTGCTCGGCTGAGCCCGCAGACCGGTAAGTCGGCCAAGTCACCGACCCGTAAAGGCGATACGTCAACACAGGTCGTCAATGCAGCGCACCCGGCCGGACCTTGCCCGACAAGGCCCGGCCGGATGTGTGTATGGTCACTTCGCGATTCTCGGGCAACTCGCCTCGAACGTAACCCTTCAACCGATTCGCACACCGGTGAAACCTGCCGTGCGACGGCCGTACGCCCTTGACAGCGGGATGTTTCATTGCCGACACATCGGGCCGGGTCCGGCGGATTGTGTTGCTGCGGACGCCCGACACGCCATAGAGTCGCCAACCGTCGGCATGGTGCCACGCTGACCTGTCTAGAAGTTTCCTGGTCACCAAGGAGGTAAGACGACTTGTGAATGAGTCGACATTTACTCCCGGGGGTGGTCAACCAGGAATGCCTGCACGGGGCCAGGGCTCCGCGGGGTTCGAGGCTGTCGGCTCCGTCGCTGTGCGCACCTTCGCAGCCCACCAGAGTCAGCAGGCGACTCACACAGCACACCAGAAGATGGATGGCCATCACGTGAACGCCATGGCCGGCGACGGAAGTGGCGCGCCCCACAACCACTTCGCCGACTACGACGAACTGCCCGAGGGGCACTTCTACGACCCCGACGCGGAGTACGAGCCCGACCCCGAGTACGCGGCCACTCTCGCGCCCGACGCTGCCAGACAGCGCCGGGAGCGCATCGGTCCGACCGGGCGCCCGCTGCCGTACTTCCCGATCCCGGGCCCGCTGACCGACCACGGACCCGCGAAGATCATCGCGATGTGCAACCAGAAGGGCGGCGTCGGCAAGACCACGTCGACCATCAACCTGGGTGCAGCGCTCGCGGAGTACGGACGCCGGGTCCTGCTCGTGGACTTCGACCCCCAGGGCGCGCTGTCGGTCGGACTCGGCGTCAACCCGATGGAACTCGACCTCACCGTCTACAACCTGCTCATGGAGCGGGGGATGGCGGCCGATGAGGTGCTGCTGAAGACGGCGGTCCCCAACATGGACCTGCTGCCCAGCAACATCGACCTGTCGGCGGCCGAGGTCCAGCTGGTCTCCGAGGTCGCCCGCGAGTCGACCCTGCAGCGCGCCCTCAAGCCGCTGCTGGACGACTACGACTTCATCGTCATCGACTGTCAGCCCTCGCTCGGCCTGCTCACGGTCAACGCCCTGACGGCCGCGCACAAGGTGATCGTGCCGCTGGAGTGCGAGTTCTTCGCGCTGCGCGGTGTGGCCCTGCTGACCGAGACCATCGAGAAGGTCCAGGAGCGGCTCAATCCCGACCTGGAGCTCGACGGGATCCTCGCCACGATGTACGACTCGCGCACGGTGCACAGCCGTGAGGTGCTCGCGCGTGTCGTCGAGGCGTTCGACGACCACGTCTACCACACGGTCATCGGGCGCACGGTCCGCTTCCCGGAGACCACGGTCGCCGGTGAGCCGATCACGACGTACGCCTCCAACTCCGTCGGTGCCGCCGCCTACCGCCAGCTCGCCAGGGAGGTGCTCGCCCGGTGTCACGCCGAGTGAGTCTGCCGGGGGCCGACGAACTCTTCCGTACGACAGGGGGGATGGGGCTTCAGCCGTCCTCGCCCAGGCGTCAGGCCAACGGCGACGCCCGGGTGCCCGCTCCGGCGGGGGAGGGCGACGCGGTGGCGGCAGCGGGCGCGACCGCGGAGGACGTGCCGCAGTCGGTGCCCGCGCAGGGCGGTGACGGCGAGGGCGCGGAGCATGTCGCGGCGGACGCGGAGTCGGCCGAGGCCGGGGAGTCCCGCAGCCGCTCCGGCTCCGCCCGGCGGCAGGCGGCGCAGGAAGGTTCTGGCGCGGGTGCGGCCGGAGCCGCCGCGGCGGCACCGCGCAAGCGCGGGCGGGCCGCAGCACGCCGTCCCAGCGGCCGTGAGCGGCACGACGAGAAGATCACGGTGTACGTGTCGGCCGAGGAGCTCATGGACCTGGAGCACGCCCGTCTCGTGCTCCGCGGCGAGCACGGCCTGGCCGTCGACCGCGGCCGTATCGTCCGCGAGGCGGTCGCCGTGGTCCTCGCCGACCTGGAGACCCGCGGGGACGCCAGCATCCTCGTACGACGGCTGCGCGGGCGGTAGCGGTAGCCTGCGGGGGCCATGACCTCGAACGCTTCCCCACCGCCCGTCGGCGGCCCGTCCGGCCGCCGACGCGCGCTGGGGCGCGGGCCGGTGGCTCCGCGGGTGGCTCCGCCGGTTGAGCCGACGGACGTGGCCGAGCCCGGTGAGCTGCCCGAGGACACCGACGAGGCGGGCGGGACCTCCGAGGAGATGGAGGCCGCCGGGTCGGGCGTCGGGTTCGTGGAGGCGGCGGTCGGTGGGCATGCGGTGGTTGCCGAGGGGTTGCCGGGCGGTGTGGAGCGACGGGTCGAGCCGGGGACGGCGGCCGTAAGGCCCCGACTGGGGCGTGCGGCCGGGCCTGCCGGTCCCGGGGCGGGCCGTGAGGGCGCTTCTCCGGACGTGGACGACGCGTCCAGGCCTGGGCCCGAGGCCGGTCCGGGGGCGGGGCGTGAGCACCCCGCCCCCGGGCCGGTGGTTGCGGCCGAGACCGATGCCCCTGCCGCCGAGTCCGTCGGGACCGGGTCCCGGCACGAGGCGCTCGCTTCCGACCCCGGGGCCGCTGCCGACGCCGGGGTCGCCGTTCCGGAGCCGGAAGCCGGGGCTGTTCCTCCGCAGGCCCTGGCCGAAGCGTGGGCCCCGCGGGACCGGAGGGAGCCGGGGGGCACCGACCAGCCCCCGGCCGGCGGTGCCGACGGCGATGACGGGGTCTTCAAGGTCCGGCTCGCCAACTTCGAGGGGCCCTTCGATCTGCTGCTTCAGTTGATCTCCCGGCACAAGCTGGACGTCACCGAGGTCGCGCTGTCGAAGGTGACCGACGAGTTCATGGCGTACATCCGGGCGATGGGGCCGGACTGGGATCTGGATGAGACGACCGAGTTCCTCGTCGTCGCGGCCACGCTGCTCGATCTGAAGGCGGCACGGCTGCTGCCCGCCGCCGAGGTGGAGGACGAGGCCGACCTCGCGCTGCTCGAAGCCCGGGACCTGCTGTTCGCCCGGCTGCTCCAGTACCGCGCGTACAAGCAGATCGCCGACATCTTCAGCGGGCGGCTCGACGACGAGGCCCGGCGCTATCCGCGTACCGTCGGGCTCGAACCCCACCATGCCGAGCTGCTGCCCGAGGTGGTCATCAGCATCGGCGCGGAAGGGTTCGCCAGGCTCGCCGTGAAGGCGATGCAGCCCAAGCCCAAGCCGCAGGTGTACGTCGACCACATCCACGCCCCGCTGGTCAGCGTGCAGGAGCAGGCCGGGATCGTCGTCGCACGGCTCAGGGAGCTCGGCGAGGCCAGCTTCCGGGAGCTCGTGGCGGACACCGACGACACACTGACCGTCGTGGCCCGGTTCCTCGCACTGCTGGAGCTGTACCGCGAGAAGGCCGTCGCGCTGGAGCAGGAGACCGCGCTCGGTGAACTGCTCGTGCGGTGGACCGGCGGGGACGGGGACGAGACACCGACCGTCACCGACGAGTTCGACCGGCCGCCCGAGCCGCCGAAGGAGGAGAAGAAGGCATGAGCCAGGAAGCCACCGAGGTCCCGGCCGGGCTGCGTGCCGTCGCCGACCTCGATCTCAAGCCCGCCCTGGAGGCCGTCCTCATGGTCGTGGACGAGCCCGCGACCGAGGAGCACCTCGCGAAGATACTGGAGCGGCCGAAGCGCCAGATCGCGGACGCGCTGCGCGAGCTGGCCGACGAGTACACCGTCCAGGGCCGCGGTTTCGAACTGCGGTTCGTGGCGAACGGCTGGCGGTTCTACACCCGCGCCGCGTACGCGCCCGCCGTCGAGCGGTTCGTGCTGGACGGCCAGCAGGCCCGCCTCACCCAGGCCGCCCTGGAGACCCTGGCCGTCGTCGCCTACCGGCAGCCGGTCAGCCGCAGCCGGGTCTCCGCCGTACGCGGAGTCAACTGCGACGGCGTCATGCGCACCCTCCTCCAGCGAGGTCTGATCGAGGAGGCGGGCACGGAACCCGAAACAGGTGCGATCCTGTACACGACGACGAACTACTTTCTGGAGCGGATGGGCCTGCGCGGTCTGGACGAGCTCCCGGAACTCGCGCCCTTCCTCCCGGAGGCGGAGGCGATCGAGGCCGAGACCCAGGAAGGCGTACCGTCGTTCGACCCGGACGCGCCTGATGACGACGTGCCGGGCCGCCGCCCGGTCACCCCGGGTACCGACGACGAAGACGACCAGACGGAACTTTGATGCGAAGCAGCGGCAGCGGCAAGAGCGGCGGGCGCGGTAACCACCGCGGCGCCGGCAACGACAGGGACCAGAAGCAGGGGCAGGGCCGCCCCCGCAAGCCCCGCCCGGAGGAGCGCCGCTACGACGTGGGCCCCGGAGCGACCAAGGACGGCCCCAAGGCCGGGCGCGGCGGCGCCGCGCGCGGCGGGGCCAAGGGCGGGCCCAAGCAGCCCCAGAAGGGCGGCCGTACGGCCCCGGCGCGCCCCCGTGAGTACGAGGCGAAGATCGAGGAGCGCAACCGCGACCGGTACGCCGGGAAGAAGGAGGTCAATCTGCCGAAGACCTTCCCGGGCGCCGAGCAGGAGGGCGAGCGCATCCAGAAGGTCCTCGCCCGCGCGGGCTTCGGCTCCCGGCGCGCCTGCGAGGAGCTGATCGACGAGGCCCGGGTCGAGGTCAACGGCGAGATCGTGCTGGAGCAGGGGCGGCGGGTCGACCCGGAGAAGGACGAGATCAAGGTCGACGGTCTGACCGTCGCCACGCAGAGCTACCAGTTCTTCGCGCTGAACAAGCCCGCAGGGGTCGTCTCCACCATGGAGGACCCGGAGGGGCGTCAGTGCCTCGGCGACTACGTCACCAACCGCGAAACCCGGCTCTTCCACGTCGGCCGGCTCGACACCGAGACCGAGGGTGTCATCCTGCTCACCAACCACGGCGAGCTGGCCCACCGGTTGACCCACCCCAGGTACGGCGTGAAGAAGACCTACCTCGCGCACATCGTCGGCCCGATCCCGCGCGACCTGGGCAAGCAGCTCAAGGACGGCATCCAGCTGGAGGACGGCTACGCGCGCGCGGACCACTTCCGGGTCGTCCAGCAGACCGGCAAGAACTACCTCGTCGAGGTCACCCTGCACGAGGGCCGCAAGCACATCGTGCGGCGGATGCTCGCGGAGGCCGGTTACCCGGTCGACAAGCTGGTCCGCACGGCCTTCGGCCCGATCACCCTCGGCGACCAGAAGTCCGGCTGGCTGCGGCGGCTGTCCAACACGGAGGTCGGCATGCTGATGCAGGAAGTCGATCTCTAGGCTTGAGCGGACAGCCCGGGTGCCGTGAGTTCCCCGTGTCCTTCCGGGCGCGGGGACGGAAGGACTTCTGACATGACCACGCTCGTCTACAAGCAAGCCGCCACCGGAGCGCTGACCGGCCTCGCCCTGGGGGACGCGCTGGGGTATCGGACCGAGTTCAGCGACGTGCCCACGATCGTCGCCAGGTTCGGTCCGTGGCGGGGGCTGGAGCTGCCGACACCGGCGCTCGTCACCGACGACACGCAGATGACGCTGGCACTCGGGCGGGGCATCCGGACGGCGATGGACCGGGGCGTACTCGAGCCCGAGGGGATGGCCGCCGCCGTGCGGCGGGAGTTCATCGCCTGGAACCGCTCCCCGGAGAACAACCGCGCTCCCGGCAACACGTGTCTGCGGGCCTGCGCCCTGCTGGAGCACGAGGACCGCCCCTGGCAGGACGCCAGTCAGATCCACTCCAAGGGCTGTGGCGCCAACATGCGTGTCGCGCCCCTGGGGCTGGTCCCCGGCCTGAGCGACGAACAGCGCGCGGGTGCAGCCCAGTTGCAGTCCGCCCTCACCCACGGGCACCCCACCGCGCTCGCCGCGTCCGACCTCACCGCGCACGCAGTCCGGCTGCTCGCGCAGGGCGCCGAGCCGGCCGGGCTGATCGGTCTGCTCCGCTCGTACGCCCTGGAGAACCGCGGCCACTACCACGAGCGCTGGCTCGGCGACCTGTGGCGCCGGGCCCAGGACCCGAGCCCCGAGCAGTTCATCGCGCGCGGCTGGGACGAGTGCCTGGCGATCCTCGACCGGCTCCGGCACGCCGTGCGCACCGTCTCGCCCGAGGACGACCCGTGCCTGGCCACCGGCCAGGGCTGGATCGCGGAGGAGGCCCTGGCGACCGGGCTGCTGTGCTTCCTGCTCTTCGCCGACGAGCCGCTCACGGCCTTGCGCCGCGCCGCCTGCACCGTCGGCGACTCGGATTCCATCGCCTGCCTGGCCGGCGCCTTCGCGGGCGCGTACCTGGGCGCCGAGGTCTGGCCGGGCGAGTGGGCCGACCGTATCGAGTACCGGAGCGACCTGCTGACCCTCGGGGCGCTCTGGGACGCCTGATCAGGCCCTCGGCCCGAGGACCGAGGCGCGGCGGGCGCGGGCGAGGAAGTCCTCCACGCGCCGCCGGTCCGGTGCGGCCGGGAGCGGGCTGCGGCGGGCGGCCTCCACGGCCTCCCGCTCCAGGCGGGTCATCCACGTCTCGACTTCGGACCAGGGCACCTCGCCGCGCTTCACCGCGAGCAGCGACTCCCGATGGTCGCCGACGTCGACCGTGAGCGTGCCCGTGTGCAGCAGGTCGCGTGCGCTGGTCAGCAGGCGGAGCAGGTGCATGGCGTGTTTCCAGCGGGGGGTGCCGTGGTTGTGGACGTGCGCTTCCAGCTTGCGGCGCTGGCTGTGCGCGTAGCGCGTGAAGGTGTCGTGGACCCGCCGGGAAAGGAACGCCCCCCGCAGGGCGAGCAGTTCGCGGCCGGTGTCGTCGGCGTACTCCACGAGTGGGGAGTGCAGGCACTCCAGGATGTTGGGGTTGGCGCGCAGGGCCAGCTCGCAGAAGCGTTCCAGCTCCCAGCTGAACTGCTCCTCGGCCGGGCCCTCGACATGCGTCGGCGGCTTGTCGAAGCGCCAGAACAGAGGCGTGGGAGCCAGGAACACGCCACGGCGGTCGGTGTCGCTGTCGTCCGTCGCCAGCCCGAAGGCGCGCGAACCCGTCACGCAGGCATAGATCGTGTGGTCGCGTACCAGGGCCTCGGGCTGCATGCCCGGGAGCGTACGCGGGCCCTCACGTCAGGCGAACCGAGTTTCCCTCCACGGTGATCTTCTCGGCGGGCAGCGGCCGCGTCGCCGGGCCGTGGGCCACCGAGCCGTCGGCGATGCGGAACTTGCTGCCGTGACAGACGCAGTTGATGGTGCCGTCGGAGACGGACGCCACCGTGCAGCGCTGGTGGGTGCAGATCGCCGAGAAGGCCTTGAACCGGCCCTGCTCCGGCTGGGTCACCACGACTTCTTCCTCCTTGAAGATCTTTCCGCCGCCGACGGGGATCTCGTCCGTGGAGGCCAGTTCCTGACCGGCCGTCCCCGGCCGGCCGTCTCCTCGCCGGTGGGTGAGCTCGTCGACGCGGAGCCGTTGTCGTCGCCGCCCCCGCCGCAGGCCGCGACGAACGCCACCGCGCCCGTCGCGCCCGTCGCGAGGAGAACCGTGCGGCGTGTGGTCTCGTAGGTCATGTCGTCACTCCGAAGGTGCCGAAGAGGGGTAAATCGGAAGTATCTGCATCTTGGCACCGAAAGCGCCCAAGGGGCTGCAATGCCGGTGTCTCACCGGATGGGCGCCGCGCACTCCGGCCGCGCGGGCTGACTAGGCTTGACACGCAGAGCGACACGCAGCGACAGGCACGTCAGCAAGGAGCAACGCCGTGGCGGTACGAGCGGTCCGGGGCGCCGTCCAACTCGAACGGGACGAGGCCGGGCACATGGACGAGCAGGTCGGAGCCCTGCTCACGGCCATCCTGGAGCGCAACGACCTCACCGCCGAGGACCTGATCAGCATCTGGTTCACAGCCACGCCCGACCTGCACAGCGACTTCCCGGCGGCCGCCGCCCGCAAGCTCGGCATCGTCGACGTGCCGCTGATCTGCGCCCAGGAACTGGACGTCAAGGGCGCCATGCCGCGCGTCGTCCGCGTCCTCGCGCACATCGAGTCCGACAAGCCCCGTGCCGACATCGCGCACGTCTACCTCGGCGCCGCGGGCGCCCTGCGCAAGGACATCGCCCAGTGAGGACCGCACTCGTCATCGGAACCGGGCTGATCGGCACGTCCGCCGCCCTGGCCCTGTCCCAGCGGGGCGTCACCGTGCACCTCGCCGACCACGACCCCGAGCAGGCCCGCACGGCGGCCGCGCTCGGCGCCGGCACGGACGAGGCGCCGGACGGGCCCGTCGACCTCGCGATCGTCGCGGCCCCGCCCGCGCACGTGGCCGACGTGCTCGCCGACGCCATGCGCCGCGGAGTGGCGCGCGGCTACCTCGACGTCGCCAGCGTCAAGGGCGGGCCGCGCCGCGAGCTGGAGGCACGCGGCCTCGACCTGTCCGTGTACATCGGCTCGCACCCGATGTCCGGCCGGGAGAAGTCCGGCCCGCTGGCCGCCACCGGCGAGCTCTTCGAGGGCCGCCCCTGGGTGCTCACCCCGACCAGGGACACCGACACCGAGGTGCTGAACCTCGCCCTGGAGCTGGTCTCGCACTGCCGTGCCGTGCCGGTCGTGATGGACGCCGACGCCCACGACCGTGCCGTCGCTCTCGTCTCCCACATGCCCCACCTGGTCTCCAGCCTGGTCGCCGCGCGCCTGGAGCACGCCGAGGAGGCCGCCGTACGGCTGTGCGGGCAGGGCATCCGGGACGTGACCCGGATCGCCGCCTCCGACCCCCGGATGTGGATCGACATCCTCTCCGCGAACCCCGGACCGGTCGCCGACCTGCTCACTGACGTCGCCGCCGACCTGGAGGAGACCGTGCGGGCCCTGCGCGCCCTCCAGTCCTCCGACGAGGACAAGCGCCGTGACGGCACCACCGGCGTCGAGGACGTCCTGCGGCGCGGCAACGCCGGGCAGATCCGCGTCCCCGGCAAGCACGGATCCGCCCCGCGGGCCTACGAGGTCGTGGCCGTGCTCATCGACGACCAGCCGGGACAGCTGGCCCGGATCTTCGCGGACGCGGGCCGGGCCGGCGTCAACATCGAGGACGTGCGCATCGAGCACGCGACCGGGCAGCAGGCCGGTCTGGTGCAGCTGATGGTGGAGCCCAAGGCGGCACCCGTACTGAGTGCCGCGCTGCGGGAGCGGGGCTGGGCGATCCGGCAGTAGTGCATGCTGGACGTGGCTGACCGACGCGCGGCCGGACGAGTGACCCGCACCCAGTAACCTTGTGCGGGGCCGTCGCGCCCTCACCCCCGCCAGCCCGGTTCAGGAAGGTCCCCACAGTGGAAAGCGCCACGCCAGTGATTGTCGCCATCGACGGCCCCGCCGGCACGGGCAAGTCGAGCACCTCGAAGGCCGTGGCGGCGCAGCTCGGACTGAGCTACCTGGACACCGGCGCCCAGTACCGGGCGATCACCTGGTGGATGGTGAACAACGGCATCGACATCGACGACCCCGCCGCGATCGCCGCCGCGGCCGGCAAACCGGAGATCGTCTCCGGCACCGACCCGCAGGGCCCCACCATCACCGTCGACGGCGTCGACGTGTCCGGCCCGATCCGCACCCAGGAGGTCTCCTCCAAGGTCAGCGCCGTCAGCGCGGTGCCCGAGGTGCGCGTCCGGATCACCGAGCTCCAGCGCTCGATCGCCGCATGCGCGGCCACCGGCATCGTGGTGGAGGGCCGCGACATCGGCACGACCGTGCTGCCGGACGCCGACCTGAAGATCTTCCTCACCGCCTCCCCGGAGGCGCGTGCCGCCCGCCGCAGCGGTGAGCTGAAGGGCGCCGACGTGCACTCCACCCGCGAGGCCCTGATCAAGCGGGACGCGGCCGACTCCAGCCGCAAGACCTCGCCGCTCGCCAAGGCGGACGACGCGGTCGAGGTGGACACCACGGAGCTCACGCTGGCGCAGGTCATCGAGTGCGTCGTCACCCTCGTCGAGGAGAAGCGGGCCGGGAAGTGACCGACCAGCTGCCTTCACTGCGGGGTGCCGACGTCGGGCGGCGTATCGGCGTCGGCCTGATGTACGGGCTGTGGAAGCCGCGCGTACTCGGTGCCTGGAAGGTGCCCGCGACCGGCCCGGTGATCCTCGCCGTCAACCACTCCCACGCCATCGACGGCCCGATGGTCATGGGTGTGGCGCCCCGGCCGACGCACTTCCTGATCAAGAAGGAGGCGTTCATCGGCCCGCTCGACCCGTTCCTGACCGGCATCGGCCAGCTGAAGGTGGACCGCGGCACCACCGACCGCACGGCGATCACCCGGGCGCTGGGCGTGCTGGAGAACGGCGGCGTGCTCGGCATCTTCCCGGAGGGCACCCGGGGCGAGGGCGACTTCGCCTCGCTGCGCGCCGGGCTCGCGTACTTCGCGGTACGCAGCGGCGCCCCGATCGTCCCGGTCGCCGTGCTGGGAAGTTCCGACAGGCGGGGACGGTTGATAAAGGGGCTGCCTCCGCTGCGGTCCCGTGTCGACGTCGTCTTCGGGGAACCCTTCGAGGCGGGCGACGGCAGCGGGCGCCGTACGCGCACGGCGCTGGACGAGGCGACCGGGCGCATCCAGAAGCAGCTCGCCGCCCACCTGGAAAACGCCAGGCGCCTCACCGGGCGCTAGGCAACACTGAGTAGTGGATCAGCCCGCGGGACAGCGGGTACTCCACCGACCACCACGATGAACGACGAGGTACGGACTTCATGAACGACCAGACCCAGCCCGACGGCTCGGACGCGTACGAAGGCGCGCCCGAGCACGACCACGGGGCGCTCGGCGACGCCGAGTACGCGGAGTTCATGGAGCTCGCCGTGGAGGAGGGCTTCGACCTCGAGGACGTCGAGGGCGCGATCGAGGCGGCCGGGCACGGCCCGCTGCCCGTCCTCGCCGTGGTCGGCCGCCCCAATGTCGGCAAGTCGACCCTGGTGAACCGCATCATCGGCCGCCGCGAGGCCGTCGTCGAGGACAAGCCGGGCGTCACCCGCGACCGTGTGACGTACGAGGCCGAGTGGGCGGGCCGCCGCTTCAAGGTCGTCGACACCGGCGGCTGGGAGCAGGACGTCCTCGGCATCGACGCCTCCGTCGCTGCCCAGGCCGAGTACGCCATCGAGGCCGCCGACGCGGTCGTCTTCGTCGTCGACGCCAAAGTCGGCGCGACCGACACCGACGAGGCCGTCGTCCGGTTGCTGCGCAAGGCCGGCAAGCCGGTCGTGCTGTGCGCCAACAAGGTGGACGGCCCGAGCGGCGAGGCCGACGCGGCCTATCTGTGGTCGCTGGGTCTGGGGGAGCCGTACCCGGTCTCGGCGCTGCACGGCCGGGGCACCGGCGACATGCTCGACCAGGTCCTGGAGGTGCTGCCGGAGGCGCCGCGCGAGACGTTCGGCGGGGGCGGCATCGGTGGCCCCCGCCGCATCGCCCTGATCGGCCGCCCGAACGTGGGCAAGTCCTCGCTGCTGAACAAGGTGGCGGGCGAGGAGCGCGTCGTCGTCAACGAGCTGGCGGGCACCACCCGCGACCCGGTCGACGAGCTGATCGAACTCGGCGGTGTCACCTGGAAGTTCGTCGACACGGCGGGCATCCGCAAGCGCGTCCACCTCCAGCAGGGCGCCGACTACTACGCCTCGCTGCGCACCGCCGCCGCCGTCGAGAAGGCGGAGGTCGCGGTCATCCTCATCGACGCCTCCGAGTCCATCTCGGTGCAGGATCAGCGGATCGTCACCATGGCCGTCGAGGCGGGCCGTGCGGTCGTCCTGGCCTTCAACAAGTGGGACACCCTCGACGAGGAGCGCCGCTACTACCTGGAGCGCGAGATCGAGACCGAGCTGGGCCAGGTGGCGTGGGCCCCGCGCGTCAACGTCTCGGCGCGCACCGGCCGCCACATGGAGAAGCTGGTCCCGGCGATCGAGACGGCCCTGGCTGGCTGGGAGACCCGGGTCCCGACCGGCAGGCTGAACGCGTTCCTCGGCGAGCTGGTCGCCGCCCATCCGCACCCGATCCGGGGCGGCAAGCAGCCGCGCATCCTGTTCGGCACGCAGGCGGGCACCAAGCCGCCGCGGTTCGTGCTGTTCGCCTCCGGCTTCATCGAGGCGGGCTACCGGCGCTTCATCGAGCGCCGCCTGCGCGAGGAGTTCGGCTTCGAGGGTACGCCGATCCACATTTCGGTGCGGGTGCGCGAGAAGCGCGGCGGGAAGAAGAAGTAGCACGAAACAGCGGAGGGGCGGCTCCGGCCGGGGCCGCCCCTCCGCTGTACGGTGTTCGCTTCAGACGCCGCTCCGACGGCCCGGCGGCAGTGCGGCCGGCACGTGGTGCATCCCCGTGCCGTGCGAGCTGATGGTCCCGACGCGCTGCCACTGCGGCTGCTGTCCGGCGGCATGGCGGGCGCTCTGGGCACCCGCGCTGTAGGCACTGTACGAGCTGCTGTGCGAACTGCCGTACGAGCCCGTACTGTGCGGGATGTTCCCGAAGGCGGTGAAGCCGAATTTCTCCTCGCCGCTGCGGTCGCCGGGAAGTGCGCGGAAGGACTTGACGTACTCGGCGTAGAGCGCGTCGTAGATCGGCGTGGCCGATGGGCTGCCCTGGGAGTCCTGAGCCGAGCGTGCGGAGGGGATCGACGAGTAGGACTGGCGGCGGGGAACGTCGTATGCGTGCACGTATGTCCAAACGACCCCGCGGGTCAAGGGATGCGGTCCCGGGTACGGCTTTCGCGGGGGTGCGGCCCGCGCGGGTGACGCGCTGCTCAGATGCCGGCCAGCGGCAGCGTGGCGCCGACCAGCTTTCCGGTCGCCGCCGCCTTGTCCAGCGCGTCCCGCAGCAGGTCCTCGCGCGGCTGGCGGCCGATCGAGCCGACCGGCGCGGCGAACATCAGCACCTGCTGGTGCTTGTTGGCGGCCGCGCGCCAGCCCTCGGTGACTTGGAGCGGCTGGTGCGCCTGCCACCAGGCCACCGGCTGGCCGCCGTTGCTGCCGGGCTGGAGCACCGCGTGCAGCCGGCCCACGGCGAGCAGCACGGACCAGCCGTGCAGCACGGGCGGTACGGCGGACAGCTCGGTCAGCGGCATGAAGCCCTGCTCGATGAGCAGCGGCAGGAAGTCGTCGCCGAAGCCCGTGGTGCCGGGCCGGGCGATGGGTGCCGTCGGCTCCACCACCAGGGTCGGGTGCAGCTCCCCGGCGATCAGCACGAGCCCACTGGTCACGCCGAGCACCGCCTGCTCGGGCACCACCTTGTCGGGCTCCAGGTCGACGGTGTCGCCGGTGATGGACTTCACGGCGCCCCGGAGCTGCTCCTCGGTGACCTGGACGACCTGCGAGGGCAGGCAGCCGGCGTGGGCGAAGGCGAGGACGGCGGTCTCGTCCCCGATGAACAGGACGGTGCTGGTGCGCTCCTGTTCGGAGTCGCCGGGAGTGCGGCAGGACGTGCAGTCGTAACTGCCCGGGGCGGTCTCTCCGGTGAGCAGGCGGTCGGCTTCTTCGTCGCCGATCTCGGCGCGTACCTCGTCGCTGACGTCGAGCATGCGCGGCACGGTGGCTCCCTCGGGGATGCGGTGCGTGGCAGAACCGGGTGGCTCCCGGCCCGTGGTCCGGGTGGGCCCCGGCTCATGAAGAAGACAACGGGCGATCTGTGGCGGGAGTCACGCCCCAGAGCGAACGGAATCGAACCATCCAGCGCACAGGGTCACGCCCGGCGCGGAATCGCGTACTCACCGTCAAGTCCCCACTGCGTAGAGGGTGTTGAAGGGGTGAGGTGGGTCACAGGTCGTCGGGCGGGGTGGTCGACATATCAGGAAATCCAGGAATGAAGTGGGTGTCCGGAAATAGCCGTTACCCGAGGTATAGGGGAACTGGCCTGGCATGACGGGCCATCGGTTGATGACGACCCGTCAACCTCCTTAGATTCCTCCGCCGTGTGCAGCGAGCACCGCTCGGGTACGTCCGCCGGCCGCGTGATTCTCCGGAACCACGCGCAGCACCACTCCGGCGGACGGGGCGAGCGCGACCCACGTGCCCCATGGCGCGGGGCGTGGCGTTCCGCCTTGGGGGACCCCGAGTGCTTCGAGAGGGAACTACATGTCCGAATGTGCCGATACCACGCGCGACAACGCTCGGAAGAACCAGGTTCGTACGACGGCGGTCCTCGCCGGGGCGGCACTGCTCGCGCCCCTCGGACTGCTCGCCGCGACCGGAAACGCCGCGGCGGCTGACAGCGGAGTGTGGGACCGCATCGCCCAGTGCGAGAGCGGCGGCAACTGGCACATCAACACCGGCAACGGCTACTACGGTGGACTCCAGTTCGCCGCCTCCACCTGGCGCGCCTACGGCGGCACGGCCTACGCGCCCACCGCCGACCAGGCGAGCAAGTCCCAGCAGATCGCCGTCGCCACCAAGGTCCAGCGCGCCCAGGGCTGGGGCGCCTGGCCGACCTGCTCGGCACGCGCCGGGGCGAGCGGCAGCGCACCGGCGGCGTCCGCGGCCGACCCGGTGACCTCCGCCGAGCCCGCCCCGGCGAAGCCCTCGAAGACGCCGGCGCGTTCCGCGGCACACCCGGACCGCGGCTCCTCCCGTGGCGACCACACCGTCCGCGAGGGCGACACGCTGAGCGGCGTCGCCGCCCGGCACGGGACCACCTGGCAGCACCTCTACGCCGCCAACAAGGCCGTCATCGGCGGCGATCCCGACGTGATCGTGCCCGGCCTGCGCCTCGAAATCTGAGCCGCTCCCGCGCCGGGACACGCGGGCCCCGTCCGGCCGGCCGGACGGGGCCTCGGCGTGTCTCCGGCCCACTGCCCGAGCTCACTGTCCGAGCTCGCTCGCCTCCCCGGCGAACACGACGGCTCCACGACGCAGTTCGTATACCAGAACCGGCCGGTCCCGCAGGGCGGGCGGCAGGCGCTGCTCGGCCATCACCACGCACGCGTCGAGCGCGCTCAGCAGCTCGTAGGTGCGGGCCGCGACCGAGGGCGACATGCCCTGGGCGGGCTCGTCGACCAGCACCACGCGCGCGCGTGCCAGCAGCGCCCGGGACAGCGCGAGCATGCGCTGCTCCCCGCCGGAGAGGGTGCCGGCGCGCTGCTCCAGCAGGGGCCGCAGCTGCGGATAGGCGTCGAGGGCCGGGCCGTGGTCCGGGGCGGCGAGTTCGAGGTTGTCGCGCACGGTGAGCGAGCCGAACACGGCCTGCCGCTCCGGGACCAGGCACAGCCCGCGCCGGGCCCGCTCGTACGCCGGTACGCGGGTCACGTCGGCGCCGTCCCACACCACGGCGCCACGCGACAGGGGCACCGTTCCGGCCAGGGCCCGCAGAGCGGTGCTGCGGCCGGAGCCGTTGCGGCCCAGCAGCACGGTCAGGCCCGGGCCGGGGGCGGCGAGGGTGACGCCGTGCAGGGCCTCCAGCGGGCCGTAGCGCACGCGCGCGTGGCGCAGGGAGATGGTGGTCATCGCCCGGCCTCCGTTCCCAGGCCGTCCAGGACGCTCCCGGGCGGGCCGGAGGCGACGATCCGGCCCGCCGTCATCACGTGCACGACGTCGGCGAGGCCGGCGACCAGGTCCAGGTCGTGCTCGACGACGAGCAGGGCCGTGCCGTCGGCGGCCAGGGCCTTCAGGACCCGGGCGAGAGCGGCCACTTCTGTGGTGTCGAGGCCGGCGGCGGGCTCGTCGAGCAGCAGGACGCGCGGGGCGCCCGCGAGGGCCCGGGCCAGTTCGACGCGGCGCAGCGTCCCCGTGGGCAGCCCGGCGGCGGGCAGCGCCCGCACCGGCCCGTCCAGACCGAGCAGCCTGAGCGTCCGCTCCACGGCGCCCGGATCGGTCACCCGGGCCTGTTCGGCGCCCACCCGGACGTTGTCGGCCACGGTCAGCGACGGGAAGACGGCCAGTTGCTGGAAGGTCCGCGCGACACCGAGCCGGGTGCGGGCGTGCGCGGGCAGGGCGGTGATGTCCCGCCCGTCGAGGCGCACCGACCCGCGCGCGGGCCGCAGCGTCCCGGCCAGACAGTGGAACAGGGTGCTCTTTCCGGCCCCGTTGGGGCCCACGACCGCGGTGATCCGCCCGGGGGAGACGTCCAGGTCGACCCCGTCGAGGGCGGTGAAGCCGCCGTAGTGGGCGTGGAGGCGGCGGGCGGTGAGGACGGGGGAGGGTGTGGTGGTAGGGCCGGTGGGCGGTCGGGCCGCTGGCCGAGCCCCTGCCGTGCGCGGCAAGGGCTCCTTGAAGGGCCCGGCGGTCGCCTCGCCCGCTGCCAAGGGCGCAGGAGCGGCAGGGGGCCGGGCACCGGCGGGGCGCGCCTCGTCGGGCGAGCCGTGGCGGTCCGCCGGGGCGGACCCCGGCGTCCCGTCCGCCGCAGCCGCCGGCGGGCGATGGGCGCCGGGGGCCGAGGGGCCGTGGACCGGCGGCTGAGGCGCCTCGCGGCCCGCGGGCCCGGCGCCCGGAGTCGCTCGCCGTCCGTCCACGGTGGCGGCGCGCGGCGCCGTTCCGCTCTCGTCCCCCGTAAGGCCGGCACGCCCGTCCGCCCCCGTGCCCTCGGCCTCCCGCACCACGCGTGTCGCCGTCGCCCCCGTCGGCACGGGCGCCCTGTGTGCCGCCCGCGGCTCCGCCCGGCGCAGCAGCCCGCGGGCCCGCGTCCCCGCCGGTGTGAGGGCAGGTCCGCGGCGCAGGCGCAGGCGTTCCATCGCCGTCCGCAGGGCCTCGTACGGGCCGCCGGGGAAGCGGCCCACGAGGACCGCCAGGACGCCGATCACGGCTGCCGCAACGCCGCCGCGCGTGCCCGCGTCCAGGCCGACCAGGAGGGCCGCGGCGGCGAGGGCGCCGAGGGTGCTGTCGGCGCCCAGCACCACGACCGCGGCGAACCACAGCAGACCGCGCACGGGGTCGAAGGCGGCGGGGTCGAAGGCGCGCAGGCCCATGCCGAGCATGCCGCCGCCCAGCGCGGCGAGCGCGGCGCCCGCGACGAAGGCGAGCAGCTTGAGGGACGGTACCCGGACACCCGCCGCCTGCGCCCCCGCCTCGTGGTCCCGCATGGCCGCGAGAGCCCGGCCCGTCCTCCCCCGGCGCAGCGCGTGTGCCGCCAGCAGCGCCACCGCCAGCAGGAGCAGCTCCAGGACGTAGTACACACGGTCCCCTTCGAAACCCGCCGGGCGGCCCAGCGACAGGCCCGCCGTGGCGTACGGCTGGGCGAAGACGAAGCGGCTCACGCCCACGCCGACGGCGAACGTCGCCAGCGCCAGCGCCAGGCCCCGGCGGCCGATCGCCGGCCAGCCCGTGAGCAGGCCGAGCGGCGCCACCAGCACGACCGCCACCGCGAGGGCCGACAGCTCCGGCATGGCCGGCAGGCCCGGGAAGCGGCCCGCCGCCAGTAGCGCGGTGAACAGGGCCCCCAGACCCGCGTAGGCCGCCTGCCCCAGCGAGATCTGGCCGCCGCGGCCGGTGACCACCACCAGGGACAGCAGGACGACGGCCAGCGCCGGCACCTGGATCGACGTGTGCAGGTCCCGGCCGGCCAGGCCCAGCGGCAGCAGGAACAGCACGGCCGCCACGACCCACGCGCCGGGCGGTGTCGGAACCCGGGCGGTGGCCGTGCGCGGCAGCGCGTCACGCGTGCCCACGCCCGGCAGGACCAGGGCCGCGACCAGCAGGGCGACGACGAACAGGTTCGTGCCGGCCGCCTGGAGCAGGGGCGCGCCCCACCCGGACGGGTGCAGCCGCGTGAGCTGGCTCTGCGCCACCCCGACGCCCAGCGCCACCACCACCGCGACCGGCAGGCTCCGCATCCGCGCGGCCACCGCGACCGCCACTACCTCCATCACCAGCAGCGGCAGCCCGTACGGGTCGAGACGCACGTACGGCGCCAGCAGTACGCCGGTCAGGCCCGCCGTGAAGGAGCCGAACGCCCAGCCCGCCGCCGCGACCCGGTCCGCGTCGATGCCGCCCAGCACGGCGAGCTGCCGGTCGTCGACCACGGCCCGCAGCTCCCGCCCGAACCGCGTCCGGCGGACGACCGCCGCGACCCCGGCGGCCAGCACCAGCACCACCGCCAGCTGCCCCCACGGCTCGTCCGGAAACACCTCCGGCGCGTCGTCCCGCGCCCCCTGCCCCCACTGCAGTGCCGCCCCGCCCACCAGCAGCACGAACACCCCGAGGGACGCCACCAGCGTCTGCGCCGGGTCACCGCCGAGAACCGCCAGGGGCCGGAAGACGAACCGCTCCAGCACGACCCCCAGCCCCGGCGCCAGCACCAGCAGCGTCACCGCGGCCCCGAGCCACAGCGGCCAGCCCCACTCGACCACGCACTGCCGCAGCGCGTAGGCGCACACCATCGCGATCGCGCCGTGCGCGAAGTTCAGCACGCCGGTCGCGCGGTACGTCACGATCAGGCCGATCCCGGTCAGCGCCGCCGCGCTGCCGACCGCCAGACCGGCCAGGGTGAGGTCGTACGTCAGCGAGGACATCGGCCGGGCTCAGTCGGTCTCTTCGGCGGGCTCGCAGATCGGGCACGGGCCCAGCTCGCCGCTCGCCACCAGCTTGGAGTCCACCGGGACCGCCACCGCCTTCCCCGCGACCAGCGGGCAGTCCGCGCGGTGCCACAGCGTGCCGCCCGGCACCATCAGCAACTCGCCGCTGACCGCGAGGGGCGCGAGGGCGGTCTGCCCGGTCTCGTCCGCCTCGGCCGCCACCAGCAGGCCGTACAGCTCCTCCACGCGCGCGGCGGCGATCGAGCTCCGGCCGTGGGCCAGCAGCACCGCCCCGGAGATGATCAGCGCCGCGCCGGGGACCGTGCAGGAGGCGAGGTAGGGCAGCTGCCGTTCGGCGAAGCGCTCCCCGGAGACGCCGTACCAGCCGACGGCGCACAGCACCGCGCCGGCGGCCAGCGCCGCCCAGCCGGCCCAGAGGACGGGATGCACGGTCCGAAGTCGGCTTGTCCGCATCGCTGGCTCCCACACGTCGGTTGTCCGGGCACGCGCCTGGCCGCCTGTTCGAGTCCGCCGATCGCTTGCACTATGCCCCTTGGAAGCTGACCCTGAAAGCACCGGGCGCCCATGGTCCGGACCGACACCCGGTGGTGAGCCAGATGGTTCTCGGCAGCGACCTCAGGCGGGGGAACGCGACACGGGGCCCACGAGCAGTGGGACGGGGTACGGCGATCGCGGCCGCCCTGGTCCTGGCCCTGGCCCTCGCGGCATGTGGTGACGACAACGGCGGCGGCGAGGCCACACCGCCCCAACCGACCGTGGACCGGACCGCGACCGCGCCGGCCAGCGCGCCGGCGGACCGGGCCGCGGCGGAGAACGAGATCAGGCAGAACTGGCAGCAGTTCTTCGACCCGAAGACCTCTCTCCAGGACAAGCAGGCCGTCCTGGAGAACGGCGACCGGATGGGCCCCGTCCTCCAGGCCTTCAGCGGTGACGAGCGCGGCCGGCAGGTCCAGGCGAAGGTCACCAAGATCGAGTTCACCTCGGCGACCGAAGCCGACGTGACGTACACGCTCAGTCTGAAGGGCGCCACCGCCCTGCCGGACGCCTCCGGGACGGCCGTCGAGCAGGACGGCACCTGGAAGGTGTCCGCCAAGACGCTGTGCGCGCTGGTGCAACTGAGCGGCAATGCGTCGCCGGTCCCGGGCTGCTGAGGCCCTCGCCGCGGTGCTGCTGCTCGCCCTGAGCGCGGCCTGCGGCAGCCGGCTCCCGGAGAGCGACTTCGAGCACGACGACCGCACCTCCACGCCCCGCGACGCCGCGCCCCTGCGGGTCGGCATCATCACCAGCGCCACCAGCCCGGTCGGCGGCGCCGCCTTCACCGGCCCGCGCGACGGCGCCAAGGCGTGGTTCGACCGGCTCAACGCGCGCGGGGGCATCGACGGCCGCCGCGTGGAGGTCCGCCTGTGCGACGACGGCGGCAGCGGCGTCGGCAACAACGAGTGCGTGCACCGCCTGGTCGAGGAGGACCAGGTGGTCGCCCTCGTCGCCACCACCGCCCTGGACTACGCGGGCGCCTCCCGCGTCTCACGCGCGCGCGTGCCCGACATCGGCGGCCAGCCCATCGGCAGCGCCTACGACACCTACCCGCACCTCTACGGCATCTACGGCAGCCTCGCGCCGCGCGACGGCACCACCGGCTGGGACGGCAAGCTGTACGGCGGCACCGAGGTCTACCGCTACTTCAAGCGCGAGCACGGCGCCCGGACCGCCGCCGTCGTCTCGTACAACCAGTCCGCGTCCGCCGCCTACGCCCGGCTCGTCGAACGGGGCCTGCGCGCCGAGGGCTACCAGGTCGTCACCGAGCAGGTCGACTTCGCCCTGCCCAACTTCCGCGCCGTCGCGGCCGATCTGAAGGAACAGGGCGCCGACCTCGTCTTCGACGCCATCGACAGCCACGGCAACGCCCGGCTGTGCCAGGCCATGGACGAGGTCGGCGCCGACGTCACCGCCAAGGTGACCAACGTCCAGAACTGGGCGTCCACCGTCGCCGACGCCTACGAGGACGCCCCGCGCTGCCGCAACGCCCTCTGGGCGACCGGCTCCAGCCGCAACTACGACGACACCGGCCACCCGGCCGTACGGGAGTTCCGCGAGGCGACGAAGCACCTGAAGACGCACTCGCAGTGGCAACTGGAGGGCTGGGCGGCCGCGCGCTGGTTCACGGACGCCGCCAAGTCCTGCGCGAGGACGGGCATCACGCGCGCGTGCGTCGACGCCTACGTGAACCGCAGCGACGGATACACCGCGGGCGGACTGCTCCTGCCCGTCGAGTTCGAGCGGCGCGCCGAGCCGCCGAGAACCAGCCGGACCTGCCTGTCGGTGGCCCGCTGGCAGGACGGCAAGGGCTGGGTCGGCCAGGGGGACATGAACCGCACCTGCTTCGACGTCCCCCAGCTGGCCTACGAGCCTTGAGGACAGCGGCTGTCCGCAAGGGCTGGCAGACTCGCCCCCATGTTGGAGACCTCGGCACGCCTGCTGCGCCTGCTGTCCCTGCTCCAGGCCCACCGCGAGTGGTCCGGCCGCGATCTGGCGCAGCGGCTCGGCGTCAGCGCCCGCACCCTGCGCCGGGACGTGGACCGGCTGCGCGATCTCGGCTACCCGGTCAACGCCAGCCCCGGCACGGGCGGCGGCTACCAGTTGGGCGCGGGCGCCGAGCTGCCCCCGCTGCTCCTGGACGACGACGAGGCCGTCGCCGTGGCGATCGGGCTGCGCACGGCGGCCGGGCAGGGCATCGAGGGCATCGGCGAGACCTCGGTACGGGCCCTGGCCAAACTCGAACAGGTGCTGCCGAACCGGCTGCGCCGCCGCGTGGGAGCCCTCAACGCCTTCACCGTGCCGATGCTGCGCGGCCCTGTGCCCGACGCCGTCGACCCGGCCGTGCTGACCGAGCTCGCCCACCTCTGCCGGGACGCCGAGCGCCTGCGCTTCGAGTACCGCGGACACGACGGCACCACCAGCCGCCGCAGTGTCGAACCGCACCGCCTGGTGTGCACCGAGCGCCGCTGGTACCTGGTCGCCTGGGACCTCGACCGGGAGGACTGGCGCACGTTCCGCGCGGACCGCATCACCCCCAGGCCACCGCACGGCCCGCGCTTCGTGCCGCGCGAGTCGCCCGCCGAGGACCTCGCCGCCTACGTCTCGCAGGGCGTCTCCACTCGCGTGTACGCCACTCACGCGGTCGTGCGGCTCCTGGCGCCCCTGGAGGAGGCCGCCGCGCACATCTCGCCCAGCGCCGGGGTGCTGGAGGCGGAGGGCCCGGACAGCTGCCTGCTGCGGTGCGGCGCCGGGAGCCTCGACGTGATGGTGATCCACGTGATGATGCTGGGCTTCGAGTTCGAGGTGCTCGAACCCGACGGGCTGATCGAGGCGATCAGGAGGACTCGGGACCGGCTTGATGGCGCTCTGGCTCGGGCTGCGCAGTCACCGCCGCGTACTGCGGATGGTGCAGGTCGAACGCCGGCGACTCCGACCGGATCCGGGGCAGCGTCGTGAAGTTGTGCCGGGGCGGCGGGCACGAGGTCGCCCACTCCAGGGAACGGCCGTAGCCCCAGGGGTCGTCGACCTCGACCTTCTCGCCGTACTTGGCGGTCTTCCACACGTTGTAGAGGAACGGCAGCGTCGACATGCCGAGCAGGAACGCGCCGATCGTCGAGACGGTGTTGAGCGCGGTGAACCCGTCCGCGGCGAGGTAGTCCGCGTACCGGCGGGGCATGCCCTCGGCGCCGAGCCAGTGCTGCACCAGGAACGTGGTGTGGAAGCCGACGAAGAGCGTCCAGAACTGGATCTTGCCGAGCCGCTCGTCGAGCATCTTCCCGGTGAACTTCGGCCACCAGAAGAAGAAGCCGGCGAAGATCGCGAAGACGACGGTGCCGAAGACGACGTAGTGGAAGTGCGCCACGACGAAGTACGTGTCGGTCACATGGAAGTCCAGCGGCGGCGACGCCAGGATCACCCCGGTCAGCCCGCCGAGCAGGAACGTCACCAGGAAGCCCGTCGCCCACAGCATCGGCGTCTCGAAGGACAGCGAGCCCTTGATCATGGTGCCGATCCAGTTGAAGAACTTCACGCCCGTCGGCACCGCGATCAGGAAGGTCATGAAGGAGAAGAACGGCAGCAGCACCGCGCCCGTCGCGAACATGTGGTGCGCCCACACCACCACCGACAGGCCGGTGATCGCCATCGTCGCGCCCACCAGCGTCAGGTAGCCGAACATCGGCTTGCGGCTGAAGACCGGGATGATCTCCGTGACGATGCCGAAGAACGGCAGCGCGATGATGTACACCTCGGGATGGCCGAAGAACCAGAACAGGTGCTGCCACAGGATCGCCCCGCCGTTGGTCGCGTCGAAGACGTGCGAGCCGAACCGCCGGTCGGATTCCAGCACCAGCAGTGCCGCCGCCAGCACCGGGAACGCCATCAGGATCAGGATCGACGTGAACAGCGTGTTCCAGGTGAAGATCGGCATCCGGAACATCGTCATGCCGGGCGCGCGCATCCCGATGATGGTCGTGACGAAGTTGACCGCGCCGAGGATCGTGCCGAAGCCGGACAGCGCCAGCCCCATGATCCACAGGTCGGCGCCGATGCCCGGCGAGCGTTCGGCGCTGTTCAGCGGGGCGTAGGCGAACCAGCCGAAGTCCGCCGGGCCCGTGGGCACCAGAAGCGAGCCCAGCACGATCAGCCCGCCGAACAGGAACAGCCAGTACGAGAGCATGTTCAGCCGCGGGAAGGCGACGTCGGGCGCGCCGATCTGCAACGGCATCAGCTCGTTCGCGAAGCCCGCGAAGGTCGGTGTCGCGAACAGCAGCAGCATGATCGTGCCGTGCAGCGTGAAGGCCTGGTTGAACTGCTCGTTGGTGATGAGCTGGAGGCCGGGGCGGGCCAGCTCGGCGCGCATCAGCAGCGCCATGACACCGGCGATCAGGAAGAACACGAAGGACGTGATCAGGTAGAGGTGGCCGATCTTCTTGTGGTCCGTCGTGGTCAGCCAGTCGACCACCACCCGCCCGTGCTTCTTCCTCGGCACGGGCCGCGCCGTCGCCTGTACGGTCTGCGTCCCCATCGCTCGCTCGCCCCTTCGCATCGCGTGCCGGGCCCGCCGCAGCCCGCGCCACACGTGCCCGCGAGCTCACGCCATGATGCTCGCGTCACCGAGCGCCCCGACAGGGGGCGTATCGGCCTCTCTGTGCCGAAGCCATGCATTTCCTGTGCGCCGGCGGTTCCTTTGGACCGGTGCGGCGCCGGAATGGAACGGGGCCCGAGTCACTTCTCCCGGAACTTTCCGCCGCGCTTTTCCATGGGCTCATATGACACGCGGGAATTAGGATCGAATGCCTGCGGAAGGCCTACGAAACCGCTCGTCCGTGTGACGCACAGCGCCCGAAACACCTGTCGTGATCTTGTGACAGAAGCGTGACAGGGGAGGGACAGGGACAGGTGTTGCCGGCCCGGACTTCCGTGGTCGCCGGGCACGGCATAGCGTGGCGGCATGGCACCGATTCCGACACCTTCCGCGGAACCCGACGACAGCCCGGACACCTATGTCGGCCTGGATGCCGACCGGGCCGAACACCTCGCGCGTGAGCGCGGCTGGTCGACGGTGCGCTCGCTGCCGCCGGGGGCGATCATCACGATGGAGTACCGCGTGGGCCGGCTGAACTTCGAGGTGAAGGGCGGCCGGGTGGCGCGGGCCTGGAAGGGCTGAGACACCGCGAAGGCCCCGGTTCCGCTCCGGAACCGGGGCCTTCGCCGTGCCGGAACGGGGTGTGCGCACCGGTCCCGCCGCTCGTCGTGGTGGTCAGCCGCCCGTCAGGGGGCGAGCCGAGGAGGCCGAGCCGCGGGGATGCCGCTCCGCGTGCGGCGGGCGGCGGCTGCCCGTGGGGCTGATCGGCGTGCGCTCCGAGCGGGCCGTGTGCGGTCCCGGCGCCAGGTAGGCCGGGGCCCGGGGCGAGCCGGTCGCGACGTCGTCCCGGTCGGCGGGCAGCGGCGTGACCACCACGGGCGGCGCGCTGACCGGGGCGGCAGCCGACGCCGTACGGCTCCGGCGGGTCCGCAGGCGGTCGCGCAGGTCGAAGATCCTGGCCTCGGAACGGGCGATCAGCGGCTCGAACCAGGGCAGGGCGAGCAGGATCAGCAGCCCCGCGGCCCAGCCCAGGAGCACATCGCTCAGCCAGTGCGTACCGAGGTAGACGGTGGCCATGCCGACGCCGAGCGAGGTCACGGCGGACACGGCGGACAGCCAGCGGCGCGCTCTCGGGGTGGAGGCCATATAGGCCAGGATTCCCCAGGTCACCACGGCGTTGGCGGTGTGACCGCTCGGAAATATATCGCCGCCGCGCCACATCTCGTTCGAGCCGATCACGGTCGCGTAGTGCGGTCCCAGCCGGCCCATGCCGTACTTGGCTGCGCCGACCGTGACGTTCAGCAGGAGCAGCGAGACACCGAGGGCGAGCAGCGGACGCAGGGTGTGCTGCCGCCAGGAGCGCCAGCCCAGCCAGGCCGCGACCATCACCGCGGTCGGACCGCGCTGGCCGAGCACCACGTAGTAGTCGACGAACCAGTGGATCTCCGACCACTGCTGGTACGGCCGGAAGAACATGACCTGCCAGTCGAGCCGGACAAGCCAGGACGTGATGATCACGGCCCACACGATCGCGCCGTAGAAGGCCAGGGTCGCCGCGAAGAGCACGATGCGGTGCCTGCTCATCTTCGGCACATCGATGTGGGCCGGTCGTTCCGGCTCACGGTCCAGCCGGGCGAACACCCGGTCCAGACGGGTGAGCTTCGGTTCGGTACGCACCCAATCGACGTTACAGCGAGTGAGCTCGGATCCCCGTCGAATCAACGGCTTTGTGATGACGATGTGATGTGGGATTCCTCTCAGGAGGAGGTTTATTTCCAGCGAATCTGCAATCGCCGGGCTCTGTGGCCTTCAATTCCTTTGATCATTTCGGATGGGGGTTTTATTGCGCTTTTGAATTCGTTCACCGGGGCATGGTGCGGAATTCTCCGGGTGCTCACAGTGGGTCAGGGCGGACCCGAGCCGTTCAGCCAGAACGCCCCGTACACCGCCGAGACGACCGCCATCGGCCCGAGGGCCAGCGCTGACCTGCGCATACGCAGCCGGGCCAGGGCCAGGGCGAGGGGCAGCAGCAACGGGAAGGCGGGTATCAGCAGGCGCGGTTTCGAGCCGAAGTAGCTCGACGCGCACAGGGCGAGCGCGGTGACGACTCCGGTGTAGACCAGCAACGGGAGCGGCTGGCGCTGACGTACGCCGACCGCGTACAGCCATACGGCTGACGCGACCCCGGCGACGAGCCCGGCACCCGCCAGGGCCGAGGGAAACGACGTGAACTTTTCGGCGACGAACCGGGCGAAGGCGTAACCCCCGTCGAACCCGTTGCGCCATCCCGCCTGCACAGCGAGATAGCCGAGCGGACCCCTGCCCGTGCGGTGGCCGACCCACAGCACGTATCCGGCGGTGCCGAGGGGGGCGAGCAGCATGCCGAGGACACGTCGGGTGCGCGGGCCGGGACCGTCGGCGTCACCCGCGCGCCGCTCCGCTGCGAAGGCGGCGATGCCCGCCACCCACACCGCGGCCACCACCGCCACCCCGACCGGACGGGTCAGCCCCGCCAGCAGGGCCAGCGTGCCCGCGCTCACCCAGCGGCCGGTCAGAACCGCGTACAGCGACCACGCGGCGAGCGCCGTGAACAGCGACTCGCTGTACGCCATCGACTGCACGATCCCGACCGGGAGCGCGGCCCACAGCAGCACCGCGCACACCCCGGTCCGGCGGCCGTACACATGGTCCGCGACCGCGAAGATCCCCCACGCCGCGGCGAGGGAGGCGACCAGGCTGACGAGGAAACCGCCGTCCGCGTACGTCAGCGGGGACACCGCCGCCACCAGCCGCTCCAGCCAGGGCAGCAGCGGGAAGAACGCGAGGTTCGAGTGCACGTCCCCGTTCGCCAGACGCACCTCGTAGCCGTAGCCGAGTTCGGCGACCCTGGTGTACCAGAGCGCGTCCCAGCGAGCGGTCAGCAGCGTGTACGCGCTCTTGTCGCGCGCAGCGCTCCACAGGGCCAGGGCGACGAGGCCCAGGGCACGGACGGCCGCGTACCCGAGGAGCGCCGGGGCCGCCCGGCGCAGCGCCCCGGCGCGGGCCGGGGCCGCGCGCGTCTCAAGATCGGTCACGGGCCCGATTATCGACCCGGGCCGGAACCGGCCGGCCGCCCGGGGCGTGGTCGACGGAGGGGGAGTGGTCGGCATCGGGGTGGCGGACGGCGGAGGAGGAGTGGCGTACGCCACATCTTTCCGCCGGACGGGTGAGAGGCCCGCCACTCGGCTCCGGCGCGGACTCGCGTACCCTGACGTGTCACTCGCTTTTCGTTTGCGCGGGCCGGAGACCACCGCTCCTCTCCGGCCGAGTCGCGGGGATGTCCCCACCCCGTGAGCCCGCCGATCGCGAGGGAACATCTGGGAGGTACGTACATGTCCGGGACGACCACGGCCGCCGCTGCGCTGCGCCGTCGGGCGGCCGGGGCCGGTGCCAACCGCTGGGTGGTTCTCGTCGTCCTCTGCGTCAGCCTGCTGCTGGTCGCCGTCGACGCCACGGTGCTCCACGTGGCGGTCCCCGCCGTCACCGAGGACCTGAAGCCCGGCGGGATCGAGCTGCTCTGGATCGTCGACGTCTACCCGCTCGTCTGCGCCTCGCTGCTGATCCTGTTCGGCACGCTGGGCGACCGCGTCGGCCGCAGAAGGGTCCTGCTCCTCGGGTACGCGCTGTTCGGCGTCGCCTCCGGCCTGGCGGCCCTGGCGGACAACGCCCAGGTACTGATCGTGGCGCGGGCGCTGCTCGGCGTGGGCGGCGCGATGATCATGCCGGCGACCCTGTCGATCCTGCGGCAGGTCTTCCCCGACCGGCGCGAGCGGGCGCTCGCGATCGGCATCTGGAGCGCCGTGGCCGCGGTGGGCGCGGCGGTCGGACCGCTGCTCGGCGGCTTCCTGCTGGAGCACTTCTGGTGGGGTTCGGTGTTCCTCGTCAACATCCCGTTGATGCTGGTCAGTCTCCCGGTGGGGCGACTGCTGCTGCCCGAGTCGAAGGGCGACGGCGAAGGGCCCTGGGACGTGGTCGGCGCGCTGATGGCGGCGGTCGGGCTGTTCGGGGTGGTGCTGGGCGTCAAGCGGCTCGGCGGCGGGGAGTCGGTGGGGAGCCTGCTCACCATCCTGCCGCTGGTGGTGGGCGCGGTGCTGCTGATCGCGTTCGTACGGCGGCAGCGGCGGCGGGCGCATCCGCTGGTCGACCTCAAGATGTTCGCGCGGCCGGCGTTCAGCACGTCCGTCGGGTGCATCGTGCTGGCGATGCTCGCGCTGGTCGGTCTCGAACTGATCGCCGCGCAGTACCTCCAGCTGGTGCTCGGGCTGTCACCGCTGGAGACCGGGCTGCGCCTGCTGCCGCTGACGTTCGCCGCGATGGCGGCCGGGCTGGCCGGGGCGCGGATGCTGCGGCGGTTCGGGCCGCGGCGGATGGTGTGCTTCGGGTTCTGCCTGACGGCGTTCGCGGTGGTGCTGCTGACGGCGCTGGGCCGGACGGACGACTGCGCGCTGATGCTGACCGGCTTCGTGCTGCTCGGCTTCGGGCTGGAGACGACGCTGTTCGGGGCGTACGAGTCGATGCTGAGCGAGGCGCCGCAGGAACAGGCCGGTGGCGCGGCGGCCATCGGGGAGACGTCGTACCAGCTGGGGGCGGGGATCGGGATCGCACTGCTCGGCACGGTGATGAACGCGGCGTACGCGCCGGGGCTGTCGAGGGTGCCGGGGGTGCCCGAGCCGGCGGCCTCTGCCGCGGGGCATTCGCTGGGGGAGGCGTACGAGGTTGCTGGGCAGCTGGGCGGGGCTGCCGGGATCGCTCTGCGTCATGCCGCGCGGGATGCGTTCGTGCACGGGCTGCATGTGACGTTGCTGGTGAGTGCGGGGTTGTTGCTGCTCGGGGCGGTGATGGCGTTGCGGTTGCCGCGGGTCATGCAGTGTGAGGGCGCCGGTGCGGTGGACTTGCCCGCACCCAGGGACGCTGCGGAGTCGCGCGTCTCGGTGTGACGTGCTTTTGCCCACCCGCGCGCCACCCGGATCTGCCGACCGAGGGGTGGAGGTCGCCTGTGGGGGTGGGGCGCCGTTGGCGGCTTGCGGTGGTCGGTCCGCCCGCGCCGGTGCGAGGAGACAGACCCCTTCGGGCGGGCGCTGCCGTGCGTCGGCGGCGTCGCGGGCTGGGGCTTTGCTTCCGGGCGGCGAAGCGACCGGATGACGCCCGCGCCGCCGATGGCGCGGTGCCACCTGACGACCTCGGCCTGTCAGCCGGCAGCTACGGGTGGTGCGTGGGTGGGCAGACACCGTAGCGTCTTGGCTAGCGGTGCTAGTTAAAGAGTTTCGGAGGGTGTCCGCATGTCCGAGTCGTCCAAGCTTCCTCCCTTCGCCCCCACCGACCCCCTCGGCCTCGACGACCTCCTGGAACCGGAGGACCTCGGGATCAGGGACACCGTGCGGGCCTGGGCCGCGGACCGGGTGCTGCCGTACGTCGCCGAGTGGTACGAGAAAGGGGAGCTGCCCGGGATCCGGGAACTGGCCCGCGAGCTGGGGAGCATCGGTGCCCTCGGGATGTCCCTGGAGGGGTACGGCTGTGCCGGCGCGTCCGCCGTGCAGTACGGGCTGGCGTGTCTGGAGCTGGAGGCCGCCGACTCGGGCATCCGGTCCCTCGTCTCCGTGCAGGGCTCCCTCGCCATGTACGCCATCCACCGGTTCGGCAGCGAAGCGCAGAAGCAGCGGTGGCTGCCCCGCATGGCCGCCGGCGAGGTCATCGGGTGCTTCGGGCTGACCGAGCCCGACCACGGATCCGACCCGGCCTCCATGCGGACGTACGCCAAGCGTGACGGCTCCGACTGGGTCCTCAACGGCCGCAAGATGTGGATCACCAACGGATCGGTCGCCGGCGTCGCCGTCGTGTGGGCGCAGACCGAGGACGGGGTCCGCGGGTTCGTCGTGCCGACGGACAGCGCCGGGTTCTCCGCCCCCGAGATCAAGCACAAGTGGTCCCTCAGGGCCTCCGTCACCAGCGAACTCGTCCTCGACGAGGTACGGTTGCCCGCCGACGCCGTACTGCCGGAGGCCACCGGCCTGCGCGGGCCGCTCAGCTGTCTGTCGCACGCCCGGTACGGAATCGTCTGGGGCGCCATGGGCGCGGCCCGCAGTTGCTTCGAGGCCGCGGTCGACTACGCGAAGTCGCGGGAGCAGTTCGGGCGGCCCATCGGCGGCTTCCAGCTCACCCAGGCCAAACTCGCCGACATGGCGGTCGAACTGCACAAGGGGATTCTGCTCGCCCATCACCTGGGGCGGCGTATGGACGCCGGCCGCCTGCGTCCCGAGCAGGTCAGCTTCGGCAAGCTCAACAACGTACGAGAAGCGATCGAGATCTGCCGCACGTCCCGCACCATTCTCGGGGCCAACGGGATCTCGCTCGAATATCCCGTGATGCGGCACTCGACCAACCTCGAGTCGGTGCTCACCTACGAGGGCACCGTCGAGATGCACCAGCTCGTGCTGGGCAAGGCGCTCACCGGACTCGACGCCTTCCGGTAGACCCCGTCCGGTGAACCCTGCAGGGGGCAGGGCCGGTGAGCGGCCCTGCCTCAGCTCTGGTTGAAGAAGCCGTCCGTGCGGTGCGCGGCCGGGTCGCCGTTCACGATCTCCGTGTTGGCGGGGGTCAGCAGGAACACGCGGGTCGACACCCGCTCGATCGAACCGCGCAGGCCGAAGATCAGCCCGGCCGCGAAGTCGACCACGCGCTTGGCGTCGGCGGCGTCCATGGCCGTGAGGTTCATGATGACCGGCACGCCCTCGCGGAACAGCTCGCCGATGGCGCGCGCGTCCCGGAAGCTGTCCGGGGTCACCGTGCCGATGCGGCGCCCCTTCTCCTCGGCGACGTCCGAGGCCACCTTGACGCGCGGATCGGTGACCCAGGCATCCCCGGGCTCGGTCCCGTCGGAGTAGTCGTCGTCGTAGTAACGCTCGTCTTCGTTGTCGTCGACGAGGCCAAGCCAGGCACTTGCCTTGCGTACCGATCCCATGGACGCCTCCTCTCACAGCGGTCTTTCTTGCTTTCCGCATCCCTATGGTCGTCCATGATGCGGATGGCGCGCCAAGTGGATAGACGCCGCACGGGGGGTTTGTGACGGTACTGGTGCACAGCGAATCCGTCGAGAGTCCGTGTTTCCCAAGGGTCTTGCCGTAAACGGCTGCTGACTGTGAGTGAAATATGATTCTTCGCGGCGTACGGGTGATGAGCGGTGCGTATGGGTGAACGCGATGGCCGATACCGTGCGGCGCCAAACGTCGTACGGAGCACGGGGGGACGTCGTGTTCGGAATGGTCAGGCCCGGTCGGCACCGGCTCGGTGAGAGCCTTCACGGCCCAGTGGATGGCTCATTTGCGTGGGCTGTGACTCGCGCGGGCCGCGGGGACCACGGGCAGTTCGCCGCGCATCGTGACGAACCATGGCGGGCTTTTTGTTCCTGAGTTGACGGAGGCTCAGGTGGAAGGCACACCCGGCACGCCGAGTGATGCGGTCTGCGTACGGCGGGGCCGTGACCAGGTCGCCGACGGCGGCGGACTGTCGGCCCGGGCGCCGGTCGCGCGCACCGCGCGCCGGGTCGCCGTGGGCGGGCACCGGCTCCGCCGTCGGGTTCGACACGGCCGTCCTGGCCGAGGCCGTGTACCGGCGGGGCGGCGTCGAGGCGCTCGCCGGGCCCGGCACAGCGATGCCGACGGTCCCCGCACCGACCGAGACCGCGACCGCCGCCGCCTTCGCGCACACGGCGGTCCTCGCCGGCCGGCCGCACAACGCCGGCCGCTCGCCGAGGCCGGGCGCCTCTTCGGACGGTTGGGCCACCTGCTGGAAGCCTTGGGGAACCGGTTGTCCATCGCGCGTTGCTGCCGGCGTGGGTCTTCCCCGGCCGTTGCGCGGCTTCGTGACAGGTCGTTCAAAAGGGCACGGCCGAAAGAGCCCTCTTGCGCCTACCGGCCGTTCGGCCGAATACTCCCCCACAGCGCTTGTCAGGGGCACGGCAGGTTCGGAATCCGAACAAGCCGGTCCAGGACTGCGCCTCACGGGCCCGAAACCCCACGAGGGCCCCCTACTTCCTTTGTGGAGGAACGAAAAGTGAGGATCAAGCGCACCACCCCCCGCAGCGGCATTTCGAGACGGACCCGGCTGATCGCCGTTTCCACCGGCCTCGTCGCCGCCGCCGCGATCGCGATCCCCAGCGCGAACGCGTCCGACACCCCCGCCACCTTCAGCGCCACCGAGCTCAAGAGCGCCAGCGGCTCGATCCTGAAGGCCGACATCCCGGGCACCGCCTGGGCCGTCGACAGCAAGACCAACCGCGTGCTCCTGACCGTCGACAGCACGGTCACCCAGGCCGAGATAGCGAAGATCAAGCAGCAGGCCGGCGCCAACGCCGACGCGCTCACGATCAAGCGCACCCACGGCAAGTTCAACAAGCTGATCCAGGGCGGCGACGCCATCTATGCGAGCAGCTGGCGCTGCTCCCTCGGCTTCAACGTCCGCGCCAGCAACGGCACCGAGTACTTCCTGACCGCCGGTCACTGTACCGACGGCGCGGGCACCTGGTACTCCAACTCCGGCCGTACCACGGTCATCGGCTCGACCGCCGGCTCCAGCTTCCCGGGCAACGACTACGGCCTCGTCCGCTACAGCGGCTCCGTCAGCCGTCCCGGCACCGCCAACGGCGTGGACATCACGCGCGCGGCCACCCCGAGCGTGGGCACCACGGTCATCCGCGACGGCTCCACGACCGGTACGCACAGCGGCCGTGTCACCGCCCTCAACGCCACCGTCAACTACGGCGGCGGGGACATCGTCTCCGGCCTGATCCAGACCAACGTATGCGCGGAGCCCGGTGACTCCGGCGGTTCGCTCTACGGCAGCAACGGCGTCGCCTACGGTCTGACCTCCGGCGGCAGCGGCAACTGCTCCTCCGGTGGTACGACGTTCTTCCAGCCCGTCACGGAGGCGCTGAGCGCCTACGGGGTCAGCGTGTACTAGGCCGGTCCCGGTCGGTAGCAGACTGAGTTTTGTGCCCCCGCACGCATTGCGTGCGGGGGCTTCTCCTTTTCAGTGGGGTTGTCGTGTTTCTGTGGGGTCGCCGTGGGCCGGCCGGGCAGGCGATTTTCAGCCGTGGTCAGACCTCACAGAGTGGGCACACATTACTCACGCGTAATATTTGCAGTGTGAACGCGCGTGAAGCGGCAGGAAGTTGAGTCCGATTTGACCGTGGACGGTCAAAATGAGGGGGCGTGCGGTCCCTCATCTACGCGCGTCCTGAACTCGACCTTGTGTGCTCCCCGTTGTCCTCGGAATAGTGGGCGCTCGTCAACAAAGCCTTCCGGTCCGCGAGGTCCCCACAACCTCTCGGACCGACCCCCCACAGGAGGACGTGAGTTGAAGCACCGACGCATACCCAAGCGGCGTGCAGCCGTGGCAGGTGCGGGTATCGCCGCACTGGTCGCCGCGGGAGTCACCTTCCAGACTGCGAACGCGAGCGAGACCCCAAAGACCGCCGCACCCCGGACCCTGTCGGTCACGGCGGCCGGAAAGCTCGCCTCGACGCTGGCCGAGGACCTGGGCGCCGACGCGGCGGGCACGTACTACGACACGAAGAGCAAGAACCTCGTGGTGAACGTGCTCGACGAGGCCGCGGCCAAGGCCGTCGAGAAGGCCGGAGCCAAGGCGAGAGTCGTGGCGAACTCTCTCGCCGAACTGAAGAGCGCCCGCGGCACGCTGAAGCAGGACGCGACGATTCCGGGCACCTCCTGGGTGACCGACCCGACGGCCAACAAGATCGTCGTCACCGCCGACCGCACGGTGTCCAAGGCCGAGTGGGCGAAGCTGACGAAGGTCGTCGACGGGCTCGGCCCGAAGGCCGAACTCAAGCGGACGAAGGGCGAGTACAAGCCCTTCATCGCCGGTGGCGACGCGATCACCGGTGGCGGTGGCCGTTGCTCGCTCGGCTTCAACGTGGTCAAGGGTGGCGAACCGTTCTTCCTGACCGCCGGGCACTGCACCGAGGGCATCTCGACGTGGTCGGACTCCAGCGGCAAGGAGATCGGCACCAACGCGGACTCCAGCTTCCCCGGTGACGACTACGGGCTGGTCAAGTACACCGCGGATGTGGCTCACCCGAGCGAGGTGAACCTCTACAACGGCTCGACGCAGAAGATCACGGGTGCCTCCGAGGCGACGGTCGGCATGGAGGTCACGCGGAGCGGTTCGACGACCCAGGTGCATGACGGGAAGGTCACGGGGCTGGACGCCACCGTGAACTACGGCAACGGCGACATCGTGAACGGTCTGATCCAGACCGACGTGTGCGCGGAGCCCGGTGACAGTGGTGGCTCGCTCTTCTCGGGCAGCAACGCGATCGGGCTGACGTCCGGTGGCAGCGGTGACTGCACGTCCGGTGGGGAGACGTTCTTCCAGCCTGTGACGGAGGCGCTGTCGGCTACCGGGACCGAGATCGGCTGAGTTCCGGGTTCCAGGTTGTGAAGTCCCGCCCCTTGTGTGAGGGGCGGGACTTCCGCGTGTGCCTCCGGCGGTTGGGCGGGGTGCCTGCGGCGGCCTGTGCAGCTTCGGTGGGGGCTTGTGTCGCGCCTGCGCGCGGGTGGTGGGTCGGGGCTGCGCCGGAGGGTCTCCAGGGTGGTGACGAGGGTGGTCAGGGTGGTGGAGAGGACCCTGCCGCCGCCGGAGGCGGCCAGGAGGGTGTCGGTGCCGGCGGGGTTGATGATCAGGGCGCCGTCGATGTCGCGGTTCGTGATCTGGTTCCGGGCCGTGGACTCGTCGGGCAGGGCGCGGGGGTCCAGGGGGAGCCGGGCAGCCGGTCCAGTCGGGTTACGGCTTGCCCGGACGCCGCACCGGGGGCGACCACCGCGAAGGGCACGTCCTTGGGTTTCGGGTCGTGCGGGGCTCCCACGTAGTGCCTCCGCGGTCTGGGGCGACGCGGTGTTTCCGCAGGTGGGGCGGGGCCGAGCGGATGTCGCACATGTATTCGAGAATTGGTCTATGGTGGGGGTGAGGTAGCTGGGAACAGATGTTCGAGAGCCGGTGTGGTTCACGAGTGCGGGAGGTGCGTGTGCCGGGCTTCACGCATCTGCACACCGTCTCCGGGTTCTCGTTGCGGTATGGAGCCTCGCACCCGGAGCGGCTGGCCGAGCGTGCCTCCGAGCGGGGCATGGACGCCCTGGCTCTCACTGATCGCGAGACGCTTGCCGGTGCCGTCCGGTTCGCCAAGGCCTGTGCGAAGGCCGGGGTCCGTCCGGTGTTCGGGGCGGATCTGGCGGTGGCGGGAGCGGAGCCGCCCGAGCCCGGGACCGGGCGGGGGCGGCGCCGGACTCCTGTGCGCGGTGGCGTCTTCGTCGACGAGTCGGCCCCCCGGGTGACCTTTCTCGCCCGGGACGGTGCCCGTGGATGGGCCGGGCTGTGCCGACTGGTCTCGGCCGTGCATGAGGGGGAGAGGACGCCCCTGCTGCCCTGGGAGCGCAATCAAGCCGAGGGCGTGACCGTGCTGCTCGGGCCCGATTCGGATGTGGGGCGTGCCTTGGCAGCCGGGCGTCCCGACCGTGCGGCGCGGCTGCTCGTGCCCTGGCGTGAGGTCTACGGCGACGCCCTGCGGCTGGAGGCCGTCTGGCATGGCCGGAAAGGTACGGGGCCCGGCTCTCTGCGGCTGGCCGCCCGGACCGTCGGGTTCGCCGCCGAGCAGCGGATCCGGCCCGTGCTCAGCAACGCCGTACGGTACGCCGACCCGGGGCTGGGGCCGGTCGCCGACGTGCTGGACGCCGCGCGCCGGCTGGTGCCCGTCGACCCGACCAAGGAGCTGGACTCCGGCGAGGCCTGGCTCAAGGGCGCGGGGGCCATGCTCGGGGTGGCGGAGCGGATCGTGGAGGCCGCCGGGTTCCGGCGGGACACCGCTCACCGGCTGGTGGAGCAGACCGAGGCCACGGCCGCCGAGTGCCTGGTCGATCCCGAGGACGACATCGGGATCGGTACCGTCCACTTCCCCGAGCCGCATCTGGTCGGCGCCGGGCGACGTACCGCCCAGCGGACGCTTGCCTCGCGGGCGGCGGCGGGGATGGTGCTGCGCGGGTACGACCGGCGGCGGGAGTACTGGGAGCGGATGCACTACGAGCTGGACGTCATCGCCCATCATGGCTTCGCCTCCTACTTCCTGACCGTGGCTCAAGTGGTCGACGATGTGCGGGAGATGGGCATCCGGGTCGCCGCCCGGGGGTCCGGTGCGGGGTCGCTCGTCAACCATCTGCTCGGGATCGCGCACGCCGATCCGATCGAGCACCGGCTGCTGATGGAGCGGTTCCTGTCGAAGGAGCGGGTCGTGCTGCCCGACATCGACATCGACGTGGAGTCCGCGCGCCGGCTGGAGGTCTACCGCGCGATCATCGACCGGTTCGGCACCGAGCGGGTCGCGACGGTCGCGATGCCGGAGACGTATCGCGTGCGGCATGCGATCCGTGACGTGGGGGCGGCGCTGTCCATGGACCCGGCCGAGATCGACCGGGTCGCCAAGTCCTTTCCGCACATCCGGGCGCGGGACGCCCGCGCCGCGCTGGAGGAGCTGCCCGAACTGCGTGCGCTGGCGGGGGAGAAGGAGAGGTACGGGAGGCTGTGGGAGCTGGTCGAGGCGCTGGACGCGCTGCCGCGCGGGGTGGCCATGCACCCGTGCGGGGTGCTGCTGTCCGACGCCTCCCTGCTGGCGCGTACGCCGGTCATGCCGACCAGCGGCGAGGGCTTTCCGATGTCCCAGTTCGACAAGGACGACGTCGAGGACCTCGGGCTGCTCAAGCTGGACGTGCTGGGGGTGCGGATGCAGTCGGCGATGGCGCACGCCGTGGCGGAGGTGGAGCGGGTGTCGGGCGTCAGGGTCGGTCTGGACGCCCTGCCGCCGGGGGATCCGGCGACGTACCGGCTGATCCGGTCCACCGAGACGCTCGGCTGCTTCCAGATCGAGTCGCCGGGGCAGCGGGACCTGGTCGGGCGGCTCCAGCCGGCCACCTTCCATGATCTCGTCGTCGACATCTCGCTGTTCCGGCCCGGGCCGGTCGCCGCCGACATGGTGCGGCCGTTCATCGAGGCGCGGCACGGGCGGGCACCGATCCGCTATCCGCACCCGGATCTGGAGGAGCCGCTGAAGGAGACGTACGGGGTCGTCGTCTTCCATGAGCAGA
Organism: Streptomyces sp. DG1A-41; assembly: GCF_037055355.1. Taxonomy (GTDB): domain Bacteria; phylum Actinomycetota; class Actinomycetes; order Streptomycetales; family Streptomycetaceae; genus Streptomyces. The sequence goes on along the minus strand of NZ_CP146350.1, from coordinate 1,768,269 downwards.
TCATCGACATCGTCGACATCATGACCGGCTGCGGGCGCGGTGAGGCGGACCGGGTGCGGCGCGGGCTGTCGGATCCGGAGTCGCAGGGGCGGATCAAGGTGTGGTTCGCGCAGCACGCGGCGGCGAACGGGTATGACGCGGAAACGATCCAGCGGACCTGGGAGATCGTCGAGGCCTTCGGGTCGTACGGCTTCTGCAAGGCCCACGCGGTCGCCTTCGCCGTACCGACCTACCAGTCGGCATGGCTGAAAGCGCATCACCCGGCCGCTTTCTACGCGGGGTTGCTCACGCACGACCCCGGCATGTATCCGAAGCGGCTGCTGCTGGCGGACGCGCGGCGGCGCGGGGTGCCGGTGCTGCCGTTGGATGTGAACGCGTCGGGCGTCGCACACCGTATCGAACTGGTGTCCGGTATATGGGGGCTGCGGCTGGCGCTCTCCGATGTGCACGGCATCAGCGAGGCCGAGGCGGCGCGGATCGCCGAAGGGCAGCCGTACGCCTCGCTGGTCGACTTCTGGGAGCGAGGCCGGCCCAGTCGTCCGCTGGCCCAGCGGCTCGCGCAGGTCGGAGCGCTGGACGCGTTCGGCGCCAACCGGCGTGATCTGCAACTGCATCTGACCGAACTGCACCGGGGCGCGCGAGGCGCGGGCGGTGGCCAGCTGCCGTTGGCCGGCGGGCGGAAGACGGCCCCGGCCGGGCTGCCCGACCTCACCTCGTCGGAGCGGCTCAGTGCCGAGCTGGGCGTGCTGTCCATGGACGCCTCGCGGAACCTGATGGACGATCACCGGGCGTTCCTCGACGAGTTGGGCGTGGTGTCCGCGCGGCGGCTGCGTGAGGCCCGGCACGGGGAGACGGTGCTGGTCGCGGGCGCCAAGGCGGCCACCCAGACGCCGCCGATCCGGTCCGGCAAGCGGGTCATCTTCTCCACCCTGGACGACGGCACGGGCCTGGTCGACCTCGCCTTCTTCGACGACTCCCACGACGCCTGCGCCCACACCGTCTTCCACTCCTGGCTGCTGCTGGTGCGCGGGGTGGTGCAGCGGCGCGGCCCGCGCAGCCTCAGCGTGGTGGGCGCCGCCGCCTGGAACCTCGCGGAGCTGCTGGAGGTGCGCCGGGAGGAGGGGCTGGAGGGGGTCGCGGCCCGGTTGGCCGGTGCCGGTGTCGGTGCCGGCGATTCCGGCGGCGGCGACGGTGACGGTGGCGAGGGGCCGGCGGCGGGCTCCGCGTCCCAGGATCCGGCGGAGCGTCGGAAGATCCGCATGTCCACGGGGTACGAGATGCACCCCTGGGCCGATCTGCGTCCCGCGGGTGAAGGGCCCGCGGTGGGAAGAAAGTTGTGGCACCAGAGTCCGGGGAGTGCGGGATGACCATCCTCTGCGTACGTTTCCAGCTGCCTCCGACGCGCGAGGCCGACCTGCCCCGGCTGCTCGGGATGCTCGAGGAGTTCACCCCCGTCGTCCAGGCCCTGCCGCCGGACGGGGCGCTGGCCGACCTGCGGGGCGCAGAGCGGTACTTCGGGCGGGACGCCGTCGAACTGGCCTCGGTGATCCGGGTGCGGTCGCTCGCGCTGTACGGCGTCGACTGCGTGATCGGTGCCGGGCCCGGGCCGATTCTGGCCCGCGTGGCGCTGGGCGACGCCGTGCCCGGGGTGACGTGTGCGGTGCCCGAGGAGCGGGACGCCATCGCGGAGTTCCTCGCGGACAAGCCCGTCGCCGCGCTGCCCGGCGTGGGCGCCGCGACCGCCCGTACGCTGGGCGACTACGGCCTCGACACCCTCGGCAGGGTCGCCGCAGCGCCGCTGTCCACGCTCCAGCGGCTGGTCGGTGCGAAGACCGGCCGCGAGCTGCACGAGAAGGCGAACGGCGTCGACCGCGGCCGGGTCGTCCCGAACGCGGTTTCCCGCTCCCTGGCCACGGAACGCCCCTTCGACCGCGACGAACTGGACCCGGACCGCCACCGCCGTGCCCTGCTGTCGGCCGCCGAGGAGATCGGTGCCCGGCTGCGTGCCCTGGACAAGATCTGCCGCACGCTCACCCTCACCGTGCGCTACGCCGACCGCTCGGCCACCACCCGCAGCCGCAAGCTGAACGAACCGAGCGCACACTCGCCGGACCTGACCAGGGCCGCGTACGGCATGTACGAGGCGCTCGGCCTGCAACGCGCCCGGGTCCGCGCGATCGCCCTGCGCGCCGAGGGGCTCGACCCTGCCGACCAGGCCTCCTACCAGCTGACCTTCGACCCCGTGGACGAGAAGGTCCGCCGCATCGAGGAGGTCGCGGACCGCGCGCGAGCGAAGTTCGGCCCGCGGGCGGTGATGCCCGGGGGACTGGGGGACTGGCGGCGTAGATCCTTCTGCGTGACGTCAGTTGGCCCAGGGCGGCACGATGCGGGTGCCGTCGGCGAGCCGTGCCTCCAGGCCGACGGAGGTGGTCAGGGGCGTCAGGCCGGGGCGTCGGCGGTGGTTGGACGGCACCTCGATGATCCGGAGCCCGTGAGAACCGTGGAACCGCCCGCTGAGAGAGTGCTCGGACCGGCATCGGGTAGGTAGCGTGCGGGACATGGAGGACGAGGAGATCCGGCCGGCCCGCGCCGCCGACGTACCGGTCGTCGAGGGTGTGATCGACGCGGCCTTCCGCCCGTACATCGAGCGCATCGGACGAGTGCCGCAGCCCATGGAGGAGGACCACGCGGCGAACGTGGCGGCGGGAAAGGTGTTCGTGACGGGCGAGCCGGTGACCGGCCTCGTCGTGGTCGAGGCGTTCGAGGGCCATCTCTTCCTCGACACCATCGCCGTCCACCCCTCCGCGCACGGCAGGGGAGTGGGGCGGCGACTGCTCCGGTTCGTGGACGCACGCGCGCGTGCGCTCGGCCTGCCCGAGGTCAGGCTCTACACGAACGCGATGATGTGGGAGAACCAGCGGATCTATCCGAAGTACGGCTACGAGTTGGTGGAGCGCCGTGCCGACGGGCCGTACGACCGCGTCCACTATCGCAAGCGGCTGCCCTGACGGGTCTCATGATCGTTACCGGCCGCTCAGGCGTCCGGCCACCACGTGCGTGCGATGTCCTTGCGGACTTCCGGGCGTCCCGCGGGGCGCTCGTCGGCCTCCTCGCGGACCCGGCGGACGTCCGTCTTCTTCAGGGGCTTGTGCACGGTCACACGGCGCATGGCTGCCTCCTCAAAGGGTCTACCGGGTTCCGCGTTCTCACGGAGGTAGACCTTTCGGGGGAGAGTTCCTCATCGCTCCTGGTCTGTCAGTGGCGGCTGTCACGATTCGAGTGTCAGTGGCGGGTGTCACTCTTGGGTACATGGCGAACGACAGTGACGTGACGACCTCGGCGGACATCGGCGCCGACGTGGACTGGGACGCGCGGGCGGCCTCCTTCGACGAGGAGCCGGACCACGGGCTGCGCGATCCGGAGGTGCGCCGGGCCTGGGCCGCGCGGCTGCGCTCCTGGCTGCCCGGGCGGGCCGGCGACATGCTCGACCTCGGCTGCGGCACGGGCAGTCTGTCGCTCCTCGCGTCGGAGCAGGGGCACCGGGTGACGGGCGTGGATCTCTCCCCGGCGATGGTGGCGCTCGCCAGGCAGAAACTGGCCGGGCGTGACGCGGTGTTCCTCATCGGTGACGCGGCGGCACCGCCGGTCGGGGAGCAGCGCTTCGACGCCGTGCTCGTCCGGCATGTCCTGTGGGCCCTGCCCGACCCCGGCCGCGCCCTGTGGCACTGGGCCGGGCTGCTGCGGCCGGGAGGACGGCTCGTGCTGGTCGAGGGCGTGTGGGGGACGGCCGAGCCGGTCGGGATACCGGCGGAGCGGCTCACCGGCCTCCTCGCGCCGATCGCCGGGCAGGTGAGTGTGGAGCGGCTGTCCGGTGATCCGCTGCTGTGGGGTGGGGAGGTGGCGGACGAGCGGTATGCCGTGGTGGCGGTGACGGGGTGAACCGAGGGGCTCAGGCCAGGAGCGCGGCGAAGTCGTCGCCTCGGGCCAGTGTCTCCAGTTCGTCGAGTGCGGCGAGCGCGGCGGCCGCGGCCTCGGGGTCTCTCCCGGCGAGGCCGCTGTCGGCGAACTCGTCCTCGTCCAGGCGTCGTACGTCCGTGCCGTCCGCGGAGACCCACAGGTCCAGGTCGAGGTCCTCCACGACCAGCTCAGGGCCGGAGCGCGCGGCGGGGCGGGTGATGTCGCAGTACCAGCCCTTCAGCGCGCCCGTGGCGGAGCGGACCTCCTTCACCGCGTACCAGCGGTCACGCCAGTAGTACTCCGTGAAGACGTCCCCCGGCTCGAAGCGGACGAAGCCGAAGTCGCGGACGCCGCTGCCCGCCCACGGGGCGCGGACCGCGAGGCGGGTGCCGTCGTCCGTCAGGAGCTCGCCGGTGTAGCGGATCTTCGTGCGGCCCGCCTTGACGAGCACGACGTCGAGTTGCCCGGGCAGGTCAGCCGATTTCACGGACATGGCGCACTTCCTTCGCGCAGATCTCGTAGCCGAACCACTTGTTGATGGCGATCATCGGTTCGTTGCCGGTGTCGTTGCCGGTGAACGCCTCCGTGTACCCCGCGGCACGGGCCCGGTGCAGGGAGTCGCTCTTGGCCAGCTTCGCCAGGCCCCGGCCGCGGAACGCCCGGGCGGTGCCGGTCATCGCGGTCCCGTAGCGGCTGCCGTCGGTGTGCGCCACGCTGAAGGCGGCGGGGCGGCCGTCGACGACAGCGACCGTGGTCAGCTCGCGGTTAAGGAGCGGGTGCTTCCAGTTCTCCTCCAGCCAGGCCTCGTAGTCGGTGAACTCGGCCTCGATGTCGTTCGGTTCGTCCGACGCCGTCTCGGCGTCCAGTGCGAACAACGGGCGCGGGTCGTCCGCGAAGTCGGCGGCCGTGCGTAGTTCGACGCCGGCCGGCGGGTCCTCGCGGGGCGGCAGCGTGCGGCCTGCCAGGTCGAGACGCAGGAAGTAGGCGGAGCGGCTGGCGCGGAAGCCGTGCCGCTCGGCGAAGGCGAGATTCTCCGGCTCGTCCAGCACCCAGGCGAACAGCTTCCGCACGCCCAGACCCGCCAGGCGCTCCTCGGCGGTGCGCAGCAGGAGCGAACCGGCGCCGCGATGTCTGCGGTCGGGGCGTACGTAGATGTTGGCGGAGCCCTGGCCGGGTTCCGGGCTGTCGTGGGCGACGCTGATCTGGGCCGTGCCGATGATCTCGCCGTCCTCCTCGGCGACGAGCTGCCCGAAGTGGGCGTCCGGGTGAGCGCGGGTCAGGGTGTGCACCACGGACTCGGGCGTGGACAGCATGTAGGGCAGGGCGAGGCGGCGGGTACGGGAGAACCCCTCGGCGTCGGCTCGGACATCGGGTCGCAGGTCGCGCACGATCACGGTCATGGAGGCGCACGTTACGTGGGAACGCAGCCGGGGTACCTCCCATTTTCCGCCGGGTACGGGACAATCGGCCTGTGACCTTGAAGATCGACATCGACGACAGTGCTCCGCCGTACGAGCAGGTGCGGGCGCGGATCTCCGAGCAGGCGCGGTCGGGGGAGCTGCCGGTGGGGTACCGGCTGCCGACCGTGCGGGGGCTGGCCGAGTCGCTGGGGCTCGCCGCGAACACGGTCGCCAAGGCGTACCGGGCGCTGGAGGCGGACGGCGTGATCGAGACGCGGGGCCGCCACGGCACCTTCGTGGCCGCCGCCGGCTCGGCGGCTGACCGGGAGCTGGCGGTCGCCGCCCAGGCGTATGTGGAACGGGCTCGCAGGCTGGGGCAGGGGGAGGACGCGGCGCTCGCCGCGGTACGGGATGCCCTGCGGGCGGCTTACGGGGAGTAAGGCCTGCTGGGGAGAGGGCGTTGCTCAGCCGGCCCGCGCCAGACGCTCGGGTGTCCGTGTGGTCTCCAGGCCCGCCGACCTCCCCAGCCGCGCGAACGTCATCGCGTCCGCCACCGCCGCACCCCCCGGGTCGTTGTTGAAGTACGCGTAGACGTCCTCGCCGTCGGACCAGGTCGTGGCGATGCGGTCGAGCCAGGTGGCGAGGGAGCGGCGGCCGTAGTGGGGCCAGGGGCGGGCGCGGCCCTGGTGGAAGCGGACATAGCCCCAGTCGGTGGTGCGCCACAGCGGGGTCGCGGGGCGGGCCAGGACGTCGGTCCAGCACAGGGCCGCGTGCCGCGACTCGAGGACCGCGCGGACCTCCGGCGTCCACCATGAGTCGTGGCGGGGCTCGACCGCGACCCGGGTCGAGGCGGGGAAGCAGCCGAGGCAGGAGTCCAGCAGGCCCGGGTCGGCGCGCAGGTTGGGCGGGAGCTGGAGCAGGACCGGGCCGAGCCGGTCGCCGAGACCCGCCGCGTGGCTCATCAGACGGCCGACCGGCTCCTCGGGGTCCTTGAGCCGTTTGATGTGGGTCAGATAGCGGCTCGCCTTGACCGCGACCACGAAGTCCGCGGGCACCCGGCCGCGCCAGTCCTCGAAGGTCTCCCGGGCCGGCAGCCGGTAGAAGGCGTTGTTGATCTCGACGGTGGCGAAGTGCCCCGCGTACTCCTCCAGCCAGAGCCGCATCGGCAGCCCGGACGGGTACAGGACGTCCCGCCAGTCCTTGTACTGCCACCCGGACGTGCCGACGAACAAGGTCATATCCCTATCAAAGCACCACACCCCCTGGGAGGGTGGCAGTGGCGACCTTGGTCCTCCGGAGCCCCTACGCGTCGGCGCGCGTGTGGAAGCGGTAGAACAGCAACAGGAAGACGGCTGCCGTGACCAGCAGCGTCGTGATGACCACAGGACGGATGTCGTCGCCGGTCTGGCTGTAGAGGAAGCCCAGTGCGGCGCCGGCGAAGGCGGCCCGGAACAGGGCGTGCAGGGCGTGCAGGTCGTGTCTGAGGCGCCGGGTCACCTGGACCACGGCGATGCAGACGGCTGTGAAGGCGAGCCCGCTCCACACACCCCATGCCAGATCCGGTCCGGTGACCGGACCACCGTGACGCCGGTTCACCGCGACCCAGTTGCCGTAGACGAGACCGAGGACGACAGGCAGGACCCACCGCGCGACGCGGTGGGTGGGTTCGCTGAAGACGGTGGGTGCCGCGTGTGCCATCAGAAGCCTCCCTGGTCCATACGGAGCTCGGCGTCGCTCCTGCGCACACCGTCGCACGCCTTGGTGACAGGGAGGTGAGAAACGGTTGTGAGCGAACCCAGCGGGTGGCCCCGCTACAGATACAGCCCCGCGTCGGCGTCCCCGCGCGGCTCCGGCAGGGCCGTCGGGGACGTGCCCCGGCGCAGCGCGTACAGCTCGGCCAGCGTCGATCCCTCGCGGCCGATGCCGTCCTCGCGGCCCAGCCAGCTCACCGCCTCCGCGCGGGTCAGCGGACCCACCTCGATCCGGGCCAGGCAGCGGCCGGGCCGGACGACGGCGGGGTGCAGCCGCTCCAGGTCCTCGTTGGTCGTGACGCCGACCAGGACGTTGCGGCCCTGGCCGAGCAGTCCGTCCGTCAGGTTCAGCAGCCGCGACAGCGCCTGGCCCGCCGTGTGCTTGGCCTCGCCGCGGATCAGCTCGTCGCAGTCCTCCAGGAGCAGCAGCCGCCAGCGGCCCTTGCCCGCCGAGTCCTCCTCGCCGATGGCGATGTCCATCAGATAGCCGACGTCACTGAACAGCCGCTCGGGGTCCAGGACGCAGTCCACCTGGCACCAGTCCCGCCAGGACCGGGCGAGGGTACGCAGCGCGGAGGTCTTGCCGGTGCCCGGCGGGCCGTGCAGGAGGAGGAGCCGGCCGAGATGTCCTCGGGGGTCGTTTTCATCAGGCGGTCCATCGCGTCCGCCACCGGTGCCGTGTAGTTGGGCCGGATCTCGTCCCAGGTGCCCGCCGCGATCTGGCGCGTGGTGCGGTGCGGGCCGCGGCGCGGGGAGACGTACCAGAAGCCCATCGTGACGTTCTCCGGCTGCGGTTCGGGTTCGTCAGCCGCGCCGTCCGTGGCCTGGTCGAGGACCTTCTTCGCCAGCTCGGCGCTGGTCGCCGTGACCGTGACGTCGGCGCCCCGGTTCCAGCGGGAGATCAGCAGCGTCCAGCCGTCGCCCTCCGCGAGCGTCGCGCTGCGGTCGTCGTCCCGGGCGGCGCGCAGCACGCGTGCACCGGACGGCATCAGCGTCGCCCCGGACCGTACGCGGTCGATGTTCACCGCGTGGGAGTACGGCTGTTCGCCCGTCGCGAAGCGGCCGAGGAACAGCGCGTCGACGACATCGGACGGGGAGTCGGAGTCGTCGACGTTGAGCCGGATCGGCAGCGCCTCGTGCGGGTTTCCAGACATGCCGCCATGATCCGGCACGAGGGCGCCGCGTGCACCCGGTTTCCCGGTGCGCACGCGGCGTTTTCCCAGGTGCGGGTCAAGCCGCGAGGCGGGAGACCAGCCGGCGTGCCTGGCGTGTCCTGCGGACCACGGCGTACCCCTTGGTCAGCGCACGGTCCCTGGCGAACGTACGGGCGATCGCACGGCCTTCGACCAGCCGCTCGAACTCGGCGGTGTCCGTGCCGCGGCGCACCGTCACGCGCCGCAGGGCGTACGGCCCCTGGGCGCGGCGCGCGAGGCCGTTGCCGACGGCGAGTGCCTGGGCGTATCCCGTCTCCCGCACCGCCTGCCGGACCCGGCGGCTGGAGTAGCCGTAGGGATAGGCGAACGACGCCGGGACGGTGTTCAGTTGGTCCGCGACGATCTCCTTGCAGTGGATCAGCTCGAACCGCAGCGTGGCGTCGGAGACCTGGTCGAGCTGCGGGTGGCTGTGGCTGTGCCCGCCGATCTCGACGCCCGCCGCCGCGAGCTCGCGGACCTGGTCCCAGTCCAGCATGGTGTCCAGGCCGCCGCCGGTGTCGTACGGCCCCTGGATCCACCCGGTCGAGACGAACAGGGTGGCCGGGAAGCCGTGCTTGGCGAGCACGGGCAGGGCGTGCCGGTGCACGCCCTCGTAGCCGTCGTCGAACGTGATGAGGACCGGCCGCTCGGGCAGCGCGCGCCCGGAGCGCCAGCACGCCGCCAGTTCGGCGGTGGTGACGGGGCTCAGACCCCGGTCCGCGAGCACCGACATCTGCTCGGCGAACGCCTCGGGGGTCACGGACAGGGCGCGGGTCGCGTCGTTCGGATCGGTCGCGACCGCGTGGTACATGAGGATCGGCACGCGTGCGTCACTCACGGAGCACCGCCCCCTCCGGCCCGGGCACGGACAACTCGGGCACCGAGAACGTGGTTCCGCCCCGGCGGGCCCGCACGCTGCCCACCACGTATCCGCCCGCCGCCGTCAGCACTCCGGCGACGATCGCCCCCGCCCGCCCGGCGCCGCCCGGCCGGGCCAGCAGGGCGTCCCGCAGCCCCCGCGCCACCCCGGCCGGCAGGACCCGGGTGGCGTACCGGCGTTCGGACTCCAGCCCCTTGTCGGCGCCGACACTCCGGGCCACCAGGGCCTTGGACAGGCCCTCGGCGTACGTGCGCGTGCGGAAGTAGCGGAAGTGCTCGCGGGCCTCGGGCACCCGGTGGTGGATCACCGCCCGGTCGTCGATCAGCAGCACCGCGTCGGGCCGGGCCCGGCTGAGACGGATGCACAGTTCCGTCTCCTCGCAGCCCAGCGGACGTTTGTCGCCGTCCCGGCCGATGCCGGTGGCGAAGCCGCCCGCCGCGTCGAACGCGCTGCGGCGGAACGAGGCGTTGCCGCCGAGCACGTTGCGCACCCGGACCCGGCCGCGCGGCAGGCCCCGGTAGCTGCAGCCCACCACCCAGTCGAACTCCTCGGGGAACCAGTCGGGCCGCCGCCCCGACGCCCAGACCGGCTCCGTACGCCCGCCGACCGCCATCACGCGCGGGTCGGCGTACGCCTCGGCGAAGCGCAGCAGCCAGTCGCGCTCGGCCACGGCGTCGTCGTCGAGGAAGGCGACGACCTCGCCGCGCGCGGCCTCGATCCCGGTGTTGCGGCCGGCGGACAGGCCGCGGGGGCCCGCGTTGGCGAGCACCCGCACCACAGTGCCGTCGGGGGATTCCTTGTACTCCCTGGCCAGCCGCTCCCGGAGCGTCTCGTTGTGGTCGACGACCAGCAGCGTCTCCAGGGCGGGCCGTGACTGCGCCCGCACCGAGGAGACCGCCGCGAGGATGTCCTCCCAGCGGTCCTCGGTGTACGCGCAGATCACGACGGAGATGCCGGGACCGCTCAAGACACCTCTCCCCGCATCGCGTCGAGCATCGGCGACTGCGGTGAACGGCGGCGCAGGGCACGGCGGTTGGAGCGCTCCTGGAGGATCACCCGCAGCACGCGCAGCCCGTCGCGCACGGCCCGCAGATTGCTGGTGCCGTGGATGCGCAGGTACTCGTGACTCGGGATCTCCTGCACCTTGAGCCCGGCCTTGACGACCCGGATGTTCATCAGGGTCTCGACCTCGAAGCCGGTGCAGTCGAGGTCGATCTTGTCGAGGCAGTGCCGCCAGAACGCGTTGTAGCCGTAGCACAGGTCGGTGTAGCGGGCGCCGAACTTGCGGTTGACGACCGTGCACAGCGCCCAGTTGCCGAGCTTGCGGATGAAGGTCATGTCGTCCGTGCCGCCGCCGTTGGCGAAGCGGGAGCCCTTGGCGAAGTCCGCGCCCGAGACCAGCGCGGAGACGTACGACACGATCTCGTTGCCGTCCGCCGAGCCGTCCGCGTCGACCATCACGATGATGTCGCCGGTGCACGCCTGGAACCCGGTGATCAGGGCGTCGCCCTTGCCCTTGCCGCGCTGCTCGACGACCTTGACGTCGGGCCACAGCTCGCGGGCCACCCGGACGGTGTCGTCGGTGGAGTTGCCGTCGACCAGGACCACTTCGTGGATCCAGTCGGGCAGGGTCTTGAAGACGTACGGAAGGTTCTCCGCCTCGTTCATGGCCGGGATGACCACGCTCACCGGCGGCGCTATGGCCAGGTGAGAGGAGACAGGCCGGTACTTCCCGGCGGTCGGCGGATGCTGCTCCGCCGCGGCCGGCTGCAGAACTGAGCTCATGAGTCTGGTCCCTCTCGTCCGGTGGACCGCCCCCCCAGGGCAGTCCGGATCCAATCCGGTTCGAAAGGGGGGTTCTCACCCGTGGCACGCCGAGATGGAGCTTCGGGCACGCCGGGTGAGCTGGCAAAGCTGGCCGACGGCGGAAAACGGCAGCCGACCGCGCGGCACGGCCCGGAGACAGTTGCGGTCACCGAGCACGGCACCCCCCTACCGCGCCCCGCGCCGGTTCGTCGCGGTCCTTGAGCCCTCCCCTAGAGCCGCGTGCTGACGGACCGATGCGGGTGAGATGTATGACGGTATTGACGATTGAACCCGTATGGCAAGACCTGGAACGGCCTCTCACGTTTTTGTTGGTTTGGTCGTTGCGGGATGCGCTTCGTGGGGCGCAAGTTGAGAGGTTCCGGTGACGGAAACAATCGTTCCCCGGAAGCGTGTCGAGCCTCCGGGGAACGATTGTTCAGGTGCTGGTGTCCGTGCCGGTTACGGCACGAGCTTCAGCAGCCGGTTCGGCGAGCCCGAGCCGGCGCTGGTGACCTTGCCGGTGGTGGCGCCGCCGACCAGGGCCGAGGCGACCTGGGCCGGGGTGGAGGAGGTGTGGCCCGCCAGGTAGACCGCCGCCGCGCCCGCGACGTGCGGGGCCGCCATCGAGGTGCCGGAGATGGTGTTGGTCGCGGTGTCGCTGGTGTGCCAGCCGGCCGTGATGGAGGAGCCGGGCGCGAAGAGGTCCAGGGCCGAGCCGTAGTTGGAGTAGCTCGCCTTGGCGTCGGTGCTGGTGGTGGCGCCGACCGTGATCGCCTCGGCGACCCGGGCCGGGGAGGACGAGGAGGCGGTGGTGCTGCTGTTGCCCGCGGCGACGGCGTAGGTGACGCCGCTGGCTATGGAGTTGCGGACCGCCGTGTCCAGGGCGGTGGAGACGCCGCCGCCGAGCGACATGTTGGCGACCGAGGGGCCGGAGTGGTTCTGCGTCACCCAGTCGACGCCCGCGATCACGCCGGCGGTGGTGCCGGAGCCGCTGTTGTTCAGCACCCGCACCCCTACGATTTTCGCCTTCTTGGCGACGCCGTAGGTCGAGCCCGCGATCGTGGTGGCCACGTGGGTGCCGTGGCCGTTGCCGTCGGAGGCGTTGTTGTCGCCGTCGACGGCGTCGTAGCCGTGCGCGGCACGGCCGCTGATCTGCTGGTGGGTGATGCGCACACCGGTGTCGATCACATAGACCGTCACGCCGCTGCCAGCGCTGTCCGGGTAGGTGAAGGTACCGGAGAGCGGGAGCGAGGTCTGGTCGATGCGGTCCAGACCCCAGGGGGCGTTGTTCTGGGTGGCGGAGAGCCGGACGCGCTGGTTCTGCTCGACCGAGGCCACCGCCGGGTCGGCGGCGAGCCGCTTGGCCTCGGTGGCGGAGAGGGTGGCGGAGTAGCCGTTCAGCGCCTTGCCGAACGTCTTGCGCACGGACCCGCCGTACTCCTCGACGAGGTCCTTGCCCGCGGCCGAGGACGCCTTCAGGCCCGCGCTCTTCTTGAGCGTGACGATGTAGCTGTCCTTGATCGCGGCCGGGGAGTCCGCGGCGAGCACCCGGCCCTCGGCGGGAGCGGAGGCCTGGGCGGGCAGGGCGGTGAGCCCGCCCACGAGGGCGGCGGTCGCCGACAGGGTGATCGCGGCGAACCCGAGTCTCTTGCTACGCAGTTGTGCCATTACGAGGGAGTCCTCCTCTAGGCGGCGCGCGCCTGGGTGGGGCGCGCGTCATGTGGGGGATGTGCGCGTGCTCGCGCACACGGCCGGGAGCGTCGCGTTCCGCTCACGGCCGGAGTAAAGCGTCGACCATCTACCGGCGTAGAACAAGAGAGTTGAGCACTAGTCAACAAATCTGTCATGGGCACGTAACAAGCGGTGCCGAGTGCGTAACAAGGCGTGAGGTGAACACGCCGTGCCCGTCCCGGAAAGGGTCGAAAAGGCTTGGCATGGACACTTCCTGTCAACACGCGTAGCTGCTACGACGGTTGTGGCAGAGATCCTGCTAAAGGGAGGTTCCATGAGACGTTCCCGAATTGTCGTCCTCGTGAGCTCGCTCCTCCTCGCCGCCGGCACCGCCCTCACCGGGGCAGCCACGGCGCAGGCGTCCTCACTCGCCGCAACTGGCGGCTATGCAGCGCTCGGTGACTCCTACTCCTCCGGAGTGGGCGCCGGCAGCTACATCAGCTCCAGCGGCGACTGCAAGCGCAGCACGAAGGCCTACCCCTACCTCTGGGCCAGCGCCCACTCGCCCTCGACCTTCGACTTCACGGCCTGCTCCGGCGCCCGAACGGGTGATGTTCTGTCCGGACAGCTCGGCCCGCTGAGCAGCGCCACCGGCCTCGTCTCCATCACCGTCGGCGGCAACGACGCCGGATTCGCCGACGTCATGACGACCTGTGTGACGCAGTCCGACAGCGCCTGCATCTCCCGCATCAACACCGCACGGGCGTACGTCGACTCCACGCTGCCCGGCAAGCTCGACAGCGTGTACTCGGCGATCCGCTCCAAGGCACCCAACGCCCACGTCGTCGTGCTCGGCTACCCCCGCTTCTACAAGCTCGGCACCACCTGTCTCGGCCTCTCCGAGGCCAAGCGCAAGGCCATCAACGACGCCTCCGACCACCTCAACACCGCCATCGCCAAGCGCGCCGCGAACCACGGCTTCACCTTCGGCGACGTACGCCCGGTCTTCACCGGCCACGAGATCTGCTCCGGCGACTCCTGGCTGCACAGCGTCAACTGGCTCAACATCGGCGAGTCGTACCACCCGAAGGCACCCGGCCAGTCGGGCGGCTATCTGCCCGTGCTCAACGCCAACGACTGACCGCTCAGCCGGAGTCCGTGTCCGACTCCGTGTCCGACTCCGTGTCCGAACCCCCGTCCGAACCCGTGTCCGAAGGAGAAGGGGAGGCCCCGCCCGTCGGGGTCTCCGTCTCACACGTGATCGAGAACGGCACCGACTCGGACGTCGTCCGCACCGGCTCCCGCACCTCGACCCCGATCCCGTTCTCGAACGTCCCGGTCTCCGCGTCCGTCGTCACGGTCACCGCGTCCTGCTTCGTACGGCCGCCGCCCTCCGGGAACGACAGCGTCTTCCAGCCCCCGTCGAGCACCGAGCCGTCCTGCGTCACCCAGCGGTAGCGCACCTCGGCCGGCAGCCGCCCCACCGTGAACGTCGCCGTGAACCTCGGCGCCTGAGCACTCGGCGGCGGACACGGGCCCGAGTAGTCCGTGCGCGTGCCGTCCAGGCCCACCCGCACCGACTGCGGCGGCGGGCCGCTCTCCTCGCTCCCGGTCTCGCTCGGCGTCGGGGAAGGACTGGACTTCCCGCTCCCGGTGTTCCGCGGCGGGGCTTTGGTCTCTGCGGGCGTACTCGCCCCTGCACCCCGGTTGCCGTTCCCGTCGCCGTCCCCGCGGTTCAGCAGCGCGTACGTCAGCCCACCCACCGCGAGCGCCAGCGCGACCACGCCCGCGACCAGCACCCGGCCGGCCCGGCGGTCACGGTCCTGACGGGTCGCCGTCGTCGCCGCACCGGAAGTCGCACCGGAACCGGACGCCGCCGGCTGACCCGGGAAGGGCATCGGGGGAGTGGGAGAGGGCTCGGGACGGGCCGCGACCCTCGGCGGATACGGGACGGGCCGTACGGTGTCCGCGTGCGCAGAGCCGCCCGTGGCGATGACCCGCAGGTCCTGCTCGGCCCGTTCGGCCGGCAGCCGCTGTGCGGGATCCTTGCGCAGCAGCCCCTCGATGACCGGGGCCAGCGGACCGGCCCGGTACGGCGGCGGCAGCTCCTCGTCGACGATCGCCCGCAGCGTGCTCAGCGGGGTGTCGTGACGGAACGGGGAGTGGCCCTCGACCGCCGCGTACAGCAGCACACCGAGCGACCACAGGTCGGACTCCGGGCCCGGCGTGCGGCCGAGCGCCCGCTCCGGGGCGAGGAACTCGGGCGAGCCGATGACCTCCCCGGTCATCGTCAGCGCGGAGCTGCCCTCGACCATGGCGATCCCGAAGTCGGTGAGCACGATCCGGCCGTCGTTCGCGATCAGCACATTGGCCGGTTTCACGTCCCGGTGCAGCACCCCGGCCTCGTGCGCGGCCCGCAGCGCGGCCAGCACCTCTGCGCCGACGTGCGCGGCACGCCGGGGCGGCATCGGGCCCTCGGCGTCCAGGACCTCCGCCAGGGAGAGCCCGCGGACCACTTCCATGACGATCCACGGCCGGCCGCCGTCCGTCGCCACGTCGTACACCGTCACCACGTTCCGGTTGGCGACCCGGGCCGCCGCCCACGCCTCCCGCTCCAGCCGGGCGTACATCCGCCGCACGTCGTCGCCCCCCAGCCCGGCCGGGGCGCGCACCTCCTTGACGGCGACCTCGCGGTGCAGCACCTCGTCGCGGGCGCGCCACACCGTCCCCATACCGCCTTCGCCGAGAGGTGCCAGGAGCCGGTAGCGGCCCGCGATCACACGCTCATGGCCCGGTTCTTCGGACACGGCGCCCCCCATTCGCAGCCGGGCGAAATCTCCACGAGGTCTTTTTCCCCATGACGTCGGATTTCCTCACGAACGTAACTCAGCCCAGCGCGGATGCCGCCCCCTTGAACACCAGTCCGGCCCCGAGTGCCACTACGGCGAAGGCCGAGCCGAGTGGTGCGGTCCGGCGCACCAGGGCCGCCATCGGGCCCGCCGTCCAGCGGGGGCGCCGGTCCAGGAGCCGGGTCATGCCGCTGCCCGCCTTGACGACGGCGTACCCGGCGGCCGTGAGGGTGAGCGCGAGCCCGACGCCGTACGCGACGACCAGCAGCAGACCGAACCAGGCCTGCCCGAGAGCCGCGGCACCGACGAGCACCACCACGGCGGACGGGCTGGGCACGAGCCCGCCCGCGAAGCCCATGAGGATCGTGCCGCGGAGGGTGGGGGCGACGGGGTGGGGATGGGTGAACCCGCCGTGGGTGTGCTCGATCGTGTGGGGGTGGGAGTGGGGGTGGGTGTGGTCGTGCGGGTGATCGTGATCGTGGTGGTGATCGTGGTCGTGCGCGTGGCTGTGGCTGGGGGTCTCGCCGTCGTGTATGTGGGTGTGGCCGCCAGGGCCGTGGTGGTGGGTGTGCGCGCGGTTGCGCAGGGCGCGGCGGACCAGGCTCGCGCCCGCCAGGGTCACCAGGACGCCGCTGGCGACGCCGAGCCAGGCGATCACCGAGGGGGCCGCCGCCGAACCGGCCGTGACCAGGAGGCCCAGGGCGACCACGCCCAGGGTGTGAGTGACCGTCACGGAGGCGGCCATGGGCAGGACGTCCTTCATCCGGGCCTGGCCGCCCCGGGCCGCCGCCGTCGCGGCCATGATGGTCTTGCCATGGCCCGGGGCGAGCGCGTGCATCGCGCCGAGGACGACGGCGATGAGCAGGGCCAGCGCGGCGAAGCCCGCGGTGAGGTCGTGCCGGGCGACCAGGTCGTCCAGGGCCCGCGTCCAGCGGTCGGTGCCGCGCGGCAGCACGGAGGCGGCGGGGGCGTCCGACTCCTCCTCGGCCAGGGCCGCACCGCCGGGGCGCACGCGCAGGGCGGCGGACGCGGTGTCGGCCGGGGAGGAGAGCAACTCCTCGGGGTAGCCGGTCAGTTCGGCTGATATCGACTTCTCCGGGACGTCCGAGTGGGTGAGCGTCATACGGTCGCCCCGCGCCGTGATCTCCCGCCAGCCA
Organism: Streptomyces sp. DG1A-41; assembly: GCF_037055355.1. Lineage (GTDB taxonomy): Bacteria > Actinomycetota > Actinomycetes > Streptomycetales > Streptomycetaceae > Streptomyces. The sequence goes on along the minus strand of NZ_CP146350.1, from coordinate 1,751,605 downwards.
GGGCCCGAGGAGGCGCCCGCGCCACGGAAGCCGAGCGACACGGTCTCCTTGTCCGACGTGCCGGACGGCAGGGGAGCGGTCAGCTCGCACTCCACGCGGAGGGTGTCGAGCCCCGCCTGCCCGGGCCGCACGCGCGCGTGGCTGCGCTCGGCGGTGAGCGGGGTGCCGCGGCCGTCGACGGTGACCCTGCTGTCCGCGGCGGCCGTGGCGCACCGCTCGCGGGCCCACAGGGTGATGCCCAGCCGCTCGATGTCCGGTGCCGCCTGGGTCGCCGGGATCTCGGCGAGGTCCTCGACGTGGTGGACCCGGAGTTCGCCGGGCGCGACGACCAGGCCGTCGTAGCGGTTGACGGTGAAGTTGCCCAGCGGGTGGGCGCTCGCCGCGCCGGCGGGCAGCAGGGTGAGCGCGCAGGCGGCCGTGAGGACGGCGGCGCCGGACGCGAACAGGCGGCGCGGGGTCACCGGCTCCCCTCCAGGTCCTTGAGCGCGGTACGGGCCTCGCGCGCGCCGAGCGGCGAGAAGCCGGGGTTCAGGTCGAGCGCGGCCTTCAGGTGGTCGCGGGCGCCACGATCGTGGCCGGTGGCGCGCTCGATGATGCCGCGGTGGTAGAGGAAGGCGGCGTTGCGGTAGCCGGTGGCGGTGGCGCGGCGGGCGTACGGCAGGGCCTCCTCGTCGCGGCCGTTGACGTGCAGGGCCCAGGCGAGGGCGTCGGCGGTGTGCACGCTGTGCCGGCGGTTCCACTCGGCGCGGGCGGCGCGCAGGGCCTCCTTCTTGTCGCCGTGGTCGGCGGCGGCCATGGCCGAGTCGAGGTCGGCGTTGACACCCCCCGCACGGGCGAGGGACGTCCAGGCGTCGACGAGGGCGTACTGGTCGCCGGCCTTCGCCCGGTCGCCGTCGGCGCCGCGGTCCTCGTAGAGCTCGCCGAGGGCGACGAGCGGGCCGGGCAGCGGGAAGCGGGCGACGAGTTGTTCCAGTCCCTCGACGGCGGCCGCCCGGTCGCCGTTCGCGGCCTGGGCGCGGGCGCGGCCCTCCTGGGCGGGGAGGTAGTCCTCGTCGGCGGCGAGGGCGCGGGCGTAGTGGCCGAGGGCCGTCTCGTACTCGCCCTGGTTCCAGGCGAGTTGGCCGAGGGAGGTGGCGACGTAGGCGATGTCGGCGGGCGAGTCGGCGGCCTCCAGGGCGCGCTCCAGCACGTCACGTGCCGTACGGACGTCGCCGCGCAGCTCTTTCACGTACGCGTACCGCGTGAAGACGGGCACCCCGGGCCGCCTGTCGTCGGCGGTGGCGGCTGCCTCGGCGGCGTCCTCGTACCGGCCGAGTTCGACGAGAGCGTCGATACGGGTGCACAGGGCGCGTTCGTTGTAGGGGTTCTGCTCCAGGGCCCGGTCGGCTTGCTTCAGCGCGCCGGTGAAGTCGTGCCGGGCGGCTGCGAGGGCGGCACGACCGGCGAGAGCCTGGTCGTTGCCGGGATCCAGCTCCAGGGACCGCTTCAGCGCGCGCTCGGCCTGCGGATAGCGTGAGGGGTCGCCCTTCGTCCGGGCCTGTTCGACGTAGGCGATCCCGAGGGTGGCCCAGCTGCCGAAGTCCCTGGGCTGGGAGCGAAGGTGCTCTTGCAGGGACCCGATCCCCGAGTCGAGATCCCCCCGGGCCAGCACACCGGCCGCCGGCGCCCCGGCGGACACGGCTTCGGCGCCGGCCCGCGCACGGCCGTCCCCCACACCGCCGAAGGCGACGGCCCCGCCGGTCAGCGCGACGGCCAACAGCGCGGCACATCCCGCCAGATGAACAGCCCGCCAATGCCGCCCGCCATCAGCGGTGCGCCGCATCGCGACCACGCGCTCGCCGGCGCCGGCATTGTCCTCGTTCCCGGGGCGAGGGCCAAAGCTGCCGTGCCCGTCAGGCCTGCCTTCGGCGGCGGGGCCGGCCTCGGCGCGGGGATGGTCGCGGCTGCCGGGCGTGCTGTCGACTCCGGTGCCGGTGCCGCTCCCGGCGCGAGTCTCCGTGCCGGGAGAGTCCGCACCCCCCGTGCCCACAGCTTCGGGGACCGGTTCGGTGTCGTGCCCGCCCTCTGCCCCGTCGGCGGAGTCCGCGCGCAGCCCGTCACTCGCTCCGGCAGCCGGGCCCCCGCCCTGCCCCGCCTCCGCCCCGGCGTCGCCGCTCAGGTCGGCTCGCCCCTGACCCCGCCCCGCCGACCGCTCTCCGTCGGTCTCCTGGGCGGGGTGCGGGTGGTCGTCGTCGCGCCTCTCCGGTGCGCTGTCCGTCGTACGCGGAGGCATGGCCTCTCCTCAGTCGGCTGGGGGTGCGGTGTGGTCAGGGAGAGGCGCGGCCCGTGGGGACGGTGGGGAAAACGGGCCGCGCCGGTCGGTGGGAGCGGAGCGGGTCAGTACGCCCGGTTCCGCATGCGGCGCCACCACATGAGGGCCGCTCCGATCAGGACGATGCCTCCCGCCCCGGCCCCGGCGGACGCCGCGATCAGGCGCATGTCGTCCGAGCCCTGGCCGGCACCGGCCGGCTGGAGCGCGTCGCCGAGCTGGTTGCGGACGTCGTTGCCGCCGTCCACGCCCTTGGCGAGTGGCCCGCGCGAACCCTCCGTCGGCAGGGCGACGTACGGGAAGGCCTTCTCGAAGTCCTTGTCGTTCTTGTCGACCGCGTCACCCAGGTCGTTCTTCGCGCCCAGCAGCTCACCCTCGACGACCTGGAGCGAGGCGTCGATCACGTCGTCCGTCAGCCGCCGCCCGTTCGGGAAGCCGGCGTTGTCGCCGTCCAGGACGCCCAGCCGCTTGGGCTCGGCGGCCGGCTTGATGGAGGTGTTGAGGCGCAGCTGCTCCGACGGCGTCACGTGCGGCGGCTGGTTCAGGTCCTTGACGCCCTTGAGGAACACGTCGACCAGGTCGTTGCGCGGTTCGTCGGGCGCCGGGATCTTGTAGATCGCCTCGATGAGCTTGGGCAGCTCCGGGTTGGTGACGTTCTTCAGGAACTGGGCGTCGTCCCGTGGCGCGGACGCGTTGAACGTGTCCTTGTCCTTCAGCGGGTTGACGACCTCGTTCACCAGCGGGTTGCCGAGGCGCGAGACCTGCGCGAAGTAGCCCTGGGCGTTCTTGCGCTGCGTCGTCGACCAGATGCCGACGACCGGCTGGTCGTGCGACTGGGTGATGAAGCTGTTGGGGACCTGAAGGGCGATCGTGTTGACGTTGTAGCCCTTGAGCGTGTCGTTGCCGACCTCGGAGAGGTTCCCGCCGTACAGCAGGTCGAAGACCCTGAGGTCCAGGAAGAACGGGTCGTCGGCCTGCCCGGCGAACGTCTGGGCGCCCCCGGCGAGCTTGTGGATCGCCTGCTTGCGCAGGGTGTTGTAGTCCGGCATCGACGCCTTGCCGACGTTCGACGGCGCCACCGGCACGTCGTCGGCGACCTTGGTCTTCGACACCGCCTTCAGATCACGCAGCCTGATCAGTTCGAGGTCGTAGGTCTGCGTGATGTTGAGGTCGGGGTCGTCGAGGCTCTCGACCGGACCCGTGTTGTACAGGAACGTCTTGTCGTTCTTCGTGTGGGTCTCGAACGTGTACCGGAACAGCAGGTCTTCCTTCGCGTCGCCGTCGCTGTCGATGCGCAGGTCGTACTGGGCGTCCTCGGCGAACGTGAAGAAGTTCGGCCCGCCGGCGGGTTCCTCGAACGGGATCCAGTTCGCGACGATGGTCGTCGTGTCCGGCTTGTCCGGGCTGACGAACGCGTACACGTCGGTGTTGTCGTACTGCGGGGTCCCCGAGATCAGGGGCGCTTCGCGGTGACTGGAGGCGGAGGCCGCCTCAGGTTCCAGCGCGGTCACACCGGCGGCGGTGAGCCCGCCGGCGGCCAGCGCACCACAGATCGCGGTCGCGATGCTCCTGCGTCCCGCACCGGTCCTGGAGAAAGGTGTCATGCCGTCCGTCCTCAGTGCCAACTTGCCTGACACACGCCATTCGGAGCGGTCGGCGAAGCGGATTGGTCGAATCTCAAACGTTCTTACGGCGCGTGCGGAAAGTTGTTTCATCGCCGGGCGACCCGCGTTTTCGGCGCGCTGATCCGTAACCCCATCCGGAGGTGTGTGCGTTGCGAATGCCTCGTGTGAGGGGACAGGCCCCGTGCGGCCTGGGAGAGGGGGACCGAGTGGAGGCGGACGAGCTGCTGCTGCTCGTGGCGGGCGGCGACCAGAAGGCCTTCGAGGATCTGTACGGGCTGGTGTCCGGCCCGGTGTTCGGACTCGTACGGCGTGTGGTGCGCGACCCCGCCCAGTCGGAGGAGGTGGCTCAGGAGGTGCTGCTCGAACTGTGGCGCTCGGCCGCGAAGTTCGACCCGGGCCGGGGCAGCGCGATGTCGTGGATCCTCACCCTCGCCCACCGCCGGGCCGTCGACCGGGTGCGCAGCGCCCGCGCGGCCGGCGAGCGTGAGCAGCGGGAGGCCTGGCGCGCCCACCACCCGGCCTTCGACCAGGTCACCGAGGAGGTCGAGGCGGGACTCGAACGCGAGTGGGTCCGCGTCTGCCTGGACCGTCTCACCGACCTCCAGCGCCAGTCCGTCACCCTCGCCTACTACGAGGGCTACACCTACCGTGAGGTGGCCGAGCGGCTCTCCCTGCCGCTGGGCACCGTCAAGACGCGGATGCGCGACGGGCTGACCCGGATGCGCGAGTGCCTGGGAGGCGTGGCATGAGTCTCTTCCGCCGCGAGGACCCGCACTCGCTCGCCGCGCCCTACGCGCTCGACGCCCTGGAGCCCCCGGAGCGGGTCCGCTTCGAGAAGCACTTGCGGGACTGCGGCCGTTGCGCCGCCGAGGTGCGCGCCCTGTCCGAGGACGCAGTCCGGCTCGCCTGGTCCACGGCCGCCCCGGCCCCCGCCGCCCTGCGCGACCGGGTCATGGCAGCCGTACGGACGACGCCGCAGGACCCGGCCCCGCAGAAGGCGGTGCGTGAGCCGGCACGCACGCGTGCGCCGCAGCTGCCGCCGCATGTGTGGGGCACCCAGCCGCTGCCGCGGCAGCGGGAGCGGCGCCGCATCCCGCTGTTCGTGCCTTTCGCCACGGCCACCGCCGCCGCGGCCCTCGTCGTCGCCTCGCTGTTCGCGGTGCAGGCGAATCGGACCCAGGATCAGCTGACCGCCGAGCGGGACCGGTCACGTGAGATCGCCCACGTTCTCGCGGCTCCGGACGCCCGTGCGAGCAGCGGCCGGGACGGGCGGGGCCGAACCATCGGAGTGATCGCCTCCGCCTCGGAGGGGAGCGCGGTGGTCACCCTCGGCGGATACGGTGCCCCACCGGACGGCCGCGTGCACCAGTTGTGGCTTATGCGCTCGGGCGCGCAACCACGCTCCCTGGGGCTCTTCGAGGGCGACACGCCCCTGGTCGCGACGGATCTCGGCACCTCCGCGACGTCACTGGCAGTGACCGTCGAGCCGGCCGGGGGATCGCCGCAGCCCACCACCCAGCCGATCGTCCAACTCGCCCTGAAATCTGTTGGATTCGGAGAGTGATCGGAGATACATCGTCAACCTCCTTATGGGGAAGGTGAATCCTGTGACCGCGATACACGAGTGCCCGGACGGGGCGATAGGGTTAACCTGCCCGGGCCGGGTGGACTCGTACGGGTGGGGAGTGACATGGAACAGATAACAGTGCGCAGCAGGGCGAGGGTCCCTGCGATCACCTGCGGGAGCAGCGCGACCAGTTCGCGCCTCGACCGCCACCTCTCGGTGCTGGGTGGCCCTGCCGTCCCGCAGCGGGAGACGGTCGAGGCGACCTCGCTGATGCGCGAGCTGACCGCGCGTCAGCCGCAGGACCGCAGTGGCAGGGGAGCGCGCGTGCGACGCGTCTCGCTCTTCGCGCCGCTGCGCCGGCTGCGCCGCTCGCTGTTCGGCGGCAAGTAGGGGCCCGCGCTCGGGCGGTCACACCGCCCCTGGTGCAACGCTGCGCACTCGTCGTCCGTCATCCCCACGGCACGCAGCGGCGCCAGGTGTGCACCCGAGCGCGGCCCCGCCCCCAGTCGGTGCCTCATCCCCGCCCGGCAGTGACCGGGGGCGTCGTCCGGCTTCGGTGTTCCGGCGGCCCCTTCACCGCTCCCCGTGCGCGTACTGACGCACGGCCAGCGGCACGAACACCCCGAGCAGCACGGCGCACCACATCAGCGACCCCGCGACGGGATGGGCCACCGGCCAGGCCGCCCCGTCGGGCACAGGGGCGTTGCCGAAGAGGTCCCGCAGGGCCGTCGACACCGCGCTGATCGGATTCCACTCGGCGACCGTCCGCAGCCACCCCGGCAGCCCGCTCGTCGGGATGTACGCGCTGGACAGCAGCGGCAGCAGGAAGGTCGCCCCGCCCAGCTGACCGGCCGCCTCCTCGTTCCGGGTGAGCAGTCCGAGGTAGATCCCGGCCCAGGTGCAGGCGAAGCGGAACAGCATCAACAGCCCGACGGCCCCCACCGCTTGGAGCGGACCGCCCTCGATCCGCCAGCCCACGGCGAGCCCCACCAGCAGGAACGGCACCGTCCCGGCGGCCGTGACCACCAGGTCCGCGACGGCCTGCCCCAGCGGTACGGCCGCCCGGCTCATCGGCAGCGTACGGAAGCGGTTCGTCACGCCCCGGTGCAAGTCCTGGGCCGCCTGGAACATGCCGGCCATGATCCCGCCCGCGGCGGTCGCCACCAGCAGGCCCGGCACGAGGAACGCCCGGTACGCCTCGCCCGGCGTCGCCAGCGCGCTGCCGAAGACGTAGCCGAAGAACAGCAGCATGCTGATCGGCATCGTCTGGGTGAGGATCAGCAGCCCCGGGTTGTTCCGCATCCGCAGCAGCTGGCGGCCCAGCATCGCGGTCCCGTCGTACGCCAGCATGCTCATGCGGCACGCTCCCTTTCGCCGGTCGTGGTGTTTGTGAGGCGCAGGAAGACGTCGTCGAGGGTCGGTGGCCGCAAACTCACGTCGAGCAGCGGCACGCCCGCCGAGTCCAGCGTGCGAACGAGCAGCGGGAGGGTGAGCGTCGGGTCCTTGGTGACCGCGCCGACGGTGTTCCGCTCGTGGTCGAACGACGGCTGCGCGCCCGTGAGGTGGTCGAGGACGGCCGCCGCCTTCGTGAGCGCGTCCGCGTCCGTCACGACGACCTCGGCGTGCGCCCCGACGAGCGCCTTGAGCTGCGCCGGCGACCCGGTGTGCGCGACCCGGCCCCGGTCGACCAGGGCGATGTCGTCGGCGAGTTGGTCGGCCTCCTCCAGGTACTGGGTGGTCAGGAGCACGGTCGTGCCCTGCGCGGTCAGGTCGCGCACCGCCTCCCGGATGAGGTTGCGGCTGGCCGGGTCGAGACCGGTCGTCGGCTCGTCCAGGAACAGCACCTCGGGGCGGCGGATCAGGCTCGCCGCCAGGTCCAGCCGGCGCCGCATGCCGCCGGAGTAGGTGGAGGCGGGCCGGTCGGCTGCCTCGGCCAGCCCGAAGCGGTCGAGGAGTTCCGTGGCCCGGTCGGCAGGGCCGCGCACCCGGTGCAGCCGGCCGAACAGCAGCAGGTTCTGCCATCCGGTGAGCTCCCCGTCGATCGACGTGTCCTGCCCGGTGACCCCGATCCGGCTCCGTACGGCGGCGGCCTCCCGGGCGAGATCGTGCCCGGCGACCCGCGCGGAGCCCGCGTCCGGCCGCAGCAGCGTGGTCAGCAGCCGTACGGCCGTGGTCTTGCCCGCCCCGTTCGGCCCGAGGATCCCGCACACCGTCCCCTCGGCCACCGCGAGATCCAGCCCGCGCAGGGCACGGACCTCTCCGAACCGCTTCTCCAGACCCTCACTAAGTACAGCGTACGTAGAAGTCATGGCAGGACCATAGCGCACTACGTACGCTGTACGTAACTAGGATGGTGGCCGAGGTGATGACCGATGGCGGGCCGAGCGGCCGTACCCGAAGTGATCTGGGCGCGCCCCGAGCGCACCGGCCGTGGGCCGAAACCGGCGTTCACCCGCGCCGACATCGCGGCGGCGGCGGTGCGGATCGCCGACGCGGAGGGGCTGGACGCGGTGTCCATGCGGCGTGTCGCGGCGGAACTGGGTTGCGGCACGATGTCGCTGTACAACTACGTCCCCCGTAAGGAGGACCTGTACGAGCTGATGGTGGACGCCGTCGGTGCCGAGCACGAGTTGTTCGAGCCCACCGGCGACTGGCGCGCCGACATGCTCCGCAACGCGCAGGAGACGCGCGCCATCATGTACCGCCACACCTGGGTGCCGCGCCTGATGTCGGGGATGTTCGGCTTCAGCCCCAACACTCTGCGCTATCTGGAGCACTGCCTGGCCTGCCTCGAACCGCTCGCCGCTCCGGCCGGCACGAAGACGGAGCTGATCGCGCTGCTCAACGGGGTCGTGACGACGTACACCGCGAACGACATCGCGACCGTCGAGCGCACCCGCTCCATGCCGTGGTCCGAGGAGGAGGAGAACGCGGTCCGGATGGCCTATCTGGGCAGCCAGGTGGCCACCGGCGCCTATCCGCGACTGGCCGCGGCCTTCATGGAGCAGAGCGGGCCGGTCGATCTGGAGGGCGTGTTCAGGCGGGCCCTCGAACGCGTACTGGACGCCTACGATCCCGATCTGCGTTAGAGCAGCGCGAGTTGCCCTTCCGGGCCCTCCTCGGGGCCGTCCAGCACCGTGGCCGGGCGGCGGGCCAGCGCTGGCACCGGGAGGACGCCGGCCTCGCGCAGCTCGGTCGTCGTGACGGGGTCGGGGACCGTCGGATCCTCCAGTGGGCGCAGTTCGGCCAGCAGGGCGAGGACCGTGATCAGTTCCAGCAGCTCCGACGTCCAGGTCTGGGGCCATGTGGCGGGGCGGATCGCGGCGAGTGTGCCCGGCTCGGCCTCGGTGACGCGCGCCGTGAACCACTGCTCCAGGACGCGCACCCCGTCCACCTCGAAGTCCCAGGCCTCCGGCGGCACCGGGGAGATGCGGCCCTCGTCCAGCAGGAGAGCCTCCTCGTCCCTGTCGTAGAGCAGGGTCAGGGGGCGGGAGGGCAGCGGGGCGCGGACGTAGGGGCGGCGGCCGCCGGGGAGCTTGGGGCGTTCGCCGTCGCGGCGCATCAGCCACAGCAGCCGGTGGCCCAGCTCCAGGCCTCGCGCCCAGGCGTCGGCGTCCCCGGTGAGCGGGACGGAGAGGTCCGGGCGGGCCGTCGCCGTGATCCAGGCCAGCACGTCCAGCGGTGTGGGGGCGCTGCCCAGGCGGGTGGCCAGGTGCTCCAGCAGGCCGGGGGCGAGGTTCGGCTCCTGCCCGCCCGGTCGCCGGAACAGCGGGCGGATCCGGCCGGGGCGGAGCAGCGGGAGCAGTGAGGTGACGAGCAGGCGTGGGGCAGGGGGGACTGTGCGGACACCCCCTTGGGCCTGGGCTGCCTCCAGCACGAAGACCTGCCGTTCGTCCGCCACCCGCCACAGCTCCGGGCGGGCCGCGTCGATCAGCCGCTGGTCGGGGATCAGCCACTGCTCGTCGAAGGGGGCGCACAGCACGCGCACCGGCTCCGGGCACGGCCCCGAGGCGCGCGCCAGCTTCTCCGTGCCGCTGCCGGCCTGGCCGGGCAACTGTCCGACCGCCGTGTGCGGCGTGCGCGAGCGGGTCGGCTCGAACAGGGTCTCGCGGTCGGCTCCCTCGGCCTTCATCAGGGCGTCCCAGCGGGCCTTCAGGGACGCCGCGTCGGGGCCCGCCGGCCACCCCCGGCCGAGCCGCGGCGGTGCGACGGACCACGGCATGAGGTCCGCCAGCAGCGGAGCGTCGTCGTGCGTCACGCAGGGCATCGTACGACGTGTCGAGCGCCCCGAAAGGGCGCGGGGAACTGCGCGACCAGCCCCCACCGGCCCGCAGGTGCGTCACCACGCTTCCCGCGGAGCGCCTACGTCGCGTCCAGGGTCACCGTGAAGGAGAAGCGGTCCCCCCGGTACTGGATGACGGCCACGTCCAAAGGCCGCGCGCCCGCGTCGTACGTGATGCCCGTGTAGTGCAGGATCGGGCTGAGCAGCGGGACTTGGAGCAGTTTCGCGGTCTCCGGGTCGGCCAGGCGGGCCTCCACCGTGTCCGTGATGCGGCTGATGTCCGCCCCGACGACGTCCCGCAGCACCTTGGTCATGGGCCAGCGGACCAGGTCGTCCAGGTCCATGCGCGCGGCCAGTTCGGGACGCACGTAGTTGCGGGCGTGGTTGGTGGGCTCACCGGTCTTCTCGTCGCTGCGCAGCCGGTGGTACGTCGCCACCTCGGTCAGATCCGGGAAGAACTCGGCGAGTTCGGCCGGCACCGGGGCGGTGCCGTGGTCCAGCAGCTCGGTCGTCATGCCGGACTGCTGGGCCACGATCGCGTCCACCGAGCCGAGCAGACGGACCGGGGAGCCCCGGCGCGCGTGCGGCTCGATGAAGGTGCCGCGCCGGCGGTGGCGCGAGATGAGCCCCTCGTCCTCCAGCTCCTTCAGGGCCTGCCTCATGGTCAGCACGCTCACGCCGTAGTGCCCGGCCAGCTGCTCCTCGGTGGGGAGGCGCAGCGGGTCCTGGGGCGAGCGGCCGAGGATCGAGGCGCGCAGCGACTGCGACACCTGGTACCAGAGCGGCAGCTTGCGGTTCAGGACGATCGAGTCCGGAGCGAAGGAGGTCACGGGCCATCCGTACCGGTCGGGGCTGTTCAGTGCAAGGGACGGAAGTGCCGCTCCAGGCCCTGCCAGACGTCGTCGTAGCGCTGCTGGAGGTGTTCGGCGCGGGCCGCTTGCGGAGTGAGGGCGATCGGCCAGCGCGTCTCGAACATGAACGCCAGGCCGTCGTCGATCTTCTGCGGCCTCAGCTCTGCGGCGCTCGCCCGGTCGAAGGTCTCCCGGTCCGGGCCGTGCGCCGACATCATGTTGTGCAGCGACCCGCCGCCCGGCACGAAGCCTTCCGCTTTCGCGTCGTACGCGCCCTCGATCAGGCCCATGTACTCGGTCATCACGTTCCGGTGGAAGTACGGCGGCCGGAACGTGTCCTCGCCGACCAGCCAGCGCGGGGCGAACACCACGAAGTCGACCCCGGCCAGCCCCGGGGTGTCCGACGGAGACGTCAGCACCGTGAAGACCGACGGGTCCGGGTGGTCGTACGAGATGGTGCCGAGCACATTGAAACGGCGAAGGTCGTAGACGTACGGCACATGGTTGCCGTGCCAGGCGACGACATCGAGCGGGGAGTGGTCGTAGGCGGCCGTCCACAGGTTGCCGCAGAACTTGTTCACCACCTCCACCGGGCCCTCGACGTCCTCGTACGCGGCGACCGGGGCGCGGAAGTCCCGGGGGTTGGCGAGGCCGTTCGCGCCGATCGGGCCCAGGTCGGGGAGGCGGAAGGGCGCACCGTAGTTCTCGCACACATAGCCGCGGGCGGACCCGTCCAGCAACTCCACACGGAAGCGGACCCCACGAGGGATGAGCGCCACATGGCCCGGATCCACATGGAGCAGACCGAACTCCGTGCGCAGCAGCAGCCCGCCGCGCTCCGGGACGATCAGCAGCTCGCCGTCGGCGTCGCTGAACACCCGGTCCATCGAGGCGTTGGCGGCGTAGAGGTGGACGGCGATCCCGGTGCGCTGGGTGACGTCGCCGTTGCCGCCCAGGGTCCACAGGCCGGCCAGGAAGTCGGTTTCCGGCGCCGGGTCGGGGAGGGGGTTCCAGCGCAGGCGGTTGGGGTCGGGCACGGTCTGGGTGAAGGGGGCGGTGCGGATCGAGCCGTTGTGCGTGCGGGTGAACGCCGGGTGCGCGGCCGACGGGCGGATCCGGTACAGCCACGAGCGGCGGTTGTGGGCCCGGGGCTCGGTGAAGGCCGTACCGCTCAGCTGTTCCGCGTACAGCCCGAGCGGGGCCCGCTGAGGCGAGTTGCGGCCCTGCGGCAGTGCGCCCGGGACGGCCTCGGAGCTGTGCTCGTTGCCGAAGCCGGAGAGATAGGTCAGCCCTTCGGCGGTCTTCCGCGCGTCCGCGCCCATGATCGCTGCTCCCTTGCGGTCCGATTCCTCTGCCACCCGATTCCTATGCGCCACCGTAGGATTGCGATTTCCCCGGCGCAAGAGGGACGCGCGGCCCTGTGAGCCCTCCTCTCGACGGAGGAGGAGAACCCGACTCCAGGACGATCCGCCGGCCCGGACGCGCGTTCTAGGCTCCCTGGCATGTCGTGTACACGGAGATCTCGGGCCGTGCTCGCGGTCTGCGTCCTCCTGCTGACCGGATCCGCGGGCTGCGGCTCCGAAGACGCGCAGGAGAACGGGGCGTCGCCCACACCGGCGGGCCGCCTGCTGGAGGACCGGGACCCGCAGGGGCGTCCCTACCGCGAGGTGGCGCGGCGCAACGCCCCCGACGTCGGTATCGAGGTGCAGCCCGACGCGGCCGGCGGCTGGGCCGTACGTCTGGCCGTGCGGAACTTCCGCTTCTCGCCCCCCGGTGCGGCAGCCCGGGCGGTGGCCGGGCGCGGCGTCGCGCGGCTCTACGTGGACGGCCGCCTGGTCGCCCGGCTCCGCGTCCCCGAGCACCGTCTCGCCGACCGCTTCGTACCGCGCGGCACGCACCAGGTCACGGCCCGCCTCCACGCCGACGACGGCACGGTGTGGGCGGTGGACGGCACACCCGTGGAGAGCGCGGCCGAGATCACCGCGTCGGAACCCGGCCCCGGACCCGCGCCGAGCGTGGATGCCCGGCAGCAGCGGACGCACGCGACGGACACCCGGTCCCGGATCACGGACACTCGGCCCCGGATCGGGGGGCGAGGTTCACCGGACCGCGCCGGAAAGGCATCATGAAGCCCGTGCCCCACGCGACATCGCTCCGTCGTGCGCCCGTGCAGCGGCGCAGTGCCGAACGCCTGACCAGGATCCTCGACGCCTGCGCCGACCTGCTCGACGAGGTCGGCTACGACGCCCTGAGCACCCGTGCCGTCGCCCAGCGGGCCGGAGTCCCCATCGGCTCGGTCTACCGCTTCTTCGGCAACAAGCGCCAGATGGTCGACGCGCTGGCCCAGCGCAACCTCGAGCGTTTCTCGGAGCGGGTCACCCAGCGCCTTCGGGAGGCGGGCGACGGGGGCTGGCGTGAGGCCATGGACGCCGTGCTCGACGAGTACCTGGAGATGAAGCGCACCGCTCCCGGCTTCTCCCTCGTCGACTTCGGCAACCAGATCCCGGTCGGCGCCCGCCAGGCCGAACCCAACCACCGCGTCGCCGACCGCCTCACGGAGCTGCTCTCCGGCTATCTCGAGCGGGAGCCCGACGAGGAGTTGCGCCGGATCTTCCTCATCGCCGTCGAGACCGCCGACACCCTCGTGCACCTGGCGTTCCGCATCGCGCCGGAAGGGGACCGGAAGATCATCGAGGAGATGCGGGAGATGCTGCGGGCGTATCTGGCCCGGGTGCTCGACTGACCTCGTCCCGGCCGGGGCCTCCCCTCCGTGCATACCGGTCGGTATGCTCGGGCGCGTCCGTGCGTCACCGTAGCCGCCGCCCCCGGGAGGACCCGTGCCCCGCACCGCCCTGCGTATCTGTCCCCTGTGCGAGGCCACCTGCGGCCTGACCCTCACCATCGAGGGGACGCGCGTCACCCACGCCCGCGGTGACCGCGACGACGTCTTCAGCAAGGGGTTCATCTGCCCCAAGGGTGCCTCCTTCGGGGTCGTCGACGCCGACCCCGACCGGCTGCGCGCCCCGCTCGTGCGCAGGGACGGCGAGCTGCGCGAGGCCACCTGGGAGGAGGCCTTCGACGCGGTCGCCGCAGGCATCCGGCCCGTCGTCGAGCGGTACGGCCCGAACTCCGTCGGCGTCGTCCTCGGCAACCCCAACGTGCACACCATGGCCGGCGCCCTCTACCCGCCGGTGCTGCTCGCCGGGCTCGGCACGCGCAGCGTCTTCACCGCCTCCACGGTCGACCAGATGCCCAAGCACGTCTCCAGCGGACTGCTCTACGGCGACGCGAACGCCATCCCCGTGCCCGACCTGGACCACACCGACCATCTGCTCGTGATCGGCGCCAACCCGCTGGAGTCCAACGGCAGTCTGTGCACGGCCCCCGACTTCCCCGGCAAGCTCAAGGCGCTCAAGGCCCGGGGCGGCACGCTCGTCGTGATCGACCCGCGGCGCACCCGCACCGCGAAGCTCGCCGACCGGCACATCGCCGTGCGGCCCGGCACCGACGCGCTGCTGCTGGCGGCGATGGTCCAGGTGCTCTTCGACGAGGGGCTCGTCGAACCGACCCCGCACGTGCAGGGCGTCGAGGAAGTGGCCGACGCCCTGCGGGAGTTCACCCCCGAAGCCGTCGCCCCGGCCTGCGATGTCGACGCCGCCGTCATCCGCACCCTCGCCCGCGAGCTCGCCGCCGCCCCCGCCGCCGCCGTCTACGGCCGCATCGGCAGCTGCACCGTCCCGCACGGCACCCTGGCCAGCTGGCTCGTCGACGTCCTGAACATCCTCACCGGCAACCTCGACCGGCCCGGCGGCGCGCTCTTCCCGCAGGCCGCCACCGACAAGACCCCGCGTCCCGCCGGGCCCGGCCGCGGCTTCGCCCTCGGGCGCTGGCACTCCCGTGTGAGCCGGCACCCGGAGGCCAAGGGCGAACTGCCCCTGTCCGCCCTCGCGGAGGAGATCGACACCGCCACCGAGGAGGGCGAGCCGGTGCGCGCGCTCCTCGTCGTCGCCGCCAACCCCGTGCTGTCCGCGCCCGACGGGGACCGGCTCGACCAGGCGCTCGACTCGCTCGACTTCATGGTCAGCGTCGACCCGTACCTCAACGAGACCTCGCGCCACGCCGACGTCGTCCTGCCCCCGCCCCCGCCCTCCCAGAGCCCGCACCACGACTTCGCCTTCAACACCCTCGCCGTACGCAACCAGGTCCGCTACACCCGCCCCGCGATTTTGCTGGAGCCGGGCCGTATGGCCGAGACGGAGATCCTGGCGCGGCTGATCCTCGCCGTGACGGGCATGCATGGAGCCGATCCCGCCGTGGTCGACCAAATGGTCATCGACCAGACCCTGGGCAAGGCGGTCAAGGAACCGCACTCGCCCGTGCACGGCCGGGACCCCCGCGACCTCGCCGCCCAACTCACCGGCGACACCGGCCCCGAGCGACGGCTGGACATGATGCTGCGCCTCGGCCCCTACGGTGACGGCTTCGGCGTACGACCGGACGGACTGACCCTGGAGAAGCTGCTCGCGCACCCGCACGGCATCGACCTCGGCCCGCTGCGGCCCCGGCTCCCGCAGCCGCTGAAGACCAGGAGCGGCAAGGTGGAGCTGCTGCCGCAGCCGATCGCGGACGACCTGCCCCGCCTGCGCGCGGCCCTGGCCGAACGCCCCGAGGGGCTCGTCCTGGTCGGCCGCCGTCACCTCCGCTCGAACAACAGCTGGATGCACAACGTGCCAGGCCCTCACCGGCGGCTCCAACCGCTGCACCCTGCGCATCCACCCCGAGGACGCCGAACGGCTGGGCGTGCGCGACGGGGCGCCGGTGCGGGTGAAGGGCGCCGGGGGAGAGGTGACGGCACCCGCCGAGGTCACGGACGAGGTGCGCCGGGGCGTGGTGAGCCTGCCGCACGGCTGGGGTCACGACCGCCCCGGCACCCGTCTCAGCCACGCCGCGACCGACCCCGGCGTCAACGTCAACCAGCTGCTCGACGGCCGCCTGCTCGACCCGCTGTCGGGCAACGCGGTCCTCAACGCAGTGCCCGTCGAGGTCGCCCCCGAGACGGCCCCTGGATGCGCATCCGTGACCGAAAAGCTCACCGCTCTGACCTGAGCAAAGCTGTGACCAGCAGTTTTGCGCTTATTGCTCGCACGTCAACGTCTTGTTAACGCTGCTTGAACGCACCTAACGTCTCGGACACCGCCGGCCCTGGTGGGAGTTCAAGGGCGAACGTTAGGTATCCACTCATGCTGACCATCCTCGGCTTCGCCATGATCGCGACCTTCCTGGTCCTGATCATGATGAAGAAGATGTCGCCGATCGCGGCGCTCGTGCTGATTCCCGCGCTGTTCTGCGTGTTCGTCGGCAAGGGCGCCAAGCTCGGCGACTACGTCCTCGACGGCGTGACCGACCTCGCCCCCACTGCGGCGATGCTCATGTTCGCGATCGTCTACTTCGGTGTGATGATCGATGTCGGTCTCTTCGACCCGATCGTCCGCGGGATCCTCAAATTCTGCAAAGCCGACCCGATGCGGATCGTCGTCGGCACCGCGGTGCTCGCCGCGATCGTGTCGCTGGACGGCGACGGCTCCACCACCTTCATGATCACCGTCTCGGCGATGTACCCGCTGTACAAGCGCCTGAAGATGAGCCTGGTCGTGATGACCGGTGTCGCCGCCATGGCCAACGGCGTGATGAACACCCTCCCCTGGGGCGGCCCGACCGCCCGCGCCGCGACCGCGCTCAAGCTCGACGCCAGCGACATCTTCGTCCCGATGATCCCGGCGCTCCTGGTGGGCCTGCTGTTCGTCTTCGTCCTCTCCTACGTCCTCGGCGTGCGTGAGCGCCGGCGGCTGGGCGTGCTGACGCTCGACGAGGTCCTGGTGGAGGAGAAGGAGACCGAGACGGTCCTCGTGGGAGCCGGCGGCTCCGGCGACGGCAAGGTCGACATGCGCAAGAGCCTCCCGAGCGGCGGCGGCGCGGGATCCGGAGCGGACGCCCCCGAGGACGACGCCCGCGACCAGGACGGCTTCCAGGGCCTCGACCCGAACCGGTCCACCCTGCGCCCCAAGCTCTACTGGTTCAACGCGCTGCTCACGGTCGTCCTGCTCACCGCCATGATCATGGAGTGGCTGCCGATCCCGGTGCTGTTCCTGATCGGCGCCGCGCTGGTGCTCACCGTGAACTTCCCTCACATCCCCGACCAGAAGGCCCGGATCGCCGCCCACGCCGAGAACGTCCTCAACGTCTCCGGCATGGTCTTCGCCGCCGCCGTCTTCACCGGCGTCCTCCAGGGGACCGGCATGGTCGACCAGATGGCCAAGTGGATGGTGGGCGTCATCCCCGAGGGCATGGGCCCGCACATGGCCATCGTCACCGGTGTGCTGAGCCTGCCGCTGACGTACTTCATGTCGAACGACGGCTTCTACTTCGGTGTCCTCCCGGTCCTCGCCGAGGCGGGTGCCGCGCACGGCGTCTCCCCGATGGAGATGGCCCGCGCCTCGCTGGTCGGCCAGCCGCTGCACATGTCCAGCCCGCTCGTCCCGGCCGTCTACGTCCTGGTCGGCATGGCCAAGGTGGAGTTCGGCGACCACACGAAGTTCGTCGTGAAGTGGGCCGCCCTCACATGCCTCGTCATCCTCGGGGCAGGCTTGCTGTTCGGCATCATCTGACGCCCGTGGTCGTCCGACCCGTATGGAGGACATCGTGAGGCCCGGTGGGAACCGCGGCTGGCTGCTCCGCCTCGTCATCGCCTTCAGCTTCGCGCAGGGGGCGGTGTCGATGGCCCGGCCCGCCGTCTCCTACCGGGCCCTCGCGCTGGGCGCGGACGAGCGTGCGGTCGGTGTGATCGCCGGGGTGTACGCGCTGCTGCCGCTGTTCGCCGCCGTGCCCCTGGGCCGCCGTACCGACCACGGCCGCTGCGCGCCCCTGCTGCCCATCGGGGTGGTCCTCATCTCCGGCGGCTGCGCGCTCAGCGGCGTCGCCGACTCCCTGTGGGCGATGGCCCTGTGGAGCGGCGTGATGGGCCTCGGCCACCTCTGCTTCGTCATCGGCTCCCAGTCCCTCGTCGCCCGCCAGTCCGCGCCGCACGAACAGGACCGAAACTTCGGCCACTTCACCATCGGGGCCGCGCTCGGCCAGCTGGTCGGCCCCATCGCCGCGGGCGCGGTGATCGGCGGCGACGACATGACGGGCACCAGCGCGCTCGCCCTGATCGTGGCGGGCGCGATCGGGGCGGTCGCGTTCACCTCGCTGTGGCGCATCGAGCGCCGCCGTACGGCGGCCACGTCCCGCGCGGAGAAGGGCGACCGCGTCCCGGTCGGGCGCATCCTGCGCACCCGGGGGGTGCCGGCCGGCATCCTCATCAGCCTCGCGGTGCTGTCCGCGACCGACATCCTCACCGCCTACCTTCCGGTGGTCGGCGAGCACCGGGGCATCGCGCCGTCCGTGATCGGTGTCCTGCTCAGCCTGCGAGCGGCGGCCACCATCGCGTGCCGCCTGGTGCTGACGCCCCTGCTGCGGCTGCTCGGCCGCACCCTGCTGCTCACTCTGACCTGTCTGCTGGCGGCCCTGCTCTGCGCGGGCATCGCCCTGCCGGTGCCGGTGTGGGCGCTCGGCCTGCTGCTGGTGCTGCTCGGCTTCTGCCTCGGCGTCGGGCAGCCGTTGTCCATGACGACGGTCGTCCAGGCCGCCCCCGACGAGGCCCGCTCCACGGCCCTGGCGCTGCGCCTGACCGGCAACCGTCTCGGCCAGGTCGCCGCGCCCGCCGCGGCCGGGCTGGTGGCGGGGGTGGCGGGGGTGGCGGCGCCGTTCGTGATGCTCGGGGTGCTGTTGCTGCTGTCCTCGGGAGTTGCCGTGCGGTCGCGGGGGGAGCCGGGCGCGGCGGCAGGGGATGTGCCGGAGGAGGCAGAGGGGGAGACGGGTCAGGCAGGGGAAGGGGCGAGTGAGGCAGGGCAAGGGTCGGGCAAGGCAGGGCAAGGGTCGGGCAAGGCCCGCCGGTCGAGGGTGCGGCTGCGCCGGAGAAGCGATGTCTGACGCGTCGTAGGGCGCGGTTGCCTCCGTTTCGGCGGGCATGTGACAGAGAGCCAGGTGACGTGGTGTTTGTGTGAAAATCATGTGACTTGGAAGCATATTCATGCCCGTCGTACCCCCCGCGCGCCGTGCCGGCACCCGTCCCCGCCGTCCTCGCCGCCCTCCCCCCTCGCGGGGACCACCCTGAGCGGTGTGCCCGCCATCGCCGCTCCCGTCCCGGGGGACAACGGAGACGTCAGGATCCACGCCAGCACGACGGCGGCGGACAACCAGCGCAACGACCCCGAGGTCTGCGACTTCTATCTCGCAGCGTTCAACTTCGGCCCGAGGTCCCGGGCGGTGCCACCCACACCGGTACGTTCACCGCCGACCGCACCGGCAAGGGCCGCTGCGAGGCCGTCTATCTGCCCAACGGGCAGTACAAGCTCACCTGGCTCACCGACCAGGCCCGCGGCGCCGGCAAGTTCAAGGTCTTCAAGGTCGACTGCCCGACCTCCAAGCCGACGACGCCGCTCGGCGGCCCCCGGCGGGCGGTGGCGGCATCGCCCGCGGCGAGGCCTACACGCCGGTCGCCGGCGCCGCGGCCGCCGGGCTGGCCGCCGTCGCCGGGACCAGGCGTACGGCGCCCGGGGCCGCCCCGAGCTGCGCCTGATCACCTGCGGCGGCAGCTACGACCGCAGGAAGGGCTACTCCGGGAACGTGGTGGTCTTCGCCCACCTAACCAGCATCCGCTGCCCCCGGCCCCCGGCCGTGGCCGAATCAGGCCGTCCGCCTTCTCACCAGCTGGACCGAAACCCCCGATCGCGCTCCGTGTCTTCCCCAGGCCGCACACATTCCGTTAACTTCCGTGACCCACAGCCCCGTACGACCCGCACGGGGCTTCCGACCGCGGAGCACCAGCGCCCTGATGACCCCTCGGGGGCACTCATGACACGCGCCATCTCCCTGCACGACGTGAGCAAGGCCTACAACCGAGGCGTCCGCGTGGTGGACCGGCTGTCGCTGGACATCTCGCCGGGCGAGTTCCTCGTGCTGCTCGGCCCGTCCGGCTGCGGCAAGTCGACCGTGCTGCGGATGATCGCCGGCCTGGAGGAGATCGACGAGGGCGAGCTGCTGCTCGACGGCGAGTACGCCAACGACCTGTCGCCGTCCGGGCGGGACATGGCGATGGTCTTTCAGAACTTCGCCCTCTACCCGAACATGACCGGCCGAGCCAACATCGGTTTTCCGCTGCGCATCGAGGCTCCGGGCACGGACCCCGGCCCGCGCGTGGACGCCACCGCCCGCATGCTGGGCGTCGAGGACCTCCTCGACCGGCTGCCCGCCCAGCTCTCCGGCGGTGAACGCCAGCGGGTCGCCATGGGCCGGGCCATCGCCCGCCACCCCTCCGCCTTCCTGATGGACGAGCCGCTGTCCAACCTCGACGCCAAGCTCCGCACGCACCTTCGGGCCGAGATCTCCCAGCTCACCCGCGAGCTGGGCGCCACCACGGTCTACGTCACCCACGACCAGTCCGAGGCCATGTCGCTCGGCGACCGCGTCGCCGTCCTGCGCGGCGGCGTGCTCCAGCAGGTCGACAGCCCGCGAGTCGTCTACGCCCTGCCCAGCAACGTGTTCGTCGCCGCCTTCATCGGCACCCCGCGCATCAACCTCCTGCGCGGCCTGGTGCGCGCCCCGCTGGACGGCGCGATGACCATCAGCCTGGGCAAGCAGTTCCTGCGCCTGCCCGAGCCGCTCTCCCTGGACCACCAGTTGCTGCGCGTCCAGCAGGGCCGCGAGGTCATCGTGGGCCTGCGCTCGGAAGCCGTCCGGATCGCCAAGCACTCCGCTGCCCGTCCCGGCGAGGTGCCGATCACCGGACTGGTCGAGCACGTGGAGTTCCAGGGGCACGAGATCCTCGTCCACTTCAACACCGGCTCCCGCCCCGCCGTCGTCCCCGAACTGGAGGCCCCGCGCCCCCGCCCCGGCCGGCCCGTCCGGCGGCGCCGCCGCGAGGGCCCGGTCCTGACGCGGCTGCGGGAACGGACCGGAGCCGGCCGGGCGGGACCCGTCGTGGCCCTGGACCACCCAGGGGACGCCGATCCCCGCCCCGCGGCGGCAGAACCCCGCCTGCCCGGCGACCTCATCGTCCGCACCACCCCGGACCTGGCCCTCCAGCACGGCATGCAGGTGCCGCTCCTCGTCGACCTCGCCCACCTCTTCGTCTTCGACCAGCACGGCGACCGCATCTGCCCGCACCCGGCGCGCCTGCCCGACCTGGAGGAGTGAGGATCCGCACATCCGGGCGGTGCCCGCCCCGTGCTGTGATAGCCGGGATCACGGGATCACCGGGACGTCTGGCGCGGGAAAACTATCGTCGCTAGTTTATGTGCCGGACGACGACGCCCCGCCCCGGAGGAAGCGCGATGAAGGCATACGACGGCATGTACATCGGGGGAGCCTGGCGCCCCGCCGCCGGCCAGGACGTGATCGAGGTCGTGAACCCGGTCGACGAGCAGGTCATCGGCACGGTCCCCGCGGGCACCGCCGAGGACGTCGACGCCGCCGTACGGGCCGCCCGAGCCGCCCTTACGGACTGGGCCGCGACCCCGCCCGCCGAGCGTGCGGCGCGCCTTGCCGCCCTCCGGGACGTCCTGGCGGCCCGCGCGGACGAGATCGCCGAGACCGTCACCGCCGAACTCGGCGCGCCCCTGAAGCTCTCCCGGAACGTCCACGCGGCCGTGCCGATCGCGGTCGCGGGCTCCTACGCCGAGCTGGCGGCCACGTACGCCTTCGAGGAGAAGACCGGCAACTCGGTCGTCCACCACGAGCCGGTCGGCGTCGTGGCCGCGATCACGCCCTGGAACTACCCGCTGCACCAGGTCGTCGCCAAGGTCGCCCCGGCCCTCGCGGCCGGCTGCACGGTCGTCGTGAAGCCCGCCGAGGACACCCCGCTGGTCGCCCGCCTGTTCGCGGACGCCGTGCACGAGGCCGGCATCCCGGCCGGCGTCTTCAACCTGGTCACCGGCCTCGGCCCGGTCGCCGGCCAGGCCCTCGCCGAGCACCCCGGTGTCGACCTGGTCTCCTTCACCGGCTCCACCGCCGTCGGCCGCGGGATCGCCGCGGTCGCCGCCGGGCAGGTCAAGAAGGTCGCCCTCGAACTCGGCGGCAAGTCCGCCAACGTCATCCTCCCGACCGCCGACCTCGCCAAGGCGGTCAACGTCGGGGTCGCCAACGTCATGTCCAACTCCGGGCAGACGTGCAGCGCCTGGACCCGCATGCTCGTCCACCGTGACCAGTACGACGAGGCGGTCGAGCTCGCCGCGACGGCCGCCGCCAAGTACGGCGAGCGCATCGGCCCCGTCGTCAACGCCAAGCAGCAGGCCCGGGTGCGCGGCTACATCGACAAGGGT
Organism: Streptomyces sp. DG1A-41; assembly: GCF_037055355.1. GTDB lineage: Bacteria > Actinomycetota > Actinomycetes > Streptomycetales > Streptomycetaceae > Streptomyces. Next base: position 1,729,555 of record NZ_CP146350.1, on the reverse strand, counting down.
GTCGCGGAAGGCGCCCGCCTCGTCGCCGGCGGCCCCGAAGCCCCGCGCGAGAAGGGCTACTTCGTCAGCCCGACCGTCTTCGCCGACGTCACCCCGGACATGACCATCGCGCAGGAGGAGATCTTCGGCCCGGTCCTGTCGATCCTCCGGTACGAGGACGAGGAGGACGCCCTGCGGATCGCCAACGGCACGGTCTACGGCCTGGCCGGCGCCGTCTGGGCCGGGGACGAGGCCGAGGCGGTGGCGTTCGCCCGCCGGATGGAGACCGGCCAGGTCGACATCAACGGCGGCCGCTTCAACCCCCTCGCCCCCTTCGGCGGCTACAAGCAGTCGGGTGTGGGCCGCGAACTCGGCGTGCACGGCCTCGCCGAGTACCTCCAGACCAAGTCCCTCCAGTTCTAGGGCCTGTCGTTCGGATCACGCCGCAGACGCGGGGTCTGGCACGCGCATCTGCCGCGTTGTCGTCGGTTGCCGACTCCCCCAAGCTCTCGACTCCGCTCGAGCAGGGGGACTCCCATCGCGTCGACGCCCTCCTCCGCCTTGCAGCTGCACGCACCAGACCCCGCTCACCGGCATCGACCACCACCGTCAGTTTCCTGCGGCCTGGTCCAAACGACAGGCCCTAGCCCCAGGGGAGTCCCTTCCGCCATGGCTGTCCGCGCCGCCGTCCTGCCCGCCGTCGGTTCCCCGCTGGAGATCACCGGCATCGACCTGCCGGACCCCGGACCGGGCCAGGTCCGCGTCCGGCTCGCCGCCGCCGGGGTCTGCCACTCCGACCTGTCCCTGTCCAACGGCACCATGCGCGTCCCGGTCCCGGCCGTCCTCGGCCACGAGGGCGCCGGCACGGTCGTCGCCGTCGGCGAGGACGTCACCCACGTCGCGCCCGGCGACGGGGTCGTCCTCAACTGGGCCCCGTCCTGCGGCACCTGCCACGCCTGCTCGCTCGGTGAGGTCTGGCTGTGCGCCGACGCCCTCAGCGGCGCCGCCGACGTCTACGCCCGCACCACCGGGGGCACCGACCTCCACCCGGGCCTGAACGTCGCCGCGTTCGCCGAGGAGACGGTCGTCTGCGCGTCCTGCGTCCTGCCCGCCCCGGACGGCGTCCCGCTCACCGACGCGGCCCTCCTCGGCTGCGCCGTCCTCACCGGCTACGGCGCCGTCCACCACTCGGCCCGGGTCCGGCCCGGCGAGACCGTCGCGGTGTTCGGCGTCGGGGGAGTGGGACTCGCCGCCCTCCAGGCCGCCCGGATCGCGGGCGCCTCGAAAATCGTCGCACTGGACGTGTCCGCCGAGAAGGAGGAGCTGGCCCGGACGGCGGGCGCCACCGACTACGTCCTCGCCTCCGAGAACACAGCCCGCGAGATCCGCGCCCTCACCGGCAGACAGGGCGTCGACGTCGCCGTCGAGTGCGCCGGCCGCGCGGTCTCCATCCGCACGGCCTGGGACTCCACCCGCCGCGGCGGCCGCACCACGGTCGTCGGCATCGGCGGCAAGGACCAGCAGGTCACCTTCAACGCCCTGGAGATCTTCCACTGGGGCCGCTCCCTCTCCGGCTGCGTCTACGGCAACTCCGACCCGGCGGTGGACCTCCCGGTCCTGGCCGAGCACATCCGGGCGGGCCGCCTCGACCTGAGCGCCCTGGTGACGGAACGCATCTCCCTGGACGGCATCCCGGCGGCCTTCGAGAACATGCTGGCGGGCAAGGGCGGCCGGGCGCTGGTCGTCTTCTAGCCCGTTTCCCCCGCACCCCGGCCTCCGCGCGAGGCCGGGGCCTGAGTCATGCCCGTACGCACACTGAGTGCCACGTACAGGCAAAACTCCTGGTGTGCGACCCGTTGACGTCCATACCGTCCGGTCAGTACGTTCCCGGAACCCGAGCCACCCCCCGGTTCCGTCCTCGCACCCACCGGAGCGTGCACCGCATGGACACGGCCCCTTCCGCTCAGCCGCCCACCCCCACCGCGCCCGCCGTGGGCAACCGCCGCCGCGTAGCCACCGCAGCGGCCCTCGCCTCGGCCGTCGAGTGGTACGACTACTTCGTCTTCGGCATCGCCGCCGCCCTGGTCCTCGGCGACCTCTACTTCCCCGCCGGCAGCCCCACCGCCGGCGTGCTGGCCTCCTTCGCCACCTTCGCCGTCGGCTTCCTCGCCCGCCCCCTCGGCGGCATCGTCGCCGGGCACCTCGGCGACAAGCGCGGCCGCAAGCCGATGCTGGTCCTCGCGCTCACGCTGATGGGCGTGGCCACCACCGGCATCGGCCTGCTGCCGACGTACGACACGATCGGCGTCGCCGCCCCGATCCTGCTCGTCCTGCTCCGCGTCGCGCAGGGCGTCGCCGTCGGCGCCCAATGGGGCGGCGCGATGCTCCTTGCCACCGAGTACGCCCCGGAGGGCAAGCGCGGCGTCTACGGCAGTGTCGTCCAGCTCGGTGTCCCCATCGGCGTGGTCACCGCCAACACCGTCTTCCTGGCCGCCGGCGCGCTCACCACCGACTCGGCGTTCGCGGCCTGGGGATGGCGCGTGCCGTTCCTGGTCGGCCTGCTCGTGCTCGGCCTCGCCTGGTACATCCACACCCGCGTCGAGGAGACCCCGGCGTTCCGGGAGGCCGAACGCGCCCTCGCCGAGCGGGAGAAGTCCGAGCAGGCCTCGCCGCTGCGCACGATCCTGCGCGGCCACCTCGGCACGGTGCTCCTCGCCGGCGGCTCCTTCGCCGTGAACACCGCGACCTTCTACATCCTCATCACCGGCGTCCTCGACTACACGACCCGCGAGCTGGACATGAAGAAGGGCCCGGTGCTCACGGTCTCGCTCTGCGTCAGCCTCACCCAGCTCGTGCTGATCCCGGCCGCCGCCGCGCTCTCCGACCGCATCGGCCGCATCCGGATCTACGCCTTCGGGGCGGCCGGCATCGCGCTGTGGGCCGTACCGCTCTTCCTGCTGATCGATACCGGCTCGCTGCTGTGGCTCGCGGTCGGCACCTTCGTCGCCAGCTGCTTCCTGAGCATCATGTACGGCCCCCAGGCCGCCCTGTTCGCCGAGCTGTTCACGCCCGAGATGCGCTACACCGGCGCCTCCCTCGGCTACCAGATCGCGGCCGTCGCCGGCGGCGGCCTCGCCCCCTTCGTCATGGTGCTGCTGCTGGAGGCGACCGGCACCTCGATGGCCGTGTCCGGCTACATCATCGCGCTCTCGGTGATCGCGCTGATCTCGATCAAGGTTCTGGCGGACCGGGCGCGTGCGGCGGAACCGGAGGCCGCGCCCCAGGCCAAGGCGGAAGCCGAGTCAGCGGGCTGAGTCCGAGGTCCGCTCGGGCCGGGGCTCCCCAACCGCTCCCGGCTCCCCGGCCCGAGCCGTCGCCCGCGACCGCGACCGGGAGACCGCGACACCCGCCAGGCACAGCACACCGCCGACCAGGGTGAGCAGCCCCGGCACCTCGCCGAGGAACAGCCAGGACATCAGGACGACCAGCGCGGGCGCCGCGTACGTCGTCGCGCCCATCCGGCTCGCGGTCGTCCGGGACAGCGCGTACGCCCACGTCGTGAAGGCGAGGGCGGTAGGGAAGACGCCCAGGTACACCATGTTGAGCGTCGCGGAGGCCGGCGCTTTCGCGGCCTCCTGGACGAGCTGCCCGGCGAACGGCAGACAGGCCACCGCACCGACCAGGCAGCCGAACGTCGTCACCTGCAACGGACTCGCCGTGCCCAGCGCCGGCTTCTGCGCGACGACACCAGCGGCGTACGTGACCGCCGCCAGCAGGCACAGCACCACCCCGAGCACCGAGGCACCGCCCTCGCCGGACATCGACAGACCCACGGTCACCGCACCGGCGAACGACACCGCCATCCCCGCCAGCAGCCGCGGTGGCATCGGATCACCGAGCAACCGGGCACCGAGCAGCGCGATGAGGATCGGCCCGGTGTTCACCACCAGGGCGGCCGTACCCGCGTCGACCTGCTGCTCGCCCCAGTTGAGGGCGACCATGTAGACGCCGAACCACAGCAGGCCCGAGATGGCGATCCCGCGCCAGGCCGAGCGCGGCGGCCACCCCTCCCTCCGCAGCAGGCAGATCACCCCCAGCGTCAGCGCCCCGGCCAGCAACCGCCCGAGCGCCAGCGCGCCCGGCGAGTATGCCTCCCCCGCGCTGCGAATCGAGACGAAGGCGGACGCCCACAGCACGACGGTCACCGTGGCCGCCGCGGCGGCCGGCAGATCCGCACGGCGGGCGGGACGGGACGGGGAGTTGTTCATCATGTTCCCGAGGCTAGGAGGGGAAGGGGAATGGACGCTCGCGAATTTCGGACGGGGCTTCTGCGGCCCATCGGGCGGTGGGCTTGTCCGGGAGGCTCGGGGTCAGCGCAGCGCCCAGGCCTCCACGCCCAGCAGATCGAACAGGGCCCGTTCACCGGCCGCCGTCACCTTCACGGCCCGCTCGGAGCCGATCCGCACGCACCACCCCTCCTCCAGGGTGTGCCGGCACAGAGCCGCACCCGCGACGCCCGCGAGATGAGGCCGGCGTTCGGTCCAGTCGAGACAGGCCCGGGCCAGGGGGCGCTGGCCACGCCGGTCCAGGCCGATACCGGCCGACTCGAACCACGCCAGCCCGGCGTCGGTGAGCGCGAACCCGGTCTCCTGTTGCAGCAGCCCGCGCGCCGTCAGCGCGTCCGTGACCGCGATGCCGAGCCGCCCGGCGAGATGGTCGTAGCAGGTGCGGCCCCGGGCCATCGCCGAGCCGGCGCTCGACTCCCGCAGGTTCCGCGGCCGTACGGCCGTACCCGGCGCGACCTGCGAGGCCAGGTCCTCCACCAGCTGGGCGACCCGCGCGTCGGCCAGCCGGACGTACCGGTGCCGGCCCTGCCGCTCCTCGGCGAGCAGCCCGCCCGCGACGAGCCTGCCGAGGTGCTCGCTCAGCGTCGACGCGGCGACACCCGCGTGCCGCGCCAGTTCGCTCGCGGTCCAGGCCCGCCCGTCGAGCAGCGCCAGCAGGCATGCTGCCCGGGTCTCGTCCGCGAACAGCGCGGCGAGCCGTGCCAGGCTCGTGGCCTGCGGGTCCCTCGTCGTCATGCCCCCAGCATGGGACACGGATTCTTCGGCCGTCGCCGAAGTGTCTCCCGCGGCGTCGCTACGCGGTCCGCCGCACCTGCTCGTACTGCCGTGTCAGCCCGTCCAGCAGGGCGGTCAGCCCGGTCTCGAAGGCCCGCTCGTCGATCTTCTCCTGCTGCTCGGCGAGGAGATGGGCCTGCTGGAGATGGGGGTAGTCGGCGGGGTCGTAGGCGCTGGCGTCGTCCACGAAGCCCCCGGCGAAAGAGCCGAGCGCGGAGCCCATCACGAAGTAGCGCATCAGCGCGCCGATGGAGGTGGCCTGCGCCGGAGGCCAGCCCGCCTCGACCATCGCGCCGTAGACGGCGTCCGCGAGGCGCAGCCCTGCCGGGCGGCGGCCGGGGCCGCGGGCCAGTACCGGGACGATGTTCGGGTGGTCGCGCAGCGCGGCCCGGTAGGAGACGGCCCAGTCGTGCAGCGCGGTCCGCCAGTCCCGGCCGTCCTGGAACATCGTCAGGTCCACCTGGCCGCTCACCGAGTCGGCGACCGCCTCCAGAATCTCGTCCTTGGTGCGGAAGTGGTTGTAGAGCGAGGGCCCGCTGACCCCGAGTTCGGCGGCGAGCCGGCGGGTGGAGACGGCCGCGAGGCCCTCCGCGTCCACGAGCGCGCGGGCCGTCTCGACGATCCGGTCGGTGCTGAGCAGGGGCTTGCGCGGTCGGGCCATGGCGCACATAGTAGGGCTGCCGATGGAAACTAGCAGTGCTAATTTAAATGTACGGCTTTCAAGTGGGGTGACTCGTGGTGAACCTGGAGCTCAGCGAGGAACAGAGCGCGGTCCGGCGGCTCGCGCGGGACTTCGTGGAGCGGGAGATCACCCCGAACGCCGTCGCCTGGGACCGCGCCGAGGAAGTCGACCGCGCGATCGTCAAGAAGCTCGGCGAGGTCGGCTTCCTGGGCCTGACGATCGGCGAGGAGTACGACGGCTCCGGCGGTGGCCACCTCGCGTACTGTCTGGTCACGGAGGAACTCGGCCGGGGCGACTCGTCCGTGCGCGGCATCGTCTCCGTCTCGCTGGGGCTCGTGGCCAAGACCGTCGCCGCCTGGGGGAGCGAGGAGCAGAAGCGGCGGTGGCTGCCGGGGCTCACGTCCGGCGATTCGGTCGGCTGCTTCGGCCTGACCGAGCCGGGCACGGGCTCGGACGCGGGCAACCTCACGACGCGGGCCGTGCGGGACGGTGACGACTACGTCATCAACGGCACCAAGATGTTCATCACCAACGGCACCTGGGCCGACGTCGTCCTGCTCTTCGCCCGCTCCACGGACGCCCCCGGCCGCAAGGGCGTCTCCGCCTTCCTGGTCCCCACCGGCACGCCCGGCCTGACGCGCCGCACGATCCACGGGAAGCTGGGGCTGCGCGGCCAGGCCACGGCCGAGCTCGTGCTGGAGGACGTGCGGGTGCCCGCCTCGGCGCTGCTGGGGGAGGAGGGCAAGGGCTTCTCGATCGCCATGTCCGCCCTCGCCAAGGGCCGGATGTCGGTCGCCGCGGGCTGTGTCGGCATAGCCCAGGCCGCGCTGGACGCGGCCGTCCGGTACGCGGGCGAGCGCGAGCAGTTCGGGAAGACGATCGCCCGCCACCAGCTGGTCCAGGAGCTGATCAGCGACATCGCCGTGGACGTCGACGCCGCCCGGCTGCTGACCTGGCGGGTCGCCGATCTGATCGACCGGGGCCGGCCGTTCGCCGTCGAGTCGTCCAAGGCCAAGCTGTTCGCCTCGGAGGCGGCCGTCCGCGCCGCCAGTAACGCGCTCCAGGTCTTCGGCGGCTACGGCTACATCGACGAGTACCCCGCGGGCAAGCTGCTGCGGGACGCCCGTGTGATGACCCTCTACGAGGGCACGAGCCAGATCCAGAAGCTGGTCATCGGGCGTGCGCTGACGGGGGTTTCGGCGTTCTGAGTACGCCCCTGAGTACTTCGGCGGATGTGGCGCGGGCCGCGTCCGCCGAAGCTTGCCCCATGAGCGACACACCGGGCAGCAAGCAGCAGAACACGGCCGCCTTCTACGGTCAGGCCGTCGCCTCCTTCGCCGTCGCCATGGCGGCCACCGCCATCGGCATCTACCAGCTGAGCGCCGACGCCTGGGTGCGGGGCTTCCTCGCCATCGCCGTCCTGTACCTGGTCACCTCCTCCTTCACCCTCGCCAAGGTGATCCGGGACCGGCAGGACGGGGCGGCGCAGGGGGCGGCGCCCTCGTACACCCCCTTCGAGAAGCACTGAGCCGCCGCACTAAGCGCCCGCTCACCTTCGGCGGTATGGTGTTGTCCCTGTCAGTGGAGAGGGGCGAGTGATGAGTACGGCGGAGGAGACGGCCGGCGGTGAGGCGCAGGCGTGGGGCGAGGTCACGCCCGACGCGGCGCGACGGCTGCTGATCGCCGCGGTGGAGGCCTTCGCCGAGCGCGGGTACCACGCCACGACGACCCGGGACATCGCGGGTCGCGCCGGAATGAGCCCGGCCGCGCTCTACATCCACTACAAGACCAAGGAAGAGCTGCTGCACCGCATCAGCAGGATCGGCCACGAGAAGGCCCTGGAGATCCTGCGGACGGCGGCCCGGCGGGAGGGCACCGCCCGTGAGCGCCTGGCCGGCGCGGTCAGCTCCTTCGTCCGCTGGCACGCCGGCGGGCGCACCACCGCCCGGGTCGTCCAGTACGAGCTGGACTCGCTCGGTCCGGACGCCCGCGACGAGATCCTCGCGCTGCGGCGGCAGTGCGACGCCGAGGTGCGGGCGATCATCGAGGACGGCGTGGCGGCCGGGGAGTTCGACGTCCTGGACGTGAAGGGCACGACCCTGGCCGTTCTCTCGCTGTGCATCGACGTGGCCCGTTGGTTCAACGTCGACGGGCCGTGGACGCCGGACGAGGTCGGCGCGCTGTACGCCGACCTCGTGCTGCGGATGGTGGGAGACGGGGCGAAGTGACCCGCCGGGGTCAGAGGTAGTACCGGGACACGGACTCGGCCACGCACACGGGCTTGTCGCCGCCCTCGCGTTCCACGGTGAAGGCGACGGTCACCTGGACACCGCCGGGCACGTCGTCGACGGCGCTGATGGTCGCGGTGGCGCGCAGCCGGGAGCCGACGGGGACGGGGGCCGGGAAACGGACCTTGTTCGTCCCGTAGTTGACGCCCATCTTCACGCCCTCGACGGAGATCAGCTGCGGTCCGAAGAGGGGCAGCAGCGACAGCGTGAGATAGCCGTGGGCGATGGTGGTGCCGAAGGGTCCCGCGGCGGCCTTCTCCGGGTCGACGTGGATCCACTGGTGGTCGCCGGTGGCCTCCGCGAAGAGGTTGATCCGCTTCTGGTCGATGTCGAGCCAGTCGGTGTACCCCAGTTGCTCGCCCACCGCCGACTTCAGGTCGTCGACGGACGTGAAGATCCTCGGCTGTGCCATGTCCCGGCCTCTCGCGTCAGGAAGTCTGCGTGCGTTCGCATCTCTAAGCGACTGCTTAGCATGGTCGGCTGTGGGGGCCGTGTCAACGGACTCGGTAGGGTTCGAGGGGTGCCCCAGATTTCAGAGAAGATCCACGAGCTCACGGTCGGCCAGCTGGCGGCGCGCAGCGGGGCCGCCGTTTCCGCCCTGCACTTCTACGAGTCGAAGGGCCTGATCAGCAGTCGCCGGACGTCGGGCAACCAGCGCCGCTACTCCCGTGACACGCTGCGCCGGGTCGCCTTCATCAGGGCCGCGCAGCGGGTCGGCATCCCGCTGGCGACCATCCGCGAGGCGCTGGCGGAGCTTCCTGAGGAGCGGACGCCGACCCGGGAGGACTGGGCGCGCCTCTCGGAGGCCTGGCGCTCGGAGCTGGACGAACGCATCAAGCAGCTGAACCGCCTCCGCGACCACCTCACCGACTGCATCGGCTGCGGCTGCCTCTCCCTCGACACCTGCGTCCTCTCCAACCCGGGCGACATCTTCGGCGAACGCCTCACCGGATCCCGCCTGATGGTCGACAAGGGGCGCGCGTAGCGCCTGCGCGCCGGGTGGTGCGTCGGGGCCGCGCCGGAGGATGTCCGTCCTCGGAGCGGGGGTATTTCCTCCGGCGCTCCATCAGATGACCAGCGCAACCAACCCCACCACCACGAACGCGGCACCGGCCAGCAGGACAGGGCCGCCCAGCAGCAGGAGCAGCACCGCACCGAACACGAGCTGTCCCGTCGTACGGCGACCGACCTTGGTGGTCTCGGGGGCCGAGGGGTCGTACGTGATCTCGGCCCGCTCGGCGCAGCCGTCCGAGCCCGTGCGCTCACGCCGTACGCCGTGGCTGTCGACGTACGCGTAGGTGTACTGCTCGACACCGCTGTACCAAGGGAACCACAGCAGCCGCCCTTCCACCGTGACCCCCCGGGTCCGCAGCACCCACGCCTCCCGGAACACTCGCCATCCGCCGTACACGCCCAGCCCCCCGGGAGCGATCACCACGGGCGCCACCGCCCAGAGGACTCCCGGCACCACTCCGGCGCCCTTCACCAGCAGCAGGACGAGCACCAGCACATACCCGCCCCCAGGCCCCACCAGAGCAGACGAACCCGGTTCGGTGCCGCCCGCTCCAGCGGCTCCTCGGTCACCGGACCCACTCCGTCCGGCCGCGGCTCGTCGGCATCCCGTACGGGCAGTGCACGGCGGACGGCCTGCGCGAACTCGTGCACGGCGGCGGCACTACGGCACCTGAGGTGGTACGCCACGGGCTCGTCGCCCGTCAGTACGACGGTCAGCCGCCGGCCGTTGGCGCCGTGAACGTCGACCCGCTCTATCGCCGCCACCGGTATCCGGCGCCGCAGGCCGTCCGCCTCCAGCAGCACCACCCCGTCCCGCAGCCGGACGAAGGCACGGCGCCTGCCGTGCAGCACCAGCGAGGATGTCCCTGTCGAGGCCACACGGGCACCTTAGGCGAGCTTGGCACCGGAGAGGACCGTTCAGCCCCATGACGAAGGGGGGTATCTGGCCCAATGCTGCACAGGTCGCCGATCAGCTGCGGGCAGTCGTGCCGCCGGGGCGAGGGGGGTCCCCCTGCTCGAGCGAAGCCGAGAGCTCGGGGGAGGGTGTGCGCAGCGGCACCCTGCAGCGCAACTCCTTCAACCCCGCCGCAACCAACTCCGCGTTGGAGGCCCGCCCCCCACCCGGCAGCACCAGCACATCCTCCACCCCCACCCGCGTAGCCAACCCCAACCGCCCCGCAAGCCGCAGCACCGGCCACGCGCCCCCGTCCTCCCCGTGCAACAGCACAGGACGCCCATGCGCGGCACCAAGGTCGGACGACAACCCCCGTGCAGAAGCCACCGCAGTCGAAGGGTCGGTATCCGTCACCTCGGCCAGCACCCTCAGCACCTTCGGCCCCAGCGGCGAGACAGCGAACCGCTCCCCGCCGTCCGTCCCCGACCAGATGCCGGCCTCCACGCCCACCCCGCGATGCAGGAGCAGGGCAGCAACCTCCTCCGCACCGGGCTCATGCCAGTTGACCGACGCGTGGTCGGGCAGGACGGTCCAACTCCGTATCCGCTCCAGCCTGGCGGCGGTGTCCGGCTCGGCCCATGCCCCCGTGGTCACACCCACCGGCACCGACACCCGCGCCCGAATCGCCGACAACGTCACCGCAAGCACGCGCGGCGACAACGTGTCCCGCCCGCACGGCGTCTTGGGATGGACATGGATTTCCGTGGCCCCGGCCGCGACGGCGTCGGCGGCGGAGTCGGCCAGGGACTCGGGTGTCAGCGGCACCGCCGTACCGTCGGCGGCGGTCCGCGGACCGTTCAAGCACACCTGCACCATGTCCCGATGGTGCCAGTCACCACCGACAGCCGGCCCCGGCGACGTCAGTGGGGGTGCGGCATCCCCGGCGCACCCCCCGCGCACCCGCATTCGTCAAGCCGACACCAACAGCCTCGCCCGCCTGGCGTCCGCCAGGGCCTCGGGAGTGAGCACCGGACGCGGCACGAGAATCCCGCAGCCCGTGCAGACCGGACCCGCCGACGGCTCGTGGTCCAGGCCGTACTTCCAGGCGAGTCGCTCCCCGCCGCACACCGGGCACGTCGAGCCCGGCTCGCGCTCCAGCGCGGCGATCAGCCGGCGCAGCACCTCGGCCAGCGGTTCACGGGGATGGACCGCCGGATCGTCGCACCACGCCACGCCGAAACCGCCCCAGGTCAGCCGGTGCCAGTCGTCCACACTGCCCGGCCTGCGCAGGCCGTCGTGCTTCTCCTTCTTGCGGCGCTCGGCGAACTCGACCTCGTAGGCCAGCCAGACCTCCCGCGCCTCCTCCAGTTCGTCCAGTGCGGCCACGAGCCGCGCCGGATGGGGGAGCGGTCCTCGGGGCCGAACCCTGCCCGGGAACACAGATGGTCCCAGGTCGCCCTGTGCCCGTAAGGGGCGAACCTCTCAAGGCACTTGCGCAGCGAATAGCGCCGCAGTGCCAGATCGCACCGCGGATCGCGGACCTGTCTCGCCAGACTCCGGAAACCGGCCATCGTCCTGCACCTCCGTCACACCTGCACCTGTAATCCGGTCACTTCGGCGTCGTCGTAAGGACGTCGCCGAATAGACGTATCGACAAGCGAATCGGCTCCATCCGATTTCAAATGGCCTCCATAAGCCGTCCGACGAGGCCCGGGAGTCGACTGCCGTGGTCCGTGTGCCTGTTGTGCTGACTCCAAAAAGTGACGCTTGCTCATCTTCAATCGCGGGGATACCGGCGGTAACATCCCGCCCACCCCCGTCGGGAGGAGCCCCCACATGCCACGGCGTAACCCACGCACCGTTCTCGACAGAATGAGAACTCCCCGCGGAATCCCCGGGTTCCTGAAGACCGCATCCGTATGCGCGCTGATCGCGGGTCTTTTGTCGCCGCTGTCGCAGGCGGCCGCCTCGGAGACGGAGACCGCGCAGGCCGCGGCGGCGGCGAACGACCACTGCGGCAACCAGTGTTCGGACATCCTCCCGCCAGGCCAGAACGGCAACGCCACCCTCGCGCAGATCCTCCTCAACCAGGCCTTCGGCACCCAGCCCGAGCATGCCGCGGACCAGCTCGGGCCCTACGCCGACCTCGCCAAGGGGTACACCGGCCTCACCAACGACAAGATCAACAATTTCTTCAACGACGCCTCTTTCGGGGTCCCGGCGGACCAGGTCGCCTCCACCGTCAAACCCGCCGGGCGCGGCGACGTGACGATCGTCCGGGACAAGAAGACCGGTGTGCCGCACATCACCGGTACCACCAGGTACGGCACGGAGTTCGGAGCCGGCTATGCGGCCGCCCAGGACCGGCTGTGGCTGATGGACGTCTTCCGGCACGTCGGACGCGGCCAGCTGACCTCCTTCGCGGGCGGCGCGCCCTCCAACCAGGGCCTGGAACAGCAGTTCTGGCGGCACGCGCCCTACACCGAGGCCGACCTCCAGGCGCAGATCGACAACGCCATCGCCACCAACGGCGAGCGCGGCAAGCTGGCCCTCGCCGACGCCAAGGCCTACCTCGACGGCATCAACGCCTACATCGACGCCTCCGACAGCGGCCGGTACTTCCCCGGCGAGTACGTTCTCACCGGGCACAAGGACTCGGTCACCAACGCCGGGAAGATCGAGCACTTCAAGATCACCGACATGGTCGCGCTTGCCTCCGTCATCGGCGCGCTGTTCGGCTCCGGCGGAGGCGGTGAGGTCAACAACGCCCTCTCGCTCCTGGCCGCCCAGGAGAAGTACGGCGTCGCCGAGGGCACCGAGGTGTGGGAGTCCTTCCGCGAGCGCAACGACCCGGAGGCCGTCCTCACCCAGCACGACGGCAGCTTCCCGTACGCGACCAAACCGGACAACCCGCAGGGCCGGGCCCTGCCCAACGCCGGCTCGGTGGTCCAGGAACCGCTGGTTTACGACCGTACGGGCAGCGCGGCCGGCTCAAGCGCCACCAGCGCCTCCAGGGAGGCGGCCAAGTCGGCCCTGTCGTCCGCCAAGCGCGGCATGTCCAACGCCCTCGTGGTCAGCGGCGAGCACACCGCCAGCGGCCACCCGGTCGCCGTGTTCGGCCCGCAGACCGGCTACTTCGCCCCCCAGTTGCTGCTGCTCCAGGAACTCCAGGGGCCGGGCATCAGCGCCCGCGGCGCCTCCTTCGCGGGCCTGAGCATGTACGTCGAACTCGGCCGCGGCCAGGACTACTCGTGGAGCGCCACGACCTCCGGCCAGGACATCATCGACACGTACGCCGTCGAGCTGTGCCAGGACGACTACCACTACCTGTACCGCGGCACCTGCACGCCGATGGAGAAGGTCGAGCGGAAGAACGCCTGGAAGCCGACGGTCGCCGACGGCACCGCGGCCGGCTCGTACACGATGCGCGTCTGGCGCACGAAGTACGGACCCGTCGAGTACCGCGCGACGGTCGGCGGCAAGAAGGTCGCCTACACCACCCTGCGCTCGTCCTTCCTGCACGAGGCCGACTCCATCGTCGGCTTCCAGATGCTGAACGACCCGGACTACGTGAAGGGCCCGGAGTCGTTCCAGAAGGCGGTGCAGCACATCAACTACACCTTCAACTGGTTCTACGTCGACTCCGAGCACACCGCGTACTACAACAGTGGCGACAACCCGGTGCGCGCGAACGGCGTCGACGCCGAGTTCCCGGTGTGGGCCCGGCCGGCGTACGAGTGGCGGGGCTGGGACCCGGCGACCAACACGGCCGACTACACCCCGCCCTCCGCCCACCCCCACTCCATCGACCAGGACTACTACATCTCCTGGAACAACAAGCAGGCCAAGGACTACACGACGGCGCCCTGGGGCAACGGCTCCGTGCACCGTGGCAACCTCCTCGAGGACCGGGTGAAGAAGCTGGTCCAGCAGGGCGGGGTGACCAGGGCCGCGCTGGTGAAGGCCATGGCCGACGCGGGCACCGCCGACCTGCGGGCGGAGGACGTCCTGCCCAAGCTGCTGAAGGTCGTGGGCAGTTCGCCGGTCACCGACCCCACCGCCGCGGCCGCCGTCGGCAAACTCCAGGCGTGGGTCGCCGCGGGCGGCAAGCGCACGGAGACCTCGGCCGGATCCAAGAAGTACGCCGACGCCGACGCGATCCGCATCCTGGACGCCTGGTGGCCGCTGCTGGTCAAGGCCGAGTTCGAACCGGGCCTCGGCAGCGAGCTGTTCAAGGCGATGACCGCCAACCTCCCCGTCGACGAGTCCCCGTCCGCCTCCCACGGCCCGACCGGGTCGCACGCCGGAAGCTCCTTCCAGTACGGCTGGTGGAGCTACGTCGACAAGGACATCCGGGCCGTGCTCGGCGAGCAGGTGCGGGGACCGCTGGCCCGCGAGTACTGCGGCGGCGGAGACCTCGGCGCCTGCCGTGACACCCTCGTCAGCACCCTGAAGGAGGCGGCCGGCAAGACCGCGGCCCAGGTCTACCCGGGCGACGACGTGTGCTCGGCGGGTGACCAGTGGTGCGCCGACTCGATCAACCACCGCACCCTCGGCGGCATCAAGCACGGCAAGATCAGCTGGCAGAACCGGCCGACCTATCAGCAGGTCGTGGAGTTCACCTCGCACCGGTGACGCAAGGGTGGCGGCGGGTCAGCGGATGCGGCCCGCCGCCAGCACCAGCCGGGCCAGTTCCTCGTGCAGGATGTCGCTGTGCGCGCCGGCGGGCGGGCCACCGCGTCTGACCACCGCCGCCGCGTCGACGTTCACGCACCCCGAGGCGGGCAGCTTCGTCCGCAGGGCCTCGGCGAGGGTGTACGCGTGCGTGCCCGGCACCGCCCGCACCCCGCCGTAGCCCATCGCGCCCCACTTGGCGCCCAGGGCCCGCCCGATGCCGAGGCCGGCGACCGACCGGCTGTCGCCCGCCATGCGCGAGGCCAGCGGATACAGCGTGCCCAGGGCCGAGTCGTGCCGGGAGTGGCAGCACACCAGGGGACCGTCGACGCGGTTCTGCTGCCCCTGGAGCACCCCTCCGGCGCGGGCGTCGTGCGGCAGCCGGGCCGCGAACGCGTAGTGGGAGAACGCCCCTTGGAGCAGCGTCACCGACTTCACCGTGCGCACGCCCTCGGGCAGGCCGCGCAGCGCGAACGACACCAGCCGCGCGCCGAAACTGTGCCCGACGAGGTGCACGCGCACACCCGGTGCCGCCTTCGCGAGCTGCCCGACGACCCTTCCGAGACCGCGCTCACCGACCGTTCCCGCACGCCGCTTCATCGCGTAGTACGTCGCCTGCCGCAGCAGCTCGTGCGCCCCCTCCCAGGGGTTGGGGAGGCCGAACCCCTGCTGCGCGCCGGACGTTTCGAGTCCCGCCAGCGCCCGCGCGAACTCCTCGCAGGCCGCCGCCGAGGAGCCGGCGAACATCTCCGGCTCGCTCTGCGGCACGCCCTCCGCCACCGTGTCCGCCGCGAACAGCGCCTGCGGCCCGGGCGCCACCACCTCCACCAGCAGCCGCACGAGCCGCCCGAACTCCTCCAGTTCGGCCTCCTCCGGCGGCTGCTGCTCCAGCAACCGGGCGATCTGGTCGACCAGGATCGCCCGCCCGGGGAACGACTCCAGCAGCGCGTGCCGCGTGTCCTTGTCGAGCACCGGGCGCCGGGGTGTCTCGGCCGCCACGGCCCGCGGGAAGTCCGGGATCGGTTCGTCGGAGAACCGCATCGCCGGCCACAGCACCCCGACGTACCCGATCCGGGCCGCCGGGGCCAGCCGCGGAACGGGCGCCAGGAACCGGTCGTAGAGCCGGGTCGCACCCGAACGGTCGTTGTTCCAGCCGTGCGCGAAGACGACCAGATCGCGCACCTTCCGTTCGGTCACCCCGGCGAGCAGCCGGTCGCGCCGGCGGCCCTCCGGGTCCCCGCCCGCGTCGAAGGCCAGCTCCCAGTAGGGAGTCACGCTCATCGCCGGATCCGCCATGACAGGCCCCCTGTTCCACCGGGTGACGCGCGCGTTGTGGCGCATCGTCCTGCCAACGGGGGAGCTTGGCCATACGTCACGGGCGCATTGGGCGCTCGATGCCGGGCTCAGCGGTAGAGGAGGTACTTCCGCCGCATCCTCCGGAACGCCGCCAGCTCCTCCTGCCAGCCCGCCACGACCTCGCCGGTGTCCGCGCCTGCGTCGATCATCGTGCGCACGCGCGCGGAGCCGGTGAGTTTGTCGATCCAGTGGTCGGAGCGCCAGGCGAACCCGCTCCACACCTTCCTGGCGGTCACGAGCAGGGCGATCCCCGTCCGTACGGGATCGAAGACGTCCCGGTCGTGCACATGGACCTGTACACCGCCGATCGTCCTGCCCTGGAACTTCGAGAAGGTGGGCGCGAAGTACGCCTCCCTGAAGCGCACGCCGGGCAGGGCGAGTTCGTTCACGGCGGCGGCCCAGCGCCGGTCGATGCCCTCCGCGCCGAGCAGCTCGAACGGCCGGGTCGTGCCGCGCCCCTCCGACAGGTTCGTGCCCTCGAACAGGCATGTCCCCGAGTACACCAGGGCCGTCTCCGGCGTCGGCATGTTCGGGCTCGGCGGCACCCACGGCAGACCGGAGGCGTCGTAGAAGTCCGAGCGTTTCCAGCCGGACATCAACACCGTCTCCAGCGGTACGGGCTCGGTCAGGAACTCCTCGTTGAACAGCCGTGCCAGCTCCGCGACGGTCATCCCGTGGGCCTGTGAGATGGGCTGCCGCCCGATGAAGGTGGCGAACTCCTTGTGCAGCACCGGTCCCAGCGCCGCACGTCCGGTCACCGGGTTGGGCCGGTCCAGGACCACGAACCGCTTGCCGGCGAGCCGCGCCGCCTCCATGCAGTCGTACAGGGTCCAGATGTACGTGTAGAAGCGCGCGCCGACGTCCTGGATGTCGAACACGACCGTGTCCACGCCGGACGCGGTGAAGATGTCGGCGAGCGGCCGGCCGCTCTTGAGGTACGTGTCGTAGACGGGCAGGCCGGTCGCCGGGTCGTCGTAGCGGCCCTCGGAACCGCCGGCCTGGGCGGTGCCGCGGAAGCCGTGTTCAGGGCCGAAGACGGCCCTTGGATCCACTCGGGTGTCCGCGTGCATGACGTCGACGATGTGGCGGACGTCGCGGGTTGTGCCGGTGGGGTTGGTGACGATGCCGACCTTTTGGCCGTCGAGCAGGGCGTAGCCGTCGTGGGCGAGTCGTTCGAAGCCGGTGCCGAACCGCCGGTGGGGCTGGGCTGCGGTTGCGGTGGGCGTGGCCGAGACGGCTGCTGCCGTGGCCGCCGTGAGTAAGGATCGTCTTGAAGGGTGCATGGGGTGGCCTCCGTGATCCGTTTTGTGCCGGTTTCGTTGTGGCTGGTCGCTCCCCGCGTCCTCGTCTTCGCTCGAACAGGGGGGACCCCCATCGCGGCGGAGCCGCAAATCAGCACGGCCCCGCGCCCCTAGGGTGTTGCGCCACCCCCTTCCTCGAAACATACCGACCGGTTAGTCTGGCGCCATTGCTGGGCCGCGTCTAAGGAGACCGATGGTGGGAGCCTTTCAAGGGGCTGGAGTCGTTGTCACGGGGGCCGGTGGCGGGATCGGAGCCGCGCTCGCCCGGCGCTTCGCCGCCGAGGGGGCCCGGGTCGTCGTCAACGACCTGGACGCCGAGCGGGCCAAGCACGTCGCGGAGGAGGTCGGGGGTGTCGCCGTGCCCGGCGACGCCTCGGCGATCGTCGCCTACGCCCGCGACGCGCTCGGCGGGACCGTCGACGTCTACTGCGCCAACGCCGGCGTCGCCTTCGAAGGTGGCGACGCCGACGGGCCCCTGGACGAGAAGGCCTGGGCGACCTCCTGGGACGTGAACGTCATGGCGCATGTCCGGGCCGCTCACGAGCTGCTGCCCGCCTGGCTGGAGCGGGGCAGCGGCCGGTTCGTCTCCACCGTCTCCGCCGCCGGGCTGCTCACCATGATCGGCGCCGCGCCCTACGCCGTCACCAAGCACGGCGCCCTCGCCTTCGCCGAGTGGCTGTCACTGACCTACCGGCACCGGGGCGTGAAGGTCCACGCCATCTGCCCGCAGGGCGTCCGCACCGACATGCTGGCCGCGACCGGCAGCGCGGGCGACCTGGTGCTCCAGCCGACCGCGATCGAGCCGGAGGCCGTGGCGGACGCCCTGGTCAAGGGCATCGAGGAGGACCGCTTCCTGATCCTGCCGCACCCCGAGGTCGCCGCCTACTACCAGGCCAGGGCCGGTGACCCCGACCGCTGGCTGACCGGCATGAACCGCATCCAGCAGCAGTGGGAGGACAACCGGTGACCGAGTCCCGTTACGCGGCCAAGCCCTGGCTGAACCTGCTGAACGACGCCCAGAAGGGCCCGATAAGCCCCGCCGGTTCCCTCGTGCACGCCCTGCGCCGGGCCGTGGCCGAGACGCCCGACAGCGACTTCCTGGCCTACTTCGACGGCCGCGTGACCTACCGGGACGTAGACGAGCTCAGCGACTCCGTCGCCGGGCATCTCACGACGCGCGGACTGGAGCGCGGCGACCGGGTCGCGGTGCTGCTCCAGAACTCCCCGCACTTCGTGCTCGCCGTGCTGGGCGCCTGGAAGGCGGGCGCGGTCGTCGTGCCCGTCAACCCGATGTACAAGTCGGGCGAGGTCGCCCACGTCCTGCGGGACGCCGAGGTCGCCGCGCTGATCTGCTCGGACCGGGCCTGGGAGTCGTATCTGCGCGAGACCGCGGCGGACTCACCCGTGCGGATCGTGCTCACCGGGTGCGAGCTGGACTTCCAGACGCGGGGCGACGCGCGCGTGCTGACCTTCGAGCGGCTGCCGCAGGCCCGGGACGCCGACGACCTGGTGACTGTGGCGCGGGCCGGGCACAAGGCGCCCGGGGACCGGGACCCCGCGCCCTCCGACATCGCGCTGATCAGCTACACCTCGGGCACCAGCGGCACGCCCAAGGGCGCCACCAACACGCACGGCAACATCACGTACAACGCCGAGCGGCAGCGGACGGGCCTCGGTCTGCCCGAGCGGCCCGTGTACTTCGCGCTGGCGCCGCTGTTCCACATCACCGGCATGGTCTGCCAGTTCGGCGCCTGTCTGAACAGCGCGGGCACGCTCGTGCTGGCCTACCGCTTCGAGGCCGGCGTGGTGCTCGACGCGTTCGCCGAGCACCGCCCGCACTACACCGTCGGCCCGTCCACGGCCTTCATGGCGCTGGCCGCCCACCCGTCCGTCACCCGTGACCACTTCTCCTCCTTCCGGGTGATCTCCTCCGGCGGTGCCCCGCTGCCGCCCGCGCTGGTGGAGAAGTTCCGGGCCGGTTTCGGGCCGTACATCCGCAACGGCTACGGCCTGACCGAGTGCACCGCCCCCTGCGCCTCCGTGCCGCCCGGCCTGGAGGCCCCCGTCGACCCGGTCTCCGGTACCCTCGCGGTCGGCCTCCCCGGCCCCCACACAGTCGTACGGATCGTCGACGACGCCGGCGAAGAGGTCCCCTTCGGCGAACAGGGCGAGATCGTCGTACGAGGTCCGCAAATCGTGCCCGGCTACTGGCGGCGCCCCGACGCCACCGCCGAGACGTTCTCCGGCGCCGAACTGCGCACCGGCGACATCGGCTTCATGGACGAGCAGGGCTGGCTGTACGTCGTCGACCGCAAGAAGGACATGATCAACGCGTCCGGCTTCAAGGTGTGGCCGCGCGAGGTCGAGGACGTGCTCTACACGCACCCGGCGGTGCGCGAGGCCGCTGTCGTCGGCGTGCCCGACGGGTACCGCGGGGAGACCGTCAAGGCGTACATCAGCCTGCGTCCGGACGCCGACACGGACCCGGATGCACTCGCCGCCTACTGCAAAGAGAGACTGGCCGCCTACAAATACCCGCGCCAGGTGGAGATCCTTCCGGACTTGCCGAAGACGGCCAGTGGGAAGATCCTCCGTCGGGAGCTTCGTTCCCGGACGCAAGGCAATTGACAGCAGTACGGAAAGGCAGGTGGCGGCAGTGCCCAGGACGACGGACTCGGACGGCACCCCCGTACCTCAGCGGCTCCTGGCCGCCGCCACCCGGCTCTTCGCCGAGCAGGGCTACGACCGCACCTCGGTGCAGGAGATCGTCGAGGCGGCCGGGGTCACCAAAGGCGCGCTGTACCACTACTTCGGCTCCAAGGACGACCTCCTGCACGAGGTGTACGCGCGCGTGCTGCGCATCCAGCAGGAGAGACTGGACGCCGTCGCGGACTCCGACGAGCCGGTGGAGAAGCGGCTGCGGGCCGCGGCCGCGGACGTCGTGGTGACGACCATCGACAACCTCGACGACGCGATGATCTTCTGGCGGTCCATGCACCACCTCAGCCCCGAGAAGAACAAGCAGGTCCGCGCCGAGCGCCGCCGCTACCACGAGCGCTTCCGCGCGCTGGTCGAGGAGGGCCAGGAGTCGGGCGTCTTCTCCAAGGCCACCCCGGCGGACCTGGTCGTCGACTACCACTTCGGCTCGGTCCACCACCTGTCGACTTGGTACCGCCCTGAGGGCCCGATGAGCCCCCAGCAGGTAGCCGACCACCTGGCGGACTTGCTGCTACGAGCCCTGCGCCCGTAACTACTCGGGCTGGTCCAACTCAGCCTGTCCGGCGTTTGAGGACGAGGCCGTTCAGGCCGATGGGGGGGCCAGGGGGCGGAGCCCCCTGGCGGGGTCGAAGGGGCGGAGCCCCTGGAGGACGGGAAGGGCTGGGGCGGCGGGGGGCGAAAACCCTCCTGCCGCCCCGCCGCGTCACACGTACCGCTTCAGCTCCCGCCGCGCCAGCGACCGCTGATGCACCTCGTCCGGCCCGTCGGCGATCATCAGCGTCCGCGCCCCCGCGTACAGCTCCGCCAGCGGGAAGTCCTGGCTCACACCCCCCGCACCGTGCAACTGGATCGCCCGGTCGAGGATGCCCACGACCGCCCGGGGCGTAGCGATCTTGATGGACTGGATCTCCGTGTGCGCCCCCTTGTTCCCCACCGTGTCCATCAGCCACGCCGTCTTCAGCACCAGCAGCCGCACCTGCTCGACGGTCACCCGCGCATCCGCGATCCAGTTGTGCACCACACCCTGCTGGGCCAGCGCCTTCCCGAAGGCCGTACGGGACACCGCCCGGCGGCACATCAGCTCGATCGCCCGCTCCGCCATCCCGATCAGCCGCATGCAGTGGTGGATCCGGCCGGGACCGAGCCGGGCCTGTGCGATGGCGAAGCCGCCGCCCTCCTCGCCGATGAGGTTCGACGCCGGCACGCGCGCGTGGTCGAAGATCACCTCGGCATGGCCGCCGTGGTAGTGGTCCTCGTAGCCGAAGACCTGCATCGCGCGCTTGATCGTCACGCCCGGCGTGTCACGGGGGACCAGGATCATCGACTGCTGACGGCGGATGTCGGAACCCTCCGGGTCCGTCTTGCCCATCACGATGAAGATCTTGCAGTCCGGGTGCAACGCCCCGGAGATGTACCACTTGCGGCCGGTGACGACATACTCGTCACCGTCCCGCTCGATGTGCGTCGTGATGTTGGTGGCGTCCGAGGAGGCCACCTCCGGCTCGGTCATCGCGAACGCCGAGCGGATCTCGCCCGCGAGCAGCGGCTCCAGCCATTGCTTGCGCTGCTGCTCGTCGCCGAACTGGGTGAGCACCTCCATGTTGCCCGTGTCGGGTGCCGCGCAGTTCGTCACCGTCGGGGCCAGCTGCGGGGAGCGCCCCATGATCTCGGCGAGCGGCGCGTACTGGAGGTTGGTGAGCCCGGCACCGTACTCGGAGTCCGGCAGGAAGAGGTTCCACAGGCCCTGCCTGCGCGCCTCGGCCTTCAGCTCCTCGACCACCGCCGGGGTCTCCCACGGTGAGGCGAGCAGGGCCCGCTGCTCGTGCGCGACGGCCTCGGCCGGATAGACGTACTCGTCCATGAAGGCCAGCAGCTTGCCGCGCAGCTCCTCGGTGCGCGCGTCGAACGCGAAGTCCATGTCCGTCAGCCTTCCTGAAGGGTGGTGAGACCGTGCTCGATGAAGACGGGGACCAGGTCGCCGATGCGGTCGAAGCCGCGTCCGACCGTCTGGCCCAGGGTGTAGCGGTAGTGGATGCCCTCCAGGATCACGGCGAGCTTGAACCAGGCGAACGCCGTGTACCAGGAGACCGCGGGGACATCGCGCCCCGAGCGCACGGCGTACCGCTCGATCAGTTCGGCCGGGTCCGGGTGACCCGGCGCCTCGGCCGTCGTGGAGACGGGGGAGTCCGCCGTGTCGAGCGGCGTGCTGTACATCGCCAGCAGGCCCAGGTCGGTGAGCGGGTCGCCCAGGGTGGACATCTCCCAGTCGAGGACCGCCTTGATGCGGTCGTCCTCGCCTATCAGGACGTTGTCCAGCCGGTAGTCGCCGTGCACCACGGCCGGGGCGGGGGAGGACGGCAGCCGCCGCCCGAGCGTCGCGTGCAGCTCGTCGATCCCGGCCAGCTCGCGGTTGCGGGAGGCGTTCAGCTGCTTGCCCCAGCGCCGCAGCTGCCGGTCCAGGAAGCCCTCGGGCAGGCCGAAGTCCGCGAGCCCCACCTCGCCCGGGTCCACCGCGTGCAGCTCCACCAGCGCGTCGACCAGGTTCAGCACCGCGCCCCGGGTCCGCTCCGGACCGAGCGGGGCGAGCTGGTCGGCCGTGCGGTACGGGATGCCCTCGACGAACTCCATGACGTAGAACGGCGCGCCGAGCACCTCCTCGTCCTCGCACAACAGCACCGGCCGCGGCACCGGCACGGCCGTCGGGTGCAGCGCGCTGATCACCCGGTGCTCGCGCTTCATGTCGTGCGCGGTGGCCAGGACATGGCCGAGCGGGGGCCGCCGCACGACCCACCGGGAGGTGCCGTCGGAGACGGCGTAGGTGAGGTTCGACCGTCCGCCCTCGATCAGCCGGCCGGACAGGGCGCCGCTCACCAGGCCGGGCCGCTCGCGGTCGAGCAGGCCGCGCAGCCGGTCGAGGTCGAGTCCGGGCGGGTGGTCGGGGCTCATGCGTCGCTCCTACGGGCAGGTGAACAAGTTCCCGACTCATGATGCCGACCGGTCGGTATGTCGTCCAGAGCGGGGCCGAAACGTGATCGGAGCCACGATAGGCCGACGACCTCCGCCGTGGGGCGCCGAGGAGCTCCCGGCCGGTTCGTTCAGGCCATCCGGCTTGCGTGCCGCGCAGGGAGCCCGGAGGGTCGGAGCCATGAAGGCCATCAGCTACTCACGGTACGGCGGACCCGAGGTGCTGGCGTTCGGTGAGGTCCGCGATCCCAAGATCGGCCCGGACTCGGTGCTGGTGAAGGTGCGGGCGGCGGCCGTGAACCCCGTCGACTGGAAGGCCCGCGAGGGCCACCTCGAAGGGCTCTTCGAG
Organism: Streptomyces sp. DG1A-41; assembly: GCF_037055355.1. GTDB lineage: Bacteria > Actinomycetota > Actinomycetes > Streptomycetales > Streptomycetaceae > Streptomyces. The sequence goes on along the minus strand of NZ_CP146350.1, from coordinate 1,706,215 downwards.
GCCGCCTTCCCCGTGGTGCCCGGCTGGGACGTCTCGGGCGTCGTCGTACGGCCCGGCGTGGCCGTGTCGGAGTTCGACGTCGGCGACGAGGTCATCGGGTACGTACGCGAGGACTTCCTCTCCCGCGGCACCTTCGCCGAGTACGTGGCCGCGCCCCTGCGCACCCTCGCGCGCAAGCCGCGCAACCTCTCCTTCGAGGAGGCGGCCGGACTGCCGCTGGTCGGGCTCACCGCCTATCAGGTGCTGGTCAAAGTGCTCCAGGTGAAGCGGGGCGAGACCGTGCTGGTGCACGCCGCGGCCGGCGGGGTCGGCTCGCTCGCCGTACAGCTCGGCACCCACATCGGCGCCCGGGTGATCGGCACGGCGAGCGAGTCCAACCACGACTTCGTGCGCGGCCTCGGCGGGGAGCCGGTGACGTACGGCGAGGGCCTGGGCGAGCGGGTGCGCGGGCTGGCGCCCGAGGGTGTGGACGCGGTGTTCGACACGGTCGGCGGGGACGCGCTGAAGGTCTCGGCGAACCTGCTGGCCCCCGAGGGCCGCCTGGTGTCGGTCGCCGACGTCGGCGTCGTGAACTACGGCGGCCGCTACTACTTCGTCCGCCCCGACGCCGAGGACCTCCAGCGGATGTCCGAACTGGCGGAACAGGGCGTGGTGAGCGTGCACGTCTCCGAGACGTTCCCACTGGAACGCGCGGCGGACGCGCACCGGCTGAACGAGGAGGGCCGGACGCGCGGCAAGATCATCGTGACGGTGAACTGGGAGACGGACGACACTTAGCCGCCGCCCGCGTCCTGGCGTGCGGTGCCCTGCGTCCGGTGTGTGGCGCCTCGGGGGGCCGGCGTCCGGTGTGTGGTGTCCTGGCGTGCGGCGCCCGGGCGCCCGGCGTGTGGCGCCTCAGGGGCCGGCGTCCGGTGTGTGACGTCCTGGAGTCCGGTGTGTGGCGCCCGGTGTCCCGGCGGCGGCGCCCCAGCGTCCTGGCGTTCGGCGTGCGGCGCCCCAGCGTCCTGGGGTCCGGTGTGTGGCGCCCCGCGTCCGGGGTGTGGCGTCCTGGCTGTCCTGGTGTGCGGCGTCCCCGCGTCCGGGGTGTGGCGCCCCGGCGTCCTGGCGTGCGGCGCGCCCGCATCCTGGGGTTCGGCGCGCGGCGCCCTGAGCGGTGCTCCGGCGTCCTGGCGTCCGACCTGCGGTCGCCCTACCGTGCGGCGCCGCGGTGGGCGATGCCCTGGTGTCCGGCATGCGGTGCCCCGGGCGTGTGGTGCTCCGGCGTGCGGCATCCAGCGCGCGGCGCCCCCGGCATCCCGCCCCCTAAAGGACGAGAGCCGCCCCGCACACCGCCATCGCCAGCGTGCACAGCACCGCGGCCGTGGCGTGCCGGGGCGCGAACGCGGCGGGGCCGGCGGTGGCCGAGAGAGTACGGATGCGGCGGTGGGCGATGCTCAGGAAACCCAGCCACAGGACGCAGCACAGCGCGCACGCGACGAGTCCGGGCGCCGAGGCCCCGCCTTGCAGCGCGGTCTTCACGGCGAGCACGGCGGAGACCGTGCCCGACAGGGTCGTACGCCGCCAGGCGAGCCGGGTCCGCTCGGGTTGCAGCCCGGGGTCGCGGTCGGGGTCCTGCCGCCGGGCCGCCGGCGCGTTCACCCCTCCCACCCCACGAGCACCACGACGACCATCGCGAGGGCCACGATCGCGACGACGAGGCTCAGCACCGCCGGGAACCGGGACACCGGCAGGTCCTCGCCCCGGCGCATGGCCCGCTCGCAGCGCACCCAGTGGTTGACCGCCCGCAGTGAGCACAGCACGCCCGCGGCCAGTAGCGCGAGCGCCAGCCCCACGCGCCAGCCCCAGCGCAGGTCGGGCAGGAACTGGTCCACGGCGAAGCCGCCGCCGATCAGCGCGAGCGCGGTGCGCAGCCAGGCCAGGAAGGTGCGTTCGTTCGCCAGCGAGAACCGGTAGTCGGGCGTCTCGCCGTCCTGGCGCACCTGCGCGGGCGCGAACCACAAGCGGACGTTCCGTACGAACTCGATCACGTGCGCGACCCTACCGGGGACGCGGTCGCCGGGCGTTGCCGGTGCCGCCCGCCATGGTTCGGTCCGCCCCGGGGGCAGGCTCAGCCCATCGACCGAAACGCCGTGAGCCGCTCGAACGCCGCCAGTCCGTCCGGTACCCACTCCCAGTCGTTCAGGCGCCGCCGCACCTCGTCCTCGGGCAGGAAGTCGTGCCAGGCCACCTCTTCGACCTGCGGCTGTACCGGCAGGTCGCAGCGGACCTCGTACACCGCCGACCACCAGGTCTGGCCGGCGCCGTTGGCGTAGAGGAACTTGAAGAGGTACTGGGGGAGCGGCAGGCCCGTCACGCCCAGTTCCTCCTCGGCCTCGCGCAGGGCCGCCGTGTCGTAGGTCTCGCCCGCGCCGACCACGCCGCCGACGAACATGTCGTACAGGGAGGGGAAGACCAGCTTGGTCGGCGTCCGCCGGTGCACGAAGATCCGCCCCTCGGCGTCCCGGGCCTGGATGAACACACAGCGGTGCCGCAGACCCCTGGCGTAGGCCTCGCCCCGGGGCGACTGGCCGATGACCCGGTCGTTCTCGTCGACGATGTCGAGGATCTCGTCGGCGGCACTCATGCCCTCGTTCACAGCGCTCATGCCCTCATCCAAGCAGGGCGCGAGGCGTCACTGCGGCTGCGGCTGAAGCTGCCCCACGCGTACCCGCTGCGCCGTCCCCGCCGGCATGGCCGGATGCAGACCCAGCAGCACGATCCCGGCCACCACGGCCAGCAGACCGCCCGCCTCCCAGCTCAGGGCCACCGCGTCGGTCCGCAGCCGGTCGCCCAGGAAGCCGACGCCGCAGATGATCCCGGCGATCGGCTGGGCCGCGGTCAGGGCGGGCAGCGACTTGCGCAGGGACGCCGTCTCGAAGGCGCTCTGCACGAGGAGCAGCCCCGTGACGCCCAGCGCGAGAACGGCGTACGGCTGCCAGCCGGTCAGCAGCCCGGCGAAGCCGCCCTCGGTGAACTTCTCCCCGCTCACCCGGGTCAGCGCGTCCTGCACGCCGTACAGCAGCCCGGCGGCCAGGGCCAGAAGCACCGGCCCGGAGCCCAGCCGGGAGCGCTTCGCGTGTGCCGTGAGCAGCAGGGCGAGGCCGACCATGGCCCCGATGATCAGCCACTGCCGCATCGGATCGGCCGTCGCGGCGCCGCCCTGCGGCTCGCCCGCCACGATGAACGTGCTCACCCCACCCGCGAGCAGCAACAGGCCCGCCCAACCCTGGCGGCCGAGCGGCTGCCGGGTCTGCCGACGGGACAGCGCGAGCGCGAACAGCAGGTTCGTCGCCAGTAGCGGCTCCACCAGCGACAGCTCACCCTGCCCCAGCGCGGCCGCGCCCAGCGCCATGCCGACCACCATCAGCGCGATACCGCCGAGCCAGCGCGGCACCTTCACCAGGTCGACCAGCAGCCGGAAGGACAGGAAGTCGTTGAGCGGGGCGCGCTGGGCCGCGTTCTGCTGGAGCACGAAGCCGAAGCCCAGACAGCAGGCGGCACTCACGGCGAGCACCAGGACTAGAACCGACACGCGGTGTACCTCGATCATCAGGTCGGGTCACGATGGCGTAAGGGCCGACTGTACCGGCCGGCTCCGCCCGGCGCGCCCGTACGTCATGCCATCGTGCGGGGCGGTGACCGCCCAGCACTATGACGCACGTCACAAAGGGTGAAACGGAAAAATCGGGCGCCTGTCACACTCTTCTCCCGATCTCGCTCGATCACAAAACCCTCACAAGTAACGGCAGTTGACGCGTGTAACGCACTTGCGGGTCTTGACGCCAACCGTTGGCTGGGGGTTGGCTGCCTGTGATCAGTTCATGGCGAAGCGCGCACACGCGCTCCATCGACCGCCGTGAGCCGAAACACAAGAAGAGCGCGAAACACAAGAAGAGCGCGTGAGGAAGTTCCGCGGTGCCCCCACCCCCGCCCCCGCCTCCCCTCGGCCGTGGCCGCAGACGTGCGGCGCAGGCCTTCGACGAGGCCCTCGACGACGCCGACCTCGTGACCGCGCGCGCCGCGCTGGCGCAGGGCCGCTGGCAGAACGCCCGCTCCCTGCTGGTGCACACCGGAGACGACTGGGACCGGCGCGGCCACCGCGTCATGGTCCTCGCTCGGGAGTCCTACTGCGCCGCATGGGCCCGTGAGTGGCTGCTCGCCGAACCCGAGTCCGCCGACGCCGCCGTCCTGCTCGCCCTCGCCCAGGTCCGGCGCGCCCTGCACGGCAAGGGCAAGCCGGTCCGGGCCCGCGAGGCCTGCGCGAACGCCGCCGCCCGCGCCCCCGCCGACCCCACCCCCTGGCTCGGCCTGCTCCTGCTGGAGTGCGCGGTCGGCACCGACCAGGACGTGATCCGGACCTTCGAGCAGGTCCGCGCCCGGTACGCCGACCACCACCACGCCCACCACCTGATGGTCGCCCGGCTCGCCGCACGCCGCTCGGAGGCCTGCCCGGACCCGCTGCACGAGGCCTACGACTTCGCCGGCTGGGCCGCCGAACAGGCACCCGCCGACTCTCCGCTCGCGATCCTGCCGGTCATCGCGCACGCCGAGCGCTACCGCGTGCTGGCCGCCGCCGGGCACGAACCCGCCGACCCGGCCGCCTCGGGCCACTGGACCGGCCGCCGCGCCCGGCAGGTGATGAAGGCCGCCTTCGACTGGTGGCTGGAGTGGGAGCTGGAGGGTCATCCGCGCCGGCTGATCGACCTGAACTTCCTCGCCCATGCCAAGTTCTGCGAGGGGCGGGGCGCCGAGGCCGCCGCCCTGTTCCACCGGATCGGCCGGCACGCCACCCCGGCGCCCTGGTCGTACCCGGACCGCGACCCGCACACCGCCTTCGCCGCCGCCCGCGGCGCCGCGCTCGGCACGGCCTGACACCCCCCCGGAAATCCAGAAGTGAGGACGCTCTCCCGATGACCACGGACAGTTCGAGTACGAGCACGAGCACAACCGCCGCCGGCGGCATCAGTACGTTCAAGGGGCAGGAGCGCGCCCTGCGCGCCGACCGGCTCGGCACCGGGGGCCTGCTGCTCTCCGTCCTCGCCGCGACCGCCCCGCTCATGGTGGTCGCTGGTGTCATGCCCACTACATTCGCGGTGATGGGCATCGTCGGCCAGCCGCTGCTCTTCGTCGTCCTCGGCGTCGTCCTGATCCTGTTCAGCATCGGTTACGCCGAGATGAGCCGCCACGTCCACAACGCGGGCGCCTTCTACGCGTACATCTCCCGAGGTCTCGGCGGCACCGCCGGCGCGGGCGCCGCCCTGGTCGCCCTCGTCGCCTACAACGCGCTCCAGATCGGCATCTACGGCATCTTCGGCTTCGAGGTCTCCGGGCTCCTGGCCACCTACGCCGAGGTGGAGATCGCCTGGTGGATACCGGCGCTCGTGGCCGCGCTCGCCGTCGGTCTGCTGGGCTGGCTGAAGATCGACGTCAACGCGCGCGTGCTCGGCGTGCTGCTCGTCATCGAGGTGCTCCTCGTCGTGATCTTCGACGTCGCCGCCCTCGCCGACCCCGGCAAGGAAGGCCTCTCGCTGCACGCCTTCAACCCCGACACCCTCACCGGCGCGGGCGTCGGTACCGCGCTGTGCTTCTGCATCGCCGCGTTCCTCGGCTTCGAGCAGGCGCCCGTGTACGCCGAGGAGACCAGCCGCCCGCACCTCCTGGTGCCGCGCGTGATGTTCCTCGCCGTCGGCGGGGTCGCCGTCTTCTTCGCGCTGAGCAGCTGGGCCCTCACCGTCGCCACCGGCCCCGCCGCCGTCGTCGGCACGGCCCAGAAGCAGAGCGCCGGACTGCTGTTCTTCCTCACCGAGTCCCGCCTCGGCGGCACCTTCACGGACGTCCTGCACGTCCTGTTCGTCACCGGCATGTTCGCCGCCCTGCTCAGCTTCCACAACGTCGTCGCCCGGTACGCCTTCGCCATGGGCCGCGAGGGTCTGCTGCCCGCCGCCTTCGGCCGCACCAGCGGCACCAGCGGCGCTCCCGGCACCGGCTCGCTGCTCCAGACCGTCGTGGCCGTGGTGGTCGTGGCCGCCTTCGCGATCGCCGACGACAAGCCGGCCGGCGACCCGACCGCGCCGGTCCTGCACCTGTTCACCTGGTTCGGCAACATCGGCGCCCTCGGCGTGATCGTGCTGATGGCGGCGGCCTCCGTGTCGGTCGTCGTCTTCTTCGTCCGCCGGGGTGCCGCGGGCGCCCAGGCTTGGCGCCTGGTCACCTCCGCGCTGGCGGCCCTCGCCCTGCTCGTGATCGCCGGCTACACGGTGAAGGACTTCGAGGTCCTCGTCGGCGCCGGCCCCAACTCCTCGCTGAGCTGGGTGCTGCCCGGCATCATCGGTCTCGCCCTGGCCGCCGGCCTGGTCCTGGGCCTGGTGCTGCGCGCCCGCGCCCCGGAGAAGCACGCCCGGATCGGACTCGGCAACGAGGCGTTCCAGCTGGACAAGGCGGCGTCGTCCTGACCCCGGCCACGTAAGAAGTGGTTACGGAACTCTGACGGGCACCCGCGATCCCTGTCGTACAGGGGCCACGGGTGCTCGAATGAGAACGTGAACGAGGACGTACATGAGGGCGTGAACGACGAACCCCTCCAACAGCGGGGCACCCCGGTCGGCCGCCGCGTCTTCCTGGGGACCCTCGGCCTGGGCGCCCTCGGCGTGGTCGCCGCGCCCCAGCTGCAACGCGGCCTGGATGGCTTCCTCGGCGGCGCCGCCGACAAGGACCCCACCGGCCTGACGGGCCTGCTCCCTAACGGCGGCGGCTTCCGCTACTACTCGGTCGCCTCGTCCGTCCCGCGCAAGAACGCCGGCACCTACCGCCTGAAGGTGGACGGCCTGGTCGACCGCCCCACGACCTACACCCTGGCCGACCTCAAGGCCCTGCCGCAGACCCGCCTGGTCCGCGACGTCCAGTGCGTCACCGGCTGGCGCGTCCCCGACACCCCCTTCGAGGGCGTACGCCTGTCCCGCCTGCTCGACGCCGCCAGGGTCCGCCCCACGGCCAAGGCCATCCGCTTCACCTGCTTCGACGGCACCTACACCGAGAGCCTCACCCTCGACCAGGCCCGCCGCGCGGACGTCCTGGTCGCCCTGCGCATGCAGGACAAGGACCTCGGCCACTCCCACGGCGGCCCGGTCCGCCTCTACGTCGCGCCCATGTACTTCTACAAGTCCGCCAAGTGGCTCTCCGGCATCACCGTCACCGACGAGGTCAGGCCGGGCTACTGGGAGGAACGCGGCTACGACATCGACGCCTGGGTGGGCCGCTCGAACGGACGGGACGATGAGCCTACGACCTGACACCGCGGTCGCGGTAAGGCGCTTCAGCCGGACCGAGCGCTGGGTACACCGCACGACGGCCGCGCTCATGGGCGTCTGCGTCCTCACGGCGGCCTGCCTCTACGTCCCCCAGCTCGCCGAACTCGTCGGCCGCCGCGCCCTCGTCGTCACCCTGCACACATGGACCGGCCTCGCCCTGCCCGTCCCGGCCCTGGCAGGCCTCGCCTCCCGCGCCTTCCGTGCCGACCTCGGCCACCTCAACCGCTTCGGCCCGCACGACCGCACCTGGCTGCGCGCCGCCCTCCACCGCGACAAGCGCCACGCGTCCCGCCCGGCGGGCAAGTTCAACGCCGGCCAGAAGCTCTACGCGTCCTGGATCGCCGCCGCCACCCTCGTCATGCTCGGCACCGGCCTCATGATGTGGTTCACCCACCTCACCCCTCTCCTCTGGCGCACCAGTGCGACGTTCGTCCACGACTGGCTGGCCCTCACCATCGGCATAGTCCTGGCCGGCCACATCGGCATGGCCCTGGCCGACCCGGAGTCCAGGAGAGGCATGCGCACGGGCTCGGTGAGCAGAGACTGGGCGGACCGACAGCACTCAGTGTGGCGCCCGCAGCGCGCCGGCCTTCAGGGGCGCGGGGAACTGCGCGAACAACCCCAACGCACCCCGCGCCCGCCCAACCAGCACACCCCTACGGCGCCACGGCGAAATCCAACAGCACCTTGCAAGACCGACTCCGATCAGCGGCCAACGCAAACGCCGACTCGGCCTCCCGCACCGGAACCACCGCACTGACGAGCCCGTCGAACGCCGCCTCCCCCGCAAGCACCCCCAGCGCCTGCTCGAACTCCCCGTCGAACCGAAACGCCCCCCGCAACTCGATCTCCCGACTCACCACAAGGTTCCCCGCAAACGCACTGCGCCCCGGCGGCAGCATCCCCAACTGCACGACGACCCCGCCCCGCCGCACCCGCCGCAGACACGCATCGAGACCCGCCGCCACCCCGGAGGCCTCGATCGCCACGTCCACCTCCTCAGGCCACCCTGAGTCGTCCGGATCATCGGCTCGCACGACCGTCCCGGCCCCGGCGATCCGCGCGTACTCCAGCGCCTCGGGCACCAGATCCGTGACGGTCACCCGCGCCGCCCCACCCGCCTTCGCCGCCGCGACCACGAGACAGCCGATGGGCCCGGCACCGGTCACCAGGACGTGCCGCCCGGCCACCTCCCCGGCCCGCCGCACCGCGTGCAGGGCGACGGACAGTGGTTCGGCGAGCGCGGCCCGGCGCAGCTCCAGACCGTCCGGCAACGCCCGCACCTGCTCGCAGGGCACGACCACTTGCGCCGCGAATCCCCCCTGCACATGCGGAAAGCGCGCCGCACTGCCGAGATACCGCGTGTCCCGGCAGACGTTCCGCCGCCCGTCCGAGCACTCCGGACACACCCCGCACGGCGTCGCCGGATGCACGGCGACAGCGGCACCCGGTGCCGGCCCCGACGCGCCGGCCCCGTACCCGACCACCGTCCCGACCACCTCGTGCCCGAGCACCATCGGCTCCCGGAGCCGGAAGTCCCCGACCCCGCCGTGCCTCCAGTAGTGCAGATCGGACCCGCACACCCCGCCGTACCGCACGGCGACCAGCGCCTGCCCCGGCCCGGGCTCGGGAACCGGCAACTCCGCGACGCGCAGGTCACCTTGGCCGTGGATCACACAACCCAGCATCACAGCCTCCTCGATGGGCACAGGGTCACAGCACGCTCGTCATGCCGCCGTCGACATACAGCACCTGCCCGCTGACGAAGTCGGCCGCGGGGGAGGCGAGGAACAGCACCCCGCCCACCAGATCCTGGGTGCGGCCCCAGCGGCCGGCCGGGGTGCGCCGCCGCACCCAGGCACTGAACTCCTCGTCCTCGACCAGCGGCCGCGTCAGCTCGGTCTCGATGTAGCCCGGGCCGAGCCCGTTGACCTGCACACCGCTCGGACCCCAGTCCGCGCACATGCCCTTGGTGAGCATCTTCAGCGCGCCCTTGGCGGCGGCGTACGGCGCGATCCCGGGCCGCACCACCTCGCTCTGCAACGAGCAGATGTTGATGATCTTGCCGTGGCCGCGTTCCGTCATCCGGCGCGCCGCCTCCCGGCCGACCAGGAAGGCACTGGTCAGGTTGGTGTCCAGGATCCGGTGCCAGTCGGAGTCGGTGAACTCCAGCAGCGGGGCGCGCAGTTGCATGCCCGCGTTGTTGACGAGGATGTCGAGCGGGCCCACCCGCTCCTCGACATCCGCGATCCCGTCCGCCACGGACGATCCGTCGGTCACGTCGAACGCCGCCGTGTGCACCCGGCCACCGGGCAACCCGGCGGCGGCCTCGGCGAGCCGGTCCCTGTCGCGTCCGTTCAGGACGACCGTGCAGCCGGCCTCCGCCAGACCACGGGCGAGCGCGAGTCCGATGCCCCGGCTGGAGCCGGTCACCAGGGCCGTACGGCCGCTGATGTCGAAGAGGGGATGAGCCGTCATGGCCGTGGCACTCCTAGATCACGAGGGACAACAGCAGGACGATGCCGCCGGCGACCACCGAGATGATCGTCTCCATGACGGACCAGGTCTTGATGTTCTGGCCGACGCTCAGCCCGAAGTACTCCTTCACCATCCAGAACCCGGCGTCGTTGACATGGCTGAAGAACAGCGAGCCGGCGCCGATGGCGAGGACCAGCAGGGCCGCGTGCGTGGTCGACATGTCGGCCGCGAGCGGGGCGACCAGACCGGCGGCCGAGACCGTGGCCACCGTCGCCGAACCGGTCGCCAGCCGGATCGCCACCGCGATCAGCCAGGCCAGCAGCAGCGCGGGAATCGACCAGTCCTTGGAGATGTCCAGGACCATCTGGCCCACCCCGGTGTCGATCAGCGTCTGCTTGAAGCCGCCGCCCGCGCCGACGATCAGCAGGATGCCCGCGATCGGCGCGAGGCTCTTCTCGACGAGCGGCGAGACCCGCTCCTTGGAGAAGCCGGCGGGCCGCAGCAGCGTGAAGATGCCGACCAGCACCGAGGCGAGCAGGGCGATCATCGGGGCGCCGATCACGTCGAAGACGCGCTGGACCAGGTTCTCCGGGTCGTCCACGACGATGTCGACCAGCGCCTTGGCGAGCATGAGGAGCACCGGCAGCAGGACCGTGAACAGCGTGGCGCCAAAGCCGGGACGCTTGTCCAGGTCCTGCGAAGCACGCTGCGGAATCATGCGGTCCGGTGCGGGGACGTCCACCCAGCGGGCCGCGTACCGCGAGAACAGCGGACCGGCGATGATCACCGTGGGTATGGCGACGAGGACACCGAGGGCCAGTGTCACCCCGAGGTCGGCCTTGACCGCGTCGATCGCGACCAGCGGACCAGGGTGCGGCGGCACCAGGCCGTGCATCACGGACAGGCCCGCGAGCGCCGGGATGCCGATCCGCATCAGCGAGTAGTTGCCGCGCCTTGCGACCATCAGCACCACCGGGATCAGCAGCACGATGCCGACCTCGAAGAACAGCGGCAGTCCGATCACCGAGGCGATGAGCACCATCGCCCAGGGCATCGACCGCCCGCCGGCCTTCGCGAGGATGGTGTCGACGATCTGGTCGGCGCCCCCGGAGTCGGCGAGCATCTTCCCGAGGATGGCACCGAGGGCGATCAGCACGCCCACCCCGGCGACCGTGGTGCCGAGGCCGGTGCTGAAGCTGGTGAGGACCTTGTCCAGCGGCGCCCCGGCGATCGCTCCGAGCGCCAGCGACCCGATGGTCAGCGCCAGGAAGGCGTGCAGCTTGGACTTGGTGATGAGCAGGACGATGACGGCGATGCCCGCCAGGACGGCGATGCCCAGCTGAGCGTGGCCGGCCGACGTGATCGGCTCGGGTGCGTCCGCTGCCAGCATCTCGACGCTGAGTCTGGTCACGGGTGGGTTCCCTTGCGTTGGAGGGGAGTAGGGGAGGGACCGGCAGGGCTTACTGGACGGGCTCGGGGAGGTCTTCCAGGGCGAGTGCCGCCCGCTCGGTGATCTCCTCCGGGCTGCCCGAGACGTCCACGTCGACCCCGGCCTCGTCCGCCTGAAGCGGCTGGAGCGTGGCGAACTGGGAGTCGAGCAGCGCCGTGGGCATGAAGTGCCCCTGCCGGTGCGACATCCGGTCCTCGATGAGCGCGCGGTCCCCCTTGAGGTGCACGAAGACCACGCCGGGCGCGGCGGCCCGCAGCCGGTCGCGGTACGACCGCTTCAGCGCCGAGCAGCTGACCACCCCGCCGAGCCCGGCCCGCCCGTGCGCCCACGCGCCGATGGCGTCCAGCCAGGGCCGGCGGTCCTCGTCGGTGAGCGGCGTACCGGCCGACATCTTGGCGATGTTGGCCTGCGGGTGGAAGTCGTCGCCCTCGGCGTACGGAACGCCGAGCCGGGCCGCGAGCAGGGGACCGATGGTGGTCTTGCCGGTGCCGGCGACGCCCATGACCACGACGACATGGGGGGTGTTCATCGCTGCCTCACTGTCTGCTGTCTCCGTCGACACGTGATGTCGACGCAACTGAAACCCATTAGGTACGACGAATTCAAGAGGCCGTGACCAATAAGTCTGACTTTTTGTCTCCGTGATCTACCGCGTACGCTGAGTGCATGAGCACACCGGGCCGGGGGCTGCACGGCCATGTACTGGACACCCTCGGCCCCGAAATCACGGCCGGCGAGTACCCGCCGGGCAGCGTCCTGCGCACGGACGAGCTCGCCCAGCGTTTCGACGTGTCACGCTCGGTGATGCGCGAGGCGGTCCGCGTCCTGGAGTCCATGCACCTGGTCGAGTCCCGCCGCCGCGTGGGCGTGACGGTCCGCCCGACGTCGGAGTGGAACGTCTACGATCCCCAGGTCATCCGCTGGCGCCTGGCCGGCAAGGACCGCGCCCGGCAACTGCGCTCCCTCACGGTGCTGCGCTCGGCGATCGAGCCGGTCGCCGCGGGCCTCGCCGCCCGGCACGCCACGTCCGAGCAGTGCGCGGAGCTCACCGAGTGCGCCCTCGGCATGGTCGCCAACTCCCGTGGTCACAAGCTGGAGCAGTACCTCGTCCACGACATGGCCTTCCACCGCGTCATCCTGGACGCCTCCGGCAACGAGATGTTCGCCCGCCTCGGCGATGTCGTCGCCGAGGTCCTGGCCGGCCGCACCCACCACGACGTGATGTTCGAGGACCCCGACCCGGCCGCCGTCACCCTGCACGTCCAGGTCGCCGAGGCGGTCCGCGCGGGCGACGCGGCCCGCGCGGAGGAACTGACCCGCGAGATCACGGTCGGCGCCCTGCAGGAACTCGACATCCTGGCGCCGTAGCCGCCCCTACGGCAGAAACTCCCCGTCGACGTACACCCAGGCCCCGTCGACCCGCTCGAACCGACTCCGCTCGTGCAGGGAGCCGCCCCTGTACGACGCCCGGAACTCCACGGTCCCGGTGGAGTGGAACGCCGACCCGTCACTCGTGTCCAGGATCTCCAGCCCGGTCCACCGCATCCGCGGATCCAGCTCCAGCGTCCCGGGCCGCGTCCGCGGATGCCACGTCCGCAGCAGATACCCGGCGTCCCCCTTCACGAAGGCGCAGTACCGCGACCGCATCAGCGCCTCGGCGGTCGGCGCTGCGGCTGTCCCGGAGTGGTAACGCCCACAACAGTTGCCGAAGGCCTCGGGGAGGCCGCAGAGGCAGGAGGAACGCGTAGTCATGCCGGTCATTGTCCTAGTCAGCCGCACCCGTCCCGGACGAGGGCAGCCGCGGCAGCGCCGTCCTGTACACCCACGCGTCGAACAGATCGTCCAGCGGCTCGTCCGCGAACCGGGCCACGTGCGCGGTGAAGGCCGCCGTCGTCACAGCTCCGCCTCGGTGCTGCCCCGCCCAGCCGCGCAGCATGCGGAAGAAGGCGTCGTCGCCCAGGGCGCACCGCACCGCGTGCAGGGTGAGCCCGCCGCGCTGGTAGAGACGGTCGTCGAACATCGACTTCCGCCCCGGATCGGCGAGCCGAAGGTCCTGCGGCAGCGCGGACAGCGACCGGTGTGCGGCTGCGGCCAGTTGCTGGGCGCCGCGGCCTCCCGAGCGCTCCGACCACAGCCACTCGGCGTACTTCGCGAACCCCTCGTTCAGCCAGATCTGCCGCCAGTCGGCGATGGACACGCTGTTGCCGAACCACTGGTGCGCCAGCTCGTGCGCGACCAGCCGCTCCGAACCCCGTGCCCCGTCCACGTGGTTGGACCCGAACAGCGACAACCCCTGCGCCTCGACGGGGACGTCGAGCTCCTCCTCGGTCACGACGACCGCGTACTCGTCGAACGGGTACGGCCCGAACAGTTCCTGGAACAGCTCCATCATCGCGGGCTGCCGTGCGAAGTCCCGGGAGAACCGGGGGAGCAGGTGCGCCGGAATGTGCCCGTGCTGCGGAACCCCACCCGGGCCCGGGTCACCCAGCAGCACGGTCTGGTACTTCCCGATCGACAGCCCCACCAGATAGCTGGAGGTCGGCGCCGCCTGCTCGTACACCCAGGTGGTCGTCGAGGCCTTCGTCGTGCGGGTGAGCAGGCGTCCACCGGCCACCACCGCGTAGGCCGACGGCGTCGTGACCGAGATCTGGTACGAGGCCTTGTCGGCGGGCCGGTCGTTGCACGGGTACCACGACGGCGCCCCGACCGGCTGGCTCGCCACCAGCGCCCCGTCCTCCAGCTCCTCCCAGCCGAGCCCGCCCCAGGGACTGCTCACCGGCCGCGGGTTCCCCGACCACTGCACCTCGACGGTGAACGCGGCACCGGCGCGCACCGGCTTCGCGGGGCGGACGCGCACCTTGCCGCCCCGGTGCGTGTAGTGCGCCGCACGGCCGTCTACCTTCACCCGTCCCACCCGGAAGTCCGCGAGGTTCAGCTGGAACTCGGTGAGCTGACCACGGCCCGCGATGGCGTTGATCCGCGCCGTTCCAGACAGCCGGTTCGGCGCGGGGCGGTAGTCCAGCGTGAGCTCGTACCGATGCACCCGGTACCGGAGGTCACCGTTGCCGGGGAAGTACGGGTCCTGACCCACTGACTGCTGAACCGCCACTGTTGCGTCCGCTCCCTGCACTGCGCTCGTACGACGTCCGTCGGCCTCCGGCCCCCAGGGGTCCCGCCTGACGACGCCATGCCTCGATCGGGTTGCCCAGCCAGCGCGTGTCGTCGGGCACGGACTCCGCGGCCATCACCAGGGACGCCGGACCCAGCGTGGTGCGGGCCCCGACGGCGCTGCCGGGCAGGACGATGCCGCCCGGGCCCAGTGTGGCGCCCTCACGGAGGACCACAGTATCCGTCCGCAAGATCCGGTCGTGGAAGAGGTGAGTCTGGAGCACACAGCCCCGGTTCACGGTCGCCGCGTCCCCGAGCGTCACCAGGTCCGTCTCCGGCAGCCAGTAGCTCTCGACCCACACGCCCTTGCCGATGTGCGCGCCGAGCCCGCGCAGCCACGCCGTCATCAGCGCCGTGCCCGGCACCGCACCGGCCAGCCACGGCACGGCCAGCACCTCGACGAAGGTGTCCGCCAGCTCGTTGCGCCACACGAAGGAGCTCCACAACGGGTGCTCACCAGCGCGATGCCGTCCCACGAGCAGCCACTTCGCCGCGATCGAGACGAGCCCCGCCGCGCAGCCCGCCCCGAGCAGCACCAGACCGGACAGCAGGGGGGCCCACACCCCGAGCGCGCACAGCGCCGCCGCCGTCCCCACCGCCAGCGCCGCCGAGCAGAACACCGGCACGATCCGGCTGAGCTCTACCAGCCCGCGCGCCCACAGCAGCCGCGCGGGCGGGTCGTAGGTCCGGCTCTGGTCACCGCCGGCCGCGGCACGCGGCAGCTTCACCGGCGGCAGCCCCAGATACGAGCTGTTCTTCTTGGCCTTCTTCGGCGTCGCCGACAGCACGCCCACCAGTCCACCGTCCGGCACACTCCGCCCCGGCGCAGTCATCCCCGAGTTGCCGAGAAAAGCCCGCCGACCGATCTCCGCGCGGCCGACCCGCAGCCAGCCGCCGCCGAGCTCGTACGGCGCGGTCAGCGTGTCGTCCGCCAGGAAGGCGCCCTCGCCGACCTTGGTCAGGCTGGGCAGGGCCAGCACGGTGGATACCTCGGCCCGCCGCCCGATCCGCATCCCGAGCAGTCGCAGCCACACCGGCGTGACCAGCCCCGCGTACAGCGGGAACAGCATGTCCCGCGACCGGTCCATCAGCTGGGTCACGGTCCATGCCTGCCAGCCCACCCGGCTGTGAGTGGCGTGCGTGCCCTCCCGCAGCCCCAGGCTCAGCAGGCGTACCGCGACCACGACCAGCAGCGCGTACGCCAGCCCGAACGCGAGCGTCGCCGGCACCAACGAGAGAACGGCACCACGCAGGGCCGCGCCGAGCCCGGCGTCCGGACCGACGAACAGCCCCGCCACCAGCAGCGCGGCAGTCGCCGAGACCACCGGCAACGCGGTCAGCCCGAAGCCCGTCACGCCGTACATCACACGCCAGTACGCGCTCCGCCCGGGCCGCTCCTTGGGCCAGTTGCGTTTGGCCCGGCCCAGCTTGACCGCGGGCGCGCCCGCCCACCGCTGCCCGGTGGGAATCTGTCCGGTGACCGTCGAACCGGGCGCCACCTCGGCCCGCTTGCCCACCCGCGCGCCCGGGAAGAGCATGCTGCGCGTGCCGACGACGGCGTGGGCGCCCACCTTCACCGGACCGATCTCCAGCCGGTCGCCGTCCAGCCAGTACCCGGACAGGTCCACCTCGGACTCGACGGCCGAGCCCCGGCCCAGCTTGAGCATTCCGGTGACCGGCGGCAGCGCGTGCAGGTCCACGTCCTGGCCGACCTTGGCACCCAGTGCTCGCGCGTACCGTTCGAGCCAGGACCCGGTCAGCGAAGTGGCCCCGCTGAACTCGGCCAGCCGCTCGGCCGTCCACAGCCGCAGGTGGACGCTCCCGCCGCGCGGGTACCGGCCCGGCCGCACCCCGCGCAGCAGCAACCGAGCCCCGCTCGCGGAGAGCGCGAGGCGCCCGGGCGGGCTGAACAGCAGTACGGCGCCGACCGCGACGAGCCACCAGGGCGCCGTCGGCAGCCAGGAGTAGGCGGGCAGCACGTTCCCGAGCGCGGCGAGCACCACTGCCCAGCGCAGCCCGAGCAGCGTGAACAGCGGAACCAGCAGCAGGAGCTGGACGAGCTGGGCACGCCTCGGCACCGGTGCCACGGCCCGCCGGGCCCCGTCGTCCTGCGCCGACTCCTCCAGATGCCGGGCCAGTTTCCGCAGGACGGGCCGCTGGTAGACGTCGAGGACGGCGGCGCTCGGGTAGCGCGTGCGCAGCCTCGTCGTCAGCTGGGCGGCGGCCAGACTGCCCCCGCCGATCGCGAAGAAGTCATCGGAGGCCGAGGTGACCGGAATGCCGAGGACTTCCGTCCACTGCTCGGCGAGCCATGCCTCGGTGCCGTACAGCCGCTCAGCCGGGCCGCTCGTCTCCAGTCCGTCCAGCGGCCAGGGCAGCGCGTCCCGGTCCACCTTGCCCGAGGTACGGGTCGGCAGCTCGTCGACCGGCGCGAGCAACGGCACCAGAGCTGCGGGCAGTTCGGCGCGCAGTCGTTCGACGGCCGCCGAGTGGTCCCAGCCGTCCTGGGTGACGACGTAACCGACGAGGAGCTGGTTGCCGCTGCGGGCCGTCCGCACCGCGGCGGCGGCGCCGGCCGTCCCGGGCAGCGCCTGGAGCGCCGCGTCCACCTCACCGAGCTCGATACGGCGCCCACCGAGCTTGATCTGCTCGTCGGCCCGCCCGAGGAAGACCAGCCCATCCGGCTCGGCCCGCACCAGGTCACCGCTGCGATACGCCCGCTCCCAGCCCAGCGACTGAAGCGGCGCGTACTTCTCCGCGTCCTTCTCGGCGTCGAGATACCGGGCGAGTCCGACCCCGCCGATCACCAGCTGTCCACTGCCGCCCATCGGCACGGGCTCCCCGGCCTCGTCGACGACGGCCAGCTCCCAGCCGTCCAGCGGCAGTCCGATCCGGATCGGCTCCTCGCCGCTCATCAGCGACGCGCACGCCACGACCGTCGCCTCGGTTGGCCCGTAGGTGTTCCACACCTCGCGCCCCTCGGTCACCAGACGCTGCGCCAGCTCGGGAGGGCACGCCTCCCCGCCGAAGATCAGCAGGCGTACGTCGTTGAGCGTCTCCGGCTCCCACAGCGCCGCCAGCGTCGGCACGGTGGACACGACGGTGATCTCCTGCTCGACCAGCCAGGGCCCGAGATCGGCACCACTCCTGACCTGCGAGCGCGGCACCGGCACCAGACAGGCGCCGTACCGCCACGCCAGCCACATTTCCTCGCAGGACGCGTCGAACGCGACGGACAGCCCCGCCATGACCCGGTCGCCGGGCCCGATCGGCTCGTCGGTCAGGAACAGGCCGGCCTCCGCGTCCACGAAGGCGGCGGCGCTGCGGTGGCTGACGGCCACGCCCTTGGGCTTCCCGGTGGAGCCGGAGGTGAAGATGATCCACGCGTCGTGCCCGGCACCGGGCCGGGCGGCGGCATGGCCGGCGGCACCGCCGACGGTCAGCTCGTGACCGGCCCCGATGACCGCCCGCACCCCGGCCTCGCCGAAGACCAGATCGGCCCGCTCGTCGGGGTCCTCGGCGTCCACGGGCACGTACGCGGCACCGGCGGCCAGCACCGCGAGGATCGCCACGTACAGGTCGTTGGTGCCCGACGGGACCCGGACCCCGACGCGGTCCCCGAGCCCGACGTCCATGGCGGCCAGCCGCTGCCGCAGGTGCTCCACCTCGACCGCCAGCGCGCGGTAGGTGAGCAGCCGGTGGCCGTCGTCGAGCGCGGGCTCGTCGGGATACGAACGTACGGACGCCTCGAAGACATCGACCAGAGTGCGGGGCGAGGCCGCGGGACCGGCGGAGAAGCGGGCCAGGTCGCGGAGACCTGTGCTCAACTCCGGGTCCAGCAGGCTGAGGTCGGGGCTTTCGTGCAGGGCGGCCATCGGATCCTCGCGTCTCGAACCCGGACCATCCGGGGCGCCGTCGGGCCCGCAGGTCTGCCTGGGGATGTTCCGTTCCGGCGCGAACAAGCCCAACACTCTAGTGTCCGGGTGACTTAGTCCTGTCATGTCCGCCACTGGGAGGGGAACGCGAGACACCCCCGGAGGCACAGCGCCGCCCGCTCCCACCTGGGCTTCTCCCGGCATGGCGAGATGTCGCCCACATTTTCCCCCGAAACCACGAACAGCCCCTCGATGAGAGGGGCTGTTCGCTCCGTGTCCGAGGGGGGACTTGAACCCCCACGCCCGATAAAGGGCACTAGCACCTCAAGCTAGCGCGTCTGCCATTCCGCCACCCGGACAAGGTGTCTGTCGCGCGGGTTTTCCCCGTGGCGACGACGTAAACATTACCAGGCTCTCAGGGGTGACCGATCACCCCCCGCCCGCACCCGGCCGGGCGTGAACGACGTGTGACGGACCGGGAGCGGTCTTGGGGTGCGGGCCGGGGGAGGGAGGATGAGGGGGACCCACCAGCAGTGACACCGGGAGGAAGCACGTGAGCGAGACGGACACGGCCAGGAACGTCACCGGCGAGGACGAGGTCGTGGACCTCTGCCGCGAGCTGATCCAGATCGACACCAGCAACTACGGCGACCACTCGGGTCCGGGCGAGCGCAAAGCGGCGGAGTACGTCGCCGAGAAGCTCGCCGAGGTGGGACTCGAACCGCAGATCTTCGAGTCGCACCCGGGCCGCGCCTCCACGGTGGCCCGGATCGAGGGCGAGGACCCGTCCCGGCCCGCGCTCCTCATCCACGGCCACACCGACGTCGTACCGGCGAACGCGGACGACTGGACCCACCACCCCTTCTCCGGTGAGATCGCCGACGGCTGTGTGTGGGGCCGCGGTGCAGTCGACATGAAGGACATGGACGCGATGACCCTCGCGGTCGTCCGGGACCGGCTGCGCAGCGGGCGCAAACCGCCGCGCGACATCGTCCTCGCGTTCCTCGCGGACGAGGAGGCGGGCGGCACCTACGGCGCCAAGCACCTCGTGCGCAAGCACCCCGATCTGTTCGAGGGCGTCACCGAGGCGATCGGCGAGGTCGGCGGCTTCTCCTTCACGGTCAACGAGAAGCTGCGGCTCTACCTCGTCGAGACCGCCGAGAAGGGCATGCACTGGATGCGGCTCACGGTCGACGGCACGGCCGGCCACGGCTCGATGACCAACACCGACAACGCGATCACGGAGCTGTGCGAGGCGGTCGCCCGGCTCGGCCGGCACACCTGGCCGGTCCGGGTCACCAAGACCGTACGGGCCTTCCTCGACGAGCTCTCCGACGCGCTCGGCGTCGAGCTGGACCCCGAGAACATGGACGAGACCCTCGCCAAGCTCGGCGGCATCGCGCGGATGATCGGCACGACCCTGCGCAACTCGGCGGCCCCGACCATGCTGGGCGCCGGCTACAAGGTCAACGTCATCCCCGGCCAGGCCACCGCGCACGTCGACGGCCGCTTCCTGCCCGGCTACGAGGAGGAGTTCCTCGCCGACCTCGACCGCATCCTCGGCCCGCGCGTGAAGCGGGAGGACGTGCACGCCGACAAGGCGCTGGAGACCGACTTCGACGGCCGGCTCGTCGACGCCATGCAGACC
Organism: Streptomyces sp. DG1A-41; assembly: GCF_037055355.1. GTDB lineage: Bacteria > Actinomycetota > Actinomycetes > Streptomycetales > Streptomycetaceae > Streptomyces. The sequence goes on along the minus strand of NZ_CP146350.1, from coordinate 1,686,250 downwards.
GCGCTGCGCGCCGAGGACCCGATCGCCCGGGCCGTGCCGTACATGCTCTCCGGCGGCACCGACGCCAAGTCCTTCGACGACCTCGGCATCCGCTGCTTCGGCTTCGCGCCGCTGAGGCTGCCGCCGGAGCTGGACTTCGCCGGCATGTTCCACGGCGTGGACGAGCGGGTGCCGGTGGAGGGCCTGAAGTTCGGCGCGCGGGTGCTCGACCGTTTCATCGACGCGTCCTGAAACCGCCCACACGAAACACGACTATTCGGTCGGGTGTGCGAGATCGACTGGGAAGGGTGAATGCGACCATAAGCTCGTAGCCTCATTACTCCCTCCTCGTTACAGGTAATGCGATCGCAAGATGGGTCGCTTTGCCAACTAGGAGGAATAATGATCAAGAAGGTCGTCGCTGCTGCGGCTGCCACCGGTGGGCTGGTTCTCGCGGGCGCTGGCATGGCCGTCGCCGACTCGGGTGCCCAGGGTGCCGCCGTGCACTCCCCGGGCGTCCTTTCCGGCAACGTTGTTCAGGCGCCCGTTCACGTCCCGGTGAACGTCTGCGGCAACACGGTCTCCGTGATCGGCCTGCTGAACCCCGCCTTCGGCAACACCTGCGTCAACAAGTGACGCTTCCCCCTCATCGAGGGGAGTTCTGAGCCATCGGTCCCGGAGCGCGTGCCATGCGCTCCGGGGCCGAACGCTTCTTTCGAGGAATTCGAGAAGAATTCGAGACAGGCCGAAGGCAGGTATTCAGGAATGCGACAGGTCACCCGCAAGGGTCTGATGACCGTGGCGGCCGCGACCGGCGTGATCGCCGCCGCGGGCGGCTCCGCTCACGCCGACTCCGGCGCCCACGGCTCCAGTTCGGGTTCGCCCGGCGTGCTGTCCGGGAACACGGTGCAGGCGCCGGTGCACGCACCGGTCAATGTGTGCGGGAACACGGTCAATGTGATCGGTGTCCTCAACCCGTCGGTGGGCAACTCGTGCGCCAACCAAGGCGGTGGATCGTCGTCGGGGGGATCCGGCGATTCGGGCGGTCACGGCGGCTCGCACGCCGGCGGCCATGCCAGTGACTCGCCCGGCGTCGGCTCGGGCAACCACGTCCAGGCACCGGTTCACGCGCCGGTGAACGTCTGTGGCAACAGCGTCAACGTCATCGGCGTCGGCAACTACAGCACGGGCAACGACTGTGCGAACGGCGGCTCCGGCGGGCACCACGGCAACCCGCCCGGCGGCGGCAGCGAGAACCCGGGACAGCCTGGCAACCCGGGTAACCCGGGTGACCCCGGCAACCCGGGTGACCCCGGCAACCCGGGCCACCCCGGAAAGCCTGGTGATCCGGGCGATCACGGAAACCCGGTCGACCCCGGCAAGCCCGGCACCCCGGGCGACTCCGGCACCCCTGGCCCCCCGCCCGGCGCGGACAGCGCGACGCCCGGCGGCTCCTCGCACGGCAACCAGCCGGGCGGCCAGTTCGTCACCCAGCCCAAGGGCGACTCCCAGCTCGCCAGCACCGGCAGCGACCTGCCGCTCGGCCTCGCCCTGCCGGCCGGCGCGGGCGCGCTGCTGGCGGGCTCGATCCTCTACCGCAAGGCGCGCACCTCGGCCTGACACCCCTGGAAAGGCCGGACAGCCCCGGAAAACGGAGCGGGCCCCGCCGATGCGGGGCCCGCTCCCGTGTGTGCCTTCTCCCAGTGCCCCGTCTCAGCTCACCACGTGGCCCGCACCTGACGGATGATCCGCCGGCGCAACCGCACCTTGCGGCTGCCGTCGCGCAGCAGGCTCAGACGGTGCAACTCCCAGTGTCCGTACTCGGCATGGTCCGTCAGCAGACGTGCCGTCTCCTTGCGGGAGACCCCGCGCGGTACGTACACGTCGACAAATTCGTATTCCGGCATCGCATCTATTGTGCGGGCTGGGGCCTGGTACGGATAGCGTCTGCACTATGTCTGATGCTGCGCAGCCCACCGCTGCCGAGGTACGCGCCGCCGCCGAGGCGGTCAAGACCGCGCTCGACCGCCACCTGGCCGCGGTCGAACGCAGGTCGGGAGAGGACGACCCGGCCGTCTACGAGGCGTTCAACCAGCTGGCCGCGGCCGCAGAGGTGTACGACGAACTGCTCTACGACCGGTACGACGAGGTCACACCCTTCGAGATCCCCGGTACGGAGGACGCGCTGCCCCCGTACACCGGGCCCGATGAACCGAACGCGCTGAGCGTACTGATCCGACGCGACTACGCGGTGGCGGAGCCGCAGCGGCTGCTCGCTCAGGCGCAGCGGATCGAGTCCGCGGAGGGCGAGGACGGACCGGCCGCCTCCGGGACGATCCATGGTGCGCTCGGCCTCCTCTTCGGCGAGTTCGAGCCCGACGAGATCGCCTCCCGGCACAAGGAGTTCGGGCTGGAGGAGGGCGACTCCACGCTCTGGGTGACGGCGGCGGAGGAACCGGCCGACCCCGGCGAGTGGCTGGAGGCGCCGTTCGAGCAGGTCGATCCGCAGAGTGTGGTCTGCCGCTTCGACGTCAGTGCCGTGTTCGACGACGAAATCGGCGTCGACGACGACGAGGACGATGACGACGACGCGGAGGAGCTGGAGGACGACCTCGACACCGACCTGGACGAGGACGAGGACCTGGAGCCGCTGGAAGCGGACCGCCGCTGAGCGCACACGTCAGCCACCCGGCGGCGGTGGTCACGGGGGCGACCCCGTGACCACCGCCGTCGTCGTCAGCTGCCGATCTGCGGAGCGAGCAGCACCGGAAGCCGGGTCGTCCGGGGCTTCGCCGGAACCTCGGCCACGGCCCGATGCAACGCCTGTTCCACGCCGTGCACGACGGACAGATGGCGGTCGGCCCGCCCGAACGCCGTGTACACCCACGGCCGGCTGAGGGCCTGCGCGGCATCGCCGGGCAGCACCACGACCACCGCGGGCCACCGGCTCCCCACCGCCTGGTGCGCGGTGAGCGCCCAGCCGTGCCGTACGGACTGCTCCACCCGCTCCTTGGGTACGACGACGTCCTCGCCTTCGCACGACAGGTGCAGCCCCTCGGCATCCGCCTTCACCACGCGGCCCGGCAGCGCACGGCCCGGCACGGGGGAGTAGACGACCCGGTCACCGGGGTCGAAGCCGCCGAAGCGGCCCGGACCCGGATTGAGCCGCTCCTTCAACGCCGCGTTGAGCGCACGCGTGCCGACGGCGCCGCCGTGCCCCGGTGTGATCACCTGCGTCTCCTCGGCCGGTACGCCGATCGCCCGCGGCACCGAGTCCACGACGAGCTGCACCGTCCGGTGCACGGCCTCGCCCGCGTCCCGCACCGGCACGATCACGACCTCCCTGCCGGGGGCCTCGACCTGGTTCAGCTCGCCGATGCCGATACCGGAGACCAGCTCGCCCAGCGGCCCGGGATCCGGCTGCCGCGAGGCGACCTGCGGGCAGATCCGCGCCGCGAGCAGATCCGCGAAGACCCGGCCCGGACCCACGGACCACAGCACCCCCGGATCCCCGGCCAGCACCAGCCGAGCCCCGTCCGGCAGCGACTCCGTCAGCAGCGCGGCCGTCTCGACATCCAGCTGCGGCGCGTCGAGCACGACGAGCAGATCGAGATCCAGCGCCCCGTCGGCATCCCGGCCGGGCCCTTCGGCCCCGGAGAGCAGTCCGGCGACGGTGGCGACGGGGGAGTGCGCGCCAGGGGAGGGAGCGTCGGTGGACTGGGCGCCGGGGGATGGGGTGCCCGACGCGGCCCCGGACCGGCGCAGCAGGGCCGCGAAGCGGGTGCGGCCGATCGGGCTGTGGGTGGCGGCCCAGGCGCGCAGGCCGAGGGTGTGCGCGGCGGTCAGCAGTGCCGCGGGCTCGGTCAGGGAGGCCTCGCCGCCGGTGTGCAGGACCAGTCCGTGAGCGGCGACCGCGCGGAGCAGCTCACCCGTCGAACCCTGGGCCGCGGCGGCGGCCCGCTCCCAGTCCTCGGCCGAACCGTCCTGCTGGGGAACCGAGTTCACCAGCCGGGCCAGGCCGTCGGCCAGGCTCTCCTCCGCGAGCGCGTACCGCTCAAGGCCGACCAGGACACGGACCGGACGCTCCTCATCCTCCTCCGTGCCCTCCTCCTCGGCCCCGGCCGGCGCGCCACCGGTCTCCTCCGGGGCGTCCTGGAAGACCAGCGCGTCGCCCTCCGCGATCGCGTCCTGCACGGCGCTGTCGGGGCCCGGCACGCTCCGCTGGGCCAGGGCCGCGAGGAGCGCCGGCATCTCCAGGGCGGTGTGCCCGGCCAGCGCGGCCTGCTCCAGGAGCCAGACGGTGACGGCCCGGCCCCGCCGCTCGTCGTCCGGACCGCACTCGGCGCCGAGCAGGGCCCGCGCGAACCCGTCGGCCTGCTCGGGCCGCACGCCGGCGACCCGCAGCAACTGCCAGGGATCCGCGCGCAGCAGCTCGTCCGCGCCCTCGCCGAGTGCCGCGGCCACCTGTGGCGCGAGCGCCTCGGGGGCACCGCCCTCGCCGAGCACCTGCCGCACGGCCTGCACGGCCGCCGGCGCGGGAGCCGCCAACGCGGCGACGGCCTCGACCGCCACCGGCTGCGGCCGCCGTACCGGCTCCGGCGCGGAACGCCGGGGGGCGGGCTCGGGCTCCGCGAACACCGCGGCGACCGGCTTCTCGCCGCTCTCCACGGCCCGTACGGCCGCGAGCAGATCGGCGGCCCTGCCGCTCAGCTTGGTGCCGGCCTCGATCGGCGCCTTCTTCTCGGCCTTGCGCTGCTCGATACGCTCCCGCACGGCCCGCTGGGCCCGCAGCTCGGCCTCGGCCTCGGACGCCTCACCGGAAGCGGCTGCGTCCCCTTCGGTTCCCTCGGTCGCGGACGCCGCATCGGAACCGGCTGTGTCCCCCTCGGTCCCACCGCCCTCGGGCACCTCACCGGAACCGGCTGCTCCCCCTCGGTCCCCTCGGTCTCCGCACCACCGGTCGGCATCCCCGGCTCGGCGTCCTCCGTGGTCTCCGGCTCCGTGCTCACAGCGTGCTCCAGTCGTGATCGGGATAGCGGTGCACAGGCGCCGACACGTCGTCGAGCGCCCGGCAGATCTCGTCAGGAAGACTAAGGGTCTCCACTGACAATGCCACCGTGAGCTGCTGCGCGTTGCGCGCGCCGACGATGGGCGCGGCCACCCCCGGCCGGTCGCGGACCCAGGCCAGCGCCACCTGGAGCGGCGTCACCGCGAGACCGTCGGCCGCGGTCGTCACGGCGTCCACGATGCGCCTCGCCGTGTCGTCCAGATACGGCGCGACGAACGGTGCGAGGTGCTCCGAGGCACCGCGCGAGTCCGGCGGCGTCGTGTCGCCCCGGTACTTGCCCGTCAGCACCCCGCGCCCCAGCGGCGAGGACGGCAGCAGCCCGATGCCCAGGTCCAGCGCGGCCGGCAGCACCTCGCGCTCGACGCCCCGCTGGAGCAGCGAGTACTCAAGCTGCGTAGCCGCCAGCCGGGTCCGGGTGCCGGGGGCCGCCAGCTGCCAGGTCGCGGCCTTGGCCAGCTGCCAGCCGCAGAAGTTGGAGACGGCGGCGTAGCGGGCACGGCCGCTGGCGACCGCGAGGTCGAGGGCCTGGAGGGTCTCCTCCAGCGGGGTGTCCGGGTCGAAGGCGTGCACGTGCCACAGGTCGACGTAGTCGGTGCCGAGCCGGGAGAGCGAGGCGTCCAGCGCGGAGAGCAGATGGCCGCGGGAGGTGTCGAAGCGGCGGTCGGGGTCCGGCACGCTGCCGGCCTTGGTCGAGATGACCAGGTCCCGGCGGGGCACCAGGCCCTCCATGAGCTTGCCGAGCAGGTACTCGGCCTCTCCGTCGCCGTACACGTCCGCGGTGTCGACGAGGGTCCCGCCCGCTTCCCAGAACGTCTTCATCAGGTCCGCGGCGTCGTGCTCGTCGGTGTCCCGTCCCCAGGTCAGGGTGCCGAGTCCGATCCGGGACACACGCAGGCCGGTGCGGCCGAGATGCCTCTGCTCCATGAACGCCGAGATTACTGGCCAGAACCTTCCGTGTGGGGGGCTGCGGACAGCCGATTTCCCGAGCCTGGCCGCCAGTCGTCCGGCACCGCTGCCCGTGGCTAGGTCCCCGCCGAGCCGCGCGCTAAGGTCTCCGCACGTGCACGTTACTGATCGGTAAGGGGATTCGGCATGCAGCTCGGTATCAACCTCGGCTACTGGGGTGCCGGAATGGACGCGGACAATCTGGCCGTCGCCCAGGAGGCCGACCGGCTCGGATACGCCGTCTGCTGGGCCGCCGAGGCCTACGGCTCCGACGCCGCCACCGTACTGACCTGGGTCGCCGCCCAGACCGAACGTATCGACGTCGGCTCCGCGATCTTCCAGATCCCGGCCCGCCAGCCCGCGATGACCGCCATGACGGCAGCCACCCTCGACTCCCTCTCCGGCGGCCGCTTCCGTCTCGGCCTCGGCGTCTCCGGCCCGCAGGTCTCCGAAGGCTGGTACGGCGTCAAGTTCGACAAGCCGCTGGCACGCACGCGTGAGTACGTCGAGATCGTCCGCAAGGCCATGACCCGCGAGCGCCTGTCCTACGAGGGCGCGCACTGGACGCTGCCCCTGCCCGGCGGCCCCGGCAAGCCCCTCAAGCTGACCGTGCACCCGCAGCGCGAGCACATTCCGCTGTACGTCGCCGCGATCGGCCCGAAGAACCTGGAGCAGACCGGCGAGATCGCCGACGGCGCTCTGCTGATCTTCCCCTCCGCCGAGCACCTCGAGGACACGACGATCAAGTACCTGCGGGCCGGCCGCGAGAAGGCGGGCAAGACCCTCGACGGCTTCGACGTCTGCCCGACCCTCCCGCTCGCCGTCGGCGACGACAAGGACGTCGCCGCGCTCGCCGACACCTTCCGCCCCTACACCGCGCTGTACGTCGGCGGCATGGGCAGCCCCAAGCAGAACTTCTACAACCAGCTCGCCCAGCGCATGGGCTACGAGAAGGAGGCCGCCGAGATCCAGGGCAAGTACCTGTCCGGCGACAAGCAGGGCGCCGCGGCCGCCGTACCGCACGAGCTGATCGACAAGACCGCGCTGCTGGGTTCCGTCGACCGGATCGCGGACCGGATGAAGGCCTACGCGGAGGCCGGCGTCACCACCCTGAGCCTCGCCCCGGCGGGCTTCACGCTCGACGAGCGGCTCGCGTCCCTCCGCGCCGGCACCGAGGCCCTGGAGCGCGCCGGCCTCGCCTGACACGGCGGAGCCCGGCGGAGTTGTCTGCGGCCGTGGTGGGGGCTCGGGGGTCTTCCCCGCCACGGCCGTCACGCAGAACAACGCCGTGCGCCGCGAGCGGTTACGCCGAAATCTCCCTCGCCTCGGGGACACCACCGCCCGCGGCCATGCCGGGCTCCCGTGTCCTCCGTTCGGCGGAGTTGTCCGACGTACCTGTTGCCACACCTGCCGCCCCGCACTTGACTCGTTCTCTGCGGAATCACGCAGCACGCGCACGTGCGCGGGAGAGGTGCTCTCACGATGCTTTCGGCCAAGAGTGTGTTCCAGGAGATCCTCGCCAACGACGAGTCCTTCGCCCTGTTCTGCTCCATCGCGGCGAGCGGTGAGTCCCAGGGCGGCTGGGAGAACGCCCGTATCGCCGCGCTCGTCCCCGAAAGCGAGCGGGAACTCGCCCCCAAGATCACCCGGCACGGTGCCGACGAGGACAAGCACGGCCGGATCTTCAACGCCCTGATGAAGAAGCGCGGCCTCGACCCCGTCCAGGTCCCGCCCGAAACCGACTACACCATGCTCCTGGAGAAGAACGGCATCGGCCTCGCGCACGAGCAGCTCGGGCGCGACGAGCCGCTCACGGTCCAGGACATCGTCATGTACCTCTCGCACAGCAGGGTCACCGAACAGCGCGCCTCCGAGCAGATGGAACTACTCCGCAAGCACTTCGCCGACGACCCCGACATCGGCCGCGCGGTCAGGCAGATCTCCAACGACGAGGACAACCACCTCGCCTACTGCCACGAGGAACTGCTGCGCTTCGCCCACGCCGGCCACGGCCGGGCCATCCGGGGGACCCTGCGGGCGTGCGCGCTCGCCGAGATCCGCGTCTACCGGGACGTCAGCCTCGCGGTCATGGCGCACATGGGCCGCATCCTCGGCTGGTCCAAGGCCAAGTCGGCGGTGCTCGCGGCGGGCATCCACGCGATGTACGCGTACGAGCGGCTGGGCGGCTGGCGCCGGATGGTGTCGCTGAAGATGCCCGAGCGCCGCGACGCCCTCGGCGGACCCGCCTCCGCGGCACCCGAGTTCGCCTGAGTCGGCCCGGTCTACAACCAGCCCCGGCGCTTGAACAGCCGGAACACCAGCACCTCGAGAACGGCCATCACCGCGATCAGCACCGGATAGGACCACTCCCAGCGCAGCTCGGGCATGTGCTCGAAGTTCATGCCGTAGATCCCCGCGATCATCGTGGGGATCGCGGCCATGGCGGCCCACGCGGAGATCTTCCGCATGTCGTCGTTCTGCCGGACGCTCATCTGCGCCAGGTGCGCGGAGAGGATGTCCGACACCAGCCGGTCGAGGTTCTCCACGGACTCGTTCACGCGCGTGAGGTGGTCGCTGACGTCGCGGAAGAACGGCCGGGCCCGGTCGTCCACGAACGGCACCGCCACGCCGGACGGCGCCGTGCCCGCCAGCCGGCTCATCGGCAGGGCCAGCGGCCCGGTCGCCCGGCGGAACTCCAGAACCTGCCGTTTGAAGTTGTAGATCCGGGACGCGGTGTGCCGCGAGCCCCCGCCGTCCGGTGAGAAGACCTCCGCCTCCAGCCCCTCCAGGTCGGCCTGGAGCTCGGTCGCGACGTCCAGATAATGATCGACGGCGGCGTCGGCGACCGCGTAGAGCACGGCGGTGGGGCCGTTGCCCAGCAGGTCCGGCTCGTGCTCCAGCCGGTGCCGTACGGCCTTGAGCGGGGCTGCCTCGCCGTGCCGGACGGTCACGGCGAACGAGTCGCCCAGGAAGACCATGATCTCGCCGGCGGAGACGGTGTCGCTCTCCGGCTCGTACGCCACCGGCTTGAGCACCACGAACAGCGAGTCGTCGTACACCTCCAGTTTGGGCCGCTGGTGGGCCTTGAGGGCGTCCTCGACGGCCAGTGGATGCAGCCCGAACTCCTGGGTCACCAGGTCGAATTCGCGCTCTGTCGGCTCGTGCAGCCCGATCCACACGAAACCGCCCGCCGCACGGGCCTCACTCAGGGCGTCGGAGAAGTCCTCCGGCCCTTCCGACCGGTGTCCGTCGCGGTAGATGGCACAGTCGACGATCACGAAGAGAGTCTCCCGTCATTCGAAGGACACCGTACGCGCGCGTGCGCCTACGCTGGACCGCATGCCCACGTTGATCCTGGTCCGGCATGGACGTTCCACCGCCAACACCGAGGGAGTGCTCGCCGGCTGGACGCCCGGTGTCGCCCTCGACGAACGCGGCGCGGCGCAGGCCGCCGCGCTGCCCGGGCGGCTCGCCGAACTGCCGCTCGCCGAGATCGTCACCAGCCCGCTCCAGCGCTGCCAGGAGACGATCCGGCCTCTCCTCCAGACCCGGCCGGAACTCACCCCGCACACCGACGAGCGCATCGGCGAGTGCCACTACGGCGACTGGTCGGGGCGCAAGCTCGACGAGCTCAAGGACCAGCCCCTGATGGAGGTGGTGCAGGCGCACCCGTCCGCGGCGGCGTTCCCCGGCGGGGAGTCGATGCGCGCCATGCAGACACGCGCCGCCGAGGCCGTACGCGAGTGGAACGCGCGCGTGGAGCGCGACCACGGCGCCGACGCCGTCTACCTCATGTGCTCGCACGGCGACATCATCAAGTCGCTCGTCGCGGACGCACTCGGACTTCATCTGGACCTCTTCCAGCGGATTTCCGTGGAACCGTGTTCCATCACCGCGATCCGCTACACACGACTGCGACCGTTTCTCGTCCGCCTCGGCGACACGGGGGACTTCACGTCCCTGGTGCCGCGCGAGGAACCGCCGGGCGACGAGGCCCCCGTCGGAGGTGGTGCGGGCGCACCGTGATCGTCGGCCGCAGTAGGGTGAAGCGGTCGCAGCAGTGCCGTGGTCACACGGTTCCCACGATTCCAATGGAGACAGGACGTGTCCCGTCAGGTGTTCCTCTACGACCATCCGGAGCGTTTCGTGGCCGGTACGGTCGGACTGCCCGGGCGCCGTTCGTTCTTCCTCCAGGCCTCCGCCGGCTCCCGGGTGACCAGCGTGGCCCTGGAGAAGACCCAGGTCGCCGCGCTCGCCGAACGCATGGACGAGCTGCTCGACGAGGTCGTACGCCGTAGCGGAGGCAGCGCCGCCGTCCCCGCCGTCGTCCCGTCGGAGATCACCGACACCGCTCCGCTGGACACCCCCATCGAGGAGGAGTTCCGGGTCGGCACCATGGCGCTCGCCTGGGACGGCGAGGAGCAGCTGATGATCGTCGAGGCGCAGGCGCTCGTCGAGCTCGACGCCGACTCCGAGGAGGACCTCGCCGAGGCCGAGGAGCGGCTGCTCCAGGACGAGGAGAACGGGCCCCCGATGCTGCGGGTCCGGCTCACCGGCGCACAGGCCAGGGCCTTCGCCAAGCGCGCCCTCGACATCGTCAACGCCGGGCGGCCGCCGTGCCCGCTGTGCAGCCTCCCGCTCGACCCGGAAGGACACGTATGTCCGCGCCAGAACGGATACCGCCGCGGAGCGTGACACCTCCTCCTGACGCCGCCGGACTGCTCGCCCGGGGCGAACTCACCGTGCGCGGACGCATCCGTGAGGCGTCCAACGCGGCCCTGTACTGCACGGTGTCCCACGACGGCCGGGACGCGGCCTGTGTCTACAAGCCGGTCGCCGGGGAGCGGCCCCTGTGGGACTTCCCCGACGGGACGCTCGCCCAGCGCGAGGTCGCCGCGTACGAGGTGTCCGAGGCGACCGGCTGGGGCCTCGTCCCGCCCACCGTGCTGCGGGACGGCCCCTACGGCGAGGGCATGTGCCAGCTGTGGGTCGAGGCGGTGCCCGAGGCCGAGCTGCTCGCGCTGGTCGACGGGGAGGAACCGGAGCCGGGCTGGAAGGCGATCGGCTTCGCCGAGGTCGGCGAGGGCCGCACCGCGCTCCTCGTGCACGCGGACGACGAGCGGCTGCGGCGGCTCGCGGTGCTGGACGCCGTGCTCAACAACGCCGACCGCAAGGGCGGGCACCTGCTGCCGACCGGCGAGGGACGGCTGTACGGGATCGACCACGGGGTCACCTTCAACGTCGAGAACAAGTTGCGGACCCTGCTGTGGGGGTGGGCGGGGGAGCCCCTCACACGGGAGGCCGTCGACGTCCTCGAAGGCCTCAGGAAGGACCTGGCGGAGGACGGTCCCCTCACCGCCCGGCTCCAGCCGCTGATCACCGGCGCGGAGATCGACGCCACGCGCGCGCGGGTCGGCGCGTTGCTCGCCTCGGGAAAGCATCCGGAGCCGAGCGGGGAGTGGCCGGCGATTCCCTGGCCGCCGGTGTAGCGGCACATAGGCCGAACTCTCGCAAGAGCGCCTTCTCGGCCGTCCGGCCCGCTCCCATTCGTATATGGAACTTCAGTCCGGTTAGGCTCATGACATGCATGCCTGGCCCGCTTCCGAGGTCCCCGCCCTGCCTGGTCAGGGCCGCGACCTGAGGATCCACGACACCGCGACCGGCGGTCTGGTCACCCTCGACCCCGGTCCCGTCGCCCGTATCTACGTCTGTGGCATCACCCCGTACGACGCCACGCACATAGGACACGCGGCGACCTACAACGCGTTCGACCTCGTGCAGCGCGTGTGGCTCGACACCAAGCGGCAGGTTCACTACGTCCAGAACGTCACCGACGTCGACGACCCCCTCCTGGAGCGGGCCCAGCGCGACGGCCTCGACTGGGCAGCCCTCGCCGAGAAGGAGACGGCCCTCTTCCGTGAGGACATGACGGCCCTGCGGATGCTGCCGCCGCGGCAGTACATAGGCGCCGTCGAGGCGATACCCGGGATCGTCCCGCTCGTCGAGCGGCTGCGGGACATGGGCGCGGCGTACGAACTCGAAGGCGACGTCTACTTTTCGGTTGAGTCCGACCCGCACTTCGGCAAGGTCTCCGGGCTGGATGCCGCGGCGATGCGGCTGCTGTCCGCCGAGCGCGGCGGCGACCCGGACCGGCCGGGCAAGAAGAACCCGCTCGACCCGATGCTGTGGATGGCGGCCCGGGAGGGCGAGCCCAGCTGGGACGGCGCCTCGCTCGGGCGCGGACGGCCCGGCTGGCACATCGAGTGCGTGGCCATCGCCCTCGACCACCTCGGCATGGGCTTCGACATCCAGGGCGGCGGCTCCGACCTGGCCTTCCCGCACCACGAGATGGGCGCCTCGCACGCCCAGGCCCTCACCGGCGAGTTCCCCATGGCCAAGGCGTACGTGCACGCCGGCATGGTCGCCCTCGACGGCGAGAAGATGTCCAAGTCCAAGGGCAACCTGGTCTTCGTCTCCAAGCTCCGGCGCGACGGCGTCGACCCGGCCGCCATCCGGCTCGCGCTGCTCGCCCACCACTACCGCGCCGACTGGGAGTGGACCGACCAGGTCCTCCGGGACGCCGTCGCCCGGCTCGGGCGCTGGCGGGCCGCCGTGTCCCGGCCCGACGGGCCGCCGGCGGAGGCGCTCGTGCAGGAGATCCGCGAGGCCCTCGCCGACGACCTGGACGCCCCGGCCGCACTCATCGCGGTCGACCGCTGGACCGCGCGGCAGGAGCAGAGCGGCGGAACGGACGAGGGCGCCCCCGGGGTGGTCTCCCGGGCGGTGGACGCGCTGCTCGGCGTCGCGCTGTAGCCGTACCGCACGCGAAGGGGCGCATCCCGGGCCGGGAGGCGCCCCTTCTGCTGTGCTCAGTCCTCCGGCGACTCCTCGTCGTCCGTGCCCGCCTTGGGCGGCTTCGGCGGGCGGGTACGGCCGCTGGGGTTGTCCCGCAGGTACGACGTGCTGTCGCTGCCGTCCGCCGTGGCGTGGCCGCCGGAGGCGGTCGGTCCGCCGCCGTCCCGGCGGCGCAGATAGCGCTCGAACTCGCGGGCGATCGCCTCACCCGACGCCTCCGGCAGCTCGGCCGTGTCCCGGGCCTCCTCCAGTGACTGGACGTACTCGGCGACCTCGCTGTCCTCGGCGGCCAGCTGGTCCACGCCGACCTGCCAGGCGCGCGCGTCCTCGGGCAGCTCGCCCAGCGGGATGCGCACGTCGATCAGGTCCTCCAACCGGTTCAGGAGGGCCAGCGTGGCCTTCGGGTTCGGCGGCTGCGACACGTAGTGCGGCACCGCCGCCCACAGTGAGACGGCCTGGCACGCCCGCGTGAGTGCAGGCTTCCTGGAGGACGCCGACGATGCCCGTGGGGCCCTCGTACTTGGTCTCCTCCAGGTCCATGCGGCGGGCCAGGTCCGGGTCGGACGTCGTCCCGCTGATCGGAACCGGACGGGTGTGCGGGGTGTCGCCGAGCAGGGCGCCCAGGACGACCACCAGTTCCACGCCCAGTTCGTGCGCGAAGCCGAGCAGTTCGTTGCAGAACGACCGCCACCGCATGGACGGTTCGATACCCCGGACGAGGACCAGGTCGCGTGGCTTGTCCCCGCCGACCCGGACCACCGACAACCTTGTCGTCGGCCACGTGATCTTGCGGACGCCGGCCTCCATGAACACCGTGGGGCGGTTCACCTGGAAGTCGTAGTAGTCCTCGGCGTCGAGCGCCGCGAAGACCTCGCCCTTCCACTCCCTGTCCAGATGCGCGACCGCGGTGGAGGCGGCGTCGCCGGCATCGTTCCAGCCTTCGAACGCGGCCACCATGACCGGGTCGATCAGCTCGGGAACCCCCTCGAGCTCGATCACCCAGCGCCTCCTTCCGACGTGCCCTCGCGTACCCCCCAACCTTACGGCGTGCCAAGGGGGCGCCCGCAGCCCCCTTGCAGGGGGAGTGACCCCATCACTGCCCCGCGATCCACCCCTGAACACCCCGGATTCATCCGAGCTGTCCGTGAGGCCCTGGTCACAGTGTGGAGCGCAGCCACTGCTCCACGCTCGCGATGTGCACCGTCGCCCAGGATCGCGCCGCCTCGGCGTCCCGGTCCCGCAGGGCCGCGAGGATCGCCCGGTGCTCGCGCAGGGTGCGGCCGACCGCGTCCTCCTGGGTCAGGCCGCGCCAGATCCGGGCCCGGGTGGTGGGGCCCGACAGCCCGTCGAGGAGCGAGCACAGCACGGAGTTGCCCGAGCTGCGCACGATGCCCTGGTGGAACTCCAGATCGCAGGCGACCAGGTCCTCGACGGACGGGTCGTCGCCGAGCTTGTCCAGCTGTGCCGTGAGCGCGTCGAGCTGCTGTTCGCTGATCCGCAGGGCCGCCATGGCCGTCGCCGCCGGCTCCAGGATGCGGCGTACGGCCAGGAACTCCAGGACCGTGTCGTCGCGGTGGAAGTCCACGACGAAGCTCAGCGCCTCCAGCAGGAGTTGCGGGTCGAGGCTGGTGACGTACGTGCCGTCGCCCTGCCGGACGTCCAGGATCCGGATGAGGGACAGCGCGCGTACGGCCTCCCGCAGGGAGTTGCGGGACAGGCCGAGGTCGGCGGCGAGTTCGCTCTCCTTGGGCAGCCGGTCACCCGGCCGCAGCGCGCCGGAGACGATCATGCCCTTGATCTTCTCGATCGCCTCGTCGGTGACTGCCATGGCCGGCCTCCCTGTCGTTCAAGACCTCCGACGTATCAGGTCATTATGGGGGTCGGGAACGGGGCCGGGAACGCGGAAGGGGCGGCTCCGTCGGCGTGGAGCCGCCCCTCCCTGCAACGTGGTCCCCGGGCAACGGGATCCCCCGAATCGTGCCTACTTCTTGTCGAGCAGGTCCTGGACCTTGGCGCGGACATCGTCCGTGGCCAGGCCGCGGATCGTCAGCGTCGTGCGGCGGCGCAGCACGTCGTCCTGCGTCTCGGCCCACTCGTGGTCCCGGGCCCAGACGACCTGCGCCCAGATCTCCGGGGCGTCGGGGTGGACCCGCTCGGCGAGCTCGGGGTTCTCGTTGGCCAGGCGGGCGATGTCGAAGGCGAGCGAGCCGTAGTGCGTGGCCAGGTGCCTGGCGGTGTCGGCCGCCATGCGCGGGCCGGGCGCCGGGCGGTCGGTCAGCAGCCGGTGGGCGACGGCGCGCGGGTTGGCGATCCCGGGCAGCGGAAGCTTCTTCGGCAGCGAGCTGATGGGCTCGAAGTCGTCGCCCAGGGGATGGCCCGGCAGCGATTCCAGCTTCTTCATGATCGTCCGGCCGATGTGGCGGAAGGTGGTCCACTTGCCGCCCGCGACGGACAGCATGCCGCCCCTGCCCTCGGTCACCACCGTCTCGCGCTTGGCCTTCGCGGTGTCGCCGGGGCCGCCCGGCAGCACGCGCAGACCGGCGAAGGCGTAGGTGATCAGGTCGCGGCTCAACTGCTGGTCGCGGACCGAGAAGGCGGCCTCGTCGAGGATCTGGGATATGTCCTTCTCGGTGACCGCGACGTCCGCCGGGTCGCCCTCGAACGCCTCGTCGGTGGTGCCGAGCAGCAGCATGTCCTCCCAGGGGAGGGCGAAGGTGATGCGGTACTTGTCGATCGGGGTGGCGAGAGCGGCCTTCCAGGGGGAGGTGCGCTTCAGGACCAGGTGGGCGCCCTTGGACAGGCGGATGGACGGCGCCGCGTTCGGGTCCTCCATCTTCCGCAGGTGGTCGACCCACGGGCCGGTCGCGTTGAGCACCAGCCGGGCGCTGACGCCGAACTCGTCGCCGGACAGCCGGTCCTTCAGCTCGGCGCCCGTGACGCGGCCCTGGGTGAAGCGCAGGCCCGTCACCTCGGCGTGGTTGAGGACGACCGCGCCGGCCTCGACGGCCCCGCGGACCGTCATCAGGGCCATGCGCGCGTCGTTCATCTGGTCGTCGCCGTACACGGCCACGGCCTTGAGGTTCTCGGTGCGCAGCTCGGGCACGTCCTGCGCGGCCTTGGCCGGCGAGAGCAGGTGCCCGACGCCGTCACCGAAGGCCGACAGCGCGGAGTAGGCGAAGACGCCCGCCCCGAGCTTCGCCGCGCCGTGCGGCCCGCCCTTGTACACGGGGAGGTAGAACGTGAGCGGGTTCGCCAGGTGGGGAGCCACCTGCCGGGAGACCGCACGGCGCTCGAAGTGGTTCTCCGCCACCAGCTTCACGGCGCCGGTCTGGAGGTAACGCAGACCTCCGTGGAGCAGCTTGGACGAGGCGGAGGAGGTGGCACCGGCGAAGTCGCCGGCGTCGACCAGAGCCACCCTGAGGCCGGACTGCGCGGCGTGCCAGGCGGTGGAGATGCCCAGGATGCCGCCGCCGATCACGAGAAGGTCGTACGACGCCTTGGCGAGCTGCTCCCTGGTCTCGGCTCGGCTCGGGTTCGAGCCGGAGGACGGGCGCGTCCCCAGGGCAGGCACGGACTTCAGGGTGGACTGAGTGGTCATGCTGTTTCTTACTCCTCGTCCTCGAGCCAGCCCATGGTCCGCTCGACGGCCTTGAGCCAGTTCTTGTACTCACGGGCGCGGGTCTCCGCGTCCATGCGGGGGGTCCACTCGGCGGCCCGGCGCCAGTTGGCGCGCAGGTCGTCGGTGCTGTTCCAGAAGCCGACGGCGAGGCCGGCGGCGTAGGCGGCGCCGAGGCAGGTGGTCTCGGCGACCATCGGGCGCACCACGGGGGCGTCCACGAAGTCGGCGAGGGTCTGCATCAGCAGGTTGTTGGAGGTCATGCCGCCGTCGACCTTCAGGGCGGCCAGCTCGACGCCGGAGTCCTTCGTCATGGCGTCGGCGATCTCGCGGGTCTGCCAGGCGGTGGCCTCCAGGACGGCACGCGCCAGGTGGGCCTTGGTGACGTACCGGGTCAGGCCGGCGATCACACCGCGGGCGTCGGAGCGCCAGTACGGGGCGAACAGGCCGGAGAAGGCCGGCACGAAGTAGGCACCGCCGTTGTCCTCCACCGACAGCGCGAGCGTCTCGATCTCGGCGGCCGTGGAGATCAGGCCCATCTGGTCGCGCATCCACTGCACCAGCGAACCGGTGACGGCGATCGAGCCCTCCAGGGCGTAGACCGTGTCCTGGTCGCCGATCTTGTAGCCGACGGTGGTCAGCAGCCCGCTGTACGAGTTGATGATCTTGTCACCGGTGTTCATCACCATGAAGGTGCCGGTGCCGTAGGTCGACTTGGTCTCGCCCTCGGCGAAACAGGTCTGGCCGAACAGGGCCGCCTGCTGGTCGCCGAGCGCGGAGGCGACCGGGATGCCGCCGAGCAGGTCGCCCAGCTTGCCGCCGGTGATCTCGCCGTAGACCTCGGCGGAGGAGCGGATCTCGGGCAGGATCTGCTTCGGGACGCCGATCGACTCGCAGATCTTGTCGTCCCACTGCATGGTGTGCAGGTTCATGAGCATCGTGCGGGAGGCGTTGGTGACGTCCGTGACGTGCTTGCCGCCGTCGACACCGCCGGTCAGGTTCCAGATGACCCAGCTGTCCATGGTGCCGAAGAGGATGTCGCCCGCCTCGGCGCGCTCCTTCAGCCCGTCGACGTTGTCGAGCAGCCAGCGGGCCTTCGGACCGGCGAAGTAGGAGGCGAGGGGGAGGCCCGTCTCGCGTCGGAAGCGGTCCTGGCCGACGTTGCGGCCGAGCTCGCGGCACAGGGCGTCGGTGCGGGTGTCCTGCCAGACGATGGCGTTGTGGACGGGCTCACCGGTGTTCCTGTCCCACAGCACGGTGGTCTCGCGCTGGTTGGTGATGCCGATGGCCTTGATGTCGTCACGGGTGATGCCGGCCTTCTCTATGGCGCCGGCGACGACCTCCTGGACGTTGGTCCAGATCTCGGTGGCGTCGTGCTCGACCCAGCCCGGCTTGGGGAAAATCTGCTCGTGTTCCTTCTGGTCGACGGACACGATCCGGCCGTCGCGGTCGAAGACGATGCAGCGGGAAGAGGTGGTGCCCTGGTCGATGGCGGCGATGAACGGGCCGGCGGTGTGCGCGTCGGTCACTGTGTGCTCCTGGAGATTCCGTGTTTATGGGGCTTTACGTACGGCGCGTGCCGAGAGTTTCGCAAAGGACGCGAGGATCGCTCCTAGGCGAACGCGACGTTGTAGATGCCTGCCGCGATGGCGCCGCCGATCAGCGGACCGGCCACCGGGACCCAGGCGTAGCCCCAGTCGGAGCCGCCCTTGTTGGGCAGGGGCAGCAGGGCGTGCACGATACGCGGACCGAGGTCACGGGCCGGGTTGATCGCGTAGCCCGTCGGGCCGCCGAGGGACAGGCCGATGGACACCACCACGAGCGCGGTGATCAGCGCGCCCAGCGTGCCCAGGCCGTTGCCCTTGTCGTTCAAACCCTGGGTGAGCACGGCGAGCACCAGCACGACGGTGCCGATGATCTCCGTGGCGACGTTCTGCCAGGCGACCCGGACCTCGGGCCCGGTGGAGAAGACGCCCAGCACGGGGCCGGCGCCCTTCTCCTGGGCCTCGACGGCCTTGGCCGTGGTGGTCTGCGCGCCCGGACCGCCGACGATCTCCCGGTCGGTGAGGTGGGCGTGGAACTGGCCGTAGTAGGCGATCCAGACCAGGGCGGCACCGATCATGGCGCCGAGGATCTGTCCGGCCCAGTAGACCGGGACGTTCTTCCAGTCGCCGTCCTTGATCGCGATCGCCAGGGTCACGGCCGGGTTCAGATGGGCGCCGGACAGCGGCGCCGCGGTGTAGACCGCGGTGAGCACCGCGAAGCCCCACCCGAAGGTGATGGCGAGCCAGCCGGCGTTGCGGGCCTTGGATGCCTTCAGCGTGACGGCGGCGCAGACTCCGCCGCCGAGGAGGATGAGTATGGCGGTACCGATGGTCTCGCCGATGAAGATGTCGGAGCTGGACACCCGCGACTCCTTTGTCCTTCGTCCAGGGGTGAAGTTCTCTACCGGCCTGGCGTTGTCACACTCTAGCGCGTATTGCCGGTAGCTGTTCGACAATGTCGACCGATGGACGGGAGTCTTGCTTCGGCGTTACGAGCACGTCAAGGGCTGTGTTGTCGAAAACACGATCGTTACTGATCGCCGCGGCCTCGTGGACCTCCGACGGCCGGCGAGCGCGGGCATGCCGAGGGCCGGAACGCCCTGCGGCGCCCCGTCCCGTCGTGTCCCGTCAGAACCGCCCGGCGCCCAGGTCCCGCGACACCGCGCGGGCGCAGTCCCGGACCGCCGCGATCAGCTCGGGGCGCAGCGTTCGCTCTTCGTCGGACCGGCACAACCGCTCCACGGCGCCGGTGATGCCGACCGCGCCGACCGGCATGCGCCGCCGGTCGTGGATGGGGGCGGCGAGGGAGGCCACGCCCTCCCAGGTCTCCTCGACGTCCGCCGCGTAACCGCGCGCGCGGGTGAGGTCGAGGATGTGCTCGAAGGCCTCCGGCTCGCACACGGTCCGGTCGGTGAACGCCTTGCGGTCGGCCTCCAGGGCCTCGCTGTGCGCCACCGGATCGTAGGCGGAGAGCACCTTGCCCAGCGCCGTGGAGTGCAGCGGCTGCATGGCCCCGATCTCCAGGACCTGCCGGCTGTCGTCGGGCCGGAAGACGTGGTGCACGATCAGTACGCCCTGCTGGTGCAGGACGCCCAGGTAGACGCTCTCGCCGCTGGAGCGGGCCAGGTCGTCGGTCCACACCAGGGCGCGCGCCCGCAACTCGTGGACGTCGAGGTAGGTGGTGCCCAGGCGCAGCAGCTCAGCGCCGAGCTGGTAGCGCCCGGAGGTGTCGTCCTGCTCCACGAAGCCCTCCTGCTGGAGGGTGCGCAGTATGCCGTGGGCGGTGCCCTTGGCCAGGCCCAGTGACGAGGCGATGTCCGACAGGCCGAGCCGCCGCTCGCCGCCCGCGAGCAGCCGCAGCATCGCGGCCGCCCGTTCGAGCGACTGGATGTTCCGTGCCATCGCCGTACTGCCTCCGTCCCCTTCGACCGCCGACCCGCGGCGCCCGCAGCCCTTGTTCGGCAATGTCGAACACTACCGGTCGATGCCGACCTCTCGCTAATGGCGGGTCGCCCATTGTTGCGTCGGCAGGTCGTCCTGTGGTGCACCGGTGCCGCGCCGTGGTGCGTCACAGGTGGCTCTGCGGTGACACGAGGGCCGTCCGGGGCGCCATGCGCGTCCGCCCCGTGGACGCCCTGCCCATCCCGGCCCGCTCCCGGTTAGGCTGGCGCCGTGCGCCTTTCCCCGGATGCCCTCCGCGTGTCCGGGCAGCCGCATAGCCGACAGCCGTCGCACTCGAGGGAGCCCTTTACATGGCCTCGTTGCCACCGACCCCTTCCGCAGACAGCCGGACCCGTGTGTCCGCCCTCCGAGAGGCCCTGGCCACCCGTGTGGTCGTGGCCGACGGGGCCATGGGCACCATGCTCCAGGCACAGGACCCGACGCTCGAGGACTTCGAGAATCTCGAAGGCTGTAACGAGATCCTCAACGTGACCCGGCCGGACATCGTCCGGTCCGTCCACGACGCGTACTTCGCGGTCGGCGTCGACTGCGTCGAGACCAACACCTTCGGCGCCAACCACACGGCCGCGGTGGAGTACGAGATCTCCGACCGGGTGCACGAGCTGTCCGAGGCGGGTGCCCGGATCGCCCGCGAGGCGGCCGACGAGTACGCCGCCGCAGACGGCCGGCCGCGCTGGGTGCTCGGCTCGATCGGCCCGGGCACCAAGCTGCCCACGCTCGGCCACGTCAGCTACGGCACCATCCGCGACGGCTACCAGGCCAACGCCGAGGGTCTGCTCGCCGGCGGCGCGGACGCGCTGCTGGTGGAGACCACGCAGGACCTGCTCCAGACCAAGGCGTCCATCCTGGGCGCCCGCCGGGCCATGGAGGCCACCGGCGTCGAGGTGCCCCTGCTGTGCTCGATGGCCTTCGAGACCACCGGCACCATGCTGCTCGGCTCCGAGATCGGCGCGGCACTGACCGCGCTGGAGCCCCTCGGTATCGACATGATCGGCCTGAACTGCTCCACCGGCCCGGCCGAGATGAGCGAGCACCTGCGCTATCTGACGCGACACTCGCGCATCCCGCTGCTGTGCATGCCGAACGCCGGCCTGCCGATCCTCACCAAGGACGGCGCCCACTTCCCGCTCGACCCCGAGGGCCTGGCCGACGCCCAGCAGAACTTCGTCCGCGACTACGGCCTCTCCCTGGTCGGCGGCTGCTGCGGCACGACCCCCGAGCACCTGCGCCAGCTCGTCGAGCGCGTCCGGGACGTCACCCCGACCGAGCGCTCCCCGCAGCCCGAGCCGGGCGCGGCGTCGCTGTACCAGTCGGTGCCGTTCCGGCAGGACACCTCCTACCTGGCGATCGGCGAGCGGACGAACGCCAACGGCTCGAAGAAGTTCCGCGAGGCCATGCTGGACGGCCGCTGGGACGACTGCGTGGAGATGGCCCGCGAGCAGATCCGCGAGGGCGCGCACATGCTCGACCTGTGCGTGGACTACGTCGGCCGCGACGGCGTCGCCGACATGGAGGAGCTGGCCGGCCGCTTCGCCACCGCCTCCACGCTGCCGATCGTGCTGGACTCCACGGAGGTCGACGTGATCCGGGCGGGGCTGGAGAAGCTCGGCGGCCGCGCGGTGATCAACTCGGTGAACTACGAGGACGGCGACGGCCCCGAGTCCCGCTTCGCCAAGGTCACCCAGCTCGCCAGGGAGCACGGCGCCGCCCTCATCGCGCTCACCATCGACGAGGAGGGCCAGGCCCGCACCGCCGAGAAGAAGGTCGAGATCGCCGAACGGCTCATCGACGACCTGACCGGCAACTGGGGCATCCACGAGGAGGACATCCTCGTCGACTGCCTGACCTTCACCATCTGCACCGGCCAGGAGGAGTCCCGCAAGGACGGCATCGCCACCATCGAGGGCATCCGCGAGCTGAAGCGGCGCCACCCGAAGGTGCAGACCACCCTCGGCCTGTCCAACATCTCCTTCGGCCTCAACCCGGCCGCCCGCATCCTGCTCAACTCCGTCTTCCTCGACGAGTGCGTCAAGGCGGGCCTGGACTCGGCGATCGTGCACGCCAGCAAGATCCTGCCGATCGCCCGCTTCAGCGAGGAGGAGGTCCAGACCGCCCTGGACCTCATCTACGACCGGCGCGCCGAGGGTTACGACCCGCTCCAGAAGCTCATGCAGCTGTTCGAGGGCGCCACGGCCAAGTCCCTCAAGGCCGGCAAGGCCGAGGAACTGGCCGCCCTGCCGCTGGACGAGCGCCTGAAGCGGCGCATCATCGACGGCGAGCGCAACGGCCTCGAAGCCGACCTGGACGAGGCCCTCCAGCAGCGGCCCGCGCTCGACATCGTCAACGAGACCCTGCTGGAGGGCATGAAGGTCGTCGGCGAGCTGTTCGGCTCCGGCCAGATGCAGCTGCCGTTCGTCCTCCAGTCCGCCGAGGTGATGAAGACGGCCGTCGCCCACCTCGAACCGCACATGGAGAAGACCGACGAGGCCGGCAAGGGCACCATCGTGCTGGCCACCGTGCGCGGCGATGTGCATGACATCGGCAAGAACCTCGTCGACATCATCCTGACCAACAACGGCTACAACGTCGTCAACCTGGGCATCAAGCAACCGGTCTCCGCGATCCTGGACGCCGCCGAGGAGCACAAGGCCGACGTCATCGGCATGTCCGGTCTCCTGGTCAAGTCCACCGTGATCATGAAGGAGAACCTGGAGGAGCTGAACACCCGCGGCCTCGCCGCCCGCTTCCCGGTCATCCTCGGCGGCGCCGCCCTCACCCGCGCCTACGTCGAGCAGGACCTGCACGAGCTCTACGAGGGCGAGGTCCGCTACGCCCGCGACGCCTTCGAGGGCCTGCGCCTGATGGACGCCCTGATCGGCGTCAAGCGCGGCGTGCCCGGCGCGAAGCTCCCCGAGCTGAAGCAGCGCCGGGTCCGGGCCACCGCCCCGGCCGCCGCGGAGGAGCGCCCCGAGGAGGGGCACGTCCGCTCCGACGTGGCCACCGACAACCCGGTCCCCGAGCCGCCCTTCCGCGGCACCCGGGTGATCAAGGGCATCCAGCTCAAGGAGTACGCGAGCTGGCTCGACGAGGGCGCCCTCTTCAAGGGCCAGTGGGGCCTGAAGCAGGCCCGCACCGGCGAGGGCCCGTCGTACGAGGAACTGGTCGAGACCGAGGGCCGGCCCCGGCTGCGCGGGCTGCTGGACAAGCTCCAGACGGAGAACCTGCTGGAGGCGGCCGTGGTCTACGGCTACTTCCCGTGCGTCTCCAAGGACGACGACCTGATCATCCTGGACGAGCAGGGCAACGAGCGCACCCGCTTCACCTTCCCGCGCCAGCGCCGCGGCCGGCGCCTGTGCCTGGCCGACTTCTTCCGCCCGGAGGAGTCCGGCGAGATCGATGTCGTCGGCCTCCAGGTCGTCACCGTCGGCTCGCGCATCGGCGAGGAGACCGCACGTCTGTTCGAGGCCAACGCCTACCGCGACTACCTCGAACTGCATGGCTTGTCCGTGCAGTTGGCCGAGGCGCTCGCCGAGTACTGGCACGCGCGCGTGCGTTCCGAACTCGGCTTCGCGGGCGAGGACCCGGACGAGATGCAGGGCATGTTCGAGCTGAAGTACCGCGGCGCCCGCTTCTCCCTCGGCTACGGCGCCTGCCCCAACCTGGAGGACCGCGCGAAGATCGCCGACCTGCTCCAGCCGGAGCGCATCGGCGTCCACCTGTCCGAGGAGTTCCAGCTGCACCCCGAGCAGTCCACGGACGCCATCGTGATCCACCACCCGGAGGCGAAGTACTTCAACGCCCGCTGAGCGGCCCCACCGGGCACACGAGGGCACACGACACACCGCCCCCGGCGTGTCCACTGTGTGCCCGGGGGCACAGCGGTTAAACGAGGCACTTCGTCCGCACACGACGTAGACTGGTCGGTCCACTGCAGGCCGGTTCCCACGTGGGAACCGGCCTGATCGTCCCTCAAGGAGGTAGGTGGATGACCAGTACGGTCCCCGCGCTCGGTACACGTACGGCCGAAGGCTCGGCCCTACAGGCCGTGCTCCTCGACATGGACGGCACCCTGGTGGACACGGAGGGCTTCTGGTGGGACGTCGAGGTCGACGTCTTCGCCTCCCTCGGCCACATGCTCGACGAGTCCTGGCGGCATGTCGTGGTCGGCGGCCCCATGACCCGCAGCGCGGGGTTCCTGATCGAGGCCACCGGTGCCGACATCACCCTCGGCGAGCTCACGGTGCTCCTGAACGACGGCTTCGAGGACCGCATCAGCCGCGCCCTGCCGCTGATGCCCGGCGCCGGGCGGCTGCTGGCCGAGCTGTACGAGTACGAGATCCCCACGGCCCTGGTCTCCGCCTCGCACCGGCGCATCATCGACCGGGTGCTGACCTCGCTGGGCGCGCACCACTTCAGCCTCACGGTGGCCGGTGACGAGGTCCCGCGCACCAAGCCCCACCCCGACCCGTACCTGGCGGCCGCCGCCGGACTCGGTGTCGATCCCGCCCGGTGCGCCGTCATCGAGGACACCGCGACCGGAGTCGCCGCCGCCGAGGCCGCGGGCTGCCAGGTCGTGGCGGTGCCCTCCGTGGCCCCCATCGCCCCGGCCCTGAGGCGTACGGTCGTCAGCTCTCTCGAAGAGGTCGACCTGACATTTCTGCACGGTCTGATGACGGAAATGCGCTAGGTGTTCACCCAGCGTGCAGAGGCGTTTGGAGGGTAATTCCGAAGGTGAATTCGAGCCCCTCCGGATGGCCGAATTCCCGTGCGCTCGAACCTGTTTACGAGTGTGACGTTCCCCACGCATCCAGGGGTCGACAGCGGCGTCGGCGTGTGCCGCGCACCCTCTTCGGGGGGTTGCCGACGTGCCCTTGTGTCCCGATTGATGGACGGCTGCACCAAAGCTTCCGCTGTCGGGTTTTCGGTGTGTCCACGCCCGGTTCCGCTGCGTGATGGGTGCTCAACTCCGGTGGCTGCGAACCTTCCTGCCGGCCGCGACTAATCTCGTCGCGAGAACATCGCCCCACCCCCGTGATCCGCTGCGCCACCCCTGCATGCCGGATACACGGAGTCGACAGCTCTGGAGAAACTCGAGCATGAACCGCAAGACTTTGGTGCTGCCGGCCGTGATCGGCCTGCTCGCGCCGGTACTCGCCGCCTGTGGCGGGTCCGACAGCGGGAGCGACAACGGCGGCGCGATCGTCGTCGGCACCACGGACCGGTTCACCGCCTCGAAGGACGCCCCCGCGCCTCTCGACCCGGCGTACGCCTACGACGTCGGCACCTGGAACATCCTGCGCCAGACCGTGCAGACCCTGATGATCCAGCCGCGCGGCGAGGGCGAGCCGGTACCGGAGGCCGCCGAGCGCTGCGGCTTCACCGACACCGGCAACGAGCGCTACGCCTGCACCCTGCGCGACGACCTGAAGTTCGCGAACGGCGACCCCGTCACCGCGGCCGACGTCAAGTACTCCATCGACCGCGCCCGTTCCCTCAGGGCCGACAGCGGCGTGTTCGCGCTGCTGTCCACCATCGACACCGTCGAGACGCAGGGCGACCGCGAGGTCATCTTCCACCTCAAGACCGCCGACGCGACCTTCCCGTACAAGCTGTCGACACCGGTCGCCGGCATCGTCGACCCCGACGAGTACCCGAAGAACAAGCTGCGCGACGGCTTCGACCTGGACGGCTCCGGCCCGTACACCCTCAAGGCCGACGTCGAGAACGGCGAGATGGTCAAGGCCGAGTTCACCAGGAACCCCGACTACAAGGGGAGCCTGAAGCTGAACAACGACAAGGTCGACATGGTCTCCTTCAAGGACGCCGACGCCATGGGCGCGGCCCTGAACAAGGGCGACATCGACCTGATGACCCGCACCATGTCGCCGGAGCAGATCCGCAAGCTCTCGGGCGACGCGGACACCGACATCGACCTCGTCGAGATGCCCGGCCTGGAGATCCGCTACCTGGGCTTCAACACCGACGCCCCGACCGTGAAGTCCAAGGCCGTGCGCCAGGCGATGGCCCAGGTCGTCAACCGCAGCGAGCTGGTCTCCAAGGTCTACGGCTCCCAGGCCGAACCGCTGTACTCGCTCGTCCCGGCCAGCGTCACCGGCCACTCCAACTCGTTCTTCAACAAGTACGGAGACCCGAACGTCACCAAGGCCCGCTCCCTGCTGAACCAGGCGAACGTCACCACCCCGGTGAAGCTGACGCTGCACTACACGACCGACCACTACGGTCCCGCCACCAAGCAGGAGTTCGAGGTCCTCCGCGACCAGCTCAACTCAAGCGGCCTGTTCGACGTCGGCATCAAGGGCACGCCGTGGGACGCGTTCCGCCCGGCCGAGAAGAAGGGCGAGTACGACGTCTACGGCATGGGCTGGTTCCCGGACTTCCCGGACGCCGACAACTTCCTCGCTCCGTTCCTGGACAAGGACAACACCCTCGGCTCGCCGTACGACAACAGCCGAATCCGCAACACTCTGATCCCTGAGTCCCGCCGTGAGGCGGACCGGCTGTCCGCCGCCACCAGCCTGACGGACATTCAGGACATCGTCGCCTCCGACGTGCCGGTGCTGCCGCTGTGGCAGGGCAAGCAGTACGTCGCCGCGCGCGACGACATCACGGGTACCGCTTACGCGCTCAACTCCTCGTCGACGCTCCAGCTGTGGGAGCTCGGCCGGGGCGTGAGTGGCTGACGGACCCGCTGGATCCCCGGGGCCGGCGACCGCGACCCCCGGGGAACCGTGCCCCGGAGCCAGGGACATGCTCCGGGTGTTCTCGAGAACCGACGACAAGGCACACACGTGAACATACGCAACCAGTGGCCGGTCCTGCCCGTCGTGGCGGGGCTCGCCTCCGGCCTGCTGACCGGCTGTGGCACGGAGACCGGAGACTCCGGGGGAGACGGCTCCAACGTGGTGGTGGGGATGTCCGACGACGTCCTGGCCACCGACCCGGCCTCCGGCTACGACCCGGGCTCCTGGCTGTTGTTCAACAACGTCTTCCAGTCGTTGCTCAGCTTCCCCAAGGGCGCCACGGAACCCCAGCCGGAGGCCGCCGAGAGCTGCGCCTTCAGCGACACGCAGACCACGGTCTACAAGTGCACGCTGAAGGACGGCCTCAAGTTCAGCAACGGTGACCCGCTGACCTCCGAGGACGTCAAGTTCTCCTTCGACCGCATGCTGAAGATCAACGACCCCGACGGGCCCGCGATCATGTTCCCCACGCTGGAGAAGGTCGAGACGCCGGACGAGAAGACGGTCGTCTTCCGGCTCAACACGGCCGACGCCACCTTCCCGAGCAAGATCGCCTCGGGCGCCGGCTCCATAGTCGACCACCGCGAGTACGACGCGGACGGGCTGCGCAAGGACGGCAAGGCCGTCGGTTCCGGCCCCTACCAGCTCGACTCGATCGACGACGAGCAGGCCGTCTTCTCCGTCAACGAGAACTACAAGGGCACCGCCGAGGTGAAGAACACCGGCGTGACGCTCAAGTTCTTCGGCGGCGACCAGACCGCCCTGAAGCAGGCCATCGAGAACGAGGAAGTCGACATCGCCTACCGCGGCCTGACCGCAGGCGACATCGCGGACATGGAGAAGGCCGACGACGGCACCGGCGCCGAGGTCGTCGAGGGCAGCAGCGCCGAGGTCCAGCACCTGGTGTTCAACATGGACGACCCGGTCGCCGGAAAGCTCGGCGTCCGCAAGGCCATCGCCCATCTGCTCGACCGCGAAGCCCTCATCAAGGACGTCTACCAGGGCACCGCGACCCCGCTGTACTCGATCATCCCGGCCGGTATCGCCGGCCACAACACGGCCTTCTTCGACAAGTACGGGGCCCGCCCCTCCAAGTCCAAGGCGGCCGCAGCGCTGCGCGCCGACGGCATCACCGGCAAGGTGAAGCTGACCCTCTGGTCGACCCCGTCCCGCTACGGCCCCGCCACCGACCAGGAGTTGAACGCCATCGCCGGCCAGCTCAACGCGAGCGGCCTGTTCGACGCCGACGTCAAGTCCGTCCCCTTCGGCCAGTACGAGAAGGACATCGCCGCCGGCAAGTACGGCGTCTATGTGAAGGGCTGGGTGCCCGACTACCCGGACGCCGACAACTTCACGGCACCCTTCTTCGGCAAGGGCAACGTACTGGGCAACAACTACGACAACAGCACCATCACCGGCTCGCTCATCCCGCGCACCGCGGCCCTGACCAACCGCGCCTCCACCGACAAGGAGTTCGGGGAGCTCCAGGACATCGTCGCCGACGAACTGCCCGTCCTGCCGGTGTGGCAGGCCAAGCAGTACGCGGTCGTCCGTGACGGCGTCTACGGCCTGGAGTACTGCCTCGACGCGTCCACCGTGTTCCGCTTCTGGGAGCTGAGCAAGGACTCCTGAGGCACAAGCGTGAAGAGGGCGCCCCTGCTCGGCAGGGGCGCCCTCTTCGTGTTCCGGCCGGGAGGAGGCTTACTGCGCGCCGGGGCGCACCAGCCCGCTCTCGTACGCGTACACCGCGGCCTGCACGCGGTCGCGCAGGCCCAGCTTGGTGAGCACGTGCCCGACGTGAGTCTTGACGGTGGTCTCGCTGACGAACAGGTCGGCGGCGATCTCGGCGTTGGACAGCCCGCGCGCCACGAGCTTCAGCACCTCGACCTCGCGGTCGGTGAGCGTGTGCAGCGTGTCAGGCACCGGCTCCTCGCCCGAGGGTAGATGCGTGGCGTACTTGTCGAGCAGCCGCCTGGTGATGCTCGGCGCGAGCATCGCCTCGCCCGCGGCGACGACCCGGATCGCCTGTACCAGCTCGTTGGCCGGGGCGTCCTTCAGCAGGAAGCCGCTGGCACCGGCCCGCAGGGCCTCCACCACGTACTCGTCGAGGTCGAAGGTGGTCAGCACCAGGACCTTCGCCGGACCGTCCCGCCCGGGGCCGGTGATCTGCCGGGTCGCCTCCACACCGTCCATCCGCGGCATGCGGATGTCCATGAGGACCACGTCGGGCTGGAGCGCCCGCACCTGGTCGAGCGCCTGGAGGCCGTCTCCGGCCTCGCCGACGACCGCGAGGTCCTGCTCGGCCTCCAGGATCATCCGGAAGCCCGTGCGGAGCAGGGGCTGGTCGTCGACCAGTAGGACGCGGATGGCCACGTAAGTCTCCTTCGCTAGTCCGGCCCCATTCTGCCCTGCGCGAGGCCGCCGGACTCAGCCGCCCTGGCCGGTCGCCCTCAGCGGCAGCGGGTACGGCGGGGGAGTGCCGCCGAACTCCGGGCAGTGGACCTGGTGGTCGCACCAGCCGCACAGCTTCGTGGGGCGCGGCCGCCAGTCGCCCGTCTCGGTCGCCAGCCGGATCGCCTCCCACAGTGCGAGCAGCTTGCGCTCGACGCGTTCCAGGTCGGCGAGGACAGGGTCGTACGTCAGCACGTCACCGCTGCCGAGGTAGACCAGCTGGAGCCGCCTCGGGACCACGTTCTTCAGCCGCCAGACCACGAGGGCGTAGAACTTCATCTGGAAAAGGGCGCCCTCGGAGTACTCGGGCCTGGGGGCCTTCCCCGTCTTGTAGTCGACGATCCGGACCTCACCCGTGGGCGCCACGTCGACCCGGTCGATGATCCCGCGCAGCCGCAGCCCGGACTCCAGCTCGGTCTCGACGAACAGCTCCCGCTCGGCCGGCTCCAGCCGGCTGGGGTCCTCCAGGCTGAACCAGCGCTCGACGAGTTGCTCGGCCTCGCCCAGCCAGCGCGCCAGCCGCTCACCCTGCGGATCGTCGGCGAACAGCTCCACGACCTCCGGCCGCGTCTCCCGCAGCCGGTCCCACTGGCCCGGGATCAGCGACTTCGCCCGGGGCGCCGTGCGCTCGGCCGCCGGGGCGTCGAAGAGGCGCTCCAGGACCGCGTGCACCAGCGTGCCCCTGGTCGCCGCCTCGCTCGGCTTCTCCGGCAGCCGGTCGATGACCCGGAAGCGGTAGAGCAGCGGGCACTGCATGAAGTCACTGGCACGCGAGGGGGACAGCGAGGCGGGCGCTATGGCGGTGGGCGCGGTCCCGGCCGCCGTCTCCACCGCCGTCTCGATGACCGCCTCCACGGACCCGTCCGGTACCGGCGAATCCACCGCCGCGGCAGGGCTGCTGTCGGGCTGCGCCGCGCCCTCGGTGCTCGTCTCCATGCCCCAGACCATACGGCCCGCCACTGACAGTGACCCAGTCGCGGTCGCGCCGCGGGCGGGAGTAGGAGAAGGGGGCGGAGGGAAACTCAGGGGTGCCGGGGCGGAACGCACCTCGACGGACGCATACCATCGACTCGAGACCCTCCCGTCCGGCAGGCGCGGGAGACGCAGCGAACGAGGGGACACCGGTGGACGAGAGCGGCGGGCGCGGGCAGCCGCGGTCCGGCAACAAGGAGTCGGCCGAGCGCCACGCAGGGCCTCCGGCCCGGGCCACCGACCCCACCTCCGCCGACGAACAGTCCACGGACGTACGGCGGTTCCCCTCCACGAGCGACGACGACGCCCCTGCCGCGACGCCGCCGACCCGGCCGGCCGACCGCCCGGCCCCGCAGACACCCGAACCGGCGGCCGACCCGGCAGCGGACCAGGCCCCCCGCGCCGCCGGCCCGGCCGTACGACCGGAAGCCCCGAGGCCCGGCCAGGACTCATCCGCCATCGCGGACGGCCCTCCGGAAGTTACACACCAGGGGCAGCCCGACGGCCCCGAGTCCAATGCCCACGGCGAGCACGAGGGCAGCCGCCGTCCGGAGGGCGACGCGGACGGCCCCGAGGCCGATGCCCTGCGCAAGTCCCCGGCTGACGGCGGTCATGACGGCAGCCCTCGGCCGCAGGCCGACGCGCACCCCGACCGTGCCTACGCCACCGGCCCGCACACGGGCTCTGCCGCGGGCAAGCCCGATGCGACCAGCCGGCAGACCGCCCCCGGCCCCGGTGACCGCCCCCTCGCGCACTCGGCGGACGGCAAGGGCCCCGCGCCCCAGCGGCCCCCGGAGCCGCGGGGCGGGCTGCTGATGGGGCGGCCGTTCGGCGTGCCCGTATACGTCGCGCCCAGCTGGTTCCTGGTCGCCGCGTTGATCACCTGGGTGTTCGGCGGGCAGCTCGAGCGCGTGCTGCCCGAGCTCGGCGCCGCCCGCTACCTGGTCTCCCTGTTCTTCGCAATCGCCTTCTACGCGTCCGTGCTGGTGCACGAGCTGGCGCACACGGTGGCCGCCCTCCGCTTCAAGCTCCCGGTCCGCCGTATCCAGCTCCAGTTCTTCGGCGGCGTCTCCGAGATCGAGAAGGAGGCCGAGACCCCCGGACGGGAGTTCGTGCTCGCCTTCGTAGGGCCGCTGCTCTCCCTCGCCCTGGCGGGTGTGTTCTACGCCGCCATACAGACGGTGGAACCCGGGACCGTCCCGGGCGTCCTGCTGGCCGGCCTGATGATCTCCAACCTCATCGTGGCCGCGTTCAACCTCCTGCCCGGTCTGCCCCTCGACGGCGGCCGCATGCTCCGTGCGGTCGTCTGGAAGATCACCGGCAAGCCGATGAGCGGCACCATCGCCGCCGCCTGGGTCGGCCGCTTCCTCGCCGTCTCCGTCCTGATCGGCCTGCCCCTGCTGACGCAGTCCGGCGCCCTCGGCACCGAGGCCGTGGACAACGTCGGCATGGACACCGTCCTGGACGCCCTGCTCGCCGCCATCCTCGCCGCGATCATCTGGACCGGCGCCGGCAACAGCCTGCGCATGGCCCGCCTGCGCGAGCACCTCCCCGAACTGCGCGCCCGTGCGCTCACCCGCCGTGCCGTCCCGGTCGAGACCGACACCCCCCTCTCGGAGGCCCTGCGCCGCGCCAACGCCGCCGGCGCCCGGGCCCTGGTCGTCGTCGACGCCCACGGCAACCCCGTCTCCCTCGTCCGCGAGGCCGCCATCGTCGGCGTCCCCGAACACCGCCGCCCCTGGGTCGCGGTGAGCGGCCTCGCCCAGGACCTGACCGACGGCATGCGCGTCTCGGCGGAACTGTCGGGCGAGGAGCTCCTGGACGCCCTGCGGGCGACGCCCGCGACCGAGTACCTGGTGGTCGAGGAGACCGGCGAGATCTACGGCGTCCTGTCCGCGGCCGACGTGGAGCGCGCCTTCGTGAAGGCCATGGCCCGGCCCTCCTAGTGGTCGGAGGCCCCCTCAGGTGCCGGTAGGCTGGTCACATGTCCGAACCGACCGGTGCCGCCCGCAGGCGCGGGCCCTTCAAGGTCGGGGACCAGGTACAGCTGACCGACCCCAAGGGCCGCCACTACACGTTCACGCTCGAGGCCGGGAAGAACTTCCACACCCACAAGGGTTCCTTCCCGCACGACGAACTGATCGGCGCTCCCGAGGGCAGCGTTGTCCGCACCACAGGAAACGTCGCCTACCTCGCGCTGCGCCCCCTGCTCCCCGACTACGTCCTGTCCATGCCCCGCGGGGCAGCCGTCGTCTACCCCAAGGACGCGGGGCAGATCCTCGCCTTCGCCGACATCTTCCCCGGCGCCCGCGTCGTGGAGGCCGGCGTCGGCTCCGGCTCGCTCAGCAGCTTCCTGCTGCGCGCCATCGGCGACCAGGGCATGCTGCACAGCTACGAGCGCCGCGCCGACTTCGCCGAGATCGCCCAGGCGAACGTGGAGCGCTACTTCGGCGGCCCGCACCCCGCCTGGCAGCTCACGGTCGGCGACCTCCAGGACAACCTGTCCGACACCGACGTCGACCGCGTCATCCTCGACATGCTCGCCCCCTGGGAGTGCCTGGAGGCCGTCTCCAAGGCGCTGGTCCCCGGCGGCATCCTGTGCTGCTACGTGGCGACCACCACCCAGCTCGCCCGGACCGTCGAGTCCATCCGCGAGATCGGCTGCTTCAACGAGCCGACCTCCTGGGAGACGATGATCCGCAACTGGCACATCGAGGGCCTGGCCGTCCGCCCGGACCACCGGATGATCGGCCACACCGGCTTCCTGCTCACCGCCCGCCGCCTCGCCGACGGCGTCGAGCCGCCCATGCGCCGCCGCCGCCCCGCCAAGGGCGCCTACGGCGAGGACTACGCCGGCCCCAACGCCGACGGCGGCACCGGCCGCTGAGAAGGCCGCCCCGCACAACGCACAGGCGCCGTGGCGGAGTTCCCGGACCCGACCCGAACTCCGCCACGGCGCCTTACTGTTGCCCCCAGGCTGCCGCGGCGGGTGGACCAGTGCATGCGCCCATTGACCTGAATCAGACCCCCTGGGGCCCGCCTTGCCGACGTGACGCGGACCGGCAGCGGCCCGAGCCGGAACGAGCTTGCTGACACAGCGGCAGGAACCGTGACCCTTCTGACTTCTCCGGCACGGGACCTGCACACCCCGCCGTTCCCTCGCGGTGTGACGTGTGGCACCATGCTGGCCACCCCACCACCGGCACAGCCCTCAGGAGACACTCCTAGTGCAGCCTTCCGCCGTCCCGGAGCTCGCCCACACCCACACCCGCCCCATCCACTGGCTCGCCACCGCCACGGCGGTCGCCGGCGTCATGGCCCTCTCCTCGGTCCTCCAGCCAGGCGCGGCGACGGCCGCTCAGCCGTCCGCCCCCGAGACCGGAAGCGCGCCGGCGAACGCGACCGCCCCCGACCCGGCCGCCGTGGAGTTCCCCATCGAGTGCGGCCCGGTGAAGGCCGTGGTGAAGAAGAGGGCCTCCGGCGACCTCGACGGCGACGGTAGCCCCGAGACCGTGGCCGTGGTCCACTGCGACTCCCCGATGGGCACCCCGCCGGACGGCGTGTACGTCCTCACCCGGGGCCGCGACGGCGGCGAACCGCGCGTGGTGGCGACCCTGCTCGACCCCGAGGACGGCACCACCGTCAGCGACTTCGCCGTACGCGACGGCGCCGTCACGGCCAACCTCCTCGGCTACTCGTCGCGCGATGTGCCGCGTTGCTGCCCGGATGTGCGCAGCGACGTGAAATGGCGTTGGCGGAACGGCGCGTTCGTGCGCTCGGCACCGGCCGGAGCCCGCAGCGTGTGAGGCGCGCGCCCCACGTGTGAGATATCAGACAGTAGTAACGGAACGTAGAGAAGTGGTCACTCCGTGTCCGGCCCGTACACCTCGGCCCTGTCCGAAACTCGACGCACGTGGATGCACTCGCCCGGACACTCCTTCGCCGAGTCGATCACGTCCGTGAGAAGCGGCAGCGGAACGGGCGTTGTCGCGCCCTTGTCCTGGAGCAACTCGTCGTCGGGGCTCTTCACATAGGCCAGACCGTCGATGTCCAGCTCGAACACCTCGGGCGCGTACTGGGCGCAGATGCCGTCACCGGTACACAGGTCCTGGTCGATCCAGACCTCCAGCGCCTCGCCGTCGACCCCGGCCTCCTGCTGCACGCTCATGTCTCCTGCCGTTTCATACGCCGAGCCGTATCGGGAATCCGGCCAGCTCTGACGGGTGTTGAACGCTTCGACCCTACCTCCGGCTGGGTTCCATTCATGTTCGCTGGGTATTCCCCTGGCGTGAGGGAGAGCGCAAGGGTGAAGATCGGACACACCCCGACCGTCTTTGTGATCTAGGGGTTTCAATCGACACCCGCCCAGGTAGGGTCTGGAAGCGTCCAGCTCCCCTTGGAGGAGGTGAGGACCGTGGCAGCCCACGACGACGACATGAACCGCGGCATCCGCCCGGGACGCGGGTCCGACGACCCGGCCGGGCAGATCGCCTACCTTGAGCAGGAGATCGCCGTCCTGCGACGTAAGCTCGCCGACTCTCCGCGACACACGAGGATTCTCGAAGAGCGGATCGTCGAGCTGCAGACCAATCTGGCCGGCGTGTCCGCACAGAACGAGCGACTCGCCAACACGCTCCGTGAGGCCCGTGACCAGATCGTGGCCCTCAAGGAGGAAGTCGACCGGCTCGCACAGCCGCCGGCCGGCTTCGGTGTCTTCCTGACGGCCAACGAGGACGGCACCGCCGACATCTTCACCGGCGGCCGCAAGCTCAGGGTGAACGTCAGCCCCAGCGTCGAGCTCGACGAGCTCCGGCGCGGCCAGGAAGTGATGCTCAACGAAGCGCTCAACGTGGTCGAGGCCATGGAGTTCGAGCGCGTCGGTGAAATCGTCACACTCAAGGAGATCCTCGAGGACGGCGAGCGGGCCCTGGTGCTCGGGCACACCGACGAGGAGCGGGTGGTACGGCTCGCCGAGCCGCTGCTGGACGTCACCATCCGCGCCGGCGACGCCCTCCTGCTCGAACCCCGTTCCGGCTACGTCTACGAGGTCGTGCCGAAGAGCGAGGTCGAGGAGCTCGTCCTCGAAGAAGTCCCCGACATCGGCTACGAGCAGATCGGCGGCCTCGGCAACCAGATCGAGGCCATCCGTGACGCGGTCGAGCTCCCGTACCTGTACCCGGACCTGTTCAAGGAGCACGAACTACGGCCGCCGAAGGGTGTCCTGCTGTACGGGCCTCCTGGATGCGGTAAGACCCTGATCGCCAAGGCCGTGGCCAACTCGCTGGCCAAGAAGGTCGCCGAGGTGACCGGCCAGGCCGCAGGCAAGAGCTTCTTCCTCAACATCAAGGGCCCCGAGCTCCTGAACAAGTACGTCGGTGAGACGGAGCGGCAGATCCGCCTCGTCTTCCAGCGGGCCCGTGAGAAGGCCAGCGAGGGAACACCCGTCATCGTCTTCTTCGACGAGATGGAGTCCCTCTTCCGCACCCGTGGCTCCGGTGTCAGCTCGGACGTGGAGAACACCATCGTCCCGCAGCTGCTCGCCGAGATCGACGGTGTGGAGGGCCTCCAGAACGTGGTCGTGATCGGTGCCTCCAACCGTGAGGACATGATCGACCCGGCCATCCTGCGGCCCGGCCGGCTGGACGTGAAGATCAAGATCGAGCGTCCGGACGCCGAGGCGGCCAAGGACATCTTCGGCAAGTACCTCACCGAGCGCCTCCCGCTGCACAGCGACGACCTCGCCGAGCACAGCGGATCCAAGGCCTCCACGGTCCAGAGCATGATCCAGACGGCCGTCGAACAGATGTACGCAGAATCCGAGGAGAACCGCTTCCTGGAGGTCACCTACGCCAACGGCGACAAGGAAGTCCTCTACTTCAAGGACTTCAACTCCGGCGCCATGATCGAGAACATCGTGGGCCGCGCCAAGAAGATGGCGATCAAGGACTTCCTCGAGAAGAACCAGAAGGGCCTCAGGGTCTCCCACCTCCTCCAGGCCTGCGTGGACGAGTTCAAGGAGAACGAGGACCTGCCGAACACCACCAACCCGGACGACTGGGCCCGGATCTCCGGCAAGAAGGGCGAGCGGATCGTGTACATCCGTACGCTCATCACCGGAAAGCAGGGCGCGGACACCGGACGCTCCATCGACACGGTGGCGAACACCGGTCAGTACCTGTAAAAGGCAGGGCGGCTGCGGGTGCCCTCGGCGGGGTACCCGCAGCCGACTGTTTTTCAGGGCCACGGCTGGAGCAACGCAATGACGCAAATGATCTCCCCACCAGCGCAAAGGCGTTCTAGGCTCTTGCGTACCGCCAAGTCGCGCAGTGCGGGGACGGGCACCGCACACGCAACCGAGCGCCAGCGGTATCTGAGTGGCGCCCACGACCGAGGGCGCCGCCGGGCAAGGAGGGCCGCATGACCGTACGGCGAGTAATGGGCATCGAGACGGAGTACGGAATCTCCGTCCCCGGCCACCCCAACGCCAATGCCATGCTCACCTCGTCCCAGATCGTGAACGCCTACGCGGCGGCGATGCACCGGGCCCGCCGGGCCCGCTGGGACTTCGAGGAGGAGAACCCGCTGCGGGACGCCCGAGGCTTCGACCTCGCCCGCGAGGCCGCCGACTCCAGCCAGCTCACCGACGAGGACATCGGCCTGGCCAACGTGATCCTCACCAACGGCGCACGGCTCTACGTCGACCACGCCCACCCCGAGTACAGCGCCCCCGAGGTCACCAACCCCCGGGACGCCGTCCTCTGGGACAAGGCCGGCGAGCGGATCATGGCGGAGGCCGCGGAACGGGCCGCCCAGCTGCCCGGTGCCCAGCCGATCCACCTGTACAAGAACAACACCGACAACAAGGGCGCGTCCTACGGCACGCACGAGAACTACCTGATGAAGCGGGAGACCCCCTTCTCGGACATCGTGCGCCACCTGACGCCGTTCTTCGTCTCCCGTCAGGTCTTCACCGGAGCGGGCCGCGTCGGTATCGGCCAGGACGGGCACGAGCACGGCTTCCAGCTCAGCCAGCGAGCCGACTACTTCGAGGTCGAGGTCGGTCTCGAGACGACGCTCAAGCGCCCGATCATCAACACCCGCGACGAGCCGCACGCGGACGCCGAGAAGTACCGCCGTCTGCACGTGATCATCGGCGACGCGAACCTCTCGGAGATCTCGACGTACCTCAAGCTGGGGACGACCTCCCTGGTCCTGTCGATGATCGAGGACGGTTTCATCGCCGTCGACCTGGCCGTCGACCAGCCCGTGCGCACCCTCCACCAGGTCTCGCACGACCCGTCCCTGAAGCGCCTGATCACGCTGCGCAGCGGGCGTACGCTCACGGCGGTCCAGCTTCAGATGGAGTACTACGAGCTCGCGCGCAAGTACGTCGAGGAGCGGTTCGGGGCGGACGCCGACGACCAGACCAAGGACGTCCTGTCCCGCTGGGAGGACACCCTCACCCGTCTGGAGCACGACCCGATGAGCCTGGCCGGCGAGCTGGACTGGGTCGCCAAGCGGGAGCTCATGGAGGGCTACCGGCGCCGGGACGACCTCGACTGGGACGCGGCGCGGCTGCACCTGGTCGACCTCCAGTACGCCGACGTACGGCCCGAGAAGGGCTTGTACAACCGTCTGGTGGCCCGCGGGCGCATGAAGCGGCTGCTGGACGAGGCGGACGTCGAGCGGGCCCGTACGGCGCCGCCGGAGGACACGCGCGCGTACTTCCGCGGCCGCTGCCTGGAGCAGTACGCGGACGACGTGGCGGCGGCCTCCTGGGACTCGGTGATCTTCGACCTGCCGGGCCGGGACTCCCTCCAGCGCGTTCCAACCCTGGAACCGCTTCGCGGAACGCGTAATCACGTCAAGGAGCTCCTGGACCGCTGCCGCACCGCGGAAGACCTGGTCAGGGTCCTTTCGGGCGGGTGAGCGCGTTCAGCGGGTACTCGGGTGGGGCCCGCCGGACAGGGTGGAAAGTCCCAGGTCCGGGAATCATCGAGGTGGCCCCCGTACGTTGGAGCAACTGCGGGGCCATTGTCAGACCCGGCGAGTAGGGTCTGATCTTGACCGAGCAACTGTGTCGGGCGAAGCGAGCGGGGTGAGGGATATGGCGACCAAGGACACCGGCGGCGGACAGCAGAAGGCCACCCGGTCCACCGAGGAGGTCGAGGAGCAGGCGGCAGAGGCGCAGGCTTCGGAGGACGTCAAGGAGCGTCACGAGAAGCTGAGCGACGACGTGGACTCGGTTCTGGACGAGATCGACGACGTCCTCGAGGAGAACGCCGAGGACTTCGTGCGCTCCTTCGTTCAAAAGGGTGGTCAGTAAGGCGCCAGTGCCTTCCATTCGAAGGTGAATGGGGTGCATGGGTGACGGACGGGCGTCGTGGAGCGCCGCGCGCGGAATGCATGACGTCGTGCCTTCGCGTGCGGCGCTCCGGGCGTCGGTGGCGTCCGGCGCCCGGTGGTCCGCCTGCCTGTGTGCGGCGGGCAAGTGCGGCGTCGCTCTCGCGGAGTTGGTCCCGCCGGGCATGTGGATCACCGCCGAAGGACGGGTAGGGTCCGTGGCATACCGTGCCCCCGGTCGCAACCGGACCGGGGTTGTTCCAAGGATCGGCCCGACGTCACAGGGCGGGCTGTCGCATACGTGGAAGGAATCGCGTGGAAGCCAACACTCGTAGCACCGGGCGTCTGCCAGCTGCCTTCCTGACGCCAGGGTCTGCCTCCTTCATGGACTTCCTGTCCGATCACCAGCCCGAACTGCTGCCGGGCAACAAGAAGTTGCCCCCGGTGCAGGGCGCGATCGAGGCGCCGCACGGCACGACGATCGTGGCCGTGACGTTTCCCGGCGGCGTCGTCCTCGCCGGTGACCGGCGGGCCACCATGGGCAACGTCATCGCGCAGCGGGACATCGAGAAGGTCTTCCCGGCCGACGAGTACTCGGCCGTGGGCATCGCCGGTACGGCGGGTCTGGCCGTGGAGATGGTGAAGCTGTTCCAGCTGGAGCTGGAGCACTTCGAGAAGGTCGAGGGCGCGCAGCTGTCGCTGGAGGGCAAGGCGAACCGGCTGTCGACGATGATCCGGTCCAACCTCGGCATGGCCATGCAGGGCCTGGCCGTCGTGCCGCTGTTCGCCGGGTACGACGTGGACCGGGAGAAGGGGCGGATCTTCTCCTACGACGTCACGGGCGGGCGCTCCGAGGAACAGGGTTACGCGGCCACGGGTTCCGGTTCGATCTTCGCTCGCGGCGCGATGAAGAAGCTCTTCCGGGAGGACCTCAGCGAGGCCGAGGCCACGACGCTCGTGGTCCAGGCGCTCTACGACGCGGCAGACGACGACTCGGCGACCGGTGGTCCCGATGTCGCCCGCCGGATCTATCCCATCGTCACCGTGATCACCGAGGACGGTTTCCGCCGGCTCTCCGAGAACGAGTCGTCCGAGATCGCGCGCTCGATTCTGGAGCGGCGTCTGGAGCAGCCCGACGGTCCGCGGGCCGCGCTGCTGTGAGCGGCGGGCTGTCTTCATGAGGGTGGTCCAGTGAACCGACGGAATCTTCAAGAGAGGGACGGATAACCGGTGTCGACGCCGTTCTATGTCTCACCCCAGCAGCAGATGGCCGACCGGGCGGAGTACGCCCGGAAGGGCATCGCTCGTGGTCGCAGCCTCGTTGTGCTGCAGTATGCCGACGGCATCGTGTTCGTCGGCGAGAACCCGTCCCGTGCGCTGCACAAGTTCAGCGAGATCTATGACCGGATCGGCTTCGCGGCCGCCGGCAAGTACAACGAGTACGAGAACCTGCGGATCGGCGGCGTGCGCTACGCCGACCTGCGGGGTTACACCTACGACCGGGACGATGTGACGGCCCGGGGCCTGGCGAACGTGTACGCGCAGACGCTGGGCACGATCTTCTCGAGTGTCGGGGAGAAGCCGTACGAGGTGGAGCTGGTCGTCGCCGAGGTCGGGGAGACGACCGAGCAGGACCAGATCTACCGGCTGCCGCATGACGGATCCATCGTGGACGAGCACGGCGCGGTCGCGGTGGGGGGCAACGCGGAGCAGATCAGCAGTTACCTGGACCAGCGCCACCGGGACGGCATGACGCTGGCCGAGGCCCTGAAGCTGGCGGTGCAGTCCCTGTCTCGTGACACCAACGGCAGCGAGCGGGAGATTCCCGCGGAGCGGCTGGAAGTGGCGGTGCTGGACCGTACGCGGCCGCAGAAGCGCAAGTTCAAGCGGATCACTGGGCGCCAGCTGAGCCGGCTGCTGGAGGCGGACGGGGCGACCACGGCGTCGGAGGCCGAGGCGGATGCCGCGGCTGAGGCGGAGGCATCCGGGGACGGCGAGTAGTCGTCCACGTCCGCGGGTGCCTCCGGCGGTTGAGCCGGGGTGCCCGCGGCGGCCTGCGCGGGTGTGGTGGGGGTGCCGTGCCTTCGCCTG
Organism: Streptomyces sp. DG1A-41; assembly: GCF_037055355.1. GTDB lineage: Bacteria > Actinomycetota > Actinomycetes > Streptomycetales > Streptomycetaceae > Streptomyces. The sequence continues at coordinate 1,645,663 of NZ_CP146350.1, read as the reverse complement.
CGCGCGGGTTGTGGGGGTAGGGGCCGTGTCGGGGGTGTCCACCCTCGGAACTGTGCGATGGGGTCGGACACCGGCTGACTCCCCGTTGACGCGCCAACCGCCGCGGGCGGACACCCCCGGCACGTGTCCCCTTCCGTGCGCGCGCGGGTGCGGGCGCGCGGTGCCCCCGCTTCGGCTATCGCGGGCCGCCGCTGCGGGCGCGTGGTGATCCGTTCAGCCGCCGGAGGCTGTCGCTGCGGGCGGTCGTGCCGCTTGAGGCGGCACGGGTGGGCGCGGCGGCACCCCGTTCCGCCGGGCTGCGGACCCGCCCCGGCCCCGGCACCGACGCCGCCTACGGCAAGCCAGGTGGTGCCGTGGAGCCGCGTACCACCAGCCGTACCGGGATGTCCCCGCCCTCGGGCTCACGGCCCTCCAGGACGGCCAGCAGCGCCCGCATGCCCCGTTCACCGAACAGCTCGGCGTCCAGGCGGACCGTCGTCAGCTCCGGGTCGATCGCCGTGGCCAGGGCCAGATCGTCCAGGCCGGTGACGGACAGGTCGTCCGGGACGCGCAGGCCCAGGCGGCGAGCTGCCTTGTACGTGCCGGCGGCCAGCTGGTCGTCGTCGCAGACCACGGCCGTAGGACGGGGGCCCGGCTCCGAGAGGGCCGTTTCGGCCGCGGCCACCGCGCCCTCGATGGAGATCGGCGAGCGGGCCGTGCGGACGGACGTACCGGGCACCCCGGCCAGCCGGGCCGCCACCTCCCGGGCGCGTACCTCGAAGGTCCAGGACGGTACGTCCGCCGCGAGGTGGAGGAACCGGCGGTGGCCCAGGGCCTGCAGGTGTTCCGCGACCTGGCGGACACCGTCGGCGATGTCCAGGTTCACCGTCGCCGCCCCCAGGCTTCCCGCCGGGTCACTGTCCAGCATCACCAGCGGCAACGCCTCCCCACGGATCGCGGTCAGCGCGTCCGCGGCCATGGAGGAGGCGATGACACCGTCGAGCGCGGCCTGGGCGGAGGCGAAGGGGTCCGGGGCGGGGCCGATGCCCTCGGGGGAGGGGTAGAGGACCACGCCGAAGCCGTGCTCGGCGGCGACGCGGCCGGCGCCCGTGTAGACGCCGGCGAAGAACTCCGTGGTCAGGGCCGGGACCACCAGGAGGACCGTGCGGGTGCGGCCCAGGCGCAGGTTGCGCGCGGCCAGGTTCGGGCGGTAGCCCAGGTCGCGCGCGGCCTCGCGGACCCGCTCCGCCGTCGCCTCCGAGACGCGCCCGCGCCACTTGTCCCCGAGGACCAGGGAGACCGCCGCCTGCGAGACGCCGGCGGCCTGGGCGACGTCCCGGCTCGTGGGTCGGGTGCTGCCTCGTGCCACCGTCGGGCTGCTCCTTCGTCTGGACTCGTGAACAGCGGCCATGGTACGTATGGAACTCGACGTTATACGTAAAACCTAGGGTGGGGACATGGCCACGGGATACCTGGAGATCCTTCGGGCGCGACACGCCGCCCGGCTGCTCGTCGGCACGCTCGTCGGTCGTCTGCCCAATGCCACGGCGGCCATCGCGATCCTGCTGTTCGTGCGGGCCGAAGGCGGTTCGTACAGCATCGCGGGGGCGCTGGTGGGCGTGTACGGCGTCGCCAACGCCGTGGGCCAGCCGGTGCTGGGCAGGCTCGTGGACCTGCGCGGGCAGCCGCGCGTGCAGTTGCCGGCGGCGGTCCTCTCCGGGCTCGCCATGGCCGTCTTCGCCTTCGCCGGGATCGGGTCGCTGCCCCTCGCCTGTGCCGCCGTGGCCGCCGCCGGGCTCTTCACGCCGCCCCTCGAGGGCGGGCTGCGGGCTCTGTGGTCGTCCGTCCTCCGCAAGGAGGAGCACGTGCACACCGCGTACGCCATGGACGCCGTGGCCCAGGAGGTGATGTTCACCGTCGGGCCGCTGCTCGTGACGCTGTGCGTGTCCCTGTGGTCCGCCCAGGCCGCGCTGCTCGTGCTGAACGTGGTCGGGGTGCTGGGGGCGCTGTCCGTCGTGGTGTCGCCGCCCTCGCGCGCGTGGCGGTCGGCGCCGCGCGAGGCGCACTGGCTCGGCGCGCTGCGCTCGGCGGGGCTGCTGGCGCTGCTGGCGGCGTTCCTGTTCATAGGGATGGCGCTCGGGTCCATCACGGTCGCCTCGGTGCCCTACGCGGACGACCACGGCGGTGACGTCGTGTACGGCTGGCTGATGGCGGCTCTGGGGTTCGGGGCGCTGGTCGGCGGATCCGTCTACGGAGCCCGGCCGTGGGCCGGTGAGCCCGCGCGGCGACTGCGCGTGCTGGTGGCACTTCTGGTGGTGTGTTATCTGCCGCTGATGCTCATGCCGGGCGCGGTGCCCATGGTGGGGCTGACCGCGCTCGCCGGTGTCTTCCTCGCGCCCGCCATCGCCTGCGGGTTCGTCCTGGTGGACCGGCACGCGCCGCGGGGCACGGTCACCGAGGCGTTCTCCTGGCTGGTGACGACGTTCACCGTCGGCCACTCGGTCGGAGCGGGCGTCGCGGGGCCCGTCGTGGAGGCGGGCGGGGCGCTGTGGGGCTTCGCCGTGCCGGGTGTCGCGGGTGGCGTGTCCCTGTTGGTTTTGACCGCCACGGGGCGGGTACTCGCAGCTCCCGGTGGGGGAGCGGCGGTTGCCGCCGGTTCGGAAAATGATCCAAACCGTGCCGTCGAACCCCGTTTCAGTTCAGGGGATCGGGCGTAATGTTCCCTCATGGACCGCCGCATTTTCGGGCTGGAGAACGAGTACGGCGTCACGTGCACGTTCAGGGGACAGCGCCGCCTGTCTCCTGACGAGGTGGCGCGGTACCTCTTCCGCCGTGTCGTGTCATGGGGCCGCAGCAGCAATGTCTTTCTGCGAAACGGCGCCCGCCTCTATCTCGACGTGGGTTCACATCCGGAATACGCCACACCGGAATGTGACAACGTGATCGAACTGGTCACCCACGACAAAGCGGGCGAGCGCATTCTCGAAGGACTCCTGGTGGACGCCGAACGACGCCTGCACGAGGAGGGAATCGCGGGCGACGTCTACCTCTTCAAGAACAACACCGATTCGGCGGGCAACTCCTACGGCTGCCACGAGAACTATCTGGTCGCCCGGCACGGGGAGTTCTCCCGGCTCGCCGACATTCTGATTCCCTTCCTGGTCACACGGCAGTTGCTGTGCGGCGCGGGCAAGGTGCTCCAGACGCCGCGCGGTGCCGTGTACTGCGTCAGCCAGCGGGCCGAGCACATCTGGGAGGGCGTCTCCTCGGCGACGACCCGCTCCCGGCCGATCATCAACACGCGTGACGAGCCGCACGCGGACGCCGAGCGCTACCGCCGCCTGCACGTCATCGTGGGCGACTCCAACATGTCCGAGACGACCATGCTGCTCAAGGTCGGCGCCACCGACCTGGTGCTGCGCATGATCGAGGCGGGCACGGTGATGCGGGACCTCACCCTCGAGAACCCGATCCGGGCGATCCGCGAGGTCAGCCACGACATCACCGGCCGCCGCAAGGTCCGCCTGGCCAGCGGACGTGAGGCCTCCGCCCTGGAGGTGCAGCGCGAGTACTACGAGAAGGCCGTGGACTTCTGCGAGCGCCGAGGCATCCGCACCGGCACCGTGGAGCAGGTCCTGGAGCTGTGGGGCCGCACGCTGGACGCGATCGAGACCGAGGATCTCGACCGCATCGGCACCGAGATCGACTGGGTCATGAAGTACAAGCTCCTCGAGCGGTACCGGGCCAAGCACAACATGACCATGTCCCACCCTCGTGTCGCGCAGATAGACCTCGCCTACCACGACATCCACCGCCGTCGTGGCCTGTACTACCTGCTCGAGAAGAAGGGCCAGGCAGCGCGTGTCTGCAACGACTTGAAGATCTTCGAGGGCAAGTCCGTTCCGCCGCAGACCACTCGGGCCCGGCTGCGCGGCGACTTCATCCGGCGCGCCCAGGAACAGCGCCGTGACTTCACGGTCGACTGGGTTCACCTCAAGCTCAACGACCAGGCCCAGCGCACCGTGTTGTGCAAGGACCCGTTCCGTTCGGTGGACGACCGGGTGGAGAAGCTGATCGCCGGAATGTGAGGAAATGCGCCGGCGGGAAAATCGCCGGAACGCCACACGGGCGCCGTACGTTACAAGTACGGCGCCCTGCTCACGCCGTAGAGTTGCGCGCACGCCATCCACGAGATCGACCGATTACGAGGCCCCCACAGTGCGCCGACGCTCACTTCTCATCTCCGTACCCGCTGGACTTGCCACGCTCGCCGCATGCGGCGATGACAAGTCCGACTCGAGCAAGGCCAGCGACAGCCCGTCGCCCTCGGCGTCGGCCCCGTCCGCGGCACCGCCGCCGAAGATCGTCGACGGCCCGCTGCCGGCGGTCACCGCGGGCACGAAGTTCGACGAGAAGCCGACGATCGCCAAGGGCAGCTCAGAGCCGTCGAAGCAGCTCGCGGTGAAGACCCTGGTCGCGGGCAGCGGCAAGGTCATCGCGGAGAACGACTTCGTCGTCGCGAACTACCTGGGCCAGGTCTGGAACACCGCCAAGGTCTTCGACAACTCCTACGACCGCAAGACCCGCCTGGCCATCCAGCTCGCCCAGGGCCAGATCATCGACGGCTGGCGGTACGCGCTGGCCGGCAAGAAGGCCGGCAGCCGCATCGAGATGGCCGTCCCGCCCACCTGGGGCTACGGCTCGCAGGGCAACCCGCAGGCGGGCATCAAGGGCACCGACACCCTGGTCTTCGTCGTCGACGTGCAGGACACGTTCAACGCCAAGAGCTCCGCCAAGGGCAAGGAGGTCCCGCAGGGCAACGCGGACCTGCCCAAGGTCGGCACCAACACCGACGGGAAGGCGCCCTCGATCGAGGTGCCCAAGGCGGCCGCCCCCAAGAAGCTGGTGGCGGAGTACGTCCTGGAGGGCGACGGCGATGAGGTGGCCGCCGACAACAGCGTCCTCGTGCAGTACAAGGGCGTGCTGTGGGACGGCGGCAAGGAGTTCGACTCGTCGTACGCCAACAAGCAGCTGGTGTCGTTCTCGCTCCAGCAGGTCGTCAAGGGCTGGGCGCAGGGCCTGACCGGCAAGAAGGTCGGCAGCCGCGTCCTCATCGTCATCCCGCCGGAGCTGGGCTACGGGGACAACCCGCCGCAGGGCAGCGGTATCAAGAAGGACTCCACGCTGGTCTTCTCGGTGGACATCCTCGCGAAGCTGTGACGCGCGTGGGATGTAAGACTGTGCGTGTTCGCCTTTCCGCAGACAAGCAGGAGCAAGAGACGTGAGCATCGACAAGCCCGAGATCGACTTCCCGGGCGGCGAGCCCCCGGCGGACCTCGAGATCAAGGACATCTGGGAAGGCGACGGCCCGGTCGCGCAGGCGGGCCAGACCGTCACCGTTCACTACGTCGGTGTCTCCTTCAGCACCGGCGAGGAGTTCGACGCCAGCTGGAACCGCGGCACCCCCTTCCGCTTCCCGCTGGGTGGCGGCCGGGTCATCAAGGGCTGGGACCAGGGCGTGCAGGGCATGAAGGTCGGCGGCCGCCGCCAGCTGACCATTCCCGCCCACCTCGCCTACGGCAACCAGAGCCCGTCCCCTCTGATCAAGCCCGGCGAGACGCTGATCTTCGTGGTCGACCTGCTCGGGGTCTGACCAGGTTCGGACACACTCGATCATGTGGGGCCCATGCCTGTTCGGGCATGGGCCCTCGGCTTTTGCCGTACCACCGTGTGGCGGTACGGTCATCGCTCGTAAGCACCATAGGGAGGCGAAGCGCGTCGATGGCCATTGCCAAGGCCGAGCGGCTGATGAACCTGGCGCTGTGTCTGCTCGGGACGCGGCGGCCGCTCAGCAAGCGTGAGCTGCGCGACTCCATCGAGGCCTACGTCGAGGCCTTCGGGCCGGGCAACGGCTCGGGTGGCAACGACGACTCCTTCAACCGCATGTTCGAGCGCGACAAGGACGACCTGCGCGAACTCGGACTGGTCATCGAGACCGTCGAGAGCCTCGACGGCGAGGTCGGCTATCTGGCCCGCCGTGACAGCAACCGCCTCCCGCCCATCACCCTGGACGCCGAGGAGGCCGCTGCGCTCGGGCTCGCCGCCAAGGTGTGGCAGCAGGCCCGGCTCGCCGGCGCCGCCAGCGGCGCCCTCCAGAAGCTGCGGGCGGCCGGGCTCCCCGAGGACGTCGACCCGTACGGGTCGCACGGTGCCCTGGAGCCGCGCATCCCCGTGCACGAGGCGGCGTTCGAGCCGCTGATGCTCGCCTGCCGGGACCGCAGGCCCGTCGTGTTCGACTACCGCAAGGCCACCGCCGCGCACCCCGAGCAGCGGCACGTGGAGCCGTGGGCGCTGGAGTGCTGGCGGGGCCACTGGTACCTGGCGGGCTGGGACCGGGACCGGGGTGCCGAGCGGGTCTTCCGGCTGTCCCGGATCACCGGCAAGGTCCGCTCGCGCGGCGGCCGTTACACCGCTCCCGTGCCGGACGTCGTCACCGTCCGTGAGACCGTCGCGAGCTGGGCCGGCGAGATCACCGACCGCTCGGCGCGGATCCGGCTGCGCTCGGACGCGGGGTACCCCCTTCGGGCGAAGGCCACCTCCGTCCGGGAACTCGGTGACGGCTGGGACGAGTTGGAGATTCCGTACGGCCACGGGCTGGATGCCTGGCTGGTGGAGTTCGGGCCGGACGTGGTCGTCCTGGAGCCCGCGGAGCTGCGGGCCGACGTGGTGGACCGGCTACGGGCCGTGGCCAAGGGCTGAGGGGGAGCGGACGAGAAGTGGCAGGCAAACCGGTCAGGCCCGTGAACGCCATCGACCAGACCAGACGGATGCTCTCCCTGGTGACATATCTGAGGGAGCGCCCCGGGGCCCGGGTCGAGGACGTCGCGCGCGCCTTCGGGATCACCGAGGACGAGCTGGTCTCCGACCTCGACGTGCTGCCCATGTGCGGCACCAGCTTCCGCGGCGGCGACCTGCTCGACATCGACACCGACGGCGAGCGCATCTGGTGGCACAACCCGGCCGCCCTGGCGGCGGAGGCGGCCGAGCCGCTCAGGCTCGCCGCCGACGAGGCCACCGCCCTGCTCGTCGCCGCCCGGGCCGTGGCCACGCTGCCCGGACTGCGCGAGAGCGACCGGCAGGCGCTGCTGCGGGCGACGGCCAAGGTGGAGGCCGCGGCCGGCGAGGCGGCGGGCGCCAGCTCGCGGCTGTCGGTGACCTTCGAATCCGAGGGCGGGGTCTTCGCGGACGTCGACCGGGCGATCGCCGAGCGCCGCCGGCTGTGGATCCGCTACTACTCGCCCGCGCGCGACGAGGTCACCGAGCGGGAGATCGACCCCATCCGCCTGGTCAGCGTCGGGCACACGTATGTCGAGGCCTGGTGCCGCCGCTCGGAGGCGCGCCGCACCTTCCGGCTCGACCGGGTCGCCGAGATCAAGATCCTGGACGAGCCGTCGGCACCGCCGGAGATCGAGCTGCGGGACCTGTCCGAGGCGCTCGTCCAGCCCGCGGCCGAGGACCCGGAGGTCGTGGTCGAGGTCGGCCCCGGCGGCCGCTGGGTCGCCGAGTACTACCCGCACGACAGCGCGGACGAGCTTCCGGACGGCGGGCTGCGTATCACTCTGCGGACCCCCGACCCGGCGTCACTGCGGCGCCTGGGCCTCAGGCTCGGGCGCGACGGCCGCATCGTGTCGCCGCCCGAGCTGGCGGACAGCGCCCGGCAGGCGGCCCGCGAGGCACTGGCGGCGTACGACGGGATCGAGGCGGTGGAGGCGGCCGAGGTACGCGCGGCGCACGCGGTGGCGGACGGGCCGGACGGCAGACGCGAGTGAGCCGCAGGTGCCCAGGGCGCCGACGGCCGGCTGTCAGGGCCGTCCTCCGACACCGTCGTGGTGCCAGGGAGCCGACCTGGCCGACGTCGGCGGCGAGCCGGCCCGTACCGGCGCCACCCGGGTGCCCCGAAGGCGAACGACCCGAGAAAGAGGAGCCAGGGCTGTGAGCGAGTCGGTGACATCCGGTGCGATGGGCATGACGGTGGAGTCCGCGTTCGCCGGGATGAGAAGCGTGTCCCCGGTGGTGTTCCGGGCGGGCTGCCCGGACTGCCGGGGGCGCTTCGAGCTCACCGCGGGTGCCCTGCGCCTCGCCATCGGCGCCACGAGCCGCACCACCTTCTACTCCTTCACCTGCCCGGAGTGCGGTGCGGCCGTCCGCAAGCCCGCGGGGGAGCGGATCGTGGAGCTGCTGACCGACGGCGGCGTGCGGACCCTGCGACTGCATTCCACGCTGTAGAGGGTCTGGACGTTCGACGTTCCAGGAGGGTCTAGGCTCGGCGTCATGTTCTGGCCGATGTTCGCGATTGCCGTGGGATTCGTGGGTCTCGCCGTGCTCGGGGTGCTCGCCGTGCGGGTCTTCGTCGAAGCACAGCGCCTGGGCAGCCAGGTCACGGACTCGGCGCGCCGTATCAACCGTGCCGCGGAGGAGCTGGAGCGGGCGGCGGAGACCGCGGCCCGGTCCGTGGACGCCCTGTGAGCTGTCCGGTGGGTGCCTGTGAGTCTGGCTTTGGGACACTTCGCCCTGTCACCTCGGCGGTTCGGACAGGTACTCTGGCTGGTCGCGGCTCGGTTAACGAGGCACTGGCCGCGGACGGGAGTACGCACAGGGGATGCAGAGGGATTGCCTCACGTTTACCCCTGAGCGTTACGATCGCTGTCAGCACGATCGTTCGGACACATGTCCGACCGGTCGGACAGCACCCCCACCACAGCCGCCTCGGTGAGAAGGTAAAGACTTATGTTCGGAAGGCTCGGAGCTCCCGAGATCATTCTCATCCTCGTCGTCATCATCCTGCTGTTCGGCGCGAAGAAGCTTCCGGACATGGCTCGGTCGCTCGGCAAGTCGGCCCGCATCCTCAAGAGCGAGGCCAAGGCGATGAAGGACGAGAACAAGTCGTCCACGACCCCGGCCGGCCCGCCGAACAACGACGAGCAGCCCTCGCAGCGCACCATCCAGGCCGCCCCCGGTGACGTGACCAGCTCGCGCCCGGTCAACGAGCCGACGGACACGACCAAGCGCTGACGCAGGGCCGGTGACCTCCGGCCCGCCGCACGAGATGGGAACGTGGGTTGCTGAAGTCTGCCCGCAACAAGGAGAAGGATCCCGAGGGGCGGATGCCCCTAGCGGAGCACCTTCGCGAGCTCCGCAACCGGCTCGCCAAGGCGATTGTGGCGATCGTCGTCGTCACGGTCTTCGCCGCCTTCTTCTACAACGACATCATCAACTTGATCACCAAGCCGATCCTCGACTCGGTCGGCTGTGACAAGACCTTCGCGGAACTGGCCAGGTCGCGGGCGGGCTCGGAGCCGTGTGCGCAGATCACCATCAACGGTCTGCTCACCCCCTTCACGCTCGCGCTGAAGGTGTCGCTGATGGCCGGTGTCGTGCTGGCCTCGCCGGTCTGGCTCTACCAGCTGTGGGCCTTCGTCGCTCCCGGGCTGCACCGGCACGAGAAGAAGTACGCCTATGCCTTCGTCGGCACGGGCGCCCCCCTGTTCACCGCCGGTGCCTACTTCGCGTACACGGTCCTTCCCACCACCGCGAAGGTGCTCCTCGAATTCACCCCCGGCGGCACGTCCAACCTCCTCCCGCTGGACGATCTGCTCGACCTGGTCATGCGGATGGTGCTCGTCTTCGGCCTCTCGTTCGAGCTGCCCCTGCTGCTGGTCATGCTCAACTTCACCGGAGCCATCTCCGGTAAGCGCATGCTCGGCTGGTGGCGCGGCATGATCATGGGCATCACGGTCTTCGCGGCCATCGCCACGCCGAGCACCGACCCGCTGACCATGCTGGCGCTCGCCGGGCCGATCTGGATCCTGTACTTCGCTGCGGTCGTCGTCTCCCTGCTCAACGACCGCCGCCGCAGCCGCCGCGAGGCCCTCGGCCCCGCCGACGACGAGGCCTCCGAGCTGGACCTCACCCCCGAGGACATCGGCGAGATCGAGCCCGTGACCACCAGCCGCGCCGCCCTGCCCGAGCAGGCGAGCTCAGACCGCTCGGAACGGGTCAACGGTTATGACGACGTGACCTGAAGATCAGCGGGCAACTCGTAGGGTCACTCTCGTGACCAGCGAGATCACTCTCTTCGTCAACCCCACCGCGGGTCGCGGCCGGGGCGCCCGCGCGGCGCAGCCGGCCGCTTCCGCCGTGCGGGCGGCCGGTTTCTCGGTACGTACGGTGGTCGGGGAGGACGCCGCGGACGCCCTCACACGCGCGCGTGCCGCGGTCGCGGGCGGTACCGGAGCGCTGATAGCCGTCGGCGGCGACGGCATGGCCCATCTCGCCCTGCGGGCGGTCGCGGGGACGACCACACCGCTCGGCCTGGTCGCCGTCGGCACCGGCAACGACTTCGCCCGCGCCCTCGGTCTGCCCGTGCGCGAGCCTGCCGCTGCGGGCCGCATGATCGCCGACGCCCTCAAGTGCGGCCGGCTCCGCGACATCGACCTCGGGCAGGTGGGGGACCGCTTGTTCGGCACGGTCCTCGCGTCCGGCTTCGACTCCCGCGTCAACGACCGGGGCAACCGCATGCGGTGGCCCTCCGGCCGCTTCACGTACGACCTCGCGATGATCGCCGAACTCGCCGCGTTCCGGCCCGTCCCGTACCGGATCCGGCTCGACGACGGCGACGTCCGTGAGGTCGAGGCGACCCTCGTCGCCGTCGGCAACGGCTCCTCGTACGGGGGCGGCATGCGAATCTGCCCCGGCGCCGACCTGACCGACGGGCTGTTCGACATCACCGTGGTCGGGGACTGCGACCGTAGGACGCTGCTGCGGGTGTTTCCGCGGGTGTACCGGGGGACCCATGTCGAGCATCCGAAGGTGACGGTGCTGCGAGCGGCACGGGTCGAGATCGCCGCAGAGGGGATCACGGGGTACGCGGACGGGGAGCCGCTGGGCCCGCTGCCGCTGAGCGTGCGCTGCGTACGCGGGGGCGTGCGGGTCGTCGGCCCCTGAGCCGCGCTGCTCCTGAGCTGCGCCGATCCCCGGTTTCACAGGAACGGATCCGGATAATGATCGTCCTGTTGTCAGTGCGGCCCGGTACGCTCGAAAGCACGATGACAGAGGACCTCTCACCGGCCGAGCGGTACGCGGCAGCCCGTAAGCGTGCTGCCGAGCAGGCCACCGCGCTCGCCTCGTTCCGCGAGATGTACGACTTCGGCCTCGACCCCTTCCAGATCGAGGCCTGCCAGGCGCTCGAGGCGGGGAAGGGCGTGCTGGTCGCCGCGCCCACCGGCTCCGGCAAGACGATCGTCGGCGAGTTCGCCGTCCACCTCGCCCTCCAGCAGGGCAAGAAGTGCTTCTACACGACACCCATCAAGGCGCTGTCGAACCAGAAGTACGCCGACCTGTGCCGCCGCTACGGCACGGACAAGGTGGGCCTGCTCACCGGCGACAACAGCGTCAACTCCGATGCCCCGGTGGTCGTGATGACCACCGAGGTGCTGCGGAACATGCTGTACGCCGGTTCGCAGACGCTCCTGGGCCTCGGCTACGTGGTCATGGACGAGGTGCACTACCTCTCCGACCGGTTCCGGGGAGCCGTATGGGAAGAGGTGATCATTCACCTTCCCGACTCGGTCACGCTCGTCTCCCTCTCGGCGACCGTGTCGAACGCCGAGGAGTTCGGCGACTGGCTCGACACGGTCCGCGGCGACACCGAGGTGATCGTCTCCGAGCACCGGCCCGTGCCGCTGTTCCAGCACGTGCTGGCCGGGCGGCGGATGTACGACCTGTTCGAGGAGGGCGAGGGCCACAAGAAGGCCGTCAACCCCGACCTCACGCGCATGGCGCGCATGGAGGCGACACGGCCGTCGTTCCAGGACCGCCGGCGTGGCCGGCTGCGCGAGGCCGACCGCGAGCGTGAGCGCAGGCAGCGCTCCCGGGTGTGGACGCCGAGCCGGCCCGAGGTCATCGAGCGGCTCGACGCCGAGGGGCTGCTGCCCGCCATCACCTTCATCTTCAGCCGCGCCGCCTGCGAGGCCGCTGTCCAGCAGTGCCTGTACGCGGGCCTCAGGCTCAACGACGAGGAGGCGCGCCACCGGGTCCGCGCGCTCGTCGAGGAGCGCACGGCGTCCATCCCGCACGAGGACCTGCACGTCCTCGGGTACTACGAGTGGCTGGAGGGCCTGGAGCGCGGCATCGCCGCCCACCACGCGGGCATGCTGCCGACCTTCAAGGAGGTCGTCGAGGAGCTGTTCGTACGCGGCCTGGTCAAGGCGGTGTTCGCGACCGAGACCCTCGCCCTCGGCATCAACATGCCCGCCCGTTCGGTGGTGCTGGAGAAGCTCGTCAAGTGGAACGGCGAGCAACACGCGGACATCACCCCGGGCGAGTTCACGCAGCTGACCGGCCGGGCCGGACGGCGCGGCATCGACATCGAGGGCCACGCCGTCGTGCTCTGGCAGCGCGGCATGAGCCCCGAGCACCTGGCGGGCCTGGCCGGCACGCGCACGTACCCGCTGCGGTCCAGCTTCAAGCCGTCGTACAACATGGCGGTCAACCTGGTCGAGCAGTTCGGCCGGCACCGCTCGCGCGAGCTGCTGGAGACGTCCTTCGCACAGTTCCAGGCGGACAAGTCGGTCGTGGGTATCTCCCGGCAGGTGCAGCGCAACGAGGAGGGTCTTGAGGGCTACAAGGCCTCCATGACCTGCCACCTCGGCGACTTCGAGGAGTACGCGCGGCTGCGCCGCGAACTGAAGGACCGGGAGAACGAGCTGGCCCGGCAGGGTGCGGCACAGCGGCGCGCGGAGGCCGCCGTCGCGCTGGAGAAGCTGAAGCCCGGTGACGTCATCCACGTGCCCACCGGCAAGTACGCGGGCCTGGCACTGGTGCTGGACCCGGGCCTGCCCGCGGGCCGTACGAACGGCCACCGCGGTTTCGAGCACCACGACGGGCCGCGCCCGCTGGTGCTGACCGCCGAGCGGCAGGTGAAGCGGCTGGCGGCCATCGACTTCCCGGTGCCGGTCGAGGCGCTGGAGCGGATGCGGATCCCGAAGTCCTTCAACCCCCGTTCCCCGCAGTCCCGTCGGGACCTCGCGTCCGCGCTGCGCACCAAGGCCGGGCACATCCCGGCCGAGCGGCACCGCAAGCGGCGCTCCCAGGCGGCCGACGACCGCGAGCTCGCCCGGCTGAGGACGGCTCTGCGCGCGCACCCCTGCCACGGGTGCAACGACCGTGAGGACCACGCCCGTTGGGCCGAGCGCTACCACCGGCTGCTGCGGGACACCTCGCAGCTGGAGCGGCGCATCGAGGGCCGTACGAACACGATCGCCCGGACGTTCGACCGGATCGTGGCGCTGCTGACCGAGATGGACTACCTGCGCGGCGACGAGGTCACCGAGCACGGCAAGCGGCTCGCGCGGCTGTACGGCGAGCTGGACCTGCTCGCCAGCGAGTGCCTGCGCGAGGGCGTCTGGGAGGGGCTCGGCCCGGCCGAACTGGCCGGGTGCGTCTCGGCGTTGGTGTACGAGGCGCGGGTCGGGGACGACGCGCTGGTGCCGAAGCTGCCGTCGGGGAAGGCCAAGGCCGCGCTGGGGGAGACGGTGCGGATCTGGGGGCGGCTGGACGCGCTCGAGGAGGAGTTCCGGATCAGCCAGACCGAGGGTGTCGGGCAGCGTGAGCCGGACCTGGGGTTCGCCTGGGCCGCGTACATGTGGGCTTCCGGTAAGGGGCTCGACGAGGTGCTGCGCGAGGCGGAGATGCCGGCGGGGGACTTCGTGCGGTGGTGCAAGCAGGTCATCGATGTGCTGGGGCAGATCGCGGCGGCGGCGCCGGAGGGATCCACCGTGGTGAAGAACGCGCGGAAGGCCGTTGACTTGTTGCTGCGGGGGGTTGTCGCCTACTCGTCGGTGGGCTGATTGCCGCTGCGCGGGTGCCGGTTCGTCGTGGTTGCTCGCGCCCCTGCGGCGGAGCCGCACATCGACACCGCCCCGCGCCCCTTGAGGGGCGTTGTTCTGAAGTCCCTCACCCGTACGGGTGAGGGACTTTCGTATGCCTGTTCGCGACTACCCGGCGTATTCGAACGGTGTCGCAGCGTGTAACCGACTGAGCGTACTATCCCTCCGCGACCGGTTTCCGGCAGTTGCTGAATATGACACGGCGATGATCCGGTCGGACTAAGCTCGCCCGCAGCGCACCGGCTTGAGATGAATTCGTGCGCTTGTTCCCCAAAGTGCGGAAGAGTCCTACAGATTCATGACATACCCCCTCGCAAGTCCTCCCGAACCCCAGCCGACTCCTTTCAGAAGGCCCACATGGTGAGTGTTCAATCCCCTCCCGGTCGCGCTGAACTTCCCTACGCGCGCGTGCTGCTGCTGCCGGCCATAGCGATGGCCGCGGCGACCGGAGCCGCCGTCGCCCTGGTGACGGCGCCGGCCCGGCTCGCCGTCGGCTGGTGCGGCGGCATCGCCACCGTGCTGGTGATCGCGACGGCGGCAGAGGCGGTGCGCCGCGGCCGTGCCCTGCGCAAGCAGCGGGCCGAGCACGCCCGTCACAGCGCGCATCTGGAGCAGCGGATCGCCGCCCACGAGCACGAGTTGGTCCGCTTCTCGAGGGAGATCATCCCCGCGGCGCTCCGGCTGCTGAGCACCGGAGAATCCCCCAGGGAGGTGATTCGTAAGCTCGGCCTGGCCAACCCCGAGTACCGCGACCTCCCCGCTCCGCAGGCCGAGACGCTGCTGACGATCCTCAAGATCGTCGACCGCGAAGTGACCATGCGCGACGCCGCCGCGCGATCCTTCGTCAGTGTCGCCCGCCGCGTCCAGGCGATCATCCACCAGCAGGCCGAGGAACTCCGGGAGATGGAGGAGGACCACGGCCGCAACCCCGAGGTCTTCGACGACCTGCTGCGCATCGACCACGGCAACGCCCTGATCGGCCGCCTCGCCGACTCCGTCTCCGTCCTCGGCGGCGGACGCCCCGGACGGCAGTGGCCCGAGCCGGTGTCCCTCTACAGCACATTGCGCGGCGCCATGTCCCGCATCCTGGAGTACCGGCGCATCCAGCTGTCCTCCATCGCCAAGGTCAGCGTCAAGGGCATCTACGTCGAACCGGTCATCCACGCCGCCGCCGAGCTCCTCGACAACGCCACGCGCTACTCGCCGCCGCAGACCAAGGTGCACGTCACCGCCACCGAGGTGCAGACCGGCGTCTGCATCGAGATCGAGGACGGCGGTGTCAACCTCAACGAGGAGGCACGGGCCCGGATCGAGGGCATGCTGGAGGCAGCCAAGGCGGGCGTCGACCTCCAGGACATCGGCGAGCACCCGCGCCTGGGCCTGGCCGTCGTCGGCCGCCTCTGCACGGCGTACAACATGCAGGTCTCGCTGCGCGCCTCCGCGTACGGCGGCGTCCGCGCCATCCTCATCGTGCCGAGCGAGATGATCACCCACGAGCCCGGTGTCGGACTCGCCCACGGCATCGGCGCCACCGGCATCCCCATGCCGGTCGGCATCCCCGAGGGGCCGAAGCGCACGCCCAAGAAGCGCCGCCCCACCAACCCGCGCATCCCCGAAACGGTCTCCCTGGAGGACGACGACGTCCCGGAGGTCACCGAGTGGACGCCGAACGGCCTGCCGCAGCGCCGCAGCCGGGTGAAGACGTCCCTCGTCGAGCGGATCGCCCAGCAGGCCGCCTACGACCGGGAGGACCGGGAGGCCGCCGCCCGGGGCGAGGCGAACCCCTGGGCGACACCCGAGCCCGAGCCGGAGCCCCTGCTCGACATGAATGCCCCCGACGCCCCAGGCAAGGGCCTCGAGGCCTTCTGGGAGGGACTCAAGCAGGGCATCGAACCCGGCACGCACCCGACCGACTTCCTGCGGAACCCGACCAAGTACCTGCACCTGATCAACGACCCGGCCCCCACCGAGGCCGATGACGAGGGGAACCTCAAGTGATCCAGCAGCGAGGCAACTTCGACTGGATGCTCAAGCAGCTCGCCGACGGCGTGCCGGGCATCGAGATGATCGTGGTGCTCTCGGCCGACGGTCTGCGCATCGCCCGCTACGGCGGCGAGCCCGACGCGGCCGACCGGGTCGCCGCGGCCTGCGCCGGCCTCCAGTCCCTCGCGGGCAGCATCTGCCAGGAACTCACCGTCGGCGATGGCGAGATGAAGCTCGTCATGATCGAGATCGACCGCGGCTACTTCTACCTCATGAAGGCCGGAGCCAACGCCTTCCTCGCGGTGCTCTCCGACGTGCGGTGCGAACCCGGCCGGATGAGCGCCATGATGCGCGACCTGGTGGTTCGCATCGGCGGCCATCTGACCAGCCCGCCCCGGCGGAACGGGCAGATCGTATGACGCCTCCGCGACGCCAGAGGCGCGAGCCCGCCCCGGAACCGCCCAAGCCCCAGGAGGGCGAGGGCAAGGTCAGCAACCCGGAGCGGATCTACGTGGTGGCCGGCCCGGACGGAGAACGGGCCGAGCTCGACCTGGTGACGTTAATCGTGGCGCGTGCCGCAGACCCGCCGCCCTCCGCCTCGCCCGAGCAGGCGGCGCTGCTCCGGCTCTGCGCCGCCCCCCTGTCCGTGGCCGAGCTGTCGGCCTACCTCAGCCTGCCGTTCAGCGCGATGGGCGTGCTGGTCACCGAGCTGCTGGCGGCGGATCTGGTGACGGCGCGCTCCCCGATCGTCCGCCAGGCGCTCCCCGACCGTTCCCTCCTCGAAGCGGTGATGAATGGACTTCAAAGGCTCTGACACCATCCCGGGCCCCCGGGCCGAGGACCAGTTGCCGCATACGGCACAGGCCGCGGCCAAGATCGTGATCGTGGGGGGCTTCGGTGTCGGCAAGACGACCATGGTCGGCTCGGTCAGCGAGATCAAACCGCTGACCACCGAGGAGACCATGACGCAGGCCGGTATCGGTGTCGACGACAACTTCGGTTCCGCGTCCAAGACGGCCACCACCGTGGCGATGGACTTTGGCCGGATCAGCATCACCGACCAGCTCGTGCTGTACCTCTTCGGCACGCCCGGCCAGCAGCGCTTCTGGTTCCTGTGGAACGGCCTGTTCGAGGGCGCGCTCGGCGCGGTGGTGCTGGTCGACACCCGCCGTCTGGAGGTCAGCTTCGACGTCATGGGGCGCCTGGAGGAACGCGGCGTGCCGTTCGTGGTCGCCATCAACTCCTTCCCGGACGCGCCCCGTTACCCCATCGAGGAGCTGCGCACGGCGCTCGACCTCTCCCCGGAGATCCCGATCATGGAGTGCGACGCGCGGCGGCGGGCCTCCAGCCGGGACGTCCTGATGACCCTCATGCGCTTCCTGCACTCGCTCGCCCTGACGGGCTCGCTCACCTGAATCCCGTATCCGCCGCATCCCCAACTCTCCCCAGAAACCTGGCATTTACTTCAGTTTCGGAGCGACCACTGTGACGCCTGAATCCCACGCCCCGGCCGAGACGGACGCCCCCCGTCCCGGCCCGCCCCCCGGCTGCCCCGCGCACGGCCCCGGGCCCGGGGGGCTGCACCGGCTGCACGAGTCGGAGGACCTGCCGGCGCTGTACGAGCAGTTGCGCAAGGAGCACGGCCCCGTGGCGCCCGTGCTGCTCCACGACGACGTACCGATGTGGATCGTGCTCGGCCATGCCGAGAACCTCCACATGGTGCGCTCGCCCACGCACTTCTGCCGGGACAGCCGTATCTGGACCCCGCTCAGGGACGGCCTGGTCAAGCCCGATCACCCGCTGATGCCGCACATCGCCTGGCAGCCCATCGCCTCGCACGCCGAGGGCGACGAGCACAAGCGGCTGCGCGGCGCGGTGCAGGGCGCCATCTCGACCATCGACTTCCGCAGCCTGCGCCGCTACATCAACCGCAGCACCCAGGCCATCGTCAACCGGTTCTGCGAGAAGGGCGAGGCCGACCTCGTCGGACAGTTCGCCGAGCACCTGCCGATGGCGGTGATGTGCGAGATCCTCGGCATGCCCGACGAGTACAGCGACCGTCTCGTCGAGGCCGCCCGAGACGCGCTCAAGGGCACCGAGACGGCGATCGCCAGCCACTCCTACGTCATGGACGCCCTGCGCCGGCTCACCGAGCGGCGCCGGGCCCAGCCGGAGGAGGACCTGGCCAGCTACCTGATCACGCACCCGGCCCGGCTGACCGACGACGAGGTCAGGGAGCACCTGCGCCTGGTGCTCTTCGCCGCCTACGAGGCCACCGCCAACCTGCTGTCCAACGTGCTGCTCACGGTGCTGATCGACCCGCGCTTCCGGGCCCAGCTCAACGGCGGCCAGATGACGGTGCCGGAGGCGGTGGAGCAGTCGCTGTGGAACGAGCCGCCGTTCAGCACGGTCTTCGCCTACTTCGCCAAGCAGGAGACCGAGCTGGGCGGGCAGCGCATCCGCCGGGGCGACGGACTGCTCTTCGCCCCGCTTCCGGCCAACGTCGACCCGCGGGTGCGGCCGGACCTGAAGGCCAGCATGCAGGGCAACCGCTCCCACCTCGCCTTCGGCGGCGGCCCGCACGAGTGCCCCGGTCAGGACATCGGCCGCTCCATCGCCGACGTCGGCGTGGACGCGCTGCTGATGCGGCTGCCGGACGTTGAACTCGACTGCGACGAGGACGAGCTGCGCTGGACGGCGTCCATCGCCTCCCGGCACCTCGTGACACTGCCGGTGCAGTTCGCCCCCAAGCCGCCGCAGGACGTGACGGAGCCGCCGAACCACAACCACACCCCCTCCCAGCGCTCCGACTGGCAGATCGGCCTCACGCAGCCGCAAGCGGCCGCCGCGAAGCAGCAACCGGCCGCGGCGCAACCCCAGCCGGCTCCCGTGCAGCCGCAGGCGCAGCCGGCGGTGGAGGAGCCCGCCCGCCGCAAGGGCGCCTGGCAGCGCTTCCTGAGCTGGTGGCGCGGCTACTGACCGTCCGACGGGCCGTCGTAGGTCCCGGCGGCCCACCGGTCGTACGACGCCCAGGCCGCGAGCACCCGGCCGCTGCGGAACCGGTGCTCCACGCCCGTGACCGGGTCGGTGAATTCCAGGGCCCGGGCCAGTAGTTGGAGCGGGCGCCGGAAGTCACCGGCCGGCACGGGAGCGGTGACCTCGGGGTAGAGCGGATCGCCGAGGATCGGCACGCCCAGCGCGGTCATGTGCACGCGCAGCTGGTGGGTCTGCCCGGTGCCGGGGACGAGCCGGTACCGGGCGAGTCCATCGGCCCCGCCCTGGCGGTGTTCGACGAGTTCGACGCGGCTGACGGCGTTGGGCTCGCCGGCCACCTCTCGGGCGGTGAGTGCGCCGCGCTCCTTCACGATCCGGCTGCGCACGGTCCGGGGCAGGGCGAGGCCGGGATCGTGCGGGGCGACGGCCTCGTACTCCTTGCGCGCCCGCCGGTCGCGGAAGAGCGTCTGGTACGCGCCGCGCTCCTCGGGGCGCACGGTGAACAGCACGAGTCCGGCGGTGAGCCGGTCCAGGCGGTGCGCGGGGGTGAGCGTCGGGATGTCCAGCTCGCGGCGCAGTCGGGCCAGCACGGTCTCGGCGACATGGCTGCCGCGCGGGGTGGTGGCGAGGAAGTGGGGTTTGTCGACGACGACGATGTGTTCGTCCCGGTACACGACCTCCAGCGGGAACGGCACCGGCACCTCTTCGGGCAGCTCCCGGTGGAACCACACGAACATCCCGGGCACATACGGCGCGTCCGCCGGTACGGGCCGCCCGTCCGCCCCGACGACGAGACCCGCGTCGAACATCCCGTCGACGACCCCGTCACCGGCCCCCGACAGCCGCTCCACCAGATGCTCGCGCACCGTGGCCCACGCCGCCGCGGCGGGCAGCCGTACGCGCACCGGGTCCACCCCGTGGCGCTGCGGCAGTGGAGCGGGCGGAATGCGGGTCCTGCGTCTCATCGCGGCCCAGCGTACGAGGCGGGCGGGCACCGGCGGAAAACCACTGAGGCCGCCCACTGCCCTCTTGCAATGATGCGGGCATGCCCTTCCTCATCAGCCCGGTCCTGACGCCCAAGGCCTTCACCGGCCACCCGCAGCCCACCCTGGCCACCGGCGACGGACTCCTCCTGCGGTCCTGGCGGGCCGGGGACGCGCCCGCGGTGTACGAGGTCTTCCAGGACCCCGTGATGCACCAGTGGCACGCCCGGACCGCCGACTCCGAGGAGGAGGTCGCCGGCTGGATCAGCGACTGGCATCAGGCGTGGGAGGAGGAGCGGGAGGCGCAGTGGGCCGTCGTCGACGCGGACTTCGACCGGCTGCTGGGGCGGGTGGCGCTGCGCGAGATACGGCTCGACGACGGCGTGGCGGAGGTGGCGTACTGGACCGTCCCGGCGGCACGCGGCCGGGGCGTCGCCGTCCGGGCCACGACCGCACTCGCCCGCTGGGCGCTCGACGAGATCGGCTTCCACCGTCTCGAACTGCTGCACGCCGTGCGCAACGAGGCCTCCTGCCGTGTCGCCTCGCGGACCGGGTTCGCCCTCGAAGGCACCAAGCGCAGCGCTGGCCTGCACCCGGACGGCTGGCACGACATGCATCTGCACGCGCGCGTGCGGGGCGACTGACCGCGGCATGCCGGGGCGGAGTGAGGTGCTCGCTTCGCTCGGGCAGCGTCGCGTCGCTCAGGCGGCAAAGCCCGCTCCCCGCTCAGGCGGCGGGGGCGCGCTCAGGCTGCGGGAGCGCGCTCAAACCGCGGGGGTGCGCTCCTGCTCCGCCTCGATGCGCGCGTTCCACTCCCGCTTCGACGCCTGCCAGCCGTCCTCGTTGTGGCCCCGACGCCAGTAGCCGGAGATCGACAGGTCCTCGCGCGAGACGCCGCGCTCGACGCGGAGCAGCCGGCGCAGCTCCTTCACGAAATGGGCCTCGCCGTGGACGAAGGCGTGCACACGGCCCTCGGGGAACTCCAGGCCCCGCACGGCCTCGACGAGCGCCTCGCCGAGCGGCCGGTCACCGCGGTGCAGCCAGACGACCTCCACGTCCGAGTCGATCTTCTGCTCCTCCTCGGGGCCGGAGACCTCCACGAAGGCGTACGCCTCGGCCCCGCGCGGCAGTGCCTCCAGGGAGCGGGCGATCGCGGGCAGGGCGCTCTCGTCGCCGACGAGCAGATGCCAGTCGGCGTCCGGGTCGGGCGCGTACGCCCCGCCGGGGCCCATGAACCGCACGGTCTCGCCCGGCTGGACGCGGGCCGCCCACGGGCCGGCCAGGCCCTCGTCGCCGTGGATGACGAAGTCCAGGGTGAGCTCGCGGTGTTCGGCGTCCCAGTGGCGCACCGTGTACGTCCGGGTCACCGGCCACTGCTCGCGCGGCAGCTCGTCGCGGATGCGCTGCAGGTCGAAGGGCTCCGGATAGGTCACGCCCTCGGGCGGGAACAGCAGCTTCACATAGTGGTCGGTGCACGTGCCCGCCGCGAAGTCGGCGAGGCCCTCGCCACCGAGTACCACCCGCTGCATGTGCGGGGTCAGCCGCTCGGTGCGGACGACCTGAGCGGAGTGCGCCTTGCGCGGCTGGCGTCCCGGTCGCTCTGCCATGAGGACCTCCCTGATTCGCGTAGTTAGGCTTACCTAAGTTAGCACCTCGCCCCCACTTGACACCTCTCGGATGAGAAGTGATCAGGGCACCGGCCTCAGGAAGGCCACCAGGCCCACGCGCAGGTCACGCCGCGAGCGTCGTCAGCAGGCGCTCCAGTGACCCGCCCAGTCCCCAGCGGGCCGCCAGTACCTCCAGTTCCGCCGGGTCGCGCGGCGTCCGCGGCAGTGCCGTCGTGACGTTCGGCAGCGGCACGTCGTCCGCGACCCGGACCACCTTCGGCGCGACCGCGAGATACGGGCGCGCCTCGTCCAGCCGCCTGCGCTGCGTCGGCGTCAGCTTGGACCCCCGGTCCTCGACCGCCGCCAGGATCCCGGCCAGGTCCCCGAACTCGGCCAGCAGCTTGGCGGCCGTCTTCTCGCCGATGCCCGGCACGCCCGGCAGGCCGTCGCTGGGGTCGCCGCGCAGCAGGGCCAGATCCGCGTACCCGCTGCCGTAGACCCCATACTTCTCACGCAGCACCGCCTCATCGGTGAGCTGCAAGGTGCCCACGCCCTTCAGCGGATACAGCACGCGCACCCCGCGCGCGTCGTCCACCAGCTGGTACAGGTCGCGATCGCCCGTGACGATGTCGACCGGGCCCTTCGCCCGCCTCGTGAACGTGCCGATCACGTCGTCGGCCTCGTACCCCGCGACGCCCACGCGCGCGATGCCCACCGCGTCCAGCACCGCCTCGATCACGGGCACCTGCGGCGACAGCGTGTCGGGCACCTCCTCCTCGTCCGGGCCGGCCGTGTGCTCCTCGGCGACGCGGTGCGCCTTGTAGGAGGGGATCAGCTCCACCCGCCAGTGCGGCCGCCAGTCGGCGTCCATGCAGGCCACGAGGCGGTCCGGCCGGTGGTCCCGGACCAGGCGGTCGATGAAGTCGAGCAGTCCGCGCACGGCGTTCACCGGCGTGCCGTCCGGTGCCTTCACCGAGTCCGGGACGCCGAAGTAGGCGCGGAAGTACAGGGAGGCGGTGTCGAGGAGCATCAGTCGTCCGGTCACGCCACGCATCATGCCGTACGTCACCGACAGCGACGCGCCTCATATGTGACGCGCCCCACTTGTGCGTTTGGGATTCGGGATCGGGGGGAGGCGCCGCCCCGCAGTGAGGCTGGTTGCGTATTTCAACTCTTCGCGCCCCGCCCTCGTTCTGTTCTGTCGGTGGAATATGAGGTGCACGTGTCAGCAACGCTTCAGGCGGAGAGCCTGTACAAAGTGTTCGGCAGGAGACCGGACCAGGCAGTCCAGCGGCTCCGCGACGGGGCGGACCGGGACGAGCTACGCGCCGAGGGTGCGACCGCCGCCGTGATCGACGCCTCCTTCACCGTGGAGCCCGGCCAGATCTTCGTCGTCATGGGCCTGTCCGGCTCCGGCAAGTCCACCCTGCTGCGCATGCTGAACGGCCTGCTCGAGCCGACCGCCGGACATGTGCGCTTCGACGGCCAGGACCTGACCACGCTCGGAGCCCGCGAGCTGCGCGAGGTCCGCTCCAAGAAGATCAGCATGGTGTTCCAGCACTTCGCGCTCTTCCCGCACCGCAGCGTGCGCGAGAACGCCGCCTACGGTCTGGAAGTGCAGGGCGTGCCCCGCGCCGAGCGCGTACGCCGCGCCGACGAGGCGCTCGCCCTGTGCGGCCTGGCCGGCTGGGAGAAGTCCTGGCCGGACGAGCTGTCCGGCGGCATGCAGCAGCGCGTCGGTCTGGCCCGCGCGCTCGCCACCGACGCCGACCTGCTTCTGATGGACGAGTCCTTCAGCGCCCTGGACCCGCTGATCCGCCGCGACATGCAGGACCAGCTGCTGGAGCTCCAGCAGAAGCTGAAGAAGACCATCGTCTTCATCACCCACGACCTGAACGAGGCCATGCGCCTCGGCGACCGCATCGCCGTCATGCGCGACGGCCGCATCGTGCAGAACGGCACCGCGCAGGACATCCTGCTGCGGCCGGCGAACGACTACGTCGCTTCCTTCACCCAGGACGTCGACCGCTCCCGCGTCCTGACCGCCGGCGAGCTCATGGACACCGCGGTCACCGGCGACGACCCCGGCTGCCGCTGCCGGACCGCCACGACCGACACCTCGTTCACGGAGCTCTGCGCGATCAGCGCCCGGCTCACCCACCCCGTCTCCGTCGTGAACGAGGACAACAAGCTCATCGGCGTCGTCCCCCGGCAGCGCCTGGTCGGCTTCCTCGGCGACGAGCAGGACACCACCCCGGAGCCCTGCGACTCCCCGCGGGACAAGGGCGGAGAGAAGGTGACCGCCCGTGCCTAGGATTCAGCTCGGCACCTGGGTCAACGACGCGGTCGACTGGCTCACCACCCACATGGGCTGGCTGTTCGACTTCTGCAAGACCGTCTTCCTCGGCCTCTACGACGGCATCAACGCCGTCCTCCAGGCCCCAGAACCGCTGCTCCTCGCGGGCATCTTCGCCGTGATCGCCTTCTGGCTGCGCGGCACCCTCGCCGGTGTCCTCGCCTTCGTGGGATTCGCGTTCATCGACTCCCTCGACCTGTGGGAGAACGCGATGATCACTCTGGCGCTCGTCCTGGTGGCGACCGTCATCGCGCTGGTGATCTCCATACCGGTGGGCATCTGGGCGGCCCGCTCGGACCGCGTCAGCGGACTGGTCCGGCCCGTCCTGGACTTCATGCAGACGCTGCCCGCGATGGTCTACCTCATCCCGGCGATCCTCTTCTTCGGCACCGGCGCCTCCGCCGGCATCGTCGCCACCCTGATCTTCGCGCTCGCACCGGGCGTACGCATGACCGAACTCGGCATCCGTCAGGTCGACAAGGAACTGGTCGAGGCCGCCGACGCGTTCGGCACCACACCCCGCAACACCCTGCTGCGCGTCCAGCTCCCCCTCGCCCTGCCCACGGTCATGGCCGGCGTCAACCAGGTCATCATGCTCGGCCTGTCCATGGCCGCCATCGCCGGCATGGTCGGCACCGGCGGCCTCGGCGGCGACGTCAACCAGGCCATCGGCCAGCTCAATGTCGGCCTGGGCGCCGAGGCCGGTGTCGGCATCGTGATCCTCGCGATCTACCTCGACCGCATGACCAGCGCGCTGGGCACCCAGGTCTCTCCGCTCGGCCGCCGCGCCGCCGCCAGGCTGCGCGCCGCCCAGGGGCTGAAGATCTGGTCGTACCGGCCCCGCCCGGCCGTCGCCGTGATCGGCGTCGTCGTCCTCGCCCTCGTCTCGGGCGGCATGGGGGTCCTCGGCGGCGGCACCAACTCGACCGCCGCGGCCGGCAGCGAGGACGTCGGCCAGGGCAAGAAGATCAGCATCGGCTACATCCCCTGGGACGAGGGCGTCGCCTCCACCTTCCTCTGGAAGGAGGTCCTGGAGCAGCGCGGCTACCAGGTGGAGGCCGAGCAGCTCGACGCCGGACCGCTCTACACCTCCCTCGCCCAGGGCGACGTCGACTTCCAGACGGACGCCTGGCTGCCCACGACCCACGCCCAGTACTGGAAGAAGTACGGCAAGCAGCTCGAGGACCTGGGCGCCTGGTACGACAAGACGTCCCTGGAGCTCTCCGTGCCCGCCTACATGAAGGGCATCGACTCCCTGGAGGACCTCAAGGGCAAGGCGTCCGAGTTCGGCGGCAAGATCACCGGCATCGAGTCCAGCGCCGGCGAGATGGCCCTGCTCAAGAGCAAGGTCCTCAAGGAGTACGGCCTGGACAAGGAGTACAAGGTCGTCGACAGCTCCACGCCCGCGATGCTGGCCGAGCTGAAGCGCGCCTACGCCAAGAAGGAGCCGGTCGTCGTCACGCTCTGGTCGCCGCACTGGGCGTACAACGACTACGAGCTGAAGAAGCTCAAGGACCCCAAGGGCGCCTGGGGCGAGGGCGACGGCGTGCACACGCTGGCCCGCAAGGGCTTCGCGGGCGACGCCCCGACGGTCGCCGGCTGGCTGAAGAAGTTCAAGATGAGCGAGAGGGAGCTCACCAGCCTCGAAGCCGAGATCAACAAGGCGGGCAAGGGCAACCAGCAGGAGGCCGTCCGCGCCTGGCTGAAGCAGCACCCCGGCTACGTCGACAAGCTCGCCCCGGTCAAGGGCGCCGGCGGCGGCACGCCCGCCGAGGCGAAGCGACCGCTGGACGTGGCGTGGTTCCCCTGGGACGAGGACATCGCCGTCACGTACCTGTGGAAGAACGTCCTCGAACGGCGCGGCTACACGATGAACCTGAAGCAGATGGACGTCGGCCCCGTCTACACCGGCCTGGCCTCGGGCGATCTCGACCTCAACTTCGACGCCTGGCTGCCCTACGCCCAGAAGAACTACTGGGACAGGAACAAGGACCGGCTCAAGGACCTCGGCACCTGGTACGAACCGACCTCCCTGGAGATCGCCGTGCCGTCCTACGTCAAGGGCATCGACTCCCTGCAGGACCTCAAGGGCAAGGCCGGCACCTTCGACGGGAAGATCATCGGCATCGAGCCCGGCACCGGCGAGATGGACCTGCTGAAGAACAGGGTTCTGCCCGGCTACGGCCTCGACAAGGAGTACGAGGTCGTCGACGGCTCCACCCCGGCCATGCTGGCCGAGCTGAAGCGCGCGTACGCCGAGAAGGAGCCGATCGCCGTCACCCTCTGGTCGCCGCACTGGGCGTACAGCGACTACGAGCTGACCAAGCTGAAGGACCCGAAGAAGGCCTTCGGCGAGGGCAACACGATCCGCACCATCTCCAGCGAGAAGTTCCCCGAGCAGTACCCGCAGCTCACCAAGTGGATCAAGAACTTCAAGATGAGCGAGGACGAGCTCGGCAGCCTGGAGAGCGAGATCAAGGACCGCGGCCAGGGCCATGAGGAAGAGGCCGTCGCCGCGTGGCTGAAGCAGCACCCCGACATGGTGGAGCGCATGACGCCGCAGTGAGGCCCGAGACGGGGCGGGACGCGACACGCCGCGTCCCGCCCCGTACCCGAACCCACGAGCAGGATCCGGACAACCACAGAGCGCTACGCCACCCCCCGAATCCCTCCTCCCTCCCTGTTCCTCCCGTAGGAGGAATCCGCGCGCCGCCCCCGAGAGCGGCGGATTCCCTGGCGCGAACTGTGAGGTCGCGCGCCGCCTTGTATGACATCGATGTGACGGGCGCATGCAGCGGTTTGCCGAACATGCGTAGGGTGCAGACAACTCAACAGAAGCGGTGCGCCGGAAACCGACGCACCGGGAGCGGATCGACGCGCGAAGGAGGGAGCCGGAGCGATGGGCGACCACAAAGAACAGCCCCTTCGGGTGGGCGCGGCCGTGCGTCGGCGGCGCCGCGCGCTGGAGCTCACCCTCGCCGTCGTGGCCGAGCGCAGCGGCCTGTCGGTCCCGTTCCTCAGCCAGGTCGAGAACGACCGGGCGCGGCCCAGCACGAGTTCCCTGGAGAAGGTCGCCGACGCCCTGCGCACCACCGCGGTCGAGCTCCTCGCCGCGGCCGACCCGGCGTGCAGCGTGGACGTCGTCCGCGCCGACGACACCGAACCGCTGCCCCAGCCCCGGACCCGGTCCCTGGTGCGCGGCCACCACCAGATGCACGCCTCCGAGTTCACCGGCGACCACGACGCGGGCCGTGAGTTGCAGTACCGCAACGACCAGTTGATGTACGTCGCCGACGGCGCGGTGGAGATCGAGGCGGAGGGCCGCGCCTACCGGCTCGGCCGCGGCGACACGCTGTACCTCACCGGCGGTGTGCGGCACCGCTGGCGGGCGGCGGAGTCCGACACCCGGGTGATCGTCGTCGCCGTGGCGGAGCACATCGAGGCGGTCCGGGACCGGCCACGCCCGTGAGGGTCGTCTCGCTGGTCCCGTCGCTGACCGAGGCCGTGGCCCGGTCCGCCCCCGGCGCCCTGGTCGGCGCCACCGACTGGTGCACGCATCCGCCCGGCCTCGACGTCGTACGCCTCGGCGGCACGAAGAACCCCAAGACCGACCGGATCGTCTCCCTCGCGCCCGACCTGGTGGTCGCCAACGAGGAGGAGAACCGCGAACCGGACCTCGTGGCCCTGCGCGCGGCGGGCATCGAGGTCCTGGTGACGGAGATCCGCGACGTCCCGCAGGCCTTCCGGGAACTGGCACGCGTCCTGGACGCCTGCGGGGTGGCGGCCCGCCCGCGCTGGCTGGACGAGGCGGAGGAGACCTGGTCGTCCCTGCCGACGCCCCCGACCCGTCTGACGGCGGTCGTGCCGATCTGGCGCCGCCCGTGGATGGTCCTGGGCCGCGACACCTTCGCGGGCGACGTCCTCGCCGGCCTCGGCGTCGACCACCTCCACGCGGCGCACCCCGACCGCTACCCCCGCATCCCGCTCGCGGAACTCCGCGCCTGCGCCCCGGAGGTGGTGATCCTCCCGGACGAGCCGTACCGCTTCACCGCGGACGACGGCCCCGAGGCCTTCCCGGGCCTGCCCTGCGCGCTCGTCAGCGGACGGCACCTGACGTGGTACGGGCCGTCGCTGGTCGAGGCACCACGGGTACTGGGCCGGGCCCTGCGAGCAGCTCGCCCCTGAGCAGCCCGCGTGCGGTGCCCACGACGGCGGTGCCCCACGCGGCGACCAGCACCGCGTACAGCACGACCGCCGGCCCCGCGTAGGCCACGAGCCCGGTGTGCCGGCCCAGCGCCTCGGCGCCCGTGACGCAGGTGCCGACCGGGAAGGTGAACGACCACCAGGTCATCGAGAACCGCATCCCGTGCCGCCGGGCGCGCAGCACATGGGCGGTGGCGAGGCAGAACCACAGCAGCGCGAAGCCCGTCACGGGCACGCCGTAGAGCACGGCGAACACACCGAAGCCTCGGCTGTCCGGCGCCGGTACGACCCCGGGGGCGACGTCCGCGAACACACCGGCGGCGGTCGTCGACTGCCCGAGCGGGCCGAGGACCAGGAACAGCGTCGGGGTGAGGGCGAGCGGCAGCGGACCGCTGGTGATCAGCCGTCCGAACACCAGCGGCAGCATGACCAGGGTCGCGAGCAGGCTGAGCCCGAACATCGCGAAGCAGAAGAGGAGCAGCGTCTCCCGGGCCTGACCGGGAGGCAGATGCGGCGCCAGCGGCGGCCCGACGGCGGCCGACACCATGGGCGCGACCAGCGGCAGCAGCCAGACGGGCGTGGCCTGTCCCGGCTCGACCCGGTGGTGTACGGCCATCAGATACGGCACCGCGACGGCGGCGGCCAGCCCGACAGCCGTACCGGCGCTGAACAGCACGGCGTCGAGCGCCACGGCCGCCCGCAGGCCGATCCAGTCCCGGCCGACGGTGAGGGTACCGCCGCCGACGGCCAGCAGGGCCATGGCGAGGCAGCCGTAGAACGGGGCCGTCGCCGGGTCGAGGAGGTGGGCGCGGGCCTGGTCCCGGTGACGGGCCCAGTGCACGGCCCGGGCGCCGAGCAGGGTGACGAGCAGGACCAGCGAGAGGGCCCAGACGCCGGCCGACGCGCCGCGCAGCCCGGGGACGTGCGGCGACAGTGCGGTCCCGGCGGTGGCGACGACGGCGGTGCCCATGACGGTGGCGTACCAGTTCGGCCCGAGGTGACGGACGGAGACTGCGCACGGAAGGGGCTGGGCTGCGGTGACCATGACTCCACCGTCGAGCCGCGGGCACCCCACCGCCAGGGAGCAGTCCTCTATGGCGACATAAGCTGGGTTTATGAGCAGGACGGAAGAGCAGGGTGGGGTCCCGAGCGCCGGGTCGCTGGCGCACCGGGTGCCGGATCTGGGCGCGTTGGAGTTGCTGCTGGCGGTGGCGCGGCTCGGCAGCCTCGGCGGGGCGGCGCGGGAACTCGGCGTCACCCAGCCCGCGGCCAGCAGCCGGATCCGGTCGATGGAGCGGCAGCTCGGCGTGGCCCTGGTCGACCGCTCACCGCGTGGATCCCGGCTCACGGACGCCGGTGCGCTGGTCACGGACTGGGCGCGGCGGATCGTCGAGGCGGCGGAGGCGTTCGACGTGGGGGCGCAGGCGCTGCGCGATCGCCGCGACTCCCGGTTGCGGGTGGCGGCGAGCATGACGATCGCCGAGTATCTGCTGCCGGGCTGGCTGCTCGCGCTGCGCGCCCAGCGGCCCGACACGGCGGTGTCCCTGCATGCCGGGAACTCGACGGTGGTCGCGGAGCGGCTGCTGGCGGACGAGGCGGATGTGGGGTTCGTCGAGGGGCTGACGGTTCCGACGGGGCTGGACTCGGTGGTCATCGCCCACGACCGGCTGATAGTGGTCACGGCGCCTGCGCATCCCTGGGCCCGCCGTCGGCGTTCCCTGGCCGCGGAGGAACTGGCGTCGACCCCGCTGATCCTGCGTGAGAAGGGCTCAGGTACGCGCCAGGTCCTGGACGCGGCGCTGGGCGGGCTGGCCCGGCCGCTGATCGAGCTGTCGTCCACGACGGCCGTCAAGGCGGCGGCGGTGAGCGGGGCGGGGCCGGCGGTGCTGAGCGAACTCGCGGTGGGGGAGGAGCTGGCGATGCGCCGGCTGGTCCGGGTGCCTGTGGAGGGGGTTGCCCTGGCGCGCGACCTTCGAGCGGTGTGGCCGACCGGGCATCGCCCTACCGGGCAGGCCCGGGATCTGCTGTCGCTGACGCGGGGGTAGTTGTCCCGCCCCCGCCCTGCCGGCCGGAGCCGGAGGAGACAGTCGACTGACGTCTCCTCTGTCCCCCACCGGAGATGACAGGCACCTCGCGTGTGCAGATGCGTCATCTGACCGAGAGGTTCCCCAGCCCCGAAGGCCGCTCACGCGCCGCCCCGCGCCGTTCATTGATCGTTTGTCGGCATTCACACGGTCCGGAAGTCGTCCACCCGCTCGCCCTCCGCCTGGGACGGCTCGGTCCTGGGGACGTCCGGGTGCTGCTCCACTGCCGCACGCTCGGCCGGTTCATCGCGCTCGCCCTCGGCCTGGGAGGGCGTGTGCGAGTACAGCCAGAGGTCGTCATCCGAGGCTCCGGTCTTCATGGCGGGCCTCCCTTGGTCGCTCGTCTCCCATACTCCTCCCGGGCGCGCGGCAGGACCAGCGGCCAGTCCTGCGCGCACCGGCTCAGGCCGCCGCTGCCGCCTCCACCAGCGCCCGCATCACCCGGACGTCCTCGCCCATCTCCGGATGCCACTGCACCCCCAGCACCCAGCCCTCACCGGACGGCAGTTCCAGTGCCTCCACCGTGCCGTCATCCGCGTACGCCGACGGGACGAGCCCCTCGCCCAGGCGGTCCACGGCCTGGTGGTGGTACGTCGGTACGTACGTCTCCTCCGGCACGACACCGGCGTACAGACTTCCCGGCACCGGCTTGACGGCATGGCTGCCGAAGACGCCCACGACCTCCGCGTGCCCGTCGAGGTGCTGCACCAGCGTCCCCCCGAGGGCGACGTTCAGCAGCTGCATGCCCCGGCAGATGCCGAGCAGCGGGACGCGCGCCGCGAGGGCCGCGTGGATCAGGGCCAGCTCCCAGGCGTCCCGCTCCCGCGCCGGCGGCCCGGTGCGGGGGTGCGGCTCGGCGCCGTACCGTACGGGCTCCACATCCGGCCCGCCCGCGATGACCAGCCCGTCCAGCCGGGTCACGGCCTCGGCCGCGTGCTCGGGGGCGTCCGGCGGAAGCATCGCGGCCAGGCCGCCCGCTCGCTGGACCAGGCGTGGATAGCCGACCGGCAGCAGCGCGGCCTCCAGTTCCCACACCCCCCAGCGCGCACCGGACTCCAGATAGGTGCTGACACCGATCAACGGCCTGGCCACCAGAACTCCCTCAACAGTCGACGTCTCAGTCCCGTGTCAACTCTGCCTCGGCCGCGGCCAGCGCGGCGAACTCCTCCTCCGGCGCCTTCGCCACCAGGCGCTTGCGGCTGTACAGACCGAAGTAGGCGAGGGCCACGACGTACACCGCGAGCGCGATCAACGCCGCCGTCACATCCACCAGGAACGTCGCCACCAGCGCCGCACAGGCCAGCACCAGGGCGACGGAGGAGGTCAGCACCCCGCCCGGAGTCCGGTACGGCCGCGGCAGCTCCGGCTCGCGGCGGCGCAGCACGATGTGCGACAGCGACATCAGCGCGTAGGAGATGGTCGCGCCGAAGACCGCGATGTTCAGCATCCGGGCGCCGTCGCCCGAGACCGCCGCCAGCAGGAAGCCGATCGTGCCGGGCACCAGCAGGCCCAGGTACGGCGCCTTGCGGCGGCTGGTGAGGGACAGGAAGCGGGGCAGATAGCCCGCGCGGGACAGGGCGAACAGCTGGCGCGAGCCCGCGTAGATCAGGGAGAAGAACGACGCCACCAGGCCGGCCAGGCCCGCGTAGTTCACGATCCGGCTCAGCGTCGTGGCCTTGCCGTCCGGCTGGAGGGCCTCGACGAGCGGGTTGCCCGCCTCCTGGATCGCCGCGGAACCTCGTGCTCCCGCCGCCGCGACGAAGGTCACCACCGCAAGTACGACCAGGATGCCCATCGACCAGCGGATCGCCTTCGGCAGCGTACGGGCCGGATCCCTCGTCTCCTCGGCGGCCAGCGGCACCCCCTCGACGCCCAGGAAGAACCACATGCCGAACGGGAACGCCGCCCAGATGCCGAGCAGGCCGAACGGGAGCCAGGAGTTCGACCCCGCGGCGGAGGAGTCGACCGGGATGTCGTCAAGCGAGGCGAACGAGAACTCGGGCAGTGCCGCCAGCGCGAACACGACCAGGGCGACCACCGCGATGCCCGTGACGACGAAACTGAAGCGCAGCGCCTCGCCCACGCCCCACAGATGGATGCCGAGGAAGATCGCGAAGCAGACCAGGTACATCGGCCAGCCGGACTCCAGGCCGAACAGGCCCAGCGACTCGACGTAGTCGCCGATGAAGATGACGATGGCGGCGGGCGCGAGGACGTACTCGATGAGGATCGCCGTACCGGTCAGGAAGCCGCCCCAGGGGCCGAGTGCCCGCCGGGCGAAGCCGTAGCCGCCGCCCGCCGTCGGCAGGATCGAGGACAGCTCGGCGAGGGCGAAGACCATGCAGGCGTACATCGCGCCCATGAGCACCATGGCGATCGCGAGGCCCCCGAAGCCGCCCTCGGCCAGGCCGAAGTTCCAGCCCGAGTAGTCACCGGAGACGACGTAGGCGACGCCGAGTCCGGTCAGCAGCACCCAGCCGGCGCTGCCGCGGCGGAGCGCCCTGCGTTCCAGATAGTCGTCCGCCTGTACGGCGGCGGGTGTGCTGGTGGATTCCTGGGACATGGGCAGACTCCCCACGGGAGGCGGACACGGGGTCGAGAGGGTTCGACTCAATGGAATGGATCCATACCTTTGCCGTGTCCACCACAGGAAGGCAATACCCCTGCGTTAATCGCCAGTAAAACCTCGCGCCCCCGGGACCCGTCCCGGCTCAGCCGAGGAAGCCCCGCAGCAGCGCCGCCGTGCCCCCGCAGTGCTCGCGCATGATCTCCCGCGCCTGGTCGGCGTCGCCCTCGATCACGGCCTCCACCACGGCCGTGTGCTGCCGCTGGGAGTGCTCCAGGTTGCGGACGAGGAGAGGGATGCAGTCGAGCAGGTCGTTGACGGTCGCGCGGACGGCCGCGTACTGGGCGGTGAGCGTGGGGGAGCCGGACAGCTCGGCGAGCGTGAGGTGCAGCAGCGTGTCCCGGCGGCGGTAGTCGGTGAGCGGGGCGTCGTGCGTGCGCGCCAGGGCCTCGCGGAGCCGCTCCGCCTGCTTGGCGTCCAGCCCGTGTGCCGCGCACAGCCCCGCCGCGCCCACCTCCAGCACCTCCCGGAACCGCAGCACGTCCTCTATGTCGACCTCGGCGATCCTGCGCCGCAGTTCGTCCTCGCCGCCGGCGTCGTGACGCGGCAGCACGAACGTGCCGCCGTACCGGCCCCGCCGCGACTCCACCAGGCCCTGGTCCTGGAGCACCTTCAGCACCTCGCGCAGCGTCACCCGGCTGATCCCCAGTCGCTCCGCCAGCTCCCGCTCGGCCGGCAGTCGCTCGCCCCCCGGCACCAGGCCCAGCCGTACGACCTGGAGGATCTGCTCCAGGGCCTCCTCGAAGCCGTTGCCCGCGCGCACCGGCCGCAGCACCGGAGTCAGCCCGTCCCGCGTCTCGCCGCCAGCTTCCTCCGGCATGTGGCCGTACCCCCTTCCCAAGCAATGGTTCTCCGCAATACCTTATGGCTTCCGGCGGACCCAGAGCCAAGGAGGCCCTCCCGTGGCAGACCGCACACCCCCGCTGAGCGTCGAGGAGCTGCACGCCCTCGTCGCGGGCGGTGAGATCGACACTGTCGTCCTGGCCTTCCCCGACATGCAAGGCAGACTCCAGGGCAAGCGGTTCGCCGCGCGCTTCTTCCTGGACGACGTCCTCAAGCACGGCACCGAGGGCTGCAACTACCTGCTCGCCGTCGACACCGAGATGAACACCGTCGACGGCTACGCGATGTCCTCCTGGGACCGCGGCTACGGCGACTTCGCCATGCACCCG
Source organism: Streptomyces sp. DG1A-41 (assembly GCF_037055355.1). Classification (GTDB taxonomy): domain Bacteria; phylum Actinomycetota; class Actinomycetes; order Streptomycetales; family Streptomycetaceae; genus Streptomyces. The sequence goes on along the minus strand of NZ_CP146350.1, from coordinate 1,611,730 downwards.
GACCTGGCCACCCTGCGCCGCGTCCCCTGGAACGAGGGCACGGCCATGCTCCACGCCGACCTCGCCTGGAACGACGGCTCGCCCGTGGCCGCCGCGCCCCGCCAGATCCTGCGCCGCCAGCTGGAGCGCCTCGCCGAACTCGGCTACACCGCCCAGGTCGGCACCGAGCTGGAGTTCATCGTCTTCAAGGACACCTACGAACAGGCCTGGGACGCGAACTACAGAGGCCTCACCCCGGCCAACCAGTACAACATCGACTACTCGGTCCTCGGCACCGGCCGCATCGAGCCCCTGCTGCGCCGCATCCGCAACGAGATGGCGGCCGCCGGCCTCACCGTGGAGTCCGCCAAGGGCGAGTGCAACCCCGGCCAGCACGAGATCGCCTTCCGCTACGACGAGGCCCTGGTCACCTGCGACCAGCACGCCGTCTACAAGACCGGCGCCAAGGAGATCGCCTCCCAGGAGGGCATGTCGATCACCTTCATGGCCAAGTACAACGAGCGCGAGGGCAACTCCTGCCACATCCACCTCTCGCTCGCGGACGCGGACGGCACCAACGCCATGGCAGGGGACGGCGAAGGCGGCATGTCGGACGTCATGCGCCACTTCCTCGCCGGCCAGCTCGCCGCACTGCGCGACTTCTCCCTCCTCTACGCCCCCAACATCAACTCCTACAAGCGTTTCCAGCCGGGCTCGTTCGCCCCGACCGCCGTCGCCTGGGGCTACGACAACCGCACCTGCGCGCTGCGCGTGGTCGGCCACGGCCGCTCGATGCGCTTCGAGAACCGGCTGCCCGGCGGCGACGTCAACCCCTACCTCGCCGTGGCCGGTCTGGTCGCGGCCGGACTGCACGGCATCGAGCAGAAGCTGGAGCTGCCCGAGCCCTGCCCCGGCAACGCCTACGCCGCCGACTTCGCCCACGTCCCCACCACCCTGCGCGAGGCCGCCGAGCTCTGGGAGAACAGCCCCGTGGCCAAGGCCGCTTTCGGCGACGAGGTCGTCGCGCACTACCGCAACATGGCGCGCGTCGAACTGGACGCCTTCGACGCCGCGGTGACCGACTGGGAGCTGCGCCGCTCCTTCGAACGCATGTGAGGCTTTCTTGTCTTCCGAGCACGTGATGGAAGTACTGAACCCCGCGACCGAGGAGGTCGTCGCCGCCATCGCGGCGGCCGGCCCCGCCGACGTCGACGCGGCCGTCGCCCGCGCCGCCCGGGCGCAGACCTCCTGGGCCTCCCTCGCCCCGGGCGACCGCGCCCGGCTGCTGCGACGCTTCGCGGCCACCGTCGACGAGCACCTGGAGGAACTCGCCCGCCTGGAGGTCCGCGAGGCCGGCCACACCATCGGCAACGCCCGCTGGGAAGCGGGCAATGTCCGAGACCTGCTGGACTACGCGGCCGGGGGAGTGGAGCGGCTCACCGGCCGGCAGATCCCGGTGCCCGGCGGCCTCGACGTCACGATCCTCGAACCGCTCGGCGTCGTCGGCGTGATCGCGCCCTGGAACTTCCCCATGCCGATCGCCGCCTGGGGCACGGCCCCCGCCCTCGCGGCCGGGAACGCGGTCCTCCTCAAGCCCGCCGAGACCACCCCGCTCACCGCGCTGCGCCTCGCCGAACTCGCCCTGGAGGCAGGGCTCCCGGAGCACCTCTTCCAGGTCCTGCCCGGACACGGCGACATCACGGGCGACGCGCTGGTCCGCCACCCAGGGGTCGCCAAGATCGTCTTCACCGGCTCCACGCGGACCGGTAAACGCGTCGCGGCGCTCGGCGCCGAGCAGGTCAAGCCCGTCACCCTCGAACTCGGTGGCAAGAGCCCGAACATCGTCTTCGCCGACTCCGACCTGAAGGCCGCCGTCGACCCCTTCTCCTTCCTGGACAACTCCGGCCAGGACTGCTGTGCCCGCACCCGCATCCTGGTCCAGGAGACGGTGTACGACGAGGTCCGCGAGCTGCTCGCCGAGACGCTGGCCGCCGTGGTGGTGGGCGACCCGGCCGACGAGAAGACGCAGATGGGCCCGCTCATCTCCCGGCAGCAGCTCGACCGCGTCCGGGGCTTCGTACAAGAGGACGCCCCGGCCCTGCGCGGCAGCGCGCCCGAGGGGCCCGGCTTCTGGTTCCCGCCGACCGTGCTCACCGGGGAGCGGCCCGACTCGGCGGCGGCCTGCGAGGAGATCTTCGGCCCGGTCGCCGTCCTGCTGCCCTTCACGGACGAGGCCGACGCGATCCGGCTCGCCAACGACACCCCGTACGGCCTCTCCGGCTCCATCTGGACCCGGGACGTCGGTCGCGCCCTGCGCGTCTCCCAAGCGGTCCGCGCGGGCAACCTGTCCGTCAACTCCCATGCCAGCGTCCGCTACTGGACCCCCTTCGGCGGCTACAAGCAGTCGGGCGTCGGCCGCGAGCTCGGCCCCGACGCTCTGGCCGCCTTCACCGAAACCAAGAACGTCTTCATCAGCACGGAGGGCCCCGCACAGTGACTGCTCAGGACACCATCTGCCGCCGACTGGTCGGCCGTACCGCCGTCGTCACCGGAGCCGGCAGCGGCATCGGCCTCGCCGCCGCCCGCCGCCTCGCCTCCGAGGGCGCGCACCTCGTCTGCGGCGACGTCGACGAGGTCCGCGGCAAGGCGGCCGCCGAGGAGACCGGCGGCATCTTCGTGAGGGTGGACGTCACCGACCCCGAGCAGGTCGAGGCCCTCTTCAAGACGGCCCACGACACCTACGGCAGCGTCGACATCGCCTTCAACAACGCCGGCATCTCCCCGCCCGACGACGACTCCATCCTGGAGACCGGCCTGGAGGCCTGGAAGCGCGTCCAGGAGGTCAACCTCACCTCCGTCTACCTCTGCTGCAAGGCCGCCATCCCGTACATGCGGCGCCAGGGCAAGGGCTCGATCATCAACACGGCGTCCTTCGTGGCGAGGATGGGCGCCGCCACCAGCCAGATCTCGTACACGGCCTCCAAGGGCGGCGTCCTCGCCATGTCCCGCGAACTGGGCGTGCAGTTCGCCCGGGAGGGCATCCGGGTCAACGCCCTGTGCCCCGGCCCGGTCAACACCCCGCTCCTCCAAGAGCTGTTCGCCAAGGACCCGGAGCGCGCCGCGCGCCGCCTGGTGCACATCCCGCTGGGCCGGTTCGCCGAGGCCGAGGAGATCGCCGCAGCCGTGGCCTTCCTCGCCAGTGACGACTCCTCCTTCGTGAACGCCACCGACTTCCTGGTCGACGGCGGGATCACGGGGGCCTACGTCACACCCCTGTAAGGCGTGTCCTGGCGGGCGGGATCTCGCTCTACAGTGCCGGGATGAGCATGACGCCACCGCCCGGCTGGTATCCCGACCCGCACGGCCCGCATCTGCAACGCTGGTGGGACGGCACGGCCTGGACCGAGCACCGCCGTGCGCCCGGGGCACCCACGGGCCCGGTGCCCCCGCCCCCGGGCGGCGGCACCGGGCGCGCGAGGGCCGTCGCCCTCATCGCCGCAGGAGCCGTGCTCGTCGCGGCGATCGTCACCGGAGCCGTCGTGCTGGTCGACGACGGCGGCGGCACGCAGACGAGTACGGCCCCGACGTCCGAACTCCCGGCCCCGATCGGGCCGACGGAGCCGACTCCCGAGGCGTCCACGTCCGAGCCGTCCTCCGACGACCCGGCCGTCGTCGAGGACCAGCTCAACGGCGTCACCTTCCCGCTGCTCGACGGCTGGGTCCGGCCGCAACACGTGGCCCAGGACGACGTCGTCATGACGACCGACGGCACCTACGACTGCCCCGCCGGCGTCGGCCTCTGCCGCCACGGCCTCGTCTTCTCCCGCACGGTGACCGAAAGCGACGAGCAGTCCCCCGAGGTCCTCGCCAAGGCGGACATCAAGGACGCGGCCGACGAGGCCTACGACCGCGACGAACTCGGCCGCGAGCTCTACGGGGGCATCGAGTCGCACCAGCAAGTGAAGTCCGGGCCGGTCGCGGTGGCGGGCCGCGCCGGGTACCTCGTGCGCTGGCGCGTGCGGACCGCCAAGGGGCCCGGCGGCTACGTCCAGTCGCTCGTCTTCCCGTCCAGCGTCGGCACCGAGTCGCCCGTCCTCGTCCGCTACGTCTTCGACTCGGGCGAGAAAGGACCGCCGCTCGCCGACATGGACCGCATCACCAAGGGCATCCGGCCGTTCGGTGACGCGGACACGGGCGGCGGCGTGGGCAGCAGCATCGGCCCCGCGGACCGATTCCCCGGCGGCTGACGGGTTACAGGAACGTGTGGCCCTCGCCGCGGTACGTCGGCACGGTCGCCGTCACCGCGTCCCCCTCGATCAGATGCAGAACGTCGAACCGCTCGCACAGCTCACCGGCCTTCGCGTGCCGGAACCACACCTTGTCACCGATCAGCAGGTCGTCGGCGGGCGAGCCGAGCAGCGGCGTCTGCACCTCACCGGCCCCCTCCTGAGGGTCGTAGCGCAGCCCCTGAGGCAGATACGGCACGGGCAGCCGGTCGAGCCCGGCCGCGCCGGAGGCGGGATACCCGCCACCGAGGACCGTCACCACCCCGACGCCCGGCCGCCGAACGACGGGCTGGGCGAAAAGGGCCGCCGGACGGCCGCTGAACGACGTGTAGTTGTCGAACAGCCGCGGCGCGTACAGCCCCGACCCGGCACCGATCTCGGTCACCGCGTCCTCGGCCGCCGTGTGCTGCACCGAGCCGGTGCCGCCGCCGTTGACGAACTCCAGCCCCGGCACGACGGCCCGCACCGCGCGCACCACTTCCGCGCGCCGCTCGGCGAGTTCACGCTTGGCGGCGGCCTGCATCAGCCGGACGGCACGGGACCGCAGCGGCCGCCCCGCCACCGCGTCCCCGACACCGGCGACATGCCCCTCGTACGCCATGATCCCCACGACCTCGAAGCCCGGCCGGCGGGCCACGGCCCGGGCCATGTCGGCGACCTGGGCGGGGGAGTGCAGTGGCGAACGCCGGGCCCCGACCCGCACGCGCCCGCCGAGCAGCTTCAGGGAGGTGTCCAACTCCAGGCAGACCCGCACGACTTCACGCCCGCCGCCCCGCGAGGCGTCGATGAGATCGAGCTGGGCGATGTCGTCGACCATCACGGTCACGGCGGCGGCGAGCTTGGGATCACCGGCCAGTTCGGCGTACGCGGCCCGGTCGGCGGAGGGGTAGGCGAGCAGCACGTCGTCGAACCCCGAGCGGGCCAGCCACAGCGACTCGGCGAGGGTGAACGACATGATCCCGGCGAAACCGTCCCGGGCCAGGGCCCGTTCCAGCAGCGCCCGGCACCGCACGGACTTACTGGCGACCCGGACGGGCTTTCCCCCGGCGCGACGGACCAGGTCGGCGGCGTTGGCGTCGAAGGCGTCCAGGTCCACGATCGCGAGAGGGGCGTCGAGATGGGCGGTGGCCCGGTCGTAACGGGCCCGGTCGGAGGCGCGCGCAGTCATGAACGCAGCCTGCCAGACAGGATTACCGCAGGGTAGGGGGACGTTCCGGGCAGATGCCCCGGGCTCGTGGACTGGTTCCCGTTCGCGCAGGAACAAGCCGTAGAGTGACGCGCACGTACGGCGGAGCGACGCCGGCCGGTCTTCCGCGCTGGGATGACGCTCCATCCGTACGGGTATGTGTGCCCGGGACGACTCAGTGCCGGGCCTCGGGCAGGACGACGCCGGCCCGCGCGGTACGCAGCGGCCCGGGTACGAGGAAACGGGGGGTGCATGAGCACGGAAGCACGGCGTGCCTCTTTCACCCCACGCCCCACGACGCCACCGCGCCCCTCGCAGCCCCCGACCCCGCCCGAGGACGCCCAGACGGCACCGTCCGACCCGGCCGGGGGTGACACCCCGTCGGTTATGGACGACCGGGGGCGCTCCGGCGTCCACGGGTCAGCTGCCGCCGGCCAGGAAACGGCCGCTCGGGGTGGAGGCACGGCCTCCGGCGAAACCGACGGCTCGAACCGCCGCCCCCGCTTCCCCAGCTTCGGCAACACCTCTCCTCGGCGTGCCGACGCCGCCGCACGCCGTCCTGCCGAGCCCGCCGCCCCCCGGCCTCCCGAGGCGGCCGCGCCCCGTCCTGCCGAGCCCGTCGCTCCCCGGCGTGCCGACGCCGCCGCACGCCGTCCTGCCGAGCCCGCCGCCCCCCGGCCTCCCGAGGCGGCCGCGCCCCGGTCTGCCGAGCCCGTCGCTCCTCGGCGTGCCGACGCCGCCGCACGCCGTCCTGCCGAGCCCGCCGCCCCCCGGCCTCCCGAGGCGGCCGCGCCCCGGTCTGCCGAGCCCGTCGCTCCTCGGCGTGCCGACGCCGCCGCACGCCGTCCTGCCGAGCCCGCCGCCCCCCGGCCTCCCGAGGCGGCCGCGCCCCGGTCTGCCGAGCCCGTCGCTCCTCGGCGTGCCGACGCCGCCGCACGCCGTCCTGCCGAGCCCGCCGCCCCCCGGCCTCCCGAGGCGGCCGCGCCCCGGTCTGCCGAGCCCGTCGCTCCCCGGCGTACCGACGCCGCCGCCCCGCCCCCGCCCCGTGCCTCCGACCGCTTCCCGGATGCGCGGCCCGGTGTCGGCCGTGTGACGCGGCCCGAGCCGGACAGGCCGTCCACCCCACCCGACGCCCCTCCGCGACCGCGCCACCTCCCCACCACGCCGGGCCCGTCCGGCCGGCCGGGGTACGCCCCCACGTCACGCCGTACCGGCGCCCCCGCCGAGAACTCCTCGGAGACGACCGCCCGCCTGCGACCGGTCCCCGCGGACCCGTCATCCGCCGAGCGAGCCGAGCGCCCGTCCTCCGGGCCTGCTGAATCCTTCGGTCGCCCCGGTTCCGCGCGGCCCGGTGTTCCGCCACGTCCCACGCGCGAGCCGCAGGCCGGCATCGGCACCGGTGCCACCACCGGGCGTGGTCCGCGCATGCCCTCGGCACCCGCCCACCGGCCCGCCGACGTCTCTCCCGACCCGTCCCTCTCCTGGAGCGCCCCCCTGCCCCCCGCGCCCGCTCCCGCCGGCACACGCCCCGTCGTGTCTCTCGGGGAGCCCGAGGGATACGACGGTGACGCGCGGCCCCGGCCGCTCGGGGGGCGCGGGGCGTCCCAGGCCGCCGCTGCCGCCGTCTGTCTCGTGCTCGGACTGGGGCTCATCTCGGGCGCGGTCACCGGGAGCTGGCTCGTGGGGGACTCCGGGGAGGAGGGCTCGCGCAGTACCTTCAGCGCGGCCGGAAGCCTCTGGCACAGCGTGCCCGTCGACCAGCTGTTCCCGCCCACAGTGGAGGGCCAGGGCGCCGGTCCCGGCGGCGCCGACCGCACCTGGACCCGTATCGCGGTCGCCCCGGACAGCGGCTGCAAGGACGCCTTCGACCCCCTGCTGCGCAAGGCCCTCGCCCCCGTCGGCTGCGAGCGGCTCCTGCGGGCCACCTACACCGACGCGACCGAGAGCTACGTGACCACCGTCGGCCTGCTCTTCACCAAGGCCGACGCCCCGGGCATGACCTCCCTCGCGAACCGTTTCCGCAAGGAGCGCCTGGACCGCCGCAGCGACCTGATGCCCCTGCCGTACGCCGCGAAGGACACGCCCGCCGCCCACTTCGGCGCGCAGCAGCGCGCCGCCTGGACCGTCTCCGTGCTGACCGAGGCCCCGGTCGTGGTCTACGCCGTCTCCGGCTGGGCCGACGGCCGGACCGTCGACGACCCGCAGCCCGCCGGGGACGCCATGGGGCCCGGCGCCACCACCGCCCCCGCCCAGGCCGGCCTCGGCAACGAGGCGCAGGGCCTCGCCGACCGCGTCGAACGCGGCCTGCGCAAGAACGTCCGCTCGGCCACGGAGCAGCCGTCGTGAAAGCCACCAGGAACCCGGCCGGCACAGCAGCCAGGGCCGGCCGGTCCGCGGCGCTGAGCGTCCTGCTCGCCGCCGGCCTCGTCCTCCTGCCCTCCACCACCGCCCACGCCGACGGCATCCGCGCCCAGCAATGGGCCCTGGAGGCGATGCGCACCCAGGAGGCCTGGCAGACCACGAAGGGCGAAGGCATCACCGTCGCCGTCCTGGACACCGGCGTCGAGGCCGACCACCCCGACCTGGTCGGCAACGTCCTCCCCGGCAAGGACCTGATCCGCTTCGGAGCCGAACCCGGCGACCGCGCCTGGGCCCGCCACGGCACCGCCATGGCCGGCATCATCGCCGGGCACGGACACGGCCCGGGCAACGCCGACGGCGTCCTCGGCATCGCCCCCGAGGCGAAGATCCTCCCCGTGCGCGTGATCCTGGAGGACGGCGATCCCTCCCGGGCCAAGGCCCGCAGCACCCGCGGCAACGCCCTCGCCGAGGGCATCCGCTGGGCCGCCGACCACGGCGCGGACGTCATCAACCTCTCCCTCGGCGACGATTCCGCCTCCGCGCACCCCGAACCCGCCGAGGACCAGGCCATCCAGTACGCCCTGAAGAAGGGCGTGGTCGTCGTCGCCTCCGCCGGCAACGGCGGCGAGAAGGGCGACCGCATCTCCTACCCGGCCGCCTATCCGGGCGTCATCGCCGCCACCGCCGTCGACCGCTCCGGCACCCGCGCCCCCTTCTCCACCCGCCGCTGGTACGCCACCGTCAGCGCCCCCGGCGTCGACGTCGTCATCGCCGACCCCGACCACAAGTACTACGAGGGCTGGGGCACCAGCGCCGCCGCCGCCTTCGTCTCCGGCGCCGCCGCCCTGGTCAAGGCGGCCCACCCCGACTTGACCCCGGCTCAGATCAAGTCGCTCCTGGAGGACACCGCCCGCAACGCCCCCGTCGGGCGCCGCGACGACTCCCGCGGCTTCGGCTTCGTCGACCCGGCCGCCGCCATCAAGGCCGCCGACCGGCTGAAGCCGCAGGGCCTGCGCTCGGCGGCGTACGGCGCGAAGTACTTCGGCAGCGGTCCGGACACCACCGGCTCCGGCGACGACACCGCCGACTGGGCCGCCCCCCTCGCGGGCGGCGCCGGCGGCGTCCTGCTGGTCGCGGCCGTGGTCCTGTGGCGGGGCCGCCGCACGAGCCGCGACGACTTCTAGCAGCCGGCCACCAGGGCCGCCCGCCGACGCGGCTGCACCCGGCCGATAGGGTCGACGACCGTGGCGAACAAGAACATCCCCGACTCCGGCTTCTCCGACGACGACGGCTCCGCCGACCCCCGGCTGAGCGCGGCACTCGCCGCCTGGTCCGAGGACCGCGGTGCCGTGGGACCGGTCCTCGACGCCCTCAAGGGCGCCCGGCTGCTCGTCCCCGTCGTGGCCGTGCTCGGCGAGGTCGAGGAGGACGAGCGGGGACTGCGCCGCGAGAAGACCAGCGACATGGCCGTACCGACCCTGAAGGCGGGCAACCGCACCGCCCTGCCCGCCTTCACCTCCACCGACTCCCTCGCCCGCTGGGACCCGGCGGCCCGCCCCGTCGCCGTCCCCCTGCACCAGGCCCTCCAGGCCGCCGCGCACGAGAAGGCGGACACGGTCGTGCTCGACCTGGCCGGGCCCGTGCCCTTCGAACTGACCGGCCACGCCCTGCTCGCCCTCGCGGAGGGCCGTACGACCACCGACCCGCTCGCCGACCCGGCCGTCGTCGAGGCCGTACGCGATGCCGTGGCCGCCGAGCCGGCCGTTCTGCGCGCCCACCTCGGCCCGGGCCAGGCCGACGGCACCCTCACCCTGGTCCTGGACCCGTCCGCCGCCCCGGCCGAAGCCGCCCGGGCGGTCGCCCGGCGGCTCGCCGCCGACGAGACACTGAGGGCCCGCCTGGTGCGCGGCCTCGACCTGGCACTGCTGCCGGCCGGGGCGACGCCACCGGGCGAGCCCTTGTACGAACGCTGAGGCGGGACCTCTGAGGCGGGACCTAGCCGTAGACCGGGCCCGTGTACTTCTCCCCCGGGCCCTTGCCCGTCTCGTCCGGGACGAGCGACGCCTCGCGGAACGCCAGTTGGAGCGACTTCAGGCCGTCGCGCAGGGGCGCCGCGTGGAACGAGCTGATCTCGGTGGCGGACGCGTCCAGCAGGCCGGCCAGCGCGTGCACCAGCTTGCGGGCCTCGTCCAGGTCCTTGTGCTTGTCGCCCTCCTCGGTCAGACCGAGCTTCACCGCGGCGGCACTCATCAGGTTGACGGCGACCGTCACGATCACCTCGACCGCCGGGACCTCGGCGATGTCGCGGGCCATGGCGTCGAAGTCGGGGGACTCAGGAGGGGTCTCACTCATGCCTCACACGATAGGCGCAGGCCGGGCGTGCGCCGTACCAGACCCCGGGGCGCCACAATTAGCCGTTCCTGGCCATTGCTGGTAATCTCGTGTAACGACCGGTCGGACCCGCATGCCTCGCGGCCCGCGAGCCCGACCCACAAGTGGAGGCTTTCGAACTCCCACCTGACCGCCCCCAGGGCGGTGGGTCACCGGTCAGACGGTCCCGTCCCAGCGGCGGCGCTCCGTCCGAAATCGCGCCCCGCGGCTCCCCCGCGGCGGTGCTCCGGTAGTTCGAGGAGCCCCGCCTGGGAATCGTCCGGGGCATTTTTTGTGCTTCGGCGCGGTTAGGTCTATCGAACAGAGACGTTACGCGGCCGTCCGCCAGACCGTCGCGTGGTGCTACCGAGGAGGATCCATCAGCGCCGAGCCCCGCATCAACGACCGGATTCGCGTTCCCGAGGTGCGACTTGTCGGTCCCAGTGGCGAGCAGGTGGGCATCGTCCCCCTGGCCAAGGCACTGGAGCTTGCGCAGGAGTACGACCTGGACCTGGTCGAGGTCGCGGCGAACGCCCGTCCGCCCGTGTGCAAGCTCATGGACTACGGGAAGTTCAAGTACGAGTCGGCCATGAAGGCCCGTGAGGCGCGCAAGAACCAGGCGCACACGGTCATCAAGGAGATGAAGCTCCGGCCGAAGATCGACCCGCACGACTATGACACCAAGAAGGGTCACGTCGTTCGGTTCCTCAAGCAGGGCGACAAGGTCAAGATCACGATCATGTTCCGTGGTCGCGAGCAGTCCCGGCCCGAGCTGGGCTACCGACTGCTCCAGCGTCTCGCGGAGGACGTCCAGGACCTCGGTTTCGTCGAGTCGAACCCGAAGCAGGACGGCCGAAACATGATCATGGTTCTCGGTCCGCACAAGAAGAAGACCGAGGCGATGGCCGAGGCTCGCCAGGCGCAGGAGGCCCGCAAGGCGGAAGCGAAGGCCAACCCCGGCCGCTCGCAGAACGCCGCGGACACCGACGCGGACGTCGAGGCGCCGGCCGAGGAGCCCGCCGAGGCGTGACTCCGGGGACGCGAGTCCCAGGACCAACCGAAACAAGACGACGCTCCACCGTGCCCGGTTTTCGCGACCGGGCACCGGAGCGCCACCGACGAGGAGAGTACGGCGCTATGCCGAAGAACAAGTCGCACAGCGGGTCCAGCAAGCGCTTCAAGATCACCGGCTCCGGCAAGGTGCTCCGCGAGCGTGCCGGCAAGCGCCACCTGCTCGAGCACAAGTCGTCCCGTGTGACGCGTCGCCTCACCGGCAACGCCGAGATGGCCCCGGGCGACGCCAAGAAGATCAAGAAGCTTCTCGGCAAGTGACGCTCCGGCGCGTGAGCGCCGTACGTCAGGACCGGGACCCAATCGATTTCGGGCCGTGTGAAGACCACCGCGGCCCCGCTACAAGGAGTCAAAAGTGGCACGCGTCAAGCGGGCAGTGAACGCCCACAAGAAGCGCCGGGCGATCCTCGAGCAGGCCTCCGGCTACCGCGGTCAGCGTTCGCGCCTGTACCGCAAGGCCAAGGAGCAGGTCACCCACTCGCTGGTCTACAACTACAACGACCGCAAGAAGCGCAAGGGCGACTTCCGCCAGCTGTGGATCCAGCGCATCAACGCCGCTGCCCGCGCCAACGGCATGACCTACAACCGCTTCATCCAGGGTCTGAAGGCCGCGAACATCGAGGTCGACCGCAAGATCCTGGCCGAGCTGGCCGTCAACGACGCCGGTGCGTTCGCCGCGCTCGTCGAGGTCGCCCAGAAGGCGCTGCCGAGCGACGTCAACGCCCCCAAGGCGGCCTGACGCCGGCTTCGAGCCGATGTGACGGAAGGACCCGCAGGCCGCTCGGCCTGCGGGTCCTGCTGTGCAGCCAGCTACTGAGAAAGCGAACGGAATGCCCCCCGCCACCCCCGAGCTCATCTCCCCCCGTTCCCCCGCGTCCTGGCCGCCCGGCGGCTGGCTAAGCGGAACTTCCGGGGCAAGGAGCGGCTGTTCCTCGCGGAGGGGCCGCAGGCGGTGCGGGAGGCGGCCGGGTACCGGGCCGGGGGTGCGGACACGCTCGTGGAGCTGTTCGCCACACTGGAGGCCGCCGAGCGGTACGCCGACATCGTGGGAGCGGCCCGGGACGCCGGCGCCCGGGTGCACCTCGCCTCCGAGCAGGTCATCGCCGACATCTCCACCACCGTCACCCCGCAGGGCCTCGTCGGCGTCTGCCGCTTCCTGGACACGCCCTTCGAGGAGGTTCTCGCGGCGCGCCCCCGGCTCGTCGCCCTTCTCGCCAACGTCCGTGACCCCGGCAACGCCGGGACCGTGCTGCGCTGCGCCGACGCCGCCGGCGCCGAGGCCGTCGTCCTGACCGACGCCTCCGTCGACGTGTACAACCCCAAGGCCGTCCGCGCCTCCGTCGGCTCCCTGTTCCACCTGCCCGTCGCCGTCGGCGTCCCCGTGGAGCAGGCGGTGGAAGGGCTGCGGGCCGCCGGTGTGCGCGTCCTCGCCGCCGACGGGGCCGGCGACCGCGACCTCGACGACGAGCTCGACAAGGGCACCATGGGCGGGCCGACCGCCTGGGTCTTCGGCAACGAGGCCTGGGGCCTTCCGGAGGAGACCCGCGCCCTGACGGACGCCGTCGTCCGCGTCCCGATCCACGGGAAGGCCGAGAGCCTGAACCTCGCCACCGCCGCCGCCGTATGTCTCTATGCGTCGGCACGTGCACAGCGCGCCGCCGGAGGGTGCCGCTCCGTCACCGGGAACTAGTAGGGTGACCAGCTCAGGGACCCCTCTGTGGAGCTTGGAGGTGGGGTACGGGGATGAGCGTCGGCACGAGCAGCGCACCGGGGGCCCAGGACGCCGGGAGCCCGCCCGCCGCGTCGCGGCCACCCGGTGATCTCGCCGACCTCGGCATCGACCCCGACATGCTGCCCGACGGACTCGTCGTCGCCGACGAGCAGGGCCGGGTCGTCTGCTTCAACGCCGCCGCCGAGCGCATCACCGCCGTCCGCGCCCGGGACGCCCTCGGGCAGCGCCTGGAGAAGGCCCTGCCATTAGAGGACTTGGAGGGGCGACGCTGGTGGCAGCTGACCGACCCGTACGGCGGCCTCGCGATCCGGGTCGGACAGCCCGAGCGCAACCTCCTCCTCCCCGGCGGCCGTGAGGTGCTGGTCTCCGCGCGCTACGTCCGCACCCGGCCCACCGGGCCCGTACGCCGCCTCGTCGTCACCCTGCGCGACACGGAGGCGCGCCGCCGCACCGAGCGCAGCCACGCCGAGCTGATCGCCACCGTCGCCCACGAACTGCGCTCCCCGCTCACCTCCGTCAAGGGCTTCACGGCCACCCTGCTCGCCAAGTGGGAACGCTTCACCGACGACCAGAAGCGGCTGATGCTGGAGACCGTCGACGCCGACGCCGACCGCGTCACCCGGCTCATCGCCGAGCTGCTCGACATCTCCCGCATCGACTCCGGCCGCCTGGAGGTGCGCCGCCAGCCCGTCGACATCGGCGCCGCCGTCGGACGCCACATCCAGGCCTACGTCGCCGCCGGGCAGCCCGCCGACCGGTTCCTGCTGCGGGTCCAGCAGCCGCTGCCCGATCTGTGGGCCGACCCCGACAAGATCGACCAGGTGCTCAGCAACCTCCTGGAAAATGCCGTGCGGCACGGCGAGGGAACTGTCACGATCGACGTCACGGCCACGGCGTCCCCCCGCGAGGGCGAGGACATCGGCACGTCGGTCACGGTGAGCGATGAGGGGCCCGGCATCCCGGAGGAGTCCATGAACCGCGTCTTCACCCGCTTCTGGCGGGGCAGCAAGCGCGGCGGCACGGGCCTCGGGCTCTACATCGTCAAGGGCATCGTCGAGGCCCACGGCGGCACCATCACGGTCGGCCGCGCCCCCGGCGCCGGCGCCGAGTTCCGATTTACGTTGCCCGTGGCGGCCCCGGCGTATCTCGCCTGAGGACCACGGGCGCATTCGTATACCTCCACCCCGTTAGACTCGGCCATTGGCACCTTTGTGTCCCGCAGACGGCCATCGGAGTCGGTGACGGGGACCTTCAGCCAGCCAATCGGAAGCACGGGAAGAGATGTCGGCACCGAATAAGTCGTACGACCCTGTAGAGGTCGAGGCGTTGAAACCGGAAGAGATCGAGCGCATGCGGGACGAGGCGCTCGCCGCCTTCGCCGCCGCGGACTCCCTCGACGCGCTCCACGAGGCCAAGGTCGCCCACACCGGCCCCGCCTCCCCGCTGGCCCTCGCCAACCGCGAGATCGGCGCCCTGCCCCCGCACGCCAAGGCCGACGCCGGCAAGCGCGTCGGGCAGGCCCGCGGCGCCGTGAACAAGGGCCTCGCCGCCCGCCAGGCCGAACTCGAGGCCGAGCGGGACGCGCGCGTGCTGGTCGAGGAGGCGGTGGACGTCACGCTGCCTTACGACCGCGTACCGGCCGGCGCCCGGCACCCGCTCACCACGATGATGGAGCGGGTCGCGGACGTCTTCGTGGCCATGGGCTACGAGATCGCCGAAGGACCGGAGGCCGAGGCGGAGTGGTTCAACTTCGACGCCCTCAACTTCCTGCCCGACCATCCGGCCCGGCAGATGCAGGACACGTTCTTCGTGCAGGGCCCCAAGGGCACAGACGAGTCCGGATCCGGCGTCGTGTTGCGCACGCACACCTCCCCGGTGCAGGCCCGCGCCCTGCTCGACCGCGAGCTGCCGGTCTACATCGTCTGCCCCGGCCGGGTGTTCCGCACCGACGAGCTGGACGCCACGCACACCCCCGTCTTCCACCAGATCGAGCTGCTCGCGATCGACGAGGGCCTGACCATGGCGGACCTCAAGGGCACCCTGGACCACATGGTCCAGTCCCTGTTCGGCGCGGACATGAAGACCCGGCTGCGGCCGAACTACTTCCCCTTCACCGAGCCGAGCGCCGAGATGGACATGCTCTGCTACGTCTGCAAGGGCGAGTCCATCGGCAACCCCGACCGGCCCTGCCGCACCTGCTCGTCCGAGGGCTGGATCGAGCTCGGCGGCTGCGGCATGGTCAACCCCCGGGTGCTCACCGCCTGCGGCGTCGACCCCGAGAAGTACAGCGGATTCGCCTTCGGGTTCGGCATCGAGCGGATGCTGATGTTCCGCCACAACGTCGAGGACATGCGAGACATGGTCGAAGGTGACGTCCGGTTCACCCGGCCGTTCGGGATGGAGATCTGATGCGGGTCCCGCTTTCTTGGCTGCGGGAGTACGTCGACCTGCCGGCGACGGAGACCGGCCGCGACGTCCAGGCCAAGCTCATTTCGGCCGGTCTGGAGGTCGAGACCGTCGAGCGGCTCGGCGCCGACCTCAAGGGCCCCCTGGTCGTGGGCCAGGTGGCGACCGTCGAGGAGCTGACGGAGTTCAAGAAGCCGATCCGCTTCTGCACCGTCGACGTCGGCCAGGCCAACGGCACCGGCGAGCCCCAGGAGATCGTCTGCGGCGCCCGCAACTTCGCCGTCGGGGACAAGGTCGTCGTGGCCCTGCCCGGCGCCGTCCTGCCCGGTGACTTCCAGATCGCCGAGCGCAAGACCTACGGCAAGATGTCCCGCGGCATGATCTGTTCCAGCGACGAGCTGAACATGGGCGACGACGGCACCAAGGGCATCATCGTGCTGCCGCCGGAGACCGAGGTCGGCAAGGACGCGATCGAGCTGCTCGAGCTGGTCGACGAGGTCCTCGACATCGCCGTCACGCCCGACCGCGGCTACTGCCTGTCGATGCGCGGCGTCGCCCGCGAGACCGCCATCGCCTACGGCCTGCCACTGCGCGACCCGGCCCTGATCGACGTGCCCGGCCCGAACGCGTACGGCTACCCGGTGCGGGTCTCCGCCCCCACCGGCTGCGACCGCTTCACCGCCCGCACGGTGACCGGCCTGAGCGCCGAGGCCCGCTCGCCGATCTGGCTCCAGCGCCGGCTCCAGAAGGTCGGCATGCGCCCGATCTCGCTCGCCGTCGACGTCACCAACTACGTGATGATGGAGCTCGGCCAGCCGCTGCACGCCTACGACCGCGGCCTGGTCCAGGGCACGATCGGCGTGCGCCGGGCCGAGCAGGGCGAGAAGCTCACCACCCTCGACGGTGTCGAGCGCACGCTGGACGCCGAGGACCTGGTGATCACCGACGACCGCGGCCCGATCGGGCTCGCCGGTGTCATGGGCGGCGCCAACACGGAGATCGCCGACCACGACGACGTGGAGAACGCCACGGCGGACGTCGTCATCGAGGCCGCGCACTTCGACGCGGTGTCGATCGCGCGCACGGCCCGCCGGCACAAGCTGTCCTCCGAGGCGTCCCGCCGCTTCGAGCGCGGCGTCGACCCGCAGGCCGCCGCTGCCGCCGCCCAGCGCACGGTCGACCTGCTGGTCCTCCTCGCGGGCGGCACCGCCGAGGCCGGCGTCACCGAGGTGATCGCCCCGACCGCGCCGCGCACCATCACCATCCCGGCCGACCACCCGGACAAGGTCGCGGGCGTGGTCTACGGCAGGGAGACCGTCGTGCGGCGGCTCCAGGAGATCGGCTGTGACGTGTACGGGCAGGACGAGCTGATCGTCACCGTGCCGTCCTGGCGGTCCGACCTCACCGATCCGAACGACCTGGCCGAAGAGGTCATCCGTCTGGAGGGCTACGAGAACCTGCCCTCCACGCTGCCCAAGCCGCCCGCCGGCCGCGGCCTGACGAACGGGCAGCGGCTGCACCGCCGCGTCGGCCGGGCCCTGGCCGGTGCCGGGTACGTCGAGGCGTTGAACTACCCGTTCATCGGCGAGCAGGTCTTCGACCAGCTCGGCCTCGACGCGGACGACCCGGCCCGCCGCGTCGTCAAGCTCAGCAACCCCCTGAGCGACGAGGAGCCCGCGCTGCGCACGACGCTGCTGCCGGGTCTGCTCGCCGCCCTGCGGCGCAACGACGGCCGGGGCTCGCACGACCTCGCGCTGTTCGAGTCCGGCCTGGTCTTCCGGCCGCGCGAGGAGCAGCGGATCGCCGCCGTGCTGCCCGTCGACCGCCGCCCGACCGACGAGAAGCTCGCCGAGCTGAACGCGGCGCTGCCCGAGCAGCCTCGGCACGCCGCCGTCGTCCTCGCCGGTGCTCGTGAGCAGGCGGGCTGGTGGGGCAAGGGCCGTCCGGCCGACTGGGCCGACGCGGTCGAGGCGGCGCGTTCCGTCGCCCGTGAGGCGGGCGCCGAGCTGATCATCCGCAAGGGGCAGTACGGGCCGTGGCACCCCGGGCGGTGTGCCGAGCTGGCGATCACCGTGGACGGTGCCGAGCGGGTCGTGGGACATGCGGGGGAGCTGCACCCGCGCGTGGTGAAGGCGCTGGGGCTGCCCGCGCGTACCTGTGCGATGGAGATCGACCTGGATGCGGTGGAGTCCGCTGGTGACGCCACGGTGAAGGCGCCGCGCATCTCCACGTTCCCGGTTGCCACGCAGGATGTCGCCCTGGTCGTCGATGCGGTTGTTCCGGCGTCGGAGGTTGAGGAGGCCCTGCGTGATGGTGCCGGGGAGCTGCTGGAGTCGATCCGGCTGTTCGACGTGTACGAGAACGCCGAGCAGTTGGGGGAGGGGCGGAAGTCGCTCGCGTATGCGTTGCGGTTCCGGGCGGCTGACCGGACGTTGACGGTGGATGAGGCGTCGGCGGCTCGGGATGCGGCGGTGGCCCTTGCGGGTGAACGCGTCGGGGCTGAGCTGCGGAGCTAGCGCCCCTCACTCGTTCGAGTGGTAAAGGAAGGCAAGCCTGCCCTTTCGGGTGTGCTGTCGACAGAATCGGACCGGCCTACTCGGGCCGGTCCGATTCTGTGTGTCAGGGGCCTATTGGGGGGCCATCGGCATGATCCGCATCAGGGGTCGGGTGCGTAGTCTCGGTCTGCCGACGGTGTGGGGCGCCGCGGCCGTCACGTACAAGCTGACCTGTCCGCTCGCCCGGGAGACCGGCCTCGAAGCCCGGATCGTCACCAGCGCCGTGTTCTTCGCGGTCGGTACCGGGCTGATCCTCCATGTACGGCAGACGCTGATGCGCGAGCTGCGGCAGCTGCGCCGCGTCGCGTGCGCCGCGCAGAGCGCGCTGGTCAGGCCGCTGCCCTCGCACATCGACGGGCTGGACGTCGCCGCCGCCCAGATGTCGGCGGAGCGTGGGGCTGCCATCGGAGGTGACCTGTACGAGGTCGTGGCCACCGAGTACGGCGTACGGGCCGTGATGGGTGACGTACGCGGGCACGGAATCGGCGCGTTCGGGACCGTCGCCGCCGTGCTCGGCTCTTTCCGTGAGGCCGCGCACGACGAGAACGACCTCGGCCGGGTGCTGCACCGGCTGGAACGCGCCCTGGCCCGGCATCTGCGCCAGGAGCATCCGGCGGGCGCCGCCGAGGAGTTCGTGACCCTGCTGCTCGTGGAGATCCGAGCCGACGGTGGGATGGCCGCCCTGAACTGCGGGCATCCGTGGCCGTACCGGCTGAGCGACGCCGGCGTCGACCAACTCGCCCCGGCCGATCCGTATCCGCCTCTGGGCCTGTTCCCGCTGCCGACCGAGCTGTCCACCGTAGGTCTGGGGTATCTGGAGCACGGTGACGCGCTGTTCCTCTGCACCGACGGTGCGCAGGACGCGCGGGATGCGCGTGGCCGGTTCTTTCCGTTGCCGAACGCGCTGACGAGCGCAGTACGGGAGGGGGCATGGTCCTCGCAGGCGATCCTGAGCAGGGTGTCCACGGCACTCCTGGACCACACCCGGGGTGCGCCTGCGGACGACATCGCCCTGATGGTCCTCACGAACAGCCGGTCTTCGCCCCTGAGGGGCGCGGTGAACCGCGCGACCCGCCACGACGAACCCGCAGCCGACGACGCACCCCTCACACAACGGCGATGAACCACCCGGCGTGGCCGGCGATGCCGTCCGCCCCGCCACGGAGTGTCGGGCAGGCAGCCGGGCGGACG
Organism: Streptomyces sp. DG1A-41; assembly: GCF_037055355.1. Classification (GTDB taxonomy): domain Bacteria; phylum Actinomycetota; class Actinomycetes; order Streptomycetales; family Streptomycetaceae; genus Streptomyces. The sequence continues at coordinate 1,592,593 of NZ_CP146350.1, read as the reverse complement.
GCGGAAGCGGGCCGCCGCACTGTACGAGGGGGAGCCGGCGGCCCGGCCGGCCTCTTGCGAGGCATTTCAGTCAACCGGTCCGCGACTCTCCGCGACAGCGCGCACACAGCGCGGATTCGAGCACTCCGTTCACACCCCGTGTGAAGGCAGAGCCATTAATCTGGCCGCACCGAGCCACCGGGGGGCCCACATGCAGCCCAATACTCTGCTCGACGCGATCCTGGACGAGGCCGGGATCTCGCACGCGGGGCTGGCCGCACACGTCAACCAGGCGGGACGGGCGCGTGGTCTGTCCCTGAGGTACGAACACACCGCCGTCGCCCGGTGGTTGAAGGGGCAGCGTCCCCGGGGCCAGGTGCCCGACCTGATCTGCGAGGTGCTCGCGGCCCGGTTGCGGCGGCAGGTGACCCTCGACGACATCGGCCTGGGCGTGCCCGGTGAGTCGTCCGCCGCGCACACCGGCTCGCTGTCCGGGTTCGTCGAGCGGGCCACCGCCCTGTGGCGCTCCGACCAGCAGCAGCGCCCGCACATCCTGGGCGCGCCCGCGCTCACCGGCACGCCCGCCGTGATGCCGGTGTGGGAGTGGGAGAACCCGCCCGAGGACGTGGACGTCTCCCGTGGCGGCAGACACCGGGTCACCCCGGGCGACCTGGAGATGCTGCGGGCCGCCCGCACGCACTACGAGCAGATGTACCGCAAGGCCGGGGGCATCGCGACACGGGCCCGGATCGTCGGCTTCCTCAACGCCGAGGCCGCGCCGCTGCTGCGCGGCAGCTACACCGATGAGACCGGCCGCCAACTCCACCGGGCAACGGGCGGGTTGGTGGCGGTCGCCGGCATCTGCGCCTACGACTCCGACGCGCACGGCCTCGCGCAGCGCTACTTCCACCAGGCCCTGCGGCTCGCCAAGGCCAGCGGCGACCGGGGGCTCGGCGCCTACATCATCGCGCTGCTGGTCAACCAGTCGCTGTTCATGAGGGAGTACCGGCAGGCCGTCGCCTTCGCGGAGGCCGCGCTGCGGGCGGCCGGCAAGCACATCACCCCGGCGCTCGCCTCCGACTTGTACGCGATGCAGGCCAAGGCGTACGCGCATCTCGGCGACGGCACGAGCGCCCTGTCCCGCATCCGGCGGGCCGAGCAGGCCGCCGAGCGCATCCGGCGCGGCTACGAGCCCGACGAGACCGGTTATGTCCAGCCGGGGCTGGTCAACGTCCAGGTGGCGGAGGCGCTGCTGAGTCTCGGGGAGATCGCGGCCGCCGGGGAGCATGCCGCGGCCGCGGTCGACAACCCGGCGCACGACCGCGGCCGGGTGCACCGGCTGGCCATGCTCAGCACGATCGAGCTGCGGCAGGGCAACGCGGACAAGGCCGTGGCCATCGCCGTGCAGATGGCCGAGCAGGCCCGGGGCATGGAGTCCCAGCGGCTGCGGGACCGGCTGTGCGCGGTGCGGGAGCACCTGGTGCGCAGCGGCTGCGCGGGCACGGCCGAGGCCGCGGAACTCATCGACGGGGCGCTGCGCGTACCGTTGTAGAACCTGGCGACGGGCGCCCGCGTCATCCCGAGCGACGTCCTGTGCGCCTGCTGTCAGTACATCCCTGCTGCGATATTGCCACTTACTCGACGGAAGGTGGCAGAACCGTGCAGTGGACGAAACACAACGAACAAGCTGTGTACTCAAACCGGTGGTTCAGCGTCAATCTCGCGGATGTCGAACTGCCGGACGGCCGGCACCTCGACCACTTCCTCATACGGCTGCGGCCCGTTGCCGTGGCCACGGTCGTGAACCAGGCCAACGAGGTGCTGCTGCTCTGGCGGCACCGTTTCATCACCGACAGCTGGGGGTGGGAACTCGCGGCGGGCGTCGTCGAGGACGGCGAGGACCTCGCCCGCGCGGCCGCCAGGGAACTGGAGGAGGAGACCGGCTGGCGGCCGGGACCCCTGCACCACCTCATGAGCGTGGAGCCGTCCAACGGGCTCACCGACGCCCGGCACCACGTGTACTGGGCCGACGAAGGCGAGTACGTCGGGCACCCCGTGGACGACTTCGAGTCGGACCGCCGGGAATGGGTTCCACTCAAGCTCGTTCCCGACATGGTCGCCCGCGGGGAGGTCCCGGCCGCCAACATGGCGGCCGCGTTACTGCTGCTGCACCACCTCAGGCTCGGGCAGGACACACTGCCCTGAGCTAACGTCCCAGTGCCTGCCAGATCGCCACGACGAGGGCACCCACGGCGGTGAGGGCGGCGACCGCGGGCAGCGGCCAGCGCGCGTGTTCGAGGGAGTTGATCCGGGTGTTGAGCTCGTCGAGTTCCTTGGCGGTCTCCTCGGTGCGGTGGCTGAGCAGAGCCAGCCCGCCCTCGACACGGGCGTACGCCACATCCAGGCGGCGTCGTAACTCTGCGAGTTCTCCATGAACGACCGGATGCTCGGGATCGGCGGTCACGAGTCCGCTCCTTTCCGTAGTCGTTGCACATCCCTTGCATGCGCATGAGGAGTCAACTCGCCTGGTGGGCGCCTGGGGAGAGTGTGCGACGGGCATATGCGAGCACGGTGCGCACACGGTGTGTGAATGCCACGGGCCCGGCACCCATTCCGGTGCCGGGCCCGTGGCTTGGCTGAATTCTGACCGTCCGTAATCAGCCTCGGGGGCTCCTGGGCAGAAGGCCGCGCGGTCAGTCGTACGTGTAGAAGCCCGACCCCGTCTTGCGGCCCAGCCGGCCCGCGTCGACCATGCGCTGGAGGAGCGGGGGAGCGGCGTACAGGGGCTCCTTGTACTCCTCGTACATCGACTGGGCCACCGAGGCGACCGTGTCCAGGCCGATGAGGTCGGAGAGCTTCAGCGGGCCCATCGGGTGGGCGCAGCCCATCTCCATGCCGTTGTCGATGTCCTCGCGGCTGGCGATGCCCGTCTCGAACATCCGGATCGCGGAGAGCAGGTACGGGATCAGCAGTGCGTTCACCACGAAGCCGGAGCGGTCCTGGGCGCGGATCGCGTGCTTGCCCAGCAGCTTCTCGGTGAACAGCTGGGCCCGGCTCAGCGTGCCCTCGGACGTGGTGAGGGCCGGGATCAGCTCGACGAGCTTCTGCACCGGGGCCGGGTTGAAGAAGTGGATGCCGATGACCTGGTCGGGCCGCGACGTCGCCACCGCCAGCTTCACCAGCGGGATGGAGGAGGTGTTGGAGGCCAGGATGGCGTCGGGCCGGGTCACGACCTGGTCGAGCACCTGGAAGATCTCGGTCTTGACCTGCTCGTTCTCGACGACGGCCTCGATCACCAGGTCGCGATCGGCGAACTCGCCGAGGTCCGTGGTGAAGCTCAGGCGGGCCTGCGTGGCCTCCAGCTCCTCCTCGGTGATCTTGCCGCGCTCGGCTGCCTTGGCCAGGGAGTTGAACAGCCGGGTCCGGCCGATCTCCAGGGCCTCGCCGGTGGTCTCGGCGACCATGACGTCCAGACCGGACCGGGCGCACACCTCGGCGATCCCCGCGCCCATCTGACCGCAGCCCACGACTCCGACGCGTGCAATGTCTCCCGCTGGGATGTCCGTCACATCGTCCCTTTCGCTGCTGATCCACTTCTGGGCAGGTGCTCCGGGCTCCGGTGCCTGCTCCGTTCGTGCACGTTACTCCCAAGTATCGATGATCGATCGCGGGGGTCGGGTCCGTCTCGGGCATGCTGGGCGCGGAGCGATCCGCGACCGGGCGGATCCGCGGCTTTTTGGGGCATGCGGATGGGACGAGTGTCACGCAGGGCGTTCGCGGTGGCGGCGCTGTCGGCTTTCACGATGGTGCCTCCGGCGTCGGCCGCGCCCAAGCGGGACGGCCGGGGTGACGACAGGGCGGCCTCCGAGATGCGGGGCGTGTGGCTGGCCACCGTGGCGGGCCGCGACTGGCCGTCGAAGCCGGGGCTGACCGCCGCGCAGCAGCGGTCCGAGCTGCTCACCCACCTCGACCGGGCGGTGAGCAACCGGCTCAACACCGTGATCTTCCAGGTCCGGCCCGCGGCGGACGCCCTGTGGCCCTCGCCGTACGAGCCGTGGTCGCAGTACCTCACCGGTACCCAGGGCAAGGACCCCGGCTGGGACCCGCTGGGCACGGCCGTGGCGGAGGCCCACGCCCGCGGCCTGAAGCTGCACGCCTGGTTCAACCCGTACCGGGTCGCCACCCACGCCGACCCGACCCGGCTGGCAGCCGACCATCCTGCCCGCAGGAATCCGGACTGGACGGTGACGTACGGCGGGAAGCTCTACTACAACCCCGGGCTGCCCGAGGTCCGGGGCTTCGTGCAGGACGCGATGCTCGACGCGGTGGAGCAGTACCCCGTGGACGGCGTCCACTTCGACGACTACTTCTACCCGTACCCGGTGGCGGGCCAGACCTTCGACGACGACACGGCCTACGACGAGTACGGCGCCGGCTTCCCGGACCGGGCCGCGTGGCGGCGGGACAACATCGACAAGCTGGTCCGGGAGACGGCGGACCGCATCAAGCGGGTCCGGCCCGGCACCCCCTTCGGCATCAGCCCCTTCGGCGTGTGGCGCAACGCCGCCACCGACCCGCTCGGCTCGGACACCCGGGCGGGCGTGCAGACCTACGACGACCTGCACGCGGACACCCGAAAGTGGGTGCGCGAGAGCTGGATCGACTACATCGTCCCGCAGCTGTACTGGAACATCGGCTTCGCCGCCGCCGACTACGCGAAGCTGGTGCCCTGGTGGGCGGAGGTCGCGCGCGGCACCTCGACGCAGCTCTACGTGGGGGAGGCGCTGTACAAGGCCGGTGACCCGGCGCAGCCCGCGGCCTGGCAGGACCCGGCCGAGCTGTCCCGGCACCTGACGCGGGCCAGGGATCACGCGCAGGTGCGCGGGCACGTCTTCTTCGCCGCCAAGGACATGGCGACCGATCGGATCGGGGCGATGGCGAGAGTGGTCGCCGATCACTACGGGCAGCCGGCGCCGCCGCCGCGCTGAATCACGGCCCGGTGGTGGTCTCCCGGTGCCGGATCTCGGTGTCGGGTCCCGGCGAGCACACGCCCTCGTGCCCGTCCTCGAACCGGACGCGGTACGGGGGATTGCCCTCCTGGCCCAGGACTTCGACGATCTCGCCGACCTTGTCGTGCTGACCGACCACCCTGCCGTGCTGGACAAGCTGGTCGCCCACGGTTGCGCGCATCTGGGGCCTCCTCACGATGTGTGGAGCAGCGGTCCGTGGCCTTTCGAGTCTACGGCCGGGGGCGCCGCTCGGCAGTGGCCGGGCGTGCCCCGCTCAGCCGCGCGCCCGTTGTGTGACGGCGATGCAGACCAGCACCGCCGCGGCCGTCAGCGGGGCGGCCACCGTCAGGTGCTCGCCCAGCAGCAGCACCGACCACACCAGTGTGAGCAGGGGCTGGGCGAGCTGCAACTGGCTGGCCTTCGGGATGCCGATGGCCGCCATGCCGCGGTACCAGACGACGAGTCCGAGGAACTGCGAGCCCGCCGCGACCCACAGCAGCCCGGCGACGCTGTGCGCGGTCAGCCGCACGGGTTCCTGAACCAACGCGAACGCGGCGACGGGCACGGTCAGCGGCAGGCACAGCACCAGCGCCCAGCCGATGACGTGCCAGCCCGGCATGACCCGGGCCAGCCGGCCGCCCTCGGTGTAGCCGGCCGCGCACACCAGCAGCGCCGCGAAGAGGTACAGGTCGGCCGTGCTCAGGGCGCCGCCGCTCTGCTGCACGGTGAAGGCCAGCACCGCCGCCGCGCCGGCGAGGGCCGCCGTCCAGAAGGTGCGCGAGGGCCGGGTGCCGACGCGCAGGGCGGAGAAGAGCGCGGTGGTCAGGGGGAGCAGTCCGACCACGACGGCGGCGTGCGCGGTGGTCGAGGTCTCCAGCGCGAGCGTGGTGAGCAGCGGGAAGCCGAGGACGACACCGGCCGCGACGACCGCGAGGCCGAACCAGTGGTGGCGGGCGGGCAGCGGCACCCGCAGGGCCAGCAGCGCACCGCCCGCGATCACTGCGGCGAGGACGCTGCGGACGGCGAACAGCGACCAGGGCCCGAAGCCCTCCAGACCCCACGCGGTGGCGGGGAAGGTGAGGGAGAAGGCGATGACGCCCAGGGCGGCCTGGAGGGTGCCGAGGCCGGGGCGGTCCGGGCCCGTCGTGGCGACTGCTATCGTGGGCGCGGCAGTAGCGCTACTCTCTGCTCTCATGCATGAGCGTAGCAGCGTCGGTGAACTGGTGGAACAGCTGCGGCGGGAGCTCGACCGCTACTCACCGGGTGGAAAGCTGCCGTCGAGTCGGGCCCTGGTCGAGCGGTTCCGGGTGAGTCCCGTGACCGTGTCGCGGGCGCTGGCGCAGCTCGCCGCCGAGGGGCTGGTGGTGACCCGGCCCGGCGCGGGCGCGTTCCGCGCGCAGGCCCGCACGGCACCGGCCCCCGCCGGGGACACCTCCTGGCAGGAGGTCGCGCTCAGCGCGGACGGTGCCGCCGACCTCGTACCGCGCTCGGTGGACGCCTCCGGGGTGCTGATCTCGCTGGCCGCCCCGCCGCCCGGCGTGATCGAGTTCAACGGCGGCTATCTGCACCCGTCGTTGCAGCCGGAGCGCGCGATGGCCGCCGCCCTGTCGCGCGCCGGGCGCCGGCCCGGTGCCTGGGGACGCCCGCCCATGGAGGGGTTGCCGGAGCTGCGCGAGTGGTTCGCGCGGGGCATCGGCGGGTCCTTCACGGCCGCCGAGGTGCTGATCACCGCGGGCGGGCAGTCCGCGCTCACCACGGCCCTGCGCGCCCTCGCCCCGTCCGGCGCCCCCGTCCTCGTCGAGTCGCCGACCTATCCCGGCATGCTCGCCATCGCCCGTGCCGCGGGCCTGCGCCCGGTGCCCGTCCCGGTGGACGCGGACGGGGTGAAACCGGCGCTGCTCGCCGACGCGTTCCGGGCCACCGGCGCTCCGGCCTTCGTCTGCCAGCCGCTCTTCCAGAACCCCACCGGTGCCGTGCTCGCGCCCGAGCGGCGCAGCGAGGTGCTGCGCATCGCCCGCGCGGCGGGCGCGTTCGTCGTCGAGGACGACTTCGTGCGGCGGCTCGTGCACGAGGACGCCGGGCCGCTGCCGCGCCCGCTGGCCGCCGATGACCCCGACGGTGTCGTCGTCCACGTCTGCTCGCTCACCAAGGCGACCTCCCCGAGCTTCCGGGTGAGCGCCCTGGCCGCGCGTGGCCCGGTCCTGGAGCGGCTGCGCGCGATCCAGGTCGTCGACACCTTCTTCGTGCCCCGGCCCCTTCAGGAGGCGGCACTCGAACTCGTCGGGTCGCCCGCCTGGCCGCGCCATCTGCGAGCCGTCTCCGCCGAGTTGAGGGCGCGCCGGGACGCGATGACCGCCGCGCTCGCGCTGCACCTGCCGGAACTCGCCCTGCCGCACGTGCCGTCCGGCGGCTACCACCTGTGGCCGCGGCTGCCCGACGGGACGGACGAGCCGGCTCTCGCGGCGGCCGCCCTGCGCGCGGGCGTCGCCATCACCCCCGGCCGTCCCTACTTCAGCGCCGAGCCGCCCGCCGCCCACGTGCGGCTGAGCTTCGCGGCGGTCGCGGGGACCGGGGAGATCGCGGAGGGGGTACGGCGGCTGCGCGTGGCCTGCGACGAGGTGCTGCCATAACGGCTCGACGCACCTCCGGCCCGCCTGAGAGCATCCCGTCATGACCGACGTGCCGAGCCTGCCCGAGGGCTACGAGATCTCCACCGACCCCGCCCGCGTCGACGCCGCGCGGGTCCACCACTGGCTGTCCACCGACGCGTACTGGGCGCTGGGCCGCCCACGCGAGAAGCAGGACCGGGCGATCGAGGGCTCCCTCAACTTCGGCGTGTACGAGACGGTGTCGGGCGAGCAGGTGGCGTATGCCCGGGTGATCACCGACCGGGCGACCTTCGGGTGGCTGTGCGACGTGTACGTCGACCCGTCGGTGCGCGGCAAGGGGGTCGGCAGCGTGCTCGTCGCGGCCGTACGGGACGAGCTGCGGGAGTGCGGGGTGCGGCGCGTGCTGCTCGCCACGCACGACGCGCACGGTGTCTACGCGAAGCACGGGTTCGCGGCACTGGAACGGCCCGAGGAATGGATGGCGCTCGTCTTCGGCCCGTGAGGGCCGGTGCACCCTGGGTAACTCCCTGATAACGCCTCTTGACCTGCGCACTTGCGGCACTCACGATCGCCGCATGCCACTTCGGGTCACGTTCGTCGCCGCCGCGCGCAGCTCCCCGCTGCTCGCCGAGCGCTTCGAGGACGACCGACCGCTGGACCAGGCCGGCTGGAGCGAGGTGGAGCGCGTCGCCCACGAGCTGCTGCCGCTGGCCGCGGGCCGAGCTGCGCTACTGCTCACCGACTCCGCGCAGCCGTGCGACGGGGGAGGGGCTCGGGTACGCTCCGCTCGTGCAACTCGGCCTGCGGGACTGCGACATGGGCCGGTGGCGCGGGCTGACCCTGGGCGAGGCGATGGCCCGGGAGCCGGAGGCGGTGGACGCCTGGCTCGCCGACCCGAGCGCCACGCCGCACGGTGGTGAGTCGCTGGTGGACTTCATCAGCCGCGTCGGCGGCTGGCTCGACACTCGGCCCGTCGAGGACGGCTGCCGGGTGGTGGCGGTCGCCGAGCCGTCCGTGATCCGAGCCGCCCTGGTGTACGCCCTGAAGGCACCGCCCTCGACGTACTGGAACATCGACGTCCGCCCGCTGTCGACGACCGCCGTGACGGGCCGCGCGGGGCGCTGGAACCTGCGCTTCGACGGGGTGTCGGCTCAAGCCTCGCGTGCGTAGTCCGTGCGGAGCACCAGGTCCTTTGCCGGGCCGCGTACGTGCCACACCGTTCGCCAGTGGTCCGGGTCGCGGACGGTGAACTCGCCGCGGTAGAGGTCCGCCGCGCAGGGGTGGTCGGCGATGTGCCGTCCGGACGTGAGGTCCAGGTCGTGGAACGGCCGCCCGTCCGCGAACCGCACGTGCGCCGTGCCGCCCGGGCCCGGCAGGAACCGCAGCGTCCGCCCGGCGGGCCGGGCGACGCCCTGCCAGACGAAGGTTCCGGACTCCTGGTGCAGCAGCCCGCCGTCCTCCTTAGCGGCGAAGACGGTAGTTCCCGAGAACTCCCCCTGCTCGCCGTTCGCGAGATCCCGCACCGCCCTGGCCACCCGCCATCGCCCGGCCAGGTAAGCCAGTACGTCCGGCACCGGCCAGAACTCGCCCATCTCGTACCGCTCTCCGTCCCAATCGTTGCTGCGCGACCCATTGACGCGCATCGGTCCCCTCCCTATCTTGCCGTTCGAAGTGCTGATCAACGTCTGATATTTCGAACACTCCTCTACCAGAGAGCCGCGGAGTATCCATGCCACGCACCGCCCGCACCCGATGGAGAATCGGTCTCACGACCACCGCCCTCCTGACGGCAGCAGCCCTCGTACCGGCCCCCGCGCACGCCGAGGACGTCACCGACTACGCGATCACCGTCGACCCGTCCGCCCAGGGTGCGGCGATCGACGACACGATGTACGGCGTCTTCTTCGAGGACATCAACCGGGCCGCCGACGGCGGTCTGTACGCCGAGCTCGTGCAGAACCGCTCCTTCGAGTACTCCACCGCGGACAACGGCTCCTACACGCCCCTGACCTCGTGGACGGTCGGCGGCACGGCCGAGGTCGTGAACGACTCGGGCCGCCTCAACGAGCGCAACCGCAACTACCTGTCCCTGGGCGCCGGTTCCTCCGTGACGAACGCCGGCTACAACACCGGCATCCGGGTCGAGCAGGGCAAGAAGTACGACTTCTCCGTGTGGGCCCGCGCCGAGAGCGGCAGCACGCTGACCGTCTCCCTCAAGGACACGGCAGGCACGCTGGCGACCGCTCGGCAGGTGGCCGTCAAGGGCGGCTGGGCCAAGTACAAGGCCACCTTCACCGCGACCCGCACCAGCAACCGCGGCCGCCTCGCCGTGGCCTCGACGAACGCCGCCGCGCTCGACGAGATATCGCTCTTCCCGCGCGACACCTACAAGAACCAGCCGAACGGCCTGCGCAAGGACCTCGCCGAGAAGATCGCCGCCCTGAAGCCGGGCTTCGTGCGCTTCCCCGGCGGCTGCCTGGTCAACACCGGCTCCATGGAGGACTACAGCGAGGCCTCGAACTGGCAGCGCAAGCGCAGCTACCAGTGGAAGGACACCATCGGCCCCGTAGAGCAGCGCGCCACCAACGCCAACTTCTGGGGCTACAACCAGAGCTACGGCCTCGGCTACTACGAGTACTTCCGCTTCTCCGAGGACATCGGCGCCATGCCGCTGCCCGTCGTCCCGGCCCTGGTGACCGGCTGCGGCCAGAACAAGGCCACCGAGGACGACGCGCTGCTCAAGCGGCACATCCAGGACACCCTCGACCTCATCGAGTTCGCCAACGGCCCGGCGACCTCCAAGTGGGGCAAGGTCCGCGCGCAGATGGGCCACCCCAAGCCCTTCCACCTGACCCACATCGGGGTCGGCAACGAGGAGAACCTCCCGAAGGAGTTCTTCGCCCGCTTCCAGCAGTTCCGGGCCGCCATCGAGGCCAAGTACCCGGACATCACCGTCATCTCCAACTCTGGCCCGGACGACGCCGGCACGACCTTCGACACGGCCTGGCAGCTCAACCGCGAGGGCAACGTCGACATGGTCGACGAGCACTACTACAACAGCCCGAACTGGTTCCTCCAGAACAACGACCGCTACGACTCCTACGACCGCCAGGGCCCCAAGGTCTTCCTCGGCGAGTACGCCTCCCAGGGCAACGCCTGGAAGAACGGCCTCGCCGAGGCCGCCTTCATGACCGGCCTGGAGCGCAACGCGGACATCGTCAAGCTGGCCTCCTACGCCCCGCTGCTCGCCAACGAGGACTACGTCCAGTGGCGGCCGGACATGATCTGGTTCAACAACCGGGCCTCCTGGAACTCGGCCAACTACGAGGTCCAGAAGCTGTTCATGACCAACGTCGGCGACCGCGTCGTCCCGTCGAAGGCCACCACCACGCCGAACGTCAGCGGCCCGATCACGGGTGCCGTCGGCCTGTCCACGTGGGCGACCAGCGCCGCGTACGACGACGTGAAGGTCACCGCGGCCGACGGCTCGACCCTGCTCAGCGACGACTTCTCCGCTGACGCCTCGAAGTGGACCACCAGCGGCCGGGGCAGCTGGAGCATCCAGGACGGGCAGTACGTCCAGACCGACACCGCCGCCGAGAACACCATGGTCACGGCGGGCGACCCGGCCTGGAAGGACTACGACCTGCATGTGAAGGCCACCAAGAAGTCCGGCAACGAGGGCTTCCTCGTCGCCTTCGGCGTCAAGGACACCGGCAACTTCTACTGGTGGAACCTGGGCGGCTGGAACAACACCCAGTCCGCGATCGAGCAGGCCGTCGACGGCGGCAAGGGCACGCTGATGACGAAGGCCGGGTCGATCGAGACGGGCCGCGCCTACGACATCGACATCAAGATCCGCGGCCGTCAGGTCACCCTGTTCCTGGACGGCAAGGAGTGGGGCAGCTTCAAGGACGACAAGCCGGCCGAGCCGTTCCGCCAGGTCGTCACCAAGGACGCCAAGACCGGTGACCTGATCGTCAAGGTCGTCAACGCCCAGTCCGCCGAGGCCCGCACGGCCGTCGACCTGGGTGGCGCCAAGGTCGCCTCCACCGCCCGCGTGACCACGCTGGCCGCCGACCAGGACGCCGTCAACACGGAGACGGACACGCCGGTGACGCCGGTGACCTCCACCTTCCGTGGCGTGGCCGGGAAGTTCACCTACACCTTCCCGGCGAACTCCGTCACCTTCCTGCGGATCAAGCAGAGGTAACCGCCGGGACCGGGTCCGCGGGCTGCCGTCCAAGGGGCGGCAGCCCGCGCTCGTCTCAGCCCTGGTTCCTGCGGCGGCCGAACCAGCCGCGCTTCTCGGGCCGTGGCTCGGCCGCAGATGCCGTCGGTGCGGCCGGTGTGCCGAACGGCGGCAGGATCTTGAACCGGTCGTCGAGCGTGACGGTCGGCGTGATCCGGTTCAGGGCGGCGCGGACCAGGGTGAGCGGGTGGTCGGGGAACTGCGCGTCCCACTGCTCGTGGTCGCCCACGTGGTACGGCAGTCCGCCGCCCAGGCCGGGCGCGTAGGGGTGCGGCCGGAAGTAGTCGGCGGGGCCCACCTGGGCCATGACCATCGCTTCCCGCATCCCGGTCGTCGCGCCCTCGGCGGCCTGCGCTTTCAGGACCGTGCTGCAGCCGGCCTTCGGGACGGTCCACGAACCGAGGAAGACCTGGCCGTGCCCGGTCGGCCGGGGCACCTTGATGAGCTGCCGGACCGCGGGCACGCCGTCCATGGCGCCGAGCACCGCCTCGATGAGCCCCCCGCCCGCCCCTGCAGCGCCCTGCGCGAGACCGAAGCGCAGCCGGTCGGGTTCCTCCAGCGAGGCCGGAAGGTCCGGTACGAGGGGGAAGAAGTGGACCGAGAGGACGAGCCCCCGCTCGTCGGTCCACACGCCGGGCTCACGCTCGGTGAAGCCGGTCAGGTCCAGGCCGGTGATCGGTGTCATGAAGATCATCATCGCGGGCCGGCCGGCGCGCCCGGCAGGCGGGGCTCACGCGTGGGCGCTGTCGTCCCAGGGCTCGAAAGCGGCGAACTCCACGGGGTCGTCCTCCTCGTCCCAGGCGCACAGGCCGGGCGTGACGAGCCTGCCGCGCTGCCAGGCGAGCAGCGTGTCCAGCAGCCCGCCCTCCAGAGCAGGCCCCTGGTCCGCGTGCCGGGGCCAGAAGACCAGCGGCCAGGCGTCGGGGTCGTCCCCCTGCGCGAGCCAGCCGAGGTGGTCGCCGTCGATGGAGTCGGCGAAGGGCAGGAAACCGCCGGGCGCGGGCCAGGTGGCCAGCGGGTACCAGTCCGGGAACCCCTTCCTCAGCTCCTCGTACGCCTCCAGCGTCTCCTCGACGAACGCGGGGAAGCGCGGCGCGGCCGTCCGCAGGGGTGCCTGGAAGCGCAGCCACCCGCTCCAGGAGCCGGCGCCGTACACCTCCATGAGCTCCACGTACTCCCTCGGCAGCCGGGAACCCAGCGTGTCGAACAGCCCCTCCCAGGTGCCGTCGCCGAGGTACGGCCGCTCGGGCGGCGGGGTCAGCAGACGCAGGGCGGCGAGGCCGGTGCCGGTCTCCAGGGCGACGCGGCGCTCGGCCTCGGTGAGGCGGGGCTCGGTGGGGGCCGGCGGGGTCCAGGGCCCGGCGGCGTCCAGGAAGGCGGTGCGGGCGAGGGTGCCGGGCAGCGGGCCCATCAGCGGGCCGGGCGGTGACGGCGTCTCCCAGCTGTCGCGGACGGTGTGCCGCAGGTATTCCGTGAGGGTGAGGTCGTACCGGTGCCAGGGGAGCAGTCCGCTGCCGGGCACCACTCCGGTGTGCCGTACGACCACCGTCCACTCGTCGGGGTCGTCCGAGGCGGAGGTGTCCCAGAACAGGGTGTCGCTGCCCCGGCTCTCGCCCCAGGCCAGCAGCCCGCCGGGTACGGGGTGCACGGCCGGCCGCTCGTCCTCCGGCAGCTCACGCGCCTCGATGCGCGCCTCGCGGTGGGTCTGCCGCAGCCACTCGCCGTAGTCGAAGCGTCCGTCGGCGCAGGGCACGTGGATCCAGAGGAACTCACCGAAGTCCACCGGCCCGTACCGGTCGGCCAGCCGCTTGTAGTCGTCCGGCAGCCGCATCCCGAGCCACTCCTCGACGGCCGCCCAGTCGACGGGGACGGGCGCGGGCGGGCGCTCGGCGTGCGGCTTGGTGAAGCCGGCCAGATCCAGGGTCACTCGGGCCCTCCGGGATGATCATCGGCTGGGCCGCCGATTCTGTCACCGGTGACAGAACACGCATCCCTCCCAGTACGGCAGCGCGCTCAGCACCCGGTGCCGCGCGCAGCAGGCGACGCATCCGTCGTCCGGGAACGCGTCCTGCCGTGGAGTCGCCGTGGCCGGATCGAAGGCCGCGACGATCTCCCGGAACCGCCGCACATACTCGTCGGCGAACGGCGGCTCGTAGCCGAGTTCGTCCCAGCGGTGCCGCTGCGCGGCCGCGCAGCACGAAGGCCTTGGTCGTCGCCCGCTCCTCGCCGGACTCGCCCCAGTCGATGTCCGTCAGGTCGAACCCGACCGCACCCCGCCCCATGACGTTCTGGTCCTGCCACGCCAGCATGCCCGCGAACCGGTGCTCCCAGGGGTGCTCGGCCAGTGCCGACACGGCGAGCGTCAGCACCTCGACGAAGACCTCGGTGCCTCCGTTGGGCAGATAGAGGCTGTCGTCTCCTGCGCGGAAGGTGTTGCCCACTGGGGGCAGGTTACGCGGCGGGGCCGAGCGTCGGTTGAGACGGCGAGGTGCTGTCCCAGCCAGGGCGGATCAAGCCTCAGCCCTTGACGGCCTCCGCGATCCGCAGGGCGGCTTGGTCGGGCGTGAGGTGGGTGGTGTCGACGACCTCGGCCTCGTCGTGCAGCCACGTGCGGGCCGCCTCCGCGTAGGGCTCGAGATATTTGAGACGGAATGAGGAGGGGCCGAGCACAGTGTCCCCCTCGATGCGCCCGCGGAGGGTGTCCTGGTCGGCGTGCAGGACGAAGTGGCGTACCGGAATGGCATGTTGGGCGAGGCCCGTGCTGATCTCGCGCCAGTACTCCTCGACCAGGACCGTCATGGGGATCACCAGAGTGCCGCCGGTGTAGGCGAGTACACGGCGGGCGGTCTCGACTACGAGCGGCCGCCATGGCGGCCAGTGCTGGAAGTTGTCCGTCTCGGGCAGTCCCGGCCTGATGTCCATGAGTGTTTCGCCGACCTTCTCGGCGTCGAACACCCGTGAATCCGTCAGGAGCGGCTGCACCAGTGCACTGGTCGTCGTCTTGCCCGCGCCATGGGTGCCGTTGAGCCATACGATCATGGGCCGACGCTAGCGGTGTGCGTGCCGCGGGCCGGTGCCGAGCACGTCACAGGACGGGCACGGCAGAAGACCGGTACGGCTTCGGTGTTCATCGGCGCGGGTCACCGGGTGCCCGCCGCAGACCGTTCAGCCCCGGAAAAGTCACGCGCTCAGAATTGCATAAACGTGCAGAGAAACGTATAGTCATGCCCTCTAAGGAGGAGGTTCCATGGCGGTACGTGCGGCAGTGGCCGGAGCGAGTGGATACGCGGGTGGGGAACTGCTGCGTCTGCTCCTGGCGCACCCCGAGGTCGAGATCGGCGCCCTGACCGGCAACTCGAACGCGGGGCAGAAGCTCGGTGCGCTCCAGCCGCACCTGCTGCCCCTGGCCGGGCGAGTGCTCCAGGAGACCACCCCCGAGGTCCTCGCCGGGCACGACGTCGTGTTCCTCGCGCTGCCGCACGGGCAGTCCGCGGCCGTCGCCGAGAAGCTCGGGCCGGACGTGCTGGTGATCGACATGGGCGCCGACTTCCGGCTGACGGACGCCGCCGCCTGGGAGCGGTTCTACGGCTCGCCGCACGCCGGAACCTGGCCCTACGGCCTTCCCGAACTGCCGGGCGCCCGCGCCGCGCTGGAGGGGTCCAAGCGCGTCGCGGTGCCCGGCTGCTACCCCACGGCCGTGTCGCTGGCGCTCTTCCCGGCCTACGCCGCAGGGCTCGCCGGGACCGAGGCCGTGATCGTCGCCGCGTCCGGCACCTCCGGCGCGGGCAAGGCACCCAAGCCGCACCTGCTCGGCAGTGAGGTCATGGGCTCCATGTCCCCGTACGGCGTCGGCGGCGGGCACCGGCACACCCCCGAGATCACCCAGAACCTCAGCGCGGCCGCCGGCGAGCCGGTCTCCGTCTCCTTCACGCCGACTCTCGCCCCGATGCCCCGCGGCATCCTCGCCACGTGCAGCGCGAAGGCGACGGACGGGGTCACCGCCGAGTCCCTGCGCGCCGCCTATGAGAAGGCCTTCGCCGACGAGCCCTTCGTGCACCTGCTGCCCGAGGGGCAGTGGCCCACCACGGCGTCCGTCTGCGGTTCGAACGCCGTTCAGGTGCAGGTCGCGTACGACGAGGCCGCCGGACGGATCATCGTGATCAGCGCCATCGACAACCTCACCAAGGGCACCGCCGGCGGTGCCGTCCAGAGCATGAACATCGCCCTGGGGCTCGACGAGACCACCGGACTGACGACGATCGGAGTTGCGCCGTGAGTGTGACGGCAGCGAAGGGATTCACGGCGGCGGGCATCGCCGCCGGGATCAAGGAGAACGGCAACCCCGACCTGGCCCTCGTGGTCAACACCGGGCCCCGCCGCGCCGCCGCCGGCGTCTTCACCTCCAACCGTGTGAAGGCCGCCCCGGTGCTGTGGTCCGAGCAGGTGCTCAAGAGCGGCCAGGTGTCCGCCGTCGTCCTCAACTCGGGCGGCGCCAACGCCTGCACGGGCCCGAAGGGCTTCCAGGACACCCACGCGACGGCCGAGAAGGTCGCCGAGGTCCTCGGACGGGGCGCCATCGAGGTCGCCGTCTGCTCGACCGGCCTCATCGGCGTGCTCCTGCCGATGGACAAGCTGCTGCCGGGCGTCGAGAAGGCAGCCTCGTCCCTGAGTGAGCACGGCGGCGAGAAGGCCGCCATCGCCATCAAGACCACCGACACCGTCCACAAGACGTCCGTCGTGACCAAGGACGGCTGGACCGTCGGCGGCATGGCCAAGGGCGCGGGCATGCTCGCCCCCGGCCTCGCCACCATGCTCGTCGTCCTCACCACCGACGCGGACCTGGACGACGACGTACTCGACAAGGCCCTGCGGGCAGCCACCCGTACGACCTTCGATCGGGTCGACTCCGACGGCTGCATGTCCACCAACGACACCGTGCTGCTCCTCGCCTCCGGGGCCGCCGGCGTCACCCCCGGGTACGCGGAGTTCGCCGAGGCCGTCCGGCAGGTCTGCGACGACCTCGGCCAGCAGCTGATCCGGGACGCCGAGGGTGCCAGCAAGGACATCAAGGTCGAGGTGATCAACGCCGCGACCGAGGACGACGCTGTCGAGGTGGGCCGCTCCATCGCCCGCAACAACCTCCTGAAGTGCGCGATCCACGGCGAGGACCCCAACTGGGGCCGCGTGCTCTCCGCGATCGGCACCACGAAGGCCGCCTTCGAGCCCGACCGGCTGAACGTCGCCATCAACGGCGTCTGGGTCTGTAAGAACGGCGGGGTCGGCGAGGACCGCGACAAGGTCGACATGCGCTTCCGCGAGGTGCACATCGTCGCCGACCTCGCCGCGGGCGACCAGACCGCCACCATCTGGACCAACGACCTCACCGCGGACTACGTCCACGAGAACAGCGCGTATTCGTCATGAGCACTACCCGCAAACACACCGCCCTGCCCAAGGCGCAGATCCTCATCGAGGCGTTGCCGTGGCTGGTCCGGCACAACGGCAAGACGGTCGTCATCAAGTTCGGCGGCAACGCCATGGTCGACGAGGACCTGAAGGCCGCCTTCGCCCAGGACGTGGTGTTCCTGCACCACGCCGGCCTCAAGCCCGTCGTCGTGCACGGCGGCGGCCCGCAGATCAGCGCCGCCCTCGACCAGCACGGCATCGTCAGTGAGTTCAAGGCGGGCCTGAGGGTGACCACCGAGGACGCCATGGACGTCGTACGGATGGTGCTGGCCGGGCAGGTGCAGCGGGAGCTGGTCGGGCTGCTCAACCAGCACGGACCGCTCGCCGTCGGCCTGACGGGCGAGGACGCGCACACCATCACCGCCACCAAGCACCAGCCCGAGATCGACGGCCAACTCGTCGACATCGGGCGGGTGGGCGAGATCACCGCGATCGACACGGGCGCGATCGAGGCCCTGCTCGCCGACGGCCGCATCCCGGTCGTCTCCTCGATCGCCCGCTCCCAGGACGACGGACATGTCTACAACGTCAATGCTGATACGGCGGCTGCGGCACTCGCTGCTGCACTGGGCGCCGAAACCCTCATGGTCCTCACGGACGTCGAGGGACTCTACGAGGACTGGCCGAACAGCGACGAGGTGATCAGCCGCCTCACCGCCTCCGAGCTGGAGCGGCTGCTGCCGGACCTGTCCTCCGGCATGGTGCCGAAGATGGAGGGCTGCCTGCACGCCGTGCGGGGCGGCGTCACCACCGCCCGGGTCATCGACGGCCGGGTCCAGCACTCGATCCTGCTGGAGATCTTCACCGACGAGGGGATCGGCACGATGGTCGTGGCCGACGAGAAGCCCGAGGAACCGGGCGAACAGGGGGAGTCGTGAGCAACCAGGAACTGACAGCGCGGTGGCAGGGCGCCCTCATGAACAACTACGGCACCCCGAGGCTCCCGCTCGTCCGCGGTGAGGGCACCAAGCTGTGGGACGCCGACGGCACGCAGTACCTGGACTTCGTCGGCGGCATCGCGGTCAACGCGCTCGGCCACGCCCATCCGGCCGTCGTCGAGGCCGTGAGCCGGCAGATCGCCTCCCTCGGCCATGTCTCCAACCTGTTCGTCGCCGAGCCGCCGGTCGCGCTCGCCGAACGGCTGCTCCGGCTCTTCGGCCGCGACGGCAAGGTCTACTTCTGCAACTCCGGCGCCGAGGCGAACGAGGGCGCCTTCAAGATCGGCCGGCTCACCGGGCGGACCCACATGGTCGCGACCCAGGGCGGCTTCCACGGCCGCACCATGGGCGCCCTCGCGCTCACCGGCCAGCCCGGCAAGCGGGAACCTTTCCTGCCCATGCCCGGCGACGTCACGCACGTCCCCTACGGCGACGCGCAGGCGCTGGCCGCCGCGGTGACGGACGAGACGGCCCTCGTGGTCATCGAGCCGATCCAGGGCGAGAACGGGGTCGTGGTCCCCCCGGCCGGCTACCTCAAGGCCGCCCGGGCCATCACCGCCGCCACCGGCGCGCTGCTCGTCCTCGACGAGGTGCAGACCGGCGTCGGCCGGACCGGCCACTGGTTCGAGTACCAGGCCCACGAGGGCGTGCTGCCCGATGTCGTCACCCTCGCCAAGGGCCTCGGCGGCGGACTGCCGCTCGGCGCGACCGTCGCCTTCGGGCGCGCCGCCGAGCTGCTCCAGCCCGGCCACCACGGCACGACCTTCGGCGGCAACCCCGTCGCCTGCGCCGCCGGGCTCGCCGTCCTGGACACCATCGAGAACGAGGGGTTGCTGGAGAACGTCAAGCGGCAGAGCGAGAAGTTGCGGGACGGGATCGAGGGCCTGGGCCACGAGTTGATCGATTTCGTCCGGGGTGCGGGTCTCCTCCTGGGTATCGTGCTCACCGAGCCGCTCGCGCCCCAGGTGCAACAGGCGGCTCAGGACGCCGGCCTCCTGGTGAACGCGCCCGCCCCCGATGTCGTACGGCTCATGCCGCCGCTGAACATCGGCGACGACGAGGTGGACGCCTTCCTCCGGGCGCTGCCCGGCGTCCTCGACGCAGCAGCTGACGGGGACGGACGATCCGGGGAATGAGACGACGATGAGCCAGGCGCAGGACCACGAGCAGCCGGGGGCGAACGGGCCCGCCGTGCCGCAGACCCGCACCGCACGCCACCGCCGGATCGTGGACATCCTCAACCGGCAGCCCGTGCGGTCGCAGAGCCAGCTGGCGAAGCTGCTCGCCGACGACGGGCTGAGCGTCACGCAGGCGACGCTCTCCCGGGACCTGGACGAGCTGAACGCGGTGAAGATCCGCAACGCCGACGGCGACCTGATCTACGCGGTGCCGAGCGAGGGCGGTTTCCGCACGCCGCGCGCTCCGTTGGGAGGGTCGGCGAAGGAGGAGCGGATGCGGCGGTTGTCGCAGGAGCTGCTGATCTCCGCGGAGGCTTCGGCGAACCTCGTGGTCCTGCGGACTCCTCCGGGCGCCGCGCAGTTCCTGGCGTCGGCGATCGACCAGGCCGAGCTGCACGACATCCTGGGGACGATCGCGGGTGACGACACGTTGCTGTTGATCAGCCGGAATCCTGACGGGGGGCAGGCGCTGGCCGACCACTTGCTGAGGTTGGCGCAGAACGGGCACTGAGCGCCGAGAGAGGTGTCCGGGGGGCTGTGCCGTTCGCGTACTCCGCCCTGGCTGCGGGCAATCGTCCGCTGAGGGCGGCACGGGTGGGCGCAGCGGCGCCCAGCCAGCGCGGTGAGCGAAACTTCCCGCCCCCAGCCCCACTCACCCCAGCCGCGCAGCCAACCCCCCAGTACAGCGCACCTCATCACCAGCCGTGATCAACAGTGCCTCAACCCCCGGCAGCGACTCCAGCCAAGCCAGCCCCTCCCGCGACCCCATCGCGAACGCCGCCGTGGCCCAGCAGTCCGCCCACGTCAGCCGAGGCCCCACCACGGTCACGGCGACGAGGTCGGTCACGGCCGAACGCCCCGTACGCGGATCGACGATATGCGCGCCCCGCTCGGCGCTCCCGGACGTGGCCACGGCCAGCTCGTCCACCCCGGCGGCGGATATCACCGCGGCGAGACCTCCGGGCCGCAGGGGATCCGAGACCCCGACCCGCCACGGCCGCTGCGAACCCGGCACCCCGAGCAACTGCACATCGCCGCCGCCGTTGACGCTCACCCCGCACACTCCCGGCACCGCCGCCAGCAGTCGCGCCGCCCGCTCGACCGCCCAGCCCTTCACGATGCCGGTCGGATCGAGGCGACCCCCGTACGACGTGCTGAACCAGCCGTCGCTCAGCCGCTCCGCCTCGGCCGCCAGCTCCAGGACCTCGGCGACCTCGGGATCGCACTCCTCGACCGTCAGCGCACCGCGTTGCAGCCGGGAGATCTGGCTGTCCTCGCGGTAGGTGCTGAACACCTCGTCGACCCTGTGCAGCCCGGCGACGGCCTCGTCCACCGCCGAGCGCACGGCCTCGGGTTCCCCGCCGCGGACGTCGAGGGAGAAGACGGTCCCCATCGTCTCCTCCGCATGACGTACCGCGGCGGGAGCCTGTGCGGAGTCGGCCACCGTGTCAGCCATCGGCCTGGTCCAGAGCCGACTGGAGGGACTGCCTGTAGCCGGCGCTGGTGTAGGTGGCTCCGGAGACGGCGTCGATCTGCGCGTTTCCGGCCGCGACCGCTGCCTGGTTGAGGCGGGGCACGGAGGCGGAGGTGATCTGGTCGCTGCGGCCGCCCTTGGGGGCCTGGACGGCTTCGGCCTTGGTGACCTTGCCGCCAGTGACGGTGATACGGACCTGGACCGGGCCGTACTGCGTCTGCGCCACGCTGCCGGTGAGCGTCTGAGTCTGGGCCTGGCCGCCCCCGGAGCCGGCGGCCTGGGAGGAGCTGCCCCCTGCCGGAGCCTTGTCCAGGGCGGACTGGAGCGACTTCCTGTAGCCCGCGCTGGTGTACGTGGCGCCCGAGACCGCGTCGATCTCCGCGCTCCCCGTCGCGACGGCCGCCTGGTTGAGGCGGGGCACGGAGCTGGCGGTGATCTGGTCGCTGCGGCCGCCCTTGGGCGCCTGGACCGCCTCGGCCTTGGTGACTTTGCCGCCGGCGACGGTGATACGGACCTGGACCGGGCCGTACTGCGTCTGCGCGACATCGCCGGTCACGGTCTGGGCGTTGCCCGAGCCCTGCGCGCCGCCGGCCGAGGCCTTGGCCTTGTCCAGGGCCGACTGGAGGGACTTCTTGTAGCCGGCGCTGGTGTACGTCGCCCCGGACACGGCGTCGATGTCCGCGTTCTGGGCGGCGACGGCCGCCTGGTTGAGGCGGGGCACGGAGCTGGCGGTGATCTGGTCGCTGCGGCCGCCCTTGGGCGCCTGGACCGCCTCGGCCTGAGTGATCTTGCCGTTGCTCATGGTCAGGCGTACCTGCACCGCGCCGTACTGCGTCTGCACCGCGTCACCGGTGACCGCGCCGTTCACGCCGCCCTGCGGGGCCTGCCCGGCGGCCGCGGGCGGGAGCTGACCGCTTGCGGCCTGGGCGGAGCCCGGGTCGGAGGCCGGCTTCAGTGACAGCAGCAGCACGATCCCGGAGACGGTGGCTGCGCCGGCGAGCACGGCACGCCGGACGGGGTGAGACTTCCTCATCGTTTCTCAAGCTCCTGAAGGGCCGTTGATGTCCCGTCGCTCACATCTCGAACGACTCGTGGTGGATACGGCGGGCGGGGACTCCCGCACCGCGCAGTGCCTCGTACACCGACTGCGCGAAGCCGGGCGGCCCGCACATGAAGACGTCGTGGTTCTCGATGTCCGGGATCTTCCGCCGGAGGGACTCCGCGGAGATGTCGGGGCGTTCCCCGTCGGGGCTGTTGACCGCGTACATCAGCCGTGCGCCGCGCTCGTCGGCGATCTTGGCGAGCTCGCCCCACAGGGCCAGGTCCTGGGTGCTGTTGGCCCGGTAGAGCAGCGTGATGTCGCCGGAGGCGCCCGGCAGGGTCTCGAACAGGGCCCGCATCGGAGTGATGCCGACACCGCCCGCGACCAGCAGGACCTTGCCGCGGCTGCGGCGCTGCGCGGTCATCGCGCCGTACGGGCCCTCCGCCCACACCTTGGTGCCGGGCTTGAGCTCGCGCAGCCGGGAGGTGTGGTCGCCGATCGCCTTGACGGTGATCCGCAGCATGTCCGGGCGGGGCGCCGCCGACAGGGAGTACGGGTGCGAACTGAAGCGCATGCCGGGCGCCTTGAACCGCCAGCGGAAGAACTGGCCCGCCTCCGCGCCCATCCGGTGCAGCTTGCGCCCGCCGATCAGCACGGACACGATGCCCGGGGTCTCCTCGATGACCGCCTCGACCCGCATCCGATGCCGCAGGTTCAGGCGGATCGGGGTGAGGATCCGGTACCAGAGGACGAGCGCGGTCACCGCGCCGTACAGCCCGTACCAGAAGGTCTTGGCGGCGGGCTCGACGGCGAACTCGTTGCCGGTGGTGATCTGGTGCCAGAACGTCAGGTACACCGCCGCGTAGGTGAGCAGGTGCACGTGGTACCAGGTGTCGTAGCCGATCAGACGGCGGACGCCGCCGATCGAGAGGATCCCGATGACGAACAGCAGGCCCGTGCCGATGGCGGCCTTGCCCATGTCCGGCAGCTGGTTGATGGAGTCGGTCGTCTGCTGGACGATGGCGCCGAGCCCCTTGCCCGCCTGGAGGGCGTAGCCCCACATGGTGAGGAAGACGTGGGCGAGGACCAAGAAGAGCGTGTAGCGGCCGGTCATGGCGTGCCAGCGGGCGACCCGGTCGGTGCCCACCCGCCGCTCCAGCGAGGGCACCCGGGCCATCTGGAGCACCACGAGCGCCATGAGGTAGCCGGCGAGCAGGCCGGTGATCCGGCCCGCGGC
The DNA here is from genome assembly GCF_037055355.1 of Streptomyces sp. DG1A-41. Classification (GTDB taxonomy): domain Bacteria; phylum Actinomycetota; class Actinomycetes; order Streptomycetales; family Streptomycetaceae; genus Streptomyces. The sequence continues at coordinate 1,569,409 of NZ_CP146350.1, read as the reverse complement.
CAGGATCTTGGCCGAGGTGTCCGCGAGGGACGGTGTGTTGTCCCACCACAGCCACAGCACGGCCGCCGCACCCGCCCACAGGGCGATCAGCAGCGGGACGGCCGGGGAGCGGCGCGGGCGGATGCGGCGCATCGTCTGGCGGCGGGCGGCACGGCCGCCTGCGAGCGTGGTGGTCACGGTTCCTCCGTGGGGACTTGACCCTTGGCCCACAGATACGTGCCGGGGCACGGGAGTGTTCAGCCGCGTACCGAGTCGTGTGCGCACGGGAGTGACCGGCGGTAACCCGGACAGTGCCGGGGCCCTAGTAGCGGGTGACGGCGGTGACCCCGCTCGCCGTCCCGACGGCGATGTGGGGGCGCTTCGCCGGGTCGGCCCAGGTGAGGATCGTCCGCATCGCGCCCTTCGGCACGGACACGCAACCGGCCGTCGCCCCACGCCCCTTGACATGGAGAAAGATGCCCGCGCCGCGACCGCGCACGGGACGCTCGTAGTTGAAGCCGATGACGAGCGCGTGCGCGTACCGCTCGCCGTAGGTGATCAGGTGCTCGGACTCGGCGGCCCGGCAGTCGTCCGCACGGGGCTCGGTCCAGCGGTTGTAGGAGCGGGAGTCGTTGTCCTGGCACCACCAGGAGTCCCGGTGCACCCGGCGGTACTTGTACGCCGTCCCGCGCGGCGCCGCCTTGATGCCGAAGGCGTACGGCAGGCCGTACAGACCAGTGGGTGTCGTGTTCGTGCCCTGTCTGCGGGACGCGCCCTCGACCAGCCCGTTCGCTCCGAACCGCGCGGGCGCGGAACCCACCCGCACCCACCGCCCGTCCCTGAGGTCCCACCAGGTGACCGTGCCCGTCGTCGAGGCCGTCCCCGGGGCCACCGCGGTGATCAGCTGGGTGCCGCCGCCGGTGTCCGCCATCCGGGCCGGCAGCGGGGACGACGGGGCGGGCGGCCCGGCGCCGAGCACGGCGAGACAGGAGACGGCGAGGGCGACGGCACCGGGGCGCATGCCTCAGACCGTAGAGGGCGGCAGCGGCAACGGCAGCCCGGGTAGTCCGTCCAGGCTGGTCGCGATGTGCTCCTTCTTGGTGAAGTACTCGCTGAGCGACGCGTCGTCCTCGCGTGCGAAACGCTTGCCGTGCAGGTCGCGGTCCGCCTCGTACGCCATGAAGGGCACGGCGTAGCCGCAGCTGTCGCGGACGAGTTCGGCCGTGACGACGATGATCGCGCGCAGCCCGTGCTGTGCCGGGTCGATGTCCGGGAAGTGGCCGAGCAGCTCCCCGAAGCGGGGGTCGTCGCGGAAGACCGGCTCTCCCCGGCCGTGCACACGGACGATGTTCGGCGGGCCCTGGAAGGCGCACCACATCAGGGTGATCCGCCCGTTCTCCCGCAGATGGGCGACGGTCTCGGCGGTTGAGCCGGCGAAGTCGAGGTAGGCCACCGTGTGGTCGTCGAGCACCGCGAAGGAGCCCTTGAGGCCCTTGGGGGAGAGGTTGACCGTGCCGTCGGCGGACAGGGGAGCGGTGGCGGTGAAGAAGACCGGCTGCGCCTCGATGAACGAGCGGAGCCGGCCTTCTATGCGCTCATGAGTTTTTCCCATGTCACCGATTATGGGCGCAGGTATTTCGACTGTCTAAGAACTGCGGCATCCGGTCACCTCTGCCGGACCCCGCCCCCGGCGCCTGCCCGTGGCCGCCCCGGCCGGCGCTCACACGGGGCGGCCACAGTGCCTGTCACCTCACTTGGTGAGCGAGCAGGCGGCCAGGGAGTCCAGGCCCGCCGGCTTTTCGGCCGTGCGGCCGATGGCCGTGGCGATGCGGTTGACGGTGGCGATCCGCTTGTCCTCCAGCGGGCCGAGGATGGCGTTCTGGACGAAGTTGGGGCCGCCCTGGCCGACGGTGTCGACGAGGCGCTTGTTGGCCTCCGCGACCTGCGTGTCCAGCAACGCCAGGTTGCGGTCGACCTCGGCCTGGGCCGAGGCCGGGATCGCCGGCAGCTGGGAGGCGACGTCCGGGCAGGTGATCGTGCCGGCGCCGGCGTTCCCCGCCTCGTCCGCACCCGCGCCCGCACCGGCTTCCTCGCCCGCGCCCGCTTCGGCACCTGCGCCGGCCTCGGCGCCCGCACCGGCTTCGGCGCCCGCACCGGCTTCGGCACCGGCCTCCTCACCGGCACCGGCCTCCTCACCGGCGCCCGCCTCTCCACCCGCGGCCTCGCCCGCTCCGGCGCCGCCGTCCGCGTTGAGCTGGCAGGCGGCGAAGGCCTCCAGCCCCTCCGGCTTCTCGGCGGCACGCCCGATGGCGGTCTCGATGCGGTTCAGGGCGGCGACGCGCTTGTCCTCCAGCGGGCCGAGGATGGCGTTCTGGACGAAGTTGGGCCCGCCCTGGCCGACGGTGTCGACGAGGCGCTTGTTGGCCTCCTCGATCTGGGTGGCGAGCTGGGCGAGGTTGCGGTCGACCTCGGCCTGGGCCGAGGCCGGGATCGCCGGCAGCTGGCCGGTGACGTCCGGGCACGTGATGGTGCCGGGACCCGCCAGCGTCCGGGCGTTCGTCCCGCCGCTGTCGGGCGTCTCCCCGGCGAGGGCGAAGCCGGCGATCACCGTGCCGGACAGTGCCACCGCGGCGGCGCCGCCGATGAAGCCGACGCGACGCTTGTTGTACTTCGGAAGAGCCCTGGACATGCGGATGCCTCACTAGGGGTCGGGGGTGTCGTCGGTGTCAAACGCGGCGCCTGCGTTCGGCGAGAGGTACGGGCAAGCGGTTTCACGCGTTCAAAGGATCTTCAAAGTCATCTCGGCATGGCCGGAACCAGGCCCTCGACCCGAGGCGCATTGACGAAACATGCGGAGGTCTGCATAATCATGCACACTAGTGATCGCAGCATGAGTGATCGCGGCATGAGGGGAAGAACCCGTGACCGAGCGCGTCGTACTCGCCTACTCCGGCGGTCTTGACACCTCCGTCGCCATCGGCTGGATCGCCGAGGAGACGGGCGCCGAGGTCATCGCGGTCGCGGTGGACGTCGGCCAGGGCGGCGAGGACCTGGACGTCATCCGCAAGCGCGCCCTGGCGTGCGGCGCGGTGGAGGCCGCAGTGGCCGACGCCAAGGACGAGTACGCCGAGGAGTACTGCCTCCCGGCGATCAAGGCCAACGCCCTCTACATGGACCGCTACCCGCTGGTCTCCGCCCTGTCCCGGCCGGTGATCGTCAAGCACCTCGTCGCCGCCGCCCGGAGGCACGGTGCCACCACCGTCGCCCACGGCTGCACCGGCAAGGGCAACGACCAGGTCCGCTTCGAGGCCGGCATCGCCGCCCTCGCCCCCGACCTGACGTGCATCGCCCCGGCCCGCGACTACGCCATGACCCGCGACAAGGCCATCGCCTTCTGCGAGGACAAGGGCCTGCCGATCGCGACCACCAAGAAGTCGCCGTACTCCATCGACCAGAACGTCTTCGGTCGCGCCGTCGAGACCGGCTTCCTCGAGGACATCTGGAACGCGCCGACCGAGGACATCTACGCGTACACGCAGAACCCGGCCACCCCGCGCGAACCCGACGAGGTGGTCATCTCCTTCGAGGAGGGCGCCCCGGTCGCCGTCGACGGCAGGCCCGTCACCGTCCTCCAGGCCATCCAGCAGCTCAACGAGCGCGCCGGGGCCCAGGGCATCGGCCGGATCGACATGGTCGAGGACCGCCTCGTCGGCATCAAGTCCCGTGAGGTCTACGAGGCCCCCGGCGCCATCGCCCTGATCACCGCCCACCAGGAGCTGGAGAACGTCACCGTCGAGCGCGAACTCGCCCGCTACAAGCGGGGCGTCGAGCAGCGCTGGAGCGAGCTGGTCTACGACGGCCTGTGGTTCTCCCCGCTCAAGCGCGCCCTGGACGGCTTCGTCGACGAGGCCAACCGGCATGTCACCGGCGACATCCGCATGACCCTGCACGGCGGCCGCGCGGTCGTCACCGGCCGGCGCTCCGAGCAGTCGCTCTACGACTTCGACCTCGCCACGTACGACACGGGCGACACCTTCGACCAGTCCGCGGCCAAGGGCTTCATCGACATCTACAGCCTGTCGTCGAAGATCGCGGCGCAGCGTCACCTGCGAACGCGGCCCGACGGGAACCGGACGTAGCACGACGGAACCGGGCGTGGGCATATAAAGGTCTGCGTCACATCCATACCTCTCTAGGAGCAACGCAAGTGAGCAGCAACAGCGGTGACGTACGGCTCTGGGGCGGCCGTTTCGCCGACGGTCCCGCCGAGGCCCTGGCCAAGCTGTCCGCGTCCGTCCACTTCGACTGGCGGCTCGCGCCGTACGACATCGCCGGTTCGCGTGCGCACGCGCGCGTGCTGCACAAGGCGGGCCTGCTCACCGAGGACGAGCTGACCCGGATGATCGCCGGGCTCGACCAGCTGGAGGCGGACGTCGCCGACGGCTCCTTCGTGGGCGCCATCGCCGACGAGGACGTGCACACCGCCCTGGAGCGCGGCCTGCTGGAGCGGCTCGGCCCCGACCTCGGCGGCAAGCTCCGCGCGGGCCGCTCCCGCAACGACCAGGTCGCGACCCTCTTCCGCATGTACCTGCGCGACCACGCCCGTGTCATCGGCGGCCTGATCGCCGAGCTCCAGCACGCGCTGATCGGCCTGGCCGAGGCTCACCCGGACGTGGCGATGCCCGGCCGCACGCACCTCCAGCACGCCCAGCCGGTCCTCTTCGCCCACCACGTCCTCGCCCACGTCCAGGCGCTGTCCCGGGACGCGGAGCGGCTGCGCCAGTGGGACGCCCGCACGGCGGTGTCGCCCTACGGTTCGGGGGCCCTGGCGGGCTCCTCGCTGGGCCTGGACCCCGAGGCGGTCGCGAAGGACCTCGGCTTCGAGCACGGCAGTGCCGGCAACTCCATCGACGGCACGGCTTCCCGGGACTTCGTCGCCGAGTTCGCGTTCATCACGGCGATGATCGGCGTCAACCTCTCCCGGATCGCCGAGGAGGTCATCCTCTGGAACACGAAGGAGTTCTCCTTCGTGACCCTGCACGACGCGTTCTCGACGGGCTCGTCGATCATGCCGCAGAAGAAGAACCCGGACATCGCCGAGCTGGCGCGCGGCAAGTCCGGCCGCCTGATCGGCAACCTGACGGGCCTGCTGGCCACGCTCAAGGCCCTCCCGCTCGCGTACAACCGTGACCTCCAGGAGGACAAGGAGCCGGTCTTCGACTCCATCGACCAGCTGGAGATCCTGCTGCCGGCCTTCACCGGCATGATGGCCACGCTCACGGTCCACCGCGAACGCATGGAGGAACTGGCCCCCGCCGGCTTCTCCCTCGCCACGGACATCGCCGAGTGGCTGGTCAAGCAGGGCGTACCGTTCCGCGTCGCCCACGAGGTGGCCGGCGAGTGCGTGAAGGCCGCCGAGGCCGAGGGCAAGGAGCTGGAAGAACTGACGGACGAGCAGTTCGCGAAGATCTCCACCCACCTGACTCCCGAGGTCCGCACGGTCCTCAACGTCCCCGGCGCCTTGGCCTCCCGCAACGGCAGGGGCGGCACGGCCCCGAGCGCGGTGGCGATCCAGCTGGCAGAGGTGAAGGCGGACGTGGCGGCCCAGCACGAGTGGGCTCTGGCCAAGAAGAAGGGCTGAGGGGGACGGGCTCAAGGGGCGCGGGGCTGTGTCGATTTGCGGCTCCGCCGCGTGGGCGCGAGCACCACACGCAACCCGCATTCGCCAGAACACCCTGAGGGCCGAGCCCTGAGGCGAAGGTCATCGCGGGTTACGTTGGTCGTCAACAGCCGACCGAACGGAGCCCCCGATGCCCTTCGCCCGCCTGGCCACAGCAACAACCCCCACCTGCCACATCGGTCTGGGACTCGCCGCCGTCGGACGCCCCGGTTACATCAATCTCGGTCGTGATCAGGACCTGCCCGGCCGAGCGCACGGTCGACGCTCTACGCGAGCGCACACATGAACTCCTCGACGCCGCCTACGCCCAAGGCGTCCGCTACTTCGACGCCGCCCGCTCCTACGGCCGCTCGGAAGAGTTCCTCGCCGACTGGCTGAACACAAAACCCGGCCTCGATGACATCGTCGTAGGCAGCAAGTGGGGCTACACCTACACCGCCGACTGGTCCGCGGACGCCGAGACGCACGAGGTCAAGGACCACAGCCTCGCCACCTACGAACGGCAGCGCGCCGAGACCGACGCCCTGCTCGGCGACCGGCTCGACCTCTACCAGATCCACTCGGTGACCCCGGACAGCCCGGCCCTCACCGACAAGGAGCTGCACGCCAAGCTCGCGGAAGCCGCCGCCCAGGGACTCACCATCGGCTTCTCCACCAGCGGTCCCGCGCAGGCGGACGCGATCCGCGCCGCCCTCGCCGTGACGGTCGACGGCGAACCCCTCTTCCGTACCGTCCAGTCGACGTACAACGCGCTGGAGACCTCCGCCGCGCCCGCCCTCGCCGAGGCACACGACGCCGGGCTCACCGTGATCGTCAAGGAGGGCATGGCCAACGGCCGGCTCGCCGGGCCGAACGCGCCGGACGTCCTGAAGGAGATCGCCGAGGAGAGCGGGCTGGGCTGCGACGCCGTCGCCCTGGCGGTGATCCTGCGGCAGCCCTGGGCCGGCGTCGTCCTCTCCGGCGCGGCCACCGCCAACCAGCTCTCCTCCAACCTGCACGCGGCGGTCGTCGACCTCGACGACGAGCAGCTGACCCGCCTCGCCGCGGTGGTCGAGGAACCGCAGGCGTACTGGGAGCGGCGCGGGCAGCTGCCCTGGCACTGATCACCACCTCTCCGTGACCCGGCAGCCGGGATCCACGCATGCTCAGCGTGAGACATTCGTGTCTCATGTGAGGTATGGTCGTCTCATGGCTGTCGATCCTGACCACGTGCTGCGCACCGCTGCGGCCCTGCTGACCCGCAAATCCACCGCGACCATGGACGAGGTCGCGAAGGCCGCCGGCATCAGCCGCGCCACGCTGCACCGCCACTTCGCCGGGCGGGACGCCCTCGTCCGGGCGCTGGAGTCGCTGGGCATCGCGGAGTGCGAGGCCGCGCTGGACGCCGCCCGGCTCGACGAGGGCACGGCGAGCGAGGCCGTACGCCGGCTGGTCGGGGCCATCGAGCCCGCCGCCGGACTGCTCGGGTTCCTCTACACCGAGAACCAGCTGTTCGAGGGCGAGGAGCAGAACGCGGGCTGGACCCTGATCGACGAGCGGATCTCCGCCCTGTTCCGGCGCGGCCAGCTCGGCGGCGAGTTCCGCATCGACCTCACGCCGGCCTGGCTCACCGAGGCGCTCTACGGCCTGCTGGCCTCCGGCGCCTGGATGGTGCAGAGCGGCAAGGGCGCCCCCAGGGACTTCCAGCACATGATCGTCGAGCTGCTGCTCGGCGGCGCACTACGGAGAGAGGAATCATGACCAGCACGTTGCAGCCGGCGCAGACGGCCGAGGCGGTGAAGCGCCCGGGCCGCTGGCTCGCGCTCGGCGTCCTCGTGCTCGCCGTGCTGCTGGTGGCCGTCGACGCCACCGTCCTCGGTCTCGCGACCCCCTACATCAGCGAGGACCTGAAGCCTTCCGGCACGCAGCTGTTGTGGATCGGCGACGTCTACTCCTTCGTCATCGCCGGGCTGCTCGTCTCCATGGGCAGCCTCGGCGACCGCATCGGCCGCAAGCGGATCCTGCTGGTCGGTGCCACGGCGTTCGGCGCGATATCCGTGTTCAACGCCTACGCGACGACGCCGGAGGCGCTGATCGCGGCGCGGACGCTGCTCGGTGTCGCCGGCGCGACCCTGATGCCGGCCACGCTCGCCCTGATCCGCAACCTCTTCCACGATCCGCGCGAACGCAGTCTCGCCGTCGGCATCTGGGGTGCCACCGCCTCCGCCGGTACGGCCGTCGGGCCGATCGTCGGCGGGTTCCTGCTGGAGCACTTCTGGTGGGGCTCGGTCTTCCTGATCAACCTGCCCGTGATGGCGGTCCTGGTCCTCGTCGGCATCAAGCTGCTGCCCGAGTCGCGGACCGCGAATCCCGGTCCCTGGGACCTGGTCAGTGTCGTGCTGTCGCTGGTCGGCGTGGTCTGTGTCGTGTACGCGATCAAGGAGGCCGCCACGTACGGCTTCGCGTGGGGCACCTTGGCCGCGGGCCTGCTGGGCGTGGCCGCGCTCTACGGGTTCGTGCGCCGTCAGTTCACGCTTCCGGCTCCGCTGCTGGACATGCGGCTGTTCCGCAACCGCGGCTTCAGCGGGGCGGTGCTGGCCGACCTGATGACCATCCTCGGTCTGTCCGGGCTGGTGTTCTTCCTGTCCCAGTACCTGCAACTCGTCCAGGGCAGACGCCCGTTCGAGGCAGGCCTGGCGGAACTGCCCGCCGCGATCGGCGCGGTGGCGGCCGGTCTGGTCGCGGGGCGTGCGGCCCGGCGCTTCTCGGTGCGGGCCGTCGTCTCCGGGGGGCTCGCGGCGATCGGCCTCGCCCTGGCCGCGCTCACGGTGATCGGCCAGTCCACCGGCTACCCGCTGCTCGGGGCCGCGCTGCTGGTGGTCGGCGTCGGAGCCGGCTTCTCGTTCACCGTGACCGCCGACGTGATCCTCTCCAGCGTGCCCAAGGAGCAGGCGGGTTCCGCGTCCGCCGTGTCCGAGACGGCGTACGAACTCGGCGCGGCCCTCGGCATCGCCGTGCTCGGCTCCATCGTGACCGGCGTCTACCGCGACTTCACCGGCCCGGCGGGCACACCGGCCGCGGCCCATGAGTCCCTGGGCGGCGCGGTCGAGGCGGCCGCGGGCATGCCCGCCCACACGTCCGCGGTGATGCTGGACGCGGCCCGCACGTCCTTCGTCGACGGCCTCGCGCTCGCGGCGGGCGCCGGCGCGGCGGTCCTGCTGGCGGCGGCGGTGGCGGCCTGGTTCCTGCTGCGGGGGCAGCGGCTGGAGAACGGCGGGGCGGAACACGCGTAGTCCCGCGCGGAGGTGCGGTGAGGGGCCCAACCCTTCACCGCACCGCCTTTCCGCCGGACAACGCCCCTTCAGGGGAGCGGCCTTCTCTTGGGGAGCGGGGTACTGCGCGACAAGCCCCCGCGCACCCGTAACCGCACCGCACCCACACCCGCAAGTTACGCGGCTTCCTTCGCCTTGCTCGCGTACATGTCCACGTACTCCTGCCCGGACAACCGCATGACCTCACTCATCACGGAGTCCGTCACAGCCCGCAGCACATAACGGTCCCGGTCCATCCCCTCGTACCGGGAGAACTCCATCGCCTCACCGAACCGGACCGTGACCTTCCCCGGTCGCGGCAGCCCCGCCCCGCCCGGCTGGATCCTGTCCGTACCGATCATCGCGAACGGCACCACCGGCGCCCCCGTCATCAGCGTGAGCCGGGCGATCCCGGTACGCCCCCGGTACAGCCGCCCGTCGGGCGACCGCGTGCCCTCCGGGTAGATGCCGAAGACCTTGCCCTCCTCCAGCACCCGGCGCCCGGTCATCAGCGCGGCGACCCCGCCCCGGCCACCGTCACGGTCCACGGGGATCATGCCGACGCCGGTGAAGAACCAGGCCATCAGCCGGCCCTTGAAGCCCTTCCCGGTGACGTACTCGTCCTTGCCGATGAAGAAGACCTGACGGTCGCAGACCAGCGGAAGGACCATCGAGTCGATGAAGGTCAGGTGGTTGCCGGCCAGGATGACCGGACCGTCGCCGGGAATGTGCTCCGCACCTTCCACCCGAGGGCGGAACATCAGGCGCATGATCGGGCCGAGCACTGCCTTGATGAGCGCGAAGCGGGACAACGGGCCCTCCGTGTCAAGGGATGCGGTATGAGTCTGTGCAGGTGAGGACGATACTCGCGGCCGCGGGGGTCGCGCACATCGGGCACGGCGACTTAACCGAGGTCTTACGCACCGTCGACGCGTGTTTACCTGCGGTGACGCGTCACGGACGGTACGTAACCCGGCCGCCATGTGTGACGGACGTCGCTCCCCGGGCGTATCGGACGCGTTCCCAGAACCGCCGCACCGAATCGCCGGGACGCCACGAACTCGACGAGCCGCCGACGAGCCGTCAGTTCCCCGCCCCCACCAGCCACTACGACATCCGTCGTCACCCACGTGTTCCGCCCGTCGTCTCCCACTCGTCATCTACGCGCCCGTACGATCGGCCCGCACTGACGAGCCGACGGCAGGGAGGGCGCTCATGGGAACGCAGAGGCCGAACGAGGAAGCGAGCGGAACCGGACGGCGGGCCCTGCTCGGCGCGGCGGTCCTCGGCGCCGGGGGAGCGGTCCTCGGCGTGACCGGCACGGCGAGAGCCGAAAGCGCCCGGCAGGGCGGGTATGGCGGGCTGAAGAGCCTGCCCAAGCCGACGATCGTCGGTCACCGCGGCGCCAGCGGCTACCGCCCGGAGCACACCTTCGGCTCGTACCAGCTGGCCCTCGACATGGGCGCCGACATCGTCGAGGCGGGCGACCTGGTGCCGACGAAGGACGGTCACCTCGTCTGCCGTCACGAGCCGGAGATCGGCGGCACCACGGACGTCGCCGACCACCCCGAGTTCGCCGACCGCAAGAAGACCAAGCTCCTCGACGGCGTCTCCACCACCGGCTGGTTCACCGAGGACTTCACGCTCGCCGAGCTGAAGACCCTGCGGGCGATCGAGCGCATCCCGGCCAACCGCCCGCGCAACACCCTCTACAACGGCCGCTGGGAGATCCCCACCTTCGAAGAGGTCCTGAAGTGGCAGGACGAGCAGACCCGCAGGCGCGGCAAGCAGGTGTGGATCTACCCCGAGCTCAAGCACCCCACCTACTTCCGCAGGCAGAACCTCCCCCTGGAGGAGCGGGTCGCCAAGCTGCTGCGCGCGTACCGCAAGGACCGGCGCACCTCCCCGGTCATCCTCCAGTCCTTCGAGCCGACCAGCATCGAGCGCCTCAACAAGCTCGTCGACAACCCCCTGGTCGTCCTGCTGTCCTCGGCGGACAGCCGCCCCTGGGACTTCGTCGAGACGGGCGACCCGCGCACGGTCGCCGACCTGGTCAAGGCCAGGCCTGCGGGAGATCGCCTCCTACGCGCAGGGCATCGGCCCGACCCTCGACCTGATCATCCCGCGCGACGCCAAGGGCAACCTCACGCAGCCGACGACACTCGTCCAGGACGCGCACAAGGTGGGTCTGATCCTGCACCCCTGGACGCTGCGCAACGAAAACCCCTTCCTGCCCGCGAACTTCCGCAAGGGCACGGACGCGGACGCCTACGGTGACGTCTTCGGCGCGTACAAGGCCTACTTCGCGGCCGGAATCGACGGCGTCTTCACCGACCAGCCCGACACGGGCCTGCTGGCCCGCGAGGACTTCCTCAACAGCTGAGTGCCGACAACCGAGCGTCAACATGTGAACTCACACCCCCCGGTCGAGTGAGCTTCGGCCGCCCGGGCAACCCGCCGCCCGGGTGGCCGCGTCGCTCCGCATATGACGCACGACCTGGTCACCGCCCTGCGCCCGCTCCTCAGCGCCGAGGCCTCCGCGGAGGCACCTGCCGCCGGAGCCGAGCCGGGCGACCTGGAACAGGCGGTCTGGCTCCGCCTGCTGGAGCGCCTCGACGCCGAGGGCCCGCCGCTCGACCCGCAGGAATGGCTCCGCCGCGCCATCCGCTCGGAAGCGCGCCGCACCCGCCGTACGAGCCGCCTCGAGCGGCCGTACGCCGTCGAACCGGTCGACGACGGTGACCGCGGCCCCGAACAGCTCGCCCTGACCGCGGCCCGCGGCCGTGCCCTGCGCGCGGCCGTACGCCGCCTCCCGGGTCGCTGCCCCCGGCTGATGGAGGCCCTGCTCTCTCCCGAGGACCTGACATACCGGGAAATCGCAGGGGAGTTGGGTATCTCACAGGGGAGTCTTGGCCCGGAACGTTCCAGATGTCTGGGATGTCTGCGCAGATTGCTCGCAGCGGAGGTTGCGGCCCGCTGAGGACGGGGATAGGAGTGAGGAACGACAGGTGATCAGATGAGCGGGAGGCGTGCGCACATGGGCATGAGCGTGACCATCTCTGCGGCGACCGAGCAGGACGCGGAGCAGATCTTCAGGCTGCAGTACCTGTGCTTCCAGCCGGAGGCGGCGCTGTACGGCAACTACCGCATCGACCCGCTCGTCCAAACCCTCGACTCGGTCCGCGAGGAGGTCGCCCGCGACTGCGTCTTCGTGGCCCGGCTCGGCGACGAGGTCGTCGGCTCGGTCCGCGGATCGGTCACCGAGGACGGTGCCGCCGCGATCGGCAAGCTCTGCGTCCACCCCCGCCTCCAGGGACACGGCATCGGCGCCCGCCTTCTCCGAGCGGCTGAATCGGCCCTCGCCGACCAGCACGGCGCCACCCGCTTCCGCCTCCACACCGGCCACCGCAGCGAGGGCAACCTCCGCCTCTACCGCAAGGTGGGCTACGAAACGGTGGGCACGTCCCAGGGCCCGGACGGCATCCCTATGGTCATCCTGGAGAAGCCGGCCGGTACTTACGCAGCGACGGCTTGATCTTCGCCCTTCAGGGGTGCGGGGCTGTATCGATTTGCGGCTCCGCCGCGTGGGCGCGACCAACCGCACACGGCCCGCGGCCGCCTGGCGAACCTCAGGCGGCATCCTTCCGAGGCGCACCCTTCCGCAGCCAGTAGATGGCGGACAGCGGCAGGAGCACGGGAATGAAGACGTAGCCCATCCCGAAGTCCGACCACACGGTCGCGTCAGGAAACGCCGACGGCTCGATCAACGTCCACGTCCCCACCGTCAGCACACCCACCAACTCGGCGACACAGCACGCCAGCGCGGCCTTACGCGCCGTCTCCCCGCCCCGCACCAACGAGTACGTGATGAACCCGTAGACCACACCCGCGACGGCCGACAGCGTGTACGCGAGCGGCGCCCGGTCGAACTCGGTCGCGATCTGGAAGGCCGACCGCGACACCGCGCCCACGACCATCACGCCGTACAGCCACACCAGCAGCGTGCCCGGCCCACTGGTCAGCCGCCGCCGGCTGACCTCAGCCTCCCCAGATGTCATAGAGCCGCACCTCCAGCACGGCCAGCACCACACCGCCGGCGGCGACCGTCACCGAACCCCACCGGGTGCGCTCCGCAAGCGACATGAACCCCGCCGCCGGGATACACGCGAACGCCCCCAGGAGATACGCCACGAAGATCGTGGTGCCCTGCTCCGGCTTCTCGCCCCGCGCCAGCAGCACGATCCCGGCCACCAGCTGGGCCAGCGCCAGCAGCGTGACCACGGCCATCCCGATGAAGTGCCAGTCCTTCGTCGGCTGGTCACGGTAGGCGGCCCATCCGCACCAGGCGGCGAGCAGCAGCGCGGCGACGCCGGTCACCAGCGTCAGGACATCAAGCATGCTGCGACCTTATTACGGCCGAAAAGGCCCGATGCTTCCGGCCCTGGCCTGCACCGTAGGGTCGAGGGCATGAAGATCCACGCGCACGCCCTGCTGTTCGACAACGACGGGACCCTGGTCTCCTCCCTCGCCTCGGTGGACCGCTGCTGGACGCGGTGGGCCACGGAGTACGGAATCACGGCCGAGGAGTTCGCCCGGGTCGAACTGCACGGCCGGCCGGCCGCCGAGATAGCCGCCGACCTGCTGCCCGCCGACCTGGTGCCGGAGGCCGTCGCGCGGATCGAGGACCTGGAGGTGGAGGACGTACCCAACGGCGGGGTGCACCTGCTGCCGGGGACCCGCGCCTTCCTCGACGCGCTGCCCGCCGAGCGCTGGGCCGTGGTCACCTCCGCCACCCGGCGGCTGGCCGAGGCCCGGCTCGACGCCGTCGGCATCCTGCCCAAGACGCTCGTCGCCGCCGACGACGTCAGTCGCGGCAAGCCCGACCCCGAGCCCTATCTGCTCGCCGCCCGCACCCTCGGCGTCGACCCGGCTCGCTGCGTCGTCTTCGAGGACGCCCCCGCGGGCCTGACGGCCGGCCGCGCCGCCGGCATGACCACCGTGGCGTTGACCACAACGCACCAGGCCCACGAGCTCCGGGCCGACCTGGTCGTCGAGAACCTGTCGGCCCTGTCCGCACTGGTCACCGAGGAGGGCGTGGAGATCTCCCTCCGCGGCTGATGAACCCCCGGCCCTGTCCACCGCTGTCCAGCATCCGGACAGCGGCGGCCGGTCGGGACCGTACGCGTGTTTTACTGACGGCATGACCACGACGAGCGACCGCATCCCCGCGACCGAGGCGACCATGACGCCCGGTGCTCGTTGTATGTGTCGAATGTGCGCCTTCTAGAGGGCCCCCGCACCACCCCTGAGCTCGCGCCCCGAAGCGAGACCGCGGCATGTCCGCACGCCCTGAGCGATGCGTGACGCCAAGCCGCCCGCGCACATGTTCTCCCCGGTTCCACGCCCTCAGCGAGAACCGTGTCGCGTCCCTGAACGAATGCATCCGTGCCCGGGCACACCCACGCCCGCGCACTCGACAGTGACGGAAACCCACGTGATCACCACAACGGACCTGACCAAGGTCTACCGTTCGCGCGGCCGCGAGGTCACCGCCCTGGACGGCGTCGACCTGCACGTCCGCGAAGGCGAGGTGTACGGCGTCATCGGCCAGTCCGGCGCCGGCAAGTCCTCGCTCATCCGCTGCGTCAACCTCCTGGAACGCCCCACCTCCGGCACCGTTACGGTCGCCGGACAGGACCTCACCGCCCTGGCCGGCCGCGGCCCGCGCGCCGGAAAGGAACTGCGGCGGGCGCGCAGCCGGATCGGCATGGTCTTCCAGCACTTCAACCTGCTGTCCTCCCGGACCGTCCAGGACAACGTCGAACTGCCGCTGGAGATCCTCGGCAAGTCGGGCGGGGAACGCTCCCGCAAGGCGCTGGAGCTGCTCGAACTGGTCGGCCTCTCCGACAAGGCGGGCGCCTACCCCGCACAGCTCTCCGGCGGTCAGAAGCAGCGCGTCGGCATCGCCCGCGCTCTCGCCGGCGACCCCAAGGTGCTGCTGTCCGACGAGGCCACCAGTGCCCTCGATCCGGAGACCACCCGGTCGATCCTGGCGCTGCTGCGCGATTTGAACCGGCAGCTCGGCCTGACCGTCCTGCTCATCACCCACGAGATGGACGTCGTGAAGTCGGTCTGCGACTCGGCCGCGCTCATGGAGAACGGCCGCATCGTCGAGTCGGGCACCGTCAGCGAGCTTCTGGCCACGCCGGGTTCGGAACTGGCCGCCGCGCTGTTCCCGCTCGACGGCGAGGCCTCCGGCGAGGACCGCACCGTCGTCGACGTCACCTTCCAGGGCGAGAGCGCGACCCAGCCCGTCATCTCGCAGCTCTCCCGCACCTACAACATCGACATATCGATCCTCGGCGCGGCCATCGACACCGTCGGCGGCCTCCAGGTCGGCCGGATGCGCATCGAACTGCCCGGCCGCTACGAGGACAACGTCGTGCCGATCGGCTTCCTGCGGGAAAAGGGCCTCCAGATCGACGTCCCGGGCCGCGAGTCCGTGCTGGTGAAGGAAGGTGCGAAGTGACCTGGTCGGAGATGCAGCCCCTGCTGGAGCAGGCGTGTTGGGACACGCTCTACATGGTCGGCTGGTCTGCCCTCATCGCCGTCGTCGGCGGACTGCCGCTCGGGATCCTGCTGGTCCTGACCGGCCGCGGCGGGCTCCTTCAGAATGTCGTCGCCAACAAGGTCATCGGGCAGATCGTGAACATCGCCCGCTCGCTGCCGTTCATCATCCTGATGGTCGCGCTGATGACCTTCACCCGCTGGATCACCGGCACGACCATCGGCCGCGAGGCCGCCATCGTGCCGCTCGCCGTCGGCGCCATCCCGTTCTTCGCGCGCCTGGTCGAGACGGCCGTCCGCGAAGTGGACCACGGGCTCGTCGAGGCAGTGCAGGCCATGGGCGGCAACACCTGGACCGTCGTGCGCAAGGTGCTCGTCCCCGAGTCCCTGCCGTCGCTGATCTCCAGCACCACCACCACGGTCGTCGCCCTCATCGGCTACTCGGCCATGGCGGGCACCGTCGGTGCCGGCGGGCTGGGCGACATCGCCATCCGCTACGGCTACCAGCGCTTCGAGACCGGGCTGATGTGGATCACCGTCGCGATCCTCGCCGTCGTCATCTCGCTCATCCAGTTCGCCGGCGACTACGCGGCCCGCTCCCTGCACCGCCGAGGCGCCCACTCGGGCCCCGTCCCGAAACTGCGGCTGCTCAAAGCCGCCTCCTGAACTCCCCGTCCACCCGCAACGGGGTAGCACCACCCGCAAGGCCATAAGGAAAGGCACTTTTCGTGCGTAACACCGTCAAGATCACCACCGCCGTCCTCGCCGCCGGAGCCCTCACCCTCGGGCTCAGCGCTTGCGGCGCGGGCAACTCCGGCTCCGACGGACCCCTGATCGTCGCCGCCAGCCCGGTCCCGCACGCCGAGATCCTCACCTACGTCAAGGACAACCTGGCGAAGAAGGAGGGCCTGGACCTCCAGGTCAAGGAGTTCACCGACTACGTCACGCCGAACACGGCGACGCAGGACGGCTCCGTCGGCGCCAACTACTTCCAGAACAAGCCGTATCTCGACGACTTCAACAAGAAGAACGGCACCGACATCGTGCCCGTCGTCACGGTCCACCTGGAGCCGCTCGGCCTCTACTCCCACAAGGTCAAGAAGGCCGGCGGCCTGAAGAGCGGTGCGACCGTCGCCATCCCCAACGACACCGTCAACGAGGCCCGCGCCCTCAAGCTCCTCGCCGCGAACGGGCTCATCACCCTCAAGGCGGGCGTCGGTAACGAGGCGACCCCCTCCGACATCACCAAGAACCCCAAGAACCTCAAGTTCAAGGAGCTGGAGGCGGCCCAGACGCCGCGCTCCCTCAACGACGTGGACGCCGCCGTCGTCAACGGCAACTACGCCATCGAGTCCGACCTCAAGCCGTCGAGGGACGCCCTCGTCCTGGAGTCCCCGAAGAGCAACCCGTACGGCAACTTCCTCGCCGTGAAGAAGGGCCAGGAGGACGACCCGCGCGTGAAGAAGCTCGCCAAGCTCCTCACCTCGCCCGAGGTGAAGAAGTTCATCCAGGACAAGTACGCCGGCTCCGTGCTCGCCTCCTTCTGAGGCCGGGCCGGGCACCCGCCCCGCACGGGTCCTCCCTCACCGGGTGGGGGAGGGCCCCGTGGTGCGGTTCAGTGCTTTCATGCTGCATGCTGGGCAGTTCAGCAGGCCCTGAAGGTTCACCGAAGGTAACGGAGCGGCGCATGACGAGCACCTTTCCCAACGTCTCCATCAGCACGGAGCGGTTGGTCCTGCGCCCCTTCGAGGAGCCGGACATCCCCTCGTTCGCCGACATGATGAACGACGAGCTCGTCACCGCCTGGACCAGCGTCCCGCAGCCCTACACCGAGGCCCACGCCCGCTCCTGGATCACCGAACAGGCCCCCGCCGAACGGGCCGAGGGGCGCGGCATCGTCTTCGCCGTCACCGAGTTCCTCACCCAGCGCCTCGTCGGCATCGTCCACCTCCGGAACACCGACTGGCGGGTCCGCTCCAGCGAGATCTCCTACGTCATCGCTCCCTGGGCCCGCGGCGAGGGCTACGCCTCCGAGGCGGCGCTCATCACCGCCCAGTGGCTCTTCAACGACCAGAAGTTCGAGCGCCTCGAACTGCGCACCCCGGCCGACAACACCGCCTCCCAGCAGGTGGCCCAGAAGATCGGCTGCATCAGCGAGGGAGTGCTGCGCGGCGCCTGGATAGCCCGGGCACGGACGGACGACGGTGAGTGGACCGAGGTGCGCACCGACCTGATCGTCTGGAGCCTGCTCCCCGAGGACCTCGAAGGCGTGGGCGACCAGATTCCCGGCGGCTTCACGTCCTTCGGCGAGTGGAACTGACTTCCGCGACGTACAACTGAGTTCGGTGACGTGAACTGAGTTCGGCGCCTTGAACTGACCGAACGGGCACCGCGCGGGACGGCACCGCCGCCCCCTCCGCCGGCTTCACCGGGTACTCTCACGGAGCCCGCCTGCGGGCCGCTCATCACACGACACACAGACGACCTGCGAAAACTCCTGGAGACTGACGACGATGGCCGACCGGGTCACGGTGATCGGCTGGGACGGTTCGCCGCTGACCGCCGCGGCACGCGCCGCCCTGGGTGCCGCCACGCTCGTGGCGGGTGCCGCCCACCACCTGTCGCTCCCCGAGGTACCCGCCGGCGCCGAGCGCATCCGCCTCGGCAGCGTCGCCCTCGCCGCCCGCCGCATCGCCGGCCACCGCGGCACGGCCGTCGTGCTCGCCGATGGCGACCCCGGCTTCTTCGGCGTCGTACGCACCCTGCGCGCCCCCGAGTTCGGACTCGAGGTCGAAGTCGTCCCCGCCGTCTCCTCGGTCGCCGCCGCCTTCGCCCGCGCCGGCATGCCCTGGGACGATGCACAGGTGGTCGTCGCACACCGCCGCACCCTGCGCCGCGCGGTGAACGTATGCCGCGCCCACACCAAGGTGGCGGTCCTCACCTCACCCGGCGCCGGCCCCGCCGAACTCGGCCTGCTCCTCGAAGGAGTCCACCGCTCCTTCGTCATCTGCGAGGAACTCGGCACCCAGCGCGAGCGGGTCAGCGTCGTCACCTCCGACAAGGCCGCCGACCACACCTGGCGCGACCCCAACGTCGTCATCGTCCTCGGCGGCCCGACCGGGCCCGGCACCGTGGGGGAGACCGGCGGCTGGATCGCCGGCCGCGACCCGTCCGTCGGGCCACGCGGCTGGTCCCTGCCCGCCGAGGCGTACGGCGGCGACCTCGGCGAGGGCGAGACCCAGCTGCTGCGCGCCTCCCAACTCGCCCGCCTCGGACCGCGTATCGGCGACCTCGTGTGGGACATCGGCTGCGGCAGCGGCGCCTTCGCCATCGAGGCCGCGCGCGCCGGCGCCGCCGTCATCGCCGTCGACAGCGACCGGGCCGCCTGCGCCCGCACCGACGCGGCCGCCCGCCGGCTCGGCGTCCAGCTCCAGATCGTGCACGGCACCGCCCCGCACGTCCTGGAGAACCTCCCCGAACCCGACGTCGTCCGCGTCGGCGGCGGGGGAGCGGCCGTCGTCTCGGCCGTCGTCGACCGCCGAGCGCAGCGCATCGTCACGCACGCCGCCACCCGGGACGCCGCCGAACTCATCGGCCGGGACCTGACGGAGCACGGATACGGCGTCGAGTGCGCCCTGCTCCAGTCCGTCGAACTCGACACACGGGCCTGGACGGAGAAGGAACGGAGCGTCGCGTTCCTGCTCAGCGGCGTGCTGCCCCGGCGCGGCGCCTGATTCCGCCGCCGTCCCCGTGATCGGGTTGTCGTACTGCGCGCGGTAGGCTGGCCGATCGCTGCACCGCACGCGGACGTCCGGCAGATCGTCGGTCAATGTCCGGAAAGCCGCCCGTTTTGGGGTGAGTGTGGTACGGCAGTACCGGAGGACGCGCAACGTGGCGCAGTCCACAGCGGAACCGTCGCGGATCAACGTGCCGTGACGGTGGTTCGGCCGCAACAATGCCAGTGAGTGGCTTTGTCGCCTTTTACGGGCGGGCCGTTCGTGCCGCTGGGGACGCACGCTCGTTCTTCACTGCGGGGCGGTCGGTGCGCCGTTCCGGATGAGCTGGTCGTAGGAGCACTAACCGATGGGCGAGGGGTACGCATGACCGACACCGGCCAGGTCCCGGGCGAGGGACTGCCGGAGAACGCAGGCATGGTGGAACAGCCGGGCGCCCCCGCGCACGGTGCGTACGCCTACCTCTCCGAGAACACCGCCGAGGACGAAGACCTGCTGTTGCCGGGCTCCCACGGCGCCTGGGGCAACGAGGTCGCCCCGCCCGCGCCGGAGCCGGTCGTCGAGGCCGTGCACCAGCCGGGCCCGCACGAGCTCTCCGGCCGTGACAGCGGCTCGGTCGACCTCGGCGGCGTCCGCCTGCCCGACCCGCCGCCGATCCCGCCCATCACCCCGCGCCGTCCGCTGCACCTCGGCCCGCCCCTTCCCGACAGCTCCGCCAGCCCGGTCCGCTCGCTCGCCGACCGCGGTCCCGCGGAAGCGCCGGCACGACAGCCCGCGGCGTCGGCGCCCGGGCCCGAGTACCTCGACGTCCCGCGCGCCCCGGAGGCGCCCGCGCCGGCGGCCGCGCCCTGGGGCGCGCAGGTCCAGCCCCAGACCCAGGTGAGTGCCGGGGCGGCGCCTGCGGAAACGGTTGTTCCGTCAGCAGAGCAGGCGGGCACGGCCCAGGCCGTCGCGACCCGCGTCGCCCCGCAGCCGGGCCATGCGGCACCGATGGCCCCGGCCGGGTCCGAGCAGGCCGCCTACGCCGAGCAGCCCGCGCAGGGCGCGGCGGCGCCGGGCGAGCCCGCCGGTGACCAGGGGGCTGCCGGCGAGCCGGAGCAGGTTGTGCCCGAGCAGGGCGCGGGGGTTGCCGGTGACCCCGCTGGAGTGGGCGTCGGCGAGCAGGTGGCCGTCGCCGAGCCCGGGGTTGCCGGTGAGCCGGCTGGTGTGGGCGTCGGCCCGGATGGCGAGCCGGTGGCAGCGGCCGAGTCCGTGCAGGGCGCGGCGGTTTCCGGTGCCCCTGCTGGGATGGACGTCGACCCTGCCGGGGAGCAGGTGACTGCCGCCGAGCCCGCGCAGGACGTGGGGGTCGAGGGCGGCCCGGCCGGCGTGGGCGTCGGCCCCGCCCCTGACCAGGAGGCAACCGCCGAGCCGGGGCAGGGCGCTTCCGCGCAGGGCGTGGGAGCTGAGAGTGACCCCGCCGGCGCGGGCGTCGCACCGGCCACCGGCCAGGTGGCAGCCGCCGAGGCCGGGGCCGTGTTCGCTTCGGAGCCGGTTCCGGGGGAGGCGCCGGGGCCTGTCGCGGACGGGTCTGGTCAGGACGGTGACCCGGCACGTGCCGATGGTTCTCCCGAGGTGCCCGGGCCGGGTGCCGCGGGCGAATCCGCCGACGGCGGTGAGCAGGCCGCCGTGGCTGCTGCACAGCAGGACGTGGCACCCGCTCCTGTCCCGGAGGCCACGCCGGTGCCCGAGGCGGCCCCGTTGCCGGAGGCTGCCGCCACCGCGCCCGAGCAGGCTGTCACCGCTCCGCCTGAGGCGGACGTAGCGGAACCCGCCGATGCCCAAGTGGCGGACGCGGTGGCCCCCGACGCTGCCGCACAGGCGCCGGCAGCGGAGGTTGTCCCCGAGGCTGGCGCACCGGCCGCGCCCGCGACCGAGGCCGTCGCGCAGGAGCCGGAGGCCATGGGCGACGAGACCGCCGCGCCAGCGCACGCTCCCGAGCCGATCGCCCAGGCCCCTGAGGCAACTGACGCCGAGGCGACAGCGCAGGAACCCCAGATGACGGCACCGCAGACCGCGGCTGCCGCCCCCGAAGCGCCCGCCGCTGCCACGCCCGCCCCGGCCTCCGAGACGGTCGCCCCGGTTGCCGAGGCTCCCGCGCTTGCCGAGGCTCCCGCGCTTGCCGACGCCCCTGCGCTTGCCGACGCCCCTGCGCTTGCCGACGCCCCTGCGCTTGCCGACGCCCCTGCGCCTGCCGACGCACCCACCTCCGGAGCGCCCGCCTCGGCCTCCGAGACGGTCGCCCCGGTTGCCGAGGCTCCCGCACCTGCCGAGGCACCCACGTCCGGAGCGCCGGCCCCGGCCTCCGAGACGGTCGCCCCGGAAGCCGGCGCCCCGGCTGCCGAGGCTCCCGTGGCTGCTGACGCACCTGCGTCTGCTGACGCACCCGCGCCCGCCGACGCACCCGCCCCCGGCGCGCCCGCCGACGCTCCGGAGACCACCGCACCGACTCCGCCCCCTGCCGCAACGGCGCCTCCTCAGCCCACCGAGACGGCCACACCCGACTCCGGAGCCGAGGCCACCGCCTCTGCTCCTCCTGCCCCTGCCCAGGCGGCCCCCGACGCGACGGCCGAGGCGGCGGGAGCGGCCCAGGCCCCCGAAGCAGCCGCGCCCGACGCCACCGCCGAGGCGGCGCCACCGGCACCCGAGCCGGCAGCCGCCACGCCCGAGCCGGCTGAGGCCACCCCCACCCCCGCGGCACCGGAAGCCCCCCAAACCCCGCAGCCCCCGGAAACCACCCCGGCACCCGCCGAGGACGTCACCGTCGTACTCCCCGGCCCGGCCCCGGACGAGCAGGCCGGACAGCATGTCCAGGGCCCGCAGCAGTCCCAGGCCGCCGTCCCCCAGCCGGCCCAGCCCGAGGCGGAACCCATGGTCATCGTCCCCGCACCCCGCGAAGGCGAAGCCGAACTCGCACAGAACGCCGACGACCTGGACACCCGGGCCGCCGAACAGGAAGACCTGGCGGACCAGCAACGCCACGAAGCAGAGAGCGCGGCCGCAGTGGCAGAAGCACGACAGTCCACCGGCCCCGCCGCCCCCGGCTACGCCCCCGCCGAGCGCGAGGCCGTGCTGAAGGTCATGCGCGAACGCCGCGACATCCGCAACGGGTTCCGCAGCGACCCCATCCCGCACGAGGTGCTGCTCCGCGTCCTGGAGGCCGCCCACCACGCGCCCTCCGTCGGTCACTCGCAGCCCTGGGACTTCGTCGTCATCCGCTCCGCCGACACCCGGCGCGCGATGCACGAACTGGCCATGCGCCAGCGCGACGCGTACGCGAAGTCCCTCCCCAAGGGCCGGGCGAAGCAGTTCAAGGAACTGAAGATCGAGGCCATCCTCGACACGCCGGTGAACATCGTCGTCACCGCCGACCCCACCCGCGGCGGCCGCCACACCCTCGGCCGTCACACCCAGCCCCAGATGGCGCCGTACTCGGCCGCCCTGGCCGTGGAGAACCTCTGGCTCGCCGCCCGCGCCGAAGGCCTCGGCGTCGGCTGGGTCAGCTTCTTCGACGAGCGCGAGATGGTCCGCGCCCTCGGTCTGCCCGAGCACCTCGAGGTCATCGCCTACCTGTGCGTCGGTTACGTCGACGAGTTCCCGGACGAGCCCGAACTGCTCCAGGCGGGCTGGTCCAAGCGCCGCCCGCTGTCCTGGGTCGTGCACGAGGAGACGTACGGCCGCCGCGCCCTGCCCGGAGAGGAACCGCACGACCTGCTCGCCGAGACCGTCGCGCAGATCCGCCCGCTCGACGCCAAGGCGCTCGGCGAGGCGTGGGAGCGCCAGAAGCGTATGACCAAGCCGGCCGGTGCGCTGGGCATGCTGGAGATCATCTCCGCGCAGCTGTCCGGCCTGTCCCGGCAGTGCCCGCCGCCCATCCCGGAGCCCGCCGCCGTCGCGATCTTCGCCGGCGACCACGGCGTGCACGCGCAGGGGGTCACCCCCTGGCCGCAGGAGGTCACGGCCCAGATGGTGGCCAACTTCCTCGGCGGCGGCGCCGTCTGCAACGCCTTCGCCACCCAGGTGGGCGCCGAGGTCTGCATCGTCGACGTGGGCGTCGCCGCCGACCTCCCGGCCACCCCGGGTCTGCTTCCCCGCAAGGTCCGGGCGGGCACGTCCGACATGACCACCGGCCCGGCGATGACCCGCGAGGAGGCCAAGCAGGCCATCGAGGTCGGCATCGAGACCGCCCGCGACCTGGTCGCGGCCGGCAACAAGGCACTCCTCACCGGCGAGATGGGCATCGCGAACACGACTGCCTCCGCCGCCCTGATCTCCGTCTTCACGGGAGCGGACCCGGCCGAGGTCACGGGCCGGGGCACCGGCATCAACGACGAGACCCTCGCTCGCAAGACCGAGGTCGTCCGCCGCGCCCTCGAACTCCACCAGCCGGACCCGGCCGACCCGGTCGGCGTGCTGGCCGCGATCGGCGGCTTCGAACACGCCGCCATCGTCGGCCTCCTCCTCGGCGGCGCCTCCCTGCGTACGCCGGTCATCCTGGACGGCGTCAGCGCCGGTGCCGCCGCCCTGGTGGCCCGCGCCATCGCCCCGGAGGTCCTGGCGGCCTGCATCGCCGGCCACCGCAGCGCCGAGCCCGGCCACGTGGCCGCCCTGAACAAGCTCGGCCTGCGCCCCCTGGTCGACCTCGACCTCCGCCTGGGCGAGGGGACAGGCGCCCTCCTGGCGCTCCCCCTGGTCCAGAGCACGGCGAGAGCGATGCACGAGGTGGCGACGTTCGATTCGGCGGGAGTGACTGAGAAGTAGGTGCCGGGCGGCGGGTCAGCGCCGGGCTCGTTCGCGACGTGCCGCGGTTGTCGTGGGCAGTCGTTCCTCCCCCAGTGCCTCAAGGGCCTGGGGGGGACCCCCAGGGCGGAACGGGTGGGCCCAACCGCCCACCACCCGCGCCGGCCCATGACGCCCAGCCACCGGACACCTGTGCCCCCAAGCCGACTCGCACCTTAAAATCCGCACGTCAGGGCATCCGAACCCCGCCGCAACAGGAGCCGTACCCTCATGGCCGAACACCCCGCCTACCCCGTAGGCCTCCGCCTCACCGGCCGCCGCGTGGTCGTCCTCGGCGGCGGCCAGGTCGCCCAGCGCCGCCTCCCGGCCCTCATCGCGGCGGGCGCGGACATCGTCCTCGTGTCTCCCGAGGTCACCCCCTCCGTCGAAGCCATGGCGGACGCCGGTGAGATCACCTGGCACCAGCGCTCCTACGAGGAAGGCGACCTCGCGAACGCCTGGTACGCCCTCATCGCCACCGGCGACACGGAAGCGAACACAAGGGCCTCCGCCGAGGCGGAACGCCACCGCGTGTGGTGCGTCCGCTCCGACGACGCCGACGAGGCGACGGCCTGGACCCCGGCCACCGGCCACAGCGAGGGCGTCACGGTCGCCGTACTGACCACGGACGCCCGCGGCCGCGACCCCCGCCACACCGCCGCCATCCGCGACGCGGTCGTCGAGGGCCTGCGCGACGGCACGCTCGTCGCCCCGCACCACCGCACCCGTACGCCCGGAGTCGCCCTGGTCGGCGGTGGTCCCGGCGACCCGGACCTGATCACCGTGCGCGGCCGCCGCCTGCTCGCCGAGGCCGACGTGGTCATCGCGGACCGCCTCGGCCCGCGCGACCTGCTCGCCGAACTCCCGCCGCACGTCGAGGTGATCGACGCGGCGAAGATCCCCTACGGCCGCTTCATGGCCCAGGAAGCCATCAACAACGCGCTCATCGAGCACGCCAAGCAGGGCAAGTCGGTCGTACGGCTGAAGGGCGGCGACCCGTACGTCTTCGGCCGGGGCATGGAGGAGCTCCAGGCGCTCGCCGAGGCGGGCATCTCCTGCACGGTCGTCCCCGGCATCTCCAGCTCCATCTCGGTGCCGGGCGCGGCCGGCATCCCGGTCACCCACCGCGGGGTCGCCCACGAGTTCACCGTGGTCAGCGGGCACGTGGCCCCCGACGACGAGCGCTCCCTGGTCGACTGGCCGTCGCTCGCCAAGCTGACCGGCACGCTCGTGATCCTCATGGGCGTCGACAAGATCGGCAAGATCGCCGAGACGCTGGTGGCCCACGGCAAGGCCCCTGACACGCCCGTCGCCCTGATCCAGGAAGGCACGACGGCCGGCCAGCGCCGCGTCGACGCGACCCTGGCGACGGTCGGGGAGACCGTACGGACCGAGGCCGTGAAGCCCCCGGCGGTGATCGTCATCGGCGAGGTCGTGAAGGTCGGCCCGACGGCCGTCGCGCCCCGCGAGTAACCCCGGGTAACAGAACCCGTACCGAGCCGTTGGCACCGCACCCAGGACAAGGCAGTATCACCCTGTGGCCGATCTCATCACCGTCGAGGATCCCGACGACCCGCGCCTGCACGACTACACCGGCCTGACCGACGTGGAACTGCGCCGCAAGCGCGAACCCGCCGAGGGCCTCTTCATCGCCGAGGGCGAGAAGGTCATCCGAAGGGCCAAGGAAGCGGGCTACGAGATGCGGTCCATGCTGCTCTCGGCCAAGTGGGTCGACGTCATGCGCGACGTCATCGACGAACTCCCCGCCCCGGTCTACGCCGTCAGCCCGGAGCTCGCCGAGCAGGTCACCGGCTACCACGTGCACCGCGGCGCGCTCGCCTCCATGCAGCGCAAGCCCCTGCCCACGGCGGCCGACCTGCTCCGGACCGCCCGCCGCGTCGTGATCTTGGAGTCGGTCAACGACCACACCAACATCGGCGCGATCTTCCGCTCCGCCGCCGCCCTCGGCATGGACGCGGTCCTGCTCTCCCCGGACTGCGCGGACCCCCTCTACCGCCGCAGCGTGAAGGTCTCCATGGGTGCGGTCTTCTCCGTGCCGTACGCCCGTCTGGACACCTGGCCCAAGGGCCTGGAGTCGGTCCGCGAGGCCGGCTTCACGCTGCTCGCCCTCACCCCCGACGAGAAGGCCCGGCCCCTCGACGAGGCCGCCCCGCACACCATGGACCGCGTGGCCCTCATGCTCGGCGCCGAGGGCGACGGCCTGTCCACCCAGGCCCTGGTCGCCGCCGACGAGTGGGTGCGCATCCCCATGTCCCACGGCGTCGACTCCCTCAACGTGGGCGCGGCGGCGGCCGTGGCCTTCTACGCCGTGGCCACCGGCCGCCCTCAGGCCTAGGGGTCGTACGTGGAACAGCGCGAGGCCGTTGTCGCCGTACTCCTGCGGGGTGAGCGACTGCTCGCGATCCGGCGTGGTCCGGCCGTGGCCCGCCCCGGTTACTGGCAGCCGCTCAGCGGCAAGGTCGAGCCCGGCGAGACCCAGGAGCAGGCGGTCGTCCGGGAGGTCCGCGAGGAGGTCGGCCTCACCGTCGTGCCGCTGGCGAGGGTGTGGGAGTCGGAGACCGACGACCGCCGCTTCCGCCTCCACTGGTGGACCGCCCGAGCGGACACGGGTGAGGTCGTCCCCGACCCGGACGAGGTCGCCGAGACCCGCTGGGTCACACCGGAGGAGTTCCTGACCCTGGACCCGGTCTTCGACGGCGACCGCGAGTTCTTCGAGCGGATCCTGCCGGGGCTGTGACGGCGGACCAAAGGCGGCGAAGCCCTTGGTTCGAAGTCCTACGGTTCGAAGTCCTACGGCTCGCAGCCCTACGGTTCGTAGCCCCGCTGCACCTGCTGCTGCCGAACGCCGTCTCCGTCGCCGCCGAGTCCCCGCGCCGAGCCCTGACAGCCCTGCACCAGGGCGATGCCGACCGCCACCAGCAGCGTGACCACGACGAACACGAACAGCCGCTGCCGCAGCAGCCGGGGATTGGCGGGGCGCAGCCCGGTCCCCGTGTTCCTGGACGCCGGCCGCCCGGTACCGCTGTGGGGGGCCGGGCGGCTGCCGCTGCCCGACCGGGGCCCGTTGCGTCCGGTGGGCGTCGGCCGTGAGCCGGACCGCGACGGGGTGCCGCCGCGCGAGGCGCCGGGGCCGCGCACCGGAGTCCTGCCGCGGTACCCGCCGCCCGTCGCCCGGGCTCCGCTCCGCGCGCCGCCTCCGCCCTGGGAGGCCGGACCGTCCGGCGACGGAACGCCGTCCCCGAGCCCCGAGGAGCGCCGCGGCGGGGGAGTCCCCCGGCCCCGCTGCGCCCCGGAGGCCCCCGTACCCTGCTGTCCCTGCGGACGCCGGCCGCGCTCGGGGTAGGTGTCGGTGGGCCGGTCCGTCTCGGCGCCGCGCGGCGCGGGCGGCCGTACGCCTGCGAGGTCCTGCGCCTCCCGGGCCGCGATCTCCTTGAGCCGCATGGACAGTTGGAGCGTGCTGGGCCGCTCCTCGGGGTCCTTCGCCAAGCACGCCCGGACGAGCGGAGCCAAGGCGTCGGGTACGCCGTGCAGCTGCGGTTCCTCGTGCACGACGCGGTACAGCATCACCTCGGAACTGCCGTGCCCGAAGGGCGAGTCGCCCATCGAGGCGTACGCGAGCGTGGCACCGAGCGAGAAGACGTCCGTGGCCGGCGTGACGGCGGCCCCGCGCACCTGCTCGGGTGCGAGGAAGCCCGGCGAGCCGACCGCCGTACCGACGTGGGTGAGCGTCGAGGCGCCGGTGGCCCAGGCGATGCCGAAGTCGATGATCCGCGGCCCCTTCGGGGACAGCAGGATGTTGGACGGCTTCAGGTCCCGGTGCACGACCCCGGCCTCGTGCACGGCGACCAGGCCCTCCGACAGGGCGGCGCCGATGGCCGCCACATCGGCCGCGCCGAGCGGCCCCTCGGCGGCGACCTTGTCGTGCAGGGAGGGGCCGGGTACGTACTGTGTGGCGAACCAGGGCCGGTCCGCGTCGAGGTCGGCGGCCACGAGCCGTGCCGTGCACCCGCCGCGAATCCGTCTGGCCGCCGAGACCTCACGGGCGAACCGCGAGCGGAACTCCTGATCCTCCGCCAGGTCAGGCCGGATGACCTTGAGCGCGACCCGCTGCCCCTTCTTGTCGGAGCCCAGGTAGACCACGCCCATCCCGCCCGCGCCGAGCCGTCTGTGAAGCCTGAACGAGCCGACGACGCGCGGGTCCTCGCGCCTCAGGCGCATCATCGCCATGTTCATCCCCGCTGCCCGGTCCTGTGACGAGCCACAGCTTACGTTTCCACAGCCGCCCGCGCGCAGAGGCCGCGCCCTCTCGGGGCGACGGATTGTCAGTGGTGGGTGGGAGACTTGAAGAGTGGTCAGGGGGTGCGCGGACAGGCCGTGTTCACGTGGGGGATGAACCCAACCGCTCGCCACGGAAGGGGGATTGGGCCCGTGAAGGGTGACCGTGTGGAGATAGTCGTGGACGCCGGTGACACGACGCGCACGTATGAGGTGGTGGCGAGCAGGGCGGGCCGCAGGGTGGAGACGGCGGTACGTCGAGGTGTCGTGGAAGTGAGCGAAGTCACCCGGAGTGGGACAGTCGTGCGTACGGCCCGCTTCATGGCGAACCGGGTGCTGGCCCTGGTGGAACAGCCGGTTCCGCGAGAGGAAAGCCCGGACAAGGCGGGTTGAACCGGGCGTCCCTTCGGGGAAGACCCTGAGACCTGGGGCCTCGTCTCCACCCAGGGGAGTACATCGCAGGTGACAGCTCATCCTCGGGGAGGCCCGGCAATCGGTACGAGGGCATGACGCCCGGAGAGGGCCGGCCGCCTAGATTTGAGGTCAAGCGGCGGGTGCAGCACTCGTCCCCCGAGGTCAGACACCCGCCGCTGCCAACGACAACTGAGAACGGTCAGGAGAGGGACCATGGCCCACACGGCACCGCGGACGCTGATCCGCGAGGAGGGACGCAAGGTGTACGCCGCAGCGTTCCGCCGCCGGAAGGGCCGTCGCCACCCCGCGGTGGCGACGCTGATGGCCCTTCCCCTGGCGGTCCTGCTCCTCCTCGTCTTCGACGGGTGGGAGACAGTGGCCACACAGGCGTCGTCCGTGGGAGAGATGCTGGGGCGCTGAGCGGCGACCCCAGGCCCGGAAGAGCGGTCCGGGCGGGGACATCCCACCCATGAAACCCCGTGGGGACGGGGGTGCGGCGGACGGCACAAATGCCGGCGCAGCTGGGGAGCTGCGCCGGCATTACACCTTTTTGCGCCTGAACCGGCGCCGCCCTCGCGGATGTGGTTGCTGTCTGTGAGGGCTCCTCCATTATTGGTCGCAATTCGCGGGTTCGGGGGGCCGGCGTTGGCGTCCACCTGCGGGCCACCTAGCTGCGGGCAGTCGTGCCGCTTGGGGCGATGGGGGCCCCTGCTCGAGCGAAGCCGAGAGCTTGGAGGAGGGTGGGCGCAGCGGCACCCCGCACCGCCGGGCTGCGGACCCACCCGGCACCGGCATCAACGCCGAGCACCTTCAACCAGCCGTGCCTCACAGCCCGGCCTCAACTGTGCGTACCCTCGCCGGGACACCCTCACCCCGGGAGCCCAGTGAAGCCCGCCCCCGCCCTGCTCATACAGCAGCTCACCGCCAAGGCCCGAGCCACCGCCCACGCGCGCTCCTCGGCTTGCCCCTGCGGCGCAGCCACCCTCGCGGACCACCCCGACGGCATCGTCGTGCGACACGCGGACACCGTCGCGAAGGCCCATCCCGAAGACACCGACCCAACGGAACTGGCCACCCGACTCACCCTCGCCACCCACCACCCCGGCATCCTCCTGCCCCCACTCGCCCCGACCGCCGCCGACCTGCACGGCCGCCTCGTGACGTTCTGGCCGTACGGCACCCCCGTAGACGCGGACACCCCCGACGCCGCCCCCTGGGAAGCCGCCGCCACCCTCCTCGCCCGACTGCACCGCACCCCGGCCCCGCCGAGCGTGCCCAACATGCGAGGCCCCGCCAAGGCGGCCCGCGCCATCGCCCGGCTCCAGCACGCCGGCCCGCACCCCGACGCCGCCCCCGTCCTGCGCGCCTGGGACACCCTCCCCGCCTGGGCCCGGGCCGAGGCCCCGATGCCGCACACCGGCACCTTGTGCCACGGCGACTTCCACCTCGGCCAGCTCCTACGCCACCCCGCCCCCGAAGGTCCCTGGCTGCTGATCGACGTGGACGACCTCGGCGTCGGCGTCCCGGCCTGGGACCTCGCCCGCCCCGCCGCCTGGTACGCCTGCGGATTGCTCCCACCCGGCGAATGGGCCCGGTTCCTCGCCGCCTACCGCGCCGAAGGCGGCCCGGCCGTCCCGGTCGACGGCGATCCCTGGCCCGCCCTGGACGTCCCCGCCCGCGCCCTCACCGTGCAGACCGCGGCCCGGGCCGTCGCCAAGGCGGCCGCCGCCGGTCGCCCCCTGGACGAGGTGGAGCAGTCGGTCGTGGACGCCTGTGACCGAATGGCTGCCATCCCGTCGCAGTTGACGCAGGAGCACGCGAAGTAGGGTGCAACCGACCGCAGCCGGACAGAGTCTGTCCTGGCGACACACGAAGCAGGACCGACCGGCGAGGAGTTGAACCACCATGCAGTGTCCGAAGTGCCGTGCGCCGATGCACACGTACAACCGCAACGGTGTCCAGATCGAGCAGTGCAGCGGCTGCCGCGGGATCTTTCTCGACTACGGCGAGCTGGAGTCTCTGACCCGCCTGGAGGCCCAGTGGTCCCAGTCGGCCCCGCCGCCTCCGTCGGCCCCGCAGGCCTACCCCGCCCCTCCGGCCCCGGCCTGGGGCGCCCCGCACGGTGGTCACGGACACCATGGCCACCACGGTCACCACCGGCAGAAGAGCTTCGGGCGCATGCTGTTCTCGTCCTGACGACGAGGCTCGCGACGGTGATTGCGAGACGGTGATCGCGACACGACGAAGCCCCCGGCCGATTCGTACGGTTGGGGGCTCCGGTGTGATGTGGACGATACTG
The DNA here is from genome assembly GCF_037055355.1 of Streptomyces sp. DG1A-41. Lineage (GTDB taxonomy): Bacteria > Actinomycetota > Actinomycetes > Streptomycetales > Streptomycetaceae > Streptomyces. The sequence goes on along the minus strand of NZ_CP146350.1, from coordinate 1,538,332 downwards.
GGATTGAACCAGTGACCTCTTCCGTGTCAGGGAAGCGCTCTCCCGCTGAGCTAATCGTCCTCGGGACCATGACCACTCGGTGCAGCGGATCATGGGCACTGCGTGCGCGATACTGGGATTGAACCAGTGACCTCTTCCGTGTCAGGGAAGCGCTCTCCCGCTGAGCTAATCGCGCGGGTTCGGATCTTCGAGCAGATCCAGTGGACGATACTGGGATTGAACCAGTGACCTCTTCCGTGTCAGGGAAGCGCTCTCCCGCTGAGCTAATCGTCCTTGGAGGTGGAGACGGGATTTGAACCCGTGTAGACGGCTTTGCAGGCCGTTGCCTCGCCTCTCGGCCACTCCACCAGGAGTGTAGGGGGCCGGGAGCCCCCTGTTCCTTCGAGCGGACGACGAGGCTCGAACTCGCGACCTCAACCTTGGCAAGGTTGCGCTCTACCAACTGAGCTACGTCCGCTTGTCGTTTCGGTCCGCTCTCGCGGCCCGGCGACGAGTTGAACTCTAGCGGATTCCGGGGCCAGCACAAAAACGCGTTTGTGCAGCGTGCTGCGCCTACGCTGCTCAGGGCGGTCGCAGGGCCTCACGAAGGGACATCCCCCGGTCACCCGCGGGACACCCGCCATAGACTCGACTGCGTGCTCGACCTCCCTCCCCTCGCCCGCTTCGGCGACCGTGTCGCCACCGGGCTCCTCGACGTCACCGACGACCCCGAAGCCCTGGAGTCCAGCGGCTTCTGGGCGGTCTGCGCCGACTTCGAGGGCCGTCTGACCTGCGCACGCTTCCGGGACGTGCGGAAGACGGCCGTGCCCGCCCCCCGCCCGGCGCGTGGCGGGGCCCGGCAACTGGTGACTGGACGTCGTCCCTCGACCGCGCCGCGTACACGGCGGGGGTACGACGGATCCGCGAGTACATCGCGGCCGGCGAGGTCTACCAGGCGAACCTGTGCCGGGTGCTCTCGGCGCCCGTCGCGCCCGGCGCCGACGTGGACGCCCTCACCGCGCTGCTGGCCCGCGGCAACCCGGCACCGTACGCAGGAACGATCCGCCTGCCCGGTCACGGCGTGGAGATAGCCACCGCGTCCCCCGAGCTGTTCCTGCGGCGCGCCGGACGAGTCGTCGAGTCGGGGCCGATCAAGGGCACCGGCCGCACCGAGGCGGACCTGCTGGAGAAGGACTACGCCGAGAACGTGATGATCGTGGACCTGGTCCGCAACGACATCGGTCGGGTCTGCGCCACCGGCAGTGTGGCAGTGCCCGACCTGTGTGCCGTCGAGAAGCATCCGGGGCTGGTCCATCTCGTGTCGACGGTCCGTGGTGAGCTGCGGGACGGGGCCGGCTGGGCCGAGCTGCTCACGGCCGCCTTCCCGCCCGGCTCCGTCACCGGCGCGCCCAAGTCGAGCGCCCTGCGGATCATCGACGCGCTGGAGACGGCGCCCAGAGGGCCGTACTGCGGAGGGATCGGTTGGGTCGACGCCGACCGGCAGGCCGGTGAGCTGGCCGTCGGCATCCGTACCTTCTGGATCGACCGGGCCGACGGCGTGCTGCGCTTCGGCACCGGCGCCGGCATCACCTGGGGCTCGGATCCCGAGGGGGAGTGGCGGGAGACCGAGCTGAAGGCGGCCCGGCTGCTCGCGATAGCGTCGGACGTGCATGAGGTGAGTGGAGCGGAGCTGACGTGAAGATCTGGCTCGACGGTGGCCTGCAGGACATCGAGTCCGCCCGCGTCTCCGTCTTCGACCACGGGCTGACCGTGGGCGACGGCATCTTCGAGACGGTGAAGGCCGTGGACGGCCGGCCGTTCGCGCTCACCCGGCACCTCGACCGGCTGACCCGGTCGGCGCGCGGCCTCGGGCTGCCCGCCCCGGACCACGACGAGGTGCGCCGCGCCTGTGCCGCCGTTCTCGAGGCCAACCCCATGCCGCTCGGCCGCCTGCGCATCACCTACACCGGCGGCCACGGCCCGCTCGGCTCCGACCGCGGCGAGTACGGCCCGACCCTCGTCGTCGCCCTCGGCGAGACCACCCGCCGCCCCGACTCCACCGCAGTGATCACGGTCCCCTGGACGCGCAACGAGCGCGGCGCGCTCACCGGCCTGAAGACCACCTCGTACGCCGAGAACGTCGTCGCCCTCGGCCGCGCCCGCGAACTGGGCGCGTCCGAGGCCCTGTTCGGCAACACGGTGGGACAGCTGTGCGAGGGCACCGGGTCCAACGTCTTCGTCGTCCTCGACGGCGAGATCCACACTCCGCCGCTCGCCTCGGGCTGCCTCGCGGGCATCACGCGCGCGCTGGCGATCGAATGGACCGGCGCCGAGGAGACCGACCTGCCGCTGGACGTCCTGGAGCGGGCCGACGAAATCTTCCTGACGTCCACGCTGCGGGACGTCCAGGCCGTGCACATGGTCGACGACCGTGAGCTGCCCGGCGCGCCGGGCCCGGTGACCGCCAAGGCCGTGCAGATCTTCGAGGAGCGGTCCGGGGACGACCTCGATCCCTGACCGCCCCGAGTATTCGGCTGACCAGGGGCGTGGTTGCGGGTAGAACTCCCCTGATGACCACGACCCTGCGGCCGACCGAGCCGCTTCAGCAGAACGCCGACGGGACGCGCTCACGCCGCTACCAGGTGTGCGTGAACAGCCGTCCCGTCGGGGCGATACACCTCGGCACGCATCCCGTGTTCGGCGACGCCGTGGCCCGGATCATGAAGCTGCGCATCGAGGAGCCGGACCGCAGGCGCGGCCGGGGGACGGTCGCCGCGCTCGCCGCCGAGGAGGTGGCGCGCGGCTGGGGGTGCCGCCGTATCGAGGCGACCGTGCCCGCCGACGCCGCCGCGGCGTTCCGGCTCGCCACCGCGCTCGGCTACGTGGTGCGCAACCGCGGCATGGAGAAGCAGCTCGGCGACACCCCGCCGGAGCTGCCGCAGGGCAGCCGTGCCCGGCCCATGACGGAGGCGGAGTTCGGCCCCTGGCTGGAGAAGAGCAAGGAGGACTACGCGCGGAGCTGGATCGAGCGGGGCGTTCCGGAGGCCGAGGCCCGCGCCAAGTCGGAGCGGGACAACGCCACCCTGCTGCCCGACGGCCTCGCGACCCCCGGCATGCTCGTCAGCGTCGTGGAACACGAGGGGACGGCGGTGGGCGCGCTGTGGCTCGCGGTGCGCGAGGACAGCGCCTTCGTCTTCGACGTCGAGACCTACGCCGCGCACCGCGGCAAGGGACACGGTCGCACCCTCATGCTGCTGGCCGAGGCACAGACGATCGTCGAGGGCAGGCGCACCATCGGCCTCAACGTCTTCGCCGGCAACACCCCGGCCGAGCGGCTCTACGCGTCCCTCGGCTACGAGACGAAGCTGTACGCGATGTACAAGCCGCTGTTGTAGCGGCCGGCCCGGCAGGGATCTGGCCAGGGTGCGGGCCTTCGGGGTCAGCCCTGCTCCTCCTGCTCCTGCCCGGCCAGCAGCCGGTCCGCGATCTGCTCGATCCGCTCGCGCAGCCCCTCCTGGCTCTTGCCTCCGTCGAGCCGCTCGCCGCCGATGACGTACGTCGGGGTGCCGGTCACGCCGATCGCCTTGCCCTCGGCCTGGTCGGCGTCCACGATCAGGATGTGCCGGCCGTCGATCAGGGCGGTGTCGAACTCCTCGGCGTCCAGGTCCAGTTCGCGGGCCAGCTCGACCAGGAAGGGTTCTCCCTTACGGCCCAGCTCCTCGACCCGCCCCAGGAGCGCCTCGGCGTACTCCCATCCCCGGCCCTGCTCCCACGCCTCCTCCGCGGCCTGGGCGGCTGCGAAGGCGTGCTTGTTCTTCTCCAGGGGGAAGTGCCGCAGCCGCAGCTCCAGACGGTGGCCGTAGCGGGCGCGCAGGGCACGGAGGTCGTCCAGCGCGGTGCGGCAGTCCGGGCACTGGAGGTCGCACCAGACCTCGACGACGGGGGCGGCGGCAGGGGCGGGGGAGGAGTCGCTCATACCGACATTCTCCCAGGCCCTGCACTCGCACCGGCACCTGCGGAGGAGGCGACCCGGAGATGTCCCTGATGTCGGGCCGGGGCATGGCCGCCCGGGGCACGGCGGGTGCAGGATGGAAGGGACGAAGTGCCCCTGCCCGACCGTGCCACGCCTGGAGGACCGGATGATTGCCGAGACCGTCTGCTCCGCCGTGTCCGCGGCAGGCCTGGGTATCGCGGCCATCACGGCGTACCGCAAGCGCTTCCTCGCGGCGGCCCGTATCGCGGCGTACTCGCTCGTGCCGATCGGGCTGGTGATGACGGGTGTGGTCGAGTGGCTGGCCGACACCGCGTTCAGCCTGACCGCCTGGGCGGGCTTCGGGGTGCTCGGTGTCGCGTGGCTGCTGTTCATGACCACGCGTGTCGTGGAGCGCCGCCGCGGCGGCACCCGCAAGGAGCGCAGGGCGGCCCGCGCGGCTGCCCAGCCGGATGCGGTCGCTCCTGCGTCCTCGACGCCCTCCCTGGGCCAGGGATCCCGCCCGGCCGCCCGGCCCGCGACGGCGGCCCGGGGCGACGACGACTTCAGCGACATCGAGGCCATCCTCAAGAAGCACGGCATATGACGGCCGCGCACCGGCCGAATCGTCACAGTGGGTCCGAGGATGCGCGGAAGTGATCACAACCTGAACCGGACCTCGCGGAATCGGCGCACACCCGCACGGAACGAGGCCGCTGATCGCGTCCAGCGCGGCGACTGCGTCATCATCGCCGCGAGATGCTGGACACGACGAATCAGAGCGACCCCACGCCGCCGCAGGACGAGCCACGTCCCCGGCAGGACGAGCCACGTGGTTGCCTCTTCGCCCTCTCCCAGCCACCGCTGATGATCTTCCTTGCGGTGATCGGGAGCCTGCTGCTCATGGCCTCGTTGCACGATCTGCTGTTGCTGTGAGCCGTACCCGCGGTACCCGGCGCCACCCGCCGGGACCGCGTCGGCATCGACGATCCGCCCGCCACCCGCCCCTGCGGTGGCGGTCAGCCCGCCGCCTCCTTGCGGCGCGCCCGATACGCGGCCACATGCAGGCGGTTCCCGCAGGTACGGCTGTCGCAGTACCGCCGCGAGCGGTTGCGGGACAGATCCACGAAGGCCCTCCGGCAGTCGGGCGCCTCGCACCGCCGCAGCCGCTCCTGCTCCCCGGCGACCACGAAGAAGGCCAGTGCCATCCCGCAGTCGGCGGCCAGGTGGTCGGCGACGGAGGCGCCGGGTGCGAAGTAGTGCACATGCCAGTCGTAGCCGTCGTGGTCCGTGAGCCGGGGGGTGGTGCCGGCGGCCGCGACCAGCTCGTTGATCAGCCCGGCGGCGGTCCGGGCGTCGGGGGCGGCGAAGACGGCGGCGAACCGCCCGCGGATCTTCCGCACCGCGGACAGGTCGAACTCCGAGAGCACTCCGACATCGCTGATCTCGTGGTTTCGTACGAAGTCCGCGAGTGTCGCCACGTCCGGCAGCCCGTCCGTCGCCGAGTCGTCCTCCGGTGCGGTGTTCACCAGATCGACCACGGTGTCGAGGGCGCACCGGGTGTCGTGGGTGATCAGCACGATTCGCTCCCTGGCCTGGGGGTCGGGCGGGCGCCCGCCGATGCTGGCCGATGGTAATGGCTCCACCACCGCCGGACCGCCCTCATGCCCGCACATGGCTTCGAATACAACGCCGTCGGGCAAGCCATGGTTCCCGCTCTCCCTCAGGGCCGCGGAAGGCCCCCCGCTGCGGGCTTCCGCCCGGCGTCACACGCGAGCCGAACGACGGCACACGCGAGCCGGCGCCGCCCCGCGTGATCCGCGGTGCCGGCGCCGGTGTATTCCGTATGCGGTTGTCCGGGCCCGAGCCGTCTCCCCGAGTCGACGGCGCCGGGCTGCTTTGTGAGGGCCTCGCCCTAGCTTTCCGCCAGGATGTGCGAGAGCTCCTGGTCGAGGTCGAAGTGCCGGTGCTCCGTGCCGGGCGGCACGGCGGCGTCGGTCCGCTTCAGGAAGGACTCCAGGGCCCGTGCCGGGGCCTCGAGCAGGGCCTCGCCCTCCGGTGAGCTCAGGGCGATGCACACGACGCCCTGGCCGTGGCTGCGCGACGGCCAGACGCGGACGTCGCCGGTGCCCGTAGGGCGGTGAAGTCCCTCGGCGAGGAGGTCGCGGGCGAACACCCACTCGACGGTCTCCTCGGCTCCGGTGTGGAAGGTGGCGTGCACGGCGTAGGGGTCGGCCGTGTCGTACCGCAGGCCTGCGGGGACAGGCAGGGAGGACTCGCTCGACACAACGAGGCGCAGGTGCAGCTCGCAGCTGACCGTGGTGTTCATAAGCGCCAGGGCCTTTCGCTCAGTGTGCGCTCGGGGATTCGCACGTCGGCGAAATCGACATGCCACCTACGGTGCCGTTGTAAACCCCTCTGAGTGTTTTGCGTGCCTTTACGTAACTCTTCCGGCCGAGAGATCGTTCGCGTCGTGCGTCCATTCCGGTGACTGGTTTCGCTCGGGTAGTGTTTGGCCGTATGAATACGGGGAGTGACGAGCCGGGCGAGGTGGCCGTGGCGCCGGACGAGACGAGGACGGGCGAAGTGCACAGCGAGCAGGAGCGAGGGCTCGGCTCGCGGGCACCGGAATTCATCAAGGCGCGCCGCCTGCTGCACGTGAGCTGGCAGGTCGGCGTCTTCATCATCGGGCTCGCGGTCGTCGTGACGGGCATCATCATGCTGCCCCTGCCGGGACCGGGCTGGGTCGTGATCTTCGGCGGCATGGCGATCTGGGCGACCGAGTTCGTGTGGGCCCAGCTCGTGCTCCGCTGGACCAAGCGGAAGGTCACGGAGGCCGCGCAGCGCGCCCTCGATCCCAAGGTGCGGCGCCGGAACATCATCCTGACGACCATCGGGCTGGTGATCGTGGCCGTACTGGTCGGTATCTACGTGTGGAAGTTCGGCATGGCCATGCCGTGGAAGATCAAGAACCAGTGACCCTCGGCGGGGGTGCCGGTGCCGGCCGGCGCTGGTCACAGGCACCCCCTGACATGGGGTAATGTTCTTCCTGCGTCCGGGCGATTAGCTCAGTGGGAGAGCGCTTCGTTCACACCGAAGAGGTCACTGGTTCGAACCCAGTATCGCCCACCCGGATCGGCGGCCCACCTGCGACTGCGCAGGTGGGCCGCCGTCGTTCTGCGCTCGTTCGGCCACCCCGCCGCGTCTCCCGCCCCGGCCGTCGAACGCCCCGCGTGCCGGTTTCCGTCAGTGCCGCTGACGGAAACCGGCCACCGTCCCCCCGGCCCCCCGGCCGCCCACCCCGGCGTCGTCTTTCGGTCGCTCCCGAAACCCGTGTGAGCGGCCCCACGCCGTTCGGCCCGCCGACCGCACCGGCCCCACCAGTGACGTCACCCCGGAGGGCCCGGCGCACCACCTCCACGTCCCGCCTCGCCTCAGGCCCGTTCGGTAAGAAAATCTTGTCCGAATCATTGACGCACCCTCAACCCCTCCGTAACTTGTGCCAGCAAGCGCTTACTTGAAACGATTCATGCGAGCGGGACGACGTGCGGGGAGGTCCAACCGTGGTGAACGGCAGGAATGTTGAGAGACGTACGATTCTGAAGGCGGCCGGGGCCACGGCGGCCACGCTGGGGCTGGCCGCGACCACCGCCTGCGGTGGCGACGGAGGGGCCTCCGCGGACGGGACGGTGACGATCCGTTACGCGTGGTGGGGAGCGGAGGACCGCGCCCAGCGCATCAACAAGACCATCGCGCTCTTCGAGAAGAAGTACCCGAAGATCAAGGTGAAAACGGACTTCCAGCAGTACCTCGACTTCTGGAAGAAGTTCAACACCCAGGCCTCCGGGGGCAATCCTCCGGATGTCTTCCAGAATGCCATTGGATTCCTGCGCAAATACGACGCGAAGAACGTGCTGCTCGATCTCAGCGAGCAGGTCAAGGCCGGCAACCTTCGGCTGGACGGATTCCGCGCCGGACTCGAGAAGTTCGGCGAGATCGACGGCAAGCTCCTCGGAGTTCCGGTCGGTTCCAACTCGATGGCTCTGGTCATCGACAAGCCCGTCTACACCCGGGCCGGCGTGAAGCCCGAGCAGGGCTGGACCTGGGACGACTACGACGCGGCGATGAAGAAGATCCGCGACAAGACGGGCCGCGCCGGCGACAGCGGCATGTACGGCACCATGTATCTCTACGACCTCTACCTGCGCCAGAACGGCAAGGCCTTCTTCACCGAGGACGGACTCGGCTTCACCGAGGCCGATCTGACGGACTGGTGGACCAAGGCCAAGAAGGGTGTCGAGGAAGGTCTCTTCTCCGACCCCAAGAAGGTCGTCCAGATCAAGCCCAAGTCGGCGCTCGCCGGGGAGCTCTCCGGCGGCGAGTTCACCTGGGACAACTTCACCGTCCGCTACACCGCCGAGGGCAAGAGCGAGTACGCCCTCGCTCCCATCCCGACCACGGACGGCAAGAAGACCGGCCAGTACCTCGGCTCCCTCATGCTGAGCGCCTCCAAGCGCACCCAGCACCCGAAGGAAGTCGCCCAGTTCATCGACTTCATGGTGCACGATCCCGAGGTCGCAAAGATCATGGGCTACGACCGGGGCGTGCCCGCGACGCAGGCCCAGTTCGACGCGTACAAGCCGACCGATCCGGTCAACAAGGCGATAGCCGCCTACGAGGAGTCCCTCGTCGAGGCGGGTGTCCTGGAGCCCATCACCCCGCACCCGAACGGCGCGGACATCTGTGAGTCCGCCTTCCTGCGCATCGCCGAGGAACTCGGCCTGGGCAAGCGGTCGGTGGACGACGCCGTCAAGCAGTTCTTCACCGAGTCGAAGACGGCTCTCGGCAGCTGATGGGAACCACCGTGACACACGCCCCTGCGATGGAGGGCCTGTCCCAGGACTCCGAGCCGCGGCACGGTCCGGTGAAGCCCGCGCGCCCCGCCGCCCTCAAGCGGCGGCGGCGCCGGGAGAACCTGGCCGGCTTTCTCTTCATGTCCCCCTGGATCGCCGGGTTCCTGCTGCTCACCGCGGGCCCGATGGTCGCCTCGCTCTACTTCGCGTTCACCGACTACAACCTGTTCGACGCCCCCAAGTGGATCGGCCTCGACAACTTCTCCGAGATGTTCGGCGATCCCCGCTGGCGCCACTCGGTGCAGGTGACGCTCTGGTACGTCGTCGTCGGAACGCCGCTCAAGCTGCTCGCGGCCCTCGGTGTGGCCCTGCTCCTCGCGCAGAAGCGGCGCGGACAGGCCTTCTACCGGGCCGCCTTCTACGCGCCGTCGCTGATCGGCGCCAGCGTCTCCATCGCGATCGTCTGGAAGGCGATCTTCTCGGACGACGCGATCGTGGACCGTACGCAGAAGATCTTCGGGATCGACGTCGGTGGCTGGACCGGCGACCCGGACATGATCATCTACAGCCTGGTGGCGCTCACCGTCTGGCAGTTCGGCGCGCCCATGGTCATCTTCCTGGCCGGCCTCAAGCAGGTCCCGCGCGAGCTGTACGAGGCGGCCGAGGTCGACGGCGCGGGCAAGCTGCGGCGGTTCTGGAACATCACGCTGCCGATGATCTCCCCGGTGCTCTTCTTCAACGTCCTGCTGGAGACGATCCACTCATTCCAGATCTTCAGCTCGGCGTACATCGTCGGCGGCGGCGCCGGAGGCAACGCCTGCGGTCCGGCCGACGGCTCGATGGTCTACACCTGCTACCTCTACGTCCAGGGCTTCGAGAACAGCCGGATGGGACTGGCCTCCGCCATGGCCTGGATGCTGCTCGTCGCGGTCGCCCTGGTGACGGCGGTGCTGTTCTGGTCCCAGAAGCGCTGGGTGCACTACGAGGAGGGCGCCCGATGAGCGCGCAGGCCACCGACGCCACCCCCCGAGCGGGCGGCCTCCGGCACAAACTGCCCGGATCCCTCGCCTGGCACATCGGGTCCCTGCTGATCCTCGCGGTGCTCCTCTACCCGGTGATCTGGGTCATCGGCGGCTCCCTCAAGAAGAGCGAGGACATCGTCGGCAGCCTGGACCTCCTGCCGGCCGACCCGATCCTCGACAACTACAAGAGCCTCGCCGACGGCATCGCCGACATCTCGATCTCCACCTTCTTCCTCAACTCGCTGTTCCTCGCGGTCGGTTCGGTCATCGGGATCGTGGTGTCCTGCTCGCTGACGGCGTACGCGTTCGCGAGGATCAGGTTCGCGGGCCGCAACCTGCTGTTCACGCTGATGATCGGCACCCTCCTGTTGCCGTACCACGTGCTGCTGATCCCGCAGTACGTGCTGTTCCGCAACATGGAGATGATCAACACGTACACCCCGCTGCTGCTGGGGAAGTACCTGGCGACGGAGGCGTTCTTCGTCTTCCTGATGGTCCAGTTCATGCGCAACATGCCCAAGGAACTCGACGAGGCGGCCCGCCTCGACGGCTGCGGGCACTTCCGCATCTACTGGTCGATCATGCTTCCGCTGTGCCGCCCGGCCCTGATCACCAGCGCGATCTTCACCTTCATCAACGCGTGGAACGACTTCATGGGCCCGCTGATCTACCTCAACGAGCCCGACAAGTACACGGTCTCTCTCGGCCTGAAGATGTTCGTCGACCAGGAAGGGCTGGCCAACTACGGCGGCATGATCGCCATGTCGCTGGTCGCCCTGCTGCCGGTTCTCGCCTTCTTCCTCGCCTTCCAGCGGTACCTGATCGACGGCATGGCGACGTCCGGTCTGAAGGGCTGAGGTGAGCCGGCCATGGCCCAGACGCGAGTGAAGGCACGGGGGGAGTCGGCTTTCGCCGAGCGGTTCGGGGTGTTCGCCGAGTGTCTGCTGACCGGCGTGTGGATCGCGGTGGCCTCGCTGGGGGTCGTCACGTATCCGGCGGCCTTCGCCGCGGGTGCGCGGCACCTGCGGCGCCGTACCGCGCACGAGGGCGGTGGCTGGCGGGAGTTCGTCGCCGACTTCCGTACGGCCGTACGCGGCGGGTGGCTCGCCGGGCTCGCCGGGTGGGCGGCGGTGGCCGCGGTCTGGGTGGACGTCCAGGCGGTCCGGGCGGGGATTCCCGGCGGGCCGCTGGTCGGGGCCGTCGGAGTGCTCGCGCTGATCGGCCTGGTCGTGGCGGGGTTGCGCGCGGCGGCGGTCTGGGAGCCGGGCGCCCGCTGGCGGAACCTGCTCGCGGCCGCCTGGCGCCGGACGGTCCTGGATCCCGCCGGGTCCTTCCTGATCATCGCCGGGCTGGCCGTGGTGGCCCTGTCCGCCTGGTTCGCCGCGCCGCTGGCGGTCCCCGTCCTCGGGGCCGTCGCGGCGGCGGCCGTCGCCGTGGAGGAGCGGTACCGGCACCGCTGACCGGCGGTCCCCCCTGCCGGGTCGGCGCCCCCGGGCGCCGCACTCCTCTCTGTCATGCCCCTGACCAGCGCACGGAATTGCTTCCCGCACGGACAAGGAAAGGCAGTATCTCTATGTCTCCCATCCCCCGCAGGAACCTCCTCAAGGCGGCCGCCGTCGCCGGAGCCGCCGCCCAGTTCAGCTGGGCACTGGGCACGCAGGACGCGCAGGCAGCGCCCAGAGCCGAGCCCGCCGACGCCGACCCGGTGACCCTCGACTGGCTGGAGGACGGCGGCCTCGGCGCGGCTCCCGGCTCCACCGTCGGCGTCCCCTGGCCGAAGGGCGCCTACCGGAAGGACCAGAGCTTCGCGCTGACGGACGCGAACGGCAAAGCCGTACCCGTGCAGTCGTGGCCGATCGCCTACTGGCCCGACGGCTCCCTCAAGTGGACCGCCCACGCGGTCGGTTCGGGCGACGGCAAGCTCACCCTCACCGCCGGGACGCCCGCCGCACCACAGAAGAAGGTCACCGTCGACAAGAGCGGCGGCACCATCGACATCTCCACCGGCGTCATCACCGCGAAGATCGGCAAGTCCGGCTCCACGATCGTCAAATCGGTCAGTCGTGGCTCCACGGAGATCGCCAGGAACGGCCGTCTCGTGCTGATCCGCCAGCCCGAGATCGAGGACGAGGACCAGGGCGCGGTCAAGACCGAGCGCTTCGACGGCGCCGTCGACAAGGTCACCGTCGAGCAGGAGGGCCCGGTCCGCGCGGTCGTCCGCGTCGACGGCAAGCACCGCAAGGGCGGCCGCAGCTGGCTGCCCTTCTCCATCAGGCTCTACTTCTACGCGGGCGCCGAGTCGTTCCGCATGGTCCACACCATCACCTACGACGGCAAGCAGGAGCCCGGGAAGGCGAGCGGCGACTTCATCCGCGGGCTCGGCGTGCGCTTCCAGGTGCCGATGCGGGACGCCGCGTACGACCGGCACATCCGTATCGGCGGCGAGGGCACCGGCCTGCTGCGTGAGGCCGTCAAGGGCATCACCGGCCTGCGGCGGGACCCGGGCGCGGCCGTTCAGGCGGCGCAGTACGAAGGGAAGAAGCTGCCCGACCCGGCCACCTGGGACCAGCGGGTCACCACCCGGCTCCAGTACATCCCCGAGTGGGGCGACTACACCCTCTCCCAGCTGTCCGCCGACGGCTTCACCCTGCGCAAGCGCACCAAGAAGGGCTACGGCTGGATCGCGGCGGGCGGCGGTCGGCGCGCCTCCGGCTTCGGGTACGTCGGCGGGGTGAGCGGCGGATTCTCCTTCGGCCTGCGCGACTTCTGGGAGAAGTTCCCCGCCCAGCTCGACATCCGGGACGCCCACACGGAGGAGGCCGAGGTCACCCTCTGGCTCTGGTCCCCCGAGGCGCAGCCCATGGACATGCGCTTCTATCACGACGGCATGGGCCAGGACACCTTCCCCGAGCAGATCGAGGGCCTCAACATCACCTACGAGGACTACGAGCCCGGGTTCGGCACCCCCTACGGCATCGCACGCACCTCCGAACTGCTCTTCTGGGCCAACGAGTCCACCCCGAGCGCCGAGCGGCTCGCCGAGCAGGTCGAGGCCGTCCGGGTGCTCCCGCAGCTCGCCGCCCCGCCCAAGCAGATGATCAAGGCGGGCGTCTTCGGCAAAGGCCTGTACGCCGAACCCGACCGTTCCACCCCCGCCAAGGCCAAGATCGAGGACCACCTCGACTTCCTCTTCACCTACTACAAGGACCAGGTGGAGATGCGCCGTTGGTACGGCTTCTGGGACTACGGCGACATCATGCACACCTACGACACCGTCCGGCACCAGTGGCGCTACGACGTCGGCGGCTACGCCTGGGACAACTCCGAGCTGTCGCCGGACCTGTGGCTCTGGTACGCGTACCTGAGAAGCGGCCGCGCCGACATCTTCCGCTTCGCCGAGGCCATGACGCGGCACACCGGGGAGGTAGACGTCTACCACCTGGGCAAGTGGGCGGGCCTCGGCACCCGGCACGGCGTGCAGCACTTCGCCGACAGCGCCAAGCAGCAGCGCATCGCCAACACCACGTACCGGCGCTACTACTACTTCCTCACGGCGGACGAACGCGTCGGCGACCTCATGCACGCCAACGTCGACTCCGACGAGACGTTCCTCGCCCTCGACCCGCTGCGCAAGATCCGCACCGAGCCGTACACGCCGGACCGGCACGCCCTGTCGATCGGCTTCGGCACCGACTGGAGCGGCCTGGTCTCGGCGTGGCTGACGGAGTGGGAGCGCAAGGGCCCCAAGTGGGAGAAGGCCCGCGCGCGTGTGCTGTCCACCATGGAGACCATCGCCGCCCAGCCCAACGGCTTCGTCCAGGGCAGCGGCCTGTACGACCTGGACACCGGCAAGTTCGCCGTCGCCGACAAGCCCAAGGTCGAGGTCTCGCACCTGTCGGCCGTCTTCGGCCTCAACGAGCTGTGCGCCGAGCTCATCGACCTCGTCGACGTGCCGAAGTTCAAGGAGGCGTACCTCGACTACTGCCGTTACTTCAACGCAACCAAGGCCGAACAGGCGGCCCGCTACGGCAGCAACTTCGGTTCGCTGATCCTCTTCCAGGGCCACTCGCGCCTCGACGCCTACGCCGCCGTCCAGACCGGCGACGAGAAGCTCGCCAAGCGCGCGTGGGACAAGTTCTACAACTCCGACGGCTACAAGGAGTCGGCGCCCTGGAAGACCGAGAAGCTCGGCGGCCCGCTCACGCTGGTGCCGGGCAGTGAGGCGCCCTGGGTGTCCACGAACGACACCTCGCTGTACGGCCTCGCCGCGATCGAGAACCTGGCGCTGCTCGGGGACAAGATGCCGTAGCGGGGGGACTGGGCCGGCGGATCCCGTGGCGAGGCATCGGGATCCGCTCGTCTAGTCGATGATCTGGTTGAAGAACAGGACGGCCGGGGCCACCACCCCGGCTCCGACGCTCACCGCGACCGGCCACACATTGCCGGCCAGCACCGCCAGAACAGTGGCACCTATGCCGACCAGTGCTGCCAGCAGGAAGACGATCGCGGCGCGCTGACTGAGGAGCGGTCCGTCCCGGTCGGGCCCTCGACGGTCGGCCTGTGCCACCTCGGTGCTCCTTACCCGACGCCGTGAGCGGGCTCGTGCGCCCGTTGCCGCAGGGGCGTGCCGTGGTCACCCAGGACGGGCACCGGCACGTCCCACGGGTCCTGCGCGGGGCGCAGGAGTTCGAAGTGGACACGGCCGTCACCGCTCGTCCGGACCCCGTGCACGGCGGGTTCGGGCAGGCTGTTGTAGTGGAACGGCGTCGAGAAGTAGTAGGCGCCGGTGTCCGGGACGGCGATGAGGTCGCCGGGTTCCAGGAGCGGCAACGCGCGGTCGCGCGCCAGCAGGTCCCCGGCGAAGCAGGCGGGGCCCGCGATGTCCTGGCGGACCGGTCCGCCCCGTTTGGCCCTCCCGCTTCCGTCATACGCCTCGATCCGCAGGGGCCAGGCGTCGGGATTGAACACGGTCCGGGTGGCCACCTGCACACCGGCGTGGGTGACCGCGATCGGCCGGCCGCCCATGTTCTTCGTGTACTCGACGTACGCGGCGGTGAACCCGTTCTTGGCGAGGACGGAACGCCCGAACTCGGTGACGATCTCGTACCTGCCGGAGAACAGCGCGGGCGCCTGGGCGCGCAACTGCCGGACGTACGTGGCGAAGGTGGGCGTGGTCTCGTCGTCGGCGAAGTTGACGGGCAGCCCGCCGCCGATGTCGATGCCGACGACCTGACGCCGTCCGAGGGAGGCGTTGACCTCCTCGGCGAACCCCACGGCCTGCGCGACGCCGTCGGCCATGAGGTCGAGCGGGCAGCCCTGCGAACCGGCATGCGTGTGCACCCAGGTCAGCCACGGGTGGTCGTGGTAGGCGCGCAGCAACCGCCGCCGGCTTCCCGGGTCGGCCAAAGGGACGCCGAACTTCGAGGTGCTCGTCGCCGTGCTCATCGCGGCGATGCTGCCGCCACCGAGCTGGGAGTTGACCCGCACCCCGATCCTCGACAGCGGGACGCGGTCGCCCAGGATCCGGTCGATCCTGGCCAGTTCCTGGTAGTTGTCCGCGTTGACGGTCACACCCAGGTCGAGGGCGCGCCGCAGTTCGGCCTCCGTCTTGGCCGGCGAGTCGAAGACGATCCGCTCGGGTGCGAATCCGGCGGCCAACGCGCGGGCCAGCTCACCCGCGGTGGCCACCTCGCAGCCCATGCCGAGCCGCCGCAGCTCCGCCAGCACCGGCACCAGGCAGTTGGCCTTGGCGGCGAACGCGTGCAGCACACGCGGCGAAGAGGGGAAGGCGCGGTGCAGGGAGCCGACCGTCGCGGCGACGCCGTCGAGGTCGACGAAGGCGGCCAGCTGGGCCCTCTCGGCGTCCAGCGGTCCCTGCCGCACCGCTTCCTGGAGGATCCGTTCGCGCCGCTCGGCGGCGGGGGTCGGTCCGGTCATGGTGAGCCCTCCGGTGTCGTACGCGCAGCACCCGGGACGGCCCCGGGGTGGAGTACCAGGCTGCTGTCCGCACCGGGACGGCGTCTTCGTCGATTCGTCAAAGACGCGGGCCTCGCCCACGGCGGTGGAACGCAACAACCCGCCTGCCACGCAAGGGCGTTGTCCGGTACGACGAAGGAGAGACCCTGAGATGGTGGACGCGGCCAAGTGGCGGACGGCACGCGCGGCCGCACCTCGGTGCCGGCCGCTCAGGGGCGTGTGCCATCGGCGTCTCCGTCCAGACGCAACTGGAGCTGGGCGAGCAGCCGGGCGTCGGGGCTCTCCAGGTCCAGCCCCGACACCTGCGTGATCCGGCGCAACCGGTAGCGCAGGCTGTTGGAATGCACCCCCAGCGTGCGCGAAGCGGCGGCCACGTCACCGAAGTGGTCGAGGTAGGCGCGCAGGGTCTCCACCAGGCAACTGCCGCTGTGATCGGCGTCGAACGCCCTCAGCCGGGCCACCGAGGTCCGCGGTGGCAGCGCCACCTCGCGCAGGGCGTCGACGACCTGAAGGATGCCCACCGTGTCCGCGACGTCCTCGCTCCGCGCAACGGTGCGTGGCCCGGCGGCCGCGATGAGCGCCTGGAGGGCCCGCTCGGCCGACCGGCGTGATTCGGGTGCCCGTGCCAGCCCGGGGACCACGTCGCCGAGCCCCACCTTCACCGACGTGCCGATCGTCACCGAAAGCTGTTCGGCCAGCGATTCCCCCAGCCGTGTCACCTGACCGCCGGCCCGCGCCGGTTCGTGCTCCAGCCCGCCCAGCAGCACCAGGATCCTGCCGCCGGCCGGGACCACCACGACGCGGTGGCCCAGAGCCGCGCAGTGCAGGGCCAGCAGCCCGTACAGCCCGGACGGGTCGTCGTCCCCGTGGCGGCCGGACCCGGTTCCCACCGCCAGGACGGCACACGGCTCCCGGGGCGGCAGCGAGGACCGCTCTGCGAGCACCTCGACGGATCCGCGGTCCTCCAGCAGTGCCCGAGCCGCGTCCTCCACCAGGCGGCTGTCCGAGCTGTGGGTGCGGTGATGCAGCAGATGGGCCGCGGCGGCCCGGGCCGCCGCGCGCAGCGTCTCCGAGGCGTTCGGGGACAGCGGGCGGCCGGCGACCGCCGCCACCCAGATCGACCCCAGCGCCTCTCCGCCCGCCCGTACGGCACCGACCAGGCGCTCCGGGTCCTGGCCGTGGGCCGGCCGGTGCAGCACGTCGCCCGCACCCCACAGCGCCTGGAAGAACCCCGCCTCCCGCATCGCCGCCACCCGCCAGGGCGGCACGCGACGGCCGAGGATGGTCAGCCGGCGCATCTCGTCCACGTTCTCCTCGGTGGAGGAGTACGCCAGCACCCGCGACTCCGTGTCCTCGATGGTCACCGAGCCTCCCACCAGGGCGGCCACCGCATCGGCCAGGGAGTCCAGATCGCCCAGGCGCACGCCGCTGGTCGCGGGCATCGGGGGAACGCCCGCCGAGGCCAGCGCCGCCCGCAGCACCCCCACGAGTTGGGCCCAGGTGCACCAGGCGGTACGGAAGAGCACCGCCGTGCCGACCTCCTCCGCGGCTGCCTGCAACGCCCGCGTGGTGGGCTCCGGCCGCCCCGGGCCGAACACCACACCCGCCGCACCCGCTTCACCCGCCCGGCGCACCACGTCGACCGCATGGGCCGAGCGCGGGTCGACGCCGACCGCGAGCAGTAACTCCCGCGGCCTGATCACCGGTTCCAGTGCGTCCAGCACATGGACGCCGGTGACGCTCGTCCGCAGTCCCTCCGGGGCGGTGTGCAACTCCACGGCTCCCGCCCCCACCACGGAGAGCAGGTGCTCCAGCGTCCCCCGGTCCTCGGTGCCCGTGCCCCGGCCCACCGATTCCTCCAGGCCCGTCATGATGCCTCCCCCGTCCCTGCCCGGCCGTGTCGCCTGCCGCCGGCGCCGATCGGAAAACGTATGACATCACGTGCCTTGTCCGCAGTCGAGACGCCCATACGGCACCCGGAGGCACCGACGGCGCGACCACATGGACTTCGCGGACACCCACCCCCTAGTTCATCCGCCCCAGAACGGCCCGCACCCGCCGGACGTCCCGGATCCGCTGCTCGTACGTCGCCCCGAGTGCGAGCAGCAGGAGTCCGGCGAGGGCGGGAGGCGCCCAGCGGGGGAGTGCGCCGGTCACCTGCACGACGTACGGGGCGAGTTCGTGCAGCGCGACCAGGGCGAGCACCGAGCCGCCCAGCACCAGCGGTGCCTGGAGGCGGTGCCGGGCACCCAGCAGGGTGACCAGCAGCGTCGCCGTGCCCAGCAGCAACGGCCGCGTCCAGTGCGGGTCGCCCCAGGCCGCGACGAGACTCGGCACGAGCGTGGCGGCGAGTCCGGGGCCGTACGCCGTCCAGGACGAGGTCTGCGGGTCCCGGCGCCTGCGCAGGGCGCCGATGAGCAGCGCCGGGACGGTCACCGGGAGCGTGTACGCCTCGGGTGTGCCGACCTCCCACGCGTCCAGGCGTACCCAGGCGGCCAGCACGAACAGAGCCGTGGCCGCGTGACCGACGGAACGGCGGTCCGGACGCAGCGCCGTGCCCGCGGTGATGACACCGCACAACGCCAGTACCAGGGCGAGCAGCGGCGGATCGGTGACCGCGAGGCCCACGGCCAGCAGGCCGGCGGCGGCTCCCACGGCCTCGACCGGCACCGTCGACCGGGACCCGGCGAGACGCGGCGCGAGCAGGGCGGCGGCCACGGGAACGGCCAGGACCAGCAGGGCGGTCCGGGCCGGCGGCCAGTCCGCGGCGGCACCGGTCGCCGAGGCCAGGACGGCGGCGTACACGAGGGCGGCCGGAGCCGTGAAGGGGGCGAGGCCCGCCCGCCACGAGGCCGAGGCGAACAGGGCCGTCAGCACGGACAGCACGACCAGCGTCGCGGTCTGGGAGGCGAGGGAGACCAGCGTGAGGTCGACGGCCGTGACCAGGGCCAGGACGAGGGCTGTGATCCGCGCGCCGGACGTCGTGGTCCGGCCCAGGTACAGCACGGCCGCTGTCATGACTCCCAGGACCGACATCCCCGCGAGGTGGGGAACCGCGAGGATCGCCGGGAGCAGCAGCGCCGCGGCCCACAGCAGACCCAGCGCACCGAGCCGGCCCCGCGGGCGCCACTGCTCCGCGCGGACCGCCAGGGTGAGTACGCCCGCGACCGCAAGCAGCACCACGGGAGCCGCCGCCGCGTCCGACGGCCAGGGCGCCTCGACGGCGACCGCCGCACGGATGTCCGACGGTGCACCGCTCCACACACGGCCCAACCAGCCAGGCCCCATCACCACCAGGGCGACGACGGGCAGCGCCCACAGCAGAGCCAGCGCCTGTACGGCGGCGGAGGCGCAGGCGACACCGTGCCGCACCGCGTCCGGCAGCAGTCGCCCGGCCCGCGGCACCGCCAACAGGGCGATACCCAAGGCCAGATGAGCGGGAACCGACCACTCCGCCGGCACCCCGAAGCGAGCCACTCCGCCGAGCGCACCCACGGTGAGCAGCCCCGAGGCCGCCGCGAGACCGAGGGCGTGCCGTACGCCCGAACCCGAGACCCGCCAGGCCGCACCCAGCGCGATCGCCGCCGCGAGCAGGAGCAGCGCCCCGGCGCGGGCGGCGGCGCCCGGGCCGTCGGCCGTCACGGACAGCCAGCCGGCACCCAGAACGCCCCAGCCGCCCGTGCCGTACGCGCCGACGGCCGCGCAGATCCGTACGGAAGCGGCCGTCACCCGCAGCGCCGCCACCGTGTCGAGCCCGGCCGTCACCAGCAGCGCGGCGCTGATCACGTAGGGATCTGCCCCGGCGGACAGGGCCCACAGCAGCAGCGGGAACTGGGCCGCCGCCAGGGCGCAGGGCAGGGGCAGTCGCAGCGCGGCCGTGGCCGGCAGCAGACCGTACGCCGACCAGATCCCCGCCAGCACCGCCGCCGCGGCCGCCGCGTACCCCGTCCCGTCCGTCCCGGGGAGAGCGGCCTCGTGCAGGGCGTAGGCGTCCAGGACGGTCAGAGCGAGGCCCAGCCCCGCCACGGACTCGGCCGTCGAGCGCAGCCCCCGCTTCAGCAGGAGCGCCGGCCCGGCCAGCGCTGCCAGCGTGACCGCGCCGAGCACCAGCGCCCGCCCGGCGATCCCCATGTCACCCCAGCTGACCAGCGTGAACACCGCCGCCGCGAGCGTGAGCAGCACACCGCCGAGCGCCAGCAGCACGTTCTGCACGCTGGGTGCGGCGGCCTCCGGGCGCGGCGGTGCGGCGGGCGGCAGTTGCGCCCCCGCCTGTTGCTGTGTCTGGTGCAGGGTCGCGACCAGCCAGGCGCGACGTGCCAGCAACTGGGCGCGGCGCGACTCCAGTTGCCGGAGCTCGGCGTCGAGGAGCCGCAACTCCTCGGCCGGGGGCGGAAGGTGCGTCATGACCGGCAGTGTGGTCCGCGTCACGCCGTACGGCATGAGTGCGGATACTCAGGCGCGTACTCAGACAGCCCGCACCGAAAGTGGGCAGACTGCGGTCATGGACTGGAACCACTACCGTTTCCGCAGCCTGTGGACCCTGCCCGCGCCGCCCGCCCCCGTGTACGAGGCGCTGGAGCGCGCCGAGGACTACCCCCGGTGGTGGCGCCAGGTCCGGGAGGTGACGCGGCTCGACGACACGACGGGGGTGGTCCGGATCCGCTCCGTCCTGCCGTACGACATGACCTTCACCGCGCGGGAGGTGCGACGTGATTTCGGGGCCGGCGTGCTGGAGATCGCCCTGTCCGGTGACCTGGAGGGCTGCGCGCGCTGGACGCTCACCCCGGACGGGGCGGGGACTCGCGCGCGGTACGACCAGGTCGTCGACGTCCGCAAGCCGCTGCTGCGACGGCTCGCCGTGCCGTGCCGGCCGGCCTTCCGGGCCAATCACCGGCTGATGATGCGCGAGGGCGCGCGCGGACTGGCCAGGCACCTCGCAACGGTTTGAAGGAAACGTGCCGGGGCCTGTATTGTTCAGTGCGTTCCCGGGCGATTAGCTCAGTGGGAGAGCGCTTCGTTCACACCGAAGAGGTCACTGGTTCGAACCCAGTATCGCCCACCGGAAACAGCCGGTCCGTCGCAGACGGACCGGTTTTTTCATGCCCTGTGCGGGCGTCCTGCCCAGGTGCTCAGGCCGCCGCCGGCAGGTCCGGACGCAGCGGCCAGGCCGGATCGACCGCCTCCTCCACGCCGCTGCGCGCGAACCACGCCTGGAGACCCCGGGCCTGCGCCGCGTGCCACACCGCCTGAAGCGTGTGCAGCTCCCCGGGGGCGAGGCGCTCCAGCCGCGACGCGAAACGGCGGCCCACCGCCCGGGTGACCTCCAGCGCCGCCACGGCGTCGGCCGCCGCGTCGTGCGCGCCCTCCAGGGCGACGCCGTAGTGCGCGCACAGATCGGTCAGCGTGCGGCGGCCCTTGCGGTAGCGGTCCAGGTGCTTGTCCAGCACCCTCGGGTCGAGCACGAACAGCGGCGCCGACTCGAACCAGCGGCTCAGGGCCGAGGCGCGATGGCGGCGCAACTCCCGGTCGAGCAGGGTCAGATCGAACGGCGCGTTCATCACCACGACCGGGCGGCCGACGTGCGCCTGCTCGGCGAGCGCCTCCGCTATCTCGAACATCACCGGCGCCGGCCAGCGGCCGTTGCGCTGGAGGTGTTCCTCCGTCAGCCCGTGCACCGCCGTCGCCTCGGCGGGCACCGGCACGCCCGGGTTCACCAGCCAGCGGCTGACCCGCGGCCGGACGCCCGGGGCGTCCTGGACGACGACGGCGGCCGACACGATGCGGTCGGTCTCGACGTCCACGCCCGTCGTCTCCGTGTCGAAAGCGGCCAATGGCCCCTCGTACCAGCACGTCGTCATGGCCCACAACCCCTCGTTCAACTTCGGCAGCTGACGCACCGTCCGCTGCCCGATTCGGTGATACCCGGGCTGTTTGCGCCGTACGCCGAAAGGAGACAACAGGAGTACGGGTCCGCGCAGTTCAGCGGCCCGCAGCGGGGACTCACTTGTTCTGGAAGGCTGTTGGCCATGGCCATAGCGCAGCCCGAACGGGGCGGGCTGCTGCCCGAGCGCACGGCCCCCTCTCGCGGCACTCTCGCCACCACCGCCTGCATGGAGACACTCCAGGTCGGCTATCTGCACGCCGTCGCGGCGGCCGCCGGCTGCTCGCTCTCCCAGCCGTTCCCCGACAGCGGCATCGACTGGCACGTCAGCCACAGCGCCCCCGGGCACACGGTCGACGACGAGGTCACCATCAAGGTGCAGCTCAAGGCCACGTACCAGGTGCCGCCCAACCCACCGGGCCGCACCTTCGCCTTCACGCTCGACAACGACCACCTGGCGAAGCTCGCCCGCACACCCGTGTCGGTGCACAAGATCCTGGTCGTGATGCTGGTGCCGCGCGCCCAGGACGACTGGCTGCGCGCCGGCCACGACCGGCTCGACCTCAGGCACTGCTGCTACTGGACCAACCTCGCCGGCCAGCCGATCACCGGCCGCCGCCGCACCACCGTGCGGATACCGACTTCACGCATCTTCGACGACCGGGCGCTGTGCGAGATCATGACGCGGGTCGGGACGGGAGGGAAACCGTGACGCACCGCCCGACCGAGGAGCCGCTGAGGCAGGCGCGACCCCATCCCGTCGACCCGACGGGATGGAACGGCCGCCCGCCCGAGCCCGTGGACGTCGACCCGGCCGTGCTCAGCGCCCTGCTCCGCCGGCACGGCTGGCAGCGCCGCGGCGGCGCCCCGGGACGCTACGGCCGCTGGACTCCGCCCGGCCCCGGCGGCACCGGCATCAGCCTCCTCGTGCCTGAGAGCCGCGCCTTCCCCGACAGCGACGACCTGCTCGGCGAGGCCCTGCTCGCCCTGTCCCGCAGCGGCTCGCCCTCCGCCCGCGAGGTCCTCGTCTCGCTCGCCGTCCCCAGCGACGAGGTCCGCTGGTGGCACGACGTCCCCGCCGGGCCCGCCGGTGCGGCGCCCTGGACCGTCGAGGACCGGCTGCGCACCGCCGCCCGCCGGATGCTGCTCGCGGCGGCACTCGCCACGCGCGCCCGGGCCGGCTACCACGGCGCCCGGCACCGGCGCTCCGCCGCCGCGTCCCTGGACAACGTCCTCGTCGGCTCCGCGACGGACGGCCGGCTCACGGCCTTCGTGCCCGTCGCCGAGGGCCGCCCGCTGGCCGTCTGCCTCCACCAGGCCCTGCACGCCGCCCGCGAGGCCATCGACTACCAGCGCGCCACCGGCGGCATGGACGCCTTCGACGCCGCGGTCGAGGCAGGGGTGAGCCACGAGCTCACCGAGGCCCTCATCGCCCTGGTCCGGGGCACGGAGGGCTCCCGGATCGCCGTCGAGTGGGCCCCGGCCGCCGGCGTGCCCGAGGGCTGCGCACCCTCCGCCGAGCCCGTCGAGTTCTCACCCGGCGACCTGCCCGTGCTGCGCGAGGCGGGCGCCCGCTACCTCCGCGAGGAACCCTCCGTACCGGTACGGATCACGGGAGCGGTGGTCCGGATGCGCAGGTCGGGGCCGCTCGGCGAGGGCACCGTACGGCTGCGGGTGCTCGCCGGGGCCGACGTACCCAACGTCCGGATCACCCTCGACGAGGAGGCCTACCGGATCGCCGGGCACGCCCACCTCGTCGGACTGCCGGTGCGGGTCCAGGGGCGGCTGGAGAGCCGGGGCGGCTTCCGGCGCCTCACCGGCGCCCACGGCGTCGTGCCGGTGCAGGTCGACGACGCCGAGCGGGACCGCCTCATGAAGGCGCTCCAGGAGAACGCCGGGATGGCGGCCTTCTTCGAGGAGGCCTGCGGAGGGGACTGCGGGGACTGATTTCGCGGTCGGCGGTCCGGGGTCGGTACGATCCATACTCGTGCGCGCGCTCCGGTATGGCGCCGCGACCCCACCTTCAGTCAGGAGAGACCGGTGTCAGACGTCCGTGTGATCATCCAGCGCGATTCCGAGCGGGAAGAACGCGTGGTGACGACGGGCACTACGGCCGCCGAGCTCTTCGCCGGCGAGCGCTCGATCATCGCCGCGCGCGTGGGCGGCGAACTCAGGGACCTGTCGTACGCCCTGTCCGAGGGCGACGAGGTCGAGGGCGTCGAGATCTCCTCCGAGGACGGCCTGAACATCCTGCGCCACTCCACCGCGCACGTCATGGCGCAGGCCGTGCAGGAGCTCTTCCCCGAGGCCAAGCTCGGCATCGGCCCGCCCGTCAGGGACGGCTTCTACTACGACTTCGATGTCGAGAAGCCGTTCACGCCCGAGGATCTCAAGGCCATCGAGAAGAAGATGCAGGAGATCCAGAAGCGGGGGCAGAAGTTCGCCCGCCGCGTGGTCTCCGACGAGGCCGCCCGCGAGGAACTGGCCGGTGAGCCGTACAAGCTGGAGCTGATCGGCCTCAAGGGCTCCGCCTCCTCCGACGACGGCGCGGACGTCGAGGTCGGCGCCGGTGAGCTGACGATCTACGACAACCTGGACGCCAAGACCGGCGAGCTGTGCTGGAAGGACCTCTGCCGCGGTCCCCACCTGCCGTCGACCCGTGCGATCCCGGCGTTCAAGCTGATGCGCAACGCGGCCGCCTACTGGCGCGGCAGCGAGAAGAACCCCATGCTCCAGCGCATCTACGGCACCGCCTGGCCGACCAAGGACGAGCTGAAGCAGTACCTGGAGTTCCTCGCCGAGGCCGAGAAGCGCGACCACCGCAAGCTCGGCAGCGAGCTCGACCTGTTCTCCATCCCGGAACAGATCGGCTCCGGCCTCGCCGTCTTCCACCCCAAGGGCGGCGTCATCCGCCGGGTCATGGAGGACTACTCGCGCCGCCGCCACGAGGAGGAGGGCTACGAGTTCGTCTACACCCCGCACGCCACCAAGGGGAAGCTCTTCGAGACCTCGGGCCACCTGGACTGGTACGCCGACGGCATGTACCCGCCCATGCAGCTCGACGAGGGCGTGGACTACTACCTCAAGCCCATGAACTGCCCGATGCACAACCTGATCTTCGACGCGCGCGGGCGCTCCTACCGTGAGCTGCCGCTGCGCCTGTTCGAGTTCGGGACGGTGTACCGGTACGAGAAGTCCGGCGTCGTGCACGGCCTGACCCGCGCCCGCGGCTTCACCCAGGACGACGCGCACATCTACTGCACCCGCGAGCAGATGTCGGAGGAGCTCGACAAGACGCTCACCTTCGTCCTCGGCCTGCTGCGCGACTACGGCCTGACCGACTTCTACCTGGAGCTGTCCACCAAGGACCCGGAGAAGTTCGTCGGCTCGGACGAGGCCTGGGAGGAGGCCACGGAAACCCTCCGCCAGGTCGCCGAGAAGCAGGGCCTGCCCCTCGTCCCCGACCCGGGCGGCGCCGCCTTCTACGGGCCGAAGATCTCCGTCCAGACCAAGGACGCCATCGGCCGCACCTGGCAGATGTCGACCATCCAGCTCGACTTCAACCTGCCGGAGCGCTTCGACCTGGAGTACACCGGCCCGGACGGCGCCAAGCAGCGCCCGGTCATGATCCACCGCGCGCTGTTCGGCTCGATCGAGCGCTTCTTCGCGGTGCTCCTGGAGCACTACGCGGGTGCCTTCCCGGCGTGGCTCGCCCCGGTCCAGGCGGTCGGCATCCCGATCGGCGACGCGCACGTCGAGTACCTGGAGAAGTTCGCGGCGGCGGCCAAGAAGAAGGGCCTGCGCGTCGAGGTGGACTCCTCCTCGGACCGGATGCAGAAGAAGATCCGCAACGCCCAGAAGCAGAAGGTGCCCTTCATGGTCATCGCGGGCGACGAGGACATGTCCCACGGGTCCGTGTCCTTCCGTTACCGTGACGGCTCCCAGGAGAACGGCATCCCGTTCGACGAGGCCATCGCGAAGATCGTGAAGGTCGTCGAGGAGCGGGCGCAGGTCTGACCGCACGGCGTCACCGCGCCCTGACCGAACCGCGTACGGGCCCTCGGGAGACCCCGGGGGCCTTTGCCGTAGCCCCAGCTCGACGCCATATGCTGCACTGCATGACGAGTGAGCCGGAGCAGCAGCTGGGAGTGGGGACGCAGGACGCGTTCCAGCGTCTGTGGACGCCCCATCGGATGGCCTACATCCAGGGGGAGAACAAGCCGAGCGGCCCGGGCGCCGGCGACGGCTGCCCCTTCTGCTCGATCCCGGCCAAGTCCGACGAGGACGGGCTGGTCGTCAAGCGCGGTGAGCAGGTCTACGCCGTGCTCAACCTGTACCCGTACAACGGCGGGCACCTGATGACCGTGCCCTACCGGCACGTCGCCGACTACACCGACCTCACGGCGGGGGAGACCGCCGAGCTCGGCGAACTCACCAAGCAGGCGATGACGGCCCTGCGCGCGGCCTCCGGCGCACACGGCTTCAACATCGGCATGAACCAGGGCTCGGTCGCCGGCGCGGGCATCGCGGCGCACCTGCACCAGCACATCGTGCCGAGGTGGGGTGGCGACACGAACTTCATGCCGGTGGTGGGGCACACGCGGGTGCTGCCGCAACTGCTGGCGGACACGAGGAAGATGCTGGCGGAGGCCTGGCCGACGGCTTAGCCTGCGGCGCCTGGCCCGCGGGCAGTCGTGCCGCTGGGGGCGGCAGGGTGGGCGCAGGCGGTACCTCGCAGCGCCGAGTTGCGCGCCCACCCCGCCCCAGCCGCAACCCAGGGCACTTCAAAGCTAGGCGTCGTACACATCCGCCTTCTTCGGCGAAGCCTCCTGCACCGCCCCACTGAGCGCCGCCGACCGCGACCCGAACTTCTCCACGTCCACCCCGTTCTCCCGCAGCACCTTCAACGCCGCCGCATGCACCACACGAAGCACGGGCGTCGCAGCCCGAAGCGCATCGTCCGCCATGAACCGATGCCGCCACGGCTGGTCCGCCCACGCGTGCCGCAGACCGAACGGCTCAGGAAGCGTCAGGGTGCCGCCGAGCCAGTTCAGCAGCGGCGGATACCAGGTCAGCGGGGCGCGCGCGGCCAGCCGTACCACCTCGTCGGCGTCGATCAGGGGCAGCTTCACGGTGCGGGTCTCCCAGAACCGGAGAGCCTTCTGCACCGACTTCTCCTTGGCCGCGGGCTTCTCGTTGAACAGGGAGTTGACCGGCCCCAGCGCGTGCCCGGTGACCTCGATGCGCAGGGTGTCGTGCAGCACTGTCACCGTGATCAGCATCGTGATCACCAGATGGCCGTCCCAGAGGGTCCACTGCACGCCGAGGTAGTGCCGGTCGCCGCTGCCGAACTGCTGCTTGTTGCAGATGTCCTGTATGGCGTGCGTCCGGACCGTGTACGCGTCGACGTCCGTACCGCTCGGCCGGGACACCTCCGTCGCCTTCTCGCCGACCGGTGTGACGATCCAGTGCGTGATGGACGGCTTGGGGAAGCCGCCGGTGTTGATGGACGTGCGCTCCAGCATGCCCAGGCCGCCCTGGATCGCCACGATGACGTCCCAGCTGCGGAAGGGGTGGAAGTCCTTGCCCGGCTCGGCGGACACCAGTTCCTCGGCCAGCTGCCAGCTGCCCCACCGCGTGCCCATGCCGAGTATGCCCTTGGGCCCGGCGTAGAAGACCGAGTTGGACCGCTGCTCGGCGCTCAGGCGCGCCAGCTCCTTGCGGATCTGCTCGGCCGCGTCGCCGGGGTTGCCCGGAACAGCCTCGGGGATCTTGGCGCCCACGCCGCCGCCCGCCAGCATGCTCGACCAGCGCTCCCGCAGGTCGAGGGCCGTCCGCTCGCAGATGTACTTGGCCCAGAACCAGCCGATGACCGGCATGATGATCGCCGCCCGCCCGTACCAGGCCCAGAAGCCCGTGAACGGCGTGCGGATCAGGAACAGCACGGCGAGCGCGGCCACCGCCACCAGCAGGGTCGTGGCGAGGGCGCCGGCGCGCTTGTCCTCGCGCTTGGCCATGGTGGTGCGCAGGGTGAACACCAGCAGCCACATGAGGAAGCCCGGCAGGAAGAGCACTCCGCAGATCACCGTGATCGCCGAGAGCCGGTTGTCGCGGTCGCGGCGGATGCGGTGGGCCGCCAGGCAGTGCTCCACGACGACCTGGGGCTCGATGCCGAAGGACTGGATGACCGGCTTGCGCCCGGCGCCGAGCATGCGATCGATGACGGCGCGGGAGAACGCCTCGCCGAAATTGGGGCGGAAGATCTTCGCCCAGGAGCGCGGTGGGGTCACCTTCGACTGATGCCACTCGTTGTCGGCGCTGAGGATCTTGGTGACCTCGTCGTCCCGGTAGGCCGCCGCGGCCAGCCCGTAGGTCGCCGCCGTCTGACCAGCCGAACCCGCCAGAGGCACCTGGGCCCCTGGGCTGAAGTCAAATCCGTCCGTCACTGCCGCCCCCATCGCCGCCGCTTCCGCATCAAGCGGCCTTCCCGACTTCCGCGCTCCGCACACCTGTTGATCAGGTCATCAGCGTATCCGCAGGCACCGACATCCGTCGGCGGGCGGTCCCTGGAACCGCCCGCCTGCGCGCAAGGAAACCTCACGAGGGTCACTTGGCCCCCTTGGGCCCCAACTAGGAGGCCTTGCGCTCCTCTTCACGGATCCGGTCCGCGACCTGCTGCGGCATCGGCTCGTGCCGCGCGTACCGGCGGCCGAAGCGTGCCGTGCCGTGCGTCATCGACCGCAGGTCGATCGCGTAGCGGCCGATCTCGATCTCCGGCACTTCGGCCCGGATCAGGGTGCGCCCGCCGGGCGTCTGCTCGGTGCCGAGCACCCGGCCGCGCCGCCCCGACAGGTCGCTCATCACGGCGCCCACGAAGTCGTCGCCGGTCAGCACCGACACCTCGGCCACCGGCTCCAGCAGATGGATCCTCGCGTCGGCCGCGGCCTCCCGCAGCGCGAGCGCGCCGGCCGTCTGGAACGCGGCGTCGGAGGAGTCCACCGAGTGCGCCTTGCCGTCCAGCAGGGTCACGCGTACGTCGATGAGCGGATACCCGGCGGCGACACCCTTGGCGGCCTGGGCCCGTACGCCCTTCTCCACCGACGGGATGAACTGCCGGGGCACCGCGCCGCCGACGACCTTGTCCACGAACTCGATGCCCGAGCCCCCCGGCAGCGGCTCCACCTCGATCTCGCAGATGGCGAACTGCCCGTGCCCGCCGGACTGTTTGACGTGCCGACCGCGCCCGGCCGCCTTGGTCGCGAACGTCTCGCGCAGGGACACCTTGTGCGGCACGACGTCGACCTGGACGCCGTAGCGGCTGCGCAGCCGCTCCAGGGCGACGTCCGCGTGTGCCTCGCCCAGGCACCACAGGACCACCTGGTGGGTGTCCTGGTTCTGTTCGAGCCGCATGGTCGGGTCCTCGGCGACCAGCCTGGCCAGGCCCTGCGAGAGCTTGTCCTCGTCCGGCTTGCTGTGCGCCTGGATGGCCAGCGGCAGCAATGGGTCGGGCATCTGCCACGGCTCCATGAGCAGCGGGTCGTCCTTGGCGGACAGGGTGTCCCCGGTCTCGGCGCGGCTGAGCTTGGCCACGCACGCCAGGTCGCCCGCGATGACGTGCGACACCGGGCGCTGCTGTTTGCCGAACGGCGTGGACAGGGCGCCTATCCGCTCGTCGACGTCGTGGTCCTCGTGCCCGCGGTCGGCCAGGCCGTGCCCCGAGACGTGGACCGTCTGGTCGGCGCGCAGAGTGCCGGAGAACACGCGGATCAGCGACAGCCGGCCGACGTACGGGTCGGAGGAGGTCTTCACGACCTCCGCGACCAGCGGCGCGTCCGGGTCGCACGGCTCGAGCTCGCGCGGCTTGCCGTCGATCGTCGTCACCCGCACCGTCTCGTGCTCCAGCGGTGTCGGGAAGCCCCGGGTGATCAGCTCCAGCAGCTCCACCGTGCCGAGCCCCTGCCGGGAGCCCTCGGCCGCGGGGGCGGCGGCCAGGACGGGGAAGAAGACACCGCGTGCGACGGCCCGCTCCAGGTCCTCGATCAGGGTCTTGACTTCGACCGGTTCCCCGCCGAGGTAGCGGTCCATGAGGGTCTCGTCCTCGCTCTCCGAGATGATCCCCTCGATCAGCCGGTTGCGGGCCTCCTCGATCAGCGGCAGCTGGTCCTCGCCCGGCTCCGACTCCTTGCGCTCGCCGGTCGAGTAGTCGAACAGCTTCTGCGACAGCAGCCCGATCAGGCCGGTCACGGGAGCGTGCCCGTCCGGCGCCTGCGGGCCGTGCAGCGGCAGGTAGAGCGGCAGGACCGCGTCGGGGTCGTCCGCGCCGAAGGCCTCCGCGCAGATCCGGGTCATCTCCTCGAAGTCGGCGCGCGCCGCCTCCAGGTGCGTGACGACGATGGCCCGTGGCATGCCCACGGCCGCGCACTCCTCCCACACCATGCGGGTCGAGCCGTCCACGCCGTCCGAGGCCGAGACGACGAAGAGGGCCGCGTCCGCCGCGCGCAGACCGGCCCTGAGCTCACCGACGAAGTCGGCGTATCCGGGGGTGTCGAGGAGATTGACCTTGATGCCGTCCCACTCGACGGGTACCAGGGAGAGCTGCACCGAGCGCTGCTGCCGGTGCTCGATGTCGTCGTAGTCGGAGACGGTGCCGCCGTCCTCCACGCGGCCCGCCCGGTTGACTGCCCCCGCCGTGAGCGCGAGGGCTTCCACCAACGTGGTCTTGCCCGATCCGGAGTGGCCGACCAGCACCACATTCCGTACGGACTGGGGGTGGTCGGCCGCCTGTGCCCTGCCGGCGGCCCCAGGGTGTGTCTGTGCCTTGTCGCCCATGATCCTGCCTCCCGTGCACGGTGAGGTCACTGTGGGCGCGGACACGCGGGATCCGCGTGCGGTGCGGCTCCGGCGACGCCCGCGGTTATTCGAGCTTTCCACTCCCGTCATGGTGCGTCCATACGAAGGACGTGATCGCGCCCCGTCCCGCGCGCCGGTGCGCCGTGACACGGGCCTCGGGTCCCGCCCGTCGCCCGCACGCGCGCGTGGCTACGATGGGCCAGCCGGTGGCCAGCAGGGGCCAGACGGCGACACCGAACCTCGGGAAGGCCATGCTGAACAAGTACGCGCGTGCATTCTTCACGCGTGTTCTCACACCGTTCGCCGCGTTTCTGATCCGGCGGGGCGTCAGCCCCGACACCGTCACGCTCATCGGAACGGCCGGTGTGGTCGCGGGCGCGCTGGTCTTCTATCCCAGGGGCGAGTTCTTCTGGGGCACGGTCGTGATCACGCTGTTCGTGTTCTCCGACCTGGTCGATGGCAACATGGCCCGCCAGCTCGGCCGTTCGAGCCGCTGGGGCGCCTTCCTGGACTCCACGCTCGACCGGGTCGCCGACGGCGCGATCTTCGGCGGCTTCATCCTCTGGTACGCCGGCGGGGGCGACGACCTCGTCCTGTGCGCGGTCTCGATCTTCTGCCTGGCCAGCGGCCAGGTGGTGTCGTACACCAAGGCACGCGGCGAGTCGATCGGCCTGCCGGTCGCCGTCAACGGGCTGGTCGAGCGGGCCGAGCGGCTGGTGATCTCCCTGGTCGCGGCCGGTCTCGCGGGCCTGCACGCGTTCGGTGTCCCGGGCATCCAGTACCTGCTGCCCATCGCCCTGTGGATCGTCGCCTTGGGCAGCCTCGTCACGCTGATCCAGCGGGTCGTCACGGTCCGCCGGGAGTCCGCGGAGGCAGAGGCCGCGGCCGCCGCGCAGGACGACAATGGTGGCGAGCAGGAGAACGCCTCTCACGGGAGCGAGGCGTCCACGTGAGCGCACAGGACCGGCTGACGGACGCGCTGTACGGCCTCGGCTGGAGCACGGTCAAGAAGCTCCCCGAGCCGGTCGCCGTACGGCTCGGGCACACCATCGCCGACCTCGCCTGGAAGCAGCGTGGCAAGGGCGTACAGCGGCTGGAGAGCAATTACGCGCGCGTGGTGCCCGGTGCGAGCCCCGAGCGCCTCGCCGAGCTCTCGCGCGCGGGCATGCGGTCGTACCTGCGCTACTGGATGGAGTCGTTCCGGCTGCCCGCCTGGAGCCCCGAGCGCATCAGGGCGGGCGTCGACGTCAAGGACCTGCACTACCTGACCGAGGGCATGGCCGCGGGCAAGGGCGTCGTCCTCGCCCTGCCCCACCTGGCCAACTGGGACCTCGCCGGCGCCTGGGCCACCACCAAACTGGGCATCCCGTTCACGACGGTCGCCGAGCGCCTGAAGCCCGAGACGCTGTACGACCGGTTCGTCGCCTACCGCGAGGGCCTCGGCATGGAGGTCCTGCCGCACAGCGGCGGCACCGCCTTCGGCACCCTGGCCCGGCGGCTGCGCGACGGCGGCCTGGTCTGCCTGGTCGCCGACCGTGACCTGTCGGCCTCCGGCGTCGAGGTCGACTTCTTCAAAGACACGGCCCGGATGCCGGCCGGACCGGCCCTGCTCGCCCAGCAGACGGGCGCCCTGCTGCTCCCCGTCACCCTCTGGTACGACGACTCGCCCGTGATGCGGGGCCGCGTGCACCCGCCCGTCGAGGTGCCCGAGTCAGGCACGCGCGCCGAGAAGACGTCTGTCATGACACAGGCGCTGGCCGACGCCTTCGCCACGGGGATCGCCGAGCATCCGGAGGACTGGCACATGCTTCAGCGCTTGTGGCTCGCGGACCTCGACCCTGCGACGGGGACCTCGTGAGGATCGGCATCGTCTGCCCGTACTCCTGGGACGTACCGGGCGGGGTCCAGTTCCACATCCGGGACCTGGCCGAGTACTTCCTCCGCCTCGGTCACGAGGTGTCCGTGCTCGCCCCGGCGGACGACGACACGCCCCTGCCGCCGTACGTCGTCTCCGCCGGGCGTGCGGTGCCGGTGCCGTACAACGGCTCAGTGGCCCGGCTCAACTTCGGCTTCCTGAGCGCCGCCCGGGTGCGCCGCTGGCTGCACGACGGCGCGTTCGACGTGATCCACATCCACGAGCCGACCTCGCCCTCGTTGGGCCTGCTGACCTGCTGGGCGGCCCAGGGGCCGATCGTCGCCACGTTCCACACGTCCAACCCGCGCTCCCGCGCCATGATCGCCGCGTACTCCATCCTCCAGGCCGCCCTGGAGAAGATCAGCGCGCGGATCGCGGTGAGCGAGTACGCCCGCCGCACGCTGGTGGAGCACCTCGGCGGGGACGCGGTGGTGATCCCCAACGGCGTCGACGTCGACTTCTTCGCCAAGGCCGAGCCCAAGGCCGAGTGGCAGGGTGACACCATCGGCTTCATAGGGCGCATCGACGAGCCCCGCAAGGGCCTGCCGGTGCTGATGAAGGCCCTGCCGAAGATCCTCGCCGCCCGCCCGCAGACCCGGCTGCTGGTCGCCGGGCGCGGTGACGAGGAGGAGGCGGTGGAGACACTGCCCGCCGAGCTGCGCCCCCGCGTCGAGTTCCTCGGCATGGTCAGCGACGAGGACAAGGCCCGCTTCCTGCGCAGCGTCGACCTGTACGTCGCGCCCAACACCGGCGGCGAGAGCTTCGGGATCATCCTGGTCGAGGCCATGTCCGCCGGAGCCCCCGTCCTCGCCTCCGACCTGGACGCCTTCGCCCAGGTCCTGGACCGGGGAGAGGCCGGCGAACTGTTCCCCAACGAGGACGCCGACGCCCTGGCCGACGCGGCCGTACGCCTGCTGGACGACCCGGCCCGGCGCGCGGAACTGCGCGAGCGGGGCAGCGTCCACGTGCGGCGTTTCGACTGGTCGACCGTCGGCGCGGACATCCTGTCCGTCTACGAGACGGTGACG
The DNA here is from genome assembly GCF_037055355.1 of Streptomyces sp. DG1A-41. Lineage (GTDB taxonomy): Bacteria > Actinomycetota > Actinomycetes > Streptomycetales > Streptomycetaceae > Streptomyces. The sequence continues at coordinate 1,504,858 of NZ_CP146350.1, read as the reverse complement.
GCGGGCGCGGCGGCGGTGGCGGAGGACGAGCGGACGACGGGGTTGCGGGCCAGGCTGGGGTTCGCCCGGGACTGACGCCGTGGCGGCAGGTTCATTTCAGGCCATGCCGAAGGGCGGTGCGGCCGGTGCGTGCGCCGGTGCGGCGCTGATCGATCACGCAGACGGATCTGTCCGGCGGCATGGACCCCACGCCACGGTGCTTCCTGTGCCGGACGACCGGACTGATGACCGCGGGCAGGGCAGGCCCTCCCTGATCCAGGAGGGCCGGGCAGGGCGGGGTGAACCGACGGTCCGGCCGGGCCGCTAGCCTTGCCGCCCGTGACCACCACTCTCATCTGGATCGCCGTGGCCCTGGTCGCGGTCGGGCTCTATCTGAGCTGGACCGCCGGCCGTCTCGACCGTCTGCACGCCCGGATCGACGCCGCCCGCGCCGCCCTGGACGCGCAGCTGCTGCGCCGGGCCTCGGTCGCGCAGGAACTGGCGACGTCGGGGGTCCTGGATCCGGCCGCCTCGATCGTCCTCTACGAGGCCGCTCACGCCGCCCGTCAGGCGGAGGAGGAGCAGCGGGAGGTCGCCGAGAGCGAGCTGAGCCAGGCCTTGCGGGCCGTCTTCGGGGAGGTCCAGCAGGTGGAGGCGGTGCGGGAGGCGCCCGGCGGCGAGGAGGCAGCCGAGGAACTCGCGCAGGCGGTGCGGCGCGTCCCGATGGCCCGCCGCTTCCACAACGACGCCGTACGCGCCGCCCGAGCCCTGCGCCGGCACCGCAAGGTCCGCTGGTTCCGCCTGGCGGGCCACGCCCCGTTCCCCATGGCCTTCGAAATGGACGACGAGCCTCCGGCGGCCCTGGCGGACCGGGCCGCCTAGTAACTCCAGCCGTAGATCGTCAAGGTCGTGGCATCGGTTGCCCGAGGCGCATTGCCCGGCCCGCCCTATCCGCGTGTGACGTTCGTTCCGAGCCATGGCCTCAGGCCCCGCTGTGTGACCCGCAGTACCTCACTCGGGGCCAACTCGTCAGCTTGTTCGATCACAACGAGACCCCAGTCCTTCCGGCGAACTGCGCCAAGTGTCACTGCACGCTCACGCCGTAGGTACTTCACCGCCGAAGCCAGGTCGGCCACTGGAGGATAGACCTCGTAGCTTGCGAGTTTCCCGACATACCAGTCGAGCCATTGTTCGCCTTCCCTCGTCGCGGCTCGGGACAATCCGGACTCGGCATCCCCATCGAGAAAGACCATGACCGGCCGGACCTGTGCGAGGACCTCTGTGAGGTCAGTCATGAAGGTGTCGATCGCCTCCTCACCGTGCCCCATGGCCAGCAGCGTCGGCACGAACGGCATCAGCGCGTCCGCGATCACCACGTCATCGCCGCTAGCCACGACCGCATCGACAAGATTTGCAGTTGCCGCGATCAGTGTCCCCAGCTCGACCATGCCTGTCGCCTTGAACTCCTCGGCCACCGCAGCGAACTGCGGTCGGGTCAAGATCTCCTCCTCGCGGAAGTGGTCCACCCGCAGTCCCGTATCGGCCAGCCGCTGGGACAGCCCGGCACACAGCGTCGACTTGCCCGCTCCGGGAGACGCTCCCCACACAGTGATCAGAACTGTCATGGCTGCCGAGCCTAGGATCGGCAGCCATGACAGCCAACTCCACGGCGTCCCCGGCCGACCGTGCCGCACATCGTGATCTTCACGTGAGAACCGTTCGGCGCCGGTAGGGGCTGGCCCGGGATCGGGCCTGGAGGCGTCGTCGCCATCTGGACCAGTGGAGTCGGTGTGCGGCTGCGTGGCTGGGCTGGGTGACGAGTGTCGTGAACAGGTGCTGGATTTCGTTACAGATCAGCGGGATCAGGCCGTCCGGAGCCGGTGTGCGAGCCCGTTCATCGGCGGTGGCCGCAGTGAGAAAGGCATGGGCGAGCATCGCGAGGGTGACCCATCGATGCCAGGACGTCCAGCGTCTGACCTGGTGTTCGTCCAGTGCGGCCAGGCCCTTGCCGGACTGGAAGATCTCTTCGGCCGTCCATCTGCGCCCGGCCACCTTGACCAAGGTGGATAGGGGCACGTGGGTCGCCGAGTAGCAACGGTGAAAGGCGAGTTCGCCGGTGCTGCGGTTGCGGCGGACGAGCAGATGGCGGTGGCCAGGCCCTCGGCGGCGATGTCGACACTTGTTCCCGGACCGGCCCGGACGTGCAAGATCACGATCTACGGCTGGAGTATTAGCCATGGCTGACGGATTCATAAGGTGGTACCGGGAGTCGGCGGCCACGCGGTCTTCGCCGAACAGGTGCAGCTCTTCGAGGCACACGGCATCAGGCTCGTGCACCCGGTGAGAGGTCCAGCCGTGGTGCTCGACGTCGAGGGGGACCAGCTCCTCATGCGTCCGGAGGAGCTGGGCCACCTCTTGGGCCTGCGTATCTCGTCCATCACGATGGAATGGTGGTTCTCCGCGGATATCGACGTTGTCCACTCCTACTCGTATGATCCGCTCGGTTGTGAGATCCAGACGCTCTGGCTGGACGGCCTCACGCGGGACCAGGCCGACACGGTCGAGACGGCCGTCGTCGCGGCGGCGACGGGACTTCCGACGCCAACCCGCGCCGTGATCGTCGATCGGCGGGGGGGGGAAGGTGACCCTGATGACTGGGACTCGGTCGTGCTCTACGAGGGGGAGAGATTGCCGGTCATCCGGGACCGGGTGCTGGTGCGCGAACCGCTCACGCACAGGCTCCTGAGGTCGTCGCCGGAGCTGAAAAGTGAGGAGATCGGGGCAGGTCTGACCCTGCTCCCTCCCGCGCGTCCGCTCTGACACCCGGACGTTCCGCCCCGCGGCGATCGCCCGGAGGAAGGCCCGCTGGACTCACACCGTCCGGCGGGGCCTTCCGCGCACCGGCCCGAAGGTCGCCACGCCGAGGCGACCGGCCCTGATGAACGACCGTACCGGGCCGCCGCCAGGTCCCCACTGACCCGCTGGCTCTGCGGATGATCCGCAGCCGCCGGTACCGAAAAGAATCCACCGGCTTCCCATTGGCCCTTGCTGTGGCCTGGTCCTCTCGCGTTTCCTCGGTGCTGCAGAATTCCCCTTTCCGTAGCGAGGTCACCCGTGTCCACCACGTCCCCCAACTCCCAGGCCCCCGAGACCGGCACCGCCCGTGTGAAGCGCGGTATGGCCGAGCAGCTCAAGGGCGGCGTCATCATGGACGTCGTCACGCCGGAGCAGGCGAAGATCGCCGAGGACGCGGGCGCCGTCGCCGTCATGGCCCTGGAGCGGGTCCCGGCCGACATCCGCAAGGACGGCGGCGTGGCCCGCATGTCCGACCCGGACATGATCGAGGGCATCATCGAGGCCGTCTCGATCCCGGTCATGGCCAAGTCCCGCATCGGCCACTTCGTCGAGGCCCAGGTGCTTCAGTCCCTCGGCGTCGACTACATCGACGAGTCCGAGGTCCTCACCCCGGCCGACGAGGTCAACCACTCCGACAAGTGGGCCTTCACCACGCCGTTCGTCTGTGGTGCCACCAACCTGGGCGAGGCCCTGCGCCGCATCGCCGAGGGCGCCGCGATGATCCGCTCCAAGGGCGAGGCCGGCACCGGCAACGTCGTCGAGGCCGTCCGCCACCTGCGCCAGATCAAGAACGAGATCGCCCGGCTGCGCGGCTACGACAACCACGAGCTGTACGCCGCCGCCAAGGAGCTGCGCGCCCCGTACGAGCTGGTCAAGGAGGTCGCCGAGCTGGGCAAGCTCCCGGTCGTGCTGTTCTCCGCCGGCGGCGTCGCCACCCCGGCCGACGCGGCCCTGATGCGTCAGCTCGGCGCCGAGGGCGTCTTCGTCGGCTCCGGCATCTTCAAGTCCGGCGACCCGGCCAAGCGCGCCGCCGCCATCGTGAAGGCCACCACCTTCTACGACGACCCGAAGATCATCGCCGACGCGTCCCGCAACCTCGGCGAGGCCATGGTCGGCATCAACTGCGACACCCTCCCCGAGACCGAGCGCTACGCCAACCGCGGCTGGTAACACTCATGAGTGAAGCACCTGTGATCGGCGTCCTGGCTCTCCAGGGCGACGTACGGGAGCACCTCGTCGCCCTGGCCGCGGCCGATGCCGTGGCCAGGCCGGTGCGGCGCCCCGGAGAACTCGCCGAGGTGGACGGCCTCGTCATCCCCGGCGGCGAGTCCACCACCATCTCCAAGCTTGCCGTCCTGTTCGGCCTGATGGACCCGCTCCGCGCGCGCGTGCGCGACGGCATGCCCGTCTACGGCACCTGCGCCGGCATGATCATGCTCGCCGACAAGATCCTCGACCCGCGCTCGGGCCAGGAGACCGTCGGCGGCATCGACATGATCGTGCGCCGCAACGCCTTCGGCCGGCAGAACGAGTCCTTCGAGGCGTCCGTCGACGTCAAGGGCGTCGAGGGCGACCCGGTGGAGGGCGTCTTCATCCGTGCCCCCTGGGTCGAGTCCGTCGGCGCCGGGGCGGAGGTGCTCGCCGAGCACGACGGCCACATCGTCGCGGTCCGTCAGGGCAACGCTCTGGCCACGTCGTTCCACCCGGAACTGACCGGAGACCACCGTGTGCACGCCCTGTTCGTCGAGATGGTGCGCGCGAACCGGGCGGCCGAGTCCTTGTAGGATTCCTGCGTTCGTTGCTGAGATGGGTTACGCGAAGGAGACAGGCAGATGTCCGGCCACTCTAAATGGGCCACGACGAAGCACAAGAAGGCCGTCATCGATGCCAAGCGCGGCAAGCTCTTCGCGAAGCTGATCAAGAACATCGAGGTGGCGGCCCGGATGGGCGGCGCCGACCCCGAGGGCAACCCGACGCTCTACGACGCCATCCAGAAGGCGAAGAAGTCGTCGGTCCCCAACAAGAACATCGACTCCGCGGTCAAGCGCGGCGCGGGCCTGGAGGCCGGCGGCGCCGACTACGAGACGATCATGTACGAGGGCTACGGCCCGAACGGTGTCGCCGTGCTCATCGAGTGCCTCACCGACAACCGCAACCGCGCCGCCTCCGAGGTCCGTGTCGCCATGACCCGCAACGGCGGCTCGATGGCCGACCCGGGCTCGGTGTCCTACCTCTTCAACCGCAAGGGCGTCGTGATCGTCCCCAAGGGGGAGCTGACCGAGGACGACGTGCTGGCCGCGGTGCTGGACGCGGGCGCCGAGGAGGTCAACGACCTCGGCGAGACCTTCGAGGTCCTCAGCGAGGCCACGGACCTGGTCGCGGTCCGCACCGCCCTCCAGGACGCCGGCATCGACTACGACTCCGCCGACGCCAACTTCGTCCCGACCATGCAGGTCGAGCTGGACGAGGAGGGCGCCAAGAAGATCTTCAAGCTGATCGACGCGCTCGAGGACAGCGACGACGTGCAGAACGTCTTCGCCAACTTCGATGTCAGCGACGAGGTCATGGAGAAGGTCGGGGCGTAACTCCGAGCGCGGGCTCCGCAGGACCAACGGGCCGACGGGACACACCCCGTCGGCCCGTCGCGTTGTCGGTGGCACCCGATAGCCTGCACAAACAGGTGAGCGAGAGGGAGGGCGCGTGCGCGTTCTGGGGGTGGACCCGGGACTGACCCGGTGTGGTGTGGGCGTGGTCGAGGGCGTCGCCGGACGGCCGCTCACGATGATCGGCGTCGGGGTCGTCCGTACGCCGACGGACGCCGACCTCGGCCACCGCCTGGTCGCCATCGAGCAGGGCATCGAACAGTGGCTGGACGAACACCGGCCGGAACACGTCGCCGTCGAGCGCGTCTTCAGCCAGCACAACGTCCGCACGGTGATGGGCACCGCCCAGGCCAGCGCCGTCGCCCTGCTGTGCGCCTCACGCCGCGGAATCCCCGTGGCGCTGCACACGCCGAGCGAGGTCAAGGCCGCCGTCACCGGCAGCGGCCGGGCCGACAAGGCCCAGGTGGGCGCGATGGTGACCCGCCTCCTCCGGCTCAGCGCACCACCCAAGCCCGCCGACGCGGCCGACGCCCTCGCCCTCGCCATCTGCCACATCTGGCGCGCCCCCGCGCAGAACCGACTCCAGCAGGCCGTCGCCCTGCACACATCGAAAGGCCGTACGGCATGATCGCCTTCGTCAGCGGCACCGTCGCCGCGCTCGCCCCCGACGCCGCGGTCGTCGAGGTCGGCGGCGTCGGCATGGCCGTCCAGTGCACGCCGAACACGCTGTCCACACTCCGCATGGGCCAGTCCGCCAAGCTGCACACGTCCCTCGTCGTACGGGAGGACTCACTCACCCTGTACGGCTTCGCGGACGACGACGAGCGGCAGGTCTTCGAGCTGCTCCAGACGGCCAGCGGTGTCGGTCCCCGGCTGGCTCAGGCCATGCTCGCCGTGCACAGCCCGGACGCCCTGCGCCGGGCCGTCGCGACCGGCGACGAGAAAGCGCTCACCGCGGTCCCCGGCATCGGCAAGAAGGGCGCCCAGAAGCTGCTCCTGGAGCTGAAGGACCGGCTCGGCGCGCCGGTCGGCGCACCCGCCGTCGGCGCACCGGTCAGCAGCGGCTGGCGCGACCAGCTGCACGCGGCCCTGATCGGCCTCGGGTACGCGACCCGGGAGGCCGACGAGGCGGTGGCCGCCGTGGCTCCGCAGGCCGAGGCCGCCGAGGGCACGCCCCAGGTGGGACCGCTGCTGAAGGCCGCCCTCCAGACTCTGAACCGCGCCCGCTGACCCCCACGACTCCGAGGCACATCACATGAACTGGGACGACACGACCGACGCCGATGCCGCCGAGCGGCTCGTCGGTGCGTCCGCCGACCGTGAGGACCAAGCCGTCGAGGCCGCCCTGCGGCCCAAGGACCTGGGCGAGTTCATCGGCCAGGAGAAGGTCCGCGAGCAGCTCGACCTCGTCCTGCGCGCCGCACGCGCGAGGGGCGCCACCGCCGACCACGTGCTGCTCTCCGGCGCCCCCGGCCTCGGCAAGACCACCCTGTCGATGATCATCGCGGCCGAGATGGGCGCCCCGATCCGCATCACGTCGGGCCCCGCCATCCAGCACGCTGGCGACCTCGCCGCGATCCTCTCCTCCCTCCAGGAGGGCGAGGTCCTCTTCCTCGACGAGATCCACCGCATGTCCCGGCCCGCCGAGGAGATGCTGTACATGGCGATGGAGGACTTCCGCGTCGACGTCATCGTCGGCAAGGGCCCGGGTGCCACCGCCATCCCGCTGGAGCTGCCCCCGTTCACCCTGGTCGGCGCCACCACCCGCGCGGGCCTGCTGCCGCCCCCGCTGCGCGACCGCTTCGGCTTCACCGCCCACATGGAGTTCTACGAACCGGCCGAACTGGAGCGGGTCATCCACCGCTCCGCGGACCTCCTCGAAGTCGAGATCGAGCCGGACGGCGCCGCCGAGATCGCCGGCCGCTCCCGCGGCACGCCCCGCATCGCCAACCGTCTGCTGCGCCGCGTCCGGGACTACGCGCAGGTCAAGGCCGACGGCCTGATCACCAAGGACATCGCCGAGGCAGCCCTCGCCGTCTACGAGGTGGACGCCCGCGGCCTCGACCGCCTCGACCGGGCCGTGCTGGAAGCCCTGCTCAAGCTGTTCGGCGGCGGCCCCGTCGGGTTGTCCACGCTCGCGGTCGCCGTGGGGGAGGAGCGTGAGACCGTGGAAGAGGTCGCCGAGCCCTTCCTGGTACGGGAGGGACTGCTGGCCCGCACCCCGCGCGGCCGCGTCGCCACCCCCGCCGCATGGGCGCATCTCGGCCTCACCCCGCCCCGCTCACAGACCGCCGGAAACGGACAACAGGACCTGTTCGGGGCGTGACGGCCCCCTCACGGACCCGTCATGGCTCCTAGGCGGCGAGGTCAGTGGCCGGAGCAGGAACCCCGGTGCCATGCTGAGCGTTGTTCCATGCGCGCGGACTCGCTTAGACTCCGCCGATGCCGCCTTTGTCGGCGGCGTACACACCCCCAACCATCTGGCCGCTCACAGCGCGGTCGTGTGAAGGAAGTACCGACCCGTGAGTCTCCTGACCCTCCTCCCGTTCATCGTGCTCATCGGGGCCATGTTCCTGATGACCCGGTCGGCCAAGAAGAAGCAGCAGCAGGCCGTGGAGATGCGGAACCAAATGCAGCCCGGCAGCGGTGTGCGCACCATCGGGGGCATGTACGCCACGGTCAAGGAGGTGAACGAGGACACCGTCCTCGTCGACGCCGGTCCGGGCGTCGAGCTCCTCTTCGCCAAGAACGCCATCGGTGCCGTCCTCACCGACGACGAGTACAACCGCATCGTCCACGGCATCGAGCACGACCTGAAGTCCGACGCCGACATCGTCCCGGACGACGCCTCCTCCCTCACCGAGACCGGTGACTCCGCCGCCGACGCCACCGCTGACGACAAGGCCGTCGACCTCGGCAAGAAGGACGCGGCCGACGAGCCGGCCGACGACGCCCCGGCCGGCGAGGCGAAGACGGACGAAGAGCCGAAGAAGACCGACGGCGACTCCGAGGCGAAGTAGTCGTGTCCCGGGGTGCGCGGGCCCGGCCCGCGCACCCCGCGACACGACCGGCTCGCACGGAATCCCGACACCATGTCATGGCCGCCCGTCCGCCGATCCGGAGCGAGGTGGCCCGAGAGGGAGTACGAGAAGGTGGCCACACCTAAAAAGGGCCGGAACGCGAGCGCCCAGAGCAAGCCGGGGCGCTCGCTGGCCCTGATTCTGATCGCCATCGCGGCGCTCACCGGTGGGATGTTCGCCTCGGGGCACACCACCCCGCGTCTCGGTATCGACCTGGCCGGCGGCACCAGCATCACGCTCCGCGCGGTCCCCGAGGCCGGCAACGAAGCGGCGATCAACAAGACCAACATGGACACCGCCGTCTCCATCATGGAGCGCCGTGTCAACGGTCTGGGCGTCCAGGAGGCCGAGGTCCAGACGCAGGGCCGGGACAACATCATCGTCAACATCCCCAAGGGCACGAATTCCGAGCAGGCGCGCAAGCAGGTCGGCACCACCGCCAAGCTCTACTTCCGCCCGGTCATCGCGACCGAGGTCTCCGGCGGCGGTGGCGCGGCCAGCCCCTCGCCGAGCCCCACGGGAAGCCCCTCGGACCAGCCGTCCGGCAAGGCCACCGACAAGCCCGAGGCCACCGACAAGGGCTCCGCCTCCCCGTCCGCCTCTCCCAGCACCCAGGGCCGCGCGGTCACGGACGCGCTGAAGGCCGACGCGACGCCGTCCGCGAGCGCCTCGGACAAGGCGAAGGCCAGCCCCTCCGCCTCCGCGACCGGCGGCGCAGCCGGCGACGACCCGAGCAAGCTCCAGGAGCAGTACGCCAAGCTCGACTGCACCAACGAGAAGACCCGCTCCACCGTGGGCGACGGCGTCAAGGCCTCCCAGCCCACCCTGGCCTGCGGCAAGAACGCGCAGGGTCAGTGGCAGAAGTACATCCTCGGCCCCGCCGAGGTCGACGGCACCGACGTCGACAAGGCCCAGGCCGTCCTGAACACCCAGACCGGTGCGGGCTGGACGGTCACGATGGACTTCACCGACGGGGGCGCCAAGAAGTTCGCGGACATCACCGGCAAGCTGGCGCAGAACCAGTCTCCGCAGAACCAGTTCGCGATCGTCCTGGACGGTGACGTGGTTTCCGACCCGTACGTGCGGCAGGCCCTGACCGGCGGCAATGCGGAGATCTCCGGCAACTTCACCCAGCAGTCCGCCCAGGAACTCGCCAACATGCTGTCGTACGGTGCGCTGCCGCTGACCTTCAAGGTGGACAGCATGACGACGGTGACCGCCGCGCTCGGCGGTGACCAGCTGAACGCCGGCCTGATCGCAGGCGCGATCGGTCTCGCGCTGGTCGTCATCTATCTGCTGGCCTACTACCGCGGCCTGTCGTTCATCGCGATCCTCTCGCTGCTGGTGTCCGCCGCGCTCACCTACACGCTCATGGCCCTGCTCGGCCCGACCATCGGCTTCGCGCTGAACCTGCCGGCCGTGTGCGGTGCCATCGTCGCGATCGGCATCACCGCGGACTCGTTCATCGTGTACTTCGAACGCGTCCGCGACGAGATCCGGGAGGGTCGCTCGCTGCGCCCCGCCGTCGAGCGGGCCTGGCCGCGTGCCCGGCGCACCATCCTGGTCTCCGACTTCGTGTCGTTCCTCGCCGCCGCGGTGCTCTTCATCGTCACCGTCGGCAAGGTCCAGGGCTTCGCGTTCACGCTCGGCCTGACCACCCTGCTCGACGTGGTCGTCGTGTTCCTCTTCACCAAGCCGCTGCTGACGCTGATGGCCCGCCGCCCGTTCTTCGCGAACGGCCACAAGTGGTCCGGCCTCGACCCGAAGAGCCTGGGGGCGCAGCCACCGCTGCGCCGCACCCGCCGTCCCGCCGTCCCCGTCGACCCCAAGGAGGCCTGAGATGTCGAAACTCGGCAACCTCGGCGCCCGGCTGCACCGTGGCGAGGTCGGCTACGACTTCGTCAAGAACCGCAAGATCTGGTACGGCCTGTCCATCCTGATCACCATCACGGCCATCGTCGGCCTGGCGGTCCGCGGCCTGAACATGGGCATCGAGTTCGAGGGCGGCGCCGTCTTCAACACCCCGAAGAACACCAGCGCTTCGGTGTCCCGGGCGGAGGAGTACGCGGAACAGGCCTCCGGCCACGACGCGATCGTCCAGAAGCTGGGTGACGGCAGTCTGCGCATTCAGGTCGCCGGCATCGACACCGACGCGGCGAACAAGATCAAGAACACGCTCGCCGACGACCTCAAGGTCGACTCGGAGCAGATCAACGCCGAACTGGTCGGCCCCAGCTGGGGCGAGCAGATCGCGAACAAGGCCTGGCAGGGCCTCGGCATCTTCCTGGTCCTCGTGGTGATCTACCTGGCGATCGCCTTCGAGTGGCGCATGGCGCTCGCCGCGTTCGTCGCACTGATCCACGACATCACCATCACGGTCGGCATCTACGCCCTTGTCGGCTTCGAGGTCACACCGGGTACGGTCATCGGTCTGCTGACCATCCTCGGCTACTCGCTCTACGACACGGTCGTGGTCTTCGACAGCCTCAAGGAACAGACGAAGGACATCACCAAACAGACCCGCTGGACCTACAGCGACATCGCCAACCGCTCGATCAACAGCACCCTGGTCCGCTCCATCAACACCACGGTGGTCGCGCTGCTGCCGGTGGCGGGCCTGCTGTTCATCGGTGGCGGTGTCCTCGGCGCCGGCATGCTGAACGACATCTCGCTGTCGCTGTTCGTCGGCCTGGCCGCCGGTGCGTACTCCTCGATCTTCATCGCCACGCCGCTCGTCGCCGACCTCAAGGAGCGCGAGCCGCAGCTGAAGGCCCTGAGGAAGCGCGTCCTCGCCAAGCGGGCCCAGTCCGCCGCCAAGGGCGAGACCGAGGTCCACGGCGACGACGAGTCGTACGACGGCGAGCCCGAGGACGCCGCACCCGCGGTCGTCGGTCCGCGCAACCAGCCCGCGTCCCGCACCCGGGGCCGTGGCCGTCCCTCGGGGAAGCGCCGATGACCGACATCAGGGAGCTGCTGCTCAGCCGCATCAGGGACGTGGCGGACTACCCGGAGCCGGGCGTGATGTTCAAGGACATCACCCCGCTCCTGGCGGACCCGGCGGCGTTCACCGCGCTCACCGACGCCCTCGCCGATATCGCCGAGCGCACCGGTGCCACCAAGATCGTCGGCCTGGAGGCCCGGGGCTTCATCCTCGGCGCCCCGGTCGCCGTCCGCGCCGGCCTCGGCTTCATCCCCGTACGCAAGGCGGGCAAGCTCCCCGGAGCCACCCTCGCCCAGGCCTACGACCTGGAGTACGGCTCGGCGGAGATCGAGGTGCACGCCGAGGACCTGACCGCCGACGACCGCGTCCTGGTCGTCGACGACGTCCTCGCCACCGGCGGCACCGCCGAGGCCTCGGTCCAGCTCATCCGCCGGGCCGGTGCCGAGGTCGCGGGTCTCGCCGTCCTCATGGAGCTCGGCTTCCTGAGCGGCCGCGCCCGCCTGGAACCGGCTCTCGACGGTGCTCCGCTGGAGGCGCTGCTCACGGTCCGGTAGCCCACAGCAGCCCGGCGGACAGCGGCACGACACCGGCACGACACCGCGGAGGCAGGCCCGGAGAAATCCGGTGCCCGCCTCTCACGTTTCCCGGGTAGACGGTCCTCACATTGGCCTGAAGGCGATCCTGGGGTCCAGGATGGCTACCATGGGGTCTCCGGAGCCTGACCGGGGGACCCGGATCGCGCACGAGGAGCCCTCTTGCCAGACGAGGCCCAGCACCTGACCGCCGCCAAGCCCGAGTCCGCCTCGGCAGCCGCGGCGAAGCCCGCGCCGAACGCGCCCCACGCGAAGAACGACACCCGCGGGCCGGTCGAGCACGCCCCGTCGGCGCCCGTCGACAAGCCCGCCGAGCAGTCGCGCCCCAAGCCCGCCCCGCCCGTGCGTCAGGCCGCCGGCCAGCCGGCCCGCACCGGCTCCTCCAACCGCGTCCGAGCCCGTCTGGCCCGCCTCGGCGTCCAGCGCGCGAACCCGTACAACCCGGTGCTGGAGCCGTTGCTGCGGATAGTGCGCAGCAACGACCCGAAGATCGAGACGTCGACGCTCCGCCAGATCGAGCGCGCCTACCAGGTCGCCGAGCGCTGGCACCGCGGCCAGAAGCGCAAGAGCGGCGACCCGTACATCACGCACCCCCTCGCCGTGACGACCATCCTCGCCGAGCTGGGCATGGATCCGGCCACCCTGATGGCCGGCCTGCTGCACGACACGGTCGAGGACACCGAGTACGGCCTGGACGACCTGCGCCGCGACTTCGGTGACGTCGTCGCCCTGCTCGTCGACGGCGTCACCAAGCTGGACAAGGTCAAGTTCGGCGAGGCCGCGCAGGCCGAGACCGTGCGCAAGATGGTCGTCGCCATGGCCAAGGACCCGCGCGTCCTGGTCATCAAGCTCGCCGACCGCCTGCACAACATGCGCACCATGCGCTACCTCAAGCGCGAGAAGCAGGAGAAGAAGGCGCGCGAGACCCTGGAGATCTACGCGCCGCTCGCCCACCGCCTGGGCATGAACACCATCAAGTGGGAGCTGGAGGACCTCGCCTTCGCGATCCTCTACCCCAAGATGTACGACGAGATCGTCCGCCTGGTCGCCGAGCGCGCCCCGAAGCGCGACGAGTACCTCGCCATCGTCACCGACGAGGTCCAGCAGGACCTGCGGGCGGCCCGCATCAAGGCGACCGTGACCGGCCGCCCGAAGCACTACTACAGCGTCTACCAGAAGATGATCGTCCGCGGCCGTGACTTCGCGGAGATCTACGACCTGGTGGGCATCCGCGTCCTCGTGGACACCGTCCGCGACTGCTACGCGGCCCTCGGCACGGTGCACGCGCGCTGGAACCCGGTCCCCGGCCGGTTCAAGGACTACATCGCGATGCCCAAGTTCAACATGTACCAGTCGCTGCACACGACGGTCATCGGCCCCGGCGGCAAACCGGTCGAGCTCCAGATCCGCACGTTCGACATGCACCGCCGCGCCGAGTACGGCATCGCCGCGCACTGGAAGTACAAGCAGGAGGCCGTCGCCGGCGCCTCCAAGGTGCGCACGGACGCGCCCAGGTCCTCCGGCAAGGACAAGGACGCCATCAACGACATGGCGTGGCTGCGGCAGCTCCTCGACTGGCAGAAGGAGACCGAGGACCCCGGCGAGTTCCTGGAGTCCCTGCGCTTCGACCTGTCCCGCAACGAGGTCTTCGTCTTCACCCCCAAGGGCGACGTCATAGCGCTCCCCGCCGGTGCCACCCCGGTGGACTTCGCCTACGCGGTCCACACCGAGGTCGGCCACCGCACGATAGGCGCCCGGGTCAACGGCCGGCTGGTCCCGCTGGAGTCCACCCTCGACAACGGCGACCTGGTCGAGGTCTTCACCTCCAAGGCACCCGGCGCCGGTCCCTCGCGCGACTGGCTCGGCTTCGTGAAGTCGCCGCGTGCCCGCAACAAGATCCGCGCCTGGTTCTCCAAGGAACGCCGTGACGAGGCGATCGAGCAGGGCAAGGACGCCATCGTCCGCGCCATGCGCAAGCAGAACCTGCCCATCCAGCGCATCCTCACCGGCGACTCCCTGGTGACCCTCGCGCACGAGATGCGCTACGCGGACATCTCCGCGCTGTACGCGGCGATCGGCGAGGGCCATGTCTCCGCGCAGAACATCGTGCAGAAGCTCGTCCAGGCCCTCGGCGGCGAGGAGGCCGCCACCGAGGAGATCGACGAGTCGGTCCCGCCGGCCCGCGGACGCAGCCGCAAACGCCGCTCCAGCGCCGACCCGGGTGTCGTCGTCAAGGGCGTCGAGGACGTGTGGGTCAAACTGGCCCGCTGTTGTACGCCCGTCCCCGGCGACCCCATCATCGGCTTCGTCACCCGCGGTAGTGGCGTATCGGTTCACCGCAACGACTGCGTGAACGTGGACTCACTGTCCCGCGAGCCCGAGCGCATCCTCGAGGTCGAGTGGGCGCCCACCCAGTCCTCGGTCTTCCTGGTCGCCATCCAGGTCGAGGCCCTGGACCGCTCCCGGCTCCTCTCGGACGTCACCCGCGTGCTGTCCGACCAGCACGTCAACATCCTCTCCGCGGCCGTCCAGACCTCCCGCGACCGCGTCGCCACCTCCCGCTTCACCTTCGAGATGGGCGACCCGAAGCATCTCGGCCATGTGCTGAAGGCGGTCCGGGGCGTGGAGGGCGTCTACGACGTGTACCGGGTGACGTCGGCGCGCAGCAGGTCGTAGCGGCCCTGTGACATGGGAAAGGGGCCCCCTCACGGCACGTACGGGGCCCCTTTTCGACCGGCTGATCAGCCTCCGAACTCCTGGAGACCCTTCAGCGCCTGGTCCAGCAGCGCCTGGCGGCCCTCGAGCTCACGCTCGAGCTTGTCGGCCTTGGCGTTGTTGCCCTGCGCCCGGGCCTGCTCGATCTGGCCCCTCAGCTTGTCCACGGCGGCCTGGAGCTGACCGGTCAGACCCTCGGCACGCGCGCGTGCCTCCGGGTTCGTCCGGCGCCACTCGGCCTCCTCCGCCTCCTGGAGGGCCCGCTCGACCGCGTGCATACGGCCCTCGACCTTGGGCCGGGCGTCACGCGGCACATGACCGATGGCCTCCCACCGCTCGTTGATCGAACGGAACGCGGCCCTGGCCGCCTTCAGGTCCGTGATCGGCAGGAGCTTCTCGGCCTCCTCGGCCAGCTCCTCCTTGAGCTTCAGGTTCTCCGCCTGCTCGGCGTCCCGCTCGGCGAAGACCGAGCTGCGCGCGGCGAAGAAGACGTCCTGGGCGCCGCGGAAGCGGTTCCACAGGTCGTCCTCGTGCTCACGCTGGGCGCGGCCGGCGGCCTTCCACTCGGCCATCAGCTCGCGGTAGCGCGCGGCCGTCGCACCCCAGTCCGTCGAGTTCGACAGCGCCTCGGCCTCGGCGACCAGCCGCTCCTTGGTCCGCCGCGCCTCCTCGCGCTGCGCGTCCAGCTGCGCGAAGTGCTGCTTGCGCCGCTTGGAGAACGCCGACCGGGCGTGCGAGAACCGGTGCCACAGCTCGTCGTCGGACTTGCGGTCCAGACGCGGCAGGCCCTTCCAGGTGTCCACCAGAGCCCGCAGCCGCTCACCGGCTGCCCGCCACTGGTCGGACTGCGCCAGCTCCTCCGCCTCGGCGACCAGCGACTCCTTGGCCTTGCGCGCCTCGTCGGACTGCTTCGCCCGCTGCGCCTTGCGCTCCTCGCGGCGCGCCTCCACCAACTCGGTGAGCTTGTCCAGCCGGACCCGCAGGGCGTCCAGGTCGCCCACCGCGTGGTGCGCGTCGACCTGTTCCCGGATGTGGTCGATGGCCGCCTGGGCGTCCTTCGCCGACAGGTCGGTGGTCTTCACTCGCTTCTCGAGGAGGCCGATCTCGACAACCAGGCCCTCGTACTTGCGCTCGAAATAGGCCAGCGCCTCCTCGGGGGAGCCTGCCTGCCAGGATCCGACGACCTGCTCGCCGTCGGCCGTACGCACGTACACGGTCCCCGTCTCGTCGACGCGGCCCCACGGGTCGCTGCTCACAGCGCCTCCTCCACATGATGCCTGCGAGGGGCCTGAAGCTCCCCCGGGCATCGTCCACAGTTTCGTCACGGCCAACATAGGCGACCGGCGGGGGGCCTGTCCGCATCCCGCGCGACCGAAATTACGCAGTTGAGGGTCAGGATTTGGTGACCGTGGCCTTGTTGATCACGACCGTCGCGTTGGGCGCCGTGTTGCCCGTCTGAGGGTCGGGGGCCTGCGCTCCGGCGTCGGCGATTTTCTTGAGGACCTTCATGCCCGCCTCGGACACCGTTCCGAACGGTGTGTAGTCGGGCGGCAGCTGACTGTCCTGGTAGACGAGGAAGAACTGGCTGCCGCCGCTGTCGCGGCCCTGCTTCGTCTGGGGGTTGTACTGGTTCGCCATCGCCACCGTGCCCGCCGGGTACACCCCGCCCTTGAGGCTCTTGTCTTTGAGGTTCTCGTCCGGGATGGTGTAGCCGGGGCCGCCCATGCCGGTGCCCTGCGGGTCGCCGCACTGGAGGACGTAGATGCCCTGGTTCGTGAGCCGGTGGCACTTGCTGTGGTCGAAGTAACCCTTGCCGGCGAGGAAGTCGAACGAGTTGACGGTGTGCGGCGCCGCCGACGCCTTCAGCGCGATGTCTATCTCGCCGCAGGTCGTTTCCAGCTTCATCGTGTACTTCGCCGACTCGTCGATCGTCATCGCCGGTTCCTTCTTCCAGGTCTCCGACTTGACCTTGCCCGCGGCGGGCTTCTCACACGGGTCCGCGGCCTTGGTGGGCGAGGCGCTCGGGGTGACCTCCGCTCCCGCGTTCTCCTTCTTGCCGTCGTCCTCGAACGGCTTGGTCAGATAGACCGACACGGAGAGCACCACGACCACGCCCAGAACCGAGGCGATCACGGAGTTGCGGATACGGGCCTTGCGCCGTGCGTCAGTGCGTCGCTGCTGCTGCCGCAAGTACTTCTCACGGGCGAGCTGACGCCGCCGCTGTTCCTGGCTGACCACCGGGTTCTCTCCTCATGCGTCTGATACGTCGACCGGTACGCGTGGGGCCTGTGCGCCGACCGCCTGCGTGTGCCCCGTACCGTATATGGGTTCGCTGAGGAATCGGCAGCGCCGGTAGGCTCTGACAGCAGCCGCAGCCGCCCGTATCGACACAACGAAGGACGATCGTGCTCATTGCCGGGTTCCCCGCCGGGGCCTGGGGGACGAACTGCTACCTCGTCGCCCCCGCCGCCGGTGAGGAGTGCGTGATCATCGACCCCGGCCATCAGGCCGCCGACGGCGTCGAGGAAGCGATCAGAAAGCATCGGCTCAAGCCAATCGCGGTCGTCCTCACCCACGGCCACATCGACCATGTGGCCTCGGTGGTACCGGTGTGCGGCACGCACGACGTGCCGGCCTGGATCCACCCCGACGACCGGTACATGATGAGCGACCCGGAGAAGGCGCTCGGCCGTTCCATCGGGATGCCGCTCATGGGCGAGCTGACCGTGGGGGAGCCCGACGACGTCAAGGAGCTGGCCGACGGTGCGAAGCTGGAGCTGGCGGGTCTGGAGCTGTCCGTGGCGCACGCGCCGGGTCATACCAAGGGGTCGGTGACCTTCGGCATGCCCGAGGCGGCGGACATCCCGCCGATCCTGTTCTCGGGCGACCTGCTGTTCGCCGGCTCCATCGGACGCACCGACCTGCCCGGCGGCGACATGGCCGAGATGCTCGACTCGCTGGCCCGCGTGTGCCTGCCGCTCGACGACTCGACCGCGGTGCTGTCCGGCCACGGCCCCCAGACCACCATCGGCCAGGAGCGCGCCACCAACCCGTATCTGCGGCAGGTGGCGGCCGGCCAGGGAGCTGCCGAGGCTCCCCGACGAGGAATGTGACGAGACCTTCCGTGAGCACCTTCAAGGCCCCCAAGGGCACGTACGACCTGATCCCACCGGACTCCGCGACGTTTCTGGCGGTCCGCGATGCGATCGCCGCACCGCTGCGCGACTCCGGCTACGGCTACATCGAGACGCCGGGGTTCGAGAACATCGAACTCTTCGCGCGCGGCGTCGGCGAGTCCACGGACATCGTGACGAAGGAGATGTACGCCTTCGAGACCAAGGGCGGCGACAAGCTGGCCCTGCGCCCGGAGGGCACGGCCTCCGTCCTGCGTGCCGCGCTGGAGGCCAACCTGCACAAGGCCGGCAACCTCCCGGTCAAGCTCTGGTACTCCGGCTCGTACTACCGCTACGAGCGCCCCCAGAAGGGCCGCTACCGCCACTTCTCCCAGGTCGGCGCCGAGGCGATCGGTGCCGAGGACCCGGCACTGGACGCCGAGCTGATCATCCTGGCCGACCAGGCGTACCGCTCGCTGGGTCTGAGCAACTTCCGGATCCTGCTCAACAGCCTGGGCGACAAGGAGTGCCGCCCGGTGTACCGGACGGCACTCCAGGACTTCCTGCGCGGCCTGGACCTGGACGAGGACACCCTGCGCCGGGCGGAGATCAACCCGCTGCGCGTCCTGGACGACAAGCGTGAGTCGGTCCAGAAGCAGCTGGGGGACGCCCCGCTGCTGCGCGACTACCTCTGCGACGCCTGCAAGGCGTACCACGAGGAGGTCCGCGAGCTGATCACGGCGGCGGGCGTCGCCTTCGAGGACGACCCGAAGCTGGTGCGCGGCCTGGACTACTACACGCGCACGACGTTCGAGTTCGTCCACGACGGCCTGGGCTCCCAGTCCGCCGTCGGCGGCGGCGGACGCTACGACGGCCTGTCCGAGATGATCGGCGGCCCCGCGCTGCCGTCCGTCGGCTGGGCCCTCGGCGTCGACCGCACGGTCCTCGCGCTGGAGGCGGAGGGTGTCGAGCTCGAACTCCCCGCCACTACCAGCGTGTTCGCCGTCCCGCTCGGCGAGGAGGCGCGCCGGGTCCTGTTCGCCAAGGTCATGGAGCTGCGCAAGAACGGCATCGCGGCCGACTTCTCCTACGGCGGCAAGGGCCTCAAGGGCGCGATGAAGAACGCCAACCGCAGCGGCGCCCGCTACACGATCGTCGCCGGCGAACGCGACCTCGCCGAGGGCGTCGTCCAGCTCAAGGACATGGAGTCGGGCGAGCAGACGGCGGTGGGCGTGAACGAGATCGTGGCGGAACTGGAAGCGCGGCTGGGCTGACTCGAGTTCGAAGGCGCCGGATACCCCCGGCGCCTTCCTCACTGCTCCAGCAGCCCGTACCGCATCGCGCTCGTCACCGCCGCCGTCCGGTCGTCCACCCCCAACTTGCCGAAGATCCGCAGCAGATACGTCTTCACCGTCGACTCCCCGATGAACAAACGACGCCCGATCTCGGCATTCGTGCAGCCCTCGGCGACCAGCCGCAACACCGCCGTCTCCCGTTCCGACAGCCGCGGCCGCTCCGGCTTCGTGCGCAACTGATCGACCAGCCGGGCCGCCACCGAGGGAGCCAACACCGTCTCGCCGCGCGCCGCCGCCCGCACCGCCTCCGCGAGTTCCGCACGCGGCAGGTCCTTCAGCAGATAACCCGCCGCCCCGGCCTCCACCGCCCGCAGGATGTCCCGGTCCGTCTCGTACGTCGTCAGCACCACCACCCGGCACGGCAGCCCGGCCCGCGTCATCCGCACGATGGAGTCGACGCCCCCGCCGCCCGGCATCCGCAGATCCATCAGCACGATGTCGGGCCGCAACTGAGCCGCCAGCGCCTCCGCCTGAGGCCCGCTGGACGCGTCGGCGACGACCTCCAGATCCGGCTCCGCACTGAGCATCGCCCGCAGCCCCTCCCGTACGACGGGATGGTCGTCGGCCAGGACGATCCGGATCACGGCGTCTCCCTCCTCACGACCGGCAGCCGGACGGTCACGACCGTGCCGTCGCCCGGGGCGCTGCGCACCTCGGCGGTTCCGCCCACTTCGGCGGCCCGGGCCCGCAACCCCGCCAGACCGTAGCCCCCCCGAACGGCATCCGGGTCAAAGCCGGGCCCATCGTCCCGTACGGACACGGTCAGCATGCCATCGGCGTACGCCAGCGACACCCCGACCGCCACCGAACTCCCCGCGTGCTTGCGGGCGTTGGCCAGCGCCTCCTGGCAGGCGCGCAGGGCGACCACCTCGGGCCGGCGGGCAGCGCACGGACCGGGCCGGTCACCTCCAGCGCCGCGTCATGGCGCGCGGCGAGCCGCCCCAGCGCGTCCGGGAGGGAGGCGCCGTCCAGGTCGGCGGGCGCGCCCCCGGCCACCAGGGCCCGGGCCTCGGCCAGGTTCTGCCGGGCCGTCTCGTCCATCAGCCGCAGATGACGCCGCGCCTCGGGCAGGTCGTGCTCCAGCTCCGCCTCGACCGCCTGGATGAGCATCACCAGACTGGTGAATCCCTGCGCGAGCGTGTCGTGGATCTCCCGGGCCAGCCGCTCCCGCTCGGCCAGCGCCCCGTGCGCCGTCGACAATCGCGCGACCTCGTGGCGGCTGGCGTCCAACTCGGTGATCAGCGCTGCCCGTTCCTGGCTCTGCTCGATGATCCGGATGACCCAGCCACCGACCGCCGCCGAGAAGACGAACGTGACCACGGCGAAAAGCACGTTGAAGAAGACGTCCTCGTCGCTCGGCCACCACAGCAGCGCCCAGCCGACCACCGGCGCGAAGTTGATGACGGCCACCGCCACCAGCGCCCACCGCATCCGCAGCGTCATGAAGCACTGCGGGACGAGTGCGAACGTCATCAGCCGCGTCTCCCCGACGAGGACCGCCGACGGAAGGAACAGCGCCAGCGCCGCCGTGAGATAGACGAGCGCCCGTCGCTCGTCGGACGGGTCCTGCCGCAGGAGCGGCCGCCCCACCCCCACGAAGAGCGGGATCAGCAGGGCGAGCAGCGCCGCCGCGACGACACGGGCCGGCCACCCGGGGCGGCCCGCGCCGAGCACGAACACCAAGGTCGCCACCCAGATGAGCGCGAAGTACGTGTCCCAGAGCCGGAACGAGCGCTCCCAGGTGTAGGCGCTGTCGGCATCCGCCGCATCGCTCACCCCTCGCGCCGGTCCTTCCAGCGGAACGTCAGCAGGCACAGCGCCAATCCTCCGACGCACCACGCGGCGAGCACCAGGGCCACCCGTCCCAACTCCCAGCTCCCGGCCTGCTCCAGCACCTGCGCCGACTCCGGCAGGAACACCCCGCGCAGCCCCTGGCACATCCACTTCAGCGGGAACAGCGCGCCGATGGTCAGCATCCAGTCCGGGATGGTGCCGATCGCGATGTACACACCGGAGATGAACTGGAGCACCAAGAAGGGCAGCACGACGACGGAGCTCGCGCTGTTCGCGGACCTCGGCACCGAGCTGATCGCGATGCCGAGCAGGGCACACGCCGTGATCCCGAGCACGAAGATCCACGCCAGGTCGAACCAGCGGCCCGCGTCGGACGGCAGGTCCACGTCGTACACGGTCGTGCCGACGAGCAGCAGGATCACCGTCTCCAGCACACCGGTGAACAGAACAAGCCAGATCTTGCCGAGGAAGTACGCCGTCGGCGGCATCGGCGTGCCACGCAGCCGGCGCAGCGCCTTCTCCTCCCGCTCCACGGCGATCGAGATGCCCAGTGCCTGGAAACTCGTCGACATGATGCCGGCGGCCATCATCGCCGGGACGTAGAGCTGCGAGGCGGTGATGCCCGCGCCGTCCACGTCGTCCCGGAAGATCGACGCGAAAAGGAACAGGAAGACGACCGGGAAGGCGAACGTGAACACCACCTGGTCGCGCTGCCGGAAGAACTGCCTGATCTCCAGGGCACCCCGCCGCAGCCCCAGCCCCCAGGCGCCGGGCAGCCCCTCGGCGCCGACCGCACCGCGGTCCCGTACGACGGTCGTGGTCATGCCCCGCTCTCCTGTCCGGTGAGCCGGAGGTAGACGTCCTCCAGCGTGGGCCGGCTCACCGCCAGTCCCGGGATCTCACCGTCGAAGCGGCGCATGAGCCCGGCGATCGTCCTGGTCGGCGTCCCGGTGCGCTCCCTGCGCGGAGTGCCGTCCCGCTCGGTCCACTCGACGAGGGACTCGGTGCCGTACCGCTCCCGCAACGCCCCGGGCTCGCCCTCGGCGACGATCCGGCCCTTCGCGACGACGGCCAGGCGGTGTGCGAGGGCCTCAGCCTCCTCCAGGTAGTGCGTGGTCAGCAGGATGGTCGTGCCCTCGTCGGCCAGGGCGCGGATCAGCGACCAGAACTGCCGCCGGGCCGCCGGATCGAACCCGGTCGTCGGCTCGTCCAGGAGCAGCAGGTCCGGGCCGCCGATCACGCCGAGCGCCACGTCAAGACGCCGGCGCTGGCCACCCGACAGCGCCTTGATCCGGCTGTCCGCCTTCGCCTCCAGGCCGACCAGGCCGATGACTTCCTCCGGGTCGCGCGGCCGCGGGTAGTCGCCGGCGAAGTGCCGCACCGTCTCCCGGACCGTCAACTCCGCCGGCGCCGATTCGTCCTGCCAGACGATTCCCACGCGCGAGCGCCACGCGCGCGTGGCGCTCGCCGGGTCCGACCCGAGCACCGACACCTCGCCCGCGTCCCGGTCCCGGTTGCCCTGGAGAATCTCCACCGTGGTGCTCTTGCCCGCGCCGTTGGGCCCGAGCAGGCCGAACACCTCGCCCCGCCGGATGCCCAGATCGATGCCGTCGACGGCGGTCACGCCCCCGTACCTCTTGCGCAGCCCCCGCACCTGAACGGCGAGGTCGTACTCGTGTGCTGTCATGCGACGAGCGTCGGCCGGAACGGCACCCTCAGGGACGACCGTGCGGACGTCCTTATGTCCACTGAACGGTGGACGGACGTACCTGTGCGGCACAATGGCCCTGTCCGAAGGTGTCCAGGTCTCAAGTGACGGAATCGGCGTGATGAGCAAGACGACAGTCAAGGACGTCTCCACGGAGCCCGAGCCGGAGCGCGCCCAGATCGCGCCCCGCGCCGAGGGCGGCAGCCGGGCCCTCGCCCTGCTGCTGGTGATCACCGGCGCGGCCGGACTGCTCGCCGCGTGGGTCATCACGATCGACAAGTTCAAGATCCTCGAGGCCAAGGTCGAGGGCAAGACGTTCACCCCAGGGTGCAGCTTCAACCCCGTCGTCTCCTGCGGCAGCGTCATGGAGAGCAAGCAGGCGGCCGTCTTCGGTTTCCCGAACCCGATGCTCGGCCTCGTCGCCTACGGCATCGTCATCGGCGTCGGCATGAGCCTGCTCGCCCGCGCCCGCTTCCCGCGCTGGTACTGGCTCACCTTCAACGCCGGCTGCCTGTTCGGCGTGAGCTTCTGCGCCTGGCTGATGTTCCAGTCCCTGTACCGGATCAACGCGCTGTGCCTGTGGTGCTGCCTGGCCTGGGTCGCGACGATCCTCATGTTCTGGTACGTGACGTCGTTCAACATCCGCAAGGGCTTCCTGCCCGCCCCGGGCTGGCTCAAGGGCTTCTTCGGCGAGTTCACCTGGGTCATGCCCGTGCTGCACATCGGCATCATCGGCATGCTGATCCTGACCCGCTGGTGGAACTTCTGGATCAGCTGAGCCGGGGGCACCAGGGCCCGGAGGGATTGTCAGTGCCGTGATTTAGGGTTTCTGACGTGGAGCCCGACCTGTTCACCGCCGCAGCAGAAGAACGCCAGGAGAAGGAGCCGTCCAGCAGCCCCCTGGCGGTGCGGATGCGCCCGCGCACCCTCGACGAGGTCGTGGGCCAGCGGCATCTGCTGAAGCCGGGCTCGCCCCTGCGCAGACTGGTCGGCGAGGGCGCCTCCGGCCCGGCCGGCCCCTCCTCGGTGATCCTCTGGGGCCCGCCCGGCACGGGCAAGACCACCCTGGCGTACGTCGTCTCCAAGGCCACCAACGCCCGCTTCGTCGAACTGTCGGCGATCACCGCGGGTGTCAAGGAGGTCCGCTCGGTCATCGACGGCGCCCGTCGCGCCTCCGGCGGGTACGGCAAGGAGACCGTCCTCTTCCTCGACGAGATCCACCGCTTCAGCAAGGCCCAGCAGGACTCCCTGCTCCCGGCCGTCGAGAACCGCTGGGTGACACTGATCGCTGCGACGACGGAGAACCCCTACTTCTCGGTGATCTCGCCCCTGCTGTCCCGCTCCCTCCTCCTCACCCTCGAACCGCTCACGGACGACGACATCAAGGGCCTCGTCCAGCGAGCCCTGACCGACGAGCGCGGCCTCAAAGGCGCCGTCACCCTCCCCGAGGAGACCGAGAGCCACCTCCTGCGCATCGCCGGCGGCGACGCCCGCCGCGCCCTGACGGCCCTGGAGGCGGCCGCCGGAGCCGCCCTGGACAAGGGCGAGACGGAGATCGGCCTGACCACCCTGGAGGAGACGGTCGACCGGGCCGCCGTGAAGTACGACCGTGACGGCGACCAGCACTACGACGTGGCCAGCGCCCTGATCAAGTCCATCCGCGGCTCCGACGTCGACGCCGCCCTGCACTACCTGGCCCGGATGATCGAGGCCGGCGAGGACCCCCGCTTCATCGCCCGCCGTCTGATGATCTCCGCCAGCGAGGACATCGGCCTCGCCGACCCGAACGCGTTGCCGATCGCGGTCGCCGCCGCCCAGGCCGTCGCCATGATCGGCTTCCCGGAGGCCGCCCTCACCCTCAGCCACGCCACCATCGCCCTCGCCCTGGCCCCCAAGTCCAACGCCGCGACCACCGCGATCGGCGCCGCCCTGGAGGACGTCCGCAAGGGACTGGCCGGGCCCGTGCCCGCGCACCTTCGCGACAGTCACTACAAGGGCGCCACCAAGCTCGGCCACGGCCAGGGCTACGTCTACCCGCACGACCTGCCCGAGGGAATCGCCGCCCAGCAGTACGCCCCGGACGCCCTCAAGGACCGCGAGTACTACGAGCCGACCCGGCACGGCGCGGAGGCCCGCTACGCGGACGCGGTCGAGTGGACCCGGAAGAACCTCGGTCGAAAGCGGTCCTGAGCACCCTGTAAACTTGGCCGGAGTGCCGCGTCCCGTGCAGTCAGAACAGGACAGTCGGCCGGAGTCAGTCAGGGGCCCAGTCCCCGGACCGGCACCAGGAGCGTCGCGCACCGTCGAACGGTGTCGCGGGCAGCCCACCACCACTCGTCGCAGGACGGGACCGGTCGGTGGGCCACTCGCGTGCTGCACGTATGTGCCCAGACCAGGGGAGCGGCTGCCCGCCCCGTCCTCCAGGGGACGAGGAGGGTTTCCCCGGCTGCGGATGCGACCTCCCACAACCCTGACAAGCCGACACTAGGAAACGAGAAACAGTGGCGAACCAGTCCCGCCCCAAGGTCAAGAAGTCGCGTGCCCTCGGCATCGCGCTCACCCCGAAGGCCGTCAAGTACTTCGAGGCCCGCCCCTACCCGCCGGGTGAGCACGGCCGCGGCCGCAAGCAGAACTCGGACTACAAGGTCCGTCTGCTCGAGAAGCAGCGCCTGCGCGCGCAGTACGACGTGTCCGAGCGCCAGCTCGTCCGCGCCTACGAGCGTGCCTCCAAGGTCCAGGGCAAGACCGGCGAGGCCCTGATCATCGAGCTGGAGCGCCGTCTCGACGCCCTGGTCCTGCGTTCGGGCATCGCCCGCACGATCTACCAGGCCCGCCAGATGGTCACGCACGGCCACATCGCGGTCAACGGCAAGAAGGTCGACAAGCCCTCCTTCCGGGTTCGCCCGGACGACGTCGTGCAGGTCCGCGAGCGCTCCAAGGAGAAGACCCTCTTCACGATCGCCCGTGAGGGTGGCTTCGCCCCCGACGGCGAGACCCCGCGCTACCTCCAGGTGAACCTCAAGGCCCTGGCGTTCCGCCTGGACCGTGAGCCGAACCGCAAGGAGATCCCGGTGATCTGCGACGAGCAGCTCGTCGTCGAGTACTACGCCCGCTGATCCTCGGCAGGCACGCGGTACCCCAGCCCGTCGTCTCCCCGCCCCTTTGGGCGGGCGAGGCGGCGGGCTTTCGCGAATGCGCCGTCCCCGGCGGGTAATCCGGTACGGAGCCGCACCCCCGGCGCGATAGGCTCGTCGCACGACTTTTTCGATGTTCAGGCACGTTTTCAGGGAGCGGGTGCAACAGTGTCCGGTGGAGAGGTGGCCGGAATCCTGGTGGCTGTCTTCTGGGCGATCCTGGTCTCCTTCCTCGCCGTCGCGCTGGCGAGGCTGGCCCAGACACTCAGGGCGACCACCAAGCTCGTGGCGGAAGTGACCGATCAGGCCGTCCCGCTGCTGGCCGACGCCTCCGCGGCGGTGCGCTCCGCGCAGACCCAGATCGACCGGGTCGACTCGATCGCCTCCGACGTCCAGGAGGTCACGTCGAACGCCTCCGCGCTGTCGACCACCGTCGCCTCCACCTTCGGCGGCCCTCTGGTCAAGGTCGCCGCCTTCGGCTACGGCGTGCGCCGGGCCCTCGGCGGCCGCAAGGAGGACGTGCCCGGCAAGGCGTCGAGGCGTACCGTGATCGTGGGCCGCACGGTCTCTCGGCGCAGCGCCCGAGGGAAGAGGGACTGAGAGCCAGCGATGTTCCGCCGTACGTTCTGGTTCACCACCGGCGTCGCCGCCGGAGTGTGGGCCACCACCAAGGTCAACCGGAAGCTGAAGCAGCTGACGCCCGAGAGCCTCGCCAGAACCGCGGGGAACAAGGCGATCAAGGCCGGCCACCGGCTGAAGGACCGCGCGGTCGACTTCGCGCTCGACGTCCGCGACAACATGGCCCAGCGGGAGGCCGAACTGGGCGACGCGCTCGGGCTCAACGCCCCCGTCGACCCCGAACTCCCGGCACCCAGGCGGCATGCCGCCATCGAGAACCGCACAGAGCCGAAGACGTACGTCATCGACAGCACGTCGTACACGTACAAGAAGAATTCGTACAACCGGAATGAGGACCACTGATGGAGTCGGCTGAGATTCGCCGCCGCTGGTTGAGCTTCTTCGAGGAGCGCGGTCACACCGTCGTCCCTTCGGCGTCGCTCATCGCGGACGACCCGACTCTGCTCCTCGTCCCGGCCGGCATGGTGCCCTTCAAGCCCTACTTCCTGGGCGAGGTCAAGCCGCCCTTCAGCCGCGCCACGAGCGTGCAGAAGTGCGTCCGCACGCCCGACATCGAAGAGGTCGGCAAGACCACGCGGCACGGCACGTTCTTCCAGATGTGCGGCAACTTCTCCTTCGGCGACTACTTCAAGGAAGGCGCCATCGAGCTCGCCTGGGAGCTGCTCACCAACCCCCAGGACAAGGGCGGTTACGGCCTGGAGCCGGAGAAGCTGTGGATCACCGTCTACCAGGAGGACGACGAGGCCGAGCGCATCTGGCGTGACGTCGTCGGCGTCCCGGCCGAGCGCATCCAGCGGCTGGGCAAGAAGGACAACTACTGGGACATGGGCGTCCCCGGCCCCTGCGGTCCCTGCTCTGAGATCAACTACGACCGGGGCCCGGAGTTCGGCGAGGAGGGCGGCCCGGCCGTCAACGACGAGCGCTACGTGGAGATCTGGAACCTGGTCTTCATGCAGTACGAGCGCGGCGAAGGCCCGGGCAAGGACTACCCGATCCTCGGCGAGCTGCCCTCGAAGAACATCGACACCGGCCTCGGCCTGGAACGACTCGCCATGATTCTTCAGGGCGTGCGGAACATGTACGAGATCGACACTTCGATGGCCGTCATCAGGAAGGCCACCGAGCTGACCGGCGTGGAATACGGCGCCGCCGACTCCTCGGACGTGTCCCTGCGCGTGGTCACCGACCACATGCGCACCGCCACCATGCTCATCGGCGACGGCGTCACCCCGGGCAACGAGGGCCGCGGGTACGTGCTGCGCCGCATCATGCGCCGCGCCATCCGCAACATGCGCCTGCTCGGCGCCACCGGCCCGGTCGTCAGGGACCTGATCGACGTCGTCATCGGCATGATGGGCCAGCAGTACCCCGAGCTCATCACCGACCGCGAGCGGATCGAGAAGGTCGCCCTCGCCGAGGAGAACGCCTTCCTCAAGACACTGAAGGCCGGCACCAACATCCTCGACACCGCCGTCAGCGACACCAAGGCCGCCGGTTCCACCGTGCTGCCCGGCGACAAGGCCTTCCTGCTCCACGACACCTGGGGCTTCCCGATCGACCTCACCCTGGAGATGGCCGCCGAGCAGGGCCTCTCCGTGGACGAGGAGGGCTTCCGCCGCCTGATGAAGGAGCAGCGGGAGCGCGCCAAGGCCGACGCCCAGGCCAAGAAGACCGGCCACGCCGACCTCGGCGCCTACCGCGAGATCGCCGACCGGGCCGGTGCCACCGACTTCATCGGTTACACCGACACCGAGGGCGAGTCCACGGTCGTCGGCATCCTGGTCGACGGCGTCTCCTCCCCGGCCGCCACCGAGGGCGACGAGGTCGAGATCGTCCTCGACCGCACCCCGTTCTACGCCGAGGGCGGCGGCCAGATCGGCGACACCGGCAAGATCAAGATCGACTCCGGTGCCGTCATCGAGGTCCGCGACTGCCAGAAGCCGGTCCCGGGGGTCTACGTCCACAAGGGCGTCGTCCAGGTCGGCGAGGTCACCGTCGGCGCCAAGGCCCACGCCGCCATCGACGACCGCCGCCGCAAGGCCATCGCCCGTGCCCACTCGGCCACGCACCTGACCCACCAGGCCCTGCGCGACGCCCTCGGCCCGACGGCCGCCCAGGCCGGTTCCGAGAACCAGCCCGGCCGCTTCCGCTTCGACTTCGGCTCCCCGTCCGCCGTACCGCAGACGGTCATGCTCGATGTCGAGCAGAAGATCAACGAGGTGCTCGCCCGAGACCTGGACGTCCGCGCCGACGTCATGGGCATCGACGAGGCCAAGAAGCAGGGCGCCATCGCCGAGTTCGGCGAGAAGTACGGCGAGCGCGTGCGCGTGGTCACCATCGGCGACTTCTCCAAGGAGCTGTGCGGCGGCACGCACGTGCACAACACCGCCCAGCTGGGCCTGGTGAAGCTGCTCGGCGAGTCGTCCATCGGCTCCGGTGTCCGCCGTATCGAGGCTCTGGTCGGTGTCGACGCCTACAACTTCCTCGCCCGTGAGCACACGGTCGTCGCCCAGCTCCAGGAGCTGATCAAGGGCCGTCCGGAGGAGCTCCCGGAGAAGGTCTCCGCCATGCTCGGCAAGCTGAAGGACGCCGAGAAGGAGATCGAGAAGTTCCGCGCCGAGAAGGTTCTCCAGGCCGCCGCCGGTCTCGCCGAGTCCGCCAAGGACGTCCGTGGCGTTGCTCTCGTGACCGGTCAGGTGCCGGACGGTACGACCGCCGACGACCTGCGCAAGCTGGTGCTCGACGTGCGTGGACGCATCCAGGGCGGACGGGCCGCCGTGGTCGCCCTGTTCACGGTGGCGAACGGCAAGCCGCTGACGGTCATCGCCACCAACGAGCCCGCCCGCGAGCGCGGCCTGAAGGCCGGCGACCTGGTCCGTACGGCCGCCAAGACCCTCGGCGGCGGCGGTGGCGGCAAGCCGGACGTCGCCCAGGGCGGCGGCCAGAACCCGGCCGCGATCGGCGAGGCCGTGGACGCCGTCGAGCGCCTGGTCGCCGAGACGGCCAAGTAAGAAACGGGTCTGGAAGATGCGCAGAGGACGTCGACTCGCGATCGACGTCGGGGACGCCCGCATCGGGGTCGCCTCGTGCGACCCCGACGGCATCCTCGCCACCCCGGTGGAGACGGTCCCGGGGCGTGACATCCCCGCAGCTCAGCGGCGGTTGAAGCAGCTCGTCGAGGAGTACGAGCCCCTCGAAGTCGTCGCCGGTCTCCCGCGCTCCCTCAAGGGCGGCGAGGGCCCGGCCGCGGTCAAGGTGCGGGGCTTCGTCCAGGAACTGGCGCGCATGATCTTCCCGGTTCCGGTGAGACTCGTGGACGAACGCATGACGACGGTGACGGCCAGTCAGGGACTGCGCGCCTCGGGCGTGAAGTCCAAGAAGGGAAGGTCCGTCATCGACCAGGCTGCGGCGGTGGTCATCCTGCAACAGGCGCTGGAATCCGAACGGGTGTCAGGTAAAGCACCCGGCGAAGGCGTCGAAGTGGTCATCTGATCGCGATACGGTAACGTTCCGCGCGATGCGGCGGCATTTCGAACAGCCACCGCACAGCAAGAGGCGGGACGGGAGCCGAGCCGGAAGCCGCGTGACCGCCGCCTCGCGGCTCTAGGGGATCGATGACTGAGTATGGCCGGGGCCAAGGCTCCGAACCGTGGCATCCGGAGGACCCGTTGTACGGGGACGGCGGATGGGGAGGAGAGCAGGCCCAGCAGGGTCAGCAGTCCCCCTACGGCGGCCAGCCGCAGCACTATCCAGAGCAGCCGCAGCAGCCGCAGTACGGCGACTGGGGCACCGGTGAGCAGGCCGGATACGGTCAGGCGCAGCAGCAGTACCCGTACGACCAGCAGCAGTACGCGGCACAGGCCCATGGGCACCAGCAGTACCCGGGGCAGGGGGACCAGGGGCCCCAGCAGGACCAGGGGTACCACCAGCAGCAGTACGACAACGGCGGCTGGGCCACCGGCCCGCACCAGCAGGTTTCGTACCCCGGCGACCCCGCCGACCCGTACGGTCAGCAAACCGGTGCATACGGCCAGGGGCAGTCCGACTACTACGGCACACCCGACGCGTATCCGCCGCCGGAGCCGCCCGGCCGCAGGCGGGCCGAGCCGGAACCGGAGACCGACTGGGATCCCGGCCCCGACCAGGGCGAACACGCCTTCTTCGCGGGTGGTGACGACGATGACGACGAGGAGCCGCGGGGCCGTCGCGGGCGCGACGACCAGCGGGGACGCGGCGGCAAGCCCAAGAAGCGCCGCAGCGGAATGGCCTGCCTGGTGGTGGTCCTGGTCCTCGGTGGCGGCCTGGCAGGCGTCAGCTACTTCGGCTACCAGTTCTTCCAGGATCGTTTCGGCGACGCGCCGGACTACGCGGGTGACGGCAACGGGCAGGAGGTGTCCGTCGAGATCCCCGAGGGAGCGCTCGGCTACAAGATCGGCCAAGTGCTGAAGGACGCGGGGGTCGTCAAGAGCGTCGACGCGTTCGTCGCTGCCCAGGAGAGCAATCCGCAGGGCAAGACCATCCAGGACGGCGTCTACACGCTGCAAAAGCAAATGTCGGCCGACAGTGCGGTCGAACTGATGCTCAGTCCGAAGAGCCGCGACAACCTGATCATCGCCGAGGGCAAGCGCAACGCCGACATCTACCGGCTCATCGACAAGCGGCTCGAGGTCAAGGACGGCACCACCGCCGAGGTCGCCAAGAAGGACTGGAAGAAGCTCGGCCTGCCCGACTGGGCGCTCGGCCACGAGAACGTCAAGGACCCGCTGGAAGGGTTCCTCTACCCCTCCAGCTACGGCATCGCCAAGGGCGAGAAGCCCGAGGACGTGCTGAAAGACATGGTGACCCGGGCCACGCAGACGTACGAGAAGCTCGGCGTGGAGAAGAAGGCCCGCAGCCTCGGACTCGAAGACCCCTGGCAGCTGATCACCGTCGCGAGCCTGGCCCAGGCCGAGGGTACGAGCCACGACGACTTCCGCAAGATGGCCGAGGTCGTCTACAACCGCATGAAGCCGGGGAACCCGCAGACCAACGGCATGCTGGAGTTCGACTCCACCTACAACTACATCAAGAACCAGAGCAAGATCGATCTGAGTCTGAGCGAGCTGCGGAACTACGACAACCCGTACAACACGTACTTCCACAAGGGTTTGCCGCCCGGACCGATCGACAACCCGGGCGAGGAGGCGCTCGAGGGTGCCCTCAACCCGACGAAGGACGGCTGGTACTACTTCATCTCGCTGGACGGAAAGACCAGCGAGTTCACCAAGACCAACGCAGAGCACCAGAAGCTCGTCGACAAGTTCAACGCCTCGCGGAACAACTGATCGCGGAACGACTGAGGAAGACCTGATGGTTGCACCACGCCGAGCCGCCGTTCTCGGCTCCCCGATCGCTCACTCCCTGTCGCCGCGGCTGCACAACGCGGCGTACCGGGCGCTGGGACTGGCCGACTGGTCGTACGACCGGTTCGAGATCGACGAGGACGCGCTGCCCGGGTTCCTCGAGGGGCTCGGCCCGGAGTGGGCCGGACTGTCGCTGACCATGCCGCTGAAGCGGGCGGTGATCCCGCTGCTCGACGAGATCACCGACACGGCCGCCTCGGTGGAGGCGGTCAATACCGTGGTGTTCCGGCCGGACGGACGCCGGGTCGGCGACAACACCGACATCCCCGGGCTGGTGGCGGCGCTGCACGAGCGGGGTGTGGAGAAGACGGAGAGCGCGGCGATCCTGGGCGCCGGGGCCACCGCGTCCTCGGCTCTCGCGGCGCTGGCCCGGATCTGCACGGGCGAGGTCGCCGTGTATGTGCGCAGCGAACGGCGCGCGGCGCAGATGCGCCAGTGGGGCGAGCGGCTCGGCGTCCGGGTCCGGCCCGCCGACTGGGCCGACGCCGCCCGCGCCTTCGAGGCGCCCCTCGTCATTTCCACGACCCCCGCAGGGGGCACCGACGCGTTGGCCGAGCAGGTGCCCGAACGCGTGGGCACCCTGTTCGACGTGCTCTACGAGCCCTGGCCCACGCCCCTCGCCGCGGCCTGGGAGGAGCGGGGCGGACAGGTGCTGAGCGGCCTCGACCTGCTGGTTCACCAGGCGGTGTTCCAGTTCCGGCAGTTCACCGGCGACCCGCGGTCGCCGCTCACCGCGATGCGGGAGGCCGCTCGGCGGGACTGACGCGGCCGGTCTCCACCGGGCCCGCCGCTCACGGCTGTCCGCCAGCCGGACTCGGATCGGAGTCGTCCCCGTGGCATGGGAGGATCGAGGTGCCGGACGGGGCCGCGCACCCGGTCGGGCCGTAGCCGTACGCGATGAGCTGCGTACGCTGGGCAGTAAGCAGGCCGCGAACACTTGAGCAGGCCGCGAACACTGAGGAGCACCGTTGAGCAGGTTGCGCTGGCTGACCGCGGGGGAATCCCACGGTCCCGCACTCGTCGCGACGCTGGAGGGTCTTCCCGCCGGCGTGCCGATCACCACGGACATGGTGGCGGACCATCTCGCGAGGCGGCGCCTGGGCTATGGGCGCGGTGCCCGGATGAAGTTCGAGCGGGACGAGATCACCTTCCTCGGCGGCGTCCGGCACGGCCTCAGCCTCGGCTCCCCGGTCGCGATCATGGTGGGCAACACCGAGTGGCCGAAGTGGGAACAGGTCATGGCGGCCGACCCGGTCGACCCGGAGATCCTCGACGGCCTCGCCCGCAACGCCCCGCTGACCCGCCCCAGGCCCGGCCACGCCGACCTCGCCGGCATGCAGAAGTACGGGTTCGACGAGGCCCGGCCGATCCTGGAGCGGGCCTCCGCGCGGGAGACCGCGGCCCGGGTGGCCCTCGGCGCGGTGGCCCGGTCGTACCTGAAGGAGACGACCGGCATCGAGATCGTCTCCCACGTGGTGGAGCTCGCGGCCGCGAAGGCGCCGTACGGCGTGTACCCGACGCCGGCGGACGTGGAGAAGCTGGACGCGGACCCGGTGCGCTGCCTGGACGCCGACGCGTCGAAGGCGATGGTCGCCGAGATCGACCAGGCCCACAAGGACGGTGACACCCTCGGCGGCGTGGTCGAGGTGCTGGCGTACGACGTGCCGGTCGGCCTCGGTTCGCACGTGCACTGGGACCGCCGTCTGGACGCCCGCCTGGCCGCCGCCCTGATGGGCATCCAGGCGATCAAGGGAGTCGAGGTCGGCGACGGCTTCGACCTGGCACGGGTCCCCGGCTCCAAGGCGCACGACGAGATCGTCTCGACCGCCGAGGGCATCAAGCGGACGTCCGGCCGCTCCGGCGGCACCGAGGGCGGGCTGTCCACGGGTGAGCTGCTGCGTGTGCGGGCGGCGATGAAGCCGATCGCGACCGTGCCGCGGGCGCTGAAGACGGTGGACGTCGTCACCGGCGAGGCCACTGCCGCCCACCACCAGCGTTCCGACGTGTGCGCGGTGCCGGCCGCCGGTATCGTCGCCGAGGCGATGGTCGCCCTCGTCCTCGCGGACGCGGTCGCGGAGAAGTTCGGCGGCGACAGCGTGGCCGAGACCCGCCGCAACGCCCGCTCCTACCTCGACAACCTGGCCATCCGATGAGCCCGCTGGTCGTGCTGGTCGGCCCGATGGGCGTGGGCAAGTCCACCGTCGGGCAGCTGCTGGCCGAGCGGCTCGGGACCGGCTACCGGGACACCGACGACGACATCGTCGCCGCGCAGGGCCGGACGATCGCCGAGATCTTCGTCGAGGAGGGCGAGTCCGCCTTCCGCGCGATCGAGAAGCAGGCCGTGCGCGAGGCACTGGCCGGGCACGAGGGGGTGCTGGCACTGGGCGGCGGCGCCATCCTCGACCCGGACACCCGCGCGCTGCTCGCCGGGCAGCGGGTGGTGTACCTGTCGATGGACGTCGAGGAGGCGGTCAAGCGCACCGGCCTCAACGCGGCCCGCCCGCTGCTCGCCATCAACCCGCGCAAGCAGTGGCGCGAGCTGATGGAGGCCCGTCGGCACCTCTACGAGGAGGTCGCCGCGGCCGTGGTCGCCACCGACGGCCGCACCCCCGAAGAGGTCACCCGAGCCGCCCTGGACGCACTGGAGTTGAAGGAAGCATGAGTGAGGCAGTGACCCGGATCCAGGTCGGCGGCACGGCGGGCACCGAGCCCTACGAGGTCCTCGTGGGCCGGCAACTACTCGGCGAACTGCCCGGGTTGGTCGGCGACAAGGCCAAGCGGGTCGCGATCGTCCACCCCGAGGCACTGGCCGAGACCGGTGACGCGCTGCGCGCCGACCTGGCCGGGCAGGGCTACGAGGCGGTCGCCGTCCAGGTGCCCAACGCGGAGGAGGCCAAGACCGCCGAGGTCGCCGCCTACTGCTGGAAGGCGCTGGGCCAGTCCGGATTCACGCGCACGGACGTCATCGTCGGCGTCGGCGGCGGCGCGACCACGGACCTGGCCGGGTTCGTGGCCGCCACCTGGCTGCGCGGGGTGCGCTGGATCGCCATCCCGACCACCGTGCTCGCCATGGTCGACGCGGCCGTCGGCGGCAAGACCGGCATCAACACCGCCGAGGGCAAGAACCTCGTCGGTGCCTTCCACCCGCCCGCCGGTGTGCTCTGCGACCTGGCCGCGCTGGACTCCCTCCCGGTCAACGACTACGTCTCCGGACTCGCGGAGGTCATCAAGGCCGGTTTCATCGCCGACCCGGTGATCCTGGACCTCATCGAGTCCGACGCCGAGGCGGCCCGCACCCCGGCCGGTCCGCACACCGCCGAGCTCATCGAGCGCTCCATCCGGGTCAAGGCCGACGTGGTGTCGTCCGACCTGAAGGAGTCGGGCCTGCGCGAGATCCTCAACTACGGCCACACGCTCGGCCACGCCATCGAGAAGAACGAGCGCTACAAGTGGCGGCATGGCGCGGCGGTCTCGGTGGGCATGCACTTCGCCGCCGAACTCGGCCGCCTGGCAGGCCGGTTGGACGACGCAACGGCCGACCGCCACCGGACCATCCTCGAATCGGTCGGGCTGCCCCTGCACTACCGCCACGACCAGTGGCCCAAGCTGCTGGAGACCATGAAGGTCGACAAGAAGTCCCGCGGCGACCTGCTGCGCTTCATCGTCCTCGACGGTCTGGCCAAGCCCACGGTTCTGGAGGGACCCGACCCGGCGGTGCTGCTCGCCGCGTACGGAGAAGTGGGACAGTAAGTCCCTCGGCGCTCCTTCCGCCCGAAATCGCCTTACGGGGTGGGCACTTCGGGCTGGCCCCGGCCGTTCACACAACGACGGCCGGGGGCGGTACCGTTCGGTAGCAGCGGGTTCCGCCCCCGCTGTCAGCGCCCATCGCCTGTACGAGACGGAGTGGCACCGGATGCAGCACGCAGTGGGTTCTCCGCTGCCGCCGCCCCACCAGCCGGGGCACGGACCGGCCGTCGGCTGGTCGCCGGCCGCACATCACCCGGGCCCGCACCACCCGGGTGCGCACCAGGGCTCCGCGCCCGTGCCCCCGGCGCCCGGTTACCCCGCGCCCCCGCCCGGGCCGGCCTCGCCCCCGCCGCACGCCTCCGTTCCTCCGGCGCCGGACACCACCGGCCATGTGCCGCTGCCGCCCGGCGGTCCGGTCGCCATGCCCAGCGCGCCGCCGGCCACGGCGGTCCCCGACCCGGCCGGTACGACGCTCGCGGTGCTGCTCATCGGGCCCGCGGGTGCCGGGAAGACCAGCGTCGCCAAGTACTGGGCGGACCATCGCCGGGTCCCCACGGCGCACATCAGCCTCGACGACGTACGCGAGTGGGTCCGCTCGGGCTTCGCCGACCCCCAGTCCGGGTGGAACGACAACTCCGAGGCGCAGTACCGCCTCGCCCGCCGCACCTGCGGTTTCGCCGCGCGGAACTTCCTGGCCAACGGCATCTCCTGCATCCTCGACGACGCGGTCTTTCCCGACCGGCCCGTCGTCGGGCTCGGCGGCTGGAAGCGGCACGTCGGGCCGGGCTTGCTGCCGGTCGTCCTCCTTCCCGGGCTGGACGTCGTGCTGGAGCGCAACGCGGAGCGCACGGGCAATCGGCGGCTGGCGGACGAGGAGGTCGCCCGTATCCACGGGCGGATGGCCGGGTGGTACGGGTCCGGTCTGCCGATCATCGACAACTCGCAGCTGGATGTTCAGGAGACGGCGCGGGTGCTGGACGATGTGCTGGCTCGGTCTCTTGCGAGTCCGCCGCAGTGGTAGTGGGGGTGCGGTTCCAGCTGCGGGCGGTCGTGCCGCTGGGGCGATGGGGGTCCCCCCTGCTCGAGCGAAGCCGAGAGCTTGGGGGTGGGTGGGCGCAGCGGCACCCCGTCGCGCCGGGCTGCGCAACGCCCCGGCCTCAGCTCCGTCGTCCAGGACACTGAGACGCCGGGCTACGGGGCGGGCGTACCGCCAAGCCCTCGCAGACAACCCCCACTCGGCCCTCCCGACCGGCGACATCCCCCCGGCGCTCGTAGGCTCGGGTCATGTCAGAGGTGTACGCGGCCCGCCGGACGCGTCTGAGGGAATACTGCAACGCGGGCGGCAGCGCGGCGGCGCTGGTCTCCCGCCCCGCCAATGTGCGCTATCTCGCGGGCGCAGCTCCGCACGGCGCCGTTCTGCTGCTGGGCAAGACCGAGGACCTGCTGGTGTGTGCGGGCCCGACGGCCGACCGCGCCACGCAGGAGCGCCCCGACGAGGCCCTGCGCGTACAGACCCTGCCCGCTGCCGGTGGCGGCGACCCGGCCGTCGCGGCCGCCGGCCTCGCCGCAGGACAGGGGGCCGACTCCCTCGCCGTGGAGGAGCACCACCTCACCGTGACGCGGCACCGCGCCCTCGGCTCGGTCGCCCCCCGGCTGCGCCTGGCCAACCTCGGCGGCGCCGTCGAGCAGCTCAGGGTCGTCAAGGACGAGGAGGAGATCTCCTGTCTCCGCATCGGCGCCGAGATCGCCGACCAGGCCCTCGGCGAGCTGCTGGAGTCCATCCTGGTCGGGCGGACCGAGCGCCATCTCGCCCTGGAGCTCGAAAGACGCCTCGTGGATCACGGGGCCGACGGCCCGGCCTTCCCCACTTCCGTCGCCACGGGGCCGAACGCCGGACGCCCCGGGCACCGGCCCACCGACCGGCGTGTGGAGGAGGGCGACTTCCTCTCCGTCTGCCTTGGCGCGACATACCGCGGCTACCGCTGCGAGATCGGCCGGACGTTCGTCATCGGCACCGCTCCCGCGGACTGGCAGATCGAGCTGTACGACCTGGTCTTCGCGGCGCAGCGCGCCGGACGTGAGAGCCTGGTACCCGGCGCCGCCTGCCGGGACATCGACCGCGCCGTCCGCCAGGTCCTGGACTCCGCGGGGTACACGGAGGGCCTCACGGCCCTGACCGGACACGGTGTGGGGCTCGAAATCGATGAGGACCCTCAATTGAGTCCCGCGGCCATGGGTAAACTGGACGCTTGCGTGCCGGTCACCGTCGAACCTGGAATCCACCTCCAGGGACGGGGCGGTGTCCGGATCGATGACACGCTCGTCGTCCGCCCCGAGGCGGATGGCGGACCCGAGCTACTCACCATCACGACCAAGGAGCTGCTCGCCCTGTAGGCAGGTGCGTGCCCCGGGGTCGTACGTCAGTCCAGGAGATTCCGCAACCGTGGCTTCCACGAACGACCTCAAGAACGGCATGGTGCTCAAGCTCGAAGGCGGCCAGCTCTGGTCCGTCGTCGAGTTCCAGCACGTCAAGCCCGGCAAGGGCCCGGCCTTCGTGCGCACCAAGCTCAAGAACGTGCTCTCCGGCAAGGTCGTCGACAAGACCTTCAACGCCGGCGTCAAGGTCGAAACGGCCACCGTCGACAAGCGCGACATGCAGTTCTCCTACATGGACGGCGACTACTTCGTCTTCATGGACATGGAGACCTACGACCAGCTCATGGTCGACCGCAAGGCCGTCGGCGACGCCGCCAACTTCCTCGTCGAGGGCTTCACGGCCACGGTCGCCCAGCACGAGGGCGAGGTGCTCTTCGTCGAGTTGCCGGCCGCCGTCGAGCTGACCGTCCAGGAGACCGAGCCGGGTGTCCAGGGCGACCGCTCCACCGGCGGCACCAAGCCCGCCACGCTGGAGACCGGCCACCAGATCCAGGTCCCGCTCTTCATCACCACCGGTGAGAAGATCAAGGTCGACACCCGCACCAGCGACTACCTCGGCCGGGTGAACAGCTAACCGTGGCTGCCCGCAACACGGCCCGCAAGCGCGCCTTCCAGATCCTCTTCGAGGGCGACCAGCGCGGCGCCGAGGTCCTCACGGTCCTCGCCGACTGGGTCCGGCTCTCCCGGGCCGACACCCGGCAGCCGCCGGTGAGCGAGTACACGATGGAGCTGGTCGAGGGCTACGCGCAGCACGCGAAGCGCATCGACGAGCTGATCGCCCAGTACTCGGTCGGCTGGACGCTCGACCGGATGCCGGTCGTCGACCGCAACATCCTGCGGCTCGGCGCCTATGAGCTGATCTGGGTCGACGGGACCCCGGACGCCGTCGTCCTCGACGAGATGGTGCAGCTGGCGAAGGAGTTCTCCACGGACGAGTCGCCCTCGTTCGTGAACGGCCTGCTCGGACGGCTGAAGGAGCTCAAGCCCTCGCTCCGCCGCGACGAGGTCTGAGACAGACAGACGGAACGCCGGAGGGCCCGCAGCGTGACTGCTGCGGGCCCTCCGGCGTTCCCGTACCGTCGAGGGCTTCCAGGCCCTCAGAACGCCGCCGGGGTGGCCGAAACCATATGGTTTCGGCCACCCCGGCGGCACGTTTCTGCTGTCCCCCCGAAGTGGTCAGCCCTCCTCGTGGGTCGCCACCGCGCGACGCGCGTCCGCGTCCAGGACACCCCAGCTGATCAGCTGCTCGGTGAGGACCGAAGGCGACTGGTCGTAGATGACGGCGAGTGTGCGCAGGTCGTCCTGGCGGATCGAGAGCACCTTGCCGTTGTAGTCACCGCGCTGCGACTGGATCGTGGCCGCGTAGCGCTGAAGGGGGCCCGCCTTCTCGGCCGGCACCGTGGCCAGCCGCTCAAGGTCCAGGACCAGCTTCGGCGGCGGCTCGGCGGCGCCGCCAGGGGTGGTGCCCGGAAGCAGCTCCTGCACCGGAACGCCGTAGAAATCCGCCAG
The DNA here is from genome assembly GCF_037055355.1 of Streptomyces sp. DG1A-41. GTDB lineage: Bacteria > Actinomycetota > Actinomycetes > Streptomycetales > Streptomycetaceae > Streptomyces. The sequence continues at coordinate 1,465,254 of NZ_CP146350.1, read as the reverse complement.
CTCGGCAAGGCGCTGCACGGTCACGGCACGGTCGCCGCGCTCGTACGAACCGACCACGACCGCCTTCCAGCGTCCCTGGGACTTCTCCTCGACACCGTGGAGGGAAAGGCCCTGCTGGGTGCGGATCGCCCGGAGCTTGGCCCCGAGCTGTTTGGCGTATTCGCTGGACATATAGCTCCCCGGCACTGTGTCGACGCGTCTGGCGTGGCTGCCAGGCCGCGCGGCTGGTAACTCACTGTGAGGTTACGCAGCGTTACTCTGCCGCGTCAAGCCGAATGGTCCGCACCGACTCTTCCGTGGTATCGGCACTCTGTTGGGCCGAGTGGGTGATCCGAGGGGGCTGTCCGGGTGACGGTGAGGGCCTGCTACCGTGGATGGCGCAATCCCGACGTCCTTTAAGGTCCGTCCCGTGAGGCGGAGAAGGAGGTCCGTTTCGTATGGACACGCACGACTCGCAGTCCGATGCCCGGCCCGTTCTCGAAGGGCCCGACATCGCGCGGGTACTGACCCGCATCGCCCACGAGATCGTCGAACGCGCAAAGGGCGCCGACGACGTGGTGCTCCTCGGCATTCCGACCCGGGGCGTCTTCCTCGCCCGGCGGATCGCCGACAAGCTCGAGCAGATCACCGAGCGCAAGGTTCCGTGCGGCTCGCTCGACATCACCATGTACCGCGACGACCTGCGCATGCACCCGCCGCGTGCGCTGGCCCGCACCGAGATCCCCGGTGACGGCATCGACGGCAAGCTGGTCGTCCTCGTCGACGACGTCCTCTTCTCCGGCCGCACCATCCGCGCCGCCCTCGACGCCATGAACGACATCGGGCGCCCGCGTGCGGTGCAGCTCGCGGTCCTCGTCGACCGCGGTCACCGCGAACTGCCCATCCGCGCCGACTACGTCGGCAAGAACCTCCCCACGTCGTTGCGGGAGACGGTCAAGGTCCAGCTCGCCGAGGAGGACGGTCGCGACACCGTACTGCTCGGTGCCAAGCAGGACGCTCAGTAGCGCTTCAGGCGTACGCCGCTGTCGTACGCCGGCTCAGTGCGCGCACTCGCGCCGCCCGTCTGCCCCGATTCTCCCGTTTGAACTGCCTTACGGAGCCTGACAGATGCAGCGTCATCTCATCTCGGCCGCCGACCTCACCCGCGACGACGCCGTCCTGATCCTCGACACCGCCGAGGAAATGGCCCGGGTCGCCGACCGGCCGATCAAGAAGCTGCCGACCCTGCGCGGCCGCACCATCGTCAACCTCTTCTTCGAGGACTCCACCCGGACCCGGATCTCCTTCGAGGCCGCCGAGAAGCGGCTCTCCGCGGACGTCATCAACTTCTCCGCCAAGGGTTCGAGCGTGTCCAAGGGTGAGTCCCTGAAGGACACCGCACAGACGCTGGAGGCCATGGGCGTCGACGCCGTGGTCATCCGGCACGGCGCCTCGGGGGCCCCGTACCGGCTGGCGAACTCCGGCTGGATCGACGCGGTCGTCGTCAACGCCGGCGACGGCACCCACCAGCACCCCACCCAGGCTCTGCTGGACGCCTTCACCATGCGCCGCCGCCTGATCGGCCCGGACGCCGGGATCGGCCAGGACCTGGAAGGCAAGCGCATCACCATCGTCGGCGACGTCCTGCACAGCCGGGTCGCCCGCTCCAACGTCGACCTGCTGCACACCCTCGGCGCCGAGGTCACCCTCGTCGCCCCGCCGACCCTGCTGCCGGTCGGTATCGAGACCTGGCCCTGCGAGGTGTCCTACGACCTCGACAGCACGCTGCCCAAGTCCGACGCGGTGATGATGCTGCGCGTCCAGCGCGAGCGGATGAACGCCGCTTTCTTCCCGACCGAGCGCGAGTACTCCCGGCGCTACGGCCTCGACGGCGACCGCATGGCGCGGATGCCCGAGCACGCCGTCGTGATGCACCCCGGCCCCATGGTCCGCGGCATGGAGATCACCGCCGAGGTCGCCGACTCCGACCGCTGCACCGTCGTGGAGCAGGTCGCGAACGGAGTCTCCATCCGGATGGCCGTCCTGTACCTGCTGCTCGGCGGAAACGAGCCCGCCGTCACCCAGACCCGTACCGAGGAGAAGTAAGACCGATGAGCAAGATCCTGATCCGTGGTGCGAAGGTGCTGGGCGGTGAGCCGCAGGACGTGCTGATCGACGGCGGGACCATCGCCGCCACCGCCCGGCAGGGCGAAATCGACTGGAGCGGCAGCGGTCCGTCCGCCGAGGGCGCCGAGGTCGTCGAGGCCGAGGGCAAGGTGCTGCTGCCGGGCCTGGTCGACCTGCACACGCATCTGCGCGAGCCGGGCCGTGAGGACTCCGAGACCGTCCTCACCGGCACCCGGGCCGCGGCCTCCGGCGGCTACACCACCGTGTTCGCCATGGCCAACACCTTCCCGGTCGCCGACACCGCCGGCGTGGTCGAGCAGGTCTGGCGGCTCGGCAAGGAGCACGGCTACTGCGACGTCCAGCCGATCGGTGCCGTCACCGTCGGCCTGGAGGGCAGGAAGCTCGCCGAGCTGGGCGCCATGCACGAGTCGGCCGCCGGGGTCACCGTCTTCTCCGACGACGGCAAGTGCGTCCACGACGCCGTGATCATGCGCCGGGCCCTGGAGTACGTGAAGGCCTTCGGCGGTGTCGTCGCGCAGCACGCGCAGGAGCCGCGGCTGACCGAGGGCGCCGAGATGAACGAGGGCGTCGTCTCCGCCGAGCTGGGGCTCGGGGGCTGGCCCGCGGTGGCCGAAGAATCGATCATCGCCCGGGATGTCCTGCTCGCCGACCACGTCGGCTCCCGCGTCCACATCTGCCACCTGTCGACCGCCGGGTCCGTCGAGATCGTCCGCTGGGCCAAGTCCCGCGGCATCGCCGTCACCGCCGAGGTCACCCCGCACCACCTGCTCCTCACCGACGAGCTGGTCCGCACGTACAACCCCGTCTACAAGGTCAACCCGCCGCTGCGCACAGAGCGCGACGTGATGGCCCTGCGCGAGGCGCTCGCCGACGGCACGATCGACATCGTCGCCACCGACCACGCCCCGCATCCGCACGAGGACAAGGACTGCGAGTGGGCCGCGGCCGCCATGGGCATGGTCGGCCTGGAGACCGCATTGTCAGTGGTGCAGGAGACCATGGTCGACACGGGCCTGCTGGACTGGGCCGGCGTCGCCGACCGCATGTCCTTCAAGCCCGCGCAGATCGGACAGGCCAAGGGGCACGGCCGTCCCGTCTCGGCAGGTGAGCCCGCCAACCTCACCCTCGTCGACACGGCATACCGTGGCCCTGTGGACCCCGCGGGCTTCGCCTCGCGCAGCCGCAACACCCCCTACGAGGGGCGTGAGCTGCCGGGCCGTGTGACGCACACGTGGCTGCGGGGCAAGGCCACGCTCGTCGACGGGAAGCTCACGTGACACCTGTACTCCTCCTGGCCGCCGAGAAGGAATCGGCGCAAGTGACCGACTGGGCCGCCCGCATCGGCTGGGTCGTCGGCCTCGCCCTGTTCGTCGCGCTCGTCTACTGGCTGATGCGCGAAGGCTGGAAGTGGCGCGGCACCCTCCAGGGCGACCTGCCCGAGCTGCCAACCACCCCGGACGACCCGGGACCGGCGTGCCTGACGATGAGCGGCCGCTACCACGGCTCCACCACCGCAGGACAGTGGCTCGACCGCATCGTCGCGCAGGGTCTGGGCACCCGCAGCCGCGCCGAGCTCACGCTCACGGACGCCGGACTGGACGTCGTGCGCCCCGGGGCGAGCGACTTCTTCGTCCCGGCCGCACAGCTGCGCGAGGCCCGGCTCGACAAAGGCATCGCGGGCAAAGTGCTCACCGAGGGCGGCCTGCTCGTCGTCACCTGGGAGCACGGCGACCGGCTGATCGACTCCGGCTTCCGCTCCGACCACGCGGCCGAGCACAACGAGTGGGTCGAGGCCATCAACTCCATGATCGAAACGAACAGCAGGGAAGGCGCCGAACGATGACGACCTCCACCAGGGGAGCTGCCAAGACTCCCGCCGTACTCGTCCTGGAGGACGGCCGGGTCTTCCGCGGCCGTGCCTACGGGGCCGTGGGGGAGACCTTCGGCGAAGCGGTGTTCTCCACGGGCATGACCGGCTACCAGGAGACCCTCACCGACCCGTCGTACCACCGCCAGGTCGTGGTGATGACGGCACCGCACGTCGGCAACACCGGCGTCAACGACGAGGACCCCGAGTCCCAGCGCATCTGGGTCTCCGGGTACGTCGTGCGCGACCCCGCGCGCGTGCCGTCCAACTGGCGCTCCCGGCGCTCGCTGGACGAGGAGCTGGCGGCGCAGGGCGTGGTCGGCATCTCCGGCATCGACACTCGCGCCCTCACGCGTCACCTGCGCGAGCGCGGCGCGATGCGCGTCGGCATCTTCAGCGGCGACGCCGTCCGGGACGACAGCGCACTCCTCGCGCGCGTGCAGGAAGCACCGCAGATGAAGGGCGCGAACCTCTCCGCCGAGGTCGCCACCACCGAGCCGTACGTCGTCCCCGCGATCGGCGAGAAGAAGTTCACCGTCGCCGCCGTCGACCTCGGCATCAAGGGCATGACCCCGCACCGCATGGCCGAGCGCGGCATCGAGGTGCACGTGCTCCCGGCGACCGCGACCGTCGAGGACGTCTACGCGGTGAACCCGGACGGCGTGTTCTTCTCCAACGGCCCGGGCGACCCGGCCACCGCCGACCACCCCGTCTCCGTCATGCGGGGCGTCCTGGAGCGCGGCACTCCGCTCTTCGGTATCTGCTTCGGCAACCAGATCCTGGGCCGCGCGCTCGGCTTCGGCACCTACAAGCTGAAGTACGGCCACCGCGGCATCAACCAGCCGGTGCAGGACCGTACGACCGGCAAGGTCGAGGTCACCGCGCACAACCACGGCTTCGCCGTCGACGCCCCGCTCGACCAGGTCTCCGAGACCCCGTTCGGCCGCGCCGAGGTGTCGCACGTCTGCCTGAACGACAACGTGGTGGAGGGGCTCCAGCTCCTCGACCGCCCCGCCTTCAGCGTCCAGTACCACCCCGAAGCGGCAGCCGGCCCGCACGACGCCGCCTACCTGTTCGACCGCTTCGTATCCCTGATGGAGGGCCAGCGTGCCTAAGCGCACCGATATCCAGTCCGTCCTGGTCATCGGCTCCGGCCCGATCGTCATCGGCCAGGCCGCCGAGTTCGACTACTCCGGCACCCAGGCGTGCCGGGTCCTGAAGGCCGAGGGCCTGCGGGTCGTCCTGGTGAACTCCAACCCGGCGACGATCATGACCGACCCGGAGATCGCCGACGCCACCTACGTCGAGCCCATCACCCCCGAGTTCGTCGAGAAGATCATCGCCAAGGAGCGCCCGGACGCGCTGCTGCCCACCCTGGGCGGTCAGACGGCCCTCAACACCGCGATCTCGCTGCACGAGAACGGCGTCCTGGACAAGTACGGCGTCGAGCTGATCGGCGCCAACGTCGAGGCGATCCACAAGGGCGAGGACCGCGACCAGTTCAAGGAGGTCGTGGAGGAGGTCCGCAAGAAGATCGGCCACGGCGAGTCCGCCCGGTCCTACATCTGCCACTCCATGGACGACGTCCTCAAGGGCGTCGAGGAGCTCGGCGGCTACCCGGTCGTCGTCCGCCCGTCCTTCACCATGGGCGGCGCCGGCTCCGGCTTCGCCCACGACGAGGAGGAGCTGCGCCGCATCGCCGGGCAGGGCCTCACGCTCTCGCCGACCACCGAGGTGCTCCTGGAGGAGTCCATCCTCGGCTGGAAGGAGTACGAGCTGGAGCTGATGCGCGACAAGCACGACAACGTCGTGGTCGTCTGCTCCATCGAGAACTTCGACCCCATGGGCGTGCACACCGGTGACTCGATCACCGTCGCCCCGGCGATGACCCTCACCGACCGCGAGTACCAGACCCTCCGCGACATCGGCATCGCCGTCATCCGCGAGGTCGGCGTCGACACGGGCGGCTGCAACATCCAGTTCGCCGTCAACCCCGAAGACGGCCGCGTCATCGTCATCGAGATGAACCCGCGCGTGTCCCGCTCCTCGGCGCTCGCCTCCAAGGCCACCGGCTTCCCGATCGCCAAGATCGCCGCGAAGCTGGCCGTCGGCTACACCCTCGACGAGATCCCGAACGACATCACGCAGGAGACGCCCGCCTCCTTCGAGCCGACGCTCGACTACGTGGTCGTGAAGGCCCCGCGCTTCGCCTTCGAGAAGTTCCCGAGCGCGGACTCCACCCTCACCACCACCATGAAGTCGGTCGGCGAGGCCATGGCCATCGGCCGCAACTTCACCGAGGCCTTCCAGAAGGCCCTGCGCTCGCTGGAGAAGAAGGGCAGCCAGTTCACCTTCGTCGGCGAGCCCGGCGACAAGGACGAGCTGCTGCGCGAGGCGGTCCGCCCCACCGACGGCCGGATCAACACCGTCATGCAGGCCATCCGCGCGGGCGCCACCCCCGAGGAGATCTTCGCGTACACGAAGATCGACCCCTGGTTCGTCGACCAGCTCTTCCTGATCAAGGAGATCGCGGACGAGCTCGCGGCCTCCGACGAGCTCACGCCCGACCTGCTCGCCGAGGCCAAGCGGCACGGCTTCTCCGACCAGCAGATCGGCGAGATCCGCGGCCTGCGCGAGGACGTCGTCCGCGAGGTCCGGCACGCGCTGGGCATCCGCCCGGTCTACAAGACGGTCGACACCTGCGCCGCCGAGTTCGCCGCGAAGACGCCGTACTTCTACTCCTCCTACGACGAGGAGACCGAGGTCGCGCCCCGCGAGAAGCCGGCCGTCATCATCCTGGGCTCCGGCCCGAACCGCATCGGCCAGGGCATCGAGTTCGACTACTCCTGCGTCCACGCCTCCTTCGCGCTGAGCGACGCGGGCTACGAGACGGTGATGGTCAACTGCAACCCGGAGACCGTCTCCACGGACTACGACACCTCCGACCGCCTGTACTTCGAGCCGCTGACGCTCGAAGACGTACTGGAGATCGTCCACGCCGAGCAGCAGGCCGGCCCGGTCGCGGGCGTCATCGTCCAGCTCGGCGGCCAGACCCCGCTGGGCCTGTCGCAGGCGCTGAAGGACAACGGCGTGCCCATCGTCGGCACCTCCCCGGAGGCCATCCACGCCGCCGAGGACCGCGGCGCCTTCGGCCGGGTCCTGAAGGAGGCCGGCCTCCCGGCCCCCAAGCACGGCACGGCCACCACCTTCGCCGAGGCCAAGGCCATCGCCGACGAGATCGGCTACCCGGTCCTGGTGCGTCCCTCGTACGTCCTCGGCGGGCGCGGCATGGAGATCGTCTACGACGAGACGCGCCTGGAGGCGTACATCGCCGAGTCGACGGAGATCAGCCCGTCCCGTCCGGTCCTGGTCGACCGGTTCCTGGACGACGCGATCGAGATCGACGTCGACGCGCTCTACGACGGTCAGGAGCTGTACCTGGGCGGCGTCATGGAGCACATCGAGGAGGCCGGCATCCACTCCGGCGACTCGGCGTGCGCCCTGCCCCCGATCACCCTCGGCGGCTTCGACATCAAGCGCCTGCGCGCCTCCACGGAGGGCATCGCGAAGGGCGTCGGGGTGCGCGGCCTGATCAACATCCAGTTCGCGCTCGCGGGTGACATCCTCTACGTCCTGGAGGCCAATCCGCGCGCCTCGCGCACCGTTCCCTTCACCTCGAAGGCGACCGCGGTGCCGCTGGCCAAGGCCGCCGCCCGGATCTCGCTGGGCGCCACGATCGCCGAGCTGCGCGCCGAGGGCCTGCTGCCGGCCAGTGGCGACGGCGGCGAGCTGCCGTTCGACGCGCCGATCTCCGTCAAGGAGGCCGTCATGCCGTGGTCGCGCTTCCGCGACATCCACGGCCGCGGCGTCGACACGGTCCTCGGCCCGGAGATGCGCTCCACCGGCGAGGTCATGGGCATCGACTCCGTCTTCGGCACGGCGTACGCCAAGTCGCAGGCGGGCGCCTACGGCCCGCTGCCCACCAAGGGCCGCGCGTTCATCTCGGTCGCCAACCGCGACAAGCGCTCGATGATCTTCCCGGCCCGTGAGCTGGTCGCGCACGGCTTCGAGCTGCTCGCCACCTCCGGCACGGCCGAGGTCCTCAAGCGCAACGGCATCAACGCCACGATCGTGCGCAAGCAGTCCGAGGGCACCGGCCCGAACGGTGAGAAGACCATCGTCCAGCTCATCCACGACGGCGAGGTCGACCTCATCGTCAACACCCCGTACGGCACCGGCGGCCGCCTCGACGGCTACGACATCCGTACGGCGGCCGTGGCACGCTCCGTGCCCTGTCTGACGACGGTCCAGGCGCTCGCGGCGGCGGTCCAGGGCATCGACGCCCTCAACCGCGGCGACGTGAGCGTCCGATCGCTCCAGGAACACGCGGAACACCTGATCGCGGCCCGCGACTAGCAGCCCCGAGGGGGACACCGGAAACGGTGTCCCCCTCTGCGTGAGGACGCCATGTCTTCGTGAGGACATCATGTACAAGATCTTTTTCAGTCTGCTCTTCAAGCGGATGGACCCGGAGCGGGCCCACCACCTCGCCTTCCGCTGGATCCGGCTGGCCGCCCGTGTCCCCGTGTTGCGCACCTTCCTCGCGGCCGCCCTCGCGCCCCGCCACAAGGAGCTGCGCACGGAGGCCTTCGGGCTGCGCATGCACGGCCCCTTCGGGCTCGCCGCGGGCTTCGACAAGAACGCCGTCGGCATCGACGGCATGGCGATGCTCGGCTTCGACCACGTCGAGATCGGCACGGTCACCGGCGAGCCCCAGCCCGGCAATCCCAAGCAGCGGCTGTTCCGGCTGGTCAAGGACCGGGCGCTGATCAACCGGATGGGCTTCAACAACGACGGATCGCTCCGCGTCGCCGCCCGCCTGGCCTCCCGGACGCCCGTCTTCAAGACCGTCGTCGGCGTCAACATCGGCAAGACCAAGGTCGTACCCGAGGAGGAGGCCGTCGCGGACTACGTGAAGTCCGCCGAGCGGCTGGCGCCCTACGCCGACTACCTCGTGGTCAACGTCTCCTCCCCGAACACGCCCGGTCTGCGCAACCTCCAGGCCACACAGGCGCTCCGCCCCCTGCTGAGCGCCGTCCGCGAGGCCGCCGACCGCACGCGGTCCGCGCGGCGCGTCCCGCTCCTGGTCAAGATCGCGCCGGACCTCGCCGACGAGGACATCGACGCCATCGCCGACCTCGCCGTGGAACTCGGCCTGGACGGCATCATCGCCACGAACACCACCATCGCCCGCGAAGGGCTCGGCCTGAGGTCCGACCCCTCCCTGGTCAAGGAGGCCGGCGGTCTGTCGGGCGCGCCCCTGAAGGAACGCTCCCTGGAGGTCCTGCGCCGCCTCTACGCGCGCGTGGGCGACCGGATCACCCTGGTGGGCGTCGGCGGCATCGAGAACGCCGAGGACGCCTGGCAGCGCATCCTGGCCGGTGCCACGCTGGTGCAGGGCTACAGCGCCTTCGTCTACGAGGGGCCCTTCTGGGGCCGCGCGATGCACAAGGGGCTCGTGGCGCGCCTGCGCACCAGTCCGTACGCCACGCTCGCCGACGCGGTGGGCGCCGACGTGAGGAAGACGGCATGAGTGGTCTCGAGCCCTTCGGCGCGCGCCTGCGTCGCGCCATGGACGAGCGCGGTCCGCTCTGCGTCGGCATCGACCCGCACGCCTCCCTGCTCGCCGAGTGGGGCCTGAACGACGACGTGGCGGGCCTGGAACGGTTCAGCCGCACGGTCGTCGAGGCGGTGGCGGACCGGATCGCCGTGCTCAAGCCGCAGAGCGCCTTCTTCGAGCGGTTCGGCTCGCGCGGCGTCGCCGTCCTGGAGAAGTCGGTGGCCGAGGCGCGGGCCGCGGGCGCGCTGGTCGTGATGGATGCCAAGCGCGGCGACATCGGATCGACCATGGCCGCGTACGCCGAGTCCTTCCTGCACCCGGACGCACCGCTGTTCTCCGACGCGCTGACCGTCTCGCCCTTCCTCGGCTACGGCTCGCTGAGCCCGGCCGTCGCGCTGGCGCGGGAGAGCGGCGCCGGCCTGTTCGTGCTGGCGCTGACCTCCAACCCCGAAGGCGGCGAGGTCCAGCACGCCGTGCGCTCCGACGGTCAGAACATCGGAGCGACCATGCTCGCGCACCTGTCCGCCGAGAACACGGGAGAGGAGCCCCTCGGCTCCTTCGGCGCGGTCGTCGGCGCGACCCTCGGCGACCTGTCGTCGTACGACCTGGACATCAACGGCCCGCTCCTCGCGCCCGGCATCGGCGCCCAGGGTGCGACGCCGGCCGATCTGCCCCGGGTCTTCGGTGCGGCAGTGCGCAACGTCGTGCCGAACGTCAGCCGGGGAGTGCTACGCCACGGTCCCGACGCGGTCGCGCTGCGTGACGCCGCGGAGCGCGTCGCGGAGGAGATCCGTCACGCCGTGACCTCCTCCTGACCTTCTCCTGACCTCCTCCGGAGACCTCCGATGAGTGTTCCGGGGCGCGCTTGAGTCTGAATACATCCTCAAATCCGGGGCAGTATGTCCTAAATGTCCGTTCAGACGAAGGCTGACCAGGACTTTTCCGCTGTTCTCGCTGACTCTGGCGGACTTGCCCGCTAGTCTCCGACGAGAGTGAACGGGCAAGCGTGTTGCTCGTAGCTCCCCAGGTGTGGGGCGACTAGGTTCCTCACCGGTCCGTATCCGACAGTTCGACATCCGAGGTGACGTAGGCGTGGCTCTTCCGCCCCTTACCCCTGAACAGCGCGCAGCCGCGCTCGAAAAGGCCGCCGCGGCTCGCCGGGAGCGGGCCGAGGTCAAGAATCGACTCAAGCACTCCGGCGCCTCCCTTCACGAGGTCATCAAGCAGGGCCAGGAGAACGACGTCATCGGCAAGATGAAGGTCTCCGCCCTCCTCGAGTCCCTGCCGGGCGTGGGCAAGGTCCGCGCCAAGCAGATCATGGAGCGACTCGGTATCTCCGAGAGCCGTCGCGTGCGCGGTCTCGGTTCCAACCAGATCGCATCGCTGGAGCGCGAGTTCGGCAGCACCGGCTCCTGAACCGGGCACTCCGGGGAAGCGAGTCCCGGGCACTCCGGGATTGCTGGATAATCGCTGCATGAGTGAACGTCCGCGGCTGACCGTGCTCTCCGGCCCTTCCGGGGTCGGCAAGAGCACGGTCGTCGCCCATATGCGCAAGGAACACCCCGAGGTCTGGCTCTCGGTGTCGGCGACGACCCGCAAGCCCCGCCCCGGCGAGAAGCACGGAGTCCACTACTTCTTCGTCACCGACGAGGAGATGGACAAGCTGATCGCCAACGGCGAACTGCTGGAGTGGGCCGAGTTCGCCGGCAACCGCTACGGCACGCCGCGTGCGGCCGTGCAGGAGCGCCTGGAGAAGGGCGAGCCCGTACTCCTCGAGATCGACCTCCAGGGTGCCCGCCTGGTCCGGGAGTCGATGCCCGAGGCCCAGCTGGTGTTCCTGGCTCCCCCTTCCTGGGAGGAGCTGGTGCGCAGACTCACCGGGCGGGGCACCGAACCGCCCGAGGTCATCGAGCGTCGGCTTCAGGCGGCGAAGACCGAACTGGCCGCCGAGCCGGAGTTCGATACGACCCTGGTCAACACCTCCGTCGAGGACGTGGCTCGTGAGCTGCTAGCCTTGGTGGACGTCGTGTGACCATCGCTGATCGTTTCCGGGTCTCGCTGATCACCCCGACAGAATCTTTCCCATCCATCGGAAGGTAGAGCGTGTCCTCTTCCATCTCCGCGCCCGAGGGCATCATCAACCCGCCGATCGACGAGCTCCTCGAGGCCACCGACTCGAAGTACAGCCTCGTGATCTACGCGGCCAAGCGGGCCCGCCAGATCAACGCGTACTACTCGCAGCTCGGCGAGGGTCTCCTCGAGTACGTCGGTCCTCTCGTCGACACCCACGTCCACGAGAAGCCGCTCTCGATCGCCCTTCGCGAGATCAACGCGGGGCTGCTGACGTCCGAGGCCGTCGAGGGCCCGGCGCAGTAAGTGCTATTTACAGCTTGACGCTGACTTTTCCACAGGCCCGGCAGGCCGACTGCCGGGCCTGTGGTGTGTCATGGAGTCGTACGTTGTGCCGGTTGCCGAGGTCCGGGGAGAGACGTGGACAAGCCGAAGGTCGTTCTGGGGGTCAGTGGCGGCATCGCCGCGTACAAGGCCTGTGAGCTGCTGCGGCGGCTGACGGAGTCGGGCCATGACGTGCGCGTGGTGCCCACCGCCTCCGCGCTGCACTTCGTCGGCGCCGCCACCTGGTCCGCGCTCTCCGGGAACCCGGTCTCCACCGAGGTGTGGGACGACGTCCACGAGGTCCCGCACGTCCGCATCGGACAGCACGCCGACCTGGTCGTCGTCGCCCCCGCCACCGCCGACACGCTCGCCAAGGCGGCCCACGGCCTCGCCGACGACCTCCTCACCAACACCCTGCTCACCGCCCGCTGCCCGGTCGTCTTCGCCCCCGCCATGCACACGGAGATGTGGGAGCACCCGGCCACCCAGGAGAACGTGGCGACGCTGCGCCGCCGCGGCGCCCTCGTCATCGAACCGGCCGTGGGCCGCCTCACCGGCGTCGACACCGGCAAGGGCCGGCTGCCCGACCCGGGCGAGATCTTCGAGGTCTGCCGCCGGGTGCTGGCTCGGGGCGTGACCGAGCCCGACCTGAAGGGCCGGCATGTCGTGGTCAGCGCCGGCGGCACCCGCGAGCCCCTGGACCCGGTCCGGTTCCTCGGTAACCGCTCCTCCGGGAAGCAGGGCTACGCCCTCGCCCGCACCGCGGCCGCCCGCGGCGCCCGTGTCACGCTGATCGCGGCCAACAGCGCCCTGCCCGACCCGGCCGGCGTGGACGTCGTCCCCGTCGGCACCGCCGTGCAGCTGCGCGAGGCGGTGCTGAAGGCGTCCGCCGACGCCGACGCGGTGGTCATGGCGGCGGCGGTGGCGGACTTCCGCCCGGCGGTGTACGCGGCCGGGAAGATCAAGAAGAAGGACGACCAGGAGCCGGAGCCGATCACCCTGGTGCGGAATCCGGACATCCTCGCGGAGATCTCCGCCGACCGCGCGCGCCCCGGGCAGGTGATCGTCGGCTTCGCGGCGGAGACCGACGACGTGCTCGCCAACGGCCGCGCGAAACTGAAGCGCAAGGGCTGCGATCTGCTGGTGGTGAACGAGGTCGGGGAGAGCAGAACGTTCGGCTCCGAGGAGAACGAGGCCGTCGTCCTCGGCGCCGACGGCAGCGAGACCGCGGTGCCGCACGGCCCCAAGGAAGCCCTGGCCGAAACCGTATGGAGCCTGGTGGTCGAGCGCCTTCGCTGATGTTCCAGCCGCCCCGCACCCCAGCGAAACCGGCCGATCGTGGCGTGGCGCCTCTGGCCAACGCAGCACGCCATTGGGCAGAATGCCTGTGCCGCAGGTCACAGCACTCCCGAGTGTCGAGACAGGGGGACCGTGGCCGAAGCGTGACCGATAAACTGTTCCACGGACGGCGCCGGGTGCAGCCCCCGCCGTCCGCCAATGATCAGCCAGCAGCCGCTGCAACCACAGGGAGCGTTGTGTCCCGTCGCCTGTTCACCTCGGAGTCCGTGACCGAGGGTCACCCCGACAAGATCGCTGACCAGATCAGCGACACCATTCTCGACGCGTTGCTCCGCGAGGACCCGACCTCCCGGGTCGCCGTCGAAACCCTGATCACGACCGGCCTCGTGCACGTGGCCGGTGAGGTCACGACCAAGGCGTACGCGGACATCGCGACGCTGGTCCGGAGCAAGATCCTCGAAATCGGCTACGACTCCTCGAAGAAGGGCTTCGACGGCGCCTCCTGCGGCGTCTCCGTGTCGATCGGCGCGCAGTCCCCGGACATCGCCCAGGGCGTGGACACGGCTTACGAGTCCCGTGTCGAGGGCGACGAGGACGAGCTCGACAAGCAGGGCGCGGGCGACCAGGGCCTGATGTTCGGCTACGCGACGGACGAGACGCCGACGCTGATGCCGCTGCCGATCTTCCTGGCGCACCGCCTGTCGAAGCGCCTGTCCGACGTGCGCAAGAACGGCACGATCCCCTACCTGCGCCCGGACGGCAAGACGCAGGTCACCATCGAGTACGACGGTGACAAGGCGGTCCGCCTCGACACCGTCGTGGTCTCCTCCCAGCACGCCTCCGACATCGACCTGGACTCGCTCCTGGCTCCGGACATCAAGGAGTTCGTCGTCGAGCCGGAGCTCAAGGCGCTGCTCGACGAGGGCATCAAGCTCGACACGGAGAACTACCGCCTGCTGGTCAACCCCACCGGCCGCTTCGAGATCGGCGGCCCGATGGGTGACGCGGGCCTGACCGGCCGCAAGATCATCATCGACACCTACGGCGGCATGGCCCGTCACGGCGGCGGCGCCTTCTCCGGCAAGGACCCGTCCAAGGTCGACCGCTCCGCGGCGTACGCGATGCGCTGGGTCGCGAAGAACGTGGTCGCCGCGGGTCTCGCCACCCGTTGCGAGGTCCAGGTGGCGTACGCCATCGGCAAGGCCGAGCCGGTCGGTCTGTTCGTCGAGACCTTCGGCACCGCCAAGATCGACACGGACAAGATCGAGAAGGCGATCGACGAGGTCTTCGACCTCCGTCCGGCCGCCATCATCCGCGACCTCGACCTGCTCCGCCCGATCTACTCCCAGACCGCCGCGTACGGGCACTTCGGCCGCGAGCTTCCCGAGTTCACCTGGGAGCGGACGGACCGCGTGGACGCCCTGCGCAAGGCCGTGGGGCTGTAAGTCCCCACAAGACGGCGGGGCCGTAGGCCCGACGCCGCCGCGGTACCTCGCGAGGCCCGGCACCCTTCGGGGCGCCGGGCCTCGTCGTGCGTCCGGTGCGTGGGCGACGGGCCTACGGCCCCGCCGGATGTCAGTGGCGTTTGGTAAGAATGCAAGCGTGAGCAGCGAGAACGAACAGGCGGGCGGCGGCGCGGAGGGTGCACCGCCCGAGCAGCTCGCGCTCATCCGGGAGAGTGTGCGGAAGGCCAAGACGCCCCGGGCCAAGCCGCGGACCTGGCGGGGGGCCGCGCTCGCCAAGGAACTGCCCGTCGCGCGGGTGCTCGTCGACAAGGGCGTGCTCCACCTCGACCGGTACTTCGACTACGCCGTGCCCGAGGAGCTGGACGAGCAGGCCCAGCCGGGCGTGCGGGTGCGGGTGCGGTTCGGAGCCGGGCGGCACCGGGTGAGGGAAGGACGGCGCGAGGGCGGCGGCCTGATCGACGGGTTCCTCGTCGAGCGGCTGCCCGAGTCCGACTACTCGGGGCCGCTGGCCGCCCTCGCCCAGGTCGTGTCGCCCGAGCGGGTGCTGAGCGAGGAACTGCTGGGACTGTCCCGGGCGGTCGCCGACCGGTACGCGGGCAGCCTCGCCGACGTCCTGCAACTCGCCGTGCCGCCGCGCAACGCCCGGGCCGAGCAGCGCCCCTCGCCCGCACCGCTGCCGCCGCCCCCGGCGCCGGAAGCGGGCTCCTGGCAGCGGTACGAGCGGGGAGCGGCCTTCCTGGAGTCGCTGGCCTCCGGCGGCGCGCCACGGGCCGTGTGGAACGCGCTGCCCGGCCCGGAGTGGAGCGAGGATATCGCCCGGGCCGTCGTGGCGACGCTGGCCTCCGGTCGCGGGGCCCTCGCCCTCCTGCCCGACGGGCGGGCGGTCGCGCGGGTCGACGCTGCCCTGACCGCCCTGCTGGGGGAGGGGCGGCATGCGGTGCTCACCGCCGACGCGGGGCCCGAGAAGCGGTACGCGCAGTGGCTCGCGGTCCGGCGGGGCTCCGTACGGGCCGTGATCGGGACCCGGGCCGCGATGTTCGCACCGGTCCAGGATCTCGGGCTCGTGGCCATCTGGGACGACGGGGACGACAGCCACAGCGAGCAGCACGCCCCGCAGCCCCACGCGCGTGAGGTGCTGCTGCTGCGGGCCGCCCAGGACAAGTGCGGCTTCCTGCTGGGCAGCTGGGGCTGCACGGTGGAGGCCGCGCAGCTCGTCGAGACCGGGTGGGCGCGCCCGCTGGTCGCCGGGCGTGAGCAGGTGCGCGCCGCCGCTCCGCTCGTCCGCACTGTCGGGGACGGGGACCTCGCGCGGGACGAGGCCGCCCGGGCCGCCCGGCTGCCGACCCTCGCCTGGCAGGTCGTCCGCGAGGGGCTGCGGCACGGTCCGGTGCTGGTGCAGGTGCCCCGGCGGGGATACGTGCCGCGCATGGCGTGCGCCAACTGCCGGGCGCCCGCGCGGTGCCGGCAGTGCTCCGGGCCGCTGGAAACGCGGGACGGCGGTGCGTTGTGCTGCGCGTGGTGCGGCCGTGAGGAGGGCGGCTGGCACTGCCCGGAGTGCGGTGCCTTCCGGCTGCGCGCCTCGGTGGTGGGTGCGCGGCGGACCGCCGAGGAACTCGGACGGGCCTTCCCCGCCGTTCCGGTGCGGACCTCCGGTCGTGAACACGTGCTCGACACGGTGCCGGGGGCGCCCGCGCTGGTGGTGAGCACGCCGGGGGCCGAGCCCGTCGCCGAGGGCGGGTACGCGGCGGCGCTGCTGCTGGACGGGTGGGCCATGCTCGGGCGGCCCGATCTGCGGGCCGGGGAGGACGCGCTGCGGCGGTGGATCGCGGCCGGCTCCCTCGTCCGGCCGCAGCCGGCCGGCGGCACCGTGGTGGTCGTGGCCGAGCCGACGCTGCGGCCCGTCCAGGCGCTCGTACGGTGGGACCCCGTCGGTCACGCGGTGCGGGAACTCGCCGAGCGGGCCGAGCTGGGGTTCCCGCCCGTGTCGCGGATGGCGGCCGTGTCGGGGCCGGCGGAAGCGGTGGCGGAGTTTCTCCGTGCGGCCGAACTGCCGCGGGAAGCCGAGGTGCTGGGGCCGGTGCCGTTGCCCGTGGCCGCAGCGGGGCGACCGCGGCGGCCGGGGGCGCCGCCGCCCGGGGTGCAGTGGCTAAGGGCGCTGATCCGGGTGCCGCCGGGGAAGGGCGCCGCGCTGGCCGCCGCGCTGAAGGCCGCGCAGGCCGCGCGGATGGCTCGGGGGAGTGGCGGCGGGAGTGGGGTCTGGGTGCGGATCGATCCGGCCGACATCGGGTGAGCCGTTGCCGGAGGTCCGGCGGGGGGCGGTTCGGTTCGGAGGGACGGCAGTCTTCCGGCACGGCGGCGTCCGGATACGCCGCTGCCCTCCCGGAGGCGTTCCGGGAGGGCAGGGCACGGGGAGGGGAGGGGTGGCTCAGCCGTTGCGCGGGCCGGGGAAGGCCGTCGGCCTGGCCTCGTCGCGGAGTGCCGGGCTGCCCGCCGTCGGCTGGGTGGGCATGGAGCGGGCCGCCGGGACTGTCGGGACCGTGGGAAGGCCGCTGTTCACACCGACCGTGCGGGAGCCTGTCGGCTCCGGAGCGCGCTCCGCCTCGGCCGCGGCCGGCTGGGCCGTGGCACGGCGTGCGCCGTAACGGCGGTGGACCGCCTGTTTGGTGACTCCCAGCGCGGAGCCCACCGCGTCCCACGAGAAGCCGAGTGAGCGGTCGAAGTCCACGGCCGCCGTGACCAGTGTCTCGACACTGTCCCGCAGCTCCTGGGCGAGACGTACCGTCGGGGCGGGGGCGCGTCCGTAGACGACGAAGCCCGTGGAGGGGCCGGAGCGGCGCGGGCGGTAGACGTTGCCCAACTGGGCGGTGAGTGTGCGCAGTGCGTCCACCTGCCGGCGGACCCGCTCGATGTCCCGCACCAGCAAGTGCAGGCTGGCCCGAGCCTGGGCGTCGTGGGTTGCGTGGTCGGCCATGAACAAGCCTCTCGAACCGGCGTTGAAAGGAATGGGCCGCGATCGCGGCCCGGTGTGGTCAACTCTGTCTTGACCAACGCGGATCCGCTCCGCGGGTCACGGTGTGGGGGCGTGGAGGCATATGCGTGCGCCCGTTTGCGCGGGGCGTGCGCCTCGGCCTTCGGCCTTCGGCTTTCGTCTCCCACTCGCACCACCCGTGACTCTCCGCCGAGTGGCCTCTCCCGTGGGGGATGAGCGCCGTCGGCGGCTTTCCGCGGCGGGGCTCATAGACTTGTGTGCTGCCCGTCATCGACCCCCGCCCCGAGAGGCCCCCACCACCCCATGAAGCTCGTCTTCGCCGGTACACCCGAGGTCGCCGTTCCCGCTCTGGACGCTCTTCTCGCCTCTGAGCGGCATGAGGTGGCCGCTGTCGTCACGCGGCCCGACGCGCCGGCCGGGCGGGGGCGCAGGCTCGTAGCGTCGCCCGTCGCCGAGCGGGCGGAGGAGGCCGGGATCGAGGTGCTGAAGCCCGCGAAGCCGAAGGACCCCGAGTTCCTGGAGCGGCTGCGGGAGATCGGGCCGGACTGCTGTCCCGTCGTCGCCTACGGCGCGCTGCTGCCCCGGGTCGCCCTCGACGTCCCCGTGCACGGCTGGGTCAATCTGCACTTCTCCCTGCTGCCGGCCTGGCGCGGTGCCGCGCCCGTGCAGCACGCCATCATGGCCGGGGACGAGATCACCGGGGCTTCCACCTTCCTGATCGAGGAGGGGCTCGACTCCGGGCCGGTGTACGGGACGGTCACCGAGGAGATCCGGCCCACCGACACCAGCGGGGATCTGCTGACGCGGCTGGCCTTCGCCGGTGCCGGGCTGCTCGCGGCGACCATGGACGGCATCGAGGACGGCACGCTGAAGGCCGTACCGCAGCCGGCCGAGGGGGTCAGCCTGGCCCCGAAGGTCAACGTCGAGGACGCCCGTGTCGACTGGCACGCTCCCGCGCTGCGCGTCGACCGGATGGTGCGGGGCTGCACCCCGGCTCCCGGCGCCTGGACCACCTTCCGCGGCGAGCGGCTCAAGCTCATCCAGGTCACCCCGGTGCCGGACCGGACGGATCTCGCCCCCGGGCAGATCTCCGCCGGGAAGAACAACGTGTACGTCGGCAGCGGCTCGTACGCCGTCGAGCTGATCTGGGTGCAGGCCCAGGGCAAGAAGCCGATGCGGGCGGCGGACTGGGCGCGCGGGGTGCGGATCGCCGAGGGCGAGCGGCTCGGGGGCTGACGCGGTGACACGTCCGGGGCGGCGTAGGCTGGACGGCGCACTTCTTCTCACACCCGGAGCACCTTTTTCGTGAGCGCCCAGCCCCGTCGGCCCCGTACGTCCGGCAAGCCCTACCGTCGGCCCAAGAAGGACCCCGTCCGCATCCTCGCCTTCGAGGCGCTGAGGGCCGTGGACGAGCGGGACGCCTACGCCAACCTCGTTCTGCCGCCGCTGTTGCGCAAGGCGCGGGAGAAGGAGGGGCCCGAGACGTTCGACACCCGGGACGCGGCGCTCGCCACCGAGCTGGTGTATGGCACGCTGCGGCGACAGGGGACGTACGACGCGGTCATCTCGGCCTGCGTGGACCGGCCGCTGCGGGAGGTCGACCCGCCGGTGCTGGACGTGCTGAGCCTCGGTGCGCATCAGCTGCTCGGGACGCGGATCCCGACCCACGCGGCCGTGTCCGCCACCGTCGAGCTCGCGCGGGTCGTGCTCGGCGACGGGCGGGCCAAGTTCGTCAACGCCGTGCTGCGGAAGGTCGCGCAGCATGATCTGGACGGCTGGCTGGAGCGGATCGCGCCGCCCTACGACGAGGACCCCGAGCACCATCTCGCCGTCGTCCACTCGCATCCGCGGTGGGTCGTGTCGGCGCTGTGGGATTCCCTCGGCGGCGGCCGTGCCGGCATCGAGGACCTGCTGCGTGCCGACAACGAGCGGCCCGAGGTGACCCTGGTGGCGCGGCCCGGGCGGGCCACCGCCGAGGAACTGCTCGAAGAGGACGCCGCCGTGCCGGGCCACTGGTCGCCGTATGCCGTGCGGCTGACCGAGGGCGGTGAGCCGGGCGCCGTCGCGGCCGTGCGGGAGGGACGCGCGGGCGTGCAGGACGAGGGCAGCCAGCTGGTGGCGCTCGCCCTCGCCAACGCGCCGCTGGAGGGGCCCGACCGTCGGTGGCTGGACGGGTGTGCGGGACCCGGCGGCAAGGCCGCGCTGCTCGGTGCCCTCGCGGCCCAGCGGGACGCGATGCTCGTCGCCTCCGAGAAGCAGACCCACCGCGCGGGGCTCGTGGCCAGGGCTCTGGAGGGGAACCCCGGGCCGTACCAGGTGATCGCCGCCGACGGGACCCGTCCGGCCTGGCGGCCCGGCAGCTTCGACCGTGTGCTGGTCGACGTGCCGTGCACCGGGCTCGGTGCCCTGCGGCGCCGCCCTGAGGCACGCTGGCGGCGCAGGCCGGAGGACCTGGAGGGGTTCGCGCCGTTGCAGCGCGGCCTCCTGCGCGCCGCCCTGGAGTCGGTGCGGGTCGGCGGCGTCGTGGGCTACGCGACCTGCTCGCCGCACCTCGCCGAGACCCGGGCCGTGGTCGCCGACGTGCTCAAGCAGCACCCGGACACCGAGCTCCTCGACGCCCGTCCGCTGCTGCCCGGCGTACCGGACCTCGGCGAAGGGCCCGACGTGCAGCTGTGGCCGCATCTGCACGGGACCGACGCGATGTACCTGGCGCTCATCCGCCGGACCGGCTGACTCCCGGTCCGACGCTCGCCCGGGTCGCCGTACCACCGCACACCCGGGTGTCGGCGTCCGGCACGGCGTGCAGTGCGTCCCGGACCAGTGGGCGCGAGCCACCACACACGGCCCGCAGCCGCCGTACAACCGTCCCCCACCCGGGACCGATGGCCACAACCGCCGGAGGGCATGGCAGTCTTAGTTCATGGCCGTGCAGATCAACCCCAGCATCCTGTCCGCCGACTTCGCCCGCCTCGCGGACGAGGCGAAGGCCGTGGAGGGAGCCGACTGGCTCCACGTCGACGTCATGGACAACCATTTCGTCCCGAACCTCACGCTCGGCGTGCCGGTCGTGGAGTCGCTGGCGCGTGCGACGGACACCCCGCTGGACTGCCATCTGATGATCGAGGCCCCTGATCGGTGGGCGCCCCAGTACGTCGAAGCGGGGGCCGGTTCCGTCACCTTCCACGTCGAGGCGGCCGCCGCCCCGGTCCGGCTCGCCCGGGAGATCCGCGCCAAGGGCGCCCGCGCCTCCATGGCACTGAAGCCCGCGACCCCCATCGAGCCGTACGAGGACCTGCTCCCCGAGCTCGACATGCTCCTGATCATGACGGTCGAACCGGGCTTCGGGGGACAGGCCTTCCTCGACATCATGCTTCCGAAGATTCGGCGCACCCGTGAGCTGATCGGCAAGCACGGACTGGAGCTCTGGCTCCAGGTCGACGGCGGAGTCTCCGCTTCCACTATCGAGCGGTGCGCGGACGCGGGAGCCGACGTTTTCGTGGCCGGATCGGCGGTCTACGGGGCAAACGACCCGGCCGAGGCGGTACGTGCACTACGCATGCAGGCCGAGGCGGCCACCGCCAAGGCCTCCTGGGCCTGCGACCACTGAGCCACAGCAAAGTGAACGGCTCTCATCAGGGCTGATCAACCGCGCCGGATCTGCAAGGATGAACGGCGAATCCAGAGTGTGAACAGCAGTGAGGAGATCGCCGTGTCGGGTATGTCGGCGGGCCGGTCAGCCATGCGGATGGGACCCGCTGAGCTGGTGCAGGCGGCGGCCATGGCCCGCCGCTTCTACCTCGAGGGGAAGTCCAAGATCCAGATCGCGGAGGAGTTCGGCGTCAGCCGCTTCAAGGTGGCCCGGGTCCTGGAGACCGCCCTCGAACGGGATCTCGTACGTATCGAGATCCGTGTGCCTGCGGAGCTGGACGCCGAGCGCTCGGACGCGCTCCGCGCCCGTTACGGCCTCAGGCACGCCGTCGTGGTCGAGTCCCCGGCCGAGGCCGAGGAGTCACCCGACCCCGAGAACCTGGGAGAAGTGGCCGCCGACCTGCTCGGCGAGCTGGTCAACGAAGGTGATGTGCTGGGCCTGGCCTGGGGCCGCTCCACCATCCACATGGCGGCGGCGCTCGACCGGCTGCCGCCGTGCACGGTGGTGCAGCTGACGGGCGTGTACGACGCCGGGACCGCCGAGCGAGGCTCCGTCGAGGCGGTACGCCGCGCCGCCCAGGTGTCCGGCGGTGACGCGCACCCCATCTACGCGCCGATGCTGCTGCCCGACGCGGCCACGGCCACGGCATTGCGCAACCAGACGGGGATCGCCCGGGCCTTCGAGCACTTCGACAAGGTCACCGTCGCCTGTGTCTCCATCGGCTCCTGGGAGCCGGGCATCTCCACGGTGCACGACATGCTCTCCGACGAGGAGCGCGCGCACTACGCCTCCCTCGGTGTCGCCGCCGAGATGTCCGCGCACCTCTTCGACGCCGAGGGCCGAAGGGTCGGCCGGGATCTGGGCGAGCGGTGCATCACCGTGAAGGCCGAGCAGCTCCGCCGTATCCCCGAGGTCGTGGCGATCGCGGGCGGGCAGCGCAAGGGACCCGCGATCGACGCGGTGCTGCGGTCCGGGCTCGTCACCAGCCTGGTGACGGACACGTCCGCGGCGGACTACCTGATGACGGCCGGACCGGCCCCGAAGTCGGCGCTCAACCGGTCCGACCCGGACGGAGCCTGACCGGTGGCCGGCCAGGCGTACGACGTGCACGACCAGGCGGGCGGGATCGTGATCGTCCTGGACCTCGACGGGGTCACGGACAAGGCGGGTCTCATGGACCGCTGCGCCCGTGACCTGGCCCTGCCCGACTGGTTCGGACGCAACTGGGACGCACTGGCCGACAGCCTGGCGGACCCCACGGTCTGGCCCGAGGGCGCCGCGGCGAAGGGGCTGCTCATCGTCGTACGCGACTGGCAGCGGTACGCCGAGACGCGTGCGGAGGAGTGGGAGACCCTCCGGGAGGTGCTCGGCGAGGCTGCGCACCGGGTGCCCGCCCTGACCGTCGCGCTGGCCCCGGGCGGCTCCGCCTGAGGTTTGCCGGCCCGCCCGGACAGCTCTTCAGGGCGTCTTCGGCGCGGTCATGCCGTCGAGGAGGAGTTGCAGGATCTGCTGCAGTTCCTCGGCCAGCGGGGTCGTGTTCGGTGACTGGCTGGCCCAGCGGTAGAGCGCGCCGAGGTAGACGTCCCGCAGCACGTTGCCGACACCGATGGGCGACATTCCGGGGTTCAGCTCGCCCTGGACCATCCCGCTGTCGACGATCGAGGCGAACACCTCCGCGACATACGGCTCCTCCAGGATCGGTCGGCCCGCCTTGACCCAGGCGGTGAGCATGGCGGTGGTGAGCCGGGGCTCCTCCTGGTTGATCCGCACGAGGACCGCCATGCACTGCTGGAGCCTGGCGATCGAGCCGGGAGTGAACGCGCCGCTCTCTTCGAGGCCCGTCACGAGTGCGGCACGCCTCCTTTCTCCCCAGGCGCCGATGATGTCTTCCTTGCGCTGGAAGTAGTTGAAGAAGGTGCCACGTGCCACATCGGCCCGCTCCGCGATCTCGTCGATGGATGTCTGGTCGTACCCCTTCTCCACGAAGAGCTCGACCGCGGCCATGTAGAGACGTTCTCTGACCCGTTGCTTGTTGCGCTCCCGGCGGCCGACCGGCGGCGTCGTCGTTGTCGCGCGCGCGTCCATGGGGTCCCCTTCCGTTCGGGTCGCGGCCGTCGTATCCGGCGATAGTTTCTTATACCATGGTGCAAGTTTGTGTGCCGACCCTACTCATGTCTACGGCCGGTCGGCGCGTCGGACCGGGTCAGGCTCTCGCGCAGGCCCGCGACGCTCTCCGTGCCCAGGAGGCCTGGCGGTGATGTCGATGCCGTGCCCGCGGCGCAGGCGCTGCCGCAGTTGGGAGGCCATGAGGGAGTCGAGCCCGAGCTCGCGCAACGACCGGTGCTCGTCGAGGTCCGACGCGGGCATGCCCAGCAGTGCCGCGGAGATCTCGACCAGTGCGTCCGCGGGGTCCTGGAACCGGGGGCGGTCATGCGGGGCGGCCTGCTGGAGTGGGGGTGATGACTCCCGGCCGGGCCGGCGGGCAGCAGGCCGGTGAGGAAGCCGGCCCCCAAGGGTTCCGTGACCTTTCTGACCAGGCTGGTGAGGGGGGCCGCGCACTGCCCGGAGACCGCCGACACGAAGGCGGACACCTGTGCCAGCGGAGTGGTCGCCGGGGATGTACCGGCGAGCCGCCGCAAGCGGATCCCGGAGAACCGGGCCAGGACGCGACGGTCCGGGGCGATCAGGAGGACATCGGCCACCAGCCGGGCTCCGCCGCCCTCCGCGCGCACGCTGCTCACGCTCCAGAACTCCCGCTCGGGCTCGCCATACAGACGCACCGAGTCGAAGGACTCGGGAACGTACGCGGTGCCCTCGCCGGACATGGCCCCCGGCCGGGCCGCGAGGACCGGCTGCAGGCCCCTCTCCCAGCCGGCCCGGGGCAGGGGCTCGGCCGGCCGTACGAGAGCCACGGCTTCGCCGTCGCGCCGCCACAGGTGCGCCACGGCCCGGAACGGCTCCGCGACGTCGTAGCCCTGGCGCCGCGCGAAGTCCGGGAAGTCCTGTGCTCCCAGATACTCCCGGCACCGTGCGAGCGCGGAGTCGAGGGCGTCCGGGTCCACGGGGGCGGCATCGCCGCCGTCCACGACGACGACCCGGGCCGAGGCGCAGTGGACGGGGGCGAGGGCGTCTCCGATCACGGCGTGCACGGTCGCCGGGCGGCCCGGTCCGTCCCCGTCCGGGTGTCCGTCGAGGGCTACCCGGAGGATCGTTTCCCCAGCCGCGTCGAGGGGCACGTACGTGTCGCCCAGCCGCACGTCCCGCAGTTCGAACGAGGTGCCGCGATCCGCCTCTCGCGCCGATTCCAGCAGCGCCTCCAGATACACGACGGGGGGCACGGGTGCGATTCCGCCGACCGCCACGCCGTCACCCCAGTCGTCGGTCGCGGCCCAGGACGCGAGATCCAGCTGCCGGACCCTGGAGGCGGGGGAGCGGTGCCCGCCCACAGGCGCGGCCGCCTCGCGCCGGAACCGGACCGCGTCCCAGGCATAGGTGGGAAGCGAGGGCACGTGCCGAGGGCCGTCGCCGTACCAGCGCAGCCAGTCCACCCGGCCGCCCTGGGCGAAGAGCCAGGCCGCCCGGGCGAGTTCGGCGGTCTCGTCGCACGCGCGGCGCAGGGAGGCCACCGCCGCGGCGCCGGTGTCGCCGCCGCCCAGGGTGTCGTCCACGGCCGCGACGAGGACCGGATGGGGACTGACCTCGAGGAAGACGTGCTCCGCCTCCTGAGCCGCCTTCCGTACGATGTCGGCGAACCGTACGGGGCGGCGCAGGTTGTCCATCCAGTAGGCGGCCGTCAGTTCGAAGCCCTCGATCTCGGATCCGTCGACGGTGGAGACCATGCGCGTGGTGCCGGAGGCGGGGAGAGGCCGGCCAGCTCCCGCAGCAGGTCCTCGCGCAGCGCGTCCATCTGGGGCGAGTGCGAGGCCACGTTCACCTTCACCGCACGGCACAGGACTCCGCTCTCCTCCAGTTCGGCCCGGAGGGCCGCGAGGGGCCCGGGGTCGCCCGCCAGGACGGTGGTGTCGGGGGCGTTCTCGACCGCCACGCACACCGACTCCCCGTGGGGCTCGGCGTACCGCCGTGCCCGGTCGGGCGACAGCTCGACCGCGAGCATGGCGCCCTGCCCCGCCGCGCGCTGCATCAGCCGGCTGCGACGGCAGATCACCGCGGCCGCGTCGTCGAGCGACAGGGCGCCGCAGGCGTGGGCGGCCGCGACCTCTCCCATGCTGTGCCCGATGCACAGACCCGGCTCCACGCCGTGCTCGCGCCAGGCGGCGGCGAGCGCCACCTGTACGGCCCACAGGGCGGGCTGAACGATCGCCACGTCGGTGGGGAACTCGGAGTCGTCGGACATCAGCCGGTCCACGAGGGACCAGCCGAGCTCCCGGCGCACCGCACCGTCGCAGGCGTCCAACGTCCTCCGGAAGGCGGGCGAGGACCGGTACAGTCCCCGGCCCATGCCGGCCCACTGCGCGCCCTGCCCCGAGAAGACGAACGCGACGTCCTTGTCACCCGACAGGCCCGCGTCGGCCGTCCCGCCGTCGGGCAGCGCCTCCCCGGCGGCGAGGGCATACAGCCGCTGCGACAGGGAGTCGTGGTCGTCGCCCACGGCCCACAGCCGGTGGGGGTGGTGGTCGCGCCCGGTGGCCGCCGCGGAGCAGATGTCGCCGAGCCGGTACCTGCGTCCGGCCCCGTGGGGAGCGAGGTAGGCGGCGTAGCGCTCGGCGAGGCGACGGAGGGATCCGGGGGTCCGGGCACTGAGCACGAGCAGATGTGGGCCGGCGTCCGAAGCGGTGCCGTCGGTCTCGGCCGTCTCCGCGGGCGCCGGGGCGGGGATGTGGGCGCCGAGGACCGCGTGGGCGTTCGTGCCGGACAGACCGAAGGAGCTGACGCCGACCAGGGCGCGTGAACCGGCCGCTGCCAGAGGCCGGTTGCGGGTGACCACGCGTACGGGGAAGTCGTCCTGAGCGAGCAGGGCGTGCGGCTCGTCGAGGTGCAGCGACGCGGGAACGACACCGTGCCGCAGTATCAGCGCCGCCTTGAGCAGACCGGCGATGCCGGCCGCGGCCTCGGTGTGGCCGAGGTTGGTCTTGACCGATCCGGTCAGCAGGGGCCGGTCCGTGGGCCGGCCCGCCCCGGCGGCCTCGGCGAGCGCCCGGAGCTCCACTCCGTCACCGACGTTCGTTCCGGTGCCGTGCGCTTCGACGTAGTCGAGTTCGGAGGGCTTGACGCCGGCACTGGCGCAGGCCTCGCGCAGCATGTCGGCCTGGCCGTGCTCGGAGGGGCGGATCAACAGGCCGCTGCCCGCGCCGTCGTTGTTGACCGCGCTGCCGAGCAGCACCGCCCACACGGGGTCGCCGTCGCGGACCGCGTCGTCCAGTCGCTTGAGCACCACCGCGCCCACGCCCTCGCTGCGGACGAACCCGTCGGCGCGTGCGTCGCCGAAGCGGCAGCGACCCCCGGGGGAGAGCATGTCGCCCTGGGAATAGGCGATGGCGTCGTGCGGGGACAGGACGACGTTGACGCCCGCGGCCAGGCACAGGTCGCTCTCGCCGGTGAGCAGGCTCTGCCGTGCCGCGTGCACGGCGACCAGCGACGAGGAGCAGGCCGTGTCCAGTACGACGCTCGGTCCGCGCAGGTCGAGGGCGTAGGAGACGCGGCCGGCGGTGACCGCGCGCAGCCGGCCGCCGACCATGCCGCGGACGTCCGGTTCGTGGGCGCGGGGGTCGGTGTCCGCGTGTTCGGACGTCGCCTGCCCGACGAACACGCCGCCCCGGCTGCCGGCGAGCAGGGAGGGGCGTATCCCGGCCGACTCCAGGGCTTCCCACACCACGTGCAGCAGGAGCCGCTGCTGCGGGTCCATGTCGCGTGCTTCCGCGGGGGAGACGCCGAAGAACGCCGCATCGAATTCGAAGGGGTCGGTGAGGAAGCCGCCGTGCCGGGACACGGTCCGGCCGGGGGTCATGGGGGCGGTGTCGTGGCACGCGCCGACATCGAAGCGGTCGTGGGGGACCGGGGTCACGGTGTCGGTGTTGGCCACGAGGACGTCCCACAGCTCGTCGACACTCCCGATCCCCGGTAACCGGCACCCCATGCCGACGATCGCCACGGGGGCAGGGCTCGAGGGTTCTGGACGCATAAACGACTCCAGGCTTCAGTCGTGGGCGAGTCAGATGATCGATCAAGTCGGGATCCAAAAATACACTCGCGACCATTATTCGCCTGGGATCCCCTCACACTCTTCACGAGAGCTTGGGCCTCGGACCGGCAGAATCGCCCACTTTGAGGTCGCTTGACCTTTCTGCACTCGGGGCAAAAATTTGGACTTGCGTTCATAACTGTGCCTATGTTTATTCTTGCTTCGCAGTTTCCGAAGTTGGTTAGGGGGAGTGCTGTGGACATCACCCAGCTCGTACCGCTCATGGGCGAAGAGGAACTGACGGCCTATCAGTTCCTGGTCGCCTCCGGTGGGGCCAGGCTCGAGAGACTCGCGAGCGGTCTCGGATGGGGCGCCGGCCGGACGGAACGTGTGCTGGCCAGGCTGCGAAAGATGAAGCTGGCCCGATCCAGGGCCGAGGACCGCAGCGACTGGATCGCGGTCGATCCCGAGACCGCCAAGCTCCAGTACGCCGAGCCCCTCTCCGGTGTCATAGACGCCTGGCAGGCCCAGCTGGACGGCATCCGTGAGCAGCTCAACGCACTCTCCAGCCTCAGCGCCGACGGCCCGGAGGGCCCGGGCGCCAGCCCCGTGGTCACGGTCGAGGGGGTCTCCGACATCCGCGAGCTGCTCCAGGGCTGCGCGGCGCGGTGCACCGAGGAGGTGTTCGCCGTGCAGCCCCTGGGACAGGGGGCCCCGGCGCTCGCCCGGGACATGGTCTTTGAGGACTCCGGGCGGATCCCCTCCTCGGTCGGCGTACGAGTGCTGCTCCCGCACCTGTCCCGCTACGACGCGGAGGTGCGCCACTGCGCCGAACGGATCTCGGCGTCGGGTGGCGAGGTGCGGACCACCGCCGCGTCCATACCGCCCCTGATCGTCTTCGACCGCTCCGTGGCGTTCCTGCTGGATGGCGAAGACACCGGCAGGGCCCACATGGTGAAGCACGGGGCCCTGGTCGAGTTCATCGTGCACATGGCCGTGAGCGCCTGGGCGACGAGCGTGGCCTTTGGGCGAACGGGCGGTAGCAACCGCATCCCCGACTGCCTGACCCAGGAGACGAAGACCGCGATCGTCCAGCTGCTCGCGGCGGGTTACAAGGACGAAGTGGTGGCCCGGCGGTTGGGCATCGGGGTGCGGACATGCCGGAAGTACATAGCGGAGATGTTCGGTGATCTGGGCGCGCAGAGCCGCTTCCAGGCCGGGTGGATCGTCCGCGACCACATGCTCGAGTCCGGCTCCGGGATGTCCGCGGCGAATCACCGCGTGGCCTGAGGGGTACGGCCCGTCGGCTCCGGGTGGCCCGTCGGCACCCGGAGCCGTGCCGCGTCCGGGTGCGGCTCAGCGGGCGAGTATCGCGTTCAGGGCGGTCGTGAGGTCGCCCTCCGGATCGTCGGCGGCCCGCTTGCCGCGCCAGGCCACGACGGCGTCCGGTCGGATCAGTGTGGCGCCGGCCGGTTCGACGCCGTACCGGTCGCACCAGGCGTTCTCGCTGTCGGCCAGGCGGTCACCGATCCGGTGCGCGGTGAGAGTGACTCCGAGACTGCGGGCCACCTTCTCCGCGGCGGCGACCCATCCAGGGGCCTCGTGCCCGGCCAGCAGGACGAAGCCGCGACCGAACAGGTCGTGCGTGGAGAACTCCCGTGAGCCGTCGGAGAGAACGACGTGCGGAGCTCGTCCGCCGGGGCGCCCGGTCGGATTCCACGGGTCCTCCTGGAGGCTGCCGTCGTCGTGGGCCTCCGTGTGGACCGCCGGTGAGTGATAACGGAAGCCCAGGTATTCCTTGGGCTTGGGAATGGGCGCGTGCGGATCGGCGGGGTTGTAACTCGCGGGGACCCGGCCCTCGGAGATCTTCGCCAGTTCCAGCTCGCGCTCCAAGGTGATGCTGACGACCGGACGGCGCTCGCTCTCGTAGGTGTCGAGCAGACCGGGCCCGGCCTGTCCGGTGAGCACCAGGGAAAGCCGCCAGGACAGGTCGTAGGCGTCCTGGATGGCGAGGTTGCCGCCCTGTCCTCCGTTCGGCGGGCAGGCGTGCGCGGCGTCCCCGGCGAGGAAGGCGCGGCCCTCGCGGAAACGCTCGGCCATCTTGTGGTTGATGGGGAAGAAGCGGGCGTTGACGAAGGTGACGTCGATCTCGGGATCTCCGATGGCGGCGCGGATCCGCTCCAGGCAGCGCTCCGGGGTGAAGTCCTCCGGCGTCTCGCCCCGCTCGGGGAAGTAGTCGACCCACAGGGTGTGCCGCTCCGAGCCGTCCAGGATGAAACTCGACCCGCTGCCGGGCATGCCGATGACCTCGACCGCGCCCTTCTCCACGTACCGGGTCAGGTCGGCCTCGAACGTGATGATGTACATGTGGCCGATGGTTCCGCCGCCGTGGACGGGAATGCCGAGCATGTCGCGGATCCCGCTGGTGTTTCCGTCGGCTGCGACCAGGTAGTCCGCCTCGACCGTGTACGCGCGGCCGGTGGACACCTCCCGCAGCGTCGCGGTGACCTTCTCCTCGTCCTGGGTGAGGGAAACCAGCTCCGTGCCGAGACGCAGGTTTGCGCCGGCCTCCTCGGCGCTGACCCGGAGGATGTTCTCGACCTGGGCCTGCGACACCCAGGCCAGCGGAGGAACCGAGGACAGCGCCTGCGGGTCGGGCTGTCCCGCCTCGGGGTCGAGGAAGGTCCGCTGCGGATCGGCCAGGGAGACGCCGTGGCTCATGCGGGGCCACTGCGCCTCGCCCAGGGCGGCACGCAGGCGCCGGGCCACGCCGGGCAGCGTGTTGAGCAGTTCCTGGGAACGCGTGTTCAGGCCCCATGCCTTCGGCAGGGTCGAGGCATGCGGCCGGCGCTCCACCAGCAGGGGACGCACGCCGCGGGCTGCGAGGCTCACAGCGGTGGTGAGCCCGGTGTAGGCGCCACCGACGACGAGTACGGGAACTCGCTCAACGGACATGGAAATCGCCTCCGTTACGAGGTTGAGGCCGAATGCGGTGAAAGACTGCGGGAATCCGCCGCCACCAGATTGCCGTTCCGGGTGAGCGATCGGCCATCACCGCCGAATGCAGCAAGTTGTGGTGCAGCTTGCTGCACATCCGAAACACTGTTTCCGCCTTGCGAGTGCGGATGCGATCGCAGATTCTGCTGCCGTCGTGGCATCTCCGCCCGGCATATCAATCCGTCGTGTCCGCCTTGGAAAGGAATGCATGAGCGCGTCCGCCCCGCACACATCGGCGTCCATCGCCCGGATACCGGGTTCGAAGAGTTTGACCAATAGAGCGCTCCTGTTGGCCACCGCCGCCGGCGGCGTCAGCCGCGTTCGGAATCCGCTCGTCAGTGACGACACCGTGGCGTTCCGGGAAGCCGTGGAGGCACTGGGCGCGCGGGTCGAAAACTGCTTGCCTGACGCCTGGGACGTGGTCGGGGTCGGGAAGGGTCCCGTCGGTACGGCCCGGTTGTGGTGTGCGGACGCCGGCACTGCGGGCCGGTTCCTTCCGCCCTTCGCCGCGACCGGGCACGGCACCTTTCTCGTCGACGGCTCCGCGCAGTTGCGCGCGCGTCCGCAGAGGGCGTTGTTCGACGCGCTTTCCCGGATCGGGGTGCGGGCCGGCGCTGGCCCGGGCGGCGGCCTGCCCTTGATCATCCTGGCCGACGGCCTGGACGGCGGTGAGGTCACGGTGGACTCGTCGATGAGCAGCCAGTACCTCAGCGGCCTGTTGATGGCGGCGCCCCTGATGCGCCGTGGACTCGTGGTGAGGGGAGGGCGGTTGGTCAGCCGCCCCTACATCGCCATGACGGTGTCCCTGATGCGCCGTTTCGGCG
Source organism: Streptomyces sp. DG1A-41 (assembly GCF_037055355.1). Taxonomy (GTDB): domain Bacteria; phylum Actinomycetota; class Actinomycetes; order Streptomycetales; family Streptomycetaceae; genus Streptomyces. The sequence goes on along the minus strand of NZ_CP146350.1, from coordinate 1,433,883 downwards.
CGCGGGTCCGGGAGCGGGACGACGGCGGCTTCGCGGCCGAACCCGGCGCGTACACGGCGACCGACGTGGCGATCGAGCCGGACGCGTCGACCGCCTCGTACTTCTTCGCCGCCGCTGCCGTGACCGGGCAGTCCGTGACGGTGCCCGGCCTGAGCGCCGACAGCCTGCAGGGCGACCTGCGATTCGCCGAGGTTCTGGCGCGGGCCGGTGCCCGGGTGGACGTGGGCCGGGCCGCGACCACGGTGACCGGCGGCGACGGGCTGCGTGGTGGATTCACCGTCGACATGGGCGAGATCTCCGACACGTTCATGACCCTCGCCGCCGTCGCACCGCTGGCGGACGCCCCCGTCACCATCCGGGGGATCGGCCACGCGCGGCTCAAGGAGTCCGACCGGATCGCGGCGGTCGTCGCCAATCTGACGGCGTGCGGAGTCGCGACACGGGAGGGCGCCGACAGCGTCACCATCCACCCGGGGCCACTCCGGCCCGCGCGCATCTCCTGCGGCCGGGACCACCGGATCGCCATGGCGTTCTCGGTGCTCGGACTCGCGGCCCCCGGGACCGTCACCCTCGACGATCCGACGTGCGTCGCCAAGACGTTCCCGGGCTTCCACGACGAGATGCGACGCCTCTTCCCCCGATACGAACACCCCGTCGGCACGGCCGGCATGACGAAGGAGCACCGTTGAGCAGGTTGCGCTGGCTGACCGCGGGGGAATCCCACGGTCCCGCACTCGTCGCGACGCTGGAGGGTCTTCCCGCCGGCGTGCCGATCACCACGGACATGGTGGCGGACCATCTCGCGAGGCGGCGCCTGGGCTATGGGCGCGGTGCCCGGATGAAGTTCGAGCGTGACGAGATCACCTTCCTCGGCGGCGTCCGGCAGGGCCTCAGCCTCGGCTCCCCGGTCGCGATCATGGTGGGCAACACCGAGTGGCCGAAGTGGGAACAGGTCATGGCGGCCGACCCGGTCGACCCGGAGATCCTCGACGGCCTCGCCCGCAACGCCCCGCTGACCCGGCCGCGGCCCGGCCACGCCGACCTCGCCGGCATGCAGAAGTACGGTTTCGACGAGGCCCGGCCGATCCTGGAGCGGGCTTCGGCGCGTGAGACGGCTGCTCGGGTGGCGTCGGGGGCGGTGGCCAGGTCGTACCTGAAGGAGACGACGGGCGTCGAGATCGTCAGCCACGTTGTCGAGCTGGCCGCGGCGAAGGCGCCGCGGGGTGTGTACCCGACTCCGGCCGATGTGGAGAGGCTGGACGCGGACCCGGTGCGCTGTCTGGACGCGGATGCGTCGAAGGCGATGGTCGCGGAGATCGATCAGGCCCACAAGGACGGTGACACTCTCGGCGGTGTGGTGGAGATCCTGGCGTACGGGGTTCCGGTGGGGCTTGGTTCGCATGTGCACTGGGACCGTAAGCTGGACGCCCGGCTCGCCGGTGCGCTCATGGGTATCCAGGCGATCAAGGGCGTCGAGATCGGTGACGGTTTCGAGCTGGCGCGGGCGCCCGGTTCCAAGGCGCACGACGAGATCGTGAAGACTGGTGAGGGTATCCGGCGTGCCTCCGGCCGTTCGGGTGGCACTGAGGGCGGTCTGACCACGGGTGAGCTGCTGCGGGTCCGTGCCGCGATGAAGCCGATCGCGACCGTGCCGCGGGCTCTGCAGACCGTGGACGTCACCACGGGAGAGGCGACGCAGGCTCATCACCAGCGCTCCGATGTGTCCGCGGTGCCGGCCGCGGGCATCGTCGCCGAGGCGATGGTGGCGCTGGTGCTGGCGGATGCGGTGGCGGAGAAGTTCGGCGGCGACTCGGTGGCCGAGACCCGCCGCAACGTCATGTCGTACTTCGACAACCTCGCCATCCGATGAGCGGCCCGCTGGTGGTCCTGGTCGGCCCGATGGGCGTGGGCAAGTCCACCGTCGGGCGGCTGCTGGCCGAGCGTCTTGGCGTCTCCTACCGGGACACCGACGACGACATCGTCGCCGATCAGGGCAGGACCATCGCCGAAATCTTCGTCGACGACGGCGAGTCGGCCTTCCGGGCGATCGAGAAGCGGGCGGTGCGGCGGGCGCTCGCCGAGCACGACGGTGTGCTGGCCCTGGGCGGCGGCGCGATCCTCGACGCCGGCACGCGGGCGCTGCTCGCCGGGCAGCGGGTGGCGTACCTGTCGATGGACGTCGAGGAGGCGGTCAAGCGCACCGGCCTCAACACGGCCCGGCCGCTGCTCACGGTCAACCCCCATGAGCGCTGGCGGCAGTTGGCCGAGGCACGGCGGCATCTCTACGAGGAGGTCGCCACGGCCGTCGTACCCACCGACGGCCAGACGCCCGGGGGCGTTGCTCAAGCGGTCCTGGAGACCTTGGAGTTGCAGCAGGCATGACGACGGCCCCGGGGGGTGTGCCGGGCCCGGCCCGGTACACCCCCCGGGGCGTTGTGCTCAGCGGCGCGGCAGCAGGGCCGCGGCGCCCAGGGCGTTGGCCACCAGCAGGGCGGCGGCAAGCAGCAGGCTCTCCCGCATGCCCGGCGCGAAGTCCCCGGCCAGCAGCGCGCCGAAGACGGCGATGCTGAGTGCCCCGCCCGTCTGGCGGCTGGTGTTGAGCAGCGCTGCCGCCGTTCCCGCTCGTGCTGCGGCGACACTGTCGAGCATCAGGGTGGTCAGCGCCGGCATGGCGAGGGCGCCCCCGATGCCCAGCGGGATCATCAGCGCGGCGGTCATCCACGGAGGTGTCCCGATCGTGACGGCGGCGAGTCCCGCGCAGCCCACCATGCCGGTCAGCAATCCGGCGACGACCACCTTCCGCGGGCCGTAGCGGGACACCGCCTTCGGCGAGGCGTAGTTGAAGAACGCCGTGATCACCGCCATCGGCACGAACATCAGCCCGGCGGAGAACGCCGACTGCCCGCGCTGCTCCTGGAAGAAGAGGCTCAGCACGAACACCCCGCCGTAGAACGCCGCGTTGCAGGCGAAGCCCGCGACGACCGGCACGCTCACCCCGCGCTGCCGGAACAGCGACAGCGGCAGCATCGGCGCCTTCCGCCGGGTCTCGACGGCCACGAAGGCGGCCCCGGCCAGTACGGCGATCGCGGTCGCCGCCACAACCGTGCCGGTGAAGCCGTGGTGCCCGCCCTCGATCACGGCGAACGTCAGCGCCGCCAGTGCCAGTACGGCGGTCAGCTGCCCCGGCAGGTCGAACACGGCAGGATGGCGGGGGGAGCGCGCCGCCCGCATCAGCGTCAGGAACCCGGCGAGACCCGCCGGCACGTTGAGCCAGAACACGGCACGCCAGCTCCACTCCGTGGTGAGCAGCCCGCCCAGCACGGGCCCCGCGGCGATGGCCACCGCACCGCCGACCGTCCACAGGGCGATACCGCGCGCCCGCTTGTCCGGGTCGGGGAAGGCCTGCCTGATCAGCGCCAGCGAGGAGGGCACCATCACCGCCGCGGCGCCGCCCTGCAGCACCCGGGCCGCCGTCAGCGTGCCGAGCGTCGGCGCCACCGCGCAGGCAAGGGAGGCCAGGGTGAAGAGGCCGACCCCCCAGCCGTACGCGCGCCGCGCGCCGACCCGGTCCGAGAGTGAACCGGCCGACAGCATCAGCGCCGCGAACATCAGGGTGTAAGCGTCCGCGACCCACTGGAGCCCGGACAGTGACCCGCCGAGGTCGTTGCCCACGGCGGGCAGGGCGACATTGACGCCGGAGACGTCGAGTGTGATCACGAAGAACCCGAGGACTGCGGCGGCGAGAGCGGCGGTGGCCGAGCCCGCCGGTTCCAGCTCACCCCGGAGTCCCGTGCTCCCGTCGGTGTCCTCTCCTGTCCCGGACCGCGTCGCGCTCATCGTGCACTGCTCCTCTCGTTGTGCCGTCCCTGCCGGGACGCGTCTGTGTGGCGTCCCTGCCGGGACATGAAATCGAACGGGTCATCGAATGCCGGATGTCGACCGCGCCCCTACCCGACCAGCGTGCCCGGCTCACCAGGTCCCCGGCAGACCGAGCCGTGCGGGGGCGTGCTGTGCCTGACCCTGATACGGCCCCCCTGTGCGGGTGACCACTTGCGACAATGGGCGGATGAGTGAAGGTACGGAACTGGGACGTTTTCTCCGTGCTCGCCGCGGCCGGATCCGCCCGCAGGACGTGGGCCTGCCCGCCGGCACCGGTATCCGCCGCACTCCCGGGCTGCGCAGAGAGGAACTCGCGGCGGTGGCCGGGGTCAGCGTCGGCTACCTCACGCGACTGGAGCGAGGCATCGAGACCCGGCCCTCGCCCGCAGTCGTCACCGCGCTCGGCGAGGCACTCCAGCTCTCGCCAGAGGCGATGAACCGGCTGCACGAACTGGTCGCGCTCGCCTCGGGCCAGATGCCGGCGCCGTCCCCCGGCCCGGCGCGTACGGTGCGGGACTCGGTCCTCAACCTGCTGGAGAACCTGCGCCCCTCGCCGGCGTACGCGGTCAGCCGCGCCAACGACCTGCTGGCCGCCAACCGGCCCGGGCTGCGTCTCTTCCCCGGCATCACGGACTGGCCGCAGGAGCGCCGCAACGTCACCCGCTACCTGTTCCTGCACCCCATGGCGCGCCGGCTGTACCGGGACTGGGAGAAGATGGCGGCGCACAGTGCGGCGCACCTGCGTGCGACGGCGGGCGCCGACCCGGACGTTCCTGAGCTGGCCCAGCTGGTCGGCGAACTCGTGGTGAAGAGCCCGGAGTTCGCCCGGCTCTGGGAGCGCTACGACGTACAGGCGCGGGGAGGTGGCCAGAAGCACTTCCAGCACCCGGAGGTCGGCTCGATGCGCCTCGACTACGAGGTGTTGGTGATCTCCCGCACGGACGGGCAACGCCTCGTCACGTATCAGGCCACGCCAGGCACCCCGGACCACGACGCGATGCTGCTGCTGGACATGGCCAGCCCCCGGGAGTCCGAGCTCCCCCACGAGGTCTAGGGCTTGTCCAAAGTGATGCGGTATGTCTCGTGCGGGGTCTGGATGTCGTAGCACGACAGCTCACCACTGGCTCCGCGGTAGGCGCCGGTTCCCCCGGTGACGGCCATCCGCACGGTGTCGTCGCCCTTGGTCCACAGTGACTGGGCGGTTATCTGGCCGTCCGGCAGCTGGACCGACAGCACGCAGCTGGTGGTGATCTTCTCGCCGGCCAGCTGGGTCACCTGGCAGGAACTGCCGTCCCTCCCGACCTGCTTCCCGTCCTGGTAGAGCTTGTCGGCGTAGATGAACTCGTCGCCGACGCTGAGCCCGTGCTCGCCGACATCGGTCTTCACAACCCCATCGTTGCCGACGTCCAGGTCGATGACCTTCCCGGTCCCGGCGTGCGCCGGAGCGGTGGGCAGAGCGGTCGCGCCCAGGGCCAGGGCGGCGGTCCCGGCCGCGCTGAGCAGGGCGAACTTCTTCTTCGGCATGCGATGCAACTCCTTGGTCGCGCACCACGCGCGGCGCGGTGCCTTGCTTGCTTCAAGCGATGTCGGCGAAGCCGGCGGCACGCCGCAGCGCTCCGCTCTCGATCAGGCCGGACACCGCCTCGATGTCCTCGTCCAGCCGGCGATCACGGGTGACGAAGGCGCTGTGCTCCCGGATGAGCCCGTGCACCGCGCGGACGGCCGGTGAGGCCTTCTCGGCGCCTCGCAGGTCGATCGCCTGGGCGAGGGCCAGCAGATGGATGGCCGCGACCTCGCGCACCAGGCCGTTGACGGTGCGCGCGTCCCGGGCCGAGATGGTGCCCATGCTGACGATGTCCTGGTTGTGGGCCTCCGTTGACCGCGAGAACACCGACGCGGGCCCCGTCTGTTTGAGGGCTTCGGCGGTGACGGCCGAGGCCGCTATCTGCATCCCCTTGAACCCGTGGTGCAGCCCCGCCCCCGGATCGTCCGCACCACGCGGGACGACCAGGTTGGGCGGCAGCCCCTGGTTGAACTTCTCGTCCACGACGAGGGCGAGCTGCCGGTCGAGCAGGTTGGCCAGGCCGGCCACCGACGTCTTCAGACTGTCCATGGCCTGCCCGACATGGCCCGCGTAGAAGTTCCCGCCGAGGTGCAGCCCGGATTCGTCGACGTCGAACAGGGGATTGTCGGTGGCGGAGTTGATTTCGGTGGTGAGCCAGTTCTCCGCCCAGTCGAGCGTGTCCCGGGCGATGCCGATGACCTGCGGGGCGCAGCGCACCGAGTACGTGTCCTGGATCTTCTCGTTCAGCTGGAGGTAACTCCGCCCGGCCAGTTTCTCGCGGCGCACCAGGATGTCGTCGAAGGACGTGGCGAGCCGCGACCCCGCGAGCAGGGTCCGGACGACCTCGGCCGACCGGACCTGGCCGGGGTGCGGTTTCGCGGCGTGGACGAAGGGGTGCAGCGCGGACGCGTTGCCGTGCTGTGCCTCCAGCGTCATGGCCGTCGCGAGTTCGGCCACGAAGGCCAGCTCCCGGGCGTCCCAGGCGGCGAGGACCGCGTACGCGGCGGCGAAGGACGTGCCGTTGATCAGCGCGATGCCCTCCTTGGGCGCGAGCCGCACCGGTTCGATGCCCTCCTCGCGCAGGGCGTCCACAGCCGGTCGTACGGTGCCCCGGTGCAGGACCTGTCCCTCGCCGATCAGCGCCGCCGCCAGGTAGCACAGCGGCACCAGATCACCGCTGGCACCCACCGAACCGCGTTCGGGGATCAGCGGGAGGATGTCCCGGTCCAGGCACTCGAGCAGCGCCGACACGGTCTGCGGCCGGATCGCCGAGGACCCCTTGGCCAGCGCGTTGGCTCTGATGATCATGGCCGCCCGGGCGACCGCGGGCACGGCCGCCGGTCCCACGCCGTTGAGGTGGTAGAGCACGAGGTTGCGCTGGAGCTCGTGCGCCTTGTCCGGTGAGATCTGCCGGACGCAGCTGTCCCCGAAGCCCGTGGTCACCGCGTAGATGGGCACTTCCCGGGCCAGCAGCGACTCCTTGAGCGCGACGGAGGCCCGCATCCGCTCGACGGCCTCCGCGCCGAGCGTCACCCGGGTGCCGTCACCGCCCCGGCGCGCGGCCGCGGCGACCGTGCGGGGCGAGGCCGGCTCCGTCGAGTTCGACGTACCCGGCCGTGGGCGCGTGCGACATGGGTACTGCTCCTCCCGACACCAGGGGAGGCGTCCCTAGTAGACGCCTTCGATCAGCTTCCGGCCGTCCATCTCGGCGACCGGGTGGATGTTCCGCAGGGAGTCCCCGACGCCGGTGGGGCTCGGGACCCGAGTCGCCAGGTCCCGTTCGAGGCTGTTGGGTACGAGGCCGTACTTGGTGAGGTAGTTCATGACCACGGCTCCGTCCGACCCGAACTCGACCGGCCGTCCGGAGGAGGGGTCGACCACCCGGTAGAACACGTAGGGGGCGTACGAGTCGAAGACCGTGTCGCCCGTGCCCTGCGGGTCGGGCCGCTGCACCGTGCCGCTGAGCACGGAGGTACTGCCGTACGACCCGCGGAACCGCGTCTTGGGGAAGAGCTGGGTGGACAGGAAGTCCAGGGTGTCGGGGTCCATGTGCGCGCCGGTCCAGATCACCAGGCGCACCTTCTCCTCGATCAGCTCACGGACCGAGGCCCGCTCGGACATGCGGGCGAGCAGTGGCGGTGTCGTGATCAGGAACGCGATGTCCTGTGAGCTCAGGACCAGTTCGGCCTGGTCGACGAGATGGTCGACGTAAGCTCCGGCGCCGGCAGTGTCACCGGTGGCGACAAGACGCTTCACCCAGCGCGGATCCAGGTCGATGGAGAACCGGATCCCGCCCCTGGCCTCCGCGATCCTGCGGGAGTACTCGCCGAGCATGTGCGGTCCGCTGGGCGCCACGGCCAGCGCGTGCCCCCGGCCGTCGTCCGTGTAGTGGGAGTTCTCCCAGGCCATGTATTGGTCGAGCCAGTTCTCGAACATCACGAAGCGCTTCGGCGCTCCGGTGGTGCCACCGCTCTCGTACACCGCGAGGACCTTCTCCGAGGCGTCCAGGCCGCGGGGGATCAGGTCCTCGACCGGGACGTCCCGGAGCTCGTCCACCAGATTGGGAAAGCGCAGCAGGTCGTCGACGCACCGCACGTCCTCGACCGGGTCGAACCCCAGCCTGTCGCGGCGTTCCAGCCAGTACCGGGAACCCGTGGCCGGGTCGAAGTGCCAGCGCATCATGGCGCGGACGTGCGCGTCGGCCTGTTCGCGGGCGTTCATGGGCAGCTCACCGTGCTTTCTCGGTCGAAGGGGAGGGGGAAGGAGGCGTCAGACGCCGTGTGACGAGCCGCCGTTGATCTGGAGGATCTGTGAGGTGACGTAGCCGCCGGGGCCCGAGCACAGGTAGAAGCCGAGTTCGGCGATGTCCACCGGGTCTCCCGCACGTCCCAGCGCGGTATGCCGGACGAGCATGGTCTCGCGCGCGGCGGGCAGGGCGCCGCCGAAGAGGTCTGTGTCGGCGACGTAGCCCGGCGCGATCGCGTTGGCGCTGATGCCGCGCGATCCGAGGCGTGTCGCGAGGGTGTGGACGTAGGAGTGGAGGGCGGCCTTCGCGGCGCCGTAGCCACCCGTCCCGCCGGATCCCCGGTAGGCGGCGATGGAGCTGTAGAGCACGATGCTGCCGCCGTCGGCCAGGTCGGGGAGCAGGCCCTCCACGGCGACGACCGCGGTCGTCACGTTCGCCTGGTAGGCCTCCTGCCATTCCGTCAGGACCGATGTCACGTCGTCCGCGTCCGCGTCCGTGTCCCCGGACCGCGGGACGGCTCCGGCGCAGCACAGCAGCCCGCTGACGGGCAGTCCCGTCGACCGGACGTGGTCCCGCAGGCGCTTGACCGACGCGGCGTCGGACATGTCGAGGGCGAGTGGCTGCACGTCCGCGCCCGGCACGCTCGACTCGATCTCCCGCACCGTCCGTGCGAGTCGCTCCTCCTGCCGTGCGATCAGGAGGACCTTGTCGTTGTTCTCGGCGAAACGCTTCGCCGTGGCCTTGCCGATGCCCGCGCTCGCGCCGGTCACCACGATCAACCTGGACAGAGTCGAACACTCCAATGCCTGTGTCGATGGGATTCTTGTGGGTGAGGTATGTGTTGTTCGGGTTTTTCACAGGCGTGCGGAGGGCGAAGCCGGCTCCGCGAGAAGGGCCTTGTGGTCCGGCTTTCCGGTGGGGGTCCTCGGGATCTCCGCCAGTTCCACGAGCCGCGACGGGCTCGGGAAATCCTCCAAGGCCGCTCTGACGTCGGCCACGCCCACGGTGTCGTCGCCCCGGCCGGCCCAGTAGACGGCGTAGCCCTCACCGGCGAGGGAATCGCCGTCCAGGGGCAGCGCGACGCATTCCGCCCCCGGCAGAAGCGCTTTCAGCCGCTCGTCGACCCGGGCGAGATGGACCTTGATCCCGTTCACCTTGACCAGGGAGCCGCTGCGCCCGATGAGCCGGAACGCACGGGGGCCGGTGAATTCCACCAGGTCGCCCGTGGCCCACCGGTCGGGCGGCAGCGTCCCGCTCTCCGGGCGGGCCAGGCGCGGGCCGCGGACGACCAGCTCCTCGGCGGCTCCCGGCGGGGTGCCGGCCTCCCGCACGAAGGACACGTCGGGGAAGGCCTGCCACGGCTGGGCGTCCCGCCCCTCGGCAACCAGCTGCCGGTGGGCGAGCCCACCGGTCTCGGTCGACCCGAGGATCTCGTGCGCCCGCAGCAGCGGGGCGGCGCGGCCGACCAGCGCGTGGGCCGTGGGCGGCGGTGCCGCCGAACTGTGCAGGGCGACGACCGAGCTCGCGCGTTCCAGCCCCGGCCAGCCGCGCCGCAGCAGGTCCCAGGCCATGGGGATGCAGACGGCCAGCACCCGTTCACCGGGCGAGGCCGGCAGGGGCGCGTACGGGTCGGCCCACGCCTGGTGGACCGGGATCCGCGCCATGCGGGGCAGCCACTCGCCGAACAGCGCGCCGAACAGGTGCTGCGGCGGGGCGAAGTTGACGACCCGGTCGACCGGGCCGACGAGTACCGCGCCGATCAGCTCCACCTCGCGCTCCAACTGGTGGGGGAGCCGGAACCAGCGGCGCGCGGCTCCCGTGCTGCCGGAGGTGTCGAAGCGGATCTCGCCGTCCCTGGTCCCCGGCCCCTCGGTACGGGCCGCCGTCTCCGTCATGCCGCGAGGTCCTCGACGCGCTCGCGCACGTACTCGGTGGTCCGGCCGAGCGTGCTGAACCAGTAGCGCACGTCGTCGCCGACGAAGTCGACCTCGATGCCGAACTCGCCCTCCACGGCGGTGACGTATTCGAGGGCGGCCAGGCTGTCGAAGCCCGGCAGCGCGTCGGTCAGGTCCGCGTCCCCGGACAGTGTGCGGGCGGCGTCGCCGAAGCGCTTCTCCAGGACGGCCTGTATGCGGTTGTTGATCTCGGTGTGGTCGAGGGTCTGCATGATCGGGAACCTTTCTCTCTCAGCCGCGGCCGACCGGTAGCGGGTCGCCGCTCGTCATCGACCCCGAGTCCAGGTAGAACACCCGGTCGGGCTGCGTGGGCTGGAAACGGACCGTCAGGTGGGCGGTGTCCGTGCCGAGACCGAGCGCCTGCCCGATCTCCTCGGCCAGTCCGGCCCGGTACGCGTGGTCACGGTCGGGGTGGACGTGGCACACGACCGACGCCCACCGGGCGTGCTTGCCCGGCTCCGTGCCGTGCTCGTAGGTGGTCAGCGGCATCCCGCCCGCGAAGTACTCCATGGGCTCGGAGGTTCGGAAGGAGACCACGACGTGCGCGGCGTTCGAGCCGTGCGCGGCCATCCATCGGGTGAGCCGCAGGGCCGCCCGCAGGCGTGCGGAAGGGGTGAGCGGGGTGCTGGTCACATCGACGGTGGGCAAGATCGCGCGCCTTTCACGAGAGGGCCAGCGGTGGCAGGGCGATTCCTTCGGGCGACAGCCTCAGCTCCAGGCGCCGGCCCAGGCAGTCGGCGAGCGGACCGCCGCTCATCGCCATCAGGGGCGTCCAGGCGAATCCGCCGTCCGCCGTGCGCACGCTGTCCAGGAACTTCGTCAGGTGGGCGGCGTCCCAGTCGAGGCCGAACACGTCCGCCGCCAGCACGGCTTCGTAGGTGCTCAGCAGGTCGGGGACCCGACGGCCCTCGTTGGCGAACCCGCCGCCGGGCACCCGGTGCCGGGTGAGGGCCTCGGTGACGTGGGTGTCGTCCGCCCCGACGGCGCGGTGCAGCGCCCTGAGCGCCTGCAAGGTGGAGCGCAGCGTGGCGGGGCCGCCCGGCACGTTGGCGTACCGGCCGGGCGTCGTCTCGCAGGCGGCCACATAGTCGGCGATGTCCCGGAGGAAACCGGCGGCCGAGTCACCGCCGGTCCGGTGCAGGATCTCGGCGGCTGAGCTCGTCGACACCATGTCCGACGCTCGGCCCTCCCAGTAGCCGAACCCGCCGTCGGGGTTCTGGATGGAACCGGCCAGCCACTGCGCGATGCGCGCCCGGGCCGGGGCGTCGTCCTCGAACGCCCCCGCGGACAGGGCCCAGAGGGTGCAGCGCACCTCACTCCCTCGTCCGGGCATGTACATGATGCCGTTCTCGTTCGGCAGCATGCAGCTCTCCGTCCACCGCACGGCCTCGCGCTCCCCGTCGGCCGGGAAGGTGCGGGCCATCAGGTGGGCCGAGGTGGTGAGGACGTCCGAGGCGAGTTCGGGAGTGCGGTAGGTGAAGCCGCCCTGCCCGGTCCGGAAGGAAAGCACCCGGGCGACCACACCGTCGGCGATGCCGTCGAGCCGCGCGCCGAGTTCCCGCAGCGCGCCCACCGCGCAGAACGCGGCCCACACGTCCTGGACGGGGTAGCCGGGCCACCGGGTGAAGGACTCGCCCGGCCGCAGCCGGCTCATGATCCAGGCGACGCAGCCCCCGGGGTCCCGGGGAGCCTCGCCGAGGCGGCTCAGGGCGCCGGTGGCCCGGAACGTCGCCCACAGGCAGTCCGTCTCGTCGCCGGCCCGGAAGGTGAAACCGCCGGCCGCGCTCTGCCGGCCCCGGAGCCAGTCCGTGAGCCGCTCGCGGTCCCACGGCAGCGGCCCCTGTCCGCCGGTGGCCGTGTGCCAGGCGGTGACGGCGTAATAGCAGGCCCGCACGTCGGAAGCGCCGTCCTTCGCGTGAGCCGGGCTCCAGGCCAGTCCGCCGTCCTCGGACTGGAGCGCCGCCAGCCAGTCGAACAGCGTCTCGGGCGGGCGCTCGCCGTAGATCTCCACCAGGGTGCGCACGGCGTAGTAGGTGGCCCATACGTCCGACGCCTGGCTGGGCGTCATCGCGAACCCGCCGTCCGCGTGCTCGGTGCTCCACACCCAGGCGGAACTCGACCCGCGGACCGTGCCGCGGCTGCCGTCCGGCAGATCGGCCAGGGCCTGCGTGCAGTAGTAGGTGGCCCAGGCGTCGGAGCTCATGCCGGCCGACCAGGCGAACCCGCCGTCGGAGTTCTGCCGGGAGGCGAGGAATCCGGCGACGGACTCGGGCGACGGCAGGTCGCCGACCCGGTCGAGCCAGCGCAGGGTGCGTACGGCCGCGTAGGTGCACCACAGATCCGACTCCCCGGAGACGACCCCCGACGACCTCCGCAAGGCGTCGTACGTCATGCCGGCACCACCTCGTCCACGACCCGGAAGTTGGAGCGCTTCCAGCTCTTCTGGGAGCCGCCGCTCTTTGTCGTCGCCGGCAGCCGGTTGACGAACCGGACCTCGTCCCACCGGAAGCCGAGGTGCTCGTCCGTCCGCCGCTGGATGACGTCGTTCTTGGCGCGCTCGGCGTCCCGGTCGGTGCCGGGGTCACGCTCCAGCAGCAGCCGGGCCCAGGTGCCCGCCCCGTCGATCTCGATCAGGTATCCCATGACGTCGCGGTTCGCGTAGACGATGCCTTCGAGGTCGCGCGTGCGCACCCGGCTGCCCTTGATCTCGGTTCCGTCGCTGCCCCGGCCGTGGACCGTGACCGTCGGAGTGTCCTGGCCGCACGGGCAACCGCCCGCGACGGACACCTCGTCGCCCATGTCGAGGCGAAGCAGGGGGCGGGCGTCGTTGTTGAGCGGCGTGACGACGAGCCGGCCCGCGCGTCCGGCCTCGGCGGGCGCCAAGCCGTTCCCGTCCGCGATCTCGAAGTAGTTGGCCCCGCGCAGCAGATGCAGCCGGTCGTGCGCGCAGCACGCGGCCAGCGTGCCGCTCTCCGTGCTGCCGTAACTCGCGTCGTAGGCACGCGCGTCCCACCACGACCCGGCCATGGCGCGCAGCTCCGGGGTGCTCACCTCGCCGAGCAGCATGAGGAGTTCGACCGACTCGCGCAGCCGGTCCAGCAGGCCGCGCCTCTTGAGCACCTGGGAGAACTCCAGGAGCACCCCGGGTGCCACGAAGAGCACGGTCGGCCGGAAGACCTCCCACAGTCCGACGATGCGGTCCCAGTCGGAGATGCCGGTGGTGTACGGGTAGGCCTTGACGTGGGGAACGTCCAGGAACTCGCAGACACCGACCATCAGATCGGCCACCGGCACGATGTCCGAGGGCAGCAGGATCAGCGCGCGGTGGCCGCCGCCCGTCAGCATGCCGCGCCAGGCCTCGGCCACGGACACGGTGTTGGCGATCATGTCGCGGGCGGTGCGCGGCGTGGGCGTGGGGGTCCCCGTGGTCCCCGTGGTCTGGTAGTACTTCAGGCCCGCCTCGACGGGTACGCGCAGATAGTCGAGGGGCCGGGACTTGAGGGCGTCCTTGGAGGTCGCCCCGAGGTCGCGGAACGCGTCCGCCGAGAACGCGCCCAGTGCGGCGTAGGCGGAGGTCTGCCGTGCCCGGTCCCAGGCCTCGCCCAGCTTCGACGCGTAGTAGGTCGAGTCGGAGGCAGAAGTGGTGCGGTGGGCGGTCACCTCCTGCTGTATCCGCTCCATGAAGTCGAGGTCACTACTGGAGTTGATCTTCACTTGTCACTCCTTGTCTCGTTCTCGTCGGCAAGCGCCAGTCCGGTGGCGCGCATCAGGAACTCGCCGAGGAACCCGTCGTGCGGCACGTCCGGGTGGATCCACGAGGTCGGCCTGCTCCGGTACACGTTGGACACCGAGGTGAGCTCCGAGGCCGCGGCGATCAGCCCCAGGTCCTCGGTGTGCAGCGACAGCACCAGGGAGCCGTCGAGGACGTCCGTGGCACCGCGTTCGAACGGGGCGACCCACACGCACGGGAAGGGCATCTCGTACGACAGCAGCGGGTCCTTCGGGGAGGTCAGTTCCACGACCGCCGGTGTCAGGGCCGCCAGGGACCCCTCGCCGCCGAGCCGCTCGACCCGTGGCGCGAGGTGCACGACCGCGTCCTCCGTCCGGTCCAGGAGCGCCGTGGCGAGCCGCCGCGCGTCGGCCTCCGGCATGCAGGGCAGCAGGGCCGTGCCGGCCACGGGCCCGGCCGGTGTCACCTCGGCGAGCACGGCGGCCAATTCGGCGGCGAATCCCGCCGGATCGTGCTCGACCAGGACGCCCGTGGTCGCCGTGCACGCGGTTCCCGCGTGGTAGAGCGCACCCGTGCGGGCCAGTTCGAGCCCTGTGCCCCGGTCGGCGTCGGCCGCCACGACCAGCTTCGAGCGGCCCGGCCCCTGCGACCGGACGTCGGCCCGGTCGCGGTACTTGTCCACGACGTCCTGCCCGCCGTACACCACGGCGCGGTCCGAACGCTCGACGATCAGATCCGCTGTCGCGTGGTCGCAGGGCGCCACGACCAGCTGTGTCGCCGGTACGCCCGCCTCCCGCAGCGCGGTGACGAGGCGGAGTGGGGTGAGCGGATCCCGGTTGGAGGGACGGACGGCGACGCGGTAACCGAGGGCCAGGGCCTCCGGCCACATGGCGTGGACGCCTGGACTGTTGCCCGCCGCGTGCACGGCGAGGACGTCCCCGGTGCGGCGCCAGGCGGCCGTCGCGGGCAGTGACTTCGACGGGGCGGTACCGACCGGGGCGCAGCCGGCGGGCCGGGCCGCGGACGCGGTGCGTGCCACGTCGCGAAGGGTCGCCGTGATGAGCCGGTCGCACTCGCGCACGACCGCGAGGGGCGTGCCCGTCAGCTCCGCGACCCGCCGCTCGTGGGCGTCCAGGTCGTCTCCCAGGACCTCTTGGTCCGCGAAGACGCCGGCCGCCTTCGCGAGGACGTCCGCCGCCTGTGCGACGGGCAGCGGCGCACTCGCGCGCAGCTGGTCGATCCAGTGGGAGACGACCAGGCCGGGGACAGAGGCCAGTTCAAGTGCCGCTACGCCCGAGGCGTCCGTCACGGTGGTGCGGTTCCGCGTCCTGTAGGGCCCGGTCGGCCCCAGCGCGGGGATGTCCAGCATGCTCGCTCTCCTGTTCCTTCCGGCGAGTCACGGGGCGTACGTGAGGGGGCGGGGTCAGCGAACGGAAGCCGTCACGGTGCGGCGCCCACGGGTCGCCGCAGCCAGGTCCCGGAGGACGCCGACGGTGGCGTCCCACCCCATGCAGGCGTCGGTGACGCTCTGCCCGAACACGGGCTCGCCGCGCCCGAGATCCTGGCGCCCGGGGATCAGGAAGCCCTCCAGCATCACGCCGCGGATGTCGCTGTCGCCGGCTGCGACCTGGGCCCCGATCTCCCGGGCGACGAGGGCCTGGCGCTCATGGTCCTTGCCGCTGTTGCCGTGGCTGGCGTCGATCACCACGCCCGAGGGCAGACCGGCCGCCCGCAGCAGGCCCGCCGTCTCGCGCACGTCCTCGGCGCGGTAGTTGGGCCGGTCCGAGGCGCCGCGCAGCACCACGTGGCAGTCGGGGTTGCCGCTCGTGCGCAGGGTGACGGGCCGGCCGTCCGGGCCGTGGCCCAGGTAGGCATGGCGGGCGGCCGCGGACCGGATGGCGTCGACGGCGACACCCACCGAGCCGGTGCTGCCGTTCTTCATGCCCACGGGCATGGGCAGACCGCTCGCCAGCTGCCGGTGCACCTGGCTCTCCACGGTCCGGGCGCCGATCGCGCCCCACGAGATCAGATCGGCCAGGTACGCCGGAGCCGCCGGGCTCAGCCACTCCGTGGCGATGGGCAGGCCCGTTTCCGCGATCTCCAGCATGAGCGTACGGACCGTGCGCAGCCCTCGATCGAGATCCAGGCTGCCGTCCAGCGCCGGATCGGCGAGCAGCCCGGTCCATCCGACGGTGGTGCGGGGCTTCTCGACGTACACCCGCATGACCACCGCCAGGTCGTCAGCGAGCTCGGCCGCCAGCTCACCCAGTGACCGGGCGTACGCCAGACCCGCGTCGACGTCGTGGATCGAGCACGGGCCGACCACCACGAGCATCCGGTCGTCGTCACCGCTCAGCACCGCGCGTGTCATCCGGCGCCCGGCGCTCACCGACCGCGCCGCGGCCGTGCTCAGTGGCAACGCGGTCAGCAGCTCTTCGGGGGTGCTGGTCAGATGGGTGCGGTGCTGCCCGCCGACGCCCTCCGGCGGAACGTCGGCGACCAGGGAATCGGAATCTGCCTCGGTCGGCGTGGGAAGACTCTGCATCGTTCCTCAATTCGTTCTGCTCAGCGCAGAAGTCGTGCGTCGGCAACGAATCCTTTCGGCGGTTCGTGATCCACCGAGTGCCTATTCCGAGAAGCCGATCGGACTGGCGTGGCAAAGGTGATTTCGGCGTACAACCACCCGGCAGGCACGGGAATTACCGTGCCGCATTCGGAAGCGGGGCCGCCAGCTGTGCCGCGTGCAGCAAGTTGTTGTGCACCTAGCTGCACGGGTAACGTTTCGTTGTAAGGCAGGTACCTGCCCCCACTCGGGACCCCCTCGTACCCTCCTTGGAGGATTACATGATCACGGGGGCGTTTCGTTGTGTCTTCGTGGGAGTGACCTGCGTGATCTCGTGTGGAAATGTGAGGCTATGCGCTTCATCGAGGCCGGTACCGGTCGCTACGTAGAGTCATCTCCGGTTTCGTACGACCTGACGTACGACGACGTCTTCATGGTGCCGAGCCGCTCCTCGGTGGGCTCCCGGCAGGCCGTCGACCTCAGCTCCCCGGACGGCACGGGCACCACCATCCCGCTCGTCGTCGCCAACATGACCGCCATCGCCGGGCGCCGCATGGCCGAGACCGTGGCCCGCCGCGGCGGCCTCGTCGTCATACCGCAGGACATCCCCATCGACGTGGTCACCGACGTCGTCTCCTGGGTGAAGAGCCGCCACCTGGTCCTGGACACCCCGATCATGCTGGCGCCCCACCAGACCGTCGCGGACGCGCTGTCGCTGCTGCCCAAGCGCGCGCACAACGCCGGAGTCGTCGTCGACGACGACCACCGGCCGATCGGCGTGGTCACCGACTCCGACCTGGCCGGTGTGGACCGCTTCACGCAGCTCGCCGAGGTCATGTCCCGGGACCTGCTGCTCATCGACGCGGACATGGACCCGGGCGAGGCCTTCAACACCCTCGACCACGCCAACCGCCGCTACGCCCCCGCGGTCAACAAGGACGGCACGCTCGCCGGCATCCTCACCCGCAAGGGCGCCCTGCGCGCCACGCTCTACAAGCCGGCCACGGACGCACAGGGGCGGCTGCGCATCGCCGCCGCCGTCGGCATCAACGGCGACGTCGCGGGCAAGGCCAAGCAACTGCTGGACGCGGGCGTCGACACGCTCGTCATCGACACCGCGCACGGCCACCAGGAGTCGATGATCAGCGCCCTGAAGCTGGTGCGCGACCTCGACCCGCAGGTGCCGATCGTCGCGGGCAACGTCGTGGCCGCCGCGGGCGTGCGCGACCTCATCGAGGCGGGTGCCGACATCGTGAAGGTCGGTGTCGGACCCGGCGCCATGTGCACCACGCGCATGATGACCGGCGTCGGCCGGCCGCAGTTCTCCGCGGTCCTGGAGTGCGCCGCCGAAGCGAAGAAGTACGGCAAGCACGTGTGGGCCGACGGCGGGATCCGCCACCCGCGCGACGTGGCGATGGCGCTCGCCGCCGGCGCGTCCAACGTGATGGTCGGCTCCTGGTTCGCGGGCACCTACGAGTCCCCGGGCGACCTCCAGCACGACGCCCAGGGGCGTGCCTACAAGGAGTCCTTCGGCATGGCCTCCGCGCGTGCCGTGCGCAACCGCACGTCGGAGGAGTCGGCGTACGACCGGGCCCGCAAGGCACTGTTCGAGGAGGGCATCTCCACGTCCCGGATGTTCCTCGACCCGGCACGCCCCGGCGTCGAGGATCTGATCGACTCGATCATCGCGGGCGTCCGCTCCTCCTGCACGTACGCCGGTGCCGCCTCCCTGGAGGAGTTCGCCGAGAAGGCCATCGTCGGCATCCAGAGCGCCGCCGGCTACGCCGAGGGCAAGCCGCTGCACGCCAGCTGGAACTGACGGCCCTCACGCCCTCGCCCCAGGCCCCCGATGAAGATCGGGGGCCTTGTGCTTGTGCCTGCGGGTGTCCTGCCGTCGTACGGCCCGGAGATCACGGAGTCGCGCACGAGTGTGTCGAGGAGCTCACGTTTCCGCTGAAAGAGCTGGTCCGAGCACGTCACGTGCAATGGACGAACGCATCCGTGCAACGAACCTCCGGCCAGTCCCGAGGAACGCAATGATCTTGCGGGCATGCGCAAGGTTGCTGCATTACACGGGCAACGCCGCTGCTCGTAGGCTGTCGCCTCGTACGTGGCGTGGCGGGGACCCCGCTCGGTGGGTCCCGGCTGTCGGGCGGGACGCTGCCGGTCCCTGCCACCCGAGACCGGCAGCGACGAAGGAGTCAGCGCGTGCTCGACCAAGGCGCACCCCCGAACAGCAGTAGTCAGACCGCCCCGCCGTCCCCGGGCGTCGGGGCGCGCCTCATGCGTCGCAAGCCGGTGGAAAGCCTGGTCGCGGAGGGCGGCCAGGGCGAGGGAGGCACGCTGCGGCGCTCTCTCGGACTGTGGCAGCTCACCATGATCAGCATCGGTGCCACCCTCGGCACCGGCATCTTCGTCGTGCTCGGAGAGGCCGTCCCCAAGGCCGGCCCGGCCGTCACGCTCGCCTTCGTCATAGCCGGTCTGACCGCCCTGTTCTCGGCCCTGTCGTACGCCGAGCTGGCGGGCACCATCCCGGTCTCCGGCTCCTCGTACTCGTATGCGTACGCAACGATGGGCGAGCTGATCGCCTGGATCTGCGGCTGGTGCCTGGTCCTGGAGTACGGCGTGTCCGTCGCCGCGGTCGCCGTCGGCTGGGGCGAGTACCTCAACGAACTGCTCGACGGGACCATCGGCGTCACCATCCCGGCCGCCCTGTCCGCCCCGCCCGGCGACGGCGGCGTGTTCAACCTGCCCGCGCTGATCGTCGTCCTGCTCGCGATGGCGTTCCTGCTGGGCGGTGCCCGCGAGTCCGCCCGCGCCAACACCGTCATGGTCATCGTGAAGATCGCCGCGCTGGTGCTGTTCTGCGCCATCGGCGTCCAGGGCTTCCGCTCCGGCAACTACGAGAACTTCATGCCGCTGGGCATGGCGGGCGTCAGCGCCGCCGGGGCGACCCTGTTCTTCTCCTACATCGGCTTCGACGCAGCCTCCACCGCCGGCGAGGAGGCCAAGAACGCCCAGCGCGACCTGCCGCGCGCGATCATGCTGTCGCTGGTCATCGTCACGGCGCTGTACGTCCTCGTCGCCGCCGTCGCGGTCGGCGCCAAGCCCTGGAAGAACTTCACCGGCTCCGAGGCCGCCCTCGCCCAGATCATGCGCGAGGTCACCGGGCAGACCTTCTGGGGCACGCTGCTCGCCTTCTGCGCCGTCATCGCCATCGCGAGCGTGGTGCTGACCGTGCTGTACGGCCAGACCCGCATCCTGTTCGCCATGTCCCGCGACGGGCTGGTGCCGAAGGTGTTCGCCAGGGTCCACCCGAAGACCGGCACGCCCCGCGCCAACACCCTGATCGTGTCGCTGTTCTGCGGTGTCCTGGCCGCCGCGATTCCGCTCGGGCAGCTCGCCGACGCCACCAGCATCGGCACCCTCTTCGCCTTCGCGCTGGTCAACGTGGCCGTCGTGGTGCTGCGCCGGACCCGGCCGGACATGCCCCGCACCTTCCGGGTGCCGCTGTCCCCGGTCCTGCCCGCGCTGGGCTTCGCCTTCTGCCTCTGGATGATGGGCAGCCTGTCGACCGTGACCTGGGTGGTCTTCGGTGTCTGGATGGCCGCCGGGCTCGTGTTCTACTTCGTGTACGGCTATCGCCGTTCCCGACTCGCACCATCCGAAAAGTGACCAACCCACTGTGCTGAACGATCTCGACGAACGCATCGTGCACGCCCTCGCCGAGGACGCCCGCCGCTCCTACGCCGACATCGGCCATATCGTCGGCCTGTCCGCACCCGCCGTGAAACGGCGCGTGGACCGGCTGCGCGCCACCGGAGCCATCACCGGCTTCACCGTACGGGTGGACCCGGGCGCCCTCGGCTGGCAGACCGAGGGGTTCGTCGAGATCTACTGCCGGGGCAACACCTCCCCGGAGACCATCCAGCGGGGCCTGGAGCGCTACCAGGAGGTCGTTGCCGCGTCCACCGTCACCGGGGACGCGGACGCGATCGCCCAGGTCTTCGCCTCCGACATGCGGCACTTCGAACGGGTACTGGAGCGGATCGCCGGGGAGCCGTTCGTCGAGCGGACCAAGTCCGTGCTCGTGCTCTCGCCGCTGCTGCGGCGCTTCTCGTCGGGATCGCCCACGTAACGGGATCGCCCACGCAATCCGCGGGACGATCCGCCGGTCAGCGCCTAGCATCGGTGTCATGACCTGGCGACATTGATCCACCAGCCGCGCCTCCCGGGGACCGCCTCGGACGCCGTACCTCCGGCGTCCGATCGGTCCTTACGGGAAGGCCTCATGACACTCTCACCCGCACGCGTGCCCGCCACCGGCGTCCGACGGCTGACGACCACGCTGTACGGTTACGCGTTCCTCGACGACTTCGTCCTGCTCTACCCGGTGTACGCGTTGCTGTTCGCCGACACCGGCATGTCGCTCTGGCAGATCTCCTCTCTGTTCGCCTTGTGGTCGATCACCTCGGTGGTGCTGGAAGTGCCCTCCGGTGCCTGGGCCGACGCCGTGTCGCGTCGCCGGCTGCTGTGGATCGGCCCGCTGCTCACCGCCGTCGGCTTCGCGCTGTGGGTGGCCGTCCCGTCGTACTGGGCCTTCGCGGCCGGATTCGTCCTGTGGGGCGCCGGCGGAGCGCTCGGCTCCGGCGCGCTGGAGGCGCTGGTGTACGACGAGCTGGATCATCTCGGTGCCGCCGACCGGTACGCGCGGGTCATGGGCCGGGCACGGGCCGCGCGGCTGGTGGGCACCGTGGCCTCCCTCGGCCTCGCGGGGCCCGTCTTCGCCCAGGGCGGCTACGCGGCCGTCGGTGCCGCGAGCTTCCTGGCCTGTGTGCTGACCGCCGTCACCGCGACCCGGTTCCCCGAGCACCGGGTGCGGCCGGACCACGCCGACGACAGCTGGGCGACGACCTTGCGGACCGGGCTCGCCGAGGTCCGCAGGGACCGCTCCGTGCGCGGTGCCCTGCTGCTGATTCCGGCCGTGGCGGCGGTGTGGGGCGCACTCGACGAGTACACCCCGCTGCTGGTCCGGGACATCGGCGTCGCCGAAGCGACGGTGCCCTACCTGATCATGCTGATCTGGGCGGGCGTCACCGTCGGCAGCCTCCTGACCGGACCGGCCGAACGCCTCGGCCCGGCCGGTCTCGCCGCGCTGCTCGCGGGCGCCGCACTGGCCCTGGCCGTCGGTGCCGCGGCCCGCTCACTGGCCGGCATCGCTCTGGTGAGCCTCGCCTTCGCCGGGTTCCAGCTGGCGGAGGTGCTGGCCGACGCCCGCCTCCAGCACCGTATCGACGAGTCCCGCCGGGCCACGCTCACCTCGGTGGCGAGCCTGGGCACCGAGCTGGCGACGGTCGCCACGTTCGGCGTGTACGCGCTGCTCGGCACGGACATGGCGCACAGCACCGTCTTCGCGGTGCTGGCGATCCCTTATCTGGTGACGGCGCTGGCGCTGGCTAGAGCTCGGGCTGCCGGGGAGTGACCGGGAAGTCGCCGGTGCCCTTCTCGACCTTCTCGTAGGGCGCCGAGCTGACGCACTTGGGCAGGTCCTTCGTGGCGACCGGGGTACCGGTGGTGGCCCAGCTGTAGCCGAGCCGGTCGCGGTGACCGATGTCCTGCACGGTGATCCCGAAGCGCTTGCCCTTCGCACCGGGCAGGTCGGAGGAGGTGATGACGCCGGAGACGACAGCCACCTTGCCGCCGGTGACCAGACGGTCCACCTTCGCCTTCGCCCAGGCGCCCTTGCCGTTCAGGCGGTGGCTCCACTCGAAGGTGCCGGTGGCCTCCATCGGGTCGAGCTTGTCCTCGGCTGCCAGGTGCGCGTCGAAGGAGAAGGTGATGTCGTCCCCGTCCGAGCGGTACAGCTTGGCCTTGCCGGTGAGCGCGGCGGCCTCACGCCCGCTCTCGCCGGGGGGCCAAGGCTCCGGCGGAGCCGGCCGCGGCAGCGACGGTGAGCAGCAGCGCGGAGCCGAGTAAGGCGGTCTTCGTACGGCGGTTCATGGCGGTCCTTTCCGCAGGTGACGCACGTCAACTGGACGCTCACCACTGTCCCGGCGCGGCGCCCGCGCCATGGCGCACCGGGGACGGGACCCCGCCTCCGCCGCCCGGCGGGGAAACCCGCCCCGGCCTGAGCCCACGGGCGGACCGGACGTACGACCGGAGGGCCCGCAACGAATCGCCGCGGACCCGGCGGCGAACGCAATGATCCGCTCATGAGCGCGCAACAGCTGCTCCTTGCCCGGTCGGAGCCGCCGACCGTACCGTCTATCCGGCCCCCGAAATCCCCGCGTACCGGTGAGGAACACGCATGCGCACCGCCCTGCTCCAGAGCTCCGGCCGACCCGGATCCACCGTCGAGAACCTCAAGGTCCTCGACGAGGCCGCGGGCCGGGCCGCCGCCGCGGGCGCCGGGCTGCTGGTCGCGCCGGAGATGTTCCTGACCGGGTACGCGATCGGCGACGACATCGGCCGGCTCGCCGAGCCCGCCGACGGCGACTGCGCGGACGCCATCGCCGAGACCGCGGCCCGGCACGGACTGGCGATCGCCTACGGCTACCCCGAGCGGGCCGGTGACGCCGTGTTCAACTCCGCCCAGCTGATCTCCGCCGACGGCACCCGGCTCGCCGACTACCGCAAGACCCACCTCTTCGGCTGCTTCGAACGGGACCACTTCACGCCCGGGGACCAGCCCGTCGTCCAGGCGGACATCGACGGTCTGCGCGTCGGGATCCTGATCTGCTACGACGTCGAGTTCCCGGAGAACGTCCGCGCCCACGCCCTCGCCGGCACCGACCTGCTGGTCGTCCCGACCGCGCAGATGCACCCGTTCCAGTTCGTCGCCGAGTCGATGATCCCGGTGCGCGCCTTCGAGAACCAGATGTACGTCGCGTACGTCAACCGGGTCGGCCGGGAGGGCGAGTTCGAGTTCGTGGGGCTGTCCACGCTCGCCGGGCCCGACGGGGTCGCCCGCACCCGCGCCGGGCGTGCCGAGGAGCTCGTCCTCGCCGACGTCGACCCCGCCTTCCTCGCCGCGTCGCGCGAGGCCAACCCGTATCTGCGGGACCGGCGCCCGGGTCTCTACGGGCCGCTCGTCTGACACCCCCCGCACCTGTCTGTTTCCTCTGCAAGGAGTCCCGTACCCCATGACGTCCACCGTGCCCAACGCCGTCGAGCACGCAGACGCGCAGCAGCCGCCGATCACGATGTTCGGTCCGGACTTCCCGTACGCGTACGACGACTTCCTCGCCCACCCGGCGGGTCTCGGGCAGATACCCGCGACCGAGCACGGCACGGAGGTCGCGGTCATCGGCGGCGGCCTGTCCGGCATCGTCGCCGCGTACGAGCTGATGAAGATGGGCCTCAAGCCGGTCGTGTACGAGGCCGACCGGATCGGCGGCCGACTGCGGACGGTGGGCTTCGACGGGTGCGACGACTCCCTCACCGCCGAGATGGGCGCGATGCGCTTCCCGCCGTCCTCCACCGCCCTCCAGCACTACATCGACCTGGTCGGTCTGGAGACGCGGCCCTTCCCCAACCCCCTGGCGGAGGCGACCCCGTCGACCGTCGTCGACCTCAAGGGCGAGTCGCACTACGCCGAGACGATCGACGACCTGCCCCAGGTCTACCGGGACGTCGCCGAGGCCTGGAACCGGTGCCTGGAGGAGGGCGCCGACTTCTCCGACATGAACCGGGCCCTGCGCGAGCGGGACGTCCCGCGCATCCGCGAGATCTGGTCCCGGCTCGTCGAGAAGCTCGACAACCAGACCTTCTACGGCTTCCTGTGCGACTCCGAGGCGTTCAGGTCCTTCCGGCACCGCGAGATCTTCGGCCAGGTCGGCTTCGGCACGGGCGGCTGGGACACCGACTTCCCGAACTCCATCCTGGAGATCCTCCGCGTCGTCTACACCGAGGCCGACGACCACCACCGCGGCATCCTCGGCGGCTCCCAGCAACTGCCGCTCCGCCTCTGGGAACGCGAGCCGGAGAAGATCGTCCACTGGGTCTACGGGACCTCGCTCGCGAAGCTCCACGAGAACGGCGAGCCCCGCCCGGCCGTCACCCGCCTGCACCGCACCGCGGGCAACCGCATCACGGTGACCGACGCGCACGGCGACGTCCGCACCTACCCGGCGGCGATCTTCACCGCACAGTCCTGGATGCTGCTGTCGAAGGTCGACTGCGACGACTCGCTCTTCCCGATCGATCACTGGACGGCCATCGAGCGCACGCACTACATGGAGAGCTCCAAGCTCTTCGTGCCGGTCGACCGGCCGTTCTGGCTGGACAAGGACGAGGAAACCGGGCGGGACGTCATGTCGATGACGCTCACCGACCGTATGACGCGCGGCACCTACCTCCTCGACAACGGCCCGGACCGGCCCGCCGTCATCTGCCTCTCCTACACCTGGTGCGACGACAGCCTGAAGTGGCTGCCGCTGTCCGCGAACGAGCGGATGGAGGTCATGCTGAAGTCGCTCGGCGAGATCTATCCCAAGGTCGACGTCCGCAAGCACATCATCGGCAACCCGGTGACCGTCTCCTGGGAGAACGAGCCCTACTTCATGGGCGCGTTCAAGGCCAACCTGCCCGGCCACTACCGCTACCAGCGGCGCCTGTTCACGCACTTCATGCAGGACCGGCTGCCCGAGGACAAGCGCGGCATCTTCCTCGCCGGCGACGACATCTCCTGGACGGCCGGCTGGGCCGAGGGCGCCGTCCAGACCGCCCTCAACGCGGTCTGGGGCGTCATGCACCACTTCGGCGGCACGACCGACCCGGCCAACCCCGGGCCCGGCGACGTCTACGACGAGATCGCGCCGGTCGAACTGCCCGAGGACTGAGGCAGGCAGGAGGGCTGCGGCAGGGGCGTGAGCAGCATGCGCCCCGCGAAGCCCACCGCCGTGTCCAGACGCTCGGTGAACTCCTCGGCGACATCGGGGAGTCCGCGCAGCGCCCACAGGGCCCGGGCCGCCGTCCATGAGGCGTCGCGGGCGCGCTCCAGGCTCCATGAGCCGAGCAGATGGGTCAGCGGGTCGGCGATCTGGAGGAGGTCGGGGCCCGGCATCAGATCTTCGCGGATGCGCTCCTCCAGCGAGACGAGGAGATCGCCCACCGTGTCGAACTCGTCCTCCATCTCGGCGGGTGCGCAGTCGAGCGTACGGCAGGTGTCCACGACGGCCAGCGCGAGATCGTGCCCGATGTGCGCGTTGATGCCCGCGAGCGCGAACTGCAACGGCCGTACCCCGGGATGCCGGCGGAACTGGAACAGCGGCCGCCAGCAGGCCGGCGGGCGCCGCTCGTCGGCCACCGCTTCGACGGCCTCCAGATACCGCTCCGCGAACCGTACGTCCAGCGTGATCGCGGCGTGCGGGTCCGCGAACCGCCCGGTGTCGACGTACCGGTCCACCACTTCCGTCACGGCGAGATAGACGCGGTTGAAGACGGCCACCCCGTCCCGGGGGTGCAGGGTCGCGTCGAGGGCGCGCATACGGGAGATGACTCCGTCGACCGGAGTGTCCACGGCCGGGGGGACTTGTTCGCATCGCGGCATGCGGGCAGAGTCCCAGCTCTAGGCTGGCGGGAGTACCGGCAGGCCCGGCGCTTCCCCGAAACGGGGAACGCCGCCCGCCGCAGGGGGAGGGGGACCAGCACCGTGTCAGGCTTACGTGCCCAGCGCCTGGCCGCCCGCAGGGCCGAGCGCAGGCGCGCCCTGCGGCGTGGCGCGATGGTCGTGGCGGCCTCAGTCATGGTCGCGACCGGCGCGGTCGCGGGGGTGCTGTCCGCGTTCGACGACCGCCGCGGCCCGGACCAGGCCAGGCGCTCCGAGGTGTCCGCGTCGCCCCGCCTGGCGCCCCTGCCCGCGCTGCCGTCGGCGCCGGCGTCGGCCACCGGGTCCGCTTCCCCCACGCCCGTCACCTCCGCGCCCAGGACACCTAGCCCCACGCCGTCGCCGTCGCGAATCCGGAAGAAGCAGGAGCGGACCACCCCCGTGAGCCCCCGGCTCTACCGCCACCCCGACTCCCAGGTGCTCGACTGGGTCCGGGCCAACTCCGGCGATCCCCGCCACGCGGTCATCGCCTCCCGTATCGCCGACCAGCCGGCCGCCGTCTGGTTCGCCGACTACTCCCCGGACACGCTCACCGCCCGGGTCGCCGCGGTGACGTCGGGCGCTGCCGCTGTCGGCCGGGTGCCCGTCCTCGTGCCCTACGCGATTCCCGGCCGGGACTGCGGCGGATACTCCCTGGGCGGGGCGCCCGACCTGGACGCGTACGACGCGTGGATGGACCGGTTCGCCGACGGGCTGGGCTCCGGTGAGGTCATCGTCGTCCTGGAGCCGGACTCGGTTGCCCAGGCCGAGTGCCTGTCCGCCGGTGAGCGCGCGGACCGCTTCGCCTCGCTGGCCCGGGCCGGACGCGTCCTGAAGGCAGCCAACCCGCGGGCACGCGTGTACTTCGACGCGGGGCACTCGGGCTGGAACGCGCCCGGCAAACAAGCGGCGTGGCTGCGGCAGGCCGGTGCCGCCTCACCGGAGTCCTCCGACGGGATCTTCAGCAACGTCTCCAACTTCCACACCACGGCCGACGAGGTGGCCTACGACCGGCGCGTCCTCGACGCGCTCGGCGGACCGGCGGGCCTGGGCGCCGTCATCGACACCAGCCGCAACGGCAACGGCGCCCCGCCCGACGGCACGTGGTGCGACCCGTCGGGCCGCAAGCTCGGCCGGACACCGACCCTCAGCACGGGCGAGGACCGGATCGACGCCTACCTGTGGGTCAAGCTGCCGGGGGAGTCGGACGGCTGCAAGGGCAAGCCGGGGACGTTCACGGCGTCGTACGCCTACGACCTGGCCTCGTCGTAGGAGCTGGTGCCCTCGTCCAGCAACGGCTGCTGCGTCTTCAAGTGGGCCGGGGCGAAGGCCCGCAGCGCGTGGTAGCCGGTGATGACCACGAGCGTGCCGAGCGCGATGCCGCTCAGCGAGAAGGTGTCCGTGATCTCCATGGAGACGTTGCCGACGCCGATGACGATGCCCGCGGCCGCCGGGACCAGGTTCAGCGGATTGCGCAGGTCCACCTCGGCGTTGATCCAGATCTGGGCGCCGAGCAGGCCGATCATGCCGTACAGGATGACGGTGATGCCGCCGAGGACCCCGCCCGGGATCGCCGCGACGACCGCGCCGAACTTCGGGCAGAGGCCGAAGAGCAGGGCGAAGCCGGCGGCGGCCCAGTAGGCGGCCGTCGAATAGACGCGGGTCGCGGCCATCACGCCGATGTTCTCGGAGTACGTGGTGTTGGGCGGGCCGCCGACCGCGGTGGAGAGCATCGAGCCGACGCCGTCGGCCGCGATCGCCGTGCCGAGCTTGTCGTCCAGCGGGTCGCCGGTCATCTCGCCGACCGCCTTGACGTGCCCGGCGTTCTCCGCGACCAGTGCGATGACGACCGGCAGGGCGACTAGGATCGCCGACCACTCGAACGACGGGCCGTGCAGAGTCGGCAGCCCGATCCAGTCGGCCTGGCCCACACCGGAGAGGTCGAGCCGCCAGTGGTCGGTGAGCTTGCCGCTCGCGTCCACCGAGTGGATCTTGCCGAAGACCAGGTCGAAGACCCAGGAGATGCCGTATCCGAAGACCAGCCCCAGGAAGATCGCGATCCGCGACCAGAAACCGCGCAGACAGACGACCGCCAGCCCGGTGAAGAGCATTACGAGCAAGGCCGTCCACTGGTCCTGCGGCCAGTACGTCGAGGCCGTCACCGGCGCCAGGTTGAAGCCGATCAGCATCACCACCGCGCCGGTCACGATCGGCGGCATGGCGGCGTGGATGATCCGCGCCCCGAACCGCCGCACGGCGATCCCCACCAGGAACAGCGCGGCACCGACGACGAAGACCGCGCCGGTGACGGTGGCGCTGCTGCCGCCCTGGGCGCGGATGACCGCCGCCACGCCCACGAAGGACAACGAACAGCCCAGATAGCTGGGGACGCGGCCGCGGGTGGCGAGCAGGAACACGACCGTCGCGACGCCCGACATCATGATCGCCAGGTTGGGGTCCAGGCCCATCAGGACCGGGGCCACGAAGGACGCCCCGAACATGGCCACCACGTGCTGGGCACCGAGCCCGGCCGTGCGGGGCCAGGAGAGCCGCTCGTCGGGGCGGACCACCGCGCCGGGCGCCGGGGTGCGTCCGTCGCCGTGCAGTTTCCAGCGGACGCCGAGATCCATGGTGCGGTTTCGCTTTCGTCGGGCGTGCGAGTGTCCGGACCATTGTCGGGGTGCGTCGGAAGCGCTGGTGACCGGGGCTGCCCGGGCCGGCCGGGCGCCCGTTCAGGGCCGCGGGTCGGGGACCACTGTGTCCGGCCGGCTGATCTTCACCCGGTCGCCGGGGCGCAGCACACGCGCGAACGCCACCAGTCCGCAGGACAGCAGCGTCACCAGCGCGAACGACACCATCAGGCTGGTCGCCTGCGCGAGCATGCCGATCGCGCTCGGCGCGATCAGGCCCGAGGTGTACGTGATGGTCGCGACGCCCGCGATGGCCAGGCTCGGGTTGGAGCCGCTGCGGCCGGCCGCCGCGAAGCACAGCGGTACGACGACGGCGATGCCCAGCCCCATCAGCGCGAACCCGGCCATCGCCACGGCCGGCTGCTCCGCGACGACGATCAGCAGCCCGCCGAGGACGGCGAGCACACCGCTCGCGCGCACGGTCCGCACGGCGCCGAAGCGGTCCACGATCCGGTCGCCGGCGATCCGGGCGATGGCCATGGTGAGCGTGAAGCCCGTCGTGCACGCCGCCGCGAGACCGGCCGAGGTCTGCAGCTGTTCGCGCAAGTAGACCGCCGACCAGTCCAGGCTCGCGCCCTCGGCGAACACCGCGCAGAACCCGATCGCGCCGATGAGCAGCGCCGACCGGGGCGGCAGCGCGAACCTCGGCGGCGGCTCCTCGTCCTCGGCGGGCTGGAGGTCGAGCACCCACTGGCAGGACAGCACGCCGACGACGGTGAGGACCGCGGCGGCCAGGACGTGGTGCAGCCGGGCGTCCGAGCCGAGGTGTGCGGCGAGCGTGCCGCCCGCCGAGCCGACCAGGGCGCCCGCGCTCCACATGCCGTGCAGTCCGGACATGATCGACCGGTCGAGACGGTTCTCGACCTCGACGCCCAGCGCGTTCATCGCCACGTCCGCCATGCCCGCGGTGGCGCCGTAGGTGAACAGGGCCAGGCAGAGCGTGAGCATGTTCGGCGCGAGGGACGGCAGGACCAGCGAGAGCGTCCACAGGGCGATCAGTCCGCGCAGCGCGTTGCGGGCACCGAAGCGGTGGCTGACGCTGCCGGCGAGCGGCATCGCGACGGACGCGCCGAGCGCGGGGAAGGCGAGCGCGATCCCCAACTGCCCTGCGCTGACGCCGGCGTGGTCCTGGATCCACGGCACACGGGTGGCGAACGAGCCGGTCACGGCGCCGTGCACGGCGAAGACGGCGGCCACGGCGTACCGCGACCGCTTCACCTCACGCTGTTCGTAGACCACGTTGCTCATTCTCCGGCCCCGTCCTCTCCTGGTCTGTCCCGCTCGCGTCGCGTCTCCATGTCAGTGGCGCGTCGGCGCGCGTCGGCGCGCGTAAACTATCAGGAACCCTGCCTGATAGATAAGGGGATGACCGGCTGACCGGAGCACACGGCCGTGGCGCCCCGCACATCTGGAAGGATCCCGGCATGCCCGCATCCCCGAGCACCGCCCGGGCCATCAACGACCGGCTCGCCCTGCGTCTGCTCCAGCAGGAGGGCCCGCTGACGGCAGGGCAGTTGAAGCAGCTGACCGGTCTGTCCCGGCCGACCGTCGCCGACCTCGTCGAACGCCTCACGGCCGCCGGGCTGATCGCGGTGGTCGGCGAGGCGGGGGAGCAGCGGCGCGGCCCCAACGCCAAGGTGTACGGCATCGTCGCCGACCGGGCGCACCTCGCCGCGCTGGACGTACGCACCGAGGGTGTCGCCGTGGCCGTCGCGGACCTGGTCGGGCAGGTGCTGGCCGAGGCGTCCGTGCCGATCGGCGGTGACATGGGGACCGGCCCCGCCGTGGAGCAGGCGGTCACGCTGGTCGAGCGCGTGGTGAAGGAGGCCGGCGCCGACCGGCTGCACACCGTCGGGATCGGCGCGCCCGGCCTGATCGACCCGGCCAGCGGCGAACTCCGCGACTCGTCCGGGCTGCCGGAGTGGCACCGCCGGCTCGTCGCCGCCCTCCAGGAGCGGCTGCCCGAGGCCCGGGTCAGCGTGGAGAACGAGACCAACCTCGCGGCGCTGGCCGAGCAGCGTGACGGGGCGGCCCGGGACCGTGACACCTTCGTCCTGCTGTGGCTGGGCCACGGAACGGGCGCGGCGGTGGTCCTCGACGGCGCACTGCGGCGCGGTGCCTCCGGCGGCACCGGCGAGATCGGCTTCCTTCCAATCCCGGGCGCGACCGCGCTGCCGTCCTCGACGGACTGCGAGGGCGGCTTCCATTCCCTGGCCGCGGCGGGCGCGATCGTGGACCTCGCGGCGCGGTGCGGGGTTCCGGCGGAGCCGTGGCAGGAGCCGTCGGCGGTGGGAGTCGTACGGGCGGCGGCCGGTGTGGTGCGGTCGGCGGTGCGCCACGTGCGGGGGAGGGAGGCGGAGGCTGGTGCTCCGCCCCGGACCGCGAGTGGGGTCGAAGCGTCTCAGTCCGCGAGCGGGGGCGGGGAGTCCCGGTCCGCGAGCGGTGCCGAGCAGTCCCGCTCCGCGAGCGGGGGCGGGGAGTCCGCGTCCCCGAGAGCCGTCCCCGCCGCCCGTTTCCTCGACGCCCTCGCCGACCGTATCGCCGTCGGCGTCGCCGCGGTCGTCGCGATCCTGGACCCCGGCTGCGTGGTGCTCGGGGGCGAGGTCGGCCGAGCGGGCGGCGACGAACTCGCCGCCCGCGTGCAGGACCGCATCGCCCGGATGACCCCCCTGCCCACGGAGGTACGGACGACCACACTCGGCGGCGGCGCGGTCCTGCGCGGCGCCCTCCTCACGGCCCGCGACCGCGCACAGGAGGAACTCTTCACCCCCGGGGAGCGGCTGGTTGAGGGGTGGTAGCCGTCCCGGGGCCTCACGCCCTGGACCGCCCGCTTCCCGCCCGCGCCTGCTCGCTCCCGTAGCGCCGAGCCAGGTACTCCTCGAACGTGCCCGTGCCGGTCGCCCGCTGCGGCGTCAGATGACCACCGTTGCGGAAGCCCCGGTACGCCGCGCCCCACAGCGGCATGTTCACGACCGCCCGGTGCCGGCCGGTCGCCTTCAGATACGCCCGGGCGAGGGGCTCGAGCGTCCGCACCTCCGGCCCGCCCATGTCCTCGACCCGCCCCTCCGGTGCCCCCGCCGCCAGCCCGGCCAGCTCGCGAACTCGTCGGCGAGCGTGGCGGCCATACGCCTCCCCCTGCCAGAACGCCGTCCGTACGGCGTGGGAAGGCCCGGCGGCGGGCAAGGGCCGTCGTCACCGCCGCCGGGCCGGTCTGCGCAGATGAGCATGACCCTAGAAAGGACTAGACCACAGCGTCAATAGGTGTGTACCAATCCGAAGTCCGTCAAGAGTGGACGCTCGCATGGGAGTTGGATCGCCCCGTCGCGCTCGGGAAGGGCGGAGGCACGTTCTGTGAGGCACCCCACACCGTTCGCCCGTCTGGACGTCGATCAGGCGTGGCACACTAGCCCTGTATCAGTAGCAGCGCACTCCGGGGTCGGTGAAAGTCCGAACCGGCGGTTACAGTCCGCGACCCGGTCGCCTCCAGCGGCCGGTTGACCAGGTGAAATTCCTGGACCGACGGTTAAAGTCCGGATGGGAGGCAGTGCGCGGCGAGCGGGCATACGTGCGCGCCGCCGAAGAAGTCCGTCCTCCGGGCGGACTCCGTCCGGCGTCGTTCCCGGTGTCCCCGCTCGTATCTTCTGTCGTCATCGACAGCCCCGGAGTCCGTGCCCGAAGAGGCAGGAGGACCCGGGAAGTGTTCACCGGAATCGTCGAAGAGCTGGGCGAGGTCACCGCCGTCGAGACCCTCGACGACGCCTGTCGCTTCCGCTTGCGAGGCCCCGTCGTCACCCAGGGCGCGAAACACGGCGATTCCATCGCCGTCAACGGCGTCTGCCTCACGGTCGTCGACCACGAGGGTGACGAGTTCACCGCCGACGTGATGGCCGAGACCCTCGACCGCTCCAGCCTCGGTGCGCTCAAGGCCGGCTCCCGCGTCAATCTCGAACGCCCCATGGCCGTCGGCGAACGCCTCGGCGGGCACATCGTGCAGGGCCATGTGGACGGCACCGGCGAGATCCTGGAACGCAAGCCGTCCGACCACTGGGAGATCGTGAAGATCTCCCTCCCCGCGGACCTCACCCGGTACGTCGTCGAGAAGGGCTCCATCACCGTCGACGGCATCAGCCTCACCGTCGTCGACGCCGGCCCCGACTACTTCACCGTGAGCCTCATCCCCACCACCCTCGACCTGACCACGCTCGGCCGGAAGCAGCCCGGCGACCCGGTCAACCTCGAGGTGGACGTCATCGCCAAGTACGTCGAGCGGATGCTGGGCGACCGTGTGCAGGGGGCGGCCCGGTGAACTGGCTCAACTCCGAGGCGTTCACGCTCTTCGGCCAGCACATCAAGTGGTCGGACATGATCGGCAACGTGATCGGTCTGATCGGCCTGGCCTTCGGTTGGCGCCGCTCCATATGGACCTGGCCCGCCCAGTTCGTCTCCGGCCTGATCCTCTTCGCGGCCTTCGCCACGGCCCACCTCGCCGGCAGCGCAGGCAAGCAGATCGTCGTGATGCTCGTCGCCATGTACGGCTTCTGGCAGTGGAACCGCGGCCGGCAGCAGGCCCAGGACGGCTCCATCGCCGTACGCTTCGCAACCTGGCGCGAGCGCGGGGTGCTGGCCGGTGCCGCCGCCCTCGGCACCCTCGCGGTCGGCGGCCTGTTCACGGCCTTCCCGACCCTGTCCTGGGACCCCTGGCCGGACGCCTACATCTTCGTCGGCACGATCGTCGCCATGTACGCCCAGGCCCGCGGCATGGTCGAGTTCTGGTTCGCCTGGCTGCTCGTCGACCTCGTCGGCGTGCCCCTCAACTTCGCCAACGGCTTCGCCTTCTCCGGCTTCGTCTACATCATCTACGGCGCGCTCGTCCTGTGGGGCCTGCGCGACTGGTGGCTGCGCTCCCGCGCGGCAGGGCAGCCCGTCCTGGAAGGAGCGCCGGCATGAGCACGGCACCGATCCTGTACGGCACGGACGGTCTCGAGGACTTCGCGCTCGACCCGGTCGAGCAGGCCATCGCCGACATCGCGGCCGGCCGCCCGGTCGTGGTCGTCGACGACGAGGACCGGGAGAACGAGGGCGACCTCGTCATCGCCGCCGAGAAGGCGACCCCCGAGATCGTCGCCTTCATGATGAGCGAGTGCCGCGGCCTGATCTGCGCCCCCATGGAGGGCGACGAACTCGACCGGCTGCGGCTGCCGCAGATGGTCGAGGACAACACCGAGTCGATGAAGACCGCGTTCACGGTCTCCGTCGACGCCTCCGCCGCGCACGGCGTGGGCACCGGCATCTCGGCCTCCGACCGCGCCACCACCCTCCGGCTGCTCGCCGACGGCACCGCCCGGCCCGACGACTTCGTCCGCCCCGGCCACATCTTCCCGCTGCGCGCCCGGCCCGGCGGGGTTCTGACCCGCGACGGCCACACCGAGGCCGCCGTCGACCTCGCCCGCCTCGCGGGCCTGCGCCCGGCCGGCGCGATCGTCGAGATCGCCGGTGAGGACGGCACCATGCTGCGCCTGCCCGAGCTGATCCCCTTCGCCCGCAAGCACGGCCTGACGATCATTTCCATCGAGGACCTGATCGCCTACCGCCGCAGCAGCGAGCCCACCGTCCGCCGCGAGGCCAGGACCCAACTGCCCACCGCCCACGGCACCTTCACCGCCTACGGCTACCGCTCCACCGTCGACGGCGTCGAGCACGTCGCCCTCGTGCACGGCGACATCGGCGACGGCGACGACGTCCTGGTCCGCGTCCACTCCGAATGCCTCACCGGCGACGTCTTCGGCTCCGCCCGCTGCGACTGCGGCCCCCAGCTCGACGCCTCCCTGGCCCGCATCCAGGCCGAGGGCAGGGGAGTGGTGGTCTACCTGCGCGGACACGAGGGCCGCGGCATCGGCCTGCTGTCCAAGCTGCGGGCCTACGAACTCCAGGAGCAGGGCCACGACACCCTCGACGCCAACCTCGAACTCGGCCTGCCCGCCGACGCTCGCGACTACGGCGCCGGAGCGCAGATCCTCGCCGACCTCGGCGTGCGCGGCGTCCGCCTGCTGACCAACAACCCCGACAAGACCGACGCGCTCGTCCGCCACGGCATCGCGGTGAAGGCGCGTGTGCCGATGCCCGTGAGCGCCGGCGAGCACAACCTCCGCTACCTGCGCACCAAGCGGGACCGGATGGGCCACGACCTGCCCTGGCTGGACACGACCACCGTGCCGGCCTGCGGCAACCAGTAAGACAGCACAGCGAGAAAAGGCTCTGAGGAGAGACGTGAGCGGCAAGGGTGCACCGGAGCTGTCCGTACGCAATGTGGGTGACCTCAGGGTCGCCGTCATCGCGGCACAGTGGCACGAAAAGGTGATGGACGGTCTGGTCGACGGCGCCCTGCGCGCCCTGCACGACCTCGGCATCGACGAGCCGACCCTCCTCAGGGTCCCGGGCAGCTGGGAGCTCCCCGTGGTCGCCAAGGTCCTCGCGGGCCGAGGCTACGACGCGATCGTCGCCCTCGGCGTCGTCATTCGCGGCGGGACCCCCCACTTCGACTACGTGTGCCAGGGCGTGACCCAGGGCCTCACCCAGGTCTCCGTCGACACCGGCGTCCCCGTCGGCTTCGGCGTGCTGACCTGCGACACGGAGGAGCAGGCCCTGGACCGTGCAGGCCTGGAGGGCTCGAACGAGGACAAGGGGCACGAGGCGGTGACGGCGGCGGTGGCGACCGCGGCCACGCTCCGCTCAGTATCCGAACCCTGGCGCTGACGAAAGCCACATGTGGCATAGGCTGAGCGTCACCATGTCCAAGAAGACGTTCGAGGAGCTCTTCACCGAGCTCCAGCACAAGGCCGCCCAGGGCGACCCCGCCACTTCCCGCACCGCAGAACTGGTCGAGAAGGGCGTCCACGCCATCGGCAAGAAGGTCGTCGAAGAGGCCGCCGAGGTATGGATGGCCGCCGAGTACGAGGGCAAGGAGGCGGCCGCCGAGGAGATCTCGCAGCTGCTGTACCACATCCAGGTGATGATGGTCGCCCGCGGCATCTCCCTCGACGACGTCTACGCCCACCTGTAAACCTGAGCTCCGCACAGACCCCCTTCACGCAAAGGAAGCCGACCTCATGCTGCGCATCGCCGTCCCCAACAAGGGTTCCCTGTCAGGCCCTGCGGCGGAGATGCTGCATGAGGCCGGCTGACCAGCAGCGACGGGAGTCCAAGGAACTGCGGATCGTCGACCCGGAGAACGAGGTCGAGTTCTTCTACCTCCGCCCCCGCGACATCGCCATCTACGTCGCCTCCGGCCAGCTGGACATCGGCCTCACCGGCCGGGACCTGCTGATCGACTCCGGCGCCGAAGCCGAGGAGATCCTCGCCCTCGGCTTCGCCCGCTCCACGTTCCGCTACGCCTGCAAGCCCGGCACCATCAGCGGTGTGGCCGACCTCGCGGGCAAGACCGTCGCCACCTCCTACGAGGGCATCGTCGCGGCGCACCTCGCCGACCACGGCATCGACGCCTCCGTCGTCCACCTCGACGGCGCCGTCGAGACGGCCATCCAGCTCGGCGTCGCCCAGGTCATCGCGGACGTCGTCGAGACCGGCACCTCGCTGCGCAACGCGGGCCTGGAGGTCGTCGGCGAGCCGATCATGAAGTCCGAGGCCGTCGTGATCCGCCGCACCGGCACGGACGGAGACGACCCCAAGGTGCAGCAGTTCCTGCGCCGCCTCCAGGGCGTCCTGGTCGCCCGGACGTACGTGATGATGGACTACGACTGCCGCGTCGAGCAGCTGGAGAAGGCCGTCGCCCTCACGCCAGGGCTGGAGTCGCCGACCGTGTCCCCGCTGCACAACGAGGGCTGGGTCGCCGTCCGCGCGATGGTCCCGGCCAAGGAGGCGCAGCGGATCATGGACGACCTCTACGACATCGGCGCCCGGGCCATCCTGACCACGGCCATCCACGCCTGCCGTCTGTGAGGGGCGCGCACATGTCCGATCTGCCCACCCTGCCCGTCACGTTCAGGCCGGGCAGCACCCGCGCGGTGCTGCTCACAGCCGCCGTCGCGATCCTCGGGGTGATCACGGCCGTCGCGATGCTGCTGAAGCAGCTCAGCCCCGCCGAGCGCCTCAGCTTCATCGTCACGGCGCTCCTGCTGGACGCGGTACTGCTCCTGCTGGCGCGGCCCAAGATCGTCGCCGACGAGGACGGCGTCACCGTGGTCAATCTCACCAACAAGCGACGGCTGGAATGGGCCGAAATCCTTCAGGTGACCCTCCGGCCCGGCGACCCCTGGGTGTTCCTCAACCTCAGCGACGGCACCAGCCTGCCCGCGCTCGGCATCCAGCCGGGCATCAACCGACAGCGCGCGATCACTGACGCCCGGGCCCTGCGGGCGCTCGCGGAGGCGCGCTCCGCCGCGCACCCCGAGCGGCCTCGGGGCTGACTCGGCGGATCCACAGGGCGGTCGCCACTGCCGCACCGGGCCGTGACTTGATTAATCTGTTGGAGGAGGCGCGACGGATGCGCCTCCGCCTCTGTTGCCCCGCCCGGTGCCCAGAGGCTCCTGCTATCCGAGGAGTGACCCCCTCCGGCGATGGACGGATCGTCCTGTAGTACCTGCGCCGCCCCCTGCCGACATAGCGCGGACCGTGTCCGCGACCGTGCGGAGGCGGCGGCATCATGACCATCCCCCTGCTGCTTCTGGCAGCCGCGTTCCTGCTGATTCTCGCCAACGGATTCTTCGTTGCGGCCGAGTTCGGACTCGTGACGGTCGAGCGGCCGGAGGCCGAGAAGGCCGCCGCCGAGGGCGACCGGCGCGCCCTCCGCGTCGTCGAGTCGCTCAAGGAACTGTCCTTCCAGCTCTCCGGCACCCAGCTGGGCATCACCATCACCTCCCTCGTCGTCGGCATGCTCGCCGAACCGGCGCTGGCCGAACTGCTGCACGGCCCGTTCACCTCGATCGGCGTCCCCGAGGGGGCCGTCTCCGGTGTCACGGTCGTCGTCGGCATGCTGCTGGCCTCCGCCGTGCAGATGGTGATCGGCGAGCTCCTGCCCAAGAACTGGGCGGTGTCCAGGCCGCTCCAGGTCGCGCGCTTCGTCGCGGGCCCGCAGCACGTCTTCGCACGCCTGTTCCGGCCGGTCATCGCCGGCCTCAACGCCGTCGCGAACCGGCTCGTGCGCGCCCTGGGCTTCGAGCCCGCCGAGGAACTGGCCTCGGCCCGGACCCCCGGCGAACTCGTTTCCCTCGCCCGCCACTCGGCCCGGGCCGGTGCCCTGGAACAGGACACGGCCGACCTCTTCGTGAGGACCCTGTCGCTGGGCGAGCTGACCGCGCAGCACGTGATGACGCCGCGCGTGAAGGTCAGCGCCCTCCAGGCCTCGGCCACCGCCGAGGACGTGGTCAACCTGACCCGCGCCACCGGCCTGTCCCGCTTCCCCGTCTACCGGGAGAGGATCGACGAGGTCGTCGGCATGGTCCACCTCAAGGACGCCCTGGCCGTGCCCGTGCAGGACCGGCTGCGCACCCCCGTGGGCCGCATCGCCCGCCCGGCGCTGCTCGTCCCCGAGACCCTGCCCGTACGGCCGCTGCTCGCCCGCCTGCGCAGCGAGCAGCCGATCGCCGTCGTCGTCGACGAGTACGGCGGCACGGCCGGTGTCGTCACGCTGGAGGACATCGTCGAGGAGATCGTCGGCGAGGTCCGCGACGAGCACGACGGACACGACCTGCCCGAGCTGGCCTCCGCCCCGCCGGAGGAAGGCAGGCCCGCCTGGGACGTCGACGGCAGCTGCCGGGTCGACATCCTCCAGCGCATAGGCCTCGACGTGCCCGAAGGCCCGTACGAGACCGTCGCGGGTCTGATCGCCGACCTGCTGGGCCGTATCCCGGCCGTCGGCGACAAGGCGGAACTGCCCGGCTGGCGGCTGTCCGTACGGCAGGTCGGCCACTACCGGGCCGAGCGGGTCCGGCTGGTCAGGACGGCCCCCGTCGCCGTGGTGGAGGCCGCCCGATGAGTGTGCTCCAACTGACCTTCGCCGCACTCCTGGTGCTCGCCAACGGCTTCTTCGTCGGCGCCGAGTTCGCGCTCGTCTCCGTACGCCGCAGCCAGATCGAACCCCTCGGCACGGCCCGCGCCCGGCAGGTCCTCTACGGTCTCGAGCGGCTGCCGCAGATGATGGCGGCGGCCCAGTTCGGCATCACCATCTGCTCCCTCACCCTCGGGGCGGTCGCCGAACCGACCGTCGCGCACCTCCTGGAGCCGGTCTTCGAGTGGGTCCACCTGCCGCACGGCATGATTCACCCGCTCACCTACGTCATCGCCCTCGCCGCCGTGGTCTTCTTCCACCTCGTCATCGGCGAGATGGTCCCGAAGAACCTGGCGATGGCGGCCCCCGAGAAGGCCGCGCTGTGGCTCAGCCCCGGCCTGGTCTGGTTCGCCCGCTTCTGCAAGCCGATCACCGCTGCCCTCGGGGCCTGCTCCCAGGGCATCCTGCGGCTCTTCCACGTCGAGCCCAAGGACGAGGTCGAGGCCGTCTTCACCAGTGAGCAGCTCAACCGGCTGGTGGAGGACGCCGGCCAGGCGGGCCTGCTCGACCCCGAGGAGGCCGAAAGCCTGGAGGACGCCCTGGAGCTGGGCTCCCGCCCGGTGACGGACGTCCTCCTGAAACGCGAGTCACTGGTGACGGTCAGCCCGTCGGTCACCCCCGGCCGCATCGTCGAGCTCACCGCCCGCACCGGGTACTCCCGGTTCCCGGTCGCCGCGGAGAACGGTGCGTTCATGGGCTATCTGCACGTCAAGGACGTCCTGGACCTGGAGCACTCGGACCGGGCCGTGCCCCAGCAGCTGTGGCGGCCCATGACGACCCTGCGGTCCGAGCTGCCGTTGGACGACGCGTTGACGGTGATGCGCCGGGCGGCGACGCACCTGGCCCAGGTGGCCGACGGATCCGGGAAGGTGCTCGGGCTGGTCGCGCTGGAGGATGTGCTGGAGCTGTTGGTGGGGGAGGTGCGGGATCCTGCGCATCGGGAGGTGCGGGAGGTGAGGCTGACGGAGCCCAGGTCCGGCGAGGAAGTGCTGGCGACGTAGTTGCGGTCGGGTGGGTACGCAGCCCGGCGCCGCGGGGTGCCGCCGTCTGTGGGACGGGTGCCGCCCCGAGCGGCACGACTGCCCGCAGGCTCAACGGGGGTTTACAGTCCGGGCGGATCCTGCGGCCCCCGCCCGGACAGCACCTCTCCATACGCCTGCATCAGATCGGGCAACCGCAACGTCGCCAGGTCCTCCCTCCCCAGCACCCCGGGATAAACGGACAACCGCAGATCCCGATACGCACAGCTCTTCTCGTACAGCGTCCGCAGGAACCGCCCGTTGCCCAGCTCGTCGATCCACCCCTGCTCCACCACATGCCCGGCGATGGACCGCAGCTCGTCGAGGGCCTCCTCGTCCCACAGGTCCCCGTTCTCCGCCGCGAGCACCTTTCCGATCTCGGTGAGTTCGAGGGGCCGGTAGGAGGGAAAGTCGACGCGGGTGGTGAAGCGGGAGGACAGCCCGGGGTTGGCGGCGAGCAGGCGGTCCATGCCCTCCGGGTAGCCGGCCAGGATCACCACGAGATGGTCGCGGTTGTCCTCCGCCCGCTTCAGCAGCACCTGGAGCGCCTCGTCGCCGTACGCGTCCCCCTTGCCGTAGCCCGAGTTGGACAGCGAGTACGCCTCGTCTACGAAGAGCACGCCCCCGAGCGCCGAGTCGATCAGTTCGTTCGCCTTCACGGCCGTCTGCCCGAGGTACTCGCCGACCAGGTCGGCCCGCTGCGCCTCCACGAGATGGTCGCCGCCGAGCAGGCCGAGGGCGTAGAAGACGCGGCCGAGGATGCGGGCGACGGTGGTCTTGCCGGTGCCGGAGGGGCCGGAAAAGACGAAGTGGCGTTTCGGCGGCTGGACCGGCAGGCCCTGCCCGGCCCGCAGCCGGGCCATGTTGAGCTGTGCCGACAGCGCCTTGACCTGGCGTTTCACCGGCTCCAGACCCACCATGCGCTCAAGCTCGGCGAGTGTCTCCTCGAGCAACGCCGGGTCCGTGGGCCCGGAGGGCAGCGACGGCGCCGGGCCGGTCCGCGAACGCACCGAGGGATCGGTCACCGGAGGCAGGGGAGCGGAGGCCGGCGGTTCGGAATCCGGCAGTCTCAGGTCGCGGCCCTCGGTGCCGAAGAGCGGGTCGAATCCGTCGGGGCCGTCCACGGCGTCCTGGCCGGCGCCGGTGAGCGTGATCGCCGCGAGGTCCGTGGCCTCGTCGTACCCGTCGCCCTCGGCGATCGCGGCGAGCCGGGCGGCGGTGTCCATGAAGGCGGGGTCGACGCGGTGCACGGCCCGGTACAGGGGTAGCGCGGCGGCGCTGCGGCCGGTGCCCTCGTGCGCCCGGGCCAGCCAGTAGCGCAACTCCTTGCGCTGGGGCTGCTCACTGCGGCAGCGCATCAGCGCGGCGGACAGCAGTGGTTCGGCCTGCCCGTACATCTCCAGGCGGACCCGAGCCATGCCGCCGAACAGGCCCGCCTCGATGCCGAGCATCGGGTCGTCGAGCAGCGGGTCGGTGTGGCGGACCAGCTGCTCCCAGTCCTTGACCAGATAGGCGCGGCAGGCGTGCAGGAAGCGGACCTGGGCGTCGGTGTCCACCGGCGGCAGCCCGGCGAGGGCCCGGTCCAGCTCGGGGACGTGACGGCCGTCCAGCCAGTGGGAGGCGTGCGCGAGCAGCAGATCGCGGGGGCTCTCCAGCACGGGCTGCACCCACCAGCCCAGCCAGTACCAGGAGTTGAGGGTGCGGCGGTAGCGGGAGCGCTGCTCCCCGAAGCGGTCCCGGTGCCGGAACATCCTGAGCAGCGCGGTCGTCGTGTCGACGCGCAGCGCGTGCAGCCCGAGCCAGCCGTCGGCCATCCCGGAGTCCATCCGCACGGCGGCCCGGAACTCCTCTTCCGCCTGCGGATAGGCGCCCATGGTGTAGGCGTCCACGCCTCGCAGCCAGGCGAGGTCGGCCGGGGCCTGCGGGCCCTGCGTGCCGAAGTCCATCACGTCCCCCACGAACCGTGCCCCCGTCGGTATGCCAACGAGCCGCCCCCAGCCGGCTGTCCTGCTCGAACCGCTGTGCCACGGACCGGAGTTGCAAGGTGCGCGAAGCAACCGTCCGCAGATCGCAACGAGGGCATCGTACCTGCGGGGGCGGCGCCCCCGTAGGGTGCCGCACGGGGCATTCGGCGAGGTGGGAGCGGACGCGGCACACTCCCGCACGGTGACCGAGGGTGAGCACTCGGCGCCGCGCGGCGCCCGGAAAAACGGAAGAAGACAGAACGAAGCCCCCGATCACGGGGGAACAACCGGGGGCTTCGTGTCTGTGGGCGGCTCCGAATGGCCGCACATTGAGAACGTAAGACCTGTACGGGCCCCCGGTCAAGCCGAGTTGAAGCACTCCGGCAAGTTGTCCCGCAAGGCCCTTCACAAGTTCAGCACCCTGCGGGCGGTCCGTCACCGTGTGTGAGGGACTGGTCCGGTCAAACAGCCCCAGCAGGTCCCGGAATCACCTCATACCCCTTCTCTCGCTGATGTACCAGGAGATCGGCGAACGGCCGCGAGGGATCGTCGGTGAAATGCCGGCGTTCCGCCGTGACCCATCCGTTCCAGAACTCGTGCTGTTCCTCCCCGTCCCGCGACCGTCCCCGCGCCCACGCCTCCTCACAAGGCAGCTCCATCCACAGCAGCAGGGCCAGGTGGGGCCGCAGCGCCCGGCGTCCCGCGCCGACGCCCTCCACGAGGACCACCGGAGCGGGTGGGAGAGGGCGCGGCGCACCGAAGCGGCGGGCGCGCCAGTCGTAGGGGGCGTAGTGCGCGGTCCGGCCGTGGGCCAGCGGCTCGATCACCTGGTCCAGCAGGCGCCGGGTCCAGTCGAACAGTTCGTCGTGGGTGGCGATGTCGTCGAGGCGTAGCACCGGCGCGTCGCCCAGTGCTGCGGCCAACTGCTCGGCGAACGTGGTCTTTCCGGAGCCGGCGTGCCCGTCGACGCCGACGAGACGGACCGGCCCGCAGGAAGGGGACAGGCGGCGGATCCGGGAGGACAGGTCGCGGACGGCTGGTCCCGGTGCGGGGCTGAAGGGGGGATTCATCTCGCGCAGCACTCTAACGACGGGGTCCTCGGCGCGTGCCAGTGGTCGACGCCAATATTGATGGCGTGGCGCGGGCCGAAGTGCTGGCGGGACCCGGCGGGCTGTGCTCATATGTGGCGCACACACGCGTGTGACCGACCGTGTCACGGACTCGCCCCGCCCCTGCCCGACTCCGACTTCCGGGGGTCCCCGCCATGCGCAGAGCCGAACAGCCGTCCCGCAGAACCGTCCTGGCCGCCGCGGTCGCCGCCGCCGTCACGGCAGGCGCGGGCCCGGCGGCCGCCGACACCGAGGAGCCCATGACGACCGGCACCGCAGACCCCGCCCGCGCGGTCCCGGCCCGCACCGTGGACAACCGGGCCTGGACCTCGTACGGCGACTGGTGCGGCGGCACCGCCGAGGGCACCCGTGCCGTCGCGGGAGCCCGCCCGGGCGTGGTGATCGCGAAGCCCGCCGGAACCACCGACTACACGGACCCGCACACCGGCACCACCGCCCGCTGGGAGTACGGCACCTGGACGTCCCCGGCTCACCGGCTCTCCGTCCCCGCGACGGAGGCGATCGTCTCCTGGAACGCGCACACCCCGGCCGGCACCTGGCTCCAGGCGGAGATCGAGGCCACC
This sequence comes from Streptomyces sp. DG1A-41, assembly GCF_037055355.1. Classification (GTDB taxonomy): domain Bacteria; phylum Actinomycetota; class Actinomycetes; order Streptomycetales; family Streptomycetaceae; genus Streptomyces. The sequence goes on along the minus strand of NZ_CP146350.1, from coordinate 1,390,431 downwards.
TACACCGACGGCACCAGCGGCCCCTGGTACGTGATGGGCCGCTGGGCGGCCGGCGACCAGGACATCCGGCGCACCTCGGTCGACGGCCAGAGCGACGGCAAGAGCACCGTCTGGACCGACACCCTGGCGCTCGACGACCCGTCGACGGGGCTGCGCGTCGCCTCGTACCGGCTGCGCCTGACCCTCTACCGCAAGCCCGGCACCAAGGCCACGCCCACCGTGTGGCGGCTCGGCGCGATGGGCTCCGACGTACCCGACCGGTTCACCGTCCCGGCGTCCGTGCCCGGCCTGGCCAAGGAACTGGTCGTCCCGCGGTACTCGCAGGAGATCCACAAGGGCCAGTACCCCGAGTACGACAACGGCGGCGAGGCCTGGTGCAGCCCGACGTCCTCCCAGATGATCATCGAGTACTGGGGCGGCCGGCTCACCCCGGAGCAACTGGCCTGGGTGGATCCGTCGTACGCCGATCCCCAGGTGTGCCACGCGGCCCGCTTCACCTATGACTACCAGTACGCCGGCTGCGGCAACTGGCCGTTCAACGCCGCCTACGCGGCCACGTTCGAGGACCTCCAGGCAGTGGTCACCCGGCTCGGCTCGCTCACCGATCTGGAGACGCTGATCGCGGCGGGCATCCCGGCCATCACCTCCCAGTCCTTCCTGAAGGAGGAGCTGACCGGCGCCGGGTACGGAACCGCCGGGCACCTGATGACCGTGATCGGCTTCACCGCCGACGGCGACGTGATCGCCAACGATCCCTTCTCGGCGAGCAACGAGTCCGTGCGGCGCGTCTACCGGCGGCGGGAGTGGGAGAACATCTGGCTGCGGACCAAGCGGTACAACGCCTCCGGCAAGGTCGTCTCCGGCACGGGCGGCGTCTGCTACCTGTACTTCCCGGCCCGCCCGACCGCGGCCCAGCGCAGGGCGCTGGCAGCCGTGGGCGTACGCGTGTGACCAAGCTCTCGGCCGCGAATGCCGCTGCCGGTGGCAAGGTGGACAGAACTTCGGGGGAAGTCCGTCCGCACTACGGAACCAGCGAGAAGTCATGACCGTGCACTCAGCCACCGCAGTTCGCGTCCGCACCGGCGGCCCTCAGGACGACGGCCCGAAGATCGTCGAGCATGTCGCGGGCTGGACCCTCGTCGTGGTCCTCGCGATGTTCGTGACCCAGCTGGGGCTGCTCTGACCGGACGCGGCGTGCTGTGGCCTGACCCGCGACCCGGCCCTCCGGCCTGCCATACTGCGGATGTCCCGCCTCGCAGCCCCTTGGAACCAGGGTCGGAATTGAAGATCAGTCAACAGCCTGCCGCGCGTCCCAGAGCCCGCGGCACCGAGCGCTCGCTGGCGCGCCGTGCCGAACTCATCGCAATCGGTCGGAGGTTGTTCGCCGACACGTCCTACGACGCCCTGTCGATGGACGACATCGCCCGGCAGGCGCACGTCGCCAAGGGGCTGATCTACTACTACTTCCAGTCCAAGCGCGGCTACTACCTGGCCATCATCCAGGACTCGGTCACCGACCTGGTCACCCTGGCGGCGAGCGGACACGAACTGCCCCCGGTCGACCGCGTCCAGCGCACCATCGACAGCTATCTGCGCTACGCCGAGTACAACCAGGCCGCGTACCGCACCATCGTCAGCGGCGGCGTCGGCTTCGACACCGAGGTGCACGCCATCCGTGACGGCGTGCGCGAGGCCATCGTCGCCACCATCGCCGAGGGGGCCTACGGCCGCGCCGAGATCACCCCGCTGGCGCGCATGGGCCTGCTCGCCTGGGTGTGCGGCGTCGAGGGTGCCACCCTCGAATGGATCGACCGCCCCGAACTGCCCCGCGAGACCATGTGCGAGCTGCTGGTGAAGGGCCTCGGCGGCGCCCTGCGCGCAATCGAGGACCTCGACCCCGCCTGCCCGGCTCCGGAGGCCGCCCGCCAGGGCGCATGAGCCGGGGGCGGAGGGATCCGTCACGGCCTTCCCGTCCCGGCCGCCCAGGCGTACTTGTCGGGGCTCCCAGGCTGATTACGCCAGCCCGGCAGAGGTGAGGGCGTTCCGGGCGATTTTCCACCGAATGGTCGGGCCTCCGAGCGGGCCGGTAACATCTTGAAGTAAGCGGTCGTTAACTGGTGACGGGATGCCTCCGATCGGGCATACTCACAGCGCAGAGCCGCTGGTCAGCAGCTTCCGAGACCCGGGACTGCAAGCATCGGCCAGGCACCAGAACGACCCGGCGGCGCCGCCCCCACCCACGGGCCCGTCCGCCAGTGCCCGACAGGGAGGAGAGCGTCGCCATGCCCGACCGCGCCCCGCAGCCGGTGGACCGGCAACTGCCCACGGAGGAGGCCCGGGATCTGATCTCGCTCGTCCGCGACATCGCGCAGCAGGAGATCGTCCCGAAGGCGGCCGAAGAGGAGGACGCCGGCCGCTTCCCGCGCGAGCTGTTCACGCTCCTCTCACGCTCCGGCCTGCTCGGCCTGCCGTACGACTCCGAGTACGGCGGCGGCGACCAGCCCTACGAGGTGTACCTCCAGGTCCTCGAAGAGCTCGCCGCGGCCCGACTCACCGTCGGCCTCGGCGTCAGCGTGCACTCCCTGGCCTCCTACGCGCTCGCCACCTACGGCACCAAGGAGCAGCAGGTCGAGCACTTGCCCGCGATGCTCGGCGGCGGCATGCTCGGCGCCTACTGCCTCTCCGAGCCGCACTCCGGCTCGGACGCGGCCGCCCTGCGTACCAAGGCGGTGCATGACGGCGACGCCTGGGTGATCACCGGCACCAAGGCCTGGATCACGCATGGCGGGATCGCCGACTTCTACACGGTCATGGCGCGCACCGGCGAGGAGGGGCCGCGCGGGATCACCGCGTTCCTGGTCGCCGGCGACGCGCCGGGGCTGAGCGCCGCGGCGCCCGAGAAGAAGATGGGCATGAAGGGGTCGCCCACCGCCCAGGTCCATTTCGACGGCGTACGCGTCTCCGACGACCGGCGTATCGGCGAGGAGGGCCAGGGCCTCGCGATCGCCCTGTCCGCGCTCGACTCGGGGCGGCTCGGTATCGCGGCCTGCGCGATCGGCGTGGCGCAGGCGGCGCTCGACGAGGCGCTGGCGTACGCGACCGAGAGGCGCCAGTTCGGCAAGCCGATCGCCGACTTCCAGGGGCTGCGGTTCATGCTCGCCGACATGGCGACGCAGATCGAGGCGGGCCGGGCGCTCTACCTGGCTGCGGCGCGACTGCGGGACGCGGGGCGGCCGTTCGCCATGCAGGCGGCCATGGCCAAGCTGCACTGCACCGACACGGCGATGCGGGTCACCACCGACGCCGTGCAGATCCTCGGCGGCTACGGCTACACCGCCGACTTCCCGGCCGAGCGCTACATGCGCGAGGCCAAGGTGCTCCAGATCGTCGAGGGCACCAACCAGATCCAGCGGATGGTCATCGCCCGCCATCTCGTGGGTCCAGGGGGACGCTGAACTGGTCGAGGCCCCGCCAGGGTGCCGCGAGTCGCATCCACTCCGGGTCGTGCAGGCCCGGAAGGGTGCGGCCGCGCTCTGCCCAGGCCCGCATCAGGTCGTGGTAGATCGGCGGGTCCTGGTAGCGCGGCGCGGTCGGCCGAACCGATTCTGCGGGCGGCGGGACGAACAGGAGGCGTAACGCCCGGTCGCTGAGGAGATGGGGGTCATACCAGGGCAACGCGGAAGAGGCCGGACAGGTCACGCGAGAGTGGAATCGGGCGTGCGTTCAGGGGCGGGGAGGCGCCCGCTCTTCCGTCTGGGCTGAGGCCTGGATCCGGACGCACTGATCCCGCACCACGGCGGACCGCGAGCCGTGGTGCGGGGCAGTCACTGAGATGGAGCGATCGGGCGAGGAAGGCCCGCGCTCAGGCCGCTTCGCGGCGCATGACGGGAACCCTGATGGGGCGTGAGCCGGGCCCGCCGACGTGCGAGAAGGGCTGGGTCCGCCAGTCGAGTCCCTGAGGGAGCGTCAACAGCAGGGCGGTGTCCTGCTCCTGAGGGTCGACGGACTCGTCCGCGGGGCGGGCGTCCGCGGCCCTGCGGCCGGTTCCGGCGCAGACCGTGAGTCCGAACGGGTTCCACGGCGAGGCGCACAGCGCATGCTCCGGCAGGACCTCCTCGTCCGCCAGCAGGGCGATTGGCTGCGCGCAGTCCGGGCATACGACCCGGTACATCTCGAAGGTGTCGTAGGCGTCGAGTTCGTCGTCGAAGGTGTCGGGTTCGACGCCCTCCGGCTCGGGCTCGACGACGAGCTGCTGCCGCTTGGGTGCGGTGCGACCTGGGCGCTTAAGACTCTGCATTGGGTTCTCCCCCTCGGGCTGGGCCGTATCAGGCACTGCGGCCTCGACCACAGCAAGCACTTCCCGTCCCCCATGGGCGGTAATCACGAGAACATTACGGAGACTGTTCGAGCCCTGTGGCGTTCGTCACATGCCGCGCGCAGGTGCCCCCCGCGGGGGTTTTGTCCCCCGGACGGCTGACAGTCGCCCGCCGACCAGATCACGAACCGGCCATGGCCTGGGCCGTTCGGGTATCCGAGGAGATCAACCGCACGGTAGGTTCTTGCGCCATGGAGGAGCTGGACCGACAGATCGTGCAGCTGCTCGTCAAGGACGGGCGGATGAGCTACACCGACCTGGGCAAGGCCACGGGCCTGTCCACGTCGGCCGTGCATCAGCGGGTGCGCCGGCTGGAACAGCGTGGCGTCATCCGCGGCTATGCCGCGGTCGTCGACCCGGAGGCCGTCGGTCTGCCCATGACCGCGTTCATCTCGGTCAAGCCCTTCGACCCCAGTGCGCCCGACGACATCGCGGACCGTCTTGCGGACGTGCCCGAGATCGAGGCGTGCCACAGCGTCGCGGGCGACGAGAACTACATCCTCAAGGTGCGGGTCGCGACGCCGCACGAGCTGGAGGAACTGCTGGCGCGGGTGCGGTCGTTGGCGGGGGTTTCGACTCGGACGACTGTTGTGCTGTCCACGCCGTACGAGGCGCGGCCGCCCAGGATCTGACCGGTGGTCCCCCCTTTCGCGGGGCGTGGAAGCGAGGCCTGTGAAACTGTGCTCCATGAGTGAGTCCAGTACGCCGCCCCAGACCGTTCTTCTCCGTCGCGGAGAGGTCCACAGCCCTGCTGATCCGTTCGCCACCGCGATGGTCGTCGAGCGAGGGCAGGTCGCCTGGGTCGGTTCTGAGGGTGCCGCCGACGCCTTCGCGGACGGAGTCGACGAGGTGGTCGATCTCGACGGAGCACTGGTCACCCCCGCCTTCACGGACGCGCATGTGCACACCACGGCCGCCGGTCTCGCCCTGACCGGGCTCGACCTGTCGACCACTCCCTCCCTCGAAGCCGCCCTCGCCCTCGTACGGGACTTCGCCGCCGCCCGGCCGGACGACCGTGTGCTGCTCGGGCACGGCTGGGACACCGCCCGCTGGCCCGGCGGCCGTCCCCCGACGCGTGCCGAACTCGACGAGGCCACCGGCCACCGGCCCCTCTATCTCAGCCGGATCGACGTCCACTCGGCGGTCGTCACGACGGCCCTGCTCGACCTGGTCCCCGACGCCCCCCGCGAGGACGGGCCGCTCACCGCCGATGCCCACCACACCGTGCGCGCCGCCGCGTTCGCGGCCGTGACGCCCCGGCAGCGAACCGACGCCCAGCGCGCCGCCCTCGCGCACGCCGTCGCGCTCGGCATCGGCACGATCCACGAGTGCGGCGGCCCGGAGATCTCCTCCGGGGACGACTTCACCGGCCTGCTGCGCCTCGCCGCCGAGGAGCCGGGCCCGCGCGTCGTCGGCTACTGGGCCGAGGAGGACGTCGCCAAGGCCCGGGAGCTGGGCGCGGCCGGCGCCGCGGGGGACCTGTTCGTCGACGGCTCCCTCGGCTCGCACACGGCCTGCCTGCACCAGCCGTACGCCGACGCCGACCACACCGGCCGGGCCTATCTGGACACCGCCGCCGTCGCCGCCCACGTCGTGGCCTGTACCGAGGCGGGCCTCCAGGCCGGCTTCCACGCCATCGGCGACGCGGCGGTGGACTCCGTGGTCGAGGGTGTGCGGGCCGCCGCCGAGAAGCTCGGCCTCGCCCGTGTCCGGGCCGCCCGTCACCGGATCGAGCACGCCGAAATGCTCACGCCCGAAACCGTCGCGGCCTTCGCCGAGCTCGGTCTCACCGCCTCCGTCCAGCCCGCTTTCGACGCCCTTTGGGGTGGCGAGGACGGCATGTACGCGCAGCGGCTGGGGGCCGAGCGGGCGCGTGCGCTGAACCCCTACGCGGCGTTGCTGCGCGCCGGTGTCCCGCTCGCCTTCGGCTCCGACAGCCCGGTCACCCCCCTCGACCCCTGGGGCACGGTGCGAGCCGCCGCCTTCCACCGCACGCCGGAGCACCGCGTCTCCGTGCGCGCCGCGTTCACGGCGCACACGCGGGGCGGCTGGCGGGCCGTCGGACGGGACGACGCGGGCGTCCTGGTGCCGGGCGCGCCCGCCGACTACGCGGTGTGGCGCACCGGCGAACTCGTGGTCCAGGCCCCCGACGACCGGGTGGCCCGCTGGTCGACGGACCCCCGCTCCGGCACTCCCGGCCTGCCCGATCTGACCCCTGGCCACGACCTGCCCGTCTGCCTGCGCACCGTGGTGGGCGGACGCACGGTCTTCGTACGGCCGGGCGAGTGATCTACGGGGGTGGCGCGCACGCGATCGTGCGCCGCGCCCCCGTCGCGCGACCTGCGCATCCTCCGCACTGACCAGGGCGTTGCTGGGGTATGCGCAGGTCAAACGGCTGTTGACAGGCGGCCGCAGGGGGCCGGTAGGTTCGGCCGAGTCCACCACCGGACGCCCGAGGCGGGGAACGTCCGCGCACTCGCCGCAGCGCCGCCGGGTCAGGGACGGTGTGCCGCACCGGGACACCGCCACTGGGAGCCAGGCTCAGGCCGGCGCGGCGCCGAGGCAGCGTTTCCGGCCGGTCGGGGAGGTGTGACCCGGGTGGGGCCCGGGAGCTCAGTAGACAACGGCTTTCGGTCGATCCGCAGCCAGCGGATCCCAGGTCGGCCCGAAGGGCGCCGGGCCCCCATCCGCCGCTCGCAGCCGGAGGCGCATTCTTACCCGCGTCTTGCGGATTCGACACCACTATTCGAACGTCCTGTCACGTCTTCGCAGGCCGGGCGCACTATGGTGGACCCCTGCGTACGGACATGAAGGGGCATCAGTGAACGACGGCGACGGAACCCTCGTGGCGGGAGCCCAGGGGAGGAAGTTCGGCCCGCTCGGCACGGCCTTGGTGATCATCCCGACCTTCAACGAGGCGGAGAACATCAAGAGCATCGTCGGCCGGGTGCGCGAGGCCGTCCCCGAGGCGCACGTCCTCGTGGCCGACGACAACAGCCCGGACGGCACGGGCAAGCTGGCCGACGAGCTGACCGTCGACGACGACCACGTCCACGTGCTGCACCGCAAGGGCAAGGAGGGCCTGGGCGCCGCCTACCTCGGGGGCTTCCGGTGGGGCCTTGAACGCGACTACGGCGTGCTGGTCGAGATGGACGCCGACGGTTCCCACCAGCCCGAGGAACTGCCCCGTCTGCTCACCGCCCTGAAGAGCGCCGATCTGGTGCTCGGCTCGCGCTGGGTGCCGGGCGGCCGGGTGGTGAACTGGCCGAAGTCCCGCGAGGTGATCTCCCGGGGCGGCAGCCTCTACTCCCGGCTGGCGCTGGACCTGCCGCTGCGCGACATCACCGGGGGCTATCGCGCCTTCCGCCGCGAAACCCTGGAGGGCCTCGGCCTCGACGAGGTCGCCTCCCAGGGCTACTGCTTCCAGGTCGACCTGGCCCGCCGCGCGGTCAAGGCCGGCTACCACGTCGTCGAGGTGCCCATCACCTTCGTCGAGCGCGAACTGGGCGACTCCAAGATGAGCCGCGACATCCTCGTCGAGGCACTGTGGCGGGTCACGGCGTGGGGCGTGGGGGAGCGGGTCGGCAAGGTCACGGGCCGCGGCGGCAAGCCGTCGAAGCCGTAGCCGTCGACCGGGCCCCTTCCAGGCCGGCCGCTCACAGGAACAGCTGATCGGGGGCTTATCCCGTGCTGAGCCGGGGCCAGGCACACTGGAGGCATGACGACTGGCGCTCAGACTCCCAGGTACCCCGCCCGGCCCCCGCGCTCCCGGCTGCGCACGTTTCTGCCGTTGGGGATCGCCGCGTGGCTCGTGCTGGAGATCTGGTTGCTCACGCTGGTCGCCGGGGCGTCGAGCGGGCTGGTGGTGTTCCTCGTCCTGGTGGCGGGCTTCGTCCTCGGCTCGATCGTCATCAAGCGGGCCGGCCGACGGGCCTTCCGCAACCTCTCCGAGGCGCTGCACCAGCAGCAGAGCGGCGTGATGCCCGCGGCGGCCCGGCCGAACAGCGAGGGCAACGGCCTGATGATGCTGGGCGGGCTGCTGCTGATGATCCCCGGCCTGGTGTCGGACGCGGTGGGCCTGGTCCTGCTGCTGCCCCCGGTGCAGAAGGCCGTGAGCCGCTCCGCTGAGCGCACCTTCGAGCGCAAGCTCCGCGAGGCCGACCCGGGCACCCTGGGCGGCGCCTTCCAGCAGGCCCGTATGCACCGCCCCGACGGCAAGGTCGTCCAGGGCGAGGTCATCAGGGACGAGCCGGGCGAAAGGCCGCAGGAACCACGCCCGCCGCTGACGCACTGAGCGTCCCGGAGTCCGGGCGTACGCCACGATCCCGGTCCGGGCGCACGCGACAGGAGCCGCGAGAGCGCGCACGACAAAAACCGCGGGCGCCGTACTGCACGTACGGCGCCCGCGGTCCTTGACGCGTTGTAGCTTCGGCCAGGTCCCGGAGGGACTTACGCCGACTTGCGGCTGTCTCGGGGATGAATCGCGATGTTCATCGCCCCGGAGCGCAGAACCGCCAGGCGCTCCTCGAGGACCTCTTCGAGTTCCTCACGGGTGCGCCGCTCCATCAGCATGTCCCAATGCGTACGCGCGGGCTTGGCCTTCTTCTCTTCCGGGCCGTCGCCGTCCACCAGGAGTGCCTGGGCCCCGCAGACCTTGCACTCCCACTCCGGCGGGATCTCCGCCTCGACCGAGAAGGGCATCTCAAACCGGTGCCCCTTCTCGCATGCGTACTCCACGGCCTGGCGCGGGGCCAGGTCGATGCCGCGGTCCGTCTCGTAGCTGGTCACCACGAGGCGCGTGCCGCGAAGAGCTCGCTCACTCATGAATCGTGCCTCCCGGGCTTGTCGCCCACAGGACAGGTGTCGCTGTCGTCGTCATCCGGTCAACGTCCGGTCGGCGGTAAAGATTCCCGTTCCGAGTCCCGTTCCGGGTCATGCGTCGCCGTCGTAGCCGCCCTTGTTGTACCCACCAGCGCCCGGTTTGTCACATCTGCTAGCAGATGTAACCCAGCGTTTCGGCATCTTTGACGCGCAGTAACGGTACGCCTGGCAGGCCAAACGCGTACACTACAGCCCTCTCGCGCCGAGTGCTAAATCCTGTCAGGAACCGGATTCCCCGCTTCTTCGATCGCACGCCGCACCGGGACCCGTGCGAGCAGGGCGAACCCGATGACGAAGAAGCCCACCAGCGAGATGATCGCGTCCCGGTAACTCCCGGTCAGCTGATAGATGAGCCCGAACAGCAGCGGCCCGAGCCAGCTCATTCCGCGGTCGCTCATCTCGTACGCGGAGAAGTATTCGGCCTCTTTGCCCGGCGGGACGAGATGGGAGAACAGGGACCGGGACAGCGCCTGGCTGCCGCCGAGGACCAGGCCGATGCCGGCGGCCAGCGCGAAGAACCACCCCGGCGCCCCGGTCGGCAGGAAGTACCCGGCGGCCAGCGTCACCGTCCACGCGACCAGCGAACCGAGGATCGTGCGTTTGGCCCCGTAGGCCCGGGCCAGCCGGCCCATCGTCAGCGCGCCCGCCACCGCCAGCACCTGCACGAGCAGGACGGCGCCGATCAGGGTGGACTGCCCGAGACCGAGTTCCTCGGAGCCGTAGACCGAGGCCTGGGAGATCACCGTCTGGATGCCGTCGTTGTAGACGAGGTACGCGAGCAGGAAGGCGAGGGTCAGCGGGTGGCGGCGCATGTCGCGGACGGTCGCCGCGAGCTGCCGGAAGCCGGGCAGGGCCGCCTCCCGCGCGGCGGACCCGCGATCGCGGAGCCGGGTCAGCGGGATGAGGGCGAAGGCGCCCCACCACAGGCCGGCCGACGCCAGGCAGATGCGGACCGCCGTGCTCTCGGAGACGCCGAAGCTGTCGTGCCCGGTGTAGAGGACCAGGTTGACGACGAGGACCAGCGAGCCCGCCGCGTAGCCGAAGGCCCAGCCCCGGGAGGAGACCGCGTCCCGCTGCTCGGGCGGGGCGATCTGCGGCAGGTAGGAGTTGTAGAGCATCATCGCGACGGACTGCGCGGCGTTCGCGACGATCAGGAGGACCCCGCCGAACAGGTAGCGGTCGCCCTCCAGGAAGAACATGGCCGTCGTGGCCGTGGCCCCCAGGTAGGCGGCGGCCGCGAGGAGGGGCTTCTTTCGGCCGGTGCGGTCGGCGGCGGCGCCCACCAGGGGCATCACCAGTACGGCCACGATCACCGAAAGGGACACCGAGTACGCGAAGAAGGACCCGGCGCGCACCGGGATCCCGAGGGGATGGACGTACCCGTCGGCGTCGGCCGCCGACTCGGCGACCGAGGTCAGATAGGGCCCCAGGAACACGGTGAGCACGCTCGTCGAGTAGACGGAGCACGCCCAGTCGTAGAAGTACCAGCCGCGCTGCTGGCTCTTGAGCTCCGCGGGCCCGTCGGCCGGCGGTGTCCGCACGGTGTCGGTGCCCACCCGTGCCCTCGCTTCCCCGTGAAGGCGCAGAGGCGACCGGCCGGGGGTCTCAGACCCAGACGCCGCGGTCCTGCATGACCTTGCGCAACGTGTCGATGTGATCGGTCATGATGCCATCCACGCCGAGGTCCAGAAGCCGGTGCATGCTCTCGGGATCGTTGACGGTCCACACGTGCACCTGGAGGCCGCGCGTATGGGCGGCGCGGAGGAAGCGGTGGTCCACGACCTGGATGCCGGACTGGATCTCGGGGACCTGGGCGGCGACCGCCGAGCGGCGCACCGCCGCCGGCAGCCCCCAGGAGCGCAGCCGCAGGTTGAGCACCCCCCGGGTGCCGTACGAGGTGGCCAGGCGCGGGCCGGCCAGCCGCTGGGCGCGCACCACGCGGGCCTCGGAGAAAGAGCCGAGGCAGATCCGGTCCCAGGCGTTCGTCCGGCCGACCAGGTCGAGGAAGGGCAGCAGGGCGGCCTCCGCCTTGACGTCGACGTTCCAGCGCACGTCGGGGAAGGTATCCAGGAGCTCCTCGAAGAGCGGCACCGGTTCCTCGCCCGCCACGCGCGCGCGGCGCACCTCGTGCCACGGAAGGTCGGCGATCCGCCCCGCCCCGTCGGTCACCCGGTCCAGGGTCGCGTCGTGGAAGGCGACGAGTTTGCCGTCCCGGGTGGCGTGGATGTCGGTCTCGATGTACCGGTAGCCGGCCTCGACGGCACACCGGAACTGCCGCACGGTGTTCTCCAGGCCGTGCGCGGCCCCGCCCCGGTGGGCGAAGGCGATCGGGCCGGGATGGTCGAGATAGGGATGGCGTATCCGCGGGGTCACGGACGCAGTATCGCTCCTCTGGGTTGACCGGTGGCAACGACCGCGCTGCCGCCGGATGCCGAGGGAACGGCGAACACGCGCAGGAACAGCTGGGCGAGCGGACCGATCGCCACCGCGTACAGGAGGGTGCCGATGCCGACGGTGCCGCCCAGAGCGAAGCCCGTCGCCACGACCGTGAACTCGATGACCGTGCGCACCAGGCGGATCGAGATCCCCGTGCGCTGGTGCAGTCCCGTCATCAGGCCGTCGCGCGGGCCCGGGCCGAAGCGCGCAGCGATGTACAGGCCGGTCGCCGCGCCGTTCAGAACGATCCCGGCAACCATCAGAGTCACGCGGAGCGCCCAGCCGTGAGCGTCGGGCACCAGGGCCAGCGTCGCGTCCATCGCCATGCCGATGACCAGCACGTTGGAGATCGTGCCCAGGCCCGGCCGCTGGCGCAGCGGGATCCACGCGAGCAGCACCGCGGCGCCCACAAAGGTCAGCACGACGCCGATCGACAGCCCGGTCCGCTCGGCGAGGCCCTGGTGCAGCACGTTCCACGGCTCCAGCCCGAGCCCCGACCTGACGAGCAGCGCCGAACTCGCCCCGTAGAGCGCGAGACCGGCGTAGAGCTGCGTCAGTCGCCGGACCAGTCGCCCCTGTGCGGCCATGTTGTGCCCCCCTGTGGTGCTAGTGGACTGCTGCATGACACCCTGTGGCTTGGGTGGAGAGGCCATCCATGGCCAATCCGGGGAAGGTGGACTGATTCTCATGGCGCAGTGGACCTCGGCTGTGGGCGCGGCGCAGCTCGCACGGCTGCTCAACTCCCAGCAGGACCGCCCGGCAGGGCCGGGCACGCGCCGCCCGCCCGCCTATCGCGCACTCGCCGACGGCGTCCGCCTGCTGGTGCTCGAAGGGCGGGTCCCGGTGGCCGCCCGGCTGCCCGCCGAGCGGGAACTCGCCCTCTCCCTGTCCGTCAGCCGTACGACGGTCGCCGCCGCGTACGAGGCGCTGCGCAGCGAGGGGTTCCTGGAGTCCCGGCGCGGCGCGGGCAGTTGGACCGCCGTCCCGGCCGGGAACCCGCTGCCCGCGCGCGGACTGGAGCCACTGCCCCCCGAGGCCCTCGGCTCGATGATCGACCTGGGTTGTGCGGCGCTTCCGGCCCCCGAGCCGTGGCTGACCCGGGCCGTGCAGGGCGCGCTGGAGGAACTGCCGCCCTACGCGCACACGCACGGCGACTATCCCGCCGGGCTGCCCGCGCTGCGGTCGATGATCGCCGAGCGCTACACCGCGCGCGGGATCCCGACCATGCCCGAGCAGGTCATGGTGACGACCGGGGCGATGGGCGCGATCGACGCGATCTGCCATCTGTTCGCCGGGCGGGGCGAGCGCATCGCCGTCGAGTCGCCCTCGTACGCCAACATCCTTCAGCTGATGCGGGAGGCCGGGGCCCGGCTCGTGCCCGTCGCGATGGCCGAGGGGCTCGCAGGGTGGGACATGGACCGCTGGCGGCAGGTCCTGCGGGACGCGGCGCCCCGGATCGCGTACGTCGTCGCCGACTTCCACAACCCGACCGGTGCGCTCGCCGACGAGGACCAGCGGCGGCGGCTGGTCGACGCCGCCAGGTCCGCTGGGACCGTGCTGATCGCCGACGAGACGATGACCGAGCTGTGGCTCGACCCGGACGTGCGGATGCCGCGGCCGGTGTGTGCGTTCGATCCGGCCGGGTCGACGGTGATCACCGTGGGGTCGGCGAGCAAGGCCTTCTGGGCCGGGATGCGCATCGGGTGGGTGCGGGCCGCGCCGGACGTGATCCGCAGCCTGGTCGCGGCGCGGGCGTACGCCGACCTCGGTACGCCCGTGCTGGAGCAGCTGGCCGTGAACTGGCTGTTCGGCACGGGGGGTTGGGAGCAGGCCGTGGAGGTGCGGCGTGAGCAGGCGCGGGAGAACCGGGACGCGATCGTGGCGGCGGTGCGGCGCGAGTTGCCCGGGTGGGAGTTCGAGGTGCCTCGGGGCGGGCTGACGCTGTGGGTGCGGACGGGCGGCCTGTCCGGGTCGCGGCTCGCGGAGGCGGGGGAGCGGGTGGGCGTGCGCGTGCCGTCCGGGCCGCGGTTCGGGGTGGACGGGGCGTTCGAGGGATATGTGCGGCTGCCGTTCACGGTGGGAGGCCCGGTGGCCGAGGAGGCGGCTGTGCGGTTGGCCGCGGCGGCGCGGATCGTGGAGGGCGGGGGTGCGGGGGCCGGTGAGTCGCCGCGTACGTTCGTGGCGTAGTGCCCGCGCGGCCAAGGCCACTGCCCTGGCTGACCGCGCCTGGCTGTACTGATCGGGGACATTGGTTGAGCGGCTGAGTGAGCGGACACTCTGAGAAGGCCTGTTGCCGCTGGGCTGGTGGGCCTACCCGAGGCTGTTGACCAGCTGCTCGATGCGTGGCTGGTCGAGCAGTGAGTAGATCTGGGCGATTCGACCGTGAGAGATCACGAAGGCCATGATCGAGACGGGCTGGTGGTTGGTGCGGACGATGACGGCAGCGCTGCCGTTTACCGTGATTGGCTGGAATGTGGCGTCCGGGATGGCGAACGCCGCTGCGCGCCGTGTCACGTTCTCTGGGCCGCGGATCGTGGCGGTCGCGGTAGGCCTGGTGGCCCCGCCGTCAGCGTGGAATGTGATCTCGGGATGCAGCAGAGTAAGGAGCGTGTCGAGGTCGCCGTCGCGGGATGCTGCGAAGAAGGCGTTGACCACGCTGCGCTGACTGGCGGGGTTGGTCTCGATCTCGGTCGGATCCACGGCGCGCACTCGTTGACGCGCGCGGCTGGCGAGCTTGCGGGTAGCTTCGGTCGACTTGCCGAGGACGGCGGCGATCTCGCTGAACGGCATCCCGAAGGAGTCGTGGAGCACCAACGCAAGGCGCTCGGATGGTCTCAGGCTTTCCAGGACGATGTGGAGCGCCAGACTGACCTGCTCGGCGAGAAGAGCCTGATCCTCTGGGCTCAGGGCCTGGTCCGGTCGCACGTGGAGCTCGGGCCCGGTTGCGTCTGTCGGGCTTTCGGGGCGCACGGCTCGGGCTCTGAGCCTGTTGAGACATGTGCGTGAGACGACCGTGGTCATCCACCCGTCGAGGTTGGTGACGGCGGCGATGTCTGTTGCGCCGGGGCGACTGAGGCGGACCCAGGCATCTTGGACAGCGTCTTCTGCATCGGCGCTGTTGCCGAGGATCCGGTAGGCCAGTGCGGTCAGCCGTTGACGGTTCTCGTCGAAGTGTCGGCTGAGCTGTTCAGTGGAGTCCATCGGTCACGTCCTCGGGTGGCGGGGTGTCAGTGCCTAGGACACGCCTATGAGCGAGAACGTGACAGGAGCGCAACGTGAAGGCCCCGAACCAGTCAGCCCCAACCCCAACTGCCCACCAACGACGACGGATGGCGCTACTGGCGTTGTGTCTGGCCGGCTTCGTCATCCAACTCGACGTCACCATCGTCAATGTCGCCCTCCCGACGATCCAACATGAGCTCCAGGCGGCCCCCAACGCGTTGGAGTGGATCATCAGCGGTTACGCTCTCGGGCTGGCTGCGCTGATCCCTATGATGGGCGCACTCGGTGATCGGCTTGGCCACCGGCCTGTCCTGTTGGTCGGTCTCGTCGTCTTCGGCCTCTGCTCTGCGGGAGCAGCGCTGGCACCCAGCCCAACGGCGCTCGTGGGTGCGCGCGTCGGTCAAGGCATAGGCGGAGCAGCCATCTTGGCGCTCACCCTCGCCGTACTGACAGATACCAACCCGCCGGAACAGCGCGGCCACGCGATCGGCTGGTGGGCAGCAATCGGCGGCATCGGCTTCGGCGCGGGCCCGATCGTCGGCGGCCTACTGCTCTCGGCCTTCGGCTGGTCAACCATCTTCTGGGTCAACCTCCCGATCATCGTCGTCACGGTCGTCTTGATTCTGCTGACAGTCCCGCGAGCCGTCGCAACCTCCGAGCCGAGGCCGCTTGACGTGCCGGGTGTCGTGCTCACGTCGGTGGGCCTGGCATCAGTGACCTTTGGACTGATCACCGCGACCGACATCCCCTGGGATCCAGCACGAACCCTGGTACCGCTTGTCGTCGGTGGGCTCGTTCTCCTGGCCTTCGTGCAGTGGCAACGCCACGCCAGCGATCCTCTGGTGCCGAGAGCTGTGCGCAGCAACACAGCGTTCATCGGCGCCTGCGTCATCTACTTCACCAGCTACATGGCCTTCAGCGGCACGCTCTACTACGTCACCTTGATGTTCCAGAACCTTCTCGGCTGGTCCGCACTTCACACCGGCCTGTCATGGCTGCTGATGAACGCCCCGTTCCTGGTCGCCGCGCAGATGACCGGCAAACTCAATCAACGCTTCACGTCAAGGGCCATCGTCACCACGGGCTGTGCGGCCGGAGCGCTCGGCGTGGCAGCGCTGAGCACCTTGACGCCAACGACCCCGTTCGTCGTGGCGGGCATTGGGTACCTGGTCGCCGGAGTCGGTTTCGGACTGCTGGTTCCCGGGACCACCCACGTGGCCATGCGCGACGTCTCTGGGCCTGTAGCGGGTGCTGCCTCGGCGGTGCTGAACTCCTCCCGCCAACTCGGTACCGCTGTGGGACTCGCGCTCGTCGGTGCCATTGGCGCGGCAGTGACCCAACACACCTGGGCCGCGTCGCGATTCGGGCACACGCGCTCTGCCTCCGGCTCCATCGCTACCGGAAACCTCTGGAAAGTCCCCTCTCATATGCAGACCACGGCCCGCAACGCATTCACGGTGGGCTACCACGTCGCCCTCGGAATCTGTATCGCGAGCCTTCTTGTCGCCGTGTTGCTATCACTTGCATGCGCTCAAACAACGGACGGCACACACTGAGGCAGCCCGGGCGAAGGAGCCGGGTCTGTGAGCCACGCCGACGCCGCCCTGACCCCGCGAGCGCGACTGAAGGTCGCCCAACTGGTCGTCGACCGGGGCGTCCCGATCCGGGAAGTCGCTGCTCGTTTGCAATGCTCGTGGCCCACCGTCAAACGATGGGCGACCCGGCATGCGGCCGGGCAGCCCCTGACCGACAGATCCTCCCGACCACGCACCAGCCCTTCGAAGACGCCGGCAGCGACGACCAAACGGATTGTTTCTCTGCGGCTGCGCAAACGCATCGGTCCCGTCCGACTCGCCGCCTTGACCGGAGTCGCGCCATCGACCGCGCACCGGGTGCTTCATCGCTGCCAGATCAGCCGCCTGCCGCCTGAGCTATCTCGATCGTGCTACGGGCGACCCAGTACGCCGCTACGAACATCCCCACCCGGGCTCGATGATCCACGTCGACGTCAAAAAGCTCGACAACATTCCCGACGGTGGCGGATGGCGATTCGTCGGTCGCACACAAGGCACTCGCAACCGCGCGAGGACGATTCCACCGCACCCTCGCCGACGGCTGGGGATACGCCCGCTGCTACATCTCAGGAGGCGGGCGACGCGCTGCTCTCTCGGCATGGCTCCACACCTACAACCACCACCGGCCACACACCGCTACTCCGAACAAGCCACCCGTCGCCCGCTTGATCAACCTCCCGGGTCAGTACA
Organism: Streptomyces sp. DG1A-41; assembly: GCF_037055355.1. GTDB lineage: Bacteria > Actinomycetota > Actinomycetes > Streptomycetales > Streptomycetaceae > Streptomyces. The sequence continues at coordinate 1,373,253 of NZ_CP146350.1, read as the reverse complement.
CCTAGTGTCCTGCGCCAGTAGTTGATCGTCGCTGTGTGGCTTCCGAACGTCCAGGCCCTCGAAGCCGGCATCCGCGCTTGGTCAAAGACCGGGACGAAGACTCCAAGCCGTTCATCTGGACCAAGACAGCCGAGGAAATGCTCGACGCCCTCGGTCACTTCTGCCGACGGATCTCCGGCGCAGGATAACTAGGACGTCTTGGTGGGTTTCGTCAGTGCGGGTACCGGCTTGCGTTCCGTCGGTTCCGTCGGTACCGGGACTGGCTCGGCTTCCTCCACCGGCTCCGCCACGGGCTGAGGCACCGGCTCCGGTTCCACTGGCTCAGGTTCCCCTTGCGTCGGATCCGGATCGGGCACCGTCTCGCCGTCCGCGGGTGTCGTGCGGGGCGGGAGGAGGTCCAGTACTGCCTGGCGGTGGGCGTCGGACGTCGCGTCGTCGTAGGGGTTCGGTGTGGCCGGGACCTGAATGCGGTGGACCGGGCCCGTGCCCAGGCGGGCGTAGCCGCGGCCGGGTGGGACCTGGTCGACGGGGGTGGTGTGCGGGGGCGCGCCCAGGACGGAGTCGACCTGGTCGGCCGTCGCCGGGCCGAGGATCACGCGCGCGCGGGTGTGCTGCCGTACGGCGTCGGTGAGGGTGTCGACGCTGTCGAGCTGGTCGGCCACCACCACCGTCACGTTCGCCGGGCGGCCGTGCCGCAGGGGGACCTGGAGGAGGGACTGCGGGTCCTTGCGGTCGGCGGCGGCGGCCAGGTGGGTGAACGCTGTGGGGCGGTCCAGGAGGATCCACAGGGGACGCTTGGTGTCGTCGGGCGGCGGGTGGCCCGCCTGATGGGCGCGGTTGGCGGCGATGAGGCGGCGCTCGGTCTCGTGCGCGGCCCACTCCAGGCTGGCCAGCGCCCCGGTGAGCCCGCACTCGACGGCCAGGACGCCGTCCCGGCCGGTCAGGCAGGCGTACTCGCCGGTGCCGCCGCCGTCGACGATCACCACGTCGCCGTGCCGGAGGGCCTGGAGGGCGATGGAGCGCAGCAGGGTCGAGGTGCCGCTGCCGGGCTGGCCGAGGGCGAGCAGATGGGGCTCGGTCGAGCGCAGGCCCGTGCGCCAGATGACCGGCGGCACGTCCCGCTGCTGTTCGCCGTGGGTGAGGGGGAGCGTGCGCCGGACCTGCGTGGGGTCGGTGAAGCCGAGGACCGTCTCGCCGGGAGTGGTGACGAAACGCTGGGCGGCGATGTCGACGGTCAGCGGCAGGAGCACGCTGACCGTCAACTGGTTGCCTTCCTCGTCCCAGGTGAAGTGGTATTCGCGGCCGCGGCCCGACTTGGCCGCGAGCAGGTTCTCGATCCGCGCGCGGGCCTCGGCCTCGCCGTCGGTGAAGTACGCCGGGTAGCGGACCACCAGGTGTGAGATCCGGCCGCCGCCGTCGAACGCGTAGGTGGGGAAGGCCTTGTCCCACGCACCGCCGTGGGCGTAAAGCGGATCGGGGTCCTCGGCGGTGGAGAAGTACGGCACGAGGGCCTCGTAAAGGGCCTTGAGGCGCTCGGTCTGCGACTCGTCGGGCCCGTCGGATGCCGCCGGGGCGCGGTCCCGGCCCTTCCAGGCCGCAGCCGCCATCAGTGTGACGGCGGCGAGCAGCGGTCCGTACGGCAGCAGCGCCACGACCAGGAGCACGGAGGCCACCAGGAAAAGCAGCGCCCCCCGCTTCTCCTTGGGGGTCTCGGTCCATCTGCGCCGCCCGGCCGCTGCCAGCCGGCGCAGACCCCGCGTGATCGTGATCAACGGGTGGAGGACGTCGGTGGCGCTGTCGGCCGCCGTCCGGGCCAGCTCCCGGCTCCGGGTGAGCTGCGCGCTGCCGTTGCTCAGAATGCGGGGGAGGGGGCGCCGGGCCACTGCTGCCTCCAGAGAGTGCCTGCGGGCGGGATGCGTACGGGGAGTGGGAGCGTCAGAACTTGATTCCGCCTAGGAGGCTCGCCAGGCTCTCGCCACCCGCCTTGATGCTCGGGGCGATGGCCGTGCTGGCCAGATAGAAGCCGAACAGCATCGCGACCACCGCGTGCGACGCCTTCAGGCCGTCCTTGCGGAGAAAGATGAAGACGACGATGCCGAGCAGGACCACGCCTGAGATGGAGAGGATCATTTGGGTTCTCCTGGTTCGCGGGGACAGTCACCATGAGTACTTCCAGGCTCACAGGATGTATCCATACGATAAAAGGTGCAACTGGGTGAAATTCGGACTATTTCTCCCGGTCGGTGGAGTGGTCCCCGGCCCGTTCGCGCTGGGCTGCTGCGCTCGGCGAGGTCTGCGGTGATCTTTACCTCGGGCACATCGGGTCATGTGCCGCGCGAGCCAGTACCCTGGCGATTCACTCGTACGGCTGCACCGCTCGCAGGCGTACGCACCCGACGTGATGTGACGTGAGAGGCGGTCCGGCCGATGACCGAAGCCCCCGACCCCGAGGTCGTGGAGCTGGCGACCAAGATCTTCGATCTGGCCCGGCGGGGACAGACCGAGGCGCTCGTGGCGTATGTCGACGCGGGGGTTCCGGCCAACCTCACCAACGACCGCGGTGACTCGCTCGTGATGCTCGCCGCCTACCACGGTCACTCCGAGGCGGTACGCGCGCTGCTCGCCCGCGGAGCCGAGGCCGACCGGGTGAACGACCGAGGGCAGACCCCCCTCGCCGGAGCTGCCTTCAAGGGCGAGACGGACGTCATCAAGGCCCTCCTGGAAGGCGGCGCCGACCCGTCCGCCGGCACCCCCTCGGCGGTGGACACCGCCCGGATGTTCGGCCGGACGGAATTGCTCGAACTGTTCGGCGAGCACTGAGCCGACCAGTCTGACCTGGAACGACAAGGAAAACGGGGGAGGCGGTACGGGGCCGCCGAAATTTCGGTCGCGGCAGATGGAACTGCCAGGTCATCATGACGACGTGGTTCACGGACGTGATGGCGGGGCAGGTGTTGCCGCACCGCGCGGGCCGTGAAGCGGTCCGCAAGGGCCACCGACGAGAGGCAGAGGAAGATGGTCTACAGCAAGCAGGAAACGGCGGGCACTCCGACGTGTTGTCGCGCGGCCAGGTAGTACACGTCCCCGGTTGCGTCGACGCTTGATGTGAGGCTGTTTCCCATGTTCGATCCGGTCATAGCGCCCAGCGGTACGCTGCTCGGCCTGCTCCAGCGGGGCCGCGGTGACGGCACGCTGCACGCGCTCACCGCCCCGCGCCCCGAGGCGCTCGCGGCGTTGCACCACTGCGTGCTGCGCGATCCCCGCCACGACTGGCAGGTGGAGAACCGCTCCCTCTACTACGCCCGCCTCTACCTCGACCTGAACGGCGAGCTGGACGCGGTCGAGGCCCACCTCTTCGACGCCGAGGACGTCCTCGACACCGACGAGTCACGCACCGGGCTCGCCCTCGCCGTCCTCGGGCACCTCGCCTCCTACGGCAGGAGGGACGCGCTCGAACTGCTGCGCAGGTACGCCGCCCACGGCTCCAACTGGGCCTGGGCCCTCGACGAACTGGCCCTCAGGGACGACGACGCGGGCCTGCGCGCCCTCGCCGCACCCGTCCTCGCGCGGTTCCCGGCCGATCCGCAGGGCGACGCCGAACTGGCCGCCGCCGTCCGTGACGCCTTCGAACCCCGGCCGTGGCGGCTGTGGGCCGAGGATCCCCGCGAATCCATCGCCGCACGCGTGCGTGCCGCCCACGAGACGGGCTGTTTCGACCGCTGGCAGCGACAGATGCGGCCGGCCGGCCCCGCCCCGGGTGGAGCGTGCGGGCCGTCTTCGAATGGGCCCAGCAGGGCCTCGAACGCGGCGCCGCACTCCATGTCCCGGCCGCCCGCTGTCTCACCGCCGTGGCGGGGCCCGAGGACCGGAGGGAGATCATCCAGGCGGCGAAGGACGGCGGCGACGGAGCCCGGTGTACCGCCCTGCGCTACCTCGCCGACGGCAACGATCCCGACGCCCTCGGGCTGATCGAGGACGCCGTGGCCACCGGCTCGACGGTCGTCGTGGACGCCGCCGTCGACGCCTTCGAACGCATGCGCTCGCTCGCCGCCGTGGACCGGGCGCGCGGCTGGGCCCGGCGGCCGGACGCGCTGGGCGCCGCCGCCGGACGCCTCCTCGCCTGCCGAGGCGGGGCTCAGGACCGCGACCTGGTCCTCGCGGCACTACGCGAAGCCGTACGGGGCGAAGGCCCCGACGCACCGACCCTGTGGACCCTGGTCGACGGCACCGGACGGCTCGGCATCGCCTGCGCCGCACCCGTGCTCCGCCACATCTACCGCGAGACCGCCTCCTCCCATCTGCGCGGCCGGGCCGCCCGTGCCCTCGCCGCCACCGACCCCTCCTTCGCCACCGGCTTCGCCGTCGAGTGCCTGTGGGACTGCGAGGAGACCACCCGCGAGATCGCCGCCCGGCACGCCGAGACCGGAGACGCCCGTGTCGTCGAGCGACTGCGCCGGCTCGCGGCCGACCCGGCCGAGGAGGCCGAGGTCCAGACGGCCGTACGCAGCCGGATCGGTCCCGAGGAAACCGCTGTGTGAGCGTGTGACTCCCTTTTCGCAAAGGACGCCAGGGCGGAATCAGGCCGCCCGGGTGAACAAGGGGTGTCTCGCGGGTCAGGGGCGCATGGACGCGGCCTGACCTGCGCGGGTGCGCCTCAGAACGCTCATGGGACGTTCCTCGGCCGGAAAGATCCACGTTGACGCGGCCACGTCCGGCACGGCGACAACACGGGTATGCGTGTCGTCATCGTGACCGAATCCTTTCCCCCCGACGTGAACGGCGTGGCCCACTGCGCGCTCCAGACCGCCCGGCACCTCGTCGATCGCGGTCACGCCCCCGTCGTCGTCGCCCCGGCCCCCGCGCCCGGGCACAAGCCCGACGCCAACGCGCCGTGCCCCGTCGTCCACGTCCCCTCCCTCCCGCTCCCCGGCTACCCCCAGGTCCGCGTCGCCCTTCCCAGCCGCCGCCTGGCCGCCACCCTCATCGAGCACCGTGCCGATGTCGTCCACCTCGCCAGCCCCTTCGTCCTGGGTGTGCGCGGCATGGCGGCCGCCGCCCGCCTCGGCATCCCCGCCGTCGCCGTCTACCAGACCGACCTGGCCGGATACGCCCGTACGTACATGGGTGCCGGAGAGGCCGCCGCCTGGCGGCGGATACGGTCCGTGCACGGCGCCGCCGACCTCACCCTCGCCCCGTCCAGCGCGGCCCTGCGCGACCTGGAGACGCACGGTGTGCCCCGGGTCGAGCTGTGGCCGCGCGGCGTCGACACCGAACGTTTCCGGCCCGACCGCCGCGACGAGGCCCTGCGTCGTGAACTCGCCCCGAACGGTGAGCTGATCGTCGGCTACGTCGGCCGGCTCGCCCCGGAGAAGCAGGTCGAACTCCTCGCCGATGCCTGCGGCCTGGACGGCGTCCGGGTCGTGGTCGTCGGCGACGGCCCGAGCCGGCCCGGCCTGGAGCAGGCGCTGCCCGGCGCGCTCTTCCTCGGCCGCCGTACCGGTGACGAGCTGGCCCGGGTCTTCGCCTCGCTGGACGCCTTCGTGCACACGGGTCCCTTCGAGACCTTCTGCCAGACGGTGCAGGAGGCGATGGCCAGCGGCCTGCCGGTCGTGGCGCCCGCCGCGGGCGGGCCGCTGGACCTGGTCGCCCACGGGCGCACCGGCCTGCTGGTGCCGCCGCGCGACGCGCCCGCCGTACGGGACGCGGTGCGGTCCCTGGCCGCCGACGCCGGGCTGCGGGCCGCCTTCGGCGCCGCCGGGCGCGCCACCGTGGAGGGCCGCACCTGGGCGGCCGTCGGGGACCAGTTGATCGGGCACTACGCGAACGTGCTCGCCGCACGCCGGACGGCGGTGGCGGCATGAGCGACTCCCGTTCCGGCAACAGCAGCCGCCAGTCGCTGCGGATCGTGCGGCTCGCGAACTTCGTCGCGCCCGCGTCCGGCGGCCTGCGCACCGCGCTGCGCGAACTCGGCAAGGGCTTCAAGGCTGCGGGGCACGAGCCCGTCCTCGTGGTCCCCGGCGAGCGGATGACCGACCGGGAGACCGAGCAGGGGCGGGTGATCACCCTGCCCGGGCCGCTGCTGCCCGGCACCGGCGGCTACCGCGTGCTCGCCGACAAGCGGCGGGTGGCCCGGCTCCTGGAGGAACTCGCGCCGGACCGGCTGGAGGTGTCCGACCGGACGACCCTCAGGTGGACCGGCAAGTGGGCGAGGCGCGCCCGGGTCCCCGCCGTGATGGTCTCCCACGAGACCGCCGACGGCGTGCTGCGCACCTGGGGCCTGCCCGAGGGGGCCGCCCGGCGTGCCGCCGACGCCCTCAACGTCCGCACGGCACACACGTACGCGCGCGTGGTGTGCACCACCGAGTTCGCCGAGCGGGAGTTCGTGCGGATCGGGGCACGCAACGTCGTCCGCGCCCCGTTGGGCGTCGATCTAACGCAGCGGCACCCCGCCCTGCGCGACCCGGAGCTGCGGGCACGGCACGCGCGCGTGGACGAGACGCTGCTGGTGATGTGCTCGCGGCTGTCCGTGGAGAAGCGGCCCGGCACGGCGCTGGACGCCCTGGAGGCGCTGCGGCGGCGTGGACGCCGGGCGGTGCTCGTGGTGGCCGGGGACGGTCCGTTGCGCGCCCGGCTCGAACAGCGGGCGCGTGAGGGCGCCCTGCCGGTCACCTTCCTGGGGCACGTCTCCGACCGCGGACTGCTCGGCGCGCTCCAGGCGTCCGCCGACGTGGCCCTGGCGCCGGGGCCCGCCGAGACGTTCGGGCTCGCCGCGCTGGAGGCCATGGCGTGCGGCACGCCCGTGGTGGCGAGCGCCTCGTCCGCGCTGCCGGAGGTGATCGGCTCCGCCGGGGCCGTCGCGGCGGACCACGGAGAGGCCTTCGCGGACGCCGTGGACCTGCTGCTGGAACGCCTGGAGGCGGACCGGCGCGAGGGGGCACGCGCGCGTGCGGAGTGCTTCGGGTGGGACACGGCGGTCGACGCGTTCCTCGCCGCGCATGACGCGGCTGTCCCCGTGCGTCCGTTTGTGCCAGGGGGCGTGGCATGAGACCGGTGCCGTTCATGGCGCCCTCCCGGTTCGGTGGGCGCCCGAGATTCGTGGCCCTCGGTGACTCGCTGACCGAGGGGGTGGGGGATCCCGTCGGCGACGGGGTGTGGCGCGGCTGGGCCGCGCTGCTCGCCGCAGGGCTCGCCGAGGGACCTGTCGGGCCCGCCGAGGCACTCGCCCGGTTCACCAATCTCGCGGTGAGCGGGGCGCAGACCCGGGATGTGCTGGAGCGGCAGTTGCCTGCCGCGCTGGAGCTGCGGCCCGACCTCGTCTCCGTCGTCATCGGCGTCAACGACACCCTGCGCTGCACCTTCGACATCCAAGCCGTGGCGGCCCGGCTCGACCAGGTGTACTCGGCCTTCACCGAACAGGGCGCGGTCCTGCTCACCGCCTGCCTGCCCGACCCGGGCACGATGCTCGGGCTGCCGGGGGCGCTGGCCCACCCGCTGGCGCGGCGGCAGCGGGCCGTGAACACGGTCGTCCATGCCCTGTCCGAGCGGTACGGAGCTCTGCACCTGCACGCGTGCGAGGGCGACTGGACCACGGACCGCGCCATGTGGAGCGCGGACCGGCTGCACCCCGGAGAGCGCGGGCACCGGCAGCTGGCCCTGCGCTTCCACGTGCTGCTCGCTCGACATGGCCTCGCGACGGGGCCCGCGCCCTCGCCCGAGCCCGAGTTCTCCGCCCCGACCAGGTCGGCGAACCTGTGGTGGCTGGCCACGGCGGGTACCGGCTGGGTGGCCCGCCGGTGCACCGACCTGCTGCCCCAGCTCCTGACACTCGCCGCCGACGAGCTCCGGCACCGGGCCCGGGGCACGAGCGCCCGGCTCGATCTACGGGCCTCCGCGGCCGTGTCCGCCGCGCTCGCCGCCCTGTCGGTGACGGAGCAGGCGGACGCGGCCTGACAGGTCGGCAGTGACCGACGATGTCCGGCCGGTTCAGCGGCGCCGTACGGCCGCGAAGCGGACCGGCGTGCCCGGAACCGCCTGGGCGGCGGCCGGGAGGTCGGCGGCGCGGACCACCGCGATCACCGGGTAGCCCCCGGTGGTCGGGTGGTCGGCGAGGAACACCACCGGCCTGCCGTCGGGCGGGACCTGGACCGCGCCCAGCACCATGCCCTCGCTGGGGAGTTCCCCGGGCCGGGCCCGCTCCAGGGCGGGCCCCTCCGTGCGCAGCCCGATGCGGTTGCTCGCGGGGGAGACCCGGTAGGGACGCGAGACGAAAGTGCGTACCGCCTCCGGCGTGAACCAGTCGTCGCGCGGGCCGAGTGTCACCCGCAGGACCAGCTCGTCCGGTGGCGCCGGCTGCGGGGCGACGTCCACGCGCGCGTACACGCTCGCCGGCCGGCCCAGGGACAGCACTGTGCCGTCCGTGAGAGGGGGCGGGCCGAGGCCCGACAGCAGGTCCGTCGAGCGGCTGCCGAGCACCGGCTCGACGGCGATGCCGCCGGAGACGCCCACGTAGCTGCGCACCCCCGACACGGCAGGCCCGACGTCCAGCAGCGCCCCGGCGGGCACGTGCACCGGCGCGCCCCAGGCGACGGGCCGTCCGTCCACCGTGACCCGGCAGGGCGCGCCCGCCACGGCCACGGTGACCATCGAACGGGGGCGCACGGCACAGCCGTTGAGGGTCGTCTCCAGCACGGCCGCCGTGGGCGGATTGCCGGCCAGCCGGTTGACGAGGTCCGCCGCGGGCCGGTCCAGCGCCCCGGAGCGGGGCACACCGAGGTGAGCGTGCCCGGGGCGCCCCAGGTCCTGCACGGTGGTCAGCGCCCCGGCCCGGACGACGGCGAGCGCGCGGTCGGTCACGAGAGCCCCACCGGCCCGACGGGAACGAACCGCACAGGCGTGCCCGGCGACAGCAGCGCGGCCGGCACGCGCGCGTGGTCCCACAGCACGGCGTCCGTCGTACCGATCAGCTGCCAGCCGCCCGGCGACGATCGTGGGTACACGCCCGTGTACGGGCCCGCCAGTGCCACCGACCCCGCCGGGACGGCCGTGCGCGGGGTGGCCCGGCGCGGCACGTCGTAGCGCGGCGGCAGGCCGGTGAGGTAGCCGAAGCCGGGGGCGAAGCCGCAGAAGGCGACCCGGAACTCCGTCTGCGCGTGGATGCGGGCGACCTCCCGCTCGGGCACGCCCCAGTGCGCGGCGACGTCGGACAGGTCCGGGCCGTCGTAGCGCACCGGGAGCTCGACCACGGCACGCGCGCGTGGGGGAGCGGGCGGCAGCTCGGCGGCGGTCAGTTCGGCGGCCACCCGGGCGGGGGCGTCGAGGCCGTCGAGGAGGACCGTGCGGGCCGCGGGCACGATCTCGCGGGCCGACAGCGAGCCCTCCGCGCGGCGGCGCACCAGCTCGGCGTGCAGCGCCTGGGCCTCCTCGCCCGAGGAGACCTCGACGAGCAGGGCGTCCTCGCCGACCGGCAGGACCTTCATGCGAAGGCCTCCACCCGGACGCCCGACGCCTCCAGCCGCTCCCGTACCCGGCGTGCCAGCTCCACGGCGCCGGGGGTGTCGCCGTGCAGGCACAGGGAACGCGCGCGGACCCCGATCCGTGTCCCCGAGTGGGAGACGACCTCGCCGGAGCGGGCCAGGCTCAGCGACCGCTCCACGACGGTGTCGGGCTCGGTGACCACGGCTCCTTCCAGGGTGCGCGGCACGAGCGTGCCCGCGTCGGTGTACGCCCGGTCCGCGAACGCCTCCGTGACGACCGGCAGTCCGGCCTTCCCGGCCACCTCCAGCAGGCGCGAGCCGGGCAGGCCCAGCACCGGCAGCGTGGCGTCCGCGAGGAGCACGCCGTCGACGACCGCGGCGGCCTGCTCCTCGTCGTGCACGACCCGGTTGTAGAGCGCGCCGTGCGGTTTCACGTAGGCCACGCGGTCGCCCGCCGCACGGGCGAAGACCTCCAGGGCGCCGATCTGGTAGGCCACCTCGGCCGCCAGCTCGGCGGACGGCACGTCCATCGCGCGCCGCCCGAACCCGGCCAGGTCCCGGTAGGACACCTGGGCGCCGATCCGGACGCCGCGCTCGGCCGCCAGCTCGCACACCCGGCGCATGGTGGCCGCGTCCCCGGCGTGGAAGCCGCAGGCCACGTTGGCGCTGGTGACCACCGACAGCAGCCGTTCGTCGTCGGTGAGCCGCCAGCGGCCGAAGCCCTCGCCGAGGTCGGCGTTCAGGTCGATGGAGGTCATAGCGAGTCGGGTCTCCTGTCAGGCCACGCGGTACTGCTCGTCGCGGGCGTCGGTGAGGAACATCTGCCCCGGGGCGTGCGTCAGGGCGAACGGCGGGCGCGAGGCCATCACGGCCGCCTGCGGGGTCACACCGCAGGCCCAGAACACCGGGATGTCGTCCGGCTCGGTGTCCACCGGGTCGCCGAAGTCGGGGCGGCCGAGGTCGTCGATGCCGAGCCCCGAGGGATCGCCGCAGTGTACGGGGCTGCCGTGCACCGCCGGCAGCAGACTGCTCTCCCGGATCGCCGCCGCCAGATGCCGGGGCGGCACCGGCCGCATGGACACCACCAGCGGCCCGTGCAGCCGCCCCGCCGGACGGCACTGCCGGCTGGTGACGTACATCGGGACGTTGCGGCCCTGCTCGACATGGCGGATCGGGACCCCCGCCTCTCCCAGCACCCACTCGAACGTGAAGCTGCACCCAATCAGGAACGACACCAGATCGTCCCGCCAGCAGGCGCGCACGTCCGTCGGCTCGTCCACCAGCTCGCCGTCCCGCCACACCCGGTAGCGCGGCAGATCGGTGCGCAGGTCCGCGCCGTCGGCGAGCACGGTGGTCCAGGAACCCGCGTCCGTGACGTCGAGGACCGGGCAGGGCTTGGGGTTGCGCTGGCAGAACAGCAGCATGTCGTAGGCCCAGTCGGCGGGCACCGAGATCAGGTTGACCTGGGTGTGGCCCGCCGCGACTCCGGCCGTGGGGCCCGTCAGGCCCTCCCGGAAGCGGGCGCGGGCCGTTTCCGGGCTCCACGTGCGCGCGTGCTCGTCGACGAGGACCACGGGACGGTCCCCGGACGCGGTGCCCATGCGGTTCACGTGAGCTCCTTCCCGCGCGTCTCCGGCAGCCCGAGCAGCGCCAGCGCGGCCAGGCCGTAGCCGATCGCCCCGAAGACCAGCGCGCCGCCCACACCCCAGCTGTCGGCCAGGAATCCGACCGTCGTCGGGAAGACGGCACCCACCGCACGCCCGGTGTTGTACGTGAAGCCCTGCCCCGTGCCGCGCACCGCCGTCGGGTACAGCTCGCTCAGATACGAGCCGAAGCCGCTGAAGATCGCCGACATGCAGAACCCGAGCGGGAAACCGAGCACCAGGATCAGGGTGTTGGCGCCGCTCGGGATGTTCGCGTACGCCACGATGCAGATCGCCGACAGCAGGGCGAAGAGCCAGATGTTGCGCCGCCGGCCCAGCTTGTCGGTGAGGTAACCGCCCGTCAGATAGCCGATGAAGGCGCCCGATATCAGGAACGTCAGATAGCCGCCGGTGCCGACGACCGACAGGTCGCGCTCGGACTTGAGGTAGGTCGGTACCCAGGTGGCCAGCGTGTAGTAGCCGCCCTGGACGCCGGTCGAGAGCAGCACCGCGAAGATCGTCGTCCGCAGCAGGCCGGGCTTGAAGATCGCCGTGAAGGAGCCCTTCTCCGCGCTCTGTTCACGAGCGGCGGCGGCCTCGGGCGCGTCGTGCACACTGCGCCGCAGCCAGATGACGAGCAGCGCGGGCAGCGCCCCGGTCCAGAACATGATGCGCCAGGCCAGGTCGTCGCCGGCCACCGAGAAGATGACGGTGTAGGCGATCACGGCCATGCCCCAGCCCACGGCCCACGAGCTCTGGATCGCGCCGAGCGTGCGGCCCCGGTGCTTGGCGCTCGCGTACTCGGCGACCAGGATCGCGCCGACGGCCCACTCGCCGCCGAAACCGAGGCCCTGGAGGGCGCGGAAGACCAGCAGCGTCTCGTAGTTGGGTGCGAAGCCGCAGGCGACGGTGAACACCGCGTAGGTGATCACCGTGACCATCAGAGCCTTCACCCGGCCGATGCGGTCCGCGAGGACGCCCGCGAGGGCGCCGCCGATCGCGGAGACCACCAGGGTGACCGTCGTGAAGAGGCCGGTCTGGCCGCTGTTCAGGCCGAAGTAGGCGGACAGCGCGACCATGCTCAGCGGCAGCGTGAAGTAGTCGTACGAGTCCAGGGCATAGCCGCCGAAGGCACCGGCGAACGCGCGGCGACCGCGCGGGCCCAGGGCGCGCAGCCAGCCGAACGCCCCGTCGTCGGCGGTGCGTTCGGCCGTCGTGGGATGCGTGTCGTCGGTCAGGGCCTGCGGTGGAGGGGTCGTGCTCATGGGCACCTCGCAGAAGGAGGGACGGAGGGTGCGTCGGAGTGAGCCGTGCCGTGCGGAAGCGGTCGGCGCCGCGGTGAGCTAGCGACGCCGTGCGTAGCACCGTAGAGGATTGTTCAACGATCCCTCAATACCCATGTTGTTTCGTTCTTGTAATCTGCGATTGAATTCCGGCATGGCAGAGCAGCTGAAGGACCTCGCCGACGACCGGGCTCTCCTGGGGCGTACCAGTACCGCCGAACGGGTCTCCGACATCCTCAGGAGCCGGATCGCCGAGGGCTACTTCCCGCCCGGCACCCGGCTCTCGGAAGACAGCATCGGCGGCGCGCTCGGTGTCTCGCGCAACACGCTGCGTGAGGCGTTCCGGCTGCTCACGCACGAACGTCTGCTCGTCCACGAGTTGAACCGGGGCGTCTTCGTCCGGGTCCTGACCGTCGAGGACGTCGAGGACATCTACCGCACCCGGCGGCTCGTCGAGTGCGCCGTCGTGCGTGGTCTCGGCGAGCCGCCGTACGACCTCGACGGGCTCGCCGGTGCCGTGGAGGAAGGGCGGCGGGCGGCTCGGGAAGGTGACTGGAAAGGGGTGGGTACGGCCAACATCCACTTCCACCGGGAACTGGTCGCCCTGGCCGCCAGTGAGCGCACCGACGAGCTGATGCGCAGCGTTTTCGCCGAACTGCGCCTGGCCTTCCATGTGGTGGACGAGCCGCAGCGGTTGCATGAACCGTACATTGCGCGAAATGTCGCCATTCTTGAGGCGCTTCAGGCGGGGGACCGAGGGAAGGCCGAGGGATTGCTCGCCGGATACCTCGACGACTCGCTGGAACGGGTCGTCGAGGTATACCGGCGGCGCGTCGGCGATGACGGCTGACCAGGCCCACCCGCGTCGTTTGGGTCGTTGTCAGACCCAGGACCTAGTCTGTGCACCGTGACTTCGCCTGCATCGACGGACAGCGTTCCGCCCCAGCTCAGCGCGGGGCCGCGCCCCGCCCCGGGCCGGCCGCCGACGAGGGCCTGGCGCGGCGCCTGCGCGCGCTCGCCTGCACCGCGCCGCTGCACGACCTCGACGCGCGCAAGGCCAACCTCGCCGGTGAGTACTCGGTGTACGGCATGGCGGAGGTCGCCCTCGCGGCCATCGACCTCGTCACCCTGAACATGGACTTCGACACGGGCGCGGACCACGACCAGATCGTCGCCCGCCTCATCCCGCGCATCGCCGCCCAGGCCCCGCAGCGTCCCGCCGCCGAGCACGATCGGGTGGCCCGCTGGGTCCTGGAGAACCTGATCAACGTCGGCAGCGTCGACCGCGGCTTCCGCGCGGTGTACGGCACGTTCGGGGCGGACGGCACGTATGTGCGCCGTGACTACGACTTCAAGCTGATCGAGGAGGTCCCCGGCCCGGGCGGCACGGTCTACCTGCGCACGACGGACGAGGCGGTCAACGTCCTCGTCGGCGCCCTCGACACGGACGTCACCAGCGCGCAGATCGCCGCCGAGGTCAAGCTGGAGGTGCTGATCAGCCGCGGCCGGCTCGCCGACGCCCAGCTCGCGGCCGAACAGGCCCGCTACCGCACCGTGCAGTACTCGGAGACCCTGCGCCGCGCCCTGGACGCGACCCGGCGCAACGTGCGCGCGGTGGACTGGCTCACCACCGTGCCCGACATGATCGCCGAGGCCCTGGAGCACGTGGCCGACCGCTATCGCCACGAGAACGCGATCCTCACCAACATCCGCAAGGCCCGCGACGAGTCCGAGGACCCGGAGCACAAGCGCCGCGCCGCCGAGCTCGTCGACATCGTCAAGGACTGCATCCGGCGGCACACGCAGTTGCAGTCCCGGCTGCTGGAGGCCGGACCGCTGTTCCGGGCCGAGCAGGACCGGCAGGCCTTCGCCACGCCGATGACGACGTCTGGGATCGACCTGTACGGGCATCTCGTCTCGCCCGTTCTGCCGCTGCCGCTGGAGCGGGCCGTCCGTGTCACGGACGCCTTCTTCGGGCGCGGCACCGGGTTGCGTACGCCGGTGTCCGTCCGGGTCGGGGATCTCGTCGACATACTCCTGACGCCGCCGGTGGAGCGGGAGCACCTGGGTGCGGAGATGCCCGAGCCGGATCTCATCGCCACGCCCGACGACAGCCGGTTCAGCGAGGAGCAGATGGCGGCGGCGCAGGAGCTGCTCGACCTGCCGGCGGACGCGCCGCGCCGGTTGTCGGGGTTGCTGGCCGAGGCCCGGCGGCAGGATCCCGAGCTGCCGTATCTGGTGGCCCTGCTGGCGGTGCATGCCGCGAGTCCGCCGGTCGGTACCGCCTATCGCCAGGGCGAGCAGAAGTTGCTGTTCGCCGTGGATGACGGGACCGAGCTCGATGATCCGGAGTTCGGTGGGGCGGATCTGATCGTCGGTACCGCGTTGCTGGACGCGGCCGGGATGGCGGCGGACCGGACGGAAGCAGCATGAGTCAGTACGAGTGGCACAAGGAGTCCCGACCGTGAGCGAGCACGTCGAGTGGAGTGAGTCGGAGGGCCCGGCCCCGGCGGCCACCCCCGCCGTCACCCCCGCCGACGCCGCCGACGCGGCTCGGCTCGTGTCCTTCGGTTTGCAGCCCAAGCTTCAGCCCGCCCGCGACCAGGAGTACGCGGACCTGCTGCGGCGCTACCGCGAGGACCCGCCGTTCGCGCGGCTCGCCGACGCCGTGGCGACCGGTCTGGGACTGATCGTGCTGGAGGTGTCCCCGCGCGCGGGCATGGCCGTGACCGCCGCCGAGGACTCCGTGTTCGCCGTCCGCATGGGCGACTACGCGCGTCGTACGTCCGCCGACGGCGGCGACCGGTTCCTGCACGGCCTCGCCCATCTCGCCGTCGCCGCCATGGCGTTCCCGCGCCCGGAGGACCTCGCCGACGACGGTTACATCGGCCGCGTCACGGTCAACGGCGTCGACGCCTTCGTCCGCCAGGCCTGCCGTCGCCTGGAGGAGCGCGCCGCCGAACAGGGCGAGAACACCGACCCGGCGACCGACGCGCCAGGCCTGGAGGCCGCCTGGCGGATCTGGGTGCGGCGCAGCGCGGCCGGCGCCACCAAGGACGCACGCCGGCTCGCCGGTTCGACCACCGGCATCGTCGCCAAAGCCGTCGCGTTCCTCACCGACTCCGGTTTCCTCCAGCGCACCGGCGACGACAACGGCGGCACGTACCGTACGACCGCCCGCTACCAGCTCCAGATCCGCGACATGGCCGGCAGCGCCGCCCTGGCCGAGCTGCTGGAGCTGGGCGTCGTCCCGGTCACCGACGGCACGCCGACGCTGCTGCCCCCCGAGGAGAGCGACGACCTGGAGCTGGTCGCCGACGCCGGGCTGCCGTTCCACTCCTCCTGAACTCCTCCTGACCTCCCCATCTCACGAAGACTTACGAGAGTCCGCCATGTACGAGCTGTCCCGGGTCCGCCTCTACTCCATCGGGCCGGCCGGTGCGCGCTACGCCGACACCGTGCTCGACCTGCGGGGTGTGGGCGAGCCCGTGCCCGACCCCGCGCCCGCGCAGGCGGAGTTCTTCGAGGAGGAGCCCGTCGGCCCGCCGCGCCGGCCCGCGCCCGCGGGCGTGCTCTTCCTGGAGAACGGCGGCGGCAAGTCGGTGCTGCTCAAGCTGATCTTCTCCGTGATGCTGCCGGGCCACCGGAACACGCTCGGCGGCGCGAGCTCCGGTGTGCTGCGCAAGTTCCTGCTCGCCGACGACTGCGGGCACGTCGCGCTGGAGTGGCAGCACGTGCTGACCGGCGAGTGCGTCGTCGTCGGCAAGGTCAGTGAGTGGCGCGGGCGGCAGGTCTCCAACGACCCGCGGAAGTTCGCCGAGGCCTGGTACTCCTTCCGCCCAGGGCCCGGACTGAGCCTCGACAACCTCCCCGTGGCCGAGTCCACCGCCGTACGGGCCCCGGTCGAGGGCCAGTCGGGCGCGCGCGGCCGGCGTCGCACCATGAAGGGCTTCCGCGACGCCCTCACGGAGGCGGGCAAGACGTATCCGCACCTGGAGGTGCACTGGGAGGAGATCCACGATCGCTGGATCGAGCACCTCGGCGACCTCGGACTCGACCCCGAACTCTTCCGCTACCAGCGGGAGATGAACGCCGACGAGGGTGAGGCCGCCGGTCTCTTCGCGGTCAAGAAGGACGCCGACTTCACCGACCTGCTGCTGCGCGCCGTCACCGACACGCGTGACACCGACGGGCTCGCCGACCTGGTCAGCGGCTTCGGCAACAAGCTGGGCCGGCGCGCCGAGCTGATCGCCGAACGCGACTTCACCGCCGGGTCCGTGGACCTGCTCGGTCGGATCGTCGAGGCCGCCGAGGCCCGCTCACGCGCGCGTGACATCCACGCCGCGGCCGAGCGGCGGACGCGGACCCTGGCGCGCAGACTGTCCGCGCGCGGCGTGCAGGAGCGGGTCCGCGCCGCCGACCTGGCCCAGCGGGTCACCGCCGCCGCCTACGCCGTCACGCACGCCGAGGCGGCCCGCGAGCGCAGCGCGCTGATCTCCGCCGAACTCGCCTACCGGCACGCCTCACTGGCGCTCGCCGCGGCCGAGAAATCCGCCGCCGCGCAGAAGCGCGAGCTCGCCGACGCCCGCACCCTGTATTCCGCCTGGCAGGCCGCCGAGGCAGTGCTGCGCCACCGCGCCGCCGCCGACCGCGTCGCCCGCGTGTCCGCCGCGATCCAGGAGGCGGAGCGCGACGCCGCGCCCGCGCTGGCCGCCCGCTCCAAGGCCGCCGTGGACCTCGTACGGGCCCTGCACGCCGCCGCGGAGAACGCCGAGCACCACGCCAACGAGGAGGAGGAGCGCTCCGCCGCCCTCCAGGAGGTCAGCGACGCGGCCTACCGGGACTCCACCGCCGCCGCCACGCAGGCGCAGCGGGCCCGTAGCGAGGTCGGGCACCTCAAGCAGCGCCTCGCCGAGGTCGAGCAGGAGACCGCCGAGGCGGTCCGGGCCGGCTGGCTCGACGACAGCGCGCCCGACGCCGACCCGGCGCGCGCGGCCCTCGCCGCGAGCGACGCCGAGAAGACCGCCGTCGCGGCCTGGGACTCGGCCCGTGAGGCCTCCCGCCGGGCCACCGAGCACGCGCGCGAGGCCGCCGCCGCCGAGACCCGCGCGGAACTGACCGCGGCACGCGCGGCGGACGCGGCCACGGCGGCCGAGCGGTCCTACGAGGCCGAGCGCCGCACCGCCGAGGCGCTGGCGGAGGAGCAGCGGCTGGCGGAACTGCTCAGCCTGACCTCCGAAACCCGCCCGGGCATCCCGCAGCCCCGCCACGGCACGGACAGCGAGCCGGCCACCCGGCCCGTCCCCGGTGAGCAAGGGCTCACCCCCGAGGAGCTCGACCGCTTCGCGGACGACCTGCGCGCACTGCTCGACGACGCCGTCACCGCCGCCGAACGCCAGCTGTTCGAACTGCGTACGGCCGCTGCCGACGACTCCCGCATCCTCGGTGCGCTGGGTGACGGCGGGCTGCTGCCGCCCGGCCCGGACGTGCTGGCCACGGTCGAGTTCCTCGGCGAGCACGGCATCCCCGCGCTGCCCGG
Organism: Streptomyces sp. DG1A-41; assembly: GCF_037055355.1. GTDB lineage: Bacteria > Actinomycetota > Actinomycetes > Streptomycetales > Streptomycetaceae > Streptomyces. The sequence goes on along the minus strand of NZ_CP146350.1, from coordinate 1,355,315 downwards.
CTGGCGCTATCTCGCCCAGGCCGTCGACCCGGCCGACCACGCGCGCGTGCTGGCCGCCCGGCCCGAACTGGTCGACGGCGTGATCATCACCGACCCGGACTCCCACGCACGCGCCCGGGAGGCGCTGGGCGACGCGGCGCTGCTGCCCCGTTCCGCCGTGGCCGTCGGCACCGCCGCCGCCCTGCTCGCCCCGACCCCCGCCCCGGACACCGACAGCGGTGACGTGTTCCTCGTCCCGCCCAACCCGGCCATGCACGACGAGCAGGCCGCCGACGAGGAGCGGCAGGCGCTGCGCGCCCGGGCGAGCGAACGGGACGAGGAGATCCGCGCGCTCGCCGCCCGGCTGGGCAAGGACCGGGAACTGGCCGCCCGGCTCGCCTCCTGGCGCACCGGCTGCCCGGCCGGCCGGCTCGCCGAACTGGCCCAGGCGGCACACGACACCCGCGCGTTCGCCGAGGAGTCGGAAGCCGAACTGGCCGAGGCGCGCACGGTGCGGGCCGAGGCCGACGAGTCCGCCGCCGAGGCCGCGCGCGTCCGGGACGAGCGGCAGGAGGCCGCCCAGAAGGCCCGCCGCTCCGCCGACGCCCTCGCCGGACTCGCCTTCCGGCTGCGCGAGCGCGCCGGCTGGCAGGTCAAGCTGCGCGAGCTGGCCGACGAGGCGGCCGAGGCCGAGGCGGGCGCCCAGGCCTGCCTGGAGCGGGCCCGGGCCGCCGACGAGGACCGGCGGGCCGCCCAGCGCGCCGCCGACGACGCCCGCCGCACCGCCCGCGCGCTGCGCGCCGAGCGCTCCGAGATCGCCGGCGCCCCCGACGACGTACCCGAGGACGACGCCGAGACCCCGAAGGCCTCCCTGCCCGCCCTCCGCGAGGCCTACCGGGCGGCGTCACAGCTGTACGAGAAGGTCGGCGTCGGTGCCGATCTGCGGGCCGAGCAGGCCCGTGCGGAGAGCGACGAGAGCGCGGCCCGCGCGGAGCTGGACCGGCTGAGCAACAAGGTCCGTACGCGCGCCGAGCAGCTCCTCGAATCCCCCGACGGCTCCGACGGACCCAGCCGCCAGGCCGCCGCAGCCCGTGCCGAGGAGCTGGTGCAGCTCCTGGAGACCCGCATGTCGAGTGCGAGCGAGCAGCTCGGTCGGCTGCGCGGCGAGGCCGAACGGCACGCACCCGAGGACGGCGAGGCCCACACCGACCTCCCCGAGGACCTCCAGCCGCGCGACGCCGAACACGCGCAGGCCCTGCTGCGCACCGCCACGGCCGAACTCGCCTCCCACACCGAGGCGCTGAACCAGGCACGCGAGGCGCACGCCGAGCTCCTCGACGCCCACCGCGCCGCCGAGGACGCGGCGAGCGGCTTCGACGAGATCGCCGCCATGCTCCGCGACCTGCTGCGCGAGCACACCACGGAGGAGGAGCAGGAGGAGACCGAGCCGTACCCCGGCAGCCCGGAGGAGGCCCGGCAGTCGGCCGCCGAGGCCCGCCGCTCCCTACGCGGCTGTGCCGCCGACCTGTCCGCCGCGGAGGCAGCCGTCCGCGAGGCCAGCGACATCCTCGTCCGGCACGCCAACTCCACGCGCTACGAGCAGGTCCGCACCCCGGCACGGCAGCAGATCCGCGAACTGCCCGCCTCCGCGCTGCCCGAACACGCCCAGAAGTGGGCCGACGCCTTCGCGCCCCGGCTCCGGGTCCTGACGGACGAGCTGGAGCAACTGGAGCGCAACCGCGACTCGATCGTGGACCGCCTGCGAGGCCTGGTCGAGTCGGCCCTGGCCACCCTGCGCTCCGCCCAGCGGCTCTCCCGCCTCCCGGAGGGCCTCGGCGAGTGGTCGGGACAGGAGTTCCTCCGCATCCGCTTCGAGGAGCCCGACCAGGCCACGCTCACCGAGCGGCTGGGCGAGGTCATCGACGAGGCGACCCGCGCCGCCGTCAAGAAGAACTCCGACCTGCGGCGTGACGGCATGTCCCTGCTGCTGCGGGGCGTCGCCGCGGCCCTTAAGCCCAAGGGCGTCGCCGTCGAGATCCTCAAGCCCGACGCGGTGCTGCGCGCCGAGCGCGTCCCCGTCGGGCAGATGGGCGACGTCTTCTCCGGCGGCCAGCTCCTCACCGCCGCCATCGCCCTGTACTGCACGATGGCCGCGCTGCGCTCGAACGACCGGGGCCGCGACAAGCACCGGCACGCCGGCACACTGTTCCTCGACAACCCCATCGGCCGCGCCAACGCCACGTACCTGCTGGAGCTCCAGCGGGCGGTGTCGGACGCCCTGGGCGTCCAGCTCCTGTACACCACGGGCCTGTTCGACACGACCGCGCTCGCCGAGTTCCCCCTGGTCATCCGCATGCGCAACGACGCCGACCTGAGGGCCGGCCTCAAGTACATCAGCGTCGAGGAACACCTCCGCCCGGGGCTGCCGCACCAGCCCCAGGCGGGGGAGGCGGTACACAGCGAGATCACGGCTACCAGGATGTTCAAACGCCCGGTGTCCTAGGCTCGGGCGTCCTCCCGGAGGAGACGCGCGCACTTCTCGCCGACATGGGTCCTCCTTCAGTCGGCCGCCGGGGTGGTGACGGGCGCGGTGGCCGTGGCGTGGGAGCGGTGCTCGGCGAGCACGCCGGTCTTGTGCCGCTGGACGAACCAGTAGTAGGCGAAGCCGCCGCCCGCGATGACGGCGACGAACAGCACCGCGCCCCAGCGCAGGTACCAGTGGTAGGGAGCCGTGGCGTTGTAGACGGCGGCCCGTGGCCAGAGCAGATTGAGCGTCATGGCCGTGCCCCACAGCACGGCCACGATGTTGACCGGCAGCCCCCAGCGGCCCAGGGAGAACCGGCCCTCACTCGCGGGCTGCCACTTGCCGCGCAGCCGGGCGACCAGCAACGGCACCGTGACGCCCAGGTAGGCGAGGTAGATCATGATGATGCCGATGCTGGTCACGACGGTGAAGATCTGTGGCTGGCGGATGTTGACCACCAGGATCGCCAGCGCGAGGATCCCGATGATCACGGTCGGCAGCACCGGTGTCTGGAAGCGCGGATGGCACTTGGCGAGCCGCGAGGACGCGGGCAGGTTGTTGTCCCTGGCCATCGCGAACGCCAGCCGGACCGCCGCCGTGTGCACCGCCAGCGCGCACACCGTCACGGCGATCAGCACGCACCACAGCATCGCCTTGCCGGCCGTCGGGCCGAGCACGTCCAGGACGATGTACTGGAGGCCGTCCGTGGACAACCTCTCGCCCTTCAGGCTGGAGACGCTCATCAGCGCGAGCAGCAGGATCAGGCCGCCGAGCACGAAGGACGCGACGATCGCCCGGATGATCGCGCGCGGCGCGTTGCGGGTCGGGTTCAGGGACTCTTCTCCGAGCGAGGCGGCGGTGTCGAAGCCGTACATGACGTATGCCGAGGCCAGCGAGGCCACCAGGAAGGCCCCCAGGTATCCGGTTCCGTGCCCCACGCCGGTGCTGTGCGTCTCCATGACGACCTGCGGACCGCGTGTGATGTGGACCGCGAACAGGACGATCAATACGACAGTGGCGATCAACTCGATGAACACGCCCGCCGTGTTGATCCTGGCCATCAACTTGACGCCGAAGGCGTTCACGAGGGTGGTGAACAGGATCAACACCGCGGCCAGGATGACCGCGTTGGTCGCCACGTCGTACGTGCCTGTGCCGTCGCCCACGAACTGGAAGAACGACGAGACCTGCGGCAGCGTCAACTGGTAGGCCAGTGCCACAGCCGATATGGACACGATCGAGGCGATCAACATCATCCAGCCGGCGAGCCAGCCCAGATGCGGGTTGCCTATCTTCTTGGACCAGTTGTAGACGGAGCCAGCGACGGGATAGCGGGCGGCGAGCTCCGCGAAGCACAGAGCCACCATGAACTGCCCGGCGAAGACCATCGGCCACGACCACCAGTAGGCGGGGCCGCCGCTGCCGTAGCCGAAGTAGAACAGCTGGAACGTGCCGGTCAGGATCGAGATGTAGCTGATCCCGGCGGCGAAGGTGTGGAAGCTGCCGAGGGTGCGTTTGAGTTCGGGTCTGTAGCCGAACTCGGTGAGTTCGGCGTCGTCCTGGCCATGCTGCTCTGTGGTCCGCGCGGTCGGTCTCATGGCTGATTCCTCAATGGGTGTTCACTCAGGCGGGCTTGATCAGTCGAATCAACCCAACCCTGGGGTGTGGAACGGGTGTTGCGCCAGATGTGCTTCCGCAGCGCAGCACCGCGCCCGCCGCCAGACCCCTCGTCACGTACGCCTCGACCTTGGCCCGGTGCGCGGCCTAGATCAGCGGCCGGTCCGGGCCGACTCGTCGAACGGCCCGCCCAGCCGGATGTCCCGCGCCCGTCGTACGACCTCGTCGACGAACCAGTCGAGCAGCAAGTCCTCCACGAGCAGCCGCGCCCCGGCCGAGCACACCTCCGGAGTGCAGGGACACGGCGGTCAGCGCCATGTCGACGGCGGCCTCGAAGTCGGCGTCGGTGAAGACGATGTCAGGGTTCCTGCCGCCGAGTCGTGGGCCACCTTCTTCACCGTCCGCGCGGCGGCCGCCATCGGCTTGAGCACGAAGGTGTTGCCGACCCGAGGGCCGGGGCAACTCCCACGCCGTCTGGAGGAGCGGATAGTTCCAGGGCCTGATCAGGCCGCACACGCCCACCGGCTCGTACACCGGCCGGCCGTATACGTCCTCCCTGCCGGTGTCGAGGACCCGGTCGGCCTCGCTCGCCACCAGCCGCCCGAAGGAGCGGAAGCCGTGCGCGACGTCGTCGATGTCGTACTCGCTCGCGACGAGCCGCTTGACCGTGTCCAGGGACTCCGCGCGGGCGAGGGGCCCTTGCCCCGGGCGAGGAACTCCGCGTCCGCGACGCGCCGCAGCAGGTCGCCGCGTTCGTGGGCCGGAGTTTGCGGTCAGGGCCCTTCATCGAGGGCATGGCGGGCCCCGGCGATCACCTCCACGCGGGCGCCTGCCTCAACGGCGCCACCTTACGAGTGGGACAACTGCCCAGCCCCGCCCCGTCGGCGTATTCGCTCCTGCGCCCGCTCGGCCGCGCGCGCCTGCCGTCGGGCCCGGCGCCGCTCGCGTCGCAGGGCCCGTGCCGTGCTGCTCGGCACGGACACCACGCCGTTGCGCTGGTTCCAGACCTGCCGCGTCACCCACACGTCGAGCACTCCCCAGACCGCCACGATCGTGCTCACCACGCTGCTGATCACCATGGGGAACGCCAGCCACGACCCGGCCATCGTGCACAGGAAGGCCACCATGGCCTGGAGCAGCGTCACTGCGATGAGGAGTACCGACCGCACGGCGGCTGTCCGTACCGGATCCGGCAACCGGCGCCGCCGCGCCGGCTCCTCGACCCACAGGGGCCGATAGGAGTGCTGCTCGGGCACGTCACGGCCCACCTCGTGAGCCGGAACCCTCGTCTCTCCAGCCGTGATCTCCGCGTCGTCAGCCGAATTGTCGCGATCAGTCGCTTCGGCATCCTGATGCGCCGTCACTTGCACCCCACCCGCCCTGGGCGCACCGCGCCGCTCCGCCGTGCCCATCACCGTGTCACTCCCCACCGCCGGCAGACTGCTCGTTCGCATCCGAAGACACGTGCTCCCCAGTGGCTGCCCGGCTTGCTCTGCTTTACGCCGCCCAGGTGCGGAATGCGGCTCCTGTGGCCGATCCGCCCCCATTTCCCGTAGAGAAGGACGAACGACCCGTCGCGAAGATTCCCGGAAACCGAAAAATTTCAGCCAACCGCCCATGCGGTCCATGGGCCTTGACCCGCGCGGCCACCATCGGTTTCGGGGAGACAACTCCCGCAATGCCCGGACAACTCCACATGCCTCGTGGCTGGCGCGGAAGTTCAGCTTCCGGACCTGTCTTCGAGTTCCCTGGGCGTCGGTAGTAGGCTCGCGCCGTTTGTTGACGCACATGTGTACCCCCGGCTGGCCGGGGGCCCGAGCTGGGGGAGGCCATGCGCTTTCGCGGGAAGTCCATCCGCCGGAAGATCGTGGCGCTGCTTCTCGTGCCGCTGGTGTCCCTGACCGCGATCTGGGCCTTCGCCACGGTGTTGACGGGACGTGAGGCGGGCGATCTGTTCAACGTGTCGTCCGTGGTGGAGAAGATCGGCTATCCCATCGAGGACACCGTCCGTGTCCTCCAGGAGGAACGCCGTCAGACCCTTGTCTACCTCGCCGACCCCCGTGCCTCCGACGGGCTCTCCGCGCTCCGGCGCAGCCGGACCGCCACCGACGAGGCCGTCGGAAGCATCCGCGAGAACGCCCGGAATCCGGACGTGCGCGACGCGATGGGGGCGGACACCGACGAGCGGCTGACCACGGTCCTGGACGCCTTCGAAGGCATCGAGTCGCTGCGCCGCAGTGTCGAGGACGGCACCGTCAACCGCTCCCAGGCCCTCGACCTCTACAACCGGCTGGTCGACCCGTGTTACGTCCTGCTCGCCAACCTCCACGTCGTCGACAACGTGGAACTGGACAAGCAGTACCGTGCGCTGGTCAATCTCGCCCGCGCCCGCGAACTGCTCTCCCGTGAGGACGCCCTCTTCGGCTCCGCCCTGATCGTCGGCAGGATCTCCCACTCCGAAGAGCGTGACATCTCCGACCTCGTGGCTCAGCGCACCCTGATGTACGACACCAGCCTCCCGCTGCTGCCCGTCTCGGAACGCGACCGCTACGAGAGCTTCTGGAAGAACGCCTCCACCGCTCCGCTGCGCGTGGCCGAGGAAGCGGCCGTGTCCTCCACGGACGGAACACCGCGCGGCGTCACCGCCAAGAGCTGGGACAGCGCCGCCGGCAACGTGCTCGACGAACTCGGCACGCTCAACGACCAGGCCAACGACCGCTACCAGAACCGCGTCGAACCGGTGGCCATGGGTGTCATCGCCAAGGCGGTCATCGCCGGCGTACTCGGTCTGCTCGCTCTCCTGATCTCCCTCTTCCTGTCCGTGCGCGTCGGCCGCACCCTCATCCGTGATCTGCGGCAGCTGCGCCTGGAGGCCCACGAGGCCTCCGGGGTGCGACTGCCCAGCGTGATGCGCCGGTTGTCGGCGGGCGAGCAGGTCGACGTGGAGACCGAGGTCCCGCGCCTGGAGTACGACAAGAACGAGATCGGCGAGGTCGGCCAAGCCCTCAACACACTCCAGCGCGCCGCCGTCGAAGCCGCAGTCAAGCAGGCCGAGTTGCGCGCCGGCGTCTCCGAGGTCTTCGTCAACCTCGCGCGCCGCAGCCAGGTCCTCCTCCACAAGCAGCTCACCCTGCTCGACTCCATGGAGCGCCGGACCGAGGACACCGAGGAACTCGCCGACCTGTTCCGTCTCGATCACCTGACCACCCGCATGCGCCTGGCACGCCGAAGGCCTCGTGATCCTCTCAGGCGCCGCGCCCTCCCGTCAGTGGCGCAAGCCCGTCCAGCTCATGGACGTCGTACGCGCCGCCGTCGCCGAGGTCGAGGACTACGAGCGCATCGAGGTCCGCCGCCTTCCGCGTATCGCCGTCACCGGTCCGGCCGTCGCCGACATCACGCATCTCGTGGCGGAACTCCTGGAGAACGCCACGGTCTTCTCCCCGCCGCACACCGCCGTCCAGGTCCTGGGCGAGCGGGTCGCCAACGGCTTCACCCTGGAGATCCACGACCGTGGCCTCGGCATGGCCGCCGAAGCGCTCCTGGACGCCAACCTCCGGCTCGCCGAGACCCCGGAGTTCGAGCTGTCCGACACCGACCGGCTCGGACTGTTCGTGGTCAGCCGTCTCGCCCAGCGACAGAACGTCCGCGTCTCCTTGCAGCCCTCCCCGTACGGCGGCACGACCGCCGTCGTCTTCATACCGGACGCTCTGCTGACGGACGACGTCCCGGACACGAACGGCATAGGGTTCCGGCTCGACCGCCCCCAGCTGGCCAAGGAGAGCGAGCCGCAGGACAGTCGCCGCGCCGCGCTGTCCCAGGGGGCCGTGCAACGGCCCGGCCTGCCGGCCTCCCTCCTGGACGGACCGGTGGAGCTGGAGGCCCCCGTCGGCCTGGACGCCATCGGCGACTTTCCCGGCGCTCTCGAGGACGAGGACAGCGAACACGGCGGCCTGTTCCGCCCCCGCCCCTCCCTCACCCGCGCCCAGGACGAGACAGCCGGCCGCCGCGCCGATCCGCACCAGGCCACCGACGCCCGCAGCGCACACGACCGGACCGACACCGACGACCCGAGCGCCCCGGTCCAGCTGCCGCGCCGCCACACCCCGAAGCTGGTCAGCTCGCACGGGCGCCCGGTCACCGAGCAGCGCCCACGGCGGGGCAAGACGGATGAGGAGACCCCCACGGGCAGCGGCCGAGCGGAATCGGGCGGCACCTCCCCGCTCCCGTCGCGTCGACGGGGTGCCGACTCCGTGAGCGGCGGGGCCACGGGCCGGTCCGGGCCGGAGCCCGCGTCCGAGTTTCCGGTCCGCCGTCGCACGGAGGGCTCCTCGACCGGCAGCCGGGGAAGCGAAGCCCAGCCGGACGCACCGCCGCCGCTGCCGGCCCGCCGTCGCGGTGCGGAGTCCGGTCGCCGGAGCATCGGCGCGACCGGCCGGAACGACGACCGCACCGAATCACCGGCCTCGTCCGGTGCCGGGTCGCAGCCGCCCACTCTGCCCACGCGGACGCGCCGCGCGGAGATCGCATCGAGCGGCTCGGAAGGCCCCGACCGTCGCTCCGGCGCCTGGCCGGAGACCACCGGGGGCCCCGCACGCCAGGTCACTGGCTCCGGCGCCACGCCCCAGGAGACCGGTTCGGCTCCCGGCTCCGCGCGACGGGGACAGGCCCCCGGCTCCGCACCGAACGAGCCTCGCTCCGGCACCGCGCCGCTACCCCGGCGCGTCCGCCAGGCCAACCTGGCTCCGCAGCTGAAGCGAGGGGCCGGGCCGCGTACCGAGGACAGAGCCGAGCCCGTCGAACGCGACGCCGATGAAGTACGCAGCCGTATGGCCTCGCTCCAGCGTGGCTGGCAGCGCGGTCGCGAAGAGAACGCAGCAGGCGATGCCGCCCACAGCGGCACAGCACGACAAGGAACGACAGAGGGGGACGGTCGATGACCGCACCGAAGGCCACCGGCCACACCGCAGCCAACAAGGGGGAGCTGAACTGGCTCCTCGACGACCTGGTGGACCGCGTCGCGAGCATCCGCAAGGCCCTCGTGCTCTCCGGCGACGGCTTGCCGACGGGTCTGTCCAGGGATCTGACCAGGGAGGACAGCGAGCACCTGGCCGCTGTCGCCTCCGGGTTCCACAGCCTCGCCAAGGGCGTAGGACGCCACTTCGAGGCCGGTAACGTCCGGCAGACGGTCGTCGAGCTCGACGACGCCTTCCTGTTCGTGACGGCCGCCGGCGACGGCAGCTGCCTCGCGGTCCTCTCGGACGCCGACTCGGACGTCGGCCAGGTCGCTTACGAGATGACGCTCCTCGTGAAGCGAGTGGGTGTGCATCTGGGCGCCGCTCCGCGCACCGATCTGCCCGCAGGCGGGTAGTGGGATGGCATGAGCGCTGACGGTCAGGGAAGAAGCCACTGGTTCGACGACGAGGCCGGACCGGTCGTCCGTCCGTACGCCATGACGCGCGGCCGCACCAGCAGCCAGGGCCAGCACCGCCTGGACCTGATCGCGGTCGTGGTCACGGAACCGCACGCGGACGACCCGGAAGCGGACCACATGCTCTCCCCGGAGCATGTGGACATCGTCGAACTGTGTCGTGACGCCCCGCAGTCGGTCGCCGAACTCGCAGCGGAACTCGACCTGCCGATCGGGGTGGTACGGGTCCTTGTCGGAGATCTCGTGGACGCGGAATTCGTCCATGTGAACCGGCCCGTACCCCCTGCCGAGCTGCCGGACGAGAGTATTCTGCGCGACGTGATCAACGGCCTCCGGGCGCTGTGAGCAGCGCGGAAGCGGGGTACTGACGTGACAGGCTGGCAGTTCTGGGTCGACCGAGGCGGCACCTTCACCGACATCGTCGCGCGTCGCCCGGACGGCCGGCTGCTCACGCACAAGCTGCTGTCGGACAGGGCAGCCCGCTACGCCGACGCGGCGGTCGAGGGCGTCCGCACCCTGCTGGCCGGCTCCGGCGGCCCCGTCGAGACCGTGCGCATGGGCACGACGGTCGCCACCAACGCCCTCCTGGAGCGCAAGGGCGAGCGCACCCTGCTGGTCATCACCCGCGGCTTCCGCGACGCCCTGCGCATCGCCTACCAGAACCGCCCGAGCATCTTCGCCCGCCGCATCGAACTGCCCGAGCTGCTGTACGAACGGGTCGTCGAGGTCGACGAGCGCATCGCCGCCGACGGCACCGTCCTGCTCGCGCCCGACCTGGACACCCTCGCCGGGCCCCTCCAAGAGGCGTACGACGACGGGATCCGTGCCGTCGCCGTGGTCTGCATGCACAGCCACCTCCACCCCGCCCACGAACAGGCCGTCGGGGAACTCGCCGCCCGGATCGGCTTCCCGCAGATCTCGCTCTCCAGCGAGGCCAGCCCCCTGATGAAGCTCGTCCCCCGCGGGGACACCGCCGTCGTCGACGCCTACCTCTCGCCCGTCCTGCGCCGCTACGTCCGGCACGTCGCCGACGCCCTCGAAGGCGTACGGCTGATGTTCATGCAGTCCAACGGCGGCCTCACCGAGGCCGGGCAGTTCCGTGGCAAGGACGCCATCCTGTCCGGGCCGGCCGGTGGCATCGTCGGCATGGCCCGCATGTCGCAGCTCGCCGGCTTCGACCGCGTCATCGGCTTCGACATGGGCGGCACCTCCACCGACGTCTCCCACTTCGCGGGCGAGTACGAGCGCGTCTTCGACAGCCGGATCGCCGGTGTCCGGCTGCGCGCCCCCATGCTGGACATCCACACCGTCGCCGCCGGCGGCGGCTCGGTCCTCCACTTCGACGGCTCCCGCTACCGCGTAGGGCCTGACTCGGCGGGCGCGGACCCGGGGCCGGCCTGCTACCGCGGCGACGGTCCGCTCGCCGTCACCGACGCCAATGTCATGCTCGGCCGTATCCAGCCCGCCCACTTCCCCAAGGTGTTCGGCGTGAACGGCGACGAGCCCTTGGACGACGCAGTCGTCCGGGACCGGTTCACCGCTCTCGCGCGCGAGATCCGCGAGAAGACCGGCGACGACCGCACCCCCGAACAGGTCGCCGAGGGGTACCTTCAGATCGCCGTCGCCAACATCGCGTCCGCCGTGAAGCGGATCTCCGTCCAGAAGGGCCACGACGTCACCCGCTACGCCCTCACCACCTTCGGCGGCGCCGGCGGCCAGCACGCCTGCCTGGTCGCCGACTCGCTCGGCATCCGCACCGTCCTCGTGCCGCCCATGGCCGGTGTCCTCTCCGCACTCGGTATCGGCCTCGCCGACACCACCGCCATGCGTGAACAGTCCGTCGAGGCACCCCTGGAACCCGCATCCATGCCCGGCGTCCTCAAGACCGCCGCAGACCTGGAAGCCGCGGCACGCGCCGAACTCCTCGCCGAGGACGTCCCCGAGGAGCACATCGAGATCACCCGCCGCGCACAGCTCCGTTACGACGGCACCGACACCACCCTCACCGTCGAGCTGACCGAGCCCAGCGCGATGCGGCACGCCTTCGAAGAACGTCATCGCGCCACGTACTCCTTCACGCTCGACCGCCCGATCGTCGTCGAAGCCCTCTCCGTCGAAGCCACCGGCATCACCGAACCCCCCGATCTCTCCGCTCTCGCCCCCTACGAAGCCACCACCGACGGAAGCCCCGCGGCGCCGCACTCCGTCCGCCTCCACACGGGCGGAGCCTGGCGCGACGTACCCCTCCATCGCCGCGAGGACCTTCCCCCCGGCGACACCGTCACCGGTCCCGCGATCATCACCGAAGCCGGCGCGACGACCGTCGTCGACGACGGCTGGCGGGCCGCGGCGACCGACGACGGGCATCTGGTCATGGAACGCGCCGCGATTACGGAGAGTTCCGAACTCGACACGAAAGTCGACCCGGTTCTGCTCGAGGTCTTCAACAACCTCTTCATGTCCATCGCCGAACAGATGGGCGCTCGCCTCGAATCCACGGCCCAGTCGGTCAACATCAAGGAGCGCCTGGACTTCTCCTGCGCGCTCTTCGACCCGGACGGAAACCTGGTGGCCAACGCCCCTCATATCCCCGTCCACCTGGGCTCGATGGGCACGAGTGTCAAGGAGGTCATCCGGCGGCGGGGCTCGCGCATGCGCCCGGGCGACACCTACGCCGTCAACGATCCGTACCACGGTGGCACCCATCTGCCCGACGTCACCGTGATCACCCCGGTCTTCGACACCGCGCCCTCGAACGACACGGAGAGTGACCCGGCGATCCTCTTCTACGTCGCCTCACGCGGCCATCACGCCGAGATCGGCGGCATCGCCCCCGGCTCCATGCCGGCGAACAGCCGCACCATCGTGGAGGAGGGCGTCCTCTTCGACAACTGGCTGCTCGCCGAGAACGGCCGCTTCCGCGAGGCCGAGACGCTCCGCCTCCTCACCGAGGCGCCGTACCCCTCCCGCAACCCGAAGACCAACCTCGCCGACCTGGGCGCCCAGATCGCCGCCAACCAGAAGGGCGTCGACGAGGTCGGGCGCATGATCGAGGACTTCGGGCTCGACGTCGTGCAGGCCTACATGAAGCACGTACAGGACAATGCGGAAGAGGCCGTACGCCGCGTCATCGACGCCCTCGACGACGGCGGCTACGCCTACGAGACCGACTCGGGCGCCGTCATCCGAGTAAGCGTGCGCGTGGACCGCGAGAACCGTGCGGCGACCATCGACTTCACGGGCACGTCGGCGCAGCTGCCGACCAACTTCAACGCCCCCTTCGCGGTCGTCAACGCGGCCGTCCTCTACGTCTTCCGCACGCTCGTCGCCGACGACATCCCCCTCAACGACGGCTGCCTGCGCCCCCTGGACATCGTCGTACCGCCCGGCTCCCTGCTCTCCCCCGAGCCGCCGGCCGCCGTCGTCGCCGGCAACGTGGAGACCTCCCAGGCCATCACCGGTGCCCTCTACGCGGCGCTCGGCGTCCAGGCCGAGGGCTCCGGGACCATGAACAACGTCACTTTCGGGAACGAACGCCACCAGTACTACGAGACGGTCGCCTCCGGCTCCGGCGCGGGCGACGGCTTCCCCGGCACTCCCGTCGTCCAGACCCACATGACCAACTCTCGCCTCACCGACCCCGAGGTCCTGGAGTGGCGACTGCCCGTACGCCTCGAGGAGTTCGCGGTCCGGCGCGGCAGCGGCGGAGCCGGCCGGTGGCGCGGCGGCGACGGCGCCGTGCGTCGCATCCGGTTCCTGGAGCCCATGACCGTCTCCACGCTGTCCCAGCACCGCCGCGTCCCCCCGTACGGTATGGCGGGCGGCGAGCCGGGCGCTACCGGCGCCAACCGGGTGGAACACGCCGACGGCACCGTGACCGAACTCGGCGGCAGCGACTTTGCGGACGTCGTCTCCGGCGACGTACTCGTCATCGAAACCCCAGGCGGCGGAGGCTACGGCCCGCCGTCGCCCGACCCCCATCAAGCAGGAGAAGAGATCGATGATCTTCGGGCGTTCTGAGCGCGGCAAGCCTCCGGTCGAGCCCGTCACGCTCAAGATCCTGGTGGCCGGCGGCTTCGGCGTGGGCAAGACCACGCTCGTCGGCGCGGTCAGCGAGATCCGACCGCTGCGCACCGAGGAACTGCTCACCGAGGCCGGGCGCCCGGTCGACGACACCAGCGGTGTGGAAGGCAAGCACACCACGACCGTGGCCATGGACTTCGGCCGCATCACGCTCCGCGAGGACCTGGTGCTGTACCTCTTCGGCACGCCCGGTCAGGAGCGGTTCTGGTTCATGTGGGACGAGCTCTCCGAGGGCGCGCTCGGTGCCGTCGTGCTCGCCGACACCCGCCGCCTGGAGGACTGCTTCGCCGCCGTCGACTACTTCGAACGACGCGCGATACCTTTCCTCGTCGGCGTCAACTGCTTCGAGGGCGCCCCGCGATACCCGGTCGAGGACGTGCGCCAGGCCCTCGACCTCGACGACGGCGTGCCGCTCCTGATGTGCGACGCCCGCGACCGCGAGTCGGTCAAGGAGGCGCTCATCGGCGTCGTCGAGCACGCCATGGCGTACGCGGCCGACCGCCGCCAGACGGCGACCACCTGACGCTCGGCCGACCGGCGGGGCGCGGACCGTACCCCCGCCGACAGGGGTACGGTCCGCAGTCCACAAACGCCTCTCCACGCGCGCGTGGCTAGCTGTCGCCGTCCTCCTCCCAGCCGAAGCTCCTCTCCACGGCCTTGCGCCAGTTGTGGTGCTCGCGGTCCCGCACCGACGCTTCCATGGACGGCGTCCACTCGATGTCCTTCTGCCAGTGCGCCTTGAGCTCGTCCAGGTCGTTCCACACGCCGGTGGCCAGACCGGCCGCGTACGCGGCGCCCAGACAGGTCGTCTCGGAGACCTTGGGCCGCACCACCGGTACGTCGAGCACGTCCGCCTGGTGCTGCATGAGCAGGTTGTTCTTCGTCATGCCGCCGTCGACCTTCAGGGTGGTGATGTGCACCCCGGAGTCCTGGTACATGGCGTCCACGACCTCGCGCGTCTGCCAGCTCGTCGCCTCCAGCACCGCTCGCGCGAGGTGCGCCTTCGTGACGTACCGGGTCAGTCCGGTGACCACGCCACGCGCGTCGGAGCGCCAGTACGGCGCGAACAGACCCGAGAACGCCGGCACGATGTACGCGCCGCCGTTGTCTTCCACGCTCGCGGCCAGGGGCTCGATCTCGTCGGCGGTACGGATGATGCCGAGCTGGTCGCGGAACCACTGGACCAGCGCGCCCGTTATGGCTATCGACCCCTCCAGACAGTAGACCGGCGCTTCACTGCCGATCTTGTACCCCATCGTCGTCAGCAGACCGCTCTTCGACGGCACCGGGCGGTTGCCGGTGTTGAGCAGCAGGAAGCTTCCCGTGCCGTACGTGTTCTTCGCGGTGCCCACGTCGTAGCAGGCCTGGCCGAACACGGCGGCCTGCTGGTCGCCCAGCGCGGAGGCCACGGGCACACCGGCGAGCTGGCCGAGTGCGGTGCCGTACACCTCGGCGGAGGACCGGATCTCCGGCAGCATGGCTTCGGGGATGTTCATCGCCGAGAGGATCGAGGAGTCCCACTGGAGGGTCTCCAGGTTCATCAGCATGGTGCGCCCGGCGTTGGTCACGTCGGTGACGTGCTGCCCGCCGTCGGTGCCGCCGGTGAGGTTCCAGATCAGCCAGGAGTCGATCGTTCCGAAGGCGATCTCACCGCGTTCGGCCCGGGCCCGGAGGTCGGGCACATTGTCGAGCAGCCAGGCCGCCTTGGGTCCGGAGAAGTAGGTGGCCAGCGGCAGACCCGTCTGCTCGCGGAAACGGTCCTGCCCGTCCGAGCCGCCCAGCTGGTTGCACAGCGCCGCCGTCCGCGTGTCCTGCCACACGATGGCGTTGTGCACCGGCTTCCCCGTCGCGCGGTCCCACAGGAGGGTCGTCTCGCGCTGGTTGGTGATCCCCATAGCGCTCAGCTGGTCGGCGCGCAGCCCGGCCTTGGCGAGCGCCCCGGCGACCACCGCCTGCACCTTGGACCAGATCTCGGTGGCGTCGTGCTCCACCCACCCGGGTTTCGGGAAGATCTGGCGGTGCTCGCGCTGGTCCACGGCGACGATGGCGCCGTCCTGGTTGAAGACGATGCATCGGCTCGAGGTGGTGCCCTGGTCGATCGCTGCGACGTACTTCTCGGCGTTGTCCGTCATGGCTACCTCTCGATCGCTCGGTCAGAAGGCTGCGTTGTAGATGAGGGCCGCGAGAATTCCGCCGACCACAGGCCCCACCACCGGGACCCAGGCGTACCCCCAGTCGGACGTTCCCTTATGCGGGATCGGGAGGAATTGGTGCACGATGCGCGGACCGAGGTCACGTGCCGGGTTGATGGCGTATCCGGTGGGCCCACCGAGCGAGAGACCGATGCCGACGACCAGCAGGGCCACCAGCAGGATCGAGATGCCGGAGCCATAGATTCCGGCTCCCTCGCCCGGGATCGGTCCGATGCCGACACCTGGGACGACCCTGTTGTCGCCGACCAGCGCGAGGATGGGCAGCACCAGGGCGATGGTCGCGAGGATCTCCGTCATCACGTTGGCGAACGGGTTCCTGATCTCCGGGATGGTGGAGAAGATGCCGAGCGTCGGCACCGGCTCGTCCACCGTGCCGTCCGTCGTACCCGTCTGCCGTACGTTGGCCCGGAACTGGGCGAAGTAGACCAGGTACGCGAGGACGGCGCCCAGCATCGCCCCCACGATCTGCCCGAGCAGGTACACCCAGACCTTGCTCCACACGCCTGTGTCGACGGCCAGGCCGAGAGTGACGGCGGGGTTGATGTGGCCGCCCGACAGCGGGGCGGCGGTGTACGCGCCGGCCAGGACACCGAATCCCCAGCCGAACGCGATGACGATCCAGCCCGACGCCCTTGCCTTCGAGAATCTCAGGGTGACGGCGGCGCAGACGCCAGCGCCGAAAAGGATCAGGATCGCCGTGCCGATGATCTCGCCGACGAAGATGTCTACGTTGCTCATGGCGGCTCCTAGGCCAAGGCCCGGGGACGATCCGCCCCGGCCCTCATGTGCAGGGTGCGTTTCCCATGGCTACTTCAGCCGAAGGCAGGGAGTCCCGCGCCCCGCCCGGCATCCGTGACGAGCGTGCCGTCGTAGCCGCATCGCCCGTGTGGTAAGGGGCCTTGGCGCAGGCGTGCCAGCGCGCCGCAGTGCCGGATACGCCGTGTATATACGGCGATGTCGACTGACACCGGAAGTGTTCACCGGCACCCAGGGGGCGTCAAGGTCGCCGACCGCAACGGTTGACGGCCATGTGACGGCGGTCGGGCTCCTGCCGGGCCGGGTGGCCGGTTGCACGGCCCTGGCGGCGCCCGTCGGGTAGTTTTCGGATCTGGTCGGCGCCTACGCGGGCCTTGGCGAGCCGCGCGAGGCCTTGCTGGTGGTGTCGTCCGGCCTTCGCTGGGCCCCGCCGCAGGCGACCGCCCAGCCGCACCTGATTCCTTGCTTGCTAGCCACCAGCATCCACCTGACCAGGCGGTTCCTCAACCGGACGAATTGCGCCCCGGTCCCGGCCCCCGTTCAGGGCCTTGGCGGGGCGGGCCACAGCCGTGCTCAGGCGCCCGCCCCCGGCAGCGCCACAACCCCACCGGCGTCCGTACGGACCCTGTCCTGCCCCCGGCACCCCCGATGGCCACAGTCCGCCCCAGGAGCCCGGCACACCCCTCTCAGCCGCCCGGCTCCGCCACTCCACACCGCGCCGGTGCCGGCGTCGGCTCGGCGCCACGGCGGGTCTCATGTCCGGGCATGCCCGCGTGGCCCAGCACCCAACTCGCCCCGTGCAACGCCTTCGCCGCCTTCTTCAGCGGCGCCAGACAAGCCGCCGCCTGCCGGTGGTCGGTCACGCTGCCCGGAGCGCACAGCACCGTGGCGAGCGACAGCGTGACCGGGCGACCGCCCGCCGACCACGGGGCGTCCAGCACGGAGGCGGCCAGCGGATCGAGGCCCTCCGGTTCGGCGAGCACCAGGAAGTCGTCACCGCCGATGTGTCCCACGCGGGTGCCGTCCGTTGCCGCCTGCTGCAACGCACTCCCCACCGCCCGGATCAGCTCGTCGCCCGCCGCGAACCCGGCCCCGTCGTTGACCTGCTTGAAGTGGTCGACGTCCAGCCAGCTCAGCGCGAACGCCCGCCCGGACGCGATCCGCCGGTCCACCTCACCGGTGATCGAGTCCGAGCCGGGCAGACGCGTCAGCGGATTGAGCCCCGCCGCCTCCTCCACCCGGGTCTCGGCCAGTGCGCGCACGAGATCCGCGAGCCGTACGACGCCCACACACCGCCCGTACTCGTCCACGACGGCGACGTCGTCCGACGTACGGTCCCGTTCGCCGACGGCCACGACGTCGAGCACCTCCCAGGCGGTGGCGTCGATGCCCACCGTCCGCGGTGGGTCACCGAGCTTGGCCGCGGGCCGGTCGGCGTACAGGGCATGCCCGTAGCGCCCCGACATCGACAACAGGAAGCGGGAGCGGTGCACCGACCGGACCGGCGCTCCGGCGGTGTCTACGAGCAGCACCCCGGACACGTCCGGCGACCCGGTCAGCAGCGCCCGCACCTGCCCGGCGGACGCCGTGGCGGGCAGCAGCGCGGCGGGTCGCACGAACTCCCGCACCGACGGCCCGGACCGCGGCACGGCCACATCGGCGGGGGAGCGGGGCGGAACGTATACGTCCGCTGCGGGCAGCCGGGCCGGCGGGGCGAACAGCTCGCCCTGCGCCAGCTGTGCCCCGGCCGCCAGCGCCGCCGCGCACTGCCCTTCGGTCTCCACGCCCTCGACGGCCAGGAGAGCCCCCAACTCGTCGCACAGCGTCCGCATCGACCGCACCACCGCCGGCCGCGCCAGCGACGACGCGTCCAGCTTCACCAGGTCGGGCGTGATGTCCGACAGGAGCCGCAAGGGGACATCCCCGTCCCCGACACCGTCCGCGCAGATCCGGAAGCCCTGACCGCGCAGCCTGGACACCGCCTCCAGCAGTGCCCTCTGCGGCACGTGCGTGCACGGCGGACAGACGTCGATCGTCACCTCCCACGAAGCCGGCCCGTCTGGCGCACGGCGTCGTGCAGCGAAGGGAGCCCGCCGAGGTCGGCGAGGGTGCCGGCGAACACGTTGACGAAAAGCGGCAGCAGGGTCTCCTTGCGAACCGCCGCGCGGACCGCCGACACCGCCAGCCGGCTGTCGAGCTCGGGATCGCGGCGGGCCTCGGCCAGGATGTCGCCGGTCTCCGGGCGGGCGAGTATCTCCAGTCCCGCGACCGCGCCGGTCGTCAGGTTGACCACCGGTTGGAAGGCAAAGCGGAGAGTGTCCGTCCAGGAGTGCACGGGAGCATGATTGCTCCACCGGCGCACGCCCAAGCGCAGTTCATGAGACGTTCACGCAGGATTCCGGAGCGGTCACACAGCGTATGCCAGGCACGGTCGCGGTCGCACCACCAGCGCCCGCGCCGACACGGCCCCGCACGCGTCCCGGCACCGCCCCAGGTCACACCGTCCCGGCACCGCGTCCGTCACGTCCCAGCGCCGCCCCCGCCGTGTTTGACACCGTCCCGTGCCGCGTCCGACACCTTCGGTTCACCGCACCGCGATCACCGCCGATCCATGCCCGAACAGCCCCTGGTTCGCGCTGATGCCCACGCGCGCTCCCGCGACCTGCCGGCCACCTGCCTCGCCCCGCAACTGCCAGGCCAGCTCGCACACCTGGGCTATCGCCTGCGCCGGAACCGCCTCGCCGAAGGAGGCCAGGCCACCGCTGGCGTTCACCGGTATGCGCCCGCCCAGGGCCGTAGCCCCGTCCCGCAGCAGCTTCACGCCCTCGCCCTCACCGCACAGCCCCAGGTCCTCGTACCACTGCAACTCGAGCGCCGTGGACAGGTCGTAGACCTCGGCCAGCGACAGGTCCTCCGGCCCGACGCCCGCCTCCTCGTAGGCCGCCCGGGCGATCGACACCCGGAACGTCTCGGCGGGCGGATCCACCGCCACCGCGGAGTCCGTGGCGATGTCCGGCAGGTCCAGCACGGTGTTCGGGTAACGCGGCGTCACCGTGGACACGGCCCGGATTCGCACCGGGTCCGCATGTCCGTGCCGCCGCGCGAACTCCAAGCTGGAGAGCACCACCGCCGCGCCTCCGTCGGAGGTCGCGCAGATGTCGAGCAGCCGCAGCGGATCTGCGACGACTGCGGAGCCGGCGACCTCCTCGGCGGTGACCCGCTCGCGGTAGCGCGCGTTGGGATTCAGCGCTCCCATAGCCGCGTTCTTCACCTTCACCTGTGCGAAGTCGTCCGGGGTGTCACCGTGCACGGCCATCCGCCTGCGGGCGAACAGCCCGAAGTACACGGGGTTGGTCGCCCCGAGAACCCGGAACCGCAGCCAGTCGGGGTCGTCGGGCCGGTCCCCGCCCGCAGGGCGGAAGAACCCCTTGGGGGCGGCATCGGCTCCCACCACGAGCGCCACATCGGCGAGACCGGAGAGGATCTGGGCCCGCGCGGCGTCCACGGCCTGCGCCCCGGACGCGCACGCCGCGTACACGCTCGTGACCCGGGCCCCATGCCAGCCCATTGCTTTCGCGAACGTCGCTCCGGCGACATACCCGGGATAGCCGCCACGGACGGTGTCCGCGCCGATGACCGAACCGATGTCCCGCCAGTCCAGCCCGGCATCGGTAAGCGCCGCGCGGGCGGCCGCGACTCCGTACTCGACGAAGCTCCGTCCCCACTTGCCCCATGGGTGCATGCCCGCACCCAGCACCGCCACCTCGCCGCTCACGCCCTCACCCCCGTCGGCCGCCAGTGCCACGTCGTCCAGGTCGTTTCCGCGTCCTCGTGGAGCACGCCGGGTACGAGCTCCACCTCCATGCCCACCGCCAGGTCCTCGAGGGTGACGCCGGGAGCCGCTTGTCCCAGCACCACGATCCGCTCGGCATCCAGCTCCACAGCGATCAACGCGCACGGCTCCCACGAAAGTTCCGGATCGCTCACGTAGGGTGACGGCGGCCGATACCGGCTGTCCGTGTACGACCAGACGCGGCCACACCGCGACAGGGGGACCTCCGCCAACTCTCCGCCGGCGCATGCGGGATTGCGGCAGTGATGGTCCTCGCGGGGGAAGAAGACCGAGGCGCACGCCGCACAACGCGTGCCGAGCAGCCGGAAATCCTCTCCCTCCCCGGCAAACCACCCCGCGACCACCGGCGTTCGTGTACGCGACACAATGCCTCCCCCCTGCAGGACCAAATCTGACGGAACGTCAGAAGTCTGCCACGGCCTCCCCGATTTCGGCATCCCTTCATCGACGGGTACGTCCAGCCGATCTGCGTCCTCACCCGCCCGCCGCCCAGGCCCTCCACAGAGCCCAGACGAAGCTGCCGCGCCAGGGCTGCACACCCGAGGTGTACGACTGCTACCGGCCGCAGCGCGCGGTTTTCGACTTCCCCGTGTCCAAGAAGGCGCTCACCAGCGCTCACTGAGCCGCCCGCACGAGACGCCCTCTCCGTGATCGGCTACAGTCCGCCGCGTGTCCGAAACTCAGCACTCCAGTTCCAATTCCGCGCCGAACTCCCACTGTTCGAGCTGCGGCGCGCCCTACGGAGAGGGCGTCTCCGGCTGGCCCCGCACCTGCCCGGCGTGCGGCAGCGTGGCCTACCGCAATCCACTCCCGGTCGCGGTGGCCCTCCAGCCCGTGTACGACACCAAGGGCACCGCTCTGGTCGTCATCACCCGAACCGTCGCTCCCGCGCGCGGGGGAATGGCCCTGCCCGGTGGCTACATCGACGACCGGGAGGACTGGCGGCGCGCCGTCGTACGCGAGCTCAAGGAGGAAACCGGCATCGACGCGGCCGGTCGCGACGTACGCCTCGTCGACGCGATGAGCTCGCCCGACGGACACCTGCTGCTGTTCGGCCTCCTCCCGGAACGCCCTGTCGAGGGCATGCCGCCCTCCGCCGCCACGGAGGAGACTGAGGGCTGGCACCTCCTGCGCCGGGCCGAGGAACTCGCCTTCCCCCTGCACACCGTGGCCGTGAGGGCCTGGTTCGAGGGCCGCTATATCTGAGATCAGCGCTCCCCGGCCCCGCGGACGCGCACAGGGTGGGACGGCTCGCCCCCGCCGTCCTCACCCTCCCGCTCGACGACCACCCGCGAGCCCATCCATCGAGCGGTGTAGCGCTCGATCTCCGGCTCGTCCCACGCCTCGTCACCGTCCGGCACGACCAGCCCGCCCCCGGTCCGTCCCCGGGTGGGCGCCCACACCTCCAGCACCAGCCCGCCGTCCTCCCCGCGTACGGGAAGCACCGCACCCGCGCGTGCGAACACGGGGATCCGCGACAGAGGCGCGTCGACGAGCACCTGCGCCGGCCCCTCGTACGCCTGCTCCGTCACCGTGTCGTACCAGCGCCCCCGCGGCAACTGCACGGCACGCCGGTCCGCGCCCGGGTCGAGCACCGGAGCCACCAGCAGGCTGTCGCCCAGCAGGAAGGCGTCCCCGCAGTCGCGCAGCGCCCGCTCCTCCGGCGCCGCCCACCACAGGGGCCGCACATAGGGCGCTCCGGTACGCCGCGCCAGATGGGCCAGCGTCGTGAAGTACGGCAGCAGCCGCCGGCGTTCGACGAGCGCCACGCGCGCGTGCTCCAGTACCTCGGCACCGAACTCCCACGGCTCCCTGCGCCCTGCCCGCGGACTCGCGTGCGTACGGAACAGCGGCAGATACGCGCCCAGCTGGAACCACCGCAGGAACAGCTCGGGGGAGGGGTCCCCGTCGAAGCCTCCGATGTCCGGCCCCGAGTACGGCACGCCGCACAGCCCGAGCCCCATCACCAGCGCCAAGGACGCCCGCAATCCCGGCCAGCCGGTGGCCACGTCCCCCGACCAGGTCCCGCCGTAGCGCTGCATGCCGGCCCATCCGGAGCGCGAGAACAGGAACGGCCGCTCCTGGGGGGCGAGTTTCCGCAGCCCCTCGAAGCCCGCCCTGGCCATGCACAGCGCGTACACGTTGTGCGCCTCACGATGGTCACCGCCCCTCCCCTCCAAGGAGTGCCGCGCCGATCGCGGCAGCGTCGACTCCCCGAAGGCGGCGAACGACGTGGGCTCGTTCATGTCATGCCAGAAACCCGCAAACCCCTGCGCGAGCCGCTCCTCGTAGAGACCACCCCACCACTCACGCACGCGCGCGTGCGTGAAATCCGGAAACACCGCATCCCCGGGCCACACGACCCCCTGCACGACCTGCCCGGAGGCATCCCGCACGAACGCGTCCTCAGCCGTCCCCCCGTCGTACACGGCATTGCCGGGCAGGGCCTTCACAGCCGGGTCGACGATCGACACCAGCCGGATGCCGTCCCGCCGGAGTTCCTCGGCCAGAAAAGGCAGCTTCGGGAAGCGGTCCTGGTCGACGGTGAACACCTGATGCGTGTCGAAGTGGTCGATGTCCAGGTGCACGGCGTCGAGCGGCAGACCGTTCTCCAGATAACCCGCGACGATCCGCCGCACCTCCTGCTCGCTGCCGAACCCCCACCGCGCGTGGTGGTGCCCGAGCGCCCAGGCTGGCGGCAGCGCCGGCGCGCCGGTGAGTGAGGCCCAGGCGAGCAGCACGCGTGCGGGGGTGCCCACCATCACCCAGCACCGCAGTGGACCGCCGTCCATCCGCAGCTCGCTCGTCCCGGCCCGGTCGTGCCCGGAACCGGCACCCTCCTCGCCCTCAAGCAGCGTCACCGTGCCGTCCCACGAACTGTCGTGGAACGCCAGATGCGTACCGCCGTCGGACACGACCATCTGCACCGGCATCGTGATGTACAGCGGGTCGTCACCAGGCGCGAAGGCGTAACCGGGGTCGGTGTTCCACAGCCGGTACGTCCCGTCCGGCAGCCGAGGACCCGAAGCCCGACCACCAAGCCCGAAGAACCGCGCGTCGGCAGCCACCTCCGACCGCTGCATCCACCGCGCCGGGCCGCCGGCGACCGGCTCCCACCACCGCGGCGGCAGATCACGGCGCAGGGTCACGCCACCGGGGGTGCGCACCTCCACCGCGCCATGCCGTGACACGACGACCGTGACCCGCTCGGCCACCACCCGCCAGCCGCCGTCCTTGTCCGGCTCCAGCACCGCCCGGGGATCCGCCTCCGGACACCGGCCGGCCAGCGCGTACGACGGCTCGGGCTCCGCCCCGTCCCAGCCCCAGAAGACGGCTCCGTTCACGGCGACGAGAATCCGCAGCTCCGACCGGCTGAACCGGACGACACCGCCCCCCGGCCCCGGCTCGACCTCCCGCACGGGCCCGGGCACCCGCGCGCGCTCCGCCCCCCGCGACGGCAGCCCGGTGGCGTCGGCCCGCCGCCTGCGCCACGCTGCTCGTACGGTACGCACACCCTGCGCCGCGCCCACCGAACCCACCGCTTTCACCGAACGCACCAGGTCACGACCGTTCATGCTGCTCACCCTGCCACTGACCGCCCCATGCGCGCGTGTCGTTCAACTGCCGTTCACCCGTGCCAGGACCACATCTTCACGACACGGACTGTGTGGGGCGCACCCTGGTGCCGAAGTCGATCACATGGCATTGTCCGTGCCAGCCGCGTCACGCGCACACCCCAGCCCGTGCGCGGAGGACGCACACGACGCGCACAGTCCGGGAGCCGACCATGTCGACCGCTAGTCCTCAGCCGCTGTGGCAGCCAGACCCCGAGCGCATCGCCCGGGCCCGGATCACGAGGTTCCAGGCCTGGGCCGCCGAGCACCACGGCGCCCCCGCCGAGGGCGGTTACGCGGCCCTCCAGCGCTGGTCCGTCGACGAGCTGGACACCTTCTGGAAAGCCGTCACGGAGTGGTTCGACGTCCGTTTCCCGACGCCCTACGCGCGCGTGCTCGCAGACCGCTCGATGCCGGGCGCCCAGTGGTTCCCCGGGGCGGCCCTCAACTACGCCGAACACGCCCTCCGCGCGGCCGACACCCGCGCCGACGAACCGGCTCTCCTGTCCGTCGACGAGACACACGAACCAAGCCCCGTCACCTGGGCCGAACTGCGCCGCCAGGTCGCCTCCCTGGCCGCCGAGCTGCGCGCCCTCGGCGTACGCTCCGGAGACCGAGTCAGCGGCTATCTCCCCAACATCCCGCAGGCCGTGGTCGCCCTCCTCGCCACCGCGGCCGTCGGCGCCGTCTGGACGTCCTGCGCCCCCGACTTCGGCGCCCGCAGCGTCCTCGACCGCTTCCAGCAGGTCGAACCTGTTCTGCTCTTCACGGTCGACGGCTACCGCTACGGCGGCAAGGAGCACGACCGACGCGAAATCGTCGCCGAACTGCGCCGTGAACTGCCCACCCTGCGCGCCGTCGTCCACATCCCCCTCCTCGGCACCGAGGCACCCGAGGGCGCCCTGGACTGGTCGGCCCTCACCTCCAACGACACGGACCCCGTCTTCGAGCAGGTGCCCTTCGACCACCCCCTGTGGGTGCTCTACTCCTCCGGCACCACCGGCCTGCCCAAGGCCATCGTCCAGTCCCAGGGCGGCATCCTGGTCGAGCACCTCAAGCAGCTCGGCCTGCACTGCGACCTGGGCCCCGAGGACCGCTTCTTCTGGTACACGTCGACCGGCTGGATGATGTGGAACTTCCTAGTCTCCGGCCTCCTCACGGGCACCACGATCGTCCTCTACGACGGCAGCCCCGGCTACCCGGACACCGGAGCCCAGTGGCGCATCGCCGAACGCGCCAAGGCCACCCTCTACGGCACCTCGGCCGCCTACGTCATGGCCTGCCGCAAGGCGGGCGTCCACCCGTCCCGCGACTTCGACCTCTCCTCCGTCCAGTGCGTTGCCACCACCGGCTCGCCCCTGCCGCCCGACGGTTTCCGCTGGCTCCACGACGAGGTCCGCGACGACCTGTGGATCGCCTCCGTCAGCGGCGGCACGGACGTGTGCTCCTGCTTCGCAGGAGCCGTACCCACCCTCCCGGTCTACGTCGGCGAGCTCCAGGCCCCCTGCCTCGGCACCGACCTCCAGTCCTGGGACCCGAACGGTACCCCCCTGGTCGACGAGGTCGGCGAACTCGTGGTCACCAACCCGATGCCGTCGATGCCCATCCACTTCTGGAACGACCCCGATGGCAGCCGCTACCACGACAGCTACTTCGACACGTACCCCGGCGTATGGCGGCACGGCGACTGGATCACCGTCACCTCCCGCGGTTCCGTCGTCATCCACGGCCGCTCCGACTCCACGCTCAACCGCCAGGGCGTACGCATGGGATCCGCCGACATCTACGAGGCCGTGGAGCGCCTCTCCGAGATCAGGGAATCCCTCGTCATCGGTATCGAACAGCCCGACGGTGACTACTGGATGCCCCTCTTCGTCCACCTGGCCCCCGGAGCCGTCCTCGACGAAGCCCTGCGAAATCGCATCAAGCAGACCATCCGCGAGCAACTGTCACCGCGCCACGTCCCGGACGAGATCATCGAAGTGCCCGGCGTCCCCCACACCTTGACCGGCAAACGCATCGAGGTCCCGGTCAAACGCCTCCTCCAGGGCACCCCGCTGGAGAACGCGGTCAACCCGGGCTCCATCGACAACGTCGACCTCCTGAGGTTCTACGAGGACCTGGCCCGCAAACGCGCCTGAGCGGCACCACCCTCGCACTCACCGGAAGCCATGGTGGGTGCGAGGGTTCCGCATCAGACCACTCGCCGTCACCATGGCTGCCGACGCGATCACGTCGGCTACCCAGCCGTTGACCTGCCGATTTGTTCCTCATTCGAATGGATGCCCCCCTTCCCTGCCCCGTTGTCAGTGCCTCCGATTACTGTGAGTGAGCATTGATCGACCGTGCACAGGGGGAACAATGACGCACACCGACAGCCGGACCATGCGACGTGTCCTGCGCCGCGAAATCGCCGGCACCATCGGCCTGCTCACCGACGAGCACGACTTCCGGGCCATGCGGCGCTACCGCAGCTTCACCTTCGACGACCACGCCGCCTACCTGAAGCATGTGGAAGGCTTCCTCAGGACACGGGCCCTACAAGGCAGCCACACCACGGTGGCCCTCTTCGACCCCGAGGAATACGCCGAGTTCTGCGCGAAAAACGGCCTCGATCCCGACAGCCCCTCCAGCCGCACACGCTTCACGGCACGGCTCGCGGTCACAGGACCGACCCTTCCCTACGAGGGCCAGCCGCTGTCCGACCTGCTCGCCGCCCTCGTCGACGAAGCCGTGCGACAGGCCACCTGGGAGTACGCGACCACACTCCTCGCTCGCCTGGGCGCCTGCACGTCCTGCGGCGAGGACATCGGACGCGCCGCCTTCGCCCGGGCCTCGGATCTGCTCGTCCGCATCCTCGACACGGCCCCACCCGGCAATCGGCATCTCGTATGCAGCGTCACCGGACCACCCGAAACCCTCCTCGCCGCCCTCCACGCCACCGACACCGGCGGCGCCGCCGAACTGGACGAGACCGAAACCCTCGAGTTCGCCACGGTCCTGGCCCTCGGCCTGGCCACCGAAAGCCCCGGAGGACTCGTCATCCGCGCCAGCGCCCCCGGCAGCCCCGACCGCGTCTACGGCTGGCGCCTGCGCGGATACGGACTCGAGCCCCTCACCGCGGGCGAGGTCTTCGACGCCTACTGCACCGACGTCGAATCCGGCGACCTGATCTCCCCCGAATCCAACGTCGACTACTGCGAGCCGCCCGACCTGGGAGAGGTGGAACCAGCACAAGGACACAACCACTGAAAAGCGGACGGGGCGCCTCACCTCAGTGGAGCGCCCCGCCCGGGCAGCCATGCGGCTCACTCGCCCGACAACACCGCCTGCGCCGCAGTGCGAGCGTCCTCGGCGGTGTCCGAGGCCCGAGCCGCCGCAGCGGCCCGCTCGCACTGCGCCAGCGTGTACTTCGCCAGCGTGGCCCGGACATAGGGAATCGACGCCGCGCCCATCGAAAGAGAGGTGACGCCCAGACCAGCCAGCACACACGCCAGCAGCGGGTCGGACGCGGCCTCACCACAGACGCCACAGCTCTTGCCCTCGGCCTTCGCCGCCTCGGCGGACAGCGCGACCAAGTCGAGCAGCGCGGGCTGCCACGGATCCTGCAGACGGGAGACCGCACCCACCTGACGGTCGGCGGCGAAGGTGTACTGCGCCAGGTCGTTCGTCCCCAGCGACAGGAACTCGACCTCCTGGAGAATCGAGCGCGCCCGCAGCGCGGCCGACGGAATCTCGACCATCGCGCCGAACTTCGCCCGCAGCCCAGCCTCTCGGCACGCGTCCGCGAAGGCCCGGGCATCCGTACGGTCCGCGACCATGGGGGCCATGACCTCGAGGTAGACCGGCAGCCCTTCCGCGGCCTTCGCGAGCGCCGTCAGCTGAGTACGCAGGACCTCCGGGTGATCCAGCAGCGTCCGCAGACCCCGCACGCCGAGCGCCGGGTTCGGCTCGTCGGCCGGTGTCAGGAAGTCGAGCGGCTTGTCCGCGCCCGCGTCCAGCACCCGCACCACGACACGCCCCTCGGGGAACGCCTCCAGCACCTGCCGGTACGCGGCGACCTGCTGCTCCTCGGACGGCGCCTGCTTGCTGTCGTCCAGGAAGAGGAACTCGGTACGGAAGAGACCGACACCCTCGGCACCGGCCTCGACCGCTGCCGCAACATCCGCGGGGCCGCCGATGTTCGCGAGCAGCGGCACCTTGTGGCCGTCCGCGGTCGCACCGGGACCGGTCGACGCCGCCAGCGCCGCCTTGCGCTCGGCGGCCGCGGCCTCGAGCTGAGCCTTCTTCTCATCGCTCGGATCCACGAAGATCTCGCCGGTGCTGCCGTCGACGGCAATCATCGTGCCTTCGGCGAGCTCACCGGCTCCCGGCAGCGCGACCACGGCCGGCACCCCGAGGGCCCGCGCCAGAATCGCGCTGTGGCTGGTCGGACCGCCCTCCTCGGTGACGAAACCGAGCACCAGAGTCGGGTCCAGCAGCGCGGTGTCGGCAGGTGCGAGGTCACGGGCGACGAGAACATAGGGCTCGTCGCTGTCGGGGACACCCGGCATCGGAACCCCCAGCAGACGGGCGACGATACGATTCCGCACGTCGTCGAGGTCGGCCACGCGACCGGCGAGGTACTCACCGGCACCCGCGAGCAGCTCGCGGTACGCGGCGAACGCGTCGTACACCCCGCGCTCGGCCGTGCTGCCGACGGCGATCCGCCGCTCCACGTCGGCCATCAGCTCCGGGTCCTGGGCCATCATGGCCTGCGCCTCGAGGACCGCCTGGGCTTCACCCCCCGCCAGGTTGCCCCGTGCCATCAGGTCGGCCGCCACAGCCTCCACGGCTTTGCGGGCGCGCCCCTGTTCACGCTCCGCCTCCTCCGCGGGGATCTGCTTCGCAGGCGGCTCCAGCACCGCCGTTCCCATATGCCGAACTTCGCCGATAGCCACACCGTGGCTCACGCCGACGCCTCGCAGCGTTGTGTCCATCTCACCCGTCTCCGATAGTGCGGCGGCTCCAGCCGCCGCGTTGGTTCTCCTGCAAAGCCGCCCTACGACGGCACTGACGTCACTTCCAGACGAAGAGACTGTCGCCGGCCTTCACTTCGCCGTCGTCACGCAGATCGGAGAGCGCTTCGGCTGTGGCCTCCAGCGCCACGATCGGGCAGACCGCGGACTTGCCGGCGGCCTCGACGGCGGCCGGGTCCCAGCGCACGATGCCCTGACCGCGCGTGACGGTGTCACCCTTGTTCACGAGCAGCTCGAAACCCTCGCCGTTGAGCTGCACGGTGTCGATGCCGAGGTGGGTGAGCACGCCGTGACCGTTCTCGTCGACGACGACGAACGCGTGCGGGTGCAGGGAGACGATGACGCCGTCCACAGGCGAGACGGCCTCGGAAGGCTCACGTACGGGGTCGATCGCTGTGCCCGGGCCGACCATGGCCCCGGAGAAGACCGGATCCGGCACGGCTGCCAGTCCGATGGCGCGTCCTGCGAGTGGGGACGTCACGGTGGTCATGGGAAGCCTCCCAGGGGTGGAGATCGATATGGGCCGTCCCTGTCGGTACCCGGACGGCACACTGTTCAGCAGGGTATGTCACCTGAAGTGCCGGTTCCCCGTGACCACTCCAGAGTGGTCTAGACCATACCTCAAATCGATTTGCACCCGCTCCGCGGCCGCGTGTACAGTCGCACTCCTGCCTGGGGCTGAGCGACGCAACCTCGTGTCCTCGCCTGGCAGCACCCAACTTGTCAGATCCTATCTCGGGGTCGCCTTCTGCATGCCCGCAGGACGGCGGTCAGGGAGACGGAAAAACCCTGGTAGAGTTGGAAACGCGAAGGGAAGCGCCCGGAGGAAAGCCCGAGAGGGTGAGTACAAAGGAAGCGACCGTTCCTTGAGAACTCAACAGCGTGCCAAAAGTCAACGCCAGATATGTTGATACCCCGTCTCCAGCATCTGCTGGGGCGAGGTTCCTTTGAAAAAACACAGCGAGGACGCTGTGAACGGTCGGATTATTCCTCCGACTGTTCCGCTCTCGTGGTGTCGACCGGATTACCGGTACACATTCACGGAGAGTTTGATCCTGGCTCAGGACGAACGCTGGCGGCGTGCTTAACACATGCAAGTCGAACGATGAACCACTTCGGTGGGGATTAGTGGCGAACGGGTGAGTAACACGTGGGCAATCTGCCCTGCACTCTGGGACAAGCCCTGGAAACGGGGTCTAATACCGGATATGAGTCTCCATCGCATGGTGG